>CAVZTL010000001.1:0-10174 GCA_963778215.1 uncultured Actinomycetota bacterium
GCTTCTGCGGATCGACGATCAGGAGATCGTCGACATCGTGCGCGGCGCAGAAGTCGAGCTTCGCCCAGCTTTCGTCGTCGGGCGAGACGATCTCAACCACGAGTGCGACCGTGGCAGGAAAACCTGGTCAGACAGCGCGGAACAAGCCGCCATGTGGCGCGCGATAGTTCTGCGAGTCGCCCAGGTTGAAGATGTTGATGAGCGGGACCAGTCCTGCATCGCGCGCGGCCGGTCCGAGCACCTCGGCGAGCCTGGGCGATCTGGCCGTGCCGTGCGTGCGGCGAGGGGTTCATGTCGTAGACGCCGTCCCACATCTCCTCGATGGCATCCTGTCTGAGCGCGTGGCGGCGCTGCAGTAGCCACTCGAACTCGGGCGGGGCCAGATGATTAACCAGGGTCGGCACACCGGTTCTGCTCGCCGCTGTGCGGCGTCCCCGCAGGGCGGGCCAGCAGGCCCGCATGCTGACGCCAAGCACAGCGCGGCCGAGCAGGACGTCCCCGCAGCCTGCTCGGAGGTCGATGGCCTCGAGGCCGGGCTTGGCTCCGAGCGCAGCGAGGGTCTCGCGCGTCCAGACTTCGAGCTGATAGCTATCGCCGCGGATTGCGGTAACCGTGAGGTCGACCCCGGTGGCCCTAGTGGCGGCCTCGCCCCGCCGCGCGTACGCGACCCGCTTGGTTGACGCCTTGGCGGCCGCCCGCTTGGGGCTCTATCCGAAGTCTGTGCAGGACTCAATCCTATGGCTAGATCGGCCGACCTTTTTCGGCGCCGAACCTGCCGCGAGGGGGATCGCTGACGATTGTTAGTGGCGTTTTCTCCCAGACGGGCGGTTTACCTCGTCCTAGGGGTGTGAACCCACCGGCAAACGACGACGCGCGCGGCGGCGGGGTGCGGTCGTGGGCAGCGCGATGAGCGCGACCGTCGCGGCGCAGCGCCCGCGGGCCTGGCAGGCGCAGGCGCTTGCGGAGCTTGACGGCTGGCAGGACGGCGCCTTCCTGATCTCCGCGACGCCGGGGGCGGGGAAGACGCGCCCGGCGCTGCTGTTCGCGCGCGCGCAGTTCATCGCGCGAAGCCTGAGTGGGCTCGTGGTGGTGTGCCCGACCGCGCCGCTGACCCGGCAGTGGGCCCGAGCTGCGCACGAGGTGGGTCTGAGCCTGCTCCCTGACGCCGAGGGCCCGCGCGCGCCGTCGGGGTTTCACGGCGTGGTCGTTACGTACGCGCGCGTGGCCCGCGACCCGCAGGCGTGGGCGCGCGTGGCGCACGACATGCTGGTGGTGGCCGATGAGGCGCACCACCTAGGGGAGGAGCTGACCTGGGGGCAGGGGTTCAGCCAGGCGTTCGCGGCGGCGCGTCGCTGGCTTCTGTTGTCGGGCACCCCGTTTCGCTCAGACAAGACGAGCATTCCGGGCGTGCGCTACTCCGAGGGCGGTATGGCGATGCCCGACGTGAGCTACTCCTACGCCGACGCCGTGCGCGACGGCGTGTGCCGCCCGATGGTGTTCGTCCCCTTCGACGGTGAGTTCTCGTGGCGCACCGATGGGGTGGAGCGCTCCGCCAGCTTCGCCGAGGAGCTGCCGCGCCGCCACCACAGCCACCGCTACCGCACCGCGCTGGCGCCGGAGCTCGACGACGGCCTGCCGCGCATCCTCGCCGAGGCGCACGCGCGGCTTCTGACGGTCCGCAAGCGCCACCCCGCGGCGGGAGGTCTTGCGGTGACCGCCGACTCAGCGCACGCCCACGCCGTCGCGGCCGTGCTCGAGCGGCTGGCGGGACATCGGCCGGTGGTGGTCCTGCACACCGACCCGGAGGCGCACCGCCGCCTGCATGCCTTCAAGGACTCACGGGAGCCGTGGATCGTGGCGGTCAACATGGTCAGCGAGGGCGTCGACGTCCCGCGGTTGCGCGTCGGCGTCTACGCGACACCGGCCAAGACGGCGATGCTGTTTCGCCAGATCGTGGGGCGGTTTGTGCGTGTAACCCAGGGGATGCCGGTCGAGGCGTCGTGGCTGTTCATGCCCGCCGACCCGATGCTGCGCGGCCACGCCGCGCGGATCGAGGCGGAGGTCGCCGGGATCTCCCATAAAGCGACGGCCTCGGCGGAACGGGAGGGGCTGCCGACCACAGAGACCGAGGCCTCGCCGAGCACCTACGAGCCGGTGGCCGCCGTCGTACATGCCGAGGCGGCGCACGAGACGACGGCGACCCCGCCGCCGGTGGTGCGCGCCCTGGCGCCTGCCGCGGTCGAGGCGGAGAGGACCTGGGCGGCGTTCGAGCGCCGCTGCTGGCTTGAGGACGAGGTCAAGCGGCTGGCGGGCACGGCCGCTGAGATCCAGGCCTTCTCGCGGCGCGCGGTGCTTGCCTGGGCGCGCCGGGAGGCCGGTGCGACTGACGCGGTCCCGACGTTGGAGCAGCTGGAGACGATGCTCGAGCTGCTGGTCCGGCGTCTCGCGCCGGTAGCCGTGGCCCTGGGCTAAGGTCATGGCTGGCCGAGGTGATGGCGCAGCTCGGCGATCGCGGCCCGGGTCACTTGCCTCCGTGCGCGCCCGCTCGGCTGCGGCCACCCGGTGCTGCTACGACCACTGCGCACGGAAGGTGGCGGAGAGGTGCCGCTGATGGCTGAGCAGCTCGCCGGTCAGGTGCGCGAGTTCGCGGAGCTCGATCTCGGCGACCGAGACCGGCTGCGATCATTCGGCGAGGGCAGGCTGCGGCGGGCGCAGCGCCATCGTCTGGCGGCCGTCGACGTGACCGGGAGCCAGCGCCCGGCCAGCAGGTAGGCGTCGCGGGCGATGAGGTGGTACGCATCGCTGTTGGGCGAGGGGGGCGGCCGGCATTGACCGGCGGCTGGACTTCATGGCGAGCGCCAAGAACGCGCCGCTCGGAGAGCTGGAGTGGATGTCCTGACCTGGCTGATCACGCGGTGGTTTACATGCGGGACGCCCCGGCGACGGACGGTCCGTGGCCGCGCCGGGCGAGATTGCCTACGCGCTGTGCAGCGGCCGCCAGGGTGGGGTGCAGTACAAGCTCCTGCGCGAGTCGCTGGACCGCCTCTACAACGTCAGCCTCGACCTCACGTTGGTCACCGTCGACGACGGCGACGAGAAGTGGATCGCGAGCAAGCGCAGGCGCATCGTGCCCGAGCTGACGGTCCACGAGCGGGTCAACGGCGATGTGATGCGGGCGACCAGCACGGTGGGGTTGCGGCTGGGCCCGTGGTTGGTGGGGCAGCTGGACGCGGACACCGTGGCGGCGATCCGCTGGCAGGTCCTGCGAGGGCTGAGCGGCATCGCCAAGCGCCTGGCGGTCTGGCTGTCGGCCTGCGGCGCGGACTTCCAGCCGATCACGGACCACACGGAGCCCTTCACGGTGCAGCTGACCGACGAGCTCGACGGGGAGTTCGGCATCACCGCGGCCCGCGAACGCGACCGGCGCGCGTCGATCGCCCGGGCGGCCAGCAAGATCGCCGAGACGGACCCCCGATACTCCCGGATGGTGCTGGAGCGCATCGGCGGGGTCTACGTGCTCCGCGTCGACCGGCCCCGCAAAGGCAACGTGCTGCAACTGCCGGGCCCGCGGCGCGCGTAGGGCACCCCAGGTGGCGGAGCCGCTCAACCCGGGACGCTACGTCCTGCGCGACCGGCACCGGGCAGGCGGACGCCGCCGCCTCGCCGGCGCCGACGCGGCGGCGGTGGCGGTGGCGGAGGAGCGCGAACTGCTGACCGGCCGGCGCCGTTGCGGTGGCTAGCCGACGAAGACCTCGTCTATGAGCCCGCGACCGAGACGCTGCACCGGCCCGGCTGTCCGCGTCTGCTCAGTCCCCAGACCGCCCGGGCGCTCCCGGCCGGGACAGCGCTTGAGCGGATGACCGCCCCGCGGTTCTGCGAGTGCCGCCCGGACGTGACGACGACGCTGAGCGCGCGGCGGCTTGAGCGCTAGCTGAGCCGGCGCAGGCGCGCCAGGCGCGCGTGCATCTCGTAGAGCTTGCCGGGCTCGCGGTCAAAGACGGCCGTCACCGCTGGGCCCTCGGCGGCCGTGATGGTGGCCACGCCCCGGCTGGGATGCTCGACGCGATCACCGGCCGAGAGCGCCAGCTCGAGCTCGGCGGGGGCCGCGACGGACGGGACGGTGAGAGGTGCGAGCGGCTCTGCGGGCGCGGCGGGGGAGGGGAGGCTGGCGACCGCGACCCCGGCCGCGGGTGCGACCTCCGGCGGCTGTGTCGAGGGGGTCTGCGCGAGCTCGTCAAGGAACCGTGACGGCTGCGTGATGATGACCTTGCCGTAGAGCACGCGTTTGCGGGCGTGCGTGATGTGCAGCTCGGTCTGGGCGCGGGTGATCCCGACGTAGCAGAGGCGACGCTCCTCCTCGATCGCCTCCGGGATGCCGCGCAGCGAGTACTCGTGGGGAAACAGCTTCTCCTCCATGCCGGTGAGGACCACGATGGGGTATTCGAGGCCTTTGCTGGCGTGCAGCGTCATCAGCGTCACGTGGTCGCGCTCGGCCTGCAGCGCGTCGGTGTCGCCGGCGAGCGACATCGCCTCCAGAAGGTCGCTGAGGGAGCCGCCGTCGGGGTGCTTGGCGTCATAGGTCGCGGCGACGCTGAGCAGCTGCAGCAGGTTCTCGCGGCGGCTGTTGGCGCGCTCGTCGCTGGTCTCCTCGGGTACGAGTCCGGTCCGCTCGTAGAGGCGGTCAAGCAGGGGGGCGATGCCGGGGTGCTCCTGGGCGTAGGCGAGCAGGTCGTCGAGCAGCTCAAGCAACGCGACGAGGCTGGCGGCGCGCGCGGTCCCGAGCGTGCCCGCGGCCGCCCGGGCACCGGCCAGCAGCGGCGTTCCGGTCTCGGCGGCGACGATGCGGATGCTGTTGAGCGCGGCGTCGCCGAGATTGCGGCGGGGGACGTTGAGGATCCGCGCGAACGCCTCGTCGTCGGCGGGGTTGGCGAGCAGGCGCAGGTACGCGATCGCGTCCTTGACTTCGGCGCGCTCGTAGAAGCGCAGCGCGCCCGCCATCTGGTACGGGATCCCGGCGGCGGTGAGCGCCTCCTCAAACGGCTGGGACTGGCTGTTGGTGCGATAGAGGATCGCCACGTCGCCAAGCCTGCCGCCGGCGCCGCGGTGCTCCACAGCGATCTTGACGGCGAGCTCGGCTTCGTCGTCTGAGGTTGCGAGCTCATGGACGCGGATGGGGTGCCCGCCGGTCTTGTCGGTCCACAGCGTCTTGGGGCGCCGCTGGGTGTTGTGGGCGATGACGGCGTTGGCGGCGTCGAGGATCGCCGCGGTGGAGCGGTAGTTCTGCTCGAGCTTGATGACAGCGGCGTCGGGGAAGTCCGTCTCGAAGCTGAGGATGTTTCGGATGTCGGCCTGGCGGAAGCTGTAGATGGCCTGGTCGACGTCGCCGACGGCGGTGAGGTTGCGCTCGGGCCCGACGAGCTGCTTGAGCAGCTGGTACTGGGCGCGGTTGGTGTCCTGGTACTCGTCGACGAGGACGTGCGCGAACCGCCAGCGGTAGTGCTCTGCGATCTCGGGGTGTTCGGCGAGCAGCCGGTGGGTGGCCAGCAGCAGGTCATCGAAGTCAAGAGCGTTGGCGCGCCGAAGCTCAGTGTCATAGGCCTCCCACACCTGAGCGGTCGCCTCGGCGGTGCCGGCAACGTCAGGGTGCGGCTGGCGGGCGAGCCATTGCTCAGCGCTGAGCATCTGGTTCTTGGCGGCAGAGATCGCGGCGTGGACCGCCCGCGCCCCACCCGCCTGATCGCTGTCCTCGCCGGTGGCCGCGCCGAGGAGCCGTTTGATGACGCGGCGGCTGTCGGCGGTGTCGTAAATCGTGAAGGCCGGGGTGTAGCCGAGCGCCTGGCCGTCGCGGCGGAGGATGCGAGCGCACGCAGCGTGGAACGTCATGAGCCAGAGCCCGCGCCCGGAATTGCCGGTCAGGGCGCTGGCACGCGCTCGCATCTCCTCGGCGGCCTTGTTGGTAAAGGTGATGGCGAGGATCTCGTGGGGCTTGACGCCTCGGGTGGCCAGCAGCCACGCGATTCGGTGAGTCAGCACCCGCGTCTTGCCCGACCCGGCGCCGGCGAGGATCAGCAGCGGCCCGCCCGGGTGCTGGACCGCTTCGCGCTGGGGCGGGTTCATCCCGGCGAGAAGCTCTGACCCGTCAAGGACAGCCGCCGCGGCGGGGTGGGGGTGGGGCTCAGGCATGGGGAGTGGTGAACTCGTCGATGGTTGTCTGGCTGCGGGCGCGGATGGCGGCGTCAACTTCGAGCTCGAGCTGCTCGGCGGGCAGGGGCGGGCACAGCTCGTCAAACGACGGCGGCTCGACCGGCGGGGGTTCAAACAGCTGCTGCTGGCAGGCGAGAACCCCCGAGCCCGGGCTCGGTTGACGGGAAGCGGCCACGGCTACTTGTGGTGCCTTGCGTGCATGACGACGTGCGCTGCGGCGGCGACGGGCGCGGGTCCGGGAACGTCGAGCACAGCGATCCCGGCGACGACGAGGCAGAGCACCGCAGTGACCGCGAGAATGCGCGGCAGCCGGGTGGTGAGCGACGGCGGCCGCAAAGCCGACGGTGATAAGTGCCAGCCGCGAGCCGAGCCGGGCGTCGACGACGACGATCGCGACGGCGATGGCCAGCAGACAGGAGAGGGGCAGCAGCAACGAGGGGGCGGGCTCGACGTAGCCGACGTGCTCGTCCGTGGAGGCGAAGGGGAGTCGCATTACGCCGCCACCGCCTGAGTGGGGCTGTCGGCGAGCTGGCGCAGCTTCGCGTCCTTGTAGTAGCGACGCTGCTTGAACACGGCGGGCGGGTACCTGGTGTGCACGAGAAGCCCCTGTTCCTCGCCGAGGCGCTGCATGGCCTGGGCGGTCTGGATCTCGGGGTTGTAGGTCTGGTCGCCGGCGAGCTGGCCGACGAGACGATTGACCTCACCGACCGTTTCGCTGTCAGTGTTGGAGCCGAGATAGATCTTGGCCTGGGATGCCGCGAGGATCTCGCGGGCGGTCTCTGAGCCGTAGCGGTCCTGGATCTGGGAGACCGAATGCCAGACCGTGATGAACCGGGTGTTGGGCAGCGACGCCGACATGATCCGGTTGAGGTCCTCGATCGGCGCGATCTGCGCGGCCTCGTCGAGCGCGAACATCGCTGAGACGGGAAGCTCACGCTGGCGGTTGCCCTGCTGATCGAGGTGATAGATCATCTCCGAGAGCATCATCACGATGATGGGGGCGAGCTGCTTCTGATCGTCGCGGTCGGCAATGAGGTACAGCGTGTTGGCGGGCTCATGGCCGTCGCTGATGTCGCCGAACACCGCCTGGGGGGTGATGATCCGCCGCCCGGCGTCCTCGGCCCGCCACGTCTCGGCGGTCGCCCGTGCGGCCGGGTTGCCGTACACCTTCAAAAACACCCGCGCGGTACCGATGAGGCCGTCCAGCTGACGCTCGTTGTAGGCGAAGGTGCCCTCGAGCTTGGCGATCGCGGCCCCGCACGCCTGCTGAAGCTCGGGCTGGTCGGGGTGGGCCCGCCCGACCTGGTCAAGCAGGCCGATGGCGTCGGCGGGGTCCTTGCGCTCGAGCCAGTCAAACACGTTGACGATGGAGCCCTTCTTCAGCCATGCGGCGGCGAAGATGAACGGAGCGAGCAGGTTCTCGGCCTCCTGGTTGAAGTAGTCCTGGGATCCTCCGGTGGACAGGCTGACTGCGGCGGTGAACCAGCCGGCGACCCGCAGCGCATGCGCCCAGTCCTTGCAACCGTGGATGGGGTCATAGAAGTCGGTGTCGCCGGTGATGCTGAACGGGTCCCACTGAAACACCTTGCCCAGCTCGCGCCGGCGGCTGATGGTGCGGTCTCGCACGTCGGTACGGACCGAGGTGGAGACGACCGGGCCCGTGTGGTCAAGCAGCGCGGGGATGATGATGCCCGCCGTCTTGCCCGACCGGGGCGGCGCGATGACCAGCATGTGCACGTTCTTCTGCACGGCGATGGGTCGGCCCTGGTGCGTGCCGACGATGATCTGGTCAGGCTCGCGGCGGGTCACGAGCAGGTCGGCCAGCGTGTGGGTGCGGCCGTAGGTGCGGGGTGAGATCCCCTTCAGCTGCCACCAGCGGCGGTCAGGGACAGGCTGGCTGGCGATGCGGTCAAGCCAGCGCACGACGCCGGTGGCCAACGCCACCTCCCCGGCGAGCAGCAGGCCGATGGAAAGCCACCACTGCAGGTGGCTGGCGGACGCCTCGCGGACCAACAGCGGCCAGTGGCGGGTGGCGTGGGCGACGCTAAAGGCCGTCCCGACGGCGACGACCAGCGCCTTGCCGTAGGGCAGGTGCGGCCACCGGCCGGTGACCGCCCAGGTCGCCAGGGCCGGGCCCGCCCACAGCGTGAAGGCGAGCCCGGCGATGACCGAGAAGCACAGCAGCACGATGGCGACGCGCTTCTCGGCCTTGATGTATTTGCGGTTCTGGTTCATCGCTTGAGCTACATGCCCAGTCCGAGGCTCGGCGCGAGCGACTTCACCAGGCCCGCCTCCACCTGGAAGTGAGCCACCTGCTGGGTGAGGTGCGACTGCTCCGGGCGGATCCCCGGGTCCGCGTCGTCGGCGACGAGAAAGCGCATGCGGTTGGCGGCCAGCTGGCCGGCCAGGGTCTGCCAATGCGCAGCGCCGACCTGCGGGCGGGGCCCGAGCGTCTCGGTCAGCCACTCGGGCTCGCGGGCGAGTTCCTCGTCGATCGCCTTGCGCTGCAGCGTCGGGGTGTGAGCGAGGATCGCCTCGCGCGCCTCAGCCAACGCGACTGCGCGCCGGGTTAGCTGCTCGCTGTCGGGCCCGAGCTCGGCGCGGAGGTCCTCCTGCCACTGGGCGTTGGCGTCGAGGGCTCGGATGGTGCCCTGGTGGCGCTCCCACTCCGCGCGGTCGTGCCGGCGCCAGGCCGAGGGCTTGGCGGCAGTCGTGTCATAGCCGTCAGGCAACGAGGCGGCGATCCTGGTCTGGTCGTGCTCGAGCCGGGCCAGGATGAGCGCTCGGCGCATCCGCGGGTCGGCGAGAGCGATCCCCACGGCACCGGCCTGCGCGCGGGCGTCCAGATACGCGTCGCGCGCCGGAGTCGGAGCAGCGCTGCCTGTCTCGCGCGGCAGACCGAAGGGCGTTCGGTGGAGAGCGTGGCCCACTGCCACGCCGAGGTCGCGGCTGGGGATGGCGTACACGTTGGGCGCGGCGGCGTCGGCCACAACATCGTCGTCCATGTCGATACTGGCCTCGCGGGCTGCGTCCCGGAGGTACTGGGAGGTGTCGCGAAGGACCTCCTGCCCGAGGTCGCGGGGAACGGCGTGAAGGGGGGTGATGGTGCTGGGGCTGTCTGACACTTCTGTCTCCTCGTCGCGGGGGCGTCACCTCTAGGACGAGGCGAGCTGGCGGTTTGGGAGAGAAACGACCTCAACAAAACAGGACCCCCTGCGCGGGGCGGCAGGGCGTGGCGCGTCCGGGCTCCGTGCGGCGCTGGCGCGAGTGCGCCTCAGGAGCAGACAGGAACGGCGGCGATGCGCGCTTCGCGCAGGCCGCCGTCGGCATCGATGCGCGAGTAGACGATGCTGACGGGGCGCCCGATCAGCCCTCTGGCGCCCGCCCCCGTGAGGGCTCGGACCCAGCGGCCGTCCACGTTGCAGATCGCCTGCCACTGGCCGTCGCGGTCCTGGTGGACGGAGAGCACGACGCCCTCGGCGCTGCACCGTGCCTTGTGCTTAACCCACGCAGATTGGCGCCCGGGCCGGTAGGTGGAGCGTGGGCGCTTGAGCACCGTGCCCTCAAAGCCGAGGGCGATCAGCGCGGCGTGAGCCTCTACGGACGCCGGCTGCGTCGTGATCAGCCGGACGCGATCAGACACGGGTAGAGCGTCGCGCAGCGCCGTGTCGCGCTCGCGCCACGGCCGCGGCCGCTGGTCCTCGCCCGCGAGACGCAGGAGGTCGAAGCCGACGAACGTCAGGCGCGCCACGGCGGCCGGGGCGCCGGTGAACACGCCCCGCGTGACGGCGGCGAAGTCCTGGATGGGACGGCCGTCGCGTTCGCTAAGCACCACGACCTCCCCATCGAACACCGACGCGGCCGGCGCGGTCGCGAAGGCCTGCACCAGTGGGCCGACGCGATCAGTGAGGCTCGTGCCATGCCGTGACCAGGCGCGGACGCGGCCATCACCGCCGACGTGGACGAGCAG
>CAVZTL010000002.1:0-204489 GCA_963778215.1 uncultured Actinomycetota bacterium
CGCCGCTTCCGGAACTTCGCGTGTATTTGTCGTTCAACGACGGCGTGCAATGGCAGCCGCTGCAGAACAACATGCGGCTACCTCTGTTCGCGACTTAGTCGTGCACGGGGACGACTTGGCTGTCGCGACCTACGGCCGTGGGTTCTGGGTATTGGATCGATGGCCCCGCTCCGCCAGATTGCGGCGAAAGGTGCGGACATTGCAGCCGCAAACGTTTATCTGTTCCAACCTGGGGAGACGTATGCGATCCACGCCGGAAGTATGAACGCGGGCGGTTTCGACCTCACGCCGGACACCGAGCGACTTCTGGCGAACGACACGATTCAGTTCGCGGTCGACCAGCAGCCCTACCTCCAGGGCTTCCTGGCCACGCTCGAGCTGTTTCTCTTCAAGGGCACACGCGGCCTGACCGGAGCGGCTGACTGGGTACCGGCCTGCGCTTCCTGTACCCGCACACGATCAAGCCCTACGTGAAGACGACGAGTCGCTACGAGGGCACATCGACATCGCCCGGCGTGCAGAGGGTGTCGTGACCGACCCGACCCTGTGCGGGCTACCAGCGGTCGTGGACATGGGCGCGCAGGAGGCGGTCGTAGACGGCGGCCACCCCATCCAGCTGCTCGTTCGGTCCGGCTCGTTGCTGTCAGAGTACGAACGATGGCCTCGTGAGCGAAGTCAACCTCGCCTTGAAGCTCCCCAAGGAGGAGGCGCTCGAGCGGCTCGAGCAGGCGCAGAGGCGGCTGCTCGCCCTGCGGCTGCAGTGCGGGGGACTGATCGGCGACGGCACGATGGGGCCGCCGCTGCTCATCCTGTTCGAGGGCTGGGACGCGGCCGGCAAGGGCGGGGCGATCCGCCGCCTGACCGCCCCGCTCGACCCGCGTCACTTCAAGGTGGCCGAGTTCGCCGCACCCAATGAGCGGGAGAGACGCCACCACTTCCTCTGGCGGTTCTGGCCCCACGTTGCCGGGCCAGGGCGGGATGTGCGTCTTCGACCGGACCTGGTACGGCCGCGTGCTGGTCGAGCGGGTCGAGGGCTTCGCCACCGAGGCGCGAGTGGAAGCGGGCCTACGGGAGATCGTCGAGTTCGAGCAGCGGCCTGCGCGCCGAGGGCATCGTGCTGGTCAAGTTCTGGCTGCACATCTCCGAGGAGGAGCAGCTCAGACGGTTCAACGCGCGCGCCGAGGACCCGCTGAAGGCGCTGGAAGCTGACCGACGAGGACTGGCGCAACCGCGAGAAGCGCGGACGCCTACGAGAAGGCGATCGAGCGACATGCTGCGACGAGACCGATCACGAGCCGGCGCCATGGACACTGATCGCCGGCGAGAACAAGCGCTACGCGCGGGTGGCGGTGATCGAGACGGTGATCGACGCGCTCGAGCGCGGCATGCGAGCCGTAGGACGGACCGTGGCGGTAGACGCGGCCTCTGACGAACGGGTCGGCCGCTCCGCGAGCCGCCTGTCAGGCAGCGCGCTACCGGCCCAGGGTGCTGATGAAGTCATCGCAGGCGTCGGGCAGCGAGAGCGATCGCGCTGCGCGTACCGGAGAGGCCGCTGCGCAGCTGCTGATCGCCGACCTCGACCGGCAGCAGCGAGTCCTGCAAGTTCCGCGAGGATGTCATCCGCCGACTGGATAGCGTCCGCGGCGTGCTCGAGCGAGTCGCGCGGGTCGGCTCGGGGCGGGCGGCGGGGCCGAGGGGAAAGTCGCTGCCCGGGCAGACCAACCCGCTGCGCGAATTCGCTGAGGGTTCGCTTCAGCTGACCATAGGCGCCCTGCAGCGGCCGAAAAGGCTTGTCTCCATGCGATCACCCGCCTGCTCGTCGAGGTGTTCGTAGGCCTCGCCCAGAGCGGCGACGGCGATGCTCAGCTGTCCACGGCGGCGGCGGCGTCCTCGAGGATCTGGGTGCGACCTTCTTCGGTCGTGTATGCCATAGCCGGAAGTGTGCCCTACGCGCTCGGCCGACTGCTGGTCGCGCAGCGCCGCGGCCAGGATCCCGTTGACGAACCCGGGCGCATCGGCGCCGCAGAACTCCTTGGCCGTCTCGACCGCCTCGTTGATCGCGCCCTCCGGCGGGATCGACTGATCGCCGGGCAGCAGCTCGGGGCGGGTCAGCTCCAGCAGCCCGACGCGCAGGATCGAGCGCTCGAGCGGCGCGATCCGGCCGAGCGTCCAGCCATTCGCGTAACTGCGTGATCAGCGCGTCCAGCTCCGGCTGATGCTCCTTGACCTCGGTGGCCAGTACCCGCGTGAAGGCGTGCACGTCGCGCGGGAACGTCTCGTCGAGCGGGCGCTCCAGCAGATCGCTCTGGTAGAGCGCCCATATCGCTGCCCGGCGCTGCTCGGTCGCGCCGCGCCATCAGGCGCGCGATACGTAATCGCCCGAGCGGGTATCGACGCGGACCACATCGCCGATGTTGACGAACAGCGGCACCTTGATCTGTGCCCCGGTCTCGAGCGTGGCGGGCTTGGTGCCGCCGCCCGATGCGGTGTTCCCGCGCAGGCCGGGCTCGGTCTCGGTGACCTCCAGATCGACCGCGCTCGGCAGCTGCACGTCGGCCGGATTGCTCGTCGATGTAGAGAACCTCGACCTGGTCGGACTCCTTCATCCAGCGCAGCGGGTCGGCCAGCGTGGTCTCGGGGATCGTGAGCTGCTCGTAGGTCTCGCTGTCCATGAAGTGAGCGTCGCTGCCGTCCTTGTAGAGGAACTGCATGTTGCGCACCTCGGTGCGGACCGGCCGGAACTTCTCCCCGGCCCGGAAGGTGCGGTCGATCACGTTGCCGTCGGAGGCGCGGCGCAGCTTGGTGCGCACGAACGCCCCGCCCTTGCCGGGCTTGACGTGCTGGAACTCCATGATCTTGTAGATGGTCCCCTCGACCTCGATATGGGAGCCATTGCGGAACTCACTTGTGGAAATCATTCGATGGCCGAGTGTAGAGAGCTGCGCCGTGTCCGCGGGGCCGGTCGGCCCGCTGGCCGCCGGCCCCGGCGCGAGCGCCTAGTCGACGAGCCGCAGGGGCTTCGGAATCGATGTCAGGATCCGGATGCCGTCCTCGGTGAGGACGACCAGGTCCTCGATCCTGATCCCGAACTGGCCGGGCAGGTAGACCCCCGGCTCGACGGTCACCACATTGCCCGCCTCGAGCGTGTCCTTGGCGCGGAAGGACAGCGTCGGCGCTTCATGAATGTCCAGACCGACGCCGTGGCCCAGGCCATGGCCGTAGTGGCCCTCGTGACCGGCGCCGTAGATGATGTCGCGCACCGCCTTGTCGATCTCCTGGCTGTGGCCGCCGGCCCGGACCACATCGAGGCCGACCTGTTGGGCGCCGAGCACGAGTTCGTAAGCCTCGCGCGCCTCCGGCCCGGGCTCGCCTATGGCCACCGTGCGTGTGCAGTCCGAGCAGTAGCCCCGGAACTTGGCGCCCCAGTCGATCACGACGAGCTGACCGCTTTCGAGCTCGACGTCACGCGGCGAGGCATGGGGTGACGCGCCATGTGCGCCCCCGGCGACGATCGAGTCGAAGCTGGGCGAATCAGCCCCGCGCTGGCGCATGTCGTGCTCGAGGGCCAGGGCGAGCTCGCGCTCGGTCCGCCCTTTGAGACCTCCGGCGAGGAGGGCCTCGAACGCCTCGTCGGCCAGCTTCTGGGCAGCGGCGATCAGCTCGATCTCCGACTCGTCCTTGACCATGCGCATCTTCTCGACGAGGCCCTTTACGCCCACCAGCTCGACCCGCTCGGGAAACAGCTCGCGCATCCGCTGCGCGGCATCCACCGTCACCGTCTCGGATTCGTAGCCGACCCGGAGGGAGCCCTCCGGCAGATGCTCGAGCGCCTCCGTGGCCAGGTCCTGAGTCACCGTCACCCGCTCGAACTCATCGTTGACCTGCTGCTCCGCCTGCTCGGTGTAGCGGAAGTCGGTCAGGAAGACGCGGGTGCTCGGCCCGATCAGGACCGCGCCGCTGCTCCCGCTGAACCCGGTCAGGTAGCGCACGTTGATCAGATTGGTGACAAACAACAGGTCGACGTCCGCCCCGTCCAGGGCGGCCGCCAGCCGTTCCGCGCGCGTGCTCATCCGGTCAGCTCCTTCTTGAGTATTTCCAAGGCTTCGCGATAGCCGTCCGGACCCTGGCCGGAGAGGCTGGCCAGACACAGGTCACGGATGACCGATACCTGCCGCCACGGCTCGCGCTCGTTCACGGCCGAGAGGTGCACCTCGATGGCGGCTACCCGGGTGAGCTCGAGCGCGTCGTGAATCGCCCACGAGTAGTGGGTCCAGGCCCCCGGGTTGAGGATCACCGCGTCGGCCAGATCCCGCAGCGCATGGAGGTGCTCGACGAACTCGCCCTCGTGGTTGGTCTGGAAGAAGCGGACGCTCAGTCCCATCGGCAGGGCCCAGGCTTCTATCTGGCGCTCGAGCGCAGACAGGCTGAGGTTCCCGTAGTGATCGGGGTCGCGCTGGCCGAGCTGGTCGAGGTTGACGCCGTGCATCACCTCGATGCGGTTGTTGACGATCGTGTTCACGCGTAGAGCTCCTTGACCGCCGCGCGCAGTTCACCCGGCGGCACTATCTGACCGTACACGGGTCGGCCCGGTGCCGGGCACAGCACAAACGGCACCGGTCCCTCACCCACGCGCTTCTTGTCCCGCGCGGTGGCGAAGATGACCTGCTCGAGGTCGACCTCGCGGTCGAGTGTGACGGGCAGGCCAGCTTCCCCGAGCAACTGAAGGACCTGACTGCGCAGCTCATCCGCGCCGGACAGACGCAACTCGGCCAGCAGGCCGAGGGCCACCGCCTCACCGTGGCGGTAGCGGGCATACCCGGTCGCGGTCTCGATCGCGTGGCCCACCGTGTGGCCGAGGTTGAGCAGCTGGCGCAGGCCGGTGTCGAGTTCGTCCTGCGCGACGATCCGCAGCTTGGCCAGCGCGCACCGTGAGATCACATCTGGTGCGCCCGGAGGCGCGCCGCCAGCGATACGCTCCCACAGCTGGCCCCCGGTGATGAGGCCGGTCTTCACCACCTCGGCGTACCCGGCGGCCAGTTCCTCCGGGGCAAGCGTGTCGAGTGTCGCCGTATCGGCGATCACAGCCGACGGCTGGTGAAAGGCGCCGACATAGTTCTTGGCCTCGGCCAGGTCAACGGCCGTCTTGCCGCCGTAGGCGGAATCAACCTGCGCCACCAGCGTCGTGGGCACCTGCACGACGCGTATGCCGCGCTGATAGGTGGCGGCACAGAACCCGGCGATGTCCCCGATCACGCCGCCTCCCACGGCCACCGCGACATCGGTCCGGGTCACGCCGGCCCGGACCATCTCGGTCCAGATGATCTCGGCGTGGGCCACGGTCTTGGACTGCTCGCCGGGCATGATCCGGATGCTGGCCAGCGCCGGCTCGAACAGCTCGCCGTAATGGCGTCCGGCGTTGTAGTCGCTGACCACCACGCGCCTGCCCCCGACGGTGCGCGGCCAGAAGCGATGTTCGGTGGCGATCCCCTGACCGACGTACACCGGGTAATCGCCCGAGGGCGTCGTGGCCCAGATCAGCTTCGCCGCGTGGACCGGGAGCCCCTCGGCGGCCGCCAGCACCTCGCCGATCGCCGTCGAACAGCCGGCGGGCACGATCACGTCGGCCAGCTCCTCATACAGCGGCCGGCGCTGCTCGTGGAGCTGCGCGAAGCCCTGCGGGTCCCGGGCCAACGGGCGCGAGCCGGCACCGCCATGCACCCGCTCCCAGGCTTGGTCGATCTCCACATCGAGCCACACGACGCGCGTCTGGGCCAGCGCATCGCGGATGGCCGCGGAGTTGACCGCACCGCCACCCAGCGCCACGGTGTGCAGCCGTGCGTCGTCCAGGAGTTCGAGGGTCACCCGCTCCTCGAGATGGCGAAAGGCCGCCTCGCCGTCAGCCTCGAAGATCTCCTGCACACTGCGCCCCTCCCGCGCCTCGATCACCTCATCGACGTCAGCGCTACCCGGAGCCACCCGCCGCGCCGCGGTCGACTTGCCGGCCCCCATGAAGCCAATCAGCGCGACCTTGGGCGCCTGGCCGCCGGCGGATGGGCCCAGGCCCGCCGTATCGGGGGTGGCTGTCATCGCCGCCAGCCGATCCGCTCCTCGTAGGCGGCCACGGCCGCCTTGACGTCGTCGATGTGGTCGCCGCCGAATTTCTGGCGGTAGGCGTCAGCCAGGACGAAGGCGACCATCGCCTCACCGACGACGCCCGCAGCGGGCACCGTGCACGAGTCGGTGCGCTCGCGCAACGCCTGGGCCGGTTCATGGGTGGCGATGTCCACCGAGCGCAACGGCTTGGTCAGCGTCGGCAGCGGCTTCATCGAGCCACGCACCACGAGCGGCTCGCCGGTCGTGATGCCCCCCTCGACGCCACCCGCGCGGTTGGTCTCGCGGTAATAGCCGCGGTCGTCGCTGTAGAAGATCTCATCGTGGGCCAGCGACCCGGGCAACCCGGCGACCTCGTGACCGTCGCCGATAGCCACAGCCTTCATGGCCTGGATCGAGAGGATGGCCATGGCCAGCCGGCCATCCAGACGCTCCTCCCAGGAGATGTGCGAGCCGAGACCAGGCACGAGGCCAAAGGCCCGAACCTCGAAGACCCCACCGAGCGATTCGTTCTGCTTGCGTAGCGTGTTGATCTCGTTGACCATCGCTCGGCTGGCCTCTGCGTCCAGACAGCGCACCGGCGACTCATCCACCTGCCCAAAGTCCTGCGGCGTGAGATCTTCGCGACGTGGCGCCGTCACCGAGGTGATCTGCAGAACATGGGAGAACACCTCGACGCCCAGCGCTCTGAGGAACTCCTTGGCCACCGCCCCGCCGGCCACCCGCGCCGCGGTCTCGCGGGCACTCGCCCGCTCCAGGATGTCGCGGACATCGGTCAGGCCATACTTCTGGGTGCCGACGAGGTCGGCATGACCGGGCCGCGGCAGGTGCACCTCGGCCGTCTGGGCCTCAACCGGCCACGGATTCATCCGCTCTTCCCAGTTGGCGTAGTCGCGGTTCTGGACCTGTATGGCGATCGGCCCACCCAGTGTGCGCCCGTGTCTGACACCGGCGGTGACGTCGGCCCGGTCCGTCTCGATCTTCATGCGGCCGCCCCGGCCGTGACCCAGCTGGCGACGGGCCAAGTCGCGATCGAGCGCCTCGCGACTGAGCTGCAGACCGGCCGGCAGCCCCTCCACGACGCAGGTGAGTCCGGGGCCGTGCGACTCGCCGGCCGTGATCAGCTTCAGGAACATGGCACCGGAGATTACGTGGCCAGGTGCACAGTTGGCCCTGCGAGCACCGCCACCACTCCACCCAGGGCCAGGAACGGGCCGAGAGGAATCGCGGTCTTGCGTCCGGCGCGCAGGCCGCGCGCGGCGAGCACCCCCAGGCTGAAGACAGCGCTGGCCACCAGCCCGACGACCATCGCCACGATCACGTACCGGCTCAGATACAGGCCGAGAACGACTCCGAGCTTGGCGTCGCCCATGCCCAGTCCGCCGCGGGACAGGACGGCGAACAGCGTGAGAAACGCTCCGGTGGCGGCGCCCGCCAGGAGCTGCGCCGGAAGCCCCGAGGCGTGCAGAAACAGCCCGATCACCAAGGCCGCGATCGCGGCCGGAAAGGTGACCACGTTCTTGATCCGTCGTTCCTCCAGGTCGGAGATCGTGATCCGCACCAGCACCGCAATCAGGACAAAGCCGAGCACCTTCTGGACGGTCGAGTGGTGCACCGCCAGGTCCGCCACCCACAGGGCAATGAGCACTCCCGTGCCAAGCGCCCGCAGCCGATCGTTGCGGCCCAGGCCTCCGCGCGTCTCCACTGTGGTTTGGCTGGCCACGTCCCGGCGGCGCCTAGTCCGCAGCCGCGATCTGGATCTGCTCCCCGGTCTGAGCATCGCGGCCCGGATGGAACCGGCCGTCGCCGCCGCACCAGGGGCAGGGGACCTCATGCGGAGTTCCTCCCTTGCCCGAGGTCACCTTGCCGGTACCTCGGCACGCGGTGCATTCGCTGCGGTCGTAGTCGGCTTTGGCTCCTGTGCTCACCGGGGCGAGCATAGCTTCACGGCGGCGCGCATCGCGTCGAGCCGAGCGGATGCGCCGGTGAAGAGCTCGAAGGCGATCGCGCCCTGCCCGATCAGAAGCTCGAGCCCGTCGACAGCCGGAATGCCCAATTGACGCGCCGTCACCACCAGCTCCGTGCCGCCATCTCGGTACACGAAGTCGACCACCACACGATGGTGCGTCAGCCCTTCAGCCTCAACGAGAGCGCGTGGAGCTGCTCATCTCCGTGCAGCCCCACGGAGGTGCAGTTCACCAGGATCTCCGGCTCACCGGCGCCGCCGACGGCGGCCACGCTTCGGGCGCCCAGAGCGGCGGCCAGCTCGTCGGCACGTTGCGCAGTCCGGTTCCAGATCGAGACTTCTCTCGCCCCGGCGTCGAGCAGCGCCCACACGGCGGCGCGGGCGCTTCCCCCCGCGCCCAGGACGAGCGCTGAGGCGCCCCGGACATCGAGAACCGGCTCGAGGGCCCCGATCAGGGATGGAGCGTCGGTGTTGTCCGCCCAGATGGTGCCGTCGTCCTCGAACAGCAGCGTGTTGGCGGCTCCGATCGCCCGCGCCCGAGGGCTGGCGTCGGTGGCCAGCGCGAGGGCCGCCTCCTTGTGCGGAAGCGTGACGTTGGCACCGCGGAAGCCGGCCTGCGGCAGCCCCCGGACCGTTTCGGCAAACAGTTCAGGTGGCACGGGTAGCTTCTGGTAGTGCCATCTCGCCCCCAGCCCGGCCGCCTCCAGGGCGGCGTTCTGGATCGCCGGTGAGCGGCTGTGCGCGACGGGCCAGCCGAGCACGCCCAGCCGATTCATGCGCCGGCTGGACTCACGGCTTGCCGTGCTTGCAGAACTCGGCGTCGCCGTGGGTACGGCCGGCGTAAGCCACCGCGGCGTTCCACAGCGCCGACCAATGCAGGAAACGGGCGTAACTGGCGGTGAACAGCAGCCGCCCGTCGCCGCAGACCTTGTTGATGAAGTACAGATCGCCAGTGTGCGCCGGGTGTGCTGCGGCGTTCATCGCGGCCAGATCGGGGCTGTCTATCGGGGTGGGCGGCAAACCCAGGTGGTTGGTCGTGTTCCAGGGCGACCGGGAGTGCAGGTCCTTCTCGGTGAGGGTGCCGTAATTCCCGGTGGCGTAGGCGACCGTTGAGTCGAGCCCCAGCTCCATATGCAGCCGTAGGCGGTTGTAGATCACCGAAGCCGCCAGGGGCAGATCCTTCTTCAGCAGCGCCTCCTCACTGATCAGCGAGGCGATCTTCACCACGTCGTAGGGGGTGAGGTTTTTGGACTCGGCGAATTTGAAGTCGACCTTGCCCACCTCCTGCTTGAAGCGTGTCAGCTGATCGTGGATCAAAGCGGAGAGCTTGGCCGGACGCCGCAGCGCGTAGGTGTCGGGGAAGAGAAAGCCCTCGAGCGTCGGAGTGGTCTTGGGCGCGCCGTACTGCTCAGGCTTGAGGTGCGCCGAGCGCACGGTGGCGCGCAGATAGTTGCCCTTGATGCCGTCGGTCTGGAGCTCGGCTTGGACCTGCCGGCGCGAGCGCCCCGGGATGATCGTCACGGTCACGGTGGGCGGCAGGCCGGATTCGGTCGTGAGCAGACCTGATCGCCGAGCCGTAGCTCATCCCCTTGCGCAGCACGTAATAGCCGGCGCGCAACTTGCTGCGATCCCCGTCGAGGCCGACGCGCAGCTTGAAGAAGAAGCTCGACGAGATGACCCCATCCTTGGCCAGGATCGAGCCGATCTGGCTGACGCTCGAACCCTTGGGGATGGTCACCTTCACGCGCCCATGCCCGGAGCTGCCGAAGGGCTGAAAGAGCAGAGCGAGGAACCCGACCAGCACGATCGCAGCGCCCAAGGCCAAAAGGGCGGCGACGCGGCGCATGACGAAAACCCTGGGCGATTGGTTGCGCCGGCCTCCCGTCATGCGCACGGGGGGTGGTGTGCGCTTCGAGGTCCGCGCGCGCCTAGGCGTCGGCATATCGTCCCAGCCAGCTTGAGAGCAGATGGGCGGCTGCCCGCGAGTCCTCGCTGGCGCGCGCGCCGGCGCCCCCGCCGTCACGCTGCGCGAGCACGGTGGTGAAGCGTTCGTCGTAGAGCTCGACCGGAACGCCCTCCAGCCGCTGCTCCAGCACGGAGGCGAAGGCCCGAGCCTCCCGTGTCTGGGCCGAATCGCCGCCTGACAGGCTCAGAGGCAGGCCGACCAGGACCCGCTCAGCCTCCAGCTCGCGCACCAAAGCCAGGATCCGGCCCATGCCCTTGCGTCCACCGGGCGCAGGCACGGCCTCGAGCGGCGTTGCGAGCACGCCGGTGGGATCGCTGACGGCCACGCCACAGCGTGCGCTGCCGTAGTCGAGCGCGAGCACCCGCACCGTCGCTAGTGCAGCGCCGCCTCGATTGCCTGTCGCGCCGTCCTGATCGCGTCGGGCAAGTTTTCCACTTGGCGGCCACCGGCGCGCGCGGCTGTATCCCTGCCGCCACCGCCGCCGCCAACCTGTGCGGCAGCCAGCCGCACGATCTCGCCGGCTCTGACGCCGCGCTGGACCAGCGCGGGCGCAACCGACGCGACGAGATCGACCTTGTCGTCGGACACGGCGCCCAGCACGATTGCCGCATCCCCGAGTCGGGCCTTGAGGCGATCGGCCAGGTCGAGCAGCTCCTGCCCGGCCACACCGTCCACCGTGGTGGCGATGAGGTGGGCGCCGTCCAGCGGGACGGCGCCCGCAACCAGAGCGTTTTCGTCGATTCCGGGCGCGCCGGCGTTTCCGCCCTTGAGCTGCTTCTCGAGTTCGCGCACACGGTCGCGCAGCTCGGTCACGGCGGCCGGGACGTTATCCGCCGTGACGCGCAGCGTCTTGGCCGCCACGCCCAGGGCTTGGCCGTGCTGACGCACCAGGCCGATCGCGACCGGGCCGGTCACGGCCTCGATCCGGCGCACGTTGGCCGCGCTCGAGGTCTCGCTGTGAATCGCCAGCAGCCCGATCTCAGCCGTCGAACGGACGTGCGTGCCACCGCAGAGCTCACGGGAGAGGCTGCCGTCGCCCACTTCGACCATGCGCACGATCTCGCCGTACTTCTCGCCGAACAGGGCCATCGCGCCGAGGTGGCGAGCCTCGTCGAGGGTGGTGGTGATCGCCCGGACGGGATAGGCGCCCACGATCCACTCGTTGACCTGGTCCTCGATGACCATCAGGTCCTCGGGGGTGAGCGCGGCGTTGTGAGTGAAGTCGAAGCGAAGCTTGTCAGGCCCGACGTAGGAGCCGGCCTGGTGCACGTGGTTGCCCAGGCGCTGGCGCAGGGCGCCGTGCAGCAGGTGCGTGGCCGTGTGGTTACAGGCCGTGGCGTGGCGGGCGGCCCGGTCGACCCGGGCGTGCACCCGCTCCCCGTTCTTGAGCGTGCCGCGCTCAGGCACCACAGCCACCACCTGGTCGTCGCCCAACCGCAGGACATCCGCGACACGAGCCACGCAGTCGCCCGCCTCGCACTCGATGTAGCCGGCGTCGGCCACCTGGCCGCCGCCCGTCGGGTAGAAGGGCGATTCGAGCAGCTTGACCAGGACCCGGCCGTCGCCGTCGGGCTCCTCGAGCGCGCCGACCGTCGTCTCGACAATGGTCGTCTCGTAACCCTTGAAGTCGGTCTTGAAACCCGAGGCGCTGGAAAGCGCGGTGGCCTGCTCGCGGACGCCGGCTCCGCCCTGCGCCCGCGCCGGATTGGCCCGCGATTGGTTGCGCTGGATCTCCATCAGCGCCTCAAAGCCGGCGTCGTCGACGCCGAGTCCCTGCTCGGTGACGAGCTCGAGCGTGAGGTCGATGGGGAAGCCGTGCGTGTCGTGCAGGCGAAAGGCATCCTGAGCCGAGATGCCCTCGTCACCGCGTTCCCTGGCTCGCGCGATGATTTCGTCCAGCAGCTTCGAACCCTCCTCCAGGGTGCGGCCGAAGCCCTCCTCCTCGGAGATGAGCCAGCGGCCGACCGACTCGGCGTTGCGGACCAGCTGGCCGTACTCGCGGCCCATGATCTCGGTCACCACCGACTGGTAGCGCTGAAGGAAGCCAGGAGGCAGACCGAGCGTCTTGCGTCCCTGAAGGATCGCCCGGCGCATGATTCGGCGCAGGACGTAGCCGCGCTCCTCGTTCGAGGGCACCACCCCGTCGGCGATCAGGAAGCTGGCGGCGCGGGTGTGGTCGGCCAGGATCCGCAGCGCCCGGTCGGTCTCGAAGCTCGAGCCGTAGCTCTGGCCGGAGAGCTCCTCCCCCAGGGCGATCAGGGGCGCGAACTGATCGGTCTCAAACACCGTCTCCTTGCCCTGCAGAATCGCCGCCATGCGGTTCAGGCCCATGCCGGTGTCGATGTTCTGCTTGGGCAGCGGGCTCAGGGTGCCCGGCGGGCTCTGGTTGTACTGCATGAACACCAGGTTCCAGAACTCCAGGAAGCGCTCGTTCTCGCCGCCGGGGAGGTCGTCCGGGCTGCCGTGCTCGACGCCGAGGTCGAGGTACAGCTCCGAGTCCGGACCACAGGGCCCGGTGGGGCCTGATTCCCAGAAGTTCTCCGAGCGCGGGCACTCGACGATCCGCTCCCGGGGCATGCCAACCTCGAGCCAGAGATCGATCGCCTCCTGATCGGGGCCGACGCCCAGCTCCTCATCGCCCCCGAATACCGTGACCCAGATGTCGGCCTCGTCGAGGCCGAACCCATGGCGGGAAAGCTCCCAGGCAAAGCGGATCGCGTCACGCTTGAAGTAGTCGCCGAAGCTGAAGTTGCCGAGCATCTCGAACATGGTCAGATGCCGCGCGGTCATCCCGACGTTCTCGATGTCCACGGTGCGAAAGGACGGCTGGCAGGTGGTCAGACGCTGGCTGGGCGGCTGCTCGGTACCGGCAAAGTAGGCCTTCAGCGGGTGCATGCCGGCGACGATGAAGAGCGCCGACGGGTCGTTGGGCGGCGGGATCAGCGAGGCGCCGCGCTCAGCCAGGTGGCCGTTCTGTTCGAAGAACTGCCGGAAGGTGTCGCGGATCTCGTCCGAGGTCATCGCCATGGCGGGTCTGAGTGTATGCGGCCCGGGGCCGGGAGGCCCCTCGCGCCGACCGGATCGAGGCCGTCAGCGCGTGATCGTGGCCCAGCCGACGATCAGGTCGCCGTCCATCAGGCAGGCGAGCTGACCGGGCGCGGCGCCGGGCAGGCTCGTCGAGCTCGAGCATGAGCTCGCGGTGTGTTCCGGCCGCCGGCGCGTCGCACACCCGGGCCGGGAGCGGCTTGGCCCGATACCGCAGCTTGACTCGGTCCACCCGTGAGCCGTCGCGGTGCAGCCGCGCTCCCCGCACCCGAACCTGGTTGGTCAGCAGAACGCTCGCGCGGTCCGACCACCACCCGGTTCGTGGCGCGCGTCCTTGTCGATCACGAAGAGCGGCTCGCTGGAGTAGACCCCCAGGCCGCGGCGCTGGCCCACCGTGAAGAGCTCGTGACCCCCGTGCTCGCCCAGCACACGGCCCTCCGTATCGACGACGGAGCCGGGGCGCGGGCCAGTCGCGGCGTGACGCTCGAGGAAGCGCTGGCGGGTGGTGCCGGCCAGGAAGCAGAGATCCTGCGAGTCGGCCTGGCTGGCCACCGGCAGTCCCGCGTCGGCGGCGATCCGGCGCACCTGAGGCTTCGCGTAATCCCCCAACGGGAAGCGCAGGCGAGCCAGGGACGCGGGCCTCAGCGCGGCCAGCATGTAGGTCTGGTCCTTGGCCGGGTCGGCCGCGAGCTTCAGCAGGCCGTCCTCGATCCGGGCGTAGTGGCCGGTGGCCAGTGCCTTGGCGCCCAGGCGGTCGGCCAGCTCGAGCATGGCGTCGAGGCGCACGTGCCCGTTGCAGCCCACGCACGGGTTCGGCGTCTCGCCGGCGGCGTACGCGGCGACAAACGGTTCCACGACGCCGGCGCGGAACTCCTGGCGTAGGTCGAGCGTGAAGTGCGGGAGCCCGATCCGGTGCGCCAGGGCTCGCGCCTGCGACACGGCGCTGCTGGAGCAGCAGCTCTGCGCCGCGTCGTTCTCGGTGTCAGACCACAGCTCGAGGGTGACGGCCACCGCCTCCCCGCGCGCTGGCGCGAGAAGCGCTGCGACACTCGAGTCGACGCCGCCGGACATGGCCACCAGCGTCCGGGTCGCTGGCCGGTCCAGCGGGACCGGCAGCGCGCCCCGGGCTCGGACGGCCGCACCGAGCGCCCGGGCCAGCGCGTCGGCGGCCACGGCCGCGGCGTGGCGTTTGGCCGGGCTCAGTCCGCCGAGCTCACCGGCGATCTCGTCGGCCCCGACCCGCGCGGCGTCGAGCAGGGGGGCGCCACGGACGAGCGTCACCGCGGCGCGAGGCGGCGGCGTGCGAGGCTCCGCAGCCGCGGGCGCTGAAGCCGGCGTCGGTGACGTGCGTGCCGTTGGTCTGGACGCTGAAGGTGACCTCGTCGCAGCACTCTCCGCCGCCGAAGGTGACGGTGAAAGCGTTCTCCGGGACGTGACCCTCGCCCTGAGGCGAGGTCAGGTGATGCTCGAAGGCCAGCCTGTCCATGCTTCGATCAGGATAAGTCAGGCCGGGCTCCTATTCGTGGTTCGCCCGCGCGATCTGCGCTCTGAGGTCGCCGGCGACCTGGCGCGGAGCGTGGAACACCTGGTCCTCCGTGTATCGGATCACCTCGATCCCGTGCCCCCGCAGCATCAGGGCCCGGCGCTGATCGCGGTGGCGTTGCGCGGCACTGCTGTGGTTGCGACCGCCGTCGAGCTCGACCACCAGGTCCAGGTCGGGCCAGTAACAGTCGACCTCCACCCCGTGCACGTAGGTATTGACCTCGGGCAGCGGGATGGCATGACGGCGGCACAGGTAGAGGAACTCATCCTCAAGATCACTCCTGGTCCTGGCCAGGCTGGGCATGTAGGTGTCCAATGCGGCGAGCAGGGCGGCGCTGCCCGGCCGACCGCGACCACACGCCTGGCTGATGGCGGAGCGGTCGAGTTGGCGGTTGTAGTCGAGTTGGGCCAGAGCTCGGTTCACCAGCCGGGGGACTCGGTGGCCGCCACGTCGAGCAGGGTCTGAGTGATGGTCGTGCAGGGGATGCCGTCGACGAGTTCCCGCTCGAGATCCCGGCGGTTCGCGTGGATCACGACATTCGGCAGCGTCTTGCGGATGCGGCGCGACGTGCTGATGTGAATGGCTTTGACCGGGTAACGCAGCCAGCCGCGCCGATGCGCGGCTGTGCCGTGACTCAGCTCGGCTGACGGACCCGCGAAGAGGACCAGAGAGAACAGACGCGACGCTTCCGCCCCAGACTGATGGCCGACCGCGTAGACCCTGGGCAGGGTCGCAAATAGATATCCGCTCTTGACCCACCTGTGAATCGTCCCGGGAGCCAGGCCGAGGCTTCGCAATTGCGCCCACGTGACCAGACCGAACTGCTTGGCGCCCAGCTCTCCGACGCGAACTTTTGACGTACGGTGTCCGTTTTGCGAACTGTATGTCAATAGTTCGCGCTCGACCCCCACTCCGGAGCAGGATGCACCCGTCTGGAGGCGGCGGCCGAAATCGGCACGCTCCCGTCACATCTCCCGCAGCCGTCTAGCGCAGGCGCAGACCCAGATCCCGCAGCTGGACCTCGTCCACCCGCGCTGGGGCGCCGGTCAGCGGGTCCGCTCCGCTGGTGGCCTTGGGGAAGGCGATCACCTCGCGGATGTTGTCCCGGCCGGCCAGGATGGCGATCAGGCGATCGATCCCCATGGCGATGCCGCCATGCGGAGGTGTCCCGTACTTGAAGGCGTCGAGCAGGAAGCCGAACCGCTTACCGGCCTCCTCCTGATCAAGCCCGATGATCTCGAACACGCGGTTCTGGACCTCCGCGGTGTGGATGCGGATCGAACCACCGCCGATCTCACTGCCGTCCAGCACCAGGTCGTAGGAGCGCGAGAACAGTGACGCGGGTCCGACAGGTCGCCGGTCGGCGCTGTGAACGGATGGTGCTCGGCCGTCCAGCCCCCTCACCGTCGGCGGCGAACATCGGGAACTCCACCACCCAGTGAAGATCGTGCGGGGCGTCGGCCCCGATCAGCGAGAAGCGTCGGGCCAGCTCGAGACGTAGCGCGCCGAGCACGGTGCGAGCGGTACCGACCGCGTCGGCCACCACAAACAGCGCGTCGCCCACCTTCGCCGAGAGCGCGGCTTTGATCGCGTCAATCTCAGCCTCGGACAGGAACTTGGCAATCGGCGAGCGCAGGGACCCGTCCTCCTGAACGAAGGCCCAGACCAGACCGCGCGCGCCATATTGCTTGGCGAAATCGGTCAGAGCATCCAGATCGGATCGGGGCAGTTCGCGGGGGCCCGCGTTCAGGCCCAGTACGGCGCCCGAAGCTCCGGCGAGGGCGCCCGAGAACACCTGGAACTCCGAGGAGCGGACGGCGTCGGAGAGGTCGACCAGTTCGAGCCCGAAGCGCCGGTCGGGCCGGTCCGAACCCCAACGACTCATCGCCTCGGACCATTTCAGCCGCGGCCAGGGCGCGGCCGGCACCGGAAAGCCCTCGGCCGCGAACACGGCGCCGTAAACGGCCTCCATCAGCTCAAGAACGTCATCCTCCTGCACGAAGGCCATCTCGATGTCGAGCTGCGTGAATTCGGTCATGCGGTCGGCCCGGGAGTCCTCGTCGCGGAAGCACCGGACGATCTGGTAGTAGCGCTCGAGGCCACCGACCATCAGCAGCTGCTTGAACAGCTGCGGGGACTGCGGTAGCGCATAGAAGGAACCGGGATCGGTGCGGGCGGGGACCAGAAAGTCGCGGGCGCCCTCCGGCGTCGAACGCGTGAGGAACGGCGTTTCGATCTCCAGGAAGTCGCGCTCGTCGAGCACGGCGCGCATGGTCTGGATGACGCGGTGGCGCAACTCGAGCGCCTCGCGCATCGGCGTCCGACGCAGGTCGAGCGTGCGGTGGCGCAGACGCAGGTTCTCATCCACGGGTCCGTCATCGTCGACCTGGAACGGCGGGGTCTCGGCGTCGGAGAGGATCTCGATGTCCGAGACGTTGACCTCGATCTCACCGGTGATCAGCCTCGGGTTGACGTTCGCCGGCTCGCGGGCGACCACGGTGCCGGAGACGGTGATCACGTCCTCGGAGCGCAGGCGGTGCGCGGTCGCGTGGGCTTCGGCGGCGCTCTCCGGGTGGAAGACCAGCTGCACCAGGCCGGAGCGGTCGCGCAGGTCGATGAAGATCAGCCCACCGTGATCGCGGCGCCGATGGACCCAGCCGGCCACCCGGGCGACGGTGCCGGTCCGCTGCGCCGTGAGCTCGGCGGCCCAGGCGTCGCGGAAACCGTTGGCCCGGGGCGACTGCTTCACAGGCGGTGCCCCCGCAGAATGGCCGCGATCACGGCGCCCGCAGCCAGTTCAACCTGCTCGCCGCTGCTCATGTCCTTGAGGCTGGCCTGCTCACCGTCGTTCACGATTGCAACGTAGCGAGCCTCGATCCGATCTGCATGTTTGAGGGCGCTCTTGAGCGAACGGCCGGTCAGCTCCAGCTGCGCGGCCAGGCCGGCCCGGCGAGCCTCTCGGGCCACCTCGAAGGCGGCCAGGTGCGCACCGCGGTTATCCCGGTCGGAGATGGTCACGAGCAGGTCGACCGCGTCGGCCGCGGTGGGCTGCTCGGGCGCGGCGAGCAGGATGCGCTCGAGTCCGGCCGCCCAACCGATGCCGGGTGTGGGTTGACCGCCTAGTTGCTCGATCAGACGGTCGTAGCGGCCGCCGCCACCGACGCCGGACTGTGCGCCGAGCGCGTCGCTTGAGAACTCGAACAGCGTGCGGGTGTAATAGTCGAGACCGCGGACCAGCGTGGGGTCGAGCTCGTACGGGATCCCGGCCACTTCCAGCAGTTCCTTGACCTGCTCGAAGTGCTCGGCGTCCTCCGCTGACAGCCGGTCGAGGAGCTTCGGCGCACCTGCCATCACCCGCTGGGTCCCGGGATCGCTGGCGTCGAAGGCTCGCATCGGGTTCAGGTCGATGCGCGATCGGGCCTCGGCGGAGAGCTCCTCCGCGTGCGCGCGCAGGTAGGCCGTCAACTCCTCCCGGTACGCCCCGCGGGTCTCCGGCTGGCCGAGGCTGGCCAGCCGTAGCCGGGTGCCCTTCACGCCGGTCGCGTCGAGCAGCTCGGCGAGCAACAGGATCAGTTCAGCATCCGTCTCCGGGCTGTCGGAGCCGATGACCTCAGCCCCGACCTGCCAAAACTGGCGGTAGCGGCCCCTCTGCGGGTTCTCTGCGCGGAAGAACGACGACAGGTACCACAGCTTCACGGGCTGCGGGAGCTTGTGCATGCCGTGCTCGATGTAGGCGCGACAGACCGGAGCGGTGCCCTCGGGACGCAACGTCAGCGAGCGGCCGCCACCGTCGTCGAAGCTGTACATCTCCTTCTGCACGATGTCCGTGGCCTGACCGACGCCGCGGGCGAAGAGCTCGGTGGCCTCGAACACCGGCGTCTCGATCCGGTGGTAGCCGGCCGCGCCGAGGATCCGTTGGGCCTGGTCGCCTAGCCTGCGGCGCCGCTCCATGTCCTGGGGCAGGACGTCATAGGTTCCCTTCGGCGCTTGGATCATCGCCGCGCCGCCTTCGCTGCGCGGCGGCTCACGAGTGCTGGGCGAGCTCGCGGAGGAACGGGTTGGTGGACCGCTCGTGGCCGATCGTGGTCGCACCCATGTGACCCGGATAGACCCGAGTCTCGGGCGGGAATTCGTCGATCAGCGACTGGATCGAGGCGCGCAGCGTCGGCCAGTCGGCCCCTGGGAGATCCGTCCGACCCACGGAGCCCTGGAAGAGCACATCACCGGAGAGCAGGATCTGCTCGTCGCGGACGGCGTAGGTGACATGTCCAGGGCTGTGCCCGGGGGTGAAGCGAACGTCGAAGACGGTGCCGGCCAGGTCGAGCGCCTCGCCACCGGCCACGGTGTGATCGGCGTCGTAGTTCTCGAACGGGCCGAAGCCGGGAAAGGCGTACGCATTGATGTCGGCCAGCATCTCCGTCTCGAGCTCCGGACACCACACCGGCGCACCGGTGGCGTCGTGGATGGCCTTGACCGCACCGACATGGTCGAAGTGGCAGTGCGTGAGCAGGATCGCCTCGAGCGACTCGATGCCGAGGACGTCGATCGCCTCGAGCAGGCGCTCGGCCTCGTCGCCCGGATCGACGATCACCGCGCAGGACGCGTCGGGGCGACGGACGATGTAGCAGTTCTCCTGGATCGGTCCGACCGTGAAGCTGCGGACGTCGATCATCGGCGCTGCGCGGCCGCCTGCTTTTTGGCCATCCGCCGGCGCCACAGGAACGTCTCCATGTAAAAGCCCAACACGATGTAGAGGACCGTCGCCACAACCGCGTAGAGGATCGCCGAGAGAAACCGGTCCTTGGTCTTCGGGCCGATGACGAAGATGAAGACGAACATGAACCCGCCGGCGAGCAGCGCGCGCTGCGAGGCGCTTTTCCAGGTCGGCTTGCGGTACAGCCGGGCCTCTCGTCGCTCGTCCCGATCGGAGCGCTTCTTCTCCTCTGCGCTCAGCGGGCGACCGGTTCGACCGCGGGTCTCGATCACTCCGGCGGCGTTGCCGCGGTGCTTGGTCTGGCGTTTGCGTTTGGTCTGGGCCATTGCTTGAGAGGGAGATTAGTGGTTATCCGCGCGGCTGTTGCACGCGCTCTGCAGGGCATCCTCCAGGTAGCGGCGATTGCGCACCGGCAGGTCGTCGGGAAACCCGTCAAACGCCGCTCGCGGGGGTAGGCCGACCACCTCGGCGGCCACGGGCGTGGCATGTCGGGCGATCGCCTCCACGAGCGTCGCCAGGTTGGTCCGGCGGTAATCCTCGACGTTGGTCGAAATCTGGGCTACATCGCCGCGGTGCGGCAGGGTCAAACCGATCGCCCTGACCGTGGGCAGGCCCTGGGGGCCACCCTCGCGAATCAACCCGGCAACGTGGCGGGCGGTCTCGAGAGTCGCCGGCGGAGCCAGCTCCACGTTGAACGCGATCAGCGGCGGCCGGGCACTCACGAGGACCGCCCCGGCCCGCGGGTGCAGCCTGTCCGGCCCGAAGTCGGGTCTCAGTTCACCCGTGTCGATCCGGTCCTGGAGCGCCCGCGGGCCACCCCGGCGGATGTCCGCCCGGGTCACCCGCCCCTGGGTCAGGCTCCCGTACAGGAATACCGGGATCCCGAGCTCTCCGCCCAGTCGCTCAGCGAGCACGAGCGCCTGCGCGCACGCGTCCCCACGCTCCGTTTCGTTCATGTAGACGATGGGCGCCACGTCAAGCATGCCGACGTGGGGATGCGAGCCCTGGTGCGAGACGATGTCGAGGCGCTCAATTGCTTCTGCGGCTCCGCGGGTGAGCGCCTCGGCGAGGTTCGCGGGCGGCCCGCCTCCCATGTCGGCCAGGCTGTAAACCGTCCGGTTGTGGTCAGGATCGCTGTGGATATCGAGCAGGCGCACGCCCGTGACGCCTGTCAACGCCTGCGCCAGCGAGGCGATCACCTGCGCGTCGCGGCCCTCTGAGAAGTTCGGAATCGCCAGCATCGGGGGGGCTCTCGGGCTCCGCCCGCCCGCCTGCGGGCGGCCGGCCGGCGCCAGCTTATAGACTCGCCGAACCACTCCGGCCGGAGTAGCTCAGTCGGTTAGAGCAGCGGAATCATAATCCGCGTGTCGGGGGTTCGAGTCCCTCCTCCGGCATCCCGTTGTTGGCTTTGACACCCGCGTGGCAGCTGGATCCCGACCCGTTGTCAGTCCGATTCCATGAGATCAAACGCCGGCTCGACCGCCGCCGTCGGCCACGCCGAGCCCGAGCCGGCTGGTGAGCTGGCTGGGCCCCCAGGTTGGCTCCGTCGTCCTCTGCGCGACGTGCGGGGTCGAGCATGTCGAGCCGGTCGGGACCTGCGCCATCTGCGCCGACGACCGGCAGTGGGTGCCCGCCAACGGCCAGATCTGGACGAGCCTGCGCGAGCTGCGCGCGACCGGTCACCGTGTCGCGTTCAACGAGCTCGAGCCCGGGCTGCTTGCTCTTACGGTCTCCCCCAGCGTCGCGATCGGTCAGCAGGCCCATCTGATCAGCACTCCTCACGGGAGTGTGCTGTGGGATGTGCCGCCGTTTCTGGACCGCCCGGCCGTCGACCGCATCCAGGCCCTCGGACCGGTGCTGGCCATCGTGCCCAGCCACCCGCACATGTTCGGAGTGCAGAGCGCGTGGAGCCATGCCCTGGAGCAGGCACCCATCCTCGTCTGTGAGCCGCTGATGGACTGGGTTCAGCGACCCGACGCGGCGATCGCGCCTTGGCGGGGCCGGCACGAGCTCGCCCCCGGATTGGTCCTCCACGAGCTGGGCGGTCATTTCATCGGCTCGTCGGTGCTGCACTGGGCCGACGGCGCCGGTGGGCGTGGGGTGCTCCTCAGCTCCGACACGATCCACGGCAACCCCGACGGCACCAGCGTCACCTTCATGCGCAGCTACCCGAATCGGATCCCGCTGTCTGCAGCGGTGGTCGAGCGCCTGGCCGCGAGCGTCGCCGACCTCGGCTTCGAGCGGTGCTACGACAACTTCGGGCATGGCCCCAAGCGCGATGCCGCCGCAGCGGTGCAGCGCTCCGCCATCCGCTACGTCGGTTGGCTACGGGGCGACTTCGATCATCTGAGCTGAATGGCCATCTGCCCGGGGGCCGGCCCCGCTTGGCCGCCCCCGGGGCTCCGCCGCTAACTGGCTCTAACTCCAGCGGTCATGTAGGCGGGGGAGCACGTCGGCGGAAAATTGGGTGAGCGCACGTTCCTGGTCCTCGCCGGGAAAGTGAAAGACGAGGTCCTGGAAGCCGAGGTCGACGTAGAAGGCGATCTTCTCGACGACCTCATCGGGGTCGTCGGAGACGATGAACCGGGTATGCGCTCGGTCCGCTGCACCCTCGGCCAGGCGCTCCATCTCGATCGGATCCTCGGTCCCGCCCTTCTCATCGGCGGTCAACGCCAGCGCCGCCCACGGCCGGCACGCATCCTTGGCATAGGCGGCGTCGTGGTCATAGGAGACCTTGACCTCAATGAACTTGTCAATCGTCTCGGAGTCACGCCCGGACTTCTCCGCGCCCTGCTTGAGGCCATCGAGCAGCGTGTGGTAGAGGTCCTCCCCCTTGCCGCTGGTGACGATGAAGCCATCGCCGATCTCGCCGGCCAGCGCTGCCGCCTTCGGGCCGCCCGCGGCGATGAAGATCGGCACCGGCTGCTCCGGCCGGTCATAGATAGTCGCCTTCAGCGTCCGGTAGTACTTACCGTCGAAGCTGACCCGCTCCTCGGTCCACAACCGGCGGATCAACGCCACCGCCTCGGCGAGACGCTCCGACCGCTCCTTGAACTTCGGCCATTCGATCCCGATCGAGGGGTTCTCGTTCATCGCCTCCCCGGTACCGATCCCCAGGATCACCCGACCCGGGTTCAGGCAGGCCAGGGTGGCGAACGTGTGCGCGATCACCGCCGGCTGATATCTGAGGGTCGGCGTGAGCACACTGGTCGCCAGCACCACCCGCTCAGTCCGCTCGCCCAACGCGGCCAGGTAGATCAGCGAATTCGGAGCGTGCCCACCATGGTGGCGCCACGGCTGGAAATGATCCGACACCGCCACGATGTCGAAGCCGTGCTTCTCGGCGCTGACGCCAAAATCCACCAACTGACGAGGCGGGAACTGCTCCGCCGAAGCCTTGTATCCGTAACGGACGATGCCATGGTTGCTCGAGGTCATGCGCACATCATCTCAGGGGACGGTTGTCAGTAGCCTCAAGCGCCATGAAGCTCGGCCTGCACATCGGCTACTGGGGGCTCTGGGGCCGCGCTGAAGAACAGCTTGCCGCCGTTCAGGCAGCCGAGCGACTGGGCTACGACTCGGTGTGGGCGGCCGAGGCCTATGGCTCAGACGCGGCCACCGTCCTGGCCTGGCTCGCCGGGCAGACAACCAAGATCAAGCTCGGCTCGGCCGTATTCCAGATCCCGGGCCGAAGCGCGGCCATGACCGCCATGACGGCGGCCACCATCGACCAGCTGTCCGGAGGTCGCATGATCCTTGGCCTGGGCAGCTCGGGCCCTCAGGTCGCCGAGGGCTGGCACGGGCAGCGGTTCGGCCAGCAGTTGCAGCGCACCCGCGAGTACTTCGACGTCGTGCGCATGGCTCTGCGACGCGAGCGCGTCGTGTACAGCGGGGAGACATTGACCCTGCCGCTACCCGATGGCCCCGGGAAGCCTCTGAAACTGACGATCGCGGCGGTCCAGGCGAAGATCCCGATCTACCTGGCGGCCATCGGTCCGCGCAACACGGCGCTGGCCGGCGAGATCGCCGACGGCTGGTTGCCGACGTTCTTCTCGCCGGAGCACGTCACCATGTTCCGGACACGGCTCGAGGCAGGCGCCGCGCGAGCGGGCCGCAGCCTGGCCGGCTTCGACATCGCGCCGAACGTGAGCGTCCATATCAGCGACGACATCGAGACGGCTCGCGACTTCATGCGCCCGGCGCTCGCCTTGTACGTCGGGGGTATGGGCTCCCGCCAGCAGAACTTTTACAACGCGCTGGTGTGCGAGTACGGGTTCGAAGCGGCCGCAGTCCAGGTCCAGGACCTGTACCTGGACGGCAAGCGCGAGGAGGCCTGTCGAGCGATCCCGGATGAGCTGATCGACCTGGTGTCGCTGGTCGGCCCGCGGGAAAGGGTCGCTGAGCGACTGGCCGCCTACCGAGACGCGGGGGTCGGCAGCCTTCTGGTCACGCCGCTCGGCCACACCCGGGAGCACCAGTTCGAGCAACTGCAGACGCTCGCCGAGCTCGCTGCGGTCTGAGCCCAGCGGGAGGCGGCACGGTCAACCTGCGCCAGCCCCTGCGGATATTTCTCGGAGCCTTTGGTCAACCGGGCCACGCGTTCCCCATGCTGGCGTTGGGGCGGTGTTTGACCGAGCGCGGGCACCAGGTGACCTACGAGACATGGGAGCGCTGGCGACAGCCGGTGCTCGCCGCGGGCATGCAGTTTGTGCCGGCGCCGGAGTACCCCGTGTTCCCCACACGGAAGCAACCGCTGAAGCCGTATGAGGCGGCCCTGCGCGCGACGCTTCCCACCCGCGAGGCCATCGCAGCCGGGCGACCGGACGTGGTCGTCCACGACATTCTCACCCTCGCCCCGGCACTGGCGGCCGAGCTCGAGGGCATACCCACCGCCACGCTCATCCCCCATCTGTTCCCGGTGACCGCACGCGGCTTTGCCCCCTACTCAATCGGCGCCCGACTCCCCCGTACGCGTGCCGGCGCTCGCTTCTGGGGCAGGATGGAGCGGCCCCTCGAGCAGGGGCTGCGTCAGGGGCGCGACGAGCTGAACGAAACCCGGCGGCAGCTCGGCCTGCCGGCCCTCGAGCGGCTCCACGGCGGTCTCAGCCCCGACCTGTGCCTGGTGGCGACCTTCCCTCAGCTCGAATATCCCCGGGAGTGGCCCGCCTCGGCGCATGTCGTCGGTCCGATGTTCTGGGCGCCGCCGGCACCGACCGTCGCCCTGCCCCCGGGTGACGCTCCGCTCGTCGTTGTCGCCCCGTCGACCTCACACGACCCCGATCAGCAGCTGATCCGCGCCTGTCTGGAGGGGCTGCGCAACCTGGATCTGCGCGTGCTGGCCTCGCTGGATCGGCGTCCCGCCTTAGCCCCAATGCGGGCGAGCGCCGGGGCTCGGCTGGTGAACTGGATGGCCTACCCCGAGGCCATGCGCGACGCGTCGCTGGTGGTCTGTCACGGCGGCCACGGCACGGTGGTGCGCGCACTGGAGCGTGGGGTCCCTGTGCTGGCCGTGCCCCACAGCGGCGACATGGCGGAGAACGCGGCCCGACTCGACTGGGCGGGCCTCGGTGTGCGGCTGCCGTGGAGGTTCCTCTCGCCCACCACGCTGCGGCTCGCCGTTGAGCGAGCGCTCGAGCAACATGCGCCGATGGCCACAGCCGCCCGCGGGCTCGCGGCCTGGGCAGCGCGGACCGACGGACCGACGCGCGCCGCCGAGCTGATCGAAGGCCTTGTCTCCACACGCGGTTCGGGGTCTAGAACGGCGACGGCCGGGCAATCACCCGACCGTCGGGAAAAGCTGGGGAGGTGGGACTCGAACCCACAACCTAACGGTTAACAGCCGTTTGCTCTGCCGGTTGAGCTACTCCCCAAAGTGTGGAACTGCCGGCGGCCATAGTTCAGATCCGCGGCCGGGCTAACTCTATCGGCAGATCGGTGATTCCGTCCTCAACCTCCGCATGACAGTTTGAGCACAGCAGAACGCACTTCGCCGTCTCGAGACGTTAGCCGGGCCCTTCCAGGCGCGTGACCACAGCACGGATGGAGTCGAGCACCGCCTGTTGCTGGGCGGAGAGCTTGGCGAGGATGCCACCGCCCCCGCCGTGCTCGCGCAGGTAGCCGATCTCGCGCCGGAGGCGGTCGCGTTCCAGGACCAGGCGCGCGTGATCGAGCTCGTCGACACTGACCCGGCGGCCCCGGGCGGCTCGCGCGCGTAGATCGTCCAGGACGAGGATCAGCTCGGGATCATCACCCGGTGGGTCGGGCAGCGCTTCGGGGAGGTGAGCGCTCATCAGCCTCGCCGCGCGCCGGAGGACATCGTCCAGGAGCAGCGCATCCGGATCCACCTGGGCCAGAGCAGCAGCGCCGATGTCTGGCGCCGCCAGGCACATGGCCAGGAACGAGCGCTCAGACTCGGGCCGCTGCGGGCGGCGGCCGTTGGCCGACTGGACGCGAGCCCGCGCCGGCCCGGCGTATCCGTGGTCGGCCACCGGCGGCTGACCCGCGCCCGGCTGGGCCTGTCCGAGCAAGGTCACCAGCCTGGCTTCGGGCACGGATAGGGCTGCGGCTGCCTGGCGGACGAGCTCGTCGCGCAGAACGCTCTGCCCCACCCGGCTCAGCACGGGCCGCAGTGCGGCGATCGCCCGGTCCTTGCCCTCGGGACCGCTCAGATCGGCGGCTTCCAGCACACGGCCCACCTGGAAGACCACGTAGGGCACCGAAGCGGCGATCCGCTCACGCAGGGCAGCGGCGCCGGCCTGGACAATCAGCTCGCCCGGGTCGGCCCCAGCCGGCAGCGGAACCACCCGCAGCTCCAGTCCGGAGTCGGCGCACACCTTCGCCGCCCGCTCCATCGCGCGCTGACCCGCGTTGTCGGCGTCAAGGCAGAGCTCGAGCACCTTGACGACCCGCACGAGCTCGGCGACCTGCTCGTCGGTCAGCGAGGTTCCCATGATGCCCACAGCATTGCGGACGCCCGCCTGGTGCAGGGCGAGGACGTCGGTGTAGCCCTCGCACAGGATCATGCGCCCTTCCCGGGCCGCCGGGGGGCGCGCCTCGGCGATCCCGTAGAGCACCTCGCGCTTGCGGTAGACCTCGCCCTCCGCCGTGTTCAGGTACTTTGGCCCATCCTCGCCGGTCATGGTGCGGGCGCCGAACCCGCGCACTCGACCGCGGGCGTCGGCCGTGGGAAACATGAGCCGTCCCCGGAAGCGATCGATCAGCTCGTTCGGCCGTGCCTTCTTGCGCCGGCCCAGGTCGGCGGCCAGCAGCTCGTCATGGCTGTAGCCGGCTTTGGCAGAGGCCGACACCAGCCGGTCCCAGGACGACGGCGCGTACCCGACACGGAACGCGCGCAGGATCTCCTCCTCGAAACCGCGCTCCAGCAGGTAATCGCGGGCCGCCTGCGCCTCGCGGGCCTCCCAGAAGTAACGCTCGTAGAAGGTGGCCGCCCGATCGAGCAGGGCGTACAGCCGTTCCCGTCGCCGGCGGCGAGAGGCCGCCTCCGGCGACTCATCCTCCGTCTCGAGCTTGACGCCGAAGCGATCGGCCAGCGACTCGAGCGCGCCCTTGAAGTCGAGGCCTTCGGTCAGCATGGTGAATGTGAAGGGATCGCCCGATTCCGAGCAGCCGAAACAGTGATAGTGCTTCTCGTCGGGGCGCACGTGAAAGGACGGCGTGCGCTCGTCGTGGAAGGGACAACAGCCGAAGTAGCTGTCGTGGCCGCGCCGCGTGAGTTCCACCTTCGAGCTCACCAGCATGAGCATGTCGACCGCATCCCTGACCCGGTCGCGCGAGTCAGCTGTGTATCGGCTCACGGCGTGAAAGCCGTCGGAACGACGAGTGCTTCGAAGGCGGCCACGGCAAACCGATCGGTCATCCCGGCGATGTGATCGGCCACCCGACGGGAGAGGGGTCCGTCGGGGATCGACTCGGCAATCCTTTCTGGGTGGTCGCAGAAGTGGTTGAAGAGCACACTCACGGCGGCCTTTATCTTCTGGCGCTCATGCGTCACCTGCGGCCCGAGGTAGACATGCTCGAACATGAAGTCGCGCAGCTCTGACATCGCGTCGCCCACCGTTTCACTCTGCACGATGGCGCCGGCCTGCGCCGAGCGCTCGACCAGATCGTGCACGAGCGCGTCGATCCGCTGTGAGCCGGTATCGCCGAGGATCGCGATCGGGCGGCTCGGCAACTCGGCGGAATGGAGCACACCGGCTCGAACGGCGTCGTCGATGTCGTGGTTGATGTAAGCGATCCGGTCGACGAAGCGGATGATGTGGCCCTCGAGCGTCTGTGGCTCGACGGCACGCCACGAGTGCGCCGCGATGCCGTCGCGCACCGCAGCGGTCAGGTTCAGTCCGCGCCCGTCGCGTTCGAGCACCTCGACCACACGCAGCGAGTGCTCGTTGTGCCAGAAATGCTCTCCGAAACGCTCGGCCAGGCACTGGTCCAGCGCCTCCTCACCGATATGGCCAAAGGGCGGGTGGCCGAGGTCGTGCCCGAGTCCGATCGCCTCCGTCAGATCCTCATTGAGCCGCAGCGCCCGGGCCACCGTGCGCGAGATCTGGGTCACCTCCAGGGTATGGGTCAGCCGCGTGCGGTAGTGGTCGCCCACGGGCAGCGCGAAGACCTGCGTCTTGTGCTTGAGCCGCCGGAACGCCTTGCAGTGCACGATTCGGTCCCGGTCGCGCTGAAAGGGCGTCCGCAGCCCACACTCCGGCTCCTCGAGCTCACGCACCGCCGGGTAGGAGCCCGTCGCGAGCGGCGAGAGGTCCGCCTGCTCACGTGTCCGCATACGCTCGGCGAAAGCGTCGGCCACGACTCCGCCTGGATGCTCGTAAACCCGGTTCACATAACCATTCTGCCAGGAAGGCTGGCGGCTCAGTGACGTCCAGAGGCCACTGACACGGGACGCAACCGAACCTGCGCGTGATGCTCGGCGGTCTCGCGCACCGCGCGTTCCACCACCTGCAGCGCCCGCGCTGACGCCCGCGGCGCACTGGCCAGCGGCTGGCCGAGCGCGGCGACCATGAACTCGTATGGCTCCTGCCCCAGCGGGAAGGAGCCCGATTCGCACGAGCTGCAGACCACCCCGCCGGCCGCCGCCGAGAAGCCGGTGAGATGCTCACGCTCACCGCAGCTGGCACACGACCCGAGCTGCGGCACGATTCCAGCGGCCAGGAGCAGTTTCAGGCGAAAGGCCAGGGCATTCTCTGTCCGTGCCGCTGCTGGCCCGCTGGCCAGCAGCGTCAGCTGGTTGGCCAGCAACGCGAACACGGCCGGGTGTGGCTCGTCGGTTTCAAACAGGCGGCTGACCGCGTCACAGGCCCGGGCGGCGGCATCAAGCGTCTCGGCGCTCTCCCGCAAGCCGGGTCGGGCCTCGATCGTGTCCGCGGCCGTCACCGTGTACAGATCCCCCCGGCCCTCGTGCAGCACCACAGCGATCTGAAAGAAGGGTTCCAGCCGTGCACCGAAACGGCTGCGGGCCCGTCTGGCCCCCTTGGCGATGGCCCCGAGGCGTCCGTGCTCGGGCGTGTACAGGTGCAGGATCCGGTCCGCCTCGCCGTACCGGATCGAGCGCAACACGATCGCCTCGGTCTTCAGCGACCCGGGCATCGAGCGGGCCTCCCACGTGTCGCTATCCTTTTTGAAGTCATGAAGCCCGTCATCGTTTACACCACCGACATGTGTCCATACTGTCGCAGCGCCAAAGCGTTGTTGGACAAGCGGGGCGTCTCCTACGAGGAGATCAATCTTGCACGTGATCCGGCGGCGCGCAACAGACTGCACGAGATCACGGGCATGGTGACATTCCCGCAGATCCTGATCGACGGCCAGTCCATCGGCGGCTTCGACCAGCTGCTGGCGGCTGACCGCTCCGGACGCCTGCCCGAACTGCTGGCCGCGTAACGGCGGCCCGCGCGCGTCGCGGCTGCATCGGCATGGCTCCGACGGGTACTACCGTTGGTCACATGTGCCGTTTCCGCTGCCTGACCGCCTTCGCCCTCTGCCTCGTGGTTGTGCTCGGCGTCACCGGCGCCGCGTCCGCCGCGGCGACGCACGGCGTCCTCACCCAGCCTGAATACCGGCAGCTCCAGCTCGTCCAAACGCGCATCAGGTCGCTGGAGGCCGCCGATGCGCGCAGCTTCCAGAAGGCCAATGCGGTGTGCACGCACATGCGCCAGGTGAGTCAATTGATCGTGGCGGTGCGCAGCGGCTGTCTGGACCTGATCAGGTTGGGCGGGGACGACGGGAAGCTGAACGCCCGCGCGACGAAATGCGGTATCGATCCCGGCACCGAGTCCGCCCTGCTCCGCTGCTTGGTGCCGGCCGTGCGCGGCTACTCCTCAGACGCCGCGACCTTCTTCAGAGCCGAGTCGCGCGTCGATCAACTGGCCCGGCTGCGTGGGTTCAGCCCCACATGCGTCGCGGTCATCGGTGACTCACCGGGCAACATCGCGGCCGAGGGCCGCTTGGCCCATGCACTGAAGACGGCAGTCGGCGCCCTCCGGCAGGCAAACCCGGATGCGCTGCAGGCGCTATTCAGCCAGATCCAGGCGGACGTCCGGTCAATCAGAGCTGGACCGAGATCGCTCTCGCCCTGTCCGCATCGGTGAGCGCTCAGGGGAGCCGGCGGCAAAGCCCGCCGCCGGCGAGAAGCTCAAGCTGAAGCCCGGCGCGCCCTCGGGCGGGGCTGGCAGTGCTCGCACACGTAGGTCCCGCGACCGCCGACGACCAGCTTGCGGATGGTGTGGCCGCAGGTCGGGCAGGGCTCGCCGGCGCGCGTGTGTACGAGGAAGCTGTCCTGGAAGCTGCCGCGGGCTCCGTCCACGTGACGGAAATCGTCGATCGAGGCGCCCTTGGCCGAGATGCCCGCGGCCAGCGCCACCTCGATCGCTTCCTTGAGGGCGCCCCACTGAGCGAGCGTGAGGCTGCCCGCCGGACGCTGGGGATGCACGCCCGCGCGATGCAGCGCCTCGTCGGCGTAGATATTCCCCACCCCGGCGATGCGCCGCTGGTCGAGGAGGAACGCCTTGACCGGAGCTGAGCGGCCGCGGGCCTGCGCGCGCAGGTAATTGGCGTTGAAATCAGGAGTGAACGGCTCAGGACCGAGCCGGGCCCTCAAATAGGCGTCGCGGGCAGCGCCCGAGAGCATCAGATGAGCTGTGCCGAAACGACGCGGATCGACGTAGGTGAGCACGTGCCCATCGTCGAGCTCGAGACGGGCGCGCGTGTACGGGGACTCGGGGTCGGCATCCATCAGCAGCGAACCGGTCATCCGCAGGTGCACCAGGAGGTGACGGTCAGCGTCCAGCTCCCAGATCATGTACTTGCCCAGGCGGCCCAGTCGCTGCACCCGGGCGCCGGTCAGCTCCGCCGCGATCAGCTCCGGTGGCGCGGGCAGAGTCCAACGGAAATCGCGGATCTCCACCGAGGCAAAGCTCCGCCCTTCCAGATGCGGCGCGAGCTGCCGCCGAATCGTCTCCACCTCGGGAAGCTCGGGCATGTCCGCGATCATAGGCAGCGCGCGTCCGATGGCGTTCGGTGGCGGGCCGGCGGCCGGTGGCGGGGCCTACGTGTCGGGGTCGGGGCCCTACGTGTCGGGGTTCAGCTTGGCCCTCGGGTGGGCGTCGAAATAGACGTCGCGGAGCCGGTCGGGCGAGAGGTGCGTGTAGATCTGGGTCGTGCCGATGTCGGCGTGGCCGAGCATCTCCTGCAGAGAGCGCAGATCACAGCCCCCGGCGAGGAGATGCGTGGCGAAGGTGTGCCGGAGGGTGTGCGGGCTCATGCTCTCATCCAGGCCCGCCGTGCGGGCATGGCGCTGAACGATCTTGTAGAGGCCCTGGCGCGAGAGCGCCTGCCCGCGCAGGTTGAGGAACACATGCGGCTCGTCGCGCAGGCCGACCAGCGCCGGTCGTGCTCTCTGCAGATAAACCCGCAGCATCTCCAGCGCTTTGCTGCCGACCGGCACGATCCGTTCCTTCGATCCCTTGCCGTGGGCGATAAGGACCCCAGCCTCCAGGTCCAGCTCCGACAGCTTCAGGGAGATCGCCTCCGACGCGCGCAGGCCGCAGGCGTACATGGTCTCGAGCAGAGCGCGATCCCGCAGCGCGGCATGGCTGCTGCCCGTGGGCTGCTCGAGTAGCCGATTGACCTGATCGCGGCTGAGCACGCGGGGCAGGCGAGCGCGGGAGCGCGGCGGACGCACATCCTTGGTGGGATCGGTGTCGAGCAGGCCCTCCCGGCGCATGTGGCGATAGAAGGAGCGCAGGCAGGCCACCTTGCGCTGGAGGGTGGACGCGGCCGCCGGGCGGCGGGCATCGCGACCCTCCGCGAGCTCGCTGACGAACTGCGAGAGCAGTGCAGCGTCCACGGCGAGCGGGTCCACATGGTGGCGGCCGAGGAACTCCCCCAGCTGCTGCAGATCAGAGCGGTAGGCCTCCAGGGTGTTGCGAGACAGCCCGCGCTCGAGCTCGAGATAGGCCAGGAAATCGAGGGTGAGGTCGGTGAGACGCTGCGCCGGACCGGCGGCAACCGTGGTCATCTCCTTGGATTTCGTGCCGGTGGCGCGCACTCCTGCCCGTCGGCGACCCGTCGGCCTGAGGTCCTCAGGACAGGCGCAGCTCGCGGGCCAGCCAGAGTAGGCCGTAAAGGGTCTTCCCGTCGGCGGTGGCGGCCAGCGCGCCGTCGATGTCGGAGAGCGGCCAGGGAACCACCTCTATGTGCTCGTCCTCCTCCGGCGCCGGCCCACCATGAGCGTCCATGAGGCCTGTGGCGGCGTACAGAGTGATGTGTTCGTCGCAGTATCCGGGGGTGGGATAGAACCCCTTGACCTCGCGCCAATCGCTCGCCTCCTTGCCGATCTCCTCGACCAGCTCGCGCTTGGCCAGGTCGAGCATCGGCTCACCGGGGCGATCGCGCTTGCCCGCGGGGATCTCGAGGCAGGCGGCAAGCCCGGACGCCTCCCGCGGCTGACGGACGAGCCAGACATGCGTCTCGTCGTAGGCCACCACCGTCACGGCCCCGGCATGCCAGACCTTGTCGAATGTGTTCTGGCTGCCGTCGCTGTATCGGTAGGTCTGGCGTCCCGCCTTCAGGATGCGCCCCTCCCACTCGACCGTCTCTGATACCACCTCGAACCTGATCAAACCGTCTCCTGGTCGTTGTCTGTCGGCGTGAGCGAGCGCGGGTCGCGGGCCGGCGAGCGGCTCAAGCCGCGCTCTCCGCCATGAGCGCGAGCATCAGCTCGAGGTTGGCCTCCAGCGCGACATCGCTGACCCGCTCGGTGCGCTCGTGCGCGCGCTCGGTTCCGTTGGCCAGGTTCGTGCACAGAAAGCCGCTGGACCGAAACGCGTTGGCATCTGATCCGCCGCCGCTCGAGCGGTGGCTCGGCTCATACCCGAGGCGCCGCAACGCCTGGCCCGCGAGGACGACCGAGGCCTCGCGAGCCCCGCTCCGGTAGGCGTTGAACATTGGCTGAAGCTTCAGGTCCAGGTCGCAGCCCGCGGTGTCCGCGGCGTCCTGCAGCGCGTCGATGGCCTGCGTGACGTAGCGATCGACCTGGCTCTGCTCGACCCCACGGACCTCGGCGGCGATCGTGCAGCGATCCGGAACGACATTGGTGGCGGTCCCGCCCGCGACCAGCCCGACGTTGGCTGTGGTCTCAGCGTCGAAACGACCCTGGGGCATGTTGGCGATGGCCGCGGCGGCGGCCAGGATGGCGCTGACGCCATGCTCGGGCTGCAGCCCGGCGTGGGCGGCTTTGCCGCGCACCTCGGCATCGATGCGCATATGCGTGGGCGACGCCGTGATGATCTCCCCCAGCGGAGAGGCGTGGTCGAAGACGTAACCGAAGCGGCTGCTCAGGCGACCCACGTCGAAGTGGCGCGCTCCGTGCAGTCCGGTCTCCTCGGCGACGGTGAACACCAGCTCAATGCCTTCGTGGGGCGGCGCTCCGTGACTGGCCAGCCGGCGCGCCAGCTCCAGCATGGCGGCCACCGCAGCCTTGTTGTCCGCCCCCAGAATGCCGTCGTTGGCGTTCTGCCAACCTCCGTCACGGCGGACCGGCTCCACCGGCGCGGACAGCGGGACCGTGTCCATGTGGGCGCAGAACATCAGCGTGCGCTCGCCCTGGCCCGGTATGCGGGCGAGCAGATTGCCGGCATTGGAGCCGACGGCTGTCCCGGCCTCATCCTCCTCGACGCCGATCCCCAGCGCCTTCAGCTCGCGCGTTATGAAGTCGGCCACCCCGCGCTCATCACCCGTGGGACTGGGGATCCGACACAGCGCCTCGAACGTACGGTGCAGCCGCTCTCGGTCAAACTCGGAGACGGCGATCATCTGGCCCGCGGCTAGCCGAGGCGCGTAGCGGTGACCTCGTCGTCGCGCACCAGCGGATCCATCAGGGAGTTCTGCTCGCGGTGAGCGTGGGCCGCACCGACGAACTCCCGGAACAGGGGCGACGGCCGCTCGGGGCGCGACTTGAACTCCGGGTGAAATTGCGAGGCCACGTAGAACGGATGCACGTCCCGCGGGAGCTCGGTGATCTCGACCAGGCGCTCGTCAGGTGTGGTTCCGGAGAACACGAGACCCGCTGCCTCCAGCTGTTTCTTGAGGTGGTTGTTGACCTCATAGCGGTGGCGGTGGCGTTCGTACACCACGCCCTCGCCGTAGGCCTCATAGGCTCGGGTGCCCGGCTGGACCTTGACCGGGTCGGCACCGAGGCGCATCGTGCCGCCCATGTCGCCGATTTCCCGCTGTTCCGGCAGCAGGTCGATCACCGGGAACGGCGTCTCGGGATCCATCTCCGTGGAATTGGCGCCGGGCATGTCTGCCATGTGACGGGCAAACTCGCTGACGGCAACGTGCATCCCCAGGCACACACCTAGGTAGGGAATGCCGGACTCACGCGCCAGCCTGGCCGCGGCGATCTTGCCCTCGAACCCACGGCCGCCGAAGCCACCCGGAATCAGGATCCCGTCCATCCTGCGCAGCAGCGCGTCGACCTCCGTGTCGCCGACGGTCTCCGAGTCGACCCACTCGATCTTCACGCGGCAGTTGTGATGGATGCCGCTGTGGCGCAGGGCTTCGGCGACCGACAGATAGGCGTCCTCGAGCTGCACATACTTGCCGACCAACGCAATCCGGACCTCATCGGTCAGGGCGGCTGCCTTATCGACAAAAGCCCTCCAGGTGTCCAGCTCCGGTGGCGGCGCATCGATCCCGAAATGGTCCTTGAGGATGAAGTCGTCGACGCCCTGCTCATGGAAGGTGAGCGGGCAGCTGTAGACGTCCGGCACGTCGAAGGCGGAGACGATGGCATTGACCGGCAGGCTGGCGAAGAGCGCGATCTTCTTGCGGATCTCAGTGGAGAGCACCGACTCGGATCGGCAGAGGACCATGTCGGGATTGATGCCGATGCGGCGCAGTTCGTTGACCGAGTGCTGGGTGGGTTTGGTCTTGAGCTCACCCGCGTGGCCGATGTAGGGGACCAAGGTCAGGTGGATGAACATGCAACGCCGCCGGCCGACCTCGACCGGGAATTGACGGATGGCCTCGAGGAATGGCAGCGACTCGATGTCGCCCACGGTGCCGCCGATCTCGGTGATGACAAAGTCGACATCGGAGGAGTCAGCCACGACGCGGACGCGCTGCTTGATCTCGTCCGTGATGTGCGGCACGACCTGCACGGTCGCGCCGAGGTAATCTCCGCGGCGCTCGCGCCTGATCACCGTGTTGTAGATCCCGCCGGCAGTGACATTCGAGGCACGGCTCGCGTTGGCGTCGGTGAAGCGCTCGTAGTGCCCGAGGTCCAGGTCAGTCTCGGCCCCGTCCTCGGTCACGAACACCTCGCCGTGCTGGTACGGCGACATCGTGCCGGGATCGACGTTGATGTACGGGTCGAACTTCTGGATCTGTACCGACAGGCCGCGAGCGCGGAGCAGTCGGCCGATCGAGGCTGCGGCGATTCCCTTACCGAGCGAGGAGACAACGCCGCCCGTGATGAAGATAAACCGCGTCTCAGCCTGGCTCATTGCGTGATCCTTGCTCCCGTACTTACCGATGTTCGAAGGTACCGTCCGGGGCGGACGCACGCGCTTTCACTGCCCGAGCCTGCGGCGCCCTTACTCAGAGTAGCGGCCGGGAGGTCGTTCTCAGGCCCTCAGCACGATGGGCTCCACGGCGCACGGGGGACCTTTCAGCCCAAATAGCGGAAAGCACGGCTCGAGCCCACTGATCCGTACGGAAATTCGCTCCCGGTCGGTCCAGCGGTCGCGCGTCAGGCGCAGGTGACGATCGCAGCGCCGCTCGCCCCTGACCTCCAGCCAGCTCTGGCCGTCCTCGGTGTACCCCAGCTTTTGGGACACGCGCAGCGAGGCCTGGACTCCGTCGAGCGACGAGGAGAGCGCCGCCTGCGCCCCCAACCCGTGAAAGGCCAGCTCAAGGACCGCCGCCCGCATCTCCGTCCCGTAGCCGCGGCCCTGGAATGACTGGCCCAGCCACGATCCCGTCTTCAGTTCCCGGGTGTGGGCGAACCCATGTCCCGCCACGGCCTGGATGCCGATCAGCTGCCCTGCGGCCCAGACCCCCAGCTCGAGCTGCCAGGCGTCCGTGCTCCAGCTCTCGCGAAGTCCGCGGTGGTAGGCCACGAAGCCCTCGGCGAACCCCGGCTTCCCGACGGCGTCGGTCCACGGAACCACGAACGGCATCTCTTTCCGATCGTGGATGCCCCCCTCGGCCAGCTTCGCCAATTGGTCCAGCTCGGCTTCGTCAGGTAGGCGCAGCTCCAGGCGATCGGTTCGCAGGCGCAGCCCGGACAATGGCGTGAGGTCCACGGAGGCACGATCGCAGAGGGCAACCGGAGGCGGAAGCTTTGGGAGCTCGGTGTCACTTTCGGGCTAAGCCGTCTTGAGCAGCTCCCGGGCGTGCCCCCGGGCCGCGCGATCGTCCTCGTGCGCGCCGAGCATTCGCACGAGCTCACCGACGACGGAGTCTCCGTCCAAGGCCGCGACGGTCGTGACCGCGGGCGACCGCGACCCATCCTTGACGATCGTGAAGTGGCGGTTGGCCATCGCGGCGACCTGGGGCAGGTGGGTGATGCATAGGACCTGCCGACCCTGGGCCAGCTCCCGCAGGTGGGCGCCCACGGCACGTGCCGTATGTCCGCCGATGCCGGCGTCGACTTCGTCGAATACCAGCAGCGAGCCATCCCCCTCGCCCCCGATCGGACTGGCGGTCTGGCCAGCGCCGGCCGCGGCGACCCCGCCGTGAGCCGTGCTCAGCAGCGCGAGCATGACCCGAGAGAGCTCCCCTCCGGAGGCGACCTCGCGCAGCGGTCCGAACGGCAGGCCCGGGTTGGGGGCGATGAGAAACTCAACCGCATCCCGGCCGCGTGGGCCGTAGCCGCCCTCCCGCTCGCGGAGGGCGACTTCGAAGCGGGCATCAGCCATGGCCAGCTCCGAGAGACGGTCGAGTACGGCTTCGGCGAGCCGCGGCGCGGCCGCGGCTCTGGCCTGGCTGAGCTGGGTCCCGATCTTCTCCTGCTGCGCCCGCGCGGCCTCGAGCTCGTCCCCCAACGCCTCAAAGGTCACCTCCGCATCCTGCACGGCCTCCCGCCGCGCCCGGCACGCTTCGGCGTGAGCGATCACCTCGGCGATCCCGCCCCCGTGTTTGCGCGCCAGACGAGCAAACGCCCCCAGCCGTTCCTCGACGAATTCCAATCGTCCCGGCTCCGCCTCCAGCCGGTCCAGGTAGGAGTGAAGCTCCGCGGCGACGTCCTCGGCTTCATAGCGCAACGCCGCGAGCCGTTCGGCGAGCGCAGCCAGCTCGGGGTCGAACAGGCCCGCTGCTTCGAGCTCCGTCGCCGCCCGGGTGAGCAACGCGCCCGCGCCCTCCCCCTCCTCCGGCGTCAGCGCTTCCACGCCCACCGTGGCGCCGGCGCGCAGCGTCTCCTGATGGCGCAGGCGGTCGCGCTCGGCCAGCAGTTCACTCTCCTCCTCGACGCTCGGATCGGTCTCCTCGATCTCACGCAGTTCAAAGCCGATCAGGTCAAGCTCGCGCTCGCGGGCGCCCACCAGGCCCTCGAGCTCGGCGCTCTGTGCCTCGAGTCCGCGCAGGCGTTCGTGCGCCGAGGCCATGGCGAGACGAAGCTGGCCCTGCTCGCCGCCACAGAAGACATCCAGCGCGTCGAGCTGCGCCGTGGTGAGCATCAGCTTGCGGTGCTCGTGCTGACCGTAGAAGGAGAGCATCCGGCTCCCCAGCTCCCGCAGGTCGCCAACCGTGGCCGCCCGTCCACACACGTAGGCCCGGGTTCGCCCGTCGGGCCACACCCGACGGGCGAGCACCAGTTCCTCAGCGTCAGCCGGAATCCGCTCGTCACCCCTGGCCGGACCAGCGGGTAGCTCGAACACACCCTCGACGTATGCCTCACTCGCGCCTTCGCGGACGATGCCGGCGCGGGCCTTGCCTCCCAGCAAGAGGTCGAGGGCATGAGCGAGCAGCGTCTTACCGGCACCGGTTTCACCGGTGAGCACGTTGAGCCCCGGAGCCAGCCGAAGCTCGGCCCGCTCCATCAGCAACAGGTTCTCGACGCGAAGCTCGTGTAGCACTCCGGCAGTTCTACGCCTCCAGCCGGACGGAACGCTACGAACAGGCGTTCGTCCTCATTCTTCGTCCCTCCACTTCGTAATGACGAAGTTTTGGTGGGAAGAAAGGGCTCGAGCCCCTCAGCGCAGCGTTGCGAGTCGCCCGAACTTCTGATGCAGGCGTCCGTAGAAACTGACCCCCGCCAGCTGCGCCAGCGAGCCCTGGTTGTGGAGGAATCGAGCCTCGAGCCGGGCCCCCGGGTTCAGGACGGCGACCGGGCGACCATCGACGGTGACATCGACGGGCTCGTCCGCCGATCGATTCTCGATGGCCAGGACGTCCCCGGGCGCCACGACCAGCGCTCGGGCGGTCAGGGAATGCGGCGCGATGAAGGAGACCACCATGCCCTCCACGCCCCAGGCCATCACCGGCCCGCCGTTGGCCAGGTTGTAGCCGGTCGACCCGGCCGGGGTGGCCACCACGAGTCCGTCGCACCGGACGCTGCCGATCTCGTCCTCGCCGACCAGATAGGCGAGCGTGGCCACCCGCTGGCCGTGCTGGCGCTCGACCGAGACGTCGTTGATGGCGATCCAGCCGTCGTCACCCACGCGAGCCGCGATGCCGGGAAGGGCCAACACGTCGAACTCACGGGCCAGAGCCCGCCTGAAGGCGGAGCCAGCCTCCTCGCGCTCGACGGTGGCCAGGAACCCGACCTCGCCGAAGTTCACGCCAAAGACGGGCACACCACTGCCGGCGTACTGCCGCAACCCGCGCAGGATGGTGCCGTCCCCGCCCAACGCGAAGCAGAGATCGACCTTGCGTGGGACCTCGTCGGCGATCTCGACGCCATCGGAAACCTGAAGGCCATGTTTCTCCGCCTCGCGGGGATCAAAGACCAGGCGCGCGCCGGCCGCACGGGCGACCTCGATCAGCTCCCGTACCGCTGGTGCGGTCTCCTCGGGCCGCCGGTGTGTGACCACCGTGGCAATCAGCCCGCTCAACTCTCCACCGCCGGCGGCTCGGCGATCACGGCGGCGGCCTCCAGGTCCGCGACCGCTCCCCCACGGCCCGGCTCAGCGAGCCAGACGAACGTCTCGAGGTTACCCTTCGGCCCGGGCAAGCCGGAGCTGGCGTAGCCCATAACCGACGCGCCCAACCCGGCGGCGCTGCGACCCACGAAGACCAGTGCCTCGCGGCGAACGGCCGGATCGCGCACCACCCCGCCCTTGCCCACGCGCTCGCGCCCGACCTCGAACTGCGGCTTGATCATGGCCAGGCAGTCATACCGAGCAGCAGCACAGGCAAGCACCGCCGGCAGCACCTTGGTCAGGGAGATGAAGGACAAATCCATCACGATCAATCCGGGAGCGTACGGGAGCTCGGCCGGCTCCAGGGTGCGTGCATTGCGCCTTTCAATCACGGTCACGCGCGGATCCTCCCGCAATTTCCAGCTGAGTTCGCCGTAGGCCACGTCGACCGCGACCACGTGAGCGGCGCCGCGTTGCAACAGACAGTCGGTGAACCCCCCGGTCGACGCACCCACGTCCATGGCATCCGCGCCCGTTACGGAGAGCCCGAAGCGATCGAGCGCATGGGCCAGTTTGAGGCCCCCGCGCGAGACGAACTCCAGCCGCGTGGCGACCTCGACCTCGACCGTGTCCGCCACCAGGTGGCCCGGCTTGGCGGCCCGCTCACGCCCGGGAAGCAATAGCACCTCACCAGCCAGGACGGCGGCGGAGGCACGGGCGCGGGATTGGAACATCCCGCGCTGCACCAGGAGCACATCGAGGCGCACCCGGGTCACTGGCGGCCTCAGACTCAGGCGACGCGCGGCCGGTCGGCCACGGCGGCCAGGACACGTTCGGCGATCCGGCCCGGCGTGTAGTGCACCTCGGCGTGCAGCAACTTTGGCGCCCCGTGGGTGACGAACTTGTCCGGCAGCCCGACCCGCAGGATGCGGGCGGTGCTGCCGGCATCGGAGAGCGTCTCCAAAACCGCGGAGCCGAAGCCGCCGCTCAACACACCCTCCTCCACCGTGACCAGGAGCTCGTGCTCGGCCGCCAACTGCGCGACCAACCCGGCATCAATCGGCTTGGCGAAACGCGCATCGGCCACGGTCACCGCAACGCCCCGCTCTCTGAGTATCTCAGCCGCGCCGAGGGCCCGACCGACCCCCGTGCCGTAGCCCAGAAGGGCAACGCGCGGACCCTCACCGGATGCCTCGCACAGGATCTCACCGGTCCCCACCGGAATCACACAAGGCTCGGCCGGCAGCGGGACGCCCATGGCCTCGCCCCGTGGGTAACGCAGAGCCACGGGTCCGTCGTCATAGGTCAGGGCGGTGCGCAGCATGTGCACCAACATCGCCTCGTCGCGTGGAGCCATGAGCACGATGTTGGGCAGACAGCGCAGGTAGGCGATATCAAAGACGCCGTGGTGGGTCGGGCCATCGTCGCCGACCAGGCCGGCGCGGTCCATCACGAAGGTGACGTTCAGCTTCTGCAGGCAGACATCGTGGACGATCTGATCGTAGGCTCGCTGCAGGAACGTCGAGTAGATCGCCACGACCGGGCGGCAGCCCTGAAGGGCGAGGCCGGAGGCAAGCAGAACGGCCTGCTGCTCGGCGATACCGACATCGAAGTAGCGGTCGGGTAGCTCGCTCTGCAGGATGTTCAGGCCCGTGCCCGAGTTCATGGCCGCGGTGATGCCGAGTACGCGCTCGTCGCGCCGGGCCTCGCGCACGAGCGCGTCGCCGAAGACCTTGGTGTATTGAGGCGGAGGGGCCGCCGCGCCAGCGGGCGCGGCGGCGGCAGGAGCCGGCGCCCCGTTCGCGATCGACTTCGGCTTCGCGGCATGCCACTTCTCCATGCCCTCGAGGCCACCATCCTCGGCGGGCGCGAAGCCCTTGCCCTTGATCGTCGCGCAGTGCACGACGACCGGACGCTGGGCGGCCAGCGCCTCCTTCACGGCCCGGCGGACAGCGCGCACGTCGTGGCCGTCGATCACGCCCATGTACGCCCAGTCAAGCTCCTCCCACCAGAGTCCCGGCGCCCAGAAGGCCTTCAGGGACTCCTTCACGTGCGGGCCGAAGCGTTCAAAGGTGTGCCCGAGCGCCGGCAGCTTGGTCAGGCTCGACTCCACGTCCTCACGGGCGTGCCAGAGCTTCGGGTTGAGCCGCACACGGTTGAAATACCGCGACAGGCCCCCCACGTTCGGGGCGATCGACATGCCGTTGTCGTTCAGCACCACGACGATAGGCGTCCCGAGCCCACCGGCCTGCGTGACGGCTTCAAAGGCCACCCCACCGGTCATCGCGCCGTCGCCGGTGACCGCGACCACGCTCCGGTCCTCGCCGTGCCCGCGGCGCATGGCCTCCTTGATGCCGACCGCGTAGCCGATCGCGGTCGAGGCGTGGCCCGCGCCCATGATGTCGTGCTCCGACTCGAAGATGGAGCAGAACGGCGCCAGCCCCTCGTACTTGCGAATCGTGGGCAGTTGGTCGCGGCGGCCGGTGAGGATCTTGTGCGGGTAGGCCTGGTGGCCCACGTCCCACAGGATCTTGTCGCGAGGCGAATCGAGCAGCGAATGCAGCGCGACCGCGATTTCAACCGAGCCCAGGTTTGCGCCGAAGTGGCCGCCGATCTCGCCGACCGTGTCGATGATGTAGCTGCGCACCTCGTCGGCGACCTGCTGGAGCTGTTCGTCGCTCAGACCGTGTAGGTCCTGGGGCTTGTCGATGTGCTTGAGCAGTTCGGACATTTGTTCCTGGCCAGGTTAGAAGCTGCGGCGCGCGATGAAGTCGGTTATCTGATGGAGCTGCGCGGGGTCGCGCGTGGTGGCATGGGCGAGAGCCGAGCTGGCCTTGCGATGCGCCTCCTGCGCGAGCCCGCGGGCCCCGTCGAGGCCGAATTCGGTCACGTACGTGCGCTTGCCGAGGCGCTCATCGCTGCCGCTGGGCTTACCGAGCGCCTCGTCCGATCCGACCACGTCGAGTATGTCGTCGACGATCTGAAAGAGAACGCCCAGCTCGCTGGCGAAAGTTTGGAAGTGCTGGATTGTGGCAGGTCCCTGCGCACCATCGATCAGCAGCACGCATTCAACGCTGGCCCGAATCAAGCGCCCCGTCTTGAGCTCGTGCACGTGGCGCAGGCCCTCAGCGCCGGCGGGCGCCGAGGCCGCCACGTCCAGGAACTGGCCGCCGACCATCCCGTTCACTCCCGTGGCCGCAGCCAGCTCAGCCGCCGCCCGCATGATGTTGGCCGGTTCACCCCGCTGCTCGCTGAGCAGATGCTGGAACGCCTCCGCGTACAACCCGTCGCCAGCGAGGATCGCCACGTCCTCCCCGTAAGCCACGTGGCAGGTGGGGCGACCGCGACGTAGGTCGTCATCGTCCATGGCCGGTAGGTCGTCGTGGATCAGTGAGTATGTGTGGATCAGCTCGAGCGCCGCAGCCAGGGGCAGGACCTCGTCGGAACCCATACCAATCGCCGACGCGGTGGCCAGGGCCAGGACCGGGCGGATCCGCTTGCCCCCAGCGAGCAGGGAATACCGCATCGCCTCCTCGAGCCCGTCGATCCCCGCGTCGCGGGCGAACCTCAGGTCCTGCAAATAGGCGTCCACCTGCTCCCGCAGATCGTCGGGGAACGTGGGAAGCACCTCAGGCACGGCCTCGCTCACAGCGTCGGCTCGATCGCAGATAAGACCGCCGGCGGCGGGTTCACGCTTGCGACGCGGCCAGCGGGAGCTGTCCCGGCAGATCTGGCAGCGGCTCGAGAGCGGCGCGTACCCGGCCGTCCACCTGCGCCGCCGCCTCGCCGGCAAGGCGGGCGCAATCCTCGATCAGCTCGAGCGCCTCACCCGGCTGCAGAATCCCCGAGCGCAGCTCGGAAGCTGCGGCCTGGAGACGCAGACGGAGCTCTTCAAGCACATCGGTCACAGTCCCCAGCCTAGCGATCGAGCGCCTCGTTGACGAGCCGGTCGGCTTCCGCATTCTGCGCGCGGGGGACCGACTCGATGCTCCAGGTGTCAAAACGCTTGAGAGCGGCCAGGGCTTCGCCATGCAATTCTCGCATCGCCGGGTGCTTGACTTTGTATGCCCCGCTGATCTGGCGGGCGACCAGCTCCGAGTCGTTGACGATGTGGATCTCGCGCGCGCCGTGCTCGGTCGCGAGCTCCAGGCCGCGGAGCAGGGCGCGGTATTCCGCGACGTTATTGCTGGTCTCGCCGATCTTGGCGTTATAGGTGGTCACGACGTCACCCGCTGGTGCGGAAAGCACCACGCCGATCGCCGCCGGTCCGGGATTGCCGCGGGCTCCACCATCGACGTGCAGCACCAGCTTGGGGTGAACGCGATCCATCTAAGGCTGCGGGCGCGCGGCTGCAGAGCTTCGGGCGCTCAGAGGAGGATCAGCGCGCCGCTGTCGTCCGAGCTGGCGTTGCCGATCTGCTCTGCCGGCGTGAGTTCGGAGAGCTCATAACCCTGGCCGTCCAGGCGCGCGCGCCCCTCCGGGTCAGACAGGTCCACCTCATAGCGATACCAGCAGAGCTCCCACGAGACAACGATCCAGACGAGGCTCGGATGCGTGGGATCGGGCGTGATGTTGACGGTGGGTGCACCGAGCGAGCGCGCGACCCCGGAAACCGTACGTCGGTTCGCGCTCGCGTTGAACACCTCGACGGCGACGGCGATCTTATGGTCGCCGCTGGTCGGGATGGCATGGACGTGCCGCGGTTCACGGACCCGACCACTGCGACCGTCGGTGGCGGGCCCGGCGGAAACCGGTTCCTGTACGGGGATCGCCCGCGGGTCGAGGTGAGCGGTATTTCCCCAGCTGCCGAGCGAAAGCTCGTCGTCGAGCGAGCGCGGCTCGGCCGGAGTCTGGAGCTCGACCCCGCGCTCAGTCTTGCCGCGTCGACGGCCGAACAACGGGCGGCGGCGCTGTACGCGTTCGGTGCCGTTCTGGAAGTCGGGAATGGCTCCCTCACGCATCCAGCCTTCGTGCAGGGCATGGGGCTTGCAGAGCTCGCATACGCTGTAACGGCGCCCACCGTTGACGAAGACCTCGCTCTTCTCACCCCGCAGCAGCGTGCGCGTGCAGACGTCGCAGACGTCCTGCTCGTGACTGGTCCTGATGCTCAGCGGCTGATTCATGGCTGACAAAACGCCTCCGGTCGGCTGGCCGCATCCGGCGCGGCGCTCAACGAGCGTAGCGGACCCTGCGCGGGCGCTAGACCTTCACCGGCTCCTGTCGGGCCTGCGCCACGACTTTCCCCGCCAGGTGCCCCGGCACCTCCTCGTAGCGCAGGAACTCCATCGTGTATTCCCCCTGCCCGCCGGTGATGGCCCGTAGGTCCGGAGCGTAGGCCAGCATCTCCGCCATGGGCACCTCGGCCTTGACATCGGTCATACCTCCGCCGGCCGGCTCCATTCCGTGCGGGTGTCCGCGACGAGAGTTGAGGTCGCCGATCACCTCGCCGACGCAATCGTCGGGCACACTGACAGTGGTCAGCATGATCGGCTCGAGCAGGACCGGGTTGGCCTGCGCCATCGCCTCGCGCATGGCCTGACCCCCGGCCAGCTTGAACGCCATCTCGGAGGAGTCGACGGAGTGATAGGAGCCGTCGAACAGGGTCACCTTGATGTCCTTGACGGGATAGCCGGCGACCACTCCGCTCTGCATGGCCTCGAGCACACCCTTCTGGACGGCTGGAATGAACCCGCCCGGGATCACCCCACCCTTGATCGCATCGACGAACTCGAACCCGCTGCCGGGGGGCAGGGGGTCGATTTGGATGTGGCAATCGCCGAATTGGCCACGACCGCCGGTCTGCTTCTTGTGCCGGCCATGCGCCTTGGCGCCGGAGCGAATCGTCTCCTGGTAGGGCACGCGCGGCGGCTGCAGGTTGACCTCCACCCCGAAACGGTCGCGCAGCCGGTCGACGATCACCTCCACGTGCATCTGCGACAGCCCCGCCACGATCTGTTCACCCGTCTGCGGATCACGGTGCAGATCGATGGTCGGATCCTCCTCCTGGAGGCGGCGCAACGCCGAGAACATCTTTTCGTCGTCACCTTTGGCGCGCGGTTCCACGGCGAAGGCCATCACGGCGGCGGGAAGCTTGATTGCCGGTAGCTGAATGGCCTCGTCGCGGGCGGCCAGCCAGTCGCCGGCTCGTGTCTCCTTGAGCTTCGCCACCGCCCCGATATCACCAGGTCCGAACTCCTCCACGTGCGGAGTCAGGCCGCCGTCGAAGCTGAGCAGCTGGCCGATCCGCTCCTTGCAGTGGGCGCGAGTGTTGAGCAGCTGGGAGTCGTGCTTGATCACGCCCTGGTAGACCCGGAACAGGTTGATCCGGCCGGCGAACGGGTCCGCGCGTGTCTTGAACACATAGGCGAACAGCTCCTTGGACTCGTCGGGCTCGAGCAGATGGCCGTCGGCATCGACGGCACCGTGCTTCACCGGCGAGGGTAGGTCTTCGACGATGGCATCGAGCAGACGGTTCGTGGCCAGGTTCGCGGTGGCGATCCCGCAGGTCACCGGGAACAGCGAGCCGTGGTTGGTGCCGTCCTTGAGCGCGGTGACGATCTCGTCGTGGGAGATCTCTTCGCCCTCGAGATACCGTTCCATGAGCGCATCGGAGTTCTCGGCCACCTCATCCATCAGCTTCTCGCGGTACTCCTGAGCCCGGGCGAGTTGGTCATCGGGGATCGGGATCTCGGTGCAGTTTTCCCGGCTGCTGCCGGTGTACTGGTAGGCGCGCATGTCGATCAGGTCGATCACGCCGGAGACCTCGTGCTCGGAACCGATCGGGATCTCCGTGGCGACCACATGCGGTCCGAAGGCGCTCTTGAGACCCTCGAGCGTCCGGAAGAAATCGGCACGCTCGCGGTCCAGCATGTTGACGAAGACCAGCCGGGCCAGATCCAGCTCAGCCGCTCGTTTCCACAGCCGGGTGGTCTGCACCTCGACCCCCATCACGGCGTTGACGACAAAGATCGCCGACTCACACACCCGCAGGGCTGAGAGCGCGTCGGCGACGAAGCTCGGATCACCTGGCGTGTCGAGCAGGTTGACCCTCCGCTCCTGCCACTCGAACGAGCTCAGCACCGCCTGCAGGGTCATCTGGCGCGCCTTCTCGTCCGGTTCGGAGTCAGAGGTCGTGGTGCCATCGGCCACTGTGCCGAGGCGCTTTATGGCGCCCGCCTCGAACAGCAGGGCCTCATGCAACGAGGTCTTACCGCTTCCGCGATGGCCAACCAGTGCCACGTTGCGAATGCGGTCCGCGGCCTTGTGCATGCTGCCTCCCTTCGGTTGTGTCAGATGACACTAGCCCGGAGGGCGTCGGGCTTCAAGCGCTAATCGAGCTCGCCGCCAAGCTTGGAGCGCAGCCGCAGCACCGCCTTGGTGTGCAGCTGCGAGACGCGCGACTCGGTTACCCCCAGCACCTCGCCAACTTCCCTCAGCGTCAGGTTCTCGTAGTAATAGAGGGCGATGACCAGCTTCTCGCGCTCGGGCAGCGCGGCGATGGCATTGGCTATGACGTCTCGTAGTTCACCCTGGTCGACCACGGACTGCGGGTCCGGTGCGCCGCGATCCGGAATCGTGTCCAGGAGCGAGACCTGATCGCCGCTGGCGTCGCTGGTGTTCCACAACTCGTCGAGGGCGACCATCGTCGACGTCGAGATCTGCACCAGCGCATCGTTGAACTCCGCGACGCTGATACCCAAGTCGGTCGCCATCTCCTCGTCGGAGGGCGCCCGCTGCAGCTTGGCCTCCAGCCGCTGGTTGGCCCGCTCGATCTCGCGGGCCCGAGCGCGGACGGACCGCGGAACCCAGTCGAGCGTCCGCAGCTCATCGATGATCGCGCCACGGATGCGGGTGATTGCATAGGTCTCGAATTTGATCTCACGCGACAGGTCGAAGCGCTCGATCGCGGAGATCAGGCCGGTGAGCCCATAGGAGATCAGGTCGGCTTCATCGACGTGGCCGGGCAAATTGCTGCCCATACGTCCAGCCACGTACTTGACCAGCGGCGAGTAGGCGACGACCAGCCTCTCACGGGCTCGCTCGTCACCTGAGGTCTTGTACCGCTTCCAGAGATCCTTGAGCTCGATCGCTTTTACGTTTGTATCCATTCAGACCTACGGACCCGTCACGCTCGAGGATGAGCTTGGGAATAAGCCGCTCTGAGGCGGACGGACTCTACCCGAGTGTAAACCTGAGTGGTTGAGATAGTCGCATGACCTAAAAGCTCCTGAATCGACCGCAGGTCGGCACCGCCCTCGAGCAGGTGGGTGGCAAACGAGTGCCGCAGCGTGTGCGGATGCGCCTGAGCCAGCGCCGGAGCACTGCCTTTGGTCGCGCGGGTCCATGTCCGCAGACGCCTACGCACATCCGAGGTGCTCAGCCGTCGGCCGGTCTTGGAGAGGAACATCGGCTCCTGATGAGCTGTCGGACCATCTCCGCGGTCGCTGCGCAGCGCCGGGCGCGCGCGTTCGAGGTAACGGGCGATGGCAGCCAGCGCATGTTCGCCGACCGGGACCAGCCGGGTCTTGCCCCCTTTGCCCTCGACACGCACGGTCTCGGCATCGAAGTCAACGCTGGCCACCTCGAGGTTGACGAGCTCCTCAGCCCGCAGGCCCGAGGAATAGGCGAGCTCGAGCAGCGCCCGGTCGCGCTGATCGAGAGGCGTCACCGCGGGGATACGGTCGAGCAGCGACTCGACCTCTGCGGCCTTGAGCACCCGCGGCAGTGTCTTGGGACGCTTGGGCGCGGCCACCAGGTCGGCCGGGTTCTGCGCCATGTGCCCAAGCTGGATCTGCACCCTGAAGAGCGCCCGCACCGCGGCCAGCTTGCGGGCGACGGTGCTGGGTGCCTGGCCAGCCGCCGACAGGGAGGCCACGTAGCGACGCAGGGCTTTCAGATCGACCGCCTGCGGCTCGGCGCCATGGCCACTTGCCCAGCCCGCCAACTGCCGGCAGTCGTTCAAGTAGGCCACCACCGTGTTGCGTGATACGGCCCGACGCCGAAGATCGGCGGCGAACTCGTCAAGCGCCCGCTCCCAGGCGGGCGAGCTTTCCTGTGTGGAGCCGGACGGGCTGGTCACGGCACATAAGTTCGCCACTTTGCCCTTCCACCCTTCCCGGGTCCGGTCAGACGCTCAGCTGGCGACGTTGACGATCGTTCCGATCGGGGTGTACGGATACACCTGGCCGGCTTCGGAGAAGGGCATCTCGACGCAGCCGAGGCTCTGCGGGAACCCGTACGAGGAGCGGATGAACCCGTGCAGTGCGTCACCGCCGTTGAAGTAGCTGATCCAGGGGATGCCGGGGTCGTGATACGTGCTGCCATCGGGATTCTTGCCGCTCATCGTCCCGACCGGAATGTGCTCATACACCGCGTAGGTGCCCGTGGCGGTGGGAGCGGCCGCGATTCCCGTGTTGGCCAGGCCGTGCACGACGATCTTGCCGTTGTGCCATACCCTGATCGTCTCCGGCGAGCTTTCGCTGACCATCACGACGGTGTAGCCGAAGGTTGCGGTCTGCCCCTTGACGGCGGCGTTGATGAGCGCCTTCCACACCTCCGGTCCGGCGACACCATCGGTCGACAGGCCCTGAGCCTGCTCGAAGGCCATCACCGCGCCTTTGGTCAGCTCCGTGGAGTTCGTCGGCGACCACAGGGTCTTCAATAGCTCCGGGGTGTCGGGGTAGCGCCAGCTGAAGCTGCCCTGCGGAGGATTGACGATCGCGGCCTCCTCCGCGGCGGGCGTGCCGGCAATGGCGCTCGAGCCGCTCGCGGGGCGGAACTTCATCGGCAGGTAGCCCAGCTGCGCCAGCAATTGCTGCAGCGCCAGGGTCGACCCGTCTGGCACGGTCCACTGGCCGATCGGGTCAGATCCCCGCGCCTGGCCACCGATGAGGTTGACGCCCTCGGGCAGCGACACCCGTACGTTGGCGCCCAGGCCGTAGCCGTAGCCCACGGGCACGAACTGGATTGTGTGCGAGTTGATCTGGTGCCAGGTGCCGGCTGTACGCGGCGACACGGGCGGCAGGATTCGGCCGAGGACCTTCGTGACCGGTTTGGAGAACGTCAGCCGGATCGTGGTGTTTGGAGTGATCTTCGTGCCTGGCGCCGGGGAGGCCACGGCGGTGGCCTTGGTACCGGCCGGGAACCAGGAGACTGCGGTGACGGTCGGAATCTCCCACGTGCGTGCGGCCACCGCGACGTCTCCGGTTCCGGCCGCCGCCCGTTGGCTCAGCTCGAGGCTCTGAGCCGGCGCTGGGAGCTGTTTCGGCGCCACGCGGGACCCCGATCTGGCAAAACCGGCCTCGACCACCGGTGCGTCGAACGTGACGGTCAACGGCTGTCCCCGCTTGCGCGTCAGGTACGAGGAGGTCAGGCGCGCCACCGGGGTGGTCTCGGTCACCTGGACCTGCTCGTCCTTACCGGTGAGCCACGAGATCCACCCGGGGCGCTTGATCGTGGCCTGAATGGTCAGGCGCTCTCCGGCGGGGAGCCGGCCGACCGGGACGACCTGGTGGCCTGCGAGCTTCACGGGAACGACCTGCTGTTCACGCCCGCCGACGGCGATAACCCGGGTGATCTGGCCGCCGCCCCGGGGCAAGTTGACCACCGCCAGGCCGTTCGGGCTGAGCCCCAGGCTCGGATGGGAGGAGGCCACATCAACGAGGACCGCCGCCGCCGCGAGAAACGGCAGCGCGACGATTATCGGCACCACATAACGAAGCCGACTGCGACGGGAACTCACCGTGTTCGGAAAACCCTGTAACAACCCCGCACCACTCCGTCCTTGGGATCCTCAACGCTCGCGAGCACTCACGAAGGTTGTTCCAACAGCCAACGGTACCGCTGGAGCAGCGGGTTCACGCAAGCTCTCGACCATTTTCCGACCGGGACACGCTCCCACACAAGGCGCCTGGCCTGCCGGCTGGGGCCCGCTGGCCCCAGCCACCGCTGGATCTCAGTCCCGGTCGGTCGACGGTCCGCCCCGCCTGTGTCATCGGCTCTCGCGCAGGCGAGTCCGCCTCACGTCCGCTTGGCCTTCTTCGCCCGGGCGAGCGGGAGCTTGACGGTCCGGCTGATCACGGTCGCCCCCGCCGCGGCGATCTGCTGATCACCGGTGCCGATCGGTAGCGGGTTGAACGCGGTCTGCAGCCTCAGGTTTGCCGTTTTGCCCTTGAGCGCCGTCAGCAGCTTCTTGCCCGCCGTGGTCGGCTTGATCACCACACGGACGAACCGGCGGGCCGTGGGCGACACCGTGGTGCTCCCGATCAGCTTCTTGCCGTAGAACGCCTTGGCCACAAGCTTGCCGGCGGGCACCGAGGTTCGGAACGACACGAGGTCGGTCGTCTTGGCCGCCCTCACCCTGGAGAGCGTGTAGGAACCCACGGTGTAGCTCACTGACTGGTTGACGCTGCCGCCGCCGTTGGCGCTGTAGCACTCGACCTCGAGCGTGTGACTGCCTGGATCGACCGTGTCGATCGGCGCACCGGATTCGATCTGGTTGCCCGCGTCATCGGTGCCGAAGAAACTGTCGATGGCGTCCTTGGGGTCGGTGGCCGTGCAGGCAAAGGCCGCAGCGGAGATCTGACCCAGCGAGAATGACTGGCCGCTGGTCGGTGCCGTGAAGCTGAGACTCGGGTCCGACAGCACGGTCAGCGATCCCGCGGTGGTGCTCACGGTCCCCGAGCTCACGGACACGGCGCTGTAGGTATCGCCGATGGCGACATCGTTGCTCGGAGTGCCGGCGACAACACTGTAGGAAAGCGTGCAGACCGTGCCCGTTGCGCTCGGAACCGTGATTGTCACCATCAGCGACGAGGCACCCGGAGCCGCCGTAGAGCTGACTACGCTGCAACCGCTGCTGCTACCGGTGGTCACCGTGGCGCCGACCGGGTTATCGAACGTGACGCCGGTGGGCAGCGTGTCAGTGAACGTGACCGTCTCGGGTGAACTGGTGGCGTTCGTGAACGCGTAACCCACCGCGTCGGAGGTGTCGAGGCTGATCGGGGTGTTTTCGAAGGCTGTCTTGATCGTCACCGAGCCGGCCGCCAGGGCCGACGGCGCCAACGCGGCCACCGACACGATCGTGGCAAGCGCGGTCAGCGCAAGCCCGGTGATTCGGTGCCCGGAGGCGAGACTACGTGCGATGTCTTTCAAAACAGATCCCCCTGTTTGCGGGCGTCCCGCGCTCGAAGTGTCAACTTCACTAAGTCTACAATCTTCACTGACTAGATGATGTTATGTAGCGCTACGTCGGGTTGAGCGCTCCGGCTCGCGCACCGGACCCCGCTCCTCCTGAACACCTGGGGGGCGCCAACGACTCGCCCTACGCGTCTTCTGGATGCAACTCCTGCTCAAGGCGGCGCAACTCAGCCTCGACCCGCTGCATGGCGGCCGCCCGGTCCACCAGCAGGTCCAACTGCAGGTGATCGCGGATGGCCATCTCATAGAACAGACCACCCAGCTCAGCCTGCATCAGGACGAACCGCTCGGTGAGACGGTCACGCTCGGAAACCAGTTCGTGGCTTTCCGCGCCCTGCGGGGTCATGGAGTCACCGAGTTCGGAAGGTTCTGCTCCTGCTGAAGGTAGCTCGAGCCGGTGGCGTTCTTGACCGGCGAGGCCTTGCGCTTTGCCGTGTGGTGCGAGCTCGCGGCGCGTGGAGCAGCCGTTCGGCCACTCGTGGCGGTGCCGATGACGATCCCGACGAGCAGCGCCAGCACCACGGCCAGCGTGGCCAACCGCAGGCCAACCCTCGGCGCGCGACGCCGCTGCGTGGCCAGCGCGGTGGCGGCGGCGACCCGCGAACGGGCGGCGCTCGCCTCGCTCAGGTAGCGAGCCACCGGGTCGCGCGCATTACGGCGATGGAAGCCGCAGTTAAGGCAGTAGCGCTGATCCGGCGCGGCCGGAGCGCCGCACTGGCCACAGTGCTCGAGCGGGCCCTCGCCGGCGGTGTGAACCGTCACGGCGTTCTCGCCGCCGCCGGAAACGTGTGGGCTCGTGCTCTCGGCGCTCATTGCAGGACCGTCGGGATAGCTTGCACGTGTAGCCGATCGCCCAGGCGGCCGACCAGACCGAGACGGACGCTCTGCTGCGCGCCGCCGCCCAGATCCTGGACGGTAGCGTCGGCTGCTCCGACGTAGCGGCTTCCACGCGTCGCGTAGGCGTACACCTGCAACTGATATTGCGGCACGCTGGTCGCGTTGTCCAGCTGTACTTTCAGGGACCGCCAACGCGGGAGGTAGCGATAGCGCAAGCCAATGCTCGGGTCCGCCTCGGTGACCAACGCGGGAACGGAGCGTCTGACGCCGACCCTGGCGAATACGCGGGCATGGGCCGGCACGCTGCGGCGGGTTGTATAGACCCAGGTCAGCGACCCCCGGGCCCGTATGGCCGGAAGGTGGGCCTGAAAGTAGCCGAGGTCGGCCCCGGCGTTCAGGTAGATGGTGGTGCCGCCCGGTGTCTTGTAGGCCACTGAGATCGGAAGGTCGGTGACGGCCCGGCGACCGCGATTTTGTAGCGTCACGATCAGGGCCGTCTGGCCCGCCGACCTGACCGCCGCAACCGACGTCGGAGTCACCAGCAGGTTCGCCACCGTGACCCGCGTGGACTCGAGCGCCGCGCGCAGACGCGCCGAGTCGAGCCGTTCACGCGCGGCCTCATGCTGCGTCGTTGTGCATCCGGTCAACACCACCGTGGCGGCCAAGGCGACCAGTGCGCCCGCCGCCGCCTTAGCCGAACGCACCACTCACGTACTCCCGCGTGCGCGCTTGCTTCGGGTCGCCGAAGATCGCCGGGGCGGGCGCGTACTCGACGAGTTCGCCCAGATACATGAAGGCAACGTGGTCGGCGATCCGATGGGCCTGCTGCAGGTTGTGGGTGACAATCACCACCGCCACCTCCTCGCGCAACTTCACGATCAGATCCTCGATCACCTTTGTGGACTGCGGATCGAGCGCTGAGCACGGTTCATCGAGCAGCAGCACCTCCGGGTTGGCCGCGAGGGCGCGGGCGATGCACAGGCGCTGCTGCTGCCCTCCGGAGAGCCTCAGGGCTGGATGCGTAAGGTTGTCCTTGACCTCCTCCAGCAGGCCGGCGCGGGACAGCGCCTCCTCGACCAGCGGCGTCAGCGACTGCCGACGGGGCTTCCGGCGCGCCTGCTCCCGGAGCACGTAGGCCACGTTGTCAAAGATGCTCATCGGAAACGGATTGGGTTGCTGAAAGACCATCGTCACCCGCCGCCGCAGCGCGGTGGGCTCGAGTTCGGTGATGTCCACCCCGTCGAGCGTGATGCGACCGCTCAGGCTGGCGCTCCTGGTCAACTCGGTCAGCCGGTTGAGCGAACGCAGCAGCGTGGTCTTGCCGCAACCCGAAGGACCGATCAGCGCCAGCACCTCGCCCTGGCGGACCGGCAGCGAAACCGACCGAACCGCCGGTTTCTGTCCGTAGCTGATCGAGAGTTGCTCGATGCGCATGCGCTCGAGGGTCGGGCCTACGGCAGGCGCCACTCCCGAGGAGGTTCTCGGCCCGGCATGGATCGTCAGCCCCTCGAATCCGGTCAGGTCGACTTGGCTGCGCCCCGGCCTGACAGTCAGCGTCGAGCCAGACTCGAGTTGACGGACGGGGGGTGGCGCCAATGTCAGGTCCATTTCAGCTCCCTTGCTTTGCGGCCAAATATGTCGACGAGAACGTTGATGATCAGGACCAGGACGAGCAGCACCAGCGCAGCCGCAAAGGCCTTGTTCGGTTGGTTGAGGTCGCCCGTGGGGGCGTTGTCGAAGACGTAGCTCGTGAGCGTGCTGCCAGTGCCCCGGAGAGTCCCCAGCAGCGGGACGCTGCCCACGCCCTGCAGGATGTAGGTGTCACCGAGCAGGAAGACGATGATCGCCGTGTCACCGATGGCGTGGCCGGCCCCGATCATCGAACCGGTGATGATGTCCGGACGCACAGCCGGCAGCAGTACGCGCCGAATCGTGGCGATCTTGGTCTTGCCAAGCGCGTACGAGGCCTCTCGAACATGATTGGGAACCGCCTGGAGTCCCTCCCGCACGCTGGTGACGACCAGCGGTAGGGCCAGCAGCGACAGCATCGCCCCCGCGGGGAAGAACCCTTTGCCGTAGACGACGCCTCCCGTCCGCTCGGTGAGAAAGCCCATGAACGAGGCTCGGAACAGGATCACGCCGAACAGCGCCAGCACAATCGACGGTGCACCGGCAAACATCTCCACCGTGGACTCCACCACTCGGGCCAGTGAACGCGGACGACCGTACTCACTCAACCACACGGCCACGCCTACGCCGATGGGCGTGGCCAGAGCCATGGCGATCGTGGTGACCATCACCGTACCGAGCAGCGGCGCCAGGAAGCCGCCGGTCTCGTTCTGCGTGTTGCCGACCTTGGGGTTGGTCCAGAGCGAATCGGGGTGCAGGTAGCGCACGCCCTGCACCAGTAGATAGATCACGAGCGCCGCACAGATGAGACAGAAGAGCAGCCCCAAGCACCAGGCGAACGCCAGTCCGAGGCGATCGCTGAGCCTCCATGAGGCGCTCGACTCAACCGCCGCGTGCTGACTCACCGGCCGCTACCGCCCACGAGGAAATAGCGGCTCATCGGCACCTTGGTGGCCCAGCCGACCAACGAGAGCATGAGCGAGGAGAACAGCAGGACGGCGGCGATCGCGAACAGCGTGTGCTCCATCGGTGGAGAGCTCAGCTGCTCGGTGTTGTGCAGGATGGTGGCGGCCAAGCCTCGCGACGGTTCGAAGATGAAGATCAGCCCGTCGACCGGATTCGGGGAGAAGCCGACCGAACCCGAGACCATGCTCAGCATCACCGACTCTCCCAGCGCGCGGGCGGTGGCCAGAACCGTCCCCGCGACCAGGGCCGGACGGGCGGTCAATACCGCGACATTCCAGAAAGTGCGCCAGCGGTTCACCCCGAGCGCCAGGGACCCCTCGATCCAATTGCGGGGCACGGCTCGCAGGCCATCCGCGAAGATCGAGATCATGATCGGCGAGATCATCACGGTCAGCAGCACGACCGCCGCCAGCAGGCCGGAGCCGTCCAGCGGGATCACGGGCGTGACCGACGCCTTCTCGCCTTGGGTGATCAGGTGGCTGCCGATGAAGGGCACCAGCACCAGCACGCCAATTAGTCCGTAGATCACCGAGGGGACCGAGGCGAGCAGCCGTACGACCGGTTCCAGCACGCGGCGCAGCGGCACCGGCGCGAACTCGACCAGAAACACAGAGATGAACAGGGAGCAGACAAAGGCCAGTACCGCCGCTCCCACAGTGGTCAGGAGCGTGCTCCAGATCAGTGGCCAGGCATGAAAGGTGTAGACCGGCTTGTGCAGGTCATTGCTCGAGCTGAAGATCGCCTCGATCTGCTGATCGACGTTGCCGCCGGATCCGAACCAATGGAGCCCGTTGTGGGCAAAGGACGGCCATGCCTGCGCCACGATGAACACAACCATCGCCAGCAGCAGCACGATGACCCCACAGACCAGCGCGCCGAGCCAAAGCTCGGCGCGCTGGTCCTGGCTGAGTCCCTCCTCCTCGTGGAGGAGAAGAAGTGCGTCCTCTACTGCCATCGACGCTTCATGGTCCGAGGGGTGGTGAGCTACCCGAGGGCTACTTATTGAAGGCAGGCACCGCACCGGCGCCGGCCAGCACCTTGCCGGCCGCCTTGCTCGTCCGCGCCCAGTTCAGGAAGGCGAGCACGGCGGAATTCGGACTCGTCGCCGGAACCACGTACCAGTCGTAGCGCCACAGCGGGTAGCGCTCCTTCTTGACGTTGGCCGGAGAGCACGCGACACCGTTGATCGAGAGAGCCTTCTCCCCCGTGGCCTTCGCCTCGCCCTTCACGCCCGAGTTGGCCAGGCCGACGTAGCCGACGGCGTCCTTGTTCTTCTCGATGGCGACCTTGACCAGGCCGTCAGAGGTGAGCTGGGTGGTCGAGCTGTTCTCGGTCCCACCATTCAGCACGGCGCTTTGGAAGAAGGTGAACTGGCCGGCGGCGCTGTTGCGTCCCTCTGTCTGGATCGAGTCACTGCCGAGGTTGCCGCCGAGCTGCGACCAGGCTGTGTAGGTCGGTGGCTGCTTGTATATACCGGCGAGCTGGCTCAGCGTCAGGTTGCCGAGCTTATTGCGCGCGTTCACGTCGATGCACAGCGCGTCTTTGAAGAACTTCGTGAAGGTCACGTGCGTCTGCGAGAGCAGCGGGGCCGCCGTCTGAACGGCAAACTCCGATATCCCCGACTGCACGTCCTTGACGCCAGCGTTGCCGCCATCCGGGGTGTACCGGAAGGTCACCTGCTTATGGAGCTTGTGGTAGGCGGTGAACAGAGCGAGCATGTACGGCTGCGCCGCGCTCGAGCCGGAGCCGATCAACGGCGTGCCGGCCGACGCCGTCGCCGGGATCGCCGTCGCGGGCACAACCACAGCCAGGCTCAGGAGAACCTTCAGGCGCCTACCGGTCAGCTTTGGATACGTGAGGCCGCCGTAGCGACTGCGGTTGCGTGTCAACCCTTCGTCCTTTCCGAATTCAGCAAGATCATCAAGCGCATCAAGTCAGTTAGTTCCATTAACTCAACTGCCTTAGTCGGCTTTGAGAGCCGAGCTTAGCAGCAAACGCGACGGATTCACATAGGCCGAGGGGCCCTCGCAGAGTTGGCCCCGGGCATCAGGCGGCCCGAGACCCGACCGACCATCGAGGCCGGATCAGGAGCCGGGCTGGCTCGAGGGAGCGTCCAGCGTGGCCGCGACCTCACGCATGCGTGCCTGCTCCCAGCGAGACAGGCGCCACAGGTCGCGAGTGACCTGGGCCACATCGATCTGGCGCCCCGGCATATGCATGTTGGCGGTGGCCAACAGCCGGCGCTCGTCTCCGGTCAGCGCCATCCACTTGGCGAGCACGTCGTCGGAGTCAGGCAGACGGGAGCTGCCGTAGGGCCGCGAGTCGTCCGGAAATTCGACGCAGTACTCACCGATCAGGTGCCCGGTTTGAGGTGCATAGGCCACGATCGGGCGATGCGGGTAGATGAGATACGCGTATTCGACGCCGCCGCTGCGTGCGGTGGATTGCGAGCCCCACACGCGTATGAAGCCGAGTTCCCGATACATCGTCCAGTCCTCGGCGCCGACACACGAACGCAGCAGATCGCGAGCCGTCTGCTCCGCCCTCCGCTCGCGTCCCGGGTCGAGTACCGGCTCGGCGACGATGCGCCGGCGCGCGCGATGGCGCCCCCACAGCTCTGAGACGCGAGGCGCCAGGATGTCTGAGAGCAACGCGAGGGCCACCAGGGCGGAGATGCTCAACGCAAAAAGCATCGCCAGGCCTCCCTCAGCCTCCCGCGGCGCGCGGGAAGAAGATCACCCGCTCCGCTTCGCGCGGAATGTCTGTGAAGGCACGCACCATAACGGCCTCACGGCGGCCGTCGCGGTGGGCCAGCGGGACGGCGGCCCACAATCCGGCGTCCAGCTGGCGGCGGAATTCCGCCACCAGCCGCCGCTCATCCTGCGGGAGCTCGACATCTCCCTCCGCAATGAGAACCTCGCCGTGACCAGGTTTCATACGGAGAAAGCGCACCGGCAAATTATGCCAGACGCGGGTCGAGCCCAGCGCCGGGGTGTCCTCAGGCGCGCGCCTTGCGCCGCTTGGCCGACGCCGCCGCCTTCTTGGCCTGTTTAGCCTTCTTCTTCTGCGGGACCACGGCGGGCACCTTCGGGCACTTGCCGGTGCGGGTCAGCTGGAACGGGCCGTCACTGACGCCGTTGGTGTCGGTCACGACCAGCTCGACCGTGGCCTGCGGGACCGCCGGCGTGCCGGGCTTGGCGCCCTTGGGCAGGAAGGAGCAATACGCCTCGGTCATGGCGAAGCCACCGGTCACCGTCTCGCCCGCCGGAATGTAGGACAGATATGGAGGGTTCGCGCCGTTGGCCAGGTCCGCGGTGCTGCTGGCTCCCGGCCCGGGCGCGCTGCAGCCGAATCCGTCGCTGGGCACCGCGCTGGAGCAGTTGACGTACTGTGTGCCGTCCACCGCGCCGGATGAGGTGAGCACGTTCGCCGTGGGAGCCTCGTACGTGACGTTGTTCCCGATGTCTTTGCGGCGCGTGACGAGGATCGTGTAGGACCAGATGTTGCCCGAGAAGTTCCAGGTGTAGCCGGACGGATCCGTCGCACCGCTGACGTTCGCGCCGCAAGTGAACGAGTAGTCGAAGGGATTGGCGTTCCCGGCCGCGGGGCCGCCGGCGTCCGGTGCGATCGTGCCGCCGCACGAGACCGTGGCGGGCGGCGTCGTCGGCGCGGCCGCAGCCGTCGCCGGCAGCCCACTCGACGCAATCACCCCGATGGATACGAGGGCACCCAACAGCGCAAGGCGCCTGAACAGATAAGACCACATGCAACGAGACACACATACCTCCAAGTCGTTGACCAGGGCAAGCCTCCGAACGGCAGCGACAAGCGCCACGTCCGGACGGCCTAAAGGCATAAACTCGATTAAACATCTCGAGAATGTGGACTCATGCGAGAATCGAGTACCTGCCGCCAGCGACTCTGTGCACACAACCGGCAACTTCGAGCTCGCCGAGCGCTGCCAGCAGTTGACCGCCCGCCGCCCCTGACCGACTGAGCTCCGCGACGGTATCCGCTCCTCGGCTGATTACGTCGAGGACCACCCGCGCCTGCGGACTCAGCGTCACCACCGCCGGATCGACCGCCGCTCTCACTCCGAGTCCGCACACCGCGTCGAGCACGTCCTGAGCGCTACGTACGAGGCGAGCCCCCTCGCTCAAAAGCTGGTGCGGCCCTTCAGACTGGGGAACCAGGACCGATCCCGGCACAGCACCCACCGTGCAGCCCACTTTGCGGGCCAGCGCCGCAGTGGTGAGCGCGCCAGAGCCGCTCCTGCCCTGCACGACGATTGTCAGCTCGGAGAGCGCGGCGATGATCCGGTTGCGGGCGATCAGCGTCCATCGGCGGATCGAGGTATCCCCTCCCAGCTCGCTGACGGCCACGCCGTTGCGCCGAATCTGGTCGTGCAGTTGCCGGTTCTGCTTCGGATATGGAGCCTCGGCGCCGCCCGGGAGAACGGCTATCGTCCGCCCCCCTCCGGCCAGGGCGCCGCGGTGGGCCGCCGCGTCGATTCCGAGCGCCATCCCACTGATGACGGTCATTCCACTCACGCTCACCCCACGGCCCAGCCGAGTGGCCATATCGGTGCCATAGAGGGTGGGCCGTCGGGTCCCGACAATGGCCACCGGATCGCTCTGGGCCAGGTTGAGGAAGCGCTGCATCCCACCAGCGACGTGCAACACCGCGGGCGGTCCGCACAGCCGGCGCAGGCGCACCGGATAACGCCGATCGCACGCGCAGATCAGCTCCAGCTGTGCAGCCCTGGCCCGGGCTCGGGCCTGTTCGGCCTCGAGGCGGCCGAACTTCTCATATTCGCGATCGAGCTCGGAGGCTCGCCCCGTCCGCTCAGCGACCCCGAGCCAGGACTCGATCAGCGGTCGATCCGCGAGGCCGAGGACCTCATCCACGGGAGATCGCTCGTATTGCAGATATCCGCTGACTCGCTGCAGGAGCCAGGTCCGCCGCAGGCACGCGCCACACGCCCCCATGACTAGGCGGCGGTGGTCTGGGACATACCCGCTCGTTGACGAAGGGAGAGCGCCTGAAATACGTCCGGCTGGCTGATCCGCTCCCGACCGTCAAGGTCCGCGATAGTCTGCGCCACCCGGAGCACCCGATGCCTGCCCCGGGCGGATAACCGGCCGCTCAGATAGGCAACCCCCAGGGCCGCCTGCGCCTCGTCGTCGAGCCGGATTCGCGCTTGGATCAGTCCCGCGTCGAGCTCGGCGTTACACGACGCCGGCGTACCCTCCAGTCGGTGATGTTGGCGTTCGCGCGCGTCGGCCACCCGCTGGCGGACAGTGGCCGAGTCCGTGATGGATGTACCGCGCAACTCCGGCTCGGCCGGGCGGTAGACGTTCACGAGCAGATCCATCCGATCGAGTAGCGGACCACTCAAGCGTCGCTCATGGCGCCTCAGGTCGACCTCGCTACACGTGCATCTCTCCCCTTCACCGGCGTAGCCACAGGGGCATGGGTTCGTGGCGGCCACCAGCATGAACCGTGTCGGGAAGACCAGCGCGCGCTGACCGCGCACGATCGTCACCCGCCCGTCTTCCAGTGGCTGGCGGAGCGCCTCGATCGTGCTGCGCTGGAACTCCGACAGCTCATCCAGGAACAGGATCCCGCGATGCGCGAGCGACGCCTCTCCCGGCCGGGGCGGGTTGCCGCCTCCGACCAGGCCAGCGGCCGAAATCGTGTGATGCGGCGCCCGGAACGGACGGGCGTCGACCAGGCCGGCCGTGCGCAGGCCGGCCACGTTGTGTACGCGAGTCACCTCAAGGGCCTCAGCTCGGGACATCGGCGGCAGGATCGACGGTAGGCGCCGAGCCAGCATCGTCTTGCCAGTGCCGGGAGGTCCCTCGAACAGCAGGTTATGCCCACCCGCGGCCGCGATCTCCATGGCTTGGATCGGCACCAGGTGCCCTCGAACGTCCGCGAGCTCCGGTTCGAAGCATGGGGCTGAACCCGCCGCTGCGGGAGCTGCCGGCAGCGGCGGAATCTCCCGACCGGTCACCGCATCGACCGCTGCGCGCAGGCCGCTCACACCCAGGACCCGGACTCCTTCGATCAGAGAGGCTTCGCGGGCCTGCGTCGTGGGAACAACCAGCGCCGGGATGCGGTGGCGTCGAGCCCCTTCGGCCACGGCCAGCGTGCCGGCGGCCCACCGGAGCTCCCCGCCGAGCGAGAGCTCTCCGTACACGGCAACGTCTGCGAGCTGCGAGGCGTCGAACTGGCCGCTGGCGGCGAGCACCGCGAGCGCCAGGGCAGCGTCGAAGCCAGGCCCCACCTTGCGCAGCGAGGCGGGGGCCAGGTTGGCGGTGATTCGTTTCTGCGGGAACTCATAGCCTGAGTTCTGTATCGCCGCGCGCACCCGCTCGCGAGACTCTCGCACAGCGGTGTCGCCGAGTCCCACGATGGTGAAGGCCGGCAAGCCGGGGCGGATGTCCACCTCGACGAAGATGCGGCGGGGCTCGACCCCGTCGATGGCAAAGGTCGTTACGCGAGCAAGCATGCTGCCGAAGCTATGGCCGCACGTGTGTCGAAAGCCTCACGTAGCGTCACGGGAGTGTGACTTTTCCTGACCGTCCTCCCCCGGCTTCCACAAAGTTGCCACGCCCCGTCACAAAGCCGGCACAGGTGCGCACCTAGCTTCTGGCCCATGCCCGATCAACGACGCCGCGAGCTCGGTAACCGCGGCGAACAACTGGCCGCTGAACACCTTGCCCGGCGAGGCTTCCGGATCCTTGACCGCAATTACCGCACGCGCTGGGGGGAACTCGACATCGTGGCAAGCGACGGGCGCCGGATCGTCTTCTGCGAGGTCAAGTGCCGGGTGGCCAACCGCTACGGGCGCGATCCCCTGGAATCCGTTCATCCGGCTAAGCGGGCGCAGGTGCGGCGCATGGCCGGTCGCTGGCTGGTCGAGCGCCCGCACCCCCACGTCAGCGAACTTCGCTTCGACGCTATCGGCGTGACGCTCTCTGCCGACGGCCAATTCCTCCGGATGGACCACGTGGAGGCCGCGTTCTGAACGCCGGCGTCGGTTCGGCCTCAGCCGAGGGTCAGCTGCTGATACGCGGCCGATTGAAAGGACAGACGGTGGAGGGGCGTCACGCCGAGCCGCCGGATCGCGCTGCGATGCTCAGGCGAGGCGTAGCCAACGTGCTGGGCGAAGCCCCAGCCCGGGTTGCGCTGGTCGACGCGTCGCATGTAGCGGTCGCGGGTTTCCTTGGCCAGAACGGATGCCGCCGCGATGGCAGCGCTGGTGGCGTCGCCTTTGATGACGGCGCGATGCTCGTAGACGGTCTCCCCGAGACTGAAGCCGTCGCTGAGGCAGATGGCGCCCTCGCAGGCGATGTTCTCGAGTGCCTCACGCAGTGCCGCGAGGTTGGTCACGTGCAGGCCGCGGGCGTCGATGCCCGGCGCGCAGCGCGAGACGATCGAGACCTTGGCGGCGATTCGGAGGATGATCGGATACAGCTCGGCGCGGGTCGCCGGTGTGTGCATCTTCGAGTCGTTGAGGCCGGCCAGCGCCTTGATGTCCGCCCGGGTCAGGCGCTCGTGGTCGAACAGCACCGCGGCCGCCACCAGCGGGCCGGCCAGGCAACCTCGCCCCGCTTCGTCGGCCCCGGCCACGAAGCGCGTTCCCAGCGACCGATCATGGGCGAACAGCTTGGGACCGGGCGGCTTGCGCTTCATGCTGCGGCAACCGTACTCGCGGGCAGCGTCCAAACACGCGAGCGTGAGGGGCTCTGTTCCAGCGGCCTAAAAGATGCCGATGCGATCGAGCGGCCAATATGTGCCAAAGGCGACACCGATGATCCACTTCTGCGGCACCGGGCCCCAGTATCGGCTGTCGAGCGAGTCCCCACGGTTGTCACCCATCATGTAGTAGTCATCGGCCGGAACGACGATCGTCTTGCTGAAGGTGCAATCCGAGGACGGGCTATTCGTGCAGGGGACAAAGCCCTGCGTCCGCAGAGCGTCCGGCAGGTTGTAGTCGAGCTTCTCCTCGTGGCCGTTGCGATAGACCCTGCCGTCGATGATCTTGAGGCGGTTGCCGGGAAGGCCGACGACGCGCTTGACGAACGTCTGACTCGACTCGACGGGAACGTCCTTGTCGCACGCCTGGGCATGGCCAGCCCCTTGGCTGGGGCTTCCGCAGACGCCCTCGCCCTGGCCGCTGACTGCGCCGGTGGGCGGGTGGAAAACGACGATGTCGCCGATGCTCGGATGGGTGTCCAGCCGATTGACGAGGATGCGCTGTCCGATTGAGAGGGTGGGGATCATCGAGCCGCTCGGGATCCGGTAGGGCTTGACCAGGAACGCCTGGATGAGCAGCGCAAGGCCGATCGCGATCGCCACCGTGACGACCAGCTCGATCCCATTGGCGAGAAGACCTTTGGGTTTCTTTGTCGTGGAGGCCATCGGGAACGATTCCCCGAGTGCCGTGGTGGGCTACGCCTCGTCGGCTGACGCTGCGGCGTCAGCGTCAGGAGCGTCGGCCGAGGGCACGTCCGCCTCGGCGGCAACCTGGGGCTCTGCAGCGGCCTGGACCTCAGCCGCAGCCGGTACCTCGGGAGTCTCGGTGGTTTCTGCCTCGGGGGTCTGGGCAGCCTCTACCTCTGGAGTCTCCACCACCGGAGTCTCCACCTCGGCCACCTCGGGCTCGGCAAATGCGCTGCCGTAGAGCAGCTCACGCTGGATCACTTCCTCCGGACCGGTGTTGCGGCGCTCGCGGACGCGAGCGCGCTTGCCCACCCGGTCGCGCAGGTAGTAGAGCTTCGCCCGGCGAACGTCACCGCGGGCGGCAACCTCGATCTTCTCGATCTTCGGTGAGTGCAACGGAAAGGTGCGCTCGACGCCGACGCCAAAGGAATTCTTACGGACGGTGAAGGTCTCCCGCGCGCCGTGACCCTGACGTTTGATGACCACACCCTCGAAGACCTGGGTGCGCCGGCGCGTCCCCTCGATCACCTGAAAATGGACACGCAGGCGGTCGCCAGCGTCAAACTGCGGAACTCTGCGGAGCTGTGCGCGCTCCAAGCTTTCGATTACGGTGCTCATGGCTCGTGCTCTTGCTGCCGGCAGCACCGGCCTAGCTGGATGAAAACGGACAGAAAAAAAACATGCGCAGCTGAAGAGCGCGCGGCGGCCTATGGTAGCGAAGTGCGCGCCGAGGGCTCGTCTGCCGCGTCAGCCCGGGTTTCACCGCGCAACCGCGACTGCTCCAGCCGCCAGCTGCGGATGTTCGCGTGGTGCCCGGACAGGAGGACCTCGGGTACCGGCCAACCGCGATGGTCAGCGGGGCGTGTGTAGTGCGGATACTCCGGCCGGCCGCCGAGCGCCTGGCTGAAGGATTCTTCGACCGCCGAATCCTCGTGCCCCAGGACTCCCGGCTGCTTGCGCAGCACAGCGTCGCAGACGACCATCGCCGCCAGCTCCCCCCGGCGAGGACGTAGCGGCCGATCGACAGCCGGTCGCTCGCGAAGTGCTCGAGGATTCGCTCGTCGAAGCCTTCGTAGCGACCGCAGAGCAGGGTCAACGTCGGTTCGGCAGCCAGCTCCTCGACCAGCTCGTCATCGAGGATGCGTCCACCGGGGGTCAGGGCCAACACGCGCCGATGCGTGCGGACCTCCGTGGGATCCGCGCCGTAGCGGGCTCGGAGCGCCGCCTCCACCACATCCACGCGCAGCACCATGCCGGCGCCGCCGCCGAACGGCGTGTCATCCACCTGGCCGCCGGTCAGCGGCGTGTGATCGCGGTAATTGACGTACCCGAGACGATGCCCGGCCGCGAGGGCGTTGCGGACATGGCGCTGGGCTTCGAACCACTCAAACCACTCTGGAAACAGCGTGAGGATGTCAATCTCCACAGCTAGTCCTCCCCCAGGAAGCGCAGATCGATGTCGATCCGCCCCCGCTCCAGATCGACCATTCGGACCGCGTCCGAAATCAGGGGCACGAGCAGTGGCTCACCACCCTCGGCCCGCTCAACCTCGAGCACTTCACAGGACGGGAGCGCGAGCAATCGCGTAACGCTGCCCACGACGCGGTCGCCATCACCCACCGCCAGACCCTCCAGGTCCTCGGCCCACCACTCATCCTCGTCGAGGTCGGGCGCCAGAGCCCGGGCAACCAGCAGCTCCTGGCCTCGGATCGCTTCTGCGCCGTTACGGTCCGTGCACCCCTCGAGGCGCAGGATCAGGCGCGCGTCGTGACCCGCCCGGCGCGTGATCGACCGCTCCGTGCCGTTGATCATCACACTGTCGGCAGCCTGGAGCAGCACCGCGTTCACATCTGCCACCAGGAAACTGCCGTCGAGCCCATGTGGGCGTCCCACCCGGCCGGCGTGCAGCCAGCCCCGGTCCGCGGCCGAGTCAGCCACGTGTCGTCCGCTAGTCGACGATGTCGACGAAGACTCGGTTGCCGTGTCGCACCGCCGCGCTCTTGACGACCGTGCGTAGCGCGGAAGCCGGTGCGGCCGCCCCGTCCGATCACGTTGCCGTAATCATCCTGGGCCACGGAGAGTTCGAGCACGACGCTGCCGTCGTCCTCACGCACCTCTTTGACCTTTACGTGGTCAGGTTCGTCCACGAGCCCACGAGTGAGGTACTCGAGGAGGTCGCGAGGCGAGGAGGGTACGTCGCTCAACCGGTGATGCCCTGCGTGCGCAGGAGCTTCTTGACCGTGTCGGTGGGCTGGGCGCCGCGCGCGAGCCAGTCCTTCACCTTGGCCTCGTCAAGCACGATGGTCGACGGATCGGTCTGTGCGTTGTAATGCCCGACGGTTTCAATCACGCGACCGTCACGCTTGGAGCGTTGATCGGCCACGACAACCCGCCAGATGGGATTCTTGCGTCCGCCGACGCGCGTTAGTCGAAGTCTGACTGCCATAGATCGGACAGGTTAGCGTGCGGCGCGCATAAGCGCCTGGAGATCCGGCGTCTTGCCGGAGGCGACCACCTTCATCAGCTTGCGCATCTGCTCAAACTGCTTGATCAGAGCCTTGACCGCCTGCACGTTCGTGCCAGAGCCCCGGGCTATGCGAAGCCGCCGAGAGCCCTTGATCAAGTCAGGCCGACGACGCTCCTCCGGAGTCATCGACAGGATGATCGCCTGGATCCGATCGAACTCGCGCTCATCGATCTTGACGCCGCGCAGTTCCTTGCCCATCCCCGGGATCATCCCCAGCAGGTTCTGCAGCGGCCCCATGCGGCGGATCTGGCGCATCTGCTGGAGGAAATCGTCCAGGTCGAACTCCTGTTTGCGAAACTTGCGCTCCAGTTCGCGCGCCTGATCTTCGTCGAAGGCCTCGCTGGCCCGCTCGATCAGGGACAGCACGTCACCCATCCCGAGGATCCGCTGCGCCATCCGATCCGGATGGAAGCGCTCGAACTGGTCGAGCTTTTCCCCCGTCGAGGCATACATGATCGGCTTGCCGGTGATCGCCTTGACCGACAACGCCGCGCCACCCCGGGCGTCGCCGTCGAGCTTGCTCATGATCACGCCATCGAAGTCGACCTGCTCGCCGAACTGCTCGGCGACATGCACCGCGTCCTGACCGGTCATGGCGTCGACCACCAGGAGCACGGCATCCGGCCGGATCGCCTTCTTGATATCCGCGAGCTCCTTCATCAGCTCGGCATCGACGTGCAGCCGGCCACTGGTGTCGACGATCAGGACGTCCTTGCCCTCAGATTGCGCTCGGTCACGCGCCCAGGCGGCGATTGCCACCGGGTTGCGATCGGTGCCCTGCTCGTAGACGTCAGCCCCGGCGCGCTGCCCCACCTGGATCAGCTGGTCGACCGCGGCGGGGCGGTAGACGTCGCAGGCCGCGACCGCCACCGAGGAGCCGTGCTGTTCGCGCAGGAAACGCGCCAGCTTGGCCGTCGCCGTCGTCTTACCGGAGCCCTGCAGGCCGGCCATCAGGATTACGGTTGGCGGCCGCGGCGAGAACTGGATCTCCACGCCCTCCCCACCCATCAGCGCGGTCAGCTCGTCGTTGACGATCTTGATGACCTGCTGACCGGGGTTCAGCTGCCCGATCACGTCGGCGCCGAGCGCGCGCTCCTTCACGGCGCTCGTGAAGCTCTTCACGACCTGGAAGTTGACATCGGCCTCGAGCAGCGCGAGCCGGATCTCCCGCATCGCGCTGTTGATGTCGGCCTCGGTCAGGGTGCCGTGGCCGCGGACATCGCTGAGCGTGGCCTGGAGCTTCTCGGAGAGGGAGTCGAACATCTGCGCTACAGATTAGACACCGGGCCGGTGTCGCCTGGCCGGCGCCGGCGAAGGCTCGCGCCTCGAGTGCCCGCTGCCGCCGCTAGATGATCTGCTCGGCCCCGACGAACTCCTCGGACGGCGGGACGCTGCCCAGCGTTGGCTTTTCGCTGAGATACGGGCTTCCCTTCGCAGGCGTAATAGGCGAGCGGGAAGATCCCGATCAGGATCGCGCCGATGCCGATCCAGATGTCGGCGCTGGTCAGCGACCCGCTACGTCAGCGACTCGATGAAGATGAACAGCATGAACGCGCCGCCGAGCAGCGGGAACAGGAACATCAGCAGCGAAGTTCGACAGCGAATTGAAGGCGAGCTTCCTGAAGGCAACCACCGCGGCAAATCCGGCCAGGCTGTAGTAGACCGCGATCTGCAAGCCGATTGCGTAGATCGCGTCGCTCAGCACGGTGTCGACCGAGTGCGCGAAGCTGGACACCACGAACAGGATGAGCGAGATCGCAGCGACCACCGCAGTCGCGAACACGGGCGTGCGCCACTCCGAATGCAGCACGCCGAACATCGCCGGGAGCGTCTTCTCGCGAGCCATCGACCACAGCGAGCGCGTGACCTGGATCAGCGTCGTCTCGAATGTGGCGATCGTCGACAGCGCAACGGCGACGATCATCAGCTTGCCGCCGAGACCGCCGCCGACCACGTGCCCCAGATTTTCGAGCACATTGCCGCTGCCGGTCACCGTCTTGGCCGGAAGGTCCATGTTGATCACGATCGTGAACAGCTCGAACAGCAGGAACACGATGACGACGCCGATGATCCCGCCGGCGCCCGAGTTCTTCTCGCTGTCATGCGTCTCCTCGCCGAGGTTCGACGAGACGTCCCAACCCCAGTAGTAGAAGGCAGCGATCAGCGCCGCCCGCGACGAAGCTGGAACCCGCGCCGGTGAATCCCGAGAAGTGGCTGAATCCGAGCCAGCTCAATGAGAAGCTGACGTGCGGATGATTGGAGGCGTGGATGAAGCCGAGGATCACGAAGACCACGAGAAATCCGCACTCGATCGTGGACATGATCCACTGGGCGTTGGCGGTGATGCGTACGCCCCGCGCGACGAAGTACGCCATGACCAGAAACCAGACCGAGCCGACGACCACGACGGCCCACGTGTGCGAGTTCGCGGCGCTTGCGCTGAACAGCGAAAGCGTCACCTGGCCGGCCGGGAGCGAGCCAGCGACCATGAAGATCATGGCCGACACGACCAGGCACCAGCCGGTCAGCCAGCCGAGATACGGATGGAGCACGCGACCGACCCATGCGTAGGCGGCGCCGGCGCTGGCGCCCATCTTGTTGAGTTGGTGGTAGGCGAGCGCGATCCCGAACATCGGGATGCCGCACCAGAGCAGCGCCGCCGGGCCGGCGAAGCCGACGATGCTGACGAGCAGCGCCGTGGTCGCCGCGATCGAATAGGCGGGGGCGCTCCCCGCGACCGCCATGACGATCGAGTCGAGGAATCCGAGCGCGCCCTTATCCAGTCCGCCCTCGTGGCTCTCTCCGATGCTCCGGTTGCACCGGTTCTGCTCCGCTGACGACCGACATACGGCTCCCTCTCATTGTGGCTTCGGTGCAGCCCGCGGCTCGGAAGCGCCGGAGGCACCTGTCGAGTGGACATTCTCGGACCGCACCGTCCCTCCCGGATTGGCCCACTGTCCAACAGTGTGGCCGGGGAGATTAACCCGCTGTCGGAGCGAGTGCAGCGATTCGCTACGAATCGGCGTCGCCGCCGCTGTCGTTCTGGTCAGTCTGTCCAATCAGGCGCCCGAGACCGCTTACGGCCTGCGAGAACTCCGAAGGGATCACAAACACCTTGTTGGCGCTGCCCTGGGCTAGCTTCGGCAGCATCTGCAGGTACTGGTAGCTGAGCAGCTTCGGATCCGGATCGGCAGAGTGGATCGCTTCGAAGACCTTCTCGATCGCCTGAGCCTCGCCGTCGGCCCGCAGAATCGCCGCCTGTTTCTCACCCTCCGCCGTGAGAATCGCCGCCTTCTGCTGGCCCTCGGCGGTGAGGATGGCCGATTGCTTGACGCCCTCGGCGGTGAGAATCGCCGCGCGGCGATCGCGCTCCGCCCGCATCTGCTTCTCCATGGCCTCCTGGATCGACGGGGGCGGATCGATCGATTTGATCTCCACACGGTTCACTCGAATTCCCCACTTGTTCGTGGCTTCATCGAGCACACCGCGCAACTGCGCGTTGATGTGATCGCGGCTGGTGAGCGCCTGCTCGAGGGTCAGAGAGCCGATCACGTTGCGCAGCGTTGTCACCGTGATCTGCTCAATCGCCTGCAGCGGGTTGGCGACCTCATAAGTGGCGGAGCGAGCGTCGTTGACGGTGAAGTAGAGAACCGTGTCGATATTGATAGTGAGGTTGTCCTCGGTGATAACCGGCTGAGGAGGGAAAGACACGACCTGCTCGCGCAGGTCGATCAGCGGCCGCAGCCGGTCAACGAACGGCACTAGCACCGTCATTCCCGGACCGAGCGTGCGGTTGTAGCGGCCAAGCCGCTCCACGACCCCGGCTCGGGCCTGGGGCACGATCCTGACGGTCCTGGCGAACAGGATCACCAGGAAGATCACCACCACTGCCGCGACGATCCCTTCGACCATTACAACCCCTTTCCCTACTCCATGACGAGCGCCGTCGCGCCCTTGATGTCCACCACCTGCACACTGGTCCCGGGCTCTATCACCAGATCCTCGTCCAGCGAGCGTGCTGTCCATATTTCGCCGTCGATTCGCACTCGGCCCACCCCCTCGTGGTTGGCGATCCGCTCGGTCACGGTTGCTGGCTTACCCACCAGCGCGGCGCCGCCGGTGCGCAGCGCCGGCCCGCTCACCAGACGGCGGTGAACCAGCGGCCGGACGGACATGAGCGTCAGGATCGAAACGGCCACGAAGACGATCGACGCCGACGTCTCGCCGGCCACGCTGTCCGCCAGCGCGGCGAGCGCTGCTCCGATGGCGAACGGCGCCAGGAAGAAGCTTCCGGCGCCGGCCAGCAACTCAGCCGTCCCGAAGCCGAGAGCCACGATCAGCCAGATAAGCCAACCAGCCATTGCCGCGAGCTTACTCCCGAAGCTCGCCGCCCGGCCCCCGGGATCGGTGCGTTGGCCGCCGCCGGGCGCAAAGCGTCAGCTGACCAATGCCCGAGCGAACTCCGCAGCGTCGAACGGTCGCAGGTCCTCGAGTTGCTCTCCCACACCGATGAGCTTCACGGGGATGCCGAGCTCGCCGGCGATGGCCAACGCGATGCCGCCCTTGGCGGTGCCGTCGAGCTTGGTCAGCACCAGACCGGAGACGTCGATCGCCTGGGAGAACAGCTGCGCCTGGCGCAGGCCGTTCTGCCCGGTGGTCGCATCGACCGTGAGCAGCGTCTCGTGTGGCGCGTCGGGTATCTGCTTGGCGATTACGCGATGGATCTTGGTGAGCTCCCCCATCAGGTCGTCCTGGGTGTGCAGGCGCCCAGCCGTGTCGACGATGACCACGTCGGCGCCGCTCTCGACGGCTGTCTTGACTCCCTCGTAGGCGACCGACCCGGGATCGGTGCCCTCCGGCCCGCGCACAAACTCGGCGCCCGCGCGCTGTGCCCAGATTTCCAGTTGCTCGACCGCCGCAGCGCGGAAGGTGTCCGCCGCGACCAGCACGACTTTGTGCCCGAGCTCCCGGCTCAGATGGTGCGCGAGCTTACCCGTCGTGGTCGTCTTACCGGTGCCATTGACGCCGGCCATCAGGATCACCGTCGGCTTGTGCCGGAGATCGATGTGGTCATCGCCCACCCGCGCGATGTCGCCCAAAAGCTCGGTGAGACGCTCGGTGAGCGCCTCACCGCCGCTGATGCCGCCCTCGGTCGCCTCGCGTTCGAGCTGGCCCACCACCTGCGCAGTCGTGCGCGCGCCGACGTCGGCGTAGATCAGGGCCTCCTCGAGCCGCTCCCAGGTCTCGTCGTTGACCTCCTCGAACAGGGTCGCCTGGATCTCGGCGCCAAGCGCCTGTCGGGTCTTGCGCAGGTTCTCACGTAACCGCGAGAACATCCCGCGGCGCTTGTCCGCGGCAGCGTGCTCGGAGCCGTCAGCGACCGGGCCGCGGACCCCCGCGTCGACGATGAAAAGATCTGCCCACTCGCGTGCCATCGGCGCGCGACGTTAGCAACGCTGGCTGCTCAGGCGGCCGCTTCGCGCTCAGGCAACCGGCGCGAGATCACCTTCGAGATACCGTCGCCGCCCATCGAGACTCCATAGAGCGAGTCGGCCGCCTCCATGGTGCGCTTCTGGTGGGTGACAACGATGAACTGCGCACGGTCGCTGTAGGTGTCCAGCAGATCGAGGAAGCGCGAGATGTTGAGGTCGTCCAACGCCGCCTCGACCTCGTCCATGATGTAGAAGGGGCATGGCTTGGCCAGGAACACGGCGAACAGGAAGGCCAACGCCGTCATCGACTTCTCGCCTCCGGACAGGAGCGTCAGTCGCTTCATCGCCTTACCGGCCGGAGTGATCTCGATCTCCACGCCGAGCAGATCCTCCGGCCCGGCTGCCTCATCGGCCTCGTCCACCTCGACCGGCACATCGCCAGCGGTCGCTACTTCACCGGGATCGAGCTTCTCACCGCCGATGACAGACGCCCGCGCCTCGGTCTCAGCCACCAGTCGCAGACGACCACTTCCCCCTGGAAAGACCCGTGGAGCGAGCTCCTCAAAGTTGCGGGCGGCCGCCTCGAAGGTCTGCTCGAAGGTTTCCCGGATCTGACGGTCTGTGTCCCGGATGAGGCCCTCCAGTTCACGCAGGGCTGCCTCCAGGTCGTTGCGCTGGGTTTCGAGCTCCTCCACGTGGGCTAACGCCTCCGCGTACTCGTCCTGAGCCAGGGGGTTGACCGGCCCGAGCTGTTCGCGGCGCCTGGCCAGACGCTCCAGTCGCGTGCGCAGTTCCTCGCGCCGCTCCATCGGTAGCGGTTCCTCTGCCGGAGTCGGTTCCAGCTCGAGTTCCGCTGCGAGTTCCCTCAGGGCCTGATCGGCGTCCGACTCCTGGTCACGGGATCGTTGTGAACGCACCTCAGCGGTGGTCAGCGCCTCGCCCGCCGCATGCAGTCGCGACTGGATCGAGGCCTCCAGCTGGGCGCACGTCCTCAGCTCGGCAGCCACGGTCTCGCCCACTTCGCGGTCGCGGCGAAGCTCCGCGTCAAAGGCCCTCTGACATTCCGCGATCGCGGCCGCCAGGTCCTGCAACTGGCTCTGGATGGCCGAGATCTGCGGCGCGAGCTCGCCGTCGCGGGCGATCTCCGCCTTCAGACGGCGCATCTGGGTCTCCCGTTGGGCCCGCTCCCGCTCGACCCGCTCGGTCTGGGCCTGCTCCGCGCTCAGCTGAGCCTGTACCCGACCCCGGCGATCCGCCCCCGGACCCTCGTCCGGCGCGGTGCGCCGACGCTGGATCGCAGCGGCCAGACGTCTCTGCTGCTCAACCGCTTCGTCCAAACCGTCGACCGCGGCTCGGTGGACTGCGATGGCCGGCTCCCGGGCGGAGTCGAGCTCGGCCACACGGGCGGTCGCGGCGTCGAGACCGCCGCGTGCCGCCTGCTCGGCCTGAACCGCCTTCTCGCTGAGCGCAATCAGCTCGTCGCGCCGGTTGCGCTCCGCCAGCACCCGCTCCTCCCCGACCTTGGCGGTCTGCCGCAGCTCCCCGCTCCAGCCTGAGTAGACCCGTCCGGCGGATGTGACCGCGATTCCGGGGAAGTCATCGGCGACGGCCGACACATCCTCCACGATCCACACGTTCCGCAGGAGTTCGCGAGCTATGGCGGCGGCACGGCTGTCGCCGAACACATGATCGCGGAGCGGCACTGACCCGGGCACGGGCGGCGACGCCGCGTCAGCGGTCCGGTCGCCGCGCTCGCGCAGAACGATGACCCGGCCGCCGTCCCGGCCGGCCCGGTCCAGCAGCTCGCCGGCCGCGGAGCGGCTCTCCAGGAGCGCGGCGCCCAAACGCCCGTCAAGCGCCGCCGCAACGGCCAGCTCATATCCGGGGGCGACGGTGAGCTCGTCGGCCAGCGAGCGCGCGCCGCCCGGTGCGCTCTGATGGCTGCGCAGGAATTGATTGACGGCGGCGAGCTCCCCGCCGGTCCGGGCACTCTCACGCCGGGCAGCTTCAATCGCCCGCTCGGCATCGTGAACCGCGCCACGGGCCTGCTGGTAGGTGGCCTCCGCCGCCTCCCTGGCCACCGTGGCGGCCTCCACCGCCGCTCTGCGCTCGGTCTCGAGCTCCGCCGCGGCGGCCAGCTGATGCTCGAGCTCAGCCAGCTGGCGGGCCAGCTCAGCGTCACGGTCGCGGCCCAACGCCTCCAGCTCGCGACTCAGCGCATCGATGCGCGACTGGGCCTCGTTGTCCGGCTGCTCGCTCGCGGCGGCGGCCGACAGCTGCTCCAACTGGGCTCTGGCCTGCACCAGGCGCCGCGACACCGTTTCGGCCGCGGCGCGCACCGCCTCAGCTCGATACCCGACCTTGTCGGCTGCCGACTGTGCCCCGTAGCTGCGCCGCGAGAGCTCCTCGCGCTGACTGGAGCGCGCGGCCAGTGCCTCCTCCGCCGCGCGCCGCCGTGCCGCTACGGCCTCGAGCTCCTTCTCTATCGCTGCCCGCTGCGCGCGGGCCTGCGCGGCCTGCCCGGCGGCGGCCGTCTGCTCGGCCCGCCGGGCGCGAAGCTCGTCGCGGGCCAGTTCCCAGCGCACCTCGAGCGTCTGGCGGTGCAGCCGCTCGTGCAGTTCGGCTGCCTCTGCTTGGCGCTTGAGCGGTTTGAGCCGTGAGCGCGCCTCGCGCTCGACGTCGAGCGCACGATCCAGGTTGTCCTGCGTGTGCCCCAACTTAAGCTGAGCGCGGCGCCGGCGCTTGCGATGTTTGCCCAGTCCGGCTGCCTCCTCGATCAGCAGCCTGCGGTCGCGCGGCTTTGAGGTGACGATGGCCTCGACCCGCCCCTGCGAGATGACCGAGTGCATCTCCTTACCCAAGCCGGTATCCGAAAGCACCTCGATCACATCGATCAAACGGCATTTGGCGCCACCGATGCGGTACTCGCCGTCCCCGCTGCGCTCGAGTCGGCGCGTGATCGCGACCTCCGGACCGAGGCCGAGAACACCCTCGCTGTCGTCGAGCACGAGCTCAACGGTGGCGCTGCTCGCGGCCTGGCGCCCCGGCGCCCCGCCAAAGATCACGTCCTGCATCGAGTGTCCGCGCACCGCCATGGGCGACTGTTCGCCCAGCGCCCACAGCACGGCATCGGTCACGTTGGATTTACCTGATCCGTTCGGGCCGACGATCACGCTCGTCCCGGCCCCGAACTCGAGCCGCGTGCGGTCGGGGAATGACTTGAACCCCTTCATCGTGATGCTCTTCAGATACATCTGGTCTCCGCTCCTAGCTCTTTCCCCGGAACAGCGGTATGCGCGAGTGCCTCCTCGGCAGCCGCCTGCTCCGCGTCCTTCTTGCTGCGTCCCACCCCGCGGCCAATCTCCGCCTCGCCGATCCTCGCGGCGATCGTGAAGGTGCGGTCGTGAGGCGGCCCGCTCTCGTCCACGACCTCGTAACCGACCAATGCGCCGCGGCGAGCGAGACGCTCCTGCAGCGCCGATTTGAAGTCAACGGGGCGCTCGAGCGCGTCACCCAGCTCGGACTGGAAGGCCCGCACCACGGCCTCCGCCACGCGCTCATAGCCGAACTCCAGGTAGCACGCACCGATGACGGCCTCAGTGATCGACGCGAGCACCCGCTCGGTCGAGACCAGACCGGGGATGCTGGCCGCCGCGCCCGCTGGCGCAGCGGCGGCGAGTCGCGCCGGCACGTCGAGTCGCTCGGCCACCGCCCGGCAGGAACGTCCGGAGACGGTCTGCGCGCGGATCTTGGTCAACTCACCGGCGCCGAAGCGCTCGAGCAGCGGGAAGATGTGCGACGTGATGGCCAGCGACAGCACGCTGTCGCCCAGAAAGGCCAGCCGCTCATACGAGTCCGCCCGCTGGGTACTCCACGAGGCATGGGTGAACACGGTGGCCACCAATTCCCTTGGCAGCGCATCGAGCAGTTCCCGCAGCGAGGAGACGGAGTCCCGAAGCTCGTTTTCAGTCGGCACCGGGGGCATCGCTCGCGGTAGTAACGCCACTCGCGAGCACGAACTCCACCGCCTCGCCGACGGTGAGAATCCTGGCAGCCTGCTCATCGGAGATCTTCACGCCGTAGCTGTCCTCGAGTTCCTGGACGAGCGTGTACAGATCGAGCGAGTCAGCGTCCAGATCTTCACGGAAGCGCGTGTTCTCCTCGATCGATGCGGGGTCGATCTCGAGCTCGTCGGCCAGGTGCGCGCGAATCGCGCCGAGAATCTGCTCACGAGTCATGGACGGCCTACCGTAGCCCCCTGCTCGGACGGGGAGGCCGCTTCCGCCGGGTTTGCAGCGGTTTCAGCCGAGACCTTCACCGAGCCAGCGTGCGTGCCCTCCCCACCCGGCTTGCGCAGTGCGCCGGCCTCCTCGAGCGCCGCGCGTGTGCGGCCGATCACGTCCTCCTCGACCCCCCGGGAGGCCACCTCGATGGCCCGGGCAAAGCCTCGGCGCGTGAAGCGCCCGTGGCAGACGATGCCGATCTGTCTCAGACCCAGCATGTAGGCGCCGCCCGTCACCTCCGGATCGATCTCCTCGCGCAATCCCATGATCGACGGCTTGAGCAGGAAGCCACCGACCTTCGCGCGCAATGAGCGGTGCGCCGCATCCCGCAACAGCTGAAGCGTCTGGGACGAGACCCCCTCGATCAGCTTGAGAGCGATGTTGCCGGTGAATCCATCGGCGACGACGACATCAGCCACATCCTTGAGCGCATGGGTGCCCTCGATGTTGCCGACGAAGTTGAGGCCCGCCCCCCCATCTCCGTTCAACCGCTCGTGAACCTCCTTGAGATCGTCTGTGCCCTTGGCCGGTTCCTCTCCGTTGGACAGGAGCGCCACGCGCGGCGAGTCGATGTTCAGGACGGCCTGGGCAAAGGCGGAGCCCATGTGCGCGAACTGCACCAGATGCTCGGGGCGGCAGCTGACGTTGGCGCCCACATCGAGCAGAAGCATGGGCCCCACGCCCGGCCGCGGCAGCGGGAGGGCGAGCGCTGGGCGGTAAATGCCGCGGTCGCGCTTGAGGTTGAAGAGCCCGGCAGCCAGCGCCGACCCGGTCGATCCGCCTGACACGAGCGCCTGCGCTCGGCCTTCGGCGACCGCCTTGGCGGCCTGGACGATCGAAGCCTCGGGGGTCGACCGCACCGCATAGGCTGGATCCGTCGCCTTGGCGATCGAGACCGGAGCGTCGATCAGCTCCACGCCGGGCGGCACCGCGGAGACGCGCGCGGCGTCGGCGAACAGCAACACACGCACGCCCCGTGCCGCGGCGAGCGACGCGCCCTGCGCCACCTCATCTGGGCCGAGGTCGGCCCCGTTGCCGTCAACGGCGACCGTCACCATCGGCGACTGTCGCCTCAGCTGAGCGAGGCGTCTTTGACGATGACCGTGCGGCCCTTGTAGCTACCGCACTGCGGGCACACACGGTGCGGCAGACGCGGGCTGTGGCACTGGGGGCACTCGTTGGTCGCCGCAGCGCTCGCCTTGTGGGTTGAGCGGCGCTTGGTCGTGCGGGAGTGGGACTGCTTTTGCTTGGGAACGGCCATGGCGGGTGAGGCTAGCAGGCGACCCGGGCCGGCGCACTGCGTTACGGCGTCTGGCGGCCCTACCGGCTACCGAACTCGATCTCGGCCAGCTTGGCCCAGCGCGGATCGGGCGGGGCCTGATGATGGTGGTCCGCACCGGCCGTGTTCAGGTTTACACCGCAGGCGGGGCACAGGCCGGCGCAGTCCTCTCGGCACAGGATCGCCCGGGGGAAGTTCAACGCGAGTGCGTCGCGAGCCCACGCGCCGACATCGAGCACGCCGCCCTCCACGTACGGCGAGTCGAGGTCGTCCCCGGCTCCGGGCTGGGAGACCTCTCGCGCATCGATCTCAAATGTCGTATCCGACGGTTCGAGGCAGCGCATGCACGGTCCCCGCAGGCTGGCCGGGAAGCGCAGGCGCAGCGCGTAACCCTGGCCGGTGGTACGGGAGATGTCCAGGCGAGCCGGCACGACCGCCGGATCCACGCGATATTCATCCCCGCCGAGCGAGAACGGCTCAACGCGCGCGCCGAGGTCGAGGCGCCGCCCCTCACCCGAGGTGAGGCGAAGCCCGTTCAGGTCAAAGGTGTCGATCGGGGCACCCATGGATCCCAAGCTTAGAGTCCCTGAGTCCGACTCTCACCGACGGTACTGACTGGTCTCAGGCACGCCGCAGAGAGTTCAGCTCCCGGCCCGCCAGCGCAAGCGCACCCAGCGCCGACACGACGATCCCGGCCACGAGGGGCACCCAGCCGGCTCCGGCGGCGAGGGGTTGGTGGTAAAGCAGCACGCCCGCCAGGATCAGGCCGTTGGCGGAGACGGTCGTGCTCGCCGCCGACACACTCGCCGCGTTGGCCCGGGCGAACGCGTGCTGGATCAGCGACAGCGACCACACGCTTAGCCCGATCATCAACCACGGGCCTGGAGTCACCAGCACCTTGTAGGCGACCGCCCCGTGGCGCACCACGCGGTCGGAGATCTCCTTGGTGAACACGCCGGTCGCGACGAACAGAATCCCGACGGCGGCTCCCATCAGGACCCCGCTCTGCGAGCGGGCCAGCCAGGCTGCGGGGACCGCCAGCACGACCGCGACGAGCAACTCGGTCAGATCCGACAACGGCGGACTCGAGGCGCCGGACGTGATCACGCTGGACGCGACCAGAACGCCACCCACCGCCAGCAGCACGACACCCACCAGTTCAAGCTTGGCAAAGCGCTCGCCCAGCCACCGGTGCCCGACTACGACGAGCCCACCCCGTCCCAAACTGCGCAGGCTGGTCACAACGGGTACCGGGACCAGGCCCAGGGAGCCGGCTTCAGCCGTCCAGGCGAGTAAGCTCAGCGCCATCGCGAGCAACCACCACGGTCTGCGGACCAGGGTCGCCAGCAGCGAGAGGCCGCGTTGGCCCACGCCCACGTGCATCATCTCCCGCTTTTCCAGGGCGGCGGCGGCACTGTTCGCAAGCCCGCACATGAGCGCGAGCGCGCTCCCTAAAAAGAACATCGATTACAGGAGCATCCAGTGCAAGAGGGGCAACCGAAATGGGCAGCTACGGGAGCGATCGTAGCGTCCCCGGAGCCGTCTCGGCCCAGCCGTCCAAGGAAGGTCCTCATCCTCTCCGGCGAGATGGGAGAGGGCCATAATGCGGCTGCGGCGGCGATCACGGAGGCGATTGCCGATGTGTGGCCCGGTTGTCAGGTCGAGCGCTTCGACACTCTCGAACTGTGGGGGCGGCCATTCTCCCGCTTCATGAGCCGGGGCTATGAGATCCAGATCCGGCTGCTGCCGCTCACCTATGAGGTGTTCTACGACGCGCTGTGCCGATCGCGCACGTTCGCCGCGCTGAGCAAGGCGGCGATCGGCAGCTTTTTCGGGCGCCGCCTGGAGGACTTCCTAAAGAGCCACGACGCCGACCTGGTGATCTCCACATATCCCTTCGGCTCGGCTGCGCTGCACTGGCTGCGCACCAATAACCCGGCCTACAGGGTGCCGACCGTCACCTACATTCCCGCCTTCCACGTCCACCCGGTTTGGGCCTACGCCGAAATCGATCAGCACTATGTGATGTACGACACCGCCGCCGCTCATGCTCACACCGCAGGGTTTGAGCGAACCATGCGCGTCGGGGCGCCTCCCGTCCGAGATGGCTTCGGCACCGTCTCCAAGAACGAGGCCCGGGAACGCCTCGGATTCGACCAGGACCGGTTCATCCTCCTGACCACCGGGGGGGCATGGGGACTGGGCGGCATCGACCAAGCCGTGCAGGCGCTCACGTCCTCCGGAATCGAGCGCCTGCAGGTGGTCGCCGTATGCGGCAGGAGCGCCAAACTCCTGCACCACCTGCAGAGCCTGGGCGTGCCCGAGCAGCGGCTGCGGACCTACGGCTACGTCGACAACATGCACGAGATCATGGCTGCCGCCGACGTTGTCGTGACCAACGGAGCTGGGGTCACCGTGCTCGAGGCGCTGCGTACCCCGCGTCCGTGCATCGCCTTCAAACCGCTCGCGGGCCATGGGAAGGCCTCGACCGACGAGATGGTGGCGCGTGATCTGGCTCTGGTCGCGCAGAACGTCGCCGAGCTGGTGTCGGTCACGCGCGAGCTCGCCACCGACCAGGTGATGATGGCCCGAATGGAGCATGCGGGGCGCGAATGGTGCCGAGGGCCGCGAGTTGCGTGACAGCGTCCGGGCCATGAGCGAGCTGTTCCCGGCCGCGCGAGGCGGCCACGGACGCCCACAGCTGACCGGGGCTCCGGCCTTCGGCTGCCATGATTGGCCGGTGTCGAGCTGGTTTCGGACGTACGGCTATGCGAGCGTCTACGAACGTCTGATCGTCGGCGCACTGCCGCTCGACGAGGCCGACGTCCGCATGCTCGCGGCGCTCGGGGTGAGCCGCGTGCTCAACCTCGTCGAGGACGCCGAGTACGGGCGCGGCGCGCGGCAGAAGGTCGAGCGGGCCCTGGCCGATGTCGGCATCAGGAGCATCGGCTGAGCAGCGAGGACTACGGCGGGTTGCCCCCGGAGTTGCTCGAACAGGCGACCGCTCAGGTGAACCGCTGGATCGACGAGGGCGAGATCGTCTATCTGCACTGCCGTGCCGGATGGCAGCGATCGGCAGCCGTGGCGGCCGGCGCGATCGCCATCCGTGACGGCGTCGACCTCGACGAAGCGCTGCGGCGGATTCAGGAACAGCGAAGCCCGCCGACCCGCTCCCCCACCAGCGCGAAGACTGGCCCGTGGTTCGACGCCCGCGTGAGCTCCCAGCCGGGTTACTAACCGCCACGGCGGCGCGCAGTCGGCGGCGCGTAAATGACTGGCGGCCGCGCTACAGCGGGTTCCTCAAACAGCCCCTGCGGCCGGTCGAGCTCGTCCACCATCGCGAACGGCCTGGTCGTCGTCCGCGGCAAGCGTGACCCGCGCGCCGACTCGGTGATCTGCTCGACGTCAGCCATCTCGGCGCCTCGGCGACCACACCGTGGTCGGCGAAGCGCCGCGCGCCCGGCAGAACGCGTCCCTCGTAGGAGCCGACCGTCTCGTTGTAAGCGTGACCGTCCTGTTCAGCCGCTTGCCGAGCGTCTCGATCAGCGCCGACAGCTTCGCCAAGCGTCCGTGCAGCTCGCGGCCGAGCTCGGAGATCGCCGCGCCGACATCGGCGAGCCGCTCCTGCTGCCAGCCATAGCCGACCGAGTGCAGCAGCGCCAGCAGTGTCGTCGGCGTCGCGATCAGAACCCGTCCGGGCCATCGCGTCCTCGATCAGCGTCCGGATCGGCGTCGAGCGCGGCCCCGTAAAGGTGCTCACCGGGCAGGAACAGCACGACAAAGTCCGGGGCCGAATCCAGTTGCTCCAATAGCGCTTGTCGGCCAGCTGCTTGACGTGGCGCCGCAGCAGTCGCGCGTGGCCTGCAGATGACGCGCCCGCGTCTCCTCGTCGGGTGCCTCATAGGCATCCAGGATGCCCTGGAGCGGGGCCTTGGCGTCGACGACGACGTGCTTTCCGCCGGCAGGTTGACGACCATATCGGGGCGCAGCGCCTGCTCGTCGTCACCGGCGTAGCGACGCCTGCTCGTTGAAGTCGCAGTGCCGCACCATGCCGGCCAGCTCGACGACCTTGCGCAGCTGCATCTGCCCCCACTGGCCGCGGGTGTTGGGCTTGCGCAGCGCGGTGACCAGTGCGCCGGTCTCGGATCGCAGGCTCTCGTTGGCCTCAGCGAGCTGACGATCTGCTGGGCGAGCATGCCCTGGGACTCGTGGCGCTCCTTGTTCAGCGTGAGCAGTTGTTGGTCGACTCGCTGCAACTGATCCTTGAGCGGTCTGACCAGCTGCTCCATGGCGTGCTGACGCTTCTCGAGCTCGCCTTTGGTCTCCGCTTGGCTGGCCTGTAGCTGCGTCCGGCGAGTTCGGAGAGCTGCCTGACACTGGCGTCGAGCGCCTCGGCGCTCATCGCCTTGAACGAATCGGACATCTGCTCCTGGCGCGTCGCGCAGCGCACGGATGCGCTCGCGCATGATCAGCGCGGTCATCCCCGCGCCGACGAACACGACCGACGATCAGCCAGACAGCACTCATACTCCCAGGATCGCGAACGCCCCGGACGGAACCGCCCGAACGTAGGTTCGGGGCGTCAGGCGACTTCGGCGGGCTCGTCCTTGCCCGCCAGGCGGTCGCGGCCGCGCTGGACGGCGGCGATGAACTTCGAGAGGTTGACCTCGAGCGTGTTGAGGATCTCGTCGGCGTAGTCCTCGGCGCCCAGGCGGATCTCCCGCTCCCGCGCTCGCGCCTCTTCGATGATGTCCTCGGCGGCACGCTCAGCCTGCTTGGTGATCTCCTCCTCGGAGACCAGCCGGTCCTGACGGTCTCGGGCCTCCTTGACGATGCGTTCCGCCTCGCGTTTGGCCTCGGCCAGCATCTCCTGCCGCTCCTTGACGATCCAGCGTGCCTGCTTGATCTCCTCGGGGATCGTCGCGCGCATCTGGTCGAGGATGTCGTAGATCTCCTCTTTGTCCACGCGCACCTGATCCGTCAGCGGCATCGGCTTCGCGTTATGGACAAGATCGTCGAGCTTGTCGATGAGTACGAGTACGTCCATCGCAATCCTCTGTTTCGTCAGCGGCTGATTCGTTCCTTCAAGGCCTGAGCGACCTCGTCCGGCACCAGGCCATCGATCTGCCCACCAAAGGTGGCGAGCTCCTTGACACCGCTGGACCTGATGAAACTGTACTTAGCAGAAGCCATCAAGTAAACGGACTCGATGTCCGGGGCCTGCCCACGGTTGAGCTGATTGAGCTCCAGTTCGTATTCGAAGTCGGAGATGGCGCGAAGCCCGCGGACGATCGTCTTGGCGCCGCGGGCGCGGGCGAAGTCCACGGTGAGGACGCTGAACGGCTCCACCTCGACATTCCCGAGGTGTGCGGTGGCGTGCTCTATGAAGGCGACCCGCTCGTCGCCCGAGAACAGCGTCCGCCCTTGCGCACCGGCAGGTTGACGACCGCGACGATGATCTTGTCGAACATCGCCGAAGCACGCGAGATCACGTCGAGGTGACCATTGGTTACCGGGTCGTATGACCCGGGACAGACGGCGATGCGGTTATCCAGCGACATGGACTTTGATCAGGGTGTCTCCGTACTGCCGCTCGCGCAGCAGCGGTAAGCCGAGCGCCAACGGCGCCCGTCGGTCGCTTTCCACCACCACCCTCGCATCGGGGGCCAGGATCGGTGGTAGCGCGGTCGACAGCTCGGGTGCCAAAGAACTCGCCAGGCGATATGGGGGATCAAGAAACACCAGATCGTATTGGCGGTCCACGATCGGCGTGCAACCAGCGCCCGCAGCGCGGGCATGCGCAGGACGTCAGCCTCCAGGTCGAGCTGCTCCAGGTTGTGACGGATGGCCGCCACCGCGGCCACTGACGAGTCCACGAACGTCGCCGTGGCGGCGCCGCGGGAGAGCGCCTCGATCCCCAGCGCCCCGGACCCGGCGAATAGATCGAGCACATCCGCTCCGTTCACCGAGGCAAGGATCGAGAAGAGTGCCTCGCGCACCCGATCGGAGGTCGGGCGCGTACCCGATGGCCCTTGGGCGGTCCCCGGTAGTCCCCGGATCACGGCACGCCGCCGCGGGTGCCGGCGACGGCGCTCTCACGCCAGGATCCGAGGAAGAACGTTCGCCATCAGCGCGTGTTCGGGGTCGGCCAGCTCAGGATCGGTGTCCAGGATCAGCTCTGCTGTGCAGTACCGCCCGCTCGAGCAATTCCCCATCGCGCGTGAGGTCGGCGAACTTGTACTGGGCATCGTGCCCCGACTGGCGCGTCCCGGCGAGCTCGCCAAAGCCGCGGAGGTCCAGGTCGACCTCCGCCAGCCGGAAGCCGTCAGACTCCGCCGCCAGCGCCTTCAGCCGCCGCGAGTCGCGCCGTCCGAACAGCAGGCACAAGGATGGGTGCTCGCCGCGGCCGATGCGCCCGCGCAGCTGGTGCAGCTGGGAGATGCCGTAACGGTCGGCATCCTCCACCAACATCACGGTGGCGTTGGGGATATCGATACCAACCTCAATCACCGTGGTGGCCACCAGGATCTGGGCCTGGCCGGACGCGAACCGGCCCATCGCCGCCTGCTTGTCCAGGGCTCGCATCTGTCCGTGCATCAGGACCAACTCGTACCCCTGGAGCGGTCCTGTCCTGAGACGCTCGTACTCCGAGGTGGCGGCGCGCGCCTGGAGTGCCTCGGACTCCTCCACCAGCGGACAGACGACAAAGGCTTGGCGTCCGTTGTCCACCTCCTCGCGTATCCGAGCGTAGGCGCGCTCTCGCTCGGCCTCGGTCGAGCAGACGTGGGTCGTTATCGGCTGACGGCCGCGCGGCAGTTCCCGCAACACGGTCATGTCGAGGTCGGCATAGTGGCTGAGCGCCAGCGTGCGTGGGATTGGCGTAGCCGTCATGTGGAGCTCGTGCGGGCTCAGACCGGTGGCGCCCACCGCCGCCAGCGCCGCCCGTTGACCCACGCCGAAGCGGTGCTGCTCGTCGATGACCACCAGTCCCAACCGGTCGAACACGACCGACGTCCTCGATCAGCGCGTGCGTCCCGACGATCAGCGAGAGCTGCCCGGTTGACGAGCTTGCCCAGCAGATCGGCACGGCGCCGGACCGGGGTCGAACCCGTGAGCAGCCCGGCGCTGACCGGCTCCGAGCCGAGCAGGCTCTGAACGGTTTGGAAATGCTGGTCGGCGAGCGTCTCGGTCGGTGCCATCAGCGCCGCCTGGCAGCCGTGCTCGGCCGCTCGCAACATGGCGTATAGCGCGACCACGGTCTTGCCTGAGCCGACCTCGCCCATCAGCAGCCGCTGCATGGGCTCGCCGCGCGCCATATCCGCGTCGATCTCCTCCAGAGCTGCCGTCTGGTCACCGGTCAGCGGGAACGGCAGCTCGTGCTCAAGCCAACGCGCGGTCAGCTGGCGCGGGCCCGTGAGGCGTCGGGCCGAGACGCTGGCCGCCCGGCTGCGCCGACGTTGGGCAAGCGCCAGCTGGTCGAGCAACAGCTCATCGAAGGCCAGCCGGCGGCGACCCTGTTCCGAATCGTGCTCAGCCATGGAGAAGTGCGCCGCCCGCAGCGCGCCGGGACGGTCCAGCAACTTCTCGCGTCGCCGGAGCGCAGCCGGCAACGGCTCGAGCACGTCGCCGAAGTTAGCGGCGTGTTCATGCACCAGGGCGAGGATCTGGGTCGACGAGAGGCCCTCACCAGCCGGATAGTGCGCTACGCCCGCACCCCCGGCCTCCCCCACCGCCTGCGTGTCGCCCGAACGCTCGTCGGTCGGGGCGTGTCCTTGAACCGTGAAGCCGCCCCGGCCGTCCGCCTTGCCATGCAGGATCAGTCGCGTGCCGGGGGGGTAGCGGTCGGCGAGCCACGGTTGATTGAAGAATGTCACCCGCAGCGTGCCGGTGGCGTCGGCCGCGGTGGCCTCGACCAAGGGCCGCATGCCGCGGCGGCGCACTGCTCGCGCGGCGATGCGTTTCACCTCGACGACAACGGTCGCCGTCTCGCCCGGGACAAGATCGGCCAAGCTACGAGCCTCTCGGCGGTCGCGAGGCAGATGTTCGAGCAGGTCGCCGACCGTGTGTAGGCCGAGGCTGGCCGCCCCATGCGCCGCCTTTACCCCGCTGAGCTGCAGTGGGCGCTCGAGCTGGCGCGGAGAGGGGTAGCGAATGGGCGCTTCCATGAGCTCAGCGCGGGTCAGCTCGCGGGTCGTGCTGAAAGCCGTGGGCCTTCGGCTCGCGTGGATGGGGAGAGCGGTCGACATTCGTGTTGCCAGTCCGTTGCACAGCTTGACCGCAGGGCCGGTCAGCCTACGATTAGTGCTGTGAGCGACCGAATTCTCTACGTATCGAGAGTGACCCGACTCCCGCTCGTCGGGGCGGACGGATCCGATGTCGGCCACATCGTCGACGTCGTGCTGGACCTGGGCGGCCGACCGCCCCGCGTGAATGGCTTTGTCATCGGTGGCGTTCAGCGGCGTCGCGTGTTCGTGGGCGCCGGCCGGATTGGTGAGATCGATACCCGAGGCGTGCGGCTGCGCCGAGGGACGATCAATCTCCGGCAGTTTGAGCTGCGCGACGGCGAGAAGCTCGCGGCGGGCGAGCTCATGGGACGGCGACTCGGGGGCCGCCGGGTCGTCGACGTAGGCCTGCAGCCCGCGCCCGAGCCGTTCGCGTGGGAGGTCGCCACGGTTGCCCTCAACGCCGGTCGTCGTGTGCCCGGGCTCAAGCGCGCACCCGAGGTGATTGATTGGAGCGAAGCCGGGGAGCTGTTCTCCGAGCAGCGCCCGGTTGACCGTCAGGCCGCCACACTGGGAGGCCTGCATCCGGCGGAGATGGCCAATCAGATCCGCAACCTTCCGCTCAGTCGTCGGCGGGTGCTGGCTGAGGCGCTCGAGAACGAGCGCCTGGCCGACCTGCTCGAGGAACTGCCCGAGGACGAGCAGGTGCGCCTGATCGAGGGTCTCGATCCTGAGCGCGTCGCACGCGTCCTCGATGAGATGGAAGCCGACGACGCCGCCGATCTGCTCGGGGAGATGTCTCGCAGTGAGCAGGAGGAACTGCTCGCTGCCATGGATCCCGACGAGGCGGAACCCGTCCGCAGACTGCTGCTCTACGAGCCGGACACGGCCGGCGGACTGATGACGCCCGAGCCGATCATTCTGCCCATCGTCGGCGACCGTGGCCGAGGCGCTGGCGCATCTGCGCAATCCAGACCTGCCGGTTCCGCTCGCCACACAGGTGTTCGTCTGCCAGCCGCCGCTCGAGACGCCGACGGGACGGTTTCTCGGCGTCGTCGGCATCCAGCGACTGCTGCGCGAGTCGCCCTCGAAGCCGATCGGACGTTGCATCGACGAGGAATGGGACCCCGTGAATGCCAGCGCCTCCGACCGTGAGGTGGCCGGACGGCTCGCCGCATATAACGTCGTCACGCTTCCCGTGATCGACGACTCGGGCCGACTGGTGGGAGCGGTGACGATCGATGATGTCCTCGATCGGGTGCTGCCGAGCGGTTGGCGGATTACCCATGCCACAATTTGACCTGGCCCGCGGCTGCCACAGCTGATCCCTCCAGACAACCGGACGAAACCCCGTCATGGCACGCAAAGACGATCTCTCAACGCCCCGCGGCTCGGGTGGTGGCAACCCCTATGACTCCGACGCGTTCGCGCGGTGGGCGGAGTCGGTAGCGCGTTTTCTCGGCACCGGCCGCTACCTGGCCGTGCAGACCCTCCTGGTGCTGACCTGGATCGCGGTCAACGCGTTCCTAGCGGTCAACCTGGGTCGCAAGCATGCTTTTGATCCGTATCCATTCATCCTTCTGAACCTGCTGTTCTCCACGCAGGCTGCGTACGCGGCGCCTCTGATTCTGCTCGCACAGAACCGCCAGGCTGACCGGGACAAGGAGGAGATCGAGCGTGACCGCAACACCAACTCGCGGGCGCTGGCCGAAGCCGAGTTCCTGGCTCGGGAACTCGCCGCGGTCCGGATCGTCCTCGAGCACAAGGCAGACCGCGACGACTTGATCGCGCCGCTCGAGCAGCTCACCCAGGCGCTCGAGCGGTTGCACGGCGTTTCGCTGGCAACCGACGACGCCGACGACTCCGACGAAGTCCACGACTCAGCCGAGTTTCCGGGCTCGTAGCGCCTGGTCCGCGACCGCGGGGAATCACTCGGCCGAAAGCAGCCACCAATAGCTCTCCTGGCCGCCGTCGGAGAGTTCGAGCACGGGCGCGCCGTGGAAGAGCCCCCTCACCGCCTGATCGTCGAGCGGCGCACCGATCCCGCGCAGGCAGGTGATCAGCTCCGCGTCGCCGGCGAGCTGTGCCATGACCTCACGCAACGTCGCGTCAGGCGCCCCCCAGGCGATGAGCTCCTCATCGACGAAGCCGACGGCGTCGCCGGCCTCGAAGCGCCCACTCGCGTCGTCACGAGCCGCGGGAGCCACCGCGCCGATCCGCACGGCCTTCAGGATCTCAGACATCGCCGCCGCGTTCTGCTGGGCGCCGCGCAGCGGATCGAGCTCGACGGCCGCCGCGAGTCCGGCTTGCAGCGAACGAGACGGCACCACGACGACATTCTTGTCCGACAGCTCAGCCGCCCGTTCCGCCGCCAGGAGAACATTTGAGCTGTTGGGTAGCAGCACGACGTCCTCGGCCGCCACCGAGTGGACGGCGGCCAGCAGCTCGTTGGTGGAGGGGTTGAGGGTCGAACCGCCGTCCAGCGCGCTGACCCCAAGACCGACAAACAGCTCCCGGAAGCCATTCCCCGTGACCACGGCCAGCCCACCGCAAACGGCACCCTCTGTCGCGTCGGCGGCGTACACAGAACCGGGAATGGCCAGCCGCGCATCCCGCTCTCTGACCTGCTCGCTCATGTCGGCGATGTCGATCCGCGACACCGCATTCGGGGCGAAGATCTCCATCGCCGCGTCAGGCAAGTCAGTGTGCACATGCACCTTCAGCGTGGCTCGATCGCCGACGACGAGCACCGAGTCCCCGAGCTTCTCCAGTTGCTCGCTATACGACCGCTGGTCGAGATCGCTTCCGGTCACCGCGAAGTTCGTGCAGTAGCGATAGGTCATCGAGCCGTGCTCTGGATGCGTGGGCCTGGCCGGCGCCTGATGCTTGATCTGCACCGTTTCCGAGCCACGTAGCTCCTGCACCATGCCGGCCAAAACGACGGTGAGCCCATAGCCCCCGGCATCAACGACGCCCGCCTCACGCAGCACAGGCAGCAGATCCGGACCCCGGCTGACCGACTGCTGGCCCGCCTCCAATGCGCGCTCCATCAGCTCGGCGGCGAGGGCGTCCTGGACCTCGGCGCTCGCGTCGGTTCCGAGCCGTGGCTCCGACATGTGCGCGAGCTCGGTGGCCACCCGGGTGGCCATCTCCCGAACCACGGTCAAAATCGTGCCCTCTGCGGGGTTGCGCACCGAGCCATAGGCCTCATCGGCGGCGCGGGCCAGCGCCGCCCCGATCAGCACCGGGTCGATGAGCTCTCCGGGTCGGCTAATCAACTCCTCGGCGGCGCCGCGGATCAGCTGCGAGAGGATCACGCCCGAGTTTCCGCGTGCGCCCAGAAGGGCCGCGCGGGCTACCGAGCGGACGATCTCATCACGGCCGATCTCGTCCAGCGTGTGCTGCCCCGAGGTCTCCAGGATACGATCGAGCTCGTCCAGCACCGCGCGCAGGGTCAGGACCATGTTGTCCCCCGTGTCGCCGTCGGCCACCGGGAACACGTTCAGGTCGTTGACCTCCTGGCGCCGCTGTTCGAGCGCCGCGAGACCGGCCTCCACGAGCGCGCGGAAGCGAAGGATTGCGGGATCACTCATCGTCCACCTGAATGCCGCGGTAGCCCGCGGCGGCCCTACTGGGCTTTGCTGACCTTGCCGGCCTTGAGGCAACGCGTGCACACATACACGCGACGCGGCGTGCCGCGATCGTCGATCCTCACCCGCTGAAGGTTCGGATCAAAGCGGCGGTTGGTGGCAACCATCGAGTGGCTGCGAGAGTGGCCGAAGGACGGACCCTTGGCGCATACGTGACAGACCTTTGACATACGGCGGCTGAGTATACGCACTCCGGATCGATTCGCCCGCGGATCGTCCGTCTGGGCCGGCCCTAACGCGTCTCGACGATGACGTTCGTCGATTTGACCACCGCCGTGGCGGTGACGCCGGGCTTGAGGCCCAGGTCGTCGGCGGCCTCCCGCGACATCAGGGAGACAACGCGAAACGGCCCGCAGACAAGGTCGATCTGGGCCATTACGTCGTCGCGCTTGACCGCGACCACGACGCCGGTGAAATGGTTGCGGGCACTGGAATGTCCCGTGCCGCCCCGCTCATGCAGCAGCTTGGAGAGCTCGAGCGAGGACATGTACCGCCGGTTTCCGCGCCGCTCGAAGCGCACGCGGCCCGAGCGTTCCCAACGTCTGAGGGTGTCGATGCTCACGCCAAGCGCAGTGGCCGCGGCACCGATCTGGATCAGGTCCTCGAATTCCTGACCGGCGCCAGTCGTGCCCATGCGTGGCAGCCTACACCGAGAAACCCGCCCGCCGTGGCCGTTCCGCGAGCTCGCGCTTGACCTCCAGCGAGGCCAGCGCCGCCTCCACAGCGTGGCGGCCACTGTCGCGTTTGCCTCCGCCCTTGACGCGCGCCCGCGCCTGTTCGGCGTTGTCGACGGTGAGTACGCCAAAGCCAATGGGCACACCGGTGCGCAGCTGCACGTCCTGGAGCCCGCGCGCGGTCTCACGGCAGACGTAGTCGTAGTGGTCGGTCTCCCCGCGTATCACCGCGCCGAGAGCGATGACCACAGCGTACCGGCCGCTCTCCGCGGCATAGCGACTGATCAGCGGAAGCTCGAATGCTCCGGGCACCGCGAAGGAGTCGATCTGGGTGATGCCGGCCTCGGTGAGTGCCTCGCGCGCCCCGAGCTCGAGCGAGTCGGCGAACTCGCTGTAGAAGCGCGCCACGCACAGCGCTGCGCGGTCGTCACTCGCCATCGGGGGTTTCCGTCTGGTTCCGGCGGGCCTCGACAGTGGCGTGCTCGTCGTGCAGCATCTCGTCGTCCAGGGCCAAGCCCTGATGATGCAGGATGTGGCCGAGCTTGTCGCGCTTGGCTCGCAGGTAAGCCTGATTGTGAGGGTTGGGCTCGTGGATGATCGGCAGCTGGTCGGTGACCGATAGGCCGTGTCCCGCGAGCCCGGAGATCTTCTTGGGGTTGTTGGTCAGAATGCGGATGCTGGTCAGCCCTAGGTCAACCAGGATCTGCGCGCCGATGCCGTAGTCGCGCAGATCGGCCGGCAGGCCGAGCCGGAGGTTGGCCTCCACCGTGTCGAGGCCCTCCTCCTGCAGCTTGTAGGCGCGGAGCTTGTTGAGCAGGCCGATGCCGCGCCCCTCCTGACTCAGGTAGAGCAGCACGCCGCTTGCCCTCGGCCTCGATCATCGTGAGGGCCGAGTCGAGCTGCTCGCCACAGTCGCAGCGCAGCGAGTGGAACACGTCGCCGGTGAGGCATTCGGAGTGGACCCGCACGATCACATCCTCCGAGCCCTCCACCTCACCCTTGACCAGCGCAACGTGATGCTTGCCGTCGAGGAAGGACCGGTAGCCCACGGCGACGAAGTCGCCAAACCCCGTCGGCAGCCGTGTGGAGACCACGCGCTCGACCAGCTTCTCGGTGCGGCGCCTGTAGGCCACGAGGTCGGCCACCGTGATCATCTTCAGCCCGTGGCGAGCGCAGTACTTGGTCAGGTCGGGCACCCGCGCCATCGTGCCGTCGTCGTTCATGACCTCGCAGATCACACCGGCCGGGATCAGCCCGGCCAGTCGCGCCAGGTCGATGGCCGCCTCGGTCTGCCCGACTCGCTCGAGCGTCCCCCCAGGCCGGGCCTTGAGCGGGAACACGTGACCCGGCTGCACGAGCTCACGAGGGCTGGCCTTGGGGTCGATGGCGACCTGAATGGTGCGGGCCCGATCCGCCGCGGAAATACCGGTGCTGACTCCCGTACGCGCCTCGATCGAGACGGTAAAGGGCGTCTCGAACGAGGACTCGTTCTTGGCCGCCATCAGGTTGAGACCGAGCTCGTCGCAGCGCTCGGGCGTCAGCGACAGGCAGATCAGGCCGCGGCCCTCCTTGGCCATGAAGTTGATCGCCTCCGGAGTGACGAATTGGGCGGCCATCGTCAGATCGCCCTCGTTCTCCCGATCCTCGTCATCGCATACCACCACCATCTTGCCCTGGCGGATGTCCTCGATTGCCTCTTCAACCGTGGCAAACGGGCTGCTCACCGTAGTCACTGTGCTCCTCCCGGCATCAGCCGCTCGACGTATTTCGCCAGCACGTCAACCTCCAAGTTGACGGTCATCCCGGGCTCGGCCCGGCCGAGATTTGTGCGCTCAAGTGTCTCGGGTATCAGTGACACGGTAAATGATTGAGGGTCCAGACCCGCAACCGTCAGGGACACGCCGTCGACGGTGACCGAGCCCTTGTAGACCAGATAGCGCAATACGGCGGGCTCGGCCGCCACCGTCACGCGGCGCGAGAAGCCGTCCTCGACGACGGCGCTAACCCGCCCGACGCCGTCGACATGCCCCTGCACCATGTGGCCTCCGAGGCGATCGTCGAGGCGCATGGCCAGCTCGAGGTTGACCGTCGTACCTTCGCCGGCTTCCGCGAGTGAGCTCAGCCTGAGTGTCTCGTTCATCACGTCCGCGCTGAAGCAATCCCCATCGACGGCGGTGGCGGTCAGACAGACTCCGTTGACCGAGATGGAGTCTCCCTCCTCCAGTTCGGCCGCGAGCCGGCTGCCGACGCGCAGGCGTACGCCGTCCGGTGAGCGTCCGACGCCTCGGATCTCCCCGAGATCCGCTACCAGCCCGGTAAACAATCACCACTCCCTGATCCGCGCGGTCACAAGCAGGTCATCGCCGATGCGGTCGCATTTCAGGGTCAACGTCCTCAGCGCCTCGGAGACGGACTCTGCTCCCTCGCTCTCCAGCGGAACGCGGGCACCCCGCCCACCCAGCAGCAGCGGGGCGACAAACAGGCGCACCTCGTCTATCTCATCGGCATCCAGGAACACCCCGGCCAGCTTCGGCCCCCCCTCGAGCAGGAGCGAGGTCACGTCCGCAGCGCCGAGCTGGTCGAGGGCCGAACGCACGCGAGCCTGTTCGTTCTCTCCGGTGGCACAGATGACCTCGACCCCGCGCGCTTCCAGCGCATCGGTAGCCGTGCGGGGAGCAGCCCTCGAAACGATCACCGTGAGCGGGACCGCGGCGGCGCTATCGAGCAGCCTTGAGGTCAGGGGCAGCTTGGCGAGCGAATCAAAAATCACCCGGCGCGGTTGCCGTGACGACAGCGTCTCCGAGGCCGAGCCGCCCAGCCGGGCCGATAGCTCAGGGTCGTCAGCCAAAGCCGTGCCGATGCCCACAGCCACCGCATCGCTCGCGGCACGCCACTCATGCACGAGCGCGCGGCTGGCCTCACCGGAAATCCACTTGGAGTCGCCGCTGCGTGTGGCGACCTTGCCATCGAGGGACATGGCCGACTTGAACATCACCCACGGCCGTCCGGTGCGGGCGTGTTTGCGAAACGGCTGATTCAGCATCCGGGCGCGGACGGCCAGATCGCCTTCGGCGACGATGACATCAATGCCCTCATCGCGGAGGATCCCCAACCCGCGCCCAGACGCGTGCGACGACGGGTCGTCCGAGGCCACGACCACTCGGGCGATCCCGGCCTCCCGGATCGCGTCGGTGCAGGGCGGCGTGCGTCCCTGATGGCAGCAGGGCTCGAGCGAGACGTAGATGGTGGCCCCGGCAACGTCCTGGCCGGCGCTGCGGATCGCCTCGACCTCGGCGTGCGGGCCTCCGAGAACCTGGTGGTACCCCTCACCCATCACCCGGCCGTCGCGCACGATCACGGCCCCAACGCGCGGGTTCGGGCTCACAAGGTTCCCACCCAGAGCCGCGAGGTCGATCGCACGCTCCAGGTGACGTACGTCGGACTCAGTGGTCACTGGCACCCATCAAGCATAGGCCCGCGCACTGCGTCAGGCGGGGGTCCAGGCGGCAGCCGAAATCTCCTGGAACGCGGCACCTGGATCAGCGACCCCGAACACCGCTGTCCCCGCCACGAGCAGGTTCGCGCCCGCCTGCGCGACGTGCCTGGCCGTCTCGGCGTTGACCCCCCCGTCCACTTCCACGCCCACGGACTCGGGAAGCATGGCGCGCAATTGCTCGAGCTTGCTGAACGAGTGCTGAATCAGCCTCTGGTTACCCCATCCCGGGTTGACACTCATGCACAGGGCCAGATCGAGAACCCCATCTGCCGAGACGTCCGCCAGCGCGCCGATCGGCGTGGCTGGTGTGAGCGCCGCACCCGCCGTGCAGCCGCCCTCGCGAACCGCCTGGAGCGCATAGTGAACATGAGGCGTTGCCTCGACGTGGATCGTGATGCTGTCAGCTCCGGCCTTGACGAACTCCGGCACCTGGCGCTCCGGGCGCTCGATCATGAGATGTACATCGATGATCGCCCCCGCAGCGTGAACCTGGTCGGCGATGGCTGCCACGGCGTTGGGCCCGAAGGTCAGCGGAGGCACGAAATGCCCGTCCATGATGTCGACGTGGATCACCCTCGCCCCGGCCGAGAGCACCTCCTCGAGCTGAGCCCCGAGCCGCGAGAAGTCCGCGGCCAGAATCGAGGGGGCAACCTGGCGCGAACGGATGCGCTCCACATCGCTCATCGCCCGGGCTCGGTCATAGTGGCTTCAGCATGCTGCCCTGGCAGTGGTTGCACTGCACGATGGCTGTCGTCGACATGCGCACGATCGTCGAATGCTCGCCGCAGTTGGGGCACACCGATTGGAGCTCATATCGGCTCATGCAGTAAAGGCACCGGTAGGCACCGGGCCGTGCGCTCGGTCGCAGCCATGGCTCGTGACAGTTGGGGCATTCCGGCCCCATGATCGCCCGCACCTCATCCACTTCGGCAACTCTAACGATGCCTTCTACACAGACCGCAGCCGGGCGATAAAGAACCCGTCCGTCCCGTCGCGGCTTGGATAGAGCTGCCAGCGCCGCTCGCAGGTGAACCCCGTGTGCTCGGCGACGAAGCGATCAACCACGCCCTCCGACTCCTGCCGACTGACTGTGCAGACCGAGTACACGAGCGTACCGCCGGGTTTGAGCGCGCGGGCCCCGGCACGCAACAGTTCACCCTGCTGGGCGGCCAGATCCGCAATCTGACCCCGACGCGGCTGCCAGCGCAGATCGGGGCGGGACTGCAACGTGCCCAGCCCGCTGCACGGAGGATCGACCAGCACCCGATCAAACCCCTCGCTGTCGCTGAACTCACGCGCGTCGAGTTGAACCACGCTTGTGTTCCCGGCGCCCATCTGCCGGCACGTCTCGGCCAGCGCCCGGGCTCGGCCGGGATGGATCTCCACTGCGACAAGCTCACCCTCTCCGCCCATCAGCGCAGCCAGGTGCGTGGTCTTGGCGCCAGGGGCGGCGCAGAGATCGAGCACCCGTTCTCCGGCGTGAGGGGCAAGCACACGGGCAACGGCCGCAGAGGCCCGCGACTGCGGCGTCAGCGCGCCCTGCTTGAACAGATCGGAGCCAAAGGCGTCAAACGCTCCATCAAGGACGAGCATCTCGGGCAACTCCGGCAGTTCGGGCTGCTCCTCCCACTCCGGAGCGGAGTGAGCCGCGCAGGTTGGCTGGGCCTGATCAAGTGCGGCTTTCACCTGCTCGGGGGTGCTTCGCAGCAGGTTGACGCGGAGCGCCGACTCCGCGGGTAGGTTCACGCTAGCCAGCAGCGGCCGGGCGCGCTCCGGGCCGATCTCGCGCCACCAGAGCTCAGCCAGCCAGTCGGGCACGGAGTGCAGGACGGCGGCTCGCTGAGCTGTATTGTCGTCGAGCTGCTCGAAGCGTTGCGGCGCCTCCCGGCTGGCGCGTCGAAGGACGGCGTTGACGAGCCCCGCCCCGCCGCGGCTCTCGCGCTTGGCCAACTCCACACTCTCATTGACGGCGGCGTAGTCGCTCACTCCGCCGAGGAACACGATCTGGAACATGCCGAGCCTGAGGGCGGCGAGCACCGCCGGCTCAACCCGTTCGAGCGGACGCGTGACAAACGGCGACAGCAGGTGGTCGAGCGTGCGCATTCGCTGCACCGTCCCGTAGGCCAGCGCCATGGCCAGCGCGCGCTCCCGCGCATCCAGCTCAGCTGCGGCCGTGTGCAGGGCACGGTCGGCAAAGGCGCCCTGCTCGAACACGCGACGGATGACGGTGTAGGCGGCGAGACGAGCCGGAGTGACACTCAACGCTGGCGTCCCCGCTGGTAATCGGCGAACGGCATCATGCGCTTGCCGGGAGGCTGGACGGTGATGAGCTCGAGCCGCCCATCGAGCGCCCTGGCCTCCCACACGCCGAGGCGGCCGCCATCGGGCAGCTCGAGGTAGGCGCCGATGTGCGGGCTCAGCGCACGGACGCGACGCGCCTGTTCCTCAGCCGTCTGGGCCGGATCGAGACGTCGATCCTCCGCCGAGAGCTTCTCGGCATAGGTCACGCCGACATCGTCCTGCGGCGAACAGTCAGGCTGCTCATCCAAGGCGCGGACCAGCAGGTCACCACCCAGTGCCTCAAGTCGTGAGGCCAACGAGCCATAGTCCTCGTCGGGTTGGATCCCGGTCCGCTCCTGCAGGCAGATCGGTCCGCTGTCCAGCCCAGCGGTCAGACGAATGATCGAGACGCCGGTTTCCCTGTCGCCGGCCAGGATGGCCCGTTCAATCGGGGCGGCACCGCGCCAGCGCGGCAGCAGCGATGGGTGCACGTTGAGGATCGGATAGCGGGACAGCAGCGGCTCCTTGATGAGCGCGCCAAAGGCACACAGACACAGCGTCTCCGGTTCGGCCCCAGCGATCCGTGCCAGCGCCTCATCCGAACTGACCGATCCAGGCTGGAATACGTCGATGCCCAACTCGCGGGCGACGACAGCGGCGGGCGGAGGCGTCAGCTTGCGTCCGCGCCCCTGCGCACTGTCAGGCCGGCTCACCACCAGCGCCGGACGATGGGCGGAGTCGCTCAGGCGGCGTAGAACAGCGGCGGCGAAGTCAGAGGTGCCGAGATAGACAGTCCTCACGCGGAGCGCTGCCGCTCCTGCCAGTCGCGCAGGACCCTCATGGCCTCCTTGCGCTGATCGCGCGGCGTGCGGTCGAGGATCAGCACCCCATCGAGGTGGTCGAGCTCATGCTGAATGACTCGCGCTTCCAGCCCCGAGGCCTCGACCAGGATGGGTTCTCCGTACTCGTCCTGGGCTCTCACGCGCACGTGGACCGGGCGCTCCACCTCCACGTGCACCGATGGCAGGCTCAAGCAGCCCTCTTCGGCCGTCTCCTCCTCCTTCGACGACCACTCGATCACGGGGTTGGCCAGCGCAGCCAGGGGCGCGGCGGACTGCACCCGATAGACGAGCAGCCGATGCAGCACACCCACCTGGGTCGCCGCCAGCCCGATGCCCAGAGCCTCATCCATCAGCCGGCCCATATGTCGAACCTCGTCGCGCAGCGCACCGTCGAAGCGCTCGACCGGTCGCGCCTTGGTCTTCAGCACCGGGTCGCCGAACTTACGAACGCGGGCCAGTGCGGCGTCGCGCCGGGCTGCCACCTCGGGATCGAGCTCGACCTCGGCCGAACCCGTCTGATCCTGCGGCTCAACCTCGGCTTCGTCGCCGGAGGCGAGCTGCTCGTCGTCCTGAATCTGGTCGAGTGCCTCGCTCACACCTTGAGTCTATTCGCGCCTGGGCTACTGGGGATCGACGTCGACGCTCAGGGCCACATCGCGGTGGCTGCGGTCTGCGCTGACCGCATCCACCGCGCCACGGACGGCCTCGATGGACGTCATGCGCTCCACCGATTTGACGACGAGTTGGTAGCGGGCCTTGCCGCGCCGCATGAACAATGGAGCCGGCCCAAGCACGGCCAAGCCGCCAGCCGGATCGGTCGACCGAGCGGCGCGAGCGGCCTCAGCCGCAGCGATGCGCTCGCGCAGCGCGGTGGCGGCCTGCCGGGCCTCGTCCCGGTCCACGGCGGCACAGATGACCCGGATCATGGTGGCAAACGGGGGGTAGGCGAGGGCCTTCCGGCGACGAAGCTCGCCCCGCACGAAGGTCTCGGAGTCGTGGGTGGCGGCGAGGATGATCGGACGGGCGGTCGGCTCCATGGTCTGCACGAGGACCCGGGCGCCCGCGGATCCCCCGGCGTCGGACCCGCCTCGGCCGGTGCGGCCGGCCAGCTGGGTGATCAAGGCGAAGGTGCGCTCCTCGGCGCGGAAGTCCGGGAACCTGAGCGTCTGGTCGGCGTCCACCACGACGCCGAGTCCGACATCCGGAAAGTCGTGTCCCTTGGCCACCATCTGCGTCCCGACCAGTAACCCGCTCGGTGCGGCATGGAAACGCTCGAGTATCTGCGCGCGCGCGTCCAACCCCGCCGCGTCCGCGTCCAGGCGCAGGACGGGGAAGCTGGCATCCGCCAGTGCACTCACCAGCTCATGCTCCAGCCGCTCGGTGCCGGCACCGTGGCGGGCGACGGACACCGAACCGCAATCCGGACAGCTCGAGGGAATGTGCTCATGGTGGCCGCAGTGGTGGCAGGCGACATATCCGTCAGCTCGATGCAGCACCAGGGCAACCTCGCAGTTCGGGCACGTCCACACCCGTCCGCATGACCCGCAGGAGAGGAAGTTCGACCAGCCGCGGCGGTTGAGCAGCACGATCGCCTTCCCGCCCTCGCGGCGGCAATCGGCGAGCGCCAAACGCGTGTCCGGGTGCAGTGGGTTATGCCGGCCGCGCATGTCCAGAATCTCCACCGCCGGGAGCGGGCGGCCGTCGACTCGCTGGTGCATGATCAGCCGGCGCGCGCCGAAGACGGTCTCCGGACGCGGAGTGGCGCTGCCCAGCAACAGCACAGCCGCGTGCTCGTGCGCGCGTCGCTGGGCCACCGTTCGCGCGTCGTAGCGTGGGTCGCCTTCGTGCTTGTAGGAGCTCTCATGCTCCTCGTCGACCACGATCAGCCCGATATCCGACAGCGGGGCAAAGACAGCCGACCGTGGACCCACGCAGACACGCGCCTCACCACGCGCCAGCCGGAGCCACTCGTCGTGGCGTTTGCCGGCGCTCATGCCGGAGTGCATCACCGCGACGATATCCCCGAACCTGGCCGAGAACCTGGCCAGCGCCTGGGGCGTCAAGGCGATCTCCGGGACCAGAATGATCACGGTTCTCCCCTGCTCGAGCGTCTTTTCAGCCGCCTGCAGGTAGACCTCCGTCTTCCCCGAGCCGGTGACACCGTGGAGTAGGAACTCCTGACCCCCGCCGCCCGGATGCGTGGCCCGTTCGGCTGAGGCCGCCACAGCCGCGTATATGGGCATCAGGGCGGTCTCCTGTTCAGCTGTGAGCCTGGGGGCCGAAACCGAGGCGGAGGAGACGCTATGGGTCAGGGGACGGCGAGCACGGGTCGCGGGGTTGATTTCGACCAGGCCGCGTGACTCCAGACGACGCAGGAGCTGGGTGCCCAGGTCGGTAGCCGGCGCCGGCCCGTCGGCCAGAGCCTCCAGCGCGCCGCGTTGGTTTTCCGTGAGACGGGCACCGTCGGTGAGCGCGGCGGCGCCCGCAGCCGTGATCGTCGCGACCAGGACCTGCTTCTCCCGGATGCCTCGGGTGGCGCCCGCGGGAAGCAGGATCTGCAGGGCGCGAGCCGGTGTCGAGCAATATTCCTCAGCCATCCAGACGGCCAGGCTGACCAGATCGCTCGGCAGCCGAGCGGGTAGTCGCCCGACGGCGGTGGCCAGCTTCTCCGGGGCCACGTCAGAGGTCGCCCCCGTCTCCGCGATCACCCCCAGGATGGTGCGCCCGGCAAAAGGAACTCGTAGGAGCGAGCCCACGCCGGCGTCGACCCCGACCAGCTCGGGCGGCAGGATGTAGTCGAACAGACCTCTGATCGCACGCGTCTGCGTCAGCGGGATGACGCGGGCAATCAACGCTCGCGGCCGCGCCGCTCGTTCCGTTCGACGAAGTCGATCATCAGGGGGATCCCCTCCATGCGGTAGCGCTCGCGCATGCGGTTCTCCAGGTAGTAGGCGTAATCGCGCGTCACCAGACCGTGCGAGTTCACCTGGATCGAGAAACGGGGCGGACGCTCACCGGTTTGCGTCATGTAGATCAGCTTGAGCCGTTGGTTGGCGTGCTGGCGGTTGTTGCTCGACGGCGGCTGACGCTGGGCGACCACATCGGAGATGAAGCGGTTGAGCTGCGAAGTGGGGATACGGCTCCGGCTGCGGTCGGCCAGTCCAACCGCCTCCAGGAGGATCCGCTCGACGTTACGGCCGGTCTTGGCGCTCGCGGTCATCACGCGCGGGCGCAGGCGCAGCTTGCGGTTCACGCGCACACGCTCGTGGTCGAGCTCGTCCGGCCCCACAGCTCCGGACGTGTGGGATTCGGTCGCTTGCCGGTCCCACTTGTTCAGCACGAGCGCCGTGGCGCAACCCGCCTTCATCGCCATCTCAGCGACGCGAAAGTCCTGCGAGGTCACGCCATCGGTGGCGTCGCAGATCACCAGCGCCACGTCAGCTCGCTCGGCGGCTCGCTGAGAGCGCAGGGCCGTGTAGTACTCCAGCGATTCGCCGACCTTGGCCGCCCGGCGCAGCCCCGCGGTGTCGACCAGCACGATCGATCGCCCCTCGAACGTCATCGGCAGGTCGATCGCGTCACGCGTGGTGCCGGCCACATCCGAGACGATGACTCGCTCAGATCCGAGGAAGCGGTTCACCAGCGACGATTTCCCGACGTTGGGCCGCCCGATCAAGGCCAGGCGGATCGGGTCCTCCGGAGAAGGTTCGCGTTCGTGTTCGGGCCCCACCTCGACGATGCGGTCGAGCAGGTCGCCGGTGCCGAGGCCCTGGGCGGCCGAGACGGCGATGGGCTCACCGAGGCCGAGCTCATGGAATTCATAGGCGAGGGATAGATCCCGGACCGAGTCGACCTTGTTGGCAGCGACGATCACCGGGATCGTGGCCTTGCGCAGCAGGTCGGCCATGTCCAGGTCACCCGGACGCACCCCCGCCCTGGCATCCACCACCAGCACGGCAACATCGGCCTCGCTCAGCGCCTCACGCGACTGCTGCTGAATCTGCCGGGCCAGATCGTCTTGCTCGTCGAGGTCGACGCCCCCGGTGTCAATCAGCGTCAGCGCGCGCCCGTTCCAGTCGGTGTCGAGCTCCTTGCGGTCACGGGTAACGCCCGACAGTTCGTGCACCACCGCCTCCCGCGACTCGGTCAGGCGGTTGACCAGTGACGACTTTCCGACGTTCGGATATCCGACGATGGCGACCTTCATGGTCGTTCGAGCCTAGCGTGGGCCAGGGCAGCGACCTGTTCGACCACCTGCTCGACGGCGAAGCCGGTCGTGTCCAGCTCGATGGCACCATCGGCCGGGCGCAGAGGCGAGTCCACGCGTGACTGATCGCGCTGGTCACGGATCGTCTGCTCGGCCAGGACTGCCTGTTGGTCGGCGCCCAGCTGGGCCGCCCGGCGACGCGCGCGCTCGGCCGGATCGGCCGTCAGGTACACCTTGAGCTCTGCGCCAGGCGCGACCACAGTGCCGATGTCACGTCCCTCGGCGACCCAATCGCCGCCGCTCAACAGCTTTTGCTGCTGTGCGACCAGAGCCTGGCGCACGGCCGGCTCAGCCGCGACCTGCGACGCACGCTGCGAAACCTCCGGTGTACGAATCGCCTCCGTGACGTCCTCGCCGTCCATCAGCACACGATCACCCAGACGGATCTCGAGCCGCTCCGCCACGTCGGCCGCGGGCGCGTCACCGCGCAGGCTGGCCAGGGCAACGCAGCGATACATGGCACCGGTGTCGAGATAGGTGTAGCCGAGCGCACGCGCGACGGCACGCGCGACGGTCGACTTACCGGCTCCGGCCGGGCCGTCGATCGCCACCAGCATCAGCTGTCCCCCATGATCACCGTCGCGCCGGTCTCGCGCCACAGCTCAAAGAACTCGGGACACGTCTTGCCGACCACGCTCGGCTCTTCGAGGGTCACGGCGTCGCGGGTGCCGATCAGTGAGAAGGCCATGGCTACGCGGTGGTCCTCATAGGTGGGGAGCCAGGTGCCCTGCGGCGGCGCGGGGTGTACACGCAGGTAGTCGTCGCCCTCATCGACCTCGATCCGGAGGCGTCTGAGGTTCTCCGCGCAGGCGGCGATACGGTCGGACTCCTTGACCCGCGCGTGCCCGATACCCGTGATGGTCGTGGGGCCGTCGGCAAAGACGGCCACGCAGGCCAGGGTCATGAACACGTCCGTGCAGTTCCCCATGTTGGCCTCGATGCCGTGGAGCTGATCGGGGCCAGTGAGTTCGAGCGCGTCGCCGTCGCGCACGCGGCAGCCCATGCGCTGCAACAGCTCGACCAGTTCGATGTCCCCCTGGGCAGTGCTCCGGCGATCCAGGCCCGGAAGCCGCACCGTCGTTCCCGTGAGCGCCGCGCTGGCCAGAAAGTATGAGGCGGTGGAGGCGTCCGGCTCGATGCGGAACTCGGCCGCGCGGTAGCCGCCGCGCTGGACGGAGATCGCCTGCGCCTGGACCTCCGTTTCCACCCCGAATGACCGCATGGCGTTCAGGGTCAGGTCGAGGTATGGGCGGCTGACGAGCGTCTCGAAGCACAGCCGCGTGTCCGCCCTGGAGTAGGGCGCGGCCATCAACAGCCCGGACAGGAACTGACTCGACACGGAAGCGTCGACCCGCACCTCGCCCCCCGACAGACCGGAGGCACCGATCACCAGCGGAAACGCATCGCCGTCGATGGCTGCGCCCTGCGCCCGCAGCGCGGCCAGCACCGGCCCAAGCGGACGGCGGCGCAGCTGCGCGTGCGCGTCGACGGCGAAGCGGCCGCGCCCGGAGGCCAGCATCGGCACCAGGAAGCGACCGACTGTGGCGCCCATTCCACAGTAGATCTCCTCAGGTCCCGTCGGCGCGCCACCCAGCCCCTCAACGACCCAACGCAGCCGTCCCTCGGCGTCGGTCTGCTCGCTGATCTCGACACCCAGGGTGCGCAGAGCCGCCGCCATCGACCGGGTGTCATCGGCCGCCAGCGGGTCAACCAGCACCGACTGACCGGACGCGACACCGGCCAGCAGCAGGGCGCGGTTGGTGATGCTCTTGGAGCCGGGCACCCGTACGGTCCAGTGCGCCGGCGGCTGGCCGGGAGCGACGTGGACGCAGTCACTCATGCCTCAGCCGCTCCCGGTCATGGGCCGCCCGCCGGCACCAGTCGAGCACGGCAGCCTGGTCGTCCCGGTCCAGGTGGTCACGGAACGCCTCCAGTGACGCGATCGCGTCGTCGATCGCGAGCCCGACCTCATCCCGATTGTCGATGAAGATCGCGCTCCAAACCTCGGGATTGGCGCCGGCGACCCGGGTCGCGTCGCGGAAGCTCGGACCGGATACGTCGTGACCCTCGAGCTGGAGCGCGTGGGCCACGAGCACGTTGGCGAAGACGTGCGGCAGGTGAGAGACAGCTGCCATCAGCCGGTCGTGCTCGGTGGCACCCAGCCGGATGACCTTCGCGCCGAAGGCGGCGATCAGATGTTCCGCGCCAGCCGTGGTGGCCGTGGCGGTATGGCGGCCAGGCGTCAGGTACCACGTGGCGCCATCGAACATGTCGGCACGAGCGTGTCCAACTCCGCTGGTCTCGGATCCAGCCAGGGGGTGCCCGCCGACGAAGCGCGGATCATCTATCGCCTCGACGATCGTGTGCTTGGTCGATCCGGCGTCGATGACGATCGCCTCGGCGCGAACCTCCATCAGGGCCGTGGTGAGCAGTTCAGGGAGCGCACTGACCGGCGCTGCGGCGAACACCGCATCGGCTTCAGCGACGGCGCTGGCCAGCGAGCCGGCGCCGGAAGAAATCGCGCCGTGGGCCACGGCAGCGTCGATCGCCGTCGGGTCGGCGTCCCAGCCGCTGACCTCGGCTGCGAGCCGCTCACGCGCGGCCAACGCGATCGAGCCGCCGATCAGACCCAGGCCGACGACCGCGACGCGCAACGCGGCTCAGCGGTGGGCCGAGCGGCGAGCGCGTACCGCCGCAGCGAGCTCGTCGAGCACCTGCACAGTCGTCTCCCAGCCGATGCATCCATCGGTGATCGACTGCCCGTAGGTGAGAGTCTCGAGCGGGCCGGGCGGCTGGTTGCCCTCGACCAGGAAGGATTCGATCATCACTCCGTTGATCGTGCGATCGCCGGCAGCCACCTGCGCGCTGACCGCTTGTGCGATCTCCGGCTGGCGCTCCGGCCGCTTGCCGCTGTTGTCGTGTGACAGGTCGATCACCACGCGCTCGGTCAGGCTCGATTTGCGCAGCAGCGCGGTGGCATGACCCACTGACTCCGCGTCGAAGTTGGGCCCAGACTTGCCGCCGCGCAAGATGATGTGACAGTCGCTGTTGCCGCGTGTGTGCAGGATCGCCGAGCGTCCGTCGGCGTCGATGCCCGGGAAGGCATGGCGTGCCGCAGCCGCGCGGACCGCGTCGACCGCCACCTGAACATTGCCGTCCGTGCCGTTCTTGAAGCCGACCGGCATCGACAGGCCCGAGCCCAACTGCCGGTGGATCTGGCTCTCGGTCGTCCGCGCCCCGATGGCCCCCCAGGAGACGAGGTCGGAGATGTATTGCGGCGTGATCGGGTCGAGGAACTCGCAACCGACCGGCACGCCGAGACCCAGAACCTCGAGCAGAAACCGACGCGCCAGGCGTAAGCCGGTGTTCACATCACCCGAGCCGTCCAGGTGCGGATCGTTGATCAGGCCCTTCCAGCCGATTGTCGTGCGGGGCTTTTCGAAGTAGACGCGCATCACGACGAGGAGGTCCTCATCCAGGCGCCTGGACTCGATGCTGAGACGCTCCGCATACTCGCGAGCCGCGTCAAAGTCGTGCACGCTGCAGGGACCAACCACGACCATCAGCCGATCGTCCTGACCGTCCAAGACGGCGTGGGCAGCCGCACGACCGCTCAGCAGCACCTCAACCCGCTCGTCGTCCAACGGCAACTCGTCGAACAATTCCTGCGGAGTGATCAGCGGAACGAGGCGCTCGATCCGCTGATCGCGGACCGCATCGCCCTGGGTGGCGCGGATCACGGTCATCACGCTTGGCTCTTCCTCTGGCGGTTCATCCTGTCGATCCTCTCGGTCCTCCATTGACTGTACGGAAACAGCCGTCGCGAGTTACGCCGCGTTGGCATGGTCGCGTGGCCAGGCGCGGAGACTGCCGGCGCTCGGCTCCGCTTCCGTCGTCCGCGCGCCTTCGGGACGACCAGGGGTGTTCAGCCGAGCGCCTAGCGAAATCGCCAGGCGTAGTAGCGCGCGTAGGAGGACCAGCCGAAGGTGTTGGGGCGAAGGTCGTTCATTACGCGCTCTGACTCGAATCTAGCACGGGTGCAGCGGCCGGCCAAGCCCTCGCAGCGGCCGGACCGGCGCTGGGGACGCCCGTCCTAGTAATCCGGCAGTGCAGCGAGAAACCGGGCGTTTTCAGTCTCGGTGCCCAGGGTGACGCGGACAAAACCGGGACCACCCAGCGCAGTGCCTCCCCGCACTATGACGCCGCGCTCGCGCAGGACGTCGAGGACCGATCCGTCCTCACCATTCTCAACCACCCGCACCCAGATGAAGTTGGCGTCTGACTCGGCCACCCAGAATCCGCGTTCCCGCAGCGCATCCGTGACGGTCATACGCGCGGCAACGGTGCCGACGACCCGGCGCTCGACCTCGTCCTGATACTTCAGCGCCTCAGTAGCGGCCGCCTGAGCCGCGGCGGTGAGGTAGAAGGGCTGACGCACCTGATCGACGGCGATCCGGAAGGCTTCGCTGCCGCAGAGGCCGTACCCGACGCGTAGCCCGGCCAGGCCGTAGACCTTCGAGAACGTCCGCAGGATCACCAGATTCGGATGGCGCTCCAGCAGCGGCAGGGACGCAAACGGGTCTCCCACGATGAGCGAGAACTCGACGTAGGCCTCGTCCAGGATCACGCACACGTGCTCCGGGACTCCGGTCAGGAAGGCCTCGATGTCCTCGAGCGATACGGCGGTTGCCGTGGGATTGTTCGGATTGCAGAGCAGCACCAGCCGGGTGGCGGCCGTGATCTCCGCCGCCATCGCCTCCAGGTCGTGTACGGCGTCGGGCGTCAAGGGCACCGCGATGGCCCGGGCGCCGGACGCCGCGGCCAGGTGTGGATACATGCTGAAGGAGGGCCACCCGTAGACGAGTTCGGCTCCGGGTTCGAGCAGCGCTTCGCCGGCCGCCAGCAACAGATCGCAGGAGCCCGACCCCAGGGCCACGCGCTCCCAGGGCACGCCGTAGCGGTCGGACAGGGCGCGGCGGAGCGGCATGTAGGCCGGGTCCGGATAGCGGTTGGCGCCGAGCACCGCGTGACGGGCCACCTCCACGACCGGCTCCAGCGGCCCGAAAGCCGACTCGTTGGAGGCCAGCATCGCCACGTCGGCTCCCAGGCTGTACCCGGCGGCGACCGGGTAAACGGGAATGCGCCGGGTCTTCTCAGCGAACTCGAGGGCCATCGTTTCCGAGACTACTGGGCGGAATCGAGGTCGGACCGGAGCACACTCGCCGCGTTCAGATAGACGTGCCTGGGCTCGTGGGCCGCCTCGGCGTAGTAGTGCAGCAGCGTGCGGACGACACGCGGCAACGATCCCGGCACGGGCACCTCGCGCGTGCAGAGCAGCGGCACGCGACTGAGCCCGAGCTGACGGGCGGCCACGGCGGGAAACTCGGCGTCGAGGTCCTCAGTGAGCGTGAAGATGCAGCTCACCATCGTCTCGGGGGTCAGATCATTGCGGATGATCATCTCCCGGATGAGCTCGTCGGTGGCGGCCAGGATGGCAGGCGCGTCGTTGCGCTCCACGCTATTGGCGCCTCTGAGCGCGAACAATCGCTGCATGAACGGCCGATTCTGCCAAAGCGCGCCGAGCCAGGCGACCAGGCCATTCCAGCCGTCCCAGGGGGCGACGGCCTACGGACAGTATTTATCTCGGGCTGGCATCCTGCCGCGCGTGCCAATCGTCCTGCTCACCCTCCTGGGGGCGCTCTTACGCTTCTACGCGATCGGCCGCCAGGGCTTCTGGTACGACGAGTCCTACACGGTCCTGCTGGTCGGGCGAGGACCCGGCGAGATGTTTCGGCTGATTCCCCAGCTGGAATCGACCCCCCCGCTCTACTACTGCGTGGCCTGGGTCTGGGCGCGCCTGTTCGGGTTCGGACCGGCCGCCCTGAAGTCTCTCTCGGCGGTGTGCGGAACGCTGGCCATTCCGGTGGCCTATGCCGCTGCGCGCAAGCTGCTGCCCGGTCGGCGGGCGGCACTGATCGTCGCCGCGCTGGCCGCCTGCAGCCCCTTCCTGATCTGGTACTCGCAGGAAGCGCGGGCCTACTCGCTGCTCATGTTGCTCTCCGCGCTATTCCTGCTGGCCTTTGCCCATGTACGGGAGGACCCCCGTCCGCGAGCGGTGGCGCTCTGGTCGGTCACCGGTTCGCTGGCGCTGCTGACCCACTACTACGCGGTCATCGTGCTCGTGCCCCAGGCCATCTGGCTGCTCTACGAGCACCGGCGCTCGCGCGCGATCTGGGCCGGCATCGCCGGGATAGCGCTGGTTGGACTCGCCCTCACGCCACTGGCGATCGCCCAGGACGGCACGCACAGCAACCGCTGGATCGCTCGCTCCTCTTACCTGCGGCGCCTCAAACAGATTCCGTCGATCTTCCTGGTCGGTCCGGAAACGCACCTGCGCGTGCTGCTCGAGTTCGTGGGCTACGGGATGGTCGCGATCGGAATCGCGCTGCTCATCTGGCGCACGTGCCGTCCAGAACGCCAACGCGCCCGGCTTGCCGGCGGGTTGGCCCTGGCCGGCTTTCTGCTCAGCGCGATCCCGGGCCACAACACCTTCTTGGCCCGTAACCTGCTTCCGATCTGGTTGCCGGCCGCCATCCTGTTGGCCGCGGGGCTGGGCGCCACGCGCGCACGAGTGCTCGGGATCTCCACGACCATGGTGCTGTGCACGATCGGGGTCATCGCCGTCATCAGCGTCGATACGACCGACGCCTACCAGCGCCCCGACTGGCAGTTCGTCGCCCAAGCTCTGGGACGTTGGCCCGCGCCAGGCCAAGCCGCCGGCGACGGCCGGATCGTGGTGGTCCAGGACAACCCCGGGTTGATGCCGCTGAAGCTGTACGTCAAGGATCTGCGGTACATCAACCGTCCGACCCTCTACAGGATCGCCGAGATCGATGTGGTCGCAGCGCTACCGCACAGGGGCCTCGGCGGCTTCTGCTGGTGGGGCTCGGAGTGCAACCTGGTGCCCTCGCGACTCAACCGCCGGTACCGGATTCCCGGGTTCCGAGTGGTGGCCCGCCGGCGCGTGCGAGATTTCGGCATTCTCGTCATGCGGGCGTCAAAGCCGCAAACCGTGCGCGTGAGCCAGCTTCCGCGGGCACGGGGCCATCAGCACCGGCATTTCGTCCGCTCCGGGCATGAACCGTTGCATGACGCTCGACTCATCGAGCAGACCTGAGCGCCCTCTGACACTCTGCAACGCGTGCTGAGTCAGCTCCGCGCCCGCGCTTTCACCGCGCGCCCAGCCGCCCCGCGCAGCGCCGTGGCGGCGGTCACCGCGCTGACGTGCGTGGCCGCCCTCCTGCGGCTTTACGGGATCGGTCATCAGGGGCTCTGGTTCGACGAGGCCTACACGGTGATGCTCGTGAAGCTGCCGTTGGCGCGGATGCTCAGCACGATCCCCAAGACGGAATCCACGCCCTATCTGTATTACCTCCTGGCCTGGGTATGGACGCATGTCTTCGGACGCGGCGCCGCCGAACTGCGAGCGCTGTCGGCCCTGTTGGGCACAGCGGTGGTTCCCGTCGGATACCTGACCGCGAGACGGCTGGTCGATAACAACCGCCGGGCGGCACTGATCGTGGCCGCGCTGGTCGCCTTCAATCCGTTCCTGATCTGGTACTCACAGGAGGCTCGTGCCTACGAGCTGCTCGTCCTGGCCAGCGCCTGCACGCTGCTGGCCTTCACCTATGCCCGGGAGCAGCCGACCCCTCGGCGTCTGGCCGGGTGGGCGGTGGTATCCGGGCTCGCGTTGGCCAGCCACTATGACACTGCTCTGGTGGTCGTCCCGGAGGCGGTCTGGTTGCTGGTCATGCACCGCCGAGGGCTCGGGTCATGGCTGGCGGTCGTCTTCGTCGCCGCCTGCGGCGGTGGCCTGCTGCCGGTGCTGATCGCGCAGAGCAGCTCGGGTAACTCGGCCTGGATCAAGAAAGCACCCCTCAACGACCGCCTCGGACAGGTCCTTCCCCAGTTCCTGCTGGGCCCCGGCTCCCACGCGTACGCCGAGCTGACCTGGGTTGGCTTTGTCCTCGCCCTAGGTGGAGTCGTGCTGCTCAGCACCCGCGGTTCCCCGGCCGAACGGGGCTCCGGCCTCCGCCTGGGGCTCCTGGCTGTTGCCGGCTTCGGGCTGGTGATGGCGGTGGATGCCGCCGGCACCGACACGATGCTCTCGCGCAACCTGCTGGCCCTCTGGCTGCCGCTGGCGATTGTGGTGGCCGCGGGCCTCGGCGCGTTGCGCGCCGGACGGATCGGGCTCGTGGTTGCCGCCGCGCTGTGCGCGCTTGGCCTCGCCGCCACGGTCAGCGTGGCGACCGACGCCACCCTGCAGCGGCCTGATTGGGCGGCGGTGGCCGGCACCCTGGGTTCGTGGCCCAAGGCCGGCCACTCGGGCACCAATCGCCTCCTGGTGTTCCAGCGCGACGTCTGGTTGGAGTCGCTCACGCAGGTCTACATGACCCGCACGCACAAGCTGGGTCGCCGCACCCCACGACACATCAGCGAGATCGATGTGGTGGCCAACTCATCGCCACCGGGGGCAAACCAACACTGGCTCTGTTGGTGGGGAGCCGGCTGCAATCTATACCCGTCGCAGCTCCAGGCGCACTACGCGTTCCCCGGCTTCCGCGTGGTCAGCCGGCTGCGTACCCGGCAGTTCAATATCGTCCGACTGGTTTCCGTGGAGCCGCGCACCCTGACCCGCCAGGAGCTGCATCGCGCCATCACAGCGGTCCGGTTCTTTGGCCTGCTGATCCAGCGCTCCTGAGCAGGCTCACCTCGTTGGCGCTCAAACGCCGGTGGTCGCCGACGGGCATGGCGCCCAGCATCAGCGGCCCGAAGCGGACCCGCTGCAGCTCGATCACACGGTGACCCACGTACGCGCACATCCGCTTCACCTGGCGTTTTCTTCCCTCGTGGATGGTGATCTCGAGCGTGTCGGGTTTGACCCGCGTGACGCGCGCCGGCGCCGTCAGGCCATCCTCGAGCTCAACCCCGGCCCGCAACGCCCGCAGCGCCGGCTCGCGGACGGGTCCCCGCGCGACGACCGCCCGGTAGGTCTTATCGACCTCGAAGCTCGGGTGGGTCAGCCGGTGGGCCAGGTCGCCGTCGTTGGTCAGCAGAATCAGCCCGGTGGTGTCGGCATCCAGCCGGCCCACGGGATAGAGCCGATGCGGAGACGGCACCAGTCCGACAACCGTAGGGCGGCCCTGAGGGTCGCGCGCCGTCGAAACGACCCCCGCCGGCTTATGGACGGCATAGACGACAAGCTCCCGCGGTTCGGTGCCGATCAGCTCGCCGTCGACGCGCACGCCGCTGGCCTCATCCACGTCACGGGCCGGATCGGTGACGAGCTGCCCGTCGACCGTCACGCGTCCGTCGCGAATGATCCCGTCGGCCGCGCGGCGCGACGCAAAGCCTGAATTGGCGAGGAACTTGGCCAGTCGCATCGGCGTGTCACCATAGGGATTCATGGATCTCGACCTGCTCTCACGTACGCTGAGTGAGCTCGGTCAGCCCGGCTACCGTCTGGAACAGGTGTGGCAATGGACCGCTGCCGGCGCGGCGTCCTACGCGGAGATGACCAACCTTCCCCACGGACTGCGCGACGCCCTGGCCGAGACCGTCCCCTTCTCGACGCTTACGGTCGAGCACGAGGCTCAGGCCAGCGACGGCACGATCAAGGCGCTCATGCGTACAACCGACGGCCGTCCCCTGGAAGCGGTCCTCATGCGCTACCGCGACGGCCGCCGGTCGCTCTGCGTATCGTCGCAATCCGGCTGCCCGCTGACCTGCGGCTTCTGCGCCACCGGGCAGATGAAGTTCGGCCGCAACCTATCGGCGTGGGAGATCCTCGATCAGGCGCTTCACTTCCGACGCATCACCGAGGTCGACCACTGCGTGTTCATGGGCATGGGCGAGCCGCTGATGAACCTCGACAGCGTGCTGGCGGCATGCCGCCGGCTGCCGGACGTGGGCATCACCCATCGGCGCACGGCGATCTCCACCGTCGGATGGATTCCGGGGATCGATCGGCTGACCGCCGACCCGATGCCGCTGCGCCTGGCGTTGTCCCTGCACGCCGCCAACCCGGCGCTGCGCTCGGAGCTGATGCCGGTCAACGACCGCTATCCCCTGAGCGAGGTGCTCAGCGCATGTCAGCGGTTCTACGAGCGCAAACGACGAATGGTGTTCGTCGAGTACGTGATGCTGGGCGGCATCAACGACTCGGTGGGCCAGGCGCGCGAGCTGGCGGCTGTGCTTGGATCCGACGATCTACAAGGTCAACCTGATTCCGTACAACCCGACGGACGTGGGCATGCAGGGTTCGACGCCCAAGGCGATCGAGGCATTCCGGGCGGAACTGGAGCGCCTCGGTGTGAGTGCCACCGTACGGCTCACCCGGGGGCGCGACATCGCGGCCGCCTGCGGTCAGCTGGCCGCGGGCGCGCTGGGCACGGACGCTGCCGTCGCCGTAGGCGTCGGCAGCTAGGACCAGACGAAAACGGTGGGGCGCTTGGGCGGGACCGCGCGGCCCGCTCAGACCGCCGTGCGGGTCTCGCCGGCGCGCAGCAGCCGCTCGCGCAGCTCCTCCTCGAGCTCCGGCGAGGGATCGAAGGCGCTTATCGGCGGCAGCTGATCGATGCTGGAGAGGCCGAACAGTCGCTGGAAGAGATCAGTCGTGCGGTACAGCACGGCCCCGAACTGGGAGCGGCCGGACTCCTCCACCAGACCGCGCTCGAGCAGGGTGGCGGCCGCCGATTCAGCGTTGACTCCGCGAATGCGGGCGATCTCGGGGCGCGACACCGGCTGCAGATAGGCGATGATCGCCAGCGTCTCAGCCTGGGCCGGGGTGAGCACGGGCGTGCGCGGCCGCGCGAACAGGTTTCGCGCGGCTTCCTCCGCTTCGGGGTGTGACGACAGCACCCAGCCGCCGGCCAACTCCCGCAAGACCAGACCTCTGTCCTGCGCCTCGTACTGCGTGCTCAGCTCGTCGAGCGCGTTGCCGACATCATCGATGTCGACCTCGGCCGCCCCGGCCAGGGCGTCGGCGCTGAGCGGATCGGGTGAGAGGAAGAGCAACGCCTCCAAGGTGGCAGCCAGAGGGAGGCTCATGCCGCCCACCCCACGCGCTCGGTCTGCCGCGGGGTTGCCTGAACCTGAATGTCGCCGAAGGGCTGCTCCTGGGACCAGCTCAGCTCGCCCTGCTTGTAGAGCTCCAGCAGCGAGAACAGCGTGACGGCGACGGTGACTCGATCGGCGTCCTGCACCGCCTCGTCGAAGTTGAACGAGCCGCGCCGCAGCAGCTTACGCAACAGCAGGAGGCGCTCGGCGACCGTGACCTTCGACACCGGAATGTGGCGGACGTCGACCTCGGGCGGCAGCACCAGCATCTGACCGATGGCCTGAGCCAGGCGACTTGGGTCATAGACCGCGGTGGCCTCCGGCAGCGCCGCCTTACGCAGGCTGGCCGGCAGCGGTGCGGAGCGGAAGCGATAGCCACTCTGGCCGCGCAGCAGTCCAGCCAGATGCTCGGCCGCGCCGCGATAGCGGTGCGCGCCGAGCAGTCGCTCGAGCAACTCGGTGGCGGCCTCGCCCGGGTCGAGCTCGATCTCCTCGATCTCCTCCCCGGGCAGCATCAACCGCGACTTCAGCTCGAGCAGCGAGGTGATCAGCACGAGGAATTCCGTCGCCGCCTCGAGATCCAGCTCACCGCGCGACTCCAGATAATCGATGTAGGAGATCACCACGTCGGCCAGGTCGACCTCGAGCAGATCGACCTCCTCCCGCAGGATCAGCGTGAGCAGGAGATCGAAGGGCCCGTTGAAAACCTCCAGGTCGAGTTCCAAATCGACCAGCCGCAGGGCCCTTTGTGTGACATCGACAGGACGCACTGCGGGCGACTGTAGCGGCCGCTCCGGACTGCTAGGGCACGTCAATCGGCGTGTCCACCGGCCCGACTCCCATGGCTGTGCGGACCTCGCGCATCGTGCCGGTAGCGACCGCGCGCGCCTTCTCGGCGCCGACCCGCAACGTCGCCTCCAGGCCCGGCTCGTCGCTGCGCAGCGCGGCGTAGCGCTCGCGCACGGGGGCCAGGTAATCCACCACCGCCTCACCGACAGCGAGCTTGAAATCTCCGTAACCGGCCCCCTCGAACTGCTGCTCCAACTGCGCCACGGATGTCCCGCGAATCACCGCCAGGATCTCCAGCAGGTTGCTGATGCCTGGCTTCTCCGGGCTGTGGCGGATCTCACGGCCGGAATCGGTCACGGCGGACTTGAACTTCCTGATGATCGCCTCGGGCTCATCCAGCACGTACACGGTTCCCTGCTCGCTGCCGCCTGTTGTCGACATCTTCTTCTCGGGGTTCTGGAGGTCCATGATCCGGGCGCCGACCTCGAGGATCACCGCATCCGGCACGACGAAGGTCTCGCCGAAACGCGAGTTGAAGCGCTGGGCAACGTCGCGGGTGAGCTCGACATGCTGGCGCTGATCGTCTCCGACCGGCACCTGATCGGTCTTGTACAGAAGGATGTCGGCCACCATCAGGATCGGATAGTTGAAGATCCCGGCGGAGATGAACTCCTGCTGCGCGGACTTGTCCTTGAACTGCGTCATGCGCGAGAGCTCGCCGTAGCCGGTCACGCTGTTCAGCAGCCACTGCAGCTCGGCGTGCTCGATCACGTCGCTCTGGCGAAAGACCGTGCAGCGGTGGGGATTCAACCCGGCGGCCAACATCAGCGCGGCCAGGTCGTACAGGCCGGAGCGCAGGGCCGCCGGGTCGTAGGCGACCGATGTCGCGTGCAGATCGACGATGCAGTAAATCGCCTCGCCGCGATCCTGGAATGCGATGTACTGGGCAATCGCGCCGATGTAGTTCCCCAGGTGTTTGCGCCCCGTGGGCTGGATTCCGGAGAAGATGCGCATCGTTCGGCAGGCTAGCGAGCGCGCACCGTTCAGGTCGCCGGCGGTCAGGTGGCGGGTGCTCAGGTCGGTGACGCTACGACCAGCTCAGGAGGCGCTGCGCGACGGTGATCGACCTGGGAGAGCCGCCAGGCGACGATCACCCCGGCGACGCCACCGCAGAGATGCCCTTGCCAGGAGACACCTGAGCGCGGGACCAGGCTGGAGATCAGCACGGCCCCCCAGATCACCCCGACGATGATGCCGACGGCGAGCTCCCAGATGCTGCGATCAAAGAACCCGCGGGTCAGCAGATACGTGGCATAGCCGAAGACCACACCGCTGGCGCCGATCGTGCTGATGCCCCCAGGACCGATCAGCCAGGTACCCAGGCCGCCAATCACCGCGATGAAGGCGGTGACCAAGAGCAGCCGGCGGGCTCCGTGCAGCGCGATGATCGCGCCGAGGAACATGAACGGCAGCGTGTTGTCCAGCAGATGCTGGAAGCTCGCGTGGATGAACGGCGAGGTCAGGATCCCCCAAAAGCGCGAGACACTGCGGGAGTGGATGCCGTCGCTGTCCAAGCCATTTGAGTCCAGCGAGTTGATCGCCTCGACCAGCCACATCAACGCCACGATCGCGGCCAGCACCACGAGCCCCTCGCGCTGCTTCTGCGTACGGTCAAGCAGGCGGGAGCCGGCGCGGTCCGCGATGTCAGTGGTCATGCGGAAAGCATGGCAGCCCGCGCAATGGCCAAGGCGACGGCCACGCGCTCGCTGAGCGACGGCAGATGCACGAACTCCTCCGGCGTATGCGCCCCGCCTCCGCGCGGGCCGAGCCCGTCGATCGTCAGCGGGATCGACGGCGCGAAGTGGCTGGCATCGCTGGCACCGCCGCGGGCCCGCGCCACGATGGGCCGCCCGAGCCGGGCGGCGGCGGCCGCCAAGAGCGGCGCGGCCGCCGCCTCCGAGTCCATGGCCGGCCAGACACGTTCCATCACGGGCTCGAGTCTGGCGCCGCCCACCTCGGCGGGCAGTGCGGCGAGCACCTGGGCGAAGGCGTCTGTGTCATCGGCCCGCATGTCGAAGACCAGCTCACCCGAGGCCGGCACGACGTTGATCGCATCGCCGGAGCGGACGATCGTCGGGACGACGGTCAGTCGCACGTCGCCCTCGGGATCGGCGACGGCAGCCCCGTGTATCGCGGCATGGGCGAGCGCCAGCAGCGCGTTGCGGCCCTGGTGCGGCGCCGAGCCCGAATGCGACGCACGACCGGTCGCGCGCACCCGCATGGTGCCGGCGCCCTTGCGGCGGACGATCACACCGTCCGCACCGTCTTCGCTGATCTCGCCCGCCTCGAAGCACAGGCAGGCGTCGTAGCCGGCGAAGCGCTCGACGTGGCGAAACGGAGCGATCCGCCACTCCTCATCGCACACCAGCAGCACGGCCAGCTCCGCGTACTCGTCGCTCAGCTCGGCGCAGGCCCGCGCGACCGCCAACGACAGGGCGACGCCACCCTTCATATCGGCCGTTCCCGAGCCGTACAGCCGCTCTCCCTGCTCGACGGCGGCGCGGTGCTTTCCGTGGGCCACGACGGTGTCCAGGTGCCCCAGAAACAACAGCCTCCGGCTCCCCGCGCCCGTGAGCGTCGCCAGCAGATCGGCAGCGCAACCGGGAGTGGAGCACGTGGGGCGCTGGATCTCCCAGCCAGGCAGGAATTGAACGCACAGCCCAACCGCGCGCTCGGTGCCCTCGAGTTCCCCTGACGGCGTGGAGACATCGACGAGTTGCCTCATCTCGTGCCGGACGCGAGGCGTCAGGCCCTCGGCCAGTCCCGCCAGTTCAGGATCCATTCAGCCAAGCTATCGCGCGAGCCCGCTGGCTGCACCGGCACCGGCGGAAGCTGTCCAGCCGGGCCGCCGCTGACTGGGCCCCTGCGGTCAGAGCGCCTGGCGCAGGACCGGCTTGCGGGCGGCCCCGGCTTCGTCGAGCCGGCGGACCGGCGTCGAGTAGGGCGCGCCGCGAGCGATTTCCGGATCGTCGGCGGCCTCACGCAATATCTGGGCCACCAGCCCGGCGAACCGATCGAGGGTCTCGCGGGTTTCCGTCTCCGTCGGCTCGACGAGCAACGCCTCGTCGACGAGCAGCGGGAAGTACACCGTGGGGGGATGCACGCCGTGATCGAGCATTCGCTTGGCCAGATCCAGGGTCTTGATGCCCAGATCGCGTTTCATCAGGGCGCCGGACAGCACGAATTCGTGCATGCAGAGCCGTTCGTAGGCGGCCGGGAGATGCTCGAGGACGCCCTCCTGGCGGAGCCGGGCGAGGAGATAATTGGCGTTCAGCACGGCCACCTCGGACACCTCTCGCAGGCCGGCCGCGCCGAGCGAGCAGATGTAGGCGTAGCTGCGCACGAACACCCCGTAGTTGCCCTGAAACCCGCGCAGACGGCCGATCGACTTGGGCCGATCGAAGTCCAGGTCGTAGAAATACGGATCGTCGGGGGTGAGCTCTCCGCCGGTGGCCCGCTGGCCCCCGGCGTCGTCACAGCGCCGCCGGATGACCTGCGGACGCGGCAGAAACGGCTCGATCCGGTCCGACACGGCGATCGGACCCGCGCCCGGCCCGCCCCCGCCGTGCGGCTGCGTGAAGGACTTGTGCAGGTTGAAGTGCACGATGTCGAAGCCCATGTCGCCGGGACGGCAGATGCCCATGATCGCGTTGAGGTTGGCTCCGTCGTAATACAGCGTCGCGCCGGCTCGGTGCACGATCCGCGCGATCTCCTCGATCTGCGGCTCGAACAGTCCCAGCGTCGAGGGGTTGGTGAGCATCAGGCAGGCCACCTCCTCGGTCGCCTTGACACGAAGCTCCTCGATGTCGACGTTGCCGTTGGCATCCGTGCCCACCTTGACCAGCTCGTAGCCGGCCATCGTGACCGTGGCCGGGTTGGTGCCGTGAGCCGTATCCGGAGTGAGGACCTTGGTGCGATGCTCGCCGCGATCCTCGTGGTAGGCGCGCGTCAGCAGCACGCCGGCGAGCTCGCCGTGGGAGCCGGCGCTCGGCTGCAGCGATACGTGGGGGAGGCCCGAGATCTCGCCCAGCGCGTGCTGCAGGCGCCACATCAGCTCGAGCGCGCCCTGGGCGGCCTCCGGTCGCTGCAGCGGATGCAGGCGGGCGTGGCCGGGCAGCGCGGCCACGCGCTCGTGCAGTTTCGGGTTGTGCTTCATCGTGCACGACCCAAGCGGATAGAAGCCGGTGTCGAGGTCGAAGTTCCGTTTGCTCAGACGGTTGTAGTGGCGCACGATCTCGGGCTCGGATACCTCCGGCAGGCGCGCCGGTTCGGGCCGCCGGAGCTCCGCCGGTAGAAGCTCGTCGAGCGGACGCTCGGGCACGTCCAGCGCCGGCGCAGTGAAGGCGCGACGGCCCGGACGCGACCGGTCGAAGATCGTCAGCTCGTCGTCGGCCGCCTCGATGAACGATCTGGCCCGCTCGCGCGTGGTGATGCTCATGACAGGGCCTCCTCGATGCACTCGGCCAGCCGATCGATCTGTGTTCGCGTGCGTCGCTCGGTGATCGCGATCAGCAGCTGGTCCTCGGACAGCCGATAGCCCGGGTTGATACCGGCCTGACGGCAATGAGCCATGACCGCATCGAGGTCGCCTTCGATCCTGATCGGAAATTCGCGCACCACCGGCTGGGTATGCGCCGGCGATACGCCCGGGATCGCGGCCAGGCGCCGGCGTGCGTACGCCGTTCGCTGGACGATCGACTCGGCCAGCTCCACCAGCCCCTGCCGGCCCAGCCAGCTCAGATAGACGATGCCGGACAGGGCATTGAGTGCCTGCGCGGTGCAGATGTTGGAGGTCGCCTTCTCCCGGCGAATGTGCTGTTCGCGCGTCTGCAGCGTGAGCACGTAGCCGCGTCGGCCGTCCAGGTCGCGCGTCTGCCCGGCGATCCGTCCGGGGACGCGCCGGACCAGCTCGTCGCTCACGGCGAAGAAGCCGAACGACGGGCCGCCAAAGTCGAGGCGGTTGCCGAGCGTCTGCCCCTCCCCCACCACGATGTCCACGCCCTGTGCACCGGGAGCCTGCAGCAGTCCGAGCGAGATCGGATCGGCCGAGCAGATCGCCAGTGCGCCCACGCCATGCGCGGCCTCCACGATCGGCTCCAGGCGCTCCACCGCGCCCACGAAGTTCGGCTGCGCGACGATCACCGCACTCACGTCCTCCCCCAGGGTGCCCGGCGCCAGGGCAGCGAGGTCCGTGATGCCCTCCGCCAGGCCGATCACCTCGACTTCCATAGCCCAACCCCGAGCCAGCGTGATCAGCGCCTCGATCGCATGAGGATGAACACCCGAGGAGACCAGGAAGCGTCGGCGTCCGTTGTGCAGCTTGGCCAGATAACCGGCCGCGGCGACCGCACTGGGGCCCTCGTAGACCGACGCGTTGGACACGGGCAGACCGGTCAGCTCGCTGATCGCCGTCTGGTACTCGAACATGGCCTGCAGCCCACCCTGGGAGACCTCGGGCTGGTAGGGCGTGTACGGGGTGAGGAACTCCGAGCGCGAGCTGATGGCGTCGACGAGCGCCGGCACGTAGCTGTCGTACATGCCCGCGCCCAGGAAGGTGATCTCGTCCTCGGCGCTCACGTTCCGGCCGGCGAGCCGCTGCAGCTCGGTATGGACCTCCTGCTCCGAGAGGCCCTGCTCGAGGGCCAGCGGGCCCTCGAGGCGCAGACCGGGCGGCACGTCGGCGAAGAGCTCGTCGACCGTGGAGACGCCGATCGTCGCGAGCATCTCGCGCAGATCGTCGTCGGTTACCGAGGTGTAGCCGCTCAAGTTAGTGTCGCCACGTAGGCGCCGGCGTCCATCAGGCTGTCCACCTCACCTGGATCGGACAGCTTGACGCGCACCAGCCATCCCTCGCCGTATGGGTCCTCGTTGATCTTCTCCGGGTCAGACCCGAGCGCGCCGTTGACCTCGATCACCTCACCCGAGAGCGGCGCGACCACGTCCGAGACGGCCTTGACCGACTCGATCTCCGTGTAGGGCTCGTCCTTGGTCAGGCCAGAGCCGACGGTGGGTGGCGTGAAGAACACCACCTCGCCCAGCGTGTCCTGCGCATACCAGGTGATGCCGAATGTCGCCTCATCGCCCTCGATGCGGGCCCAATCGTGCTCCGAGTGGTATTTGAGGTCATCCGGGTAATGCGCGTCGGCCATCTACGGATCCTTTCGGTACAGGGGCTTTGTCTCCACGATCGCCGTGCGGATCGTTCCGCGGACGTCGACCGGCAATCGGGTGCCGGGCACGGCGCGGTCGGCAGAAACGTAGGCCAAGCCTACGCCCCGCTCGAGGCTCGGCGAGAACGAGCCGCTGGTCACGACACCCCCGGTGTCCTCGGGGTGGCCGGGCGGGGGCAGGACCGGGTTTCCCCGGCGCGCGATGCCCGGCCCATCGATCGTGAAGGGGACCAGCTTCATTTCCGGTCCGCGGACCCGAACCTGCGAGATCGCCTCGGCGCCGATGAACCCGGTGGTCTCGGCGCAGGCCCAGCCGAGTCCGGCCGATATCGGGTCATGCTCAACATCAAGGTCGTTGCCGTACAGGTGAAAGCAGGCTTCCAACCTCAGGGTGTCGCGCGCCCCGAGACCGACGGGCTCCGCCCCCGCCTCGATCAGCGCCGCCCACAGCGCCGTCGCCTGGTCTGGGTCACACAGCAGCTCGACACCGTCCTCCCCTGTGTAGCCGGTGCCGCAGATGAGCAGCGGCACGCCGGCCACCGTGCGCTGGCAGCAGTGCAGCCGCGAGGGCAGCGCGCCGTCCGTCAGTCCCCGTACCAGCGCCCTGGCTCGCGGGCCCTGAACGGCGAGCATCGCGAAGCTCGGGTGGCAGTCGGTCACCTCGGCATCGAACTCCTCGCCGTGCGAGCGCATCCAGGCGAAGTCGCCGGCATGGTTGGCCGCGTTGGTGACGATCAGGAAGCGAGACTCCCCGAGCCGATAGATGAAGAGGTCGTCGAGCACGCCGCCCTGCTCGTTGCACAGCAGGCTGTACTGCGCTCCGCCCTCCGGGATCCGCCGCACATCGCTCGTGACCAGGCGCTGCACGCGCTGGGACGCCTGCGGGCCGCTTATGGCGACCTGGCCCATGTGTGAGACGTCAAAGACTCCGACGCCATTGCGCACAGCGAGGTGCTCGGCCCGGATGCCGGCGTATTGGATCGGCATCTCCCAGCCGGCGAACGGAACGAGCCGGGCTCCCGCCTCGACGTGGGCGGCGTGGAGCGGGGTGCGCTTGAGCGCCTCGGTCGTCGTCTCGGACACGGACGGCAGCGTATAGCTAGCCGAGGCCCGACCGAGGCCTCGCGCACAACTTCATGGCGCCGCCCGCGGGGGGCGGCGCAAAGTTGCCTGCCCGCGCAGGAAACGCCCGGTCGACCCGCGACCGGGCGCTCTGCGCAGTTACTTCAGCGGTCCTTCAGGAACGACGGGATGTCGATCTCGTCGTCGCGGATCTCGAGCGTTGAGCGCTGCCGGTCATCCATGGTCACATCACGCCGGTTGGAGCGTGGTCGCGACGGGGACTGGGGCGCGCTCGACCGGCTCGTCCCAGGGCGCCGGCCGCGGCCATGGTCAAAACCGGTGGCGATCACGGTTACACGGACCTCATCGGCCATGGCGTCATCGATGACGGCGCCGAAGATGATGTTGGCGTTGGCGTCGGCCGCGCTCTGCACGATCTCAGCTGCCTCGTTGACCTCGAACAGCCCGAGGTCGGGGCCGCCCGTGATGTTCAGCAGGATGCCGTTGGCGCCCTCCACGGACTCCTCCAGCAGCGGGGAGGAGATGGCCTCCTTGGCCGCCTCGCCCGCGCGGTTCTCCCCACTGGAGCTGCCGATCCCCATCAGCGCGGAGCCGGCGTCGTGCATGATCGTCCGCACGTCGGCGAAGTCCAGGTTGATCAGGCCCGGGATGGTGATCAGGTCAGTGATGCCCTGAACGCCCTGGCGCAGGACGTTGTCGGCCTCCCTCAGGGCGTCGGTCAGTGAGGCTCGGCGCTCGACGACGGCGAGCAGCTTCTCATTCGGGATGACGATCAGCGTGTCCACGTACTCACGCAAGCGGTCGATGCCGTCCTGGGCCTGGCGGGCCCGCTGCGTGCCCTCGAAGCCGAACGGGCGTGTGACCACGCCGACGGTGAGCGCACCGATCTCGTTCTTGGCGATGTCGGCGATCACGGGTGCGGCGCCGGTTCCCGTGCCACCGCCCTCACCCGCCGTAACGAAGACCATGTCGGCGCCCTTCAGCGCCTCCTTGATGTCGTCGCGTGACTCCGCCGCCGCGCCCTGCCCGACCTCCGGGTTGGCGCCCGCTCCGAGACCCTTGGTGAGCTCGGTTCCGATGTTGAGCTTGATGTCCGCGTCGCACATCTGCAGCGCCTGCGCGTCCGTGTTGGCCGCGATGAATTCGACGCCGCGCAAGCCGGCATCGACCATGCGGTTGACCGCATTGGTCCCTCCACCGCCGACGCCTACGACCTTGATGACTGCGAGATAACTGCCACTTTCCATGAGATCCGTCCGACCCTCGATTCAGCATTGAGCGTTTACCCGCTCTCGCTTCCCGGCGGGAGTTTCGCACGTTATGGCCTTATCTTCGGCCAAGTCAACGCGAAATCTCCTCCCGCAACAATCTTTGCAGATTGCCGAACTCTCGATGGCAGCCGGAGGCTCGGGTCGAGAGCGCTATAACCCTCAAGTAGAGGTTTAGCCTCCGCCGAGGGTGGTACTCGCGGGCTTCGAGGTGCCGGCTCGGCCCGCCGCACTGGGGTTGGCCGGGGGGCCGTTCGCGCTGAGGCCTAGCGCCGCCGCCTGAGACTGGGAGACACCGACCCCGGAGGCTGGACGGCTCGGATCGGTGACGTCGATGTAGGAGGCGCCCGCCGATTCCTTGTTCTGGAGCACCGCCACCGCCGCGTCCCATTTCTGCGCCAACTGGGTGCCCGTCCCGAAGTACAGCTGAGGCCCGTTGCGCACTTGCACGATCACCCCGTGCGAGCTGCTCGAGGTGGCGGCGCCCAGGTGGGACAGCAATGCGTAAGGTGCGGCCGCGAGTACGGCGATGGCTGCCCGGGCGCCTGGAGAGGCCACCGTGTTGCTCGCCGAGAGCGAGGCGACCGGGACCACCGGCAGCGCGCCGGCCACCGTGGTCGTGCTCGGCAGGAGCACGCCATCGGCATCGACCACCCGGCTGCTGCCGCCCGAATGGACGTAGGCCACGGGAACCCGTTCGGCGACGTGGATAAGGACCCCGTGGGCGCCTCTCCCCGTGACCGATAGCGCGTGGACGTACGGATATGAGGCGACCGCCGCATCGAGCTTCTGCATATCGATGTTGAGCGTGGTCATCTGCAGAGCGGCCGAGGTCAGCGCCGCGCGGATCTGCGGAACCTCCGGACCGCTGAGTCCGGTGACCTTCACGCTGTCGACCTTCACGAAGCTGGAACTGCGGTACCACGTCCAGCCCAGCCAGCCGATCAGGATCAGGGCCAGGACAAGCGCCAGCGTGTGCCATGACCGCAACCGGCGCGGCAGCAGCCGGGGCACTGCATAGCGGCGCTCACGCGCCCACGTATCACTGATCACTCTCGCCCCACTCAGTTGGAAACTCGACCGGGCCCAGCGCCTGAACCTCCGGCTGAAGCTCGATCCCGAACTCTTGTTTGACGCGTTCGCGTCCGGCCGCCATCAGAGCCACGACGTCGGCGGTCGTCGCGCTCCCCAGGTTCTCCACGAAGTTCGCGTGCTTTGCACTGAATCCCGCGCCGCCGACCCGCAGGCCTCGGCATCCGGCGGCTTGGAGCAGCTGGCCGGCGGTACGGCCGCCGGCGCGCGCGTCATCCGGGTTCTTGAACGTGGAGCCGAACGTCCTGATCCCGGCCGGCTGCGCCTGTTTGCGCCGCTCGCGCAGATCGGCCAGCGTGCCCTTCACAGCCTGCTCGTCCGCGGCGTGCAGCTTGAAACGGGCACGGGCCACGACCTCGCCGCGGACGAGGTTGGATCGGCGGTAGGCCAAGCCCAGCTGAGCGGGGCCGCGACGCTCCGTCCCGGCCGCCGAGACCACGTCCACCCACTCGAGCACATCCGCCAGCGCTCCCCCGTAGGCATTGGCATTCATGCGCACCGCGCCGCCGACGGTCCCCGGGATGCTGACCCCGAACTCAATGCCCGACAGGCCGGCGCGCGCGGCCGCCGCGGAAACCGCAGGCAGGCGCGCGCCGCCGCCACAGGCCATGCGGTCACCGGCCATACCGTCCAGCTCGATCCTTGTCAGTTCCTTGTCCAGCTTCAAAACCAGCCCCCGCACGCCCGCATCCGCTACCAGGAGGTTCGACCCTGAGCCCACGACCCCTACCTCAAGCTCAGATTCCGCTGCCCACCTGAGCAGTTGCTCCAGGTGGCCGATGCTCCCCGGGCGGGCGAAGAACTCTCCCGCGCCGCCCGTGCGGATCGTCGTCAGGCGCGCGAGGGGAAAATCGCGCTCGACGCCGGGTGGGACCTCAACCATCGCCCGAAGCGTAGAGCGGCCCAAGGACGGGCTGAGCGGGCTAGGCGCCATTCTCAGGCAGGCTGAGGAGCGCCCGCCCGAGCGAGTCGATGTTGCCCGCCCCCATCACCAGGCAGAGATCGCCCGGGCGCAGCACGGCTTCCAGCCAGCGCTGCGCTGCCTGGAGCGTGGGCATCCATGCCACCGGCCGGCCGCCGCCGGCATCGGCCGCCGCGGCCGCGATGAGGTGTCCGCTGACTCCGGGAAAGTCCGCCGCTAGCTCTCTGGCCGGATAGACGTCGACCACCGCGCACGCATCGGCCGCCGCCAGCGCCGTGCCGAAGCCCTGGGCCAGTTCGCGCGTGCGCGAATACAGGTGCGGTTGAAACACCACGACCAGACGGCGGCTGCCGAGCTCGCGCGCCCCGGCGATCGCCGCCGCCACCTCGGTCGGATGATGCGCATAGTCGTCGTATATCCGTACGCCTGCGGGGGTCTCGCCCAGACGCTCGAGCCGGCGCCGGGCGCCGTGGAAGGAGCCGATGGCGGCCACGGCACGCGCAGGCTCCGCCCCCGCCAGCGCCGCGGCGGTCAAGGCCCCGGCGGCATTGACCGCGTTGTGAGCCCCGGGCACCGACAGCGTTACCGGTAAGCCGCGCCAGTCGAACCGCGTGCCCTGCGGCGAGGGCTGCGTGGCGGGAGCGTCGTAGGCAGACACGTTCCTCGCCGAAGCCGCCAGCCGAACCACGTCGGGCCTGTTCCACACCACGGCCTCCTGCGCCCCAGCCAGGAACCGCGCGAACGTATCATCGAGATCTAACCGTGAACTGTAGGTTGAGTGATGGTCCAACTCGGCGTTGGTGAGCACCGCGATCTCGGGCCGGTAGTTCAGCAGCGAGCGGTCCGACTCATCGGCCTCGATCACGATCCATTCGCCCGCTCCCCAGGCCGCATTGAGCCCGGTGTCGTGCAGCGCACCGCCCACGACATAGGCGGGATCCATGCCGCAGCCCCGCAGGATGTGCGCGATCATGCCGGCGGTCGTGGTCTTGCCATGGGTGCCGCTGACGGCAATGCAGCGCTTGAGGCCGGCCATCTGCGCCAGTAGCTGCGATCGGTGCAGGGCCGCCTTGGCCCCCGCGCGCTCGGGGTTCTCCGCCCCCACCGCACTGGAGTAGACGACCTCGGCGCCCGCCGGCACATTCGCCGCCGCGTGGCCGATGACCGGCTCGATGCCGATCGCCCGCAACGGTTCCATGAACGGCGAGGGGCTCCGATCCGATCCGGTCACGTGAGCCCCCAGTTGCGCAGCGATCAGGGCCAGTCCGCTCATCCCGGCACCACCGATGCCGACGAAGTGCAGCCGCCGCCCGACCCACGGCGCAGAGCTCACGCGTCGAGCTCCGCGATGTGCCGGCCCGCGCTCTCGATGGCCACCACACCGGCGGCGCTCAGCACCTCGGAGGCGATCACCGCCGCGGCATGGGGGCGGGCCAGCCCGAGGGCCGCGCGGCCCATCGCCTCGAGCCGAGGACGATCGGCCAGCAGCCCGTCGACCTCACTGCGTAGGCGCTCACCGGTCAGCTCGGCGTCGAGGATCACCACGGCGGCCCCGGCATCGGTCATGTAGCGAGCGTTCAGAGCCTGATGGTCGCCAGTGGCGTAGGGGTACGGGATCAGCACCGAGGGGCGGCCGGCTGCGGCCAGCTCCCAGATGGAGCCGCCGGCTCGCGCAACGGCCAGGTCACAGGCGACGATCGCGTCCATGAGGCCGGAGATGTAGCCCCGCAGGTCGTAGCCCGGGCGCGGTTGGGTGAGGTCGGGGAGATCGCGCTCCCCGGCCGCGTGCAGAACCCTGAAGCGGCTGGAGGCGAACGCGGACAGCGCGGCCTGATTGATCGATCGAGCGCCCTGGGAGCCGCCAAAGACCAGTACCAGCGTCTCCTGCGGGCTGACGCCGAAGCGGGCCCGGGCGGCCTGGCGATCCGTCGGCACGGGGGGAATCGGTCGTCCGGTGATCACGAACTTGGGCGGTGTGTGGCCCGGTAGGGGCAGGGCGGTGCACACGCGTCGAGCCAGGGGCGCCAGCAGGCGGTTGGTCAACCCGAGATGCCCGTCGATCTCCGCGATAACCAGGGGCGTGCGCAGCAGAGCAGCAGGCAAATCCCACCGGCCCGGCCACGTAACCGCCTCCACCGAATACCGCGCGTGGCCTTAGGCGTGCCAGGAGCCGGGTCGCCAGCGCGACGGCCGCGGCATCCACCGCGACGGCGCGGGCGGCCCCCACCGGCGAGCGGCGAGGAAGCGAGGCGACGTTCAGCTGATGAAATTCGTAGCCGGCCGCCGGCACCAGCCTCGCCTCGGCTCGGTCGCCGCCGACGAAATGAACCTCGGCGCCGTTAGCCCGCAGCGCGTCGGCCACGGCCAGCGCTGGGACCACGTGCCCCGCGGTGCCGCCCGTCGCGACCAGAATCAAGGGTGCGGTCATCGGCCACCGCCGCTGTGCTCGGCTGCTCGTCGCCGTCGACCAGTCGCAGTTCGCGCGCCGCCGGGCGGGCTATGCCGAGCAGAATTCCGACCGAGGCGAGCATCACGAGCAGATTCGTGGGCGCATAGGAGATGAAGGGCAGCGGGACGCCGGTCAGTGGCGCAATTCCGAGCACGACGAAGATGTTGAGGATTCCTTGACACAGAATCAGCGAGGTCAGACCGCTGGCCAGCAGCTTGGTGTAACGGGTGGCGGCCCGCCGGGCGGTGCGCAACCCAGCGTAGGCGATCATTCCATACAGACTCACAACGACGAGAATCCCGAGCACGCCCAGCTCCTCGCCGATTACCGCCAGGATGAAGTCGGTCTGGGCCTCCGGCAGCCACATGGCCTTGCCCACGGACTGACCGAGACCGACCCCGCCGATACCGCCTGAGCCGATGGCCATCTGGGCCTGGGCCGACTGCCATCCGGCGTTGGATTGCTGGGAGAACGGATGCAGGAACGACGTCAGGCGGGTGAGCTCGTAAGGGTGCACCAGCACCATCAGACACAGACCGGCTGCCGCTATCAGGAAGATGCGGGTCAGGTATCGCACCGGGGACGCCGGCGACCACCAACATGGCGACGATCGTCAGGAAGCACACCAGTGTCGTGCCGAGGTCTGGCTCGACGGCGATCAACAGGCACGCCGGGCCAAGCGCCACCGCCATCGGGGCGATCGCCGGCCTGAATCCGCGCTGCAGTCGGCGCGGGTTGTCGGCCAGATAGCGGGCGGCGTAAAGGACCAGCGCAAGCTTGGCCAACTCCGAGGGCTGGAATTGGATCGGTCCAGCGGCGAACCAACGGCGCGCACCCTGGATGTCTCTTGCCGATTCCCGGCACCATCACCGCCAGCAGCAGCGCACACGAGCCGAACAACAGCCAGCGCACCAACTCCGGTCGCAACCAGCTGCAGGCCGTACTGCTCGCACAACCGCATCGCGACCAGGCCGAGACCCGCGGCGAACAGATACATGAGGAACTCGCCCGTGCCGTAGCCGCCGCCGTTGATAGCGCCCTCGGGCGAGGAGGCGCTGTAGACCATCACCGCACCAAAGGCGATCAGGCACAGCGTCGCCGTCATCAGGATCCGATGCTCAAGCGGCGGCGCCACCCTCCTGGTGGTGCGAGCTTGAGCTGGACGCGACGGCATCCGGACTCACTTCGACGCGGAGCTCGGAATGCCTCCCCGCCGGTTGCGAAGCTTTCAGGGAGCTGCGGAATCGATGGAAACCTTGTCTGCCGCCGACCGGATCAGCGCCGTCGCGTGGGCGGGCGCCTTGGCGCGCTTTGGCTGTTCGGAGATCTGGTAGAGCGTGAAGCCGATGGCTCCGCAGGCGGCCGCGATGATCCAGAAGCGGAGCATGATCTTGGTCTCGGACCAGGCCTCCATGGCGAAGTGGTGGTGGATCGGCGCGATCTTGAACACACGCTTGTGGAAGACCCGGAAGGAGAACACCTGGATGATCACGCTGAGCGCCTCGAGGACAAAGATGCCGCCGATCACGATGAGCAGGATCTCCGTGTTGGTCATGACCGCCAAACTGGCTATCGCGCCCCCGATGGCCAGCGAGCCCGTGTCGCCCATGAACACGCTGGCCGGGAAGGCGTTGAACCAGAGGAAGCCGATGCAGGCCCCGCACAGGCATCCGGACACGAGCTCGAGGTCGTGGTCGTGTGGACCGGTCACGAACGTGATCCCCATGTAGGTGAGCAGCGCGATCGCCCCGCAACCGGCGGCGAGGCCATCGAGGCCGTCGGTCAGATTGACCGCGTTGGTCGTCCCGGCAAAGACCAGGTAGATGAAGAGGATGTAGGCGGGGCCGAGATCGATATGCGCGTTGAAGGGCCGCAGGGAGACCGAATCGGCCATGTGCGCCTTGTAGTGGGCGAGCCACCAGAGCCCAACTGAGATCAACAGCAGGAAGATCATCTTCGTGCGTCCGCGGAGGCCCAGCGAGCGGCGTTTGACGATCTTGGTGTAGTCGTCGGCCAGGCCCAGAGCGGCACAGGCGACCGTCGCGCCGAACACCCCGAGCGACGCCCAATCGCGCGTCGACAGGCAGAGGTACGGAATCGCGAAGGCGAGGACGATGATGATGCCGCCCATCGTCGGGGTGCCCTTCTTGGCCTGGTGCTGGAGCAGCTCCTCCTGGATGTGCTGGCCAAAGGAGCGGATGCGCAGGAAATCGATGAAGCGCGGACTGAGGAACAGGCACATCAGCAACGCGGCCGAGGCGGAGATGAGGACGCGGCCGGCCTCCGAGTTCAGGGCGTGCGTGGTGGTGGCGAAGATCATGCCGGGATGGCCGCCGACAGCGTCTCGCACACCAAGTTCAGCCCGACGCCGTTTGACGCCTTGACCAGCACCACATCCCCGGCTCGCACCAATCCGCTCAACAGCGTCGCCGCCGCGCTCGCATCGGCCGCCCGGTGACGTTCTCCCCTGAACTCGTCGACCATCACCGCCGCCAGCGGTCCGACGGTCACCAGCACGTCGGCGACCGAGGCCGCATACTCACCGATCGCGCGGTGGTACTGCTCGGCTGTCGGCCCCAGCTCCAGCATGTCGCCCAGTACGGCAATCCGCCGGCCGCCGGTCGGCACGGCGGCCAGAGCATCGAGTGCGGCCCGCATCGACATCGGGTTGGCGTTGTAGGCATCGTCGATCAGCGTGACGTCTCCGGCCAGACTGCGGCGCAGACCGCGGCCCGGCGACCGGGCCAGTTCCAGCCGGCCACCGGGGTTGACACCGATTGCACGAGCCGCCGCCACCGCCGCGAGCACGTCCAGGCGCAGATGCGCTTCGGTGAAGTCAACCTGCAACTCGACCGGCTCGCCCTGGGCATCGATCTCCAGGTGGGTGGCGTCCTCAGATATGAGTTGAACGTCGCCACCGCGGCCGAACGTGACGGTGTTCAGGTCCTCACGCAGATGCGGCTCCAACAGGCGTTCGCCCGCCGGGACCACCGCTGTGGCTCCTGGGGCCAGGCCGGCGATCAACTCCGACTTGGCAGCCGCTATGGCCTCGATGGAACCCAGCCGCTCGAGATGGACCGGGCCGATGCTGACGATCACGCCCACATCCGGCTCGGCGATACGGGCCAGCTCGGCGATCTGGCCCGGGCCCCGCATGCCCATCTCCAGGACCAGGACCTCGGTTCCCGTGGGGGCACCCAGAATCTGCAGCGGCAGGCCGATTTCCGTGTTGAAGTTGGCCTGCGAGGCCACCGTGACGCGCTGCGGCGAGAGCACGCTGAGCAATAGATCCTTGGTCGACGTCTTGCCGGTCGAGCCGGTCACCCCGATCACCTTCGCCGCCAGCTCGTGCCGCCACGCGTTGGCCAGTCGCTGCAGCGCCGTGAGTGGATCGGCGGCGGCGAGGACCGCTCCGCGGCCGCCCGTGGAGGCGACGGCCCGTGCCGCGTGCTCGGGGGCGATCAGCACGCCCCAGGCGCCAGCCTCCAGCGCATCCTCCGCGAAGCGACCGCCGTCCAGGTGCTCACCGGGCAGACCCACGAACAGCACACCATCACCCACCTGCCTCGAGTCGATGGCGACCTGCGCCGGCCCACCCGCCGCCTTCGCGTCACGCAGGAGTTGCGCGCCGGCCGCGCGCCCGAGCTGATGAGCATCCCAAGGCCTCATCGATCACCGAGGTTATCTGTGGCGGCTGGCGGCAACGCGACCTCGCTCAAGCCCGGTCGAAGGCTTCGCGCAGGGCATCGCGAGCGACGCTGACGTCATCGAACGGGAGCTTCTCCCCGCCGGCGAACTCCTGTCCCTGCTCGTGCCCCTTGCCCGCGATGACGACGACGTCTCCGGGCTGCGCGTCGGCTACCGCGGCGAAGATCGCCGCGCGGCGATCGGGGTCGTGGTCGACCGTCCGGTCGATGCCGGCCAGGATCTCGGCGATGATGGTCTCCGGTGGCTCTGAGCGTGGGTTGTCTGAGGTGACGATCACGTGGTCGGCCAGGCGCGCGGCTATCTCCCCCATCAACGGACGCTTGCCGCGGTCCCGGTCACCGCCGCAGCCGAACACGACGTGAACCCTCCCCTGCGTGAGGGCGCGGGCTGAGCTGAGCACGTTCTCCAGCGAGTCGGGGGTGTGCGCGTAGTCGACGAGAAGGGCAAAGGGCTGACCCTCGTCGACGGTCTCGAACCGGCCCGGGACCTGTCCCGCTTGCTCGATCGCGGCCACCGCCGTATCGAAGGGAACCCCCAGCGCCTGGGCGGCGGCAAATGCGGCCAGCACGTTGGACACATTGAAGCGGCCGCGCAGCGGGGAGCGGAGCTCGGCGACCCCGTCGGGGCAGTGCAGGGTGAAGCGCGAACCGGCCAGGTCGGTACGCACGTCGTCTGCGCGATATGTGGCCTCCGGATGGTCCAGCCCAAACGTGAGCGGCGCTTCGATCTCCGGATCGGCGACGAGCCGCCGCCCGTAGGGGTCGTCGAGGTTGATCACCGCCGGGCTGGCCCCGACCTCGGTGAACAGCTTGCGCTTGGCCTGGAAGTAGTCCTCCATCGTGGGATGGAAATCCAGGTGATCCTGGGTGAGGTTGGTGAAGACACCGGCCGCGAAGCGCGAGCTCGTGACCCTTCCGAGCGCCAGCGCGTGCGACGAAACCTCCATCACGCAGGCGACGTCGCCCCCGTCGAGCATGGCCCGGAACGAGCGCTGCAGGTCGATCGCCTCAGGGGTGGTCCGCTCCACGGGCGACTCGACGGCGCCGATCACGCTCTTGACGGTTCCCAGCAGGCCGGTTTGGCGGCCATCGGCTGCCAGCAGCGCCCGGACCAGATAGGCGGTCGTCGTCTTGCCGTTCGTGCCCGTGATGCCGACCAGATCCAGGCTCCGGGTCGGATCGCCGTAGAACGTCGCGGCCGCCGGGGCCATCGCCCGGCGCACATCGGCTACGACGACCTGCGGGATGTCGACGTCCAGCCGATGGTCGACGACCAGGGCGGCGGCGCCGCCCTGGACGGCATCGCCTGCGAAGTCATGGCCATCGCGGGTGAATCCCCGCACGCAGAAGAACAGGTCGCGGGGCCCCACGGAACGGTTGTCATAGGCCAGACCGGCTATGTCCACCGCTGGGGCGCCCGGGAAGAGAACGTCCAGATCCATCGGCGCCACAGCGTAGCTGCCGGGCCTACGGAGTGGATGGCATCGCCGGGTGCAGCGCCGAGGCCGGGCAAGCCGCGGGCGGACACGGGTTGATGCCGAAGTGCGGAACCGCCCACCCGACGATCTTCTGGAACGCCGGGGCGGCCACCGAGCCACCGTAGTACCCGTTGTGCGGCTGATCGACCACCACCGCCACCACCAGCTTCGGATGGCTCGCCGGCACCATGCCAATGAACGAGGCGATGAACTTGCTGTCCGAGTACTTGCCGTTGACCACCATCTGAGCGGTGCCCGTCTTGCCCGCCATGTCGTAGCCGGGGATGGCTGCTCCGGATGCGGTCCCCCCGTCGGCCAGAACGCCGCGCAACATCCGGCGCAGCGCCCAGGCCACACTCGAGGAGATGATCCGCTTGCCGCGGGGCTCCGCCGCGGCCCTGTTCCCGATCGAGTCGACGATCTGGGGTGTCCGCAGAATCCCGCCGTTGGCGATGGCGTCATAGGCCTGAACCATCTGCATCGGAGTGACCTCCTCGCCCTGTCCAAACGGCAGGTTGTACATCGACACACCCGAGTACTGGCTCTCCGGCAGCACGATTCCGGTCTGCTCTCCGGGCAGGGCCACCCCGGTCGCCTTTCCGAAGCCGAACTGATCGACCCAGTGCGCGAAGCTGGTGGGGCCCATTCGTTTGGCGATCTCGTCAGCCCCGATGTTGCTCGAGAACTTGAGAATGTTGCTCACGGTCAGGTACTCGTTGGGATGCTGCTCGGCATCGTCGATGCGGCGACCGTAGGGGTCCAGCGACGACGGGACGTAGATGGACGTGTTCGGCGTCACCACGTGATCCTCCAGAGCGCCGGCCACGGTGACCGCCTTGAAGGTGGAGCCCGGCTCGTAGGACAGGTCGACGGCCTGATCCTCGGCGACCGGCACGTGCCCACCCACCGGCTTGAGCGCGGTGGCCGGAACGCCATCCAGGTTAACCGCCGGCCAGTTGGCCAGGGCCAGGATCTGATCGGTCTGCGGATCGGTGACGATCGCGGTGGCGCCGGCTGGCCTGTACTGCGCGCCAACTCCGGCCAGCACCTGCTCGACCTCGGCTTGGAGGGGAGCCGAGATCGTCAGCCGGACGTCCTGGCCGGGGGCCATCGCCTTGGTGGTCTGTACCGAGATCGTCTTACCCTGGGCATCAATGACGCTCCGCCGCACTCCTCCGGCTCCGGCCAACCGGTGATTGAAGGCGTACTCAATTCCGCCGAGGCCCGTGTCGCCGCCGACCCAGCCGAGCACCTGGCCGAGTTCCGCGCCGCGCGGATAGACACGGCGTTCAACCGGGACCGGGGCTGAGATCCCGTTGATGCCGAGCGCCATGATTCGACTGGAGACCTCGGGTGCGACGATGGTGAGCTTGACGTAGCCGGTGCCGGCCTTGGTGATGTCGGCCAGGGTCGCCGCTGGGGTGAGCCCCAACAGCGGTGCCAGCCGATCGGCCACCTTCTGCGGATCGCTGTAGGTGCGGTTGATCAGGTAGGGGTCGGCGACGATCTCGTCCTTGGGCTCGCTGATCGCGTAGATGACGCCGTTGCGATCGGTGATCTCTCCGCGGGCGGCAGGCACTGGGGTTGACTGCACCTGCTGGTCATTGGCCGCGCTCCGTAACGCTCCCGAGCGGATCGTGCCCAGGTATCCGGCCCGGAGCACAGCAACCGCGAGGAGCAGCAGGAACACGCCGAACATCAACCCGACGCGCCGGTCGATCGTGTCGATGGTGCGGCGCGGGGCGCTGGTCGACATTGCGATTAACCGGCCAGCCCGGAGCCACCGCTGGCGGAGCCGGTGCTCTGATCGGTACTCGGGGCGGCGTTGGTGGCACCGGTGGCAGACGAGGAACCGCCCGTACCGGTTGCACCCGCCGCCGGCGCGGTGGTTCCAGTGGCGCCCGTAGAGGAGCCCGAAACCGATGTGCTGCCGGCGGCGGCGCTGGACAGGCCAGATGTGGGTGGGGTCGCGCCGCCGGTGGGACCGGCTGCGGTGGAGGTGCCACCGGCCGAGACGGTTCCGCTGGACGTGCCCCCGGCTGGGACGGTTCCGGTCGACGTGCCCGCGGCCGGGACGGTTGCGCTGGACGCGCCGCTAGCCGAGGTCGACGACGCTCCCGTCGCGAGCGAACCTCCTGTCAGGCTGGAGGCCGGGCTGCCGGTCGAGGAGGACAGGCTGGGGCTGGGCGTCGTCGCACCCACCGCGCTCAGCGCGGTTCCGGCCTGGGCGGTCACCTGGTTGGAGTGCTCATCGGTCGCCAGATTGGTGAGGAAGACCTGGCGGGACGGGGCGCTGATGTTGCGGATCGCGGCGCCGACGTGGTGGCCGACTGAGGCCTGCAGGAAATGAGGATCGAGCGCGTTGGGCATGCGCATGCCGTACACCGCCGCCAATTTGGCGATGCGCTGGTTGTCCGAAAGTGCCGAGTTCTGAGCGCGCAGTTCCGCGTTGCTGCTCTGGAGCGCCGTGGCCAGCTGGACCTCACTGCCCACGCTGGAGCCCAGCTTGAGCACCTCCACGCGTAGCCCGACGATGGCGACCAGCAGCGCCCCCAGCACCGGGATCCAGGCTCGTCCGCGCACAATCCGGTCCAGCCGTGGCGCCCGCAGCCGCAGCGCGAGACGTGGAGTGGTCCGGGTCCGGACGCGGCCTGTCGTGTCGCGCTCGCGACGCGGAGACCCCTGGGCTGGCCGGCGTGACGGGACCCCGGGGCGCGGACGGGCCGGCATGGGGGCGCGCACAGGCATGGGGGCGCGCACAGGCATGGGGGCGAGTTGAGCCTCCAGCGCCACCGTTGCGGCGACGGCGCGGCCGGATGGGCGCGCGACGGGTCGGGCTCGTGGCCGGGTTTCGGTGCGGCTCTCCGGGCGCGAGGTCGGGCCGGACACACGACGCGGAGGCTTGGGCACGTGAACTGGTGCCGCGGGACGCTCGCTGCGGCGTCCGGCGATTGTGGCGGCTGCTGGGGGCATGGCTGTTACCTCGGCTGGAGCTTCCGCGCGGCGCGCAGATGCGCTGACTTGGATCGTGGGTTTGCCGCGACCTCACCCGGAGTGGGTGCGATCGCGCGCCGAGTGAGCAACTCGGCCTCGGGTTCGTGGCCGCAGACACAGATTGGGAGGTCCGGCGGACAGATGCATCCGCGTGCCTTGGCCGTCAGGAAGCGCTTGACCCTCCTGTCCTCCAGTGAGTGGAAGGCGATGACCGCGATACGGCCGCCCGGCGCGAGCAGGTCCCAAGCCACCGGCAGCCCCTGGTCGATCTGGGCCAGCTCGTCGTTGACGGCGATGCGTAGAGCCTGGAAGGTGCGCTTGGCCGGATGCCCTCCCGCGAACTGGGCCGGCACGGGCACCGCGCCCTTGATCACGTCCACCAGCTCCTGCGTTGTGGTCAGCTCGGCCCGGGCGCGGCCTCTGACGATGGCGCGGGCGATCGGTCCGGCATAGCGCTCCTCGCCGTAGTCGCGGAACAGGCGCGCGAGTTGGCGCTCCTCCCAGGCGTTGACGATCCCCGCGGCGGTCAGCTCCTGGGCGGGGTCCATGCGCATGTCGAGCGGCGCCTCGTACGAGTAGGAGAAGCCCCGCTCCCAGGTATCGATCTGCATCGAGGACATGCCGAGGTCCATGTACACCAGGTCCGCCGCCTGGCCTTCCTCGCGCAGCAGGGTCAGACCGGCCGCGAAATCGGCGCGGATGAAGCGGGTGTCGCAGGAGACCTCAGCGGCCAGTTCAGCAAAGCGCTCCTCGGCGAGGGGATCGCGATCGATGCCGATCAGTGTCCCGGCCGGCCCGATGCGGTCGGCCACCAGGCGAGCATGCCCGGCTCCCCCGACGGTGCAGTCGACGGCCACCGCGCCCGGCTCCGGGTCCAGGAAATCGATCAGCTCGCCGGCCAGGACGGGCACGTGCGGCGTTGTCATGTCAATGAGTGTGGTCAAAACTTGCGGTGATCTCGGAGAAACGGGATAGAGCGACGGCGTTGTAGTCCGCGAACGCCTTCCGATCCCACAGTTGGAGGTGATCTCCGGCGCCCGTGATCACCACCTCCTTCTCGAGCCCGGCGAACTCGCGAGCCGGCTGCGGAACCACCAGCCGGTTGGCCGAGTCGATCTCGAGGTCCCAGGAGTTGCTGTAGAGCAGGTTGCTCAGGTCGCGAGCGCGCGGGCCCAGCGGATTCAGCTCCGCCAGGGCTCGTTGGGCAAAGGAGTCGTAGTCGTCGGGACGCCAGAGGGAGAGCGAACGAGTGGTGCCGACCTCCGTCTCGGGCGAGAACGCGACGACCACGCCCGCCTTGAGCACGTCGCGATACCGAGCCGGGACCGTGAGCCGGTTCTTCGCGTCTAGCGCGTGTTCGAAGGTGCCGCGGAAGATCAAGGGTTCTCATGCGTCTGGGCGAAATCTGAAACCCGGGTGGCTGGGTGGGAGGAGCCCTGCCACCCGGGTCCCTGCATGCGTGGCCCACGTTAACCCATCCTTCCCCACTTTGCAACTCAATCTGCCACCAATCTCCCACCCCGCCTCCAGAATGGCGCTCCGCAGGGGCGTCGCATACCACCCGGCCCCCGGGGCACGGACCGGAGAGCCCGGCTGGCAACGACCCGCGCGGTCCGTCAGGATCGACCGGCGAGGCCGGCGGGTAGCCCCATTCGGCCGCCCGGCCGGCCCGGGACGAGGCTCCCTTCCCTCAGCTCGGCCGGTGGGGGAAGGTGGGCCGCGTGGCAACGGGCGCGCTCGCCCGCAGCGCCGAGCCGCTCAGGCCACGAGTGAGACGCCGTCGGCCACCGCTGAGGCCGGGACGTCCATCAGCCGGTAACCGATGGCCCACACGTTGACGACAAAGCTGGCGCCATGGGCAGACAGCTTGCGGCGCAGGCGCGAGGCGTGTGAGTCCAGGGTCCGGGTGTGCTGAGCGGTCGCGCCGTCGTCGCTCCATCCCCAAACCGTGGCCATCAGCTCCGAGCGCTTGAACACCCGCCCCGGGTCACGGGCGAGGGTCACCAGCAGACTGAACTCCTTGCTCGACAACAACACCGGGCACCCGTCCACCCAGGCCTGCCGAGCCAGGGCATCGATCTCGAGCGAGCCGATACGCAGACGGGCGACATTCGATGTCCGGCGCCGGCGCCGAAGAAGCCCGCCGATGCGAGCCCGCAGCTCGGTGTAGGAGAGCTCGTCGCGGTCGAGGTAGTCATCACACCCGTGGTCGAAGCCCCGGATTCGGTCGAGCGGGACCGGCTTGGCCGCGGTGATGATCACCGGCAGGTCGCAATCGACCCGGGCGGCCAGATGATCGGACTCGCGGACGAAGCGCAGCAGCTCGAGCCCGTCGGTGTCGGGCAGGTCTCGGTCAACGACGATCAGATCGGCAGAGGTCTGTAGAACCAGCTGTTGGGCACTGGCGACCGAGCCGGCCTCGAGCACCTCGTATCCGTCAGCGGTCAGGTTATCCCCCAGGCTGGCGCGTGCCTCGCGGTCGGCACTGACGATCAGGACTGTGTATGTGGTCGTAATGAGCTTCACGCTTAATAGAGGCTTCGGCGAGAGCCGATTAACCCCGCTGGCGAGAGTCTCCACTCCGGAAGCCCGCAAATACCGGCGTTCCGTGCAACATCACGTTCAGAGGCTGCGCCGCAGGAGGAGTCGGCCTTAAGATGCCGACGGCATGTACCGACGCGGTAATTACTCCTCCGGCGAGGACTTCGTACTGGAGTACGGAGACCTCCGCTTCACGTTCAATGAGCGTGACTTCAGTGAGCGGTGTGAGCAAGCCGCCCGGCGCCTCGGCTTCATCGGCGACGCCATCGCCGAGGACGAGGCTGAGGACCTGATCAACCTGGTGGTCAACGGTGAGGTTACCGATCCCGCGTCCGCCCTGGGAGAACATGTCAACGAGTGCTGGCCTGAGCTGGTCGGGCCCTCCGATCGGTCGCTCGTGCACTGGCTACGCCGCCTGATTTTCCGCAGCGCATGGCTCGACCAGCGCGTCAAGGAGGGTGAGCTGGACGTCGTCTTCGACGATGACGCCGGCGCCTTTGTCTACGTTCAGCCCGACCGCGGCGGCGAACCGATCGAACTCGCCCCGGAGCCGAGCTGGGGACGCGTCGCCTACGTACGCCGCTGACGGCGCGGGGCGAGCCACGGGCCAGTTCGGGTCGGACGGCCGCTAAGCCCGGGATAAACCCTTGATGTGCTGCTTATTTTTCGGACCCGGTCGCTGAGCAGAACGCCGAATTTCCGATTACGCTGGGCGGCAATGAGTGCGCGAATCTGGCTGGTGATCCCGACCTACAACGAGGCCGAGAACGTTGGTCCGATCGTCCATGCCGTCGCCAGTGAGATGGGGAAGATCGCCCCGGGCGAGTATCGGGTCCTGATCGTCGACGACAACTCGCCTGACGGCACGGGCAAGCTGGCCGATCAACTGGCCCAGGAGATGGACGTGGTCGAGGTGCTGCATCGCACGACCAAGGACGGGCTGGGGCGCGCCTACATCGCCGGGTTCGAACATGCCCTCGCGGGTGGTGCGGAGCTAGTGGTCGAGATGGATGCCGACTTCTCCCACGATCCCGGGTTCCTCGGCGATCTGATCGGGGCCGCGGACAACGCCGACCTGGTGCTTGGATCGCGCTATGTCCCGGGCGGTGCGGTCCGCAACTGGGGCGTGCTTCGCAAGCTGATCAGCCGCGGGGGCTCCGCGTATGCCCGCAAGGTGCTCGGCATCGACGTGCGAGATCTCACGGGGGGCTTCAAGTGCATCCGCCGGCCCGTGCTCGAGGCCATCGACCTGGCCAGCCTGCGGGCCGATGGGTACGTGTTCCAGATCGAGGTCACCTACCGGGCGATTCGCTCCGGCTTCCGCGTGCGTGAGGTGCCGATCCTGTTCGTGGACCGCACCGCGGGCGCCAGCAAGATGTCGGGCATGATCGCGCTCGAGGCGATGCTCCTCGTGCCGAAGTTGAGACGTCAGCAGACCCGCCAGTTGACCAGATCATGATCGACAGCTCTACCGCGTCCGCCGTTGCCCGGGACAGCCACGGGGCATGAGCGTTCAAGCCCCGCTCGGAGCGGCCCCCGAGGGCGGCGCCTTCACCGCGTCGCCCGGGCGGACGGAGCCGACCCAGGGCAGTTCACGGCTCGTCTCGAGCACGCGAGACGAGCGGATCGGGATCGCCGCGACCCTGTCGATCCCGCTCCTGGCCCTGTTCCTGTGCACGGCGGGCACCCGGACCGGCGCGCTCGTACCCGCGACGATCAACGGTTGGCCCCCGAACTCCACGATGGCCGGCCCCTTGGAGTTCATAGGCTTCGATCTCACCGTCGGAGAGATCGTCGCGGCGCTGCTCGTGATGCTGGCCGCATACCTGATCGCCATGCGGTACTCCGAGCACGTCCCGCAGCGTGTGACGATCTGGGCGGTGGCCGCGTTCACCCTGGTCGTGCTGATCGGGCCCCCGCTCTTCTCAACCGATGTCTTCAGCTATCAGGCTTACGCGAAGATGTTCGCCGTCTACCACATCAACCCGTACGTTCATGGGCCGAGCTTGATATTCGGCGATCCGATCTACAACTACATCGGCGCCAAGTGGATCCAGACCCCCAGCGTCTACGGTCCACTTTTCACCTTCCTGAGCGCGCTGTTCGCCCACGGCTCGGTTGCCTTCAACGATCTGGCCTACAAGCTGATCGCGGCCGTCACGAGCGGCGGAACGCTTTGGCTGATCTGGAAGAGCGCGCAACGGCGTGGGGTCAGCCCCGCCCGCGGCATCGCGCTGTTTGGACTCAACCCCCTGGTCACCCTCTACGGCGTCGGCGGGGGCCATAACGACCTGCTGATGCTGCTGCTCACCACTGGCGGCATCTACGCGGCTCTCATCCGGCGCGAGGGCTCAGCCGGCGCGCTGCTCACCACCGGCGTGGCGGTGAAGTTGACAGGCGCGATCGTGCTGCCGTTCGCGCTGTTGGGAGAAGCGGCGACCGGAGTCGGCGGAAGGCGCCGGCGACTACTCGGCGGTGCGGCGGCCACTGCGGCAGTGGTGGCCGCCGCCAGCTATGTGGCCTTTGGCACCGACATCCTGCACATCACGCATACGCTTCAGCACGTCCAGGATGCGGGTGACTGGCAGAGCCTGCCCGGCTTCGTATTCTCGCTGGCCCACGTCTCGGTGACCCATGGTGTGAGGATCGGCGACCAGGCAGTGCTCGCGGGGGCGCTGCTGTGGCTGCTCCTGCGCGTGTGGCAAGGCCGCATGGACTGGATAGAGGGGGCCGCCTGGGCGACATTCGTGGTCCTGGCCACCGCGTGGTCGCTGCTGCCTTGGTATGTGTGCTGGCTGATGCCTCTGGTCGCGCTGAGCGCCAACCGGCGGCTGTGGAATGCCGCCACCGTGGCCACGCTGATGGGCGGCGCCATCATGATCGCCAGCTGCATCCCGGGCTGGAACTGGCTCTGACGAGCACCTGACGCCCTCCCGGGCCGTAGGATGACGCCGTGAGCGTCGGCAGGGAATTAGGGCTGCTCAGCGTGGTCGCTCCGGTCTACCAGGAGGAGGCCACGATCGAGCGCTTTTGCACCACGGTGGCGGAGGTGCTGGGTGATCTTCCGTTTGAACTGATTCTGGTCGACGATGGTTCAACGGACAGCACGCCGGCCAAGCTGACCGCCCTGGCGGCGGCCGACGATCGCATCAAGACGATCCTCCTGTCCCGCAACTTCGGTCACCAGGCAGCGCTGACGGCCGGGCTCGACCACGCCAGCGGAGATGTCACGGTCACCCTGGACTCTGATCTGCAGGATCCACCGAGCCTGATCCCCACTCTGCTCGAGCGTTGGCGCCGAGGCGCCGATGTCGTGTATGCCGTGCGGCGCCGGCGGGCCGGGGAGTCGCGCTTCAAGCTCGGCACCGCCGGCCTGTTCTACCGGCTCTTCGGCTCGCTGGCGTCGGTTGATCTCGAGCGCAACAGCGGCGACTTTCGCCTGCTCGACCGGCGCGCGCTCGACGCCCTGCTGTCGATGCGGGAACGCTCGCGCTTCCTGCGCGGGATGAGTGTGTGGGTGGGCTTCGCCCAGGACTCCGTGCCCTACGACCGCGACGCCCGCCAAGCCGGGGAAACCAAGTTCACGCCGGGGCGCATGCTCCGCTTCTCCCTTGATGCGATCGCGTCGTTCTCCTATCGACCGCTCCAGCTCGCCACGGCGCTCGGCTTCGTGATCTCCGTGGTCGCCTTCATCGCCATCCCGGTCGTGATCATCCTCAAGCTGACGGGGCACTACCTCTCCGGCTTCAGCACGGTTGAGATCACCATGCTGTTACTTGGCGGCATTCAGCTGATCACGATCGGAATGATCGGTGAGTACGTCGGCCGCATCTTCGATGAGGTCAAGGGGCGGCCGCTGTACCTGGTCCGCAGCCGCCACAACTTCGGAGCCGGAGCCAGCCCGGCCTCAGCCCGTGAGGAAGAGGCCGCGGAGTTCGACGCCGAGCGTTGAGGGCGGGAACGCGCGGCCTGCGCCACCGCCGGCCTGCGCCACCGCCGGCGCGGGCCCTACCCGCCGGCCGGATTGGGACCGCGGACCGTGCTGCCCGGCACGCTGTTCTCCGCAGGTTCGGGCAACTCGGTCGGGTCGGCTGGGGCCAGGCGCTCCAGCGCCTCGATCCGCCGTGCCATGGCCTTGATCGCGTCAGCGATCGGGTCGGGGAGGTGCACCCAGTCGGCATCCGGCCCCTCTGGCCGGCGGCCTTCGATTCTCACCGGATGCCCGGGAATGCCCACCACCGTGGAGTTGGCCGGCACGTCATGGATGACAACGGTGTTGGCTCCGATCTTGGCGCCGTGGCCGACGACGATCGGCCCAAGGAGCTTGGCGCCCGATCCGATGGTCACGCAGTCCTCTACGGTCGGGTGGCGCTTGCCGGTGGCGAAGCCCGTTCCGCCCAGTGTCACCCCCTGGTACATGGTCACGTCCGCTCCGACCTTCGCCGTCTCGCCGATCACCACCCCCATGCCGTGGTCGATGAACAGGCCCGGCCCGATGTCAGCGGCGGGATGGATCTCTATGCCGGTCAGCGACCGGGTGATCAGGGCGATCAGCCGTGCGGCCAACCTCAGCCGCGCTCGGAACAGCCGACTGGCCATGCGGTGGGCCAGCAGCGCCTGCACCCCCGGCCACACCAGCAGGATCTCCAGGCCTCCGACCCCAGCCGCGGCGGGATCCCGGCTCTGGGCCGCCGCCACGTCGCGTCTGATCTCGGACAGGATGGCGCCGATCACGCCGTCACCGCTCATGCTTCAAGGCTACCTTCAGCGGGGTTCCGGGCCGAACCAGGGAAGCGACACGTAGCGCTCACCGGAATCCGGGAGGATCACGGCGATGCGCGCGTGGGCGTACTCCGGTCTCGCCGCCACCTGTAGCGCTCCGGCCACCGCGGCCCCGGCGGATATGCCCACCAGCACGCCCTCCCGGGCAGCCACCCGCTGCGCCGTCTGAACCGCGTCGTCATCGCTGATGGGCAGGACCTCGTCGATGACCGCGCGGTTGAGGACGTGGGGTACGAACCCAGCGCCGATCCCCTGAATACGGTGAGGCCCCGGACGCCCTCCCGAGAGCACCGGCGAACTCGCCGGTTCGACGGCGACCACATGCACGGCTGGGTTGCGCTCCTTCAGGTACTCCCCCACCCCCGTGATCGTCCCACCGGTGCCGACGCCAGCCACGAACACGTCGATGGCGCCATCGAGCTCGGCCCAGAGCTCCGGGCCGGTGCCGCGCCGGTGGGCCTCCGGGTTGGCCGGATTGGAGAATTGATCGGGTAGGAAGACGTCGTCACGATCAGCCATACGCTGCGCCGCCGCGACCGCCTCATTCATGCCGCCCAGCGATTCGGTGATCTCGAAGCGCGCGCCGTAGAGCGCCAGCAGGCGCTCGCGCTCGCGGCTCATGCCCTGCGGCAACGTCAGCACCAGGTCATAGCCCTTGGCGGCACACACGAAGGCCAGGGCAATGCCCGTGTTGCCGCTGGTGGCTTCGACGATCGTCGTACGGCCCGGCTGGATCTGGCCGTTCCGTTCGGCCGCCTCGATCATGGCCAGGCCGATGCGGTCCTTGACGCTTCCGCCCGGGTTGAACGCCTCGACCTTGGCAAACAGCGCCGCCTCCGAAGCCTCTGGGACGACTCGTGTCATCTGCACGATCGGCGTCCGGCCCACGTAGGCGGCGATGTTGGTCGGAATTCCCGGCATCCTGAGCGAATCTACTGATATGCCGCGTCTCGTCGCGGCCGCCGCAGGCCCGCGCGGACGGATCAGATGAAGTACATCGTCGCGCCGCTGGCCTGGGCCTCGGCCTCGGCCACGTCGGCGATCGACTGCGCGCCGAGCACCGACCGCGCCGCCTCAGCCGCCTCGGCGAAGACGCCGGCTGCCTCGGCCCCGATTCGGCCATCCAGGTGCTCGACAACCTCCAGGACGGTGATCTGGGACGCCGGCTTGGCGAAGCTGTAGCCGCCCTTGACGCCGCGCTGCGATTTCACCAGGCCGGCCCGGCGCAGCGTGGCGAACAGCTGCTCCAGGAACTGCGCGGGGATGTCCCCGCGCTTGGCGAGCTCGCCGATCGGCACCGGGGTGGCCTCACCGATCCGGTGAAGTTCCACCAGGGCCCGAATCGCGTAGGGAGATTTGCTCGTGATCGTCAGCACAGGCTGGATGCTAGATCCAGCCGCGCTCGGTGGCGATCAGAACGGCCTGGGCTCGGTCCATGGCGCCGAGCTTTCCGTAGACGTTATGCAGATGAGTGCGTACGGTGCTGGTCGAGAGCCCCAGCTCAGAGGCGATCTGCTTGTACACCATTCCCTTGGCCAGCCGCTTGAGCACGTCGACCTCCCGCGTGGACATCGGGCAGGGATCCACCTGACGCGGACGCTCGGAGCCGATGGAGATGGGCAGCTCGTACATGATCTGCCGAAGTTGCTCGCCCTTGAGATTGATGGCTCGACCCGCGGCGAGCATCTCCGACGGGGTCACCGGGTTGCCCACCAGGTAGTGGGCCAGCATGTCGCCCAGCCGGACGATCGCCGCCTCGCCCTCGGCATCGGCGGAATGGTGTGACTCGATCACGTGGGCGATCGGAGCGGGCAGGCCCCACCGGCGGGCGATGACTCCGCCGACCAGAGCGTGGTCGACGCCGAGCTCGCGACGCTCGCGCTGCATGCGCTCCTCGGGCGTGCGCGCTTCGCCGTGCACCTGCTGCGGATAACCCGGATACGCATGGACGAGCACGAGCTTGCCCAGGTCGTGCATCATCGCGGTCACCATCAAGCGGTCCCGCGCCTCGTGGTCCACCGCGTTGGCGATACGCTCGACAGCGCGTTGCGTGGCCGCCCCATGCAGCCGGAACCGTTCTGGAACGTTCTGCCAGACGGCCGTCCGCTCAAAGAAGTCGTAGGTCCGCGCCCGGTCTGCCACCGACAGCACGGTGCCCGCCGAGAGCACATCGACCGCCTGCACGACGGTGTCGACGTTGTGGGCTCGAGCGGCGCCCTCACCCGTGTTGGCCCGGCGCATCACGGCGATGGTCAGGGCGAGGTCGCCTTCGACCGCGCGAATCAGGTCGGCCGTGGACGGCTCGCCCTGGTCGAACAGACGCAGCACCTGATTACGCGTCGCCGCCAGCATCGGGAAGGCCTCGAGGGCCTCGAACGCCGCCGTTAAACGCCGCCCCTGCCCCTCGTTGTGATGCCGCTCACGTGAGGCGTACGAGTCGGTCGGACGGTTTGCGGTAGGTGCGATTGCGGCCACTTTTCCTTGCTTTGCGCCGAGTCAGGGGAATCTGCGATGGAGAAGCATCGCCCAGCTGTTATCGGCAAATGTTCTAGATCGGTTTAGCCCGTCGCCTCGCCTCCCTTGGCCAGCGCCTGGTCGATCAGCTGGAGCGTGCGGTCGCGGCCGAGCAGGGCCACGCTCTCGAAGATCCCCGGGGATACCGTCGTGCCGGCGATGGCCACGCGGACCGGCTGGAACACCTGTCCGGGCTTCAGGTTCTGATCCTCCACGATCTGGCGGAGGGCCTGCTCGATCGTCTCGGTGGTGAAGGGCTCGAGCTCGGCCAGGGCCGCACGAGCCTGGGTCAGCACTTGTCGGCCGCCGTCGGAGCCGATGACTTTGGCGAAGGCCCTGGGGTCGTCGACCGGACCGTCGAACAGGAAGCCGGCGAGCGGCCAGAAGTCAGCCAGTGTCTGGATCTTCTCGTGGGAGATCTCCACAGCCGGCCGCAGCCCGGTGCGGCCCGTGAAGCGTTCGAGGCGATCGGTGAGCTCCTCCATGGACAGCGCGCGCAGATGCTGCCCGTTGATGTGGCGCAACTTCTGCTCGTCGAACACCGCCGGGCTCTTCGACACGCGGTCGAGCCGGAATCGGTCGGCCATCTCCGCCATGGTGAAGAACTCCTCGTCCGGCGCGAAGCCCGTGCCCAGCAGAGCGATGTAGTTGTTCACCGCCTCCGGGAGATAGCCCCGGTCGCGTAGCTCCTGCACGGACGCTGCGCCGTGTCGCTTGGAGAGCTTCTTGCCATCAGGCCCGTGCAGCAGCGGCAGGTGCGCGTATTTGGGCGGCGTGCCTCCGAGCGCCGCGAAGACCAGCAGCTGCTTGGGGGTGTTGGAGATGTGATCCTCACCGCGCACCACATGGGTGATGGCCGAGCCGAGGTCGTCGACCGCCACCGCGAAGTTGTAGAGCACCGAGCCGTCGGCCCGGGCAATGACCGGGTCATCCAGGCTGGCGTTGGGAAAGCTGACCTGGCCACGCACGAGATCCTCGAAGCTGGTGTAGCCGTCATCGGGAACGTGCAGGCGGACGGCACCGGCGGCCTCCGGCTGGCCGCGGAAACCGCGGTCTGCCCCATGTTCCTGCTTGTAGGCCTTCACATCCTCGGCTGTGGCTCCCGAGTGATACGCGTGCCCGTCGGCCAGCAGCTGTGCCAGCGCCGCCTGATGGCGCGGGGTATTGCCGACCTGGGAGATCGGCCCCTCGTCCCAGTTCAGCCCCAACCAGGTGAGAGCATCGAGGATCTGCGCGACGTTCTCCTCGGTGGAACGCTCGCGGTCGGTATCTTCGATCCGCAGAATGAATGAGTTGGTCTCGTCCGCGCCGGCCTCCGCTCCGCCTCCGGGTCCGTGTGCGAGCAGCCAGTTGTAGAGCGCGGCGCGAGCGCCGCCGATGTGAAGCGCGCCCGTGGGCGATGGTGCAAAACGGACTCTCATACCGACGAAAGGCCATGCTAGTGGTCCCAGGCCTACACACGGTCGGCCATGTGCCGCACGACGTCTTAGGAGCGCCCCTCCGGTGCTCGTAGGCGCACACGTCTCTCCGGCCGGCGGCCTCCACAAGGCGATCGAGCGCGGCACCGAACTGGACGCCGAATCGATCCAGATCTTCAACCAGTCGCCGCGCATGTGGCGCCCGACCAATTACAGCGAGGAGGACTTCGCCCGATTCCGTGAGGCGCGCGAGCAGAGCCGGATCGGCAGCGTGCTGATCCATGCCGTGTATCTGCTCAACTGCGCCTCTGAGGATCCCGAGATCCGGGAGAAATCCCTCACCTCCCTGGCGCACTCCCTGCGCGTCGGCGATGCGATCGGCGCGACCGGCGTGGTATTGCATCCCGGCTCGGCCAAGACCGGACACGTGGGCCAGGCGATCGAGCGGGCCGGCCAGGTGATCGCCGAGGCGCTCGCGGAGTCGGACCGCTGCGCGCTGCATCTCGAGGACACCGCCGGGGCGGGCGGGACGCTGGGACGGTCGTTCCAGGAGCTCGCGGCGCTGATCGAGGCCGCCGGCAGCCATGAGCGCCTGGGCATGTGCCTGGACTCCTGTCACCTGCTGGCCTCCGGCTACGAGATCCGCACCATCGAGGGTTTGGACCAGACCCTGGCCGAGTGCGACCGGATCGTCGGTCTGCGCCGGTTGCACTCGATCCATCTGAACGACTCGTTGACACCACTCGGTTCCAACCGCGACCGTCACGCGGCGCCCGGGGAGGGCGAGATAGGCACGGACGGCCTGGCCGTGTTCCTTTCCGAGCCGCGCTTTGCCGATCTCCCGGTGGTGCTCGAGACCGGGACGGCCGCCGGGGCGGTTGCCGCGGCGGACATCGCCCTGGTCCGTGATCTGCGTGAGCGCGGAGGATCGATGCGTGAGGGCGCACGCACTGGGTAGGGTTTGCGCCGTGACCTCAGAGCACGCTTTGGTCAGGCCTGAGCCCGGCAACGAGGAGGCCGACGCGCTGGTCGTCTTCGGGATCACCGGCGATCTGGCTCGCAAGATGACGTTCCGGTCGCTCTACCGACTGGAACGACGCAAGCTGCTCAAGCAACCGGTCGTCGGCGTCGCCGTGGACGATTGGACCGTCGAGCAACTTGTCGAGCGGGCGCGCGAGTCGATCCAGGAGACGGGCGAGGAGATCGACGAGGCTGTCTTCAAGCGCTTCGCCAAACGCCTGCGTTACGTCAGCGGCGACTTCGCGGACGACGCGACCTACCAGCGGCTCAAGCAGGCGCTCGGCCCACTCACCAACCCAACCTTCTATCTGGAGGTGCCGCCGTCGCTGTTCGCACGCGTCATCGCCGGCTTGCACGATGCCGATCTGGTCAATGCCGGCCAGCGGGTGGTCGTGGAGAAGCCGTTCGGTCACGACCTCCAGTCGGCGCGCCAGCTGGCCCAGGATCTGCACCGGTACATCGACGAGTCTCAGCTCTACCGCATCGACCACTTCCTCGGAAAGATGGGGCTGCAGGAGATTCTCTATCTGCGCTTCGCCAATACGACAATCGAGCCCGTGTGGAACCGCAACTACGTCTCGTCGGTCCAGGTAACGATGTCCGAGTCGGTCGGCGTTGAGGATCGCGGACACTTCTACGACCCCGTGGGGGCCCTGCGTGACGTGGTGGTCAACCACCTGCTGCAGGTGGTCGCCGCCGTGGCGATGGAGCCGCCGGCGGGAGGCGACGCTGACACGCTGAAGACGGCCAAGTACTCCGTGCTGCGCTCGATGGCGGATGCCGACCCGGCGCGTTACGTGCGCGGGCAGTACCGGGGGTACCGCAGCATTGCCGGGGTGGCCAAGGCCTCGAAGACCGAGACATATGCCGCGCTCCGGCTCGAGATCGAAAACTGGCGTTGGGCCGGCGTGCCGTTCTTCATCCGGACCGGCAAGCGCATGCCGAGCAAGCAGACCGAGGTGCGCCTGGTCTTCCATCACGCCCCCAAGCTGGCCTTCATCCCGAGTGGCAGCCGCAAGCCCGAGCCGAGCCAGATCGTGATCAAGATCGATCCGAGCACCGGCATCCAGATGGTCCTCGATGCCCGGCGCGCCGACCGCAAGGGCACCGCCGACATCCATCTCGACATGGAGTTCGCCAAGGAGGGCGGCGAAGCCGCCACCCCGTATGAGGTGCTCCTGCACGCCGCGCTGGTCGGCGATGCCAGCGCCTTCACGCGCCAGGACAGCGTCGAGGAGAGCTGGCGCGTCATCCAGCCGTTGCTCGACGATCCACCCAAGCCGATCCCTTATGCGCCGGACACCTGGGGTCCGGCCGAAGCCGAGAAGCTACTGATCGGCTATGGCGGCTGGCGGAAACCGTGGCTCGTGCCGGCTCCGCCACCGGGGCAGCGGACTGAGTAACACAGGCGGCGCCAGAGGGCGCCCGCCGGGAGAAGCGCTACGCCGCGGCGGCCGCGGAATCCCCCGGCATCAGCGCGGAGCCCAGCATTTGAGCGAGCTCGGCGTACAGGCCGGCCGTCCGCTGGACGCGGAACTCTGAGCCGAGGCGCATCCGGCGCGGACCGTCGGCGCAGACCAGCTCGACCACGACCTCCGAGTCGCCCGGGAAGGTCGACAGCACATCACGCAGGTCGTCGATCACGTCGCGCTGGACAGCCGTCGGATTGAGCCGGATCTGCAGCGTCTCCGGAACGACCACCCGGGCGGCCTGTTCCTCGGCCCGGGCGAGCTCCTCCTCCGTCGGCTCGAACCGGTCGACCGAGGAGACGACGACGCAGGTGCGTGACGCATCCTTGTGGTCGACCTTGCCCTTGATCAGCACCACCGCGTCCGGCTCGACCGCACCACCCGCCTCCTCGAGCGTGTCGGCGAATATGACGAGCTCGACCGAGCCGTGCAGATCCTCGAGCGTGGCGAACACCATGGGATCGCCCTTCTTGGTGCGCAGCCGCTTGACCTGGCTGATCATGCCCCCGACGGTGACGCGCTCGCCGTCCTTGCACTCCCCCACCCCGCCCAGGTTGACGTCGGTCCGGGTGGACATCGCGAGGCTCAGCTGTTTGAGCGGATGCGCCGAGACGTAGAGGCCGATCGACTCCTTCTCCATCGCCAGCAGCTCCTTCTGCTCGAACTCAGCCGGCGGGATCGGCGCATGCCGAGGACGAGAATTTCCCTCACCCGGGGCACCCCCCCCACCCAGGTCGAGACCCAGGTCGAAGATCGATCCCTGGCCGATCTGCGCGTCCTGCTGGGCCTTCTGACCGGCGCCCTGGGCCTGCTCGAGCACGGCCAGCATGCCCAGGCGAGTGGCGCCGGTGGAGCCGAAGGCGCCGCACTTGATCAGGGCCTCAATCGCCTTCTTGTTGACGCAGCGCCCGTCGACGCGCTCGCAGAAGTCGAATATGTCGGTGAAGTCGCCCTCGGCCCGAGCTGTCTTGATCGCCTCCACGGCCGCGTAGCCGACGCCCTTCACGGCATCCAGGCCGAAACGGATGTTGCCGTCGACCACGACGAACCGGTGGTCTGAGAGGTTCACGTCCGGCGGGAGGATCTCAATTCCCATCTGCTCGGCCTGGGCGACGAAGAAGGGCACCTTGTCCTTGGTGTCCATCACTGAAGAGATCAGTGCCGCCATGTACTCGGCCGGATAGTTCGCTCTCAGCCAGGCGGTGCGATACGAGATCAGCGCGTAACAGGCTGCGTGCGACTTGTTGAACGAGTAGTCGGCCGACTTCTCGTTGGTGTTCCAGAGGAATTCGATCACGCTCTCGCCGGTGCCGGAGGCACGGCAGCCCTCGACAAAGTCCGGCTTGAGCTTGGCCATCGCCTCGCGGTTCTTCTTGCCGATCGCCTTGCGCAGGTCGTCGGCCTTGGCGCCACTGAAGCCGGCCATCTCCCTAGAGATGATCATCGCCTGCTCCTGGTACAGGATCACGCCCTTGGTCGACTCGAGGATGTGCCGCAGACGCTCATCGGGATAGTGGATCGCTTCGGGGTCGTGCTTGCCCCGGGCGTAGGTCGGGATCTGATCCATGGCGCCGGGCCGGTAGAGCGCCACCAGCGCGACCAGGTCGTCGAGCTCGGTCGGGCGAACGCGCTTGAGCGCCTCCCGCATGCCCTCGGATTCAAACTGGAACACGCCGATCGACTCGCCGCGTGCCAGCATCTTGTACGTCTTCTCGTCGTCGAGCGGCAGCGTGGTCATGTCCGGACGAGTGCCGGTGGAGCGCTCGATGATGTCGAGCGCGTCCTCGATCACGTCGAGGTTGCGCAGCCCGAGGAAATCCATCTTCAACAGGCCCATGGCCTCGACCGGCTTCATCGAGAACTGTGTGACCATGCGGTAGATCTTGTTGCCGTGCTCGTCGGTCTTGTTGGTGTCGGCCAACTGCACCGGGACCAGATCGGTCAGCGGCTGGGGTGCGATCACCACTGCCGCCGCGTGGATCGAGGCGTTGCGGACGATGCCCTCGAGTCCCTTGGCCACCTCGATGATCTGGTGCGAGTCGGCGTCGGACTGCACCTCGGCGGCGAGCGGCTGACCCGGGGCCAGGCAATCGTCGAACTTCGGCGCGCGCCCCTGCTCCGGGTCCGGGATGAGCTTGGCCAGCTTGTCGCCCAGCGCGTACGGGAAGCCGAGCACCCGCGCGGCGTCACGGGTGGCCGCCCGCGGGAACATCTTGCCGAAGGTGATGATCTGCGCGACCGAATCGCGCCCGTACTTCTCGGTGACGTACTGGATGACCTGTTCACGGCCACGCACCGAGAAGTCGACGTCGATGTCCGGCATGGACACCCGCTCGGGGTTGAGGAAGCGCTCGAACAGCAGGTCATAGCGCAGCGGATCGAGGTCGGTGATACGCGTCGAGTAGGCGACCAGCGAGCCGGCGGCCGAGCCGCGTCCCGGGCCGACGGGGATGCCGTGATCGCGCGCCCACTTGATGAAGTCCCAGACGATCAGGAAGTACCCGCTGTACCCCATGCGGTCGATCACCCCGAGCTCATACTCGGCGCGCTCGAGCGCCTCGGCCGGGATCGGGTCGCCGAAGCGCCAGGCGAGACCTTCCATCACCAGCTGGCGCAGGTATTCGGACTCCACCATCCCGTCGGGGCAGTCGAACCGCGGGATCAGCTGCTTGCCCAGCTCGATCTCGACATCGCAGCGCTCGGCGATCTCGAGCGTGCTGGCCAGAGCCTCGGGCCACTGGGCGAACTTCTCGGCCATCTCCTCCGTCGAGCGCAGGAAGAACTCATTGGTGTCGAAGGTCATCTTCGGCGCCGCCAGCGTCGACTTGGTCTGCACGCAGAGCAGCGCCGTGTGGTTGTCGTAATCCTCGCGGCGCAGGTAGTGCACGTCCCCGGTGCCGACCAGCGGGCGACCCACCTCACGGGCGATCTTCACGATCCCGGCGTTGGCCTTCTCCTGGTCGGCGATGCCGTTCTTCTGAACCTCGAAGAAGACGTTCTCCTGGCCGTAGATCTGCAGCAGCTCATCGGCCACCGCGCGCGCCTCCACGTCGCGGTCGGACACCAGCGCCTGGCAGAAGCGCGAGGCCAGACAGCCGGTGAGCGCGATCACGCCCTCGGCGTAGCGAGCCATCAGTCCGGCGTCGACGGTCGGCTTGCCGCGCTGAAGGCCCTCGAGAAAGCCCGAGGAGCAGAGCTTGACCAGGTTGCGGTACCCGACCGCGCTCTCCGCCATCAGCGTCAGGTGGTGGCGCTTGCCGCGCTTGGTGTGGTCGTCGGTGACGTAGACCTCGCAGCCCTGGATCGGCTTGATCCCGTGCTTGCGGCACGCCTGGTAGAGCTCGACCGCGCCGTTCATGACACCGTGGTCGGTCAGCGCCAGCGCCGGCTGGCCGAAGGAGGCCGCGCGCTCGGCCAGCTTGTCGATCTTGGCGGCGCCGTCGAGCAGCGAGTACTCGGAGTGGACGTGGAGGTGGGCGCAGGCCTGGCTCATCTGCCTCCGAGAATAGGCACCTAGGCGGACGGTCCGGGGGGGTCCTCCCCGCTAGGTGCGGCAATCTCTTGGCGCAACCGTTTCAGCGCGTTATCGAGCCGGTCGGGCGACAGCGGAGCGGTCGGATCGGGCGCTTCAGAGGACATCTCCGGCTCCGGAGCCGGCGGCTCAGGCTCGGCGCGCCGGCGTCGAAACCAGGCCCTCATTCGCGGTTGCGGCTGCGGACCTGCCAGGCCATCCGCGACTGCAGCGACCACAGCTCGATGAACCCGGGCGAGGCCTCCTGGCTGAACAGACCGCCGGATTCGGAGAAGGTGGCCAGCTGCGCGTCGTAGACCGCATAGGGCGACTCGCGCGTCACCACCCGCGCCGAGCCCTTGTAGAGCTTGACACCGATGCGGCCGGTCACGAGCGCGTTGGCGGCTTCCATGTAAGCGTCGATGTCGCTGCGCAACGGCTCCCACCAGAGCCCGGCGTAGACCAGGTAGGCCCATTTCTGGTCGAGCAGCGACTTGAACTGGTTCTGATGGATCGTGCCGACCAGGCGCTCGAGCTCGGCGTGGGCGGGCAGCAGGATCGCCGCCGCCGGCACCTCGTAGATGTCGCGCACCTTGAGCCCGACGATGCGGTCCTCGATATGGTCCACGATCCCCACGCCGTGGCGCATGCCGGCCGCCGCCACACGCTCGAGCAGCTCCACCAGCCCGAGCGGCTCACCGTTCAGGCCGACCGGAACCCCGGCCTCGAAGTCGATCTCGAGCGTCTCGGCCTGGTCAGGCGCGGCTTCGGGACGCGTGACCAGCTGGAAGACATCGTCCTGCGGGGCGCTGGTCAGGTCCTCGATCCAGCGGCCCTCGCTCGAGCGGCCCCAGAGGTTGTCGTCGATCGAGTACGGCGCGACCTCGCTACCGCCTTTGACGGGGATCCCGTGCTCGCGCGCGTAGGCGACCTCCTCGTCGCGTCCCATCTTCCACGAGCGCACGGGCGCGATCACCTTGAGCTCGGGTGCCAGCGTGGCGATCGTCGACTCGATCCGCACCTGGTCGTTGCCCTTGCCGGTGCAGCCGTGGGCGATCGTGTCGCAGCCCGAGCTGCGCGCGTACTCGCACCGCGAGCTTGGCGATCAGCGGTCGCCCGAGGGCGGTGAACAGCGGATAACCGAGGCCGTAGATGGCGTTGGCCTTGATCGCCGGGACGATGTACTCGCGCGCGAACTCCTCCCGCGCGTCGACCACGAAGGCGTCGGCGGCACCCAGCTGCGTGGCCTTGCCCTGGACGACGTCATAGTCCTCGCCGGGCTGACCGAGGTTGACGGTCAGGGCGACAACCTCGGCGTGATACTGGTCCTGGATCCACTTGAGCATCACGCTCGTGTCGAGGCCGCCGCTGTAGAGCAGCAGGACGCGATGCACATCTTCGGGGTCGGCGAGGTAGCTCGCGCTCTGAGTGGTCACGCGCGCAAGGCTAACGCGGCGAAGTCATCGCCGCGCTCCTCGAAGTTGGCGTACTGGTTGAAACTGGGCGCCGCCGGCGAGAGCAGCACGACTCCACCGGGCTCGATCAGCCCGCGGACGAGCTGTATGGCCTCCCGCATGTCTCCCGCTGTCGACATGCGGTCCTGCCCGAAGTCCGTGGGCCGCCGCGGCCGCCGCGATGCGGGATCCCGTGTCGGGCAGCAGGACCAGATGCGTGGGTGCGCGGCGCGTGGCCAGGGCGTGACCGAGCCGGCCGTAGTCCTGCTCGCGCTCGCTGCCGCCGGCGATCAGCCCGAGCCACCGATCCGGTAACGCCTCGAGCGCCGCGATCGTCGACTCGGGGGTGGTCGAGATGCTGTCGTCGATCCACTCGACTCCGGCGGCGCCGGTGTGAACGGTCTGCAGCCGATGCGGGAGCGGCTCGAGGCCCGCCAGTGACTCGGGCAATGGCGGGACGTTGAACCCGGCGGCCGCGATCGCGGCCACGGCCGCGGCGACGTTCTGAGCGTTGTGGGCGCCTCTAAGCGGGATCTGGTCGATGGGCACGACCAGCGGCCAGCCGCCGCGGTCGCCAAGCGGGCGAACCGCGGCGCGCACCCCGGGCAGCTCGAAGAGACGCAGCTTGTCGGCTCGATACTGCGCCTCGGAGACGTGCCAATCGGTGTGCTCACGGGACAGGTTGGTCAGCAGCGCCACCTCCGGTCCGATGGTCAGATCGGCGATCTGGTAGCTCGAGAGCTCGACACACCACCCAGGTTTCCAGCGGAAGGTCGAGCAGCTCGATCACGGGGCGGCCGATGTTGCCGGCCAGCTCGGTCGCCGTGACCTGGCTCAACAGGTGGGCGATCACGGTCGCCGTGGTGCTCTTGCCCTTGGTTCCGGTCACGCCGATCACGTGGCGGCCGCCGCGCTCGGCCAGCCACAGGGCGGTTGGCGTCGTGACGGGCGTGCCCGCCTGGCGGATCAGCGGCTTGTAGATCGAGACGCCCGGGGAGCGGACGAGCACGTCGGCGTCGGCGATCGCCCGGCGCGCCTCGGCCTCCGCGGTGGAGTCGTCGATGATCGCGCTGATCGCGGCGCGCGGCAGGCGGCGCTCGAGCTCGTCGCGGAACGCCTTGGTCTCGCGGCCCAGGCCCCAGAGGGCAACGCGTCTGCCGTCAAGCTCCGAGAACTTCACGGACCGTCGGCAGCAGCGACTCGGGGATGTCGTGATCGTCGCTGAGCGCGTAGTGGGCGGCGATCTGGTCGTCGCTCAGATCGCGATCGACCAGCACCTCCTCGACCAGCCGGCGCACGTTAGCGCGCTCCCGCCACTCAAAATGCCGGGCCACCAGGTGGATTGCGGCGAGGCTCTCCTCGACCTCGCCGACGCACTCAAAGGGCTTCTCGCCGCCGGTGGCCGTGAGCCGAGCGAATCCCTCGTACTGAGCGGGGTCGTCGAGCATATCCTGGCCGAAGATCTCGATGAGCCGGGCGGGCGGCATGAATGGGGCCAGAATCAGGAATACGAAACGGCACTTGTCGCAGTCACAGCACCATGTACCCAGCCGCTGCTCGGGATCGAGTCCGAAGACGCGATTGCAGCTCGTGAACGCCGGGTGATACTGCTCAAGCTTCGCGAAGGCGCTGGCGATCCTCAACTCCGAGGCAGGGCGCAGGATCGAGAAGATCTGGGGCGCGCCCTCGATCTCGGACACGGCGTCGGCCAGCAGTCGCTCGGCTCGACGGCTCTTGGAAAACTGGTGGTTGACCTCGACGCCGTGGTACAGGAGGTTGCCAGCGGAGGCGCTGCGCTCGTTGGCCATCAGCACCGCGTCGATGCCCTGCGTGGCCGCAGTGAGCAGCGCGGCGCAACTCACGATGGCCGTGATCGGCACATGCCCGTTGAGCGCTCCGCGGGCGTTGAGATCGAGCAGCCGCGGGTCAATCGTGCGGGTGACCCGGTGACGGGGCAGCGCGGCGACATCGGCGGTGGCGCTGATCGGCAGCGCGTCGCCGACGGAGAAGAGTGTCGTCTCCAGGCCGCTGGCCCGCGCGATCTCGATCGCCACGGCCGAGTCCTTGCCACCACCCACCGGTACGAGCAGCGAGCGCAGCGGAGCCTGCGGCCGCTCCGGCGAGCCATCGACGCCGCGGGGGAACTGGGGGTGCGGGAGCCGGTCGAGCGCGTTGACCACGGCGAACTCACCCAGGCCCTCTGAATACAGTGCGGAGAGCAGGCGCTCGGCCGCCGGGGGTGGCGCGCCCGTTTCGCACACCAGGTGCGGAGGGATGGCCGCCTTGAAGTAGCTGATGCCGGCGACCCAATGGAGCAGATCGAGCAGGCCCTCGAGCGCCGGGGAGCTCCGGAAGCGCGGAGCCGGCAGCTGCATGGTCTCCTCGAACTCGAGGTCGTCGAGGGCGTAGCCGAGCCTGACCAGACCGTCGGGCGCCAGGCTGCGGTAGGTGAACTGGAAGGCGCGGACCGCCCCGGGATCGAACGGGGCTAACGGAGTGGTGGACACACTGGGTAGCGTAGTCTCGCCGGTCGATGGCCAGCGACGTCGCAATCATCGGAGCCGGGATCGTCGGCTGTTCGACGGCCCACTTCCTGGCTCGGGCGGGTGTCGGCGTGACCGTGCATGACCCGTCGGGGATTGGCGCGGGCGCGTCCGGCCGCAACAACGGGATCATCGAGCATCCCTACGACCACGCGGCCACGCCGCTGTTCGATGAAACGGTCACGTTGCTGCGGGAGTTCCTGGGCGACGCGATGCCGCCGGCACCGGTCGGCGCGCTGCTGCTGGCCGACGATGAGCAGGATGCCCGGGAGTTGGTGGCGCACTACGCGCAGTTCCCGGAGGTCGAGCCGACGCTGCTGAACCCGGCGACCACCCGGCTCGAGGAACCTCTGCTCGCCGACGGCCTGTGGGGTTGTCTGCTGCGCACGGGCTATCCGATCAGCCCGGCCGAGGCGACCATCGCGGTGGCCGATCGCGCCCGCGCGGCCGGCGCCGAATTCGTCTTAGGCGAGGCGGTCGAGCTTGAGCGGTTACGCGCGTCCGGACGGGAGGTCCTCGTTGCCGCGGGCGCCTGGAGCGCCGAGATCCTGAGCGGGCTGGTCCCGGCCCGTGCGGTCACTCCGCTGTGGGGCGTGATCGTGCTGGTCGACCTCCCCCGGCGCCCGCGTCGTCCGATCATCGAGGGTACGGTCACACGCGGGCTGACCACCGGCCAAATCGAGGATGAGGGACCGTTCACCCTGCTGGACAGCCCGAGCTGGTTGGCCGTCGGGTCAACGTTCCTGGAGAACGAGCCGGACGCGACTGTCTGGACACAGCGCCTCCTCGATCAGGGGATCCGCTTCATACCGTCGATCGAGCGGGCTCAGATCCAGGGCCACCTGGTCTGTGCTCGTCCCAAGTCCTATGACGCTCGGCCGATTCTGGGCCGGGTGCCCGGTCAGGACAGGCTCTGGATCGCCTCCGGCCATGGCGGGCGGGGCATGTCCCTGGGCCTCGCGTCCGGCCGCCTGATGGCTGAGGCGATCATGGCGGGCAGCGACACGGCGATCCCGTCGCAGCTGAGGGCGGCACGGTTGGTGGTTGCCTGAGCGCCCTCCAGCCCCCAAATCACGCCGGGCCAGCTTACTTTGGGAGCGCGGGGCGGCGCGAGAGGCCGATGCGGGACGGCGTGAGCGCCGTGGCCCCGGGCGGGTCAACTAGGACGACAGCTTCACCTTGTCGCTGCTCAGGTCGAGCGTGCCGGTGGCGCCGTTGGCGGTGACGAAGTGCAGCGTCTCCTGGAGGGCCGCCGACTCGCTGGCCGGCACGGCCGGACGCAGCAGGGTCAGGGCACCGCTTCCGGGCAGAGCGATGGTGCGCGTCCGCCAGCGCCGCGTCCGACCGCCGGTGTGGCTCTGAATGACCAGAAATCCGTTCTGACGGTTCGTGGGCTGACTGCTCGCGTAAACCGCGATCGCCCCGTTACGCGAGCCTCCGGAGGCGATCCAGCCGTTGTTGAAAGGCAGCAGATCATTGGACCCGGCCGGCGGCTGGATGTGCGCCCCGAACCGCACGCTCACCCCCAAGCCGCCGGCGACCCGCTTGGAGCGAGCCCCCAGCAAGCTCGTCAGCCCGACCGTGGCCACCAGCACCGCAGCAAGAATCCAGTACCGGTGGCTGGCCAGCCAGCTCAGGTCAGTCCGGGGCAGTCTCACGCCGACGGCAGAGCAGGATGCACGCGCCGTTCGATCTCGGCCCACAGTGCGGCATAGGCCACAGCCGCCGGACACTCGGGGGCGAAGACGGCCACGGGGTTGCGCGCCTCCCCCATCTTCTCAACCTCGTTGGATGCGGGGATGGCCACTCCGAGCACGTCCAGGCGCTCGATCTTGCGCAGGCGCTCCATGACCTTGAGGTGCAGGCACTTGCTGACGTCAGCCATGGCAAAGAAGGCGAGAATCGAGGTATCGACCTGGCGCCCGACCTTGCCCGAATGGGTGAGCTCCTCGATCTGCTCGTAGGACCGTGAGGACAGGGTGGCCGGAATGACGGGCACGAGCAGCACGTCAGCGGCCTCGAACACGGCCTCCGAGACCAGTGAGATGCTGGGCGGGCAGTCGAGGAAGATGTAGTCGTAGTCGTCGCGCAGCGGCGCCAGCACCCGGCGCAGCCGTTGCGCGGGCTTCTTGAACTGGTCCAGCGCCAGATCCAGATGCCGGTAGGAGAAATCGGCCGGAAGCAGCTCGAGGTTGTCATGGTCGGTCGCCTTGATGTGGTCGCCGGCCCGGCTGCGCTTGCGCAGGAGCCCGCGGCCGCCGCCCTTGACCTTGGGCCGGACACGGAACAGGAAGGTGCTGGCGGCCTGAGGATCCAGGTCCCAGAGCAATGTCGGATGGCCGGCCTGCGACGCCAGGTAGGCGAGATTGACCGCGGCCGAGGTCTTCCCCACGCCGCCCTTGATGTTGTAGGCCGCGATGACCCTGGTGTCGCGCTTGCGCTTAGCCATCCGATCCCGCCCTCAACTGAATGCCTGTGTGACGAGCTTGCATTGTCCATCGGAGGCGAATTCCGCGAATACTGCGGCGAAGTGGTCGCGCGCCCCGTGCGCATCGGCCTGTAGCCGCTCGATCAGCGTGCCGATGGCCATCAGGGTTCCGGCGCCGCCGGGACGGGAGACGAGGTCCTGGGCAAGATCCTCGAGCATCGCGCTCTGCACCTCCCGGTCCTGGTGCAGGCCCAGAACGTCCTGCATGCCCTTGAGCACCTTGATCATCGGCTCCACGATCTCCGGGTCGAAGAGCTGAGCGCCGAACAGTTCCAGCAGATAGCGGAGCTCCTTGCCCTTCTTGCGCAGTTCGTGGTAATCCTCGGGTGCCGAGTCAGGTCCGATCGCCTTGCCCATCCTCACCATCTTGCGGTGCACGCTGCGGATCCGCTTGGCCGCGAGGGTGCCGATGGGGCGCGCCGCGTCGGGTCGGTCGGCTTCGCTCTCCAGCACCAGAACCTCCAGGGCGGAGGTCCACTCGTCATGCAGCGAACGCGCACGCTGGCTGGTCAGCGCGGCCTGTGTCGCCGTCCTGGCTTCGCCGAGGCGTTCACGCAGCAACGGCTCGATCGGCCCCAGGGCGGCCTGCATCGCACGGGGGGTCAGCGCCCGCAGCTGCTCAAAGTCCTCCAGGTACACGTCCAGGTCGCGGGCGGCGCTGGTCTGATCCTGTAACCACTTGTAGGAGGTACGCATATGCTCGAGGTCCTCGGGAACGAACACGCCGCGCATCTGGCGCAGCACCGAACGCGTCCGGCGGATGGCCACGCGGTAGTCATGCAGGAATTCCACGTGGGAGTTCCCCAGCGCGCCCGGCAGATTCGCGTCCTGGATGTCCAGCAGCCGCCGCAGGACCCGCGCCACCACCACATCCGAGCGCTCCACCGGATCCATCCGGACCCGCGGGCTCTTCCAATCGTCTTCGGATTGGAAGCCGGCGGCGAGCAGGCGTCGCCGTATGCGCTCGGCGTCGGTGCCGTATCCCCTGAGCGGATCTAAGGACAGCCAGAAGCTGTCGCCCGAGGCCACGAGCACGGCAATCCGGCAGACCAGCTTCTCGAGGCTGTCGCGGACCTCGATCCCGGTGGCGCCTGTGCTGATCGCCGTGTAATGGCCGCGCAGCGCGGAGCGGATCCTCTCGAGCGGCGGATAGAACGAGATCAGCTCGCCGCGAGAGCTCATGGCCGCCGCAGGCGCCCGAGACGGGCCACCGCCTCGTCTATCTGGTCGTGTGTGACGATCAGCGGCGGTTCCATCCGCAGGCTCGAGGGTCCGGTGGCATTGATCACGAGCCGCTGTTCGAGCAGCGCTCTCCGGGCCAGCTCGATCGCCGAGACATCGGCGGCGAGCTCCGCGCCGAGGAGCAGGCCCCGCCCCCGGACGGAGGCGACATAGGGCAGCTCCGCGAGGGCAGCGGCCAGGCGCTCCCCCATAACCGCCACGTGCGCCAGCAGATCGGGATCCGAGCAGATCTCGAGCGCGACCAGCGCCGCGGCACAGGCCACGGGGCCGCCGGCAAAGGTCGAGCCGTGATCGCCTGGCTGGAGCGTGTCCGCGAGCCTTTCGCCCGTGACCAGCGCTCCGATCGGCAGGCCGCCACCCAGTGCCTTCGCGGTGGTGATGGCGTCCGGGACCACGCCGGTCTGCTCGTAGGCCCACAGCGTGCCCGTGCGGCCCATGCCGGTCTGGATCTCGTCGAAGATCAGCACCGCGCCGGCGCGATCGCAGGCGCGACGCGCCGCCTGCAGGAGATCGTCGGACAGGGGCAACACGCCGCTCTCGCCCTGGATCGGTTCGAGCAGCACGGCGGCCGTGCCCGGCCCCACCGCGCCATCGATCGCCTCCGGCTGCTTCTCAGCGACGATGAACCCTGGCACCAGCGGAGCAAAGGGCGCCTGCTTGGCCTCCTGCGGAGTCGCCGACAGTGAGCCGTACGTACGGCCGTGGAAGGCCTCGCGCAGAACGACGATGTCCCCCGCCGGACGATGGCGTCGCGCCAGCTTGATCGCGGCCTCATTGGCCTCGGCCCCGGAGTTGCACAGGAACACCTTGCCGCCCAGTGAGCTGCGCGAGAGCGCCTCCGACAGACGCATGGCCGGCTCGGTGTAGTAGAGGTTGGAGACGTGGGTGAGCTTGGCCGCTTGCGCTTGGATTGCCGAGAGAACCCGCGGGTGACAGTGGCCCACGTTCAGCACCGAGATGCCGGAGAGGAAGTCCAGGTACTCATTGCCCTCGTCGTCCCAGAGCTTCACGCCCTCGCCGCGCACGAACTGAACCGGGTTGCGGACGTAGGTGGGGATCGCGTAGCGACGCTCCAGCCCCTGCAGCTCGGCCAGGCTCACGTCGCGCTCCCGAACGAACGGATCATGGTCCCGGAACCAGCATCGGTGAACAGCTCGGTCAGCAGCGAATGGGGGACGCGGCCGTCGACGATGTACGCCGCCGACACACCACCGCGAACCGCATCGAGACAGGCGGCCAGCTTCGGCCGCATGCCACCGCTGACACCGGGCAGCGAGCGCTCGAGTTCGTCGGCGCCGATCTCCGAGATGAGTGTGTCCGGATCCGAGGGGTCGCGCAGCCAGCCGGCCACGTCGGTCATGAACATGACCTTGTACGCCCGCAGCGCGCTCGCGACGGCGCCGGCCGCCTCGTCGGCGTTGATGTTGTAGGAGTTACCGTCGGCGTCGGCGCCGACGCTGGCGATGACCGGGATGTAGTCAACCGCGATGTGCGTGAGAACGCCGGTGTTCACGTGGTCGATCTTGCCCACGAAGCCGATATCGGCCCCGCTCGGGGCCGCCTTGCGGCTGGCCTTGAAGAGCAGGCCGTCATCGCCGCTGAGGCCCACGGCCGGCTGACCATGACGGTTGATGAGCAGGACGATGTCCTTGTTGACCTTGCCCACCAGGACCATCTTGGCCACTTCGACGGTCTGTGCGTCGGACACGCGCAGGCCGTCGACGAAGTTGACCGGCAGCGCGAGCCGCTCCATGTACGCGGTGATATCGGGCCCGCCGCCGTGGACGATCACCGGATTCATGCCGACATACTTGAGCAGCACCACGTCGCGCGCGAAGTCGGCCTTCAGCGTAGGGTCGATCATCGCGGCGCCCCCGTACTTGATGACCACTGTCTTGCCGTGGAATTCGCGGATGTAGGGCAGCGCCTCGAGCAGGGTCTCGATGTCGCGTGTGGGCCGTCGGGCACTCATGTCGTGTACTCCGCGTTGATCGTCACGTACTCATGGCCGAGGTCCGAGAAGTAGCGCTCGACCTCGGCTCCCTCGCCGGGCAGCACGACCTCATATTCCACCTCGTCTCGCTGGACGGCCAGCGCCAACGCCTGCTCGTCGTGGTCGACGTAGGCGCCGTTGACGCAGACGACTATGTCCTCGATCGAGATGTCGACATGGAGCGGGGCAGCGCCGGGCAACGCTGCGCCGACGGCCTGGATGATTCTCCCCCAGTTCGGATCCGCCCCGTACAGCGCGGTCTTCACCAGCGGTGAGTCGCCCACGGCATGCGCTACGCGCTCGACCATGTGCTGATCACCGCCCTTGACAAGCACCCGCCCCACGCGACGGGCTCCCTCGCCGTCCCTGGCCACCAGCAGCGCGATCTGGCGCAGGGCAGCATCGAGCGCCTCACCGAACCTTCGCTCATCGTCGGTCTTCGGCGCGATCCGGACACCCGAGGCGCCCGAGGCCTGGAAGACGATCGTGTCCGAGGTCGAGAGCTGGCCGTCCACGCTGATGCGATCGAACGACCGCTTGGTGCAGACCGAGAGCAGAAGTTCCGCTTCGTCGGCGGCGATCTCGGCGTCCGTCTGCACGAACACCAGCAGGGTGGCGAAGTTCGGCGAGATCATGCCGGCGCCCTTGGCCTGGACACTCAGCCGCACGTTGCCGGCGGCCAATGCGACGTCGAGCGTGACCTGCTTGGGGAAGGCGTCGGTCGTGCGAATCGCCTGCGCGAAGTCTCCCGCGCCGTCGCGACGCAGCTCGCTCCCGATCCGGGCGATGCCCGCCGTGATCCTCTCGATCGGCAACGGAACCCCGATCACTCCGGTGGAGGCAACCGCGACCTGATGCAGGTCGACGCCGGCCACCGCGGCGGCCTCGGCGCACATCGTCGCCGCATCGTTCATGCCGCGCTCGCCGGTCGCGGCGTTGGCATTGCCTGAGTTCACGATTAGGGCGCGCAGCTCCCACAGCTTCGACTCGTGCTTGGAGTAGAGCACCGGCGCCGATGGGGCGCCGGTGCGACTGAAGCGAGCGGCGCTGGCGGTCCCGGGCATGTCTGAGACGATCAGAGCCAGGTCCTTGGCCCCGTCCGCCTTGATTCCGCAGGCCGCACCGGCGGCTCGGAATCCCTTGGGCAGCCGGCCGTCGTCGACCTCGGTGACGTCGTCGGGACAGTCGACCCAGCGAGAGCCGAAGAATGAAGCCGCGCTCATCCGCCGATACCGGTGCCCTCAGGCAGTTCGAACATCAGGTTCAGGTTCTGCACCGCCTCCGAGGCGGTGCCCTTCCAGAGATTGTCGATCGCGCCGAAGACGATCGCGCGTCCGGTGCGCTCGTCACGGTGCAGCGAGATCCGGCAGATGTTGGTCTCGCGCACGGCCCTCACGCCCGGCGGCTCGGTAACCAGCTCGACGAATTGCTCCCGGTCGTAGGCGTCGCGGTAGAGCACCTCGAGCTCGCCGGTGCTGACGCTCGGGTCGCTCAGCTGGACATAGCAGGAGACGAGCTCGCCCTGGTCGAGGGGCAGCAGATGCGGAGTGAAGGTGATCCTGGTGTCGCTCCCGAGCGCGGCCAGCTCCTGCTCGATCTCCGGAGTGTGACGGTGGCGTGGGACACCGTAGGCCTTCACGTTCTCATCAACTGTGACGAAGTGTGTCTGGTCGGTTGCGGCGCGGCCGGCGCCAGAGACGCCGGACTTGGCGTCGACCACGGCGTCCGCGATCAGCCCGGCCCGAGCCAACGGAGCGAGCGCCAGGATCGTTGCCGTCGGGTAACAGCCCGGGTTGGCCACGAGCTCGGCCCCGGAGAGCCGGTCGCGGTAGAGCTCGGGCAGCCCATAGACGGCCTGGGCGATCAGTTCAGGCTCGGGATGCTGTCCGTACCACTCCACGTAGGTCTCGACCTCGCGCAGCCTGAAGTCGGCACTCAGGTCGACGACCCTGACGCCCCGCGCCCGCAACTCGGCCACAAACGGCGCCGAGGCGCCGTGCGGATAGGCGACGACCGCGGCGTCGACGTCGCCATGACGTTCGATGTCGGCTTCCTCCAGCACCATCGGCACCCGGTGGTGGGGATAGACCTCGTCGAGCCGGCGACCCACGTCGCTGCGCGCGGTCACCCAGCGCAGGGCAAAGTGCGGATGGTTTTGCAGTAGACGCGCGGCCAGCGCGCCGGCGTAACCGGCGGCGCCGAAGACAGCGACCGTGGGGCGGCTACTCGCCGGCACGGATCGTCCCGTCGAGCTCGTGGGCGAGCGCATTGAGGATGAACTGCCGGGGGCGTGAGACCTCTTCGTCGGTGAGCGTCCGGTCGTCGGCCCGGTAGCTCAGGCGCACGGCCACCGACTTCCTGCCGGGGCCCAGGCGCTGCTCGTCGCGGTAGACGTCGAAGACCTCGAGTTCCCGGACCAGTGGCGCGCCCGCGCTGCGGATGACGCGCAGCAGGTCGCTGGTCGTCACCTCCTCCGCGACGACTATCGCCAGATCCTCGTGTACAGCGGGAAAGCTGACCAGGTCCTGGAAGTGAACCGGCGCGGGCGGGTGGAGCGCGGAGATGTCGACCTCGAATCCGGCGACGGTGTCGTCGAAGTCCCACCGCGCGGCCACCGTCGGATGGATCTCCCCCAGCCACCCGACGTCCTGGCCGTCGACCAGCACGGCAGCGGCCCGGCCCGGATGCAGGAACGGCTCGCGGCTGATCGGCGCCACGTCCCATTCGATGCCGAGCGCGGCGAACAGACCGGCGAGTGCACCCTTGGCGGCGAAGAAATCGGTCTGGGGCGGCCGTTGGTCGCGCCACGTCGCGGTGCGCACCGGACCGGCCAGCAACGCCCCGATGTGGTGGGGCTCGTCCACCAGGCCGGTCGCGCTGATCGTCTCCGCCCGGTAGATCGCCCCGGACTCGAAGATGCCGATCCGGGAGGCGCCGCGAGCGCGGTTACGGGCGGCTACATCGAGCAGTGAGCCGAGCAGGGTGGTGCGCAACTGCGACTGCTCTGAGGACATCGGGTTGGCCAGCGCAAGCCCGCTCCCCTCAAGCAGCAGCTTGCGGCCGACCTCGGGTCCGACGAAGCTCCAGCCCACGATCTCGTGCAGTCCGTGCGCGGCTAGGGCATCCTGGGCGCGCCGTCTCAGACGTTGCCCCAGCGTGAGCCGCCCGACGGCAGCGTGGCGGGCCGGCAGTGTGGCCGGCAGGTTCTCCAGTCCATCCAAGCGCGCGACCTCCTCGATCAGATCGGCCTCGCGCGTGACGTCCGCCCGGCGGAAGTCGGGAACCGTGACGTCCAGGCCGTCCTCCGCATCCGTGGCGACGAAGCCGATCGTGTGCAGGAGTTGCTGGGAGCGTTCGCGTGCGATCGGGATGCCGAGAAGCCGCTGTACGCGGGCGTCGCGCAGGCGGATGGTGGCCGGCTCCGGACCGGGCCCGCCGATGTCCAAGGTGCCTGACCGCACGCTGGCGCCGCAGATATCGATGAACAGCCGGGTGGCGACAGCTTGCGCCCAGAGCGTCTGCTCGGGCTGCAGCTGCTTCTCGTAACGAGACAGGGCTTCGCTGCGCAGGCTCAGCTTGACTCCGGTGTCGTGGATGTTCGGGCCGTTCCAGGTGGCGACCTCACTCAGCACCGTGGTGGTCGCGGCCGACACCTCGGACCGGGCGCCGCCCATGACGCCGGCCAGAGAGGTGGGGCCGTCGGCATCCTCGATCACGACGATCTCCGGATCGAGCGTGCGCGTCTGCCCGTCGAGCGTCTGGATCTGCTCGCCGGCCCGGGCACGGCGCACGTTCAGACGCCGGCCGGCCACGCGCCCGAGGTCGAAGGCGTGCATCGGCTGGCCGGTCAGCAGCATCACGTAGTTGGTGATGTCGACGACGTTGGAGATCGGCCGCTGACCGCAGGCCATCAGCCGTGCCTTCAACCACAGCGGGCTCGGAGCCAGCTTGATGTCCTCGACGATGCGCGCGGTGAAGCGCGGGCAGAGCTCGGGGCCGGCCTCGTTGGTGATCTCGATGCCCTCCAGCGCGCCCGAGCTGCCTGGATCCTGATCCCAGGGCGGGGCCTTGAGCTGTGCGCCGGTGGTGGCCGCGACCTCGCGCGCCACGCCATAGATGCCCAGGCAGTCGGGACGGTTGGGCGTGATCTCGAGCACCAGCACGTCAGTCGAGATCGGCAGGACCTCGGCCAGCGGAGTCCCCGGGGCAATCGTGTCCTCCAGGACCAGGATCCCCGTGTGTTCGTCACTGAGCTGCAACTCACGCTCGGAGAGGATCATGCCCTGCGATTCGATACCGCGCAGCTTTGCCTTCTTGAGCTTGGTCCCATCCGGCATGACCGCGTCCGGGCGCGCCACACCGACCGTCTGCCCGGCGGCGACGTTCGGTGCCCCGCAGACGATCTGCGCTGGTGTCGAGCCGCCGATGTCGACCATGCACACGTTGAGGCGATCAGCGTCCGGGTGCTTGTGGCGATCGAGCACGTGGCCGACCACGAAGTTCTCCACCGCCATGACGCCGTGGTGCTCGACTCGCTCCACCTCGGTACCGGTGAGCGCCAGGCGCTGCGCCAGCGTGTAGGCGTCCATGTGTGGCTCGCAGTAGTCGTGCAGCCACTCGAGCGGGACCCTCATGTGCGCCTCGGACTCATGCGAATTGCTCCAGGAAGCGGACGTCGTTGTCGTAGAACAGGCGCAGATCGGTGACGCCGTGCTTGAGCATCGCGATCCGCTCGATTCCCATCCCGAACGCGAAGCCCTGAACTCGCTCGGGGTCGTAGCCGTTGTCCTGGACAAAGGCCAGCACGTTGGGATCGACCATGCCCGAGCCGAGGATCTCCAGCCAGCCGGTGCCCTTGCAGATGCCGCAGCGCTGGCCGGCCGCGGTGATGCCACCGACGCAGTTGAAGCACGATACGTCCACCTCAACGCTCGGCTCGGTGAACGGGAAGAAGTGCGGGCGCAGGCGGATCTCGCGTTCCGGCCCGAAGATTGCGCGAGCGAACTCGAGCAGCGTGCCCTTGAGGTCGGCCAGCGTGATCCCCTCGTCCACGGCCAAGCCCTCGATCTGATGGAACTGAGGCGTGTGCGTGACGTCGGAGTCGCGGCGGTACACCCGACCGGGAACGATGATGTAGATCGGCGGTTTCTGCAGCTCCATCGACCGGACCTGCATGGGACTCGTGTGGGTTCGCAGCAACACGTCGTCGGCCAGGTAGAAGGTGTCGGTCCAGGCTCGCGCCGGGTGTGTGGCGTCATGGTTGAGCGCGTCGAAGTTGTAGTAGACGTTCTCCACCTCAGGACCCTCGGCCACGTTGAAGCCGAGGCCGATGAACACGTCCTCGATCTCGCGCCGAGTCTGCGTGATCAGGTGCAGGCGCCCGATCGACGGCAGCGGGTCGGCGGGCAGCGTGACGTCGACCCGGTCCTGTTCCAGCCGCGCGTTCAGCTCGGTGACAGCGAGCTCACCGGCGCGCGCATCCAATCGGGCCTCGAGCGCTCGGCGCGCCTCATTGGCCGCCTTGCCGACCGCGCCGCGTTGCTCCGGCGGAAGTTCGGCGACGCCGCGCAGCAGGTTCGGCAACTCGGCCTTGCGTCCGAGGAAACGTACGCGGACATCCTCGAGGGCGGCTGTGGTGGTGGCGGCCGTGATGGCCGCCACGCCCTCATTCTGCAGCTCGCTGATTCTCGTCTCGACGCTCATGCGGGGGTGATCCTACGAGTTAGACAGCTTCGAGAGCTCGTACAGGGCGACACCGGCGGCGATCGCGGCGTTCAGCGACTCGGTGGCGATGGGAATCCGCGCCGCGTGGTCGGCCCCGTCGATCATCTCGGTGGGCAGACCCTCGCGCTCCGCGCCCAGCAGCAGGGTCACCTCCGACGCGTGGGGCAGCCGCGTCGCGACCTCCGCCAACGTGTGCCGAGCGCCGGCGTCCAGGGCGATCTTGGTGCCGGGGAGCTCGGACGGAGTCGCCCGCGCCACCGGGACGGCGAAGATCGCCCCCATACTCGCGCGCACCGCCTTGGGGCTGAACGGATCCGCGCTGCCTGAGCCAAGCGCCACACAGCTGGCGCCGAAGGCCGCCGCCGAGCGCAGGATAGTTCCGACGTTGCCGGGATCCCCGACGCCGTGGAGGTACACGCAGAGGGGGCCGTGCGGGGCCGCCTCCCAGCGCTCCGAGTAGATCGCCAGCGTGCGGGTGCCCGAGGCCAGCTCGGTGACCGACTTCAGCGCCACGGCGTCAACCTCGATGCCCGGCAGGCCGCTGCCGCAGGCGGCAAAGCGCTCGACGGGCGTCCAGCCGGCCGCGTCGGCGGCGGCCAGCAGATCCTCTCCCTCGGCGACGAATTGACCCAGGCGGTCACGCTCGCGCCGACGCTGGCGGAGCTTGCGGACGGACTTCAACTTCTCGTTTTGGGAGCTTGAGATGGTCATCGGGCGAGTTTGGGAACGAAAAAAGGCGCCGTCCTCATCGGAGCGGCGCCCTTTGGCGGTGCTGGTTTCCGGCGGTGCTCAGCCGGCAGCCAGCGCCTCACGGGCGCGCTCGGCAAAGCGTCGGAACGTATCGGCATCACGCACGGCGATGTCGGCCAGGACCTTGCGATCCAGCTCGACGTTGGCCAGCTCGAGTCCGTGCATGAACTGCGAGTACGACAGGCCATTCAGGCGCGCCGCAGCGTTGATGCGCGTGATCCACAGACGGCGGAAGTCGCGCTTGCGGTTGCGGCGATCGCGATAGCGGTACTGATCGGCCTTGAGCAGCGCCTCCTTGGCCGAACGGTAACGCCGGGATGCGTTGCCCCGCATCCCCTTCGTCATCGCCAGGGTCTCGCGGCGCTTCTTGCGCGCGTGGACGGAACGTTTGACGCGGCTCATGACTTCTTGGCTCCCAGCAGGGTCTTGACCCTGGGCGCGTCATGGTCGGACAGGATCAGCGGACTGGCCAGCTTGCGCTTGTACTTGGGCGACTTCTTCTCAAGGATGTGGCTGGAGAAGGCGTGGCGCGCCTTCACCTTTCCGCTGGCGGTCAGCTTGAAGCGCTTCTTGGCGCCTGAGTGGGTCTTCATCTTCGGCATATCGGTGGCTCAGTAAAGCAGATCCGGTCGGTAAGGCCCGCCCCGACACGGCCGACGCCGAACCTTTGACGTACGCTTCGCAAAACGCGCACCTCAAGTCAAAAGTTCGTGCTCAGCGGGCGGCTGCGTCCGACCGCGCGGCCGTCTGGCGGGAGCGCGGTTTGGCCGCCGGCTCGAGCTCGGGCTCCGCCTCGCGAGCGTCCTCCGCCTCGGGCTCGGGCTCGTCCTCGGCATCGGGAGCCTCGGACTCGGGCTCGGGCTCGGACTCGGACTCGGGCTCGGCAGCATCGTCGGACTCGGTCGCAGTATCCGGCTCCGAGTCGAGCGCCTCATCCGGCGCCTCTTCCTCAGGCTCGGGATCGACATGGAAGTCGGTTCCGTCGGAGTGAGCCGCCTCCTCGCGCTGCTGGCGGCGCGGCTTCTTCTCGGCACTCTCGGCTGGGTGCTCGACCGGAGCGTGCTCGGCGTGCTCGGCCTCGGCCAGGATGGCCTTGGAAGGCCCCAGCATCATGGTCATGTTGCGGCCGTCCTGCAGCGGTGTCTGTTCGACGATGGCGAACTCTGATAGCTCACCGGCGAGCCTCTCAAGCAGTGCGGTGCCGCGCTCCGGATGGGCCTGCTCGCGTCCGCGGAACATGATGGTGACCTTGACCTTGTCTCTGCCCTTGAGGAACCGCTCGACGTGACCCTTCTTGGTGTCGTAGTCGTTCTGCGCGATCTTGGGGCGGAACTTGATCTCCCGGATGGTGATCTGCTGTTGGTGCTTGCGGGCAGCCTTGAGCTTCTGCGCCTGCTCGTACTTGTACTTGGAGTAGTCGAGCACACGACAGACCGGCGGGCGCGCGTCAGGAGCCACCTCGACGAGATCGAGATCGCGCTCCTCGGCGTACTTGAGCGCATCCGGCGTCTTCATCACGCCGATCTGATTTCCGTCCTCGCCGATCAGGCGAACCTCGGGCACGCGGATGCGATCGTTGATCCGAGTCTGGTCGCGTTCCGGCAGACGCCGGTCGAACCTACGTGGAACCGGCACTAGCTGTTGTAACGGCGGTGCTTCAAGCGGTGCCGAGCCGGTTGGGAGAAATCTGCTGGATCAACGCTTGTGAAGTATAGCCGTGCGTGGCTCAAGTCAAACTCCGGCTCTCGATCAGCTGGGTGATGCGGCGCAGGAACTCGTCGAGCCCGACGGCACCGGTGTCTCCGGCCCGATGCTCGCGCACACCCACCTCGCCGGCCTCCTGCTCGCGGTCGCCGACCACGAGCATGAACGGGACCTTGCGCACCTCAGCATCGCGGATCTTGCGCCCGACCGACTCGGTGCGGTCGTCGAGTTCGACCCGGATGTTGAGTCCCGCCATCCGGTCCCGTAGAGAGGCCCCGTACGGGACGTGACGGTCGGCGATCGGCAACACGACCACCTGGACCGGGGCCATCCATACCGGCAGCTCGCCGCCCAGGTGCTCGAGGAGGATGCCGATGAAACGTTCGTAGGAGCCCATCAGGGCTCGGTGGATCATCACGGGCTGGTGCTCGGCGTTATCCGCTCCGGTGTAGGTCAGGCCAAAGCGTGCGGGCATGTTGTAGTCGAGCTGGCAGGTGCCCAGCTGCCATGACCGGCCCAGCGAGTCGGTCATGTGCATATCGATCTTCGGCCCATAGAAGGCCCCGTCGCCGGCGTTGACGCGGTAGGAGAGACCGAGCCCGTCGAGTGCGCTAATAAGCGCCGCCTCGCTGCGGTCCCACAGCTCGTCTGAGCCGATCCGCTGCTCAGGACGAGTCGACAGCTCGAGGCTGACGTCGAGTCCGAACAGTCTGTAGGTGTCGAAGGCGAATTGGAGGACTCCGGCGACCTCCGGCTGAATCTGGTCCTCGGTACAGAAGATGTGCGAGTCGTCCTGGGCGAAGTGGCGTACGCGCAGCAGTCCGTGCAGCGTGCCGCTCGGCTCGCGACGATGCAGCAGGCCCGGCTCCCACATCCGCAGCGGCAGATCGCGGTAGCTATGCGGCTGCATCGAATAGAGCTGACAGTGCCCCGGGCAGTTCATCGGTTTGACGGCCATCTGCCGATCCTCGTACTCGGTGACGAACATGTTCTGGTCGTACTTGTCCCAGTGGCCCGAGGTCTTCCACAACGAGCTGTCGTAGATCTGTGGCGTCTTAGCCTCGACGTAGCCGCGCTCGCGGCCCATTTCACGGCTGAGCTTGATCAGTTCGTTGAAGACCGCGGTGCCCGGCGGGAACCAGAAGGCCGCTCCGGGCGACACCTCCGAGAAGCCGAACATGCCGAGCTGCGGACCGAGCTTGCGATGGTCGTTCTGGCGAGCCAGTTCGAGTCGCTCGAGGTGCTCCTCCAGATCCCGCTTGGAGAAGAACGCGGTCCCGTATACGCGCGTGAGCATCTTGCGGTTCGAGTCCCCGCGCCAATACGCCCCGGCCACCGACTGCAACCTGAAGGCCTTGATCCGCTTGGTGGTTGGAGCGTGGGGGCCCCGGCACAGATCCACGAACTCGCCGTTGGTGTACAGGCTGACCATCGTCACGGGCGCGTCGGCCGGGGCGTTCCGGACCAGATCCTCGATCAGCTCCACCTTGTATGACTGGCCCTCACCCCGGTAGCGGTCAAGCGCGACCGCTACCGGGACGTCCTCGCGGACGAACGGCTCGTCGGCTTCGATGTGCTCACGCATCCGGGCCTCGATGGCGGGGAAGTCGTCCTCGTTCAGGGTCACGCCGTCGGGCAGGTCGACGTCGTAGTAGAAGCCGTTATCGATCGGCGGGCCAATGGAAATCTGGACGCCCGGATAGAGCTCGAGCATGGCCTCGGCGAACACGTGTGCGGCGTCATGGCGGATCAGCTCGAGCGCCTCATCGCCACTCTTCTCGGTGATGATCTCGATCCTCCCCTCGCCGCCGGTGGGCAGCTGACGCGCCAGGTCGTAGGCCACGCCGTCGACCTTGATGGCCAGGGCCGCCTTGGCCAGGCCGGGGCCGATCGCAGCAGCGGCGTCCGCGCCTGTCGCGCCGTCGGCCAGGCTCAGCGGGTCGCCGTTGGGGAGCAGGTACTCCATGATCAGGATCCTACGTTCCCAGCGCCTGCTGCGACGTGACGTAGCCCGGGCATGACCCGCCTGCCCGTTCACCCGCCCTGCCGACACTCAAGCAGTCGCCCGTCCCTGCCGATACTCCGGGCTAAGATGTGGGTCATGCTCGATCTCAGGCGCCGAGCCATCGCGGTCACCGGCGTTGTTGCGTTGGCGGCCGCGGCGGCCGGCTGCGGCGCGAGCACGCAGGGCACCGCGTCCACCACAGCGTCAGCTGCACCTGTGCGGACCGTGCCGGAGTCGGCCATCGCTCGAGCGGCGGACGTGTCCGACGCGGCCAAGGGCTATGCGTTCACCATGTCGATGGTCGAAAGCGTGCCCCACTCGGGGCGGGTAACGGTCGGTGGGAGCGGTACTTACTCGAGCGCCAGCCGAAGCGGCAACTTCGCCATGACCATGGACGGCGCGGGTCAGAACCTGCAGCTGCAGGAGATCATCGTCGGCCACACGATCTATATGAAGATGCCCGCTTCGCTCGCCGCGAAGCTTCCCGGGAGCAAGCCCTGGTGGGAGCTCGACTTCGACCAGCTCAAGGGCAAGACGTATCTCTCAGACCTGGGTTCGCTGGAGAGCAGCTCGTCGCAGAGCAGCCCGGCGATGTACCTGGAGTACCTGAAAGCCGCTTCGAGCAGTCTCAAGGACCTGGGCCAGACGACGATCGACGGCGTAGCGACCACGCACTACCGCGCGAGCCTGAACCTCGAAAAGGTTGCGGCCGACCGCTCGCCCGCGACACGCGCCGCCGTGCAGGACATGCTCAAGAAGATGCCGGGCACGCTCTCCAACCTGACCGACATTCCCGTCGACGTATGGATCGACAGCGCCCACCGGGTTCGCAAGCTGAGCATGGCCATGCAGATCGTTCCGAAGGGAACATCGACGGCTATCAGCGCCTCGGTGATGATCAGGATCAACGATTACGGCCCCCAGCCGGCGGCGACCCCCCCACCGGCGGACCAGACGCTGAACCTGGTCGCGCTCCTCAAGTCCAAGGGCAAGCTGTCGCAGCTCGGCGGCTGAGTCTCCGCTAGAGTTACGCCTCGTCCCAGGGCGATTAGCTCAGCTGGGAGAGCGCCACCTCGACACGGTGGAGGTCACTGGTTCGAGCCCAGTATCGCCCATCTGAACCCTGCCAAAAGCAGGGTTTTCGTCGTTCTGGGGCTCTGGGACCGCGCTCCTGACTGCCGCTTCGGCGGGACCGCACCACTCGGGTTTGCGCTCAGGTTGCGCGGCGGTGGACGAGCAGGGTGGTGATGGCGATCAGCAGGATCGATGCTCCGATTAGCCAGGTGCCTTCGATCCATTGGAATGTCCAGAAGCGACTGGCTGGTTGGTAGCTGGTCCAGATCGTGTAGCCGTGGCGTGCGAGGCACGAGGTGAGCGCGTCGGCGCTTGGCTTGCCGGAGCCGATCACGCTTGGCGGGCAGAATTGTTGGAGCAGGTTGCCGGGTGCCTGACCCGTGAAGGCGATACTGCCCTTTTTGGTTCCCCACGTGCTCGTTATCAACGCTGAGGCCGGAACGTGGAGCTGGTTCGTCGTCAGCGGCGAGAGGTAGTGGCGGCGGAGCAGGGCGGCTGTCAGGACGGCAAGCCCGGCATAGGCGACCAGTGTCGTGACGATGGCGGGGACCACCCGCCTGGTGAGGATCCCGGCGAGGGAGCCGATGGCGAAGGCCGTGAGTGTCCACGCCGCAAAGCAGACTCCACGTAAGGTGAAGACGGTGGCGGTGAGTGGTGTGGCCTGGTGGTCGGCGAGGAATGGCCGGTCGTACCAAGAGAACAGGATGCTGAAGATCCCGGCTGCGACGGCCACGATGATGGCGAGGGACAGAAGTTTGGCCAAGGTCCAGCGCCACCGTCCGAAGCCTTGCGTCCACGTGTATCGGAAGGTGCCGGTTTCGAGTTCACGCGCAAGGATTGGCGCGCCGACGAATGCCCCGATGAGGGCGGGGACCACCTGTAGGAGGGCTGGAACGATGTTGGCGGTGTGGTCGTAGCGTTGGGTGAAGTTGCTGAGCGCGGTTGAGCACGCGACCGAGTTGCTCGGATGGCAGCCGGTCACGGCGTCGTACGCGTGATGAATACCGGTGCCGGCGAGCCATAGGTACAGAGCGAGCGCGCCCAGGAACCCGGCGACACCGGCGAGTGCCGTGCGGTGCTGCCGCCAGATAACCCATGCCATTCGTTGCCACGGCACCGCTCGGAGGCCGTCGTCCGGCCCGCGTCGTGAGATGGTGAACGCGGTCATCGCGCTGCCCCTGAGGGCGCACGGTGTTCGCGGCGGGAGGGACCAGGCAGCGCTCCGGCGTGGGGCTCGCGTAGGTACGCGAGGGCGAGCTCCTCCAGTCCGACCGGATGAGCCTCCCAACCTTTCGGGACGGGCTCGTTTGATGCGCCTCGGACCAGGAGGTGCGCCTGCGTCTGGGCGCGGCGGGCATGCACGACGGGCTGGGCGTCGTATGTGTCGGCCTCGGTGGACGGTCCCGTCAGCCAGCGGTGGTCGGCGAGTAGCTGGTCGATCTCGCCGGCGACGGACACACGGCCGCGGGAAACGAGGATCAGGTAGTCCGCGACGCGAGCGAGTTCCGTGAGAACGTGCGAAGACAGCAGCACCGATATCCCGTCCTCGGCCGCTGCCGTGAGCACGGTCGCCATGAAGTCATGTCGAGCGATCGGGTCGAGTGTCGCCATCGGCTCATCCAGAACGAGCAGCCGAGGTCGGCGGGCCAGCGCGAGCGTAAGTGCGAGCTGCGCCTGTTGCCCTCCGGACAGCTTTCCTGCCTTTCTTTTCAGGGGGATCCGCAGTTCTGACAGGCGTTCCTCCGCGGACGCTTGATCGAACTGGCGGTTCAGATTGCGCCCCAGGTGCAGCATGTCCGCCGCCGAAAGGTTCTTGTACATCGGGGTGTCCTGCGCCACGAAGGCGATGCCATCGAGGGCAGCCGGTGAGCCGGGAGACTCACCACCGAGAACGGTGATTTTGCCTGCCGAAGGTGCCGTCAGCCCGGCCGCGAGATTCAACAGAGTGCTCTTGCCCGCCCCGTTGGGTCCAACCAGCGCGACGACATGGCCGGCCGGGATGGCTAGCGAGCAGTCGCGCAGCGCCCAATTTCCGCCGTAGCGCTTGCCAAGGCCGCTTGCCTCAATCACATTCATGCGACATCCTCCTCTTCGCTCCGAGCCTCGCGGGAGGGCAATGAGACGCCCCGTTCATAAAACGCGCGCAGTTCGCTGCCGAATAGGGCGGCGACCCCATCCTGGTCCAAGCCGGCGCTATCAGCGTCGGCAAGCCATCGCGAGAGCGAGCGGCGGAGCGTGGTCAGTTCGGGAAGCGCAACCCGATTGAGCGTGGCTTTGATGAACGTTCCCTGACCAGGCCGGCCACTCGCGAGCCCCTTCATCTCCAGGTCCCGGTACGCCTTCAGAACCGTGTTCGGATTCACAGCCAAGGAAGCCACCACGTCCCGCACGCGCGGAAGCTGATCACCCGGCTCCAGATAACCCAGTCGAAGCGCGTGCTCCACCTGTTGCACCAACTGCAAGTAGGTCGGGACTCCCGAGCCCCCATCAAGACGAAACTCGACCGCGAACTCTCCGACCGAGTGGGTGCTCGCTTGGGAGTCATCGCTTCGACTAGACCCTTTATCTAATGTCATAGATAAGGATTACAGCAGAAGGATTGGCGCTGCGTCAAGCCCGGTCATTGAGCACGTATGCTCGGCGGCGATGCCTGATCTTCGCTTCCCTACGCCAACCGGGGAGCTTGGTGCGTATCTGGCGCGGCCGATCGGGGAAGGTCCGCATCCCGGCGTGGTCGTGATTCAGGATGTTCGCGGCCTATCGGACGACCTCCGCGAGCAGGCCGACCGGCTCGCGGCTGCCGGTTATCTGGCCTTCGCACCGGACCTCTACTCCGGCCGGGGCATCCGCTGTGTCGTGGCCACGCTGCGAGCGTCGCGGTCGGGGAAGGGCGCCGCCTTCGACGAGATCGAGGCCGCGCGGGGCTTTCTGGCCGCCCGCGAGGACTGCACCGGACGGATCGGGATCATCGGCTTCTGCCTGGGCGGAGGTTTCGCGCTGCTCTGCGCGCCGCGCGGTTTCCAGGTCGCGTCGGTCAATTATGGAGAGGTGCCCACGGACGCCGAGCGGCTGGCTGGTGCCTGCCCGATCGTCGGCAGCTACGGCGGGCGCGACCTCGCGTTCCGCGGCCGGGCGGCGCGCCTGGAACAGGCCCTCACCGCGGCGGATGTCATGCACGACATCAAGGAGTACCCGGACGCTGGACACGCCTTTCTCAACCGAATCAACTCCGGCCCGCTCCTCACCCCGTTGCTCCACGTCGGCGGACTGGGATATCACCACCCCTCGGCCGAGGACGCTTGGCGACGGATCCTCGTCTTCTTCGCCGAGCGCCTGGGCTGACCAAGCGGCACCCGCCAGAGCATCGCCGGGGGCACTAGCCGCCGCGAACGAACCTCAGGGCGCCTGAACCTTGGCGATGGCGGCGAGCAGCTCGTCACGCAGATCCTTGATCCCGCCCTCTGTCTTGACGTCGAGCGCGTCGAGGATCTTCACGGTGTCCTCGTAGGTCTGCTCGCTACGCGCATCCGACGCGGCCGACTGCACAGCCTGGCCGACCATGATCACCGAGAGCAGTACGAGCTGAAGGAAGGTCTGCGCGATCCAGGAGATCAGTCCCTCGCCTCCCGGCTTGAGGGCGGGCCTCAGCCCGATGAAGGCGATGATGGCAAACACATACGCGCACCACATCGATCCGACGACCCGGGTGATGAGCACGGCGATTTTGGCGTTGACGCCGTCGACCTCACTCATCGCCGCCTTGATCCTCGCGGGCGTCGGGTGTGCCACCGTCCAATAGTGAAGATGCCGAACCGGTGCAGGCACGTCATTGGCAGCCATTGCGCAAACACTAAATGCGAGGACGGACGGCACTTGCCGGCCTACGGGATGGGTATCAGCGAGCGATCGGCAGCCGGCCAGTGCCCGCCTTGTCTGCATAGAGCGCCTGATCCGCACGCTCGAGCAGCTCCGCCGCGTCCTCGGTTCCGTTCCACCTGGCCGCACCCGCCGAAAAGGAGTGGCCGGGAGGCATCGCTTGGCGCATCCGGTCCAGAGCATTCCGTTCCAGGCCGGCGGGGCAAACGGGGAAAAGCAGCCGGAACTCGTCGCCGCCCACCCGGGCCAGGAGGTCGGTCTCCCGAAGCTGGCCCGGCCAGGCCGTCGCCACCGCTTGGAGCAGCCGGTCACCGGCCCCATGACCCTGCGTGTCGTTGAACGCCTTGAAATCGTCGAGATCGATCACCGCGATGGCCAGCGGCTCATTCGATCGTTGCGCCCGGCGAAACTCATCGAGGATGCGCTCGTCCCACACGCGGCGGTTGGGCAGACCGGTCAGCGGGTCGGTGCGCGCCAATTCCTGGGCGTCGGCGATCTGCCGGTCGCGCTCGGCATCCAACCGCTTACGCTCAGTGACATCCCGCAGGATCGACAGATGCCGGCCGGGCAGCACGTCGGCGCTGGCGCTGAACTCGATATCGCGGATCCGTCCGTCGGCTAGCTGCAACTGATATTCGCCTTGCTGCTTGCCGTCCCTCAGGAACGCCTGCCACACCTGGTCGAACCCCGGTTTGGCCGGTTCGGGCGCGAGATCCACGACCCGTCGGGAGCAGATCTCAGTGTGGGAAAGCCCCAGGAGCGCGCACGCAGCCAAATTCGCGTCGACGTAGCGCGCGTCATCGTCAGCTAGAAGCATGGGATCGAGCGCGCCCTCAAAAAGCGCCCGGAAGCCCTTATCCGGCATTACCCGCCGGCTCGCGGACGCGGAGGAAGTGCTCATCATCCATGGCACTCATATCCTCGCCCCGTTACGACCGAACCCCAAGCCCATGGGAGGTTCGCCGCTCGCGCGGTAGTTTCCAGATCGCCTCGACAGCTCCACCGGCCGGACGGGGACCGGACAGCCCGCGCCTAAGAAATACCCACGCAGGGGCGGCGCTGGTTTATGTTGACCCCGGCCGCGCTGGGTGCGCGGAGGGCGTCCGCACCGCCGGGGCGGCGGGTCGCCACAGTTACAACTCTGAAGAAAGGGCAAGAATGCTCTCTCGTCTCACCCGTTTGGCTGCGCTCGGCGCAGTGACTCTCGGTCTCTCGGGCGCGGCTGCCGCCGCCGCCAGCGCTCAGCCACCACCCACGGCCTCCAACGGCCAACCGGTAGCGCTGGTCGCCTCCGGACTGGGCACGCCGACGTCGTTTGCCTTCGGCGGTGGCGCCGTCTTCGAGGGCGACGGCGGCAACTCCACGACGGCGATACCCAATGGCGGCGTATTCCTGCTGCAGGGCGGCACCGCCACTCTGCTGGCCGATTCACCGCAGTTCGTCGCCGGCCTAGCCTGGCACGACAATGCCCTGTACATCAGCGGCGGAAGCGTGACAGCCAACGGCGCAGTCTTCCAACTGCTCCGCTGGAGCGGCTGGAACGGCAGCAGCTTCACCAGCCGTCAGGTGCTCTACACGGCACCGGCCGGCTTCGACGGTTTCAACGGCATCGCCTTTGGCGCGAACGGGCGCCTGTACGTCGGCGTCGATCTCGGCCTGACCGATAACAACGATCATGGGCCGGCCAGCCTGAGCCCGTTTTTGTACGACATCCTCACGTTCAATCAGAACGGCGGGGACATGAAGGTATTCGCGACCGGAATCAGGCAGCCGTGGCAGATGGCGTTCCTTCCGGGCTCAAACGACCCGTTCGTCTCGGATCTCGGTCAGGACGATGGTGTGCTGAACCCGGACGACTCCCTGCTGCACGTGAGCCAGGGCCAGAACTACGGCTTCCCGGACCTCACCCCTGAGGCCTCCGGAACGCCGGTGTTCCAGGCGTTCTCGCCGCACACCGACGTGATGGGCGTGGGCATCTTCGGCTCGCACATCTTCCTGTCGGAGTTCGGCGCGGTCGACACCGCCGCAGGTCGTCTCGATTCCGCTGACCGGCGGGACCCCCCAGACCTTGTTGTCGGGGTTCGTCGCGCCGATCGTCGGGCTCGGGATCCACAACGATCGCCTGTACGTCGGTGAGCTCACCGGCGACGTCTACAGCGTGCGTATCGGCAACTAGCTCGGGCCGTATTCTCGGGGTCCCGGCCCGCTGGCCGGGACCCCGGAGGCGCGGCGCCACGTGCGCGGTTCAGCGTCGGCTCGACCGACAACCTGAGGACCGGTTGGACGCTACGAGCTGGCATCGATGGGATCAAGGATGAAACGCACGTTCTCCACGCCTCTGGCTCCTGCTGGCCGTGGCTGGCGGCAGCGCATTCAACGCAGCCGGCTGCGCCTCGCTTCAGCGCCGCGGGCCTCGGTCACAGCCAACGCCGAGCGGGCTTTCCAGATCGACATGTCCGCCAACCGCGCGCTGCTGCAGGTCAGCGGGGCCACGGTGTCGCAGGCTGAGCAGCGGGCGCGCACGCGAATGACCGTGTGTCTGACCCGCGAGCTGGTGCAGATCACGGAAGCGTCGCGGGCCAATGCCCGCGACGCCGTGGCGTTGAAGCCGCTCAGCGAAGAGGCGGGCGTGGAGTACGAGATGACGGCGCTCCAGCCCGTCGTGCGCCCACTGTTGAACGGGGTACACCGGCTCCTGACCCTGCACCTGCCAAAGGCGCTGCGTGCGACGATCCAGCGCTACCTGACGGCGTTTGCCAAAGTCCAAGCCCTGAACGCCTGCGCCGATGCCCGTACCTGGCTCGCCGCCGGCCTGACCGCCGCCCACGAGCCGCGAGGCATCGCGCAGATCGCCTCCACCGTGACGGACTTTCACCGCCTCACGAACGGGAACGCGCAGGCCGTCCTGGGTGATCTTCCGCCCGCTCAGCTGCGTGCCCTCACGCTCGAGAAGGCACGAGCAGCCCAGCACATCGATCGGTTGACCGCCCAGTCGGTGGCGTCGCTGGAGGCCTGGATCAAGCGGGTGGTGGCAGCCGTCGCGAAAGCGGCGACCGCCAGCACGACGACCCTGACAAAGACGACGAGTTGACGACCTGGTCGGGTGACGTGACCGCGCTCAGGCGAGGATCGCGTGAGCCGCTGAGGCGATCGCAGCCAGGACGATGATCAGCCAGAAGACCACTGGCCAGGCACGCTCGACATGGAAGCCGTGGAAGTGCATTTATCCTCCTCCGTGGGGCTCGTTCGCCGCGCTCTCGTGACTCTCCAAGCACCCACGACTGACCATATCGGCGCTGTGCGAAGGCTTGATTAGGAGGCGATTTCGCTGCGGTTTCCGCTGATCGTGGCCGACAGGACGAAGCGGCTCCGAAGTCGTGTCGATCCGGCGGCTGGCCACACGTCATACCGGTGACAGAATCCGATCCGACCCGAAGGGACGGCAGTGATGCGATACACCCTCCTGCTCCACTATCCCGAGCCCACCGCACAGGAGCTCGGGGCTGAGACGCTGGCGGCCGGTATGGAGGCCTTCCAGGCCTACGCCCGGGCGCTGGATGAGGCCGGCGTGCTGCAGAGTGCCGAGGTCCTCCAGCGCTCTGATGCGACGACGACGATCACGCAGACGGCTGGTGAATACCTCATCCAGGACGGCCCGTTCGCCGACAGCAAGGAACAGCTCGGCGGTACGTTCGTGATCGACGTGCCCGATCTGGACGAGGCGCTCGATTGGGCCAAGCGCGCCCCGTCGGTGGCCTGGGGCCACGTCGAGGTCAGGCCCACCGCGACCCGTTACCTGGACGGCGCATGGCAGGGCACTCAACCGGTCAAGTGACTGCGCCTGACTCCCGGGCGGCGGCCGGGCGCGCCGCCCGGGAGTCCTACGGCCGTCTACTGGCGCTGCTCGCCGCCTACACGCGTGACCTCGCCCTGGCTGAAGATGCCCTTGCCGATGCGTTCGAAAGCGCCCTGCGGACCTGGCCGGCCCGCGGCGTGCCGGACAACCCCGAGGGCTGGCTGATGACGGTGGCTCGCAATCGTCTGCGCGACCTGCTCCGGACATCCGTGAGGCGCGCCGCCGCGCCGCTCGACGATGAGCTGGTGGCCGCCCTGCGCGCGCCCGAGCCCGAGGCGATCCCCGACCGGCGTCTGGAAATGCTCTTCGCCTGCGCCCATCCGGCGATTCACCCGGCGGCGCGCACCCCGCTTGTCCTCCAGGTCGTGTTGGGCTTCGACGCCGTGCGCATCGCTCAGGCCTTCGCGGTGCCACCGGCGGCCATGGCGCAACGCCTCGTGCGGGCCAAGCGCCGGATCCGAGACACCGGGATCCCTTCCGAACCCCCACGCGCGAGGACATGCCGGCGCGGCTACCCACCGTTCTGGAAGCTGTCTACGGGGCATACGCGATCGACTGGCTCGACCAGCATGAGCGCATCCGTGACTCGATCGCCGACGAGGCGCGCTGGCTGTCGGTTCTGACGGCCAGCCTGCTCGACACCGAGCCGGAGGCCTGGGGACTGGCGGCCCTCCTGACGCTGGCCCAGTCCCGCGCGCCGGCACGCAGCGGGCGCCCGTGGCCGGCCCTCGATCAACAGGACACCGACCTCTGGGACGCGGACATGATCCGCGAGGGCGAGGCGCTGCTGTACCGGGCGCACCGGCTCGGCGCGCCGCTGGGCCGCTTCCAGATTGAGGCGGCAATTCAGTCCGTGCATTGCGATCGCGCTCGCACGGGAAGTCTCGACCGAGCCGCGTTGGTCAAGCTCTACCGCGGCCTCCTGGCGGTGGCGCCCACGCAGGGCGCCACCGAGGCTCTGGCATCGTTGCTGGCTGAGACCTGATGCCCCGCCCGTTTCCTCCACTCAGCCGTCCGATCATCCAGGCGCCGATGGCCGGCGGCCCCTCGACCCCGCAGCTGGCCGCTGCGGTCACCAACGCCGGAGGCCTCGGCTTCGTGGCGGCCGGCTACCGGAGCGCGCCGCAACTGCGGGCCGACATCACGGCCGCCCGGGAACTGACCGACGGCGATCTTGCCGTGAACCTGTTCCTGGTCGCCGAGTCCCGGATAGATCGAAGTCGCCCTCGACGCCTACGCCCGCGAGCTCGAGCCGGTCGCCGCACGGTATGGCGCGCCGCTCGGCCCGGCGCGCTTCGACGATGACGCTCTGGAGGCCAAGCTCGAGGTCGTGCGAGAGCTCCAGCCTCCGATCGTCTCGTTCACCTTCGGCTGCCCGTCGCCGGAACTCGTGCGCTCGCTCCGGGGGTCGGGCATCGCCGTCTGGGTGACCGTCACCGAGCCGGAGGAGGCGGTGCTCGCCGCCGACGCGGGCGCGGACGCCCTGGTCTGCCAGGGCATCGAGGCCGGTGGTCACCGCGGCACCTTCGAGGATGTGGACGGCCGTGGAGAGCTCGGATTGCTCAGCCTGCTGCGGCTGGTGCGTGCCGTCACCGGCCTCCCGCTGATCGCGTCCGGCGGGATCGCCGACGGGGCCGGGGTGGCAGCCGCGCTCAGCGCTGGCGCGGTCGCTGCCCAGATCGGGACCGCCTTCATGCTCTGTCCCGAGTCGGGCACGAGCGCACCGCACCGCGCGGCGCTCCGTCAGCCGGGCTCGACCGGTCTGACGCGAGCCTTCAGTGGTCGCCGCGCCCGTGGGATCGTCAACGCCTTCATGGTCGAGCATGGGGCGCGGGCCCCTTCGGCCTACCCCCACGTGAACCACCTCACCTCCCCCCTGCGCGCCGCGGCACGAATGGCCGGCGATGCGGAGTCGATCAACCTGTGGGCCGGTCAGGCCTACCGGATGGCCCGGGAGCGAGCGGCAGCCGAACTCATGGAGCGCTGGAGCGCCGAACTGGCGAGCGTTCAGGCCAGCTCGGACAGTCGTTGAATCTCCTCCTCGGAGGTCCAGGCGCCCACCGAGGCGCGCACCAACCCGGCGGACGGGATGCTGCGCACGATGATAGCTCTCGGCGAGCAGCCGCGCAACCTCGCCGTCGGCATCCGCGGCCGCCCAGGCGACGAGCGTCGAGCGGCCGCGCGGCGCGACCCGGTGGCCACGTTCACGGAGCAGCTCGGCGAGCCGCTCGGCCCCGGTCGCGGCACGCTCGTGCACCCAGGCCCAGCCGGCGCCGGCCAGGACGCTCATCGAGGCCAGCGCCCAGGTGCTGCGCAGCGCGCTGGGAAAGCCATCGTCGAGCCGGGCCGCGGTATCGGCAAGCGCCGAGCCGAACGGCTCGTCATGATCGGCCACGCTCGCGTACCCGGGAAACGGGGGCTCGAGCTCGTCCAGGCGATCGCCTCGCACGTACAGCGCCCCGCTCCCCTCCGGCCCGCACATCCATTTCTGGCCCGATCCGGCGTAGAAGTCAACCCCCAACTCGTGCACATCGACCGGAATCGCCCCGAGCGCCTGGGCCGCATCGAGCAGGATCGGCACGCCGGTGGCCCGCAGCGCGGCCACATCCATCACCTCGCCGCCGACCCAGGAAACATGCGAGCAGGCGACCAGGCGCGTGCCCGGGCGCACCTCCCCGGGCAGCTCGGCAAAGGGCACCATCCGCACGTTGACGCCGTGGATCACCTGCGCCCGGCGCAGCGGCACGAGCACCCCGGGTGCTCCTGGTCGCTGGTGACGATCTCATCGCCCGGGGCCAGCGAGAGCCCAGCCAGCACCGTGTTGACGCCGTAGGTGGTCGAATTGGTCAGCGCGACCTCGGAGGGATCGGCCCCCATCGCCGTGGCGTATCCGGTTCGTGCGCGCTCGGCCAGGTCCAGCACCTCATCGAAGTACGCCCGACCGACACGCCCCTCGATCAGATCGAGATGGACGCGGGCGCGAACGGCATCCTCGGCGGCCTGCGGCACGGGGCCCTCGGTACCGGCATTCAGGTACGCGTAGTGCTCGAGGACCGGGAACTGTTCGCGGAAGCTGGGCGCGACGGCCGGTTCTGACATCCCGGCTCTACTCCATCACATTCGCGGTCGCCGCGCACGCGCTTGATCCGCGTCTGGCGCCGACGCTGCCTCTGTTGACCCGTCAACTAGACTGGTTACATGTCAGTCGCATCCGAAACCTCTCGGCTCGAGGGCGCGGCACTCGAGGCGTGGCGCAGCTATCTGCAGAGCCACGCCGGGATCGTGCGCGAGCTGGACGCGGATCTGATCGCGCAGCACGGGCTCACGGTGCGCGACTACGAGGTGCTGCTGTATCTCGCCCAGGCCGAGGATCGCCGTCTGCCGATGTCGGCGCTCTCGGAGCGCACGATGCTGACGCGATCGGGGATCACGCGGCTGATCGACGGCCTCGTCTCGCAGGAGCTGATCGAGCGCGTCTCCTGCCAGAGCGATGCGCGTATCTCCTACGCGCGACTGACCGACGACGGGCTATACGAGACTCAGCGAGGCCGGCTGCACGCACGTGGCCGGCATCGAACGGCTGTTTCTGACCCACTTCTCCCCGGTCGAGCTCGAGCAGCTGGCCGTGCTTCTCGGCCGCCTTCCGGGCGCGCCAGTCACCGGCGCGTGCACGGCCGGCGCCGCCGAGACCGGCGGATCCTGCAGCGTTTCCTGACGGCGCCGCGGCCGGGCGGCCACCGCGACGCCTGAGGCCCGGCGGCGAAGCCGCGGCGAGGCGCCGACGGTGCGCCGATGTTTGACAGGTCAACCAAATCGTGTATGCTATTAGTTGCAAGCTCAAGTATCGACTCAACCAAAGGACTTCACATGTCAACCACTCACCGCAGAAGCGATTCAGCCCGGCACCTACAACGTCGACCCCTCCCACTCCAACGTCGGATTCGAGGTCCGCCACATGGGCATCGCCACCGTGCGCGGCAAGTTCAAGACGTTCGCAGGGCACGGTCGAGGCCACCGAGAGCACGCTGACGCTCTCCGGTCACGGTCGAGGTGGCCACCATCGACACCGGCGATGAGAATCGCGACGGCCACCTGCAGGCGCCTGACTTCTTCGACGCCGCACAGTTCCCGCAGATCAGCTTCACCTCGACCGGCGCCGAGCCTGCCGGCGAGGGCCAGATCAAGCTCAGCGGCGAGATCACCATCAAGGGCACGACCAAGCCCATCGAACTCGTCGGTGCGGTGGCCGAGAACGGCGAGGACCCGTGGGGCAACCAGCGCGTGGGCTTCGAGGTCGAGGGCAAGATCGACCGTCGCGAGTTCGGACTCGAGTGGAACCAGACGCTGCCCAACGGCAACCTGCTGGTCGCCAACGATGTCAAGCTGGTCGTCAGCGTCTCAGCTGTCAAGTCCTGACATGACGAAGATCCTGGCCATCTCCGGCAGCCTGCGCAGGCTCTCCTTCAACGGGGGCCTGCTGCGGGCCGCCGCAGCGCATGCTCCCGAGGACGTCGAGGTCGAGATCTACGCCGAGCTCGAGTCCCTGGCGCCCTACAACGAGGATCGCGAGAACGACCGTCCGGAAACGGTGCGGGCCCTCATGGCCAAGATCCAGGAGGCCGACGCGCTGCTGCTGGCCACACCGGAGTACAACACCACCCTCCCCGGCCAGCTCAAGCACGTGATCGACTGGGGTTCGCGCCCCTACGGCCCGGAGGCCGCGCTCTACGGCAAGCCCGTCGCGGTGGTCGGGGCCAGCAAGACCGACTACGGCGCAATGTGGGCCCAGGACACGCTGCGCAAGGCTCTCGGCATCGCCGGCGCCCGCGTCTCGGACGTGGAGCTCTCCGTCGCGCGGGCTCACGAGAAGTTCGACGAGAAGAGCGACCTCCAGGATGAGGAGACCCTCGAGCAGCTCGAGCACGTCCTCCGTACGCTGGCTGAGAACCACCGAGCTCTGACGAACGTCTGAGGTACACGATGGCGATTTCCACATCAAACGATCCCGCCTCCGCGATCGCGGCGGCCACCGCCATCGGCAAGGTGGAGCTCACCGTCTCGAATCTCCAGCGCGCGCTGGCCTTCTATCAGGAGTCCCTGGGGCTGCGGGTCACTGAACAGCCCAACGGTTCAGTTCTGTTGGGAGGGGCGGCTGGCGGGCCGCCCCTCCTCTCCCTGGTCGGCGACAGCTCAGCGCCACCCCGCGACCCACGCCAAACGGGGCTATTTCATTTCGCCGTGCTGGTTCCGACCCGCCGCGACCTGGCGGTCGCGCTCGTTCGGCTGGCCCAGAGCGGCTGGTCGCTCGACGGCGCCTCGGATCACCTGGTCAGCGAGGCGCTCTATCTCAGCGATCCGGACGGTAACGGCATCGAGATCTACGCCGACCGCGACCGCTCGACGTGGCGCCGCGATCCGGCTGGGCAGCTGGCCATGGCGACGCTGCCGCTGGACATCGATGACCTGCTTGGCGAGCTGGAGCAGGCGCCCGTCGATCCGCAAGGCGACGCGCAGGTGCCCGACGGCACACGCATCGGCCATGTGCATCTCCAGGTCGCAGAGCTCGAGGAGATCGAGCGGTTCTACGCCGGCGTGCTCGGCTTTGATGTTATGGTCCGCGGATACCCAGGCGCGCTGTTCGTCGCCGCCGGTGGCTACCACCACCACGTCGGACTGAACACCTGGAACAGTCGTGGCGGCTCAGCTCCCCCATCCGGCGGAGTGGGTCTGCGCGCCTATGAGCTCAAGCTCGGGGACGCTTCGGCGCTGGCCGATACCCTGGCTCGGGTGCAGGCAGCCGGCATCGCCACGCAGGCCGCCCCCGACGGCGCGATGCTGGTGCGCGACCCGAGCGGCAATGGTGTGCTGCTCACGGTCTGAACGTCTTCCCGGGTGGGCGCCGCCCCCGCTCGGCCGCTAACCTAGCCATCCTCCTGGCGACGTGGGAGAGCGGCTATCCAGCGGCCTGCAAAGCCGTTTACACCAGTTCGAGTCTGGTCGTCGCCTTACGGGGGATCCGGCCTGTTTTCTGCCAGGGCCTCGGGCATCCTGAGAAACACGCATTGGGCCTTCGCCTACGCCGGTAATACCGGGTATACTCCCGGTATGGCAAAGGTCATGATCTCACTGCCAGACGAATTGCTGGCCCGAATCGACGCACAGGCGAACGCTCAGGGCAGCACCCGAAGCGCGACAATCCGCGGACTCGCCGAGGTCGGTCTGGGCGAACGCCAGCAGCGTCTCTCCGAGCGCATGGCCGCACTCGAAGGAGCGGCGCACGGGCATGGTGGCAACGCTGTTGGCGAGCTCAAGGCTGGCCGGCCGACGTGATCTTCCTTGACGCGAGCGTGCTGCTCGCCGCCGAGGACACGGACGACCCCGAACACGACGCCTCACTCGAACTGCTGAGATCCGGAGATCTCGCGACACTCGACCTGGCGCTGTACGAAATGACCCACGTCGCCATCGTGCGCTGGAACGACCGGGGCGCGTCTGACCGGCTGGCCAAGCGGGTGTGGGCGATCGCTGAGTTTGGAACGTTGGTCCGAGTCGATGACCAGCTGGGTGGTGACATCGCGCAACTCGCCTCAGAGCACGATCTCAGCACGTACGACGCAGCCTACGTGGCCGCTGCTCGCGTCCTCGGTGTCGGGCTGGCCAGTTGCGATGAGCGTGACCTCGTCCGGCCGGGCCACGCGCAGCTTCCCTCAACACTTGTTGGGACCTGACGCACTACACCTGGGAGCACCGCTATCGAAGAGTCTGCGCCCCTGCATCTGCACGACCGGTGCACCACAAGCCGCACGCCATCGACAAGACCCGCATTGAACAGCGATTGAGCCAGCGAGATGCTGCCGTGCAAGCCGATGTCGCCGCCGGGCTGTGCCTTCAGCTCGGTGACGAACCGGGCGAGATCGGTGGTGATGACCGATGTCCGGGCCCACTCTGGTTGGAGCGGCGTTGACGTGGCGACGAATTTCTGGACACTGTTGATGAAGCTGGCATATGGCTCGATGTCGCTGGTCGGCCAGAACTCGGCCCACTCGTCGTACGTGCGGCGTCCCAGCAGCACGGTGTCCTGAGACGGGATGAGTCCGTTGGCGTACTCATCCATCACCGAGTCGATGTCGGTGACGAATTGGTCCGGCTGTTCGGCGACGCCATCCAGCGAGACGAACTCGTAGACCACTACCTTGCGCACAGGCCCTCTCTTTGCGTGGGGTGCGGCGATCCTCTCAAATCGTCGCAGGGAGGCGCGCACCCTAGTGGAACTGGGCGTCCGGAATTTCTGTCCCGGGAGGCCACGCCCGGCGGCTAGGTCGCGCGATCGCTGAGCGCGGCCGCGCGCTTGACGAATTGTCGCCACGCCGAGCGATCATATGTGGCCTGGCCGGGGGCGACCGATCGCTCAGGCGGCAGCCACTCGGCGAGCTCGTCAATCGAGTCCAGCAGGCCGGCGCCGACCGCGGCGAGCGCTGCGGCACCCCGAGCCGTGGCGTCGACCGCGCCGATCTCGACCGGCACCTGGGCCAGATCGGCCAGGAGCTGTGGGAGCAGCTCGGACTGGGTCACGCCGCCATCGATCCGCAGATCATCGATGGCGACGAACTCGCCCATCGCGTCGAGCACGTCGCAGACCCGCTGGCAGATCCCCTCGATCGCCGCTCGGGCCAGGTGAGCGGGTCCGGTGGCCCCCGACAGCCCGCTGATCACGCCGCGCGCGCGGTGATTCCACCAAGGCGCCCCGAGGCCGGCAAGCGCGGGCAGCACCCTCACTCCGTCAGTTTCTGAGACGGAGGCGGCCAGCTGCGCAAGCTGCCTTGGCGATTCGTACAGGCCCAGCCCGACAAGCCAGTCGAGCAGGGCGCCTGCCGTGAACACGCCGCCGTCGAGCGCGTAGGCCGGGACGCCGTCGACCGACCAGGCGACGGTCGGCACCAGTCCCGCGGCCGCCGCCCCAGCGGGGGCGGCGGTGCCCATGAAGCCGAGCACGAACACGCCGGTGCCGAAGGTCGCCTTGACGCGGCCGGGCAGCACACAGCCGGCGCCCGCCAGCGCCGCCTGCTGGTCAACCACCTGGGCGCGCAGCGGCAACTCAGTGCGCCAGCGCTCGTGCCGCAACACGGCCAATTCCCCCACGCTGTCACGGAGTTGCGGCAAACACGCCGGACGCACGCCGAAGAGCTCGCACAACTGCGTATCCCATTCCCCGGCTCCGAGGCGGGTGAGCTGAGTACGCGAGGCGGTCGACGGATCGGTGGCGAAGCCGCCACCCAACCGTTGGCTGAGAAACGAGTCCACGGTGCCGACGCAAGCGTCAGGCGAAAGCCGCTGCTCGAGCAGCCACGCGACCTTTCCCGCGCTGAAATACGGATCGACCGGCAAGCCCGACAACTCGGTGATCCGGGCCTGCATGGCAGGGTCAAACGAGTCGAGCAACCGCTCGGAGCGCTTGTCCTGCCAGGTGATGATCGGCGACAGCGGATGCCCGCTGGTTCGGTCCCAGGCCAGCACCGATTCGCCCTGGTGATCGAGCCCGCACGCGACTATCTCGGCGTCCGGCACCTGCTCGAGCAGCGCCGCCACCGCATCGACGACCGCCTCGAGCACCTCCTCCGGATCCTGCTCCACGAGGCCCTCCCCAGGATGCCAGGTGTGCTTCTCCCGGCGCACGACCGCGATCGGGTTGAGTTCCAGATCGAACATCGCGGCCTTCACCGCCGACGTTCCCTCGTCGACGCCGATCAGCGTCTTCATGCGAGTCCGCGGTACTCGGCCGTACGCCGCCACCAGGCGCCGTCCGGGCCGGCGACCCGCCCGTACGGCGACGCCTGGGAGTCGATGCCCAGCAGGTCGGAGCACACATAGTCGGCGATCCCGAGAGCCGCCGTCAGACCGGTGGAGCGGATGGCCGCGACGTTCAGCAGCCGGTCCGAGTAGGCCGACCAGCCGATCACGTAGTTCTCGCCGTTGGCGCCGGCCGGGCGCAGACCCGCATAGGCGAACACGGGCGCCGACCTGACCGCCGGGAGGATCGCGCGCAGGCGTTCGCCCAGTGCCTGCCGGGCCTCGTCGCGCACGCTCCAGTCGGTCTTGTCGGTCAGGTCGAGCGCCGTTGGCCCGCAGCAGATATGGCCGTCCAGCGTCGGGAACACGATCACGCCCTTGGTGTGACGGCTCGGCACCGGCAGCAGTATCTCCTGGAGGCCGGGGTCCGGAAACACGAGGAACTCGCCCTTGCGCGGCGCGATCGTGAACGAGTCGTCCCCGAACCCGCGGGCGACAGCGTCGGCATAGAGGCCGGCACAGTTGATGACCACACCGAAGCCAGGCAGTTCGCCCCGAACGCGCCTCCCCGAGCCGGATCGTGGCGCCACTGCGCTCAGCCTCCGCGCAGAAGGCATAGGTCATCGCCACCGGGTTGGTGACCGCCTCGCCGGGGATCAGCAGATCATCGCCCTGGCGCTCCACGGGAACACCCAGGATCCGGGCGTTCTGCTCGATCTCGGCCGGTGCCTGGCGCATCCGGGCGCCGCAACGGCGAACCGGCACCCCGAGTTCGCGAATCGCCTCCTCCCGCAGCGGGCCGGCACGCAGGATCAGGGCCGTCTCGAGCTCGCCGAGCGTCGAATCGAAGCCCGTGTGCATGATCCCCGAGTTGGTGCCGGAGGCGCCCAGACCAACCTCCGACTCGACTTCGAAGAGCGTGACGTCGCGCCCCCGGCGACCGAGCGTCATCGCCATCGCGCATCCGACGACTCCCCCGCCCACCACCGCATACGTCACCGGCATGAGCGCGCACCCTATCAGCGTCCACAGTCGGCGATCCTGGGTTCCCGGCGTACGATGACGCCATGCTCGAGACACGCCCCGGTGTCTACTTCTGGCAGGCGCGGCACCCCGACTGGATACCGGACGACGGCTGGGACGAGGTGGTCAGCTCCTATGCACTGGATGACGGGGAGGAGCTCGTCGTGGTCGATCCCCTCGGGCCACCGCCCGAGCTGGATGAGCTTGCCGCGAACCGCCGGACGGTGGTGGTGCTCACGTGCCAATGGCACAGGCGCGACGGCGAACCACTGGCGCGGCGTATCAGCGCGCCCATTTACGTTCCGCGACCCAACCCGCAGGACAATGATGATCCGGTAGGTGGCCATCGTTATGGCCCGGGAGACCGGCTTCCCGGAGGCCTAGAGGCACTGCGGGGCCTGGACGACACCGACATCGTCCTCTGGTCCGATCATCACCGTGCGGTCATCGCCGGCGATGCCCTGATCGACCGGGGCCACGGGTTGGTCGTCCCTTCCGACTGGGCCGCCCAGCGCGGCGGGGCTGACGAGATCAAGCGGGCGCTCGAGCCGCTACTTCGACGTGACGTCGAAGTAGTACTGCCCACACACGGGCTACCGACGGATCGCGGCGCCCTGCTGCGAGCGCTCACTCAGCCGTAATTGCCGCCGTTGCTGGGTTGTGTCTCGGCCGCGCTTCCGTCACGGGTGACGCGGATGGCCTCCGGGCCCACGGAGACAAGACAGCGATCACCTGGTCGAAAGCCGTTGCCACTGGGGATCGTGGTGGTGAGCTCGGCCCCGCCGTCGAGCCGGAGCGAGATCTGCGTCGTCTCTCCGAGTTCAGTCAGCTCGAGCACGTCAGCCGGGTAGGTGCTTCGCGCCAGCAGGCGACGGACGCGATCCGATGCCGGGGCGGCGAACACCTCCTCCCGAGCGCCGGCCTGCAGCGCCCGGCCGGCCTCGATGACAATCACATCCGTGGCGAGCAGGGCCGCTTCGTCTGAGTCATGCGTCACCAGCACCGTCGCCACGCCCGCCTCCGACTGCAGACGGCGAAGCTCGAGCCGCAGCTCCTCGCGCACCGGACGATCGAGCGCTGACAGCGGCTCATCCAGCAGCAGCAGGTCAGGCTCGTAGGCGAGCGCCCGGGCCAGCGCCACACGCTGGCGTTGGCCGCCGGAAAGCTGGTCCGGGGTCCGGTCGACCAAGTCCGAGAGCCCCATCCGCGCGATCCATCGCGCGGCTACGCACGGATCGGTGCCGACGCCGAAGTTGACCTGCTGCCAGACGGAACGTCGCGGCAGCAGCGACTGGCCCTGCGGGACGAAGCCGACCCGGCGCGCCTCAGGTGGCAGCCCGCTGAGCTCGTGCTCGCCGAGCCGGATCCGGCCCATCTGGGTGCCGCGCAGGCCGGCCAGGCAGCGCAGCGTCAACGACTTCCCCGCTCCGGAGGCGCCGAGCAACGCGACGTGCGGGGTGCGGGCCGCATAGGCCAGTGTGAGCTCAAACTGGCCGAGTTGGTCGTGCAAGTCGAAGTCGAGGCAGTCGCTGGCCGGTGCGACCACGGCGGGCTCGGGCGCCGTGGGCACCAGAGACCCGGGCTCGGCCCGATGCCGTAGCGACCGGGGCCACCCCGGCAGCCGCAGGTTTGCCAGCACCAGGACCACCGCGGCGGCCAGCACCGCCAGGCCCGACGGTGGGAGCGCGCTGGGCAGGCCGGTCGAGCTGAACTGAACCCAGGCGAAGACCGGCAGCGAGTATGGGTGGTAGGCCAGGATGATCGTCGCGCCGAACTCGCCGAACGCGCGTAGCCAAGAAAGCAGCATGCCGGCGCGGATGCCGGGCGCAGCAACCGGCAGCGCGACGCGGGTGAAGCGCGACCAGCGACCATGACCGAGGGTCGCGGCGACATCCAGCAGTTCGGACGGCACCGCCGAGAACGCCGAGCGGCTCGCGATCACGAGAAACGGTGCCGCCACGAAGGTCTGCGCGATCACGATCCCCGCCGGCGTGTCGGTCAGCGCGCCATTGAACAGCCGGCCGATCGCCGTGTAGGGACCGACGACCTCGATCAGCAGGATCCCGCTCATCAGCGGCGGCAGCGCCAGGGGTAACTGCACGAGCAATCCAACAGCCGACCAGAAGCGGGTGTGCTCCTGCGACAGAATCCAGGCCAGCGGCACACCGAGCATGGTGATGATCGCCGTGGCGACCGTTGCCGTCAGCAGCGACACGAGTAACGCTGACATCAGGCCTGCGGTCGGCAGGCCGGAGCTTGCCCCCTCGATCAGGTGGACGATGAGCACCCCGATCGGGGCGGCGAGGTACAGCGCGAGCAGGCCCCCCAAGAGCGCCAGGATGGCTGGCCGCGGGGGACGCCAACCCGGTCTATCCGGTGCCTCTGACCGTGTCGAGGTGACGCTCAGCGCTGGATCACCGAGTTGAGCAGGTAGGGCACGCCGTTGCCCTTGGCCACCGGCCGGACGTGGGCCAGACCCACCTTCTTGAGCAGCCGCTGACCCTGGCTCGAGAGCAGGAACTTAACGAACGCTTCGCCGCCGGCGGTGTTCGGGGCGTGGTTGAGCGCCGTAACGGTATAGGTGGCCTTCTCATGAATCGACCCGAGCGACACGGTTGGGATCCGGGCCGCACTGGCCTCGACCGTGTAGAAGAAACCAGCGTCAAGCTGGCCTGCCTGCAACCGTCCGATGAGGTCCTGCTCCGGGAAGAGGTCGTTTTGGTCGCTGGCAATCTGGGTCAACGCGGGTTCGTTGTGCTGCTTGGCCGCGGTCTCCAGGGCCGCCACGGCAAGCACCCCCTTGGGGTCCAGCGTCGGATCGGTGAAGCCCAGGCGGAAGCCGGATTCGGCGATCACCCGATACCACGCCTCGGTCCGCAGCGCCGATGCGAACGAGCTGCTCTTGTTGTAGCCGAGCACCAGATCCGTGCTGGCAAACGGCGCGTACCAGGAGACCCAGTTGCCGTTCTTTGCTCCCTCGAGCGTCGCGTCAACCTTGGCTGAGGCGCTGACGAACACATCGCCTTGACGGACCTTGCCCTTGATCTCACTGGCCAACTCCTTCGAGCCCGCCGGGTAACCGCTGAACGTGTAGCCGGTGGCGCGGTGGAAGGCGGGCGCCACGCTGGTGTTCATTACATCTTCGAGCGAGGCGGCATAGAGGACCCGTACGCTGCCGTTTCCCCTGGCGGCCGCGCTGGCGCTGGGCGTTCGGGCGCCGCTGGCGCTGCTGGCGCCGGGCCTGATCGCGGCAACCACGCTCGTGGCGGCAAGCGCCACCGTCACCGCAACCGCCGTGCTGCGACGGATATTCGAGATCAGTACCACGCGAGCCTCGCTCTCGGAAGGAGTTGCAGGGTTAGGCAGCAGCTTAAAGCCCCTGCCTAGGTGTTGCCTGGGCAACGTGAGTAGGCCTGCTCTGCCTCGCCGCTAACACGACCGCCCGAGCGGGTCAGGGCTATACTCAGCAACCCAGCGCGGCTGTAGCTCAGTTGGCTAGAGCGTCTGCTTGCCATGCAGAAGGTCGAGAGTTCGAGTCTCTTCAGCCGCTTGATAGAGAAGCCCTGCTAATCGCAGGGTTTCTCTGTTTCTGGGGGTGATCGGTTCGGCGCCTGAAGGGTCGTGGGTACCACGTATGGGTACCAAACGGGGCGATTCGTGCGCATGCCTGTAGGCGGCAGAGCGTCGCCGAGGCCGGACATCGCCAACGGTCACCTCGTCGCGTTTGCGATCCGCGGGCTCCTGTCTCTGAAAATCAGAAACGACCGTGAGGGCTTTGCTCGTTTCCGCGCAAAGCTGGCATCCCGGCACAGAGCGGAAGACACCTCAGCGGTGATGAATGCGGGTCTGGCGTCGAGATTCCGCCGGCGCGCATTTAGACTGACGGTATGAGCTTGCTCGATCGGATCACGGTGAACTCCGAGGTCGTGCATGGCCGCCCAGCGGTGCGGGATACCCGCGTGCGCGTAGCCGATGTGCTCGCGCTGCTTGCCGCCGGTGCGACTGAGGCTGAGATCCTCGACGACTATCCGTATCTGGATACCGATGACATCAAGGCCTGCCTTGGAGTACGCGGCCGCGCAGGCCGGTCATGCGGTGCTCAGCTCTCGGTAGAGCGTGCGGTTCCTAGTCGACGCACAGCTACCTCCGGCGCTGGCGCGGATGTTGAGCGAGACCGGCCATGCGGCAGACCACGTCGCCGATATCGGATTGCTTTCAGCGTCAGACTCGGAGATCTGGGCATTACGCCATTGACCAGAGACGGTGCTTATCACCAAAGACGAGGACTTCGCCGACCAGGTCGTGCTCGGACGGCCAGCCCCGATCGTCGTGTGGGTGCGCGTTGGCAACACCAGTCGCCGAGCGCTTCTCGACTGGTTCGTACCGCGGATCAGCCAAATCGTCGAGATGACCGGATCCGGCGAACGGCTGATCGAGTTGCGTTAGCCGCGCGCATAGGAGGTCTCGCTTGCCCGCATTCGAGATGCCCATGCGAAAACCGATGCAGGTTCCGGCGACATGATCCTTATCGTGGCATTGCGCCTCGTCACGACATATGTAGTGAGACAAGCGCTTTCGAGCAGCCAACGTGGGCGCAGGGCACCGAGCGCCCAGGGTTCGGAGGATGCGGTCAGGCCGTCAGCCAGTGCCGACAACACCGGACGGGAATGCGCTGGTCGGCTCAGGCGCTGGTGAGCCCAGACTCGAAGACGCTTCGTAGCACCGAGGCGGCGACATCGGGATCGGTGGCGGCAGCCAACGAGCAAAGAGCGAAGCCCGGCGTGACGAGGTCCCACCATTTGCCTTCGACCAAAAGGACCGAGGCCGCTCCGTCGATCGCGGCGGTGTCTACGCCGCGAACAGCGGCGACGGCTTCCACGGTGTCGCGCACGACCGCCCAAGCGAACGGCTGCCCTGTGCTGGTTAGGTCCTCGGGTCTCGGCACGGCGACATCCGCGCTCCCACCCCAGTCGCAGCCTTCGCTATAGAGCGCCAGGGCAGGAGATTCCAGCGCCGTGCCCGCGAGCACAACCGACGTCTCGGGATTGACGACCCGGTCGTATTCCAAAAAGCGCTCATGAATGGCCCGAAGATCTTGATCACCGCTATGAAAGTGCCGCCGGGACTCACAATCGACCAGCGTCGCCCACCACATCCTCCAGGCTCGGGCGGCATCGGCCCTAGCCCACGGGTCCAGCAGGCGGGAACGATCTCGGGGCACCGTTGACAGGGCGGGTGGGACGCCCAACGCAGACTCGACAGGGAGTTGAAGCGCATCACGGACATAGAGCAGCGCGTGGGGCAACTGCTCAACCCCATGAGCAAACCGCCACGAGCCGCCACGGGCGCTACGCATGTGGGAAGGCTAAACGAAGTCGCCAAAGGAGCGTTCCCCAGGAGATTGGGGTGTGGCCAGAAAGCATTCGTCCGGCACACATGTCGTGACGAGCGGGTTGCCACGTAAACGCAGCTGAGCCGGAACAGGGCAGGCTATAAGTGCCTCCGTGAGCGGCCGTCGATAGATTGGCGGGCGTGCCGAGCCCACCTTCTCGTTGGCGATCACCTGAGGAGCTAGTGGAGCTCGCGATCGACCGGTCGAGACTGGTTCTGATCAACGAGGCCCACAACGGAAATCTCCGATCGATCCGCACGCGCCACGTCGGGCTGCGCCTGGTGATCGCTGCGCACCACTCGGGCGTCCGGCATCTGGCGATGGAGGCCCTGCCGCCGTTTGCCGCAGAGATCGCCAACCGGACGCGACAGCTACCCGACGCACCAGGCTATCTCGGGCAACCAGAGATGCGGGAGCTGATCTAGTGCGCTCTCGATCATGGCTGGGAGCTCATCGCCTACGAAGCGGACATAAGCCGCAAGCCGCCCGAGTTCGGGTCGCTGAGCAACGAGGAGACCAACTGGCGTGACGCTGAGCAGGCCCGAAATCTAGGCCAAGCCGTTCGCGAGCTGCCCGCGACCGCCGTACTGATGGTCTGGTGTGGCAACCACCATCTAGCCAAGGTCGCCTCCGACTGGTGGCACCCGATGGGCTCGCAGCTGGGCACGCTGACCGGGACTGAGCCGTTCTGTATCGACCAAACGTGCAGTGTGCATTTTGATGCTGCACGACCCCGCTTCGCGGATCGATGGGTTGAGACCTTCGCGGACACCCTGGCGGCAATGGGCGGCAGCGCCGGCTTTCTCGCAGAGGAAGCGCCCGCAGACTGGCCTGATCCCGAGACCGCCGACGCCTACCTGTTGTCGATCGAGAACGAGCTGACCTAACTCCACGTCGCGGTCGATGTGGCGTTTGCGCGCCCTGACACAGAAGCAAGACACGCCGCCTCGACCGCGGCTGCCGTCGCCTTCGCCACGAGGCCGACCCACGTAGTTTGCGGGCGCAGCGATTGCCGTCTCAGCCCTGCAGGCCGCGCAACTCAGGTCTCCCGTAGATGGCGGCAAGAGACCCGTCGCAAGTAGAGAGCAGGTGCCAGCTATTGACTGAATCGTTGTGTCTGGCCCAGTGTTCTCGAGCGACCAGATAGTCAGCATGCGACTTCGGGATACTCGGTTCTGATGATTCGGTTCACGACGCCTCGAACCTCGTGCCCGGCACCCGTCGATGATCTGGTCAGGACGCGGTAAGCCGTGGCGACATTTGATCCGGAGCAGTTTCTAAGAGCGAAAGCGGAAGAGTTGCGGGGTAACCCGGGGCGGGGCAGGCAGCCCGACTCATCGTCACTGGCGAGCGCGGCCGCCGCGCTGATCGCTGTTGGAGTGCTGCATCCCCGCGAGGCTGAGCAGTTGCTCGATCAGTTTGATCTGGAGTGGGATGTGGACTTCGCGCGGTCTAGGCCGGGTTGGGGGTCTGCGAGTAGCCGTGTCGGCTACATCTCTCCGCGGAGGCTAGGTGATGCTCGCGTTTTAGGACTCGATGCTGAATTGAGCCTGCCCGCCGGGACGCTCAGGCTTCGGTACGCGGTTCTGGAGCAAGGACACACCGCGATGGCCGCCGACTTCCATATTGGGGATAAGCCGTCGACGGGTCTGCGTGACTGGATACGGGTGCCGGGTGGGATGCCGTCGGGCTTGAGCCGTCCTGTGCTGCTCGACGAGTCAGGGATGAGCAGAACTCTGCAGTTCAACGGACACGGCAATGACGATCGCTGGAGCGGGCTGTTCTTCACCGATCAGGCGATCCCAACCGATGCAACATGGTTCGAGCTGTACGGAGCTCGGATCGCCCTCAACCGTGAGCCCGTCCCAGCCTCCGTCAAGATCGAACGCGTCCAGCAGCACAACCGCGGGCAGATGCACCTGTTGCGGGTTCTCGCATCCGCCGATCCGTTCCAATGTCAGGACCCGGAGGCGGCGGCCGATGCGCTCCTCGCTGCTGACGCGATTGCGTCGAATGATCCGGTGATCGCGCTCATCAAGGCCGCGGGAGATCATCCGACGGAGCGGCGATCAACACTCGCGTACCCGAAGGGCATCAGCGGACTACCAGAACCGTGGCCGACGAAACCGGCAGATCAGGTTGTGGGTCTGGAGCGGACGTTCGTCACCGGAGTGACGACGGACGAGTTCGACGGCCATCAAGTGACGGTCCTGGCGATTAGATCGGGAAGCGATGGCTTTGTTGTGGAGGCCGAGGTCACGCATGCAGACAACGGGCGATCCATCCTCGAGGACCAAGAGCTCATCTGGTGGGCACACGACGATTTTGGCCAAAACTATCTTGGAACCTGGAACGGATCTGACCGCGCAACAACATCGGGCGAGCTGAACTACTTTCCCGCGCTCAATCCAACGGCGACTCGGCTTGACCTCACGCCAAGCGCTCCGGCGGTACGCGCCGCCATCTCCATCCTGCTGACCGACCAAGAGTCCGCTCCCACGGCCTGAAGCGCTGCTTGCAACGCCTGAGCCGGCCATTACGTTGCTCCGAACGCGCATGCCGCGCGATGCGCGTCTGGCCGCTCACGGCCACAAATACCTGTCGCAGGGTCGAAGCGGGTGCTGGCGCGGACTCTGCCTGGCATGGTGATTGCCATGGATCTGACCACGCCCCTGTGTGAGAACGTTCGTGCGCGTCTTTTCGCGCGTTTCGGTGAGACCGCTGAGATCTGGTGGCGGATGCTTCCGACACTGATCGATGAACTCGCTAAGCGCTGGGAATTGGTGGCTCTCGCACCCGTCGGGACGGGCAACACGTCACTCGTGGTTCGTTGCCTTCGCGGTGACGGGTCGACAGCGATACTCAAGCTCAGTCCGGACTCACACCTCGCGAAGGCCGAGAACGCTGCGCTTTCAGCGTGGGCGGGGTCTGCCGCAGGTGCCTGCGGTCTGGTCCTCTGACCAGTCGCTGGGAGCCTTGCTGTTGGAAGCCATACCGGATGAGACGCCTCTTTCCCAGAGCTCCGCACCGCGATCGGCGAAGGAGATCACAGAGCTCATTGGAGCGCTTCATCGAGTCGCCGCGCCCTTGGAGATGTCGGGTATGGACTTCTTGCCTGAGCGGGTCGAGTGGGTCTTCGATCACTGGAGCGGGCGCTACCGGGACACGCGGGTCGTGGATGTTGTGCCGCTCGCTCTTCTCGAGCGTGGCCGCGATCTAGCGCGCAGCCTGGCCAGCCACGGCCAGCGAGCAGTGTTTCTGCACGGGGATCTGCACCCCGGCAACGTCCTCGACGGAGGATCCCGCGGGCTCGTCGCGATTGACCCACGCTCGTGCGTCGGTGATGGTGCCTACGACGTCGTCGATTGGGTCTTCTGGAACACCGAGCCAGACCACTGGCGCACCCGATCACGTGACCTCGCGAGCCGTCTCGAGCTGAATCCTGAGCGCGTGTGGTCGTGGTGCTCCGCGTTCGCCGCGTTGCTCGCCGCGACCAAGGTCGCGCATGGCGCTGAGCGATCAGACGTCGAGCAGCTCCTCGCGATCGCAGCATGACTGTCTCCGCCTTCCGCGCGTTGCGGGGAAGTAGTCGGCGACGTCGAGATGCCCGTCACGAGCGAAGAGCAGGTGCCGCCCACATGCACGGAACCGGTGGTAACGCGATTGTGACCCTCGACCTTGTCGGACTGCTGCTTTCGCTTTAAGCGCGAAGGTTCAAATCTACGTTGTGACTGCGTAGCCCACGCCGTCAGCTGGCCGCCTGATCCACGTGCGCATCGGGCGGGACAGAAGAATCGCCAGCTGTCCAGCGGACCCTAGCGTGATGGCGATCGCGTTCCCCCAGATCACGTGACTGCCCGCCAGTAAGAGCGGACCGCTCGCCAGGAGAAGCCACGCGTTGCCCGCTACGAACAAGCACCATGCCACGCGCGAGCGCCGTCCGAGCCAAGCCGCCAGGACGACCATGAGAACAATGCCGCCTTTGCTGAATCGAGTTTCGCCGACAAGCACGAGCGCGCCGAGTTGGGCGGCAGCTGTGACTACGAACAGCACATAGACGAGGCGTTCCCTGGACACCCAGCGGAGCCTAACGCGCAGTCCGCGATCGTGCATGCTTTCGATCAAACCGCTCGTCTCGGTGTCTCGTTGGACGGCGGCGCTATGCCACGGTGGCGCTATGCCACGGTGGCGCAAGCCGCGCATTTCGGGGAACTCGATCGCGTGTCCTGAAGGCGCGTCCCGACACGAAACCGGGACAGATAGATGACCCCGGGCCGGACAGCGACCTCCCAAGCTAGCTCGCGGGGCCATGCCACTGGACCGTCGCTCAGTGCACCATGAACGGGCGCGCGACCAGCATCCCATAGGCGTAGCGCACGTGCTCGTGCGCGTCTTCCTCGGACTCATAGAAGACATACACCTCCCTGTCGCTGCCTGGGTCCTCTGGGCCGATTCCCCAGACCACGGCCGGTCTCGGAGGGCTCGGGCGGGAGTTCTCGTCATTCTTCTGCATCTCAGCGAGGTCGGTGGCGAGCCACAGTTCCTCCCGGTACACGTCCGCAAACCTGCCGGCTCCTGGTGGGGCTATGTAGGCGTCCTCGAGCGACAGTTCTCCCACCAGCGGGTGGTCTCTTGGAATCTTCAACTGAAGTGCTGGCGGGCAGTCGGCGTACCGCTCCAAGACTCGCATCGTGAACACCGTGACGTGGCGTCCCTTTGGGCGGTTCCGGGCGTCGTCCTCGTCCCAGAACAGCTCATTGACTTCGACCGGGAAGCCGCGCGTGCTTCCGGTCGCAAACACAATCCACGTCATCGCACATATCTTCCAGGAACCCGCAGATCCGATCACAAAACCAGAACCGCACACGATTGCGTCCACGGCGACGGCGAGGCGCGGCACTCGGCCCCACGACACGCCCGCCACGCATGAGATCGCCGCCCGTCAACCCGCATTGCAGCGCCCCCAGATCCGCGCATAGCGGGGAAGTCGCCGACAACCGCGAGATGCGTGTGCTGACGCGATAGGAGGTCCAGTGCATGTCCGGCGTCCGCGCTTGTATTGAAGCTTGAGCCATGCCGACGATCTGCCGCTTCTACGGAATCGTGATCCGCATGTATTTCGCCGACCACGCTCCCCCTCATTTCCACGCCGTCTACGGCGGCGAAGAGGCCGTGGTGGCGATCGCTGACGGCGCCGTGCTTCGAGGCGGGATCCCCGACCGAGCGTTGCGGCTGGTGCGAGAATGGAACGAGTTGCACCGACCAGAGCTGCTGGATGACTGGCATCGAGCCCAGCAGCCGGACCCGTTGCTGCCAATCGATCCGCTGCCATGAGCGACCCGCACATCACCATCACCAAAGTTGAGCCCCTCGCCGAGCGATGGGTTCGGCTCACCTTTGCAGATGGAGCGATACACGAGATCGATCTCGCGCCGATGCTCGCAGCGGGCGGCGTGTTTGCGCCGATTCGCGACGACCGTGCGGTCTTTGAGGCGGTGTCCGTAGATCCTGAATCGCACACAATTTGCTGGCCCGGCGATATCGATCTGGACCCCTACGTCCTTCGAGGCGAAGAGCCGCCGGCCTCGGCGCCCGCATATCCGAGGCGCGTGGTCACGCCAGTCTGAGCGTCAACACCCGACGGGTTCCGCGCAACTCAGGGTACGAGGCGGCTCGGCCGAGACGCACGTCTGAACACGGGAGTAGGTTCCGTCCTTCTCGAGGGGTGCGTAAGCCCTTAGAGTGCCCCTCGTCACCGTCCGCTTGTTGGTGAGGGGGTTGGTTGGTGGATGTGATCGAGCTGGTGGGTGTGAATAAGTGGTTTGGCCGTTCGATTCACGCTGTGCGTGATCTGGATTTGCGGATCGCGGAGGGTGAGACGTACGGATTGCTGGGTCCGAACGGGGCGGGTAAGAGCACTGTTCTGCGCTTAATGATGGGGTTGTCACGGCCGTCGTCAGGGACGCTGCTGGTGTTGGGGGCCAAGCCTGGGTGCCCGGCGAGCCTGCGGCAGGTGGGGTTCGTAGGCGAGCAGGGGTTCTATCCGTTTTTGTCTGGCCGTGACAACCTCCGCGCCCTCGCGCGCCGGATAGGGATCGGCGACCGCGATGTGGATGCTGCGCTTGAACGGCTGGGTCTGGGCCCGCGGGCGCGGGACGCCTATGGCGGCTACAGCCTGGGGATGCGTAAGCGTCTGGAGATCGCGGCTGCGCTGATGAAACGGCCGCAGGTGTTGTTGTTGGACGAGCCGTCAAACGGGCTTGATCCGGTAGGTCAGCTTCAGATCAGACAGGTGATCAAGGAGCTGGCGACGGATGGTCGCACCGTCCTGCTGTCGAGTCATGACATGGAAGAGGTCGAGTCGCTGTGCGGCCGTGTTGGGATTCTTGGTGGCGGCCGACTGCTGGCCGAGGGAACCCCGGATGCGTTACGTGGCGAACGCTTGTTGCGGGTTGTCGTGGATCGGGTCCAGGAGGCCGCGCGAGTGGTTCGTGAGATGCCCGGCATCACCAGCGTTGAGTGCTCTGATGACGGGCTATTGGTGTCGCTGGTCAGTGTTGCGCCTGATGCTGTCGCAACAGTAGGACGCGCGCTTATGGATGCCGGCATCGCTGTCAGCGAGTTGCATCTCGAACAGGTTGCGCTCCGGGAGGTGTTCATGCGTCTCACCGATGGCCGCACCGGTGGTGCCGACTCGCTTGTCGCGTCAGCCGATGACGCGGACGCCGCATGAGGCGAACTTGACGGCGTTTCGCCAGGCGCTTCGCGGTGAGCTGCTGCAGCTGCGCAAGTGGCCCGCTCTGCGCTGGATCCTGGCAGCGATGCCGGCATACATGCTGCTCGCCAACTACCTGCTCTATTACGTGATGACGGTCACCGCAAGTCCACTGCAGGTCCGTCCCTCGGCCTACGGCATTAGTTACACGATGTCAGTGCTCGAGCCGGGGCAGATCGTCCAGGTCGTCAGCCAGTACGGGTACCTCAACTTCGGAGCACCATTGGCAGTAGTTGCCGGAGCGTTGGTGGTCGGCACCGGGCTCGAGCGTGGCACCACCCGCAGCGCCGCGCTGACCGGCGCCGGTTGGGTGCGTGTGCTCTTGGCGCAAGGGTTGGCGGTGTGCGCGGTGTTGGTGGTATCTGTGGTCCTGACCTTCGCGGTGTCTGCGTGCGCGAGCGAGCTCGCGCACGTGTTGGTCGCCAGTCCGGTGCCGTCGACGGTTGACTCATTTCCGCCGGCAGGGCAGCTCGCGCACGCGATGTGGGTCGCGATGCTCGTCAGCATTTGCTACGGAATGGTGGGTTGCGCGCTGGCTGCGATCACGCGCAGCCCTGGGGCAGCGATCCTCCTCGGACTGTTCTTCGTCTACGGATTCCCGCCGCTCATCGAATCGTTTAGTTCGAGCACTGTTGTACAAGCCCCGCTCTATGAGCCGGAAAACAGTGTCTTTACCTTAATGGCGCAGTTCGGCCAGCCTGGAGGCGGCGGCACGGAGCTGCCGAACACGCCGGCTCAAGCCGCGCACATCCTCGGAGCGTGGACACTCGGCAGCGCGCTGGTGTTCATCGCCGCGGCGAGCCTGCGGGGGAAAGTCGCGATCTCGCGACCGCGCCTGCCGAGACTGAGCATCCGCGCGAGGGCGCCAGTTGGAACTACACCGATGCTGGGCAGCCGGGCTGGGAGCATGCCGACCGCCGACCCGCAGGGCGCGGCCCCTGACATCCCCGCGTGCGCGGACTCCGTAACGAGCCGTTGGCCGGGTCTCAGCAGATCAACGACGACATTACGGTCTGAGCTCTTCGTACTGTTGCGCTGGCCAGTCGTGCGCGCCCTACTGCTGTGCCTTGTCCTATACACATGGCTCGCTACCTACCTAATCGCCGTCATTAGCTATTTGGTGACGGCGCCGGCTGACCGCCTGAGCGTCGTGCCAGAGCTTGGCGTCAGTGGGCTGCTACCCCTACTTCTGTCCAGCCTGCAAAGCAGCTACCTCTACCTCTGGACGGGCGTGACGCCGCTGCTGCTGATCGGTGCCTGGACCGGCGGCACGATCTGGCCCGGCGGGCAGTTGCGCACCAGAGCCACCCAGTGGCAGCGACGCTCAGAACAAGTGGCGGGACAGTGCCTGGCGCTGGTCCTGCTCGCGACCGGAGCCGCGGTTCTGGTGTTCGCGATCGAGCTGTTGTCAGCAAAACTCATCGCGCTGGCACTGCCGCACGTAGCGGCGCTTCAGACCGGCGGCAGGTACGGCATGTTCCCATCGGCCACGCACACAACCGCCGCAATCGGGGCGTACGCACTAGCCGCCACCACCTACGCCCTGCTTGGGCTGGCGATCGGCACCGCACTCCGCAACCCGGCCGCCGCGCTCGGTGCAGCGTTTCTCTGGGTCATAGGCGTCGACGGCCCACTGACGCAACTGCTTCCCCAGCTACACGGAACGCTACTACGCGTCGTCGAGGCCCTGCCATTTGCAGGTCTCAGCAGACTCACCACAATTGCCGGGCTCTCTGATATCCGCTCGAACCCGGTAGCAACGATCAGCGTCACCACCGCAGTGCTCCAACTCGCCGGCTGGTCAGCCGTGGCGGTGCTCATCACAACCTGCCTGACCCACAGAAGCGAGCACGCCTGAAGGCTCAACGCCAGGCCGGGCAACGTGGAAAGTGATGCCCTCGCGTTGGCTTCGTGAGCCGGCTGCCGCAGTCGACACGCCCGTGCCGACAGGGGAACCAGGCAGCCGAAGGGCCTAAAGCTGGAACCACCGATGCGTTGCTGGTGTCGTCCCCACCGCGAACCCGCCCCTTGGCCAACATTGGTCGCGACTGCCCGAGCTCACCAAAGGCCCGCGGAAACACGAAAGATGTCATGTGCAATGACGTCCGACGCGACGTGTAGGGACCTCCTCAGCTCAAGCGCGGAGCGATGTCCGCGCAGGCGTTCAAACCGTGGAGCTTGAGGAGGCCCCTTGTGAGCATCGTAATGGGACTTGACCAGCATCGAGCACAGATCACCGCCGAGTGGATCGACACCGAGACCGGTGAGATCCAGCGCACCCGCGTCGCGCCAGCTGACCGAGAGCGCGTGCGGAAGTGCTTGAGCGTTTCGGTGGCAAGGAGCTCGAGGTCGCGTTGGAGGCGACGACGGGGTGGCGGTTCGTGGTCGAGGAGCTGCGGCGGGTCGGCGCGATCGTGCATCTCGCTGAGCCGGCGGAGACCGCGGGGCTGCGCGGTCCGAAGAAGCGCGCGAAGGGCGATCGAGCGGACGCCCGGCATCTGAGGGAGCTGTTGATGGTCAAGCGGCTGCCGGAGTCGTGGATCCCGCCCGATCACATCCTCGATCTCCGCGCGCGCGTGAGGTTGCGCCACACGCTCTCTGAGCAGCGTTCGGAGTGGCAGCAGCGGATCCAGGCGACCTTGTATCACCACGGCTGCCCGCAGCGACGGCAGCTGATGGTCGGCGATGGGCGCGACTGGCTCGCTGCGCAGCCGCTGCCACCGGCCGCGCGCGAGCAGGTGACGGTCGCGATCGCGGTGATCGACGCGATCGAGGCGCAGATCGCGCCGCTGGACAGGGAGCTGCGCGCCTATGCACGCCGGCAGGCGGGGTGCAAAGCACTGCAGGCGCACTACGGGATCGGTGAGCTGGTCGCGGTCACGATCCTCGCCGAGCTCGGTGACTGCACCCGGTTCTCCTCCTCCCGCCTGGCGGTCCGCTACGCCGGGATGGACATCACCGTGCACCAGTCCGACCAGCACCGCGCCCCCGGACACCTCTCCAGGCAGGGACCACCGGCGTTACGCTGGGCGCTGTTCGAGGCCGCCCAGTCAGCAACTCGACGGGGCAGCCCAGACCGTGAGTACTACCGTGAAACGGCCGCGCGGCTCGGTCACAACCGCGCATGCCTAGCGGTCGCACGCAAGCTCTTGAAGCGCAGCTACCACACGCTCCGCGAGCTCGGGCAGGAGGCGCTCCAGCCAGCATGAGCTTCCCCGTGCGCGCAGAGCCCTACCTCACACAGATCGCCGCGGCCGGTTCCCGAAGACTTGCTGCCGCCACCACCAAGTGGACGGCCCTGAAAGACCGAGCGGCCGCAAACGCTTCCCCCAGCGGGATCACCCCATCAAACATCATGTCGCCGGCCCCGGAGCCAACCCGAGGGTCGCGGACCGAAGTAAGCCTGGGCGCCCGCGCGCACAACACC
>CAVZTL010000003.1:0-181415 GCA_963778215.1 uncultured Actinomycetota bacterium
ACCCATCCCGCCAACCCTGCCCACGCACCACCAACCAACCGCAGGTCAACCCCGACAACCCGGACCCCGCGCTTGACACCCGGTCCCTGCACAAGTAAGCAAGTCTGAGACGAAGTTCCCGCCTCCGCCCTGCTCCTCGCCAGGACCAGGACTCGTGGCTTCTGTGTGCCGCGCCACAACGAGCGCCTTGGCCTATGCAGCGCGACGCCGGAGGCTGAGACTTCCGCCCGCGGTCTGCGCAGCCAATTGCCGACGCTGCCGACCAGCGGACGACTGCAATCGACGAATGAGATACCGGCCGCGGCACGGTGGGCGCCCCTGCCTCGGCGACTTCTCGTTAGTGGCCAAGGCCGGTGTCGGTTTCGCGTGACTGGAGACCGAGATCGCGGCGGGATCGTCGTAGGAGTGCGCGGAGCGAGGTCGGCATGTTCGGGAGGGTCGGATCATCATGCCTGTGGATGCCGCGGTTGAAGCGGTGCTCGTGGATCGCCTCGGACGCGTGCGCCCAGATCGTCGCGCAGCTCGCTCGTCGTTCGGCATCGGGCCGATCTGCTCGACCAGCCATCGCGGCTCGACAGCCTGCTGCAGTTCGACGCTGGCGTTGGTGAGGTCGGAGAGTTCGTCGCGCAGCTGCGAGGTCGAGGTCGAGGATGTCTTCGGGTTCGCCGGCGACACGTTCCATCAGTACGTCCTCTTGCTCGAGCAGGCGGGTCAGCTCGTTGAGCTGCTCGGGGAGCTGAGTTGCCCGCCTTCGGCTTCGATCTTGCGCGCCGTGCTGCTGCCAGATCGCGATTCGGTCGCGAATGTCGGCGAGGCTACGAGCGGACTGGACCTCGCGCTGGTATTCGGGGTCGTTGAGCTGCGCGGCGATCTGATGCATGCGCTGCGGCCGTGTCTGGACGAGTTCTTGGCGCTGGCGTGCGCGGTTGGTTCGGGCGACTCGCCGTTTCGCTTCGGGTGAGAGCGTCGCTTCCCAGTAGTCGGCGGCTCTCGGCCGCGTCGATTTGGCTGATCGCGAGGTCCTCGTCGTCGCGCTGCTTCATCCGGTGTTCGAGACGCTTGAGCAGGTCGGTGTTCGTCGTCTCGAGCGGCCCGGTTTCGGCGCGTTCGAGCTGGCTTGGTGTGGGCTCGTCGATCACGAGCATCTGGGTTGGCAGCTGCGCGCGTGAGAGTGCGGTGTACGCCCAGTTCTTGGTGAAGTCGCCGGGGCGTCCGATCACCGTCGCCCATCTGACGGTGGCGCCCTGGGCGCTGTGGCCGGTGATCGCGTAGGCGTGCTGGGTGTGCTCGGCGACATACCAGGCAGGCAGCGTCACCAGCTCGTAGTCGTCGATCTGAACCTCGATGCCGTCCTCGCTGACGGTCTTGATGGTGCCGCGCATGCCGTTGTCGACGTCGATCTCACGGTCGTTGCGGCGCGTGATGACCCGGTCGCCTACCGCCCACTCGCGTCCGCCGATCACGACCGTCTCGCCGAGCTCGCCGTCGGCGTAGAGCGCTTCGCGGACGATGTCGTTGATCAGGTGCCGGCGCTCGTTCTCAAGCGAGATGATGATCGCGTGCTCCGCACCGATCTCCGGGTTCCTGCGCGCCGCAAGCAGCATCCCGACCGCCTGCTGGGTCGCTCTCAGTCCCGCGAGGTCACCCGTCGAACGTGAGCAGCTCCCCACGCCCCTGTTTGAACTCGATGTACGGCCTGGGGTTGCCGGCGTGGATCTCGGCGAGCATCGCGCGTTCCTGCGGGTCGATCTGGCGGCGAACATCCTCGAGCCGATAGCGCGCCGAACCGCTCGGTGAGCGTGCCGAACCAGCCGCCGGCCTGCACGCTTGAGAGCTGCCCCGAGTCGCCGATCGCCACGACCTTCACACCCGACTCCACAGCAGCGGTGATCACCGCGGCCGATAGGCGGGTGTGCGCCATCGTCGCCTCATCCAGGATCAGCACCGCGGGCTTCTGCCCCACCCCCTGCTCGGTGAGGTCGTGGAAGAAGAACAGGTCAGGGTTGCGGGCCAGCCGGTGGTCCCACGAGTCCAGGGTGCGGGTGTTGGTGATGCCGGCGCGTTCCTTGAGCTCACGTTCGGCACGGCCGGTTGGTGCGGCGCCGATCACCTCAAACCCGGCGTTCTCATAGACCTTCGCGCAGCACGCTGGCTGTGGTTGTCTTGCCGGTGCCGGCGAGCGCCTCGATCGTGTCGATCTGATTGCCGGACCGCGTTACGCCTAGTACCGCGGCTGCCTGCCCCTCCCCCAGCACCAGTCCGGTCCCGGCGCTGCGACGGATCTCGTCGATCACCGTGCGCTCATCGACCAGACCGAACCCCCAGGTCGCGACCGTTGCGTGCGTGGTCGAGGATCTGCTGCTCGCACTCGACCAGCTCGACGGTGGTGTAGAGCGGCTTGGTCGGGTGATCGATCTTCACGACCTGCTCGCTTGCCAGCAGCCGGTCGACCATCTGCTCCGCCTGCTCCAGTGTCGCGATCCCGCCGATGTGCGCGGCGGCGACCGCGAACACGACGTCCCTGCGATGAAACGTGTTCGACATCCGCGTCAGACCCTCGGGACCGAACAGCTGATCGGCGAGCAGGTGCTCGTTCACGGGCTCAACCTCCGGTGCGTCCGCGAGCTCCATCAAGCGCCTGCACCGCGTCCTGGTCGAGTCCGTGCTCGGCCATCTCCGCACGCACACGCTCAAGCCACTCACGCTCATCCAGCCCGCCTTCGGGCTTGCTGTCGCGGCTCGTCCGTCCCGCGAGCTCATGGCCCTTGGCGTCAAGGTTGTAGCCGGCGAGCGCGAGCTCGCGCTCCCGCTCGGCGATCTGCGGCGGTGCGCTTGCTCAACGCGATCCGCACCTGCTCGGGGACCTGCTCCTCGACGAGCTCAGCGATCCCATTGGTCGGTGTCTTCCATCGCGCCCACGGCAACCGCTCGACCACCTCGCGGCGCAGGAACGCCTCATACAGCGATCCGACCGTCTTCGCGTACTCATAGATCGGCGGGTGCTCAAGCGCGGTCCAGCGCCCGTCCGGGCCCTTGGCCATGTTCGGGATCAGCACGTGCGTGTGCAGATGCGGGTCCATCGCCCGCGAGACACGATGCCGGTACCGCGCCACCAGCACCCCCTCCGGGCGCAGCGACCTGCGCCGTCTCCCAACCACGCTCAAGCCCGGCGTCACGCTCGGCCTGGGTGCCGTTATGCCCGCGGCGGACACGCATCGCATAGTCCTCAAACGCAGCCAGCGCTTTCGTCACCGCCGTCTCGTGCGCGGCGCTCATCACGTCCGCAAGCTCGTCGTTTGCGGCGAACAGGATGCTGACGCTCTTCGGGGCCTTGAACGTCAGATCAAACCCGGCGATCACCGGCCGCTTGCTCGACCCGTTCGGCCGGCGCGCCAGCTGCTCCCCCGTCTCCGGATGCCGGCCGGCGAACATCCGCAAGCAGCTGCTCCGAGGTCGGCGGGCCGGTCAGGCCAAGCTCCGCCGCCGCCTCACCATGCCACGAGCCCGGTGCCTCACCCTTACCCGAGTAATAGTCCTCGGCGCCCTGCGCGACCTGTGAGTCGTAATACAACTGCTGGCGCCTGGTCGCCGCCGATCTTCCCGATCGTCAGCATCGCCCCGGGCCGCCTTCCGCATGGATCACCAGGGAGCGCCCACTCTCCGCACGGTGCGCCGTTGCGAGCGTCCCAGCTCGCCGGCCCCGGAGGCCCCGGTTTGGCTGCGATTTCGGGCTGAAACGCCTGTGAACACGCCGGTCAACGTAACACAGCCATCCGTGATGATAGTTCCCATTCGGGCTGGGCTGTGACTGTCACTGGGCTTGGTACTCGTACCCGCGGTGGTGCTCTGCGCGGTGTTTCAGATGTCGCGTGGCTCGTACTCAGCTGCTCACCGGCATGCAGCTTTGTTGCTCATCCACGTGCGCATCAAAGTGTGCAGTCCGTGCACATGTCGCGGTATCAACATGCGCACAACATCGACATCTTTGTTGGTGCGGACAGTCGTAGCGAGCGTCGTAGGAAAGGCGTGCCGCCGGCGCGCCGGCCTGGCGGAGCAATCAGCACCAGCGCAGAAGCGGTGCCTCAGCACGGCGAGCGCACCATGGATAGCCGGTCACGTTGCGAGCGCGGTTCTTGTCGCCAATCACGGGCGGATCGTGATCCGGTCCTTAGCTATGAATCGTCCATCGGACGCGTACTTTGACGGATGCAATCGTCCGCCGGGAGATCGCCGACGCAGGCCCTAAGTGGCCAGATGTCGCCAAAGCGCCATCAGGTGAGCGCGGCTACTTGTAGGCGAAAGCAATTGCATAGCGCACCCCGGCCGCCTCAGGCTCTAGGTGACGTGCCTCGGGACCTTCCGAACGTGAGGTAGTGCTGTCCGGGCTGAGACGGAGAGTTGTGGTCCTTCCACAGATCACTTCTCTCGGAGGTCTCAGCCCGGATGCAGAACAAGCGTAAGTGGCTACCCGGTTGGCAGCGTGAAGAGCTGGTGTCGTTGTGTCTGGAGCAAGGTCTCACGCGCCGCCAGGCCGCGGCCTGGCGGCGCGTGAGTGTGTCGACCGTGCAGTACTGGGTCGCTCGGTGGCGGCAGGCCGGTGAGGAAGAGCGACGCGAAGGCCGGTGGGCGCAGGACACGCCCTCCACGCCACACCGCCAGCCGGACCGGGTCAGCGACAAGGTTCACGACCTTGTCTGCGAGACACGGCAGCGGACCGGGTGGGGGCCGCGGCTGATCGCCTCGGAGCTCGGGATGGCTCACGCGACCGTGAGCCGGTGTCTGCAGCGTCGCGGGTTATCCAGGATGCCGGCGACCGCCCCCGCGAGGAGGTCCGCCGGTTCGAGTGGCCCTGCCCTGGTGATCTGCTGCAGATGGACACAAAGCGTCTGGCACGGTTCTCCCGCGCCGGGCACCGTGTGACCGGTGATCGGCACCGGACCGGTGCTGAGAAGCGCTCCGGGGTCGGATGGGAGTTCTGTCACTCGATCATCGATGACCACACCCGGATCGCCTACACCGAGATCCATGGCGACGAGCTGGCCGACACCGTCACCGCGTTCGTGGTCCGTGCGCTGGAGTTCTACGCCGAGCTCGGAATCGTCCCGAAACGCTTGCAGACCGACAATGCCTGGGCCTACGTGAAGAACAAGTCGCTCCGAGAGTTCCTCACAGCACGCGACATCCAACACCGTCGGATCCCGCCACGAACCCCGAAACGAAACGGCAAGGTCGAGCGCTACCAACAGACCCTCGCCCGAGAGTGGGCCTACGGACAGCGTTACCGCACCTCAGACACCCGCGCGGCAGCGCTACCGGTCTGGCTCAAGCACTACAACTACACCAGGAACCACAGCTCACTCTCAAACCGGCCACCCATCACCCGCGTTCGGAACGAGCCGAGGCACAACATCTAGGTGCGTCGCTGTCAGCACGCTTTGGGCGTGATCTGTGCGCTGGCGACGAGCCAGTGTCCGCGGGCTCGGACCATGCTGTAGTGACCCGACCAGGAGCGGCATCCGTATTGCTGATCGTGCGTAATCAAGCGATTGACGACGATCGTTGCGTGATTGCCGGAGATGCCGGCGAGCGTTCCGAGGAGCTCGATGTTCGTCGGCCGGGCTTTCTTCTCGCCGTCGACAAACGCCGCTTCTGATTCGACTGTGGCACTCAGGTAGGTCCAAGCCTTCGCGTAGGCGCCTGTATCGATGTCACCCCAGTAGTACTCAAGGGAAGTCGCGGGACCGACTGGGCCGGGTGCATAGGAACTCTGCGGGAAGCTGCCTCGACGCGGCTTGTGCTTGTAGAAAAACGTTGTGTTCTGCCCATCGCGCCGCTCGATGATCCGGGTGAAGTATCCATCGACTGGGTCGCGCAGCGTGATCAATGTCGGGACCAGGATCTCCGCTCCCGTTGCGCAGTCTGGGATACAGCCTTGCATGTCGCTCTGACCCTCACCTGCCGCATGCGACGTCGTCCAGTTTGACCATCGCAAGTTGCCGACGATGTTGCCGCCGTCGCCCGAGAAGTAGATGCTGCGCGGCCGAAGCCCGTGGTAGGAGCCGAAGATGAACATCGGCAGGCCTCGCTTCGCCGCGTGGCCAGTAACCACGGACGGCTGGACAGTCGGAATCCACACATCGCGGCCCGGGCTCGCTGCGGCGATGGTGACCGACACTGCTGTCAGCGAGCCAGCAACAGCGATTCCGAATAGCCAGCCACGTAGACGACCAAACATGCCAGCCCCCTCTGATCCACCTCTAGCTTGATGTGGTCATCCTACGGATCGCCGAGACACCGACCGTCGCCAACGGGATATTGATCGTGCAACGCTCCGAAGCACCAAAGGGATAGTCCAAACCGGCAGAGCAAGGTGCGAGCCGTCGCGCGTTGTTGGGGCGAGAAGTGTGCTCCTCTCCAGGAGGAACGGACCGGCGAATGGCTCTGCTACGGAGTCCAGAGTTGCGCCCGGGGCGTAATGAGTGCGCGCGCGAGCTCTCCGAATCCAATTGAGACATGCGCAAGACCGAGCGCTGCACCAAAGAATTCTGTCCGCTGCATCGCGGCTTCGTACTCCTCGCCAACGGGTTTGGCGATCTGGTCACGCTGTTTGCCCCAATGGATCAGGTCGCCGTAGTTGAAGCGTCGTATTACGGCCTCGGGCGTGGCTGGCTCCTGGTACTCCCAGATCTTCCAGCCCTCTTCAGCCACCAAGCGATCCCGGATGAGCTGATTCAGTGACTTGGTCCGGACAGAGATGACAACCCGTCGCCAACCATCCAGTTGCCGCAACCGCTTCGCTGCAAGCGGGTCGGTCGCATCTCCCGCTGCCTTTCGCAAGCGCCCGTAGACGATGTCGAAGCGTGCTTCGTCCGACGGACCCTGGCACTGGCGCAGAAGCGTCGCGAAGCCCGACTGGAGGTCGCGTCGTGGAAAGTCAGCGATAACACTTTCTTGTCCAGTGACGTCATCGATACTGACGGTAACGCCACCGACCGAGCTCACAACTCCGCTCTCGGCGAGGTCGCGGCTGGTGGCGATGAACCGCTCAACGCAGTCCTGGTCATTCGGCTGAAGAGCTAACGGCAGCGGCGGCACTAGTCGCGGGTCGTCGAGGTCGAACACGTACATGATCTGGCGCCACCAATAGCGGTAGCCGGCTGGGTCGTCAGACCTCTCGATGAGCGGTAGATCGAACGGAAGAGGCAGATTCTCGAGGAGGCCTTCGGGGCCTGCGGCGCGAATACGCAGGGTGTTTCCAACTGGTGTCGCTTCGGCTATGTAGCCGATGTAACCGACCTCTTCGACACCATGCTCGTTCTTGCGGATGGCCTTAATGCAGTGTCCAGCAGGTGGTGGCGGACGCCAGCGAGTTCGGATCCCGTTCATGGCGCTCGCCCTGCGATCCGTCGGGGAATGTCACGAAGTCGAGAAGTCGTTATACGGCGTCCGGAGCTCCGTCCGCACATAGGTCTCTGCGACGGTCGATCGGATGCCTCTAACGTCGTCGAGAATGTCAGAACGCGGCATTCCATCTCCCTCATACGCAGCTTCGCTTCTCTATAGATGTCGTAGGCGGCCACGGCATCTCCAGAGCGATCCTTCCACCAATCTGTCAGCACGTCCAGCCCGACAGCGGCCGCGTGCTCAAGTGATCTACCCCAGTTTGATCGGACAGGGGATCGCTTTTCGCGGCTAGTGGTTGTTGTTGTTGATTTCTCTCGGCTGCGACCGCGACGCGAACCTTCAACACCGAACTGAGACTGGAACTCGCCGAGCGAAGCCCGGAGGGGGTGCGGCTTAGCGGCGAAGACCGGGGCCGGCCAGCGTTATGCTCTCAATGGTGGGCTTGAACCGCCTGCCGGCCGGGTCTCTTTGTGCTCCTGCGGCGCCCCCGTACTAGCGTGCGGATGGCGGCGTGGTTGTTCCGAGCTCACTCGGTCCGTCATCATTTTTCGTGTGCTCGACGTAGACCAACTGCTCGCCGACGAGGTGCTGACGATCAGCGCGTATGCGCAGAGCCTCGTAGAGCGCGACGTGGATGGGGACGGTGGCATCCCCGTCATTGGCGTCCGCTCCCTTCAGCGGGTCGGGCATGACCTGGCCGAGGTGGAGCGCGCTGTCGTTGATTGGCGGCTGGCCTTCCCGCTGTTGTCGCGTCAACCTGGATTCTGGGACCGCCTCACCAGTCTCGTCCAACCGCTGTGCACCAATTCGCTTATCGATGAGCTCACGGGCTGGATGTCAGGTGGTGACCGGTATCGCGCGCAGGCTGTCTGGACCGACGTGGTTCAACCATTGGTCAGGCGGTACCGCGAAGCGCTTGGTAGCTGGGACGACGACCCTGAGCTGATCGCCCGGCTGATTGCCGAGTGGCGAGCCGCCTATCACGCCGAAGCGGTGCCGATGCAAACCCTGATCCCGCTGCACAACTTGCTCGGGCCTGAGGACCCTGTGGAGATCGAGCCGGGGTTGACTTTGCGCCCGATCAGTGATCGCGAGCGGGCCGAGTTCTGGCAGAGCTTCGCCGGCAGCCCCTCCTCCGCGGGGCTAACTATTAGCCAGTTGACGAGGTGGACTCACGCGCTCGATCTGCGCTGGCAGATTCCGAGGCGCATGCCGATCGACTATGCACCGGTCGACGATCAGCTCGACAACCTTGTGTGGACGCTGCAGTTGCTGTACCCGAGTGCTGTGGGCTACTCGCTGACTTGGAGCCGAGCGGATCCACCCGACTACCCCTCCTCTCGGCCGTGGACTGACGGGCGCCTCACAGCTCCCGGCAGCCTGCCAGCGTTCATACCAATCCCGTGCTCGCTGGAGCCGTTCCCGCTGGAGGACATCCGGTTGCTTCTAGCGGCGTTGCGATCTCGCGGGAACGAAAAGGGCCTGGAGATAGCGCTGCGCCGCTTCGGCCTCGCATCAGGACGCGGCAGCACCGAGGACAGCCTGATCGACCTGTGGATCACTCTCGAAGCCCTGCTCCTGTCCGACGGCACGACAGAGCTCCGATACCGAGCGTCGCTGCGCCTCGCGCGGCTTTGCGGTGATACGCCGGAAGCTCGCAAGGAGATCTTCGAACTGGCGAAGAAGTCCTATGACGCTCGCTCCAAAATCGTGCATGGTGAGAACCCGCCGGCCGATATGCCGCGGATCATTTCCCGCACCCGCGGTTTCGCTCAACGAGCACTGAGGCGCTGGCTGCTTGACCGTCCGTCGCGCGGGATCGCGGGCATCGACGAGGAGCTGCTCAGCTAGGCCACTACACGCTGTGGCGTGCGATGGGTCCGCTTGGATGTCGCCCGCCCGCGATCGCTGACCCGCGCGGACCGCGGGTGCGTCACGTTGCCCCGGCCGACCGTCGAACATTGCTCCCTCAATTCCCTGAGTGAGGCTCGCCCTTGCGGGTTGCCTGCTCTCTGAGGTTCCTACATTTGTCGATGTGAGCGGGCCTCCGAAGATCAGACATACGAGGGTGTCACGGGCGCTCGCGGACCGGCGTACCCAATCGCCTGTGGTCGAGTTTCCGGTCGATCCGCGGGAATTCTCGATGCCGAGTTTTATCCCTCGTCTCGGCTTTCGTTCCGCTCCGCAGCTCCCTGCCGACCAGATCGATATCCCTCGCTTCCTTGCGACGGCCGAGGACACCGCCGTCTTTCTGGACACGAGCGTGTTGCGACGTCAGATCGATTACGAGCTCTGGGACGAGCTTCTGCGAGTCCCGGGGCGGATCGTGTTGACCCCGAGGGTCGTTCGAGAACTTGCTGATCATTTCGCCGCGGTGCCTGAGCACCCGTTGCGCAAGGCGATCAGTGTGGGCAACCCGGCGCTGGTCGTCGGCGGCGAGCCGGAATCCGGGCAGGCGGGCTTCAAGGCGTTTCTCTACTACCTCAACCTATTGGCGACACGCCGATTCGTTCTGCAGCGCGAGATCGACAAGTATCAGCGAGCCAACGGCTCACCTCCAGACGAGACAGCACTGCAGACGATCGAAGCTCAGGTGCAGCGTGACTTCGGGGAGCGCGGGTTCATGCTGTGCAAGAAGCCGCCGAGTCCGATGTTCACCGACGAGGTCCTGGTGTATCTCGCGATCAAGCACGCGATCCAAACGGGCCGGCAAACGATGATCCTGACCGGGGATTACGACGTGGAGGAGCAGTTCCTCAAAGCGATCGAACTGATCACGATCCATTACTTCGCGATGTTGGTTGCTCGCGAGTACCGTGCCGATCCGGTGAAGTTCCGCCCAGAGCCGCTCGATGTCGGAAAAGACAATCTCGGTACGTTGTTCGAATCCGCCACGCTGCTCGATCTGGGCAACCGACGCATCCAGGATTTTCGCACCGCCGAGATCAACTTTGTGTCGATTTCGTGTTGTGTGCTCGGTCACTACTTCTCGCTGCTCACCTACGGTGCCGAGACCGCGATGAGCGAGGTGCTTGATGTAAAGGATCAGACCGGCGGACGGTCAACGGACCTGTTTGGGGATCGCGACATGCACGCCTACTTTGTCCCTGAGTTCGCGACCGGGTTCCCGCAACGAGCGGCCTTGATCTCGCGTGACGTTCGAGAGGTTGTCGGCGGCACTGATATCGGCCTTGCAAAACTCGACTGTCTGGCTGCGATCAGCACTGGTCTGAGCATGTCCCCCGTGAGACCGCAGAGCGAGCTCCTGGTGAAGCGCGACGCTACGACGACACGGCCATCGGCGGGCGGCGAGACTCACTAGCCGGCCGCTTCGATGGGTGTTGTAGGGAATGGTCAACACGAATGTGTCCCATTGCGTTCTACGAGACCTGCGCATGCGATCGCAGCGCAGCCTCCGATTGGCGCTGTCGGCTCCATGAGGCCTACAGTGGGCTGTTGACCAACGCGAGGATCGCGCTGCAGATCACCATCCCGACTCCGAGTGCCCCTAGGCTGCTGACGAGTTGTGGATGCGCCTTCGTCGGCCGATCCGCTTCGTTTGTTCGTAGCCCGAACAGGTTCACGAGACCTATGAACTGGATCAGTGCTGGGGAGCTCGAGTCGATTAAGGTCGGCCATGCTATGCGCATTCCGCGGAAAGCCGCTGTCGCGCTCGCCGGCGGTGACGGGTATGAGATGCCGGTGCTGCTCACGGTCGAGCAGGTTGCGGGTCTCCTCCGTCTGGACAAGCAGACCGTCTACAACTGGATTGATGCGAGCTCGCTGCCGGCTCTGAACGTTGGCGGCCGTCGAGTCCGGATCAAGAGGACAGAATTGGACCATGTCGCCGGCGAGGGCTTCATGATGGCGGCGTCAGACCTGGCACCAACCGATTCGGCCGACGATTTCCGGCTAGGTACGAAACCGGTTGGTGAGCCGGTGAGCACGCGCTCGCTGACGCGGCCAAGTGAACCGACGGAGTTATCTTCGCGGCGGCCAGATCCTTAGCCGTCGAAAGCAAGGGTCGTCGAGTTGGAACTCGTAGAAGAACTCTTCGATGTACGGCGCATCAACGACACGTCGTGCGACATGTCCGATTTCGCCTAGGACATAAGTGACGAAGCGGGCGATCTGAAGAACGTACATGCGCTCCCAGGGTTGAGCGGCACGGGCCTCGAACGTTCGCCGCATGAGGTCATCGAGGCTGTCGATCGGCTCACCTGTTTCGGTGGTCGCGATGACGGCAAAAAGGACGGACTCAGGCAACGCGGCGGTGATTGCGACCTTGGCTTCGTCGCGCTGTTGTCTTCGTTGCGTGTCGTGTGCTGCGAGTATCGGACGCGTCACTTGCTGGTACCAGGCCGCGATCGGATCCTGACGGGTTTGACCGCCTGGTTGCAGCACCTCCAGGTTGTAGTAGCGGCTCAGGTTCGAAGCAAACCCCGAGAGGATTGAGATGATCGCTTGGTGGATCGGTGTCGTCGGCATTACCTGCTCGGTGAAGCCTCGCTCCGTTGCGATCCGTGCCACCTCGCCCAGCAGCCGATCGATGTGGTGACCGTAGGTTCGTAGCGCGGCGGTGTCCAGGAAGGTCCCGCCGTTTGACGCTGCGGCGTCGAGTGTCAGGACCAGCTTCGCTGCACGCTCGAACCCCACAGACAGCGCGAAGAACGCCTGGGCGTAGAACTCCGTCCCTTCGTAATAGGCGCGGCCGATCGCGGTGGCGCCGATCCCGAGGTGCTGCCTCACGGAGGCGCATTCACGGCGAAGCGCCTCATAGTTCGTGCTGCTGGTCTGCGCAGTCATAGGGGTCCCCCGGGAACTCCGTCGAGCCGGCGATTGACATCAATCGGACGCGCGAGCCTACCGCCTACGCTCGCAAAGCTTCATGAGCGCCGCGGTATCGTCAGCGTCATGTTGTGGGCGCCAGGCAACCGTATCTTGGCCGAGCTGAGCGCGATGCCTCGCGGATCGTTCGGCCAGAACGTCCTGCGGATGTCGTACTGGTGCCGGCGCGCGAACGACCTGGGGCGCAAACCGGAATACCCCGGGTCCACAATCACGGATACGTTGATGCGCGCCATTGCCGATGCCCGCTCACTCGAACCCAGCTTCGAGCCCAACATCAATTGGGCTCAGCTCGACGCAGCATCGCGATCGGATCAAGAAGACGAGCTTGGGTGAAGCCGAGATCCGTCCGGGCGACTGGTCGCCAGAGCGCTACATCTGGTCACCCGACGGGGGCTAGGCGACCAGATTGGGCGCGCCGCGGGCTAGCCGCCGACGACGACTGGTGGCGGTCCGTCGGTGCGCTCGACCTTGAGGTCGTGAACCCCACCATGGGCAGCAAGTGCGTCGCCGAGGCGAGTTTCGACCTCGGCAGCCGTGAGAGCGAAGATCGTCAGTTCGTAGCTGGCGCCCTGCGAGATCGCAGATCCGCTGACCGATCCGACCCGGCGACGCTCTACGACGCCTAGGGTTTGCACGATCGAGAACACTTTGTCTTGGGTGGGGTGTGCCCCAGTCACAGCTGCGCTAAAGCTCGCCCGCCAGCGAGGCCCGATCAGTTCGTACTCGTCGAAATCCTGGGTGGATCCGTGATAGCTGACGGCGCCCATTCCCGGACCGATGGGTTGGAACTGGCCATCGAGCTCGAGTGGAGCGATGTTGCCGGTGACGTTGTTGCCGCTGACGCCGTCGACGATGATGAGACGGCCGTCCGGTGTCTTCCAAGTCTCCCCTGAACGCGGAACCATGCCGACATCGTACGTCGTAGACCACCGACACTGACCTGTTCCCGAAGTGGCGTTCGGTCACTGCCGTGCGGGCTTGGTAGCTGCCTACGGTTCCGTCGGATGGTCGCTTACCGTTCACGCTGTGGAACAGATCTTCATCAGCTCGCTTGCACGAGGCGAGATGGGCGCGATCCGCCAGGGTGCCAAAGAGGCCGTCCAGTCCCTGGGCATGCACCCGGTCATGTTCGAAACCGAGCCTGCCAGCGAGCTGAACTCCCGGCGAGCGCTTCTTGATCGGATCCCCGCGTGTGATGCTTACCTGCTCCTGCTCGGAGCTGAATACGGAGAGCCAATGGAAAGCGGGTTGAGCCCGACCGAGGAGGAGTTCGAGGAGGCGGATCGCAGCGGTCGGCGGATCCTCGCTTTGGTTCAGGAGGGCGTTAACCGCGAACCGCGCCAGCAACAGTTCGTTGATCGCGTGCGTGGCTCATGGGAAGACGGTCATTTCGCACCAGCGTTCATCGGCAGCGCCGACGTCGTTACGGCGGTTGTACGGACCCTGAACGGGTGGCGGAACAGCGGCCCTGATGCGCAGCGGCGCGAAGCGGCCGAGACCCGCGTGAACGAGCTTGCCCGAGGAGCAGACCGATCCGGGATGATGCCCGGCGGACCGAAACTGCGAACTGTCGCGGTCCCTCTGTTAAGCAGGCCGCTGCTCGACGCAGTCCGCCTAGCCGATGGCCAGACGATCAACGCGCTTATTGCCGTCGCACGGGCGACCGGCCAGATCACCCAGGCGCTAGGGGTCGAACATCGCGTAGCGCCCGACGACAGCATCCATCTGCTCTACAGCGCGCCTGGCGGTTTCGATCAGCTAGAGCTGATCATTGGCGCCGACGGGGCCGTCGTCACAGAAGCCAGTGTTGGCGGTACGTCGCAAATGCTCGGCTCGATCGTTGTGATGCACGACCGAGTCCTTGATGCGATCCAGTCCGGGATGCGTTTCAGCGACGCAGCCTGGCAGCTGCTCGACACCCGGAAGGAGATCAACCAGGTGCTGCTCGCCGCCGCGATACCCAACGCCAACTCTAAGGCCTACAGCTTCCAAGAACCCGGCAACACTGTCAGTCAGGGCGGCCTGCACGGGCTCCCGGAACTGCTTGCGGTGCCCGTGCAACCGCTACTCGTCCGGCGTCAGGATCTGACGTCAGACGACAACGCGACTCGTCTGCAGGCCGAAATCCGCCACCGCTACGAAGCAGCCGGCGCGGTCAACCAGTCCCGTTACTAGCGCGAGGCGCTCAGGACGAGCGGCGGTCCGGGCCTCCCCGCCTACCGATCACCGAGCGTCATCGATGACGCCGCCGCGAAGTCGGTGACCATCGAACGACCCTTTTCAGTGAAGCTCTGCAGCACGACCGAAGGGGAACTAAGTGAGGCCGGCGGGCGCTTGGAGCTCGAGCGAACGTTCGCGGACACGGACTAGGCTCGGCTCTCGTCGCTTCGAGAGCTGGGCCTGGGGGGCGGTTCGGACGAGTGGGCTGAGGTGATCGAGATCAAGCGTGTTGGCTTGATCAGGCGGATCCTGGACTCCGTCTCCTCGAGCTCCCCTTCGTTCTCTCGAACGAGCAGCACGCGCTATCGCCTTCGCGACGTTCGGGCATCTGGTGAACTGTGCTCGTCGGCCGTCTTGCGGGTAAGAGGCCATACCGGTTGCTTGGCAGGAGCGAGAAGCGGATGGCTCGCCGTAGTCTCGCTGCGGACTACTGCTTTCGCGTACCGGTAGCCGCGCGGCGCACCAATGCAATGGCGACCACGCGGCGGCGGGACACGCAAGCGCCGGACGATCGCTACGCCCGGAAGGCACTCGTCGGGATCAGTCACGACCTCACGATTGCAACGGCGACCAGGCGTCGGTCTGCTGAGAATTGCGAGATTGGAAGCGGGGCTCTGGTGATCTGAGTGGCCTCGGAGACCCGGACGGCCAGCGCGACCAACGTTTCCTGCAACACGCCGGTCCTACGATCATTGCAGCGCGCCCCGCCCACGCCGGACGCCGAACCCGGAGTTAGGATCCGTCAGCCACGTGTCGATACCCTGAGGAGAGCTATGACAGACGTGGATCGTCAAGACATCATGCTGTTGATCGCCGACGGCGCCCACGGTCAGTTTCCCCTCGATCCCATCCGGCTAATGAAGGGCTGCTTCATCGTCGCGGAGATCGGGCCTGACGAGTGGAAGGGCCTGTTCGAGTTCAGCGCGTACGACTACGGACCGTTCGACCCATCGGTCTACCGTGCGCGCGACGCCCTGCTCGGGAAGGGCTTCTTGGAGGAGTTTCCCGCTGGTCGTTACAGCCACTATCGGGTCACCGAGGCTGGACACGCCCGCGCGGCTAAGACTGCCGCCGAGAAGCTTGATGAGCCGATGACGGACTGGCTCCGGAACATCGGCCACTGGGTAACCTCGAAATCGTTCAACGATCTCCTCCGAGAGATCTACGAGCGGTTCCCTGATTACGCGACGCGTTCCATCGCGAACATCAATTGACGAATGACGGTCGTCGTTGGCTTCGTCGGCCCCGATGGAGCCGTGATGGCCTCGGACAGCGAGGCGACGGAATCCGGGGGCCTTACCCGATACGACGTCGAGAAGATCTGGACGTGTGGGGGCCTGCTGATGGGCTACACCGGCACTGGCAGCGTCCGCCAGCCCCTTGAGAAGTCGCTCGATGGAGCGGTGACCGGAAGCTTTGGGGCATCGGCCGCCATCGACCGAGACCAGGCACGCGAGATTCTTCGGCACGAGACTGGGAAGGTGCTCCGCGCCGAATACAGCACGCACGTCGGCAACGTCGACATGTACGGAATCCCTGAGGCGTTGAAAGGCATTCTGCTCGTCATCGGCCGCGACGCTCAGGGTTATTGGTTGCTTGAGATTGACTGGATGGCGCAGCCCACGTTCTACACCGACGGCGGATTTCACACCGTCGGCAGCGGGGCCTCAGCCGCCTACGTCGCGCATTCCCTGATGCGGGAATATGACTCCGCCGGTCGAGCGACGGCCGACCTCAAGCTGATCGCTCATCGGACGGTCCAGAACTGCATCGACACCATCGGCGGGCAACTCGGCGTCGGGGGGCACGTGCAGCTCTGGTACTCGGAACAGAACGGCCCCTTCTCTCAGGCCACCCAGCAGGAGATCGAGGTGGTCGAGGACGGTGTTGCGCAATGGCGCGGGATCGAGAGAGAGTCGCTCGCCCAAGTAATGCTGAACGGCGCACCACAGCCAGAGAACGTGCCGCTTCCGGAACCGCCAGCCGCCACGAGCTGAAGCCGTCCGGCGGGCGGTCGACCATCGCGTCATGTCGCTCACGGACTGGTTCTCGCTCGGCACAGCTATCGGCACGCTCGCACTCGCGGCGGCGACGTTCTACATGGCGCGCAGAACAAGCGCGCTCGCCGAAGAGACGCGCGACGGCATCGACGCGTCGAGTACGCAGTTTCGGCAGGAGCGCATGCCTGTTGTGATGCCGCTTGGCGAGATGCTCGACCGCGTCGAAGAGGCGTCCCAGGGCAAGCTGCCATGGCCGCGGTACCTGGACGAGCAGAAGCAAGCCGTGCGTCTATTCGTCCCGACTGAGAACGTCGGGGCCGGGCCGGCAATCGACATCTCTGCGGATATCTTCTGGCTGGACCAGTTCGGCTCGAGGTCGATCAGTTCGACGCAGCCAATGGTGACACGGAGCGCGGTGCTGCCGGCGCTCGGACCTGGGGGGCGCGCGAACCTCGCATTCGAGTTTCGAGGGCTCGCGGTCGAGCCGATGATGGCGTTTCGCCTCACCATGACGTACAAGGACGGTGCCGGCGGCGCGTACAAGGTAACCGCGGACTTCTTCCCAGCCACCATGTCATACGGGCCGATGTACTTCGAGCCTCCTGAGGAGCTGCGGCTGCCTGGATCGAAGCCGAAGCAGGTTCCACTCCCGGAGGGATACGAGCGCGTGCTGCCCCCGGAAGACGTCTCTCCTGACCCGATTCTCGGCGGCGACGAGGGGATCTACTCTTAGTCGCTTCTAGGTCAGCTGGCGGCGCTCACGGCCATTGCGCGGGCTGAGACTCACCGATGCCGAGGCCGAGAAAGCGGTTAACGACAGAGTTCACTCGACGGAGCGCGATCCCGACGTGCAACTCGCGGGAAGCGCACAAGCCGCTGACTATCCGTTTCGCCGGAGAGGCCGCTCGGCCGACGCTATTGCCCTGGCGACCATCGGCTACTTCTCCCGGTGGCCTCGATGGCGAGTCCTTGACGCTGAGCACCGCGCATCGACGGCGCAGCAAAACGGTGCTCCCATGCGGAGCCAGTCGCTAACCGAATCCGTCAGCCGCGACGTTCGGTTGACAGACGCTCGATAGCGCGTTCCACCTCGGACCGTCTGAATCGAACATGCCGTCCGAGCTTGAAGCCGGGGAGCAGACCGCGACGCCGGTAGTCCTCGACGGTTGACTTGCGCATCTGGAGCTTGTCGGCGAGCTGTTCGATCGTCATGAGCTCATCCAGCGGCGAGTCGTTCTCGGCTTTGCCTGCGCCTTGTGAGTCGTCGGTCATGGCGCCGACGCGATGTCGTAGAGCTGGATGATCTCGTGTGCTGCAACAGCGGCCGCGACCCTCTCTCCGAGCCCTGCGACACGCGGCGGTGCGTAGTACCGGACGACGGACAGTCGCTGGTTTCGCATATAGCCGCACAGGATCGCTCGCAAGCGCGTGTGCGTCTTCGACGTCAGCTCAACCTCGATCGCAACCATGTGTTCGGCGTCGGCGTTGTCGACCGGATCGCGGTCGCGCCGGTGCCGGAGCCACGACTCTCCGGTTAGCGATGCGGCAAAGGTGACGTATGCGAGCCACACGAACCAGCCGATGGCAATGCGAGAGATCCACACAGCTCCTATGGGGATCCAGGCAAGGGTGGTGAGCGACGGGGCGAGTCCCGTCCGTCTGGTCGCCCACGTGACGATCAGACCGGCGAGGACTCCGGCGGGCGCGATGTCGGTCGCTGCCTGCCCGAGCGAAGCAATGTGCCTGAGCGCGTCTCCGGAGACCGCGCCGACGACTGTGATGCTTTCCATGAGCGGGAGGCGGCTCCTTGCTTCCTTGAGGTCCTTGTGCTGTCCGTAACGAGCGGACACCGCGTTTTGCGACATCGCCGCAAGGCGAAAATGTCCGCTCACTTCACTCAGCGGCAGCCACCCGACGGTGAGCACCCCGGGATTGATCAGCTCGGAACACGCTGAGCCAAGCCGATCACATTCCGCAGCGGCAACACAAATCCCGCCGCCTACACGGCCTACTCCCCCTACCTCCATCTCTTCCCGACAGCAGCTCGCCCTCCGGTCTGGCCGCCAGTCAGCCTGCCTGCTCAGTCCGAGCTCTTTGCAGCCTCACCCAGGCTCCACCATTTCCAACCTCCTTGTCAGTCAGACCTGTAACCGCGGGCGGGCGATGCGGACCGTGAATCCACAGGCTCGGCCCTGCCAACCAGAACCCCCCTGGGCACGACCGCCAAGGACGGCGACAACTGTGTCGCGGCGGCGCGCGGTGAGTTCAGGCCGACTGCAGGGCGTCCGTGACGAGCCCAGCGATGACGCCACGCTCCACGTCGCCGAGCCCGCCTGCGAGTCGCCGTAGGTCGAGCGCGTCGTTCAACGCCTGGAGGAACGCGCTCTCATCGGTGCCGCCGAGCGGCTCGCCGAGGACATCGGCGAACCACTGCGCGATATCCGCCCAGCGCCAGACCCGCGTCCGGGAGTCGAGGCGACCGGCCGCGGGCGGGAAGCCGCCAGGGCCGCGCTTGCCGCCGATCAGCAGCCGCGCACTCTCGTCGCTGCGGCCGGCGCGCTTGGCGATGTCCGCCATAGTCGCCAGGTCGTCGCCCTCGACTCGCAGGATCACGGCATCGGGCAACGCCGAGCGCAGCTCCTCGAGGGCTCCGGTCACAGCCGCCGCAAACTCGTCCGCCTGACGGTCAAACTCGACCAGGAACGTGCCGTCATCGTCGGGCCCCATCAGCGAAGCGTCCTCGATCTGGTCGTAGACGCGGACGGACAGCGAGTCCAAATCCTCGCCGGCGATCGTGAAGCGGATCGTGAAGATGTAGTCGTTCATGCGCTCTTGTGTGGACACCGCGCGACGAAACGGTCGATGCGCCTGGCCTCGTTGTCGGGGTTCGCCGGCGTTCCGTTGACAGAGAACGGCGGGCAATGGCCGTCCACGTCGCCGGGGCAGTAGACGATCCCCCAGTGCGCGCGTCCGGTTTCAATGCGAAAGCCGGCGGCCTCGGCACGCTTCAGCGCGGCCTCGACCTGTTTCTTGGAATGTCTGGTCCTCATCCTAGCGCGAGTGTTGGGAGTTTCCAACACTGGCGGTCGCAGACTCGGCAACCGCGGCAGCGCCGCCGAAGATCGTCGTGAGCTTCGCGGCGTCTGCGGCCGCCGGTCGTGCGTGCAGGTAGCGGGCCGTGGTCCGCGAGTCGGCATGGCCCATCATCGCCTGCACGTTCACGAGGTCGAAGCCCTGCGCGGCGAGCGTGCCGAACGTGTGGCGCAGGTCGTGAAAGCGCAACATCGGCATGTCCGGGCTGTCGAGGGTGGCCAGGTCGCGGGCGGCCTTGTAGCGGCGCCTGAGCCGCGAGCCGTCCAGATGCTCGCCAACGCGGGAGCAGAACACGAGGTCGCCCGGCGCGGTGAACATGGGGCGTTGCGAGAGCTTTGCCAAGGCCTGGGCCGGCTGGTCTGCGAGTGGCACCGTCCGGCCCCGGCGTCCCTTCGGGCTGTCCTCCTCGCCGAGCACGTAGCTTCGCTGTACGTGGATGCGCTGAGCGTCCCAGATGATGTGCCGCCACCTGAGCGCCAGGCATTCCCCCATCCGCAGACCACAGAAGGCAGCCACGACGATCAGGCAGGCGTCCTGCTCGTCCTCGACCGCGCGAGCCGCTTCCTCCTCCGCGCTCAACCGGATGCGCGTCACATCGTGGTGCGCGCCTGCGGCCGCCGCACGTGCGATCGCCATGACCTCCGCGGCCGTGTAGGTGATGATCTCCGCCGGGTCGCGCTCGCGGCGCTTCTCCGTCTGGTCGACCGGATTCAAGGCCAGCGCGTAGGTTTCGGCTCGGCAGGCGTAGCCGAAGATCGCGCGCATGATCTGGCGATGCAGGTTGACAGCGCGTGCCGTCAGCGCTGGGTCGCGATCTAGCTCGGCGAGCCACTTCCCAACCTCGCGCGAGGTGATCGAGGTCGCGTCACGTCCTCCCCACTGCTTCATGATCCGGGCGGCCGGCGGGCGCCCACGCTTCTTCGCCGGCTCGCTCGGCGTGCGCAGCAGCGACTCGTAGTTGAGTCGGGTCGTACGCTTGATCCCGCCCACGGCGATTCGGTGCTCGAGCCAAGCGGCCGCGATCTCATCGAACGTGGGCGGCTCCCCACGCCGCGCTACCTCGATCGCGGCGCTGCGCTCAGCCTCGCTGCGCTCGATGATCGCCGGCACGCGACGCTCGGCCTCCTCCTCGGTCAGATAGCCGTCGGGTGGGCGGCCACGCCGCTTGATCCAGCCGTCGTGCCGCGACTGGCGTCGCCTGTCGCTCGTCTGGCCGCGCTCGAGCCACGCCGGTCCTATGCGGCGCTTGACCTGTGTGCCGCCGTCCAGTTTCGATCGCCACTTGACCTCGAAGAAGGGCTTGTCGAGGTGCAACCGCACGAGCACGTGAGCGGTGGGAGTCGCAGATAGAAGCTCCGGCATGAACGGTCACATTACCGTCAACCGAAGACGGTCGATCCGTGGGTACCACCGTGGGTACCAAACGTATCTCAGAAAGCCTCTTTCAGATGCCCTTTACCTATAGGCTTTTCTCGCAAGCTCCGCGAAATTGACCTCGTTTTCCCATTTGCCATGCAGAAGGTCGAGAGTTCGAGTCTCTTCAGCCGCTTGATCAGAAAACCCTGCTCATCATCGCGGGGTTTTTCTGTTTCCCGGAGCGGTCAGGACAGCCGATTTCGGTTTTGTACAACACGGGCGTACAACTTTGGGGGGTCGGGCGAGTCGGTTTCGTCGTCGGCCATCTGCGCGCCCCGCAGAAGGTCAAGGCTCGGGCGTTGCGGCCGTCGCGCCCGTCGCTCGGCGCCGGCTTCGATCTGGTCCCGATATCCGCGGCCTCGATGCCGAATCGCCGGATAACTTGGACAACTTCGGACACCTCCGAGTGCGTGGAGTGTATGTCTGTTTGTGAAGTTGTCTGACTCTGTCGGCGTGGTCCATCAAAATGCGGAACGTGGAGCTGTTGCTGGCGCGCAACCCTGATCCGTCGAGTTCGCTGCCGTACCTATTGCGGTTGCCGCTGGAAGGCGGACTCGTGTTCCGAACGAAGGGGACCTGGCCTCGGACCAACGCGCTGTATTGCCATCCGGTCGCTGTCGGCGAGTGGCCGGAGGCACCGGAGATTGTTGAGAGGGTCGGGTTGCGATCATGCGGGCGGCGTGGAGCGGCGATCGACGTTGTCTGCGACCGCGGCCGTGAGCAGCGCTCCCAGATCGTCTTCACCAAGGCACGCGGGCGAGACGTAGTCTTCTGGCAGTCAGCGCGCACACGCAAGCAGTCCCGTCCCGACGTGTCGGTGCCGAGCGCGCGGGCGCAGGGGATCGCCGAGCTCGAGATCCTCGTGGACGCGCACGAGCGCTACGCGTATCGCTTCGCGTCGCAGCAGGCGCGGACCGTCAAGCGCGGGCTTGCCTGTGGCGACTACGCCGTGGCCGTCGACGGACGCGTCGTCTGCGCGGTGGAGCGCAAGTCCATCGAGGACCTGGTGGCGAGCCTGACCAGCGGCCGGCTGCGCTACGCGCTGGCCGAGCTCGCGGTCCTGCCTCGAGCCGCCGTCGTGGTCGAGGCGGGCTACTCGCGCGTGCTTGCGACCAAGTACGTCCGCGCGGCGACCGTCGCGGACGGACTGGCTGAGCTGCAGATCCGCTGGCCGAACGTTCCGATCGTCCATTGCGAGACACGCAAGCTGGCTGAGGAGTGGACATACCGGTATCTCGCAGCCGCGCAGGTCTGGGCCCGTGACGAGCCGGCAGCACAGGCGCGCCTCGGCCTGCTCACCGAAGCTCCGACTTCGAACGGCCCGCCCGCTCCGCTTCCATCTAGCACCGAACTACGCGCCTGGGCGCGCAGCAATGGCCTGGACGTGTCAGATCGCGGGCGAGTCGGCGGCGAGATCCTCGCGGCATGGCAGAGATCGCATGTTTCGATCGAGCAGGCATGATCCGATGATCCCGGACGATCGCGAACAGCGCGGCACTGCCTGCGAGACGATCACGAACTAACACGAGCAGCAGCTGCGATTGCTGCTCGAGCATGTCCGTGGCGCGCTCGGGCGGCTCGACACCGGAGAGCTTGACACGTTCGACGTCGATGAGTTGATTCACCGCTACAAGCGCTCCGCGCGCTAGCTATGGAAGTTCTGCGGGCAAACGGACAGGGACATGCTGTTCGCGGCGCGGACACTCGAGTGCCGGCGCCATCAGTGCGAACGGCCGCCGGATTGGTGGGAGGCTGGTGAGCCACGCCGGCGAGCGTGAAGCTCGTCACCATTCCCGCGCGAAAGAGGTAGGTCGTCAGTCAGCGTGGTGTGGACGTCCCAAGATCACCGCGGGAGCCAATGCCGGCCCACGTCCGCACCGGCCGGGATTATCCAGACATCGGAACTCTGGAACACGACCAGCCACTGCTGTGGTCCTCCCTCGATGACCGGCAGCTGGTGCCGCCTGAGCGGCAGTTGCTCGAGCAGATCGCGGCGGGCGATCTCGACCAGCACCTCGGCGCGATTGCCGACGCCGTACACGCGCGCCGCGAGCTGCTGCACACGGTCCGCTCCGCAAACGCGATCGGCGAGCTGCGTGTCGGCGACACAGTGATGTTCACCGCGAAGGTCCGCCCACGGTACCTCGAGCACGAGCTTGCGGTGATCGAAGCGATCGACGATCGCTCGGTGACGGTCCGGCTGTGGCCACCGGCCGGACGGTTCCGCGACGGAACACTCCGTTGCCCACCACTGGCCCTGACCAAGCTCTCGCACCAACCGTAACCGGCCGGGGGCTTAGCCCCGCCCGGCCCTCTTCGCGGCATTACCAACCGGGCGACTCCTCACCCGTGAGATGCTCTCCCTCACCAGCCTTTGCGCTGTCCACGCTGGCGAGTTCCGCGCGGAGGAGGGAAAGCGGGCAGTGACAGCGAGATGCGCGTCGGAGCGCAAATGCGGGTCGGCCTTCTCCGCGGAGTATCACACTCGGCGCATCGATCACAGGTAAGCAGCCGGAATTCTGCAGATGACCTCGTAGTCGCTGCCGAGCTGCTGCTGAACCTCATCGGCGAGCTCACGGCCACGCGCCCAGAACTCGATCCGGTCCTCCTCGGTGTGCTGGTGCGCTTCTCGGCCAAAGACAAGGTCGCCATCATCGTTCCACGCCTGCAGCGCGTCGATCAACTGATCTGAGAGCCGACCGCGCCAAGCGCGATGGCGATCACCCGGCGTGTCGGCAGCCTGCCACTCACCCGATGATGGGGCGACCGTCTCCTCACTCGTGCTGACGCTCCATATGCCGGTTGCTCCCCAGTCCCAATCGATCAAGACTTGCCTGCGCGCCACCATCGAGACCCTGAACGTAGTGGATTCACAGGTTCCCGGGGTGGCTAGGCGGCGGCGTGAAGCGCGTCCGCTATTACGTCTTGGACGTCGCGGCCCTCGCGCTGCGCTCGCTCGTTCAGAGCTGTGAGGGTCGAAGCTGCAACCGGCACGGTGACAGTCACCTCGATGTCGTGGTTCCCTGGCTCCACGTGGACCTCTACGCCAGCAAGTTGGTCGTCGAACCGGTCAGGCTGATGGTCGCGCGGATCGCTCATAGCTATCTCCATTCTGACGGGTCAGCGGGCGTTCCGACAGAGGCGGGCCTGCGCGACGGTTGAATCCCATGCGGTCATGACGTGCGAGCGCCCTCCGGTCCGCGGTGAGCGGGGCAGGCCGCGAGTGCCAGGCTGCGCCTTGCGTAAAGCCAGCCGGGGGTGCGGTGCCGGGTCGGCCGGCGCACGCCGGTCCGACCCGGTCGCGCTGCTTTATCGCCTCAGCTGGAGCCCGACGTTGGCGGAGATCGTCGGCGAGGGCCGTCCGTGGACGGTGCTGATGATTTCGCTGCTATCGATGCCCTGAAGGTAGATGCTGGTGATGCCGAGGTTGGCGTGCCCGAGCTGGCGCTGGATCACGACCAGTGGGACGCCCTCGTGCGCCATCTCGACCGCGTGCGCGTGCCGTAGCTGGTGCGGCGCGAAGCGACGTCGTACGCCCGCCGCACCAGCCGCGTGATGCAATTGCTTGCGCGCGGCCGACGCTTCCCAGCGGCGGCCTGCCGTCGGTCCGTGGATCACACACAGCAACGCGCCGATCGGGAGCTGTCGGCGGATCTCGAGCCATGGGTCGAGCTGCTCCCAGGCCCATCGGTCCATCCCGACCTCGCGACGCTTGCCGCCCTTGCCACGGCGCACGAGCACCGCACCGCGAGAGCGATCCAGGTCGCTCTCCTGAAGAGCGAGCGATTCGCTGATCCGTAGCCCAGCCCGCCAGAGCAGCACGATCAACGCACGAAGCCGGTGGCCGTCGGGGCGGTCCCCGACCGCGCGCATGACAGCGACGATCTCCTCGATGGTGGGCGGATCGGCCGGATACTCCTCGCCCTTGTTGCGTGGTGGGCGGCCTCGGTGGTAGCCGGGCATCGTCGCCGGTGATCGGCGGTGGCCTGCAGCGTCCAGCAGAACGGATTCCATGAATCCTCCCTTGGTTGGATGACTTGACAACGTCCTGCTGTACTGCCATCGTGAGTACATGTCAACGACCAAGGAAGAGCGGCTTCAGATCAGGGTTGATCCAGCGGACAAGCTGCTTCTGGAACGGGCGGCCGCCGCCTCGCATCTGAACGTCTCCGCGTTCGTGGTACAGGCCGCTGCGTCGAAGGCCGAAGAGATCCTCGCCGACCGATCCAGCATCCGGCTCTCAGCGCAGGCTGCAGCGGCGTTCAGCGAAGCGCTCGAGCGGCCGGCGGAGGTCAACGACCGGCTCGCGCGGGCGCTGCGGCGCAAGCGTAAGTTCAGCTGGCTTGACTGAGCTGCGCCGGCTGGCGCTGCTCGACTCGCGGCAACATGACCGCGAAGAGTTCGACAGCGGCGAGCAGGTGCTCGACGAGTGGCTGCGCCGCTATGCCGGTCAGAACCGGCGGCGCGACACCGCCGCAACCTGGGTGATCACGGACGCCAATAACGTTGTCGTGGGATATGCGAGCGTCGCGATGACGGGTATCGACCGCTCGGCCGCGCCAGAGCCGCTCGCCAAAGGCGCGCCCGATCCCGTCCCCGCGCTGCTGCTCGGCCGGCTCGCCGTCGACCGTCGATATACGAACCTCGGGATCGGTACCTCGCTCGCCGTCCACGTGCTTGCCACGGCGGTCGAGCTCAACGAAAAAGCGGCATGCCGCGCAGTCGTCGTGACCGCGCTCACCCGACAAGCTCGCGGTTGGTGGGAACGCCTCGGCTTTCATCCCTTCGATCCGGACGAGCCTGATCAACTCGACCTCTACCTCCTGACCTCGGAGATCGAGCTGACCCTACGCCGACCCCGGTAGCCACTCGCCAACAGCCAGCGCCCACATGTCCGCGCGATCCGGGTCTCTCGGCGGACGGCCCGAGACACCTCAGCGGCAGCAAATGCAGGACAGCCGCCCTCGAAGATCGCGAAGCGGGTCACAATCTAAGCCGTGTACGCAATACGGTACACTCAAGCGAATGACGAAGACCGTGCCGGTACGCGAATTCAGAACGAACCTCAGCGAACTGCTGAGCGATGTCGCCGATCGTCGTGACCATGTGCTGGTTACGCGCAACGGCAAGCCCGCTGCCGCACTCGTGCCGATCGACGAGTACGAGGCGCTCGAGGAGACCGCGGAGATCCTTTCCGACTCGGTGACGCTCGCCCAGATCGAAACCGGGCTCAGGGAGCTCGCCCAAGGCGATAGCGTCACGCTTGAGGAACTCCGGCGCGAGCTTGCCGAGCGTAGAGCCAGCCAGTAACCCGTGGCCGTTGCTGTTCTTGCGCGCAGCGCACGAGAACACCTGCTCGAGCTTGACTGGCCCTTGATCGACGCGGTCGAGGATGCGCTGGGGCTACTCGAACGTGAACCACGCTCCGGTTACGAACTCCGGGGGTGTCTTCGGGGGCTGCGGTCACTGCGGGTCGGTACCTACCGGATCATCTATCAACTGGGAGACAACGACCGAGCCGTCAGAGTCACCGCGATACGGCACCGCTCTATCGCCTACCGCACCGACCCGCGCTGACGGCTCCGTCCGTCCAGTTCGAGTTGTCCCGGATGCCGCGCAACTCGGGACTGGTGGTCGCGTCGTCGGGATGTGTGCGGCGTCGCGGAAGCGGGTCTGACGCGAACGGCTTCCTTTACTTAACGACGTGATAAAGTAAAGGTATGAGCAAAGTCTCTTCCAAGAACCAAGTGACCCTTCCCGTTGAGGCGATGCGCCAAGCTGGACTTCGCCCAGGTGACGAGGTCACGGTGCGACCGGTCGGCGACGGCGAGGTGATCATCGCGGCTCGTGGCTCCCGGGTGCGACGTCATGCAGGGATCGCCACGGGCATCTACTCCGCCGGCGAGCTTGACCGACTGAGGGACGAGTGGGAGCGCTGATCCTCGACGCCAGCGTCCTGATCGGGCTGCTCGACACCACTGACGCGCATCACGCCGCCGCCGTCGATGACGTCGAGGCGGCCGACCTGCAAGGTAAGGACCTGCTTGCGCCGGCCAGCGCATACAGCGAGGCATTGGTCTCGTTCGCGCGAGCCCGGCGACTGAGCGATGCGCGCGAAGCGATCGCAGCCATGGGAATCGCCGTCACCCCGATGACGGCTGCGATCGGCGAGAGAGCGGCCCATTTGCGAGCAGCGCATGATCGCCTGCGATTTCCCGACGCAATCGTGCTCGCGACAGCCCGGATTCTGGATGCCGAGCTCCTTACCTACGACGATTGCCTCGCTCGCGTCGCAGACGACCGCGACGGGTGACAGTCGGTCGCCTCGCTACCCCAATCCACGCAACTCAGGTGCGGCACGAATCGTGGCGGGATGCGTGCGCGGAGTCGGAAGCAGGTCTCGCCGCCGGTGGTAGTCGATCCGCTCGATCCGGCTATTTGGCCGCCAACACGTCGGCCGGGAGGATCTCCGGCGGCTTGGCGAGAAGGTCATCGGCATTCGCCATCAGGGCCGCAGCGATCTCTCCGTTGATGTGAGCCTGGCGGGCGTCTTCGCTGCCGAACGTATCGAAGATCCAGAACGTCGTCGGAGACGTTCGAGCGGCGTACCAATCGACCGTACCTGGCTCTGCTTCGGCGAGCGGCAGCGCCCCTGTCAACAGAGCAGCAAGTTCCTCGGCCTTCTCAGGCTTGGCCTCCAACCTGGCCACGAACGCATACGGCGTGGACATGATTCCTCCTGTTGATTTGACATCAGCAGCGTAACTCCCAAATCGCGCGATGGAGACCGCTGCGCTTTCGCTGGGGATCTCGCTGACGCTCGATCAGGTTAACGCGACGGTTGTGGTCATGCCTCTGAGGTCGAGAGGTCAGGTCGGCGACGCCCTCAGCGCAACTCGTCGACAACTACAGCCAGCCGACGACCCAAGAGTCGGAGTAGCCGGTCCACGGTGGTCACGCCCGGAGTGATTTCGCCACGCTCGATCTTTGAGATCTCGGCCTGCTGAACGCCGCTGGCGAGGGCCAGTCGCTGCGTCATGTGCGCCTGCCTGCGCGCCTCAAGCAGCTTCGCGGCGATCCGGAATCGTGCGTCGAACGCACGGAGCTGACGCCAGGCCCCATCCGTGCCGTCTCGATATCGCCACTGCGCGTCCGAGTAGATACGCCCTCCGGCGCCGACCCTGGGTCGTACGAACAGACTGCCCTGCTGAATTTCGCAGGGGTCGGTCATCAACCAGAAGAGTGGCATTCTCGGCTATTAGATCGTCTGTATCTGTGAATTGGAAGCCTGGCCGGAGTTGTACGGCTCGCCCCGCCGCCATTGACGCAAAAGTCTTTCGTCCCTCGGCCGCCAACGACCCGACTATCGGATTGGCGCGACTTTGCGACACGCCGGTTCAGGGTGAGATGAGTTCGGCGCCGGGGATGTAGGTCGCGATGCGAGTTGGGTCCCGCGTGAGCAGTGGTCGGCGGGTCACGGCCGCATGGGCGCCGATCAGGAAGTCGGGAAGGATGGCCCCGCGGTTGCCGCCGGCGCGGCGGTATTCGGCGTGCGCGTGACCGGCCAGGAAGCTTCCGGCGAACGGGATTTCCTCGATCAGGCTCATTGACGGCAGCGCATCACGGAGTGCTTCGACTCTGGAGAAGCGTGGAGCGATCTCGGCGAGCACAACGGCGTTCAGGATGAGCGCCCCCCTACCCGCCGCTTCGACCAGCCGTGCCTGCGACCACGACAGCCATGTCGCGTCTTCGGTGAACAGGTCGAGGAGGACGCTGCTATCGACAACTGTGCCGGGGGGCGAGCTCACCCGCGTGTCAGCGCAAGGATCTCGTCGGTGCTGAGGGCAACGTCACCGGAGCCACGGACCCGTGCGATCTCAGCGGCCACTTGGTCGTGATCTGGAACCAGGCGGGCGGTCCCTTGGTCGAGTTCGAACCGAACCTCTGTGCCTGGAGCGATGCCAAGTGCGCGACGTACCTCAAGCGGGATGGTGACTTGGCCTTTCTGCGTGACTCTCATGCGAGTAATACTAGCGAGTAATACCGCGGCTGATCGACCCTGGTTGGCCGCGCTCGAGACGATGTCGCAGGCCTGGTGCACATGCACCAAGTCCAGGTCGGGGCGTCGCGGGTCTCGCCCGCTATCTCCAACCAGGTGTGACCGGAGATGGCCACATACAACTCCTAACCGGATTCGGGCTCGCCTTTCCTCGTGCCTCCGATCAGCCATCCCCGTCGGCATGCGAGGTCATCGTGCTAGCCCCAAAGGTCATGATCCCGAAGTGCTGCCGTACTGGCCGAAACGGGGTCGTTCCCTGCACCTCGGAGATCTCGTCAAGTTGCGCAACGGAAAATGCCGCCATCATCAGGGTCCTTTGTCGGATGGGCGGCGGTCGGTTGTGGGCATTCCGCCATCACCAAGCATCCCGCCCAGCCTAAAGGCTAGGCGTGGGCACACGTATCAACTCACCCGGGGTCGGAGCACCGTCAGAGCGCGCTCGATGCGAGGGTTACGACACTGCATAGCCTGCCTGTGCGAGCTCACCCCGAGCGGCGGTAGCGAATATGCGTGGCCAGCGGCGAGTGCAGCACCTCGACGGGCTCGAACCCGAAGGACTCAACGCCGTCGAATATCCGCTCACCCGACCCGAGCAGGACGGGAGCGACATCGAGGGTGAGCTCGTCGATCACGCCTGCCGTGAGCGCCTGGCGGACCGTCGATGCGCCGCCCGCGATGTCGACGCCATCCTCGCCGGCTATGGCGCACGCTTGAGCGTAGGCGGCGTCGAAGCCCTCGACGAAGTGGAACGTTGTCCCGCCCTCCATCTCGATCGGTTCGTGGGGATAATGGGTGAGCACGAACACCGGGGCGTGATAGGGCGGCTCAGGGCCCCACCAGCCGCGCCAGTCCTCATCCCACTCGCCGCGAACCGGCCCGAACATGTTGCGCCCCATCACATAGGCACCGCGCGGGCGCATGAGCCAGCCGGTCGCCGTCTCATCGGCGTCATTGGCGCGCTCGTCGCCAAGGTGCCAGCCGTGAACTTCCCTGCCCCGCCTGCCAAGCGGGTTCTCCCTGCTCTGGTCGGGCCCGGCGACGAAGCCGTCGAGCGAGATCGACATGTGGCAGGTGGTGTCCGTCATCGAAGCTCTCCACGTGATTGTGTCGTGCAGGCGGCCGCAACGGTACTGCAGGGCTTCACGGTCGTGTTACCAACGCGAGTGGCACGGCACGGCACCGAAGCGGAACTCATGTCCTGCAGCGGCTGACGGGCATCAGATTCTGAGGCGTCGATGACTCCGCGGGCGATCTGGCCGATGACAGCGTCGTGGCGTCTCGGGTCGCTGCCGGTGTGGGGTTGCATGCGCGTGACGACCGTCACCGCGTAGGCAGCGCCGTCCATGAACGTGACGACGCCAGCTTCGTTTCGACACGACGCCGAGCAGCGCGCCGCTCTTGGCCGCGACGCCGGCCCCCATCACCGGAGCAGCGAATGCCGTCCCGGACAGATCCAAAGGCGGCGATCAGTGCCTCGATGTCGTCCACCCATCCATTATTGAGCGTCCTCCGGGACTCGTGACGAGGCTGGTCGAGGTAGCCGACGTGATCAGGTCACCGCGGAAGGAGTGACACGAGTCTCCCAAAGCGCGGATTGTTGCTGAACTCCTCTTGTGGCAGGAAGCGCTGGAGTTTGATCATCTGCTCGAAGTACGCACTCCGCGATCGCCTGGCTGATCTCGCGTGTTCCAGTACGCCCAGGCGGCTCTCAGAAGGTCGGATTCACGCCGCCGTGTTGTAGAATCAATGTCAGCCCGTCCTGACCCTCGACGTGGCTCACCGGTTGCGGCTCTAGCTCTTGGCTGACTCGACGCTGAATCTTGGCGGTTCGTGCCACCCAATGTTTGGGAGCGAGAGCTGAATGAAGTGCGTAGCAAAGAACTCAGAGCATGGCGGGCGATGCCATCGTTTGGTCGTTTGCTTGTGGCGCAGGCCGAGAGCGTCGCGTATCTGCACGCGCGCCAACCGTCGGCGAGGCCGTCATGGATGCGCCTGAGCTATCCGACGTATTGACCGAGTTTGCTCGGACGATGGTCACGGACTTTCCGATTCAGAGCATCTTGGATCGCCTTGTCGAGCGAATTGTCGAGATCTTGCCGATCACCGGCGTCGGGGTCACCCTGATCGAGTCGGGGCGCGAGCCGCAGTACATCGCCGCATCAGATCCGTCCGCGTTGCGTTACGAGCAACTGCAGACCGAACTGCAGCAGGGACCATGCTTGGCGGCTTTTGAGACAGGCGAGGCGATCGCGATACCAGACCTGGGAGCAGAGCGGCGGTTCCCAAAGTTCAGGCCCAGGGCACTCGACGCCGGCCTGACGGCCGTGTTTACCTTTCCGTTGCGTCATGGTGATCGTCGGCTTGGAGCGCTTGACTTATACCGCGATGCTGCGGGTCCCCTGACCCCCGAGTCGATGACTGCGGCGCAGACGCTCGCCGACGTTGCCGCGGCGTACCTGATCAACGCCCAGGCACGGTCAGACCTCATCGAGTCCTCCGAGCAGTCTCGCGTTGCAGCATTGCATGATCCCCTTACCGGTTTGCCGAATCGAGCGCTGATATTGCAGCTGATCGACCATGCGTTTCGGAGCAGCCGCCGCTCACAGAAGATCTCCGCGGTGATATTCGTGGATCTCAACCGATTCAAAGAGGTCAACGATGCACATGGTCATCGAGTCGGCGATGATCTGCTCATCGCTGTTGCCGACAGACTGACGCGGCTGGTGCGACCGGGGGACAGTGTCGCGCGTCTGTCCGGGGATGAGTTCGTCATCCTGTGCGAAGACATCGCTGGCCCGGACTCCGTCGATGCTCTTGCCATACGGCTCGACGCCGAGCTCGCCCGGCCATTTGAGCTCTCGGGCATCGAGGTGACAACCAGTGCCAGCCTTGGGATCGCGTTCACCGGCCAAGGGACCAACTCACCCGAGGACCTGCTCGTCGATGCGGATCTCGCGATGTACCAACGCAAGCGCGAGAGGCTCGACGGCCGGGAGGTGCTCGACCTACGAGAGTTACACCTGGCGCGCGACCAGGCTACTTTGGCTCGCGGTCTATCCGGAGCGCTCGAGCGCAAAGAACTGCACCTCGAGTACCAACCGCTGGTGCGTCCTGCCGACGGCAGCGTAGCGGGGGTCGAGGCGCTGTTGCGCTGGACCCATCCGTCACACGGGCCCGTCTCTCCAGCCGTGTTTCTCCCCTTCGCTGAGCAGTCGGGCCAAATCATCAACATCGGCGACTGGGTGCTTGAGCAGGCCTGTGCCGACCGCCGGCGCTGGCAGCATAAGGTCTCGGCCGACGTCACCATGTCGGTCAACGTGTCCGTCCTCCAATTGCTGTCGGCGGGGCTGACGCAAAGTGTCGCGACAACCCTGGATGCCACGTCGACTGACCCGTCACTGCTGACGCTCGAAGTGACCGAAGCCGTGTTCGTCCGCGATGAGGAGCGCGCCCGCGTCGTGCTGGGCGAGCTCAAGCGAATCGGGGTCAATCTCGCCCTCGACGATTTCGGGACGGGATACTGGTCGCTCGCCTACCTGAACGATATGCCGATCGACACCATCAAGGTCGACCGCAGCTTCATCTCCAAACTAACGACGCAACCGACCAGCCGGGAGCTGGTGGGCGGGATCATTGAACTGGCTCATCGGCTGGGTAAGACCGTGGTGGCCGAGGGCATTGAGACCGCGGAACAGTACGACCAGGTGACAGAACTGGGATTCGACCTGTGCCAGGGATTCTATTTCGGCAAGCCGATGGCCGAGGCCCTCGTGCGCCCATCTATGCGGGCCCAAGCCGATGAGAGCGCCGCACGTTGACACGCGCTCTCAACGCCCCTGCCCTGACGTGTTTCTTGCCTGCCGCCTGGCTCCGGGACGATCACGTCCAGGTTGGTACCAGAGCCAAATGAGCGTGGACGGTGCGGGCCCGGTTATACGGCTTCAGCGAGCCGGTGAGACTGCGGATCGAAGCTCCAGGTAAGGGGCGAGGTACTTCGCCGCGATCTTGGCGCCAGCCGGCCAGCTGGCCTGATCCTCAATCACCGAGGTCGAACCGTGCTCTCCGGTTATGTGCGCGCTGAAATAGAGGGGCTGCGCTCCCCCGAGGAGCATTCCGTGGACCTCGGGGTTGAATTTGCTCGGCTCGATCGATACGCCGGCAAGCTTGGCGATTTCCTGTGCCGCAGCGTCAGCCTGCTGGGCCGCGATGCTGCCGTGTTTGAGGGCGAAGTCTGTTATGTCGCCAGCGGCAAACACCCGGTCGAGGCTCCGCACGCGGCAGTGAGCATCGATCGCGAGAAAGCCCCCATGGCCGTCGCGCTTGCGTACCCCGGGAGTCGAGGGGCCGGACAGCTCAGGGAGAGCCACGATCCGGTCGACTTGCAGTGCGCCTCCCTGGGGAAAGAGGCTAAGTGTGCCCGGCTGTGGAGTCTCGGCTCGGGTGCCGGAGATGACTCGGATTCCGGCGCTCTCCAGGGTTTTGTGGATCGCTTCGCTGACAACGCTGCCCAGAATGGCCAGCGGTGCGTGCTCGGGCGTGACGATCGTGACAGACAGCGGCTCGTTCATCTCATAGGCCCGGCGAGCAGTCATCAGAGCGATTTCGTAAAGCGGTAAAGGCCAGGGCATCGGCAGCGGAATGACGAACGCCAGCGTATGAACGTAACCGCTCTCGACGTCCTGGATCAGCCCGTGCAGCTGATCGTCGAGCGTCCGATCGTCGATGGTGACTGCGTGCCTGAAGCGGGGCCTAAGCCGCGCCCCCATGGCCAGCATCAGGGCGTCGTAGCCGATCAGCTCACCGGCCTCGGTGTGGACTATTCGGGCCGGGGCATCGAGCCACTTGAAAGCGTCCTGCTTGAACTCCACACCAATGTCGGCGGCGATCTCCACCAGCGAATAGTGATTGGTGCTCGGGCCGGCGAACGGCTCGCGTACGCGGAGCGGTCGGTATATGAACTCTGGCTCGGGGGCCAGCATTGTCATCGTGACACGGTCGCCTGCGAGTTCCCGCAGAGCGAGCGCTGTCTCCAGGCCGGCGACGCCGCCACCAGCGATAAGTACATGGAATGGATGGCTGTCAGACATCATTTCTCCACCCTACGCCGAGGTCGCCGGCAGTTCAGGCGCAACGGTGTGCAGCTTCCTGTGGCGAACTACTGACGGAGCCACAGAGCCGGAGGTTTCCATCGGTTCGGTACGCAGCGCCGTCTATGGCCATGGCGTTGAGCGAGGGCGAGCCCTAGAGAGCCAGGACGACCCGGGCCTCGACCTTTCCAGCCTCAACGTCTGCGATCGCCTCGTTCACCTGTGAGAGGGGAATGCACTGACTCATCACCCGCGTCCGCCCAGCGAGGTGCAGCTCGAAGACCTCGCGCAGATCGGCGCGTGTGCCCACGATCGAGCCAACGACTGTGATGCCACCGAGTACGGTTTCGAAGATCGGCAGCTTCATCTCGTTCTCCGCCGGCAGCCCAACGCATACCAGCGTTCCTCCGCGCTTCAGCGACTTGAATGCCTGCTCGAACGCCTTCGGTGACACGGCCAGGACGATCGCCTGATCCGCACCTCCCAGGTGCTGGATCACCGCGGCCGGATCAGCCTTCGCGGCGTTGACGGTGTAGGTCGCACCGAGCTCACGGGCGAGTTCCAGCTTCTCGTCAGTCAGATCGACCGCGACTACGGTTCCGCCGGCAATCGCGGCGTACTGGATAGCAAGATGTCCGAGGCCGCCGACGCCAACTACCGGCGACGAGATCTGAAGAACGCGTGCCCGCAACCTTCACCGCCTTGTACGCCGTAACGCCGGCACAGGTGAGTGGTGCAGCGTCGATCGAGTCGAGACCTACGGGGACCGGCACCACGTAGCGTGCGTAGGCAGTCGCATATTCGCCGAAGGCGCCATCGATCGAGTAGCCCATGTTCTCTTGCGATTCGCACAGTGTCTCCCGGCCCGAGATGCAGTACTCGCACATTCCGCAGGCATAGCCCAGCCAGGGCATGGCCACGCGCTCTCCCAAGCCGACCTCGGATACTCCGGGGCCAAGTTCCACGACGATGCCTACGCCTTCGTGCCCGGGCACAAAGGGCGGCTGAGGCTTGACCGGCCAAGCACCATGAGCGGCGTGGATATCTGTATGACACAGGCCGCAGGCCTCCACCTTGACCCGCACCTGCGCAGCGGCAAGGGGCTGTGCGATCACATCCTCAAGGACCAGCGGTTGCTCGAATGAGTGAACGACGGCGGCGCGATAGATCGGTGGAACCGCATCGGAGGCATTCGTCTCCTGCATCATGAGGGCCATGGGTTGCTCCAGACGTTCGGGGTCAATTGCATCTCACCATCTCCGGCCAGAACCCGAATCAGGACGCCGCCCCCGCTTCACTGCACATTTCCCGCAGACGCAGGCGTAGTCGCAACAGGCGACCACCCCGCGTCAGCCTCGGGCGTTAGAGCGCTCCGACCGGCCGCTCGACCTCGGGAGCCTGCAGCCGGATCCGTGCGTCGCTGACACACGCCCCGGCGGCCGTAACAATCAGCGGGTTGAGGTCAAGCTCGGCAATGGCGGGATGGCGCTCAACCATCGCGCTGACTCTCAGGAGCACGTCCTCGACTGCGGCGACATCCAGGCGCGGTGCGCCGCGGTAACCGTCTAGGAGCGGAAACATGCGCAGGGACCGCACCAACTCCGATGCGTCAAGGTCTGAGAGCGGCGTGATCCTGACGGAGACGTCCTTGAGCAACTCCGCAGTGGTCCCCCCCGCTCCGCAGGCAACGACGGGACCGAAACTTCGGTCGTGGACGACGCCGACCAGGAGCTCAACACCGGTTGGGGCCATTGGCTGGACCATGAAGCCGTCGAGCTCGTAACCGGCACGAGCCATGGAATGCCGGATCCTCTGAGCACCGGCTTTGACCGCTTCTGGACCATCCAGATCGAGCAGCACACCGCCGACGTCACTCTTGTGCACCAGGCCGGGCGCGGTGGCCTTGAGCGCAACCGATCCGCCCAGATGCGATGCGATCGCCGCAGCTGCCTCCTCGGTTTCGGCAAACTCGGTCCGTACGCTTGGGATCCCGTAGCAGTCGAGCAGCGCCTGCACATCGACGGCACTCAGCCACCCAGGTCCGGTCGCGAGCGCCCGGCCAATCATCTGCTGGGCCGGCTCGGGTCGACAGTTCTCGGGTTCGCCAACATTCCCGGCTGGTCGCGCCAGCCACCGCACATGCTGCACGGCCTGCGCCAGAGCCCGCACGGCATCCTCGGGGAGTTTGAATCGGGCGGCACGGTGCGGCCCGGGCGAGTCGGTGGGCTGGGGCTGAGCCCCCATGATCACCGATGCGATCGGGAGGACAGCCGTTCTGGCCGCGGATCGACCGCCTCGGCGACGTCGGCCGCCTCAGTGCCCAATGCCGGAATGAACAGCGTGATGATCGCGTCGCAAGCATCTGAGGCGATCAGCGTCCCGAGCACCGCCGCGTAATCCGGAGCGGTCGCCGCTGCGGTCAGGTCGATCGGATTGGCCACGGCCGAGTGCTGCGGCGCGATCTGGGCCAGCCGCTCGCGCAGGCCGGTCGATAGCTCGACAACATCCAGTCCGGCTGCCTGGCAACTGTCGGTACACATGATCCCGGGGCCGCCACCGTTGGTGACGATCGCCACGCGAGCTCCACGGGGAGGCGGCTGGGTTCCGATCAGAGCCGCAGCGTCGAGCAGCTCGCCGAGCGTCTCCGCACGAATCACGCCAGTCTGTCGAAACAGAGCGTCGACGGTCACATCGGCTGCCGACAGCAGGGCCGCGGTGTGCGACGATGCGGCTCGCGAGCCGGCTGGTGTCCGTCCGGACTTGACGGCGAGGATCGGCTTGGTCGCACTCACGCGCCGGGCCACACGGGCGAACCGACGCGGGTTCCCGAAGGATTCGAGGTAGAGCGCGATCAGGCCGGTGGCGGGATCGTCCTCCCAGTACTCGAGCAGGTCGTTCCCGGAGATATCGGACTTGTTGCCGACCGAGACAAACGACGAAAGACCCAAGCCGAGCTCGGCGGCGACCTCCATCAGCGCGATGGCCACTCCCCCGCTCTGCGACATCAGGGCGAACGCGCCCGCCGGGCGCCACACGCCGAGCAAAGGTGGCGTTGAGACGCACCTCGGGGTCGCTGTTGAGAAGCCCGAGACAGTTCGGTCCGATCAGGCGCATCCCGGACCGGCGACAGACATCGAGGAGTAGGCGTTGACGCTCGGCGCCCTCCTCCCCGACCTCGGAGAAGCCCGAGGAGATCACGAGAACTGCGCGCACGCCGCAGCTTGGCGCAGTCTTCCGCGACGCCGACTACCGCAGCGGCCGGGACCGCGAGCACGGCAAGCTCGGGAGCCTCCGGGATATCCAGCAGCGATCGATACGCGCGGACACCGAGAATCGACCGCGCGTGGGGATTGACTGGGTAAACGCGACCGCCGAAGCCACCGTCGATCAGGTTTCGGATCAGGACCCCACCGATCGAGTCCGGATCGTCGAGCGAAGCGCCGACAACGGCGACCGAGTCCGGGTTCAGGAAGCTGCGCACGGCACTGACGTGACGCGGTGTGTTGCCGGCGATCGAAAGCGGCCAGCACGCCAGCTGACAGGGTGGTGGGCAACGAGATCTCCGTCACACCCCCATCGGTGTGCGCGCCGACCGGAAATCCACTTTGGGTGAGCACCTCGATCATCTTCCGGTTGGACGCCATCACGGAAGCGACGAACACGTCGATCCCGTGGTTTGCCGCGACCGCAGCTAACTGGCCAAGCAATAGGGTGCCGATCCCGTGTCCGTGCAGAGCATCGGCGACCTCGAAGGCGATTTCGGCGCGATGGCTCGTCTGATTCGGACGTAACCGGCATGGGCGACTATCGCCGGTGGCGAAACCGGCGGTGACAACCAGGCCAAACCGGTCCGTCGTGTCGACGTCCACAGCCCAGTCTGAAAGCCAGTCCGTGTTGATTTGGCCGTGGCCACGGAAGTACAGCGAGTCAGGCGACATCGAGCTCAGGAGAGCCGCGATAGCTTCCCGATCATCGGCACATACCGGTCGGACATGGACGGTCGAGCCGTCTCGGAGAGCCACGTCCGACTGGCGGCGTGGAAGAGGCTCGTCATCGAGGTCATGTATTCAAGCTACGGGGCAGCATCGGCCGGTTGAACCGTAGATATCCGTCATCGCGGTGAGGACCGGCCACGAGCCGGCGTTGCCCCGGGTCGGATCGGTGCCCTCGTCACCCGCTTCGTAACGGTGGACGCGGCATTCCCGACCGTGCGGCGGTTAACGGCAAAACTGCGGCGGCTTTACCCCGAGCCGAACCAGGCCTTTCCCTTGACGACAGCCGGCTGGCGGCTCCCTACCTTGAGGGCATGGCTCCACGTCTGAAGCTCGCAGCGGTTCCGCCCGACGCGGACGCCGCAGGCCGGCCCGGCGGCCTCATCAAAGTCGTCCTCGCCGACGATCATGCCGGTATCCGGAGGAGCCTGGGGCTCGTGCTTGATCGGGAGGCAGATCTCGAACTGGTTGCCGAGGCCTCCGAGCTTTCCACTGTCACGCGAGAGGTTCACCGCCACATGCCCCATGTGCTGGTCTTGGGCCTGCACACGCCGAACGGATCCAGCCTGAAGGCGATCCGTAGGCTGCGTGAGTGCGTCCCGGGCACACAGATCGTCGTCCTGACCATGGAGCTCAGCCCCGCCTTCGCTCAGACGGCTCTGATTGCGGGCGCGGCCGGATTTGTGCTCAAGGACAGATCCGACGTGGAGCTTCCTGTGGCGGTACGCGCCGCCGCGCGCGGTGGCGAGTACGTGAGCCCCCAGGTGGCCGCGGAGCTTGAAGGCCTGCGGCATCGGGCGAACGCCGATGGACGACGACCCGCATTAATCCACGGGTGCTAGGAGGCGGGTTCCCCGGCCGGCAGGTTCCCACTATCGGCCAGATGGAGAGGCAGGCGTGCCGTCAGGCGCGTGCCGACAGGGCTCGTCTCCACGTCAATGCTGCCGCCCACCAGAGCCACGCGCTCGTTTATCCCGGCCAGCCCGAAACCGGCGGGAGATCGCAGTTGCGGGTCGAAGCCTCGGCCATTGTCCGCCACCTCCACGACAAGACGATCACCGTCGATGTCAACCGCCACGCGCACCCGGGTGGCCTGGGCATGCTTGACGACATTCGTGAGCGACTCCTGCACCACCCGGTAGGCCGTGGTTTCCAACTCGGGAGTGAGACCGACTGGCTGCCCGTCTTGGCCCCCCAGGAGGAGGTGGTTCTCGATCTGAAGCGTGTCGCTGCGCCGGCGGTCTATCAGCGCTTCGAGTGCTGGAGCCAAGCCAAGGTCGTCCAGCAACGAAGGTCGGAGATCGCTGATGATCTCACGCAGGTTGGAGATCTCGAGCTCGATGTCCTCGATCGCCTGCCTCATGGCGCCGTCTTTGCTCTCTCCGTCCCCGCGACCGACATTGGAGGCCAGCAGAACCCTCAGAGCACCGAGCGACTGCAGGGTCTGGTCGTGAAGCTCCCGTGACCAACGCGCGCGCTCTGCCTCGGACGCGGCGATGGTCGAATGCAGTCTGTCGGCATCCACGCTCCGCTTGATCGCCACCGCGTTGGCCGCCGATTGGGCAAACGCCCGGAGCAGAAGCTCGTCCTCTTCCAGAAAGGCCTCGGCGGCGTCGCCATGGTCGAACGCCACCAGTACTCCGATTCCGGCACCGCGATGAAGCATCGGAACCAGGAGTGCAGTCGTAGCCCCCCGGACTCCAAAGCTGGCCGGGCCGATCTGAAGATTGCGGCTCACATCGCTGATTCGCTCGGGCCGTCCGGTCAGCAGTATCTGCCCCGAGGTCGATCCCTCGATCGGCAGCCTGCTTCCCAGAGCATCTTCAGCGTGTCCGGCGCTCGCGGCAACGACGAGCTCATCTCCCTCCTTGAGCAGGATGAGCAGGGTTCGTGCGCCCACCAGTGCGCGTCCCCGCTTCACAATCAGCTCGAGCACACGCTCGAGGTCAGCGACGCTACCAATCGCGTCCGCAATGTCGCGGGAGGCCTCCAGCGAGCGCACCGCCCGCGCCAGTTGCTGACGGTGCCGCTCGCTCGCCTGGTGGATACGCGCGTTTTCGCTCGCAATAGCGGCCCAGCGGGACAGCGCAACGGCCGCGTCTTCATCGGCCTGCGTGAACTCTCCCCCGCCTTCCTTGTCGGTGAGGTACAGATTCCCCCAGGCTCGGCCGCGTATGAGCACCGGTACACCCAGGAAGGTTCGCATCCTCGGGTGGGCGGCGGGAAAGCCGTAGCTCTCTGGATGGGCACCGACGTCGGCCAGGCGTAGGGGGCGCGGATCATGGATCAGAACGCCGAGCACACCCCGGCCGTGCGGCAGCTCACCGATGCCTCGGTGGGTCGCGTCGTCCAGGCCAGCCGTCACGAACCGCTCGAGCGTCCGTCGCTCCTCGTCCAGCACTCCCAGGGCCGCATAGCGTGCGCCGGTCAAACGTCGCGCTTCCGAGAGGATCCTCTCGAGGACCTCCTCGGGATCGAGCTCAGCAAACAGAGACTCGCCGACATCCAGCAGATCGCGCAGCCTGTCCTCTGTTTCAGCCATCCCTGTGACCGGGCCTCAACTCGGAAATCAACGTGGCGTGCAGCGTACACCCGGTCGAGCGACGCTCCAGATGCGGTATCCGCGAAAACTACTCCTACCGACTCGGGATACGAGGTCCACCGGGTTCCATGTTCAGCCCGACAGGGTGGAGAAATGCTGAGGGTCCGTGTGGCAGTCGCCGGACGAAGGCCGACGTCTTCTCGCTTAGGCTCGGTTCACCGCTCAAACGACCACCTCGGAGCATCCGATGACGATCAAAGCCCCCTCGCTCTCCCACGTTCCCGTGTCCGATGTGATGCACACAGGAATTCTCACCACGGACCCAACCACTCCGCTGCGAGTGGTCGCGCAACTGATGGCGGACCAGCGCGTGCACGCGATCGCGGTCGCCGATCCCGACCACGCACGCCGCCCTTTCGGGTTTGTCACGGTGGCGGAGATAGCCGCGGCGGCGGCCGACGACCTGGACGAGACGGCCGGCCAGGCCGCCGCGGCGGCGATCGTAACCGTACCGTCGTCCGAATCTGTCGATTCGGCAGCGCGGCTGATGACGGAGCATTCGGTCGACCATCTGATCGTGGTCGATGCCAGGCACGGCCATCCGTGCGGCATCCTCTCGGGACTCGACATCGCCGCCGCGTACGCGAACTCCTGAACGCTGAGACTGCAGCAACCACATCAGATACGGGTCCGGTAGCCACGCCCGCGACGATCCGTGTAGCCATCGTGGATGACCACGCCATGGTCCGCCGTGGCCTGCGTCAACTGCTGGAAGCCGAACCGAGCATCGAGGTCGTCGCCGAGGCGGCCAACCTGACCGACGGTCGGCTCTACCTGCTTGGCCATCATCCAGGCGTACTGGTGCTCGACCTCAACCTGCGCGAGGGCCTCAGCCTCAATTCGGTTCCGGCATTGCGCTCTGATTTCCCGGACATCCGTATCGTCGTATTGACCATGCAGTACGAACCGGCTTACGCCCGTAGCGCCCTCAGTGCCGGTGCGCTCGGATACGTGCTCAAGGAGGCCGCAGAGGCTGAGCTCGTCGACGCGGTCCACCGCGCGGCGCGCGGCGAGGCGTACCTCAATCCCAAGCTCGGCGCCAAGGTGGCCGCCGAACCGCCTGCCGGCGCACCCGTCGACGGGCTTACCCAGCGAGAGGTGGAGGTCTTGAGACTGATCGCGCTCGGCTACACGAACGCCGAGATCGGCAAGAAGCTGTTCCTCTCGGTCCGCACCGTGGAGACTCATCGCGCCCACGTCCAAAGCAAGCTGCCGGTCAGCACGCGAGCGGAACTTGTTCGCTACGCGTTGGAGCATGGGTTCATGGGGTCGTAGCGCACCCCTCGACTGCAGCCAGTCGGGCTCGCCGCGACGAGGTGGCCGCTCACGGGTCGGGGCTGAGACTGCGACAATCAACCGGCGGGTCGGGAGGCCCGGTACCGGCGCTGAGCGCTCGGAAGCGCCCTTGACTGTCCCCAACGTCGCCGACCCGTCTCGTGAACCGATGAAGGATGAGTGAAGCGATGTCGCCCAAGCGGCGAGCGGCGAAGCTGGCGATTGCATCAAACAGCCTGCTGATCGTCATCAAACTCGCGGCCGGAATACTGACGGGATCCGTCGCGATCCTGAGTGACGCTGTCCACTCGCTGATGGACCTCGTGGCCTCGATCATCTCGCTTCTTTCGGTTCGAAAGGCCGAGGCGCCGGCCGACTACACCCACCCCTACGGGCACGAAGGGCTGGAAGACCTGTCGGCCGGAGGCCAAGCGATCCTGCTGCTGGTCGGAGCCGCCCTGGTCGTCTACGAAGGTATCCGCCGCCTGGTGCACGGGGGGGGAATCCAATCTGCGGGGCTCGGTATCGCCGTCGTCGCGGTGTCCGGCGCCATCAACGTGGTCGTCTCCACCCGGCTGATGCGGGCTGGGCGCAGCACCGACTCGCCGGCATTGACCGCCACCGCAGCGGATTTGCGGACCGACGCTGTTGTGTCGTTCGGTGTACTGGCTGCGCTGGTGGCGATCAGGCTGACCGGCCTGACTTGGCTTGATCCGACCGTCGGGCTGATCATCGGGGTTGCCATCAGCTCCACCGGGGTGCGCATCATGCTGGCCGCCGGCCGGCGGCTCGCCGGAGAGACACTTCCCGCCGACGAGCTCGAGCAACTCCACGCCATCGTCCAGTCGTTCATCGGAGCGCAGATCGTCGGGTACCACGACCTGCGCTCCCGCCATGTCGGAAGCTCACACCAGGTCGACCTCCACGTCCAGTTCGCGCAGGGAACCAGCCTCCAGCGCGCCCACGAACTCTCCCACCAGCTTCAGGACGCCATGACCGCCCAACTTCCAGGCACGACGGTCCTGATCCACCTGGAACCCGAGGAGCGCGTCCGCCCCGACCGGTTTGAGGAGTCGGAAGCAACACGTACGCTCCCGCACTGAGCCGCGTACATCCTTGTTCGGCTCGCGGGAATCCGCTCGGCGCGTTTCCCGCGATCCGTCTAAGAAACCACCGAGCTCCGACTGAATCCCGGGACGCCATGGTCACCTACACCGATGGCGTGACCGACCAAGGGCCGGAAGGGCGCGTCTCGCCGAGCGAGCCACCGGCACCCACTGCAGTCACGGCTGCCTAAGCGGCTACCCCAACGTCCGCCTCGTCAGAGCAACCGAAGTGACCGCTAGGGTGAGCCGATGATCGCCTCACATCACTCACACGTCGAGGCGCTGCTGACCGAGGCCCAGGTTGCGCACAGCGCGCTGCTGGACGCGGTTCCGGCCGATTTGCGGACGTCACTACCGGTCGATGCCCAGGGGATCACTCGAGCGATCGACCACATCGCTGTGGCCGCCGGGTTCTCAGCCGATGAGCGGCGGCGGCTCATCAGCCCGCACGCCGTCAACCCAGCCGTGTTGCACGCGCGAGTGTTCGGGGCCGCCCCGCTCAGCAGCGACACGGTGGTGGGCGCCTTCGTCGATGGTGCACGCGTCCGCGCCGACGCGCTGGTCACGCTGGCCGAGTCGATTGGCGACGAGGACCTCATCCGCGATGTCCACGCACTGCTCATCGACCACCCGCTGCCGACAGTCGCGGGTCGGGAGAGCGTCGTCGATCCGATTTCGGCCCTACGGGACGCCTACGAAGCTCAGGAGCGAGCCACACTCTTGATCGCCGCCCACCTCGACGCTCCCTAACGCCGTGACTATTCGAGCGGGCTGGACGAAAAGGCAGGATCGCGCTCACGGCTGCTGCGCAGCTCGTAGGCGACGAAGCCGGCGCCGGCCAGCAACACGGCAGAGAGCGTCCAGCCGAGGGCCGTCGTGCTCAGTCCGACGTACTTGAGGCCGGAGGCGAGGATCACGAATGCGATCACGGGCCGGATATAGCGGTCGGGCACGCTCGAGGAAAGCAGCGAACCGATGAACACCGCCGGTACCGAGCCGATGATCAGCGACGCCGGTCAGGCCGAACTCCACCTTGCCGAAGATGAGTGCGCCCACGGCCGCGGCGAGCGTCAGCGGCACCGCCTGGGTCAGGTCGGTGCCGACCAGCTGCTTGGCGCTGATCGAGGGATACACGAACAGCAGCAGGACGATCATCAGGGAGCCGGCGCCCACGGAGGTCATGCCGACGATCACGCCGCCGACGATTCCGATCAGCACGGTGATCAGCGGGCGCGGCATGAGTCTCATGGATCCGATCGTTGCGGACCGCGCCGGAGCGGCGATCGAGCGCGTAGCGAAGCACCATCGCCGCCGCTCCGATCAGCAGCGCCGCGCCGAGGATCAGCTCGATGTTCTTGACATCGCTCTTGGAGTCGCCCATCAGGCTGAGCAGATAGGAGCCGAGGATCGCTGCGGGCACGGAGCCGGAGGCCATCAGCAGCACCAGCTTGCGGTTCACCGTGCCGGCGCGCATGTGCACCCCGGCGCCGATCGGGCGCATCACGACCGACGCGACGAGGTCGCTGGAGATCGCCGCCGCCGGCGTCACCCCGAACAACAGGATCAGCATCGGCGTCATCAGCGCACCACCGCCGGCGCCGGTCATGCCGACCAGCAGCCCGATGATGGCGCTGCCGAGAACGATGTAAGGATCGATGTGCATGACGGTTGCAATACCTCTCCCGGAGGCCCGAGTGGGCATGGTAGTAGACCAAACCGATTGGATTTCGTAATTCGCTCGGGATTGTCCGCGGGCCGGGGAACGCCGCGTTCCGCCAAGCGGTAGCTTTGCGCCGTGCACGAAACACGGTTTCGTTTCGTCTGCGCGCCTTCGGCCCTGAGCGGCACGCCGGCCGGCTGGGCGCGGGAGATGCTCGAGGAGGGTGAGGTCGCGCTGCTCGGCGCGGAGGGCCTGGACGCCGTCGACCGCGTGGCCCATGACCTGGACCAGCGGGCGATCGTGCTGGTGCGCACCGAGCGAGCCGCGAACGTCAGGACGAGACGGTGATGGCCTACGCCGAGGGGTTGCCGCTCGTCTGGGTGGCATCGGAGTTCAGCGATGACGGCAAGGAGCTGGGCACGCGATCGCGGCCCGATGACCCTGCTCAGCGAGGCCGAGCGGCCCGCTTGGAGACGAGGAGCGGCGCCGCATCGACCGCTTCCTGGCGAGCCTCGGCCGCCAGTCCGAGTAGCGTCGGTCAGACCACCTCGAACTTGTAGCCCTCGAACAGTCCCGTCTCGATCACTCCGGGCAGCGCCTTCAGCTCGCGCATGCAGGCCCTGCGGGATGTCATCGAACCAGGCATCGATCACGAGGTTCCCCCATTCCGTGACGACCGGCCCGTCCTTACCGCCGGCGATGCGCAGCGCCCCAGCGCGCGCAGCCATGAGCGTCGAGCGCCCGCCCGACCAGCGTCGACCGCATGGCGGTGGACCTCGATCGGGATCGGGAAGCCCTGTCCCAGCCGCTCGACCCGCTTGCTCGGATCGATCGCCAGATACATCCTCCGGCACGTGGCCCAGAGGACCTTCTCCATGAACATCGCGCCGCCGCGGCCCTTGAGCAGGCGGCCGTGCGGGTCCAACTCGTCGGCGCCGTCCACTCCCCACTCCGGCTGCACCGACCCCAGCGGCAGGGTGGGGATGCCGAGCGTGAACGCGGCCGTCTGCGTCTCGTAGGAGGTCGTGACGATGCGGATCTGCCAGCGACTCCCGTTGGACGCGCTGGCCGATCGCCCAGAGCGCCATGTAGGTGGCGGACCCCGAGCCGACCCCGATCAGCTCCCCGTCGTTGACGTGGGCGGCGATCCGAACCGCCACGGCCTGCTTCTCGTCGATGTTGGCGACGTTGACGGGCCAGTGAAGCGCCGTTTGAGGCGTACCAGGCCGAGAGCTCTTCTCTGTCGGGCGACACGGTGATGCGGGAGCCTACCTAGAGCGCGCGCCGTGACCTCTACGCGGCGCGCTTCTCGGGGTCGCGTAGAGCCGGCGCTTGGCCGCGAGCAGCCGTTCGTCGGCCGTCCGCAGCAGCAGCTCGATCGTGGCTCCGTCCTCAGGGAAGACCGCCAGGCCGACGCTTGTATGCAGTTCCTGGATGCCCCCGGATGCGCCTGCGCGACAGCGCTGATGATCTTGTCGGCCAGGGGCCGGGGATTGTCCGGTCTGCGGCGCGATCACGCAGAACTCGTCCCCGCCGAGCCGTGCGACCGTGTCCTGGCTGCGCAACGCGCGTGTGAGCCCGACCGCGACGTCGCGCAGCATCTGGTCACCGGCGGCGTGCCCGAAGCGGTCGTTGAGCAGCTTGAAGCCATCAAGGTCGAGCATCACGAGGGTGAAGCGCTCATCGGCACGGAGGTGGCGCGCGATCTCGTGCTCGGCCGTCGACATCAGCCGACGCCGGTTGGCGACTCCCGTCAGCGGGTCGCTGAACGCAGCGTTCGCCAGCGCGTCGCGCTCGCGCGTCGGAGCGCCGCGCCAGTCCCCTGCAGAATCGACCAGACAGGCCGCGGGAACAAGCACGCGAGCCAGAGGCGGCGGCGACGCCGGTGGAATCGAGCGATGCGGCGGCAACATCGGCCACGAGCACCGGCGCCGCGCAGGCGACGGCAGCCGCCGGCGTCGAGGCAACCGATCCGGCAAGCAGGACGCCCGGCATGGCCAGCCAGAAACCCTCGCTCCCCCCCACGAGCGCTGCCACGAGCGCCACGATCGCCGTGATCAGCGCAACCCGCAGCGGCGCCGGGGCCACCCGGCGGCGGTCATGCGGACGACTTGCCCCGCACATCAGCCGTCCACGCGCTTGCGCAGCATCGTGGTTAGTTTGGTCAGGAAGTCGGACGAGTTCGTAAGAGTGGCCCGGTGCGCGACTGATACGGCCTGCTGCAGGAGGCGGCGAGCGAGGCTCAGCTCTTCTGCCCGACCAGGATCAGTCCGTAAGCCACGGCTCCCAGGCAGATCGCCAGCGCGAACAGGGCCGCGACGGTGTATGCCGTCGCCACACCGCCGCGGTTCTCTCTGCGCAGCTCGCTTGCCCGGATCAGACCGACCACCCCGCCCGAGAACAGGACCGCGACGAGCACGCTGACCAGCATCGACGACCAGACGACGCGGACGATCTCCGCAAGAGTGCTGGAGGCCAGCACGCGTCACGACTGCGGCGCCTCTCCGATGGCGGTGGCGGCCGCGCGCAGGGCCGTGCCGACTGGCGATGGCCCCCACGTGCGCTCAGGAAGACCAGGGCAAGCGCGACCACCAGCGCGACGGTGAGCACGATCGGACCGGTATCGCCGCCGCCGAAGAGGCTCATGACCTCAAACATGACGCCCGCCGACGAGGGCGGCACACGGCAGCGTCAGGACCCAGGCGGTCACGATCTCGCCTGCGACGCCCCAGCGCACCGCGGAGAGGCGCTTCCCCGCGCCCGCGCCGGCGATACCACCGGAGATCACATGGGTGGTCGAGAGCGGGAAGCCCGCCCGCGATGAGGCGAGGATCACGGCGGCGCCGGCCGTCTGAGCGACGAAGCCCTGAGCCGGATCCATGCTGATGATCTTCGTGCCCATGGTCTTGATGATCCGCCAGCCGCCGGTGAAGGTTCCGAGCGAGATCGCCGTCGCCGCTGCGATCACGACCCAGAGCGGCACGTGAAAGTGAGCGGCGCTGAGCTTGCCGCTCGCGACCAGCGCAAGCGTGATCAGGCCCATCGTCTTCTGTGCGTCGTTGGTGCCGTGCGAAAGCGCCAGCAGACCGCCCGATACGACCTGCCCCAGCTTGAAGCCACGGCTCACGCCGCCGGGTCGCACGCTGCGCACGATCCGGTAGACGAGGGTCACCGCCAGCCAGGCCGCCCCGAATGTCACCAGCGGCGAGACGACCGCCGGCAGCACGAGCTTCGTCAGGATCCCGTTCCCGTTGACGGCGCTCCATCCCGCGGCGGCGATCACCGAGCCGACCAGCCCGCCGATCAGCGCGTGCGACGAGCTCGACGGAAGCCCCACGTACCAGGTCATCGATGTTCCAGGCGATCGCCCCGAGCAGCCCGGCGTAGACGACGGTGGTTGTGACGGCCTGCGTGTCGACAAAGCCCTTGCCGACCGTGTCGGCCACCTTCAGCGAGATGAACGCGCCGACGAAGTTGAGCACCGAGGCGATCGCGATCGCACGCCGCGGTCCGACTGCGCGCGTTGAGATCGAGGTGGCGACGACATTCGCGGTGTCGTGGAAGCCATTGGTGAAGTCGAACGCGAGCGCGGTCGCCACCACGATGACGAGGATCACGTCGACGCTCATGAGTTCTTGATCACGACACCCTCGAGCACGTAGGCGGCCCGCTCGGTGGAGTCGATCGCGTCCTCGAGGCGCTCGAATATGTCCTTCCAGCGGATCACGACCATCGGGTCGATCCCCTCCTCGAACAGCGAGGCGATCGCGCCGCGGACGATCCGGTCGCCCTCGTTCTCGAGGCGGTGAACCTCGACGACGTGAGCGGTGATGTTCTCGAAGCGGCCGACCTTGTGCACCGCCTGGCCGAGCTCACGCGCTGCGTCGCGGAGCACCTGCGCGAGCGCTTCGGCCTGCAGCATCGGCGCCTCCACCGCGTAGAGGCTGAGGAACGCCGCGACCTCATCGACGAGGTCGACGATGTCATCGAGCGCCGAGATCAGGGCTGAGCAGATCCGCGTGCTCGATCGGTGTGGCCAGCTCGCGGTTGAGACGGCCGATCAGCTCGTGCACGATCTCATCGCCGCGATGCTCGCAGTCGTTGATGGCCGCAGCCTGCTCGCCGCCGTCGGGAAAGTCGAGAAGCAACTCGTGCAGCAGCTCGGTGGCGGCGACGACGTTGTCGGCGGCCTGTTCCAGCAGCTCGAAGAAGACGTTGTGGCCACCGCGCAGTACGCGCTCGACGAACTCCAGCGCGCCGCTGGCCGTCAGGCGCCTGTTTTCGGCCATCGAGACCGCCGGCCCGGAATGGAAACTGACAAGGCAGCCGCACTGTACACATGGGGGCTGCCGCCGCCCCACCGCTCGGGCCCGACGGCGCGACGCCGAACGGCGCGACGCCGCGACGGCGCGACGCCGCGACGCCGTGTCGACGCCGGCGCGAGCCTCAGACCGTCAGCCCACCGCCACTGAAACCGGGTAGCGGCCGCGGAAGCGCGTCGCGCCCACCGCGGCGAGCCCGGCAGCCGACACAGCCAGCATGAAGGGCCCATGGATGCCCAGCGGCCCGATGACCGCGCCGGCGACGGCAGAGCCGGCGGCCACGCCGGCGAGCAGCCCGGACAGCGTCCAGCCGAAGGCCTCATGCTCGGTGCCGGGGATCACGACGCGGCCCACCAGCGAGTACACGCAGGAGAAGGCGGGCGCGATGGCCAAACCCGCGACGAAGCTGAGGACGCGCGGCCATCCCGATCGAGCTCACCGACCAGCAGCGGCGCCGTCAACGCGCAGTTGAGCAGCATCAGCAGCGCGTAGCGGGAACCGAGCGCCGAGCCGCCAGCGGGTGAGCTGTAGCGGATCCCGCCCGCCATGCTGCCCAGGCTCCACAGCGCGAGCAGCGGAGCCGGAAGCGGCCCGCGAGCCGTCGTGCAGCGCCAGTCGACGGGATCCCGACCTCGACGGCGCCCAGGCCGAAGCCCATCAGCGCAACCGGTACGAGCAGCCAGCGCAGGTCGACGCTCGCCAGGGCCGAGCCGCGATGCGCCTGCCCCGTGCTCATGGGCCGGCGGTCGGTCGAGCAGCGGTGAGCGCAGGAACAGGAGCGTGCCGCTGACGCCGATCACGCCGAGCAGCGGCCACGGCGATCTGCGGGCGATGCGAGCGTGATCACGATCGGTGGCGAACATCGGACCGACGATCCAGATCGTCTCCTGGGCGATCGCCTCCATCGCGTACGCGGTCTCCCGCACAGCGTGATCGTCGTACAGATCTCGCAGCAGCGTGCGCACGACCGGCGCGATCGGCGGCACGAGTGCGCCGGCGCAGGCCGCGGCAGCGATCAGCACCGGCGCGCCGCAGATGCGCGCTGTGCCGCCAGCGCCAGGAGCACGTAGACACACGCCTGGATGGCTGCCACCGGACCGACGACGAGCCGCCGGCCGAGCCGGTCGATCAGCCGTCCGAGCAGCGGCCCGCACAGCCGCCGCGGCGAGCGCGCCCGCGCCCGACCGCCGCACCGGCGGCGGCGTAGGAGTGCGTCGCCTGCCGCACGAGCAGCAGCACCGCAAGCGACGACATGCCCTGGGGCAGGCGTCCGACCAGGGCGGTGCTGAGCAGGCGCAGCGCGCCCGGCCGCGCGAGGACGGCTCGGTAGTGATTGGCCACACGTCCATAAAAGCAGGGACCGGCGCCAGTGCCGGTCAGCGCGCTGCTTTGGCCCGAAGCGTGCGGTCAGGCGGTGACCGGCTTGGACGCCGCGGCGGCCGCGACCGCGCGTTCGACGGCGTTGACGTCGCGCACCGCGCCGGTGTCGGCCGAGGTGGCCATCGCCGCATAGGCCCGCAGCGCCGGCGAGACGCTGCGCTCGCGCAGGTTCGGGACGTAGCCGGCACCGGCTTCGAGCCGCTCGCGGCGCTCGGCCAGCTCGGCCTCGGGACCTCGAGCGTGAGCCTGCGGGCCGGGATGTCGATGGAGATCGTGTCGCCGTTCTCGACCAGCGCGATCGCTCCGCCGGACGCCGCCTCCGGCGAGACGTGGCCGATCGACAGGCCCGAGGTTCCGCCGGAGAAGCGGCCGTCGGTGATCAGCGCGCAGGCCTTGCCGAGGCCCTTGGCCTTGAGATAGGAGGTCGGGTAGAGCATCTCCTGCATGCCGGGGCCGCCGCGCGGTCCCTCGTAGCGGATCACCACGACGTCGCCCTCCTTGACCCCGCCGCCGAGGATCGCGTCGACCGCCTCCTCCTGAGACTCGACCACCACCGCCGGGCCGCTGAACTTCCAGATCGACTCATCGACGCCGGCGGTCTTGACGACGGCGCCGCGCACCGCGAGGTTGCCGTAGAGGATCGCCAGACCGCCGTCCTTGGAGTACGCGTGCTCAACGTCGTGGATGCAGCCATCGGCGGCATCGGTGTCGAGCGTGTCCCAGCGCTCGGACTGCGAGAAGGCCTGGGCCGAGCGCCTGCAACCGGGCGCGGCGTGGAACAGCTCGATCGCGCGCTCGCTCGGCCGCTCGCCGCGGATGTCCCAGCTCTGCAGCCACTCGGCGATGTTCGGGGCATGCACGGTGTGGACGTCCTCGTTCAGCAGGCCGCCGCGCCAGAGCTCGCCGAGGATCGCCGGGATGCCGCCGGCGCGGTGCACGTCCTCCATCAGGTAGCTGCCGTTCGGCGCCACCTTGCAGATGCAGGGCACGCGCTTGGAGACCTCGTCGATGTCCTTCATCGTGAAGTCGAGCTCGGCCTCCTGCGCGGCGGCGAGCACGTGCAGCACCGTGTTGGTCGAGCCGCCCATCGCGATGTCCAGCGCGATCGCGTTCTCAAAGGCGGCCCGAGTGGCCACGGCGCGCGGCAGCACGCTCTCGTCGTCCTGGTCGTAGTAGCGGTGGCAGAGCTCGACGACCACGCGACCCGCGTCCTCGTAGAGGTCACGCCGAGCGGTGTGGGTCGCCAGCGTCGAGCCGTTGCCGGGCAGCGACAGTCCGAGCGCCTCAGTCAGGCAGTTCATCGAGTTCGCGGTGAACATCCCCGAGCACGAACCGCAGGTCGGGCAGGCGCTGTTCCTCGATCCGCGCGATGTCCTCATCGGAGACGCTGTCGTCGACGGCGTCGGCGATGGCGGTGATCAGGTTCAGGCCCTTGCGCACCGTGCCGTCGACCAGCACCGCCGAGCCGCCCTCCATCGGGCCGCCCGAGACGAACACGGCCGGGATGTTCAGCCGCAGCGCGGCATTCAGCATCCCCGGCGTGATCTTGTCGCAGTTGGAGATGCAGACCAGCGCGTCGGCGCAGTGCGCGTTGGCCATGTACTCGACGCTGTCGGCGATCAGCTCGCGCGACGGCAGTGAGTAGAGCATCCCGCCGTGTCCCATCGCGATCCCGTCGTCGACGGCGATCGTGTTGAACTCGCGCGCGATGCCGCCCGCCTGCTGGATCGCCTGGCACACGATCTCGCCGACCGGCTTCAGATGGGTATGGCCGGGCACGAACTGGGTGTAGGAGTTGGCGACGGCGATGATCGGCTTGCCGAAATCCTCGCGCGCGACTCCGGCGGCGCGCAGCAGCGCGCGAGCGCCCGCCATGTTGCGCCCCCGCGTGACGGTGTTGGACCTTAGCTCTGGCATAACTTCAGGCTACTGTCTCGCCGCATTGACGCGAGCGCGACAGGCTTCAGGCTGATGCGTCAGTACCGAAGATGTCTTTCGTCTGGCGCACACGTGTCATGGCGCTGTTTGCCGCGCTCGTGAGCCTGCTCCCAGCGTCATCGGCTCTCGCCACCTCCCGTGAGAAGGGAGACCGGGTCGGGCATGTAGCCCAGGCCGGCGCCACCTATCTCGCCCAATCCGAATACTCGGCGAACGAGAACGCGGGCCGGATCCCGATCACGATCGAGCGCACGACCAGCCTGGCGCAGCCCGAGGCCGTCGTCTACGGGGTCAATCCGGTGGGCCCCCAGGCCGGCCAGAACTTCGATGCGATCCCGAGCACGCGGGCGGAGATTCCGGCCGGCCAGAGCAGCTACACGTTCTACGTCACCATCAACGATCAGGGAATTCACGGCCCGACGCGCTACGCCAGCGCCTATGTCGGCGGCACCGAGCCTCGGCACGCTGGGCAACCCGAGCCGGGCGACCATCGAGCTGCGGCAGAACGATCCGCTCCAGAATCGCGACGCCGAGAACCCCCTCGGGCTACCTGCCAGGTGCCCAGCGACGGCGATCCGCTCCAGCACGTGCGCTGGTACGTGTTCGGCGACACGGTGGCCCCGGGCCAGTTCGCCGAGCAGTACGCCAGCTCGAACCCGGCCTGGGCGCAGGCCTTGCACACGCTCGCCTACTCCCCTGGCTCGTGGAGCTACCGCTTCTGGATGTGGAATCAGCCGACGGTCACGCTCGCCCAGCAACGTCGAGCAGTACCTGGCCAACGCCGAGCAGACAGAGCCGGGCACGACCGTGCCGCTCAGTACCTACTCACTGATCCACGGCACATGTCAGAGCCCAGCGAGCATCGAGGTGCCCTACCGGCAATGGATCAGCCAGCTGGCGCGCGGTATCGGTAACTTCCGGGTGGTGCTCTATCTGGAGATGGATTCGGTCCTGGAGACGCACTGCATCGACGCGGCCGAACTTCGGATCCGACTCAGGGATGAGCTCGCCTACGCGGTGCAGAGTGCTGGCTCAGGATCCGCACGTCCTCGTCTACGTCGACGGGGGCGCTCCCGGGGTCTACAACTCGGTCGCCCAGACGGCGCGATACCTGCGCGAGGCCGACATCGCCCAGGCGGCCGGATTCTTCGTCAACGCCACGCACTACACCTGGCTGACCGACGACATCCACTGGGGTCAGCGGGTCGCCCAGCGCCTGGGCGGCGTGCACTTCATCGTCCAGAGCGACGACGACGGCCTCGGCCCCTACGTGCCGCACTGGGAGGCGCACCGGCGCAACGGCGACATCTGCAACCCGCCCGGACGCGGCGCCGGGCCGCTCAGCTGGGACACCGGGTACAAGTACCTCGACGGACTGCTCTGGTTCAACGATCCGGGTAACTCGGCCGGTCCCTGCCGCACCGGCGGTCCTCCGGTCGGCGTCTTCTGGCCCGCCTATGCGGTCGGGTTGATCGAGCATGCGGTCGACCGGGTGACCGGGCCGCCCCGTCGCCTGCTGCGCTCCAGTAGCGACATGTGATTGCGGCGCTCGCGCCGGCCGATGCTGGTACGGATGCCGGCTCAGCGGGTACGTAGCCAGCCGATGAGCGGTCTGGCCCTGACCTTCGACGACGGACCCGACGAGCGCTGGACACCGGCCCTGCTGGGCACGCTCGCGCGCCACGCTGCCCGGGCCACCTTCTTCCTTGTCGCCCCGCGAGCCACAGCGTTCCCCGAGCTGGTGGCCCGGATACTCGAGCACGGGCACACCGTCGGCCTGCACTGCGACGTCCACGTCCGGCACTCCCAACGCGACGCGGCCTGGCTCGAGGCCGACACCGATCAGGCGCTGCGACGCCTGGCCGAGCTCGGCGTCTCCCCCACGTTGTGGCGCACGCCTTGGGGTGACACGGCACCCTGGACGGCCGATGTCGCCGCGCGACACGGACTGCGGCTCATCCATTGGACGGTGGACACCCATGACTGGCGCGGCGATCCGGCTCGTGAGATGTTCTCGGCCACCCGCCCCAGGCTGGAACCCGGTGCGGTGGTGCTCGCCCACGACGGCATCGGGCCCGGGGCCCGGCGCACGACTTCCGAGGAGACCGTCGCCTACGTCGAGCTCGTCGCCCGGTACGCGGCTTCCAGGCAGCTACCGTTGGAGGCGCTCTCATGACACCAAGCGACGGACCGGATCTCGTCGTGGCCGGCCCGCTGGCCCGCCACGACGCTGAAGCGCTCGAGGCGACCCTGCGCGCTATCGCCGCGGGCGCGGGGGCACGCGACACTGCCGCTGCCCCGGGATTCCCGGACGAGCCGTTTCATCAGCTCCGCGGCTGCGGCGCCCTCGCCTTCAATGCCTTTCCCGGCGAGGTCCGCCCCCCGGCTGCTTCCGAGCTCGCGCTCGTGCGGCGGGTAGCAGCCGCCGATGGATCGGTCGGCCGCATCTTCGACGGTCACCTCAACGCCGTGGAGAGGCTGGCCGTACAGGCACCGCCTGAGCTACGTGATCGTGAGCTGGCGGCGGCCCGAGCCGGGGCGCTGCTCGCCGGGGTGTGGGGCGGTGATCCGGTGGGCGACGAGGGTGAACCGGCCACTGTCGTGGGGGGTGTGCTGCGCGGAGTGAAGACCTTCTGCTCCGGTGCGGGAGGCCTGGATCGAGCGGCGGTGCTCGCCCGCGCCGAGTTGGGCGGGCCCCCTCTGCTCGTGTGGCTCGACGTGGCCGACGGCAGCCACGTGGAGGTGGACCCCACCTGGTATCGCGCCCGCGGCCTGGCCGCGTCGGTCTCGCATCGCGTCGTCTTTCACGACGCTCCGGTGCTCGCGCAGCTGGGCGGACCGGGTTCCATCGCCGCCCAGCCCTGGTTCGGGCGCGACGCCCTGCGCACCGCGGCGAGCTGGGCGGGTATGGCCGATACCGCTGCGGATGCTGCCCTCGCTGCCCTCGCCGAGCGCCCCGCCCGGACCGACCTCGAGGGGCTGGCCGCCGGGCGCATACTCACCGCCCGGCGCACCATCGGCGTGTGGCTCGATCACGCCGCCGAGGCCATGGACCGAGCCGCGCCAGATCTCGGGTCCGTGGCCCTGCACGCTCGCGCGGCGATCGCCGGCGCCTGCCGCGAGTTGCTGGACGAGGCGGCGCGGGCCTGCGGCTCGCGGCCGTTCGCCACGGCAGGTTCGCTGGACCGTGCCCGTCGCGACCTGGAGCTCTTCCTGCTCCAGCACCGCCTCGATCCCCTGCTCGTCCGCGAGGGCAACCGTGAGCTGGACGACCTGACCGCCAGCGGCCAGACCGGAGGTGGTGCATGGCGCACATGACCCACAAGGATTTTGAGGAGCGCTACAGGCAGGATCCCGATCCCTGGGACTACGAGCAGAGCGACTACGAACACAACAAATACGTGGCCACGCTCGCGGCCTGCGGACACGGCCCGTTTGCGAATGGGCTCGAGCTGGGGGGCTCCATCGGTGTGTTCACCGAGATGCTGGCCCCGTGCTGCCGGGCACTCACCACGGTCGACGTGGCCAGGACCGCCGCGGCCATGGCCCGGCGGCGGCTGGCCGACTTCCCTCACGTGCGGGTCATTCGCGGCGCGATCCCGGATGCCGTCCCTGATGAGCAGTTCGACCTCATCGTGGCCTCGGAGATCCTCTATTACCTGCCGGCGGGCGACCTGGACCGCACGCTGGACCTGATCCGAGACCGTTTGATCACCGGCGGGCGGCTGGTCGCGGTGCACTGGCGGCCGCCGGGGCAGGAGCGCCCGTTCACGGCGACCGAGGTGCACGCGCGCCTGCGCGACGCTCCCTGGCTGACGCCCGTGCAGCATGAAGAGGCAGAGGCCTATCTGCTCGACGCCATGGACCGGAGATGAGTGAGCGGTTCGAGCTGCTGGTGGTCGGCGGTGGTCCGGCCGGCCTGTCCGCCGCCCGTGGCTACCGCACAGCCGGAGGGCAGGGGGCCGTTGCCATCATCTCCGACGAGGACCGCATGCCTTACAGCCGGCCAGCCTTGACCAAGCAACTGCTGCGAGGTGAACAGAGCGAGGCCGAGCTGGGCCTCGAGGAGGAGCACTGGCTCGTCGAACATCAGGTCGCCCTGATCTCCGGGCGGGCCGTGGCCCTCGATGCCACCCGGCGCCAGGTGGTTCTCTCGGGCGGGCGGGCCATCGGCTACGGCAGCTGCGTGCTCGCCACGGGGGCGGAGCCCACTCGCCTGCCGATCCCGGGCGCCGATGACCCGGGCGTACGGGTGGTGCGCGCCATCGAGCACATCCGCGAACTGCTGGCCCGCCTGCACGAGGGCGACGGCACGGTGATCGTGATCGGGTCCGGCTTCATCGGCTGCGAGATCGCAGCCTCGCTGCGTCACCGTGGGCTGCAGGTGACGCTCATCTCGGACGAGCGAGCGCCCAATGAGACTCGGCTGGGCGCTGAGGTCGGCGCCCAGATCGCCGCTTGGCTCAGGCAGGCCGGCGTGCGCCTCGAGCTCGGCCTGGCCGCCCGGGCGGTCCAGCGCACCGGTCAGAGCCTGGAGGTTGCCACCGATGGATCTGACACGCTGGCCGCGGGATTGGTCGTGATGGCGACGGGCGTCGCGCCACGCTCGGAGCTGCTCGTGCCCTCGGGGATCCCGCTCGACGCCGGTGCCGTGCCCACCGACGAGTCGATGCGGACCGCCCTGGCCGGCCTGCTGGCCGCCGGCGACGTCGGCCGGGCTCACAATGTGACCGCGGCGCGGAGCCTTCGGGTCGAGCATTGGGGGGACGCCCTGGCACAGGGCGAGATCGCCGGGCGCACCGCGGCCGGCGCTCAGGCCAGCTGGAACCAGGTGCCCGGCTTCTGGTCGACCATCGGCGAGCACACGCTGAAGTACGCGGCCTGGGGCGACGGTTATGAGCAGAGCCGTTTCGAGTCCCGTCCCGACGGAGCCTTCGTCACCTGGTACGGAAGCGACGGTCGCATCGTCGGGGTGCTAACGCACCGGGCCGACGACCAATACGAGCGCGGGAAGCAGCTGATCGCCGAGGGCGCACCATGGCAGTAGAGGCGGTGGTGGTGATCCCGGCGCGCGACGAGGAGGCGCTGATCACGGGGTGTCTGCGCGCCCTGGCCGCGCAGACGGTGCCGCGTGACCGATTCGAGACCATCGTGGTGCTTGATGCCTGCCGTGACCGCACGCAGGTGCTGGTGGCCGAGGCCGCCGCCGAGCTCGGCCTGCGGATAACCACGCTGCCCGGCCCGGGCCGCGGCGCCGGCGCCGCACGGCGGACCGGCATGGATGCGGCCTGCCACCGCCTCATCTGCGCAGGGCAGCCGGAGGGTCTGATCGCCTGCACCGATGCCGACTCGCGGCCCGCTCCGGACTGGCTCGAACGTCAGCTCGCGCACGTGGCGGCAGGGGCGCGCGCCATTGCCGGGCTGATCGAGCTCGACGAGGCCGAGGCGGCGCTGTTGGCTCCCGCGGTGCGGCACAGACGCGAGCGAGACGCCCGGAACCGGTTGCGGCAGGTGCGTTCGGCCGATCCGACGGCGGCCCACCATCATGCGGCCGGCGCGTCATTGGCGGTGACTGCGCTGACCTACTGCCGGGTGGGTGGCATCGAGCCGCTGCCCGCGCTGGAGGACGCCGGGTTTGCCGAGCGGCTCGGGCAACACGGGGTCGCCCTGGTCAGACCCTCAGACGTGCGGGTACGCACCTCTGCGCGAGCGCTCGGACGGGTGAAACGCGGGCTCTCAGTCGACCTGGCCGTGAGCAGCTGGCTCGAGCGCAGGCGCTATCGCGCCACCGACTTCAGCATCGATGAGCTGCACGCAGCGAAGGGCGCGACGACGGTCACCGTGATCATCCCGGCCAAGCAGTGCGCCGAGACCATTGGCGGCGTACTCCGGGACACGGTGGGCCCGGGGCTGGAGGCTGGGCTGGTCGATGAGCTCGTGGTGGTCGACGCCGGCTCGCCCGACGGCACCGCCTGGGCGGCCGAGCGCTGCGGCGCTCGGGTGCTCCAACAGGATGAGATGGCCGCGCACCTGGGCCCCGCCCTCGGCAAGGGCGACGCGATGTGGCGAGCCCTCCAACAGACCAGTGGGGACATCGTCTGCTTCCTCGATGCCGACACGGCGGACCCCTGCGCCGAGCATCTGCTCGGGCTGCTGGGTCCGATCCTCATCGACGAAACGGTGACGCTGGTCAAGGGCACCTTTGAGCGGCCACTCAAGACGGGCGCGACAACGCTGCTCAGCGAGGGCGGCCGTGTCACCGAGTTGATGGCCCGGCCGCTGCTGAACCTGCACGAGCCGCTGCTGGCCGGCTTCGGGCAACCGCTGTCGGGCGAGATAGCCGCGCGACGCGAGCTGCTCGAAGCCCTTCCCTTCCCAGTTGGCTACGGCGTCGAGGTGGCCATGCTGATCGACGCTCTGCGCAACTGCGGGCTGGACGCCTTGGCCGAGTGTCATCTCGGCTCCCGACAGAACCGACACCAGCCACTCCGCGCCCTGGGCGAGATGGCCTACGCGGTGCTGGCAGCCGTCGAGAACCGGTTACCGGAACGTTCGGCGGCGCCGGCGGGGGGCCGCTACATGCGGCCCTGGGATGAGGGGTCGATGGCCTCGGTTCCGATCGCCGAGAGGCCACCGGTTCGCCCCGGTGGCCTCGCCGAGTTGAAGCGCCGCCTTCAGGCCGCCTGACCGGCGGGAGCCCCCGGCTCGGTTCGCTCGTGGGCTTGACCCGGCCCAAACCGAACCGTGGTCGAGGTGATCGCGCGAACTTCAAGTTCGTCGCCTCAGATGCCGATGTTCGCCAGAAGAGTTGCGGACCCGATGGGACCGTACGGGACTGAACCAACCATTCAGGAGACGGAGCCGAGAATGTCCGCCAGCAGCCACGCACGCCCGCAGTCGGGCCGATTCAAGTCGCTAACCACCCGCGCCGTAGCGGCGTTCAGCGCTGCCGTGACCGTGTTGCTGGCGGTTAGTTCGATGGCGCAGGCAGGCGTGGGCACGCCGGGCCTGCGGTCACCCCGAAACCGCGCTGTGGTCCAGTCGTTGCCCGCCTTCACGTGGGGTTCGGTCGGCGGTGCCGCCACCTACGAGTTCGAGTTCTCGCCGGTTCGCAACTTCTCCTCGAACGTCTCCGGTTTCGCCACCAACCCGGTGTCGCTTACGAACACCGCGATCACCAACGACCAGGCGATCCCCAACGGAACCTACTTCTGGCGCGTCCGGGCTGTGAATGCTAAGGACGTTCCGGGGCGCTGGTCGCCCGTCCGCCGGCTGGTCAAGCGCTGGAACACCGCGCCCAAGCTCAAGAGCCCGGTGAGCGCGAAGATCACCTGGCCGACAAGCCCCCTGTTGCTCAGTTGGTCCACCGTGGCCCACGCGGTCAACTATCGGCTGGTCATCGGGACCAGTCCCAAGCTCTCGACCCTCGTCTACGGTCCCACCGACGTGCAGGGTCCGAAGTTCGCGTTTCCCAGTGCCCTCGCCCCCGGCACCTACTACTGGGCCGTGCAACCGATCGATGCCGGCGGAAACCTGGGCAAGCAGTCAGCGGTGAAAGCTTTCACATGGGCTTGGCCGTCCCAGACCGCTCTCGCTGAGAGCGACGTGGCCCCGGACTCCACCTACGAGGTGCCGAACTTCTCCTGGACGCCCGTCGCCGGGGCCGCCTCGTACCAACTCCAGGTGTCGACTGACCCGTCCTATCCCCAGAACGCGATCATTCTCGACTCTACCGGGCTCACCGGCAACCAGTACACCCCGAGCAGCTTCTTTCCCAACCACACCACCCTGTACTGGCGCCTGCGGGCGATCACCTCCACGAACGACGCAGGAGCGTGGAACGTGGGCCAGCCGTTCACCGAGAACTTCGACGTGCGGTCGCCCACGATCAACAACTTCCATTTGATGGACCCGAACGGAACCATCATCGACGGCGCCACCACCCCGGACCCGATCCTGCGCTGGAGCCCGGTTCCCGGCGCATCAGAGTACGCCCTCACACTCGTCCCGTGGGTGTCCGGTCAAGGCTGTCAGTACAACGCCAGCCCGGTCACCTTTGACACGCCGCTGACCGCGTGGACGCCGGGCGCCAGTTCCAATACCAGCTGGGAGAGTACGTGGGGCTGGCCGGGAGCCGCCAATCAGGGCAGCGACGGCGCGCCGGCTCCCGGGAGCTACTGCGTCAGCCTGATCGCCTACCGCAACGACGCTCCGATCCAGGGCTCGACCATCGCCAGCGCGCCGGTCATCCTGGGCGGGGCGTCGGCGCCGGCGTTCGACTACACCGACCCCTCGGCCGCCGGCTCCCTATCGCCGACGGCCACCGTCAACTATTCGCCGGGCCTGGTCACCGCCGCATCCGGCGGAGGGGCGCTGGGCGCCGGCTCCTCGGTATCCACCGCTCCGTTGTTCGAGTGGCAGCCTGTGGCCAACGCAACGGGCTATTACGTGATCATCGCCAGCAACGCGAACTTCGATCCGAACTCGATCGTCACCGGTGCCTACACCCTGACCACGGCATGGGCACCGCCCCTGTGGCTGCAGGATCAGACCAGCACGCTGTATTGGGAGGTCATCCCGGTCAACGGTTCACAGGATGGCGGGGCGCCCCTGGGGGATCCAGAAGGCGGAGCGTACAACCCTCAGCCCTTCACCAAGAACTCCATCCCGCCCACCCCGGTCAGCCCGGGGGCCGGCGCGAACGTCCCGACTGTTCCAGTGTTCTCATGGGCCAGCGCGCAGGGCTCGGCCAACTACACAATCGAGATTGCCACCGACCAGTCCTTCGCCAATCCGATCGAGACGGACACAACCGACTCGACGACGATCACGGCAACGAGCTCGCTCCCGGCCGGCAAGACCCTCTTCTGGCGGGTCCGGGCCAACGATCCTAATTTCAACTTCAACTGGTCGGCGATCCAGACGTTCACGCACAATCTGCCGGCGCCGGGCGCGCTGCACAGCCCCAAGTCCGGCTTCAGGATCCCGCAGCTGTCGTGGTCACCCGTCAGCGGCGCCATCGGTTACAACCTGCAGGTCACCACGGCCGCCGGTAGTTCCGAGGTACCGGTGGACACGCCATACATGACGCCTGCGGAGTTCTTGAGCCCGGGCATCTCCCGTCTGCAGGTCCAATCGGTATTCCCCGGCGGCCTGACCAGCGCGTTCTCCCCGATCGCCACGTATGACCGCACGTTCCCGTCGCCGGGCGGCATCCGCGCAAGCAAGCACGGCGTCCGAATCGTCGTCACTTGGAAGAGCGATCCGCTGGCCAAGGAGTACGACATCCAGCTGTCAACCACGACCGGTTTCGGCAGCCCGATCGCCAGCGACACGACCCAGAACAACGCCTGGGTGCCTCAGATCAGCGCCGCGGACGCCGGACTGAAGCTGTACTGGCGACTCGCCGCGGTCGACAACGCCGGCAACGTCGGCGCCTGGCACAGCGGCGTGTTCAACGGACGGCACGCCCGGACGACCAAGAAACACAAGACGACCAAAAAGAAGCACAAGCACTGATGCTCCGCCCCCCGGGAGACCACCCGGGGGGATAATCCGGGCACGTGCCCAGCAGTTTTCGTCAGCCGAGAGCCCTGGCCGCCGCGCGCGGGGCGCTCGCTCTCGGCCTGGTGATCCTATTGGCCGGCTGTGGCGCCGGAACGAAGGCGAGAGGCCCGGGAGCCACCATGTTCGCCGTCCACTGCGCCACCTGCCACTCCCTGTCCGGCCGCTCGACACCACGACAGCAGGGCGGCGACCTCAAGAACCTACGACTGCCCCGCGCCGAGCTGATCCAATTCACAGCGGAGATGCCGCCCGTGCACGGCCGGCTGAGCGCGCGGGCGGTGCTCGCCGTGGTCTCTTACCTGCAGTCGGTCGAGCGGCGCTGAGGATGCCTCAGCGGGCGGGCGTGAGCTCGGCCACCTGGTCGGAGACCACCCCGGAGGCCTCGAGGCCCCCCACCAGCAGCAAGGAGCGCCCCTCGGGCACGAGGGCCGCATCTGAGAGCCCGCTCGGCAGCCGGCCGGCCGGCGCAACCTTCCCAGTGGCCGGGTTGACGGCGAAGATGCGCGCCGTCTGCGAGGTCGTGCCGTTCCCCCGCCCACCCACCAGGTAGGCGAACTGGCCAAGCGGGGCCAGTTCGCCATGGGTCACGGGCTGTGGCAGGGTGCCGATGCGCGCCACATGGCCGGTCCGCGGGTCGAAGCTGAAGATGGCCCGGCTGGCGGCGGTGGGCGTGGAGCCGCCGGCGATCAGCACGCGTCCGCCGATGGCAGCCACGGCCGCGTAGCGGAGCCCGACCGGCAACGTGCCCGACCGTCCGCGGGGCACTGGCCCCCGGGCGGTAGGCGAGGATGGTGTTGCGCCAGTTCACTCCGTCGAAGCCGCCGACGACGTACGCGGTGCTGCCGATCGAGGTGACGGCGACGTCGGATTGCGGGACAGGTAGGCGTCCGACGGTGGCCAGCCGTGGCTGGCCGGGTCGAAGCTGAATATGTGGTCGAGCTCGGAGAAGGAGCCGCCGCCGAACACATAGACCCTGCCGTCGAGCAGGGCGCCGCCTGGGCGTCGTGCTGGGCGATGCCCAGCGTCGCCACTTGCGCGACCTGGACTGCGGTTCCCGGCATAGACCTCGCTGGTCGAGGTGTCGCTGGCCGAGAGGCCGCCGATCAGCACGAACCGCCCGCCGCCCCGCGAGGCGTAGGCCGGGTCGCGCAGCGGGGCGGGCAATGCGTACAGCCGGCGGTAGGTCAGGACGGCAGGGTGCGGGGCGGCCGCAGCCTTGCGTAACCTGTGCCGCCCGTGGGACGCCGAGCTGGTGTGCTTGACACCGGCACCGGTCGGCGGGCTCGACGCGGACGCCCCACAACCCGCGACCGCGACCGTTGCGACCAGCGTCACCAGAGTAAGGAGCGTTCTACGCATGAGCACAAAAGGTAACGACAAGCCCCCCTCGCAATGCACCGAGTAAGAGCATTTTCAGACGTAGCGTTATCGATGCCTGAGCTTTGCCCAGCCAGGCTCGCCGGATGCGCTTCTGGGTCGATGTCGACTGGCTGCGGTGGCGCTGTGCGCAATGGCCGTCGCCGGTTGCGGGGGGTCATCGACGCCGCAGCACGTGGCCACGATGCAGGTGGCCAAGCCGCCGACCGCCGTGAAGCAGAAGCCAGCGCCAAGCGCACGTCACGGATCGCCGGTGAACGTCTACGCCGCCGACGGGGCGAACGAACTGAGCCGCGTGGTCCGGGGCGATCCGGCGCTCGTCTACGTGCCGAACAGCGTGAGCAACACGGTCGATGTGATCAGCCAGCGGACGTTCAAGATCGTCGGGCATTTCGACACGGGCGCGCTGCCCCAGCACGTGACACCCGGCGTGGAACCTGAGGACGCTGTACGTCGACAACGATGCCGGCAACACGCTCACGCCGATCAATCCGCGCACGGGCAAGCCCGGCCGACGGATCCCGGTGGAGGATCCGTACAACATGTACTTCACGCCAGACGGCAAGTACGCGATCGTCGTGGAGGAGCGGCTCAAGACGCTGGCCTTCCGCAATCCTCGACACGATGGCGCTGCTCCATACGCTCACGATCCCGCAGTGTGCCGGCGTGGACCACGCGGACTTCTCGGCGAACGGGCGCTACATGTATGCCAGCTGCGAGTTCGGCGGGCGGATGGTCGAGGTCGATCTCGAAGACGCTGCGCGTGATCCGGACGCTGACGCTCGACGGCGGCTATTCGGCGCCTCAGGACGTCAAGCTCGCCCCGGACGGCCGCACGATCTATGTCGCCGACCAGGACAACGCCGGCGTCTGGGAATCAGCCCTCGAACGTTCAAGGTGGTCGGCTTCACGCAACACCGGCGCCGGCGCGCACGGCCTGTACCCCAGCCGCAACGCGAGGTTCCTCTACGTGTCCAACCGGGAGGCTGGATCGGTCTCGGTGATGAGCTTCGCCACCAACCGCGTGGTGAAGACCTGGCAGCTGCCGCTGCCCGCCAGCCCGGACATGGGCGGCGTCTCCGCTGACGGCAGGACGCTGTGGCTGAGCGGGCGCTACAACGGCAGTCGTGTACGCGATCAACACGACCACCGGCAAGCTGCGCGCCACGATCGCGGTCGGGGCCGGGCCCCCACGGGCTGTGTGTCTGGCCGCAGCCCGGAGCCGTACTCGCTGGGCCACACCGGGATCATGCGCTAGCCGGCCGGTGGCGTTCCGCCGCGGTATCGCACCGCAGATCGGCAGAACTTCCACCCGGGGCCAAAAACTCTCAACGGCTCGCGCCCGCGAGCGCCCTGACCGATGAACATCACGTGAGCAACCGCGGGAGTGGCCTTCTCGACTCTCGACCGAGCGCCGACTCCACGGGCGCCGCGCAGGAGCTGTCACGCAGTGAGGCGCGTTTGCGCGAGTGCGAGCGGATGGTCGGCGTGGGAAGCTGGGAGTTCACTCCGTCGACGGGCGCGATCACCTATTCGACTGGCTTCGCGCGGCTGATCGGACTCTCGGACGGAGCGGCCCTGGATCTCTCCGGGTTTCTCCGCACGGTGTACGGCGAGGATCATGGGATCGTCTCGGAGGCGATCGCCGAGTGCCTATCGAGCGGCTCGATGGCCTGTGAGCTCCGCATCCTCGGGCCGACCGGAACGGTGCTCACCGTCGCCGCCAAGGGTGAGGCGATCCCGGGCATGGACGGGCAGCCGATGTACATGCGCGGCGCGATTCTCGACGTGACCGAGGCGAGAGAGGCTGAGCGCGACCGGTTCACCGCGGAATCCCTGTTTCGCCAATGTTTTGAGGTGTCCCCGATCGGCATGGCCCTGACCGACGCGACGGGGGAGCGCTACCTGCGTGTGAATGATGCTTTTTGCCGACTGCTCGACCGCACCCCGGAGCAGCTGATCGGCGCGAGCGTGGACTCGATCACGCACCCCGACGACCGGGGACTGAATGAGGACCGGAGGCGAGAGGTGCTCGCCGACCCTCACGCGAGCTTCGAGGGCGAGACCCGATGTGCCCGGGGCGACGACAGCATCATCTGGGCCACCTTCCACATGGCGCCGGTCCTCAACGCCGACGGGTCGATCCAGGGATTCCTAACGCAGCTCGTCGACATCACCGAGCGCAAGGAGCGTGAAGTACAACTCGAGCAGGAGGTCAGCGACGCCGGTTGGCTGGCCCGGATCCGCGACGCTATCGACGACGATCGTCTGGTGCTCTACAGCCAGCCGATCGTTGATCTGCAAACGGGCCAGACGGTGCAGCAGGAACTGCTGCTGCGCATGGTCGCCGAGGACGGCTCGATCATCGCTCCCGGCGAGTTCCTACCGATCGCCGAGCGTTACGGACTGATCTCCGAGATCGACCGCTGGGTCGTGCGACAGGCCGTCGCGCTCGCGGCCGAGGGCGAACCGACCGAGTTCAACCTCTCTGCGGCCTCGATCGGAGATCCCTTCATCCTGGGTGAGCTTGCCTCCGCGATCGAGGAGACCGGCGCCGATCCGGGTCTGCTGGTCGTGGAGGTGACCGAAACGGCGATGATGAATCAGCTCGATGCTGGGCGCCGCTTCGCCGAGCAGGCGGCCGCCATCGGCTGCCAGCTGGCCCTCGATGACTTCGGGACCGGATTCGCCAGCCTCAGTTACCTCAAGGAGATTCCGGCCCAGCATCTGAAGATCGACATCGAGTTCGTGCGTGACCTGACCCGCAGCGAGACCGACGAGCGACTCGTGCGCGGGATCATCGGCATGGCCCGGGAGTTCGACCAGACAACAATCGCCGAGGGGATCGAGGACGAGGCTACCCTCGTGCGCCTGCGCGAACTCGGTGTTCATCTCGGCCAGGGTTATCTATTCGGACGTCCCGGACCGCTGGCCCAAGCTTCTCCCACGCGCGCGTCGGCCGTCCCCGCGCCCCCGGCCCGTGCCGCCCCGGACCCAGATCCGGTCAGTATCGTCCGAGCCGCGTTTGCCGCGTTCACCCGACGCGATCTCGACGCGTTGCTCAGCGTCTCCCACCCAGATATCGTCCTGCGCCCCTTCCGGGACACATCCGCGCTTACCGGGCGCAAGGCGCCCTACACCGGACACCAGGGCATTCGCACCTATTTTGGCGACGTCGCCGAGGTCTGGAAGAGCCTGAAGCTCACACCCACCGCGTTCCGGCTCGCCAACGAGTCAATCATCGTCTTTGGACGTGCCGAATCGAGCTCAGCAGCGGAAACCAGGATGCTCGATGTGCTCTGGATCTGGCGCATCCGCGAGGGTCTCATCGCGTCGGTGGAGGTCTTTCAGAACGCCCAGGTCGCCACCCCTCGCCGGCCTACCACCCGAGCACCTCGCGGCACTCGCGTCGCCGGCGCTCGACCGGAAAAGGCCGGTCGGAGGGGCTTTGTGCATTGCGACTGAGCGCCACGACTATTGGTCGTGATCCAAGGAGGCGGATCCGAAGCCATCAGTCGGCATCTGCGACGACAGAGCCAACTCGTTCTCCGATCGTTCGGTCCCGCGCGTAGACGATCGCTCCCCAGATCAACGCCGCCACCACGACGCCGGCCGCGATCGCGGGATACGTGTCATACGGCGCGGGTTGTCCCGGCTTGATCAGCTCATAAAGCGGATAGCCGATCGCCCCCGCCCCCAGCAGCGGCAGCACCAGGTGCTCGATCAGGGAGAAGCTGGGGCGCTCGAAGCGGTGGTAGTACACCGGCAGCGCCAGGTTGGCGACCAGGTAGGTGAGCGCAATCAGAATGGTGCCCAGCGTCGCGATCTCGCCAAAGAAGACCACCGGCGTCGTGTTCCAGCCGAACACGTAGCACAACCCCAAGGCCAGGACCATGTACACGAGGAAGGCCACCCACGGGGTCCGGCGGGTGGGTGTCAGCCGTGCCACGACCGACGGCAGCAGTCCCTCTCGGCCGGAGTTGAAGATGATTCTGGCCTGCGAGTTGGTCGCCGCGATCAGGCAGGAGCAAATAGAGGTGAAGCCGGCCACGTACGCGATGAACATCAGGCCGCTGGCGACCCCACCGGCCGCCGATATGAAGGGCACCGAAGCGGCACTCAACGCGGCGGCGTTGTCGTTGAAACCGACCACTGTCGCATAGGACAGAAAGACGTAGAGCACGCCGACCAGGACGATGCTCGAGAACACAGCCCGGGTGACGCCCCTCCGAGGGTCACGGTGCTCCTCAGCCAGCGCAGCAGAGTTCTCCCAGCCCACGAACAGATAGATAGCGAGCGGGAAACCCAGCGACAGGCCTGAGAAACCGCGATGCAGGTGAGACGGGTCAAACGGCGACCAGTTGATATGGCCGGAGTGCTGAATGAGCAGCGCGATCGAGACCGCCATGAGCAACGCAACCTGGAAGACAAACAGCCCGGCGGCAACTCTGGTCGACGGCTTGGCTCCGCTGACAATCAGGCCAAAGGCGCCGATTGACAGCGCAGCGCTGCTGGCTTGCCACGGGATCGAGACGCTCAGGTAGTGCTTGAGGATCGTCTCGAGCAGGCCGCCGGAGATGACCACCACCGCAGCCACCGCAATGACGTAGCCGACGCACAGCACCACGGCGGTCACGACGGCGCTGTAGCCGCCAAACGCCCTGCCGATGAACGTCACGAACGAGCCGGTCGATGGTCGTGAGCGCGAGAACTGGCTGATCGTGTTGCCCAGCAACGCGATGGCGATCATCGCAGCGATCACCGTCAGTGGCGCGGCGATCCCGGCCGTGGCCACGATCGTCGCGAACGAGAAGAAGAAGCTCATGGCCGGGGCCATGTCAGCCAGCGTGAGGGCTGCGATGTCCACGTCGGTAAGGACTCCACGCGCCAGCCGCCCGTCGTCGGGCGCTCGGGGCCCTACCGCCTCGTTGGCACCAGCGCCAGTGATCGCCATGAGCCACGCCTCCTCGAACGCACCCGGTGAAGCGCGCAATATATCCCTCCTCTGGTTGTAGCGTTAGCTCATGTCGCTCAGCGCAGGCAGCGACTCCGGAATGCGCGCGGTCCACCCCGCCAGATCTGTGCCGCCCAGCCCCGGTCTCGGGGTCGCATGGATGGAAGTGGCGCTAGCGGTCGCTGTCTTCGCGACGATGTGTTTTGTGGTGTTGTCGATCGCGCCTCAGATGGCCGAGCCCGATGATGGCGCCTATCGGGCGTCCATCGTGGCGATGACCCAGGGGCACTATCTGACGCTTTCCGTCCCTCAGGCCGAAGCCCTCGCGCGGCAGCTGGACAACTTTCCGCCATTGCTATCGACCCAATGGGAGCTGACCCGGGGGCGATACATGAGCGAGAAGGATCCTGGCTATCCGTTCCTCGCAACGCCCTTCTACGGACTCGGCATCATCCGCTGGGCCCCCCTGTTCTACGGCGCGCTCGGCTGCCTCGGGCTCTTCATGGGCGCCCGGCGCTGGCTCGGCAGCTTCGGCGGCCTCGCCGCCGTCGGCCTTTATTGCTCATCCGGTGCCGCACTGGCATTCGCGTGGCGCGATTTCATGCCGACGTTCACCGACGCTTCGTTGGTTGCTGCCGGCTCTGGTGCCCTTTTGTGGGCGCTGCTGGCGGCCGAGGCAAGTTCCCGACTACGTAGCTGTGTCGGCCTGGCTGCCTTCCTCGCGCTGGAGCTCGCGACCTTCGTGCGCTACACCGACATCGTGATCCTGGCCTGCGCCACGATTGCGGTAATCCCGGCGTCGCGGATGCGAGCCGCGAAGCTGCCGTTTCGGACCCTGTGTACCTGGCTGGCATCCGTGGCAGCCTTCGGTATCGGCCTCGCCGCCTTCGACGACCTGGTCTACGGCGGGCCGCTCAAGAGCGGCTACCCGCCCGGCGCGGTCACCTTCGATCTGGGCGCCATCGGGGCGAACCTGGGGCTCATGCCTGGCGATCTGATGCAGGCCATGCCGATGCTGGTGCTTGGACTGACGGCGCTGGTGTGGATAGTCGCCCGGTGGATGATGCTGCATCAGACCGACGGTGACGCAGGGGCAGTCGCGAGGCGCGATCTGTGGGTCGCGGCCTCGCTGGGTGGCTCCTGGTTCGCCATCTGGGCCCTCTACCTCACATACACGGGAACAACCGAGGGCGGCAACGTCGCCGTCCAGAACGGACGGTTGTACATCCCAGCCATCGGCGCGGTCTCGTTGCTCGCAGCCTGGCTGGCTACGAGAATCCCGAGCCGAGCCTGGCGGGCCGCGGTGACTTCAACCGTTGTAGTCGCATCGTTCGCCGTCGGCGTTTCCGCGTTCCACGCGATGTACGCCGCGCTCGGCATCCGGCTGGGCGGCTAGCGGTGAATCGGGGACGCGGACCCAAGGGCCAAAACCCTTTTAGAGTGCTGGGGTGTTGGCGGGGCCGCTACCCACGTTGGTAGCTGCCTACGCCGAAGCGATTATCCAGCGGTGGCATGTGACTTCGTTGACGGAGGCCGAAGCCGAGGAATGGATCGCTTCGCGACCTCGGCTGTGGCGGGACGCGAAAATGGTCGACTGGGCGGTTGCCGTCGACTCGATCGTGGTGGGTCGCGTTGGGCTGAAATCGATCGACTTAGAGCAGGGGGCCGCCGAGATCTCCTATTGGATACTCGCCGAACACAGACGCCACGGGTACGCGAGACGCGCGGTGGAGGCTGTCACCGGCTGGGCGTTCAACGGCCTCGGGCTGCGCCGTATCGAGCTGACCCACTCAACCCAGAACGTGCCGTCGTGCCGGGTCGCTGAAGTGTCTGGGTACATCCTTGAGGGGACCAAGCGTTTGGCGGGCCTCCATGCGGATGGCTTACACGACATGCATCTGCACGCGCGAATCGCAACGGACAGCCGAGCGACGGACTAGCGCGACCATCTCGTCGTGATCGACACATGAATGATGGCCGTCCGACGTAAGCTCGCAGATGCCGAACGCTGAGCCGGACACGTCGTGGCTGGTGGCGCCTTCGCGGCCGACAACGTAGTAATAGCCGCCGCCTACGAACGAAATATTACTTCCGCCCGTCACGGCTGTCTCACCGTTTGGCGCGTCAGGACGGAAGAAATCCATCACGAAAGGGGACGTCAGGTGCCGGCCGTGTGAAATGGGCGTAGGCGTCCGTCGGATCCGGCGTCTCCAGCTCAACGCCTGCGCCGTGTCGGAGCGCCGCCTGTTCACGTGGATACAGGATCGTGTCCGGGCCAACGCGGTTGCCGACCGCGAGAACAAGTGATGTCTGCTCGCCAGCGCCGACGATCGCGTGCGACACGCCCGCGGGGCAGTGAAAGTAATCCCACCGATGCAGCGGCAGTTCCTGGCCCTCCACGATCAGGAGGCACTCGCCGGCGAGCACAAGAAAGCCTTCTTGGTAGCCCTCTTGGTGATACATCGTCATCGGCTGGCCCGGCTGCAACGCCGTCAAGTTGATTCCGAACTCGGGGAACGGCTCGCGGTGCTTATCGAACTCGCAACTCACACCAAGCTCGTTCTCTTGCCAGCGCAATTCCCGGACGTTCGCTACGAACCAATCCCTCACGCAAGCGAATCTACCGCGAGTTCGTCAGCGCCGAGACAACATCGGCCCGTCCTGACCGCGCCCTGCGGCGCTGCGTTGCGGTTGAAGTGGGTTGCGGAGGACTATGAGCTGTCGCCTTCCCGTTGCGGACCGTTGTCCCCACGGTGCTCGGACGCGGCATTTCGAGCCAGTTGGTTAGTGATCCGCCGCGGCGACGTATCTGGTCACGGGAGTCGGGACCGCCTCAGTGGCGTCAAAGATTGCGCGTCGTCCTTTGCCCTCGCGTTTGGCGGTGTACATGGCGAAGTCCGCCTCCGCGACCAGGCTCGCGGCGTCAGGCGTGTCCTCACGCATGACGCTGACTCCGATGCTGACCGCCACGGAGACGACTCGCCCTTCGAGCGATAGCGGCTCGGTGAAGGCAGACAGTACGCGTTGAGCGACCGTCTCAGCGGCGTGCGCGTCACCAGTGGAGTCGCCGATGATGATCGCGAACTCGTCGCCTCCGAGGCGGGCCAGAAAGTCACCGGGACGGACGCAGTCCGTCAGCAGATCAGCGACCTTGATAAGAAGCGCGTCTCCCGCCGCATGGCCTATCGAGTCATTGACGTGCTTGAAGTCATCAACGTCGATGAACAACACGCTGACCGTTTCGGAGCGCCGCTGGGGGCCGCCGAAATGTCCATGCAGTCGCTCATTGAATGAGACTCGGTTTGGGAGCTCGGTCAGACCGTCGACCGCGGCCCGCCGGGTCAGTTCGCCGTAGCTGGCATGCAGCGCGCTGGCCATTTCATTGAACGCGTCGGCCAATTCGCGGATCTCGTTGGAGCGCGGCGAGGTCTTCACATCGATCCGATGGTCAAGCGATCCGCCCTTGAGCTGCTGGGTAGCGACCCGGAGGAGCTCCACGGGCTCGACGATGTCGGTCGTCAGACGGCGCGCGAAATACAGCATCACCGCCAGGACCATGGCAAACACTAAGACGAGCAGTCCGATCCCGATCATCTGAAACCGGTCAGCTACCGAGAGGTCCTGCGCACCGTCCCTGATCGCGGCATCACTCAACTGACCGAAGATGAAATACACCCGATCCTGCGCGCTGCCGTAAGCGGCCTGCATAGCTCCGGTCACCCCGCCCGGACGGGCATGGGCGGCGGGCCCCCAAAGGCCGCGACTGCTGAGCTGATAGCGCCACACCTGGAACCCCTGCGCAACAAGCCGATGTTCATCGGTGTCCTGCAGATCACGCAGGGCGCGCTGAAACAGCACGCTGATTTGGTGCTGCGCGCTCACATAGGCCACGTGATCGACCGGCGTGCCTTGCCAGAGCTTGTGCGACTGAATCTCATGATTGTTTACCGCCGCATCAAGCTGCGCGGTCTCGGAGATCGCTTGGTCGAGATGGTGCGCCGCCGTGCGGTAGCGGCCTGCCGCCTCCAGGTATGTGACCGTCACCCCGCCAAGCGCCAGGAGCAGCGCCGCGCCCATGACCACAAACGCCCGATGCCATTGCCGGCGCAGACCTCGCGGCCGATCAGCGACGGACGGAGCGAACGACATCAGCTCCGGGCCGCCGGTCGCGTCCCGCGCCCTCGAATCGCCAAAGACCTGAACATGATCAGTCCGACATCCCTCATGCTCACCACATCGGCAGTAACCGCCCCGCGCCGGTCCGTACAAACCCGCAAACCGACCTAGGCCCCGAGCGTGACCGTCGCCGCCCAGTCGACGTGTCCCGAAAGCCCCTCTCGTGGGCTGGGGCCCGTCGCGCCCGGAGCGGTTTCGTCGCTAGAGCAGGAGGCCGTGCGAAGCAGGCCTCTCTCCTGGCGACCCGGTAGGGTTGCGCGATCGCCCGGTTGATTCTCGGCCCAATGCTGCGTTATGTTGATGCGAAGTCGGCGACGGTGTGGCTGCAAAGCGACGCGGAGTGCACGGTCGAGATTCTGGGAACCCGGACGAAGACGTTTGCGGTCTGCGGTCGGCATTTCGCGTTGGTGATTCTCGACAGTCTCGAGCCTGATCGCTCGTATGAGTACGAGGTCCATCTTGACGGCGTGCGTGTTTGGCCTGTCGCTGGCGGGCCGTTTCCGCCGAGCCGTATACGGCTCGTGGCCATGGAGGGCCAGAAACGGTTGGTGTTCGGATCGTGTCGCATCACGCGTCCCCATGAGCCTCCGTTCACGCTGCGCGGCCACCAGCATCCGGAGGGACAGGGTCTCGATGCGCTGCGGGCGTACGCGCTTGACCTTGCTGGTTCGGAAGACACCGAGCCGCCTGATTTGCTTTTGATGCTCGGAGATCAGATCTACGCGGATCAGCCCTCCCCGTCGCTTCAGGAGCGGATCACGGCGCGCCGCGATCGGCCTGACGCGCCGGACGATGAGCTCGCCGATTTTGAGGAGTACGTGATGTCCTACGGGGAGGCGTGGAGCGATCCGCCGGTGAGGTGGCTGCTCTCGACGGTCCCGACCGCGATGATCTTTGACGATCACGAGATCCACGCAGAGTGGCGCATCAGCGAGGGTTGGATCGAGGAGATGTACCGCGAGCCTTGGTTCGAGCGGCACATCCAATGCGGTCTGATGGCGTACTGGGTGTTTCAACACATCGGCAACCTCGCCCCCGGCGACCTCGAGCGTGACAGCTTGTTCCGGGCGCTGATGGATTGCGAGGACGGTGGGAAGGTGCTCGCCTCACGCCTGAGTGGTGCGGGGCGCCAGCGCGGCCACAGCCGATGGAGCTTCGCTCGTCGTTTCGGTGAGGCGCAGCTGGTCGTGATCGACTCGCGCGCCGGCCGCGAAGTCGCCCAGGGGCAGCGTGAACTGATCTCGGCGAGCGAATGGGAATGGGTCCGCGAGCAGGCGTCGGCGCCGGCGCGCCATGTGTTCCTGGCCACGTCGGTTCCGTTGCTGCTGGCCCCAGGCCTGCACCACGTCCAAGCCTGGGACGAGGCCCTCACAGAGGGTGCGTGGGGTCGGTCGGGGGCGGCGTTCGGAGAATGGCTTCGCCGACTCACGGTGATGGATCATTGGGCATCGTTTCAGCGCAGCTTTCGAGGGTTCGCCGCGCTGTTGGCCGACCTCGCCAGCGGCGACGCGGCTGAGGCGGGGCTGGCTTCGGTGGTGGTCCTCTCGGGTGACGTTCATCACTGCTACCTCGCGGAGGCCACGTTCGCCGGCGGAGCTCACGTGCCGGTATGGCAGGCCGTGTGCTCCGGATTTCGCAAGGAGCTCGCCCCGCAGGAGCGACTCGTGATCGCTCTTGGCCACAGATCATGGGCCGGGCGTTGGATGCAACGCCTTAGTCACCGAGCCGGGGTGCCTCCCGCCGGAATCGACTGGCGGGTCACCGAGCGTCCTGCCTACGCGAATCAGATCGCCACGCTCACGCACCGCGGCTCACATGCGCACGTGCGGGTCGACGCTGTCGTAGACGGTGAATGGCGCGATCGGCGGCTTGAACTCGCGTTCGCCCGCTGGCTCACCGAGCCGGACAACGTCGCCGCCGAGGGCGACTTTCCGACCGTCGCCTCCCGCCGCGTCACCCGCCGGTCCATCATCGGACGCAACGCGCGATCCGCGCTCATCCCCTTGCGCCGTCGCCGACTGCAGCGAGTGAAGCGACCGTCCAACTGACAGCGCGTGCGGACCAACCGGCGCGGCTGTAAACGCTGATCGTGTGTTTACGCTGGCTCGGTTTGACGTATATAGGCGCCATGACCGGAATCGCAACGGAACTTCACCAACGTCGGACCGAGCACCGCACAATCGACGGACCGTCGCGGCGCGGCGCGCTTGGGATGCTGGCCTTCGTCGGACTCATCGCCCGCGGGCTTGTGTACGGGGTCATCGGGGTTCTCTCCCTCGAGCTCGCGCTCGGGTTGGGCGGCAAGACGACCAGCCAGAGCGGCGCGATGCAGACGATCGCCCGGCAGCCACTCGGCGAAATACTCCTGATCGGTCTGACCGTCGGCCTCGGTGCGTACGCGATCTTCCGTCTGCTCGAGGCCGTAAGCGGCGGTAGCCACCAGGGCAAAGACCGGACGCAGCATCGGGTGGCAGCGTTCGGCAGTGCGATCGCCTACACCGCGCTGTGCTACACGGCAATCAAGGTCCTCGAGGGTCGGCACACCAACGGCGGCAGTCCTCGTCATGCTGCAGCGGGCATCCTCGGATGGCCTGGAGGGCCAGCGATCATCGCCGCCGCCGGGTGTGCGGTGATCGGGGTCGGCCTCTACCAGGCGTACAAGGGCCTGGCCAGAAAATTCCTGGAGGACTCTGATACGTCGCGGCTGAACACCCGAGCACGCAAAGCGTTCACCGTGCTCGGTGTGACCGGTCACCTCGCCCGCGCCATAACCTTCGCCCTCATCGGCTATGGGCTCATCAAGGCCGCCCTCGATTACTCTGCTCGGGCAGCCGTCGGTCTGGACGGAGCTCTCCAGAAGCTGGCCCACAGCTCGAACGGCCCGCTCCTGCTGGGGATCGTCGCGATCGGGTTCATCGCCTTCGCGCTGTACTCGATCATCGATTCGCGCTACCGCCGCGTCTGAGCGCCGGCGGCGACGAGCGGGCACACGTCGCCGAGGCCCCACCGTCCGTACAGCGCCGAGCATACCCGGACGGCTAGGGCGCGCTGTCGGGACGCTACCCCAACGGGTCCTACGTCTGAACCAGCCGCCGTGTCAGTGATCGCGACTTTGACGTCCCTCGCCGACGATCGCCTCCGCCGTTGCCTGGACGGAATGATGCGGATGGCACCGGCGATGATCCGTGCGGGCAAGCGCTGGCTGGGACGGCGGAGGGACCGAGCTATCGAGTCCCGGGTTCGCGTCTGGCGCTTGGGCGGGAGCGCCCCGAACGGAACGTTTCTCCGATGCGACTTGGTGGCATCGCCACGGCCAACAGGTACAGGACGGCCAGCAGCAATATCGGAGCTAGCGTGAGGCTCGGAATGACATCCCCGTGGCCGATACCCGACGCGATGATCGCGATTAGCATCGTGACGGCCAGCACGACGGCGACCGGCACCACGCCGCGGCGCGCGACGAGCAACACACCGCCGACGGTTTCAAAGACACCGGCGGCGATCTCCATGGCTGAGGGCCACGGCAGCCCAAAGCTGCGAAACGCGTGCAGTTCCCAGTGATGGAACGCGAACTTCACCACACCCGCGAAGAAGAAAACGAGCCCCGTGAGGATCGCGACTCGCGATGGCCTGAGCCGCTCGCGGATCCGTCGGTCGGGCACAGCGACGACGAGCTCCATGAAGTCGATCACGCGCCAGGTCCTTCCAACAGAGCAAGACAGGCGCGAAGGCTTGAACTCGCGGCCATCACTGGGCAAGCCCGTAGAGCAGGACGCCCGGTGTTCGTCCCATCGTCCCAGCCTACTTCCTTAGGACCGCGTGCTGACGGCGCAGCTCTGCGTTGGCGACATAGAGCGCGGCCGGCCACGGCCGCGGAGACCGCGACACTTCGTGCCAGTGCGCGACTCTCTGGTGGCAGCTGCACGCGAAAGACGCCAGGCCCGTCGAGCCTGGGCGGAGGGTTCATGTATGGAAGGCCCACTTCGGCGCAGAAGCTTCTGAGATACCGAGAGCGACGTGATGCGGAACAGGGCCGCGGTACTCCGGCGCGAAGATCGTGAGCGGACGCTCACCTCTCCTCGGAACGGACGTCGGCTTGCCCGTTGCATCTGTTCGAGAGCTTTCCTCTTCGCCGGCGCTGCGGCCTTTCGCTGACGCAGTTTCTGCTTGCGATTGTCAGGCTTCCGCAATAGCACTGGTGTCTTCAAACTGAGAAAGACCGAGCGCTTCCAGACCTCGTTTGCGCCCAAGTAGTCGCGGACGTCCTGATCGGGGTTGTAAGTACTTGTGAGTCGCACCCAGACCACCTACGGCACCCGGCCGTGAGGCTTCGTTACTTCGGCCACAGCGGACGTACTCCGTCCGCGTACACCCATAGATGTAAGGCCCCGCATGCGTTTCCGCTATCTCGCTGATCCGCGATAGCTGCGCGACGAATCGCTCCGCCATCGCTTGGCCGCCGAGATTCGCATTGGTCAAAGCAGAACGCGCGCACGCCGGCGGCCATTAGTGCTTCTGGCTCGGCCGGTCGGTAGCGGATCTTGTCGTCCTTCATCAGTACGACCCATCCGTTGCGGCCCGCATCGTTGAGCCACTCTGTGTCGGCTAGGCCCTGGCCGACACGCTCGCCATAGACCTCGGCCATCGGGTGGACGATCGCCCCGGCTTCGCGAAGCGCGCCGGTGAGGACGTGTCTTCCTCGGTGTTGAGCTGCTTGGCCGCCGGCCGAATTCGCTGCATCGGCACACCCGCCCTGCGCAGGGCTCCCAGCACGAACGCCTCCGCGAACCCGACGAACGGGATCGTCGCCTGCCGTCCCGCGCTCGGAAGGGTGGTGATCAACGGCACCTCGCTGGTCGGCTTCGCCCAGCTATGAAGCGTCGACAGCGGCGTGTGGAGATATCTCGCGCACTCGTGCAGCGTGAAGAGCGGGACCGTCGTGCGCCGGTCGCCGTCCGGAAGAGCCACGGGTGTCGCGATCGTGTTCACAAAACCATCCTAGATGCAGGGGGAGTCGGCATCGGGCGCGTCCAAAGGCATTCGCCGGCCGCCGGCTCGCCTCCTGCCGAGAGCAGTCCCACAGCAAGACCTTGACCCAGAGCTTGACCCGAGGCCGTTAAACACCAAAACCCCGGTAGAGGCCCGGGGTTCTGGCAGTACCGCTACCGGGATTCGAACCCGGGTTACCGCCGTGAGAGTGGGACTGAGGGTCGGTCACCATCTGTCAAAGTCCGGTGGATACGGGATTTTCCAAATTCCTGATGGATGCAAAACGACGTTGCATGTGTGTCAGGTGTGTGCTGAGCGTGCGTCATCGCGGCTATCCGGCAGGCTGGTCGAGAACAGCGTGGGTGCCGACGCGCAGCCAAACGATGTGCGACTCGCCGGGCCGCACCTGCGGACCGTAACGGAACGTCGCCCGGCCGTCTGGTGCGAAGGTGAGCTCCCAAACGTCGTCGGTGCCTTGCACTCGTTTGATCCGCAGTCGCGGTGGAAATTCAGGCGGTGAATGCTGCAGCGCCGAGACGAACTCGTCGCGTGCAGCAAGAAACGCCCGGCGTTGCTCAAGCGGCAGCTTGCGAAGTTCGCGAAGCACGCGCGCCGACACTTCGTAGGTCGGCGACACCCGCTGGGCTACTCGTCGACCGGGACGCGCAGGACCGCCTCGTCCATCTCGGCGGCCGATCCGAAGAACACGCTCTCACCAGTGCGCTCGGCATATTGGACTTTCTCGGCCGGCGTGAGCTTGCGGACCAGTGCACCGTCCGGCGTGCTCTCGAGCATCACCAAGGGCTCGTGCTCGAGGTCGGCACGTACAAGCAGCTCCTCGGGGAGCCGAGACGAGTGCACGATCATCGGGGAAAGAACGGTCGCCATACCGTCCTCATTGTGGCACCACCGCGGGCTGTCACCAACGCATCGTCCGGTCGCGCCGACGAGGCGCTCTCTTGCCTGCCGCGCGATGGGCGTCTCTCGCAGCCGGCGACAAGATGCCTGTCGAATACCAGAAGCAGGGCACGGCCAGGCTGCCGAGCCCGCCGGCACCTGCTAGTGCTCCACGCCTATCGCCGTCACGGCGGTGCGGTGACAGCTTGACTTTGCGGACGGGAGCCAGACGCCAGCGAGTGCATTCACGAGCGAACTCACGTGATCGGCACGAACCGAGTGGGGATGAAAGCTCAAGCCAGTTGCGCGACGAGCTGCGGCGGGCCATTGGGCTTCGACGGGCCTCAGCAGGCTTATGGATGAGCGGCTCCGGGTCGGATGACGCCGGTCTCGTACGCGAAGACGGTCGCCTGTACACGATCGCGGAGGCCGAGCTTGACGAGCACTCGCGCTACGTGCGTCTTGACTGTGGCGGTCGAGACGATCAGCTGCTGGGCGATCTCGTTGTTGGACAGGCCCCGAGCGACGAGTTCGAGGATCTGCAGCTCGCGTGCGGTGAGTTCGTCGAGTGCAGGCGGTGGTGGCTGTGTGCGGGGGTGGTGGCGGACGAACGACTCGATCAGCCGGCGGGTGACCACTGGGGAGAGCAGCGAGTCGCCTTGGGCGATCGTGTGGATCCCCGCGAGTAGCTCTTCGGCGGCGACGTCCTTTAGTAGGAAACCGCTCGCGCCGGCCGCGAGCGCGTCGTAGACGTATTCGTCGAGGTCGTAGGTGGTGAGGATCAGGATGCGGGGTGGGTCGTCGGTGGCGACGATTCGGCGGGTCGCCTCAAGACCGTCCATGACGGGCATTCGGACGTCCATCAGCACGACGTCGGGTTTGGTCCGGCGGGTCGCTTCGACGGCCTGGGCTCCGTCGTTGGCTTCGGCGACGATATGCAGGTCGGGGTCGGCTTCGAGAATCGTTCGGAAGCCGGCGCGCATCAGTGCTTGATCGTCGGCGATCACGACGTCGATGCTCATGCCAGTACCGCCGCTTCAAGCGGCAACCGGGCCTGCAACGCGAACCCGCCGCTGCCCGCGGGCAGCGTTCGTAGGGTGCCTTCGTAGAGCGCTACGCGGTGCGACACGCCCCGTAGAAGCTCGTCGAGGTCTTGGATCGCTCTGTCGCCGCGGATTTCGAGTTCCAGTTCGTGTGTGTGGTAGCGGACGGTCGCGACGGCGTGGCTGGCGTGATGCTGGGCAGCGGTCTGCAGCGCCGCCTCGATCACTCGGTAGCCGAGCAGGTTCACGCCGGCCATCAGTTCGACCGGCTCCCCGATTGTCCGCAGCTCGCATTCGACGCCAACCTCGCGGATCGACCGGGCGAGCGCCGGGAGCTGTTCCAGTCCGGGTTGTGGGGTGAGCGCGGTTGCGTCGTCGTCCTTGCGCAGCATGCCGAGCAGCCGGCGCAGATCGCTGAGCGCCTCGCGGCCGGTGTGCTCGATGTTGAGAATCAATTCGCGCGTGTCGTCGGGGTTGCTGCGCAACAGTCGCGTCGCGCTGCCCGCTTGGTTGACCATCGCGCCGACGCTGCGGGCGATGATCTCCTGCAGCTCCCCACCGATCCGGGCTTGCTCCTTGGCGATCACGGCTGACTCGCGTTGCGCTTGCTCGGCGGTGGCGTGCTCGGCGAGCGCGCTGAAGGCGGTCGCGCGGCGGTGGCGTTCCCGCACGAGGCGCCCGACGAACCACGTCGGGACGATCATCATGCTCAGGTAGAACACACCAGACACCGCCTCGCCGATCCCGGTCGGTGCGCTGTCGCCGCCGGGCAGGAACACGCCGGACACAAAGATGCCGACTGCGAGCATCAGCGTGACGACGCTGCTACGCGAATCGAGCCAGGCGCCCGCCGAGTAGCCGAGCAACAGCAGCGGCACAAGGTACGCAACGCTCACGTTCGAAATGAGCTGACCACCGAGGAGGATCTGGATCGAGGCGACCGACACACAGAGCAGTAACGCGACGCTTGGTGATCGGCGGCGGAATGCGATCGGTGCCGTGAAGAACACGGCGGCGACAGCGGTGACCACCCCGTGCGGGTCGGAGATCGCGCCGCTCAGCCACCCCTCGAGCTCGATCGCGATGATCACCGCCACGGCAACGACCACGTCGATCCGTTCGCGGTCCAAACCGCGAGCACGCTCCCGGAATCCTCGCTTCGAACGGCGTGTTCGGGCGAGCGGGAGACACGCTCGGATGATGAACCCGCCGCCGGTGGCAGCGGCGGCGTGGATACTGCCGCCGTGAAGCGCCGCTCGCTCGCGCATGCCGGCGATGCCGTGCCCGCCCGAGCCGCCACTCACAGTGCCAGGGCCTCGACCGTCGTCTGAGATCTCGAGGACGAGGACGTCCTCTCCCCAACCTATGCGGACATCTACGGTTGCGGCATCGGCATGCTTGATCGAATTCGTAAGCGCCTCCTGGATGATTCTGTACGCACACAAGTCGAGTGCTTCTGACAGCGCCGTCGGCTCACCCTCGACGCGAAGATCGGCGGCGAGGCCTGACGCGCGCGTGCGGGCGAGCAGTTCGTCGATGTCCGCCAGCCCTGGCGGCGACGCGGCCGCCCAACGGTCCACCTCGCCGTCGAGGACCCCGACCAGCCTCCGCATCTCTGCCTGAGCATCGCCGCCGGCGCGCTCGACGCGCCGCAGCGACGCCGCCGCGCGCCCTGGGTCAGAGGCCATCATCAGCCGCGCGCCACCGGCGTGAACGACCATCAGCGACACACTGTGCGCGATCACGTCGTGCAACTCCCTCGCGATCCGTGCCCGCTCCCCGAAACCGGCGCTGCGGGCACGCTCCTCGCGGCCAGCATCAAGCCGCTCCGCCGTCTCGCGATACGCGCGCTCGCGCGCAGCCCGCTCGCGCAACATCCGGCCAAGCGCCCACGGCAGCAGCACTACAAAGATCTCCATGAAGAGCAGATCGGGGACCGTCCAGCCAGCTCGTAGCCAGCCTGTCAATACCGCTACCGAGAACCGCGAGCCCGAGCGCCAGCCGGGAGCGCCGCTCGGGCAGAAAGGCGCCCGCACCGTAGAAGATCAGGATCACCGCCACGGCCCCGGCCGGCACATGCTGCAGCTGACCCCCCAGCGCCGTCAGCGCAACCAGAGCGACGAGCGCGGCGAGCGTCGCGGCGAGCGGCCAACGGCGGCGAACCGCCACGCCGACCGAAACCACCACACCGACGAGCGCCACCGCCAGCCGATCCGGGACTGCCGCAGCGAGCCACACCTGCAGCTCAATCGCTACCAGCAATGCCGAGCCGACGAACCCATCGACGCGCACCCGGTCAACACCCCGTACTTCCGCGAGCAGCCTGCGCGCCCAAAGCATACGGCTGCACGCTACCGCCGGCGAGGAGCTGCGGCGTCATTCGCAAGGACGATCTGGTCTCCACCGCCAGAGCGACGCGGCCTGGACCAAACGGCCACCACAGATCATCCGCCCACTCACGAACGATCACTCGCCTGGCCGACGACAGCCGACCCCCACCCAGCGACCCTTCTGCGACCACGCCAACCGGCACACAGGCCACACCACAGGGAGCAGATATGCGCAAGACGATCCTGACCGCCGCAGCCGCGGCCGCCGTCGCAGCACTCGCCCTCACCGTTTCCGCGACCGCGTCGACGAGTACGCAAACCGAGCATTTCTCGTTCATCGACACCTCGAACAACCCGAAGTCGCACCTGTACAGCGCGATCGCCACCGGGGGCTTCACAGCTGGCGGAACAGCCGCCTTGGGGACACACGGAAGTCCGAGCACACTCCGGTTCCCAAACGGAACGATCAAACTCGACATCAAGGCAGGCCGCCTCACGACCAACGCCAACAGCAAGCTCTGCCTCGAGACGACGACCGATACCGGGACCTACACGCTCCTCAGCGGAACAGGCGCCTACAACCGGATCAGCGGCACCGGCACGTTCACCCTCGACTTCCGCGCCGTCGGCCCGATCGTAAACGCCCGGTGCTCGATCCCGACCACCGTCGCCGACCAGAACATCATCACCCTGAGCGGACCCGTGTACCTGACCTAGCGACGCGTTCAGCTAAGGATCATCGGCAGCCGGCGGCGCGCGCATCCTCTCGCGCCGCCGGCTTGCGCTTCCGCCCTTTCGAGCCGTTAGGAGGTGAAAGTTCGCGCCCGCCTACCACCAGTCGCATTGCTCATCCCTGAGCAAGGACCCGTCAGGCCCGAGGCACTGGCCGGGCCAGAAACGACCGGTTGCGGACACAGGCAGTCACGGATGCGCGTCGCCCGGGATACTGTGCGGGCATGAATGCGGGCCTCGTCCCGCCCAGAGGTCACGAACCTCCTGTTCGCCAATCTCGGGCATGTCGAAAGCCGCATTCTCGGTAGACCGGCGCCCGCGACCTCGGGCGCCTCTATGCGCCGCGCACGTCACGCCAGTTCGGTCGGAGACTCCTCTGTCTGCTCCGCGAGATACATCTGCCCGGTGCGGTCCTCGGCGACGGGATGAGATACGCCAGCTGGGACTCTCGCCGCGCCCTCGTGGATGCCGGCGTAGGCGTTGGCGGCGGACACGATCCAGTACGAGAGCGACATCCCCGCAGCTTTCGCATGCTTCCGATACAGCGCGACCTCCTGCTTGGACAGAGCGAGATTCAACCTGACTGGACGGCTGCCCTTTCCACGCGGCCTTCGGGACGCTTTGCGGCCGTCGGGCCCGACTCCCTTGAACGCGGTGGTGTGTCGTTTCTTCGCTGCCTGTGCCGCCGCGTTTTGTCGCTCTGCGTAACCCATTTCAAAGGCGTCTATCGGCCGGATTCGGCCTGAGGTTTAGACGCACCACAAGCTCTAGACACACCACTAACACATCCGTGATGATAGTGTCTGTCGCCTTCGTGGCCGTTTTTGGCTGTCTTGTCGGCTTCTGTGCCGACGTGGCGTTGTCGTGGACATTGCGGCCTTGATCTGGCTGGTGCGTGACGGGCTTTGATGTGCCGGGTGGTGGTGCTGCACGTGGTGTGGTTCTTGTCCGGCATGTCTCGCGCCCAGGTGGTGCTCCGGTGGCGTTGTGGCGCGACGTGTTTGGTTGGCGCGGCCCGTAGTCGTAGCGGTCGCGTCACGGCGGATCGATCGCGCAGTCGCCAACAGCACCGCATGTCGTCGAGAGAGATCGCTCCTTCGTCGCGGCCGCATGACCAGACCGACTGGGTTAACGAGCGGGTTCCGGAAGATGTTCACGCCGGTGGCGTCGGCCGACCATCCCGCGGTCGGCGGCCGCGATGTCTCAAACGGCGGCCGGGGTTCGTTATGGACGCCATGGGCGTGTTCCTGGATGTCCGCGCTGCATGAGATGGGTGATCTCGATTCATCTGATCCGGGCGGGAGTCCTTCGGCTATTGGAGGTCGACGATGAGTTCCGCCACGAGCTCGCGTCGATGCTCCGCGAGGAACAGTCGAGCGCTGGTGCGGAGCTCGACTCGACTGTGGCCGCCGCGAGGCTCGGCTTCAACCGGGAGACGGTGGTCCGGATGGCGAAGGGCGGACGCATCCCGGGAGCGCACAAGCAGGGGCGCGAGTGGAGGTTCCCGGCCGAGGGCCTCACGGTCCTGCCGGCGGGTGGCAGAGAGATCACCGTGACAAAGGCCCGTGCGGCGCTGGCGAAGCAGGCGTGGCACGTCCGCCCCGTCCGCTGTCGAGGCGCTGCTGCGCGCAGCCCGCGCATCGGACCAACTGGAGCTGCAATTCGATGAACAGACCACACGAGGTGGTTGCATAGCGTGCATCAGCACCGGACGAAAGGCACGGACGTGAGCGTCGAACGCAGCCGGAACGGCACTGGTTGGGTTGTCCGTTGGCGTGAGGGCGAGAGGTCGAGGTCGAGAAAGTTCACGCTGAAGCGCGACGCAGACGACTTCGACCTGGAGCTCAAGCGCCGCAAGCAGCTCGGTCCCTTGGCCGTCGAGAAGCTGACGAGTCCTGGCACGACCACGCTCGACCAGTGGATCGCCGAGAAATGGACGCCGGAGCACGGTGTGAGCCTCGAGCGATCCACGCTCGAGCGGTATGCGAACGTCTACGCGGTCCATATCGCCCCAACGCTCGGCCTCATGCCGCTGACAGAGATCTCGGTCGCCGAGCTGCGCTCCTGGCAGGCTGAGCTCCTGAAGGCGGGCGCCGGCAAGGAGAGCATCAGGAAGGCGAGGACGTTCCTCTCCAGCGTTCTGCGGCATGCAGCAGAGAGCGAGGCGATCCCCGCGAACCCGGTGCTGCTCGTCAGGGCGCCGAAGCGAGACCACCGCGACGAGGCGCGCCCGCTGCCGCCGGCCGAGATCGAGCGGCTGCTCGAATGGCTTCGCCACCCGTCAGCGCGCGTGATCTCCGCGTCCGGTGAAGGGCACCGCGCCCGCCGCGAGTATTCGCTGCCCGCCCCCGGCAGACCTGAGACCTGGCAACGAGACGCACTGATCGTGTCGATCATGGCCTATGCCGGCCTGAGACCGAGCGAGGTCAAGGGTCTGCGCTGGGGCGACGTCGGCGACAACACGCTGCGGATCGAGCGCGCGACCGACGACTACGGGATGCTGAAGGCGACCAAGAGCAGAAGCGAACGTCAGTCTGAGCCCTCTGGCTCAGGATCTGCGTGAGTTCCGCATGGCCGCCGGCAGGCCGGCCGCGAGTCAGCTGATCTTCCCGGGCCAGGACGCCGGCCGCGGCTGGACCAAGAGCGACTGGAACAAATGGTCAGCGGACCGCTGGAAGCCGGCGCTGCGAGCCGTCGGCCTCCCCCACGCCGTCCCCTACGACCTGCGGCACAGCTTCGCGTCGCTGCTGCTCGCCGAACGGCGCCAGCCGCAGTACGTGGCAAGGCAGCTCGGCCACTCCGTCGCGGTGCTCTACCGCCATTACGCGCACCTGATCGAGGAGTTCGAGGACGCGACCAGCATCGGCGCCGAGGACGAGATCTGGGCGGCCGCGTCGAGCTGGTGTGTGCCAGGAGTGTGCTGAAGAGCCCTCTTTAGGTAACGAAGAGGAGTTCGCCGAGTCCCTTAAGCACCAAAACCCCGGTAGAGGCCCGGGGTTCTGGCAGTACCGCTACCGGGATTCGAACCCGGGTTACCGCCGTGAGAGGGCGGCGTCCTAGTCCCCTAGACGATAGCGGCGCGGACTGCGTCGCCTAGGGTAGCGAACCGCCACTCGAGGAGGACCGGCGAAGTGCCGCAAACCTAGCCGGCCGATGCCCCGGGATCCCCCTGAACCCGGCGCAATTGCTAACCTGAGCGCTCACTGCGGCTGTGGTGAAATTGGTAGACACGCAGCGTTCAGGTCGCTGTGCTCTTACGGGCATGGGGGTTCGAGTCCCTTCAGCCGCACCTCACAGTTCGAGCCCCGTGAACCCTGCGGGGCTCGAGCCTCGAGGGCCAGCCCCCTCAGGGGGCGCAATCGGTGCGAGATAGGGTTCCGGCACAGTTATTCATGAGATCGTTGCTCCGCCAGCGCAGGATGCCGATTATCGCCGTGTTGGTCGTCGTCGCTGCGCTGCTCGTGCTCGCTCTGGTCGCGCCGAAGTCCCAGCCGAGGGGGTCGCAAGCCGCCTTCTCGCCCTCACTCGACCCAGGCACGCTGATGCACGGCGTGGCGCCAGGCTTCACCCTGACCGACCAGTTCGACCAGCCAGTGTCCCTGCGGTCGTTCCGCGGCAAGGTGGTGTTGCTCGCCTTCAATGACGCGGAGTGCACCACGATCTGCCCGCTGACGACCACGGCCATGGTGGATGCGCGACGCATGCTCGGCGCTGCCGGCTCGAAGGTCGCCCTGCTCGGAATCGATGCCAATCCCACGGCGATATCCGTCAAGGATGTCCGCGCCTATTCGGAGCTGCACGGGATGACACGCGCGTGGGATTTTGTGACCGGGCCCCTGGCTCAGCTCAAGGCGGTGTGGGCGTCCTATCACGTCGCCGTCGAGATCGAGGCGGGCCAGATCGACCACACTCCGGCGCTTTTCGTGATCAGCCCGCAGGGCCGGCTCGCGCGCCTGTTCCTGACCCAGATGTCGTATTCGAGCGTCACCCAGGAAGCGCAGATCCTCGCCGGAGAGGCCTCCAAGCTTCTGCCCGGGCATCCCGCGGTGCACTCGCACCTCTCCTATGCGCCGGTCAAGACGATCACCCCCGACCCAGCGGGCCACCCTGCCGCTGGTCCGTCGCGGCAGCGTCAGGCTCGGTCCGGGATCGCCCCGCCTGCTGCTGTTCTTTGCCAGCTGGGATCAGGAGGTCACGAACCTCAGAGCCCACCTCCAGACCCTGAATGGGTACGCGAACCAAGCCGGCAATGAGAAGCTTCCGCCCTTGACCGCCGTCGACGAGGGCAGTGTCGAACCCAGCCCGTCGGCGGTATCCCACCTGCTCGCTGGGCTGAGAGGGCCGCTCGCCTACCCGGTGGCGGTCGACGCGGGCGGTCGCCTGGCGGACGGATATGGGGTTCAGGACGAGCCCTGGCTGGTGCTGCTATCTCGCAGTGGCACCCCGCTCTGGTATCACGACGTCTCAACGGATGGCTGGCTGACCACCTCAGCCCTCCTCACCCAGGTCCGGGCCGCGCTCGACACGAGATCGGGGTCGACCAGCCCCGCGGGGGTCAGGAACGAGCTTGCCGGCTCGCCGGCGCCTCTGGCCTCCCTGCACGCCCAAGCTGACCAGGTGCTCGGCAACCTCACAGCGCTCAAGACACGGATCCGTGCGCTGCGCGGATACCCGGTTGTCGTGAACATCTGGGCATCGTGGTGCGGCCCATGCCGAGCCGAGTTCGGACTGCTCGCCTCAGCCTCGGCTCGTTACGGACGTCAGGTCGCCTTCCTGGGCGCAGACGTCAGCGACTCAAGCGGCGACGCGCGCGCCTTTCTCGCCCAGCACCCCGTGAGTTATCCGAGTTATCCGGTCACCATCGACGACATCACCTCGCTGCTGCCGCAGGGTCTGCTCGGAACACCAACCACGGTGTTCTACGACGCGGCTGGACAGAGGGTGTACGTGCACTCTGGGCAATACGACTCGCAGGGGACGCTCGATAACGACATCACCGCGCACGCACTCGGTGGCTGACGCGCCAAACCCACCGCCGCCGGCCTACAGAGCAGCGCTGACCGCCACTGCGACGAACAGCAAGGCCAGGTACAACAGCGAGTAGTGAAAGGCGACGGCCGCGCGCTCACGCGTGGGCGAGCGCCGAAGCCGCCAGGCCAGGGCAATGAAGAGACCCCCCAGTCCGGCGGCACACACGAGATATATGAGCCCGAACGTTCCCGTCACCCCCGGAAACACGGTGATCGCGACCGTGAGAACGGTGTAGCGCAAGACCCGCTTGGCGGTGATCTCACGGCCCTTGACGACCGGAAGCATCGGCACGTTCGCCGCCCGGTAGTGGTCCTCCAGCAGCACGGCCAAAGACCAAAAGTGCGGCGGCGTCCAGACGAGCACGATCACGAATAGGTACCAGGCACCCGCCGCGAGGTGGCCGCTGGCGGCGGCCCAGCCGGAGAGCACCGGGATCGCCCCGGCGGCGCCGCCGATGACGATGTTCTCGGATGTGCGGCGCTTGAGGCCGAGCGTATAGACGACGACGTAGAACGTCCCTCCGGCCAGCGCCAGTAATGCGGCCAGGAGGTTGTCCAGGGTCGCCATGATCGCGAACGACGCTACGGCGAGCACGCCTGAGAAGATGACCGCGGATACAGGCGAGACCCGGCCGGAGGCCACCGGACGCGAGGCCGTGCGCTCCCCCATCACCTGGTCGATATCACGGTCGAGCACATGGTTGAGCGCGCTCGCGCTCCCGCAGGCCAGCCCGCCGCCGACGATCACGGCGAGCAGGGGCACCGCGCCCGGATCTCCCGCGGAGGCGCCGATCATCGCGCAGGCCGCCGTCAACACCAAGAGCGACATGATCCGGGGCTTGGTCAGGGTCACATAGTCCCGCCAGTCCCAGGCGGTCACCGCGGCGGGCCTCACCGCGTATTCGCCCACCGCACCCACTACGCCGCCCGCCGAGCTGCCAGCGCCCGCATGTCGTAGGTGGCAAAGCGCGACGCAAAAGGCCACAGATAACCGGCCCGTTCGTGCCCACTCGGATCGATCAGGTAAAGCGCCTCGGTGTGATTGATGTCCCCGCCGACCGGTGGCGAGACCTGGATGTTGTACTCAGCCCAGATGCGGGATAGCTCCCGATGGGTTCCCATCAACCAATGCCATGGTGCCACTCCAGCCAGGCCCCAGTCATGGATCGCGTGGGCGACGCTGGCCGGATCGTCCCGGGGATTCACGCTGACCACAACGAGCTCCGGGCGTTGCGCGCGCGGAAGCTGCTTCTCGGCCGCCGCCAGCTGGCGACCCTCGAGCGGACACTCCTGCCGACAATACGAGTCGAAGAACGCCAGCGCGACCGTGTGTCCATGCAGCGAACCGAGGGTGAAGCGTGAACCCGTCTGATCCCGCAGGCTGTTGATCGGGGGCGCCGGCACCGAGCCCGCGGCCCAGGTCGCATCGCCGTACAGGCCATGGCGCAGGCTGATCGTGGCCGCAGCCAGTACCGGAGAGCGCTTGAGCACGAAATGCAGGGCAACCCCCAGACCGCCGCCGATGGCCACGGCCAGGAGCGCGATGCCGAGCACCAGGCCGCGGCTGACGCGGCCGGCTGAGCCCTGGGCGAGCACGGGCTCAGGTAGCAAGCGTCACCCCTGACCGTCCTCATAGGAGATCTCAGGGGACGCTTCACCGGCCGCTTCGGCCACCTCTTCGGCCACTGCGTCCCGTTGGTCAGGAGTCGCGCCCGTGGGCGCGGCGTTCGGCGGCATGCGGCTCGCCGTGCGGGCGAAGAACGTGGCGAACGCGATCAGCAGGGAGACCGGCACCAGGATGGTCAGCAGGGAACCGACCAGGAAGGCCGTCCCAAAGAACAAGATCATTTTCGCTCCTCAGTCATTTGGCTGATCCAGGGCATTTCAGTTCTAGAGGGCCGCTACGGTGCGCCGGTGGTTGTGCTCGCTCTGAGGGGTGGCCCAGCGCAGGAAGATGACCAGCAGCGCAATGGTGTATGACACCGAACCGGGCACCCACATCATGCCACCGGCCACCTGCTGGTCCTCCAGCGCGGTGAGACCGCCGGGACGGCTGACCAGATTCGCGTAGTGCGGATAAAGCGGATGTTGCACGAGCACCAGGAGGATCGCCAGGATCCAGCCGGCGATCATCGCGCCGGCCACGTAGACCGCCCGCGCGAACCAGGTCATGCTGCGGTTGCGCATGGGTCCCGGGTCGACCACATGAGCCCAGAAGAGAAGCCCGGTGAAGAAGAACAGCGCGTGCTCGCAGTCGTGGATCCATTGGTGGTTCAGGGTCAGGTTGTACGCACCGGGGATATGCCACAGCAGCATATTGGCGTTGAAGAGCAGGAACGCAGGGACCGGCTGGGCTATTGCCCGCAGGGGGGCGGCCCAGTCGGCCCTGGCGAGCGTCCGTCCCGTAGATGCGCGGACCTTGAGTGGCAGAGCCTGCCACATGCGCGGCCAGGGCCGCCCCAGGAGGATCAGCGGCGGCGCCACCGTCAGCAGGATGATGTGCTGCCCCATGTGAACCCAGAAGAGCTGGTCGCTGTAGTAGTCGATCGGCGAGTCGAGGGCGATCACGATGCTGGCCAGACCGGCGGCGAAGGCTAGTTCGCGCCAGCGTTCCTGGCCCGACCTGGGAACCCGTTGCCGTGAAGCGCCACGGCGTAGGCCACCCAGCACGTACATCACGGCGGCAACTGTCACGTAGATCAGCGACGGATCCCACGACCAATGCGCCGTGATCGAGCCCATCGATCGACCTCAGACCAGGTAGAGCACGATGAACATCAGCGCGCCGATGGCGACGAAGAAGGTCCAGCAGATCGAGCAGGCGGCGAGACCCGTGCGCAGCAGTTCCTCGTCCATGGCCCCTCCAGTTGAGTGGCGAGCCCGCCAGATACCGGCGATCTGGATCTCCATCCAGTAGATGCCCCATAGCGCTGCGAACGCATACGTTGCGGTCCAGCCGAAGAAGACGCTCGCGTAGCCGCCGCTGGCCGGGCCGAAGCCGAGGGTCGAATACTGGAGGAACTGAAGTCCGACGCCGACCAGGGCCAGCACGATCGCCGCCACTCCGGTCGAGAACTCATCGGCCGGCCGGCGGGCGCCCAGGTAGAGCAGAATGCCGCTCAGGACGAACGCCGCCATGATCGCGACGCCAAGCCCACCTGACGGGCTGACGTGGTGTCCGATCTTCCAACCGTGGTTCTCATCCAAAGACTTCAGATAGAAGTACGCGAAGAGAAATGCCGCGAAGAAGAAGGCCATCGCGCCGCACCACATCTTCGCCGCCGCGGTAAGCGAGCGGTGGGCCCATTCACGCGGCTCCGGCTGAAACTGCGCCATGCTTCCATGGCTACACGGCTCCCGCGGTTGTCGGCCCGGCGCCCGGCGCCACAGGCGGCGAGATCTCACCGTAGGGATACGGATCGCCGCTGAAGACCGGGATCTTGTCAAAGTCGTAAGCCGGAACCGGCGTCGGCAGCTGCCACTCGAAGGACTTGGAGTGCCAGGGGTTGTCCTCCGCCCGCACCCGATCGAAGATCAGCGCCTTGACCACGATCCAGACGAAGAAGAGCATGCGAGAGCCCGAGCAAAAAGGCCGAGACGCTGACCCAGTCGTTCAGTCCGGTCAGGCTCATCGGGTATGTGATGACGCGACGGGGCATGCCCAGGAAACCCACGGCGAACAGCGGCCCGAACGTCGAGTTGAATGCGATGAACATCCACCAGAAATGGATCTTGCCGAGGCGCTCACTGAAGGCATACCCGGTCATCTTCGGGCCCCAGTAGTAGATCGCCGCGAAGAAGCTGAAGATCAGGCCGCCCATGATCGTGTAGTGGAAGTGGGCCATCACGAAGAACGATCCGTGCGTGGTGACGTCGCTGGGCACATCCGAATTGAAGACGCCCGAAATGCCGCCGAAGAGGAAGTTGAAGACCCAGCCGAGGCAGAAGAGCATCGGCACCGTCAGGCGAATACGACCGCGCCACAGGGTGCCCATCACGCACAGGAACGTAAATCCAGTGGGCAGCGAGATGATCTCGGTCGAGAGCATGTAGAACGGACGCAGATCAGCGTCAATCCCGCTCACGAACAGATGGTGCTGCCAGACGAAGAAGCTCAACAGCGCCACGCCCATCATGCCCGCCACGGCAAGGCGATAGCCCCAGAGCGGCTTGCGGGCGAAAACCGGGAGCAGCTCCAGCACGATGCCGAAGCCGGGGATGGCCAGCACGTAGACCTCAGGGTGCCCGAAGACCCAGAAGAGGTTCTCCCAGAGGAATGCGCTACCGCCAACGCCCGGGATGAAGAAGCCCGTGTCCATGGTGCGGTCCATGGTGCCCATGATCAGCGTCGCCGTCAGCATCGGCGCAGCCAGGACCATCAGCATGCAGGTGGCCAGGACCGACCAGACAGAAGATGGGCAGCCTCGACCACGTCATGCCCGGCGCGCGCATCGTGACGATCGTGGCGGCCAGGTTGAGGCCCAGCAGGCACATCGACGACAGAAACCAGCGCGAAGAATCCGAGGTAGGCGTCGTATCCGGCGGTGCCCTGGTCGGACAGCGGCTCATAGCCCGTCCAACCGGTCTGGAAACCGCCGAAGAAGATCGTGCTGATCAGGACACATCCGGCAGCCATCAACAGCCAGAAGGTCAGCGCCTCGATTCGCGGGAAGGCCATCCGCCGCGAGCCGATCATCAGCGGCACGACCCAGTTGGCGAACGGCCCGAGCATGCCGGAGGTCATCATGCCCATCATCAGCGAGCCGTGCATGCCGACGATCGTCAGGTACTGGTTGGCCCCGAAGACGTGCGTGGTCGGCGAAAGCAACTCCGTACGGATCAGCATCGCATTGAGGCCGCCTACGAAGAAGAAGATCCCGATGCCGATCAGGTACTGCAGCGAGATCACCTTGTGATCGGTGCTGAGACGGAAGTACTTGCCCAGTCCCGGCTCGTCGTGCTCGTGCGCCGGGATGTCCGGCGCGTAGCCGAGCATGCGTCGCAGCGGATAGTTCAGGAAGCCCAAACCGGCCAGGAAACCCACCACGCCTCCGGCGTAGCCGAGCATGATCTGCACGTCGTTCTGCCCAGTCTCGTCATACGAGCCCAGGCTGGCGCCGTGAATCAGGCCACCCAGCGCGTAGGCGATCCAATACCCGGCCACGCCAAGTATCACCGCGGTGAGCAGATTGAACCCGAACAGGCTTCGCCGCTCCGACGCGTCTCTCCGCGTCATATTCGCCGTAGCGGTCATCCACCTCTCCCTTGTGGGTCTGGGAAGTACGTCTTCGAGTACGGGGGCAGTACTTTGGCCGCCGGTGCGTATTGTGCTTCCGCGCCCTTGATCCAGGTCGCGAAGGCAGCCTTCGAAACGACCTTCCCGAAGTCGTACATGTAGCCGTGCCATACGCCGCAGAGCTCAGCGCAATGCACCGCGAAGCTCATCGGCGCCTTGGTCTCGGCGTAGGCGATGTTGTCCACGCCGGGGTTCGCGTCGGCCTTCACCCCCAGCTGGTAGGCCCAGAACGAGTGGACGACGTCAAGCGAGGTAACGTGGAACTCGACCAGCGTGTTCGCCGGGATCTCGAGGTTGGGGGTCTCGATCCCGCCGTAGCCGGGGTACCGGTAGGTGAATTCCCACTGCTGACCGATCACCTGGACCTGCAGCGCCTTCTTGGCCCCCGTGGGATTGACCAGGGGTGACGGCCCCTGCCCGCCGCCGGAGCCGTCCTCGAGCAGACGCACCGAGCCAAAGCCGGCCAGGAACAGCACCAGCGTGGTGGTGATGATCAGCCACCACATCTGGATGCTGGAGTTGCCGGTGATCGCGGGGCCATCCAGCACCGGCCCAGCCAGGTTGCGTTCGCGGAAAGCCCAGATCTCGTACCCGATGGTGACGAGCACGGCCATGGCAACGGGCACGGACAGCGCCAGCAGCACGATGTTGTCCGCGACCTGGCCAGCCGACTGCACGGTGCCATTGCCGGGAGGGAGCCCCGGCCCCAGCACGAAGATCACGATCGGGGTCAGGATCGCGGTCGCGATCAGCCAGAGCAGAGCGACGCGTCGGAAATGCGGGGTTTGATCAGCGGTCTCCAACTCAAACCACCTTCACGAAGCCGTCCATGTAACCGACGGTCTGCATCGGTCCGCCAAATCCGGCGACGTAACCCGCTGCGCACGGCACGAAGCACTGCCAACGGAAGACGCCCTTGCTCCCAGTCCTGAACGTGAAAGTGATCGTCTGATGTGCCTGAGCCAACGTGCACGGAGCGTTCCCGCACGGATTCTTGGCGTTATCGTCCACGCCCTGCAAGGGAACCGAAAGGTTCAGCTGGGGGATCGCGAAAATGTGTGAAGCCGTATCTGGGTCGATCGCTTGGATGGTCTTTCCATTGAGCGTGAACGTTCCACCCACCGTTCCGGTGGCCTGTGAGATGAACGGGTTGCGCAGGCCTGAGTCGCCGTCGTACTGGAAGACGGTGACGTGAACGAGCGAGTGCGCCGGGAGGATGAAGGTGGTGTCGTGCTGCCAGTTGGTGCCGTGACTGTTCGTCACGTAGTACGAAACCCACGAGTCGTGGGGGTCGTCGGTTTCGGCGGCCGGTACCGTCGCCAGGTAGAGCTGAGTACCGGCGCTGGTCTGCGCAGCCACGGCAGAGCCCGGTGCCTTAGTCAAGTACAGAAAGACGTAGGCGGCCACCGCCGCGGCCACGAGGAGCGTGGCGGAGAGGGCAAGTATCTGTCGTCTGACCATCGGTGGACGCGAGTTATATACGCTTCCCCGGATATCGAGGGAGGGGTTGATGACAAACCTGTCATCAACCGGTAATTTGACGGAGAGGAAAGCCGTGACGGACGTCCCCAGGACGAGGGCCGGCAGCAGCCGCTGCTTTCCACCCTGGCGCGGACTTCAGGGCGTCCATTACGGCGGGAGGCCGGGCTGATGCGCATCCTGATCATCGAGGACGAACCACGGATACGCGACTTCTTGACGCGCGCTTTCCGAGCCGAGGGCTTCACCGCGACAGCGGCGACCGATGGCAACGCCGGCGTAAGCCAGGCGACCAGTGGAGACCACGACCTGGTCGTGCTGGATCTACTGATGCCCGGGTTGAACGGTCTGGAGGTGCTGGCGGAGATTCGCGCTAAACAGCCCGAACTGCCGGTCCTGATCCTCTCCGCCCGGTCGGATCTGGCCACCCGGCTCAAGGGATTCGAGCTCGGCGCCGTCGACTACCTGGCCAAGCCCTTCTCACTCGACGAGCTCCTGGCCCGCGCCCGTGTGCATCTGCGGCGGGCCCACGGCGGGGACCGCTCGCTGCTGATCTCGGTGGGCGGCCTGGTGGTCGATCAGGCCACGCGCCAGGCAAAGCTCGGTGATCGCGTCGTGGAACTCTCCGACCGCGAGTTCCGGCTGCTGCGTTACCTATTGACGCACGTGGGCGAGGTCGTCAGCCGAGAGCGGCTGCTCTCCGAGGTGTGGGGCTACGACTTCGACCCGCGCTCGAACGTGGTCGATGTGTGCGTGCGCCGCATCCGACGGCGTCTGGGTTCCAACGGGCCGATCGAAACGGTGCGCAATGTCGGTTACCGCGTCGCAGCGTAGACCTCCGGCGTCGCGCAGCATGTTCCTGCCCCGCCGCCACGCCGTGGAGGTTGCCTGGGCGGGCATGGCGCTGGCGTGCCTGGTGTCGATGGTGGTCTGGCCGGGATGGCAGACGGTGCCATTCTTTCTGCTCTGGATATCCCTGGCGCTCGTCTATGGGATCCGCGTCTGGGAAATGCGGACGACCCTGCTGGTGCTGCTTGCTGGTTGACCGTGACCAGCGCCACGGCGCTGAGCATCGACGTGTTCAGTGAACACCAGGACTGGAAGATGCTCTTCAAGGTCCCGCTGATGGCAATGCTCTTCCTGGTCATGGTCTGGCATGCGCGCGGTCGCGTCGGCGCGCTACGCGACTGCGAGCGCCAGGCCGAGGAGTTGCACTCCGCGCTCGTACGGCAGGAGCGATTCATCCACGACGCGTCCCACGAGCTCAAGACGCCTGTGACGATTGCGCGTGGGCACCTTGAGCTGCTACTACCAGACGGCCAGCACGACGTGGAGATAGCGCTCGACGAACTGCGACGCATCGATGCGATCCTCGGTCAGTTGTTGCTGCTGGCCACCGCCGGGCAACCCGACTTCCTCCAGCCCGAGCCGATCGAGCTCGAGTCGTTCCTCGAAGATGTATTCATGCGCTGGTCCGAGGTCGCCCCCCGGAGCTGGCGTCTGGGCCCTGTGGTGAGCGCGACCGTTCAGGCAGACCCGGATCGGCTGAGGACAGCCCTGGACGCTCTGCTGGACAACGCGATCAAGTACTCCGAGCCCCACGCTGTAATCGAGTTGCGCGCGCGCTGGGGCGTCCAGAACGAGGTCGTGATCGAGGTCGAAGACGAGGGGATCGGCATCTCCCGTGACTCGATCGGACAAATATTCGCGCGTTTTGGACGCGTGGATTCGTCGCGCACGCGTTCCGCCGGGGGCGTCGGTCTCGGCCTGGCCATCGTGGAGGCGATCGCCGCGCATCACGGCGGGCACTGCTCAGTTCAGAGCGCACCTCACGGCTCCGTGTTCTCGTTGCACCTCCCGCTGGCTGCCTCTCCGTCGCGGGATTCCCCGCGGCCGCTCACGTCAAGCGTGCTTGACCTGCCCGCCGGAGATGTAGAACTCGGACGCGCAATGTGATTTCTGGTCTAAATCTGGGAAGGCTTAAAGCTGCCGGCGCTCACGCCCGGTGAACGCCAACCCCCACAGGAGGCCGGTGCAGATGATTGCTCTCAACATTTTGCTGATCGCCGTGGTAATCGTGCTCATCGCCGGCGGACTCACGTGGGCGATCAGAAGCGAGCGGCGCAGCAAGCGCGCCACGGGTGGCCCAGTCCACCCGTCGGAGGCCCCGCTCCATCACAACCTGATGTTGCCGCGCGAGATGCGCGGACGTCGCGTCGGAAAGCTGCAGGGCAAGCGGAGGGATTCCTCGCGCTCCTGACCCGTAGCGTTCGCAACTGCAACGCCAGCAATATCGACGTTGGATCGGCCCGGGCTCCTCGCCCGGGCCGATCCATTTAAGGCTTCGCGTCGAGCCGCCGCAGAACCCCGCGATCACGTCTTACACACCCCAGAGGTGAATCTCACGGCGTTCTAACAACTCCCGGGAAAGCTATGTGAGCGGGCAGAACTGCCCAGGCAACCCCAACAGAACCGTTAGGAGGCTTGTGCTCATGATCGCTCTCAACATCGCACTTATGACCGCTGTGGTCGTCGGAATCGTGTCCCTGCTCGCATGGGCCATCGCCACTGATCGCCGAACCAGGCGCACCGCGGGTGGCGAACAATCTCCGGCCGTCGCGCCCCTGCGCCGCAACCTGGAGATGCCGTACGAGTTGCGGGCCCACCGCGCCCGCGCGCACGCGCCGCGCCGCTCTGGCGCGCCAAGCTCGAACATGGCGTAAGAGCCGTCAGCGCGCCGGTCGCCGAGACAGGACAGCCTCAGGCGGCCGGCGCGTTCCATTGGTCGACCACGCGATAACCGTGCTCGTGGCCGAGGATTGAGATCGTCGCCGGCTCCAGTTTGAAGAGCCTGCCGTCTGCGGGCGGCTGACCGATCCAGCGGGCAGCGAGCACGCGCAGGATGTGGCCGTGGGCGAACATCAGCACGTCGCCGTCGGCTGCGACGGCGTCCGCGATCAGCCGGTCGACGCGCGCGCCGACCTGCTCCGGCGACTCGCCGCCCGGGCGCGCCGTCGGTCCACAGGCTCCAGCCGGGGCGGTCCGCTCCGGATCTCGGCGCTGGTCAGACCCTCGTAGTCGCCGTAGTCCCACTCGGTGAGATCGGGGGTGATCTCGACGCGGTCGCCGAATCCGGCGAGCTCGGCCGTACTGTCGAGCGCGCTGCAGCGGACTCGAGAGCACGCGGGCGAAGGCGAACTGCGGCGAGCACCGGCTCGAGCGTACGCGGCCCGCTCGATCCCCGAGGCGCAGCAGCGGCAGGTCGGTGCGGCTCGGTGTGGCGACCGTTCTGGCTCCACTCGGTGTCGCCGTGGCGGACCAGCGACCAGCCGCGGCTCGCTCATCGCCGGCAACGCGCTCGCAGCTCGTGCACCGCCAGCAGCGCCGCGCCGAGCACGCCGGCGGTCGCGCCCCAGCGCGCGAGGCGGACCTGAGCGCGCCCCTGAAGGCCGGGATGCACGTAGCCGGCGGCGAACTCCGCCGGCCGGCTCCAGCAGCAGCTCACCGGCGGCCGCGCCGCCGCCGCCGATCACCACCTCATCGGGATCGAAGGTGTTGATCGCGTTGGCGATGCCGACGCCGAGCGGCGTGCGCCCAGCGACGCACGGCTGCGGCGCGCGCGCGTCATCCGTGTCCGGGCAGCGGCCACCGCGTCGGCGCCGAGCACCGGCTGCCCTGACGCCGCCAGCCTGCCCAGGGCCGAGTCGGGATGGCTCAGCGGCCGCTGCGCGGGCGAAGTGATCGAGCGCGGTGCCCGAGGCCAGCGCCTCGAGCGATCCCGGCTGCGGGAAGTGATCGGTCGACGGCTGCATGTCCGGCTCGCAGGCCAGACCGATCAGCGTCATGCCGAGCTCTCCGGCGCCGCCGCTGCCGCCGCGGAAGATGCGCCCGTCGATCACGACGCCTCCGCCGATGCCGGTGCCGACGGTGATCATCACGAGGTTGCGGGAGACCGGGCTTGAGGTCCTCGTCGTGGGCCTCCGCCAGCGCCGCCACGGTCGCGTCGTTGTCGACGAACACCGGCACCCCGAGCCGCTCGCCGAGCACCTTGCGCAGCGGCACGCCCTTCAGCGGGATGTTGGTCGAGGCGGCGATCTCCCCGGTCTCGAAGCGCACGATCGACGGCACGCCGATGCCGACGGCGTCATAGGACTGCGCCGCCGGCGGCCTCGCCGACGATCTCGACGAGCTGGTCGATCAGCGCGTCGCCGCTGTCGAGCCTGGTCGGCTGCTGCTTGTGCTCGCCCATGCCCGTCGGGGCCGAGCAGCGTCGCGGCGACCTTGGTGCCGCCGACGTCGATCCCGACGACCGTGCTCATAGACGCGAGGCTGCCTCCTCGTCGAGCAGCACGACGATGTCCTCGACGTGCTCGACCAGCAGCGAGGCCGGCACGTCGGGGGTGCGCGGAGCGTCGTCGGCAAAGGCGGCGGCGATCGGGTCCGCCTTGCTCTCTCCCGTCGCCAGCACCAGCACGCGCTTGGCGTGGCTGAGCGCCGTGAACGTCAGCGTCACGCGCGGGACGAACGGCTCGAGGCCGGCCTGCGGGACGCCGACCGCGAAGCGCGAGCGCTCGCCAGAGCGACTCCTGCCGCGGGAACATCGAGCAGATGTGGCCGTCGGGGCCGACGCCGAGCAGCACCAGCTCGAAGCGGATCGCTCCCGGGCCGCCGCCGACGTGCTCGAGCTCGCGCTCGTATTCGAGCGCGCCCTGCTCGTAACCGCGCTCGCCGAGGATGCGGCGGCAGAACTCGACCTCCACCCCGGCCCGCTCGAGCGGATCGAGCAGCGACTGCCTTGACCATCTTGAAGTTCGACAGCTCGTCGTCGGGCTCGACGCAGCGGTCGTCGGTGAACCACAGCTTTGCGCCCCGCCAGGACTCAGGATTCTGCGTCGCCGCCAGCTCGTAGGCATGCTTTGGCGATGAGCCGCCGGTCAGGACGACGTGCTCGCCGGTCGCGGCGGCCGCGCTCAACGCGTCGGCGCAGACCTGCGCGGGATCGTCGACGACCTGGATCTCGATGCTCATTGACTGAAACTCCTTGCTGCTTGTAGGGCGGGACCGTAGACGTGGTCCCTGATCAGAGCCTGTCTGACACCTTCCCCGAGTATCCCGCGCCTCACCCCGCGAGGCGCCGAACAGCTGCCATTCGCGCGGCTTGGAGCCGGCCCTCTGCTCGCGCGCGATGCAGCCCGCCCGGCGCGCGCTCGAGCGACAGCGAGAAGCCGGAGCTGCCGGTCACGGTGACACCGGCAAGGCCGCGGATCGACTGCTCGACGGGGTTGAACTCGATGCCGATCGACGGGCCGCCGCCGGCGCGTGTGGCGGTCGCCGCTGCGCGCGCCGCCGGCCGCCTGCTCGAGCGGGCTCGGGGTCCAGCCGAGCCGCGACGCCAGCCAGCCCGTCAGCAGCAGCGACGAGACGATCGAGCCGTGGTGGTGGCGGACGTAGATGCGCCGCAGGCCGTCGAGCAGGCCCGCCCGCGAGGGGTCCGAGAAGCTGCCGGCCAGCCGCTCGCGCCACGCGATCGTGCGCAGCCAGGCGAGGTCGACCACGTCCACGTCGGAGTCGCAGCAGGTCGGCGGCCCGCTCCAGCGCCGCTCCCGGTCCGTCGAAGTAAACGGGGTCGTCGGTGTCGATCAGGATCACGTCGGCGATCGGCAGCAGCGCCTCCACCGCCTCGTCGCGGCTGTGCGGCGACCACACGACGGTCGGCAGCTCGGAGATCAGGATCGGGTCGATGATCGTGTCGAGCCGGCCCATGTGCACGGCGCCCGAGCGCGATCTCGACCGACTCGCGCAGCACGCCGACCCCGCCTCCGCTCGAGACGTCGCCGCTGACGGTGGCGTAGCCGTCGATCGTGCGGCGGTCGTCCTCGACCGTGCAGAGGATCGTGCGCGAGGGGTGGTAGCGGCCGACCCGCTCGAGCCGGTTGACGACCTCGCCGCGCCACTCGCGATCGGCGATCACGATCAGGTTGAGCACGCGCGCCGGGACCAGCGTCTCGTTCTCGGCGTGGCGCTCGCGCAGCAGCTCGCGCAGCGCCGCCTCGATCCGCTCGGGGCTGGTGTCGCGCTCGGCCCAGCGAGCCTCGCTCATGGCCTCCTCGGCGGCCTCGCCGCTGCTTCGGCGCCGTCACAGCCGCGCCACGCGCCCGTCGAGCAGCGCGTTGGCCTCGACCGGACCGGCGGAGCCGGCCGGGTACTGCGGGATCGGCGACTCGGTGTCCTGCGCCCAGGCGGCAAGGATCGGATCGATGATCCGCCACAGCGCCTCGACCTCGTCGTTGCGGGTGAACAGCGTGGCGTCGCCGCGCATCACGTCGAGGATCAGCCGCTCGTAGGCCTCCGGCGACTCCGACAGGAACGACGTCCCGTAGTGGAACTCCATGTTCACCGGGCCGGATCTGCATCTTGGTGCCCGGGCACCTTGGCGCCCAGCGAGACCGATACCGCCTCATCCGGCTGCAGCGTGAGGATGATCTGGTTGGGCTGCACCCCCTCCGAGTCCGGGCCCTGGAAGGCGATGTGCGGCACCGGCCGCAGCGTCACCGCGATCTCGGTCAGCTTGCGCGCCATGCGCTTGCCGGTGCGCAGGTAGAACGGCACCCCGGCCCAGCGCCAGTTGTTGATGTACAGCCGCAGCGCCACGTAGGTCTCGGTGCGCGAGTCCGCGGCCACGCCCGGCTCCTCGCGGTAGCCGACCGACTCCGCCCCCGACACGACGCCCGGCGCCGTACTGCGCCGCGGACCGCCATCGTCGGCGACCTCGTCCAGCGCGCGGCGGCGCGATCGCCTCGAGCACCTTGACCTTCTCGTCGCGCAGGCGGTTGGCCTCAAACGCCGTCGGCGGCTCCATCGCCAGCAGCGCGAGCAGCTGCAGCATGTGGTTCTGCACCAGGTCGCGCAGCGCGCCGGCGCCCTCGTAGTAGCCGGCGCGGGTGCCGATGCCGATGTCCTCGGCCGCGGTGATCTGGACGTTGTCGATGAAGTTGCGGTTCCAGACCGGCTCGAACAGCGCGTTGGCGAAGCGCAGCGCCATCAGGTTCTGGACCGTCTCCTTGCCCAGGTAGTGGTCGATGCGGAAGACCTGCGACTCGTTGAAGTACTCGAGCACCGCCTCGTTCTGCGCGCGGGCCGAGGCGAGGTCGTAGCCGATCGGCTTCTCGATCACGACCCGGACCTCGGCGTCCTCGGCCTCGTTCAGGCCGGCCTCGCCCAGCCGGCCGGTGATCACCGGGAAGAACTCCGGCGCCGTCGACAGGTAGAAGATGCGGTTCAGCGGCGTGCCCATGCCCGCATCCAGAGCACCCAGCGCCTCCTGGAGCCGCGCGTAGAGATCCTCATCGTCGAACGATCCCGAGACGTACTGGAAGTTCGCGAGCAACCCGTCCGAGCACGTCGGGGTCCGGGCCGGCGCCGTGAGAAGCGGTCGATCGACTCGCGCGCCTGCGCGCGGAACTCCTCATCGGTCATCTTGCTGCGCGAGACGCCGATCAGCGCGATCCGCTCGGGCAGCGCGCCCTCGTGCGCCAGGTTGTAGATGCCGGGCAGCAGCTTGCGGCTGGCGAGGTCCCCCATCGCGCCGAAGATCACGACGGCCGTCGAGCGCACCGGCTGGCGCTCGAGGCCCGCGACCAGCGGGTTGGTCGCCCCTTCGGGGTCGATATCTACGGCGCTCACGCTACAGGAGACCCTTGATCCGAGCGGTCAGCGAGCGGATCGCCTGTGCCAGGTCACCCTCGAGCACCACCCGCTCGGCGGCCAGCCCGTGCGAGCGCAGCGTCTGCAGGTTGCCGGCCGACGCCGCGTCGATCAGCGTCGTGAAGTCATAGGACTCCTCCGGGGATCGGCAAGCTGCGCCTTGGGCACGTTCACGAGCTGCAGGAAGCGGCCGTTGGGCGCGCCGCCGTTGTGCTCCTGGCCGGTCGAGTGCTGGAAGCGCGGCCCGTAGCCCCAGGTGGTGGCCATGCCGGTCGCCTCACGGATCGCCGCGCGCAGCTCGCTGATCGCCTCGTCGATCCCGGCGTTCTCCGGGCCGACCGTCGGCAGGTAGCCGAGGATCGCGACGTAGTGCGGAGGGCCTGACGCCCAGCAGCTCCTTCAGCGCCGCGTCGTCGGCGGCCTCGATCGTGCGGCAGCGAGCCGGACTCGAGCACCTTGTTGGTGTTGTCCTTGGCCTCCTGCACGTTGGGCTGATCGAACGGGTTGATCTCGAGCGCCCAGCCGGCGACCGCCACGGCGAACTCGGCGATGAAGAACAGGCGGCCGAGGTCGGTCCCGTCGCCGGTGGTGACCGTCATCGTCGGCTGGCCCGCGTCGGTCAGCGCGTCGACCATCGACGTCGAGCTTCTCGTTCGGGCTCGCGCCGTTGCGCAGGTAGACGAACACGCGGTCATCGCCGTACACGCTCGGGTCGCCGAGCGGCTCGTCGGCGACCGGCAGGATGCCCTTGCCGTGCTTGCCGGTCGACTCGGCGACCAGCTGCTCGACCCAGAGCCCGAAGCTGTCGATCGGCTCGGAGACGACGAAGGTCAGCTTGTCGCGGCCGCGCAGCGCGAGCTCGCCGATCGTGGCGCCGAGCCAGAGGCCCGAGTTGTCGGTCGGTGGCGTTGAGGTGCGAGCAGGTCTGCTCGCCCGTCTGCGCGCTCTTCAGCAGCTCGTCCACGGGCACCCCGGCGAGCGCGGCCGGCACCAGCCCGAAGTACGAGAGCACCGAGTAGCGGCCGCCGATGTCGCTCGGGTTCAGGAACGTCCTTACGCAGCCCGTCCGCTTCCGCCCTGGCAGCCAGCGGGCTGCCAGGGTCGGTGACCACGATGAACTGCTCGGGCTTCGCCTTCGCCCTGAAGTAGTGGTAGTGCGAGAGCGTCTCGATCGTGCCGCCCGACTTGGAGGAGACGATGAAGACGGTCTTGGCGAGGTCGACCGACTGCTCGACGGCGAGGATCGCGTCCGGGTGGGTGGAGTCGAGCACCTGCAGCCGCAGCGCGCCCGCGATGTCGCCGAAGGACAGGCGGATCACCTCGGGGCCGAGCGAGGAGCCGCCCATGCCGAGCAGGACCGCGTCGGTGTAGCCCTCGGCCTTCAGCTCGTCCCTGAGGGCGATCAGCTCGGGCAGGTGCTCGAGCATCGTCTCGGTCACGTTCAGCCAGCCGAGGCGGTCCTCGATCTCGGGAACGCCCGGGCCGCCCCACAGCGCCGGGTCGCGCTTCCAGATGCGCTGGGCGACGTTCTCGGAGACGGCGCGGCCGATGCGCTCGGCCTCAGCCGCCTCGAACTCCGGCGGCAGGCTCGCGTCGATCGTCGGCGGCCGACCGGTGACGATCGCCGACGCGGGCCTTGTCGATGCCGGCCAGCAGCGCGTTCATCGCGTCCTCGAACAGCTTGATGCCCTCATCGAGCAGCTGCTCGGTGACGGCGGTCATGTCGATGCCGACGGCGTGCCAGCGCGTTCAGCTCCGCCGTCGGGTCGATGCCTCGCGGTTGCGCCGGGGACGGTGCCGTGATCGGCCACGGCGTTGAGCGTCGCCAGCGGCATCGTGTTGACCGTGTGCGGCGCGATCAGCTGATCGACGTACATCGTGTCCGGATAGGCGGGGTTCTTGACGCCGGTCGAGGCCCACAGCGGGCGCTGCACCGCGGCGCCGGCGGCGGCCAGCGTGTCCCATGGCTCGCCCGCTGAAGAGTCTCCATGAAGCGGGCGTAGGCGGCGCGCGCGTTGGCGAGCGCGGCGGTGCCCTTGAGCTGCTCGGCCTCGTCGCCGCCGATCGCGTCGAGCTGCTTGTCGACGAGCGTGTCCACGCGCGAGACGAAGAACGAGGCGACCGAGTTGACGTCGAGCGACTTGCCCTCGGCGTGGCGGCGCTCGAGCCCGCGGATGTAGGCGCGGGCGACGGCCTCGTAGGCCTCGACCGCGAACAGCAGCGTGACGTTGACGTTGATGCCCTCATAGATCGCCTGCTCGATCGCGTCGACGCCCTCGGCCGTGCCGGGGATCTTGATCATCACGTTCGGGCGATCGACCGCCTGCCAGTAGCTCGCGGGCCGACGTCGATGCGTGCCGTCGGTGTCGCGCGCCAGGTCGGGCGCGACCTCGAGCGAGACGAAGCCGTCGCGGCCGCCGGTCTCCTCGTGAACCGGTGCGAGCACATCGCAGGCGGCCTGCACGTCGGCGACGGTCGAGCGCGTCGTAGATCTCCTTGCGCGCTCTTGTCGGCGCGCGCCATCTCCTCGATCGCGTCGTCGTAATCGGAGGTGCCGAGGATCGACTTCTCGAAGATCGACGGGTTCGAGGTGACGCCGCGCAGGCTCTCCTGCTCGACCATGCGCTTGAGCTCGCCGCCGGCCACCAGCGAGCGACCGAGCTGGTCGAGCCAGACGCTCACTCCCGCCTCGGTGAGCGCCTTCAGTTTCGGGTTCACATCGGCCAGAGTGCTCATCGCGTTATCCTTTCAGTTCGACTGTGCGCGGTTCAGGAACGGCGCGCGGCTTCGGCGACCGCTCTCGCCGGTGATCCCGAAGTGCTCGTAGAGCGCGGCGGCCGGCGCCGAGGCGCCGAACTCGTGCATCCCGATCGCCTCCCCCAGGTCTCCGACCCAGCGGTGCCAACCGAAGGTGGCGGCCGCCTCGACCGAGACTCGCGCGCGGACGCCCGGCGGCAGCACGCAGTCGCGGTAGCTCCTGAGCCTGGTTCTGCGAAGTGACTCCCAGCAGGGCATGCTGACCACGCGCGCCGCGATGCCGTCGCCTGCAAGCAGCTCGGCGCCGGCGACGCGCGACCTGCACCTCGCTGCCGGTGCCGATCAGGATCACGTCTGGGGTGCCATCGCGCGTCCTGCAGCACGTAGGCGCCGCGCTCGATCGCGTCGTCCGGGACGCTGGCGGGGTCGAGCGTCGGCACGTTCTGCCGCGAGAGGATCATGCGCGATCGGATGGTCGGTGGCGTTGATCGCGTGGCGCCAGGCCAGCGCGGTCTCGTTGGCGTCCGCCGGGGCGGATCACCGAGAGGTTCGGCGTCGCGCGCAGGTGCGGCGAGCTGCTCGATCGGCTGGTGCGTGGGGCCGTCCTCGCCCGAGGCCGATCGAGTCGTGGGTGAACCCGAAGATCGACGGCAGCTGCATCAGCGCCGCGAGCCGGATCGAGCCGCTGCATGTAGTCGCTGAAGGTCAGGAACGTCGCGCCGTAGGCACGGAAGTCGTGCAGCGTGAGGCCGTTGACGATCGCGCCCATCGCGTGCTCGCGGATGCCGAAGTGGAGGTTGCGGCCGTCGTAGTCGCCGGGTATCGACGTTGTCGGCCTCGTCGATCAGCGTGAGTGTGGACTCGGGCCAGGTCGGCGGAGCCGCCGACCAGCTCGGGCACCTGCCTGGCCGCCCACTGCAACACCGCCTCAGACGACTTGCGCGTCGCGAGCCCCTTGGGGTCGGCGATCGAACGTCGGGCACGTCGGCGTCCCAGTTCTCGCGGGCGCCGATTGTTGGTGATGCGCTCGAACTCGGCGGCGAGCTCCGGGAAGTCCGCGCGATAGTGCATCGAACCGCTCGGTCCACTCGCGTCTGCTGCGCGGCGCCGCGCTGCGATCGTCGTGCGGCAGTGCTCGAGCGCCTCCTCGGGCACGAAGAACGGCTCGGTGCTCGGCCAGTCGTAGAAGCGCTTGGTGGCGAGGATCTCCTCCTCCCCGAGCGGGCTGCCATGGGCGCCCGCCGTGTCCTGCTTGGTCGGCGCGCCGAACGCGATGTGCGTGCGCATGACGATCAGGCTCGGCTTGTCGGTGACGCCCTGCGCGGTGGCCAGCGCCTCCTCCAGCCGCGCGATCGAGATGTCCTCGCCGATGTCCTGGACATCCCAGTCATAGGCGGCATAGCGCAGCGGCGTGTCCTCGCTAAGACGCGATCGCCGTGTCGCCCTCGATCGAGATGTGGTTGCGGTCGTAGAAGACGATCAGCTTGCCCAGGCCGAGGTGCCCCGCCAGCGAACTGGCCTCGCTGCTGATGCCCTCCTCCATGTCCCCGTCGGAGGCGATCACGTAGGTGAAGTGGTTGACGACCTCGTGGCCGTGGGCGGTTGAAGCGGGCCGCGAGCATGCGCTCGGCGAGCGCGAAACCCACGGCCTGGCTGATGCCCTGGCCGAGCGGGCCGGTCGTCACCTCGACGCCGGGCACCTCACGGAACTCTGGGTGACCTGGCGTCTTTGAGTGCAGCTGGCGGAAGTTCTCGAGGTCCTCCAGCGACATGTCGTAGCCGGTCAGGAACAGCGTCGAGTAGAGCAGCATCGACGCGTGTCCGGCCGAGAGCACGAAGCGGTCGCGGTCGGGCCAGTGCTCGTCACGCGGGTTGTGGCGCATCACGCGCGTGAAGAGCGTGTAGGCGACCGGCGCCAAGCGCCATCGGCGTCCCCGGATGCCCGGAGTTGGCCTTCTGGACCGCATCCATCGACAGCGTGCGGATGGTGTCGATGCACAGCTCGTCGAGTGAGAGACGGTCGCCGGTTGCAGTCAAAGCACTACCTCGCTGTTCGCTGGTCTTTTGGGTCTGATGCCACTCAACTTGCAGCATAAACCGTCCGTTGACCTTCGCAGGAGCGGCCGTCCGGCGGTCATCGGCCGCGTGGAGTTTGCCTCTCAGTGGCTATGATCGGCCCACCACGGGGAGTGGCGCAGTCTGGTAGCGCACCCGGCTGGGGGCCGGGCGGCCGCAGGTTCAAATCCTGTCTCCCCGATCATTCCCCGCTCGCAGTGGCCGGCCCGGGACCAATGGGACCAATGGCCTGATCGTCAACCCTCTCGCGCCTCTCAGCATTTTGGGCGGCGGATCGCTCCTGATCGCCCTCACGGTTTGGGACCGCTGCGAAGGGCCACTCATCCTCCACGCAACGCTCCGAGCGCCATCGGGTCGTGCGCAGCCAACACCCCGATACCGACGCCCCGACGGCACGGCAGATGGGCTCGGCACCGAGACTGTCGACACTCTCTCCTAGCGTGAAGCAGTAAGAAAATTGACAGTTTCGTCGGTGAGATTCCCCTCACACCATCCTTAGGCTGAGAGTAGATCTCTCCACGAGGGTTAGACCTGATACCAGTCCTCAAGGAGATCAAATGTTTCGAATTACCCGCGCTGTCACCTCGGGGGCAGCGCTGTTGCTGGCTCTAACAGCGGTGAGCGTATCGGCCAATGCAGCAGCTGCAAAGACACCAGCTCGCACGTCCGTGCTCGGAAGCTTCAAGACACCTCAGGACGGCACGTTGATCACAGGTAATGGTCACCGAAGCCTCTACATCCTGACCGCCGACAAGAAGACGACGACCGCTCATAACAAACGAAGCAGTTGCTACGGGCCCTGCGCCGCGGTGTGGCCTCCGGTGCTGGCGTCACAGATGCCGAATACCACCGGATTGGCGAAGAAGTCGCTGATCGGTCTCACGACTCGCAAGGGCGGCATGAAGCAGGTGACGTACAACGGACTCCCGCTGTATTACTACGTCGCCGATGCAAAGGCCGGACAATCCGTCGGTAACCACCTCAAGGACCAGTTCGGGCTGTGGATCGGGATGATGCCGAGCGGCAAGTTGGCTCCCGACGGAGCCAACTGAGGGGCAACCTCCTGACCTGACAGGTCCCAGCCTAAATCGCGATCAGCAGCGGCCAATTCCCTTATCAGGGTGATTGGCCGCTGATCCGGCTCGCATTGCCGTCGGGCGCTGGGGACACGTCAGAGCAGGCAGCTGACCGTCACATTGGCAGGCAGTCATGGCAAGACAGCGAAACGGATCCCGTCGCTGGCCAACTCGCTTCCGTCCGGGCCGATCACGTAGGCGTCGTAGCCATCGAGCCCGTTGACGAACCCGATCTCACCAACCCCGGCTACCACGAGGCCCGTAGCCAGGGCGTCGGCCATCGCCAGGCTTGGTCCGGTCACCGTCGCCGAGGCCGCCCTATGGAGCGGCTTCCCGCTGCCAGGGTCGATCAGGTGCTCGCCGCGCTCGTAGGCTCCCGAGGTTGCGACCGCAGCGTCCGCCTCGATGACACAGGCGAGCGCTTCGGCCCGCCACGGGTGGCGGATCCCGACGCGCCAAGGCTCCCCCGGCGTCGGCTGGCCGTGCACCACGAGGTCGCCCGCCGCGTTCACCATCGCGGCCTGTACCCCGGACCGCACAAGTTCGTCTAGGGCCTGCTCGGCCGCCCAGCCTTTGACGAGGCCTGTCGGGTCAACGCCCGCGGGCATTGCCCACGGGTCGAACCAGCCCCTGGATGCCGCCTTGGCCCGCTCGCAGAGGCGGAGTACCGCCGCCACATCCGTCGGCATCTCGTCAAGGGTCGCGTCGCCGCGCCGCAGGCGACTAACGGGGCTCTGCGGTTTCCAGGTGCTGAAGGTGTCGTCAGCCTCATGGAGCGTTTGGCAGGCCCGCGCGAGCGCCGAACGGACTGCGGCGTCGCTCAGCTCACCTGGGTGCACGACGAACGAGACGACAGTCCCCATCACCGTCTCGGCATGGCCGATCGTCCGGCCGTGCGAAACGCCGACAGTCATACATGCAGTTTGTCGAGCGCGGATTGGACCGAAAGCGCGTATGCCTGGCTCGTGTAGCTGGCGCCAGAGACGCCGTTGATCCTGGCGCTCTGCACTGAGAGCACCTCCGAGCGCAGGATCGGGATGGCCTGGGCGGCGAGTTGCTGGGAGTACTGTGCGGGGTCCTGCAGGGACCTGACCCGGACGTCCTCAATCCGGTTTCCGCGGACCGTCACGGCAACGGAAAGGACACCGTAGCCGTACTGCTCGCTGGCGCCCGTGGCCGACCGGGCGACAAAGATAATCGGCGTGGGCGTGTTGGCTCCGCTCGGTCCTGTGGATGTGGCCGGGGCCTTTTGCTGCTGCCTGCGATGTGACGCGGACTGGCCTCCTCTTGCGAGGGCCAGTTGCGGCGTTTTGGTGTGCAAGATGATCACTCCGACCAATCCAACCGCCGCCGCAGCGGCGGCAAGCCCAACGCGCCCGATACGTCTCATGATCTCCCTGATCTCCCGGATCGCCTACAGGCTGTAAGCCTCGTAGTGAATTGCATCGTCGGGCACGCCGAGGCCCTTGACCAGGTCCACCGCGTAGTCAACGAACGCCTCGGGTCCGCACACGTACACGTCGTCCTCAACAATGCCCGGAGCCAGCTGCCGCAGCTGGTCTGCGTCGAAGCGTGCCTCGTCACGAGCGCCGACGATCACATGTAGGTTGCCGCCGGCCCTGCGAGTGAGCTCAGCGAGCTCTTCTTTGAGGACCACGTCTTCGTCCCGTGACACCCGCAGAATCACCAGTGGTCGGGTCGAGCGAGGCAGATCCTCGAGCAGCCCGCGCATCGCTGTCACGCCTATACCGCCAGCGATTAGCACAGCACGCTCACGGCTCTGAACGTGGGAGGTGAACGATCCGTACGGTCCCTCAATCGCGACACGCGTGCCCGGCTTGACGGTCGCAAGACCCCCAGAGTGGTCGCCGCGGTTCTTGACCGTCAGTCGTAGATGGGTCGGAGTGGGCCGCGCCGAAACCGAGTACGGATGAGCCTGCCACCAGATGCCCTGCTGAAGGAACCGCCAACAGAGAAATTGCCCGCCGGAGACCGGCAGGCGGTCCAGCCTGCGGCCCGCGCAGATCACCGAAACCACTCCGTCGGCCTCGGTGCGAATCTCGACCACGCGCAGGCGATGACGCAGGGTCCGGAACGTTGGCAGCCCAAGGCGGAAGGCGATCACCACGCCTGCCGTGGCCGCCCACATAACCGACCAGACCAGCTGCGTCAGCCGATGTTGGACGAAGGAGGGTCCGATCGCGATCACGTGCGAGAACGACAGGGCGAGTGCAAGGTACATGACGAGGTGGAGCGTCCACCATGTCTCCCGTCGCAACCTGGTGCGGATCGCGCGGATGGAGGCGATGCCGGCCGTCATCATCAGACCGAGCCCCACCGTTGCGGTCACCATTCCGGGGTAGCCGCTCAGCAGCGTTCCGATCTCGTGTCCGACTCCCGTTCGGGCGGACTCGGCGAATCCGATCGTTATGAAGATGGCGTGCAGAGCGATCAGGGAGAGCGGCCACGGCGCCAACCAACGATGCCAGCGCAGCAGGCCGCCGAGTCCGAGGACACGCTCGATAAGCGGGATCCGACTGACCAGAAGCACCATCACCAGGGCGAGGTACATGCCGACCAGGCCGGTGATGCTGCCGATGAACGTCATGGTCCCACCCGGCGCCACAAGCGCGGCATGGGGCTCGTCAACGATCGCCAGTCCGACTGCGACTCCGAAACCCAAACCTACGATTGCCAGCGCAGCGTCGGCTGTCCACGGCCGCGGACGCGCCGAGCGAAGGCTTGACGGCGGACGCCCCGGTCCGCCGAGCTGCGGTACATAGTCAGCGGTCACCGACACGACAAACCCTGCTGCTGGTAACCGCTGATCACGTCGACCGATCTCCGGACGATCCACTGAGCCTTCTTAACCATGCGCGTAACGTAAGCACGAGAACTGAAGCATGGATGAGTAATCGCGAAGAAGGCGCTTAGGTACGCAGGACCGGGGACATTCGGGCCAGATCGTCTAACCGGAACGGTGCTGGTCAGGGCGGGGCTGTTGCATCGTGGCCGGGCGGCTCATCTGGCGGCCAGGCACGACGAGCCCGGGCACGCTGGACGGCATCAGAGCCACGCCGACCCCGAGCGCCGCTAGGCAGGCGGCGACGGTGTGCACCGTGATACGAGGCCAGGGCAGGAGCTTCTCGGCCGCCACGGCAGCAGCAACCAGAGCCATCCAGGTGACACTCATCACGCCGAGCGAGAAGAGTGCGACCATCAGCGCCCAGCAGCAGCCACTGCACCAGACGCCATGGAGGAACCCCATACGCAGCGCGCCCCGGCGCCCGTCCCGCCATTCGCGGGTCAGAAACGGGATCGTTGCGCGGCAACGGCGCAGGCATGCCTGCTTGGCCGGACTGAGCTGATAGGCGGCACCGGCCAGCAGCACCGCCCCCGCGACCCAGCGCCCACCGCGGTCCCAGCGCAACCACCCGATGGAGAGGTCCCGGAACATCTCGAAGATGCCGTAGGCGACGAGGCCGAACCCAGTCCAAACGATCAAGTAGCCGACCGCGAACGCCGCGCTCGAGCCAACCCGCACAGCATCGCGTCTGTCTCGCTCAAGGCGGGAGTAGCCGGTCACCATGGGCACCGCCGAGGGCAGCATCATTGCGGCCATCATCACGACCCAGGTCACGACATAGAAGCCCAACGCACCCGGGTTCGTACCGGGCCCCATGTTCATGCCGTTCATACGCAGATCGGCAACCAGCCAGCTCGCCGCGGCGAGCAGCAGAAGCGCAGCCCCGAGTGCTGCGCTAACCGGCGTAATCGAACGAAGCCGCAAACCCACACACGCCGCTGTAGCTGAACTCCAGCGGACCGTCGTGGACCTCAAGCAGGTCGGCGACGAGTTCCTCGCCCGGTTGCTCGTGGCCCGGGATGGCGCAGGAGACGACCGCGTCCTGCTCATGGCGACCGCGGATCGTCAGCGTGACGTGATCTCGCACGCGCAGCAGCTGGCGTCGCGGTGCGTGGTCGACGACGATCTGCGCCGTTCGAGTACCGATGAACTCGAACGCCCCGCTCGCCCAGATGTCGGTCGGCTTGCCGCCGAGACGACCGCAGAAGATCGCCTCCAACGCATTGCGCTGCTCATTGGAGGCGCGGTCGTCCAGATATAGCGCCCAGGTCCATGGAGAGTCGGGCTCATCGTCGCTGTAGCGGAATGAGATCGCAATCGGCTGGCCAGACAGATCGACCTCCCCCGCCGAACCCTCGTCGATGACCCACGACAGAGCACCCATGCACTCGCCATGCGTCGAACGTCCGCCCAGGCGACCATCGACTCGCCGGCACGGACATATCGCGTCGCAGTTACACGACTCAAAATACGTCCCTCGGATATGCCAGCTCATGGTCCTCCTCTCCGGAACTCCCGTCACGGGCCGGGTCGCATCCGTCAGATTGTGCGCTACGGGACCAGGTGAGACAAGGCCTGCCGGCTGTCCAGACGGCGATGCGCCCTCCATGGCGCGACGCGTGGGCTTCGGTGCGCGTCCGAGGGGCACCGTTGCAGGCCTCGGCAACGAGCTTGATCAACCCGCCACCGAGACCGGTGGCGGGCTTTCCGAGTCCAACTCGTCGACGTCTCGCACGTGAGGGGCGAACAGGGCGGCGAAGGTAACGGCGGCGCCGAGCGCGCCTCCCGCGATGAGGGTGAGGCGCACGCCGATGAGGGCACTGACTGGGCCGGCCATGGCAAACGAGAGCGGAAGAAGGCCGATCGAGATAAGCCAGTCGAGGCTGGACACTCGACCGAGCAGGGCCGATGGCACGTGACGTTGCTTGACGGTGGACCACGCGATGGTTCCGAAGGTCTCCAACGAGTTGAAGACCAAGCTGGTCAGCATCAGCCCCCACAGAGCATTGGCAATCCCGTAGCCGATTACGGCCAGCGTCGCCAGTGTCCAAGTGACATATGCGCAGGTGATCAGGCGGCGCGGCAAGCCGCGTTGGCCCGCAACGAGCGCAACCAGCAACGAGCCAAACCCGCCGGTGGCGAACACCAGTCCGAGGTCCCCGGCTCCTCCTCGCAGCTCGTTCTTGACCAGGAACGGGACAAGGACCTCGGTCGGCCCGATGAACAGGAGATAGGCCGCCGCGGCGCTGGCGAAGGTCACCCACAGCCATGTGTGATTGCGCACGTACCGTAGGCCTACGGCGATCTGCTTGACGATCGACTCGTCCTCCGGGACGGCGGCCCGCTGAGGAGAACGGATGGCGAGCAGGGCTGCAGCGGACAGAAGGAAGGAGGCCGCGTCGAGGCCAAACGCGACCCCAGCACCCAGTGAGGCCACCAGCACACCACCCAGTGCGGGACCCAGCATGCGCAGGGCGATCGGACGGACGAGTTGATCCAGCGAGTTGGCCTGCGGGAGCCAGTCGTTCGGCAGGAGGTCGGGGACGATCGCGTCGAAGCAGGGGTCGAAGAACGCCGTGGCCGTCCCATAGGCCGCTCCGATCAGGAACAGGTGCCAGAGTCTCAGATCCCCCGCGACCGATAGAGCCGCGAGCGACCCAAGGGCGATGGCTCGAACACAGTCAGCGCACAGCATCACCCGCCGTCGGTCGAACCGATCGCTGACGGCACCGCCGAGCAGGAGGCACACGATCGTCGGGACCGTCATCGCCCCGAGCACGGTCGCCAGCGCGGCGGGGGCATCGGAGAGCGAGTACACCTGCCACGTGAGCGCAACGACGAACAATCCGTCGCCGACCAGCGACACGCACATACCGACCCAGAGAAGGCGAAAGTCCCGATAGGCGAGCGGAGCGAGAACGCGCACACGGCTGAACCCGCCGGGCCGGTCCAGCTGATCGTACCCGTGTTGCATCGGCGGACCCGCTACGACAGTCCGTCGAACGCGCCGTTTTCTGCGTGGTCCTCCAGATACGTCAGGATCGCGTCAAGCTCCATCGGCCTGGCGAAGTAGAAGCCCTGGCCGAGGTCGCAGCCGAGCCCGCGCAGGACCGACCACTGATCGGAAAATTCGATGCCCTCGGCCACGACGTCAACTGCGAACGTCTTACCGAGCCCGAGCACGGCGTTGGCGAGGCCCTCGGTCTCCGGCGATGCGCCGGCGTTCAAGAGCGATCGGTCCATCTTCAGAACGTCGATGGGGAATTTGCTCAAGTAGCTCAGTGACGAGTAACCAGTGCCGAAATCGTCCATCGCGAGGCGTACACCGAGCTGCTTGAGACCGTGGAGCCGCTGGATCGCCAGCTCCGTGTCGGCCATCATCACCGACTCGGTGATCTCCAAGGTCAACGCGGATGGATCAAGATCGGCCTGCTCAAGGGCATCGCGCACGTCGGCGACGATGTCGCTGTGGAAGAGCTGCTTGACCGATAGGTTGACGCAGATCGAGAGATCCGTCGATCCGGTCTGTTCGCGCAGGCGCCGCCCCTCTCTGGCTGCCGTCCGCAGCACCCAGCGGCCGATCGGCACGATCAGGCCGGTTTCCTCGGCGAACGGGATGAACTCATCCGGCGGCACGAGGCCGCGTTCGGGATGCTCCCAGCGCAGGAGAGCCTCCAGGCCGACGATCTCGCCCTCGGCTAGGCGCACGACCGGCTGGTAGTGCAGCACGAACTGATCGCTGGTCACCGCTCTCTGCAGGTCAGCCCGGAGCTCGAGGCGCGCCAGCACACGCTCGTGCATGGCGGGCTCGAACAGGCGGTAGCCACCCTTGCCGTCGCCCTTGGCGATGTACATGGCCGCATCCGCGTTGCGGACGAGCTCCTCGGCGTCGGAGAGATCGTCGGCTTCGGCGACCGAGATCCCGAGGCTCGCTCGGACACCCACGTCTTTGTGCTCCAGATGCAGCGGCTCAGCCAGGGACTCGAGCATGCGCTCAGCTATTTCCGCCGCGTGCTGCGGACTTTCGATGTCTTCGAGCAGCACGGCGAACTCATCGCCGCCGAACCGGGCCGCCGTGTCGCCGGCCCGGATGCTGGACACCAGTCGCTTGGCCACCTCGAGCAGCACCCGGTCGCCGGCCGCATGGCCGAGACTGTCGTTGACCACCTTGAAGTCGTCGAGGTCGGCAAAGATGACGGCGATCGAGATGTTGTCACGATGCGCCCGAGCGACCGCGTGCCGAACACGCTCGTTGAACAGGGCGCGGTTGGCGAGATGGGTAACCGAATCGTGGAAGGCCTGATGGGCGAGTTGCTCCTCAAAGCTCTTCCGCTCGCTGACGTCGCGGCCGTTGAGCACGATGCCACCGACGACCCCATCGCGCAGCATGTTCTTGTGGACGATCTCAAAGTGCCGGACGGTCCCATCCTTGTGCCGCAGGGAGCAGTCGACCGCGTCCGGCTGGTCGCGGTCCGACGTACGGCCGGTGATGCGCCGTAGCAGTCGGCCCTTCTCTTCGGCGTGCAGCAGCATTTCAAACGGCTTGCCGATCACCTCGTCGGGCACGTATCCCAGCATGCGCTCGATCGAGGGGCTCTGATAAATGACCTTGGCGTCAGCATCGAGAACGGTGATCAGATCGCTCGAGTTCTGGATCAGCGAACTGATGCGTGCTTCGCTGGCCCGGCGGTGCACCTCCTCGGTCAGGGCCTCCCCCTCCAGGGCCAGTGACACCTGTGTGGCGAGCGTGGGCAAACCGCTCAGACCGTTGCCGATGACACCCGATACCACCAGCGCACCGCTGGTTCGCCCTCGGACCTGCAGATCGCACACGCGGAGGTTGCCGTCGTCGCCGGACAGTCGCAGTCCCCTGCGAAAGGCCCGAGCGCTTCGGCCGCTATCGTCTCCCGTGGGTGGTGTAAAGGACGCTGTCCAGGTGACAACCTCGCCGCCCTCTTTCAGCGGCGGCGCGTAGACCAGCATCGAAGAGTCATCCTCGTACAGACACAGGCGGATCTCGAGGGTGCTGCCCACCCGGATCTCCAGGGGGTTGCCGGCGAGCGAAGCGACGGCGTCAAGCGTCGCCGTCGCGATCTCGCGTTGCGACGTCGCGGCGACGAGCCTTCCGCCGGCGGCCGTCAGTACGCGCTCGCGTGCCACCGAACGCTCACGCTGCCGCACCAGGCCGCCCATGCGGAGGATGACCAGGCAAAAGAGAACAAGAGAGGCGACGACCACAACGGTCGCATCAACGTCACCACGGTGCAGCGACTTGACGAGAAGGATCGTGGGTGCGATCAGTGATGCACCAGTCAGTAACGAGAGCCGGAACTCGGTGAGTCGAGGCTCATGGTTGATCTCGGGTTGCTCCACCTCGCGCATCGACGGGTGCAACGCCGCGGCACCCCACAACAGGTAGAAGAAGATCCAACCCGTGTCCATCCACAACTGGTGGTTGTACGTGTTGGCCAGAGTTACGAGCCCGTACGCAAAGTCGGTGGCAAGCAACGACACAACACCCGCGACAAGCAGATAGAACGCGGGCGGGCGCTTTCCAGCGTCAATGGCGAGCCGGATCAGGGCGGCCAGCAGGATGATGTCACCGATCGGGTATGCGATCGATACGACCTTGGGCAGCAGTGGCAGGCTGTGGTCGTGGAGGTACGGCGCGATCAGCCAGAGGAACGAGAGCAGTGTCAAGCCCAGTGTCATGACCAGTGCGTCGATGACTCCTGGGCGGTCACCGTAGCGATTGCGCCGCCGGGCGAACATGAGCAGACCGACCATCATCACCGGGTACATGGTCAGGTAGACCGCGTCTCCAAACGACGGGAACGGTATTTGGACGTTGGCCAATTCCCGGAAGCTGTACGTGTACACGTCGCCGAACCAGTAGAGCACCAGCCCGAACAGCAGGAGCCACCATGCCCCCCGGGCTCGCGGCCGGTTACGTCTGATGCCATAGCCCACGGCGATCAGACCCGATAGGCCGAGCAGGTTGATGAGCTCGGCCGAACCCTTAAAGGGCGGCACCAGCACGTACAACGCGGTCATCGCCGACGTGACCGCGAGGTAACCGATCCACAGCGGAACTCTCGTCACCGCCCGGAGGCCCTGCGCGCCCACCGAGCGGGGAGTCACGCTGCACCCGCTTCCGACGCGCCATCGAACTCGCCCGATGGCATCAGCTCCCCGTCCCGCGCCAGCTCGTCGATGGCGGCGAGCAAAGTGTCAACCTCGGCGTCGGTGTTGGCTGCCGTGAGCTGAATGCGGAAGCCGACCTCGGTCTTGGGCACGAGTGGGTAGGCGGCCAGCGTGACGTAGACGCCGTGATCGAACAGGCGCTTACCAACGTCAGCGATCCTACGGTGGTCACGGAGCGGAACCTCGATGATGGGCAGCTCCGACTGGTTCGGCGTCGCGACCCCCAGCGCGTCCAGGTGGCGCAGGACACGGGCGGAGTGACGCCACATGACGGCACGCAGTGCGTCGCCGCGCTGCTCGTTGACGTCAAACCCCTTGAGCACGGTCGCGAGGGAGGCCACCGGCGACGGCCCGGAGTAGAGATACGGCGGTGCCGCCACCTTGAGCATCTGCTTGACCTCGGTCGGGCACGCCACGAAGGCGAGTAGCGACGAGTAAGCCTTCGAGAAGCCGCCCACGAGGATCACGTTGTCGTAACTCTCGCCGAAGTGCCGCACCACACAGTTGCCGCGCATTCCGTACGGAGAACTCTCCTTGAGCCCGCGTTCACCGACCACCCCAAAGCCATGCGCGTCGTCGACGTACAAGAGCGCACCGTGGCGCTGTGCGACAGCGGCAAACGCGCGCAGGTCCGGCGCATTGCCGGTCATGCTGTTGACCCCGTCCATGCAGATCAATCTCGTCTGATCACGTTCGGCAGTGAGCAACTGCTCCAGGTGGTCTGGATCGTTGTGGCGGAAACGCTTGATGGCAGCCCCGCGCGAGCGCGCGACCTGGCAGCCGTCGTAGATCGTCTTGTGCGCGCGGCTGTCCAGGAAGATCGTGCCCGACGCCGCGAGCAGCGGAATGACCGACATGTGTATGTGGGTGATCGTTGGCAGGACGAGCGTGTCCCCGCTGCCCAAGAGCTCGGTCAGCCGCTCTTCGATCTGCTCGTAGAGGATGGGGCTGCCGAGCAGCCGCGACCAGCTTGGATGCGTGCCCCACGCGTCGAGGTAGGCCGGCACGGCTTCGATGATCTCCCGGTCGAGGTCGAAGCCAAGGTAATTGCACGACGCGAAGTCAGCGAGCCACTTATCGCCGACACGGATCATCCGTCCATCAATCTCGTCGATCACCGCGTCCATCATCGGATGCGATGCAGTCAGGGCCGACAGATCCCGGCAGGTTTCGAGCCAGTGGTCGAGCCATGGACGCCGGCTCACTTGTTGCGTGTGGCCCGAAGACTGTTCGCCTTCGAGGAGCGACGCGGCGTATGCGTTGGTGGCCATCACCCGACTTATCGTCCACGTACGCAGGATCTTTAGCGCGGATCAGCGTCGCGCTACGAGCGGCCAGGCAGTCGGCTTTGCCCCAGTCTCCTGAAATGCGGCACACATCAACCCCGAGCGGGAGTGGATTCCGCGATCCGCGATAGCGCTCAGATGTGGCGTCGCTGGGCCTGGGGCCGGCCCGTCGCCGCCAGGCGGGCCGGTTTGCCGATGGCGTAACCCTGGGCATAATCCACCCCGTATTCCTCGAGGAGATCGAGTGTGGCAAGGTCCTCGATGCCCTCGATCACGGTGGTGCGCCCGAAGCCTTGCGCGAGGTTGACTATCGCTCGGACAACGTGCTGGTTCTCGACATTGCCCAGCAGGTCACGGCCGAACTCGATGTCGATCTTCAGCTCGCCGAACCGGAACCGTTTGAGGTAGCACGTCCACGCGGTAGCACCGCCGGTCCGGGGCGTTCCACTCCAGCGAATTCGCTTCGCCCCGCAGCGCTGCGCGGGCCAGCGACTCCCACTCTCCCCACCGGTGGGGCGGCAGTGCGTCGGCGATGAGCTGACCCTCCAAGTCCGCGGCCTTCACGCCCGCCCCGCCCGCAGCCGAGCCGGAGACCAGCAGGCATCGCAGATCCGTGTCGAACAGAGCGACGGAGGCCCCGGGCAGGCCCCGAAGGGCGCCGAGCGCCGCCGCCGTGAGCTGGGCCGTCGTCCTGGCTTGGGCCTTGGCGTATTCGCTCGCGCGCGCGACCATCACCCAAGTAAAGGCCCGGAGCAGAACCGCCCATCCGTAGAAGACCACACGGTGAATACGGCGGTCGGTGCGCGGATCAGTGGCCTCGGGCGTCGCCCTGACGCCGGAAAGAGCTCGGCCCGGCCTGGATCGAGGGCGACGGGTCGGGGTGGTATGTTGGAGAAGTCAGTCTCGCTGGCCGCTCGGCTTGGCGACAGTGCGCTCTCCCGGTCCTTCTGACCTCTCTGCCCCGCGAGCGCCCCGGCCTGAGAGGCTCTTAAGGAGCATCGATGCACGCTGTGAGCGCAGCGCCCACACGGCGGGCGCGCATCGCGCAGACGGCGCGGACGGGCCGCGTCCGGTCGACCGCTGACGACGGCGGCGGCGAGTCGCCCCTGCGGATCGCGATGCTCGCCCCTCCGTGGATCTCGGTTCCCTCACCGGGGTACGGGGGCGTCGAATCGGTCGTGAGCACGTTGACCGAGTCGCTGGTTGCCCGCGGCCATGACGTCACGCTCTTCTGCGCCCCGGGATCCGTGTCGCGCGCGAACGTAGTGACGCTGCTCAAGCAGGCCCATCCGGACGAGATCGAGCGCTCGATCTATGAGGTCGACCACGTCGGCCAAGCGTTCGACCGGATCGACGCCACCGGTGCAGACAGCTTTGACGTGATCCACGACCACTGCGGCTTTGCCGCGCTGTCGATGGCCGACCGCATCAAGACACCACTCGTTCATACGCTGCACGGTCCGTTCACAACAGACACGGCGGACTTCTACTCCAACCACGGCCACAAGGGAGAGCTCGTGGGTATCAGCCGAGCCCAGCTGGCCTCGGCCCCACCCGGGCTGGGCTGGATCGACTCAATTCCGAACCCGATCGACATGCGGGCGTGGCCGTTGGAGGAGCGAAAGGGCGACTACGTGCTCTGGATCGGCCGGATGACTCCAGAGAAAGGCCCGCACCGCGCCATCGCGGCTGCCCGCGCCGTAGACGTCCCTTTGGTTCTGGCGGGAGTCATCCGGCCGGAACAGCGGGCCTTTTTCGACCGGGAGATCGCCCCGCACATCGACGGCACCCGCGTGCGTTTCGTGGGCGAGGTGGGCGGGTCGGCAAAGCGCTCTCTGTTCGCGCGCGCCCGGGGGCTGCTCATGCCGATCCGCTGGGATGAGCCGTTCGGGATGGTGATGCTCGAGGCGCTGGCCTGTGGTACGCCTGTCATCGCCTTCCCCGAAGGCGCCGTCCGTGAACTTGTGATCGACGGCAAGACCGGATTCCTGGTTGGGAACGAGGGTGCGATGGCGGCCGCAATCGGGCGCCTGCAGCAGATCAAGGCGTCCGATTGCCGGGCCTGGGTCGCGGCGCACTGCGACGTTGAGGTCGTTGCCGCCGCCTACGAGCGAACCTACCGGTCAATGACGGCGCGCCCGCCGGCCGCGGTGCTGGCAAATGCGTGATCGCACCCTGAATGTCCTGGACGGGACGACGTTTGTCGTGGGTGACCGGCTCGGCGATGTCCGCGCTGACCAGGGGCGCGAGGACGGCTTCTTCTCCGATGACACGCGTTTTGTCTCCCACTGGGTCTTGGGCGTCGGTTCGTCTCCCCTCACCTTGCTGAGTCTCGACCAGGGCGCCCACTTCGACGCCCAGTTCGTCCTAACCCCGACAGTCGGGCCTGACGATCAGGCGCCGTGCTCGATCGTTCGCCATCGCCTCGTGGACCACGTCTGGATGGAGGACGTCACCCTCACCAACCATCTTCACCGCGCGACCAGGTTCCACGTGGTGCTCGAAGTCGACGCTGACTTCGCCGACATGTTCGAGGTCAAGCAAGCCGTGACGGGTGATCGGGATATCAGCTTCACCCATGACGCCACGAGCCTGACGCTGAGCTATGAGAACGGCGCGTTTCGGCGGTCGGTCACCATCACCACCAGCTCACCGGCAGCCGTGACCCGCGCAGGCTTCGCGTACGAGCTCGAGCTACGGCCTGGCGAGCAGTGGTCGACCAGCTTCACGATCTGTCCCTACGCCGAGCAACCCGGTATCACCTTTGCCCCGCGCGCGCCCAGAGGGCCCCTTGAACAGGTCCGCCAGGCGAGGCGGGCCGAACTCGACACCTGGCTGGCCGAGGCGCCGGCGGTGTATTCCGATGATCCCGGACTCGTCCGCACCTATCGCGCGAGCCTGCGTGACCTCGCTGCTCTGCGCATACACCCGGATCTCACGGAGGGAGCGACCATGCCGGCCGCTGGGCTGCCCTGGTTCATGGCGCTTTTCGGTCGCGATAGCCTTATCACCAGCTTCCAGGCCCTCCCCTACCTTCCAGGGCTGGCGGCCACGACACTTCGCGTCCTGGCCGCTCGCCAGGCCACGGTTCGGGACGACTTTCACGAGCAGGAGCCGGGGAAGATCCTGCACGAGCTTCGCTTCGGAGAGCTCACCTCGCTCGGGCTGCGCCCACACTCGCCGTATTACGGCAGCGCCGACGCCACCCCGCTATTCCTGGTCCTGCTGGACGAGTATCACCGGTGGTCGGGCGACGACCAGACGGTTCTTGATCTCGAGCCCCAGGCCCGTGCCGCGCTGACCTGGATCACCAGCAGCGGCGATCCCGATGGTGACGGCTACATCGAATACGACCGGCGCAACCCGAGCTCTGGACTGGTCAATCAATGCTGGAAGGACAGCTGGAACTCGATCCAGTTCTCCGACGGAACCCTCGCCGATGGCCCGATTGCCACCTGTGAGATCCAGGGCTATGCCTACGACGCGCAACGCCGATCCGCCCGTCTGGCACGCGAGGTCTGGGACGACACGGCGCTGAGCGATCAGCTGGAACGGCGAGCCGATGAACTCCGCGCGCGCTTTCAGCGGGACTTCTGGATGCCGGACCGCGGCTGCTACGCGCTCGCCCTGGACGGTGAAAAGCGACAGGTGAACGGCCTGACGTCGAACATCGGCCATCTGCTGTGGTCCGGGATCCTTGACGACGCCCAGGCAGCGATCGTCGCGGAGCTTCTGCTCGGCGAGCAGTTGTACTCGGGGTGGGGGGTCCGCACGCTCGGGGCGCGGGAAGCTGGTTACAACCCTCTCGGCTACCACACCGGCACCGTGTGGCCCCACGACAACTCGCTGATCGTCGCCGGCCTGGCCCGCTATGGGCACACGGCGGCCGCCGCCGCGATCGCATCGTCGATCCTGGCGGCGGCACCCCATTTCGAGCATCGCCTACCTGAGGTGTTCGCCGGTTTCCCGGTGTCATTGACATCCGTCCCGGTCGCGTTCCCCACGGCCTCGCGCCCCCAGGCGTGGGCGGCCGGAACCCCGTTGCTCCTGCTCAGCACCCTCCTGGGACTGGAGCCCGACGACATCGAGGTGGAATCCGACCTGCCCGCTCCGCTGGGCCGTACGTCGATTAGGCGCAATACGTCCCCGGGAAGAAGGCCGGAGCCCGCGCTGGCCCACCCCTGAAACGGCGCCGGGACCACCACGCGCAAATTTCCCGCAGATCCGGGTAGACCCACCTCCATCTGAACCGTTTAGCGCCTGTTTAGGCGTTGGAGGAGGGAGCTATGACCGCAACAGCCAGCAGGACCGAAAGTCCGGTGATTCGCAGTTCGATCCCGGCTCGACTCGATCGCCTGCCTTGGTCGAAGTTCCATACGCGGATGGTGCTCGCGCTGGGAGTGGCCTGGATCCTCGACGGTCTGGAGATCACCATCGCGGCCAACCTGAGTGCCGTCTTCACCCAGAAGAACACGCTGGCCCTGTCCGCCGGCCAGTCCGCCGACATCGCCACCTGGTATCTGATCGGCGAGGTTATCGGTGCCCTCTTCTTCGGCCGGCTGTCGGACAAACTGGGCCGCAAGAACCTGTTCATGGTCACCCTGGCCGTCTATCTGGTCGGAAGCGGTCTGACTGCCGCCACGCAGGCCGGTGGCGGATGGGTGGTATTCCTCTACGCCACGCGGGTAATCGCCGGCGCCGGAATCGGCGGCGAGTATGCGGCCATCAACTCAGCCATCGACGAGATGATCCCGGCCCGCTACCGCGGACGGATAGATATCGCAGTGAACGGGACCTACTGGGCCGGGGCGCTGATCGGCACCGCCGCGACCCTCTTCTTCCTGAACAAGCTCGCGGTCGGGTTCGGCTGGCGCCTGGCCTTCCTGATCGGCCCGGTACTCGGCCTGGTCATCATCTACGTGCGACGGAACCTGCCGGAGAGCCCTCGCTGGCAGCTCATGCACGGTCGCGAGAAGGAAGCCGAGGAGGGCATCGCCGCCATCGAGCGCGAGGTCGAGGCCACGCGGGGCAAACTGCCCCCAGTCGACGATGAGGAGGCCATCGAGATCCGTCCCACCGAGCAGATCGGCTACGTCGCGCTGTTGCGCGCGCTGTTCAAGCAATATCCGGGACGGGCGACCCTTACAGCAGCTCTGATGATCACGCAGTCTTTCTTGTACAACGCCATCTTTTTCACCTATGGCCTGGTGCTGAAGTTCTTCTTCCACGTGAGCACCAATGACATCCCGTATTACTTCTTTGCCTTCGCGGCCGGAAACCTGCTCGGTCCGCTGACCATCGGGCGGCTGTTCGACTCGCTAGGGCGGAAGCGGATGATCTCAGGCACCTACATCCTCTCCGGCCTGCTGCTGGTCGTCACCGCCTTCCTGTTCAAACAGGGCGATCTGAACGCGACGACCCAGACGATCGCCTGGACGGTGATCTTCTTCTTCGCCTCGGCCGGGGCCAGCGCGGGATACCTGACGGCCAGCGAGGTCTTTCCGCTGGAGGTCCGGGCCAAGGCGATTGCGGTGTTCTTCGCGATCGCCCAGTGCTTCGGATTCCTCGGCACCCACCTCTACGGAAGCCTGATCGGGACCGGCAAGGATCCCAACAGCATGTTTCTCGGGTACCTGATCGGAGCCGGCGCGATGCTCCTGGGCGGAGTAGTCGCCGCTGTTCTGGCCGTCGACGCCGAGGGCAAGTCGCTCGAGGACATTGCCGCGCCGCTGTCGATGGTGCGTAAGGCCGTCACGCAGGGACGCGGGAGCGGGCAGGGAAGCGGGGGTGGCCCGGGACGCGGAAGCGCGTTACCGCTCGCCCCCTAGTAACCGAAGCCTGACGGGCAGGACGCAGAGCCAGCGGAGGTCCCGACGTACGGGGCCTCCGGGCGTGCCATCCGTCTGAGGCCAGCGCGTGGTCTAAAGCTATGCCGGACTGATTTGACCCGGGGACATAACCTGGTTGCTTCACGAGACTGGCACGTGGGTAGGTCCATGGTGTGCCAGATGACTTTGCCCCGGAGCCGATCGCCGGCGCGGATCCGACGCGATCCGCCTCTGGCGTGAGCCCGCCCACCGAAGATCCGGCCACGGCCGCGGTCCCCGACCATGGCGCTGGCAGCCCGGTCACCCCACCCCCCTCGCCCAGATCTACGGCTCCGGCGCGGCTGTGGGTGTCGCTTGCCCTGGCCACCGTACTGCTGACCCTGCTGATCATCTTCGTCGCGGAGAACTCGCGCTCGGTGACGGTCTCGTTTCTCGGCGTACACGGTCATATCTCATTGGCGCTCGCCCTACTGATCGCCGCAGTCGTCGGCGTGGCCGTCACGCTCCTGGCCGGAACAGCGAGGATCGTGCAACTGCGCCGGGAGGTCCGGCGCACCCGACGCGCACGAGCCGGCCGCGACCAGAGTCCGCCGCCCCAATAGCCCGCGTGACACCGTCCGGCGGCCGCGGATCGGCGGAGGACAGGAAAGACGACGGTCAGGGAGCGGATGGCTCGACCCTGAGGTCGACCTGGATCGATCGGCGCGGCGACGGCCGACTCACGGTCGGGCCTGGTGAATCGCCGGTCGACCGCACCAGGCTGGGTCCGTCCGAGCCACTCAGGCACGAGCTCGCACGGCTCGTGCACCTCACGGACGCGCACGTCCTGGATGCCTCCTCCCCGGCCCGGGTTCCCTTCCTGGCGCGCCTCGGCCCGCCCGTTCAATCAACCTTCCGACCCCAGGAGACGCTCACAGCCCAGGTGCTGTGCGGTGCGATCAACGCCGTGCGTGCCTTTGCGCCCGACCTGGTGATCGAGGGCGGCGACCTGATCGACAACGCCCAGCACAACGAGCTCGAGCAGGCGCTCGCGCTCCTGAACGGCGGCCAGGTTCAGCCCGGCAGCGGGGCCGACGGCTACCACGGCGTGCAGCTCTCCGCCAACCCGGACCCGGCCTACTATCGGCCCGACATCGACGTGCCCCGCCATCCCGGGCTGCTCCAGGCATGCCGTCCGGCCGTTCACGAGCACCGGCCTGGGCCGCGGCTGGGTACCGGTGCTGGGCGACCACGATGCCCTCCTCGCCGGTGAGCTCGTCCCGAGCCCGGTCACGCAGAGCCTGGCCGTCGGCGACCGGGCGCTGTGGGAGATGCCCACGAATCTGAGGCTGCCCTCCGATATGCAGCTGAGTGCCAGCGGCTCGCCGGGCGGGCCCGCCGGACGGCGACCTGGTATCCAGCCTCGTGGAACAGGCCCTGGCCGGATCCACCGTGCCGGTTCCACCCGACCACCGCCGACGCGAGCTGACGTTTTCCGAGGTGATCGAACGGCTATGGGCAGGCTCGCCGAGACGGTGCGCAGACGCAGCCTCGCCCGGCCGCGGCGCCCGCTCCGGGCGAGCGGCTCGACTACGTGCAGCGACGTCGGTGAGTCACTGCGCGTCATCGTGCTCGACGTCGTACGCCGCGAGGGCGGATCGGGCGGCCTGGTGGCGACGGGTCAGCCGGCCTGGCTGCGCGAACAGCTGGCCTGTCGCGGGACAGCGCTGGGTGATCGTCGTCACCCACCAGCCCCTGGAGAACACGGCTGGGAGCGAGCGGTTGATGGCACTGCTGGATGGCTCGCCGCGGGTGATCGCCGCGCTGGCCGGCCATACCCACCGCAATCGCATCATCCCGCGCGAGACCGCGGCGGGAGGGTACTGGCTGATCACCACCTGCTCGTTGGTCGACTTTCCCCAGCAATGCCGCGCGTTGACGCTGTACGCCACCGAGGGCGGCGGCGTCGCGCTGCAGACCTGGATGCTCGATCACGTCGGCAACGGATCCGCTCGGATCGATCTCCCGCGAGCTCGTCCTTCGGGACGCGGGCGCGGCCGCTCGATGCACTTCACGGGCACCAGGTGGGACCGCAATGTCACGCTGTTCAGGCGGCCCGTCGCCTAGCCGTCTCACGGCTCACCTGCGGCCGTGGTCGATGCGGACCCTCCTCGTCGATCAGCCGGGGCAGCTGCCGGTGGGCGATCACCGCCGGGATCGACGATCAGCAGGAAGTTGAAGACGCGATAGAGCATCACGGCGGCCAGCGCCGGCGCCAGCGGCTCACGACCCAGTACAGCGCGTAGGTCATCAGCGCCTCGGTGGCGCCGGCGCCGCCGAGCGGGAGCGAGCGCCGCGTGGCCGCATAGCCGGTCGAGTAGGCGATGATCAGCTTGCCGAGCGCGAGGTGGATGCCGAACGTGCGCAGGCTCGCCCACAGCGCGAACATGTCGGCGGCCCAGTAGACGGTGATCCCCAGCCACGCACCGAACTTGCGCAGCGGATCCTCGGTGAGCATGCCCGCGGCGCCGTCGATGCCCTCGAGCATCTCGACGAGCAGCGCGAGCCCGGCGGCCACCGCTTGCGCTGAGCCACTCGGAGCGGCTCGGGCCTGCTCGCCCACAGCGCCAGCGCTGCGCACGGCGGCACCGCAAGCGCCCACGGCCACAGCAGCGAGGGCATGATGTCCGCGCCCTGGGCGAGCAGCACGATTGCGGTGATGCAGGCGGTCGGGCGCCAGGATCGCCCACTCGAACGTGCCCAGCGCCATGCACGCGGACGCGGGCGCTGCGGTCGTCCTCGTCGATCGCCTCGAGCACGCGCCTGTCGACGCGTGAAGCCGCCGCCCAGCGCGAACGGGCCGAAACCCGGCGACGACGATGCGGGTGACGATCGGCAGCGACAGCGGCGCGTGGCCGTGCATCGCCGCGACCGTGCGGTAGGCGAGCACGTAGGCCGGGTAGGTGAGCAGCTCGCGCAGCGGCGACCACCGCGATCCATCCCGGATCGACATCCTCGAAGGCCCTGCCGATCGCGTCGGCGCCGGTCGCGTGCGCGATCAGGATCACCGCGACCGCGGCCAGCAGCGACGGCGAAGATCGTGGACAGCCACGGCTGGCCGCGGAACGGTCTCACGCACGGTTCGACGCTACCCGCGCCTCGGCGGCATCTGCCCGACGCCGCTAGGACTGCACGAGCGCCCGCAGCGACTGCTTGACCGAGCGGGTCGAGGCCACCACCGCCGTGGGCTCATAGCCGCAATGCGCCATGCAGTTGTCGCAGCGCGGGTCGTTGCCACGGCCGTACTGGTCCCAGTCGGTCGTCTCGAGCAGCTCCTTGTAGGTCGCCGTGTAGCCGTCGGCCATCAGGTAGCAGGGCCGCTGCCAGCCGAACAGCGAGTAGCTCGGGATCCCCCAGGGCGTGCACTGGAAGTCGGCCTTGCCCTCGAGGAAGTCCAGGAACAGCGGCGAGTGGTTCAGCCGCCACTTCTTGCGCCGGCCGTCGGCGAACGCCGCCTTGAACAGCTCTCGCGTCTGTCGCACACCGAGGAAGTGCTCCTGATCAGGCGCCTTCTCGTACGCGTAGGCGGGCGAGATCATCATCTGGTCGACCTCGAGCTCGTCGTTGAGGAAGTCCAGCACCGACCTGCACCGTCTCGGCGGAGTCGTGGGTGAAGAAGGTGGTGTTGGTGGTGACGCGGAAGCCCTTGGCCTTGGCCGCCTTGATCGCCGCGACGGCCTTGTCGAACACGCCCTCGCGCGCGACCGAGGCATCGTGGCGCTCGCGCAGGCCATCGATGTGGACGGCCCAGGAGAAGTACGGCGACGGCGTGAACTGGTCGAGCTTCTTCTCCAGCAGCAGCGCGTTGGTGCAGAGGTAGACGAACTTCTTGCGCTTGACCAGCTGGCGCACGATCTCATCGATCTCCGGGTGGATCAGCGGCTCGCCACCGGCGATCGAGACCATCGGCGCACCGCACTCCTCGATCGCCCCGACCGCCTGCGTCCACCGGCATGCGCCGGCGCAGCTCATGCTCGGGATGCTGGATCTTGCCGCAGCCCTCGCAGGCGAGGTTGCACTGGAAGAGCGGCTCGAGCTCGACGATCAGCGGGTACTTGTCGTTGCCGCGCAGACGCTGCTTCATCAGGTAGGCGCCCATCCGCGCGGCCTGTCTCACTGGCACGGCCATGTCAGCGGCCTCCTATCATCTGTGTTGTCACTCGGTATCGGCGCCGGCGGCGAGGATCTCAGATGAGTTCCTGACCTCCGGCGGTAGCTTGAACTGCATTGTCTCGGTGGCGACGGTGCGCTCGCTGACGCGTGACCTCGCCCAGTCCGCCAAGCGCATCGATCACCTGCTCGACCAGCGCCTCCGGGAGCGGATGCGCCGGCGGTCAGCCCGATGCGGCGCGCACCCTGCAGGATCGACCGGCGGGATCTGCGAGGCGTCTTCGATCAAGCCGCGCCGGCAGCCCGCCCGCTCGCGCCACCTCGACCAGCCGCCGGGAGTTGGACGAGTTGGCTGATCCCGACGACCAGGATCAGGTCACAGTCGCGGGCCAGCGCGCGGACGGCGTCCTGCCGGTTCTGGGTCGCGTAACAGATGTCGCTCGAGGCGGGCCCGACCGCGCTCGGGAAGCGCTCGCGCAGCGACGCTCACGACCTCGCTCGGTCTCGTCGACCGCGAGCGTCGTCTGGCTGAGGTAGGCGACGCGCTCTGGGGTCGCGCGACCTGCACGTCGGCGACGTCGCCGGCGGTGGCGACGATCTGGATGCGGTCGGGCGCCTCTCCGAAGGTGCCGTCGACCTCCTCGTGGCCCTCATGGCCGACGAGCACGATGTCAAACCCGGAGGCCGCGAAGCGCCGGGCTTCGGCGTGCACCTTCGAAACCAGCGGACAGGTCGCGTCGATCACGTCGAGCCCGCGTTGCCTGGCCTCGCTGGCGAACCGCCGGCGAGACACCGTGGGCCGAGAAGATCACGGTCTGGCCCGCCGGCACCTCGTCGAGCTCATCGACGAAGATCGCGCCGCGCTCCTCGAGCGAGCGCACGACGTGCGCGTTGTGGACGATCTGCTTGCGGACGTAGATCGGCGCGCCCCGGTCCTCCAGCGCGCGCTCGACGATCTCGATCGCGCGCTCGACACCCGCGCACGAGGCACGCGGCGAGGCCAGCACGACCTCCCGCGAGCCGAGCGCGTTGGCCCACTCCTCGACCAGCGAGCACGCGCGCCGCAGCGCGCGATAGGCGGTCGCCGCTCCGGTCAGCGTCTGCAGCGGCCGGTGCAGCTCACGACGGTTGGTGTCGAGCACCACCCGCAGCGTCACCAGCGGCCGCCGGCGGGCGGCCGGCACCAGCCAGGCCGACTCCATGTCGACGGCCAGCGCGCCGCTGCGAAACAGCGTCCGCCGCCGCTCGCCCACCACCAGCCGCTGGCTGGAGGCGATCGGGCCCGACGTGCACGCGCAGGCCGCCGCGCCGCAGCACGCCGGCGAGGATCGTCGGGTCGTCGCAGGCGCTCGTGCCGGTCGGGCCGCGCAACTCGCTGGCGAGCACGATGTCGCCCGGCTCGAGCCGTCGGATCGAGCGCGCCGCAGAATCCGGCGATCAGGATCGGACGGTTGCCGCCGGCTGCCGACATCTGCGCCGAGCGGGCCGCGCGGCGCGGGCCCATGCCGATCCGGCGCACGTCGGCCCAGGGCGCGCCGGTGCGCACCGCGCGCGCCTCGAGCGCCAGCGGCGCGAGCACGACGATCTCATCCGAGCCCTCCTGGGGCTCCGATGCATCGTCGAAGTGCTCGACCGATGCGAGTGCAGTGCTCATCTGACTTGGCTAGCCGGTCCATCAGTCTCAGACCTTGACGGCGGTTCGCTCTGCGGTCGATGTCGACGTTCGCGATCGCCGCCATGACCTCGCGCGCCGCCGCGTGACCGCTGCGCACCGCACCCTCCATCGTCGCCGGCCAACCGGTGTCGGTCCAGGCACCGGCGAGCGCCAACCCGGCCAGCTCGGTGCGCGGGCCCGGGCGCCAGGCGCGCGCACCCGGGGCGGCGCGGAAGGTCGCCGCGTGCTCGCGGGTCACGAAGAACTGCCGGACCGTCGCGCCCGCGCGCGCCGCGGCAGCAGCTCGGCGAGCGCCGGAAGGTAGCGCGCGCGCAGATCCTCGGCGGTGGCGTGCAGCTCGTCGTCGGCGGCCGACAGCGAGACGGCCAGATACTGCCCGTCCGACAAGTCCCGAGCTCTGCCGTCCGGTCGAATACCCATTGCACCGGCGTCCCGACACTCGCGGCGAACGGATGCTCGAGCACGCGACGGTCGTAGACGACGTGCAGGTTGATGATCGGCGAGCTGCCGAGCCGGTCGGCCAGGTCCGAGGTCGATACCCGCCGGACTCGGGCAGCAGCCGCGACCGCGCGCGCTGGGGGGCAGCGCCACCACGACCCCGTCGCAGCGCGCGCTGAAGCCATCGCTGGCCTCCACCCGGAACCCGCGCGCGGAACCCTCAGCCTCCCAGGCCGGCTCGAGGGCCACCGAGCTGGGCTGTGCTGCGCAGGTGCACGCTGACGCCCGCTCGCTCGAGCGCCGCGCTGCGCTGCACGGTCGTGGATCTCCGACAGGGGCACCGCGGCCCAGCCGATGTCGCCGGCCGCGTTGTCGGCCAGCAGCCCGACCTGGAAAACCTGGGCCGCCTGCGCCAGCGAGGCGTCGTCGACCTTGAGATTGACCGTGGGTCGTGTGATCAGCTCCCAGATCGCCTCGACGGCTGCCGGGCTCTGGCGCTGGCGGCGCAGCCAGTCGCCGAACGACGCGCGTCGTTGTCCGGATCCTCCACATCGACCGAGCGCAGCCGCTGCATCGCCCAGGCCACGGCGAGCGCGGCTCGCGCAGGCCCAGGTACGGGTAGCGCAGCAGCGATGCCGCCAGATGCAGCGGCGCGGGCAGCTTGCGAGCGACGCAGCCAGCCGACCCGGCCACCCGGCGCGAGCACTGGGACCTCGCAGCCGCGGCTGGAGCGTCACCAAGCTCGGTCTGCGTCGAGCTGCTCGAGCAGCTCGCGGTAGGCGGTGCAGCAGCGCAGGAACACGTGCTGCCCGTTGTCGACGACAGCTCGCCGCGCGTGAACGAGTAGGCCGCGCCACCGAGCCGGCCGCGTGCCTCCAGCAGCGTGACCTCCGCGCCGTCGCGGGCGCAGTCGAGCGCGGCGCGTGATGCCGGCCAGGCCGCCGCCGATGACGACGACGCCGACCCGTGCTCATCGCCGGCGCTCCCCTCCGGCGGCGACGAGGCTGCGCGCCGCCACCCAGGTCTTCTCGAGCGGGGAGAGCGAGATCCGGCCGCGCATCACCTGCGCCGGGTCCTCGAGGATGCGGTCGAGGATGCGCCGGTAGATCCCGGTCATCGCCTGCACGCAGGAGGCGCTGCGCGCGTCGAGCAGCTCGACGAGGCCGCAGGCCGCGATCGAACCACTGCGCGGCGCGCTCGGCCTCGAAGCGGATCAGGGCCGTGACCTCGCGCTCGGCCGGCCGCGGCCAGGTCCATGCAGCCGAAGCGCTCGCGGTCCTCCGCCGGGATGTAGGTGCGGCCCCGGCTCGCGATCCTCGACGATGTCGCGCAGGATGTTGGTCAGCTGCATCGCCACGCCCAGGTCGTCGGCCAAGCTGGTGGGCCTCGTCGCCGGCGGCGCCGTCACTGAAGATCGCCAGGCACAGCCGCCCGACCGAGCCGGCGACACAGCGGCAGTAGCGCACGAGCTCGTCGAAGCTCTGGTACTCGGCGCCGAGCACGTCCAGCTCGACGCCCTCGATCAGCAGCTCGAGCGCGTCGACCGGCAGGTCGTAGTGCTCGATGCGCGTGCGCCAGCGCGGTCATCACCGGATCGCCGGTCGGCCTCGCGCCTTCGGCCAGCGCGGCGATGCGGCTGCGCTCGAGGGCCAGCTGCTCCAGCTGCTCGCCGCGATCCAAGCCGCCGTCGTCGCCGATGTCATCCACGCGTCGCGCGAACGCGTAGGCGGCGCACATCGCCTGGCGCTTGGAGCGCGGCAGCAGGCGGATGCCGTAATAGAAGTTCGCGGCCTCACGGCGCGTGATCTGCTCACACTCGCGGTAGGCGTACTCGAGCTCGATCGCCGCCACCGTCATCGCCCTGCCGCCGTTCTCAGCATCTTCCATATGTAAGCGAGCTCGCGTGGCTCGCGCCCTGCTCGAGCTGCGTCGAGCGCGCGCATGCCCCCGGCGACGAAGCCGGCGACGGCGAGCCGCGGCGCAGGCGGCAGCGTGCGGGCAAGCGGCGCGCCGCTGCCGAGCAGCGCTCTGGCCCGAGCCGCCTCGAACGAGATCAGCGCCCGCAGATCGAGCGGACGGCACCGGCTGCCGCCAGGTCCTCGTCCGCGCAGCCGAAGCGGTCCAGATCCTCACGCGGCATGTAGACCCGCCCGCGACCGTGATCCTCGGCGATGTCCTGCAGGTGCTCGACAACCTGCAGACCGGCGCAGACCCGATCGGAGAGCGCGACCCGGTTCGGGCGTCGCCGCGCCGAAGACGCCCAGCACCAGCTCGCCGACCGGCGCCGCCGAGAGCTGGCAGTAGTCGAGCAGCTGCGTGAAGCGTGTCATAGCGGGTGAGCACCTGGTCCATGCGGTTGGCCTCGATCAGCCGCTCGAACGGGCCGATCGGCAGCGGGCATTCCCGCACCGTGCGGCGCGAGCTCCTGCATCAGCGGGTGCTGCGGCTCGTCCGAGCCCGGCTCGCGCAAACACCCGACGCAGCTCCAGCGCGACCAGGTCGAGCAGCGCGCCGCGGTCACCGGGCGCCTCGTCGCCGACATCGTCGACCAGCCGCGCGAAGCCGTAGATCGCCATCAGGTGACGGGCGCGGCGGCGGCCGAGGACGCGCTGGCGACGGTGAAGTTCTCCCGGCGCGCCTGGGGCAGCACCTGCTCGCGGGTGGGCAGCGCTGCGATCGCCGGCGCTCGACGGCGCCGGCCTGCGCGGTGGCGCTCATCGCGTGCACCGCCCCAGCGCCATCACCGGGAAGATCAGCCGGTAGAGGTGGTACTTGATGTAGAAGTCCGACGGGAATCCCGTGCCCGTGTGGTGCAGCTCGTCCCAGCCGCCGTCCTCGCGCTGGCTCGCGACCAGCCAGCTCGACGCCGCGGCGTGTGGCCGACGGAGTCGCGCTCGCCGGCCGCCTCCAGCGCCAGCAGCGCCCAGGCGGTCTGCGACGGCGTGCTCTCGCCGCGACCGATCCAGGCCGGGTCGTCGTACGAGCGGCAGTCCTCGCCCCAGCCGCCGTCGGCGTTCTGGTGCTGCTCGAGCCAGCTGACCGCACGCCGGATCGCGGTGTGGGTCTGCGGGACACCGGCCGCGACCAGCGCCGGCACGACAGCGCCCGGTGCCGTAGACGTGGTTGACGCCCCAGCGCCCGAACCACGAGCCGCCCGGCCTCCTGGTTGTCGAGCAGCCAGCGGACGCCGTCCCGGGTCAGCGGATCGGCCTTGCGGCCGAGCAGCCCGAGCATCTCGACGATGTGGGCGGTGACGTCGGCGCTGGGCGGGTCGATCACCTCACCGAAATCGCAGAACGGGAGGTCACGGATCAGCGTGCGGCAGTTGTCGACGTCGAAGGCGCCCCAGCCGCCATCGGAGCTGCGCATCCCGTCGAGCCAGCGCACGCCGCGCTTCGATCGCCTCCTCCACGCGCGCCGGATCGGGATGATCGACGGTGTTGCAGCGCAATGACGACCTCGGCGGTGTCGTCGATGTCGGGGTAGTTGGCGTTGGCGAACTCGAACGCCCAGCCGCCCGGCTCAAGCTCCGGCCGGCGCACCGCCCAGTCGCCGCGCTCGAGGATCTGCTGATCGAGCAGCCAGTCGGCCGCCGCGCAGCACCGCCTCGTGGTTGCCCGGAACACCGGCGTCGTGCAGCGCGATCAGCGAGAGGCACGTGTCCCAGACCGGAGACTGGCAGGCCTCGACGCGCCGCTGGGTCCTCATCGATCGTGAAGCTCTGCATGCCCGCCAGGCCGCGCCGCATCACCGGATGATCGAGCGGATAGCCGAGCAGGTGCAGCGCAATCAGCGAGTACACCCAGGGCGGCTGGATTCCGCCCCAGCCGCCGTCCGCCTCCTGGCGGTCGACGATCCAGCGCTCAGCCCGGCTCAGGGCGACCCGGCGCAGCGGCGCCAACGGGCGCTGCTGATAGACCTTCAGCACCTTGTCCAGCGCGACCAGCGCGCGGCCGAACACGGAGGTCGGCCACGAGGCGGCGCCCACGGCTCCGGCCCGTCGAGTTCGGTCGAGCGTGAACGGCAGCGGCCGCACCGGCCGCAGCGCCAGCACGACCGAGAGCGCCACGACGGTCTGGCGCGCCCAGCAGGCGAAGTCATAGACGTTGAGCGGAAACCACTTGGGCAGGAAGATCATCTCGGTGCGGCAGCGCCGGCACCTGGCTCCACGGCCAGGCCCCGAACAGCGCCAGCCAGATGTGCGTGAAGACGCGCGCCTGCTGCAGCCCGCCGGCGGCAGCGGATGTACTCGGCCGCCGCGCGCATGTGCGGTTCGCTCCGGGGTGTCGCCGGCGAGCCTCAGCGCGACATAGGACTCGATCGTCGTCGACAGGTCGCCGGGTCCGCCGTAGAAGTTGCTCCAGGTGCCGTCGTCGCGCTGCTGCGAGCGGATCCAGTCCGCGCAGCGCGACCGTCGTCCTCCGGCTCGCGGATCCCGAGGAACTCACGCAGCAGCATGTCCTCGGCGTCCATCGTGACGTTGGTTTCCAGCTCTCCCTTCCACCAGCCGTCGGACTGCTGCAGCGACAGGCAGCCTGTCGACTGCACGCTCCAGCGCGACGGCACGCCGGCAGCGTCCGAAGTGTCGGTCTTCAAGCGACCCATCACGGGTCAGTGTCGCGTGTTCGCGCGGGCGGCTAAGGGCATCCATACTGTGGCTTCCGACATCGGTCTCACCGAAACATTGGCAATTCCAGTCCCGAACTCCAACGACTCCGGTAAGTCGGAGATTAACGACCTCACAACACTGCGCGCCGCACACGCGGGTCAGGCGCTTGCGCTCAACCAGCGCTATCTCAACCGCCAGCTCGGCCGCGTGCTGCAAACCCTGGGTTTCGACCGCGAGTGGGTACGTGGCGAGGGGCCCTACCTGATCGACAGCGCCGGCGAGAGCTACCTCGACCTCTACGCCGGCTACGGCGTGTTCGGCCTCGGTCGCAACCACCCCTTCGTCAAGGCGCAGCTGCACGCGCTGCTGGACAGCGACCCGCCGAGCCTGCCGCAGCTGGGCGTCTCCACGCTCGCGGGGCTGCTGGCCGAGCGGCTGGTGCGAGCTGGCCCCGGACTCGATCGATGCAGCCGTGCTGACGAGTTCGGGCACCGAAGCGGTCGAGGGCGCGCTCAAGCTGGCCCGGGCGGCGACCGGACGGACACGGATCCTGTACTGCGAGCGCGGCTTCCACGGGCTCTCCTACGGCTCGCTCTCGGTCAACGGCAACGAGGAGTTCCGGGAGCACTTCGCGCCCTTCCTGCCCGGCTGCGACCCGGTGCCGTTCGGCGACCTCGACGCGCTGAAGCGGAGCTCGATCGCGGCGACGTCGCCGGCTTCATCGTCGAGCCGGTCCAGGGCAAGGGCGTCTATCCAGCTCCCGACGGCTACCTGGCCGGAGCCCAGAAGCTCTGCCGCGAGGCCGGCGCGCTGCTGATCCTCGACGAGGTGCAGACCGGACTCGGCCGCACCGGCAGGTTCCTGGCGCTGGAGCACTGGGGCGTCGAGCCCGACATGATCACGCTCTCCAAAGGCTCTGTCGGGCGGATACGTGCCGGTCGGCGCGCTGCTCACCACCCGCGCGGTGTTCGACAAGACCTTCTATTCGATGGAGCGCAGCGTCGTACACGGCTCCACCTTCGGCGGCAACGATTTCGCCGCCGGTGCCGGCCTCGCCAGCCTGATGGTGATCGAGCAGGAGGACCTGGTGGCACGCGCCGAGGCGGCTCGGCGAGCTGCTGATGGAGCTGACGCTGCCGCTCAAGGAGCGCTTTGAGATCGTCCACGACGTGCGCGGCCTGGGCCTGATCTGGGGACTCGAGCTCGGACCGCCCGCCGGCCGGACCGCTCGGCGCGTGTGGGAGGCGATCGAGCGCCGCCAGCCTGGCCTGTTCGCCCAGATGGTCACGGTGCCGCTGTTCCGCGAGCACCACATCCTCACCCAGGTGGCCGGCCACCACATGAACATCGATCAAGGCGCTGCCGCCGCTCACCATCCCCGAGGACGACGTGCGCCGCTTCGCGGCGGCGCTCGAGCAGGTGCTCTCCGACGTCGAGTCGGGGCTGCTGCGCGGATACGCCAGCCTGGGCCTCGACCTCGGCCGGCGCATGCTCTTTGCGCGTTAGACCCGCTTCGCACCACGGGGCCGAACGGCCGGAGACCTGCTCGACCTTCGCGATCGTCGCCGGGTCGGTCCCTTGAACGCGCTCCATCTGCTCACGGGTCAGGGGCTCCCCGATACCGAGCGCGGATAGCGGCGGACCCGCCAGGGCGATGGTCGCCTCGATGCGCTCCGCCGGATCGGCGTCCCGCAGCCGCTCGGCGCCGGACGCGGCGGAGCGTCGGCTACCGGGCAGGGGAACCAGATCGGCCATGAACGACCAGCTACCCGTATGGACCGGTCAAACCAACCTCGAGCCGGCCGCTCGTCGCGCTTGGCCGCGTTCGGCAACCGAGTTCGTTAGCTTCGCGAGGGCACATGACGAGCTGGGGAGTACTGCTGCCGACCTTCGACCCACTGCGCCGCGGTGAGACCGTTCCCGGTGGCGGAGGCGGCGCGCATCGCTGAGCAGCTCGGATACGACTCGATATGGGCCGGCGATCACCTCAAGTGCCCGGCGCCGGTGCTCGACGCGCCCACCTGCCTGGCCGTCGCGGCGACCGTGACCACACCACGTGCGGCATCGGGCTCAGCGTGATGCTGCTGGGCATGCGGCCGCTGGCCTGGGCCGCCAAGCAGATCGCCACCCTCCAGCACCTGTCGGGCAACCGCCTGCGCCTCGGCGTCGGCGTCGGCGGCGAGTTCCCGCAGGAGTACGAGGCGGCCGAGGTGCCGCACAACCGGCGCGGCGCACGCCTCGATCGAGGCCCTGAGGCTGCTGCCGCAGTACCTGGGCCCGGGCACCGAGCATTCGCTGGAGCCATCGGCGCCGATGCCGCCGGTGCTGGTCGGCGGGCGCAGCGACCGCGCGATGGAGCGGGCGGCGCGGTTCGGCGACGCATGGCTGCCGATGTGGGTGTCGCCGGAGACGCTCGCCCAGCGGGGCGAGCGGCTGGCAGAGCTGGCTCAGCAACACGGCCGGCCCAGCCCCGAGCCTCTCGCTGCTGGTGCTCGCGCACGTCGACGATGACCCGGCGCGTGCGCGCGCGCAGGCGGAGGCGCATCTGCGCGGCCAGTACGGGATGGCGCTCGAGCGGGTCGAGCGCTGGACCGCGTTCGGCAGCGCGGACGCAGGTCGCCGAGTTCCTCGAGCCGTACACGCGGATCGGCGTCAGCGAGATCCTGCTGCTGCCGCTCGGCGCGCGGCCGCTCGAGCAGATCGAGCGCCTGGCCGAGGCCAGCAGCCGAATAGGATCGCTGAAGCGATGCGGTCTGAGCGCCAGGAGAAGAGCCTTGAGCAGCCGCAATCCGCAGTACCGCTACAACCCGGAGCCGTTCCAGCAGGTCTTCGAGCACAGCTTCGGCTACCTCGCCGGGGTGCGGCGCAACAGCCAGCGTTTCGCCTCGCGTCCGGCGCTGCACGACCCGGTCAGCGGGCGGCGCTGGACCTACGCGCAGCTGTGGGAGGACACGGGACGGCTGGCCGCCGGGTCTGTACGAGCGCGGCGTCCGGGCCGAGGACGTGATCGTCTTCGACCTGCTCAACGGCCCCGAGTTCGCGCTCGTCTGGATCGCGGCGCAGCGCCTGGGCGCCGTCGCCACGCCGATCAACTTCCGGCTGGCGGCCGGCGAGGTCGCCCACGTGCTCGACGACAGCCGACCCAAGGTCGTTCATCCTCGACTCGAGCCTGGCCACCGTCGGCGCCGAGGCGTTGTGGCTGGCCGACCACCACCCGTCGTTGGTCGTCGGCGGTCGATCACGAGGACTGGGACCGCACCGGTGGGCGCCGCGATCCCGTTCGGTGAGCTCTTCGCCGGACGCCTCGGCGCCGGCTCCGCCCGCAGCCCGAGCGCTCGATCTACGCCGAGACGACGCGCCTCTACACCTCGGGCACGACCGGGCTGCCCAAGGGCGTCTCGCTGCCGGACATCGTCGAGGTGTTCTCCGCCCACGACGTGATCATGCATTTCCCGCTCACGCCTGAGGACCGCACGCTCAACATGACGCCGTGGTTTCACCGCGGCGGCCTCTACTCGGGCGGCCCGAACCCGGTCTTCTACGTCGGCGCCGAGGCCGTGCCGCTGCGCACCTTCGACGCCGGCCACGGTGCTCGACTGGGTGCAGGAGCACCAGCTCACGTTCCTGATCGGCGCGCCGACGAACCTCGCCCTGCTCAGCGCCGAGCAGCAGGCGCGCCCGCGCGACCTCTCGAGCCTGCACGGGATCGTGACGATGGGCGCGCCGCTCGACCGCGAGGCCTGCCTGCGCTACCAGGAGCTGCTCACGCCACGGATCTTCAACGGCTACGGGACGACCGAGGCGTTCTGGAACACGTTCCTGCGCCCGGCCGACCTGCCCGAGCACGCCGGCTCGGCCGGGCGCGCCTGCACCGATGACGACGTCGCCGTGGTCAAGGTCTACGAGGATCGCGTCGCCGCGCCCGACGATCTGGCCGCCGCAGGACGGACAGGAGGTCGGCGAGGTGATCGTGCGCTCGGTCAAGTCCGGCTACGCCTACGTGAACAACAACGAGGAGCAGGGCGCGCGCTTCCGCGACGGCTGGCTCTACATCGGCGACCTGGCAACCTGGGATGCGGACGGCTACGTGACGATCGTTGGCCGCAAGGACGACATGATCATCACCGGCGGCGAGAACGTGCACCCCACCCAGGTCGAGGCGGTCCTCAACGAGCATCCCGAGCGTGGCCGACTCGGTCGTCGTCGGCCTCCCCGATGAGCAGCTGGGGCGAGCTGGTCGTCGCTTACGTCGATCCCGTGACGGCGATGACGCCGGGCTCGGACGCCGCCGCGCTCGAGCGCCACACGCACGATCACCCGATGCTCGCCGACTACAAGCGGCCCCGCGCCTATCGCTTCATCGACGAGATCCCGCTGACGGCGACCGGCAAGAAGCTCCACTACAAGGTCCGCGAGCAGGCGCGCGAGGACGCTGCCGCCGGGCTGCTGGAACGCCCGTGAGCTCCGCAGCACCGCAGGGCGCCGATCCGGTGATCACCGGGATCGGCGCCGTAACCCCGCTCGGTCACGACGTGCCGACCAGCTGGCGGCGACTGGTGGCCGGCGAGTCCGGGCGTCGGCCCGATCACGCTGTTCGACGCCTCCGGGTCTGCCGACCCGGATCGCGGCTGAGGTCAAGGACTTCGACGCCGAGGCGCTGCTCGGGACCAAGCGCGCGCGGCGCTCGGCACGCTTCTCGCAGCTCGCGATCATCGCCGCGCGCGAGGCCTTTGCCGATGCCGGCCTGCAGCCGGGCGCCGGGCGTCGAGCAGGTCGCCGACCACGAGCGCATCGGCGTCGTCGTGAATACCGCCGTGTCCGGGATCCCGGAGACCGAGACCAACGTGAACGGCCTGGCCCGCGACGGCCTGCGCGGCGTGAGCGCCTACTACGTGCCGTCGATGATCCCGAACATGCCGGCCTGCGAGGTGGCGATCGACCTCGGGCTGCACGGCCCGGTGACCGCCAGCGCGCTCGCCTGCGCCAGCGGCAACGCGGCGCTGCTCGAGGCCCGCCGGCTGATCCTCGCCGGCGAGGCCGACGTGGTGGTCGCCGGGCGGCACCGACGCCGGCATCTCGCCGGTGATGTTCGCCGGACTCTCCAACATGGGCGCGCTCTCCGCCAACAACGACGATCCGGCGCGGGCCAGCCGGCCGTTCTCGGCCGACCGCGACGGCTTCGTCTACGGCGAGGGCGCGGTGGTGTTCGTGATCGAGTCCGCCGGCACACGCGGCGCAACCGGTGCGCGCGCACGTCTACGCGACCCTCGTCCGGCGGCGCCCTGACCACCGACGCGCTTCCACATCAGCCACCCCGACCCGACCGGCCGCCAGCCACGCCGGGCGATGCGACTGGCGCTCGAGCGCACCGGCACGGATCCCTTCGAGGTCGACTACATCTGCGCCCACGGCACCGCCACCCGGATCAACGACGCGGTCGAGACCAGCGCGATCCGCGACGTCTTCGGCGCGGCGGCGGACGAGCTGCTGGTCAGCTCGCCGAAGTCGATGGTCGGCCACATGATCGGCGCCGCCGGAGCGCTCTCGGCGATGGTCAGCGTGCTGGCGATGCGCGACGGCGTCGTCCCGCCGACGATCAACCTCGAGCACCCCGACCCCGCCTGCGACCTCGACTACGTGCCGCTCGAGGCGCGCGAGGCGCCAGGTCCGCACCGCCGTGGTCAACGCCTTCGGCTTCGGCGGGCAGAACTGCGTGGTCGTGCTGCAGGCGCCCTAGTCCACCGCCCTGCGCGAGCTCGGCGACCGGCTGCCACTCGCGCCAGTTCTCCAGGCGGCTGGCGTAATCGGCCTCCGCGATCGGCCAGCGGCGACTTGCCGAAGAAGCAGCGCAGCGGCGGCGGATCGGCGTCGACGACCTTCAGCACCGCCGCCGCCGAGGCGACCGGATCGCCCGGGACGTTGCCGCGACCAGCGCGCGCTGTCGCTCCGCGCGCACCTCGTCGTAGGCGGCAGATCGGCTCGGAGTGCCGGGCCGAGTCGCCGGCCCAGTCGGTGGAGAAGCCGCCGGGCTCGATCAGCGTGACATGGATGCCGAAGTCCTTGACCTCCTGGGCCAGCGCCTGGCTGAAGCCCTCGAGGCCCCACTTCGACGCGTGGTAGATGCCGACCGTCGGGAACGCGGAGATGCCGCCGATCGAGGAGACCTGCAGGAAGTGGCCGCGGCCCTGCTCGCGCAGGTACGGCAGCGCCGCCTGCGTCACCCAGAGCGCGCCGAACAGGTTGGTCTCGATCTGGTCGCGCGCCTCCGGCTCGGTCAGTTCCTCGATCGTGCCGAAGTGCCCGTAGCCGGCGTTATTGACGACGATGTCGAGCTCGCCGAAGTGGTCGTGGGCCGTCCTGACCGCCTCGAAGTCGGCGCCCGGTCGGTGACATCGAGCTGCAGCGGCAGGAACTGGTCACGTGCCGTACCGGGCGGCGATGTCGTCCATGCTGCTCGGGTTGCGGGCGGTACCGACGACGCGGTCTCCGCGGTCGAGCGCCGCGAGCGCCCATTCGCGGCCGAAGCCGCGCGATGTGCCTGTGATGAACCATGTTCTTGAAGCCATGCCTTGATCGTAGGCAACCGGCCCCTTAACGCGCGGCGCCCACCCTGGTTACCCAGCGTGGGCGCCCGTTCGGGGTGTGACGGAGGACCCCGGCGCTCGGCTCGCGGTCCCGGTGCCTTGGTCATCCGGGCCGCGAACCGAAGTTCTTTTCCGTTACGCGACAGGCTGACGGTGGCGGGCCGTCTCAGTCCGCTTGAGCTCCTCGAAGAGCCGCTCCTCGGCGGAGGTCCGGTTCGCGTGCCAGAATGCCGAGACCGAGCAGGATGAGCACCAGCAGCGCCGCGGCGCCGATGAAGGAGGCGATGGCGCGCCCACAGCATGACCGCGCCGATCGTCCCGAACGCGTAGGCCTCGAGCAGCAGGCCGCGCAGCGTGGTGCCCATGAAGGCCGTCTGCCTCAGGGTACGCCAGCGATGTGGCGGCGTCGCTGCCCGGCTTGGCCGCCAGGGAGGCGCCGCTGATCTGCGAGTAGACGCCGTGGTAGGGCATCGCGTACAGGTGCTGGCCGATGAAGTCGTTGGCATAGACCTGCGCCTCCTGGCCGGTCAGGACCTGCTGGCCGGCGTAGGGCGTCGAGCGCCGGGACCATCAGCTTCGCGTTCGGGAACTCGGGGTCGGTGACCGCCTTCTGGCCGCCCTTGGCGTATTGCGTCTGGACCGCGTTGATCTCAGCCTGCGCTGGGGAACGAGATCTGTTGCTGAGCCAGCTGATCGTGGACGTTGCTCGAGGCGAAGCTCTGTCCCCACAGGAGCAGGCCGCCGGCGACCAGCAGAACGACTACGAGCACGGCACCGACACCCGATGCGAGCCTGTCAAAAACCTTGCGTTGCATTCCGGGTTCCTCCTTTTCTTGGGGTCTTTCAGTCCTCCGAATGCACTAACCATGCTCGCGCTGAACGGCCGCGGTGATCGGTGTAAGACCCTGTTGTTGCGGCGGTCGGTCCCCGGAGAGGCGCGGGTAGTTGCGCGGACCGAGTCAGTAGTTTTCGCCGGTAGCGGTGGGCGGCCCGATACGATCGGCGCATGACTGGTCGGCTGTTCTTCACTCGAGGACGACGCCGCCAACCAGCTGCTGGTGGAGGAGCCGATGGCGCTGCTGATCGGGTTCCTGCTGGATCAGCAGGTCACCGTGCAGAAGGCCTTCTCTGGCCCGCTGGTGATCCGCGAGCGGGTCGGAACGCTCGACGCCGACGGTGCTGGCCGACACCGACCTGGATGCCGTGTTCCGCGAGAAGCCGGCGGTCCACCGGTTCCCCGGGGCGATGGCGAGCAAGGTGCAGGAGCTGGCGGCGATCGTCCGCGACGAGTACGGCGGCGACGCCTCCCGCCTATGGACCGAGGCAGCCGACGCCGAGGATCTGCGCCGGCGCATCGGCGCGCTGCCCGGCTTCGGCGATATGAAGATCAAGTCGCTCGGCTCGGTGCTCTACCAACCGGTTCGGCGTCAAGGTCGCCGAGGACCTCGTGCCGCTCCCATCCGACCCTGGGCGACGTCGACTCAGCCGAGGCGCTGGCCGCCTATCAGGCGGCCAAGAAGGCCCACAAGCAGGAGTGGCTGGCCGCCCGGGGCTGAGCCGGAGCGTGGGCTGGTCGCATCAGGTCAGCGAGCCCAGCGATCCAGCACCATCAGCGTCTTCGTTCCCGTGACGCGGCCGGTGCGGCGCAGCTGGTTGACGACCGCCTTCAGATGCTCGACGTCGTTGACGCGGATGCGCAGCAGCGCGTCGGGGTCGCCGGCCATCGTGAAGACCTCACGGATCTCCGGGATCCGCTCGACCGCACCGAGGATCTCGTCGATGTCGGCGTCGCCGGCAAAGCGCAGCTCGGTGAACGCCTCGATCGAAGGGCCGATCAGCGCGTGGTCGAGCGAGACGGTGTAACCGGTGATCACGCCGAGCTGCTCCAGCCGGTCGATGCGCCGCTTGACCGGCGCCGGCGAGAGGTTCACGTGCGCGGCGATGTCGGTGATCGTGCGGCGCGCGTCCTCGCGCAGCAGATCGATGATCTGCTCGTCGAGGTCGTCGAGCTTTACGTGGCTGGGCATGGCTTAACGCAGGATATGCGAGTTTTCTTGCGCCGATGCGCAAGAAAACTCGCTTCGCGCGCCCTGCTTCTGCGCTCAAATCCTGCGTCTGACGGATCCGAAGACTGCGAACCGGTTGTTTTCGTCCGGCAGCGGGCACTTTGCTTGTGCGGTCTGTAACAGACTGGAGGAGGCAAGGTGGCCATGGCAGAGGGATGCATCGATTTCTGGCACAGCGAGCAGCTGGTGCTGTGTCGCGACGACGAGCTGCGGTCTGCGAGCCGCGATCGCGATCAACGACACGACCCTCGGGCCAGGGCTCGGCGGTGTGCGCTGCGTGCGCTACCCGAGCGACGCCGCGGCGATCACGGAGGCGCAGCGGCTGGCGGCGGCGATGACGCTCAAGAACGCCTTCGCCGGGCTCCCCTACGGCGGCGCCAAGTCGGTGATCCTGGCGCCCGAGCGGGAGGTCGACCGCCGCGCGCTGATGCAGCGCTTCGGTGAGTTCGTGATCCGCACCGGCGGCGCTTACCTCCCGGGCGTCGACATGGGCACGAGCGTCGAGCGACCTTCAGGCGATGGCCGACATCGGCGCGGACGTCTCCTGCAACGACGAGGATCCCTCGCCCGTGGACCGCGGTCGGCGTCGCGGCGGCGGTGCGCGCCGCGATCGAGCACGTCGATCGGCGCCAGGGCATCGAGGGCGCGCGCGTGCTGATCCAGGGCGCCGGTCACGTCGGCGCGGCACTGGCGCGCGATCTGGCCGCCGATGGCGCCGAGATCATCGTGGCCGACATCAACGCCGAGCGCGCGGCGGCGGTCGCCGCCGAGGTGCACGGCAGCACCGTCGCCGCCGAGGAGGTGCTCGACGACGCCGTGCGACGTCTTCTCGCCCGTGCTCGGTCGCCAAGGTCGTCACGCCCGGCGACCGTGGCAGCAGCTGCGCTGCCGGATGCTGGTCGGGCGCCGCCAACGACACACTCGTCCGACGCCGAGCTGCGCCGATCTGCTGGCCGAGCGCGACATCACCTACGTCCCGGACTTCGTCTCCAACGCCGGCGGCGTGATCCACATCCACAGCCTGCGCGCCGATTACACGCGAGAAGCGCCTGCGCACACGAGGTGCTGCAGATCGGCGACGCGCACGCGCGAGGTGCTCGAGTCGGCCTCCGGCTCCGGACAGACGCCGTTGCGGATCGCGACCGAGCGCGTACGCCGGATCCTGACCGACGCCCGCTGCGCTGCGGACGGCGCGCGTAGCAGCGGCGCAGCGCGCCGTGGACAAGACCTCCGACCGGGCCTTGACTACACGCATGAGCACCGTCACGCCACTGCGCGAGCTCTCGCTCGAGGACCGCTACACCGCCGTCTCCGGGCCGATCCTGCTCGACGGAATGCAGGCGCTCGTCCGGTTGATGCTCGACCAGCGCTGGCTCGACGCACGCCGCGGCTACGACACCGGCGTGTTCGTCAGCGGCTATCCGGGCTCGCCGCTGGGTGGCCTCGACCTCGAGCTGCAGCGGGCCGCACGCCACCTCGACGCGGCCGGGATCGTCTTCCGGCCCGGGCCTCAACGAGGAGCTCGCGGCGACCGCGGTCGGCGGGCACGCAGCTGCTCGGCGAGCTGCCGGGCGCGACCAAGCAGGGCGTGACGGGCTTCTGGTACGGCAAGGCGCCCGGCCTCGACCGCGCCTCCGACGCGATCCGCCACGGCAACCTCTCCGGCACCGCCCCGCTGGGCGGTGCCGTCGCGCTCGTCGGGGACGACCCGATGGCCAAGTCCTCGACCGTGCCCGGCAGCAGCGAGCAGACCTGCCGCGCGCTGTGGATGCCGGTGCTCGCGCCGGCCACGATCGATGAGACTCCTCGAGCTCGGGCTGCACGCGGTGGAGATCTCGCGGCACGCGGGGCTCTGGACGGCGCTGAAGATCGTCACCGACCTGGCCGACTCCGTCGGGCATCGCCGAGGCCGGAGCCGCGCTTGGCATCGATCCCGGCGCTCACGCCGCGCGAAGCCGCACTCACCGCCGGTGCTGCTCTCCCCCACGAACCTCGACGCCGAGCGCGACCTGTTCACCACACGGCTCGAGCGCGTGCGCGAGTACGCCCTGGCGGTGGGCCTGAACCGCGTGTGGTTCGAGCCGCGAGCGGCCGCGGGTGGGCGTGATCGCCGTCGGGATGGGCCATCAGTCGGTGCTGCGCGCGCTCGCCGACCTCGGTCTCGAGCGCGACGATTGGGAGGCGCTCGGCCTGCGGCTGGTGCAGGTCTCGATGCCATGGCCGCTCGACGCCGGCGCAGCTGCGCGCGTTCGCTGCGCGACCTGGACACGGTGCTGGTGGTCGAGGACAAGCTCCCGTTCGTCGAGGCGCAGCTCAAGGAGGCGCTCTACCGCGCTCCCGCGGGCGCCGTGGGTGCTCGGCAAGCAGGACGCCGAGGGTCGCGAGCTGCTGCCGGTCGGCGGCGGCGTGTCCGCCGACGATGTCGCGCGCGCGCTCGCGCGGATTCTGCCGGGCGACGGCGCTCCGGAGGCGCTGGTGAGCCGGATTCGGGCGGCGGTCGAGGACCACTCGCACCCGCTCGACCGGCTGGCGCTCGAGGTCAAGCGCACCCCCTACTTCTGCTCCGGCTGCCCGCACAACACCTCGACGCGCGTGGGCGCCGAGCAGCTGATCGGGGTCGGCATCGGCTGCCACACGATGGTCGCGCTCGAGACCGGCGAGCGCCGCGGCCACGTGCTCGGGATGGCGCAGATGGGCGGCGAGGGCGCGCAGTGGTTCGGCCTGGCGCCGTTCGCCAGCGAGCAGCACTTCACGCAGAACCTGGGCGACGGCACCTTCCACCACTCCGGCTCGCTGGCGATCCGGGCGGCGGTCGCCGCGGGCGTCAACATCACCTACCGGCTGCTCTACAACGACGCGGTGGCGATGACCGGCGGCCAGCAGCCGCAGGGCAAGATGGCCGTGGCCGAGGTCGTCGCCGAGCTTGCAGGCCGAGGGCGTGCGCCAGATCGTGATCACCACGCCGGAGCCCGAGCGCTACCGGGGTGTGCCGCTGCCGTCGATCGCCTCCGTCCGCCACCGCGACGACATCGGCAGCCGTGCAGGCGGAGCTCGCCAGCGGTGCAAGGGCGTGACCGTGCTGATCCACGACGACCGCTGCGCCACCGAGAAGCGCCGGATGCGCAAGCGCGGGCTGCTCGAGACGCCGCCCGAGCGCGTGTTCATCAACGAGCGCGTCTGCGAGGGCTGCGGCGACTGCGGCGAGAAGTCCTCCTGCCTGTCGGTGCAGCCGGTGCAGACCGAGTTCGGGCGCAAGACCCGGATCCACCAGAGCTCGTGCAACCTCGACATGAGCTGCATCAAGGGCGACTGCCCGTCGTTCCTGCTGGTCGAGCGGGTCGACGCCGCGCGCAGCGGGCGGCTGTTCCGGCGACGCCGGAGGATCTGCCCGAGCCGACGCTGCGCGTTCCCGCGGACGCGCTGATTCGGATGCCGGGCGTCGGGGGCACCGGTGTGGTGACGGCGGCCGCGATCCTGCGCACCGCCGCCCACCTTGCAGGGCCGCTACGCCGCGGCGCTGGATCAGACCGGGCTCGCCCAGAAGGGCGGACCCGTGATCTCGGATCTGCGCCTGGCCTCGGCGCCGATCACGGGCCAGGTCCGAGCCAGCCGCGGCGGCGTCGACGTGCTGCTCGGCTTCGACCTGCTGGGGACGGTCACGCCGCAGACGATCGAGGTGCTGGGAACCGCAGCGGACGGTGGCCATCCTCAACACCGACGTCTCCCCCACGGCGTCGATGGTGCTCGACGTCGGCGCGCATGGCGCCGGAGCCCGAGCGCCTGGTGACCCGGGTGCGCCGGATGACCCGCGGCGACGAGGCCGTCGCCATTCCCGCCGAGACGCTCTCAGAGCAGCTGTTCGGCACCCATCTGCAGGCGAACATGCTGCTGATCGGCGCCGCCTACCAGCACGGCTGCCTGCCGCTGCGGGCGGACGCGATCGAGCGCGCGATCGAGCTGAACGGTGCTTCCGCCGAGGCGAACATCGCCGCGTTCCGCTGGGGACGGGTGGCCGTCGCCCGGCCTGATCTGTTGCCCGCCGCCGGCGGCGGTGCCGACCCGGCCGCGGGCGATTCCGGTCGCGCCGCGGGCGATTCCGGTCGCGCCGCGGAGGGTTCCGGGGCGGGTCGCGAACGCTCGCTGGCCGACCTGCTCGAGCACTACGAGCGTGAGCTCACCGCCTACCAGGACGCCTCGTACGCCACGGCGTTCGGTGCCGACGTACAGAGCGTGGCCGCTGTCGTCCAGGAGCGGCTCGGGGCCGGTGGCCTGGAGATCGCCAACGCCTATGCGGACGGCCTCTACAAGCTGATGGCCTACAAGGACGAGTATGAGGTCGCGCGTCTGCACCTCGACACCGTCGAACGCGCACGGCTGCAGGGCGAGTTCGGGCCAGACGCCCGGGTCAAGGTGCTGCTGCACCCGCCCGTGCTGCGAGCTTTGGGCATGAAGCGCAAGCTGCGATTCGGGCGCTCGGCCGTTCCCATGTTCCGGGTGCTGCGCAGCTCACGACGCTTGCGCGGCACCGCGCTTGACCCATTCGGGAGCACCAGTGTGCGGCGGACGGAACGGGCGCTGATCGACGAGTACCGCGAGCTCGTGGCCCAAGCGATCGACGGCTTGACGCCCAGCACCGCCGCGGTCGTGATGCAGATCGTGGCACTACCCGACCTGGTCCGGGGCTACGAAGAGATCAAACTGGCCAACGTGGAGCGTATGCGCGCGCGTGCGCAGGACCTGCTCACCCAGTTGCACGCACCGCCCGCAGGCCCGAGGCTCGAGCTGATCCCGGCTCAGCGGTGAGTCCAGGCGCATCCTCGCTCCGTGGGGTCAGCCCCGGGCGGTGACGGCGGCGGTCATTCGCTGCGCCAGGTTCGGCCGCCGTTATCGGTGCGCCAGAGACTCGACGACGTGTAGAACGGACCCTGGGCCAGGACCCAGCGACGCGTGAATTTACGAACGTGACGCAACCACCTCGCGGTGGTGCTTGTTGCCGGCGTGCTGGCCGAGCGCAAGGGCGGCCGCCGGACCGAGAAACGCGGCTGTCAGGGCGAGCATCGCGCGCGCTTCGCATATGCCAGCTTCATTGCCGCTGGCGCAGGATCTGTGACCGGTGGTCAGGCCGAATCAAGGCCGGTGACCACGCCCGAGAACGAACGGATCACTTGCTCGATGTCGTCGTCGCCGGTCTGCCAGTTGCTGACCGACAGGCGGATGGCCGAACGACCGTCGATCTTGGTTCCGCTGAGCCACACATCTCCGGCCATCTGCGACTCGGCCAGAGCGGCGTCGGTGAGTGAGTCATCGGCCAGCCGGAACAAAACCTGGTTGAGCACCACGTCGTTCAGGACCTCGATGCCGGCGATGGTGCTGAGCCGCTCTGCCGCTCGGTGGGCCAGCGCACAGCTGCGCTCCACCAGCTGCGCCACACCGGAGCGCCCCAGTGCCCGCAGCGCCGCGTAGATCGGGAAAACGCGGGCGCGGCGGGAAAACTCGGGAGTCCAGTCGAACCCATCACGAACACGCTCGGCGTCCTGGCTCTGCACCAGGTATGCCGCCTGCACGGTCATCGCCCGGCGGTGAGAGTCCGGATGCGCGCAGGCGATGATCCCGGAGTCATAGGGAACGTTCAGCCACTTGTGGGCGTCGGTGGTCCACGAGTCCGCCCGCTCTAGCCCCGGCACCAGACTCCGCAACTTCGGAGACGCCGCCGCCCATAGGCCAAAGGCGCCATCCACATGCAGCCAGCGGTCGGTTCCCTCGCAGAGGTCGGCGATCGCGGTAATCGGGTCCATGGCTCCCGTGTTGACCTCACCAGCCTGGGCGCACACGATCGTCGGGCCGCTGGCCTCATCGAGCGCATCGGCGAGGGCCGAGACGAGCATCCGCCCCTCCCCGTCCGACTGGATCCGTGTCGGTGTCCCGAGTCCCAGCAGACGCAGGGCGCGATCGATGGTGATATGCCCGCGAGCACCCGTCAGCACGGTTATGCGGGGCGCGCCCGACAGGCCGTCACGGTCCACGTTCCAGCCGACCTGCTCGAGCACATGCAGCCGGGCGGCAGCCAGCCCGGTGACATGGGCCATCTGCGTGCCGGTGACAAACCCCATGGACGCCCCCGATGGGAGCCCGAGCAGATCGAGCAACCACTGCCGCGTGATCTCTTCGACGACCGAGGCCGCCGGGCTGCACATGTACAGGCCGGCGTTCTGATCCCAGGCCGAGGCCAGCCAGTCGGCCGCCATCGCGGCGGGAAGCGTGCCGCCGATCACGAAACCGAAGTAGCGCCCGCTTCCGGAGGCGACGATCCCCGGATCCGCGGCTGCGGCCAGCTCGGTGATCACCTGGGCGCGGTCCCAGCGGCTCGTCCTGGAGCGGGCCGCCCAGCGCCGCCCGCAGACCGTCGGCTTCGGCGACAGGGAAGACCGGCCGGCTCGGTAACGACTCCAGATAGTCCGCTGCCAGCGAGGCGGTCAGCTGCAGCAGTTCGCGGGGCTCGGACACTGAGCCGACCCTACCCCAGCTCCTGTCCCGGTGTCGAGCCCAGCCCCAGGCGGATCGAGACTGTGATCGGTGAGAGCGGGCGACGGGAATCGAACCCGCCCTAGAAGCTTGGAAGGCTTCGGTGCAACCACAACACTTCGCCCGCAGCGAGGTCCTAAGCTTAGAGTCTCGGCGCCGCGATTTCAGGGACCAGGCCACCGCTCGGCGGCTGAGTCCCCCGACTCCCCCAGCCCTGGACTCCTACAATGAGCCGTCCGAAGGGGAGTAGCACAATTGGTAGTGCACCGGTCTCCAAAACCGGGGGTTGCAGGTTCGAGTCCTGTCTCCCCTGCTTCGGGAATCTGGCGATTTCCAGGTACTTGCGTCGACACCTGCCTGGACATCTGTTTCACCGTCACGATTCCGCGGAAGCGCGTGACACGAGCCCACACCGTTTCAGCAAGCAGTAGCCCGTTGATGCGCTGCGGTACGCCCGGGCTCCGTGGGCTCAGAGCACTCCACCCGATGAACGCTCCGTCGCAGCCCGGAGCCCGGCCCCAGGTGATCTTGCCGTCCTCGTGGCGCATCAGCGAGCGGCGACGAACTCGAGCCGGTTGCCCCACGGGTCTTGCGCATAGAACCGCCGTGTGTCCGGTATCGCGTCGTCCCATGCCAGCTCAACGCCGGCATCGCTGAGACGCGCAGCCAGAGACTCCATGTCGTCGGCCGCAACACGCAGTGCTGGGTGCGCCTTCCGGGCTGGCGTGAACGGCTCCTCGGTTCCGATATGTAACTGCTGCCATCCGATCTCGAACCAGACGCCGCCCCGGTCGCTCAGGGAAGCGGGCTTCCGAATCTCAGTCAGGCCAAGGAGTTCGCCGAAAAACCATCGCGCGGTCGCCTCACAGTCGACCGGGGCGGCGAGCTGAATATGGTCAATGGCCTCGACCCGCATCGCCCACAGACGGTAGCCACAGGGAATCGCTCCCGTACGATGCGAGACCCTGGTGCTCAGTCGACGCGCAGGAGTGCCTCGCCCAAAGCCAACCGGTCACCTGGGCGTAGCTGACACCGGGTGACGCGGTGGCCGTTCAGGAAGGTCCCGTTCGTCGACGAGAGATCGTGGAGCACCCACATACCGTCCCGCGGGATGAGGCGGGCATGGCGCCGAGACACCGTGATGTCGGCAAGTACGACATCGCAGCCCGTGCCCCGCCCGATGGACAGTTCGTGTGATGCGTCATTCCAATCCAAGGCGAGGAGTGTCTCCGGGGCTCGTGGTTCAAACAGTGCCCCGAGCCGAGATGCGACCACAGCCCTCAGCTGAAACGCGCGCGCTCGGAGGCCTCTGCGGTCCTCGCGAAGATGGAGATCGCCGACCAGCAGCGCGGAATCAACCAGCGTGCCTTGAAACACCTCATCAAGCCGAAATACGAGCGTCTGATGGCTGATCAGCCCGCCGGCGTAAGCCGCGTTCAGCCGCTGGGCCAGACGGTCTCGTGAGCTACCAGGAACCATCGTGGCGAAAGTCTCTCACCGGAAGCCACGAGCGTCCACCAAGGGGCTCAGTAGCCGAGCGTAGACCGTGGTCTGAGCCAGGCGGCTCGACCCGTTCTCGCTACCCCACGGAGGTCGTCGGAGCGGCTGGCGGCGTCGGGTACTCGGGCTGATGTTCAACGGTGTCCGCACCGGCGAGCAGCGTGTCCGCAATGCTGTGACCAAGTGCCTTGAGGGAGACGGCTTCCCGGGTAACCTCGGCCGCGATCCGCAGGTCACGAGCGAGTCGCGAGACCGGAAACCCGCGCGCCGCAAGCACACGCGTCAACCAGGCAGCCTGTTCATCGAGGCGAACCGTGCCGTCGCGGACATCCTGGAAGGCCCACGCCAGCAGGTACAGGTTGTCATGCAGGCACCATTCGATTCCGGCGTCGCCGTAACGCCCCTGCTCGTCCGGGAACTCATGGTGATAGCGGCGGCAGATCTCGTGCGCGAGCGGTCGTAGGTCGACCACCGTTCCGTCGGCGAACTCCGCGCGGCTGGGGGGATTCGCGCCACTGGGGGGAGCGGGTCGGCTCATTCGGCGACCACGTGGAAATGCTCTAGCGCTTGCAGCTTGATCGCTCGTTGGAGTTCTGGATCGATGCGGGCGTGCGATCGACGGTGGTCCTCGCTCTTCATGTATGCCGTGAAGCTCTGACGGTCGCGCCAGCGGGTCACCATCGAAACATCCCCGGGGTCGCGGTCGGACTGTATGACCTGGAGGTCGACGAACCCGTCGTGGCGCTCCACATCCCGCGAGCGCGCCCGGAACGCCGCGAGCAACTCAGGGGCACGGTCGGGGGCGATACGCAGCCGGGAGATCGAGACGTACATCGCCGCTCACCCGCCGAAAACCCGGTTACGACCGGCTTCCTTGGCCTGATACAGCGCGTCATCCACGGCACGACGCGTCGCCAGGCTGTTGGCAGCCGCCGCTGCCACGCCAATGCTCACGGCGAGGGACGGATCCACCGCGTTCTCCTGGACGGTGAGGCGGACGCGCTCAGCCACTTCGACGGCCTGTGGAAGATCCGTGGCGGGTAGCAGGACCATGAACTCGTCTCCTCCGAACCGGGACGCGAAGTCGCCCGGACGAATGGCAAGCGTGATCAGCTCGGCGACGCGGACGAGTGCGGCGTCGCCCGCAGCGTGACCGTAGGTGTCGTTGATCGTCTTGAAACCGTCGATATCGAGCATCAACACAGCGGTGGGTTCCGTGTCCTCATCCGCCAGCGCAAGAAGTCGATCGTCGCACGCCCGGCGGTTGCATAGACCGGTCAGCTCATCGCGGTAAGCGAGTCGCTCCATGGCGCGGCCGTGGCGCGTAGCCTCGCGCACAGCATCCGCACCGACCAGCGCAGTTCCAGAGAAAGCGTCGGAAATCGTCCCGATCGCCTCGGTGGAGAACGCTGATGCCGGGCCCAACGGCGGGATTCTCGCCGCCAATGCAGGCGCAACATAGGGCCCGCGGGATCACCCGGGACTCGACCGCTCCTGCGTTGCGGTCCAGGTCGAACGCCTGATCGGCCACCTGCCCGGCGACGGCGGCACTCCCAGCAACCAGGGCGTCGCCGAATCGCTCGGACAACGCCGCATACCGGGAGTCTCCCTCACGGCGATCGCTTGCTGTTTCAGGGGTCATGCGAACGCTGCGGACATTGCTAGTCCGGAATCGTAAAGGCTAGAACCGCAGGTCCGGTCGGTACCAACGTGGCGTGGTTGCTGGGTTGACGCGGCGGACTCGCGTTGTGGTTGCAGGCCAAAGGCTGGAATACTGGCGGGATCGAGATGACGAGAAGGACGGGGGCACGGATGAGGATGCGGCGCTTTGTCATAACGGCCGGGCTGGCGATGGTGGCCTTGCTCGCATGCGGGATGGGAGCCGCCGGGGCGGCGATGGCAGCGGCCATGGGCAGCGCGGCGCAGGGCACCACTGCGACCCCCGCCTTTACGTCGGGCACGATGAGCGCCGCGTCCGCGACGACCTTCGGAAGCTGGTATGCATACACGCCCAAGTCGGCGCTGACGCCCCTGATTCCTGCGGTGGGACCGACCAACACGGCCCCGCCGACGATCACCGGGAGCGCGACAGTGGGCTCCACGCTCACGGCCAATCAGGGCGCTTGGAACGGGACTCCACCGATTGTCTACAGCTATCAGTGGCAGACCTGCGATTCGTCCGGGGCGAATTGCGTCAACAACGCGGATACGAGCACCACGTACCCGGTCACCTCGGCTGACATAGGCACCACGCTGGTGGTGGTGGAGACGGCCACCGACATCACCGGAGCTAACTCCGCCAACTCGGCGGCCGACCTCGGTGGTTCCGGGCCCGCCGGTCAACACAGGAGCGGCGCCGGGGATCAACGGCAACGCGACGGTGGGGTCCACGCTCACGGCCACAAACGGCGGCTGGTCCAACGGCCCGAACACCTACACCTACCAATGGCAGACCTGCGACTCGGCGGGCGCGAACTGCACCAACAACTCCGACACGAGCTCCACGTACTCGGTGACCTCGGGTGATATCGGCACGACACTGGTCGTGGTGGTGACTGCCACCAACTCAGCTGGATCCAACTCCGCCCCGTCGAATGCGACGTCTGTGGTCCCGGGGGCGCCGACGAACACAACACCGCCGAGCATCAGCGGGAGCGCGACCGTGGGCTCGACGCTCACGGCCAATCACGGGACCTGGACCAACAGCCCGACCTCCTATAGCTATCAATGGCAGACCTGCGACTCGGCGGGCGCGAACTGCACCAACAACTCCGACACCAGCTCCACGTACTCGGTCACCACCAACGACATCGGCACCACGCTGGCTGTGGTGGTGACGGCCACCAACTCGGCTGGATCGAACTCGGCCAACTCCGCAGCGACAGCGGTGGTTGGGGGGCCGCCAATCAACACCGCAGCGCCAGGGATCAGCGGGAGCGCGACGGTGGGCTCGACGCTCACGGCCAGCCACGGGACCTGGACCAACAGCCCGACCTCCTATAGCTATCAATGGCAGACCTGCGACTCGGCGGGCGCGAACTGCACCAACAACTCCGACACCAGCTCCACGTACTCGGTCACCACCAACGACATCGGCACCACGCTGGTCGTGGTGGTGACGGCCACCAACTCGGCTGGATCGAACTCGGCCAACTCCGCAGCGACAGCGGTGGTTGGGGGGCCGCCAATCAACACCGCAGCGCCAGGGATCAGCGGGAACGCGACGGTGGGCTCGACGCTCACGGCCAGCCACGGGACCTGGACCAACAGCCCGACCTCCTATAGCTATCAATGGCAGACCTGCGACTCGGCGGGCGCGAACTGCACCAACAATTCCGATACCAGCTCCACGTACACGGTCACCTCCAACGACATCGGCACCACGCTGGTCGTGGTGGTGACGGCCACCAACTCGGCTGGATCGAACTCCGTCAGCACGACGCCGACGGCTGTGGTTGTGGCGCCGCCGGCCAATACCACACTGCCCGCGATCACCGGAACCGCGACGGTGGGCTCGACACTCACGGCCAGCCAGGGCGCTTGGGCCAACAGCCCAACCTCCTATACACTACCAGTGGCAGACCTGCAACACGTCGGGGGCGAGCTGCTCCAACAACGCGGGTACCAGCGCCACGTACACGCTGACCTCAAACGACTCGGGCACCACCCTTCGGGTTCAGGTGACGGCCACCAACACGGCCGGATCGACCCACGCAACGTCGGGGGCCTCGCCTGTGGTCGTGGGGCTACCGGTCAACACCGTTCCCCCGGCGATCACCGGAAGCGCGACTGTGGGTGGAACGCTCACGAGCAATACCGGCACTTGGAGCAACAACCCACCCTCTAACAGCCCGACCTCGTACAGCTACCAGTGGCAACGGTGCTACACGGGCGGCTCATGTAACAACGTACTCGGCCGGACGACATCGACGTATAGCGTGGGACTGGCGGACGTCAACGCCAAAGTGCAGGTGGTGGTCACCGCCACGAACGCCGCCGGCTCCGTGCCCGCCACCTCAGCGGCCACCGCGTTGGTTCCTGCCATACCCGGCTCCCCCACAGCGAGCTACAAAACGTCCAATCTGACGCCCGTGCCGGCGACGGGCAGCCCGATGACTTTCACGAGCACCTCGACTCCGGCCAACGGGCAGAGCATCACTTCGCTGGCCTGGGACTTCGGCGACGGGGTGACCACCACCGTGGGTCCGACGGTCACGGTGGTCTCCCACAGCTACGCCTCACCGGGTGCGTACACGGTCACGCTGACGGTTACCCAGACCGGCGGCTTGACGGCCGTCTACTCCACATCCCTGACCGTGGACAATCCTCCGATCTCAGGCTTCGCCTGGAGCCCGAGCAATCCGTCGGTGGGCACAGGGCTCACCTTCGTGAACACCGCTTCAGCGGGCACCGGCCCGGGACTCACCGGCTACAGCTGGAGCTTCGGCGACGGTGCGACGTCGTCATCGCCGAACCCGACTCATACCTACACGGCGCCCGGAACCTACACCGTGACGCTCACCGTGACGCAGTTTGATCAGCTGACGGCGACCTCGACGCAGTCGATCACGGTGGCGCAGGCCGCGGGTTCGAACGGCTCCAAGGGGTCGACCGGGTCTGGCTCCGGGAGCGGGGGCGTCAGCCGCACGGTGATCAGAACTTGGCTGGTCCATGCTCTGACGGCAGGGAGCGCGACCAAGATCGGCCGTCTACTCAAGAAGAAAGGCGTATCGACGGTACTGAAGGCGTCCCGCGCCTCCGGTCATCTGACCATCGCGTGGTATGCCACGGTGCGCCACCACAGGCTCGTGGTGGCGCGAGGGGCAGCAACGCTGCGGCGCGGCTCGCGGGCCCGGTTGGCCATCAAGCTGACGGCGGCGGGTCATGCGTTGCTCGCCAGGTCCAAAACGGTGAAGATCACGATCTCAGCGAGCTTCCACTCCGGAGCGACGTCCGTCACGGCCGCCAGAAAGCTGACCCTGAGGCGCTAGACGTTTCCTAGACATCACCGGATGGGTACGCAGAGTCCGTGGCAAGCCAAGCTCCGGACAGTCCCGCCGATTTGAGCAAACCGTCCCTGTGGGCGGTGGTCAAGCGGGCTCGCGTCGAGTTCCGCGACGACAACGTCACCGACCTGGCCGCAGCGCTGACCTACTACGGCCTGATGGCCGTGGTGCCGGGGTTGATCGTGCTGGTCGCGGTCATCGGCCTGATCGGGGCCAACTCGCAGCAACTGATGGCGCAGGTCACCAGTGTGGCTCCGGGGTCTGCCGCCAAGGTCATCCAGACCCTCATCCGGCAGGCGCAGCAGCACCACAGCGGGGCCGGGGTGGCGGCCATCGCCGGCCTGGTGGTGGCGCTGTGGTCGGCCTCGGGCTTCGTGGCGGCATTCATCCGCGCTGCCAACCGCGTCTACGACATCGGCGAGGGTCGACCCATCTGGAAGACGGCGCCCCTCCGGTTGGGGCTCACGCTGTTCGCCGTGGTCATGCTCGTCGCGATGGCGGCGATCGTCGTGCTCACAGGTTCGGTGGCGCGGTCGGTGGGCGACGCCCTGGGCGTGGGGAGCACCGCCGTGACGATCTGGGGCATAGCCAAATGGCCCGTGCTGGTCGTCCTCATCTCCGTTCTGCTCGCCGTCCTGTTCTGGGCTACGCCAAATGCCGAGCAGGGCGGTATCAAGTGGATCAGCCCGGGCGGCGTCATCGCCACGGTCGTCTGGCTGGCCATCTCAGCGCTGTTCGCTCTCTACGTGGCGGACTTCTCTTCGTACAACAGGACATACGGCTCGCTGGCCGGGGTCGTCGTGTTCCTGGTCTGGCTCTGGCTGACCAACGTTTCACTGCTGTTCGGCCTGGAGATCAATGCCGAACTGGAGCGCGAGCGGGCGATAGCTCAGGGATTACCCGAGGGTGTCGAGCCGTTCGCCGTCCCGCGCGACACGCGGAAGATGTCGGACGAGGACCGTCAGGCCGTCGAGCAGAGCAGCGCCACGCGACAGAGGACCATGAAGGATTAGCCCGCCTTTGGGGGGGCGATGCGCTCGGCGTTGGCATCAGACACACTTGGAGGCTGAGCGCTCACCCGATGCCCACCTCCCGGTACCTTCACCTCGACTGCGACACCGGCATTGACGACGCCATCGCACTGGCCCATCTCCTCTCCCGGCCCAGCGTCTCGCTGGTGAGCATCAGCACAGTCAGCGGGAATACGACGGCGAGACAGGCCGCCGCGAACACGATTGACCTGCTCGCGCTGGCTGGCCGCGACGACATCCCAGTCGCCGTCGGCGCCCACGACCCACTCGCTGGTGTCTACCGGGGTGGCGCCGCACACGTGCATGGCCGAGACGGCATCGGTGACATCCGCCTGCCCCGCACCGGCGGCAAAGAAGCCGAGCTCACCGGCCCGCGCCAAATCGTCTGTTCCGCCGCGGAGCATCCCGGTCAGCTGGAGCTACTGGCAATCGGTCCGTTGACCAACCTGGGACGCGCGCTGGAGCTCGAGCCGGCCCTACCGAGCCTGATCAAGCACGTCACGATCATGGGGGGCGCCGTGTGGGTCCCCGGCAATATCCATCCGCGCGCCGAAGCGAACCTCGCCAACGATCCCGAAGCCGCCCAAGCCGTCTTTGCCGCCGATTGGCCGATCACGCTCGTACCGCTGGATGTCACCCTGCGGCACAGCATCGGAATCGAGGAGCAGCGCGCCCTAGCTGAGCGGGGCACCGCGTTCCATACCGCGCTGGCCGACATGCTCGACACCTACCTCGACCACTACCAGCGCTTCTACGGAGAGCGCCGGGCAGCGCTACACGACCCGCTCGCGTCGATGATCGCCGTCGGGGACAGCCGCCCGACCGGACTCCGCCGCACTCCGCTCACGGTCGATCCGAGCCCGCTCGACTCCCGCGGGTGGACCCGCCCGGGCGGGAATGGGGCGGCGGTCGATGTGGTCAGCGCCGTGGCCGCTCCTGCTGCGCCTGTGCTGCTGAACCAGATCCTGGCCCTCGACCCGGACAAAGTGGGGGCGGCATGAACGCCGCACCGCTGCTCACCGTCCTCGGGAGTATCAACATCGACCTGACGAGCGCCGTGAGCGCCTTTCCCCGCCCGGGTGAGACCGTGCTGGCGCGGTCGCTGGCGCGAGGACTCGGTGGTAAGGGCGCGAATCAGGCCCGGGCCGCAGCCCGCCTAACGGGGCGAGCGCAGCTGATCGGGGCGGTCGGGACGGACCCGGACGGGACCTTCGCCCTGGAGGAGCTCTCGGCGGCACGGGTGGACGTCTCCGGCATCGTCCGGCGCGAGCAACAGACCGGAACGGCGATGATCACCCTCGACCGGAGCGGAGAGAACACGATCGTCGTCAACCCCGGAGCCAACCATGCGTTGCGTCCCGGGGACATTCACCTCGACGCTGGAGCGGTGACACTATGCCAGCTGGAGATCCCGATCGAATGTGTCCAGGCGGCCGCCCGGCAGCCCACCCGATTCTTCGCGGTGAACGCGGCGCCGGCCCAGCATCTGCCGGGCGATGTGCTCGAGGCGTGTGACCTGATCGTCGTCAATGAAAGCGAGTGGGAGGCTCTGCCCGAGCTTCGCGAAGGCCGCCGGGTGGCGGTCACCCGGGGGGCCCACGGCGCCGCGATCTACCACGCTGGTCGCCTCACCACACGAGTGGAGGGCTTTCCCGCGCGGGTCGTCAACACGGTGGGGGCCGGCGACGCGTTCTGTGCGTCGCTCACCCTGTGCCTGGCCAGAGGCGACTGTGAAGCAGATGCGCTTCGGACGGCCTGCGCGGTCGGCGCCGCCGCTGTGGAGGACCCTCGGTCCCAGCCCGATCTCGACTCGCTGGACCAGTACACCCCATCCGTAGGCGCCTGATCTGCTTCGGCGCGGCGACAGATGTCACGAATAGACGAGGCGGCCCTAGGCGAGCTGACGCTTCGAGATGAGCACCGGCTGCGCCGTCAGGCGCAGCGGCTCCGGCGGGGCGACACCCCGGGCGCAGCGCGCTGGGGAGAGCAGTTGGCCGAGGCCCAAGCTCGCGTGCAGCGGCGGGCCGCGTCGGTCCCTCAGATCTCCTACCCATCCCAGCTGCCGGTCTCAGGACGTCGCGACGACCTGCTGGCGGCGATCCGAGACCACCAGGTCATAGTGGTGGCCGGAGAGACAGGATCGGGCAAGACGACACAACTGCCGAAGCTCTGCCTCGAGCTCGGGCGCGGCGTGCGCGGCGCCATAGCGCACACGCAGCCGCGACGCATCGCGGCGCGGACCGTGGCCCAACGGATCGCGGACGAGCTCGAGGTACCCCTCGGTGGCGCCGTCGGCTACGCGGTGCGGTTCGACAATCGAGGCTCCGACGACACGCTGGTCCGCGTGATGACCGATGGTTTGCTGCTCGCCGAAATCCGGCGGGACCCGCTGCTGCGCCGTTACGACACGGTGATCGTCGATGAAGCGCACGAACGGTCGCTGAACATAGATTTTCTGCTCGGCTGTATCCATCGCATCCTCCCCCGACGCCCCGACCTGAAGCTGATCATCACGAGCGCGACGATCGATCCCGAGCGATTCAGCCAGCACTTCGGCGATGCGCCGATGATCGAAGTCTCCGGCCGAACCTATCCAGTGGAGGTCCGTTATCAGCCCCCCACGGAGGACCAGGAGCTGCTGGACGCCCTGGCCGACACGATCGAGGAGCTGCTGGCCGAGCGCGACGGGGATGTGCTCGCCTTCTTCTCGGGTGAACGCGAGATCCGCGACGCCGCGGACCTGCTCACCGGGCGACTCGGCCCGCGGGTAGATGTGCTGCCGCTCTACTCCCGGCTGGCCGCCATCGACCAGCAGAAGGTCTTTGGCCGCCGGCGAGCCGGACAACCCCGCCGCGTGGTCCTGGCCACCAACGTCGCCGAGACATCGGTGACGGTCCCCGGCATCCGCTTCGTGGTCGACACGGGTCTTGCCCGGATATCCCGCTACAGCTCACGACTCAAGGTCCAGCGGCTGCCGGTCGAGCCGATCTCGCGAGCCTCGGCCGAACAGCGCAAGGGCCGCTGTGGCCGGGTCGCCGACGGGATCTGCGTCCGGCTGTACTCCGAGGAGGACTTCGGCACTCGCCCCGAGTTCACCGACCCTGAGATATTGCGAACGAATCTGGCCAGCGTCATCCTCCAGATGGCGGCTCTGGGGTTGGGAGCCATCGAGGCGTTTCCGTTTCTGGATCCGCCCGACCGTCGGCAGGTGCGCGACGGCGTCGCCCTTCTGCATGAGCTCGGCGCACTGGATCCGACTGCCGCCGAAGCGTTGACGCCGCTGGGCCGCAAGCTCGCGCGAGTTCCGATCGATCCTCGCCTGGGGCGCATGGTGCTCGCAGCTGAGCAGCCCGGCTGCGTCCGGGAGGTGATCGTCGTTGCCGCCGCGCTGTCGATCCAGGACCCTCGCGAGCGTCCTGCCGAGCAGCGCGCCCAGGCCGATCAGCTCCATGCCCGCTTCATTGATCGCTCGTCGGACTTCCTCACCTACCTGAACCTCTGGCGCTACTTGCGGTCTCTGGAGGACGAACTCTCGCGCTCACAGGTTCGCAAGCGCTGCAAGGCCGAGTTTCTCCACTACGTGCGCATCCGGGAATGGCAGGACCTCGTCGGTCAGCTCGAGGACGCGGCCCGTGAGATCGACCTCACGCTCAACGCTGCGCCCGGAGAGGCACCTGAGATTCACACCGCCCTACTTGCCGGGCTGCTGTCTCACCTGGGCATGAGGGACGGCGCGACTCGTGAGTACACCGGCGCACGGGGGGCGAAGTTCGCCATCTTCCCGGGTTCGGCGCTCGCTCGCCGGGGGCCCACATGGGTGATGGTGGCCGAACTGGTCGAGACGACCCGGTTGTGGGGCCGGACAGCGGCGGCGGTGGATATCAGGCAGGTGGAGCCTCTGGCCGAGCACCTCGTAAAGCGATCCTACGGTGAACCGCGCTGGGATCGCCGGCGGGCCGCCGTGGTCGCACCGGAGCGAGTGACTCTGTACGGCCTCCCCATCGTGGCGTCCCGGACAGTTCAGTACGGGCGGATCGATCCGGTGGTGGCCCGGGAGCTGTTCATCCACCGCGCCCTCGTGGAGGGCGACTGGGACCAGCCTCACGCGTTCATGCTGGAAAACGAGCGGCGTATAGCGGAGGTCCAGGCGCTGGAGGCCCGAGCCCGGCGCCGCGACCTGCTGATCAGCGAGGCGGCCCGTGCGGCGTTCTTTGACGAGCGGATCCCGCCCGACGTTGTGAGCGGGCGTCACTTCGACCGCTGGTGGCGACGGGCACGCCAGTCTGAGCCGGCGCTGCTCGATTACCCGATGGAGCTTTTGATCCAGGCGGACGTGGCGTCGGACGACTGCGACCGGCCGTCGGTCTGGAAGCAGGGTTCGCTGAGTCTCAGGCTGTCGTACCGCTTCGATCCATCCTCCGCCGCGGACGGTGTCACGGTCCACATCCCGCTGAACTCACTCGGCTCCGTTCGGGAGACGAACTTCGAGTGGCTGGTGCCCGCCTTCCGCGAGGAACTCGTCGTTGCCCTGCTGCGCTCGCTACCCAAGCGACTGCGCGCGCCGCTCGTGCCGATCCCCGACACTGCGACGGCAGTGCTGGCCGACGTCACACCGCGCTCCGGACCGCTGCTGAAGGTTCTGGCCGAGGCGATCGAGCGGCTGCGCCGTGCGCGCATCGGCCCGGACGACTGGTCCTTGGAGAGTCTGCCCCCGCACCTGCGCATGACTTTCTCAATCGAGGATGACGATGGCCGCCAGCTTGCCACCGGCCAGTCGCTCGACGCGTTGCGCGATCAGCTGCGGCCGATACTGAAGGGGCGTGTCCAGGACGCGATGCCAGCCTTTGCGCGTCATGGGATGCGCGGCTTTGACATCGAGTCGCTGCCCCGCACCGTCGATCTCCCCGGCGGCCTGAGAGGCTTCCCAGCCCTCGTCGACGAGGGCGACGGCGTCGGTCTCCGGATCTGCGAATCCGTGGACGAACAGGACGTGGCGATGCGGCGAGGAACCCGGCGGCTCCTGCGGCTCACCGTGCCGACGCCCCGGCGATGGGTCATGGACCAGCTCGGTCTGCCTCTGGCGTTGGCCCTTGCGGACGCCCCGCACGCAAACCTGGAGGCGACGATCGAAGACGCCACGAACGCAGCTGTGGATGAGCTCATTTCAAGTGGCGGAGGCCCGGCGTGGGATGCCTCGGCGTTTGCAGCGCTCAGCGAGCATGTCCGCGGGGCGATTCGTCCCACGACGCTCGAGGCGGTGATCGCCTTGGCTCGGATCCTCGAGGCCGCGCACGCCGTCCGCGAGCAACTCGACGTACTCCCGGCGAGTTCGGCCTTTGCCGAAGCCCGTGCCGATGTGGCGCGTCAGCTGGGCCGGCTCGTGTATCCCGGGATGCTGGCTGCCTCGGGCACCGCCCGGTTAGGCGATGTGGAACGCTACCTGCGTGCGTGCGTGCGACGACTGGAGCGGCTCCCCACCCACGCAGTGGCCGACCGCGAGCGCATGGCCACGATTCACGAGCTGGAGGCGCAGGCCGACGGACACAGTGACGAGATGTGGCTGATCCAGGAACTCCGCATCGCCCAATTGGCCCCTGGCCCGGACGTTCGTCCGGGGGCCACCCTGAAGCACGTGCGCGCGGCTCTTGCGGCGAGAGCTTTGCCCGCGTGAGGGTTGGCCCAGCGCCAGCGCTCGGGCCTCTCTCCAGCCGGCCAGCTACGATGCGCGCCCGGGTAAGTTGCTGACCGACAAGGAGCAGGAATGGGAAACAGGCGCAGACGGATGGCAGCCCGGTATGCCCGGAGAGCCAAGATCTCGGGCGAGGAGGCCGTCACGATCTCCTTCGGGTTCAGCTCGCTGTGGATCGCGATCCTGGCGGGGATCCTCGAGGAGTTGCCGTACGTCGGCATCCTGGTCGCGCTGCTGTTCTTTCACTTTCACCGCACGGTGCTGGTCACCGACCAGAACGTCTATGTCTACCGCGACCTTCCGTTCCACCAGCCCGGGGCCAGGCTCGCGCAGTATCCGCTCGGGCAGGGCACCGTGACCCGCGTCCGCGGCAAGCTGACCTTCGCTGACGGCCAGGTCGTCTGGCACAGCCCGCTCTTGGCGTGGCGAGTCAGACAGGTGGCTGACGCCGTCCAGGCGGGATGAGAATCGTTCGGTCAGCTTGAGTAGGAGTGGCCCAAGCGGGGAATCTGCACCCCAGATGCCCAACGATCCCGAAGATCGGCGCCCGGAGCATATGGTCCCGGAGGCCGGCGGTGACCTGCGGGCGCAGCCGACCAGCGCCCTGGAGGCCGAGAAGGAGGCGCTCGAGTCCGAAGTCAGCGAGCTGATCTCCGCGGAGCCTGAGGACATGTCGCCGGAGGATCTGGTCGAGGAGATCCATGCCGCCGCCGAAGCTCGAGGCCGGCGTCGACGAGGAGCTGGCCTACGGCCAGGTCGGACCGCGCGTTCGACCGCAAGTCGCCCTTCTATGTGGGCCTGACCGGGGCGCTCGGCGTGGCGGTGGTCTTCGTCGTCGGCGCGATCGTCGTCGCGATCGGCCAGATCCTGCTGCTGATCGCTCTGGCCATCGTCATCGCCGTCGGGCTGGATCCGGCGGTCAGGCTGGCTCATGCGCAGAGCGCTACCGCGCTGGGCCGCCGTCACGGCGGTGTTGATCTTCGCCCTGGCCGTCTTCGGCGGCTTCCTGGCGCTGGCGATCCCGATCGTCGTAACCGAGGCGACCCACCTCGCCAGCGAGGTCCCCGGGTATCTCCACAGCCTGAAGAACCACCACACCTTCCTCGGCAAGCTGAACGCGCGCTACCACGTGGTCGGCGCGATCCAGAGGTTCATAAACAAGGGCGGCTCCTCGGCGATAGCCGGCGGCGTGCTGGGCGTCGGAAAGATCGTGCTCGATCTGGTCGGCGCCGTCGCGGTCGTGGTGATCCTCGTCCGTCTACCTCCTGGCGGACCTACCCCGCGTCAAACGCGGCATATACCAACTGGCACCCAAGAGCCGCCGGGCCCGGATGGTGCTGCTCACCGATGAGATCCTGAACCGGATCGGCGGCTACGTGCTCGGGAACATGCTGACCTCGTTCATCGCCGGGCTCGGCACGTGGGCGTGGGCCTTCGCGTTTGGCATCCCCTACGCCCTGTTGCTCGGGTTTCATGGTCGCGCTGCTCGACCTGATCCCGGTCGTCGGTTCCACCGTGGGCGGCATCATCGTCTCGCTGATCGCGCTGACCGTCAGCTTTCCGCTCGCGATCGCCACAGCGGCCTTCTACACGGTCTACCGTTTCCTCGAGGACTACCTGTTGACGCCGAAGATCATGGCCCGCACCGTCCAGGTGCCCGGCCTGATCACCGTCATGGCCACGCTGATCGGCGGGACGCTGCTCGGCATCATCGGCGCGCTGATCGCGATCCCGCTGGCGGCGGCCTTCAAGCTCCTGCTCGAGGAGACCACGCTGCGCCACCACGAGAACCGCTGAGCTTCTAGCTGCCGCATCTGCCGGTCCAGGAACGCGTAGACGTCGATCAGGTCCACGCCCGGATAGGCGGTTGAACACGACCGTGTCGGTGGGCAGGCCGGAGACGAAGCCGCTGTGATCACGCGCCGAGGGCCAGGCCTGCCCCTCCCACCGCTGCCAGGGCATCATCGCCGGGCCGCCGGCAGCAGGCCGGATCTGGGCAGGTGGACACCGCGCTGACGCGTCGTGTTCGAGCCACGAAACCAGTGCGACATCGAGTCGACGGTGCCGATCGTGATCGCATCGCCGCGATCACGGCCGATGTCGATGTGGGTCACGCACCAGAACGTGCCGGCGACCGTCTCGGTGCGCTGGTAGTGGAGCTCGTAGGAGTCCTCGGACTCGAACGCCTGGCGCGAGCTCCACCAGCGGCACAGGCGCTGCCCCTCGATCGTTCCGTCGACGTCGGCCGGCAGCAGCACCCCGTCGTTCTCGTAGGCCTTCCACAGCCGGCCCTCGTGATCGGAGCGCTGGAAAGTGCACAGGGATGCCGAAGTGGCGGGTGATCAGGTTCGTCAGGCGGTGGGCCGCCATCTCGTAGGAGATGTAGAACATCTCACCGAGGTCCTCGACCGAGATGTCCTCGTTGCGCTTGGCCTCGGCGAGCACCTGCACGACCGAGCGCTCGGGCGCCAGCAGTGCGCCGGCGAAGTAGTTGGCCTCAACGCGCTGCCGCACATAGGTCTCGAAGTCCGCCGGCTCGCTGTGGCCGAGCGCGAAGTGTCCGAGCGTCTGCGCGATCACCGATCGCGAGGATCGGGTGCCGCCCGTGGCGTTGCGCTGCGGGACATAGATGACGCGGTTGGCCGTGTCGGTGATCGACCTGGTCGATGCCGGCAGGCCCTGCACCCGCGCGACCGTGAAACCGAAGTGGGCGGCGGCCTCACTCAGGTGACGCTCCGAGACGGCGCCGGGCCCGGAGTAGCCGACAGCCTCCAGCGCTTCGGTCGCGACCGCCTCGATCTCCTCAAAGTAGTTGTCGCGTCGCCGCATCTCGTCGCGCAGCGCCGCGTTGGCTGCACGCGCGCCGAGCGGACCGGCGACGACCGTCGTGTTGCGGAACGACGCGTGCCGTTCCCGTCAGTCAGCTCCCGCACGCGCGCGAACAGCGCGACGATGTGCTCGAGTGCTGCGCCATCGAGGCGCGCCGAGGGCTTCAGATAGGGCAGCCGCAGCGACTTGTAGAGCGGGTCCTCCTGCAGCCGCGCGAGCGCCACCTCCAGCTCGGCCCGCCGGCTCGGTGCGGCCGAGGACAGCAGCTCACGCGGGCTTGCAGCCGAGCGCGCCGGCGAGTTGGTTGACGGTCGAGAGCCGCGGCTCACGGTGCCCGTTCTCAAGCTGGGAGAGGTAGGAGGCCGAGCTTCCGACCTTCGCGCCCAGCGCTTCCAGCGTCATGCCGGCGCGCTTGCGCAGGTGTCGCAGGCGCTGCCCGAAGACGACCGGATCGAGGGAATCGGAGATCACCGGCCGAAAAGTTTCGCATTTCTTTTCATAGCTGACAAGTGCCGCGATCTTTTATTGGACAAATTCTAGTTTTATGACGAACTATCGCCAATGTGTCCGTTACGCAAGACATCTCCTTCACCCCGCACCCTCCGCGGACGAGGTGCTGACGCCGCGAGCGGTCGACTTTCTGCTCGCCCTTCACCATCGCTTCGATAACGCTAGCCGCGAACTGCTGGCGCAGCCGCGACGAGCGCCAGACTCGACTTCGATGCAGGCGAGCGCCCTGACTTCCTGACCGAGACCGCGGCGGTGCGCGAGGGCCACTGGCGCGCCGCGCCGGCGCCGGACGTCCTGCGTGACCGGCGGGTGGAGATCACCGGCCCGGCCGAGCGCAAGATGATGATCAACGCGCTCAACTCTGGCGCGAAGGTCTTCATGGCCGACCTCGAGGATGCGAACGCTCCCACCTGGGCGAACGTGATCGAGGGCCAGATCAACCTCGCCGACGCGGTGCGCGGCACGATCGAACTGACCACCGACGAGAAGGTCTACCGCCTGCGGCCCCCGTACGAGCTGGCGACACTGGTCGTGCGGCCGCGCGGCTGGCATCTGCTCGAGAAGCACCTGTACTATCGACGGTGAGCCCATGTCGGCGAGCCTGTTCGACTTTGGCCTCTACGTCTTCCACAACGGGTGGGAGGCGCTCGAGCGGGGCTTCGGGCCGTACCTCTACCTGCCGAAACTCGAGAGCCATCTCGAGGCGCGCCTGTGGAACGAGGTGATGGTCGCGGCCGAGGAGGCGCTTGGCCTGGAGCGCGGGACCATCCGGGTGACCGTGCTGATCGAGACGATCACGGCCGCTTTCGAGATGAACGAGATCATCTACGAACTGCGCGAGCGGATCTGTGGTCTCAATGCCGGCCGCTGGGACTACATCTTCAGTGTCGCCAAGCGCCTGCACGCCGACTCGGCGTTTGTCCTGCCGGACCGCGGGCTGGTCACGATGACCACTCCCTTCATGCGCGCCTATACGGAGCTTCTGGTCAAAACCTGCCACCAGCGTGGAACGCACGCGATCGGCGGCACGGCGGCCTTCATCCCCAACCGAGGCAAGCCTGAGGTCACCGAGGCAGCGCTGGCCAAGGTATCTGAGGACAAGCGCCGCGAGGCGGCCGACGGCTTTGACGGAACCTGGGTCGCGCATCCGGACCTGGTTCCAACGGCGCGCGCGGAGTTTGATGCCGTCCTTGGAGCCGCCCCGAACCAGCTCACACGGCAGCGACCCGAGGTCAACGTCACGGCCGCCGACCTGCTCGCTGTGTCGAGGCCTGAGGGCGGTATCACCGAGCGGGGCCTCGATAGCAACATCGAGGTGGGTATCCGCTACCTCGTCTCATGGCTGTCGGGCACCGGTGCGGCGGCCATCCACGACCTGATGGAAGATGTCGCAACGGCCGAGATCAGCCGTGCCCAGGTGTGGCAGTGGGTCCGTCACAGCATTCCGCTCTCACCCGGCGGGGCCGCTGTCACCGCGGAACTTGTCCGCCAGCGGGCGGACAAGACGATCGATGAGCTCACCCAGGCCGGCCTCGAGCCCAGCCTGCTCGGCAAGGCGCGCGACGTCTTCGAACTGGTCGCCCTGGCCGAGAAGTTCGCCCCATTCCTGACCCTGCCCGCCTACGAGCTGATCGCCTGAATCGCCAAAGGAGCTGTTCGCCATGACCACCCTGTCTGACATAGCCGACGCCGCCATCGAGCGTGAGTGGGCGACCGACCCGCGCTGGGCCGGGATCGAGCGTCCGTACGAGGCGGCCGACGTGATCCGGCTGCGGGGCAGCGGTGCGGGTCGAGAACAGCCTCGCGCGCCGCGGCGCCGAGCAGCTGTGGAGCCTGCTGCACAGCGAGACCTACGTCAACGCGCTGGGCGCGATGACCGGGGCGCAGGCAGTCGAGATGGTCAAGGCCGGCCTGAAGGCGATCTACCTGTCGGGCTGGCAGGTCGCCGCCGACGCCAACCTCTCCGAGCAGGTTTATCCCGACCAGAGCCTGTACGCGGCAAACAGCGTCCCGACGGTCGTGCGGCGCATCAACAACGCGCTGCGCCGCGCCGATCAGATCGAATGGGCCGAGGCGATGGCGTCGGGCGATCACGAGCCGCGGCGCAACTGGCTGGTGCCGATCGTCGCCGACGCCGAAGCGGGCTTCGGCGGGCCGCTCAACGCCTACGAGCTGATGCGCTCGATGATCGAAGCCGGCGCCGCCGGCGTGCACTTCGAGGACCAGCTCTCCTCCGAGAAGAAGTGCGGTCACATGGGCGGCAAGGTGCTGGTCCCGACCGGCCAGCACATCCGCACGCTGAACGCGGCGCGACTGGCGGCGGACGTCGCCGGCGTGCCGACGCTCATCGTCGCCCGGACCGACTCGCTCGGCGCGAACCTGCTGACCAGCGACGTCGATCCGCGCGACCAGGAGTTCATCCACGGGTGAGCGCTCGCCCGAGGGCTTCTACTACGTCCAGCCAGGGATCGAGCAGGCGGTCGCCCGCGGGCTCGCCTACGCCCCGTACGCCGATCTGATCTGGTGCGAGACGTCGACGCCCGACCTGGAGGAGGCACGTGTCTTCGCCGAGCGGATCAGGGAGCGAGTTCCCGGACAAGCTGCTGGCGTACAACTGCTCGCCGTCGTTCAACTGGCGCAAGCATCTGGACGACGACACGATCGCGCGCTTCCAGCGTGAGCTCGGAGCGATGGGCTATGCCTTCCAGTTCGTGACGCTCGCCGGCTGGCACGCGCTGAACGAGTCTGCCTTCCGGCTGGCCCGCGGCTATGCCAACCACGGCATGACCGCCTACGTCGATCTGCAGGAGCGCGAGATCGCGCTCGAGCAGCAGGGCTACACCGCCACCCGGCACCAGCGCGAGGTCGGCGCCGGCTACTTCGACGACGTGATGAGCACGCTGTCGAGCGGGCTCTCATCCACCCTGGCGCTGGCCGGCTCGACCGAAGAGGCGCAGTTCCAGAGCTGACTCGCCGTCCGAATCTCGAGCCCGCGGACTGGCCGCGCCGGAGCCTCGAGAGAGAGCGAGCGCTCCGGCGTGGCCCGGCGGCGTCGGCGCCTCAGAACTCGATCCGGGTCTCGGCCGGCAGCACGAGCACCGAACTGCGCGCGCTGTTGAGCTCGTTGCGCACCTCACCGGCCACGACGACGCGGCCCTTGGGCGCGCCCTCCTGCGACCCCACGACGATCAGGTCGAGCGCGTCGTGGCCGGCATCGACCACCTCCGCGCCCAGCTTCGCGGCCAGCGCCGCAGCCGTCGCGCGCGCGTCATCGTTGACCGGTCCTGCGAACGGCACGGCGATCGAGCGGATCGCCCCGTCGCTGGTTGGCGCGCAGCGCCAGCAGCCGCCACGGCGATCGCCACGGGTCCGCCCGTCGAGCAGTCGCTGGGCCGAGGTTCCGGGCTCGGCTCGGCCCGGCGGGGTGCGGTAGTCGGAACCGAACACGATGATCGACGCGCCCTGCTGCTCGGCGAGCTCCGCCGAGCACGTCACCCGTCGCGGCTCCCACCACGACGTGCTTGGTCACCGGGATGCCGATCAGCGCAGGCCCCGCGCTCGAGGCGCTCCTCGGCGTCATATTGCGCGAGCTGCTCGCGCTTGGGGTCGAACTCCCTGGAGTGGCGCACGTAGGCGAGCGCAACGGACGATCCGGTCTTGGCCAGCAGCTTGCCGAGGGCAAGCGCGTCGTCGTCGTTGGGCGTCCCGTCGTAGGAGATGATGAGGTCAGCGGTCATGGACAGATCCTCGTGACAGCGCACACGGCGCCTCGTCCAAGTGGACAGCAATGCATCGCGGCCCCTATCCAGATGGCCGACACGCGCTGGCTCAGAACAGGCTCTGTTGCCCCGCCTCGGTGCTGCGCGGTGCCTCGGATCGGCCGACTGGCCACCTGAGGCCGCAGGCATACCGCACCGGTGCGCTGTCGTCGGCCTGCCGGGCCGGCCCCTGCAGCAGCTGAGCCAGCCGGCGACGCTCGTCGGGCGGCATGTAGGCACCGCGTTTGTAGAGCTTCTCGTATTGCGGCACGAGCTCAGGCCGGTACTCGGCCAGCCACTCCATGAATACGTCACGAACACCGCGACGCAGGTGCAAGGCGATCCCGGTGATGTAGTCGGCGCCTGCCTCCGTCGCCTGGCGCACGACATCGCGCACCTGCTCGGGCGAGTCGTTGATGCCGGGCATCAGCGGCGCGATCAGCACACCCGTCCGTATCCCGGCGCTCGTCAACTCGTGCAACCGCGTCCAGACGCGCTCGCGGGTTGGGGCTGCGCGGCTCAGAAGCCCGCCAGGCCTTCGGGTCGAGCGTCGGAATCGACAGCGCGGCGCTGAAGTCCGTGACCTGGTTCAGCTCGCGCATGAGGTCCAGGTCCCGCAGCAACAGCGGCGACTTGGTCAGCACCGAGCACGGGTTGCGCGCGTCCCTGAACGCCTGCCAGACACCGCGCATCAGCTCATAGCGTCCCTCCACCCACTGATACGGGATCGGTGTTGGTGCCCAAAGCGACGTGCTCGTGCTGCCAGCGGGGCTTGGCGAGCTCAGATCGCAGCAGTTCGGGCGTGTTGACCTTCACCACGATCTCGCGTTCGAAGTCTCGCCCGGCGTTGAGATCCAGATACTCGTGGGTAGGGCGCGCGAAACAGTAGGTGCAGGCGTGCGCGCATCCGCGGTAGGGGTTCACCGTCCAGCGAAACGCCATCTGGCTGCTCTCCGGCACGCGGTTCAGGATCGACTTGGCCTCCACCTCATAAAACCGCGTGTCCACCGCCTCTGGTGCGTCGAAGTGCCGCACTGTCACATCGTGGTAGCCGGGGAGCCTAGCGCTCGCCACTCGATCCACTGTTTGGTCAGCCCAGCGCACGAACGTATGTTCGCATGGCCGTCGGACGAATGGCCGAGCTCCGGTAAGGGCGGCTCATATAGACTGGCCGGTGGTCTGCCTTGAACCCGTGGGCCGCTCGATCCCTACGACGAAGCGGTGCCTGGTTTCTTGAGCCATTTCCCGTTACGGCTGCCGCAGGCGGTGATTGCGGTTGCCGGTTAATCCCGCGAAATTTCTGACATCGCTGTCGCGCGCCATGGATGTACTCGACTTCCAGGACGGCGAGCTAGAGGAGCGGCTGAACGACCTGGTCACGACCGCTGCGCAAATCTTCGACGTGGCCGGTGCCGGGATCATGCTGATCGACGAGGCCGGGCACCTGCGCCTGGTCGGCGCTTCCGACGAGACAGGACGAGCCCTCGAGTTGGCCCAGCACGAGACGGGCACCGGACCGGGCATCCAGTCCACCCGCCGCAACAGCGTGGTCGCCGTGGATGATTTGTCCCAGGACGAACGCTGGCCGCTGATCCGCGACCAGCTCTTGCCCAAGGGGGTGCTCAGCGTGCTGAGCGCACCGATCCGTGTGCGCGATCAGGCCGCCGGAAACCTGAATCTCTTCGATGGCTCGCCGCGCGTATGGACCCAGGCGGACCGGTCGGGCCTGGTGGCCTTCGCCGGGGTGGTCACCGCGATGCTGAGAATCGCCCTGGAAGCCCAGCACAACGGCCAGCTCGTCCGCGAACTGGGCGCCCAGATCGCGTCGAGAGCGACCGATGCCGGCTGAGGCCTTCATAGACAGGCTGGCGCTGGACCGCAGCCTCTCGGCTCTGCGCGAGCACGGCTCGGAGGGAGAGCTCATCGACGCGCTTCAGCAGGTTCTCAGTGCGACGTGTGAGCTGTTCTCGGCTTCTGGGGCCGGCCTGATGCTCTTGGACGACAGCACGGCGCTGTGCTCGGTGGCCGCGACCGACGAGCCCGGGCGGAAACTGGAGGAGCGCCAGGAACAGGTGGGCCACGGGCCGTGTGTGGACGCGGTCGTGCTCGACCAGATAACCGAAACCCCGAATCTGGCCGAGGATGAGCGCTGGCCGGAGCTGGTCCCTGAACTGCCCGAGGCCGGCGTGCGTGCCGTGCTCGGCGTCCCGGTGCGCCTGAATGGGGCGGCGGTCGGCGCGCTGAACGTTTACCACAGTCAGCCGCACACGTGGGACAGGAGCGAGATCGCCGCCCTGACCTCGTACGGCGGGCTGATCGAGGGGGTCCTGCGCACCGCCCTGCAGGCGCATCAGCGCACGCAACTGGCTGAACAGCTGCAGCACGCCCTCGACAACCGAGTGGTCATCGAGCGCGCCGTCGGCGTGATCATGGCGCAGGAGCGAACCGACCCGGTCTCCGCCTTCAACCAGCTGCGGCTGCGAGCCCGGAGCTCCGGACGCAAGCTTGTGGATCTGGCCGAGGAGCTCCTTCTATCCATCTCCTCGGGCGCGTAGGACCGCGCCTCGGGCGCGTAACACCGCGGCCGCCACGCGGCCAAACGCGCTTCCTATACGGGAGGGCTCGCGTGGCGTACCATCACCAGAGGTCAGAGCCCGCCGTGACCCCGTGGGCCGTTTACCTCCGCAGGAGGAGCAACGGTGCATTCAGCGCGGTTTTACCCCACAGTCGAAGAGCAGCCGTGCCCGAATGAGTGAGCAGCTCGAGTTGACTGAGGTGCACGAAGGCGAGGTTCTGCTGCTGAGCGTGCGCGGAGAACTGGACATCGCCACGGCCAGCTCGTTGGACGAGCGGCTGCGCGCGCTGCTGGATGAACACCATCAGGTCGTGTTGGATCTGTCCGAGCTGTCCTTCCTCGACAGTACGGGGCTGGCGGTGCTGGTCAGGGCTGCTCAGATGGCCGAGGGCGCCGGAGGTGGCTTCGCGGTGCGGGCGGTGAGCTCCAGCGCTCAGCGAGTGCTGGAGCTCTCCGGGGTGGCCGACCGGCTGAAGCTACTGCCGGACCCGTCCTGACGGACTGATCAGCGCGTCGCCTTCTTGACGGCGCTGCGGGCTTTGCCAACGGCGTTCTTCGCCTTGCCCTTCATCTCCTCAGCCGCACCCTCGGCCTCGGTCCCCGGGCGGCCGCTGGCCGCTCCCGCCTCGCGCTTGGTCGCGCCCTTCATCTCCTCGGCCTTGCCCTTGATCCGCTGCATACGATCACCCATGTCGCGCCTCCTGTTTCGGCCGTTTTCGGTCAGCTACCCACCGGCCCCTCGCAAATCACGCGGCGCGCCGCAGACAGGCGCGGTTGTACGCTGCGGTCCCGGGTTGGCGCGCCTGCCCCGAGTTCGGGTTGACCATCAGACAGCTCTCATCGACCGCTTGGAACTCGCGGGCCGGAATGGCTTTCAACTGGTCGACCATTGTGTAGGTCCACCGCCGGTCGGCCGTGCCTTGGAAGTACCAGTTGCTGCCGTTATCGGCGAGGATCAATCCGTAGGACTTCATAGCCTGGATGACGACCTGGCAGGCGCGGAAGCAGCGAGATGCGGGCAGCCGGAAGCTGGCCCGCAGACGGAATCTCGCCCCCATGGGTGGATAGCCGGCGTTCGGGGTGGCCCCGGCTTGGTGGCGCGCGGGCCAGACATAGCGCGTGCTCGTGGTTTGCGCTGTGAAACGGATCGCGTGGTCGACGTGGCCAGACCTGACCTCGGCGTAATCGACCAGGCCAGGAAGGATGGGTAGCCCGGCCGCGTCGGCCGAGGTCCAGCCGGCCGGTCGAAGGCGATTTGACCTGAGCGACCAGATCGCTCCGGACCCGGCGATCGAGCCGGCGGCCCGAAAGTGGGCGTCGTAGAGCTCGTACAACGTGCAGCTGAACGGGTCGACCATCAAGGCGTGACGATCGCCCGTGGCGCTCGACCCACCCTCGATCGGGGTGTGAGCCGAGAAGGGGTACGGCCCGCGATCGCTTTGGTCGCCATAACGGAAGCGGATCCGCGCGAAGCTCGGATGTCGCCGGGTGATCTGCCAGGGGATCCCGTATGGACTGGCGCCGCCCCCCGGGCCGTAATCGGGGTGCAGGAAGCTCGACGCGGCCGTCATGTGGGCCAGCCAGGCGGATGAGTGCGCCTCGACGGGTAGGCCGGTTACCGGGGTGTTCCATACGTTGTCCGCCGGAAACGCCGGGCACCCCGTACCGGGCAGGAGACGGCCCGCGACCGCGGGCCGGGCGGCGGACGCAGCCGGTCCGGCGAGGGCGTCACCGATCAGCCCGCCTCCCGCGATCACCCCACAGAGCAGTGCGATGGGCGCCGCTCTACGCACTGCTCCCATCCACGAGCAGGGCCGCCCCCAGCGCACCGCCCAGATCGCCCAGACCGACGAGCCGCACCTCCGGCATCTTGCGCCCCGGAAACAGATGCTTGGTCATGGCCTCGCGGACGCGGTCCACATACTCATCGCCGAAGCGCACGCCCAGGCCGCCCCCGATCAGCACCGCCTCGATGTCCAGCAGGTTGACAGCCGACGCCGCCCCCGCCCCGAGCGCCTGGACCGCTCCGTCGATCAGCTCCACGGCCAGCTCGTCATCCCGCTCCACCGCGGTTGCCCACACCGCACTCGTGAAGCGCTCGCGGTCCTTGTGTTCCATGATCTTGAGCAGGTCGGACTTGCGGCCACCCTCGATCTCGCGGCGGGCGTGAGCCTCCATGGCGGCCCGCCCCGCGTAAGCCTCCACGCAGCCCTCGTTGCCGCACGGGCAGCGCCGGCCACCCCGCCGGATCACCATGTGCCCGATCTCTCCGGCCCCGCCGCGGCCGCGCCAGGGTGCCCTGTTGAGGATCAGCCCGCCGCCGACTCCGGTGCCCCAGAAGAGCCCGAGCAGGGACGAGTACTGACTGACCCGCGCCGAGCTGGAACTCGGCTGCCGTGGCGACCTGGACGTCATTGCCGATGCGCGACGCGCGTTCCGAGCGTCTGGCTCAGCTCGGGCCCCAGCGCGAAGGTCCCGTCCCAGCCGGGCAGGTTGCGGGCGCTGGAGACGGTCCCGGCGGATTGTCCACCGAGCCGGGCGATCCGACGCCGACACCGCTGAGCGCATCGCGGTCGTGGTGCCGGCGGCCTGCGCCGCCTCGCTCAGAGCGGTTGCCATCTCGGCGGCCACGTCCGCCGGGGAGCCCTGCGTGGGCGTCGGGTGGCGCGCGGAGCCGAGGACCTTGTTGCTCGAATCGACGACGATCGCCTCGATCTTGGTTCCGCCGAGGTCGATGCCGCCGCGTAGTGCTCCAGTGGGAGGGTTGTCGGTCATCAGCCGATTATTCAGCTTCGCACCCGCTTCGGGGCGTGGCCCGGACATCCCATGCGGTTGACGCCGCCTATAGGCTTGCCGCAGCGTGACTGGCGTCTCCCTGGACACCGTCGAGCCGTACCTCAACATCTCGCCGAAGGCTTACGAGCATCCGGCGGATCGTGCGGCCACCGCCGCGCTCAAAGCCGGTCCCGATGCTCGACACGCTCGTGCGCCGGCTGATCGAGTGGCGCTACGAGCGGGCTCTGCGCCAGTTCTATCCTGGGCACATCGCTGAAGGTCTCCGAGAACCAGTGCGCCGAGCTCTGGGCTTCGCACACCGCCGCCTGCCGGATCCTCGACCTGCCGGAGATCTACGACCTCTACCTGACGACTCCGGTGCTCGGAACCGCGGCGACGATCGGCTCCAAGAAGCCGATGATCGTCGTGGATTCCGCGGCGCTCAGGCGGCTCGGCCCCGGGCGAGCAGCGCGTACTGCTGGGCCATGAGCTCGGGACACATCCTGTCCGACCATGTGCTGTACATCACCGCCCTGAACATCCTGCTGGCGGCCGGAAGCTCATTGCCGATGCTCCTGGGGCTTCCCTTCCGCGCCGTGAAAGCCGTGCTGTTGGAGTGGTATCGCGCGGCAGAACTCAGCGCCGACCGGGCCGCGACGCTGGTGGTGCGCGACCCCCAGATCGTCTGCCGCATGCTGATGGTGGCCGCCTCTGGGCTTCCGGCCGACGAGCTGAACCTCGACGCGTTCATGGCGCAGGCCATGGAGTACGAGAACTGGGATGACCCGTCGGACCGCGTCCGCAGATTCTTCTGGGAGATCAACGTCACCCATCCCTACGCCGTCAAACGTGTGGCCGAGGTCATGCGCTGGGTGCAGAGCGGTGAGTACGACCGTATTCTGCGCGGCGAGTACCGGACCCGCGATCAGGAGTCCGATGTGCGAGCCGAGGCCGGCGACGCGATGGAGTTCTACGGCGAGCGGTTCCGGGGCGCCTTCAAGGACCTCGGTGAGAACGTCGGCCACCTGGGCGGCCAGGTGGGCGGGATGGCCGACCAGGTGGCCGACTGGCTTCGCGGCCGCACCGGCGGGAGTGGCGCCAGCCCCGACCCCGAGTCAGACGCTTGATCTCGGAACTGCCAAACCTGCCACGGGCGGAAAAGATACGGGCGGAGGGACTCGAACCCCCAAGAGCAAAGCCCACCGGCACCTAAAGCCGGCGCGTCTACCAATTTCGCCACGCCCGCGTGGAAAATGGCCACGTAGCGGCCAGGTCAGATTCTATGGACAGCCGGCGGGGGCGGCGTCAGGATGGGACAGTCTCGTCGGCCAGGGTGACGATCACGCCGCGGTCACCGTACGGGAAGGGCTTGCCCTTCACCAATCCGCCGATGCGTGCGAGCAACTTGGTGACCCTGGTCATGAATCCGTACTTGGCCACCACCCGCTGCCGGATCGCCTCGAGTTCGGCACCGGACACCACGCGGGCGGTTGCTGCAAGCGGCGTGGAGTCCGGCTTCACGGCGCCGCGGCCATTGCACGGCTGAACCGTCACCCGCGGGGTGTGAGCCAGGCGCTTGGCCTTCCCCGAGGCGGAGCTCGTCCAGAAGGCAAAGCTGCCATCGCCCATGTCCGCCCACCACACCGGAGTGGCGACAGGACGACCGTCCCGCCGGAAGGTCGTCAGCAGCACATACTTCTCGTCGGCCCCGATTGCCATCTGGAAACCAACCTACTCCCCCGCGGCGCGCACGGCAAGAGCCGCCACGTCGTTGCGGCCCGCGCCTTCAGCTGCCGCTCGTCCGGTTGACCAACGGCACGTAGGTCCGGCACGGCTCATTGCGCAGGCTCGGGCAGGCCGGCAACCCGGTGGGTACGGCGACCCCGGGAACCACGGGCAAGACGAGATTGGACGGCCTCGCAGCCGACAGCTCGACGCTGACCTGCGCGGTTCCGGTGGGGTTCGTCTGCGCGAAGGCCCACTGAGGCTCGGAACCACCCGGCGCGGAGATGGTCACACGGATACGAGATCCCGCCCGATAGGGGTGGCCCTCGTAGTAGAGCGGGATGGTGACCTCGACAAAGCCGCGCGCGAGCCTGTGCTCGTCGGCGCGGATCCAGCCGGCCTGAACGAAGGTCTCCATTCCATCGGGCCGCACCTCGCTGACCGTGGCCTGAAGATCGACGCTGGGAGCTGAGGCGCGGACCCAGAGGTGCACCGCTCCGCCGCCGATCACCACCGTGTTCTGGTCAAGCGGCGCGCTGACGAACGAAACGGCGGTCCCGGCCGGGTTCGGCAGCCAGCGCCAATGCCAGTGCGCGGCGTTGCTCCAGAGACCGCCGGCCGTGCTGGCGGCCGAGGCGTAGTCGGTGGCGGGAAGCGCCCGGGGGTTCCAGGTGAACGTGTCGGTCTCGGCCGTTGGGTCGGGACCGGTGGCCAGCAAGCCACCGGTCCCGAGGTACCAGGTCTCGGCAACCGTGCCGGGGATCGGGAACCGGGGGAACGACTGCTCGAAGCCCGGGTACGGATCGCCGGGCGTGACGGTCGTGTTCGGCGCGGCGCCGGCGCCGCTGTCGAACAGAACGCGGACCTCCGGCAACCGCTCATACGCAGCCAGCGCGGCCCGATAGGTGGAAATGCGCTGGATCGGGTCGGCCGGCAGCAGCACGCCGCCGATGCCCATCGCCCGGCTGTAGAAGAACGGTGCAGCGATATCGACCAGGCCGAGATTCGTCTTCGGCGCACGGTGGGCGACGAACAGCGAAAGGAAGTCATACCAGCGGTCGAAGGTGGCCGGGTCCAGCGAGTCGATGTGGGCGCCGTTGGTGAAGGTGAACCACTTATGGCGGGTGCCGGTGAAGTCGTGGGCCAGGTCGGCGCAATGTCCGCCAGTCTGCTCGTCCTCCCATTGGCAGGCCAGGAACACCGCCGCCTTGATGCGGTGCACGAAGGAGACCGGATCGAGCGGAGTCGACCGCCTTCGGCCCGTCGTGGGCGATGTGGTGGACGGTGCCGATCAGGCTGGGCGCCTGGCCGTGGAGCGACTGATTCTGCCGGCAGACGCTGTCACCCTGCTGAACGCGCTTCTAGGCCCACGCCTCACCCGTGGTGGGGCCGGCCGACTCGGCGTCGTGCTGCCGGCCCGCGGCCCACGGCACCGCGAAGCCGGTGTTGAGAATGCCGCCGGGATAGAGGGTGGTGATCGTCGAGTCGATGGTTGAGAGCGGCGAGATCGCCTCCAGAGCGGGCGGGTCGAGCTGTGCCGTGAACAGCTGGCTGATGGCGCCGTAGGAGAGGCCGATCATCCCGACCTTGTGGCCGAGTACCCAAGGCTGATGCGCGATCGTCTGGATCACGTCGTAGCCGTCCAGGTTCTGCAGTGGCTCGAAGTAGTTAAAGGCGCCCCCGGAGCAGCCGGTGCCACGCATGTTGACGTCGACCACAGCCAAGCCCATCAGGTTGGCCAGCACCGCGATGCCGCTGTCCGGGCCGGCCGGATCGGCGTAGCCGTAGCCGGCGTACTCAATCACGGTGGGGTAAGGAGGCTTCGAGTAGCTGCTCGGCAGCGAGATCCCGCCCGGCAGGGAGGAGATGCCCGCCGGATGGTCGGGCGGGTGCACGTAGATGGCCAGCCGGGTTCCGTCGCGCGTGGTGAGGTATTGGTAGCCGCTGTCGGTGATCCGCTGGTCGTAGATGGCCGGATCCCAGGGCTGGGGGGCATCGCGGTGCACGGTCAGCGCGCACGGACTCGCTACCGCGGGCGCTCCAACCGGACGCGATAACCCGCGCCCGGCCTCACCCGCGTGAACAGCAAGCCGCCCTGCGCATCGGCGCGCTGGCGCGCGACCACGTGGCCCTGGGCGTCCAGCAGCACGGCACGGACGCGGGCCCGCAGGCCGGTGACATAGACCTGCCCGGCGCTGCCGTGCGCGTTGATCCGGCCGGCGGCGAGCGCCGCGGGCACGGCGGGCAGGCTCAGCGCGCAGATGATGCGGGGCAACGGCGAGAGCCAGTCGTGTGCGGGCATTCACAGCTGCATGAGACGGTACAGGCCCGCGCCGCCTTGACGGCGCGGGCCAGTCTTCCGATGAGCCGGTCTGACTGCGGACTACCCGAGGGCCACGAGCTGGGCCACGAAGTTCGGGGCCCAGGGCGTGCCGAGGCCGCTGGCCAGGTCATAACCGGGTCCGGCGCTGTAGCCGGCCAACGTGTGGGCCACTCCGAGCGAGTTGATCCAGCTCACCCCGTTGTTGCCCAACGTGACGTCGCTCAGGCCCGAGCCCGAACCGTCGCCCATCGCATACAGCGCCCGGTTGATCTGGCCGAGCCCATGACCGGCCACCTGATCGGCCAGGCTGATGATGCCCGCCGTCAGCGGTGAGGCTTCACTCGTACCACCCACGACGTACCAGCCGGCCCCGAGGAGACCCGCCGGATGGTTGACCGTGCTGATGTAGATGTTGGCGCCGCCGTTCACCGCAGCGGATGCGCTGAGGTCCGGCACGCCGCGCCGGTCGCCGACCACGGCGGCCACGCTGGTCTGATACGACGGACGGCTGAAGATGGACGAGAGGCCGCCGCCTCCGGCCGCCGGGCTACCGAACAGCGCCGTGTCGTTCCAGACGTTCGGCGGAGCGTAGGGAACGCCGCGCTGGTCCAGATGCAGCTGCGTCCCGCCCACGCCGGTGACCAGCGGGTCGCTGGCCGGCCAGTTGACCACTGGAGACTCGAAGTAATTCCCATTGGCCATGGCGCTGGTCGGCCCCTGATCGCCCGGAAGAGGCCAGCACGGTAACCCCGTGGTTGGCCGCGTCCTGGTAGGCGTACTCGAGCGACTTGATCTGCGATGCGCCACCCGCGAAGGTCTGCTCGGCCGCGCCGAAGCTCTGGCTGATGACGTTGCCCAGGTGGTGATCGACCACGTACTGGATGGCGTTCTCGATCTGCGGGAAGCCGTCGATGCCCACGGTCTCCGCCACCGGGGTCTCGACCAGCAGGATGTTCGCGCCGGGGCGCCATGGTGTGCGCCATCTCGACATCGAGGCTCGTCTCGAAGGCCCAACTGCCCATCGTCGCGTTGTCCGGGTCGTACGGCGGAGGCGTTCCCTCCGGCGTGATGATGTTGAACGACGGCGGAGCCGGCAGGCCGTTCTGCGTGTCGTATTCCGTGAGGTCGTGCTTGATCGTCGGCGATCCGAACGAGTCGACGATCACGATCGTCTGGCCCGCACCGGTGATCCCGTGCGGCGTACAGATCGTTGGTCCCGTAGTTGCGCTCGAACTGCGCCGCGTTGTAACAGCGAATGCCGAAGTTGGCTTCGCAGTACGCCGTCGCTCGGCGGCGCCTGAAACGTATGCGAGAGAAACTGCAGCTGCGTCCCGGCCATCGCTGACGGTGCCACAGCCAGCGCAGCGAGCGCACTCGCTACGGCGCCGGTTAGACACTTCACCTTCCTGGTGCGCATACAACCTCCTATGAATGTGGTTTGAACTGCGAAACCAGGTCCCGTACTTCCTCTGGCCTCGATGAAACCACACGTAGTCGTCGGACGGGCGCGTTTTCGGCGACTCGCCATACCGCGGGGGAGATTCGAACTCCCACGCCCTTGCGGGCAGCGGATTTTGAG
>CAVZTL010000004.1:0-545059 GCA_963778215.1 uncultured Actinomycetota bacterium
TCCGCCGTGTCTACCGTTCCACCACCGCGGCGTGGCAGCGCAAGTCTAGGCGCGCTCACGGCTACGAGGTGATACAGCTCGTCGATCAGCGCCGGCGAGGCGCACGGCCACGCCCGAGGGAAGCTTGCCCGGCGGCTCGAGCGTGCGCACGGCCAGGCCGGCGCGCTCGCAGATCAGCGTGCCGGCGGCGATGTCCCAGGCCTTGACGCCGCGCTCGTAGTAGGCGTCCAGGCGGCCGCCGGCGCACCAGCACATGTCGAGCGCGGCGGCGCCGGCGCGGCGGATGTCCCGGGCGCGCGGGAGCACGCGAGAGGCGACCTGCGCCTGCAGCGCCCGCACCTCGGGCTCGTAGCCAAAGCCGGTGCCGACGAGCGCGCGGTCGCAGTGACTCGCAGCCGGAGGCGGTGATCGGCTCGCCGTTGCGGGCGGCGCGCCCGACCGCGTGGCCGAGAAGAGCTCGTCGCTGACGGGGTCGAGCACCACGCCCGCGATGCCGCCGCCGCGTCCTCGACCGCGACGCTGACGGCGAAGGTCGGCAGGCCGTAGAGGAAGTTGACGGTCCCGTCGAGCGGGTCGACGACCCAGCGCAGCTCGCCGCTCGCCGGTCTGCACCGCCCTCCTCCCCCAGGATCGAGTCGTGCGGGCGCCGGCGCGCCCAGCACCTCGCGGATCGCCTGCTCGGCGCTGCGTGTCGGCCTCGCGTCACCGGATCGGTCGGCGTGCTCTTGGTGCCGACCTCCAGCGGGCGGCGCCAGCGGGCGAGCAGCTCGGCGCCGGCGGCGCGCGCCGCCTCGACCGCGACGTCGAGCAGCTCCGCCTCCGAGGGCGGCGGCCGTCTGCCATCAGACGGGCGTGATCGGGTTGTGCTTGGCCGGCCATTCGCGCATGCGCGACCGCCGCGAGCGCGAAAGCGCCGGATCAGCTCGCCGCGCAGATCCTCCGGCTGCGACGACCGCGTCGACCACCAGCTCGGAGGCGAGGTGCAGGATGTCGATGTCGCGCGGCGTACTCGGCGCGCAGCTCCTCGGTGCGCGCCTCCCGCGCCTGCGTCGTCCTCGATCGCCTGCAGCTGGTTGTAGTGGACCGCGTTGATCGCCGCGCTCGGACCCATCACCGCGATGTGCGCGCTCGGCAGCGCGATGCAGCAGTCGGGCTCGAACGCGGGCCCGGCCATCGCGTAGAGGCCGGCGCCGTAGGCCTTGCGCACGATCACCGAGATCTTCGGCACCGTCGCCTCGGAGACGGCGCTGACCATCTTGGCGCCGTGGCGGATGATGCCCTCCCGCTCGACCTGCGTGCCGATCATGAAGCCCGGGCACGTCGGCGAGGAACAGCAGCGGCACGTTGAACGCGTTGCAGGTCTGGATGAAGCGCGCCGCCTTGTCGGAGGAGTCGACGAACAGCACGCCGCCCTTGACCTTCGGCTGGTTGGCGACGATGCCCGACGGCCTGGCCGTCGAGCCGGCCGTAGCCGACGATCAGCTCCTTGGCCCAGCGCGCGTGGATCTCCAGGAACGAGTCGGCGTCGAGCAGCGCGTCGAGCACGTCGTGCATGTCGAACGGCTTGTTCTCGTCGAGCGGGATCAGATCGGCGATCGAGTCGGTCGATGCCGGCGCGACTTGCGCGGCATCAGCCGGCGGAGCGTGCTCGAAGTTCGTGGGCATGTAGCCGAGGTAGCGGCGGGCGAACTCGATGCCCTCCTCGTCGGTCGCGACGAGCGCGTGCCCGACGCCGCTCTTGGAGGTGTGCATGCGCGCGCCGCCCATCTCCTCGAGCGTGACCTGCTCGCCGATCACCATCTCCGCCATCCGCGGCGAGCCCGAGGTACATCGAGGCGTTGCCGTCGCGCATGATCACGACGTCGCAGAACGCCGGGATGTAGGCGCCGCCGGCGGCGCTCGGGCCGAACAGCACGCAGACCTGCGGCACGACGCCCGACAGCCGCACCTGGTTGTAGAAGATGCGGCCCGGCGCCACGGCGGCCGGGGAACATCTTCACCTGCTCGTTGATCCGGGCGCCGGCCGAGTCGACCAGGTAGACGAGCGGGCAGCGGAGGCTCGCGGCCCGCTCCTGCAGCCGCAGGATCTTCTCGACCGTGCCCGGCGCCCAGGAGCCGGCCTTGACGGTCGGGTCGTTGGCCATCACCGCGACCGGGCGGCCGTCGACCGTGCCGACGCCGGTGACGACGCCCTCGGCGCCCTCGCCGTCGACGTCCCAGTGGCTGAGCAGCCCGTCCTCGGTGAACGAGCCCGCGTCGAACAGCAGCGCGATCCGCTCGCGCACCGGCAGCTTGCCCTGCTCGGCGGACTTGGCGTGGTGGCGCTCCGGGCCCGCCGGCCAGGGCCCGCTCGGTGGCGGTGCTCAGCGCGGCGCTGGGATCGTCGACGGTGCTCACTGCGGCGTGAGGCTACCGCCAGTCGACCGGACCGGCGCGTCAGCACATGGCTGCCCAGCGTGCGGCCGAGCGCCTGCTGGGCCGCGCGCGAGGCGTCGATCAGCTCGGCAGGTCGATGCCGGTGGCGATCCCCATCTCCTCGAGCATCGAGACCAGGTCCTCGGTGGCGATGTTGCCGGTCGCGCCGGCCGGGACCGGGCAGCCGCCGAGCTCGCCGAAGCTCGATTCGAACGAATCGACGCCCGCCTCGAGCGCGGCGAGCACGTTGGCCAGACCCTGCCGCGGGTGTTGTGGAAGTGCGCGGTCAGCTCGACCTCGGGCAGCGCCTCGCGCGCCTGCTCGAAGAAGTCGCGGACCTGGAGCGGGTTGGCCATGCCGGTGGTGTCGCCGAAGCCGATCTCCTGGGCGCCGGCTCGACCAGCGCGCGGGCGATCACGAGCACGCGCTCGACCGGCACATGCCCCTCGTAGGGGCAGCCGAACGAGGTCGAGATCACACCCTCGACCCGCAGGCCCTCCGCCTGCGCCCGGCCGAAGGTCCTGGCCAGGCCGGCCAGAGACTCGGCCACCGAGCGCCCGACGTTCTTCTCGTTGTGGGTCTCCGAGGCCGAGAGGAAGCCGTTGATCTCCTGGAACTTGTCGCGGTGCTTGAGCGCCCGGTTGAGCCCCTTCTCGTTGGGGATCAGGACACTGGCGGAGACGCTGGCCGGGAGCCTCAGCGCGTCGAGGACCCAGGGGCGTCGGCGAGCTGCGGGATCACGTCGGCCCGCACGAAGCTCGTCACCTCGATGCGGCGCAGGCCGCTGGCCGCCAGCAGCTCGATCAGCCGCACCTTGACGTCGGTTGGCAGCACCTCGGGCTCGTTCTGGAGGCCGTCGCGGGGACCGACCTCGCGGATCCGCACACTCGTCGGAAGTTCGCTCATGGAGCGACAACTTTAGACTTTGGGTTCTTGTCCGACACTGGGTCTGTGGTCGTCCTGGCCGGGGGAACCGGGGGCGCGAAGCTGGCGCGGGGCATGCTCGACGTCGTCGGGCCCGAGCGCCTGACGGTGATCGCCAACACCGGCGACGACATCGAGATCTACGGCGGGTACGTCTCCCCCGACCCCGACCTCGTCAGCTTCTGGCTGGCCGACCGCATCGACGCGCGCGGCTGGGGCCTCGAGGGCGACAGCTTCACGGTGATGGACACGCTGCGCGAGCTCGGCGACGAGATCTGGTTCAACCTCGGCGACCAGGATCTGGCCATCGGCGATCAAGCGCGCGCAGGCGCTGGCGCAGGGACGGCGCCTGACCGACGCGCAGCGCGAGCTCAGCGGAGCGGACTCGGCGTCGGCGCGAGCGGTGCTGCCGATGAGCGACCGCCCGGTGCGCACGCGGGTACTCGCCGACGGCCGCTGGTCGGGGCTGCAGGAGTTCCTGATCCAGGCTCGCGGGCAGGGCGAGGTGCAGGACGTGCAGTTCCGCGGCGCCCGCGAGGCCGGCACCACGCCCGAGGTGCTGCGGGCGATCGCAGGACGCCGGACGCGATCGTGATCGGCCCCTCCAACCCGATCATCTCGATCGGACCGATCCTGGCGATCGACGAGCTGCGCGAGGCGCTCAGTCGCGAGCCGCGCGCCGGTGGTCGCCGTGAGCCCGATCGTCGGCGGCGAGGTGCTCAAGGGCCCGACGGCGGCGTTCATGCAGCACCGCGGCGTCGAGGTCTCGGCGCGCGGCGTGGCCGAGCTCTACGCCGGAGTGATCGACGGGCTGGTCAGCGACGAGCCGGCCGAGCTGCCGGTACCAGAGCTGCGCACGGACCTGCTGATGGACGGCCCGGCCGGGCGCGCGGCGGCTGGCGCCGCGAAACACTCGAATTCGCAAGCTCTGACCGCCGCGCAAACGCGCCTGTACCAAGTAGCTTTCCCGCGGAATGAGCACGTCGTCGCAATCCTGCCCGCAAAGCGGTTCGAGAACGCCAAGCAGCGCCTGGCGCCGACGGTGCAGCTCGGGCAGCCGCCGCGCGCTGGTCGAGTCGATGTTCTCCGACGCGATGCTGGCGGTGAGCCGCGTGCCGTCGATCGATCAGATCTTCGTCGTCACCTCCGATCCGGTCGCGTCGCAGATCGCCGCCGGGCACGAGGCGATCGTGGTCGAGGACACGGCCTCGAGCCACAGCGAGGCCGCGCAGCTCGGCATCGCGCGGGCCCTGGCGATGGGCGCGACACGGGCGCTGCTCGTCCCCGGCGACTGCCCGCTGCTGGACCCCGCCGAGCTCGAGCGAGCTGATCGACCGGCCGGTCCCGGCCCGGTCGGTGCTGATCGTGCCCGACCGCCACGGCGAGGGCACCAACGCGCTGCTGCTGACCCCGCCGGACGCGATGACCGCCCGCCTTCGGCGAGGGCAGCCGCCAGCGCCACACCGACCTCGCCACCGCGCAGGGAGCCAGGCCCGAGGTGGTCGAGGTGCGCCTCGCTCGGCGCTCGACATCGACACCCCGGAGGACCTCGAGGAGCTGATCGAGATGTTTGCGACGACACGCGGCCGGGCGGCGCACACGCGCGGCATGCTCAGCCAGTTGACGCGCAGCCAGGCCTGATGCTCACGGCCACTCCCGCTCGAGGGTCTGCCGGAGATCGCGAGCCGGGGCCGACCTGGGCGACGCGATCTCGACGGGGCTGGACAGCCAGCCAGCCCCGGAGCAACTGCGCTCCGGGGACGTGCTCGTGATCGCGCACAAGGTCGTCTCCAAGGCCGAGGGGCGCGTGCGCTCGCTGTCCGAGGTGGTACCCGAGCGAGCAGCGCCGTCGAGCTGGCCGGGGAGCCGGGATCCGCGCCTCGTGCAGGTGGTGCTCGACGAGACGCGGGAGATCGTGCGCGCCTCTCCGGGGGTGATCGTCTGCGAGACCCATCACGGCTTTGTCTGCGCCAACGCCGGGGTCGACCAGTCCAACGTGCCCGGCGATGACACGGTGCTGATGCTGCCGCTCGACCCCGACGCATCGGCGCGCGCGATCCGGGCGCGGCTGCGCGAGCTGACCGGCGTGGCGCCGGGCGTCGTCATCACCGACTCGTTCGGGCGGGCCTGGCGCACCGGCCAGAGCGACGTGGCGATCGGGCTGGCCGGCGTGGCGGCGCTGGATGACTGGCGCGGGCGGGTGGATGCCCGTGGCCGTGAGATGCACGCGACGGTGATCGCCGTGGCCGATCTGCTGGCCGGCGACCGCCGACCTGGCGCGGCGCAAGGACGCGGCTCAGCCGGTGGTGCTGATTCGCGGCGCCGAGGAGTACGTCAGCGACGAGGACGGCCCCGGGATCAGCCCGCTGCTTCGAGAGCGGTCGCACGATCTCTTCCGCTGACCCGGCGGGTGGCGAACACCACCGCGCCGAGCACCACGAGCACGCCCAGCAGCTGCAGCGCGCTGGGGCTCTCGCCGAAGATGATCGCGCCGAGGATCATCGAGCCGATCGGCTGGATCATCAGCAGCAGCGAGGTAAGCGCCGCCGGCAGCCGCGGCAGGGAGATGGTGATCAGCATCCAGCCGATGCACCTGCGAGGTCAAGCGCGAGCGTGATCAGCCACCCGGCGCCAGGCCATACGGGGACGAAGCGCGCGTCCCCCCAGAGCACCCCGATCCCGCTGCAGACGATCGCCGCGGTCAGCGTCATGTCGAACAGGGGGCCGCCGGGGCGGCGCAGATCGACACCACCGCGGCGCAGGAGCAGCAGCACGCCGACGTAGGAGATGCCGGCGGCCACGCCGTAGGCCGCGCCGGCCTTGGGGTCGCTGCCATAGGCACCGTGCTCGAGTACGCCGGAGATCAGGACGACTCCGAGCAGCGTCACGGGTAACGCGATGAGCACACGCGGTCCCGGATGTTCGGACAGCACCATCCAGGCGACCAGCGGGACGAAGATCACCTGGATGTTGGCCAGCACGGTGGCCAGACCGGCCCCGACATCGTCGATCGAGTGGTGCCAGAAGATCAGATCGATGGCCAGGAAGACCCCCGCGGCGACGGCCGCGCGGCGGTCGCGCCAGGCCCGGGCGCCGTAGCGGCGATCCTCGATCAGCGCCAGGACCAGCAGCACCGGCACGGCGTAGGCGCAACGGAAGATCGCGGCAGTCGACGGCGACGCGTGGCTGAGCTTGACGAAGATGCTCGACCAGGCGATAGCCAGCGCCCCCAGCACCGCGCATATCCGGGCGGCGCGTTCGGTCTCCAGCCGCCTCTGCATGGGCCCGAGGCTAATGGCGGCAGTTGCAGGGTGTCAGCCCGTCCTTCTAATATGGTCGGTTGTTCGCGGTGACCGGGGCTGTTAAATCCGCGCTCGGAACCGGATTTCTCGAGAGTTTTGCCAAGGAGTGGTGACTGTGGCCAGACGTACCCGATCGTTTGCTGTACCCCTGATCGCTGCGGCCAGTCTGCTCGCCACCGGAGTCGCGGCCTCGGCGACTGCCGCCGCATCACAGCCCGCCGCGACCGGCCCGGCCGGTTCGCTGGCGGTCATCGCCGGCATAAACCGCTCCGTGCTGGCCGGGCCGGCCGGACCGCACGCCGGTCGCTGCGCGCAACGTGGCGGTCGATAGCTGCTGGAAACCTCTACATCGCCGACCCTCAGAACAATGTTGTCGAGGAGGTCTCGAACACCAGCGGCGCCCTGTCGATCATCGCCGGCACCGGTCACGTCGGCGCGCCGACCGGAGGGCCTGCGACCAGCAGCAACCTGAACCATCCGGACGCCGTGGCCGTCGACAGCGGCGGGAACGTCTACATCGCTGACACGAACAACGATGTGATCGAGAAGGTGACCCCGGGCGGCACCCTGTCCATCATTGCCGGCATGTCCGGCCTCGCCGGGCCGCCAACGGTAGGCCTGGCCATCGACAGCCATCTATCTGCCCCGGCGGGTGTGGCGGTGGACGGCAGCGGGAACGTCTATATCGCCGACACCGGCAACAACGAGGTCGAGGAGATCAGCGGAGGCAACCTGTCAATCGTCGCCGGCACCGGGACGGGCGGTGTGCCGATCCCCGGGCCCGCCACCAGCAGCCCCCTGGCCGGCCCCCTGGGGGTGGCCGTGAACAGCGGCGGGACCAACCTCTACATCGCCGACACCGGCAACAACGTCGTCGAACAGGTGACGGGCGGCACACTGTCGATCATCGCCGGCACGGGAACCAGCGGAGCGCCAGTTGTTGGGCCAGCGACCAGCAGCCCCCTGAACGCTCCGGCCGCAGTCGCCGTCGATGCCGGCAGTAACGTCTACATCGCTGATCGGGCCAACCAGCGCATCGAGGAGGTGTCGGGCGGAAACTGTCGGTCATCGCCGGGACCGGTGTCCAGGGTCAGCCGACAGCAGGGTCTGCGACGAGCAGCAATCTGTACGACCCGGCCGGGGTGGCGGTGAATAGCCTCGGGACCAACCTGTACATCGCGGATGGATCGGCTGGCGTGGTGGCCAAGGTCTCCTCCGGCACGCTGTCGATCGTGGCCGGAAAGGTCTTTTACGGTTTCCCGACGGCTGGGGCAGCCACCAACAGTGAACTGGGCACCCCGTCCGGGACGGCCGTGGATGGCAGCGGAAACGTCTATGTCGCGGACGCCGCGAACAACGTGATCGAGAAGGTGACCCCGGGCGGCAGCCTGTCGATCTTCGCCGGCACCGGGGTCTCCGGCCTGCCCACAGCTGGACCAGCGACCGGCAGCCACCTGAATCACCCCACCGGGGTCGCGGTCGATGGCAGCGGGAACGTCTACATCGCCGACAGCATCAACGATGTGATCGAAAAGGTGACACCGGCTGGGACTCTGTCGATCATCGCCGGCACTCCCGGTCACCACGCGGCGCCCACCCCCGGGCCGGCGACAAGCAGCTCGCTGTATCACCCTGCCGGGGTGGCGGTCGACGGCAAGGGCAACGTCTACATCGCCGACACCGGCAACAACGAAGTCGAAAAGGTGACGCTGGCGGCAATCTGTCGATATTCGCCGGCACCGGCGTGAGCGGTCCGCCAACCCCGGGCCCAGCCACCGGCAGCGACCTGGCCAGCCCAGCCGGCATCGCGGTCGACGGCAGCGGAAACGTCTACATCGCCGACACCGGAAACAGTGAGGTCGAAAAGGTGCACCGGCGGCACCCTGTCGATCTTCGCCGGCACCGGTGCAGCGGTGCGCCGACAGCCGGACCGGCCACCGCCAGCCATCTGGCCGGCCCCGCCGGGCGTGGCGGTCGACGGCAGCGGAGACGTCTACATCGCCGACACCAGCAACAATGACGTCGAAGAAGGTGACGGGCGGCACCCTGTCGGTGCTCGTCGGGGCCGGACACGCGGGCCCGCCGACTCCGGGGCCGGCGAGCAGCAGCGCTCTGCACGGGCCGGTCGGGGTGACGGTTGACCGGTACGGGAATCTGTACATCGGCGACGCCGCCAACAGTGACGTCGAGGAGGTCTTCGGTGTCACCGAGCGTGCAGGTGGACTCGACGGCGACCTCGCTGTCCTGCTCGCCGGCGGCGCTCGCCAGCGGCGGAGTGGCCACCTGCACGGCAACCGTCACCGACACGGCCGGCTTCCCGCTGGCCCCGACGGGGACTGTGACCTTCGGCGCCTCCCCGTCGAGCGGCACATTCAGCGGCTCCGGCGCCTGCCAGCTGGCACAGACGGCGCTCGTGTCAGGTCTCGTTCACGCCCTCGGCAGCCGGCTCCTACACGGTGACGGCCAGCTATGGCGGCGACAGCCTGCACCACGCAAGCGCCCAGACCACCACGGTCAGTGAAGCCGAGCCGGTACCCCCCAACCCCAACCCCACGCCCACAAACGGGGACGCGCCACGATCACAGCACTGCACGTGAGCGGAACTGCCCTGAGCTTCCGCGCCACGTGCCGGGGTGCTACGTCCTGCTCGCTGCGGATGAAGCTGACCGTGCTCGAGACGCTCAAGCATGGCAAGGTCACCGCGGTGGCTGCCGGTGCCAAGCTGACCAAGCGCACGGTCACAGTCGGATCGGCCCTGGCGGTGATCCGAGCTGGACACAGTGCCAAGCTCAAGCTGAGCCTCAACGCCACCGGACGTGCGCTGCTGGCCAAGCACTCTCCGCTCCGGGTCAAGTTCACCGTGACCCAGTCCGGACGCAAGGTCAAGAGTGCCACGGTCACCTTCAAGGCCAAGAAGAAGAAGGCCAAGCACTAACTGTCGGCTGGCCTGGTCAGGCCGGCCGAGCCATCACCGAACAGTCTCGGCGAGCTCCTCGATCACCCGCAGGAGCTCGCCGACCTGCTCGGCCGTGGTGCGGAAGTTCATGAAGCAGACGCGCAGGCAGGTCATGCCGTCGACCTGCGCCGGCGCGAGATAGACGCGGCCGTCGTCGGTGATCGCGCGAGCCAGCCTCAGGTTGTGCTCGTCCAGGTCGCCGCCATCGCCCAGATGCCGGAAGCAGACCACCGAGAGCGACGGGTCGTTGAGCAACTCGAATTTCGGCCGGCCTGCGAGGGCGGTGCTCAGCGCACGAGCGTGCTGGGCCGTCATCTCGATCCAGCGGCGCATCATCTCCGCCCCGTAGATCCGGAAGGCCAGCCAGAGCTTGAGCGAGCGCACCGGGCGTGAGTATTCGAGCGTGCGGTCGACGCCGTTGGCGGCCACGCCGGCGTGCAGCATGTAGCGCTCGTCGTGGGCAAACGCGCTCTCCAGCGGTCCCTGACGCGAGAGCAGCACCAGACTGCAGCTCTTCTGTACGCCGAGCCATTTGTGGGCGTCGATCGTCAGCGAATCGGCCCGCTCGATGCCGGTGAAGCGCGGGGCCAGGCTGGGCACGCCGGCTGCCGGCCCGCCGTAGGCGCCGTCCACATGCATCCAGACGCCGTGCTCCGCGCAGACGTCGGCGATCCGGTCGAGGGGGTCGATCGCGCCCGTCAGCGTGGTGCCCGAGGTGGCGACGACGGCGACGGGAACCATGCCGGCCCGGCGATCGGCGGCGAGCGCCTCGGCCAGCGCGTCGACGCGCATGCGCGCTCGGCGTCGTCCGTGGCAATCCGGCGCAGCGCCTGGCTGCCCAAGCCGATGACCTCGACCGCGCGGGCGACCGAATGATGCGACTCCTCCGAGCAGTAGACGGCGGCGGCCCGACCGGCGACACCCGTGGAGCGGGCGCCGGGCAGCGCGTGCTCGCGGGCGGCCATCAGCGCCGTCAGGTTCGAGGTCATGCCGCCGCTGGTGAAGGCGCCGTCCTGCACCGGATAAGCCAACGAACTCGGCCACCCAGCGGAGGGTCTGGTTCTCCAGCATCTCGGCCGCGCCCGCGGCGGCGGCCAGGTTGACGTCGTAGGCGTTGGCGAGCGCCCCGGCCAGCACTCCGGCTTCGAGCCCCGTGGAGCCGATGTAGGCGGTATAGAGGGGCCGCGCCGGCGAGACGCTCGCGTCGAGCACGCTGGCGATGTCGGCCAGCGACGCCTCGGGATCCCCGGGGCAAGCCGGCAGGCGCTCCGATCAGGCGCTCGATCAGCGCCGGGTCGAGCTCGGGCTCCTGGGGCCGGGGCCGGTCGAACGATGCCCAGGCGCTGCTCAGATGCTGGGTGAGCAGCTCCAGCACCCGCTCGCGGTCGATCAGCTCAAGTGGATGCGGCGGCTCGGCCGCTGGGCGCTGGGCGGCTGCACCGGATCTGGTGGCGGGGTCATCTGCCTCCTTCGATTCGGCGCCGCGTAGCCGGTGCCCGGGTTGCGCGTGGCGTTGGCGGCGATCTCCACCGCCAACTCGACAAACTCGTCGATGATCGGCTGCCGGACCTCGCGGTGCACCGCGAGCACGAGCGTGGTCGGCGCGGCGTCGCGCAGCGGTACGAACGACCACGTCGGGGCGGGCGAAGTAGCGGGCGATGATCGCCGGACAGGTGTCGACGCCCTCGCCTCGCCCGATCAGATAGAGCCATTCCTCGAGGTTGTCGCCGACGTAGGCGCTGATCTTCGGGCGGTGACCCACCTCGTCGACCAGCATCCAGTAGTCGCGCCAGGCCTGCGGCGTGACGTCGGGCTGCGCGACGAAGGTCTCCTCCGCCAGGTCACTCGGCGTCACCAATCGCGGGCGGCCAACGGATGACGGCTGGGCAGCACCGCGACACGTGGCTCGCTGATCAGCGGCATGACCTCCAGGTCCTCCTCCTCGAGCGGCGCGTAGAGGAAGGCGACATCGACCCGGCCACTGCGCAGCGCCGAGATCATCTGCGAGAACTCGACAGCGCGGACATCGATCCTGACCTGCGGGTGGCGGGCGCTGAAGGTCGCCAGCAGCGGCGAGAACAGCGCGCCCGGGACTGGCCCGAGCGACCCGATCGAGAACGACGCGGACTCGCCACGGCCAGCGCGCGCACCCTGCCGAGCGCGCCGTCGGCCGCGGCCAGGATCGCCCGGCCCTCGTTCAGCAGGGCCTCACCGGCGGGCGTGAGCTCCACCTGCCGCGTGCTGCGCAGCAGCAGCGGGCCTCCGACCTCGGCCTCGAGCCGTCTGATCTGGGCCGACAGCGCCGATTGCGCCAGATGCAGGCGTGCGGCGGCGCGAGAGAAGTGCAATTCCTCTGCCACCGTGACGAAATAACGCAGTTGCCTGAGCTCCACTCTGCGAGCAATTATCGCGTACCGCGAATAATCGTTCGCATCTTCCTGTTGCACGACGCGTGCCGGGCGGAAGACGATGATGCGCGTGACGCAGAGAAGGGTCAGGGTCGAGCTCGGGCAGGCCCCGGCCTGGGGCCACCTCGAAGGCGACACGATCGTGCTGGAGGACGGACAGTACCGTCCCCGAGGCTGACGCGCGCTATCTGGCGCCGGTGACGCCTTCGAAGATCATCGCCGTGCACCTGACCTACCAGAGCCGGCTCACGGAGTACGCCGCCAAGCACACCGGCCTATCCGTCCTACTTCATGAAGCCGCCCACCAGCGCTCAACGGGCACCGCGGGATTGTGCGCCGCCCGCGCGGAACCAGATTCCTCAACTACGAAGGCGAGCTGGCCGTGGTGATCGGCCGGCGCATGCATGGCGTCGTCTGGACGACGCCCTCGCCTACGTCGCCGGCTACGCCCCGGCCAACGACGTCGGACTGCACGACTTCCGCCACGCCGACCGCGGCTCAATGCTGCGGGTCAAGGGCCAGGACGGCTTCCTGCCGATCGGGCCGTGGGTCACCCCGGCCGATGAGTTCGACCCGACTGACTTCACGCTGCGCACCTACCTCAACGGTGAGGTCGTCCAGGAGGCGAGCACCGAGGACATGATCTGGGGCGTCGCCTACCAGCTGGCGGACCTGTCGCGGCTGATCACGCTCGAACCCGGCGACGTCGTGCTGACGGGCACGCCGGCCAACTCGCGGCCCATGGAGCCGGGCGACGTGGTCGGCGGTCGAGATCAGCGGCCTGGGCCGGCTCGAGAACACGGTCGTTGACTGGGACGTCGATCTGACCGCCGTCGGCGACCAGCCGGCGGTGTCCGGAAACACCCTGCACGTCGCGCTCGCGATCCCCGAGGACGAGGCCGAGCGCATGGCTCAACCAAGGAGAGATCGGACTGATGAAGGTCCACGTCGACATGAACCTCTGCCAGAGCCACGGCGAGTGCGTGGCGGTGGCTCCCGACGTCTTCGAGCTGGGCGACGACGACGTGCTCGTCTGGCAGGAGGAGGTCGATGACAGCCGCCGCGCCGACATGCAGGAGGCCGAGAACGCCTGCCCGATGATGGCGATCCGGCTCGAGGATTGACGCAGCGGCCATGGAGACCGGTCCGAGCACTGAGCGGCCCTGCGCCGGCTCGTGATCGTCGGCGCGTCGCTGGCCGGCCTGCGCGCCGCCCAGGCCGCGCGCGCCGCCGGTCACGACGGCGGGATCGTGATGATCGGAGCAGGAGCCGCACCTGCCCTACACGCGCCCGCCGCTGTCCAAGGAGCTGCTGCAGCGCACGCAGGAGATCGAGGACTCGGCGCTGCAGGTCGGCGAGCTCGAGGTCGAGTGGCGCCTCGGGGTCCCGGCGACCGGCCTGGATCGCGCGCGCCGGCGCGTGCGGCTGGCCGACGGCACCGAGGTCGCACTACGAGCGGCTGATCATCGCCACCGGCTGCCGGGCGCGCGTCCGTGGGACGGGCCCGGGTGCGCAGCTTGCCGGGCGTGCATACGCTGCGCACGCTGGAGGACGCCGTAGCCCTGCGCGACTGGCACTGGCCGCGGCCCGAGCGGCTGCTGATCGTCGGTGCAGGGTTCATCGGCTGCGAGGTGGCCGCCAGCGCCCGCGCGCTCGGGGTCGAGGTGACCTTGATCGACATCGCCGCTCATCCGCTGCTGCCCTTCGGCCCCCAGCTCGGCGAGCGCTGGAGCCAGATCCACCGCGAGCGTGGCGTCGACCTGCGCCTCGGTGTCGGCATCGCCGCTCTGCACGGTGGCGACTCGGTCGCAGCAGGCAGAGCTGAGTGACGGAACGCGCCTGGACGTCGACACCGTGCTGCTGGCGCTCGGCTCGGTGCTGAACACCGAGTGGCTCACCGGCGCCGGGCTTGGAGCTGCAATCCGGCCGTGGTCTGCGACGCGACGCTGACCACCGACCCGGGACCCCGACATCCTCGCGGCCGGCGACATCGCGGCGGTGCCCGTGGCCCTGGCCGACCGCGCACCGCTGCGGGTCGAGCACTGGACCACCGCCGCCGAGCACGGGCAGCTCGCCGGCCGCAACGCGCTGCTCGAATCCATCCGAGCGTGCGCCGCACGTGACGCCTCCCTACTTCTGGTCCGATCAGTACGGATCGAAGATCCAGGCGCTCGGGTGTCCCTCGCTGGCCGAACGCACCGAACTGCTCGAGCAGACGCCGGAGGGCGACCGTTTCGTCGTGGCGTGCGTCCGCGGCCGAGCAGGTGACCGGCATCGTCGGCCATGAACGCCGCGCGGCGCCTGCCCTGGTACCGCCGTCAGCTGACCGCACCCCCGACGCTTGAGTCACTCAAACAGGCGCTGGCCGAGGAGAGCTCGACCTTGGGCGCTCCCGTCGGGGCGTCGGCGTGAACCCCGGACTGATCCTGCAGCACGGACCGACCAGCCCGCCCGGACTGTTCGGCGATTGGGCCCAGAGCCGTGAGCTGCCCGGTCGAGGTGCACCGAACCTTCGAGGGCGGAGCGTTCCCGGACATCGACGGCCGGGCCTTCGTCTGCTGCCTGGGGTCCAAGCACAGCCCGCTGGATCGGGATGTGCCGGTGGTCGCCGCAGACGCTCGAGCTGATCGAGCGCGCGGTGCGAGCGCGAGGTCCCCGTGCTCGGCCTGTGCTACGGCGGGCAGGTTCTGGCCGACGTGCTCGGCGGCCGCATCGAGGCGGCGCCCGAGGCCGAGCTCGGCTGGTACAGCATCGAGACTGACGACGCCGACCTGGTACCGGCCGGTCCATGGCTCGAGTGGCACTATCAGCGCTTCACCCTGCCACCGGGCGCGCACGAGCTGGCCCGCTCGTCCGCCGGCGTGCAGGCGTTCATCAGCGGCCCGCACCTGGGCACTCAGTTTCACCCGGAGAGCACCATCGAGATCGTCAAGCACTGGGCCAGCTCAGACCGCGAGCGGCTCGAGCGGCTCGGCGTGCACGACGCGGAGTCGCGGCTCGAGTCCGGTCGTGACGCAGGCGGAACTCGCCCGTACAAACGCCTTCCGCCTGTTCGATGTCTTTTGGCAGCGCGCCCAGCGCGCAGAGAGGAGAGATCCGTGACGACAGGCTCGCTGCCGGCGTCCGCACTCGGGGATTCCGAGCCGGCGCGGGACACCGACTCGTCGATCACATCGGTGCGGGTGCTCTACCCGGACCTGCACGGCATCGCGCGCGGGAAGGACGTGCCGATCCAGCAGTTCGACGGTGTGGTCGAGCACGGCCTGTGCTTCTGCGCGGCGGTCATGGGCACCGACCTGCGCCACACCCCGGTGGTCGGCGGTGAGGCCGGCTATCCCGACCTGATCGTGCGCCCTGACCTCTCGACGATGGTCACGCTGCCCTGGGAGCCGGGCGTCGCCTGCTGCCTGTCGAACCTCGAGCCCGCCCAGGCCGACATCGCCGATCTGTGATCCGCGCGGCGCCCTGGCGCGGGCCGTGGACGAGCGTCGGCGAGCTCGGCTTCGAGCCGATCGTCGGTCCCGAGCTCGAGTTCTTCCTCGTCGTCCGCGACCCCGCCGCCCCGAACGGCGTGCGCCGTCACGTCGACAACCTGAGCATGGTCTATACGGTCGGCCCGCTGGCCGACCCCGACGGGCTCGTGCGCCGCATGACCGAGCAGCTGGCGGCGATCGGCCTGGACGTCTTCGCCGTCAACCACGAGTTCATGAACTCGCAGTACGAGATCAACCTGCGCCACTCCGGGGCGCTCGATGCCGCCGACCGCGCCTTCCGGCTCAAGGCGGCAGTCAAGGACATGGCCGCTCAGAACGGCCTGCACGCGACCTTCATGGGCAAGCCGTTCAACGATCAGGGCGGCTCCGGAACCCATCTGCATCTCTCGCTCAATCGGGACGGCGCCAACGCGTTCGCCGATCCGGCGCAGGAGACATGGCGTGAGCGCCGAGCTGGATCACTTCACGGCAGGCCTGATCGAGCATGCCCCGGCGCTGATGGCCTTCCTGAACCCGACCGTCAACGCGTACCGCCGCCTGCAGCCGGACTCGCTGGCGCCGACCCACGCCAACTGGGGCTGGGACAACCGCGCGAGCTTCGTGCGGATCCCGCCGGAGCGCGGCGGCGCCACGCGCATCGAGCTGCGGGTCGGCGATGGCGCCGCCAACCCATACCTGGGCATCGCCGCGACGCTGCTGGCCGGTGCCGACGGCGTGCGCCGCAAGCTCACCCCCCCGCCCCCGGTCAGCGGCGACGCCTACCGAGCCGAGGAGGGCGTGATCGGCCAGCCCCTGCCCGCCTCGCTGGACCAGGCGCTCGCGGCGCTGGGTGAGGATAAGGTCCTGCGCGAGGGACTCGGCGCACCGATCATCGACACCTTCCTGGCGCTGAAGGGCTTTGAGCTCGAACGTCACCGTGCCTGGGTCTCCGACTGGGAGATCAGCGAGTACCTGCATCACCTCTAGGAGCCAGCCATGTCAGTAACCAGCGACTTCATCGACCTCTCCAGACCACGACAACTTCGTCGACGCGGTCCCCTATGCGGCGTTGGCCAAGCTGCGCCACGAGGACCCGGTCCACTGGAACCCGGAGCCCGAGGGCCGCGGCTTCTGGGCGGTGACCCGGTATGAGGACATCCGCACGGTGCACCGCTCGCCGGAGCTCTTCTCCTCCGAGATCGGCGGAACCTCGCTCGAGGACCTCGAGCCCGAGCACATCGAGGCCCGCAAATCGATGATCGACATGGACCCGCCCGAGCACGACGTCCTGCGAGCGCTGGTCAACCGGCGCTTCACCCCCAAGGCGGTCGGCGTCTGGGAGGACCAGGTGCGCAAGGTGGTCAGGAAGGTGCTCGACGGGGCCTTGCCCAAGGGCGAGTTCGACTTCGTCCACGAGATCTCCTCGGAGATTCCCGATGCAGGTGTTCGCCGAGATCCTCGGTGTGCCGCAGGAGGAACGTCGGGAGATCATCGAGATCGGGGACCGGCTGCTCGGCAACGCCGACCCTGAGTACGCGCACGACGGCGACGACGATGCGCACCGTCACCTGCCGTTCTCCAGCCCGGCCGCGCTCGACATGTTCGCCTTTGGCCGGCGCATCGCCGACGAGCGCCGCCACAGCTCACGCGATGACGTGATGAGCGACCTGGTCCAGGCCGGCCTCTCCCAGCGCGAGATGGACGTGTACTTCGTGCTGCTGGCCACCGCCGGCAACGAGACCACACGCCACACGATCAGTCATGGGATGATCGCGCTGAGCGAGCACCCGGACGAGCGAGAGCGTCTGCGCGCCGGCTTCGACGAGCTCGGCCGGACCGCCGCCGAGGAGATGTTGCGCTGGGCCACCCCGGTGCATCACTTCCGCCGGACCGCTGCCGTCGACACCGAACTGGGGGGCCAGGAGATCAGAGCGGGAGACAAGGTGACGACCTGGTTCGTCTCCGGCAACCGCGACGAGACGGTGTTCGACGATCCGATGCGTTTCGACGTCGGCCGTACCCCGAATCGGCACATGACCTTCGGCCCCGGCGGGGTCCATCACTGCCTGGGCGCGCATTTGGCCAAGATGGAGGTGCGCATCACCTTCGAGGACCTGCTCTCGCGCGGCGTCGAACTGGAACTCGCCGGTTCGCCGGAGCGGCTGCGGTCCAACTTCTTCAACGGCATCAAGCGGCTGCCGGTCAAGGTGCGCTGATGATCGAGCTGCACAGGATCGACCACGTCTGCCTGCGTGTGGCCGACCTCGCAGCGGCCACGGCGCGCTGGTGCTCGCAGTTCGGGCTGCACGTCAGCGGCGACCAAGGTGACTCGATTCTGCTCTCGTGTGACGACGAACCGTGCGCGCTCGAGCTGACCGGCGGAAGCCCGCGCGGGGTGGACCACGTGGCCTACGAGCTCGCCCCGACCTGCTCACTCGAGCAGGCTCGCGTGCACCTGCTCGAGTACGGGGTCGGGGTCGACGATGACGGCGAAGGTGGCCTGTTGTGCAGCGACGCCGATGGCAACCGCGTCCAACTCCTGCCCCATCGCGAACCGGTGTCGAGGCTCGTCCCCCACGCCCGGCCCGCCGGCGCGGCCGTCATCGGCCACCCCCGCAAGCTCGGGCATGTCAACTTCCTGACCGGCAACTTCGCCGAGCAGTGCCGCTTCTACACCGAGGCACTCGGGATGCAGCTCACCGACTGGCTCGGCGAGGACGGCGCGTGGTTTCACATCAATTCCGACCATCACGTGATGGCCCTCATAAACAAGGGTGAGGCCCACTTCCACCATCTCGCCTTCGACGTGATCGACATCGGGCAGATGCGCGTGGCCCTGGATCACCTGGGTCGGCACGGCCGTTGGCTGGGCTGGGGGCCGACGCGGCACGGCGTCGGCGGAAATATCGCCGCCTACGTGCGGGTTCTCGAGGAGGAGTGCTTCGTCGAGCTCTACTGCGACATGGAGCAACTCCAACCCAATCACCGGCCCCGGCGCTGGCCGGATGACCGCTTCTCCTCCAATACCTGGGGGCCCCTGCCGCCGCGCTCCTACTTCCGCTTCGACCAGGCGGCGATCGACTCAGAGCGCGAGAGCCTCGAGATGCTCGGCACGCCGCTACCCCCCGCGCCCGCCAAGGAGGCCGTATGACCCTGCAGGGCTACACCGTTCCCCGCACCCCAGCGGGCCGCGCCGGCCTGGTTCCCCCGCCGCCGTGGCACTACGTGGGTGACTTCCTGGTCATCGACTTTCACGCCGACCCCGAGGCGGCCGCGTCGCTGTTGCCCGAGGGTCTCGAGCCGCACTCCGATGGCGGTCGCTGCGCCGCGGTGTTCGTCGACTGGCAGTCTTTCTCGGAAGGCGGCGATGAGCTGACCGACCCGGTGCGCTCCCAGTACCACGAGTTCTACATCGTCATCAGTGGTTTGCTCGACGGCGAGCCGGTCACCACCTGCCCGTTCATCTGGGTCGACCAGGACTTCGCCCTCGTCCGAGGCCTGATCCAGGGCTTTCCCAAGAAGCTCGGCGATGTCTGGATGACCCGCACCTTTGGCCTCGACTGCCAGGCCTCTCCAGGGATTCGGGCCGGCTCGCGCTTCGGCGCCAGCTGCTCGGCCCGGGGCCGCGAGCTGGCTCGAGCCACCGTATCGCTCGAGCACGAGAGCGAGTCGGGTTCGCTGCACACGGATCCGCCGCTGGTCAACGTGCGCTACTTTCCGCGCCTGGCAGCCGGCCGCCACCAGGATCCGGCCGTGCACGAGCTGGTCCGGGCCCGCAGCCGCGACCGCAGCGTCTCGGCGATCTGGGAGGGCCCCGCGACGCTCCAGTTCAGTCCGGCGCCAGGCGAGGAGCACACGATGCTCGCTCCGCTGGATGTGGTGCGCGGCTACCGCTTCACCTTCGCCTACACGGTCGATGACCTGGTCACGGTCCGCGAGTACACCCGATGACCGCCACGACCCCAGCGAACTCGACGACGGTGGCCGGCCATGCGGTTTCCACCGATCATTGGATCGGAGGAGAGCGAGTGGCGAGCCCTCAGCGCTTCGAGGTGATCACCCCGATTGACGGCTCGGTGATCGCCGAGGTCGCGGCCGGCGGCGCTGAGGAGGCCGACCTGGCCGTGCGCGCCGCGCAGGCTGCCTTTCCGGAGTGGGCTGGCCTGGGCCCCACCGGCCGCGCCGCACTGTTGCACCGGCTGGCGGATCTGATCGACAGCCAGGTTGAGAAGTTGGCCGCCGTGGAGTGTGCCGACATGGCGATGCTGCTCGAGTCACTGCGCCTACGGGTGATTCACCGGGCCGCGGCCAACTTCCGCAACTACGCGGACCTGGCCGTCGCCTACGAGGAACGGGACTGGCACTCCAAGGGCACCTGGAACCGCGTGCAGCGCATGCCGGCCGGACCGGCCGCCGTGATCACGCCGTGGAATGCGCCGTTCATGCTGTCGACCTGGAAGATCGCGCCGGCGCTGGCCGCCGGCTGCCCGGTGGTCCTGAAGCCCGCCGAGTGGTCTCCGCTCTCCTGCTCGCTGCTCGCCGATCTCACGGCGCAGGCGGGCTTTCCGCCCGGTGCCTTCAACGTGCTGCAGGGCGTCGGGGAACAGGTGGGCGCGGCGCTCGTCTCGCATCCCCGTCTGCGTCGTATTTCCTTCACGGGCTCGCCGGAGACGGCCCGCCACATCGGGGCCAGCGCCGCCGGCAACCTCGTGCCCTTCACCGGCGAGCTGGGTGGCAAGGGTCCCCTGATCGTGTTCGCGGACGCCGACCTCGACGCCGCCGCCGCCAAGGCCGCCGGGCAGTACGACGACGCCGGCCAGGTCTGTCTGGCCGGCACGCGCCTGCTGGTCCAGGAGAGCGTGCGCGAGCCCTTCCTCGAGCGCTTCAACGCGGCAGTCGACCGGCACGTGCTCGGCGACCCGCGAGAGCCGCGGACCACCGTCTCGCCGCTGATCCATCCAGAGCACCTCGAGCGCGTCGACGGCTTCGTCCAGCGCGCCGTGGCCGACGGCCAGCGGCTGGTTCGGGGCGGTCGCCGGCGGGAGGGGCTCCTGTACGAGCCGACGCTGTTTGAGCCGACCAGCAATGACGCCGAGATCGTGCAGCGGGAGGTCTTCGGTCCCGTCCTGACGTTCCAGACCTTCGCGGACGAGGCGGAGGCCATCGCGCTGGCCAACTCCACCGATTACGGCCTCTCCGGGGTGGTCTACACGAGCTCCATGGGTCGGGCCGACCGCATCGGCCGGGCGGTTCGTGCCGGCATCGTCTGGGTCAACACCTTCCTGGTGCGCGACCTGACGGCGCCCTTCGGCGGCATCGGCATCTCCGGCATCGGCCGTGAGGGCGGCAACTACGCGCTCGACTTCTATTCCGATCTGAAGACGCTCCAGATTCTCGACGGGAGCGTGTCTTGAGCCATACAGGAGAGAGAGGGACATGAGTGAGGCATCGGCCCAGGGAAACCTGGGCGAACGCAGGTTGACGACGATCCATGCCATCGGCCAGTCGCTGGCCATCGGCCCGATGTTCTCGGCCGGCCTGCTGACCGGGCTGATCGCCAGCGTGTCCGGGTTCAGCACGCCGCTTTCGGTCTTGTTGGGCACGATCGGAGCGGTCTGTCTCGGCTACGTGATCTCGCTATTCGCCCGTCGGTACTCGGGCGCGGGCGCGATGTACGAGTACCTGGTGCACGGCGCGCACCCCGGTCTCGGCGTCTTCGGCGCCGGGATCTACGGGACGGGCATCCTGTTCCTCGGCGGCGGTGGCGTCTTCATCGCCAACGGTTTCCTGGCCCAGTCCTTCCTGGCCGACATCCACGTCAACATCACCTGGTGGATCCTGGGTCTCGTGGTCCTGGGGATCGCCGTCGGACTCAACCACGTGGGTGTGCGCGTGGCGATTCAGGGTGTCCTGGCTCTGGCCGGGATCTCGATGATCCCGTTCCTGATCCTGGCCATCACGATCATCGCCAAGGGTGGTAACGGTGGCAACACCCTGGCCGTGTTCGGCACAAGTCACAGCTCCTGGAACAGTGTCTTCCACGGCATCCTGTTCGCGGTCACGCTGTTCATCGGCTTCGAGGCGGCGGCCTCGATCGGTGAGGAGGCACGCGAGCCGCACAGGGCGATCCCCGTGGCCCTGATCGGATCGGTCGCCCTGGCCGGCCTGTTCTACCTGCTGGTCACCTACGCCGGCGCGATCGGCTTCGGCGTCAAGGATGCCGCCACCGTCTGGCCCCCCGACCCCTCGCCGATGGGCACGCTGGCCCAGCAATATGACGGCCACTGGCTCTCGGTGCTGATCGACCTTGTGGTCATGCTCGATTCGATCTCCGTGGCGCTGGCCTTCACGGTGGCCGGGTCGCGGGTGTTCTTCGCCCTGGGGCGCGATGGTCTGCTGCCGAAGTTCACCACCCGGCTCTCCCGCCACGACACGCCGCTGGGCGGCAACCTCGTGATCCTGGGGGCCGGCGCTGTGGCGATAATCCTCGGCGGGATCACGACGCTCGGCAACCTCGTCAAGCTGCCAAACAACATCGAGGCCTTCCAGATCAGCGCCGGCGTCGGGTCGTTCCTGATCGAGGCCGTTTACGCGATGCTGGCGCTGGCCGCGTTCCGGATCATCTGGACGGAGTGGACCGGCACGGGACGGCTCTGGCGCCTGGTCGTGGCGATTGTCGGCGTGGCCACCCCGGTGCTGGCCTACTACGGATCGTTGCACCCGTTCCCGCCCTACCCGGGGGATCTGAGCCTGATCATCGCCGGCGGCGTCGCCGTACTCGTGGCCGCCTGGTACCTGTACCTACAGGCCAGGCACCCCGAGCGCGTCCGCAACGCCGCCCGACACGCCGAACAGCACCACGGCGTGCCGCCGCTGGACGAGAACCTGTCCTACCAACCCGAGCCGGGTCTGCCCTATGGGTAGTTGATCGGACTGCCCAGTCCGGTGACCAGGTCGTATCCGGTGCCGGCCGTGCAGTCGGTCCCGCAGCTGCCGTTGGTGCCGCTGGTGACGTCGCGCAGGTTGCCGGACTTGTATCCGACTGTGTAGATCTTCCCGGCGCCCTGTAGGGCGCCGGTGCCGGCCGCCCCACCACCCGCGGCGAGGATGCCGGCCCAATCCGGCGCCCCGACGCTGGTCCCGCCGAGCGTGAACCAACCCGACTGCCGCTGGTAGCTGGTGCTGTCGTAGACCGACACGCCGGTGTTCGGGTTGGCGTCAAAGGAGACGTCCGGAATGCCGCGCTTGCCGCCGGTCAGCGCCGTGATCGTGGCCGCTCCGAAGACCGGGCCGGCGTAGGTCGACTGGAAGGACGGGATGCCCTCAAACGCGGCAGCCCCGCCGCCCGAGCCCGACCAACTGGTCTCGCTGGTGAACCTGCACGTGGTGCCACTGCAGCCGTTCAGCGTGGTGCCCCCCACGGCGATGACGTCGGGTGAGGCCGCTGGGTATTCCGCCCCGTGCCCGCTGTCGCCCGCCGATGCGGTGTACAGCGTCCCTGCGTGGTGCAGGTAGGCATCATCGGCCGTCTCGCCGCTGTACTCACTGCCACCCCAGCTCATCGAGACCTCGGTGGCACCCAGGCCGTTGGCGTAATTGACGGCGGCGAACAGATTGCTGTCGGAGCTGCTCGCGGCCTCGACCAGCACGATCTTGGCTCCCGGAGCCTCGGCATGAGCCCATTCGATGTCCAGCGACTCCTCGAGTACCCAACCGCTGTTGACGCTCGGCGTGCCTTGGGGATCGGACTGCTGAAAGCAGGCGCCACTCTGGGACAGCGAGGTGCACTTGGGCAGCTGCGGGTAGCCGTACTGCGCGTTCCACTTGTTCAGATCGCTCAGGGCGTAGGGGTCATGGTAAGCGTCGACGATCGCAATGATCTGACCCGACCCGGCTGCCGAGCCGGCGGCAAGACCGCTCAACCTGTACACGCCGGCCACCGCGCTGGGTGGCAGGCCGGTCGGACTGCTCGTGCTGACGCGCGCCTGACCGTCGGCCAGCCGGCCGAGTACCTTGACCTGCAGAGGCGTGTGGGCCGACGGCACCGCGCCGGCAGAACCGGCTGCCAGTGCGGTCGGTGTCACCACCAGGCCGGCCGCCATCAGCGCCCCGGCCGCAGCTATCCCCAGTTTGTTCAACTCCGCCTCCTCCGTCGAATCCCCTTTGAGGCGCGCAGTCTAACCGGGGCCCGCCTCCGCTGACAACGCGCGTCAGCGGCGAAGGACCGCTGGCTGCCGGCCGGACGCGGAGAGATGCAGTGGGCGAGGAGAGGTGCCGACGCCGACGAGGTCTGGGGCAAAAAAAAACGCGGCCCGGGGGCGACGACCTTGCCTGCTCTCGCGCGTAGCCTGCGCACGAAATAAGCCTTGTCGGTCGCCTTTGGGAGCCGCTGCGCTTTGGCTTTCGCGCGCTGCGCTCCCTCCCGAACCGCTGAGAGAAACCTACCGCCAACCGGCAACCCAAGGCAAGGCCATCCACTCGCCTGATCCCGCAATTTGGCAAAAAAAACGCCTGCGTTCAGACAGCCGGGGCGCCGACGGCGTGGAAGCCGCCGTCGACGTGGACGATCTCACCCGAGATGCCGCGAGACAGATCCGAGAACAGAAAGCAGATCGGCCCCGCGACGATGCTGGGATCCTCGATGTCCCAGCCGAGCGGTGCCTGCTGCTGCCAGAGAGAGGCGAGCTTCTCGAACCCGGGGATACCCCGCGCCGCCACCGTCCCCAGCGGGCCCGCACTGATCAGGTTGACGCGAATGCCTTGAGCCCCGAGGTCGCGGGCCAGATAGCGCGAGACCGACTCGAGCGCCGCCTTGGCGACGCCCATCCAGTCGTAGACCGGCCACGCCACCGAGGCGTCGAAGTCGAGGCCGACAATGCTCGAACCGTCCGGCATGAGTGGCGCCAGCGCAGCGGCTATGGCCTTCAGGGAAAAGGCGCTGGTCTGGAAGGCGATCGAGGCGCTCTCAGCCGGTGCCGTCAGAAAATTCCCGCCCAGCGCGTCCTCGGGCGCGAAGGCGATCGCGTGCAGAACCCCGTCGACCGAGCCCCAGCGCGACTTCAGTTCCGCTGCCAAGGCGTCCAGGTCCGCGGGCTGGTTGACGTCGAGCTCGAGCACGTCAACCGGCGTGTCGAGCCGCTGGGCCGCGCGCTCGGTCATCCGGCGCACTCGTCCGAAGCTCGAGAGCAGGATTTCCGCACCCTCCGCCTGTGCGCGCTGCGCAACATGAAACGCCATCGAGTCCTTGGTGATGACCCCAGTGATCAACAGGCGCTTGCCGGCCAGTAGCGCCGACATCACCGCTGGACCCCGCCCGCGATCATCCCTGGCCCTTGATCACCAGCGACACGTTGTGGCCGCCAAAGGCGAACGAGTTGGAGATCGCCGCTGGCGCCTCGCCGCCCACCAGCACCAGCTCACGTGCGCTGCCCGGCACGTAATCCAGGTCCAGCCCCGCCTCGGGCACCTCGTAGTTGAGCGTCGGCGGGACCAGCCGGTCGTTCAGCGCCTGCACCGTGGCCACGGCCTCGATCGCCCCCGCGGCACCCAGCAGGTGACCCGTCGCCGACTTGGTCGACGACACGGGAATCCGGTAGGCGTGCTCGCCGAGCGCCAGCTTCAGTGCCGCGGTCTCCGCCGCATCATTGAGCTCGGTGGAGGTGCCGTGCGCGTTCACGTAGCTGATCTCCGACGGGGTGACCCCGGCGTCCTGCAGGGCGAGGGTGATCGCCTGCGCGGCCGGACGGCCGGTCGGCTCAGGGGCGGTGAGGTGATGGGCGTCGGAGGTCGAGCCGTAGCCCGCCACCTCACCCAGGATCTGAGCGCCTCGAGCCTTTGCCTGTTCGTACTCCTCGAGCACGAGCACGCCCGCGCCCTCCCCCATGACAAAGCCGTCCCGGCGAGCGTCGAACGGACAGGACAGGCCGATCTTGGACAAGGCCGACATGGTGTTGAACGAGCCGAAGCCAAAGTCGGTCAGGGTGGCCTCAGCGCCGCCGGCTACGACCGCGTCGGCGTCGCCGTACTGGATCATGCGGGCGGCGAGGCCAATCGCGTGCCCACTCGACGCGCAGGCGGACGCGACCGCGAAGGCCTGACCCTGGATGCCGTGCCGCATGGACACGGCAGCCGCTGCGGCGTTGGGCATATACATGGGAATGCCGAGCGGGGAGATGCGCATCGCCCCCTTCTCGCGCATCACATCGAGGTTCGCCTGGACCGTGGTGAAGCCCCCGATGCCGGTCGCCATGATCAGGCCGACGCGCATCGGGTCGAAGGGCAGACCGTCAGACCAGCCCGCGTCGGCCACAGCCTCGTCGGCGGCCACCACGGCGAACTGGGCAAAGCGGTCGAGCCGGCGGGCTTCCTTGACCGACAGGTACTCGGCGGGGTCAAAGGCATCGCAGTAGCCGCCGGCCTGACCGTCGCGGACGCTGATGCCGCTGATGCCTTGGGCCCACCGCTCATGCAGCGGCCGCGCGCCCACCCCGAGAGGGGTGACCGCACCGATTCCGGTGATTACGGCTCGACGCTTGTCGGGCATTGGCGCCTCCAGTCCGCTTCCGCGTCGCCTAGTTGGCGCGCTCGGTGATCAGGTCGACGGCATCGCCGACGGTCTTCAGTTCCTTCATGTCCTCGCCCTTGAGCACCACGCCGTACTCATCCTCGACGATCTGCGCAAGCTCGACAAGATCCAGGGAGTCGATGTCGAGGTCCTCGAAGGTCGCCTCCGGGGTGATCTCGCTGGCATCGGGTCCGAAGCTGGCGAGCGCCTCGGTGACGCGCTCCTGCACCTGCTCCTTGGTTACTGCACTCATTGAGGTGTCCTCTTTCTTGGTTTTTCAGCCGCGCAGGCCGTCAGGCGGCCAGACCGCCGTCGACTGTAAGCACCGCGCCGGTCACATAGCCTGCTGGCTGCGACACGAGGAAGCGTACGCAAGCGGCGACCTCTTCGGCAGTACCAGCCCGCCGGGCCGGGATCGCGTTCAGCAGATCCGCGCTGATCAGCTCGGCTGTCATGTCTGTGGAGATGAACCCGGGGGCGACCGCGTTGATGGTGACGCCGCGCCGCGCCACCTCCACGGCAGCCGTCCGCGTGAACTGCACGAGTCCCGCCTTGGCCGCCCCATAGTTGCCCTGGCCCGGGTTCGCCCGCAGTCCGCTGACCGAGGCGAGGTTGACGATCCGGCCCACCCGTGCGCGCATCATGCCCTTGAGCGCCCGCCGGGTGAAACGAAAGGCAGCGGTCAGGTTGGTGTCGATCACGGCGTCCCAGTCCTCATCGCTGAGTGATGGGGTGAGGTTGTCCCGGGTGATTCCGGCGTTGTTGACCAGCGCCAGCACCGGACCACCGAGTTCACGCTCGGCCGCCTCGAACAGCTGATCGGGTGCCGCCGGATCCGTCACGTTGCCCTGCAGGGCGACAGCGCGTCCTCCGGCTGCCTCGATTTCCGCCACCACCTGCGCGGCGGCCTCCGAGCCTGAGTTGAAATTCACGGCCACGGGCCAGCCATCGGCGGCCAGTCCCCGGGCGATCGCCGCGCCGATTCCGCGCGAGCCGCCGGTTACCAGCGCGCAACCCGACGGCGGCCACGAGGCAGGCCCGGCCGAGCCGGCCTCAGGCACTGACAAGCTCCACGTCCTTGAGCGTGCGCTTGGCCAGGCCCGTCAGCACCTTGCCCGGGCCGACCTCGATGAAGGTCGTCACTCCACGCTCGTGCAGCCCAAGCAGCAGCTCACGCCAGCGCACCGGCCCGGTCAGCGCCTGCGCCAGGCGAGCGCGCACGTCGTCAAAGGGCTCCGCCGTGACCGCTGAAACCACGGTGCTGGTCGCAGGCCTCAGTTCGACCTCGGCCAGTGCGCGCTCGAACTCGGGCACGGCTGAAGCCATCATCGGCGAGTGGAACGCTCCCGTCACGGGCAGGATCATCGCCCGCAGACCGAGGTCGCGCGCCGTCTGCTCCGCGTCCGGCAGCACCCCTCGCGGGCCGGACAGCACCACCTGCTGCGGCGAGTTGTCGTTGGCCAGGGAAAGTCCATGCGGCGCGGCGACCTCCGCGGCCCGCTCCGCCGCTTGCGGACCCACGAGCGCGATCATGCCGCCGTCCCCGGCAGTCTCCCCGGCCTCCTGCATGAGCCTCCCCCGCAGGGCGACCAGCTCCAGGCCTGAGCGCTCGCTGAGCACACCCGCGGCGACCAGGGCTCCGAGCTCGCCCAGTGAGTGGCCGGCGGTGAATTCGTGCGTGGGGCGGCCCAGCTGTGACCAGCCGGCGATACTCGCACAGAAGATCGCCGGTTGCGCGTAGGCGGTGCCGTCATCGACGCGGAGGAACGGGTCCTCCCCCACGACCTGGCTGGCCAGCTCGAGTAGGTCAGGGCGCACCTGAGCGACCAGCTGGCGCATCTCCGGCGTCTGGCTGCCCTGTCCCGGAAAGAGAAGTGCTGTAGGCATATCTCCTAACTTACGCATCCGCGCGAGCCGGGATACACCGGCCACCCGAGCCAACCCCCGGTCGGGGGGCGGGGGCCCGCTCCCCCGTCAGCGTGACAGCAGTGGCTCGCCGACCGGGTATTCCCGGCGGATCGAGTAGAGGGTGGTGCGTTCGGCGGCTGGCCGTCCTGCTGTGTGGGCCGCGGTGATCAGGTCTTCGGGGTCGAGTTTGACGCCGTGGTAGCTGCCGGCGAGCCGGCTGATGGATTCCTCCATCAGGGTTCCGCCGAGGTCGTTGACCCCCCAGCGCAGCGCCTCGGTTGCGGCATCGATCCCCATTTTCACCCAGCTGGCCTGGACGTTGGGGATGGTGTGCCCGAGGGCCAGGCGGAAGGCCGCCGTGTGTTTGAGGTTCTCCTCGGGTGTGATCTCCTCGATCCCGTGCGTGCGCCCCAGCAGCGTCTGGAACGGGATGAAGGAGAGCGGCACGAACTCCGTGATCCCCCCGGTGCGCTCCTGCAGCGCACGGATGACGCGCATGTGCTCGGCGAGCTCCCACGGCTCCTCGATGTGCCCGAACATCACGGTGGCCGTCGAGCGCAGCCCGGCGCGGTGGGAGGCCTCGATGATCTCGACCCAGCGCGCCACCGGCAGCTTGTTGGGGGAGATCCGCTCGCGCACACCGTCATGCAGGACCTCCGCCGCGGTGCCCGGCGTCGAGCCCAGGCCGGCATCGCTCAGCCGGGCGAACACCTCCGCCGGCGGCAGGCCGGAGATGTCACACATATGCGCGATCTCCATCGGCGAGTACGCGTGCAGGTGCAGCTCGGGCGCACACGACTTGGCGAAGCGCAGCCACTGCTCGTAGGTCTCCAGCGTCCAGTCCGGGTGGATACCCGACTGGATGCAAAGCTCGGTGGCGCCGAAGTCGACGGCGTCGGCGATACGCCGGGCGAAGTCCGCCTCGGAGTGCTCGTAAGCGTCCGGGGAGCGCTTGCCCTGCCCGAAGCCACAGAAGGCGCAACCGACAATGCACACGTTGGAGACGTTGATGTTGCGGTTGACCACAAACGTCACCCTGTCCCCCGCGAGCTCGGCCCGCAGACCGTCAGCCGCCAAGCGCATCTCCTCGATCACCTCCGGGCGCTGCTCAGCGAACAGGGCCGTGAGCTCCTCGGGGCTCAGCTCCTGCCCGCGCGCGCCCTTCTCGATCGCCCGGCCGGCGACATCAGGCCCGACTGACACCTCGCCCCGACGACCCGACCCGCGACGCGGGATAAAGGACCAGTAGTCGGTCTTGACCAGATCAAGGACGCCCTGAGCCATCCAGTCCTGATCGATGAAATCGGGGTAGACGCACAGCCGCTCAGACAACGCATAACCGTCCTGGGCCAGACGCTTACGCACCTGCGCCGGGGAGGGAAACGGATGCTCCGGGCTGATGTGATCGCCGTTGGCGCTCAAACCACCCAGGTCGCTGGCGCCACAGGCCACCAGCTCCGGCCACCAGTCCGACAGGTTGGGCGGAACCTGAATACCGACGCCGGGCATCAGCTCGCGCGTGCGAACGATCAACGCCTTCAAATCGTCGATCGTGACCGCCGAAGCCCACTTCGGCGCGCCCATCTCCGGGCCGTGCGCGATCCCGGTACGCCAGTAGTCAGCCGCCGCCCGCGTCGCGATCTCCGCCGGCTCCTGCCCGTAATAGCTCTGATGCGGAACGAAATTCTGGATGATGACCTCCTGCAGATGCCCAAACTCGGCATGCACCCCGGCCAAAGCCTCCAGCGCCGCAAAGCGATCCGCGTGGCTCTCCCCGATACCGACCAGGATCCCGCTGGTGAACGGGATCCGCAACTCACCGGCCGCCCGGATCGTGTCCAGACGACGGGCCGGATGCTTGGTCGGCGAGCCCTGATGCGCGACCAGATCCGGGTTCACCGACTCGAGCATCAACCCCTGCGAGGCCGTCACCTCACGCAACCGCGCCAGATCCTCGCCGCTCAGCACCCCAAGATTGGTGTGCGGTAACAAACCCCGCTGCAACGCCTGCTCACACACCCAAACCACATAGCCCACAAAGTCCTCAAAACCGAGCTCGGCCAACTTCGCACGCACACCCAGATTGACCTCGGGCCGCTCCCCGGTCAGCACCAAAAGCTCCTTGGCGCGGTGACGCTTAACCGCCCGATCCAGCAGCCCAACCACCTCATCGGGCTCATGCAAATGCGCCTGATGCGTAGCAAACGCGCAGTACTTGCAATAACACCGACACGTCCGCGAGAGCGAAAGCGTGACGTTCCTCGAGAATGTGACGCGGCGACGCACGGACAGCCGATTCTACGGACTGCCTATTCTGGCCTCGTCATGCCCCGATACCGGACCCCAATGGCCGCCCCGATCGCCGGCCTGTTCGCCTGCCTGCTGCTCGCCGCTTGCGGCGCCCGATCTGCTGCGGTGGACGGCCGCGACGTCGCGCACCCCCTGCCCACCGCGTCGCTCATGCTCGACTTCACGCCGAACGCCATTCATGCCGGCATCTACACGGCGATCGCGCGGCATTACGACCTGGCGAGCGGCCTTCATCTGCAGGTGCGCATACCGGGCGAGACCACCGATGCCATCTCGCTGTTGACCGCCGGTCGGGTGAACTTTGCCATCCTCGACATCCACGATTTGGCCCTGGCCGACGCACGGGGCCGCAAGCTGGTGGGCATCATGGCGCTCGAGCAGCGCCCGCTCGCCTCGGTCATTGCGCAACCCCGTTACGCGAGCCCCAGACAGCTTGACGGCCAGACCATCGGAGTCACCGGCGCTCCGAGCGACCTGGCCGTGTTGCATTCGGTGGTGGCCGGAGCGGGTGGACGGCCCGGCAGCCTGAAGACCGTCACCATCGGCTACAACGCCGTACCCGATCTGATCTCCGGCCGGGTCGCCGCCGCCACGGCCTTCTGGAACGACGAGGGCCTCCAGCTCTCCCATCAGAGGCCGGCCTTCCATGTCTTCCGCGTGGAGAACTACGGGGCGCCCGCCTACCCCGAGCTGGTTCTCTGCGCAACCGCCGGTCTGCTCAAACACGACCCGAGCCTCGCCCGGGGAGTGGTGCGCACCCTGGTGGACGGATACCAGTACGTCCTGAGGCACCCTCGAAACGGCGAGCGCTACCTGGAGTCAGGGGCCAGCGGACTGTCCAAGACGGGGGTCAACCAGCAGCTGCAGGCCGAGCTTCCGGCCTTCCTGCCCAGAGGCGGTGGCCCCTACGGCTCGCTCGAAGTATCCGTCCTGCGCGCGTGGGCGAAATGGGAGGTCAGGTTCGGGATCGTCAAGCGGACCCCGGACCTGGCCAGGCTGTTCAACCGGTCCTATCTTCCCCGCTGAGGCGCCACCCGGCGCCGATCTACTGGGCGCGGAGTTTGCGGAACTCTTCGCGGACCGATTCCGGCCGACCCCACATCTGCAGCGTCTCGACGCGACCGGTGCGCGTCTCGCGCAGCGCTAGCTCGCCGCTGACCCCGGCATCGTCGAGCAGCTTCAGCGCCGCATGGACCGCGGGGACGGAGGCGGCGTGACCAAACCGATGGGCCACCAGCAGGCGCCAGTGCCAGTCGCGCCGGGAATACGGCTGGGCGTTGCAGGTCACCAGCAGCGTCGAGGCCTCGACGTAACGGCGCTCGTCGAGGATTCGCAGGTCGAACTCCAGGTCGGTCCAGTCGTCCGGAAGCGACTCGATGATCTCGGTGAACGTGTCGGCCAGGGCCATCGCGCCGAACAGTAGCGAGCCGTTTCCCGGCTCGCGTCACGGCTATGCCACCCTTGACGGGATGATCGCCACCCGAAGCTTTGAGACCGACTACGCCGCCGTCACCGAGGGCGTGGGCCTGCTCGATCGCTCGGAGCGCGGCAAGCTCGCGCTGACCGGCCGAGATGCCAAGGAGTTCCTGCAGGGCCAGGTCACCCAGGACATCGTCGGCCTCGAGGCCGGCCAGGGAGCCTATGCCGCCTTCCTCACGCCAAAGGGCAAGATGCTCGGCGACCTGCGCGTGCTGGACGCCGGCGACGAGCTGCTGTTGGACACCGAACGCGTGGCGCTACAGGGATTGTTCAACATGATCCGCCGCTACTCCCTCGGCTTCGACGTTGAACTGCACAAGCGCACGGTTCAGTGCGGCCTGCTTTCGCTCATCGGCCCGCTGGCCGCTGAGCTCGTCGAGCGCAGCGGCTTGACGCTCGGCGCCTCCGAGCACGACCACGCGGTGACCCGCCTCGGCGGCGCCGAGGTGCGAGCCATCCGCACGGATCTGGGAGTGGATCTGCTCTGCGCAGCCGACGACCTGGCCGCTGTCCGACTCGGGGGACTCGACGCCGGAGCGATGGAGGTCGGTGAGCAGGCGGCCGAGACTGTGCGCATCGAACACGGGCGCCCGCGCTTCGGCATCGACCTGGACGAATCGGTGATTCCGCAGGAGGCGGACCTCAACCATCGCGCGGTTTCCTTCACCAAGGGGTGTTACGTCGGTCAGGAGACGGTCGCACGCCTCTTCTACCGGGGCAAGCCCAACCGCCAGCTGCGCGGCCTGCGCTCGGCCGAGCCCCTGACCGTGGGTAGCCAGCTGACGCTCGACGGGCGCGGTGTCGGCACGGTCACGAGCTCCGTGCGTTCGCCGCGGCACGGTGCGATCGCGCTTGCTCTGGTGCGGCGCGAGGCGCCCGTGGGAGCCATCGTACGCTCGGGCGAGGAGCAGGAGGCCAGGGTCAGCGAGCTTCCCTTCGCCTGATGCGCCGTCGCCCCGGAGATTAAGCAAACCTAACCGAGCCTTATGCGCAGCGACCGAAAAGCCGCGTAACATCGGAGATGTCAATAGGAGGAAGGAGCCGCTCGTGACAACGATCGCCCCCGAAATTGGGAAGCTGCGCGAACTCGACGACGAGACCCGTCGCGCGTGGAACGACTACTACGACAACGTCCAGGAACTGACCGGCCAGGAGTATGAGCAGGTCGAAGCGGAATCCTGGGACGCGCTGCAGGACGAGCTGCGCCGGATCGAGGACCGTCGCAGTCTGCTGAGCGTCACGCCAAGCTGAGCAGCTGCGCCGACGGACCGCCGCAGCCTGGCTGCGCGGTCCGTTCCGGCCAGCCGCGCTTGGTACAAAGTGCCTATGGCGACCGTGACCGGGCACCGGCACCGGCTGATCACCGACGAGAACAGTCGTTGGTGGACGCTCGGCGCCATGTGCTTCGCGTTGTTCATGCTGATGCTGGACAACACGGTCGTGAACGTCGCGCTGCCGTCGATCCAGCGTGACCTCAAAGCCAGCCTCTCCTCGCTCGAATGGACGGTCAACGCCTACACGCTGACCCTGGCCGTGCTGATGATCACCAGCGGCCGGCTCGCCGACATCTTCGGCCGCCGCCGGCTGTTCATCACCGGTGTCAGCGTGTTCGGCATCTCGAGCCTGGTGCTGGGGCTGTCCCCGGACGACGGCGTGCTCGTCGCCTTCCGGGCGGTGCAGGGCGTCGGCGCCGCCTGCATGATGCCGGCCAGCTTGGCCATCATCACCCAGGCCTTTCCGCCCCACCAGCGCGGCACCGCAATCGGGACCTGGGCGGGCGTGAGCGCGCTGGCCCTCGCCATCGGCCCCGTGCTGGGGGGCTTCCTCACCCAGGACGTGAGCTGGCGCGCGATCTTCTTCATCAACCCGCCGATCGCCGTGATCGCCATCGGGGTGACGCTGTTCGCCGCCCACGAGAGCCGTGATGAGACGGTTGGCCGTACGGTTGACTACCGCGGGATCGCGCTGCTGACCGCTGGACTTACGGCCCTCGTGCTGTCGCTGATCGAGGGCAACGCGTGGCACTGGGGCTCGCCCCGGATCGTTGCCCTGTGGATCGTCGCCGTGGTCGCGCTGTTCCTCTTCTTCGTGGTCGAGGGCAGGGTCCGCGCGCCGATGCTCGACCTCGCCTTCTTTCGCAACCGCACGTCGGCGGGTGTGAACCTGGTTGGCTTCATCGTCAGTTTCGCGCTGTTCGCTCAGTTCTTCTTCCTGACGCTCTACATGCAGAACGTGATGAAGCTCTCGCCGCTGGCCACCGGAGTCCGCTTCCTGCCCACGACGGTGGTGCTGGTGGTGATGGGACCGGTTTCCGGGCGGCTGACCGACCGGATCGGGCCGCGGCCGCTGATGACCGTGGGGACGCTCATCGTTGCCCTGTCGATCTACATCGAGAGCCGAGTCACCGTCCACAGTGGCTATCTGCAGCTGCTGCCGGGCTTCATCCTGATGGGCTTCGGCATGGGGCTGGTGATGTCACCCATGACCACCGCCGCGATGAATGCCGTCGACCGCACCAAGGCAGGAGCGGCGTCGGGCGTGCTCTCGATGAGCCGCATGGTCGGCAGCACGTTCGGGGTAGCCGTGATGGGCGCCATCGTCACGACCGTGGGTCGCTCCCAGCTCGATCAGAGCCTGCCGCGGCTGCCGGCCGCGCAGCGCAGCGCGATTGTCAGCGCCCTGGGCAGCGGCGGAGCGCCGACCGGCCAGGGATCTGCGCACATCCTCAGCGCGGTGCAGCGAGCCTTCGTCTCGGCGCTCGGCACCGGGTTCGTGGTGGGAGCGCCGCGGTGGCCCTCGTGGCCTCCGTCTTTGCCTGGCGGTTGATTGAGCCGAGGGTCACGTCCGCCGAGCCCCAGGCCGACGCTCCCGTGGCTACCTGAGCGGGGACACTCAGGGTAAGATCACCCGCCATGGCCAAAGGTGTGATGCACGTTCAGTGGTACGCAACGGTGTTCCGCGGCGACATGTTCGTCGACGCGGTGGCCGAGACGGCAGCGCCGATCACGCTCGAGTACGGAGCCACCCGCTACACGGTCCAGCGTTCGCAGGACGACTCGTACCGGATTCTCCAGCAGATCTGGTTCAACTCCAAGGACGATTGGTACCGCTACTGGGAGGGTCCCGAGATGCGGGAGTTCCGTGCCCGCTACTCCGGCAAGTACCAGATCCCCATCACCTACATCTGGTACGACGAGTACGCCGCCGGCGGGGAAGTGCCGGAGACGGTCACGCCGGCCGATCTGGATCCAGAGCCGCACCCGACGCCCTACGCGGGCGCCTGAGCCGGCCGGCCTCCTGCACTGAGGCCAAGCAGGGTGCCGAGACACAGCGCGGCGACGGCCAGCGTTGGCGCGCCGTTGCCCAGGGCCTTGGCACTGGCGCCGCTGCCGGCCGCGCCGACGATCTGACCCGCCGCCCAGGCCAGGTTCATCAGAGCCACCGCGTGCGCCTGGTCGACGCCGTGCCGATCAGCCACATCCGAGACCAGCGCCATGACCGGCGCCCAGAAGACGCCGAGCGCCGTCGAGGTGAGGACGATGAGCAGAGCCAGCACAACGGCACTCGACGGCAGCGAGAAACAGGCGATGCCGGCCGCCACGGCGACCAGGCCGCCTCGCAGCGGGAGCGTGCGACCGTGGCGGTCGGAGAAGCGTCCCGCCCTCGGGGAGATCAGTGCCTCGAGCCCGGCCCCCACCAGGAAGGTCGCCCCAATGACCACGGGACCGGCTCCCAGATGGTGGAGCTGAAGGGGGCCGAGTACGTTGAACAGGCCCGAGGTGATGGCCGGCAGCACCATCAGCCACATCGCTCCGCTCATGGCCGGACGCCGCAGCGTTCGCACGGCATCGGCCACCGGCTGCTCTGAGGACTCGCTCTCGTCCGGGAGCCCACGCACGGGGATCAGCAGCAGCAGCGCGACGGCGGCCAGCGCCGAGAACAGCGCTGCCCGGCCGGTGGCGCTGGCCAGCGCACCGATGGCCGGGCCGAACAGGGAGCCGGCTATCGATGTGCCGAGCGCGCGTCCCATCACCGCGCCGCGGCGGTCAGACGGGGTCGCGGCCACGATCCAGGCCAGGCCGCCGGCCCAGGCGCAGGCGCCGCCCACACCCTCCAGGAAGCGGGCGAGGTCAAGTTCCGGAGCGGTACCCAGGAGCCCAAAGGCGACGGTCGAGATGACGACCAGCAGCAGGCCTGTGATCAGCGTGAACTTCGGCCCCCGTCGCACCGCCAGCGCTCCGCCGGGCAGCGCCGCGATCAGGGTGCCGACCGGATAGCCGGCTGTCATCACGCCGGCCGAGAGCTTTGACAGGTGAAGCTGGTGGCTCAGCCCGGGCAGCAGCGGCGTTATCACCGCATAGAACAGCGTTTCCAAGAAGATGGCCGTGCTGACGACGAGCACCAGTCGTTCGCTCTCGCTCCTTGACTTCATCGGGTTGCCCTAAGGGCCAGGGCCAGCCAGAACCGCCGATCGGGGTCATCGAGCGTGTCTCCGAACAGCTCGCGCAGGCGGGCCAGCCGGTAGCGGGCCGTCTGCGGATGTACGCCCAGCCTGAGCGCCGCCGGCCCCAGTCGCCCCTGCTCGTCCAGCCAAGCGGCGAGCGTTGCCGTCAGCCGCTCCCGTGAGCCGGGAGACAGCTCGTCCAGGGGCGCCAGTAGCACCGCGGCGAACTCCGCGGCGAGCACCGGGTCGGCCGCCAGGAGCAACTCCCCCGCATGGTCCCGAGCGCTGATCAGGGGCTCCGCGCAGGCCGCGGCCAGCCCCAGCGCCGCCCGCGCTCGGGTGAAGCTCAGGGCCGCGTCGCCCCAGGCCACGGTGGTGCCCAGGCCGGCGCGCACGTGGGCCTGGCGCATCGCCCGCTCGAGCTGACGCCGCCGCCCGGGGGCGTCGGGGTCAGGCACCAGCGCGCAGAGCACCTCGCCCATGCTCTCGGATATGGACCCCACGGGCAGACGCACCGCCGGCGCCCGGCCGGGCGGTTTGGGCTCGGCGTGCTCCGCCTGGGGGCTCACCGCAATGGCCACTGCCGCCAGCGTGCGGGGTAGTTCCCACGCCGCCTCGCGTGCCGCGGCCTGGGCGAGCTCAGGCTCCGCCGGCGGATCCCGAATCAGCAGTCGGACCAGCCGACGCCGGGCGAGTTCGGTCTCGCCCGCGATCTGGGTCTGTTCGCGGGCATAGCCCTCGGCCGATTCCGCCGAGAGCACATCGATGTAGGCGAAAATCGATTCCGCCAACAGATAAAGGGTCGCCGGCTCCAGCCCGCTGGCCTCCCCGGCCGACGCGACGCGCCGCCAGGTCACCCGGGCGCCGAGCCGGTAGGCGCTGAGCAGCGAATCCAGGCTGCGGCCGGAGCGCATCTCGCCCCGGCCAAGGCGTCGGTAGACGTCCGAACGCGGGACCGGCCCCGACGCCTCTATCTCGCGTACGAGATGGTTCAGCGCCTCCTCGACCCCGGCCCGCACGCCGATCCCGAAATCGCCCTCGAGCGGACGATGGTAAGCCGGGACGGTACCGACGGCTTCGATGATCTCGTCGACCAGCGCGGGCAGCAGCGGTCGCACCACGGCGGCGACCTTGGGCGGAAGTTCATGCCACGGTTGAAGCGACATAATCATCACAGAGTTACAAATCTTCGCGTCCGGATAGTGCGTGGATGTGAAGAAACCCACTCCCCAGCCACTTAAGATGGAATCGTGACCCGCCCGCACAAGCTTGCCAACCTGGTCGGAGTCGGCCTTCCGCCGGTCGCGCTGGTGACCGCCATCGTGCTGCTCTGGCATCGCGCCGTGGGCTCGCTCGAACTGGCGGTGATGGCGGTTCTCTACGTGCTCACAGCGCTGGGGGTGACGCTCGGATACCACCGCATGTTCACGCACCGAGCGCTCGACGGCTCCCGCCCGGTGCGGGCGATCCTCGCCGTGCTCGGATCGATGGCGGTGGAGGGCTCGGTCATCACCTGGGTGGCCGATCACCGCAAGCACCACGCCTTCACCGACCAGGCGGGCGACCCACACTCGCCACACCTGAGCGGCCCAGGCTTCGCGGGCGCGGTCAAGGGTCTATGGCACGCGCACGTGGGCTGGCTGTTTCAGACCGTCGGGCAGGCCGATCGGGAGCGGTTCGCCCCCGATCTGGTGAAGGACCGCATGATCCGGGTGATCGACCGGCTGTTTCCGCTGTGGGCGGCGCTCGGCCTGCTGGTGCCCTTCGCCCTCGGCTGGCTCATCGGGGGCAGCCCGGGCGTTGCCCTCACGACCCTCCTGTGGGCGGGACTGGTCCGTGTTCTGCTGCTGCACCACGTGACCTGGTCGATCAACTCCGTCTGTCACTTCGTCGGCCGGCGGCGGTTCGAAGTCGACGACGAATCGCGCAACGTTTTCTGGCTGGCCCCGTTCTCGATGGGCGAGGCATGGCACCACAACCATCACGCGTTTCCCACCTCGGCATTTCATGGTTTGCGGTTCTGGGAGCGCGTCAGTGACCCCACCGGCCTGGTGATAGCCCTGATGGAACGGCTTGGACTGGTCTGGAGCGTGGTCCGGATCAGCCCTGAGCGGCAGGCGGCCAAGCTGGCCGCCGGGACCCCCGACTCGGAGGCCTACCCCTCTTCCAGCGGCGCCATGGTCAAACCGGCCGCGTCGAGGCTGACCCAGTAACTCTCGGCGTCCTCCCGGGCGCCGCTCCAGACGATCGCGCAGCCGTTGTTGTGGATGCGGTCGGCCAGGCGATAACCCTCGGACAGGTTGACACCGGGCAGATGGGCGGCGAGCGTTTCAGCCACATGGTCAAAGGTGTTGTGGTGATCGTTCAGGACCACGACACGCCATTGCCCACCCAAACCGGTTCCAGACCCCTGCATTCGGGGCGATTCAACCGTCAACGACATCGGCGCGCAAGAATACCGTCAACCGGGGACTCCATACAGGGCGGTCGGCGACCGAGCATCTGAGCGCCTCTACGCTTCCCGCGTGTTCCAGTAACGGCGCAGGCCGGCGTAGGCCTGATCGACCGGCACCGCCGCCAGGAAGGTGTCCAGGGCATCCGGGCTGACCAGAGGCCGCAGATCCTCCTCCACGGTAGCGACCCAGCCGTCGCGATCCTGCGACTGGGCTGATGCGGCCCAGCGGTCGAGGCGCTCGCTGAGTTCGTCCAGCTGGTGCTGGGGATCGTCGTAGGCGCCGAAGTGGGTGACCGCCAGGCGCGCGGGTTGCCAGGCACGGATCAGGTCGATCGAGCGATGCCAGGCTTCGACATCGATGTCAGGTGGCGGCGTGGGGGGAATTGTCGGTGTCCCCGGCTCGATGCGGACGCCACCGACGTCGCCGACAAAGGCCGTGCCCTCGTGCAAATAGGAGACGTGGTGGTTGGCATGCCCGGGCGTGTAGGCCACGTCGAAGCGGTCGCCGCCGATGTGCAGGGTCTCGCCCCCGCGCAGCTCATGCAGCCGGTCCTCGGGCACCGGGGCGAACTCCCCCCACATCGCGAGCATGTTCTCCTCACCGTAGAGCCGGGCGGCGCTCGCCCACAGGCGCGTCGGATCCAGCATGTGCGGCGCGCCGAGCTCGTGGACGTAGACCTGCAGCTCGGGAAACATCCGCATCAGCGTCCCGGTCCCGCCGGCGTGGTCGAAGTGGATGTGCGTCAGCAGTATCGCCTGGGGGGGTCGGCCGCCCAACTGGGCCAGAACCCGCTCCAGGGAAAGCGTCGGCCCCGGATCGATGAGAACCTCGCCGACCTGCCAGCAGCAGATCCAGCGATGCCGCCCCAGGTGGAGCGTGTCAATGGCTCGCATTCAGCCCGTCTAGGCCAGTCCGACCGCCGGCAACCGCCTGTGGCTCGCCGTCGTTGGGGAAGCGCTCGGTGGCCAGGTCGGCCAGCTGGGTCAGCTGACGCGCGAGATCCCGCGCGTCGGCCACCATCCGCTGGCGCTCCGCCCAGATCCGATCCGTGTCGAGGTCGAGCTCGTGCAGGCGTTGTTCGGCCACCGCCGTGACGTGCGCAGCCTCGCGGGTCGCGCGGTCCCGATGCTGCTCACCTTCGCGCTTGGCGGCCGCCACGATGTCGTCCGCCGAGTCGTGGGCCTGCTGGAGAACCGCGGCAACCTCGTCGCCCACGCGCTCGAGCGCGCTGCGGACCGCCGCATCCGGAGTCTGTTTTCGCGCCTGCAGCTCGCGAATCTCACGCTGCAACTGAGCCACGTAGGCATCGACCTCGTCTCGGTCATACCCCCGTCTCGAGGCAGTGAACTGGCCCTCGCCGTTACTCGTCGGCTCTTCGTTCATCGCGTGAAGGCTAACCGCTCAGCCTGCAGACCGTAAGATCGGGGTAGGTGATGATCGTGTCCGAACCCCTGGTAGACGGCCACGGCCGTCGTATTGCCGATCTGCGCGTGTCGGTTACCGACCGGTGCAACTTCCGCTGCCAGTACTGCATGCCGGCTGACGGGCTGCCGTGGCTCGAACGCTCCGACGTGCTGACCTTCGAGGAGATCGAGCGCCTGGTGGGTCTATTCGCGCAAATGGGCGTGCACGATATCCGCCTGACCGGGGGCGAGCCGCTGGTCAGACGCGCGTTTCCCCGCCTCGTCTCGCTGCTCGCCGCCGTCCCGGGCGTCCAGGACCTGGCCATCACCACCAACGGCTATCTGCTTGAGCGCGACGCGGCGGCCCTGATCGCCGCCGGAGGCGCCGCCCCCGCCTCCACCGGGCGCATACGCTTCAACGTTTCGGTCGATTCGCTGCAGCGGGACCGCTTCTATGCGCTGACGCGCCGCGATGCCCTGGATCAGGTGCTCCGTGGGCTGTCCCGCCTCGCCGAGTTCCCACAGGCCCACCCGATCAAGGTCAACGCCGTCGCGCTGCGTGGCTTTACCGAGGACGAGGTGCCGGCCTTCGTCGAGCTCGCCCGCCACAGCGCCTACGAGGTGCGCTTCATCGAGTTCATGCCGCTGGACGCCGACCGGTCCTGGACCTCCGAGCAGGTTCTGACCGGGGCTGAGCTGCATGGGATGATCGATGCGCTGCACCCGCTCGAGGCGCTCGAGCGGGAGCCGAGCGCCACCGCGCGCGTCTACCGCTTCGCCGACGGCCGGGGGCGAATCGGCTTCATCAACCCCGTCTCGGAGCCGTTCTGCGCCGATTGCAACCGGGTTAGGTTGACGGCCGATGGCCGCCTGCGGACCTGTCTGTTCTCGCTCAACGAGACCGACCTGCGTACGCCGCTGCGCGCCGGGGCAGACGACGCCGAGCTTGAGCGGCTCATCCGCGACGCCGTCTGGCGCAAGGAGCTCAAGCACCACATCGGCGAGCCGGGCTTCCGCCAGCCCGAGCGCACGATGTCGGCCATCGGCGGCTGAGGCGCCGCACATCACGGCGCTGTAACGGTTCCGGCCAGGGCCGGACAACTCTTCTGACGGACATATCTCGACGAAGGATGATCTGGCCAAACCATGGTTGTACTGATGCTTGTCGCGCTGGTGGCCGGGGCTGGCACGGCCATCACGCCATGCGTGTTGCCAGTGCTGCCCGCACTGCTGTCCGCGAGCGCGACCGGCGGGCGAAGGCGGCCGTTGGGGATCGTGCTCGGGCTGGCCCTTACCTTCACGATCGCCATCGTGGCCCTGGCCTCGCTGGTCAAGGGCGTCGGCCTGGCCAGCAGCGCCACCCGCACGCTCGCCATCGTCGTACTGATCGCCTTCGGCGTGGTTCTGCTGGTTCCGGGGCTCGCCCAAAGAGTCCAGGCGCCGCTCTCTCGGCTGGCGCGCTTCGGGCCGAAGACGCGCGGCGACGGGTTCTGGACAGGCATGGGCGTCGGTGCCGCCCTTGGCTTTGTCTGCGCACCGTGCGCCGGACCGATCCTCGGAGCCGTCATCTTTGTCAGCTCATCGACGGGGCCCACGGTCCGGGTCACGGTCATCGCGGTCAGCTACGCGGTCGGGCTATCCGCGGTGCTCCTCGTGTACGGCTTCGCCGGCCGGGCCGTGCTGGCCCGGATCAAGCGCGCGGCCCGCGGGGAGATCGTCGAGCGTGCGCTCGCCGTCGTCCTTCTGGCCACCGGGGTGGCGATGATCTTCAACCTGGACACTCGCTTCACCGAGCTGCTGGCTAGGAATACGGCAAGCCTGCCTGGGTTTCTGACCGACCCCACGCGTGCCCTGGAGAACTCCGGTGCCGTGGAGCACCGGCTCGCGTCGCTGCGCCCGAGTTCGAAGTTCATCAAGCGCCAGGAGCGGGCGGATGCTCAGATGGTCTCGCTGCCGAAACTCGGGCGCGCGCCGAACTTCACCGACACCCAGGACTGGTTCAACACACCCGGGGACCGTCCGCTCTCGATCACCGGCCTGCGTGGGCACGTGGTGCTGGTCGACTTCTGGACCTACACGTGCATCAACTGCATCCGCACGCTGCCCTTCGTCGAGGGCCTATACCAGCACTACCACCGCTTTGGGCTGGAGGTCGTGGGCGTCGAGACACCCGAGTTCACCTTCGAACAGGACGCCGGCAATGTCCGCCAGGCGGTCGGCAGCGACGGCATCACCTACCCGGTGGTACAGGACAATCGCTACGGCACCTGGAACGCCTACGGCAACCAGTATTGGCCGGCCGAGTACTACATCGACGCCAACGGTGAGGTCCGTCACTACGAGCCGGGTGAGGGCGGCTACGCCCGCGACGAACAGGTGGTCCGCGAGTTGCTGCGCGCCGCCGGCCACCGGAGCCTGCCCCCGCTGATGACGGCCAGGGCGCAGACCGCCTCCAGGCACATCGGCACCGAGGAGACCTACCTCAACCCGCAGCGGCAGAGCAACTTCGTCAAGCCGCTGGCCTCGGGTGTGCACTCCTACACGGCCCCATCGGAGCTCCCTCTGGACGAGTGGGCCCTGAACGGCAGTTGGAAGGTCTCCTCGCAATCGATCACGCCAGCCGCGGGCCGCGCCACGATCAGCGGCGATGTGCAGGCCAGGGACGTGTACCTGGTGATGACCTCCACAGCGAACTCCCCGCGACGCGGCCGAGTGCTGGTCGACGGACATCCGGTGTCCGCGGCGGATCGGGGCACCGACGTCACCCGCGGTGGCTACTTCACGGTCCGGCACGAGCGCCTGTACAACCTCGTCAAGCTGCGCGCAGACGCCGTATTCACCATCACGGTTCAGCTCGGCACTGGCATTCAGGCCTACGACTTCACCTTCGGCTAGGCCTCCCAGATTTGCGCCGATCGAGCATCCCGGCCGCCTGCAGCAGATCATCCGGCGTGTTCACGTCGAAGAGCTCAACCTCGTCCGGCACGTCCCACAGCGTTGGAGCCAACGACTCCATGGTCTCCTGCTGCGACGCCTCTCCGTGCGCCGCCCTGGAGAGCAGCGGCGAGGCAGCCGGCAGGTATCTGCCGACGAGCGGGCGCGCCTCGCCATGGCAGGATGCCAACACGGCGGGGCCACTCTCGGCGTCGGCACGCGCCAGTGCGCCGAGCAACCGAGGCGAGATGAACGGCATATCCACCGGGCAGACCAGCACGGCCCGACCGCCCGCCAGGGCCAGCGCCTCGCAGATTCCGAGCAGCGGATGCGCCGGCTCGTCGGGCTCCACCCAGACCATGGCCCCCTCCAGCCGCGGCAGCTCCGTCTCCGGCTTGGCGATGATCGCCACATCGCTGAGCACCTCGCGCATGGCGCGCAGCGGGTAGTGCAGTAGCGGCTTGCCGTGCAGCGCGACGTTGGCTTTGCCGCCCCCGATCCGCTTGCCCGGTCCTCCGGCCAAGATCACGCCGACCGGCAGGCGGCTTCTGTTCATTGGGGAGCGCATGACTAGAATCGACCCAATGGAGGGCTCAACCGAGGTTCGGAGCTGGCTTCGCTGCTACCGCTGCTGGTCCCAGAATCTTGAGGTTCAGCTCCACTACGAGGGCATCCATCGCATAGATCCGGAGACGGGTGAACGCACCGACGTGGTCGATGAGATGCAGGAGGCCGTGGTGCAGTGCCTTGAGTGCATGCATGACCAGCCGCACCTCGGCTTTCACAACGGCCGCGTGGAGCCGATCGAGGATCGCTGGGAACGGATGATCACCGGGACGCCGTGGATCGCTTCGTGCACGGTGACCGTGGACGCGGAGGAGGTGGAGACCTGCTCCGGGCCGGATGCCGGCGACTCGCTCTCGTATGCCGCCTTCGGTGATCACGGCACCCGTGAATTCTTCACGCACGTGCGCTTCCACAAGCACGACGAGGACCGCATCGTCGTCCACCTGCTGGTCGAGCTCTACGCGCGCACCGCCGAGGAGGCCACGGAGGTGCTCGAGGAGGCGGCGCGCGGCACCTTGGCGATCACGTCGCTGGCGGAGGAGTCGCGTCCCCCCGCGTCGACCGGCCGCAGTACGCATTGAGCCCGCCTGCTCGCGCGGGCCACCCACGCCCGTTCCCCCGAAGCCGTCCACGGCTAAACCCTATCTCCACGATCAACAGCGCGAGCGCCACCGGCACGGTGGCCGGCAGGTTGTCGACCCACAGGAAGAGCAGGTCGAACACTCCCGCGATCCCGAGGGTGAGCAGCGCGGCGACCCGCTGTATGCGCACCCGGTGCGCGAATACGCCCCCGAGCAGAGCGGCCACGAACAGGTCGCCGTAGCCCATGGTGATCGCGCCGAACTGCTCGCTCTGCAGCTGCGGCAGGCCACCACTCGGCCTGGCGGCCACCAACACGCCATTGGGCGCCTGCAGCTGACCCGAAGCGATCAGCCACACATCCGCGCAGGCCATGGCGATGATCCCCAGCTTCAGCCAACGGCTCGGTGTGACGGCCGCCAGCAGCACCCCGAGTGTCACGCAGCTGAGCCCGCACAGCAGCGAGGCCGCCGCCTGACCCGACAGGCTGCCGGGGACGCGCCAGGCGAGCACGAACAGCCCCGCCGCCGCCAGCATCAGCCACGGCCGCGCGCCCCGGGCCGCCCAGCCCAGCGCGACGGCGGCCAGGATCGGCACCGCCACCAGAGCCAGGTAGGTCAGCCAGGCGGCGGTATCCGAGGCGTAACGGATGGCAAAGATCACACCCACGATCGAGGCCACTGGAATCAGCGCCCAACCGCGACCACGCAGGCGCCGTAGACGCGAGGTCCAGCCGACCTCGAGCGCCCGCGGCGCAGCGACCACGCCGGCCTGCAGCACGAGCAGACCGGCGTCGGATGGGACCAGAGGAAGCGTGGTCAGCTCAGACGCTGCTCGAGCCCGTCGAGCTGCTCGTGCAGCTTCGCCGGGAGTTTGTCCCCGAACTTGGCGTACTGGGTGTGGATCTGCGGAACCTGTTGCTTCCAGCCCTCCGGGTCCACGCTCAGCAGCTCCCGCAGATCGGCGTCGCTGACGTCAAGGTCGCTCACGTCGATGCCGCCCTCTCCGATCAGCGGCAACAGTCCAATCTCGGTTTCGACTGCCTCTGCGGTGCCGTCGCAGCGGCGGAAGATCCACTCGAGCACGCGCGAGTTCTCCCCATACCCGGGCCAGAGGAACTTGCCGTCGGCGCCCTTGCGGAACCAGTTGACGTAGAAGACCTTTGGTAACACGACGCCTTCGCGCTCGCCGAGGGTCAGCCAGTGCTGCCAGTAGTCGCCCATGTTGTAGCCGCAGAACGGCAGCATCGCCATCGGGTCGAAGCGCAGTGTGCCAACAGCCCCGGTGGCCGCTGCGGTGGTCTCCGAGGACATGATGGAGCCAAGGAATACGCCATGCTCCCAGTCGCGTGCCTCGTGCACCAGCGGCACCACGGTCGCGCGACGGCCTCCGAACAGGAAGGCGTCGATCGGCACGCCGGCCGGGTCCTCCCATTCCGGCGCAATCGAGGGGCACTGGGCCGCGGGAGTCGTGAACCGAGCGTTCGGATGCGCGGCCGGGGTCGCGGACTCTGGCGTCCAGTCGTTGCCCTTCCAGTCGATCGCGTGGGCCGGCGGCTCGCCTGTGAGTCCCTCCCACCACACGTCGCCGTCGTCGGTCAGCGCGCAGTTGGTGAAGATGGTGTTCCGGCCGATCGTGTCGATTGCGTTGGGATTGGTCAGCGCACCGGTGCCCGGGGCGACCCCGAAGAACCCGTTTTCCGGGTTGACAGCGCGCAGGCGACCGTCGGCGTCAAACTTCATCCAGGCGATGTCGTCGCCGATGGTCTCGACCTTCCAGCCCGGGAGGGTTGGGATCAGCATGGCCAGATTCGTCTTGCCGCAGGCGCTCGGGAAGGCAGCCGCCAGGTACTTGGCCGTGCCCTCCGGAGAGGTCAGCTTGAGGATCAGCATGTGCTCGGCCAGCCAGCCCTCGTCGCGGGCCATGACCGAGGCGATGCGCAGCGCAAAGCACTTCTTGCCGAGTAGCGCGTTTCCGCCGTAGCCCGAGCCATAGGACCAGATCTCGCGTGTTTCGGGAAAGTGCACGATGTACTTGTGCGTGGCGTTGCACGGCCACGGGACGTCGGCAGCGCCCTCGGCCAGCGGAGCGCCCACCGAGTGCACGCAGGGGACGAATTCGCCCCCGTCCCCGAGCGCATCGAGCGCTGCCTGGCCCATGCGGGTCATGATCCGCTGGGAGATCACCACGTACGGGGAGTCGGTGATCTCGACGCCGATGTAAGAGATCGGAGAGCCGATCGGCCCCATGCTGAACGGCACCACATACATGGTCCGGCCGCGCATGCAGCCTTCGAAAAGGCCGTTGAGCGTTTGCCGCATCTCCGCGGGGTCAGCCCAGTTGTTGGTCGGACCGGCATCCTCCTGGCGCTCGGCGCAGATGAATGTCCGGTCCTCCACCCGGGCTACGTCGCTCGGATCCGAGAGCGCCAGGTAGGAGTTCGGCCGCTTGGTCTCAGACAGCTTGCGCATGGTGCCAGCGTCGATCATGACCTGCGCGAGGCGGTCGTACTCCTCGGCGGAGCCATCGCACCAGTAGATGTCGTCGGGCTGCGTCAGCGCGGCGATCCTCTCCACCCAGGCGCGGAGCCCCGCGTGGTTTGTCCTGGCCGCCTGTGTGCTCACCGTGTGCGACATATCCGGATACTGCTCCTTCCCTAAGGGCTGCTCTCGGTCAGAACCAAAAAATGGCCGTCCGGGGCCATACGGCATCCTAACCCAGCTTCAGCCGTAAACGAAACGTAAACAGCTCGTCATCATAGGTTTGCGTGATAAGAGTTATCCGCGGCGCGGAACCGCCAGGCGCCGTTCAGCCGCCTAAACCGCAATACTCCCGCATCGATGAGGATTTCTGCCAAGGCTGATTACGCGGTCCGCGCGATGGTCGAGCTGGCCGCCACCGCAGGTGAAAAGCCGGTCAAGGCCGAGCGCATCGCCACCGCCCAGGACATCCCCCTCAACTTCCTCGAGAACATCCTCGGGGAACTGCGTCACGCCGGCCTGGTCCGCTCGCACCGTGGTGCCGAGGGAGGCTTCCGCCTGGCCAGAGACCCGGCTCAGATAACGGTCGCTGACGTGATCCGCGCCGTGGAGGGACCCCTGGCCAGCGTGCGCGGTGCCCCGCCCGAGGAATCGCAGTACAACGGCGCCTCGGAGGCCCTGCTGCGCGTGTGGATCGCCGTGCGCGCGAACCTGCGCAAGGTGGTGGAGCACGTGACGGTGGCCGATGTGGCGAGCGGGAAGCTTCCTCGGTCGATCGACAAACTTGCCGACGACCCGGAGATGTGGGTCACGCGCTGAGCGATGGCCCTCGGGCCACGCGGGGGATAATGCGGCAGCGTGATACCGAACCTCGAGCTCGAGACCGTCGACCTGGAACTGCGCGAGCGCGTGGCCTGGATCACCCTGAACCGGCCCGAGGCGCTCAATGCGTTCACCCCACAGATGGCTGGCGAGCTCCTGCAGGTGATCGACCGTCTCAGTCAGGACCGCGAGGTTCGGGCCCTGGTGCTGAGGGGCGCCGGACGCGGATTCTCATCCGGCGCTGACCTGAAACAGGCGACGTCCTGGGGCTCGGACGGTCGCATCGACCTGGGCACCCCGCTTCGCGATGTATTCCATCCACTGATCCTGCGCCTGCGGACGCTCGAGAAGCCCGTGATCGCCGCCGTTCACGGAGGGGCCGTCGGCTTCGGATGCTCGGTGGCGCTGGCCGCGGACATAGTCGTGGCCGCCCAGTCGGCCTACTTTCTGCTCGCCTTCGCCAATGTCGGGCTGACGCTCGACGGCGGGTCCTCAGCGCTGCTCGTCGCCCGCGCCGGACAGGGTCGCGCCTCGGAGATGGGTCTCCTGGCCGAGCGCATCGGCGCCGAACGGGCGCTCGCCTGGGGGCTCGCCAACCAGGTGGTGGAAGACGCGCAACTGGAGCCGGCCGCCGGTCGACTGGCCGATCGGCTGGCTGCGGGCGCGCCCGGGTCCCACGCTGCCACCAAGCGCGCGCTCAACCAGGCGGCCTACCCGAGGCTGGCCGAGCAGTTGAACCTGGAGGCCGAGCTTCAGCAGGAACGCGCCATGTCGGCGGATTTCATCGAGGGAGTCTCGGCATTTATGCAGAAGCGACCAGCGCAGTTCACCGGAGAATGAGGAGACAGCCATGAACCTTGCCGAGATCCTGAGGCAGGCAGCGAGCCGCTATCCGGAGCAGGTGGCCGTCAAGCTCGATGACTTCGCGCTCGACTACGCGCTGCTCGAGCAGGGCGCGATGCGGTTCGCCCGGCTCCTGCAGGAGCGCGGCATCGAGCCCGGGGACCGCGTGGCCCTGATGCTTCCGAACGTGCCGCACTTCGTCGTCGCCTACTACGGGATCCTGGGCGCTGGCGCGATGGTGGTCCCCATGAACGTGCTCAATCGGCGGCGCGAGGTCGAGTACTACCTGCGCGACTCCGGCGCGAAGCACCTGTTCGTGTGGCACGACTTTGCCGACGAGGCGCGAGCCGGCGCGGCCGATCTCGGCTGCGAGTGCACGTCAGTCGCACCGGGAGAGTTCGAGCCGATGTTGTTCCAGATCGACGCCCTCAAGGAGCTGGTGCAGCGCGAGCCGGCCGACGGCGCGGTGCTGCTCTACACCTCGGGCACTACCGGGACGCCCAAGGGCGCGGAGCTCACCCACGAGAACCTGCTGCGCAATTGCCGCGCCTCACGCGACCTGTTCGACCTCGACGCGGGCACCGTGGTGCTGGGGGCGCTGCCGTTGTTTCACTCCTTTGGTCAGACGTGCGCGATGAACAGCTGCGTGGTGGCAGCCGGGATGCTTACCCTGCTCCCCCGGTTCGATCCGGTCAAGGCGCTGGAGATCATCGATCGCGACCAGGTTTCGGTTTTCGAGGGCGTTCCCAGCATGTACGCGGCGATGCTGCACGTGCCGGACCACGAGCGATACGACACCTCGACCCTGCGCTGCTGCGCGTCGGGCGGCGCAGCGATGCCGGTGGAGCTCATGCGGGGGTTCGAGGCGGCCTTCAACTGTCAGATCCTGGAGGGCTATGGCCTGTCCGAAACCTCACCGGTGGCATCCTTCAACCATCCCGACCGCGAGCGCAAGCCAGGCTCGATCGGGACGCCGATCGCCGGCGTGGAGATGAAGGTCGTCGACGACGCCGGCCGCGATCTGCCTGTTGGCGAGGTCGGTGAGGTCGTGGTTCGCGGCCACAACGTCATGAAGGGCTACTGGAATCGCCCGGAGGCAACCGCGGAGGCGATGCACGACGGCTGGTTGCTCACCGGAGACTTGGCGCGCGTCGATTCCGACGGCTATTTCTTCATCGTCGATCGCAAGAAGGACATGATCATCCGCAAGGGCTTCAACGTGTACCCGCGTGAGATCGAGGAGCTGCTCTACGAGCATCCGGCTGTGCGCGAGGCGGCGGTGCTGGGCATCCCTCACGATGAATACGGTGAGGAGGTGGGTGCCGCGGTTTCGCTCAAGGAGGGCGCCTCCGTCACCGTCGATGAGATCCGCGACTTCGTCCGGGAGAAGGTGGCCGCCTACAAGTACCCGCGCACGGTCTGGATTGTCGACGAGCTGCCCAAGGGCCCGACCGGCAAGATCCTCAAGCGCGAGATCAAACTGCCCGCGGCCGACGCCGCGCAGGCGGCGAGCTGAGCGCCGGTGAGGCCAGAGACGGTGAAGACTTGACCCCAGGGGTCCGGGTAACCGTCCGTCCGGCCACGGAGGCGGACGTCGAGCTCGTATATGCCCTGATCGTCGCCCTGGCCGAGTACGAGCAGGCACCCGAGCAGGTCGTGGGCACGCCTGAGCTGCTGCGCCGGTGGCTGTTCGGAGACAGGCCGGCCGCCGAGGCACTGATCGCCGAGGTGGACGGCGCGCCCGCCGGTTTCGCGCTGTTTCACGGAACCTTCTCCACCTGGGAGTGCCAGCCTGGCATCTGGCTGGAGGATCTGTTCGTCCTGCCCGAGCATCGGCGCTACGGCGTGGGCCGACGGCTGCTCGGCCAACTCGCCAAGATCACCGTCGAGCGTGGCTACACGCGCCTGAGTTGGACCGCGTTGGATTGGAATGAGATGGCCCTCAGCTTCTACCGCAAGATCGGGGCCACCGTGTTGGATGAATGGACAAACCACCGTCTGAGCGGCCCGAGGCTGCAAGCGGTGGCAGCCACCGCCGACTGATTTACGACATGACCGTGCCGCTGACCACGGTCCTGCGCGAGTGGGGCCGGATTGGCGTCCTCGGCTCCCGTCGCGCTCCTGTCTGCCTAGCCGATGAATAGAGGGAGCCCCGTTGCCGGGGCTCCCTCCTTAGCAGACCTATAAGCCGGATCTTGTCGAGAGCAGTCATCCATCTGAGCGGCCTACCCGAACCTTGGCGGGCAACCTGCAAACGGTTCTGCTCGGCCTTGCATCAGGTGGGGTTTACCTTGGCCGCCGCGTCGCCGCGACGCCGGTGCGCTCTTACCGCACCATTTCACCCTTACCGGTCTGGGACGCTGCAGCGGCCCCAGACTTAGGCGGTGTTATTTCTGTGGCACTTTCCCGCGGGTTTCCCCGGGTCGGCGTTACCGACCACCTTGCCCTGTGATGTCCGGACTTTCCTCGAAGGCATACACCTCCGCGACTGCTCAGCCTGCAGAATCGAGCATAGCGGCCAGCCGCTACATGCTGCGCATCAGCCCGACCACCCGGCCTAGCACGCTCACGTCCCGCACCAGAATGGGGTCCATCGTCTCGTTCTCCGGCTGCAGGCGAATGTGGTCACCCTCATGGAAAAAGCGCTTGACGGTGGCCTCCTCCCCGACCAGGGCAACGACGATCTCACCGTCCCTTGCCGTCTCCCGGGGCTGCACCACCACCAGGTCACCGTCGAGAATCCCGGCGTTCTTCATCGACTCACCCCGCACGCGCAGCAGATACTCGCCGCTGTCTCCCCCACAGGCGGGCGGTGTATCGATGTACTCCTCGACATTCTCCTCGGCCAGGATGGGCTCTCCAGCGGCCACCTGGCCCAGCAGCGGCAGGCCGGGCCTGACCGCCTCCCGAACCAGGGCTCCGGCGCGATCGAGCAGCTCCATGGCCCGCGGCTTGGTCGGATCACGGCGCAGAAGCCCAAGCTTCTCCAAATTGGCCAGATGGGCATGCACCGTCGAAGACGACGCCAGGCCCACCGCCTTGCCGATATCGCGAACCGTCGGCGGATAGCCATTGGTCTGCGAGTACCGCTTGATGAAGTCGAAGATCTCCTGCTGACGCTTGGTCAGGTCCATCCGTTGGCTCCTTGCTCGGATTCACTGCCGAATCTGGCGAACATGTGTTCGGAAGATACCCACCCCCGAGGACGGAAGCCACACGCGGCTATACTCGGCGCCCCAACGCGCCTGTGGCGGAATTGGTAGACGCGCAAGGTTGAGGGCCTTGTGAGTGAATAGCTCGTGGAGGTTCGAGTCCTCTCGGGCGCACTGGGAAGGACCCGCTGACGATGCGGGGCAGCGCGACGCTCGCGTCCGTCCGTCCGCCACCGGCTCGGGTGGCGGACGGATGGGTGCGAAAGAGGGTCCGTCCTCAGGAGGGCTGACCGCGGGCGGTCAGGCGCCGGCCACGACGCACTGACCGTACGTCCTGTCGCCGACGACGTTGAACTCACCCGGGATTCCGGCGATCAGGTTCGGGCCTATGTCCTTACAGACGAGGTTTCGACCGATCGAGTTGCTGACGACAAAGGCCGTCGGGGTGGGGTCACCGGGGTCGGTGATTGTGATGTTGGTCAGGCTTGCGCTGCCGCCGACGTTGTTGAGCATGACCCCGACCCAGTTGGCCGCCACGTGGCGCACGATGAGGTTGCCACCGATCGTGTTCCACTTGATCGGCCACGGAATGTATTCCTCGCCTCCACCGCTGAGGGTGACGTTACCGTTGACGGTGATTCCGTTCAGCAGGACGGTGTCCGCATCCGTGGCCGTGACACTCCCGTCGACGGTGATGTTGGAGCTCGCCAGTGACGGGTTGCCAGTCGTCGCTTCCACGCACGGATGCCCCGTCGTGTGGTCGGGTGGATTTGGCAGACAGCCCAGCCCGAGAAGCGAGCCCGACTACTGCATTTCCTACCCCCTTTATTGCTTCTACCCGTGGGTGACACCGTATCCGCAGAATTCCGGGCGGTTGGACTTTTTTGCGAGAATCGGCTCATGGCAGCGCTTCGGGTCGGCGTCAGCATCGCCTGGGCGGTCTTCTGGGTCGGCTGGCTGGCCGTGGCCTTCACCGCCAAGCGCAGCGTTGGCCGTCGGCACTTCCTGGGCGGCCGCGCGGCCGCCGCGGTGGCCGTTCTGATCCTCGTCCGGGTCTTCCACGGCAGCGGCCTCGAGGTCCACAGTCTCGCCCTGGCCGTCGCCGGCACCATCGTTTTCCTAATCGGGCTTGCGCTGGCGATTTGGGCGCGCGTGATCATCGGACGCAACTGGGGCATGCCGATGACCCAGCGGGTCGAACCAGAGCTCGTAACGGCAGGCCCCTACGCCGTGGTCCGGCACCCGATCTACTCCGGGATCCTGCTCGGAGTCCTGGGCACCGCGCTGGTCGTGAGCCTGATTGGGCTGGCCATCACGCTGATTCTGGGGATCTACTTCTTCAATGCGGCGCGCGTCGAGGAACGAAACCTGACCACGACCTTCCCCGCCGTTTATCCGGCCTACCGCCAGAGAACGAAGATGCTGATCCCGTACGTGCTCTGATGGCTCAGGCGAGGCGTTGCTCGGTGGCCGGGTCGGCTCGGCCGGCGTAGTACTCGTCGATCACACGCCCGAACACCGGGGCGGCGTCCACGACGCGGACGAACAGAGTCATCGAGGAGCGAAGCTTGATCGCGTCCAGCTCGCCCAGGATCGCCGCCGGATCGCGTGCCGCCAGATCGCGTGCCGCCAGCCCGAGCAGCGTTTCGGCGGCCAGAACCAGGCGCGGCCCGAGCACCGGGTGCCGGAGATAGGCCGTCGCCTCCTCCAACGACGAGATGGCGTAGAGCCGAGCGGTCGGGCTGGAGCCGAGTCCCTCAATCTGGGGGAACACGAACCAGATCCAGTGGCTCCGCTTGCGGCCCTGACGCAACTCGCTCAGGGCGCGATCGTAGGCTCCGTCCTGCTCCTGCGCATCGACGAAGCGACTCAAATTGAAGGGATCGACGGTCACGCCGGGTCCATCACGCGGCCTCGGCCGTGGCCATGGCCGACTGGACGAAGTGCCTCACGCTCTCACGCTGATCGCTCTGCCGCCAGCCGATGGCGACCTCGCTCGGCTCGATGCCGTCGACCACCACGTAGCGTATGCCCGGGCGCTGATAGAAGCTCGCCACCGACTGTGGAGCCAAGCTGACGTAGGCCCCGGTGACCGTGGCGGTCAGCTGCTCGTCGATGGTGCGTACCTCCGGGCCCAGCAGGGGCGCAGCCCCGCGGCGATGGCCGGTGGCCAGCCAGAAATCGCGCCACGCCGGATCGCGAGCGGGCATCTGGAGCCAGTGCTCGTCAAACAGGTCGGTGACCGCTATGCGGTCGCGATCGGCCAAGGGATGCCACGCCGGCAGTACGGCGACACGATCCTCGCTGCTGAGCGGCTCGAGCACGAGCTCCGCCGCCGTCAGCGGCAGCCGCACAAAGGCCACGTCCACGCTTCCGTCGATCAATCCCGCACTGGGGTCGGAGAAGTCCGTCTGGCGAGTCTCGAGCCGCAGCTTCGAGACCGGAGCCGCGAACGCCGCCAGCGATCGGTCGATCACGCTGCAGGCCCCGTAGGCCAGAAAACCGACCCGGACCAGCCGCCGGTCGGGCTCGCCGGCCTCGCGCGCGACGTTGAGTACGTGTTCAACGGCACCGAGAGCCGCCCGGGCGGCGGGCAGCAGCTCCTCACCGGCCGAGGTCAGTTCAACGTGGCGGCTCGTACGCTCGAGCAGGACCACGCCGAGGTTGGTCTCAAGCATCCTGATCGCCTGGCTGAGGGGGGACTGGCTGACGTGCAGCCTCTCCGCCGCGCGCGTGAAGTTGAGTTCCTCGGCCACCGCGACGAAGTACGAGAGCTGTGCCAGCGTGACGGTCGGGTGCAGGTCGGTCATCGCCTGGCCGCAGCATACGCATCCAGACGCCCTGCGTCTGAATCGCTCGGAAGACGTCTTGGACTGCCACCTGATCCGGAGTAAGTTGAGTGCACAATCTTTGATTCGGAGGCCACTGATGCAACTCGACGGCATGCACCACATCACGATGATCACCGGCGACGCCCCGCGCAACGTCGACTTCTACGCCGATCTGCTCGGGCTGAGAATGGTGAAGAAGACGGTCAACTTCGACGCCCCGGAGGCGTACCACCTCTACTTCGGCGACGAGCAGGGCTCCCCCGGCTCGATCCTCACCTGGTTTGAGTTCGCCGGGGTCCAGCCGGGACGCGCCGGAGCGGGCATGGTCCACACGATCCAGCTCGGCGTGCCCCACGAGGAATCCCTCGGTTTCTGGCAGCAGCGCCTGGGCGAGCGCGGCTACGCGACCGAACGCTCATCGGCTTCGCTGAGCTTCGCCGACTACGAGGGCCTGGGCCTCGAGCTGGTCGTTGCCCGTCCGCAGAATCCGCCGCTGCAGGCGAGCCATCCCGAGATTCCGGCCGAGCATGCGTTGACCGGAGTCGAGGGCGCCCGCGCCTACATCGGCCGCCCGGCCGAGGCCGACCGGGAGCTGCTGACCGAGACTCTGGGCTTCACCACCACCGAGACGGCGGGCGCCTACGAGCTGCACGGCCCCACGCGGACGTTCAACTGGACCTACGAGCCGAGCCCCGATCACGGCATTCAGGGCGGGGGCACCGTGCACCACATCGCCTGGCACTCGGCCGACTCCGACCACGTGCCGTGGCAGCAGCGCGTCGCCGCCGCCGGCATGCACGTGACACCGGTGATCGATCGCGACTACTTCAACGCCATCTACTTCCGTGAGCCCCAGGGCATTCTGTTCGAGATCGCCACCACCTCCCCCGGCTTCGCCGCCGACGAGGATCCGGCGCACCTCGGCGAGCAGCTGCGTCTGCCCAGTCAGCACGAGCACCTGCGTCCGCGGCTCGAGCGGACGCTGACGCCACTGGACAACCCGCGGGCCGCTCGGGCCGCGAGCCAGGCCTGAGCCATGAGCTCCCTGGTTTACCGAGAGCGTCCGGCCGACGGCGCGGCGCAGGGCCTGGTCGTTCTCCACCATGGTCGGGGCGCCGACGAGAGCGACCTGCTGGGCCTGGCCGACGTGCTCGACCCCCAGCGGCGGCTACACGTGGTCACGCCCGGGGGGCCGCTGACGCTCCCCGGCTGGCCGGGGAAGCACTGGTACATGGTCCCGCGCGTCGGCTATCCGGACCCGGACACCTTCCACGAGGCATACGCCAAGCTGAGTCGGTTCCACCAGGAGCTCTGGGAACGGACCGGCATCCAGCCCGCGCGCACGGTGCTCGGCGGCTTCTCCATGGGCTCGGTGATGAGCTACGCGCTTGGCCTGGGTGGCGATCGGCCGCCCGTCGCGGGGATCCTGGCCTTTTCGGGCTTCATCCCCACCGTCGAGGGCTGGACCCCGGACCTGCCTGACCACGACCAGACCAGGGTGTTCATCGCCCACGGCCGCGCCGATCCGGTGATGGAGGTTGACTTTGCCCGCCGAGCCAGTGAGCGCCTGATGGCCGGCGGCCTCCACGTCGACTACCACGAGTCCGACGCGGGCCACTACATTGACCAAAGTCACGTTCCGATGGCGATCAGCTGGTTGCAGGAGACGCTCGCCCCGCTGGGCGAGCGTCCGGATTAGCGCCCTCGATCGGGCAGCATGCGCACGGGCACGGTCTCAACGGTGACCAGCCCGCGCCGGGCAGTGACCTCGGCGACCACCTCGAACGCCTCCGCGATTCGCTCATGCGTATCGACTGCGATCGTCATCACCGGCGCGTGTCGCCGCGCCTGCCACAGACCGTCGCCGCCAGGTGGCCGGTCGTCCTGAAACCCCCACACTCCACGTAGCGTGGTGGCCCCCGCCAGGCCCTGATGCCGCAGCCGCTGCACGAGCAGACGATGTAGCGGGTGCCCGTCCACGCGATCGTCCTCACTCGAGTGAATCGTCAGCTTCTGACACCAGGCGGCGTCGGGCTCGATTACGGGGGGCAGCACATCCAGATCTGCGACCGGCCGGCCATCGCGGCGCAGTACCTGGACCCGCTCGAACGTCATGAGCGGTCGGTCGAGAGTGACCTCCAACTCGTTTGCCGCCCGCGCCACCGCCTCACCATCGCCAACGGCGATCACCAGTGTCGGCACCTCGAGGTTGCGGCCGAGCAGGCGCGCCCGCGCCCGCACACCCTCGTGCGTACCGTCGACGCCGAACAGCACCGTGGCTCCATGCACACCGGCGCGGTGCAGTAACTGGCAGGCCACCACGAAGGCCGGCCGGCCCGCGATCCGTCGGCCGCGACCGATGAACACGGTGAGCTTGGCTCGCTGCCGGAGGTCATCCGGGAGCCGATCCGTGGCCAGGCGCGCTCGCTCGAGCGTGACCAGGCCGCGCCGCTTCAGGGCCAGCACCTGGGGCAATAGCGCCGCGATCCGATCCGGCGCGTCGACCGCCACCGAGACGACCGGCAGATCCTCGGACAGGGACAGCAGCAAGTCGGTGTGGGCGCTGTGGTGGCGGCCGAAGCCCTCGATCCCCCGGAGCATGGCGCTGACACGCACACCCTGGCGGCCGTAGAGCTCGAACAGCTCGTCCGACAGCAGCTCACCCGCGCTGCGATCCCGCTCGCCGAAGTACGTCGTCAGCTTGTGCACCTCGGTGCTCACAGGTGCCGCCCCACCAGATGCCCCAGAACGACGGCGGCGAAGCCGACCACGATGCTCGCTCCCACGTTCAGCGCCGCAGCGGCGTACTCGCCGTCCTCGGCCAGCCGATGGGTCTCGAACATCCAGGTCGAGAACGTGGTGTATGCGCCCAGCGCCGCCGTGCCCGCGATGACCATCGCGTCGCCGCTCAACACCAGGCCGTCGAGCAGACCGAGCAGAAACGAGCCACTGACGTTGATGGCAAAGGTGCCCAACGGCAGCTCGCGACCGACGCGCTGGCCGATCCAGCCGTCAACCAGGAAGCGCGCCACCGCACCCAGGCCACCGACCGCGGCCACGCCGATCCAGGTCCACAGGCTCACTGTGAGCCAGAAGCTACCGACCTGGAGCTATCCAGGACGGGGCTGGACGCGCCCGTGGCGGCCTGTACCCTCGGGAGCCAAACATGGCCTACGCCGAGCCGAGCAACTCACTCCCAGCCCAGTGAGCCCACGGAGGTTCCCGTCATCGTTATGCGAGTCGTGCATCCACCAGCAGCTCGTGCCCAACACTCGCGGGTCGATCTTCTCCCTCTGCCTGCGGTCACGCACCGAGCCCGATCGGTTCGTGCGCTACCCGCCGCTGCCCGTGCTGGAATGCTCCGGGTATGAGCGTCACGGTGACAGCGCTGCACACGGCGGCGGTCAAGGGCACGCGGCTCCGCAGCGTTGACGAGGTTGTCCTCGACGAGCGAGGCGCGGCCAACGACCGCCGCTTCTTCGTCGTTGACAAGCGGGACCGTATGCGCAACGGCAAAATGCTCGGCAGCCTGCAGGCGATCGTCGCGCTGCCCGAGGCTGACCGGCTGAGACTGGAATTCCCGGATGGATCGGTCGTCGAAGGTCCGATCGAGCTCGGAGAGTCACTGACCGCGAAGTTCTTCTCGCACGAGGTCGTGGGCCGGCTGGTGCTGGGCCCCTGGGCCCAGGCCCTGTCCGACTTCTGCGGCCAGCCCGTGCGCCTCCTGGAGACGGGTTCGGCGGTTGACCGGGGCGCCAAGGGTCCGGTCAGCCTGATCTCCCGCGCGTCGTTGAGCCGCCTAGCCGATGCAGCGGGAGGCCACGAGGTCGACGGTCGGCGCTTTCGCATGTTGATCGAGGTCGACGGTGTCGAGCCGCATGCTGAGGACCGGTGGCTCGGGCAACGGCTTCAGGTGGGCAAGGCGGTGCTCCGCTTCGACGGGCATGTCGGGCGCTGCCTGGTGACCAGCCGCGATCCGGAGACCGGGGAAGTCACCCTGCCCACACTCGATCTGCTGGGCAGTTACCGCCGCGACCTGGACACAACCGAACCGCTTGCCTTTGGGGTCTACGGCCGTGTCCTACGGCCTGGCACCGTGCGGCTGGGCGACTGCGTGGCCCCGCTGCAGGCGGACGCGTGAGCCACTCGCTTCGGGCCCATCGGCCAGCTGCCGGCGAGCCCGAACGCGTGGCGACTGCCGTCGCGGACCACGTGGCGGTCGTGACGCTGTCCCGGCCCGAGAAGCACAACGCGCTCGACCTTCCCATGCTGAACGCGATCATCTCCGCCGGCGAGCGGCTGCGCTCCGAGCCCGGCCTGCGCGCCGTCGTGCTGCATGGCGCCGGCCCGAGCTTCTGCTCCGGGCTGGACTTTCCCGCGGTTGCCGCCGCCGGTGGGCTCGAGACGTTCACCGGAATCCTCGACGAGCCTCCCCCGAACTACTTCCAGCGGGCCGCATACGTGTGGATCGACCTCCCGGTCCCGGTGATCGCGGCGATGCACGGCAACTGTCTCGGGGGGGCTCGTCACGCAGCTGGCCGCGGACCCGCTCCGGGCCGCGATGGATCTGTCGGCGGAAATCGCCTGCCGCTCACCCGATGCCGTACGCCGGGCGAAGCGGCTGTTCGACGACGGCTGGACCGCCGCCGCGGATGAGACGCTGGCGCTCGAAGCTCGGCTTCAGAAGGAACTGATCGGCTCCCCGAACCAGGTCACCGCGATGACGGCAGCCTTCAACCAGCAGAAGCCCCAGTTCACAGACCCCTAGCGCGCCGGTCCGGCCGTCGTACCGTGCGGACCAGGCCGCGCGATCAGGTCTGGATGGAGCTTCCGACCGTGCTCAGCGCGTCGTTGACCTTGCCCCCCAGAAAGCGCAGGGCAACGATGGCGACGATGGCGATCAGCGCGAGAATCAGGGCATACTCGGTGAGGCCCTGACCCTCGTCTCGCGTGAGCCAGTCGCTCACGCGTATATGGAGCGCCCTCATCCGATCGGCTAAGTCGAGTCTTGACTGCACAACTCCTACATCGACAGTCGGAGAGAAGATCTTTAGCGTGGAGTTAACGCAGATTGACGAACCTAGCCACCTGACCATCCGACGAACAGGGCGACGGCGAGGGCAAAACCGGCCAGCGCGATGGCGATTCGCAGCGGGCGCTCCGGTAGGACACGGACCGCGATCGGGCCGCACCAACTGCCGCCGACCACGCCGATGGCCATCGCAGCGGCGGCCGGCCAGTCCACGGGGCTGACCAGGGTGAAGATGAGCGCGGCGACCCCGTTGGCCGCCGTCAGTGTCATGTTCTTGACGGCGTTGGTCACCGGCCACGGCTCGAGCGTCTCCAGCGATAGCAGCCCGAGCATGATGATCCCGGCGCCGGCCCCGAAGTAGCCGCCGTAGATACCGACCAAGGCCACCGGGACGAGCCGGGGCCAGGACGGTGGCCGCAGAGCCTCGACTGGACCTTCCACCATGCGGCGGCGCTCCAGCCAGTCACGCAGCGGGTCGCGCAGGAGAAGCAGTACAGCCCCCAGCGCGATCAGCCAGGGGACCACCTGCTCGAAGGTGGCCGAGCTCCCCCACAGCAGGAGACCTGCCCCCGCCGCACCGCCGAGCCCGGCCCAGATCGAGAGCCTGGCCACGCGACGCCCATGTCCGCGTAACTCAGCTTTGGCCCCGACGGCCGTACCGATGCCATTGCCGAGCAGGCCGAGCGTGTTGGTGACGTTCGCGGCAAGAGGTGTGAGACCCGTCGCCAGCAGCGCGGGGTAGCTGATCAGCGAGGCCAGGCCCGTCACCGAGCCGGCGAAGCCGGCGCCCATTCCGGCCGCCATCAGCAACAGAAATCGAGAGGCGCTCATCGGCGGCGGCACGGCCGGCCGCAGGCCGCGGCGGCCAACCTCCGCCCGATCAGGTCTGGATCGAGCTTCCGACGGTGTTCAGGGTGTCGCTGACTCGGTCGCCAATCGTGTGCAGACCGACGATCGCAACGATCGCCACGAAGGCAAGGATCAGGGCATACTCGGTGAGGCCCTGACCTTCGTCTTGCCTGAGCCAGACGCATACGCGTACGTGGAGCGCTCTCATCCGGTCGGCTATGTCCAATCCTGATGCCACGGTTTTCCATCATCGACAATCAGGCGCAGGATCGTTAGCGCGAAATTAAACGTGCACTGCGGGACAAGGACTCGAACCTTGAATACCAGGGCCAGAACCTGGCGTGTTGCCGATTACACCATCCCGCAATTGGCTCGGGCGAGTATAGCCAGGGGTCCCTGGCCCGAGCCGGGCCGCGGGCGTCCAGTACGGTCGCTGCAGTGACGGCAATCATGTGGTTCAGGCGCGACCTGCGCGTCCACGACAATCCCGCGCTGGCGGAGGCTCTGGCCCAGCACGAATCGGTGATTCCGGTGTTCTGCCTCGACCAGCGCCTGCTGACCGGCCGCCACCGCTCACCGGTTCGCGCCGCGTTCATGCGGGAGTGTCTGCAGGAGCTCGACCGGAACCTGCGCCGGCGCGGCTCAGGGTTGATCGTGCTGCACGAGCGGCCGGAATCCGCCCTGCCGCCCCTGGCCCGCCGGATGAACGCGAGCGAGGTTCTGGCCGCCGCTGACGTGAGTCCCTTCGCGCGGCGTCGAGACCACGCCACCGCTCAGGCCCTGCAGGCGGTGGGAGCCAGGCTGCGCCTGCTGCCCGGGACCTTCGTGGTGGATGAGCCGGCGGCCATCCGGAGCGGATCGGGCACCCCGTACACGGTCTTCACGCCGTTTCACCGGCGTTGGCTTCGGGAGCCTCGCCGAGCCGTGATGGGCGCGCCTGAGGGTCTGCCGCCGGTACCCGCGGAGCTGACGTCCGATGGCCTACCGCAGCTCGGTGAATTGCCTGACGGCGGCGCCTTCACCCCCGGGGAGACAGCGGCCCGTCAGCGCATGCTCGAGTGGGCCGGCCACGGTGCCAGCGGATACGTCGAGCTCCACGATGCGGTCGCGGAACCTGGCACCTCGCGGCTCTCACCCCACCTGCACTTCGGCTGCATCTCGGCTCGCGAGCTCGAGAGCCGGCTACCGGACACGGACGACGGGGAGGCCGCGCGTCGTCAGCTGGGCTGGCGCGACTTCTACGCTCACGTGCTGCACCACCACCCCGGCAACGCGCAGGCCGAGCAGCAGGAGCACCTGCGGCGGCGAATAGCGTGGACGCGCTCCATGCCGCTGTTCGAAGCCTGGCGAGACGGGCGCACCGGCTTTCCTCTGGTCGATGCCGGAATGCGTGAGCTCGCCCGCACCGGCTACATGCACAACCGCGCCCGCCTGGTCGTCGGTTCGTTTCTGGTCAAGGACATGGGAATCGATTGGCGATGGGGAGAGCGCTGGTTCATGCGAACTCTGCTCGACGGCGACCAGGCCAACAACAACGGCAACTGGCAGTGGGTCGCGTCGGTGGGCGTCGACCCGCAGCCGCCCGCCCGGCGCATGTTCAATCCCACGCGGCAGCAACACAGGTTCGACCCCGACGGGGTCTACGTGCGCCGTCACGTACCGGAGCTGCGGGGTGTTCCCGACGAATATCTGGCCGAGCCGTGGACGATGCCCGAGGCGCTGCAGCGCGAGCTCGGCTGCGTGATCGGCGTCGATTATCCCGCGCCGGTGCTGGACCACGCGCAGGCACGCGTGGAGGCGATTGCCCGTTACGCGCAGGCCCGCCAGAGCGACCCGACCGACGCCTGATCGGCATCGCGCCCGGCTCGGCGAAACCCGGGCTTCCCGAGCAGGACCTGAACGTCGCCGATTCGGCGCTCGGCAAAGCCCCCTTCGCAGTATGCGAGGTAGAGGTCCCAGATGCGGCGAAAACGCTCGTCATAGCCGAGCTCCGTCAGCCCCTCCACATTTCCGGCAAACCGCTCACGCCAGCAGCGCAGCGTCTCCACGTAGTGCTCGGTCAGGTCTTCGAGGTCCAACATCCGCAGGTCGGTGCGCCGAGCCAGGGCCTGCGTCAGCACCGCCAGAGACGGCAGGGCTCCGCCGGGAAAGATGTACTCCTTGATGAACGACCGGGTCGCCTTCTCCACCGCGTAGGCGCGGTCGTCCATCGTGATCGCCTGCAGCAACATCGCGCCGTCGGGCTCGAGCAGGTCGGAACACCGCTCGAGGAAATCACCGAACCCACGCCAGCCCACTGCCTCGATCATCTCAATCGAGACGAGCTTGTCGTATTGACCTTCCAGGTCGCGGAAATCTCGGTCCAGCACCGTGACCAGGTGGGAGAGCCCGGCAGCCTCGACGAGCCGGGCCACGTGACGGTGCTGCTCGCGGGAGATTGTCGTGGTGGTGATATGGCATCCGCGAGTGATTGCCGCGTGTAGCGCGAACGATCCCCAGCCGGTGCCGATCTCCAACACCCGGTCTTGAGGCCCCAGCTCGAGCACCTGACAGACGCGGTCGAGCTTGGCGCGCTGCGCATCCTCGAGCGACATTCCCGGCTCCGCGAACAGTGCGCACGAGTACGTCATCGTCTCGTCGAGCATCCGCGAGAACAGCTCGTTGCCCAGGTCGTAGTGAGCTGCCACGTCGCGGCGCCGCTGGGTCCGCCCATTGGGACGTCGGGCGGCCCGAGCCAGCTCGACCGGGCGCAGGACGGGAGCCGCTGCCAGCCGAAGCCGATCGAGGACCGGCATGGCGCGGGCGGCCAGGCGCACCAGGGCCACCAGGTCTGGCGAGTCCCAGAGCCCGTCAGCGTAGGCATCGGACAGCCCCAGACTGCCGCGCAGAAAGGCCGACCAGGCCCGATCCGACAGCAGCCGCATCTCCGCCTCCGGCTCGCCTGAGCCATATCGGAGACGCGTTCCGTCGGGCTCGATGATGATCAGCGTCCCGGCTCCGAGTCGCGAGAGGGCCAGCTTCAACAACCATGGCGTGATCGCCGGCGTCACACCGCACCTCCCCGCGGATGCGGGTGAGCCCGAACCCCGGCGACACGGAGCGCCAGGGCATGGGCGTAGATCAGCGCCAGGGTACGCAGGGTGAGCAGCGGATAGCGAACCGCCACCCGGCGCACCGCGGCCGACGTCAGCTCGACCCGCCGCATCTGCAATGTCGCGGCGAACTCCCGCTCACCGGCCCGGTGGCTCTCGATCGTGACCGAGACGCGCCCGGCGGGCAGACCGGCCCGCAGGGCGTAGGTCTGGTCCATGGGCATGAAGGGCGAGACATGCATCAGCTTGGGGAAACGCCCGGCCTCACCGGCGATCACGTACGCCTGCCGCTCGCCCCACGGCGTGTTGGTGACCTCCGCCAGCACGGCCTCGAGCTCATCTCCGGTTGGGTTGAAGCAATAGTAGAAGCTCACCGGGTTGAAGCAGAGTCCCAGCGAGCGCAGGGTGGTGAGCAGCCGGATCGGGCCCTGCGGACGTCTTCCGAGCTCACGCTCCACGGTGTCTCGTACGTCGGCGGCCAGCTCGGTGTTCGGGTCGCCGTGGTAGTCCGAGCGTCGGAAGCGCATGAGCCCCGGGGAGTGCCGAAGCAGCCGCCCATTCAGCAGCGATGGGAGCTCATCGAGGTCCACGTAGGCCATGGCCACTGAATGATCGAACGTTCGGGCCGGGTGGGACCGATGGTGGGTCAGCTCGCCCAGATACAGACAGCTGGCTCGATCCGGGCGAGCTTGTGAGCCCTTCCCCTTCGGGCCGCTCATAACCGCGCTCCGAAGCTCTGAGCGACGCGAAGCGCGCTGTTGACCCCGTCCTCGTGAAACCCCCATCCCCAGTAAGCCCCGCAGAAGTGTGTCCGGCCTTCCGGGCCGGATATCTCGGTCACCCGTCGCTGGGCCGCCACCCCTTCCGGGGTGTAGACCGGGTGCGCGTAGGTGATCGTCTTGACGACGCGCTCGGGGGCGATGCGCTCGCTCAGGTTGAGGGTGACGCAGAACTGCTGAGCGCTATTCAGCCGCTGGAGCCGATTGAGGTGGTAGGTCACCGTCGCCCGCCCGCGCATCTCGTCCTGCAGGTGGTAGTTCCAACTGGCCCAGGCGCGCCGTCGTGTCGGCAGAAGGGCCTGATCGGTGTGCAGCACGGCCTCATTCTCCTGATAGGGAATCGCGTCGAGAACCTCGCGTTCGCGCCAGGAGGCGTCGGACAGCATGGCCAGCGCCTGGTCCGAGTGCGTGGCGATAACGGCATGGTCGAACCGCATTGGCTCGGTCCCCTCCACGTGCACCTGCACGCCGCTGGTCGCACGACTGATGCTGTGCACCGGCGAGCGCAGGTGCACTCGCTCCGCGAAGCCGGCGGTGAGCGCCTCGACATATCGCTCGGAGCCTCCGCTGATCGTTTTCCACTGGGGTCTACCACGCAGGCTGAGCATCCCATGGTTGTCGAAGAAGCGCGCGAGGAACACCGCCGGAAAGCTCCACATCTGGCGCGGATCGGCCGACCACACCGCCGAGGCCTGGGGCACGAGCAGACGTTCCACGAAGTCACTGGAGAACCGCTGGGCGCGCAACCAGGCCCGCAGAGATATCCGCTCGTCTCCGCCGCGCAGCAGTTCGGAGGCAGCGCGTTGGAACCTCGGCACCTCAGCCAGCATTCGCGTGAACGACCGGCTCATCACGTGCCGACGATTGGCGAACACTCCGTTCAGCGAGCCGCTGGAATACTCAAATCCCCGCCCGTCGCTCACGCTGAAGCTCATGTCCGACGGCTGGTGGGCGACGCCGAGGCGCTCGATCAGCCGCTCGAAGTTCGGGTAGTTGCGGTCGTTGAAGACCATGAACCCGGTGTCCAGATCGTGGCTCTCATGGGCGGAGTCCACCCGCACCGTGTGCGTGTGGCCGCCGATGCGATCTGCGGCCTCGAACACGGTCACCTCGTGGTCGGTGTGCAGCAGGTAGGCCACCGTCAGGCCCGAGATGCCAGATCCCACGATTGCAATCTTCATGTCAGATCACTACGCATGTCCATGCCTCCCGGATCAGGACAGTTCCGACAGCGTGCGATTGACGACGGCGGTGGTCAGTTGCACCAACTCGGCGGGGACCGCGGTCGACTCGATCGCCAACGCCTCCTCGGCCCTGGCCGCCAGGTCCGGAAGGCGGTCGCGGATCAGTGCCGCACAGACCCGCGAAAGCGCGCGGACGGCCTGCGGCTCAACCGTCCACAGCAGCTCGAACGACCGGTCCGGCGTCGCCGCGTCGGCATTGGATGAGGCCAGCTCACGAGCCACCATGCCGATCGATGACCGCCCCCCATCGAGGATGATCGCCCACTCCCGGGACAGGTTCTGGCGGCGTCCGATGGGAACCTCGGCCGGTAGGTCCTCGGGGAGTCTGATCTGCTCGAAGTCGGCAAACACCGCCGCCACGCGGACTGCGGCCGACAGTTCTCGCCACCGCGTCTGGGCGCTCCGGTAGAACCGCTCTCGTTGGAAGCAGGCGAACATGGCCCGTGCATCGGCGCGGGCCAGCGCCTCGTCCTCGATGGCGTGACTCAACGCGATGAGCACGGGCTTACCCAGGGCCCGAGGCTGAAGCTCCGGCCCGAGATCGCGCAGGGTTGAGAACAGGGAGATCATGTCCGGCTCCGGCGCGGCCTGGGCCCGCGCGATGGCCGCCGGGAGCGACAGGCCGGACTCGCGCAGAACCCGCACCCGTTCCACGACGTCAGCCTGGTCCTCGGAGTAGCGGCGGTGCCCGCTGTCGGTGCGCTGGGGCTGCGGGAAGCCATGGCGGCGCTCCCACATGCGCAGGGTCGGCTCGGCGACCCCCGTCCGGGCCACCACATCGCCGATGCTGAGGACAAAGCTGGACAACGTGTATAACCTTACCTGTACATGAAGCGAATCGTTGTCACAGGAGCCACCGGAACCATTGGCCAGGCCACTTGCCGGGCCCTGCTGGAGCGGGGCGACGTACCGGTGGCGCTCTCCCGCAATCCGGCCGCGTCCGCGGAGAAGCTTCCGGACGCGGTCGAGTGGCACGCCTGGCCGGACCCCCTGACCACGCCTCCGCCCACGCAGGCGCTGGCCGACGCCGACGGAATCATCCATCTGCTCGGCGAGCCGGTGTCCCAACGCTGGACCCCCGCCGCCAAGCAGCGCATTCGCGATTCGCGCGTGCTGTCCACCCGGATGGTGGTCGCGGCGATCAGACTTCTCCCGGAGGACCAGCGGCCACGGGCGCTCGTTTCCCAGTCGGCCACCGGATATTACGGCCCCTGCCAGGATGAGCCTTTGGACGAGCGGCGGCCGGGCGGGCGATGACTTCCTGGCCGGTGTCGTCAGCGCCTGGGAGCAGGAGGCGCTGGGCGCCCAGAACATGTGCCGGGTGGCGGTAACCCGCACCGGGGTGGTCCTGTCGCCCACCGGCGGCGCGCTGGCCCAGATGCTCCCGTTCTTCCGCGCAGGCATCGGCGGCCCCGTGGCCGGCGGCCATCAGTACGTTCCGTGGGTCCACATCGACGACGTCGTGGGCGCCCTGTTGCACTGCCTCGATGACCACGAAGCTCAGGGCCCCGTGAACGTGACCGCCCCGCGCCCGGTGGAAAATGCCGAGCTCGCCAAGGCGCTCGGCCGGGCGCTCCACCGGCCCGCTGTTCTGCCCGTTCCGGCCTTCGCGCTGAAACTGCTCTATGGCGAGATGTCGGAGATCGTCACCACCGGGCAGCGAGCTGTGCCCCGGCGGCTCGAGGAGCTCGGATACACGTTCCATCAGCGCGAACTCGAGCCCGCCCTCCGCGACGTGCTGGCCAGAGGATGAGCGTCGAGCTCTTCACCTCCGAGCAGCCGGTCGCCCGGCCGCTCTCCGAGACGTTCGAGTTCTTCTCGCGTGCCGCGAATCTCGAGCAGATCACCCCGCCGTGGCTGCGGTTCTCGGTTCTCGGCCAGGAGCCGGACACGGTGAGGGCCGGGACAGTCATCCCATATCGCCTGAGATTGCATGGGATTCCCCTGATCTGGGTGTCCCAGATCGAGAAATTCCAGCGTGACCGGCTGTTCGTCGACCGTCAGCTGATCGGTCCCTACAGGCTCTGGCACCATCGCCACGAGTTCGAAGCCGCCGGAGATCACACCGTGATCCGTGACGAGGTTCACTACGAGCTTCCGCTCGGTCGCCTCGGCTCGATCGCCCACCAGTTGTTTGTGCGCCGTGACGTTGAACGCATCTTCGCCTACCGGCGAGCGACGATCGAACGTCTGCTCGTCCCGTAGCTCCGCGGGTTCAGGCCAGTCGCGCGACGATCACCGGCACGTGCGTCGGCTTGGGAGATCCGCCATAGGGCTCAGGGGTGACCATCACCGCACTGACACGGCGCAGCCCTCGGGGAATCCCCACATCCGCGTTGCCTGAGCTGTCCACTCCGAACAGCACGCTGGCCGGGACGGGCGCGGCCGACCCAGACTGCAACCACACCTCGTAGACGTGACCTCGGCCGGGTGGTGTCAGATGGCGCACGACGAGCTCCGCGCGACCCTGGTCGACCCGCAACTGAGCGCTCCCGGACACGCCGGGGGACAGCCGGGCCGTGACCACCAGTCCGGCGGCGCCCGCGGTGAGCTCGATGCCGGTGAGTACCCCCACCGCGGCCACGACCGCGACGCCGCCGGCAACTACACGGGCACGCGCTACCCCGAGGACGCTGCTCAAGGAACGGCGCTTCGAGGAGTTCTCCGAGCGCACCTCGCGCATGACTCGCCCTCGCAGCCCGCGCGGAGCCTCGTATTGCGGCGTCGCCAGGGGCAGCATCTGCACGACGCCACCCAGCATCTGCACGTCATCGCGGCACAGGGCGCACTGCAGCAGGTGCGTCCGGAATGCCTCTAACTCTCTGGGCTCCAGAGCACCCAGCACATAGGCTGCGGCGTCGCCCCCACAATCGTGCGTACTGGACATCGGCTCTCGATCGCTCATGGTAGGACGCCAGCCTCACCCAGGGATACCCGCAGCTTGCTCAGACCCAGGCGCATGCGCCCCTTCACGGTACCGGCGGGCAGCGCGAGCATCTCCGAAATCTGATGATGCGTGAAGCCGCCGTAATAGGACAGCTCGATCACCTGACGCTGCTCCTCGGGCAGGTCGTGCAAGGCCAGCCGGACCCGGTCAGCATCCGCGCGCCGCTCCACGGTGACCTCGGTCAGCTCGGCGCCGGCCAGTCGCTCCACGGCGCTACCCTCCTCGAGCGGCTGGGCCGTCCGCAGAGATTCGCGCCGGAAGGCGTCGATGCCCCGGTTGTGGACGACGCTCAAGATCCAGGCTCGCACGCTGCCCCGCGACTGGTCGTACCGGGCGCCGGCCCTCCAGAGCGAGAGGAACGCTTCCTGGACGACGTCCTCGGCGCGCGCGCGAGAGCCGCACATGCGGTAGGCGAGTGAGAAGGCCGGGCCGCTGTGGCGGTCGAACAGCACCTCAAAGGCCCGCGCCTCGCCGTCGCGCACGAGCCGCATGAGATCCTCGTCGGCGAGCTGCTTGAGGTTTCGAGCTTGGCTGAACATGGGGGTTCAGCTCATACGCAGCCAGGCCGCTATCGGATCATTCGCAAGCCGCGACTGGCCGACCTCAGGCTGAGGCGCCGGCGCCGGCGGGTGCGAACAGCCCCGTGATCTGGCTCTCCAGCCCAGGATCGAGGATCAGCAGCACCTGGTCGCCCCCGGCGATGACCGAGTCGGCCTTGGGCACGAAGCCGCGCCCGGCCCGCAGCACCGAGATGATCAGCGAACCCTCGGGCAGAGAGATCTCCTGGACCTGGCGGCCAACGGCCGGTGAGCCCTCGACCACCTCGAGCTCGATGATCTCCAGGTGCTCCTCCTCCAGGGCGAGCAGCTGGACGAGGCCGTATTCCGGAACCTCGTGCTCGATCAGACGCAGGATGAGATCCGTCGCCGAGACTGCCGGTTGAATTCCGAGCATCTTGAAATGCGGCAAATTGCGCGGATTATTGACGCGAGCGACGATGCGCTGCACGCCGTACTTCTCCTTGGCGACCTGGCTGATCAGGATGTTGTCCTCATCATCGCCCGTGACCGCGATGACGAGGTCCGCGCGTTGGATGCCCGCGCGTTCGAGCACCCAGAGCTCGCTCGCGTCGCCGTACTGAACGGCATGCTCCAGCTCCTGCTCGACCACACGGAAGCGGTCGTGACTGGACTCGATCAGAGTCACCTCGCGGTCCTTGGCGATCAGCTCCCGGGCGAGGTTCCAACCCACCTTGCCGGCTCCGGCGATTATCACGTACATATCGGTTCAGGTCCCCATGACGCCTAGCGGGTGAGCAGGACCTGCGTGGCCTGGTCGATCGCCACCTGCGTCGGACAGATCGTCTGAAGCCCCTGCTCCGCGTACCACGCCGCTCGCGCCGGATCGGCCACCCGCACGACGACGCGGGGAACGTTGAAGCGGCGCTGGGCGATCTGGGAGATCACCAGGTTGGTGTTGTCGCCACTGGTGGCCGCCATGAAGATGTCGGCCTCCTCGATCCCGGCCTCGATCAGACCGTCGACCTCGAGCGCGGTGCCAACCGTGAAGCGGCCGCCGGCATCCTCCCAAGTGGAGGTCTGATCGCGGTCCAGGCGCTCATGGGAAAGGGGATCGATGTCCATGACCGAAACGTCATGGCCGGCGTCGAGCGCACGCTTGGCGACCGCCGAGCCCACGCGGCCGCATCCCACGATCAGGATGAACATGCCTGCACTGTACCGACGATCACTGGCCCGGCACCCAGAGGCGGCCGCTGCGTTGGGCGGGGCCCGCCTCCCCGGACTGCCCGGGCTCCGGCTCCGTCGCCGGCGGCCCGGAGGCAGCTGTCTCGCCCGCCCCAGCGGGGGCGGGCTTCACCGTCTCGCCCGCGCTCGGTGCCGCCCCCGCCGGGGTGCCGCTCTGGGCCTGGACAAAGGCCAGCTGCAGCTGGGACAGGGCGTCGCGGATGGGGGTGACCTGCTCCGGGGCGATCTGCTCGATCTGGGGCATCAGCGCCCGCACGGACTCGATCGCCAGCTGCACCTGTGTGGGGTCCCGTTCGTCCTCGGTCCCCGGCATCAGCCCGGTACGGCGCATCCCGAGGTTGATCATCGTCACCACGTTCTCCAGCAGCACGTGCTCCACGCGGACACGCTTGATCTCCTGCTCATAGGCGGTTCGCAGCTGCTCCTCAGAGAGTTGGCCGGAATCGGGGCTATCGCCTGCCATCAGTTCACCTCCACGGTACTTTGAGCATTGCCAGCATAGGTCGCCCTCGTCGCCTCGACGGTCGCGGCGTAGACCTCGGGCAGGGTCATGCCCTGCGCCAACAGGGCCCGCTGGCGCTCGGCGCCGTTGGCCGACGGGAAGTCGATGTTGAGCCCCAGCTCGCTGCGCAGGGGCGCCGTCCAGTCGAGCAGCCGGTCAATCGCGGCGCGGGCGGGATAGGCCTGCCCGCTCTCGAGGTCGAGCAGTTCGCCGTCGAGGCCATAGCGGATCGCGCGCCACATGTTCTCCTCTATCCACCGGCCGGCGAGGTCGGTATGCGGGCGTCCCTCGTCGATGTCCCGCGCGGCCTGCGCGACGCAGGCGACGATCAGCGCCGACAGCGCCGCCGACTCCATCGCCGTCGTCTGCGCGTCGCAGATGCGCACCTCGACCGTGCCAAACGACAGGTGCGGGCGGATCGACCACCACACCTGGGTGTACTCAACGATCGACCGCGTGCGGACGAGGAAGTCGATGTACTGCGCGAAGCTGTCCCAGCTGGCAAAGGCGTCCGGCACGCCACAGCGCGGAAAGCTCTTGGTGAAGATCTGCGAGCGGACGCTGTGCAGGCCCGCTTCCCGGCCCTCCAGAAACGGCGAGTTCGCGGAGATGGCCAGCAGCAGCGGCAGCACCGGGCGTAGTCGGTCGCACACCTGGACGGCCCGATCTGCCCCGCGGATGCCGACGTGCACATGCGTGGAGAACGTGTTGTTGCGCCAGGCCACGTACTTGAGTCCATCCTCGACCCGGTGGTAGTGGTCGGTGTCGATGATCCGCTGCTCGCGATAGTCCGCCCACGGATGAGTTCCGGTGGCGCCCAGCATCACGTTGTGAGCGGCGGCCAGGGCGAAGAGTCGGCGGCGCACGTCCTGCTGAAGGGCGAGCGCCGCGGCATGGCTCTCACCCCGGCCGGAGCGGATCTCGATCTCCGAGGAGATGAGTTCGCCGGCGATCGCGGTGGCCAGGACCTCGTCCGTCTGGGCGGCGTCGCGCAACTCCTCGAAGCGCTGGGCGAGCCCCAGGTGCGAGGCGTCCAGGATCGCGTACTCCTCCTCGAGGCCGACGCTGAAATCCGTCGCCTGCTCGAAGCGGGCGAAACCATTGTCCAGGTCTATTTCGCTCAAGCCAGATAAAAGTAGAGCGCGTACAGCAGGTCAACTGCCGGGCTGGATGCGTGCACCGTAACCTGCGGCGGGGTGTGCAGCAGAGCCTCAGAGTAGTTGAAGATGACCCTCACCCCCACGTCGACCAGGTCGTCGGCCACCCCCTGAGCGACGCCTGAGGGCACGGCGAGCACCGCGACGACGACGTCCTCGTCCCGCACCACGTCGCGCATCTCGTCATAGGACCGCACGGTCAGGCTGCCGACACGGGTGTTCACCTTGCCCGGATCCGTGTCAAACAATGCCACCACGCTGAAGCCGTGGTCGGCGAAGATGTCCGAGCCGGCGATGGCCGTCCCCAGGTTCCCCGCTCCGAACAGCGCGATGTTGTGCTGACCCGAGGTGCGCAGGATGCCCCTGATCTCACCGATCAGCGCATCGACGTTGTAGCCGACTCCGCGCTTGCCGAACTTACCGAAGCCGGATAGATCGCGCCGAATCTGCGTCGAGTTGACGTGCGTATAGTCGGCCAGCTCCTGCGAGCTGATCGTTTCCTTGCCCATCTTGCGGGCCTGGGTGAGCACCATCAGGTAGCGCGAGAGCCGCGCCGCGACGCCGAGCCCGAGCTTTTCCCCACCCCGCAGAAGTTCCGATCCATCGGTGGTCATGAGCTTTCCACTCTACTCAAGCGAAGCTCAAACTGCTGTTCGTCGACGAACAGTTCGAAGGCCTCCTCGCGGTCGATCTCGACCACCGGAATCCGTTCGAGGTAGCGGGTGAACAACGCGTCGTCGGATTCGATGTCGCGCTCCTCCAGATGGAACGGCACACGGACTCTGACCCGCTGGATGATGTCCAGCGCGGTCTCGCACAGGTGGCAGCCCGGACGGCCGTAGAGGACAACGCGCTTCACCGTCTCGGCTCCCCGGTGGCGTACACATCGAGCTCGAGGTACTCCGGAAAGGGCAGCACGGGTGTGTGGCGCGCGGCGCCGGCGATCATCGCAGCGTTGTCGGTGCAGAGGGCTCGCGGCGGGATATCGAGCTCCACCCCGAGGCCGCCGAGCGCGTCGCGCAGCGGTCCGTTGGCGGCTACCCCGCCACCCACCGCCAGCCGGCCGGCCCCCGTCTGCTTGAGCGCCCGTCTGACACGGATGAGCAGACCTTCGACGATCGCCCGCTGATAGGACGCGGCCAGGTCGGCGCGACGACGCTCCGCCTCCTGCTCGCCCAGGTCGCGCACGCGGTACAGCAGTGCGGTCTTCAGGCCCGCGAACGAGAAGTCGAGGCCCGGCATCCGCTCGGCGGCGGGAAAGGCAAAGGCTCCTGGGTCACCGTCGGCGGCCAGGCGCTCAAGCGCGGCGCCCCCCGGGTAGCCGAGACCCAGCAGCCGCGCCCCCTTGTCGAAGGCCTCACCCGCCGCGTCGTCGAGCGTCTGGCCCAGCACGCGCAGATCAGGCCCATGGTCGTGTACATCCGCCAACAGCGTGTGACCGCCGCTGGCAATCAGCGCGAGAAACGGCGGCTCGAACTCCGTGGGTTTCAGGAAGCTCGCCGCCAGGTGACCGTGGAGATGGTCCACCGGCGCAAACGGCAGCTCGCGGGCGGCAGCCAGCGCCTTGGCTGCGCTGAAGCCGACCAGCAACGCCGCCACCAGGCCGGGGCCTCGTGTGGCGGCGACGAGCGTCACATCATCAAGCGTCGCACCGGCGTTGTGCAGAGCCTCATCGACCACCGCGGGCAGCAGCGTCAGATGCTGGCGGGACGCGATCTCCGGAACGACCCCGCCGAAGCGGTCGTGTACTCCCTGTGACGAGATGATGTTGGACCGGATCTCGCCGTCGGCTGTGACGAGGGCCGCGCAGGTGTCATCGCAGCTCGTCTCGATCGCCAGGATCAGGTCACGATCGCTGCTCACGGCGTCTCCCAGGGAGTTCCGACGGCGCGCCACATGATGATCGCGTCCTCACCGTTGTCCGCGTAATACCGGGGCCGGGTGCCGACGCCGCGAAAGCCGTAGCGTTCGTAGAGAGCGATTGCGCCGGCGTTGGAGACCCGCACCTCCAGCGTGTAATTGGCGTCCTCTCCGGCGCGAGCGATGACGGCGTCCAGCAGCGCGCTGGCCACACCCGCTCGGCGGCCATCTGGATCGACCGCTATGTCCATCACGTGGAAGGCCTCGTCATAGCGGCCGCAGATCACGTAGCCGACGATCTGGCCACGCTGGACGGCCACCAGGCAGATACCCGATGGCTTGGAGAGCTCGAGCACGAACATGGCCAGTGACCACGGGCTCGAAAAGGCCCGGCGCTCAATCGCGATCACCTGGGGCAGATCACTGAAGCTGAGCGTCCGGACGACGAGCTCGTCACTGATTGTGGGCTGCGCTCTCCTCATGCCCGAGCGATCTCCGCGTCGGAAAGCCGTTGGTAGTCCGGCTCCACAAGGCCGTCGGGGGAGGGCACCTGCCGCACAGCCAGGCGGCAGTGCTCGCGAGCCGATACCCGATGCAGCGGCGAGGCCTCGTCGGGCACCTGCACGCCAGCTGCTTCCAGGAGGTCGCGGAACTTCACCGCCCCATCCCCCACCGCGCGCGTGCCGGCGCCGCTGGCCGCTGCCACGCGGCGGAGCTGCTCCGGGGTCAGCGCGCTCGGGGCCAGCTCCGGAGCGTCGCTCAGTGGATCCTCGCCCGCCCCCCATCCGGCGACAAACGCCTCTCCCCGCCGCGCGTCGATCACGGCAAGCTTCGCCAGGGCGGGTTCGCGGTCGTGCGCGGCCAGTGCCAGCGCTCGCAGCGTCGACACGCCGACCAGCGGCAGCCGACTGGCGGCGGACAGCGCCTGAGCGGTGGCGATTCCGATGCGCAGGCCGGTGAACGTCCCCGGCCCCACTCCGACCGCGATCCGGTCGACGCCGGCCCAGCCCTGGCCGGAGCGCACCAGGAGCTCCTGGATCAGGCTGAGCAGCCGCTGCGCGTGCGCGGGCCGAGCCCCGAGCGGTGGATCATCCACCCCGGTGAGGTCGAGCTCGTCGCGCAGGCAGACGTTGGCGCCGATATCGAGGTCCCGCAGCGCCACCGCGGTGCGTGCCGTCGCCGTGTCGAAGGCCAGAACCCTCATGCCGGGTCCCCCGAGCGGCCGCTCGCGGCGACCGAGGCGACCGAGGCGACCGAGGCGACCGAGGCGACCAGCTCGATCACGCGCCGATCACCGCCGCCATGGGCCAGATTGACGCGCCGCGCGATCCGCCCCAGCTGAGCTATCTCCTGCAGCCCAGCGGTGGGCCACTCGACGAAGGTGATGGTGTCAGCCCCGATGTAGTCGGCGAGCAGGTCGGGGTCCTCGTCGCGCAGCGACCCGAGCCGGTACAGGTCGACGTGCGAGACATAGGCGATTGGAGCCGCCGCCGGGTAGCGCTGTCCGATCGTGAACGTCGGGCTCGTTACGGGGTCCGTGACGCCGAGCGCCCGCGCCGCGCCGCGAACGAAAGTGGTCTTGCCGGTGCCCAGCTCGCCGCTGAGCAGGACCACGTCACCCGGCGCGAGCTCGCGCGCCAATTCCGCGGCGAGACCCTCGGTCTCGCTGGCGGACGCAGTCTGGTGCAGTACGGGCTGGCCGGTCATCAGCGCGAGTCTAGGAGAGGGCTCAGGAATACTTCGCACTATGCGTGGGTCTTCTCACCGGGCCGCGGTCCAGCGGCTCCGCGGGTCGGATACCGGCAAAGCCGCGGGGCTCGCCGGAGCGATGATCGCCAACAACGTCCTGGCGCTGATCTCCTCCGTGGTATTCGCCCGGCTGCTGACCAACTACGGCGCGCTGGCCGCCCTGATCAGCTACCTGGTGATCCTCACCGTCGTCGGACAGGCTGTCCAGGTTGCCACTGCTCGCGAGGGCGTCCTGGGCCACCTGGGCACGGGTGCGGACCTGGTGGCCACGCTCGAGCGCTGGGCCCGAGGCCTGGCCGGCTTCACCCTGCTGGCCACGATCGCCTCGATACTGGCCCGCCAACCGATCGCAGATGCCGTGGGCGTCACCCACCAGAGCTGGGCCGCGGCGGCCGGGATTCCCGCCGGTTGTCTGTACCTCGGCCTGTGCATGCTGCGCGGGGCCCTGCAGGGACTCGGGGACTATCGCAGCGTGGGGCTCAGCCTCATCGGCGAGCAGGCGGCGCGGCTGATATTCGGCGCGCTCCTGGCAGAGCTCGGCCTGGGGATCGCGGGGGCGTACCTCGGCTCGCTGATCTCCTACATGGCCATGTGCGCCTATTGCGCCTTCGCCATCCATCAGCGGCTCGCGCTTCCGGGCTACCCGCGGTGGCGCCTCGCGTCGGCCGCGACCGGGGTGTCCGGCCTGGCTCGGCACGTCTGGGCTTCAGCCATCCCCATCACCGCGCTCGCGATCATCCAACTGCTTCAGAACATCGACCTGATCACCGCCAAACACCGGTTCTCGGATCGCGTGGCCAGTTCCTACGCGGTGGCCGCCGTCGCCGGCAAGGTGCTGATCTGGGTCGCCATGGGCGCGAGCTTCTATCTGGTGCCGGAGACCTCGCGCCGACGATCCCAGGGCTCTGACACCCGCCCGGTGCTGCTGCAGTCACTGGGCATCGTGCTCGTCTGCGCCATTCCGTGCATGCTGATCTTCGCCTTCGGCGCCCATCCACTGCTCGCCGCGGTGTTCGGGAAGCACAAGGCGATCGCCTCCAGTTCGCTGCTGCCCCTCGGGGCCGCCTTCACAGCACTGGCCGCCACCTACCTGGCCGTCCAGTACATGCTCGCGCTCCGGCGTATCTGGTTCCTGCCGGCGATCGGACTGGTCGCCCTGATCGAGCCCCTGCTGCTGCTTCAGGCGCCCAGGCGTCCGGCGGCCTTCGCCACCGTGGTGCTCCTGGTTCAGCTGGTCGGCGCCGCCCTGGCGTATGTGGCAGCCCTGGCGCGGCGGCCGGTGCTCGCGCCAGTGACCGAACCGGGCTCAGAATAGGCCGAGCTGCTCCTCGCTGGCAGGCTGTACAGCCGTTGGCTCCGCGGCCAGCAGCGGTTCCCGCGGCGCCGGCTCCGGTTGAGCCGCTGGCGGCTCCGGCTGTCCGGGAGGCCCGAGAGCCAGGATCTCGGGGATCCGCAGGAAGTCGGCGCGCAGCATCTCCAGGGTCGACGGCGTGTAGAGTGCCGCCGCCGGGTGATAGAGCGGGTAGAGCCTGACCGTCCGCGGCCCGATCGTCCGCACCTCGGGCTGCCCGTGGATCTTGGAGATTCCGGTGGGCTCCGCGCGCAACAGCTTGGTGGCGAAGTTGCCGAGCGTGCAGATCATCGTCGGCTCGATCAGTTCCAGCTTGGCAAACAGATAGTGCTGGCAGGTGTCGAGCTCGTGCGGGTAGGGGTCGCGGTTGCCCGGAGGCCGGCAGAGAAGGGTGTTGGCGATGAAGACGTCTCCGCGCTCCAGGCCGATCTCCGCCAGCAGCTTCTCGAGTAACTTGCCGGCCTGCCCCACGAACGGCAGGCCCTGCTGATCCTCGTTGGCGCCGGGCGCCTCGCCCACGAACATCAGCTCGGCGTCCGCGTTACCCGACCCAAAGACGACGTTGGTGCGGGTCTCGGCCAGCGGGCAGGCCACGCAGCCGCGCGCCTCTTGATAGACGGCCTTCAGGAGCTCACGACGCTCGCTCGAGGACTTCATGCGGGCGATGCTAACCGCGCTGGCCAGCGGGTAACATTTAGGTAGGCCGTCACCTTGCCCCCAAGGGATGGACCCTGGAGAGATGCCCCACACCAACCCCACTCGTGGCCGGACACGACTCGCGATAGTCGGCGCAGGTCGTCTTGGGACGGCCCTGGCCAGCCAGTTGCGCACCCGCTCGCAGTTCGAGCTGATCGGCCCGTTGGGGCGGGGCGCGGGCGCCGCGGGCTGTGAGGCGGTGCTGGCGGGCTGTAGGGTGGTGCTGCTCTGCGTCCCCGACCGCGAGATCGCCACCGCAGCCTCAGCGGTCCCTCCGGGCCCGGTCCTGGGCCACTGCTCGGGCGCCACCGGGCTCGAGCCGCTGGCCCCGCACGAAGCCTTCTCTCTGCATCCGCTGATGACCGTGTCCGACACGGGCGCGGACTTTCGCGGCGCGACCGCGGTGATTGACGCCACCACCGACCGGGCATTGGACCTGGCCAGATTGATTGCTCAGGAGCTCAAGATGGATGCGGTCCGCGTGGCGCCCGAGGACCGGGTGGCCTACCACGCCGCCGCCTCGATCGCCTCCAACTTCTTGGTCACCCTGGAGGCCGCGGCGGAGCGCCTGGCCGGCAGCGCGGGAGTGACGCGGCAGATGCTGGCGCCCCTGGTACGGGCCACCGTCGAGAACTGGGTGACGCTCGGAGCCGAGCGCGCGCTGACCGGCCCGGTGGCCCGTGGCGACCAGGCGACAGTCGCGGGCCAGCGCCACGCGGTCGGTGAGCGTAGCCCGGAGCTGCTGCCGCTGTTCGATGCCCTGACAGCGGCCACGCAGGAGCTCAGCGCACCATGAGAACGCTGCGAACGGTCGCTGAGCTGAAGGCAGCCCTGGCCCACCCACGCCGGGAAGGGCGACGGGTCGGGCTCGTGCCGACCATGGGCGCGTTTCACGACGGCCACCTGTCACTCATGCGCCGCGCCCGCAGCGAGTGTGACGAGGTGGTCGTGTCGTTGTTCGTCAACCCGGCCCAGTTCAACGAGAGGGCCGACCTGGCTGCCTACCCGCGCGACGAGGCACGCGACGCCGTGATCGCGGCAGAGCAGCGCGTCGATTATCTGTTCGCCCCGTCGGCGCAGGAGATCTATCCGCAGGGATTCGCCACCACCGTCAGCGTCGGGGGTATCGCCGAGGTGCTCGAGGGCGCCCATCGGGGTCGGGGTCACTTCGACGGGGTGGCCACCGTCGTGACCAAGCTGTTCATGATCGTCGCCCCCGACGTCGCCTATTTCGGCCAGAAGGATGCCCAGCAGACGCTGATCATCAAGCAGCTCGTGCGGGACCTCAACCTATCGCTCGAGATCGAGGTGTGTCCAACCGTGCGCGAGCCCGACGGCCTGGCCATGTCCAGCCGCAATGAGCGCCTCTCCGCCGACGGCCGCCGTCGTGCCGCGGCGCTCAATCGTGCGCTGGCGGCTGCCCAGACTATGGTCGCTGACGGTGAGGGCGATGTGCCGACCATCCTCGCCACCGCCCGAGCGATGCTCGAGGATCAGGCGCTGCAAACCGAGTACTTCCAGATCGTCAACCCAGCCACGCTGGAGCCGATTGACCGCATAGGTGGGCCGGCGCTCGCGCTGGTCGCGGCCCGGGTTGGCCCCGTACGCCTGATCGATAACCAGACCCTCTCACCAGATCCAACGAGCTCCCGACCGCCGGTGGCGGCGGGAAGCAGCACGAGGAGTGATTGACATGTCTTCCCATCCCTCACAGATCGCCGTGCTGGAGGATGCCTCCCGCCTGCCCGTGACGCTGGCCACCATCGACGAGCGCCGCCGTCTGGGCGAGCCACTCGTAATGGTCACCGCGTATGACTTCCCGAGCGCCCGGGCCGCGGAGGCGGCCGGCGTGGACATCGTGCTGGTGGGCGACTCGGGCGCGATGACGGTGCTCGGATATCCCTCCACGGTCGAGGTCAGCGCCGACGAGATGATCATGCTGACGCGGGCCGTGCGGCGCGGTCTGCGCAGCCCCTTTCTGGTGGCGGACCTTCCGTTCGGGTCATACGAGGAGTCCGATGCGCAGGCCGTGCGCACCGCCATGCGGTTCGTCAAGGAGGGCGGCGCCGACGCCGTCAAGCTAGAGCGCGGCAACGCGACCTCGGTCGCCCGGGCGCGAGCGATCGTCCAGGCCGGCATCCCGGTGATGGGCCACGTCGGACTGACGCCACAAACCTCCACCGCGCTGGGTGGCTACAAGGCCCAGGGCCGCAGCGGCGCCAGCGCCGCGCGGATCGCCAGGGAGACGCTGGCGCTGCAACAGGCGGGCTGTTTCTCGATCGTGCTCGAGGCCGTGCCCGCTGAGGTCACCGTGCAGCTGATGCCGCTCATCGACGTGCCGGTGATCGGCATCGGCGCGGGTCCCGCCACGGACGGTCAAGTCCTTGTGTTCCATGACCTGCTGGGAATTCGCGAGGGCCGCGGTGCCCGGTTCGTCCGACGTTATGCGGATCTCCAGCTCGAGATGGACGCGGGCATAGCCGCTTACGCGGCCGATGTCCGCGAGCGCCGGTATCCCGCGCCCGAGCACTGTTACTCGATCGATCCGGAGCAGCTGGCCGAGTTTCAGGCCGAACTTTCCGCACTGAGCGGGGAGAAGTTACGGGACTGATACCGGGGCTCGCCGCACGCCCGGCCACCCCATAAGATGCCGAAGGTGCCCCGGATCACCCAGGTTTTCGCACCCCGAGACCGGGCCTACTTCGAGCTGTTCGAGGAGGCCGGGCAAAACGTCCTGCGCTGCGCTGAGCTGCTCGAGGCGCTGCTGTCCGACTATCCGGACCACCGCGCCCTGGCGCAGGACATCCGTGACTGCGAGCACGAGGGTGACCGCATCACCCATGAGATCCTCGACCGGCTGAATCACACCTTCGTTACGCCGATCGACCGCGAGGACATCCTTGCGCTCGCCTCGGCCCTCGACGACATCGCCGATTACATCGAGGAGGTCGCGGATTACCTGGGCCTCTACAAGATCGAGGCGCCGATGGACCAGGCCATCCGCTTGGCCGAGGTTCTCGGGCGGGCGGCGCGTCTGATCGCCGAAGCCATGCCGCAGTTACGGGGCTTAACGACATCTCCGCCCAGACCGTGGAGATCAACCGCCTCGAGAACGAGGGCGATCGAATCTCCCGCGAGGCGATCGCCTCCCTGTTCGACGGTGGCATCGACCCAATGGTCGTGATCCGTTGGAAGGATCTGTTCGAACGGCTGGAGAGCGCGATCGACGCCACCGAGCGGGTGGCCAACATCCTCGAGGGCATCGTCATCAAGAACAGCTGACGATCAGTCGTAGCTGATCGTGCGGATCAGTCGTAGCTGATCGTGCGGATCACCCTAGCCGGGGCGCCGGCTGCCACCGAGAACGGCGGGATATCGGTCGTCACCACGGAGTTAGCTCCGATCACGCAACGCTCGCCGATCGTTACTCCGCTGCTCACCACCACGTGAGCCCCGCACCAGACGTTGTTTCCGATCCGAGTGGGCCCCTTGCTGGTGAAGCCCTGCCACGGGACCGGACGCACCGGGTCGTCGAAACGATGGTCGGCGTCGGTGATCACGCAGCCGTTGGCGAACATGCAGTGCTCGCCGATGTCGACCAGCTCGAGCGCGGCGACCATCACGCCGATGTTGAGAAAGGTGCCGCCCCCGATGCGCACGCGGGCCGGGGGCGGCATCGTGATCCACACATCGGGCTCAAACAGGGCGTGGGGGCCGATCTCCAGCCGGCCGGCCAGCAGCGCCTCGAGCACCTCTCCGTGCAGCGGTCCCCGAGCGAATGCCTGCCGCCGGGCCAGCTCATAGTGGATACGTGCCCGGTTCCACGGAAACGCATTGCGGTGATACCACCGCCACCGCTGCGCCCATAGCCTGCCTTCGGCCATCACGACACGAGTATCGGCTCAGCCCGCTTCGCGCGTCGGCGCTTCTCGCCGAGCAACGGTTTGAGGAAGCCTCCCGTATACGACGCCGCCACCGCCGCGATCTGCTCCGGAGTACCGGTGGCGATCAGCTTGCCGCCCTCATCGCCGCCCTCGGGTCCGAGGTCGATCAGATGGTCTGACACCTTGATCACATCGAGGTTGTGCTCGATCACGACGATCGAGTTTCCGGCGTCGACCAGCCGTTCGAGCACCTCGAGCAGGCGCTGGATGTCGGCGAAATGCAGCCCGGTGGTCGGCTCATCGAGGATGTAGATCGTGCGCCCGGTGGCCACCTTCGCCAGTTCCGCCGCCAGCTTCACGCGCTGCGCCTCGCCTCCAGAGAGCGTCGTGGCCGGCTGACCCAACCGCATGTAACCCAGACCGACGTCGTTGAGAGTCTGGACGCGGCGCCTGATCTTGGGTATGTGCTCGAAGAACTCGAGCGCTTCCGCGATCGGCATCTCCAGCACGTCGGCGATGGTCTTGCCCTTGAAGCGGACCTCGAGCGTTTCACGGTTGTAGCGCTTGCCGTGACACTGCTCGCAGGGCACGTACACGTCGGGCAGGAAGTGCATCTCGATCTTGATCTGGCCGTCGCCCTTGCAGACCTCGCAGCGCCCACCCTTGACGTTGAACGAGAAGCGGCCCGCCTTGTACCCGCGAGCCCTGGACTCCTGCGTCCGGGCAAACAGGTCGCGGATCTGGTCGAACAGCCCAATGTAGGTGGCCGGATTGGACCGCGGCGTCCGCCCGATCGGCGACTGGTCCACCGAGATGATCTTGTCGAGCTGCTCGAGGCCACTGATCGACTTGTGCGCCCCCGCACGCGTCCGCGTCGCGCTCAGCCGGTTGGCGACCGCCTTGTAGAGCACCTCGTTGACCAGCGTCGACTTGCCCGAGCCGGAAACGCCGGTGACGCTGCACATCACGCCCAACGGCACCTTCACGTCGATGCCCTTGAGATTGTTCTCGGCCGCGCCCTTGATCTCGATGTACCCGCTGGGCTTGCGGCGCTTCTTCGGCACCTCGATCCGGCGGGTGCCGGCCAGGAATTGCCCGGTCAGAGAGTCGGGGACCCGCGAGACCTCCTCCGCGGTCCCCTGCGCGACCACGTGGCCTCCGTACTCCCCGGCCGCCGGGCCGATGTCGAGCACGTGGTCGGCCGCGCGCATGGTGTCCTCATCGTGCTCGACCACGAGCACGGTGTTACCGAGGTCACGCAACCGCTCGAGCGTCGCGATCAGTTTGTGGTTGTCGCGCTGGTGCAGGCCGATCGACGGCTCATCCAGGATGTAGAGCACGCCGACCAGCGAAGAGCCGATCTGCGTGGCCAGCCTGATGCGCTGCGCCTCCCCCCCGGAAAGCGTCGCGGCCGCGCGCTCCATGCTCAGATAGCCAACCCCGACATTCTCCAGGAAGCTCAGCCGCTCCTCGATCTCGCGCAGGATCAGCGTAGCGATGCGCCGATCATGCTCGGAGAGCTCAAGCTCCTGTACCCAGGCCAGCGCGCGGCGCGCGGACAACGCCGTGAACTCGTTGATCGGGAGTCCGCTGACCAGCACCGCGCGCGACTCGGGCCGCAGGCGCGCCCCTTGGCACTCGGGGCAGGGCCGCAGAGTCATGTACTCCTCGATCTTCTCCTTGACGAACTCAGACTCGGTCTCCCGGTAGCGGCGCTCGAGCCCCCGGACAATGCCCTCGAAGGCCGTCGTGTAGTTGCGACGCCGCCCAAAGCGATTGCGGTACGCCACCTGGAAGCGATCGCCGTTGGTGCCGTACATGAAGAAGTCGCGCTGGCTCTGGGGCAGGTCGCTCCACGGCACGTCGGTGTCGACGCCGTAGCGTTCGGAGATCGCCTGGATCAGCTGCTCGTAGTAGTCGGACGCGCTGGCCGCCCAGGGGGCGATCGCCCCTTCTCCGATGGAGCGCCCGGGATCGGGTACGACCATATCCGGATCGATCTCCATCTGTGAGCCCAACCCGGTGCAACGCGGACAGGCGCCGTGCGGCGAGTTGAAGCTGAAGATCCGCGGCTCCAGCTCGACCAGGCTCGGCCCATGCACGGGGCAGGCGAATTTCTCGCTGTAGAGCTGCACCTCGCCGCCATCGACCAGCTCGATCTCCACCAGGCCACCCGCCAGCGTCACCGCCGTCTCGACCGAATCGGCCAGGCGCTTGCGCAGATCCTCCTTCATGACCAGCCGGTCGACCACGATCGAGATGTCGTGCTTGAACTTCTTGTCCAGCACGATCTCCTCGTCCAGCCGGCGCAGCTCGCCATCGATCTTCGCGCGTGTGAAGCCCTCGCCCCGCAACTCCTCGAGCTGCTTGCCGTACTCGCCCTTGCGGCCGCGGACGATCGGCGCCATGACCATGAAGCGGGTCGTCTCCGGCAGCTCCATCACCTGGTCGATGATCTGCTCGGCCGACTGCCCGGTGATCGGACGCCCACAGATATGACAGTGCGGCTTACCGATCCGCGCCCAGAGCAACCGCAGGTAGTCGTAGATCTCCGTGACCGTTCCGACCGTCGAACGCGGATTGCGCGATGTGGTCTTCTGGTCGATCGAGATCGCGGGTGAGAGCCCCTCGATCGAATCGACGTCGGGCTTGTCCATCTGCCCCAGGAACTGGCGCGCATAGGCCGACAGGGACTCGACATAGCGGCGCTGGCCCTCGGCGTAGATCGTATCGAAGGCCAGCGAGGACTTGCCCGATCCGGACAGGCCCGTGATGACCGTCAGCGAGTTCCGGGGGATCGCGACGGTGATGTCCTTGAGGTTGTGCTCGCGCGCACCGGAGACGATCAGCTGATCCACGACGTACATGATATGCGGGCGAACAGACGTTCGGGCGACGCGCCGCGGTTAGCGCACCCGACCGGCCGCGACCGCAACATCCAACTCGCGTTTGAGGTCGCGGATCTCATCGCGCAGACGGGCGGCGTATTCGAAGCGAAGGTCCTCGGCGGCGGCCAGCATCTCCTCCTCGAGCTCCACGATCCTGCGCTCAATCTCGGCGGGGGGCATCGTCCCAGCCGCCTCGCGCTGGCGGCGGCGACGGGATTTCGGCACCTTCGTCTCGGACTGCAGGAACTCGGCGATGTCCGAGATGCCCTTGGTGATCGTCTCCGGGGTGATGCCGTGCTCAAGGTTGTAGGCCACCTGGATCTCGCGCCGGCGATCGGTTTCCTCGATGGCTGACCGCATCGCGGCGCTCTCCTTATCGGCGTACATGAGCACCCGCCCCTCGACGTTGCGGGCGGCCCGTCCGATCGTCTGGATCAGCGAGGTGGCGCCGCGCAGGAAGCCCTCCTTGTCGGCGTCGAGGATGGCCACCAGACTGACCTCGGGCAGGTCGAGACCCTCGCGCAGCAGGTTGACCCCGACCAGCACGTCGAACTCTCCGAGCCGGAGCTCGCGGATGATCTGGATGCGCTCCAGGGTGTCGACCTCCGAGTGCAGGTAGCGCACTTTGAAGCCCATCTCCAGCAGGTAGTCGGTCAGGTCCTCGGACATCTTCTTGGTCAGCGTCGTCACGAGCGTCCGCTCGTCGCGCTCAACCCTCGTACGGATCTCGTTCATCAGGTCATCGATCTGGTTCTTGGTCTCGCGTACCTCGATGTCCGGATCGACGATGCCCGTCGGCCGCACGATCTGCTCGACCACCCGGGTCGAGTGAGTGCGCTCGTATTCCCCTGGCGTGGCTGAGACGAACACCATCTGCGGGGTGATGCTGAGGAATTCCTGAAAGGTCTGCGGGCGATTGTCCATGGCCGAAGGGAGCCGGAAGCCATAGTCGACGAGTGTCTTCTTCCGCGAGCGGTCACCCTCGTACATGCCTCCGATCTGGGGCACGGTCTGGTGTGACTCGTCGATGAAACAGACGAAGTCGTCGGGGAAGTAGTCCAGCAGGCAATACGGCCGCTCCCCCGGCTGGCGGCCATCGAGGATGCGGCTGTAGTTCTCGATCCCGCTGCAGAAGCCCATCTCGCGCAGCATCTCCATGTCGTACTGGGTGCGCTGACGCAGCCGGTGGGACTCGAGCAGCTTGCCCTCCGCCTCGAGCTCGGCGCAACGCTCGTTCAGCTCCTGGCCGATCTGGGCGACCGCGTCGTCGATCTGCCCCTCACGCACGTTGTAATGGGACGCCGGCCAGATCGCCACGTGCTCGAGGTCATCCTCGATGAGTTCTCCGGTGACCGGATCGAAGTGCTGGAGATGCTCGACCTCGTCGCCGAACAGGCTGATCCGATAGGCGGTCTCGGCATAAGCCGGCCAGATCTCCAGGGTCTCTCCGCGCACCCGGAAGGTGCCGCGCGCCAGCGCCGTGTCGTTGCGGCTGTACTGGATGCTCACGAGCTTGCGCAGCAAGCCATCTCGGTCGATCATCGCCCCACGGGTCAGCGTCTGGAGATTCTCGTCGTAGACCTCCGGCGAGCCCAGTCCGTAGATGCTGCTCACCGACGCGACGATCAGTACGTCGCGGCGGGCGAACAGCGCCGCGGTGGCGGCATGCCGGAGCCGGTCGATCTCCTGGTTGATCGCCGAATCCTTCTCGATGTAGAGGTCCTTGCTCGGAACATAGGCCTCGGGCTGGTAATAGTCGTAGTAGGAGACGAAGTACTCGACCGAGTTGCGCGGAAAGAACGTGCGGAACTCATTGCAGAGTTGGGCGGCCAGTGTCTTGTTGTGGGCGATGACCAATGACGGGCGATTGACCTCGGCGATCGTGGCCGCCATCGTCATCGTCTTACCCGTGCCGGTGGCGCCGAGCAGCGTCATCATCCGCTCGCCGTTCTCGATCCCCTCCGCCAGCCCGGCGATCGCCCGCGGCTGATCGGCCGTGGGGCTGAAGGTGGCGTCCAACTCGAATCCGGGCACGGTCGTTTGATCCTAGCGTCGGGGCGGTCAGCTTCTGACCGCATTGTCCTCCGGGGGTGGCCCCGCTTGGCCACCCCGTCGCAGCAGCTATGCCCTCATCGCGCCGGTGGGGCGGGTGGGCGCCCCGCCGGGCCGCTGAAGGCGTACACCTGGTTGACCCCCGCCACCAGCAGCAGGCCGTCGGCCACCGTGGGCGTCGGAAAGTGGTTCGCCGTCGCGCTGAAGGGGACCGAGGCGACCTCTCGGCCGGTGGCCGGGTTGAGTCCGTGTACCGCGTTACCGCCGCCAACCGTCCAGATCAGTCCGTCCGCGATGATCGGCGCGCCGGCGGCCCCGTCGCGGGCCGTCCATAGTTGCTTGAGATGCGGAGCCGTCGTCGACACCCTTATCGCCGTCACACCATTGGGGCAGGGTATGTACACGACCGAGCCCCTCACCGCGTGCCCGCCGTCGGGGTTTCCGCTGCACACGCGCAGCGATGCGATCTCGCCCTCCGTACCGCCGAGATGTCCCTGACGCAGCAGATAGGCGGTGTCCGTCTTGCCGACCTGGAGGGCGAAGCCATCGACCAGTGCCGGATCGCCCGTCCCGAGATCAAGGTCATCGGCGCTGAGCGTCTGCCAATCCCGCGGATGGAACTCCGACTCCAGATGCATGATCGGCGAGAGCTCGAGCACCGCATCGCTGTGGTCATACCGCTGGTTCCGCCCCAGGTCGTAGCCGTCGGCGCTGGCCACATAGACGTTTCCGTGCGGGTCGACGACCGGGGAGCTGCCGCCCATCCACACGGCCCCCCGATCCCGGCCGCTTCCGATCTGGAAGTAGCGGAGCGGACCGCCCTGCTCCGGAATCGAGACCACGAAGCCATGCGCGGGACCGTTGGGCCCGGGACAATCGCCCGTGTTCTGGCCGTAGGCGATGACCACGCGACCACGGTCGAGCGTCAGCCCCGGCCGCTGCAGCTGGGCGAGCTGGTCCTCGCCGGCGTTCGGCATCGCCGGCTGATCCAGTTCCACCTTGCCGGTGAACAGGTTGAGCCCGAACAGACGGTGGGATGCCTCGACGCCGTGAGAGCTGGCCGGCCCGCGTATCAGGGTGTCCGCGTCGACGAAGATCTCCTGGCGACTCGGGTCGATCACCGGGGTGCCCGTGATGCCCACCTCGGGCGAGATGTCGCCACACGGGAGGTCGCCGGAGGGCACGGGCTTACCCAGGTGGCGTGACCATAGGACGCGTCCGGTCCGAGCGGCCATCGCGTAGACGGTGTCGTTCTCGGTGGCCGCCACCACGCGGCCGTCCGCGACGAGCGGCTCGCCATACAGCTCGCCGTCGAGCGTGGGAGAGGTCCAGGCCCGCCGCGTTGGACGCAGCCTGCTCTGCACCTCCGCACCGCCGGTCGCCTCGGCGTCAGCGTGGTAGGTGGTCCACGCCGAACCAAAGCCCGACGCTGATGTCCGGGCCGGCGATCCCGGCGTCCCGGCCACCGCGGCGCCGAAGCAACCGAGCCACGCCGTCGTCACAGTGAGCCCCAGAGCGATGGAACAGCCCACATATCTGCCGCCGCAGCGCCGCACAGCGGTCCGTCGCGTATTGCCTCTCACCGCAGTTCGCAATGTCTGACGAGTGTAGGAGGCTTCCGCGGAATCTCAGCGGTGAAACAGATTTGATGTTCCGTCCGCGTCCGAGCACACAATACGAACATGTGTTCGATGTCCGCCTCGCCCCCAGCCCCGCCCGCCTCGCCACCAGCCCCGCCCTGCTCGCCCCCAGACGCGCCGTTTCCGCAATCGGAGCTCGGCGCAGTCGACGTCGACCGTCTGCCCGATCCGGCCCGCTCGCTCGAGTCGCTGGAAGGCGAGATCTGTGCTCTGGCCGCCCATCTGGCCGCGGCCACCTGCCGCTGGTTGTTGCTGGTCGGCGAGTTCGACGCGCGCGAGGGCTGGGCCGAATGGGGTGTCACCTCGTGCGCTCACTGGCTGTCCTGGCGTTGTGGAGTGGGCCTGACCGCCGGTCGTGAGCATGTCCGGGTCGCGCGCGCCCTGCAGGCCCTGCCGCTAGTGCAGCAGGCCTTTGCCGTGGGTGAGCTCTCGTACAGCAAGGTGCGGGCGCTGACGCGGGTGGCGAGCCAGAAAACCGAAGCCGAGCTGCTGGAACTGGCCAGGCATGCCAGCGGCGCGCAGTTGGAGAAGCTCTGTCGCCAGTACAGACAGGTGCTCCAGGCGACGACGTCCCACGCCGTGGCCATGCAGGAACGCCAGCAGCTGAGTACGTACTGGGACGAGGACGGAATGCTCGTGGTTCAGGGGCGCCTGGCCCCCGAGGACGGTGCGGCCCTGATGGCCGCGCTCGATCAGGCCGCCGAGTCGGTGCCGCAGGAGGTGCGGGAGCTCGGCTTCCGCGCGGTGCGGGCTCAGGCGCTGGTGGGCGTGGCGACGGGGGGCGAGCCGCGGACCGAGGTGGTGGTGCACGTCGATGCCGAGACGCTGGCGGGCGACGAGATCAAGCGCCGGTCCGAGGTGCCCGACGGTCCGGTCCTGTCCCCGGAGACCGTCCGACGGCTCGGCTGCGATGCGGCGGTTGTGGCCATACTCGAACGTGGCGGCATGCCCCTCTCCATCGGCCGGCGCAGCCGATCCATACCCCCAGCCCTGCGCCGGGCGCTGCGCAGCCGTGATCGTGGCTGCCGCTTTCCGGGCTGCGCTCACACTAAGCACCTGCATGCGCATCACATTCAGCATTGGGCGCACGGCGGAGCGACTGAGATCGGCAATCTGGTTCAGCTCTGCTCCCATCACCACAGGCTGGTGCATGAGGGCGGGTACCGGGTTCAGGCCAGGCGCGGTCTCGGCCTCCTGTTCCGGCGACCCGATGGTCGCTTGATCCCGCAGGCGTGTGCGACCCGTCCGGCGGGTGGCCTCGGGATCACCGGCCAGCATTCCCGTCGTGGGTTGCGCATCGGACCAGACACGTGCCGACCTCGGTCGGCCGGCGATCGGCTCGATTACACGATTGCGGTGGACGGCCTGATCAGCCGAGAGCTCAGCGGCTGGAGTGAAGAGCTCAGCCGGCTTGAGTGAGCCCGAGCTGGCGGGCGTAGTTTGAGCGGTAGGCGCGCTGCTTGCTCAGCACCTCGGTCACATAGGCTCGGGTCTGGAGAATCGGAATGGCGCTGATGGTCAGACGCCTGTGCCGAGCGTGAGCTTGGGAGAGCCAGTGGAAGACGTTGGTCTCGCCGCCGTTATAGGCGGCCAGGGCGAGGACCACGTTGCCTTGAAACTCGTTGAGCAGGAAGCGCAGGTAGTAGGAGCCATAGGCGATGTTGACCCGGGGGGTGCCCAGGTCGGAGACGTTGAAGGCATAACCGCCAGAACGATGGGCGAGGAACTTGGCCGTGGCCGGTTCGATCTGCATCAGGCCCTCGGCGCCGGTGGGTGAGGTGCGGGGCCGGAAGCGCGTCTCGGCGTAGATCACCGCGGCGACCAGCGCCGGGTCCAGATGCTTGGCGGCAGCCTGCTGCCGGATGATCGAGGTGTACTGCAGCGGGAGCTCGAAATGCTCGATCGCCCGGCGGGCCAGCGGTACCAGCAGGATCGCACCGACGATGACGACGACAACGATGAAGAGGGCCGTGGAGCGGCGGCGCCTCACGCGCCCGCTTGGGCGGGAACTGCGAGACGTGGAGTAGTTACGTCGCTCGTAGTTCACTGGCCTCTCAGTGGTGCCCATGTCGCGGTCCCTTCTGGCTGCCCGTGCGTTGCTCAAGATGCCAGCATGCCAAGGATGGACGACAGCTTGGCTTTGAGTTCCTCGACGCTCCCGTCGTTGACGACGACGAACGTGGAACGTGCGGCCTTTTCCGCCTGGCTGAGCTGGCGCGCTTCACGCGCGGCCACCGCCCGATGCCCTCGCATCTGGGCCCGGGCCTCACGAACGGACTCCTCGGCGATGACCGAGATCGTCGCGTCATAAAGCGGCTCGCTTCCGGCCTCGAAGAGCAGGGGAACCTCGACCACCAGCGCGGGCGGCGGGGGCTCGGATCGGCTCGCCGTCTCCCGCCAGGCCGCGATTCGCTCGTGTACCCGGGGCCAGAGCAACTGCTCCAGCCAGACTCGGTCGGCCTCCTGGGCGAAGATCCGCGCCGCCAGAGCGGCCCGGTCGATGACTCCGCCCGGCGCGACCTCGGAGCCGAAGCGCGCGACCACCACGTCGCGTACGGCGGCAGAGGCATACAGCTCGTGCACCACGGAATCGCTGGAGATGACCGCGGCGCCCAGGCTCTCCAACGCGGCCAGCGCGGTGGACTTGCCGGCGCCCAGACCTCCGGTTAAAGCGACGAAGGGCGGCACGGCGCTAACCGTACCGCCCTTCGCAAAGCTCAGCTAAGAGGCCAGGCGTGCGCCTCAGGCGGTGGGCTCGTCCTCGGTGGTGGCCGCGGGCGGCGCGTCCTCGGTGGCCGCGGTGGGCTCGTCCTCGGTGGCCGCGGGCGGCTCGTCCTCGGTGGCCGTCTCGGTGTAGTCCATGGCCTCGGATTCGACCGGAGCCTCCTCGGATTCGACCGTGGGCTCCTCGGATGCAACCGTGGGCTCCTCGGATTCGACCGTGGGCTCCTCGGCGAACACGTCCTCCGAGAGGCCGAGTTCCGGTACGTCCTCCATCTCGTCGGGGGCGGGCGCGACGATGGGGCGAACCGGCAGGACCTGGCCCTCGACCCGCTTGATGGAGAGCGACAGACGACGGCGCTCGGAGTCGATCTCGAGGATCTTGACCCGCACCGGGTCGCCCGGCTGGATGATCTCCCGCGGGTTCTCGACGTGATGCTGGGCCAGTTCGGAGATGTGCACCAGGCCCTCGACACCATCGAGGATCTCGACGAAGGCGCCGAACGTGACCACCTTGGTGACGGTGCCCTCGAGCTCGTCGCCGATGTTGTAGGTGTCGACGACGCGCTGCCATGGGTCTTCCTGGGTCTGCTTGAGACCGAGGGAGATCCGCTGGCGCTGGCGGTCGATGTCCAGCACCTTGACGGAGACGGTGTCGCCGATGTTGAGGATCTCCGACGGATGGTTCACGTGCGACCAGGACAGCTCGGAGATGTGGATCAGGCCGTCGATCCCGTCGAGGTCGACGAATGCGCCGAAGTCGACGATGTTGGAGATGACGCCCTCCACGACCTGACCGGGCTGCAGGCGATCGAGGATCCGCTCGCGGTCCTCCTTGCGCTGTTCCTCGAGCACCGCGCGGCGCGACAGCACCACGTTGTTGCGGGAGCGATTGAGCTCGATGACCTTGCACTCGATCGTCGTGCCCATGTACTCGTCGAGGTTGGGCACGCGGCGGATGTCGACCAGTGACGCGGGCAAGAAGCCGCGCACGCCGAGGTCGATGATCAGGCCGCCCTTGACGACCTCGATGACGGACCCCTCGACCGGCTCACCGGACTGAGCGGCGGCCTCGATGCGACGCCACGCCTTCTCGAAGCGAGCACGCTTCTTGGACAGGATCAGACGGCCGTCCTGGTCCTCCTTGGTGAGGACCAGCGCGTCGACCTCCTCGCCGAGGGAAACCTCGTCGCTCGGATCGACCGACTTGCGGATCGAGAGCTCGTTGGCGGGAATGACGCCTTCAGACTTGTAACCGATGTCGACCAGGACCTCGTCGTTATCGATGCGCACGACGTGGCCGGTGACGACATCCCCCTCGGAGAAGGGGTGGATGGTTGCGTCATAGTTGGGGACGATCTTGCCGTCGATCTCGAGCAGCAGGCCGTCGGAACCTTCGACGACCTTGGCGTCCGGAAGTTCGGTGGGGTTGGGAGCGGTGATTGTTGACATGTGGACCCCTGAGTGTAGCCAGCGAGAAGGCTCAGTGGGCGGCGGCATACGTGCGCGCGCGGACGCGCCTATCCTTGGCCGCCGTGCCCTCCAGAGCCACCAAGCGCGGCGCCGAACGGACGCCGCTGGACCACGACTGCGATGTGCTGATCTGCGGCGCGAGCTTCGCCGGGCTGGCGGTCGCCCGCGAACTAGCCAGCACCGGCGCCAGGGTGATGGTCATCGACCGCTACGAGATCGGCGAGCGCCAGACCTCGGCCTGCGCCATTCCCACCGCGTGGTTGGAGGCGCTGGATCTGATGGGGTCGCACCTGCAGAGGTTCGGTGAGCTGGTCATTCACACGCCGCACACGACGGCCCATTACCGGCTTCCCTGGACCTTCTCGACCTTCGACTACCCCGAGTTGTGCAGCCGACTGGCCGGGCAGGGCGCGTTTCAGTTCGAGACCGCGACGGTCGACGGCCGGCGGGGCGACACGGTCCAAACCGATCGCGGTGAGATCCGTGCGCCGTTGATCGTGGATGCCCTGGGCTGGCGCCGAGTGCTCGGCGGCGGCGAGCCGATCCAGCCACCGGATGCCTACCTCTCACGCGGGCTGGAGGTGCACCCCGCGGGCACCGGGGACGACCTCGAGATCTGGATCGATCGCCAATACGTGCCGGCCGGCTACGGCTGGAGCTTCCCGGCCGGCGGCGAGGTGCGCGTGGGAGTCGGGTCGTTCGATCCGCGCTTCCACGTCAAGGACACCACCGTGCAGCTCACCCGCGACCTCGCGCGCGAGCCCCTGGGATATCAGGGCAACTGGATCCCGCATCGCCTCCGTGCGGCGACCGAGGGGGGCATCTTCTTCACCGGCGACTCCGCCGGGCATTGTCTACCGCTGACCGCCGAGGGCATCCGCACGGCCCTGTACTTTGGGCTCGCCTGCGGACGGGAGCTGGCCGACGTCGTGGCGGGGCGCCAGTCCAAGGCAGCGGCCCTGGCGCGTTACGGTGCGTTCAGCGCGGCTCACCGTTCCAAGTTCGAATGGATGCTGCGCGTCCAGCGGTTTCTGCCGCGCGTACCACCCCGCGCGCTGGCACCGGCGCTATGGGCGATGCGCGAGAAACGCTTCGTCGACTGGTCGTTCAATCACTACCTGGCGATCGCCCATCCGGCCTACGTGACGCGCTGACGGGCCCTTCAGTAAGGCCAGCCGGGTGCCGATGATCAATCAGGCATGGGCGTCGACTCCATCGAGATCCTCGTAGAGCGACCCCGCGCAGCTGTCCCCCGCCTCCGACTCAGCGCGCTGCTGCCCCAGACGGCCGGCCTGAACACGCGCCGGCGCCGACTCGTCCGCGTGTGTGTCCCGGTCCTGGCGCTCGCGGCGCTCGTCGACTTCCTCCACGCCTTCCTGGGTCTGGCGCCCAGCTGGGAGCGCGCGATGCAGGGTCCGGTGGTGGCCGGCGCCAACGTCGTCGCGGCCGCGGTGGTACTGACCGGTGCCACCGCCGCCCGCCGCGACCGCGCCGTGTGGTGGCTGACGGCCGCGGGGTTCACGTCCTATGCCGTGGGTGGCGTGCTGTGGAACTGCTGGCTCCAGTTCCTGCCCCATCCACCCACACCATCGATCGCCGACGGCTTCTGGCTGGCGATGTATCCGCTGCTCGCCGCCGCCCTGGGGCTGGCCGGGCATCAGAGCTCCCGCGGCCGGTCGCGGCGGATCGTGATCGACGGGCTGGTGGCCGGAGCAGCCGCCGTGGCCGTCTGCGCGGCATTCATCGCGACGCCGCTCTGGCACGCTGCGGAGCGGAACCACAGTGCCGTGGTCACCGACCTCATGTATCCGGTGGCCGACATGACGATCGGTGTGCTCAGCTTCGCCGTGCTCAGCATCCGCGGTTGGCGCCTGGACCGCAGGTGGGCGCTGATGATCGGTGCCTTTGCCCTCTGGCTGCTCGGCGACAGCATGTGGGCTCTGCAGATCAGCCACCATGCACTGACCGGCAGTAGCGCCACCACGCTGTGTTATCTCACCGGCTGCGCTGTGGTGGCCGCCGCCCCATGGCAGCCGGCGCGCCGCGTGCGGCCCGCCGAGATCCGGCAGGCGAACTTCCTGGCGCCCGGCATCCTCGCGCTGATCGCGCCGGGCATCCTGCTCTACAGCCGCTTCGAGCACATCTCGCTGACCGCCTTCATCCTGGCCTGGATCGCGCTGCTCACGGCGATGCTGCGCACGGCTGTCGCCATGCGCGACACGCTGCTGCTGCGCGAGGTGCAGAAGGCGGCCATGACAGACGATCTCACCGAGCTTCCCAACCGCCGCATGTTCCTGAGTCGCCTGCACGAGCAGGTCGAGACGGTGCGGCGGCAGGGCGGGACGCTCACGACGCTGATGCTCGATCTGGATAACTTCAAACAGCTCAACGACACCCTGGGTCATGACGCGGGCGATGAGCTGTTGCGCCTGACCGGACCACGCCTGGCCGCCGCGGTCGGTGGCGAAGCGATGGTCGCGCGACTCGGCGGCGACGAGTTCGCGGTCCTCTTCGAGCCGAACTGCCAAGCAGGGACCGCTGCCGGCGTGGCCGAGGCGCTGCTCGAGTCCGTCAAGCAGCCGCTCAAGGTTCATGGGTTGGCGCTGCGTCTGACGGCCAGTCTCGGGATCGCCTCCTTCCCCAGCGACGCGGGCGATGCCGACGCGCTGCTCAAGTGTGCCGATGTGGCGATGTATGAGGCGAAGCGCTCCCGGCGCGGCTGGGCGGCTTACCACCCGGAGCGCGACGGCAACTCGCGCGAGCGCCTGGAGATGGGAGGCGAGCTCGCCGCAGCGCTCGAGCACGGTGAGATCGAGGTGGTCTTCCAGCCGGTGGCCGACGCCAGTTCCCGGCGCGTGCGCCGAGCCGAAGCTCTGGTGCGCTGGCGCCGACCCGACGGGACGCTACGGCCGCCCAGCGAGTTTCTCGACGCAGTCGAGCTGGCCGGTCTATCGCGGCCGTTGACCCGGCGCGTGCTCCAGCTCGCGCTCGAGAACGCGCGCGTCTGGCGGGCCGATGGGCACGAGATCGCCGTCGCCGTCAACGCCACCGTGGCCGACCTGCTCGATGACAGCTTCCCCGACGACGTGGAGGAGGCCTTGAGGTCCCAGGGGCTGGCGGCGGACGCGCTCAAGATCGAGATGACGGAGAGCTCGGTCCTGGCCAACCCGACTCAGGTTGGGCGGGTCCTCCACAGGCTGCGCGCGCTCGGCGTGGGAATCGCCCTGGACGATTTCGGCACGGGCTACTCGTCGCTCACACACCTGCGCGAGCTCCCGGTGAACGGCGTCAAAATCGACCGCTCGTTCGTGACCCACATGGGCAGCTCCCTGACCGACGCGGCGATCGTCCACGCAACGATCGAGCTCGCGCACAGGCTCGGCCTGCGCGTGATCGCCGAGGGCGTAGAGGACGAGGCGACGTGGGCCACTCTGCGGGAGCTGGGCTGCGACGCCATCCAGGGCTATGTGCTCAGCCGCCCGGTCGAGCCGGCGGAGTTCCGACGGCAGCTTGAGACGATGCGAGACGGCTATTTGGCCGACAGCCAGTCGCTGCCGACCCCGGCCTCGACGGCCAGCGGCGGATCCATCTCGTAGGCCCCCTCCATCTCACGGATGGCCAGGGCGCGCACCTGCTCCGCCTCCTCCGCCGGCCCCTCGAAGAGCAGCTCATCGTGGATCTGCAGCACCAGCCGGGTGCGCAGGCCCTCCGCGGTAAGTGCGCGGTGGGCGCGGACCATGGCGACCTTCATGATGTCCGCGGCGGTGCCCTGGATCACCATGTTCACGGCGAAGCGCTCCCCCTGCTTGCGCATCTCCCAGCGGCGCGAGCGCAGCTCCGGCACCTGACGCCGGCGGCCGAACAGGGTCGAGGCGTATCCCTGCTCGGTGCCCAGTTCGATGGTCTCCTCGATGAAGCGCTTGACCGCGGGAAAGCCCTCGAGGTAACGCTGGATGAACTCGTCAGCCTCGGATTGCGGAATATGCAGACGGTCCGCCATCCCGTAGGCGGAGAGCCCGTAGACGATCCCGTAGTTGATCATCTTCGCCTTCGAGCGCATACCCGGATCGATCTGGTCCGCCGGCACGTTGAACACTCTGATGGCGGTGGCCGTATGAACGTCCTCGCCGCGGCGAAAGATCTCCTTGAGCACGTCCTCGCCGGCGATCTGAGCCAGCAGACGCAGTTCCACCTGCGAGTAGTCGGCGCTGACCAGCAGGTGACCTGGCTCGGCGATGAAGCAGGCACGGATCTCGCGTCCGAGCGCCGTGCGGATCGGGATGTTCTGTAGATTCGGACTGTTCGATGACAGCCGGCCGGTGGCCGCCGCGGTCTGATTGAAGGTCGTGTGGATGCGCCCGTCGACGGCCATCAACTGCGGCAGCGCGTCGAGGTAGGTCTGGGCCAGCTTGGTGAGCTCGCGCCAGCGCTCGATCTTGGCGATGATGGGATGCTCGTCACGGATCGCCTGCAGCACTCGCGCATCCGTGCTGAAGCCCGTCTTGCCGCGCCGCTTGCGGGACAGGCCGAGCTTGCCGAAGAGAATCTCCTCGAGCTGGCGCGGCGAGCCCAGCGTGAACTCCTCCCCCGCGAGCTCGAAGATCTCCTGCTCCAGACTGTCGGCCTCCTCCTTGACCAGCTCGGAAATCGCGCCGAGCCGCTCGGTGTTCAGCTTGAGTCCGGCCAGTTCCATGTCGCGCAGGATCCGCACCAGCGGCAGCTCGACATCGTTCATGAGCTCGGTCAATCCGCGGTCCAGCAGCTGTTGGCGTTGCCAATCGGCCAGCTGACGCAGGAGGATCGCATCGGCCGCCGCGACGTCATCCACCGCGGCGCCGAAGCCGCGCTCTTCCGTCAGCTCACGGAACGGGTAGGCCCGCCGCGCCGGCTCGAGCAGGTAGGCGCCGATCTCCGTGTCGTGTACGAGGTTTTCCGGGATCGAGCCAAGCGACTTGGCGTCATGTGCGATCAGCGGGCGTCCGCCCAGCGCGGCCACGACCTCGGCCGGCCCTGGGCAGGCGCCGAGCAGAACCTCGACGAGCTCCCCCACCACCACCCCGAAGCGCCACTCCTGATCCTCGCCGAACAGTGCACCGTCAGGCGCCTGCGGCGCGTGGATGGCCAGGGACAGCTCCACATCCTGCGGGAGGCGGCCCAGATCGGCCAGTGTCGCTGAGCGCTGGGGCACGGCTGCTGCAGCAGCGGCAGCAGCAGCCGTGGACTCCGGCACCGGTGCCGCCGCATCGGCCGAGCCGAGGGCCTCCTCGAGACGGCGCAGGGGATCGCGCAACTCGAAGAGCCGGAAGGTATCGCGCAGCTTGGATCGGTCCGGCGCCTGGGCCACGAGCTCGTGCAGGTCGAGTTCCACCGGGATGTCGCGCTTGGCCGTGGCGAGCTGCTTGGACAGGCGGGCGTTGTCGGCGTGGTTGGTCAGATTCTCCTTGCGCTTGGCGCCGGAGATCTGGTCGATCGAGGCAAGCACCGCCTCCAGGGTGCCGAAGCGCTGCAGGAGCTCGGCGGCGGTCTTGTCGCCGATTCCGGGCACCCCGGGGATGTTGTCGCTGGTGTCGCCCTTCAGCCCGATGAAGTCGGGAACCAGCTCAGGGGGGATGCCGTAACGGTCGACCACGCCCTGCGGGTCGTAGATCTTGGTATCCGTGATACCCCGGCCCGGCGCCATGATCCGTGTGGTGTCGTCGACGAGCTGAAAGGCGTCGCGGTCACCGGTGAGGATCATCACCGGAATGGGGCCTCCGTCGTCGCCGGCCGCCTTGGCCAACTCGGCGATGGAGGCGATGACGTCGTCGGCCTCGTAGCCTTCGACGCGCAGGTTGCGGTAGCCGAACGCTTCGATCAGGGGCTCGAAGTGCGGCCACTGCTCTTTGAGCAGGTCAGGCCGGGTCGAACGCTGGGCCTTGTACTCGGGATAGAGCTCCTTGCGTCCGGTGTAGCCGCCATCCCACACCACTACGGTGGGTCGCTGGCCATACTCGGTCAGGAGCTTCACCAGCATCGAGGCCAGGCCGAAGATCGCATTGGTCGGGATCCCGGTCGAGGTGGCGATCGACTCCGGCAGGGCGAAGAAGGCGCGGTAGGTCAAGCTGTTGCCGTCGATCAGCAAGAGCTCGTTTGTCGTGTTGGCGGACATCGCCGCCCGAGGCTAGCGGGCGTTGGGCGTGCGTGAGCGCTTAGGCAGCGGACCCTCGACCTTCCAGAGCGATCCCGGGCGGCCGGGCAGAAGCAGGACGATCAGCAGGCCGGCAACCGTCAGCAGCAGACCGAAGGCCAGCCCCACGCGCTCGCCGTAGCCCTTGCGCTCGGCCATCCAACCCCCGATGGCCGCCGACAGCAGCCAGGCGAACAGGAGGTAAAGGCCCTTCATGCCAATCAAGGCGAAGATCGTCACGGCTCACGCTCCCAGATATGCGCGTTGGACGTCAGGATCGGTGCGCAACTTGTCCGAGTCGCCCTCGAGAACCACACGGCCCGTCTCCAGCACGTAGCCGCGCCGGGAGACGCCGAGCGCGTAGTTGGCGTTCTGCTCGACGAGCAGAATCGTCGTGCCCGTGCGGTTGATCTCGGCGATCGTCTCGTAGATGCGCTGCACCAGGATCGGCGCGATGCCCATCGACGGCTCGTCGAGCAGCAACAGTCTGGGACGCGCCATCAGGGCCCGGCCCATGGCGAGCATCTGCTGCTCGCCGCCGGACATGGTGCCCGCCTTCTGCTTCTCGCGCTCCTTGAGGCGGGGGAACAGCTCGAAGACGTGCTCCAGATCTGCGGCCACGCCAGGGTCGCGACGCCGTCGGTGCGCACCGAGATCGAGGTTCTCGCGCACGGTCATGCGGGGGAAGCAGTGACGGCCCTCGGGCGAGAGCGCGATCCCGCGTTGGACGATCTCATGGGCGGGGACGTTCGTTATGTTCTCGCCGGCGATGACGACGCTGCCCCCGGACGCCGGCGTCAGCCCGGTGATGGCGCGTAGCGTCGTGGACTTACCAGCCCCGTTGGAGCCGATCAGCGTCACCACCTCGCCCTCCTCGACGGTCAGCGAGATTCCCTTGAGCGCCGCGATCCCGCCGTAGTGGGCGTGGATGTCGTTGACCTCAAGCAGGGCCACTGCTGTCCTCCTCCTGCTTGCCGAGGTAGGCCTCGATCACGAGTGGGTTGGCCCGTACGTCGGCCGGCGCCCCCTCGGCGATCTTGACGCCGTGATCCATCACCCAGATCTGCTCCGAGACCCCCATCACGACCTTCATGTCGTGCTCGATCAGGAGAATGGTGAGGTCGAGCTCATCGCGGAGCTTGAACAGGAAGTCCTTGAGCGCGTCGGACTCCTGCGGGTTCATGCCGGCGGTCGGCTCGTCGAGCAGCAGTAGCTTGGGATCCGAGGCGAGCGCGCGTGCGATCTCGATGCGGCGCTGATCTCCGTAGGACAGCTCCGTGGACATGCGGTCGAGCGCTCCGCGCGAGAGCCCGACGTAGGCGAGCAGCTCACGCGCCTTCTCCTCCGTGTCGCGCTCCTCCCGGCGGACCCACGGTGGGCGGAAGATGGAGCCGCCCAGGCCCGAGCGCATGCGGGCATGCCGACCGATCATCACGTTCTCCGTCGCGGTCATGGCGCCGAACAGGCGGATGTTCTGGAAGGTCCGGGCGACGCCCAGCTTGGTGATCTTGTCCGGACGCAGACGGCTGATCACCAGACCGTCGAACCGGATCTGTCCCGAGGTGGGCTTGTAGAGCCCGGTGAGCATATTGAACAGCGTGGTCTTGCCGGCGCCGTTGGGGCCGATCACGGAGACGATCGAGCGCGGCGGGATGGCGAGCGACACGCCGCCGACGGCGGTCAGGCCGCCGAAGACCTTGACCACGTCCTCCACACTCATGATCGCATCCACCGGCGCTGGGGCGGGCGGAGGCGCGGGGGCGTCGATGGCGCTCATAGGCCCCCCACTCCGCCGCCACCGACTCCGCCCATCTGGGTCGGCTCGGCCAGCTCGGTCAACTCGGGCGCCACCTCACCGGCGAGCTCGCGCTTACGGCGTTTCTCCGGCCACAGTCCCTGCGGGCGCAGCACCATCACGATCACCAGCAGGAAGCCGTAGATGCCAATGCTCAGGTCCGTGAGATCGAAGTTGAGGCCGAACGTGTGCGGGATCGTGTTCAGCACATCGGGGATGAGGTAGAAGTTGATGTAGGAGATCGCCAGCGCACCGAGGATCGCACCCGGGATCGAGCCAATGCCGCCGAGGACGACCATCGAGACGATGAAGATCGAGAACTGGAACTCGAACTGCGACGCGTTGACGGTGCCGTCGAAGGACGCGAGGAACACGCCGGACACGCCGCCGTAGGCCGCGCCGATCGCGTAGGACATGAGCTTGGTCTTGACCAGCGGTATGCCCATTGAGACCGCGGCGACCTCGTCCTCGCGCAAGGCGATCCAAGCCCGTCCGAGCCGTGACTCGCGCAACCGATAGGCGATGAACACGCACACCACCACGATCGCCAGGATCAGCCAGTACCACGGTCTGAGGTTGAGCAGACCGAAGGTCCCCAGTCCGGGAAAATAGGGTGGGTCGATGGATGAGATGCCCAGGTTGCCGGCGGTCACCGGTTGCCCGAAGACCACGACGTTGGAGCCATTGGTGACCAGCGTGCCGATGATCTCGCCGAAGGCGAGGGTCACGATGGCGATGTAGTCGCCCCGCAGACGCAGCGTGGGCAGCCCGATGATGATGCCGGCGACCGAGGCGATGATCGCCGCGCAGATCAGGATCAGGATGAAGTTCAGATGGATGCCGAACGGGTTGGTCTGACCGGCCAGGACGTTGATGTTGGCCCCGGAGATGAAACCCGAGCCGACCCAGCCGACGGCATACGCGCCGAGAGCGTAGAAGGCAACGTAGCCCAGATCGAGCAGCCCGGCAAAGCCGATCACGATGTTGAGTCCCAGCGCCATGACCACGTAGGCGAGCGCGTAGATGGTCGCCTGGAGGAAACCGCTGGCGGCCGTGAAGAGCAGCGGCAGCACTATCAGCGCGCCAACCAGGAACGGAATCCCCACACGATTCCAGCGACCCCCGAGCCAACCAGGCGCGGCCGGAACCCGTCCCAGCAGGGCCTCGCGCCACTCCTGCATCTGTGCCTTCAGTTCGCTCATCCCGCCTCCCTCGTCTCCTCACCGAGCAGGCCGCGGGGACGCAGCACCATCACGACGATCAGGTAGATGAAGATCACGGCCTCCGTCCACTCAGTGCCGAGCCGGTAGTTGCAGAGCTGCTGGACGATGCCGATGATCAGCCCGCCGAGCACGGCCCCGCGGATATTGCCGATACCGCCCATCACCGCGGCCGTGAAGGCGTACAGCCCGGCCTGAAACCCCTGGAAGTACCACATGTTCGCGCCATAGAGCGCGTAGATGATCCCGGCGGCTCCGGCCAGCATCCCGCCCAGCATGAACGTGAGTGAGATGGTGTTGTTGACGTTGATGCCCATCAGCCGTGCGGCCTCGGGATCCTGGGCGGTGGCGCGCATGGCGCGACCGGGCGATGTGCGGTTGACGAACCAGTTGAGCGCCATGACCAGCGGGATCAACATCCCGATGGCGAGGATGTAGCGGTTGTAGATGGGAACGCCAGAGATGTTGAACAGCACGTGGCCGTTGTTGATCAGGTCCTCCACGGCGACGGGGTTCCCGCCCTGCCAGAGCAGACCCACGTTCTGCAGCACGAACGAGAAGCCGATGGCGGTGATCAGCGGCGCCAGCTTGGGCGCGTTGCGCAGCGGCTTGTAGGCGACCCGCTCGATCAGCACGTTGAGCGAACCGGTGATGAGCATGGTGACGATCAGCGTCAGGATCAGGCCGAACACCAGCCCGAGGGGGCCTGCGACCACGGTGAGTCCGAGCGTCGTCCAGATCGATGCGCCGGTGAACGAGCCCATCGTGAAGACGTCGCCGTGGGCGAAGTTGATCAGTTCGATGATGCCGTAGACCAGGGTGTAGCCGATGGCGATCAGGGCCCAGATCGCGCCGGCGGAAAGTCCCTCGACGAGGTTTACACCGATGACCGAGAGATCGTGATGGATGATCGGATGACCGCTGGCGGTCAGTCCCGCCTGATAGCCGGCGGTCAGGTCATGGATCGTGTAATAGACCGGCAGCGCCGCCAGAGCGATGATCAGACCCCAGGACCCGATCTTGGTCCGCAGGAACTGCAGCGGGCCGGCCGCGCGGTTGCGAACGGTCTGGACTGTGGTGATGGCTGACACGGACGTCTGTATTCAAAGAGCGGGGCGGGCGCCGTGGCGCCCGCCCCATTGTCCTTTGGAGTCCCGCAGCCTCAGGAGGCGTGCAGGTACGCCATCGGGTGCAGCGTCTTGTCGAACGTCAGCTTGTCCGCCTTGGTCGTACCGGGCGCCAGCTTGTAGAGCCCGTAGGAGGTGAGCGTGGTGTCACCGGCGGAGTTGATGCTGAACGTGCCGAGGACCGAGCTGAGGTTCTTGGTCGCGAACAGAGCCTTGACCACCGCAGCCCGCAACTTCGCCCCGCTCAGACCGGCCTTGACCTGCGAAAGCGCGTGGATACCGAGCTCCGCGGACTCATAGCCGTAGATCGAGTACGGATCCGGGTTGGCCACGCCGTACGCCTTCTTGTACTCCTTCAGGAAGGTCTTGCCACCTGGGTAGGCCTTCATGTCGAGCGTGGCAACGGTGCACAGAACCTTCTCGTCCGTCACCCAGGCCGACGTGCACATGCCGTCAGGGCCGAGCACGGTGGCCTTGGGCAGGGCCGAGTGAATCGCCGAAACCAGAGCGGTTCCGCCGACGCTGGCGGTCGTGGCGCTCACCTCGACGCACTGTGCGCCCGCGGAGGCGAACTGCTGCGCAACCGAACTGTAGTCCGACTGCACCGTGGCGTTGGCCTGCACCGAAACGACCTGCATGCCGTACTTGCTGGCCGTGGCCTTCAGAACGGCCGCGAGTCCGGCGCCGTAGGCCTGCGTGTCGTCGAAGATCGCCAGCTTCTTACAGCCGGCCAGCTTCAGCGCATCGAGGTCGGCCGCGCCCTGGATGGTGTCCAGCGGCACGATACGGGTGTAGGTGCGCTTCCCGGTTGGGAAGTAGATGCCGGGCTCACCCTTGGCGGTGACCTTGTTGAGCGAGGCGGTCAGGCCGACGTAGGTGTTGGCCGGGCTGTCCTGCGCGATGCCCGCCTTGTTGAGGATCGGCATCGAGACCTCGGAGGCTCCCGAGTTGAACTCGCCCATGTAGTAGACGGCGTTCGGATCGGTCGCCGCCTTGCGGGCGTCGGCGCTGGTCTGCGACGGGGTCCACTGACCGGCGGACGCCGTGGCGTCGTTCAGTGGCGTGTACTTGATCGTGTAGTGACCCGCCTTGTTGCCCGCCAGCTTGAGCGCGAGCTTGATGCCGTTCTGGGCCGGAACCGTCTGGGCAGACGACGAGCCGACCGTAGGCAGGCTCGAGTAAAAGTCGACGGTGCTTCCCGCGGCTGCCCTGGCCGTCTTGGCCGACGAGCTCGCGACGCTGCCCACACTGGCGGCAGCGACTACTGCGACCGCGACCGCCATCCGAGCGGTCCCAGTCTTATGAATGCGACGCATACATCCCCTCTTTGTTTAGTAACCGACACAGTTGCGCTGGGACATTCCCATGGCAAGCTACGCACCACCCTAACGGCTGGCTTTGGCCCTGTGTACAAGGTTTCTTGCGCCTAGCGGCGCCCTAACAATCAAGGATGCATCATGGGCCGGACTTAACGCAAGCTCTACGGCTCAACCACCTTGTAGGGCGTCGGTACTCCGTGCACCACGCGCTCGAGCCTGTAGTAGTTCGCACTCGGGTCGCCCGACAGATCTCCGTTGGGTTCGAAGGTGTACGTGTCGAGGTCGGCAGAAGCACTGTTGTCCACCAGATTGCTCATCACGGTTCGGCGGGCGTCCAGCCCGCCGACCTGGCGGATGGCCTGGAGCACCAGGCTGGCCGCCAGGTAGCCGTAGTACGTATAGGCCGTCGGCGCGTGATGCGTGGCGGTGCGGAACCGCCCGCTGAAGCGTTTGCCGTGCGGGTAGTCGGCCAGAGGCAGAACCGGGCTCATGCAGTACAGCGAGGCATCGACCCGGGCCGGAACGCCGCCGCGGGCCGGATCGGTCCAGCCGGGGTTGCACAGACCGTTGGTGCCCACGATCCACGAGCCGGGCGGGAGATTGGCCTCAAGCTGCGTGGTGAAGGCGACGGCGGCACGCGTGACGTGACCGGTCAGCACGAAGCAGTTGACCCGGTCGTTGTGCAGCGCGGCAAAGTAGGCCTCAAAGGCCTTGGTGCCTTTGGCCGGCGGGGAGACCGGCACAAACCCGAGTTTGTAATTCTTGGCCGCTGTCTCGATGGCCTCGACCATCGCGGTCGACTCCGCCTCCCCACCAAAGGCCGCCGCCGCCGCGGTGGTGCAGGGCGTCTTCTTCTTTAGCCAGTAGACCAACGCCTGGGCCTCAGCCGTGTCGTCCGGCACCAGGCGCAGCAGCGACGATGACCCACCACCACCGGTCCGGGCCGACAATCCCGGGTAGCCGCTCCCGGGAGTGAGCTGCACGATCCCGGCCTGATTGAGAATCGGCAACGACAGCTCGGTCGCGCCCGAATCCAAGTCGCCGACATAGGCCACGGTCTGCGGGTTGCGGGCCGCCTGCTGCGCCCTCTGCACGGTGGCATTCGCGTTCCAGCCTCGGCTGGGCAGGACCTTCACCTTGCCGTGCCGTCTCCGGCGCGGGGGCGTCGAATCGGATAGCGCCCGGTACTTGACCTGGTAGCCGGCCATCTGGTGATGGTCGGTGGCCCACTTCAGCTCGAAGTCGATCCCCTGCTCGACCTGCCGGGACTTGGCTCTCTGGGGGCCGTTGTGCGGCAGGCTCGAGTAGATGAAGAGCGTGTGGGTGTCGGCCGCGCGCGCAGTGGAGCTGGGGCGGGTGGTTGTGGTCGTCGAGGCCGGGGCGGGTTGCGAGCCGCCGCAGGCGGCCACACCCAGCGCACACAGCGCCGGGGCCAGACTCCGGGTGAGCAGGGTCCTCAGTGGCAAGATCAACCTCTCTCCCTGGAGGCTAGTGCCTCTCGGGTTGCCGTTCAGCTAAGCGGCGCCGCAGCGAAGGGGACGAGCTTGCCGCCGCTCACCCGGGCAAACACGAACCCGTTCAGACTCGTGTTGCCGGCGCTGTCGAACGAGTAGGTGCCCAGCACGGACGGCACCTTGCGCTGATCCAGGAAGCCGTTCACGACGGACGTGCGGTCATTGGCATGCGCGCCCTCCTTCTCCAGCACTCGGAGCAGCGCCGACATGGCCTCAAAGCCGAAGATGGCCTCGACGTTGGGAGCGTGCCCATAGGCGGTGCGGAAGCCCGAGATAAAGGCCCGGCCGGCCGCTGGCAGGTCCTTGGGCAGGTAACCGGGGATCGACACGTACATGTGCTTGGCGGCAGTGCCTGAGAGCGCCGCCGCGAAGGTGGACGTGTTCAGCGACGAGGGGCCGAACAACTTCGCGTTGGCCATGCCGGCGATGTGGTTGAAGAACTTGGCGGCGGGCGCCGATGACTCGGCGCCGTAGAAGTAGCCGTTGACCTCCTCACCCACGGACGGCTCGACGGTCAGGCCCGCGGCTTGTGCGTCGCTGCGCACGGCAGCTGCTATCGCCCTGCCGTAGTCGCTCCCGTCATCGGAGACGTAGAGCCGTTTCACGCCCAGCGACTTCATCTCGGCCGTCTGCGCGCTGGCCTCCTCGGATCCGTTCGGCACCATCCGCGCGAGCGTGCGGCCGTAGGTGCTCCACGACTCGAAGAAACTCTTAGGGCCGCCTGAGACGGCGGCGGTGCGCTGAGTGAGCTCGAGTGCGTTGTCGGTCGGGCTCACCTGCAGCAGATCCAGGGCGTTGGTGATGCCGACGCTCTGGTCCGAACCACCCGGCGCGATCTCACCCAGGTAGGCGATCGCCGTCGGATCGACGATCGCGGCGCGCGCGTTGGCGGAGAGCTTCGAGTGCCGGGTCGGCTGCAGCAGGACGTTGTAGTCGCTCACCTCGCTGTGATGGGCGCTGAAGGCCATCTGTTCGGCATGGATGACATCCTGCGCCACGCCGTTGCTGGCCAGATCGCTCGGCTCGCTGAGGTAGATCCTCAGCGTATGACCCGTGATCGTGACCCCGCTCTTGGAGGAGGATGAGCTGGAGTTGGCGCTGCAGCCGGCCACGGCCAGCGCCGCCAGGCCAGCGGCGCCCGCGCTGGCGAGCGCCCGGAAACCGGTGAGCACTACCGATCTTTCCGGCTGAGGTGGGGTACCACGTTGCGGGCTGCCGTCACGATCAGAACCAGGACGATGCCGATCAGGAGCGCGTCAAAACCCGACACGTTCAGGGCCCACAGGACGATCCAGACGACCAGGCCGAAGGTTGCGGTGATCACGAGTGCCATCGCGCGCAATCCTATCCGTTCTGTTTCTGTGGGGCAGCGAGCGCTGAGGCGAACTCGGCCACCAGCGACCGGACGCTGTCCGCGCTGGCCCCGGCCTCGCCGGCCGCGCGGACCAGACGGCTGCCGATGATCACGCCGTCGGCGCCCGCATCGGCCGCCGCGGTCGCCTGGTCGGCGGTGCCGATGCCGAAGCCGACCGCGACCGGAACATCCGTGTGCGCCCGGGAGCGGGCCAGGATGGCTGAGAGCCTGCCGTCATTGGCCGCGCGCTCACCGGTGGTGCCGGTGACCGAGACGGTGTAGAGGAAGCCACGGGCCTGCGCGCCGATCTGGGCCAATCGCTCCACCGGAGTGGTCGGCGCCACCAGTGGCACCAGCGCGAGCCCTCGCGCGTCGAGGGCGGCGAGTGTCGCCGGCGCCTCCTCAAGCGGCAGATCCGGGACGATCAGCCCGCTGGCGCCGACGCCGACCAGAAGGTCGGCGAACCGTTCGAGCCCGCGGGCCAGGATCACGTTGGCATAGCACATGACCACCACCGGAACCTCGTCGGCCACCTCGCGCGCGACGCTCAGCGCGTCATTCACGTTGGCGCCGGCGGCCAGCGCCGCCACGCCGGCGGCGTGGATCACCGGGCCGTCGGCCAGGGGATCGGAGAAGGGCACGCCCAGCTCGATCAGGTCGGCCCCGCCCTGCACGTAGGCGCGGGCCACCTCGCGCGAGCGGTCGAGGTCGGGATAGCCCGCCATGAGGTAGGGCATCAGCGCGGCGCGCCGGCCATCCGCGCGGGCCGACTCGAACGCCTCGGCGATGCGCTCGGCGCCGCTGATGACCACGCTCATGACAGGTTGGCGCTCATGACACGCTGCCGCCGAACGTGCCGTGCTCGGAGACGAAGTTCAGCTTGCGCAGCGCCTCGGCCAGATCCTTGTCGCCGCGGCCCGACAGACACAGGAGGTCGAGTTCGCTGTCGCGGTTGGCCAGCGTCCAGGCCAGGGCGTGGGAGCTCTCGAGCGCCGGGATGATGCCCTCGAGCCGGGCGACCTGGGCGAAGGCCTCGAGCGCCTGACCGTCGGTGATGGCCACGTAGGTGGCCCGGCCCTGGTCACGCAGCCAGGCGTGCTCGGGCCCGCTGCCCGGGTAGTCCAGCCCAGCCGAGATCGAGTGCGCCTCGAGGATCTGGCCGTCCTCGTCCTGCATGATCGCCGAGTAGGAGCCGTGGAGCACGCCGCCAGCGCCGCCGACCGTGAGCGGCGCCCCGTGCCGTCCGGTCTCGATCCCCTCCCCCGCGGGTTCGACCCCGATCAGCTTGACCTCGGGATCGTCGAGGAACGGCGTGAAGATCCCGATCGCGTTGGAGCCGCCGCCGACGCAAGCGATGACTCGCTCGGGCAGTCGCCCGGCCTGCTCGAGCATCTGGGCGCGGGCCTCATCGCCGATCACTCGCTGGAGGTCGCGGACAAGCGCGGGGTAGGGGGCCGGGCCCGCCGCGGTGCCGAGGATGTAATGGGTATCGCCGACATTGGTGACCCAGTCGCGGATGGCCGCGGAGACCGCCTCCTTCAAGGTCCTGGCGCCGGCTTCGACGGCCACCACGGTGGCTCCGAGCAGCTCCATGCGCTGTACGTTGGGCATCTGCCGGCGGATGTCCTCTGTCCCCATGTAGACGATGCACTCCAGGTCGAGCAGCGCGCAGGCGGTCGCGCTGGCCACCCCGTGCTGGCCGGCCCCGGTCTCGGCGATGACCCGTGTCTTGCCCATTCGCTGGGCCAGGAGCGCCTGGCCCAGCGCGTTGTTGATCTTGTGGGCGCCCGTGTGGTTGAGGTCTTCGCGCTTGAGATAGACCGGATGTCCGATCTGGGCACTGATCCGCTCGGCCAGATACAGCGGCGACGGCCGGCCCACGTAGTTGTGCAGGAGATCCTGAAGGCGAGCCGAGAACTCGGGATCGGCTCGCGCCTGGGTCCACGCCATCTCCAGCTCCGTCAACGCGGGCATCAGCGTCTCGGGCACATACTGGCCGCCGTAGGGGCCGAAGCGATGCTCGACGCCTGAGCTCATGCGGCCTCGGGTGACAGTTGAGCCTCGGGTGTGGACTGGGCCTCGGGTGTGGACTCGGGCTCAGGTGTGGGCTCGGCCTCGGCCGGGGCCGTGGCCGCCACCGCCGCGGCGAAGGCGCGCATGCGGTCGTGATCCTTGTAGCCGGGGGCCGACTCGACGCCGCTGGCCACATCAACGGCGTACGGCTTGACGGCCGCGATCCCGGCCGCGACGTTGTCCGGCGTCAGCCCGCCGCTGAGGATCACCGGCACCCGCTGGCCCTTGCGGCGCGGCGGGGCGACCCGCCCGCGACCGGCGGCCAGCTCCCAGGCGAACGTCTCGCCCGTACCCCCCGGCATCCCGGCCTTGTAGCTGTCGTAGAGGTGGAAATCCGAGTGGTAGGCGGCCAGCGCCTGGATGTCGGCCATGCTCTGCACCCGGGCGGCCTTGATCACGCGGCAGCCGGTGCGGCGGGCGGCCTCGATGCAGAACGACGGGCCCTCCTCACCGTGCAGCTGCAGCATGGTCAAGCCGACCGCGTCGGCCGTCGCGGTGAGCTCGTCGAGCGTCGGATTGACGAACACCCCCACCACTTCGGCCCGGCGCTTGAGCGAAGCGGCCAGGCCGGCGGCGCGGTCCAGCGGGACCGCGCGGGGCGACCGCGGCCACATGATCAGCCCAACCGCCCACGCACCGAGCGACACGGCCAGCTCGGCGTCCTGCTCGCGGGTGATCCCGCAGAACTTGATCTTGGGTGCCTTCACCCGTTCGATCCTAGAAGGGAACGCGTGGCCGCCTCGATGTCGGAGGAGCGCATCAGCGCCTCCCCCACCAGGACCGCATCGACGCCGGCCGACTGCAGCCGGGCCAGCTGGGCGGGCTCGCGGAAGCCCGACTCCGCCACCACGATGGTTCCCGCCCCGATATCGGGAAGCAGTTGGTAGGTGCGCTCGACATCCACCTCGAGCGTGCTCAGGTCGCGGTTGTTGATGCCGACGATCTCAGCCCCGCACTCGCGCGCGGCGTCGAGTTCGATCGCGTCATGCACCTCCACCAGCGTGGCCAGCCCGAGCTGCGTGGCCAGCGAGTGCAGGCGGATCAGCGTGCCGGTGTCGAGCGCGGCGACGATCAGCAGGATCGCGTCGGCGCCCCCGGCCAGGGCCTCATACACCTGGTACTCCTCGACGATGAAGTCCTTGCGCAGGATGGGCAGGCTGGCGGCGCGACGAGCGGCCGCCAGGTCGTCCAGACGGCCGCCGAAGCGGCTCTCCTCGGTGAGCACGGAGAGCGCGCGGGCCCCGGCGCGCTCGTAGGCACCGACCACCTCGGACAGCTCCAGGTCGGCCCGGATGACGCCGGCCGACGGCGAGCTGCGCTTGTGCTCGGCGATGACCGACAGGCCGGGGGCGCTCAGCGCGGAGCGGAAGTCGCGTTGTGAGTCCGGGCCGGCTCGCCGCTGCTCGCCGGCCTCCACGAGCGTGGGCAGCGACACGTCCTGGGCTCGGCGCGCGACGGCCGCCCGCGTGCCGGCGACGATGTCGAGCAGCACGTTCACGCCGGCGATCCCTGCGGCGCCAGCTGCCGGGTGAGCGACGCGAAGGCATCGAGCTTGGCCGCGGCGGCGCCGGAGTCGATCGCCGCCTGGGCCAGCGTGACGCCCTCGCCGAGCGTCGCCGCCCGCCCACCGGCGTAGATGGCGGCACCGGCGTTGAGCACGGCGAGGTCGCGGGCGGCCCCGGGCTGGCCGGAGAAGATGGCGCGCGCGATGCGGGCGTTCTCCTCGGGGTCGCCGCCGGGAACGGCATCCGCGGGGTGACGGGTGAGGCCGAAGTCCTCCGGAATCACCGTGTACTCCTCAAGCTCGCCGTCGCGTACCTCGATCACGCGCGTGGGCGCGGAGATGCTCAGCTCGTCCAGGCTGTCCTCGCCGGAGACGAGCAGCGCGTGATCGGTGCCGAGGAGCGCCAGCGCGCCGGCCAGCTTGGGCAGCTTGGCCATGTCCGAGACACCCAGCAGTTGGCGGGTGGCGCCGGCCGGATTGGTCAGCGGGCCGAGGAAGTTGAAGGTCGTGCGGACCTTGAGCTCCTTGCGCACCTTCACCACGCGGGCGCTGGCCGGGTGGTGGTAGGGCGCGAACATGAAGCCGAAGCCGATCTCCTCGATACAGCGACCGACGGCCGTCGCGTCGAGGTCGATGCGCGCGTCCAGCGCCTCGAGCACATCGGCCGATCCCGAGAGGCCCGTGGACGAGCGGCTGCCGTGCTTGGCCACCATGCAGCCGGCGCCCGCGGCGATCAGTGCCGCGGTGGTCGAGACGTTGAAGGTCGTGCGGCCGCCCCCGGTCCCGGCCGTATCGAGGAGGTCCTCGCCGGCGGTGGGCACGAAGGCGGCGAACGCTCGCATCGTGCGGGCCAGACCGGCCAGTTCCTGGACGGTCTCGCCCTTGACCCGTAGGGCGATCAGAAACCCGGCGATCTCGATGTCCGTGGCCTCCCCGGCCATGATCTCGGCCAGTGCCTCGGCGGCGTCGCCCTCGCTCAGATCCTGACCGTCGGCCAGGTGGTCGATCGCTCGGGTCAGCAGCTCGCTCAACGCGCGCCCTCGATGAAGCTCTCCAGCATCTCCTTGCCGTGCTCGGTCAAAACCGACTCCGGATGGAACTGGACGCCCTCGGCTGGGAGCTCGCGGTGGCGCACGGCCTGGATCACCCCGCCCCCGGTCGCGCTCACCTCGAGCACATCCGGGAGGTGGCTGTCGGCGATCAGCGAGTGGTAGCGCCCGACCTCGATGTTCTGCGGCAGTCCGCTGAAGATCGTGCGGCCATCGTGCTCGATCCGCGAGGTCTTGCCGTGGATCGGCTCGTGCCGGATCACCTTTCCGCCCCAGGCCTGAACCAGTGCCTGGTGGCCCAGGCAGACACCCAGGGTCGGAATGTGGGCCTGCGGGAAGCGCTTCACGGCCTCGAGGCTGATGCCCGCCTCATTCGGGGTGCGCGGCCCGGGTGAGACGATCACGCGGTCGTAGCCGCGTATGAGCAGATCCTCGACGGTGGCGTGGTCGTTGCGCACCACCTCGATCTCATGCGGGGGCGTCCGCAGCTCGCCCAGGTACTGAACCAGGTTGTAGGTGAAGCTGTCGTAGTTGTCGATGACGAGGATGCGCATCGGCGTCACTCCCAACCGGGTTGGGCGACGGCGACCTCGATCGCCTGCCGGATGGCCTTCGACTTGTTGACCGACTCCTCGTACTCGTTGGCCGGCTGGGCGTCGGCCACGGTCCCGCCGCCCGCCTGTACGTGGACCATCCCGTCCTTGATCACGGCGGTGCGGATGTGGATGCAGGTGTCCAGGTCGCCGCCGTAGCTCGCGTAGCCGATCGCGCCGCCGTAACCGCAGCGCTTGACCGACTCGAGCTCATCGATGATCTGCATGGCCCGAACCTTGGGGGCGCCCGACAGCGTGCCGGCGGGCAGCACCGCTCGCAGAGCATCCAGGGCGCGCACCCCGGGCCGCAATGTCCCGCTGACGTTGGAGACGATGTGCATGACGTGGCTGTAGTGCTCGACCAGCATGAAATCGTCGACCTGAACGGAGCCGTATTCGCACACCCGTCCCAGGTCATTGCGGCCAAGGTCCACCAGCATCACGTGCTCGGCCCGCTCCTTCTCGTCGGCCAACAATTCACGCGCGTAGGCCGCGTCCTCCTCGGTGCTCGCGCCGCGCGGGCGCGTGCCCGCGATCGGAGTGGTCGAGACACGGCGACCGCTGACGGTGACCAGGGGCTCGGGGCTGGCCCCGGCCAGCTCGAAGTCGCCAAAGTCCAGGTAGTACATGTAGGGCGACGGGTTCACCGCGCGCAGGCCGCGGTAGATCGATAGCCCGCTGACCGGCGTCGGCGCGGACCAGCGCTGCGACGGGACCACCTGGAAGGCGTCACCGGCATGGATGTAATCGACGATCCGGGCGACGTTGGACTCGAAGTGCTCCCGCGTCATGTTGGCCACGAATTCAGGGGCGCCGCGGTACGCCATCTCAGCCGTCAGCGGCGGGCGAGGCAGCGGTCCGGCCAGGATGTCCCTGATCGCCTCGACCTTGGCCCGCGCGACATCGGCGCCGTCACTCGGGTGGGCCACAACCGTGATGGAGCGCTTGAGGTGGTCGAAGGCCACCAGCACGTCCGTGAGGATCAGGGCCAGATCGGGCAGCCCGAGCTCATCCGGGTTGGGCTCACCCAGAGCCTCGACCGTGCGCACCAGGTCGTAGGCGAACATGCCGACGGCGCCGCCGCCAAAGGGCAGCTCCACGCCGTCCGGCTGACGCGTGCTGACCGCGTCGAGCTCCCGCTGAAGCAGCTCATAGGGATCGCCCGGATCGCCCAACGACCAGCGCAGAACCTTGCGGGGCCGGTACCCGATGAAGCTGAAGCGGCCCACTCGTCCCTGGTCGGCGGACTCGAGCAGAAAGGCCGGCTCGCCCGGTGCCGCCGCCCGCAGCTTCAGGAAGGCGGAGACGGGCGTCTCGGTGTCCTCGATCCAGGTCTCCGTGACGGGAATGGCGTGGGTGGGCGCGAGCGTGCTCATCTACGGGCGCCGGCGCTCATCCAGCACCCGGCCGGCGTCGGCCAGCGTCAGCGACCGGCTGGCCAGCAGGACCGAGAGGTGATACAGGACGTCGGCCGCCTCGTTGGCCACGCGCTCGTCGGTCTCCTCGCGCGCAGCACGCGCCACCTCCTCGGCCTCCTCCTGCACCTTCTCGCCGATGTGGGCCGGGTCGGCCAGCAGGGCAGCCGTGTAGGAGCCGTCCGGAGTGTCCCGCCGGCGTGCCGCGATCGTGCGCTCGAGCTCCGGCCACACGGCAAACGGTGCCTGAGGACTCAGGTCGCCGCGATGGAAGCAGGTGCGCTGGCCCGTGTGGCAGGCCGGACCCGTCGCTACCACCAGCGCCAGCACGGCATCCGCGTCGCAGTCGTATCGCAGGCCCTTCAGGTGCAGGATGTTGCCCGAGGTGGCGCCCTTGTGCCAGAGCGCATGACGCGAGCGGCTGTAGAAATGCATCTGACCGCTCTGCTCAGTGAGGGCCAGGGCTTCGGCGTTCATGTAGGCCAGGGTGAGCACCTCACCGCTGTTCCAGTCCTGGACGATGCACGGCACAAGGCCGTCAGCGCCGAAGTTCACATCCGAAGCCCGCACCGTCCAGAGTCTATGAGTCCGCTCAGGAAGAGTGCTCGCTGATCACGCGATTGCGGCCCTGCCGCTTGGCGTTGTAGAGCTGAGCGTCCGCCCGGCCCAGCAGGGCCGAGGCGTCGCCGCCGCCCCTTTGCTCGACGGCCAGGCCTATGCTCACCGTGATCCGCAGCTCGGCGGCGATCTCAGCCCAGGAGCTGGATTCCACCTCGACGCGGATGCGTTCGCAGCACTCGTGCGCGGCCTCCGGCGCCACTTCGGGTAGCGCCAGGACGAACTCCTCACCGCCGATCCGGGCGGCAAACCCGCCGGGATGGCCCACGGCCTCGACATGGGCTCCGAGCAAGGCCCCCAGCCGCGTCAGCACCTGGTCACCGGCATCGTGGGAGAACCGGTCGTTGATCTGCTTGAAGTGATCGATGTCGACCAGCGCGAGCGCGACCGGCTGCTGCATCAGCTCGGTCAGCAGGCGGCTCATGTAACGCCGGTTGTACAGCCCGGTGAGCGGATCGCTGTCGGCGAGTGCCTCGAGGGCCAGACGCTGCTGGCGCTCGACCTCGACCGCGTAGATCGCCTGCAGCGTGACGGCGTGCAGGTCGCTGCGCTCGTTCTGGTAGCGGTCCAGCGCCTGGTTGCGGTCGCGCAGATACTCGTAGGCGCGCTTGTAGTCACCCTCCAGCGCCGCCAGCTCGGAGAGCTCCTCGAGCGTGCGGCCAATGGCCTCGGGGCTGCCGGCCGAGCGCGCCAGCTCCGCCGCCGCCGTCGCCTGTTCAAAGGCGGCTTCCAGATTCCCGCGGGCCCGCTCGACCTTGGCCAGCGTGAGGATGCACATGGCGACCGTCGACGGCTCGACCCGGTCATGCGGTGCGGCTGCCGCGGCCGCCGCCGCGAACTCGGCGGCCTCGTCGAGCTGGCCGGCCGCCATCAGGCCGACGGCGATGGTGTCCGACCAGGCCGACGGATAACCGCCCGGCATCTCGCGTTCGGCCAGGGCGCGCAGCTCCTGGGTCAAGGCGGCTCCGCGGGGATCTCCGCGGGTGACCGCCACGTAGACGTAATTGTTGAGGACCGCCAGCAGCAACACCGGCTCGCCCGCCGCGCGGGCGAGCCGAACAGCCTCCTCGAAGGTCGTGTAGTCGACGTCGCCGTGCCGCCAGTACGTGGTGGCCAGGGCGAGCACGTTCATATGCTCCGCTCGCCAGTGGGGCGGATCCGTGGCCGCGAGCAGCCGCACGCACTCCTCGGCCGAATGCAACGCCTTGCCCTGCTCCGCGAGCCGGTCGTAGGTGCCCGCGAGCAGACAATGTGCCCGTGCGCAGGCCATACGGTCGGCATCCAGCTCGGCTTCGGTCAGCGTTTCGATCTGGATCCGTAACGCCTCCTCGAGCTGGCCGCGCCGGCTCAGCACGTCAGCGCGCAGCAACCGGGCGCGCCGCACGCGCGAGACGAGATCAGCCTCGCTGGCCCGGGCCTCGATCGCCCGGGCGCGCTCGGCCGCTCCGACGGTGGTCAGGTAAATGCCGATCTCGGCCCGGGCCAGGTCGGCATCGAGCGAAGCGGTGAGCCGCACTGGCTCCCGCCCAGGATCCACCACTGACATCAGCTAACCCCCACGATCAGCAACCCCCGAAGCCACGGCGCCGGCGCTACTCGATACCGAGACGGTCCAGGACGCGGTCATCGGCCCGCCAGTGGCGGCGTACGCGCACCTGCAGAGCCAGGTGCACATGGCCACCGAGCTCCCGCTCGATTGCCCGCCTGGCTCCCACGCCGATGGCCTTGATCATGCGGCCGCCCGAGCCGATGAGGATGCCCTTCTGCGATTCGGTCTCGACCAAGATGACCGCGTCGATCCGGAACCGTCCGTCGGTTTCCTCAACGCCCTCGATCTCCACCTCGACGGCATGCGGAACCTCTTCGCGCGTGCGCACCAGCACCTGTTCGCGGACGAGCTCGGCCAGGACCACCGACTCGGACTGATCCGAGCGCTGAAGCGGGTCGTAGTAGAACGGGCCTTGGGGCAACAGCGCGACCAGGTGGTCGAGCAGCTCCTCGACGCCCGTGTTCCGGCGGGCGGAGATGGGGAAGATCGACTCGGCGATATCCAGTTCATCGGCCGCCTGGAGCACGGCTGCAGTCTTGGCCTGATCGATGCGGTCGATCTTGTTGACCGCGATCACGATGGGGACGCGGACACCCTTGAGCAGATTGGCGATGAAACGATCTCCCGGGCCGATTCCCTGTTCGGCGTTGACGACCATCAGGCAGCCATCGGCGCCGTCAAGCTCCGCCTCGACGCGGTGCTGCATGCGCTCGGTGAGCGTGTCACGGGGACGTTGGACGCCAGGTAGGTCGACCAGGACGAGCTGCCAATCCTCGCCGCCGGCCACCGCCCGGATCGCCCGGCGCGTGGTCTGCGGCTTGTCGGAGACGATCGCCACCTTGCTGCCGACCAGCGCATTGGTCAGGGTCGACTTGCCGACATTCGGGCGCCCGGCGAGCGCGATGAAGCCCGAGCGCGTGCCCACCCGGGGCTCGGAGACCGAGTCCGGCCGAACGTGACTCATCGGACCCAGCGCATCAGCTCGGATTGCAACGCCAGCATCTCCCCGTCGTCGACCTCATGATCCATGCCGGTGAGATGCAGCGTTCCGTGCACGACGGCCTCCCTCAGGTCAGTGGTGTGCTCAGGGCAGATGACAATGTCGCCGAGCTCGCGCGGTCCGGCCACCTCGCCGTCCTCGTCGACGCCGAACGACAGCACATCGGTCGGCTGGTCCATGTTCCGATACTGGCGGTTGAGGTCGTGGATGCGCTCGGCATCGACGAACTCGACGGCCATATGCCCCTCCTCGATCCCGGCGGAGGCGAGCGCGAGCACGCACAGCTCGCGAACCTCCAGAGCCGTCGGGGCATCGGGGACGAGCATGTCTATCCCGAGCACCTCGATGTCGAGGCCGCTCGAGGACATCAGGCTCGCTTGGCCGGACGTAGCTCGGGCGCCAGCCGCTGGGCGTGCTCGTTGTAGGCGGCCACGATCCGGCGCACGAGCTTGTGACGGACCACGTCCTCCTCACCGAAGCGAATGAAGCCGATGTCCTCGACACCCTCCAGGATCTCGGCCACGGCGCTCAGCCCCGAAGCCTGGTCGCGGGGCAGGTCGACCTGGGTGATGTCGCCCGTGACCACCACCTTGGAGTTGAAGCCCAGGCGGGTGAGGAACATCTTCATCTGCTCGGGCGTGGTGTTCTGCGCCTCGTCGAGGATGATGAAGCTGTCGTTCAGCGTGCGGCCCCGCATGAAGGCCAGCGGGGCCACCTCGATGACGCCGCGCTCGAGGTGCTGGCTGACCTTCTCCGCCTCCAGCATGTCGTGCAGTGCATCGAAGAGCGGCCGCAGATACGGATCGACCTTGGCCATCAGGTCGCCGGGGAGAAAGCCGAGCCGCTCGCCGGCCTCCACCGCCGGTCGGGTGAGGATGATGCGGTTCACCTCGCGACGATGCAACGCCGCCGCCGCCAGCGCGACGGCCAAAAAGGTCTTGCCGGTTCCGGCCGGGCCGATGCCGAACGTGATCGTGTTGTCGCGGATCGAGTCGACGTAGCGCTTCTGGTGCACCGTCTTGGGCGCGACCTTGGTGGCGCGATGACGCCAGATCACGTCCTCCAGGATCGCTCCGGGGTCCTCGTGCTGATCGAGCGCGTGGGTGACCGCCTCGATCGTTCCGGGGGCCAGCTCATGGCCCTGCTCGACCAGTTCGGTCAGTTCTCGCACCACCGCCTCGGCCGCGCTCACGGCCTCGGGCTCCCCTTCCAGCGTGAGCAGATTGCCCCGCAGGAACACGTCGCACTCGATGTGCTCGGTGAGCGTCCGAAGGATTCTGTCGCCGCTTCCGGCCAGCTCGGCGGCTGCCCGGTTGTCCAATTCGATCTGAGTCCGCATCCGACTCCTATACGAGATCACGCGCCAGCGCGGTTCGCACCGCGTCCGACGCCCGCTTGCCGTCCACCAGGCCACCGGCCCGGTCCATTACCACCTTCATAACCAGACCCATGTCCCGCGGGCTGGATGCACCGGTCTGAGCGAGCGCCTCGGCGACTATCTCGTCAAGCTGCTCGTCGGACATATCGGGCGGCAGATAACGCGCGATCATCGCCGCCTCCGCCTGCTCCTTCTGCGAAAGCTCGGGTCGGTTGCCGTTCTCGAATTGCGTGGCTGCCTCGAGCCGCCGCTTATGTTCACGCCGCAGAACGGCCAATTCGTCGCCGTCTCCCTCCTTCGCGCTCTTCTGAAGCTCGGAGACGAGCAGGCGCAGGGCTGCGGCGAGGTCTCGTTCGCCTGCCTTCATCGCGCGAATCACATCCGCGCGCACCTGTTCGAGAACGTTCAACTGACGGTTAAGGATACGACGCCGTGGCGACGTTATGGAACCACAGTGGAGATGCGTGTGGGCCGAGCCCGCGCCAGCGAGCCCGACCCACACGACAGCACCTCACGCTCACGGGCCGTCAGGACCGGAGGCTCACCCGCCGCCACCGCCCACCCTCGGAACCCCCGGTATGTGTGCGCCGCAGGACTTGTCCTCGGTCCGGCCAGGCAGAGAGAGGAGAGAGGAGCTCCCTGTTTTCATGCCAGAACGAGGCTTTAGCCGGAGAGCGACGCGGTCCAGAGGTTGGCCACCGAGAGAGAGGCCGATCGCGAGGGAGGTCAGCAAGCTGACCCACCTCCTGCATGACTACCCGTTTTGCGCTCCATGACCGAAAGGATCGCTGGCCACCGTCGGTTCCGCATCGTCCGCGTGGACAGAATTCGGTGGCGGTTCGTTGTCCATCGGTTGGGTGGGCAGCTCGAGCCGGGGGGCGTGGCCCAGCTGCCCCATCTCGGCGAGGTCCCGGGGAAAGAGGATCTCCACCGACCAATCGGCGATCAGCCGCGACTTCCGGTCGAGGCCCGGGAGCCAGGCCAGGTGGTAAAAGCGGCAGATCGCCCAAGCCGGGAAACCCTTGACGCGCAGGCCCATGAGGTTGGCCACGGCGCGGTGACGGCCCAGGTCGGCAAAGGCGCCGAGCGTCTTGAACTTGAACGGCTCCGGCGGCCGGCCGCGAATCACCCGGCCGATGTTCTCGCCGAGCAGCTTGCCCTGGCGGATCGCGTGCTGGGCCGTGGGCGGGCAGGGCTGGCCGGGCCGGGCCGGATCGGGCACGGCGGCGATATCGCCGATGGCCCAGACGTTGTCGTAGCCCTGCACGCGCATGTACTCGTCGCACACGATGCGGTCGCGCTCGAGCGGTAGGCCCAGACTCGAGGCGACGGGGCTGGCCCTGACTCCCGCCGTCCACACGACCGTGCGAGCCTTGACCGTCTCGTCGTTGGACAGCCGGACGCTGTCCGGGCGCACCTCGGACACGGTCGTGCCCAATCTGAATTCGATCCCGCGCTTGGTCAGCAGCTCAACCGTCCAATCCGCCAACTGCGGCTGGATCTCGGCCATCACCCGGGGTGCGGCATCGACCAGCATGAAGCGCGTGCCGGTTTCCCGGCAGCGCGGGTAGCGCTTGATCGCGTCGTGGGCGAAGCCCTGCAGCTCGGCGATGCCCTCGAGCCCGGCGTAGCCGCCGCCGACGAACACGAAGCTGAGGTATTCCGCCCGGGCCTGCTTGTCGTCGAGGCCCTCGGCCAGTTCGAAGTGGTAGACGATCCGGTTGCGCAACGCGGTCGCGTCGGCGATCGACTTCAGACCGATGGCGTTCTCGACCAGGCCGGGAATCGGAATCACCCGCGGAACCGAGCCGAGCGCCACGACCAGGTGGTCGTAGCGGTATTCCTTGATGTCACCCGAGATCATCTGGACCCGAAGCAGATCTCGTCCCGGGTCACCGCCGGTCACCTGACCCACCCGCAGCGCGGTTCGCTTCAGGTGCTCGCGCAACGGCACGACAATGTGCCGCGGGTCGAGGGTGCCCGCGGCCGCTCCGGGGAGCAGCGGCGTGTACATCAGGAAGTTCACGTCGTTGATCAACGTGATCCGGGCGCCGGCCGGAGCCAACCGCTCCAGCTTCTTCGCCGTGTAGTAGCCGCCGAACCCGCCACCGGCTATGACGATGTGCTGGCTGATGCCCCCAGGCTACTCGCGGTCGGGGGCCACCAGCAACAGTGCCGCCCATTCACCGCGCGTCAGACGGGCGCGCTCGCGGTAACCGTGCTCGGCCAACGAGCTCGACACCCGCAACGCCTCCGTGGTCAGCAGGCCGCTGGCGATGATGCGCCCATACGCCGTGCCGCTCATCCCCGCGCTCCAGTCCAGCAGCAGCGGGCCGAGCAGGTTGGCCAGCACCAGAGGCGCCGGCGGGACGGGCTCGCGCAGCAGGTTGAAGCGCCGCACCTCGACCGCCTCAGCCACGCCGTTGATCACGGCGTTCTGGCGGGTGGCCTGCACGGCGAGCGGGTCGTAGTCGAGCGCCAGCACCGGCGCATGCCCGAGCTTGGCCGCGGCGATGGCCAGCACGCCGGAACCGCACCCGAGGTCGATCACCGCCGGTCCGGTGCCCGCGGCCCGCTGGCCGCCGGCACCGCCACAGGCCACGGGCGGCAGGTCGAGCAGCAGCTCCAGGCAGAGACGCGTGGTGGCGTGCGCGCCGGTCCCGAAGGCCCGGCCCGGATCGATGACCAGGTCGAGCTCGGTGGGCGGCCGCGGCTCCCACGGCGGTCGCACACTGAGCCGGTCCCCCAGGACCAGCGGCTGGTGAAATTGGCGCCAGCGCTCAGCCCAATCATCGGCCACCTCGGTGGTGTGCACCTCGACCAGGGCCGGACCGGCCGCCGCCCGCAGGGCGGGCAGCTCCGGCAGCTCGCCGGGCGACCCGTAGACCGCGTACTCAACGGTCCCCGCATCGATGTCGACCTCCTCGACGCCGCCGGGGGCCAGCTCGAGCAGCTCAGCCAGCACCAGCTCCGCGTCGGCGCGATGCACGCGCACGGCGAGGCGCAACATGGGCGCCTGGCCTTACAGGTGAAAGGCGCGGCGCAGCTTCGCGAACACGCCCTCATCGGTGTGCAGGTTCTCCGGCGTCAGGCTGGCGCTCAGCTGCTCGAGCCACTCGCGCTGCTGGGCTGAAAGGTTGCGCGGCGTGATCACGTTGACCACGACGCGCAGGTCACCCTGCCGGCGACCCCGCAACGACGGCATCCCGGCGCCGCGCACGATGATCGTTTCGTTCGGTTGCGTGCCGGCCGGGATCTCGAGTTCCTGGGGACCGTCGACCGTGGGCACCTCGACCGTGGCGCCCAGAGCGGCCTGCGGCCCCGACAGGTCCACCGCCGTGACCAGATCATCGCCGTCGCGGACGAACCGTGCGTCCTCTCTGACGCGCACCAGCACGTAGAGGTCGCCGGGTGGGCCGCCGCGCTCACCAGCGTGGCCTCGCCCGGAGACGCGAATGCGCTGGCCGTCGGCTATGCCCTGGGGCACATCCACCGACACGGACTGTCGCTCGGGCCGACGTCCCCGGCCACGGCACTCGTGACATGGACTGGCGGCGACCTTGCCATCCCCGCCGCACTGATCACACATCGTGGTGCTCATGACCTGGCCGATGAGCGTCCGCGCCACCGTTCGCAGCTGTCCGCTGCCCTGGCACTTGGGGCAGGTTTCGATCGGCGTGCCGGGCTCGGCGCCGTTGCCCCGACAGGCGGCACAGGTGACGACTGCGTCGTAGGCCAGCTCGACCGGCGTGCCGTGAGCCGCCTCGGCCAGGGTGATCTCCGCTCCGACCTGGATGTCTCCGCCCTGCATCGGGCCGCCGCCGCCGCCGAACGCGGCCCCAAAGGCTCCGCCCAGGCCCCCGCCGCTGAAGAGCGCCTCGAACAGGTCCGACATCGAGCCGAAGCCCTCGAAGTTCGGCGCGTAGCCGCCGCTGCGCAGGCCCTCGTGGCCGTAGCGGTCGTAGGTCGCTCGACGGTCGGCGTCGGAGAGGACCTCGTAGGCCTCGGCCGCCTCCTTGAACCTCCCCTCGGCGGTGGGATCGTCGTTGACGTCCGGGTGCAACTCACGGGCCAGGCGCCGGAAGGCCTTCTTGATCTCCGCGTCGCCGGCGCCGCGGGCGACGCCGAGGACGTCGTAGTAGTCGCGCTTGGGGGTCGAGGCGCTCATCGTTCGTCGTAGACCTCGGCCACGAAGCGGGAGAGCTGAGCGGCAGCGTCGCGCACCACGCTGATCACGCGCGGATAGTCCATGCGCAGCGGTCCGATGACCGACACGGTCCCCAGGTTGCGCTGGGGCAATCCATAGCCCGCGGCCACGAGCGCGAGCGAGCGCAGCGCGGGCTGGTCGTTCTCGGTCCCGATGCGCACGCGGACCTCCGGCCCGACCAGCGCCGCCTGCAGCAGGCCCAGCATCGTCACGCGCCGCTCGAGCATGTCCATCAGCGAGTTGAGCTCGCTCACATCGCCGCTGCGATCGAGGGCCAGCAGGCGGGAGGTGCCATCGATGTAGACCGAATCCTCGGCCGCCTCCGAGATGTCCGTGAAGACCGGCAGCAGCGAGGTCAAAAACGCGGTCTCCGCCCGCGATAACGAGGGGTCGAGCAGCCGCAGAGTGAGCCGCCGGGCGCCCAGCCCGGTCCCGACCAGGCGCTCGTTCAGGTAGCTGGCCGCCCAGTCCGCCAGCCCCGTATCAACCGAACGGTCGAAGGTGAACATGCGCTTGTTGACGCCGCCGGTGGAGGTGATGACCACGACCATGAGCACCTGCGGCTGCAGGGTGAGCACCTCGATATGCCGGATGGTCGCGGTGTCGATCGGGGGCGCGGTGACGATGGCCAGGAGGTTGGTGACCTGGGAGATGGTCTCCGTGGTCACCCGCATGGCCTCGTCGACCTCGCGCCGTACGAGCGACAGCGGCAGCGGGGGCGCCTCGACGGTGGCCGGCAGCAGCCGGTCGACGAAGTAGCGGTAGCCCGACTCGGTGGGCACCCGGCCGGCCGAGGTGTGCGGGTGCGCCAACAGGCCCATCTCCTCCAGGCAGGCGAGCTCGTGCCGGATCGTCGACGGCCCCCAGGCGAAGTCCGCCGACAGCGCCTTGGAGCCCACGGGCGCGCCGTCGTCGAGGTAGACCTCGAGGACGCGGCGCAGGACCAGTTCCTGGCGTTCGCTCAGCACATCCACGATTCTAGGAGCGGCCGGACCGACTCAGTCCACGCGCGCCGGACCGACTCTGTCCACGCGCACTTCGGCCGCCCCGTTGCGGATCAGGCGTGCCTGCCCCTGCACGGCGTCCAGTTTCACCTGAGCGACCCCGTCCGCCACCGACCTCACCTCGCCGGTGATGACGATCTCCTGCTCCAGGCGGCCCATTCCGCGAAACTGAACGCTCAGGCTGCGCAGCGCTGTCGGGTCGCCCCCCGCGGCGTCCGTGGCGGCTCGTGCCACCTGGGCCATCGACCACAGCCCGTGCAGGATCCGCCCGGGCAGCCCGACCGAGGTGGCGAACTCCTCATCGATGTGAATCGGGTTGAAGTCGCCCGAGGCGCCGGCGTAGCGGACGGTCACGTAGCGGTCGGGCGTGACCTTCGCCTCGATGCGGTCGCCCTGGTTCAGTGCCACCGGGTCACTCCTCTCCGCGGATGATCGTCGACCAGGTCCCCACGCAGGTGGTCTCCCCACGCTGGTTCACCGACACGGTCGCGAACGTGTCGAAGCGCAGCCCCGCCCGCTCGGCGATGTCTTTGACGGTCACCGTCGTCGTGATCTCGTCGCCGGCCACCACCGGCTGCTCCCAGCGAAATTCCTGGGCGCCGTGCACCAGGTGGGGAAAGTCGATGGCCAATTCGGGATCGAACAGCGCGGTGCGGAAGCCGGTCGAGCAATACACGACGGCGAACATGGGCGGCGCGAGCAGGTCGGCGTAGCCGGCCGCCCGGGCCGCCGCCAGGTCATGGTGCAGCGGGTTGGCCTCGCCGATCGCGGCGGCGTATTCGCGTACCTTCTCCCGCCCGACGGCGTATACGGTCGAGGGGTAGGTTTTGCCGATCTGGTCGGTGGGCACGGACACGGCGCCTGAGTCTGCCACAGCCCGCCGGGCGATAAACTCAACCTGCCCGGTTAACAAAGGAGACGTATGACTCTTGCACTCGGCGCCACAGCGCCTGATTTCGAGGCCGAGACGACTGAAGGTCCGATCAAGTTCCACGAGTGGATCGGTGATTCGTGGGCGGTGCTGTTCTCGCACCCCAAGAGCTTCACCCCGGTGTGCACGACTGAGCTCGGCTACATGGCCCGGATCGAGCCCGAGTTCGCCCGCCGCGGCGTGAAGATCATCGGCCTTTCGGTCGACGGCGTGCCCGACAACCAGGGTTGGTCCAAGGACATCGAGGAGACCCAGGGCTTCGCCCCCAACTATCCGATCATCTCCGACGCCGACCTCAAGGTGGCCAAGCTGTTTGAGATGCTGCCGGCCGACGCCGGCGATCAGGCCACCGGCCGGACCGCTGCCGACAACCAGACCGTGCGCAACGTGTTCGTGATCGGGCCGGACAAGAAGATCAAGCTGATCCTCGTCTACCCGATGACCACCGGCCGCAACTTCGATGAGGTGCTGCGCGTGATCGATTCGCTGCAGCTGACGGCCAGCCACAAGGTCGCGACCCCCGCGCAGTGGCAGCAGGGGGACAAGGTGATCATCGCCGGTTCGGTCAACAACGAACAGGCCAAGGAGATCTTCGGGGACTGGGAAGAGCCCAAGCCCTACATCAGGATCGTGCCGCAGCCGACTTAGCGTCCCGGCCGGGGGCGGCCCAGCGGGGCCGCCCCCAAAGCCACCGCGCTGGCCAACTCGTCCAACTCGGAGCGGGCGAGTTAGCCGTATGGACATGGGGTCCGGGGTCGCGATCCCATAAATTTCGGCCGCGTTGTCCGAATCGATCACGAGCACCGCGGCGGTTGACGTCGCCGGCGTGCGCAAAACCTTCGGAGGCGTTGAGGCCGTGGCCGGCGTCGACCTGCGGGTCGGCAAGGGCGAGTTCTTCACGATGCTGGGGCCGTCCGGATCGGGCAAGACGACGCTCCTGCGGATCATCGCCGGGTTCGTCGCCGCCGATGCCGGCCAGGTCCGTCTGAACGGGGTGGATGTGACGCGGGAGCCGCCCTACGCCCGCAACGTCAACACGGTCTTTCAGGATTACGCGCTGTTCCCGCACATGAGCGTGCAGGAGAACGTGGAATATGGACTGCGGGTCAAGGGCGTCGGGCGCAGTGAGCGACGCCGGCGCGCCCAGGCGGCCCTTGACATGGTCCGTCTCCCCGAGCACGGGGAGCGCAAGCCGGCCCAGCTCTCCGGCGGCCAGCGGCAGCGCGTCGCGCTGGCGCGGGCGATCGCCAACGAACCGGAGGTGCTGCTGCTCGACGAGCCCCTGGGCGCCCTGGACCTGAAGCTGCGTCAGGAGATGCAGCTCGAGCTCAAGCGGATCCAGCGGGAGGTCGGGATCACCTTCATCTTCGTCACCCACGACCAGGAGGAGGCGCTGACCATGAGCGACCGCCTGGCGGTGATGAACGAGGGCCGGATCGCGCAGCTGGGCACTCCGGTCGATGTCTACGAGCATCCCGCCAACGAGTTCGTCGCCGGGTTCATCGGGGTCTCGAACCTGCTCGAGCGCAGTCAGCGGCGCTTCACCATCCGCCCCGAGAAGGTCAAGCTGACCGATCCCGGGACCCCATCTTCGGTCGGATATCACGCCGAGCCGGGTGCCGTTGCGGACGTCATCTACCTCGGCTCGGTCACGCGTTACGTCGTGGGCCTGGACAGCGGTGAGACGCTGATCGCGCTTCGGCAGAACGAGGAGACCGCGGCGGAGGGAACGCAGCTGGCGCTCGGCGCTCGCGTGCAGGCGACCTGGCTCGAATCCCAGACCTTCACCATCGAAGAGGAGAAACAACCATGAGGTATCGGTTACGAGCGCTCACAGCGCTCGCGGCAACGTTTTCCCTGGGCGTCACCGTGGCGCTCAGCGGTGGCGCCAGCGCAGCCGGAACATCCGGGCTGACGCCACCCGAGGCCCACGCTCAGGTCCCGAGCTCGGTCGGTAAGGGCGAGGGCAAGCTCAATCTGATCGCCTGGGAGGGCTACGCCCAGCCCAAGTGGGTCAAGCCGTTCGAGAAGGCGACCGGCTGCCAGGTGAGTGCCAAGTACGCCGGGACCTCCAGCGAGATGGTCTCGCTCATGGCCAACGGCGGAGGTCACCAGTACGACCTGGTCTCGGCCTCGGGCGACGCGGACCTGCGGCTGATCTACGGCGGCGACGTGCGGCCGATCAACATCAGCCTGATTCCGTCCTGGAAGCAGTTCCGCCCATTCCTGCAGGCCCCGACCTTCAACACCATCGGCGGCAAGCACTACGGCGTCTCCTACGAGTTCGGTCCCAACGTGCTGCTCTACTCGACCAAGACGTTCAAGGCCGCGCCGGGTTCCTGGTCGGTCCTGTACTCGGGCAAGTACAAGGGCGAGATCACCGTCCCGGACAACCCGATTCAGATCGCCGACGCGGCGCTGTATCTGGAGTCGGCCAAGCCGAGCCTGAAGATCACCGATCCCTATGAGCTGACCCAGCCGCAGTTCAACGCCTCGGTGGCCTTGCTCAAGTCCGAGCACCCGCTGATCAAGAAGTACTGGGATCTCGCCTCACAGGAGATCTCGCTGTTCCAGAGCCACACCACGGTCGTCGGCGCGGCGTGGCCGTATCAGACCAACACGCTGAAGGCCAACAAGGTCGCGGTCAGCGACACGATCCCCAAGGAAGGGCGCGACCGGCTGGGCCGACACGTGGATGATGGCGACCAACGCGCCACACCCGAACTGCGCCTACAAGTGGATGCAGTGGGTGACCACCCCGAAGGTCCAGGCCCAGGAGGCCGACTACTTCGGCGAGACTCCGGCCAACACCCAGGCCTGCGGCTACATGGACAAGATCGCCAAGGGCTCGTGCGCGGCCTATCACGCCAACGCACCGCAGAACTACTTCAAGACGATCAAGTTCTGGAAGACCCCGCTGGCCACCTGCGACAACGGCAAGAACGACTGCGTGCCGTTCCAGAGCTGGGTGGCAGCCTGGACGCAGATCATCTCCTGAGTGTCGGCCGGGCAGCAGATGACTCGAATTGAGGCCGGCCCCGGCTGGGGCCGGCCTCTCCCGGCTGCTCTGGCGCCATCCCTGGCTGCGCGGGCTGGCCACGCTCTCGCCGCCGCTGGCCTGGTTCGTGGCCATCTATCTGGCCTCGCTGGTGCTGATGCTGCTGACGTCGTTCTGGACGGTGAACACGTTCACCAACCAGCTGCAGCACACCTTCTCGACCGCCAACTTCACCCAGCTGTTCACCAGCACCTACCTGAGCATCATCCTGCGCACGGTGCTGATGGCGGCCGCCGTGACCGTGACCGACGCGATCGTGGCGCTGCCGTTCGCCTACTTCATGGCCCGCGTGGCCACCGCCCGCACCCAGCGCATCCTGTTCACGGCGGTGATGCTGCCGCTGTGGGCCAGCTACCTGGCCAAGGTGTTCGCCTGGATCGTGATCCTGCAGAAGGGCGGGGTGCTCAGCTGGAGCCTGCAGACGATCGGCCTCGGCGGCGTGAACATCGGCTACACGAACACCGCCATGTGGCTGGTGTTCTCCTACATCTGGCTGCCCTTCATGATCGTGCCGGTGTTCGGCGCGATCGAGCGGATTCCCAATTCGCTGCTCGAGGCCTCGGGCGATCTGGGCGCGCACAACTGGCGGACTCTGCGCAGCGTGCTGCTGCCGCTGGCGCTGCCGGGCATCGTGGCCGGATCGATCTTCACGTTCTCGCTGACCCTGGGCGACTTCATCACGCCACTGCTGGTCGGCGGCACCAACTCGCAGCTGATCGGCAACGTGATCTATTCGAACCTCGGCACCGCCGGCAACCTGCCGTTCGCCGCCACGTTGGCGCTGGTGCCCATCGTGATCATGATCATCTACCTGACCGGCGCCCGCGCCCTCGGAGCCTTCGAGTCGCTATGAGCGGGGCGAGCCGATGATCGAGGGTCGTCTCACCCGGCTGCTGCTGCGGGTCTGGGTCGGGCTGGTGCTGCTGTTCCTGTTCGTTCCGATCGCGCTTGATCGTGCTCTACGCGTTCAACCGGTCCAACGTGCAGGGCTGGCCACCCTCCGGCCTGTCGACCAAGTGGATCACCGTCGCCTGGCATGACTCCCAGGTGCGCGCGGCGCTGCTGCTCTCGCTCAAGGCCGGCCTGCTCGCCACGGCCGTCGCGCTGCTGCTCGGCTCGGCGGCCGCCTTCGGCGTGCACCGGTTCCGCTTCTTCGGCCGTGAGGCGGTCTCGCTGCTGCTCGTCCTGCCGCTGGCGCTGCCCGGGATCATCACCGGCATCGCGCTGAACTCGGCCTTCCAGTACGTCGGGCTGAACCTGTCGCTGCTGACCATCGTGATCGGCCACGCGACCTTCTGCATCGTGGTCGTCTACAACAACGTGATCGCCCGCCTGCGGCGCGTCTCGGACTCGATGTACGAGGCGGCCGCCGATCTGGGCGCGCACGGCTTCATCACCTTCCGCACGATCACCCTGCCGATGCTGTCCACGGCCCTGCTGTCCGGTGCCCTGCTGGCCTTCGCGCTGTCCTTTGACGAGGTGATCGTCACCACCTTCACCGCCGGCGCCCAGAACACCCTGCCGCTGTGGATCTTCGGCGCCATCCGCCTGGGCCAGCAGCTGCCCGAGGTCAACGTCGTCGTGGTCTTCGTGCTGCTCCTGACGGTGATTCCGGTCGGCGGTCGCGGCGCGCCTGGCCGGCAGCGGCGGGGTCGCCCGGGTCGCTGGCCACGGGGCAAAGTGAGCGCTACTTGCCGCCGATCTCGAGCACGGCCAGGAAGGCCTCCTGCGGCACCTCGACGCGGCCGACCTGCTTCATCCGCTTCTTGCCCTTCTTCTGGGCCTCGAGCAGCTTGCGCTTGCGGCTGATGTCGCCGCCGTAGCACTTGGCGATGACGTCCTTGCGGTAGGCCTTGACCGTCTCCCGGGCCAGGATGCGCCCACCGATCGCCGCCTGGATGGGCACGTCAAACTGCTGGCGCGGGATCTTCTCCTTGAGCTTCTCGGCCATGGTCCGCCCGAAGGCGTCGGCCTTGCTGCGGTGCACCAGCATGGCCAGCGCATCGACCGGGTCACCGCCGAGCAGGATGTCGAGCTTGACCAGATCGGACTCGCGCAGTCCGGTGATCTCGTAATCGAAGGAGGCGTAGCCCCGGGTGCGCGACTTCAGCTGGTCGAAGAAGTCGAGCACGATCTCGGCCAGCGGCAGATCGTAGGTGAGCTGCAGACGCTCGGCCGAAAGGTAATGCATGTCGACGTGATCCCCGCGCCGCTCCTGGCAGAGCTCCATGATCGTGCCGACGAACTCCTTGGGCGTGAGGATCGAGGCGCGGATGAACGGCTCGCGGATCTCCCTGACCCGGGTCGGGTCGGGCATGTCGGCGGCGCTGTGCACCTCGACCATGGTGCCGTCGTTGAGCGTGACCTCGTACTCCACGCTCGGCATCGTCATCATCAGGTCCAGGTCGTACTCGCGCCCCAGGCGCTCGCGCACGATGTCCATGTGCAGCAGCCCGAGGAAGCCGCAGCGGAAGCCGAAACCGAGCGCGTCGGAGGTCTCGGGCTCCCAGGACAGGGCGGCGTCATTGAGCGTGAGCTTCTCGAGCGCGTCGCGCAGATCCGGGTAGTCGTCGGAGTCGATCGGATACAGCCCGGAGAACACCATCGGCTTGACCTCGCGGTAGCCCGGCAGCGCCTGGCTGGACGCGTTCCGGGCGCTGGTCAGCGTGTCGCCGACGCGGAGCGCCGTGACCTCCTTGAGCCCGGTGATCAGGTAGCCCACCTCGCCGGCGCCGAGTTGCTGGACGGAGGTCATCTGCGGGCTGAAGAAGCCGATGTCGTCGATCTCGGCGTGGGTGCCGCCCTGCATGGCCCGGATCGCGTCGCCCTTGCGGAAGACGCCGTCCACCACCCGGATGTAGGCGATCACGCCGCGGTACTGATCAAACTCGGAGTCGAAGATCAGCGCCCGCGGGGCGGCCTGGGGATCGCCGCTGGGAGGCGGCACGCGTGCGATCAACTCGTCCAGCACCTCGGTCACCCCCTCCCCCGTCTTGGCGCTGATGCGGCGCACCTCCTCGGTGGACTCGCCGAGCAGGTCGGAGATCTCCTCGGCCACGCGCTCGGGCTCGGCGCCCGGCAGGTCGACCTTGTTCATGCACGGGATCAGCTCGAGTCCGGCCTCGACCGCCAGATACGTGTTGGCCACCGTCTGCGCCTCGACTCCCTGGCTGGCATCGACCACCAGCAGCGCCCCCTCACAGGCGGCCAGCGAGCGCGAGACCTCATAGGTGAAATCGACGTGCCCCGGCGTGTCTATCAGGTGCAGTTGGTAGGTCTCGCCGTCCCGGCCGGAGGTGTAGAAGACCCGCACGGCCTGAGCCTTGATGGTGATCCCCCGCTCGCGTTCCAGTTCCATGGAATCGAGCAGCTGGGCGCGCATCGCCCGCGGGTCGACCGTGTGGGTCAGCTCAAGGATGCGATCGGCCAGCGTCGACTTGCCGTGGTCGATGTGGGCGATGATCGAGAAGTTGCGGATGTGCGCTTGGTCCATCGGCCCCCAAGGGTAGGAGGCGGGCGTCAGGAGGCGCGGCCCGGGTCCAGCTCGTCGAGCAGGGCAAACAGTCCGTCGCGGCGCTGCTCAACGCTGAAGCGTTCGCGCACGCGCCGGCGGGCTGCTTCGCCCGGGGCGAGGTGCAGCGCCTCGCGCACGCCGAGCGCCACGCTCCGCGGGTCCGCATCGTCCAGCAGCACGCCGGTCTCCCCCACCACCTCGGGCAGGGCACCGGCCCGCGTGGTGACCGGGACGCAACCGGCCAGCATCGCCTCGGCTACAGACACGCCGAAGCCCTCGTGCTTGGAGGCCTGCACGTAGACGCGGGCGTGCCCGAGCAGCGACTCCAGTTCCTCCTCCTGCAGCCAGCCCGTGAGCCGGACGTTGGCGCCCGCGATGCGCTCGAGCTCGGCGCCGGCGTCCTCCTCGATCTTGCCGGCCACGACGAAGTTGACCTCGGGCACCAGCGCGGCGGCCTGTACGAACGCCCTCAGCCCCTTGCGCTCGAGGTTGGTCCGGTCGACGATGCCGACGGTCAGGGCGATCGGGCGCTCAGGGTCGCCGAAGCGGGCGGCCAGCGGGCCGCCCGCCGTACCGAACTCAGGCACCCCGTGGTGGACCACCCGGACCCGCTGCGGCGGGATTCCGGTGTTGCGCCATATCTCCTGGCGCGAGGACTCGGAGTTGGTCATCAGGATCCCGGCGCGGCGCATGATGAAGCGACTCATGTGGGCGCGCAGGCCACCGAGCTGGTAGCCGTAGCCGAACTCCGGTTCCGCCGCGGTATCGAAGCCGCCCACGATCAGCAGCGACGGCTTGCGCAGCAACCAGGCGAGGGTGAAGGGCAGGAGGGTGTGCCAGGAGGCCCACCAGCCCACGACCACATCGGCCCTGATGAGTTCGCGGATCACCCGCCGCGGGTCGCTGAACCGACCCGGCTGATAGATCTCGTGCACCTCGTAGCGCTCGGCCAGCAGGCGCTGGTCGAGTTCGATGAAGCTGGCCTGGCGGCTTTTGACGAACAGCAGTCGGGGCATCGACAGCTCAGGCGACCGCACGCAGGTGGCGCTCGCGTTGCTCCGGCGCGACGCTGGCCCGAGCCGCCACCGCCAGCGATCCGCCGATGGCCAGCAACGTCCAGGTCACCGGATCCTCCAGGAACGCCGCGTAGAACATGGTGTGCACCAGCAGAGCCACGAAGGCCGCGGCGATGCCCACCCGGTAGGGATCGCCGCGGGCCCCGCGCAACAGGGCCACGAGCGCTGCGAGAACCAGGGCCAGGTAAACCAGCTCGCCGATCAGGCCCTGTTCGGCAGCGGTCGTGATCGGGATGTTGTGCGAATCGGAGACGGAGCTGGCGGCCCGCCTGAAATGGCGCTTGTATTCGTTGGTGAACGAGCCGGAACCGAACCCATAGAGCGGACGGTCGGTGAACAGCCTGACGCCGTTGGTGATCAGGTTGCCGCGGCCGCTGGTCGCCACGTTGACGTTCTGCAGGCCGAAGCGGCCCGGGTCGAGGGCCAGCACCATCGCGCCGGCGATCACGGCGGCGACGCCGAGGTAGAGCACCGGACGGGTCTTCCAGCGGAAGGCCGCCAGCACGGCCAGGCCGAGGGCGAGCGCCACCAGGCTCGAGCGCGACAGGGTGAACACCAGGCAGGTCCACAGGACAGCCAGGACGACGATCGAGCCCAGCTGGATCCGCGTGCGCCGGTCGTAGAGCAGGACGGTGGCGGCGAACAGCATGACCAGGGTCAGGTAGCGGCCGAAGATGTTGGGATCGAAGAACACCGAGTTGACGGTGAAGTACCCGTGCAGCGAGTTGGAGAGCACCAGCTTCGAGCTCAGGATCAGGTGCCGGGTGGCCTCCTCGACGTACCCGATCAGCGAGAACGCGACGGCCAGGCTGACGGTGACCAGCAAGCAGCGCATGAGCAGCTCGCGGCTCCAGCGGATGTCGCGCAGGCGGGCGAGCAGGACCGCGAATGGGATGTAAAAGAACACCTCGTTCTGCAACGCCTTGACGAAACCGGACGCCGAGCCGCTGGCCGGCGAGTACAGAGCCTGCAGCGCGTAGAGCACCACGAAGGCCGCCAGCAGCTTCTCGAACAGCAGCGGGGCCGGGCGCGGAGCCCGGGGTGGTAGCCGGCGGCGCGGGTCGGCCCGGGACTGCCACAGCGCCGGCACCAACCAGGCCAAGGCCGAGGCGGCGATCACGAAGTACAGCGGAACCAGCAGGTTGTTGGTGCCGTTGGTCGAGCTGATCGGGATCCGAAACGGAACCGTGAGCGCTGTGAGCGGGCCGACCACCCACGGAAGGCGGTGGATGCCGTAAGCGGCTGCGGCGAGCACGGCCAACGCCACCACCGCGCCGATGCCCGCCTCGAGCGGGTGGCGGTGCAGGATCGAGAGCTGCGGCGAGTGCCATACGTCGTCCAGCAGCAGGACCGGTGCGAGCAGCAGAGCCCCGAGCATCGACCAGGCGCGCTGCTCATCGGTTCGGGCCAGCATCGCGCAGGCGGCGAACAGCGCCGCGGCGACCACGCCCACCCGCGGCCAGGGTCCAGCCAGCACGGCAATGCTCAGCACGGCCCGAAGCCTAGACGGTTCATCTCGAGCGTAGGCGGGACATGAGCATCGTCTCGATCTGGCGCCACTCGGGGATGCGCATGTGGCTGATGGCCCAGACATAGAAGCCGCCCGCGGCCGCGACGGCGCCACCGACGGAGACGATCTGGCCGGGGATCGAGAGCCCGACGATGCTGTTGAGGATCGCCCAGGCAAGGCGGGCGATCAGACCGGTGAGGGCCGAGACGACCGCGATGCGCGCGGTGATCATCACCGTCTGCCGCAGGTCAAGGCGGCCGTTGAAGCCGATCCTCAGCCGCCGCATCTGCAGACCGAGCATCACCACGTTGGCCGCGCCGGTGCCGATGACCAGACCGGCGATCCCGAGCGGCTTGTACAGGCTGAGGCTGACGATGATGTCCACGATCACGTTGGCCAGGGCCAGCTTGGTGGGGATCCACGGGCGCTTCAGAGCAAAGAAGGTGCGCGTCATCAGCAGGTTGAGCCCCGCGAAGGGAAGGCTGAAGGCAAACCAGAACAGGGCCTTGGAGGTCAGATATAGGGACTCCGCGTTGAACGCGGAGTGTTCGAAGATCAGCCGCGTGATCGGCGTCGCCAGGGCCAGCAGGCCGGCCGCGGACGGGATCAGCAGCAGGTTGATCTGGCGCATGCCGTTGCCCAGCGTGTTGCGCATCTCGGCCGGAGCCCGCCTCGAGGCCTGACGGCTGAGGGTCGGGAAGAGCACTGTGGAGACGGCCACGCTGAAGATGCCCTGGGGCATCATGTAGAGCAGGAAGGCGTAGCGGATCGCGGCCGGCCCCTGGGCGTTCTTGGGGTGCGTGGTGACCAGCGCACCCATGCTCGAGTTGATCAGCGCGTCGAGGTTGATGATGCCGAGCCCCAGGGTGACGGGGAGCATCAGCGTGAACACCTGACGGACCCGCGGGTCGTGCCAGTCGACCGTGAAGCCGAGGCGATAGTCGATGCGCCGCAGGGCCGAGGCGATCAACAGGGTCTGCACCACGGTGGCGATCAGCCAGGCGATGGCGTAGCCGTAGACGCCGCCCGCCCCGGTGTGCGGCCGCAGGACGATGGTCAGGGCGATGATCACCACGTTCCAGACCACCGGAGCCAGCGCCGGGATGGAGAACTCGTCGTAGGACTGCAGGATTCCCGTGAGCACCCCGGAGAGCCCGAGCAGCAGTACGACGGGGAACATGATCTGAGTCATGACCGCCGCGGTGTGGCCCGCGAACTTCGGTCCGCTGAACAGGGTGAGTACGGGAACGGCCAGGAGAATGCCCAGCGCGGTGATGGCGCCGAGCACGAGCATCACGATCCAGAACAGCGTCGTCGCCAGCCGGAAGGCCTCGTCCCGGCGCCCCTTCTGCAACAGCTCGGTGAACACCGGGACGAAGGCGGCCGACAGGGCCGCCTGGGCGAACAGGTTCGACATCAGATTCGGGATCTGGGAGGCGATGGTGAACGCCGAAAACGGCCGGCTGGTGCCGAAGTAGGCGCCGGCCACAGCCTCGCGAACCAGACCGACCACCCGCGAGAGCGCGGTCGCGGCCGCGAAGATCGCCGTGTTTATGGAGACCCGCCTGCGGTGGCTGTGATCTGTCAAGGGCCGCTATAGTACGGCCCCGCTAATGGCCAACATTCATTCACAGAAGAAGCGCATCGAACGAGCGCTCCGCGAGCGCGACGAGAATCGCCGCTACACCTCGCGCATCAAGACCTATTTCCGCCGGCTGGAAACGGCCGTCGCCGCCAGTGACGACGCCGCCGCCGACGCCGAGCATCGGACGCTCGTACGGGCGATCGACAAGGCCGTCAAGCGCGGCGCGCTGCACAAGAACAACGGCGCGCGCAAGAAGTCGCGGGCGGCCCGCGTGCGCCGCGGCGCCCCGGCCGAGTAGTCACCCCGCGCCGCCGGCTCAGGCGGTTATCGCGGCGATGGTGAGCAGTGCTTCCGTGTCCTCGGAGGCACCCCCGCGGCTGCCTCCGCGCGAGGCGAGTTCGAGGTCGGCGATCAGGCAGATCGCCCGCTCCAGTCGCTCGACGCCGATGCGTTTGGCGTCGGCGATCAGCTTGTCCGCGGCTGTCGGGGGCATCCTCAGGCCGGCTTTGACCTGAGCCTGCGAGACGCCCCGATCGAGGTCGCCGGCGATCTGATGGGCCTGCCGTACGCGCGCGCTCATCCAGTAGATCAGACCGGGCAGGCGCTCCCCCTGCGCCCGCATCTGCAGGAATGTCCGGGTCGCGGTCCCCGCCTGGCCGGAGAGCAGCGCGTCAGCCAGCACCCAGGCCTTGCGCTCGGCCGAGGCGGCGGTCAGCTCCAGCACCATGTCGGCGTCGATGCGCGGGCGGGCGGGCGCGGCGGTGGGGACGGCGGGGCAGGCGGGGGCGGAATCGGCCGAGCCGGCGGACGGAACCAGATCCAGGGCCAGCTTCTCGAGCTCGCGAAGCAGGCGCTGCTGTCGCTCCCCCACATGCCCCACGAGCATCCGCGCCGCCTCGGGCGTCAGGTCGAGCCCGAGTTGCCGGGCCTGGGCCACCGCCCACTTGGGCAGCTCCCATGGTTTGACCGATTGCTCGGTCGAGATGTCCCCGCCCGCGCGCTTGACGGCATCGTGGAGCCGCTTGGGAGCCTTCAGGCGGCCATCCTCCCGGGCAAAGAAGGTCACGGTCGTATCGGGCGCGCCGGCGGCCAGGGCGGCCTCCAGCGCGTCCATCTCCTTGTCCTTCCAGCGCTCGGCCCCGTCGACGATGATGAACCGCCTCCCGATGGCGAAGGTCATCGCGTTCAGCGCGCCGGCGACGTTTTCCGCGGTCGCCCGGTCGCCCTCAAAGAGCTCGACGCCCTGCGCGCCGCTCGCGGACTCGGCGATCTCGCGCAGTCGGGCGCGGCGCTCGGCCAGGCGCCCGTGGTCGTCGCCGTGGATCAGGTAGGCGGGCTTGAAGGCGGGCGGCATCGGCCTGCCAGTCTAAGTCGGCGTCCGGTCCTCAGCGGACCACGACGTTCACGAGCTTGCCGGGCACCACGACGACCTTGACGACCTCGTGCCCGGCGGTGTGCTGCCTGACGCCGGGTGAGGCGAGAGCGAGTTGCTCGAGCTCATCGCGCTCGGCGCCGCTGCGAGCCTGCACACGGTCGCGGACCTTGCCGTTGACCTGGCAGACCAGCTCGAAGCTCTCGGCCTGAAGCATCGCCGGGTCGGGCGCGGGCCACGGCTCCTCCCAGACCCGACGGCCGGTCAGGAGCTCAAAGACCTCGGCGCCCACGTGGGGGGCGAAGGGGAAGACCAGCGAGGCCGCGGTGGCCACGGCAAAGCGCCGCGATGCCTCGTCCGCCTGCGGATAGCGATACAGCTCGTTGACCAGTTCGGTGACGGCGGCGATCGCGTTGTGGAAGCCGAAGCGACCAACGAACTCGGAGGTCACCCGTTCGATCGCCCAGTTGGCCTTGCGCACCAGCGTCAACCCGTCGCCGCTGGGGTCGGCGGGTTGCTGCAGGCCTTCACTGCCGTCACCGGCCAGCGGGCCGGTGACGCTGCCGCACTCGTCGGCCAGCGTCCACAGGCGAGCCAGCAGGCGGTGGGCGCCGCTCAGGGCGTTGTCGTTCCAGGCGGCGTCCTGGTCGGGCGGGCCCATGTTGAGGATGTAGGTGCGCACGGTGTCGGCGCCGAAGCGCTCGATGATCGGGGACGGAGGTATCACGTTGCCCCGCGACTTGGACATCTTCTGGCCGTCGGGGCCGAGGATCATGCCCTGGGTGAAGAGGGCCAAAAACGGCTCCTGCACGTCCAGCAGCCCCATGTCGGCCAGGGCCTTGACGAAGAATCGCGCGTAGAGCAGGTGCAGGATCGCGTGCTCGACCCCGCCGATGTACTGGTCGACGCTCATCCACTCGCGCAGTACCGCGGGGTCCCAGGCCGCCAGGTCGTTGCCCGCATCGCAGTAGCGCAGGAAATACCAGCTGGAATCGACGAAGGTGTCCATCGTGTCGGTCTCCCGGCGGGCCGGCCGACCGCACTCGGGGCACGTCGTGTTGACCCAGTCCTCGGCGGCAGCGAGCGGTGAGCGTCCCTTGGGCTGGTACTCCTCGATCTCCGGCAGCCGGACGGGCAGCTGATCCTCGGGCACCGGCACCATGCCGTGCTCGTCGCAGTAGACGATCGGGATCGGGCAGCCCCAGTAGCGCTGGCGAGAGACCAGCCAATCACGCAGCCGGAAGTTCACCGACGGGTGGCCGATGCCCTGCATGTCGAGCCAGTGGACGATGCGGTCGAAGCCGGCCTTCGGCGTGAGGCCGTTGAAGTCGCCCGAGTTGACCAGGACGGCGTCATCGGCCTTGGTCACGTAGGCCTCGTCTGGGGGGATCTCCGAGCCGTCCTTGGGCGCCACGACCTGGCGGATGGGCAGGTCGTAGGCCCGGGCAAAGGCGAAGTCGCGTTCGTCGTGCGCGGGCACGGCCATGATCGCGCCGGTGCCGTACTCCATCAGCACGTAATCGGCGACGTACATGGGGATCTCCTCGCCAGTCACCGGGTTGGTCACCGTGCGGCCGAGGAACACTCCGGTCTTGGTCTTTTCCACGTCACCGCGATCTTCGGCGGACTCGGTGAGGGCGTGGTTGACGTACTCGTGGACGGCCTGCTCGTGCGGCGTGCCGGCCGCGAGCCGGAAGATGTCGGGATGCTCGGGGGCCATCACGAAGAAGGTCGCGCCGAACAACGTGTCCGGGCGGGTGGTGAAGACGGGATAGTCCAGGCCGAGCTCGGCGCAGCGGAAATTGACCTCGGCCCCGACGCTGCGGCCGATCCAGTTGCGCTGCATGGTCTTCACGTGCTCGGGCCAGTCGATCCGGTCCAGGTCGTCGAGCAGCCGGTCGGCGTAGTCGGTGATGCGGAAGAACCACTGCTCGAGCTGGCGCAGCTCGACCTCGTGGCCGCAGCGCTCACAGCGGCCGTCGACCACCTGCTCGTTGGCCAGCACGGTCTGGTCGTTCGGACACCAGTTGACGGCTGACTCCTTGCGGTAGGCCAGCCCGCGCTTGTAGAGCTGCAGGAAGATCCACTGCGTCCACCGGTAGTACTCGGGCTCGTGTGAGGCGATCTCCCGAGACCAGTCGATGGAGATCCCCCAGGAGCGGAAGGCCTTCTGGAAGGAGGCGATCGACTGCTCGGTGGCGACCCGCGGGTGCATGCCGGTCTTGATCGCGTTGTTCTCGGCCGGGAGCCCGAATGAGTCGTAGCCCATCGGGTGCAGCACACGGTGGCCGGTGCGGCGGCGAAAGTGGGCGATCGCGTCGCCGACGGAATAGTTCTTCAGGTGACCGACGTGCGGCTCGCCGCTCGGGTAGGGGAGCATCTCCAATACGTAGGACTTATGGCCCTGGTGAGCGCTGGAAGAACGCCGCGTCGGCTTGGCGTTGGACGAGTGGGCATTGTCGGTTTCGCCGTTGGCGACCTCCCACGTACGCTCATCGGCCCAGACGGCCTGCCATTTGGCCTCAATCTCATGCGGGGTGTAGCGGCGATCGGACATGTGGGGAGGGAGGTTAGATCGTTGGCCCCGGGGAGGTGGGCGGGAGCATTTGCCGGGCCAAAACTTCGTTATTACGAAGTAATGGCAGGGAGAATGGTCGCTGGCCGGCCGAAGCCGCGCACATGTGTTAACCTTGCAGGGGCGTACGAAGTTCGCTGGGGCTGTAGCTCAGCTGGGAGAGCGCCGCCATGGCATGGCGGAGGCCAGGGGTTCGAGCCCCCTCAGCTCCACTTCTTCGAAAGCTCTGGAGCCGATCATTCATCGAGTGTCGGCTCCAGCCCGGGTGCGAGAATTGGTGCGGTGAGACCCAATCCTCACCACGCGAGCAGCGATCCCGAGACGGTTCGCCAGCTGATCCGCGCGAACCCGTGGGGCACCCTGGTCAGCCATAACGGCGCCGAGCTCGTCGCCTCGCACTATCCCCTCCTGCTCGATGAGGCGGCCGAGGAGCTTGCGGTGCTCACCCACGTCGGTCGTCCCGATGAGGAGATCCATGGGCTCGGTGACCGGGAGGTGATGCTCATCGTGCAGGGGCGCCACGGCTACATCTCGCCGAGCTGGTACGCGCCGGGCGCCATCCGCGCGCCGACGTGGAACTTCAGTGTGGCCCACTGTTATGGGGTCCCTGAGCTACTCGACGAGGAGCGCAACCTGGAGGTGCTGGGAAACCTGGTCGAGCACTTTGAGCGCCACGTCGAGCAGCCGATGCTGCTCGACCCCGACTGGGCCAGACCGGTGGCCCGCGGGACGGTGGGGATCCGGCTGCCGTCGCGCGCTTCGTCTGCAAGATCAAGATGAGTCAGGACAAGGATCCCGTCAGCCGGCAGCAGGTGATCGACCACCTGCGTGCGCCTGGTCCCTACAGCAATCCGGAGCTGGCGGCGGACATGGAGCGCGCGAGCGCCGAAGGCGTCGGCGAAACCCGGTGATGAACCCGGTGGTGCAGCAGCCGGTGGTGCAGCAGCCGGTGGTGCACCAGCCGGTGGTGCAGCAGCCAGGCCTGAGACAACGATAACGTCTCGGCAATGCGCATGCGGCTGGCCACACTCATCACGCTGCTGGTGGCCGGAGCGGGCGTGACGATCGCCTACGCACGGACCGGACGGGCGCGGCCGTACCTGCCCGGCGACACCGTCATCAAGGGCACGTTTGTCATGAAGGGTGTGATCACCCAGGCGGTCAACGTCCCGGGCGAGCGGCCCGGCGAGCACATCCGGCGCACGTGGATCATCCACCCGGTGGGATGCGCCACCAGTGCCTGCCGGTGGCTGCAGGTGGTGCGCAATCGCGGAGATGTGAAGGACTCCTACGTGGAGCTGCGGCGCACCGGACCGGGCCGCTATCAGGGCAGCGGCGCCTTCTGGGTCGGACTGCAGTGCCTCGGTCGTCGTTACCGCCTGGGCAGCCGAGCGCCCTACACCATCACTTTGCGGGTGACCAGCCGGCGCCGGATCGGCTCGGTTCTTTACGCGACCGCCGTCCGTGCGACCTACAGCAACAGCGCCCGGTCCGACGGCACGCCATGTCGGTTGGATCCCACATCAGACGCGGCGAGCTACAACGGCCGGTTGACCTCCCGCCTCCCGGCACCGCCGAGACATACCACAACGACCCATACCACGACGACGACGACCGGCACCATGACAACCATCACCAGCCCTGGGACCACCCCAACCGGCACAACCACAACCGGGACCACCACGACCGGCACCACCACAACCAGCACCGACACGACCACGACGGGCACGATCACGACCCCCTGAGCCGGCCGATCCGGCCGGCTCACCCGATCAGGCGAGGATCCGCAGCGTCGAGAGCACTCCGGCCAGGCGCCGTACGAGCTTCTCGGGCCGCTCCGCCCCCGGCATGATCACCGCGTAGAGCGAGCAGGTGCGATCGGCCTCGGTGAAGAACCGCTGCCAGCCAAGCTGCCCCGGACGGGTCACCTGCAGAGTCATCGGCCCGAACTCATGCAACCTGGGGAGCGGCGGTCCCTGGGCCGCGTACAGCCCCGTGCCCGGCCGGATCATGTCGCCGTCGACGTACTCCACCAGCGCTGCGAACGCATCCCCGTGTCGCATGCGGCCTGCCGCCGCTGCTCCGAAGTCCCCGTCCGAGGCGTGCAGGGCAAAGCTGGCGGCGTGCAGGATGGCGCCGGCCCCTCGCTTGATGATGCGCGCCTCCCACCCGGTCGGCACCTCGATCGATATTCCGTGCGCGGCAACGTTCACCCGAGCGCACCGACCACGATCGCCACAGCGGCAACCTCGGCCAGCACCACTCCGCCGACGCTGAGGGGCTCGAGCGCCATCAGCCGCCGGTGCAGTGCCACGAGCGCATGCCGATCCCGCGCCCGGCCGGCCGGCAGTAGCGAGGCCGCCTTGGTGGCACCGAAGACAGCGCCGATCGCGATGCCTGCGCTCAGACTGCCGGACAGGACCTCGATGGCGAAGGTCGCGTAGATCGCGGCGCAGGCGACCAGCGTGATGAAGCCCAGGCCGAGCTGCGCGCCAAAGCCAACGCCGTACACCCAGCCACGGTAGGTGACCATCCAGTCCTCGTTGACCTGGCGCTTGGTCAGCGGCAGGCGCCGGCGCAACGGCGTGGCGTCGATCAGCAGGGCCACGGCCAGCACCGCCGCTGCCGCGATCAGTCGCCAGTGCCCCGACGGAAGTAGCGCTCCGAGCCCGCCCCACAAGCCGCCGCCGCAGGCTCCAGCGAGCACGGCGCCGACCGAGAACGCTGCGGCGGTGATCCTCCAGCGGCTGCCCCGGGCCGCCTCGGCGTAGGGAGTGAGGCTGGCCAGCATGGACTGCCCGCACGGTGAGAAGGCGGCGCGCAGCGCGCCGAGGATGGCGACGATCGCGCCCACGCCGATCCAGCCGAGGTCAGTCACCGGCTGATTCCTCCGTTCGGTTCGCATCAACCGAAGCCCGCGTCGGCGCGGGGGCGGCCGCACGGGACGGGTACAGGCTCGGATGATCGGGTCCGATCCCGGCGTCGGCCAGGGCTCGCTCGGCCCGGGCGGCGCGGGCTTCGGTGCCCAGTCCGCCCCGGGCCTCGTGCGCCAGGGTGTCGTCATCGGCGTCGCTCAGGAAGGCCGTGATCTGCTGCCAGCTCGTCGCGGAGCCGCGTCCGGCGATCTGTCCCTCCCGCACCAGCACGAAGTGGGGTGTACTGGGAACGCCGAAATCGCTCCACGCCTGGGTCGACATGACAACATCCGTCTGGGCCGGAGCGAGTTCGAGCAGACGCCCCAGGCGCTCACGTTCGGGGCCCTTGGTCACCACCACCACACGAGCCCCTCGGGGCGTGGGCACCGCATCCTCGCCCAATCCGTCCCAGAGCGGGCCGCAGGCGTGGCAGCCGGTCCCCAGGAAGGCCAACAGTGTGTCGGGCGCTCCCGAGCCGAGCGATAGCTTCATCGCATCGCCGGAAAGGGTCTGGCCCGCGATATCCCGCGCCGAGCCTCCCGCGGGGTCGAATTGGCGGGGATCGCCCGGCCGAGGGGCTGCGGCCGCGGACGAGCCGCCGGTCTCGCCCAGGCCGCCGGCCTCGCCCAGGCCGCCGGCTCCCGCCAGGACGCCCGCATCCCAGGCCGACTCGATCGCCGCCAGCCGACGCAGGATCTCCGCGTGTGAACGCAGCAGCGCCACCAGGAACAGCAGCGCCACGGCAAGCAGCACCCCCAGCACGGCGACGGCAACCGTCATGCGCCACCGGCTCCGGCCAGCTCGATGGCGAGCGGCTCGAGACAGGGTGCCTCGTGCCCACAGGTGGCGTCATCGACGGCCAGCGAGGCGGAGCAGTGAAGCTCCGATATGGTCGCCGGGTTCTCACAGACGATCATCCGGCAGACCACCGCGGTGGTCCCCTCGATATGCGTGTTGCACTGCCCGTAGCGGAACACATTGCAGTTGATTCGCCGGTTGGCACAGCTGTCATTGCCACAGCGGCACCCGCCCGGGAAGCCCACCCCCGGCAGCGCATTGCAGTCGATGTAGTAACGCACTCCCTGGTCGGAGCAGAGCTGCCGCCCTCGGTAATCGGTGCACATCCACCAGCCGCCGACGAACGTGTCCTCGGGGCAGGTGTTGGTCCCACCCGCGTTGATCTCGCAGCAGAAACCGGTGTAACCGTCGGTGCAGTGGCCGCTACCGCATTCCCACGGCCTAACCACCGCTCCGAGAGCGGTGCCCGGATAGAGGACGTAGCGCAGCGGGGCCGCCGCCAGCGCTGAGCCGAACACAGCCACGCGCAGCAAAAACGACCGGCGTCCCATCATGTCGCTGTTCACGCTGGACGCCGTGCCTGTGAGGCCGCGCTCGAGCAGCCGGCTGGGGCCGGCCACGATCCCGGTCAGTACACCGGCTCCGCTGAAGGCCAGGCGCCACGCCACGGCCAGCGCCAAGGCGCTCACCGGGACCCAGGCGAGCGCCGGGCCATTCAGGCTCGCGAGCTCGCGCAGGCTTGGCGCGTTCACCGCGGCGGCCCCGGCCGCCAGCAGCGCCACCAGTGCGGTCAGCGCCGCGGCCCGCGCCGGATTGACGCCGTCCTCCTGGCCAAAGCACTCACAGCTGGTGGCGCCGATCCTGATTCCGCGAACGTGCACCGCTGTGAAGGCGAAGAACAGCCCAGCCAACAGTGCCGAGCTCACCCCCCTCGGGCCGACCAGCACCGCGACGGCAGCCGCCACCTCGATGAGGGCGGTGACGCGCTGCCGCGGACTGCTCGCAGCCAGCTTCGACAGACCAGCCCAGAGGACAAGGACTGCACCGGCGCTGGTGAGAACTGTCCCCGACCGCTCAAGCGCAACGAGCATGGCGGCATCATAAAGGCCGCGTGACGGAAGTCCGCCGACTACTGCTGTTTGGCCGCCGCCAATGCCGCTGCCGGCTCGAGCGACGGGTCACTCTGGGCCAGCGTGAGCGCCCGGTCGGCCAGCTCAACCGCCTCGGCCCCGCCCGTGGACTCGTCGCCGAGCGCCAGGGCGAGCAGCGTCTGGTGAAGGAGCTCCGGGCGCTGCGGGTCGGGTGGAGGGCCGGCTGACGGCAGCGCCCGGGCCGCCGCCAGCATCGAGCTGACGTTTCCGCCGCCGCCAAACAGTCGTCCCGGGTGCTTGTCCGGAACCTGCATGGCGATCGCGCCGGTGGCCGGATTGACCAGCGAGATCCTTGAGCGCAGCCCCGAGCGTTCCAGGCCCAGGCGATAACCGGAGAGCCGCAGATAGCCCAGCTGCGCGGCGAGCTGCTGATAGGCAAACGCCTCCTGCTCGTTGCCCAGGCGCGTCTGGTGCAGGGAGATATGGGTCAGAGGGTCCGGGGTGCCGCCTTCCGGCTCCGGCTCGGGCGCCACGAGCAGGAACACCTGAGGACCGAGCCGTCCGGCCCCCACGCCGGCGACGTCCACCAGCAGCTGATACCCGGCCAGCGATAACGCCCCGACCACTCCCGGCGGCAGCGGGTGCTCCTGAAGGTGTCCGCGAGAAAATGTCATCGGCTCACGCGCGACCCATCAGTTGTCCAGCAACCCGCCAAGCAGGCCACCCATCATCCCCCCGCCGCCCACCTGTGCCTGTCCGCCGCCGGCGCCGGTCTCGGCTCCTGGGGGGTGGTAGTACGCGCTCTGCAGGCCGATGCGGCCCGGGCCGGTGAAGCGGTTGAAGACCAGGCTGCCGGCGCCGCTGAGAAAGCCCGACTTGAAGCCGTAAACCTCCTGGCTCATCGACACCGAGTGGTCGTAGTAGAGCCACCCGCCGGGCTCGATGTCGATCGACTCACCGGGGTCAAGCGTCTTCTCGAAGACGTTGCCGTAACCGTGCACCCAGACGACGCCCTCGCCGCTCGTGCACATGAACTGGTCGATGAAGAAGCCGCCGCCGAACATCATGTTGGCGAAGCCCTTCATGCGGGAGTAGTCGTACTCGATGTTCTGGGTGGCCGCCAGGAACTGGTGCTCGCGAACCTGGATGCCGGCCCCGGCCTGAAGGTGCAGCGCGACGACATGGCCGGGCGCGTCGCGGCTGAAGGCGACCTCACCGCCCGATTCGATCTGCAGCAACAGCAGCGGCATGCCGGCGATGGCTCGACGCACCAGCCCCTTGCGCAACGGATGCAGGCCGATCTGGAGGTTCGGGTATTTCCACAGGAGCACGTGGTGCTCGAAATACACCGGCATGCTGCCGTCCAGCGCCATGTGCAGGACGGGCACCAGCTCACCCTCGAGCCGGTAGCGGATGCCGGAGGAGGTTCCCTCCGGGATCTGGGTGGGCAGGATCTTGGGTGCCGAAGGCATGGCTGCTCCGTTCTCAGTGAAATGTCCGCCCCGGTGGCGGTGCGTCTCGCGCGCCACCGTATCGCCCGCGGCGGCGCGATACCAGCCGGCATCGGTTGCAAGCAATCCGTCGCTCTGTCCGTGTGGGCCCAATTTTGTTGCAAACTCGTGATAATTCTCATGTGCCGCCCGTCTACGTATCCGGTCACCGCAACCCGGACACCGATTCGATCGGCTCCGCGATCGGTTACGCCGAGCTGAAGTCGCGCCTCGACCCCCATACCGACTACGTGCCGGTGCGACTGGGCGACCTGAATCCCCAGACCCGCTGGGTCCTGGAGCAGGCCGACGCCCCGACGCCTGAGCTGCTGCCCCACATCCGGCTGCGGTCCGGCGACCTGATGCAAACTGAGTTCCCCAGCATGAAGGCCGACGATCCCATTCGCGAAGCCGGCCTGGCCCTGGATCACACCGATTACGACCTGGTTCCGGTGGTCGACGAGGCCGGCGTGCTGATCGGGATCATCACCACGCGCTCGCTGGCCCGCCGCTATGTGCGCGAGTCACGCTCGAGCTCAGTGCTGCGTGAGGCCACCTACGTGCATGCGGTGGTGGACGTGCTCGACGGGGAGCTGATCACGGGCGAGGATCGGGCGTTGACCGGGCGGATCTGGGTGCACGCGTCCTCGGTCGACAGCGAGATCGGTATCGACTCGTCCGACATCGTCGTCATCGGCGACAGGACCCGGGCGCAGCTCCATGTGCTTGAGCGCAACCTGGCCCTCCTGGTCCTGGCCAACGGTGCACGGCCCAATGACGAGGTGCTGGAGCTGGCCCGCCGGAAGCAGACCGCGGTCGTGGTCTCACCCCTCGATACCTACGTGGCGGCTCGAATGATCACGCTGGCTGCCCCATGCCGTGAGCTGATGGAAAACGACCAGATCGTCGCCACCAATGATGAGCTGATCAGTGAGGTCTCCGAGCAGATCAAGGACTCACACCATGGCGCCGCGATCGTCTGCGATGACCTGGATCGCCCGATCGGCCTGCTGTCGCGATCGGATCTGGTCTCTCCGATGCGCCGCCGGGTGATCCTCGTGGACCACGCCGAGCAGGCCCAGAGCGTGCCCGGTATCGACCAGGCGGAGATCGTCGAGATCCTCGACCATCACCACATCGGCTCGATCGAGACCAAGGTGCCGGTGGCGGCTACCTTCGATCCCGTCGGCTCCACCGCGACGCTCGTGATCGAGCGCTTCCGGCGCAGCGGCGTGGAGCCGTCCCGGTCCACGGCGATGGTGCTGTTGTCGGCCGTCCTGTCCGACACCGTGATCCTCAACTCGCCGACCACCACACCGCGGGATGCCGCTGTGGTCGAATACCTTGAGCGCGTGCTCGAGCTCGACGGGCGCGAGTACGGCCAGCGGATGTTCAAGGAGACCTCAGATGTGGCCAACGTTCCCGCGGAGGATCTGGTCCGACGCGATGCCAAGGCCTACCAGTCGGGGAGCGGCACCCCTTTTCTGATCGCGCAGGTCGAGGTCGTGGGCAAGGGCCTGCTCAAGCGCGAGCAGGAGCTGCTCGAGGCAATGCAGCAGGAGCGCGCCAACCAGCACGTTGAGCTTTACGCGCTGATGGTGACCGACGTGCTGGGCAAAGTCACCGATCTGCTGGTCGACGGCGACATGGGTGCCGTGGCCCGAGCCTTCGGCGTGGAGCCGAATGGCTGCAAGCTGACCCTGCCGGGCGTGATGAGCCGCAAGAAGCAGGTCGCTCCCAAGCTCCTGTCAGCGGTCTGACCGATCCCGGATCAGGCCGCGGCGAAGTCGTGCGTCTTGGCCGGCGCCTCGCCCCACAGCTGCTCGAGCCGGTAGAAGTCACGCATGTCCGGCATGAAGATATGGACGATGACATCGCCATAGTCCATCAGCACCCACTGTGCCTGCGCGGCCCCGTCGACCCGCGTGGGCAGGATGCCGTGCTCGTTCTTCATCCCCAGGTGGATGCGATCGTGAATCGCCTTGACCTGGCGGTCGCTGCGGCCGGTGCAGATCAGGAAGTAGTCCGCCACTGAGGTGAGACCGCGGAGATCGAGTTCCACAATGCCCTCGGCCTTCCCGTCCGATGCATATTCGGCGACGGCCTGCGTGATCTCTTCGGGCGTCATGATCCTGTGCGACCTCCGTATAGACGGTGCTCGTCGATGTAACTCGCCACAGCGTCTGGTACTAGATAGGTAATCGGCTCGTGCGTGTGCACTCGATGGCGGATCTCGGTCGAGGAGATCCCGATGGCCGGCATCCGGAAGAACTCAGTCCGCTCGCCGCCCCGCAGGCCTGTGAGTGCCCGATCGACCGACCCCTTCGAGGTACCCCGGCGCTTGGCCACCGCCAGTGTAGCCAGCGAGAGCACGCGTTCCGGCTGATGCCAGGTGGGCAACCCAGCCGCGACATCGCCGCCGACGATCAGGAACAACTGGCTATCGGGCATCCGTGTTTTCAGCGCCCCCAGCGTATCGGCCGTGTAGGACGGCCCGTCGCGGCGCACCTCGAGATCGGAGACCTCGAAGCGGGGGTCGCCGGCCACGGCTCGTTGACAGAGCTCCAGCCGGTGCTCGGCGCCCGGGTCGGCGCGCAGCGGCTTGTGCGGCGGCTGTCCGGCTGGCACCAGGACCACCCGGTCCAGCCCAAGTTGCCGCAGGGCCTCCTGCCCGCAGATCAGGTGCCCGATGTGCAGCGGGTTGAACGTCCCGCCGAGGATGCCGATGCGCTGGCCGCTCAGGTTCGTGGGGCCGATCGTGTCCGCCGCAGGCCCTCAGGCCCGTACGTGGCCTGCGCCCTCAATGAGGTACTTGAACGTGCACAGCTCGCGCAGGCCGATGGGGCCGCGCACATGGAGCTTCTGCGTCGAGTTACCGATCTCCGCGCCCATTCCGAACTCGCCCCCGTCGGTGAATCGCGTGGAGGCGTTGACATAGACACAGGCGGCGTCCACCTCCAGCTCGAAGGCCCGGGCCGCCCCCGTATCTGCGGTGACGATCGCCTCTGAGTGCCCACTGCCGTGGCGGTTGATGTGCTCGATCGCGGCCTCGAGATCGTCGACCACTCTGACCGCCATCTCGAGGGCCAGGTACTCGGTGTCCCAATCCGCCTCGGTGGCGGCGCGAATCGGTAGGTCAGCCACGGTGGCGCACACGCGCTCGTCGCCGTGCAACGTCACGCCGGCGTTGTGCAATGCGAGTGACACCCGCGGCAGGAACGCGCTCGCCACGTCGGCGTGGACCAGCAGCGTCTCGGCCGCATTGCATACTCCGGGGCGCTGTACCTTGGCGTTGAACACGATGTCCTGCGCGGCCTGGAGGTCGGCGCCGCGATCCACGTACACATGGCAGTTCCCCGAGGCGGCGAAGATCACCGGCACGGTGGCCACTCCCTTCAGCGCCGCCTTCAGGCCTTCCCCACCGCGCGGGATGATCAGGTCGACCGTGCCATTTGCGTGGCGAGCTCCTTCAGCTCGTCACGATCCCCTCCGGCGATCAGCGCCAGCGCGCCATCCGGCAAGCCGGCTGCCACCGCCGCCTGCGCAGCAACGCCGGCCAGAATCTCATTCGAGTTCGCCGCCGAGCTAGAGCCTCGCAGGACGATCGCGTTACCCGATTTCAGGCACAGAGCGGCGGCATCGATCGTCACGTTGGGCCGGGCTTCGTAGACCACGGCGACCACCCCGAGGGGCACCCGCACCTTCCGCACATCCAGGCCGTTGGGCAACCGGAAGCCGTCGATCACCTCGCCGACCGGGTCGGCCAACGCGGCGATCTTGCGCGCGCCGTCGGCCATCGCGGCGATCCGCTGCGCGTCGAGCGCGAGACGGTCGAGCAGAGCCGGGCTGAGCCCGGATTCGCGACCGGCCTCCAGGTCGCGGGCGTTGGCCTCGAGGATCTCGGGGGTTCGCTCGATCAGCGCATCAGCGATCGCCTCGAGCGCCGCGTCCTTCACGTCGGAGCCGAGCGTCGCCAGCGTCCGGGCCGCGCGCTTGGCACCGGCGCAGATCTCGGCGACTGATTGGGTGGCTGTGGCCATGGCCTCTAAAGACTACGCGAGGACGAAGTAGTCGCGATGGACCGCCTCGTCGCTGGCCAGCGGCAGCAGCTCGCGCACAGCGGTCGACTTGAGCCCCCGGGCCCGGCGCAGCTCGTCTGAGGAGTAGTTGCTGATGCCCTTCCCCACCGGCTCACCGCCACAGGTGACCTCGACGGCTTCGCCCGCCTCGAACGTTCCGTCGACATCGACAACGCCGACCGGCAGCAAGCTCGTTCCGCCCTCCCGCAGCGCCCGGGCCGCCCCGCGGTCGACCTCAACCCGACCCCGTGCGGGTTTGGCGTACTTCAGCCACAGCTTGAAGCTGGAGACGCGCTCGACGCGCGCCAGGAAGGTCGTACCCACCGCCTCGCCGCGTACCGCACCGGTGATCGTGCCGGCCAGCTGGCCGTTGGCGATCACAGTGGGTATCCCGGCCGCGGTGGCCATCTCCGCGGCGACCACCTTCGAGCGCATGCCGCCCGAGCCCAGTGACGAGGTGTGCCGGCTGATCTCCAGCGCCTCGAGCTCCTCGATCCGCTCGATTCGGCTGACCAGCCGGGCCGCCGGGTCGGTGCGCGGGTCCGACGTGAACACGCCGTCGGTGTTGGTCAGCAGCAACAGTCGCTCGGCGCCGACCAGGATCGCCACCTGGGCGGCCAGGAAGTCGTTGTCGCCGAAGGAGATCTCATCCGTTGTCGTGGTGTCGTTCTCATTTATGACCGGAACCACCCGCCACTCGAGCAGCTTGGTCAGGGTGTGGCGGACGTTCAAATACGGGGTGCGGGCGCTCATGTCGTAGAAGGTCAGGAGCACCTGCGCGCTGCGCACCCCGCGCTCCTGCAGCAGTTCGTCGTAGACGCGATAGAGCTTGCCCTGGCCGATGGCGCTGGCCGCCTGGAGCTCGTCGATCGCCTTGGGCCGCTGGGCGGGCGCAATCGCCATGACGCCGAAGCCGCGCGCGATCGCGCCGCTTGTGACGATGATCGGCTCATGGCCGTCCACGTGTAACGACGCGACGTCATCACAGATGCGCTGTAAAACGTCGAGGCGCACGGTGCCGTCGTCGTTGGCCACGACGCTCGAGCCGAGCTTGATCACCACCGAGCTCATGTCCGCACCAGATTACGGGTCCAGATCGAAGGCAATACCTCCGATCTCGACGTCGTCGCCGGCCTCGAAGCCGGCGGCCTCCAGCGCACGGATCACGCCCAGCCCACGCAGGCGGCGCTCGAGGTGCGCGAGGGCATCCTCGTTGTCGAGGTCGTAACGCGCGACCAGGTTCTCGACGCTCTCGCCCTCGACGACAAAGGCGCCCGCGTCGCTCTGGGCGACCTTGAAGCCCCGGCGCGAGGCCGGGCGGAACACGCGATGCTCGGCGAGATCATCCAAGCGGGTTTCCCCTCCGCCGGTGGCCCGCTGGCCCCCGGCGTCGTCACCGGCGCTCAGCACGGGCACCCGACGCAGCAGCTCGGTGGCGAGCTCATCCAGCCCCTGGCGCGTGGCCGAGGAGGTGAGCATCACCGGAATCTCCTCTCCCACCCGCGCCTGCCAGTCGGCCCGCGCCCGGTCGCCCTGCTCGGGCGTAACCAGGTCGGCCTTGGACAACGCGACGATGCGCGGCAGCGTAGCCAGGCGCTCCTGGTAGAGCGCGATCTCACGCTCGACGGTGGCGAAGTTCTCGACCGGATCGGAGCCGTCCATCGGGGCCAGGTCGAGCACGTGCACCAGTAGCCGCGTACGCTCGACGTGGGCCAGGAAGTCGTGACCCAGCCCGATGCCGTCGGAGGCCCCCTCGATCAGGCCGGGGATGTCGGCGATCACGAGCTGGCGATCGTCCTGATGGAGCGTGCCGAGCACCGGCGTGAGCGTGGTGAACGGATAATCGGCGACCTTGGGCGTCGCGCGGGTCAGGACCGAAATCAGCGACGACTTGCCGGCGTTGGGCAGTCCGACCAGGCCGACGTCAGCCAGCAGCTTGAGCTGCAGCGTGAGCCAGCTCTCAGTGCCGGCCAGTCCGCGCTCGGCGAAGCGCGGGCTCTGTCGGGTGGAACTCGAGAAATGGCGGTTGCCGCGCCCCCCGGAGCCGCCCTGGGCGACCACCGCGCGCTGGCCCGGTCGGACCAGATCGTGCTGGGTGCCATTGGCCTCAACCAGAATCTCCGTACCCGGCGGAACCGGGATCTCGAGCGTCTGACCGTCGGCGCCGTGCCTCTGTGAGCCCTGGCCGTGGACACCGCGCTTGGCCTTGAAGTGGGCCTGGCGGCGGAAGTGCTCGAGGTCGCGGTACGAGTCGTCGCAGACCAGCACGATGTCTCCGCCCGAGCCACCATCCCCACCGTCCGGGCCGCCCTTGGGCACGTGGGCTTCACGGCGGAAGCTCATGCAACCGTCGCCGCCCCCCCCTGCCTCCACGTGGATTCGCGCTCTGTCCTTCATGGTTAGATCTGCTGCCGGCTTCCAGGAATGGTCAAGGGTAGATAGTGGCGCCGCAGCTGTGCTTAGGCTTCCGGGATAAGCAACCGACCGGGAGGTGGGCAGACATGAGGTCGTTGGTCGAGGACTTCAAGAAGTTCCTGGTGAAGGGCAATTTGGTGACCCTGGCGGTCGCGTTTGTCATGGGGCTCGTATTCGCCGCCCTGATGAAGGCGTTCATCGCCGACCTGATCACGCCGATCATCGCGCTGATCTTCGGCAAGCCGGACTTTGCCGGGCTCTCCTTCAGCATCAACTCGAGTCGTTTCCTGTACGGCGACTTCCTCAACGCGATCATCACCTTCGTGACCACCGCCGCGGCCATCTTCTTCTTCGTGGTCAAGCCCTACGAGATGTGGGACAGCCGACGCCAGGTCGGCGACCCCAGCGTCAAGGACTGCCCCGAGTGCACCACCAAGATTCCGGTCGCGGCGAGGCGCTGCCCCCAGTGCACGGCCGTGCTTCCCGTGGTCTGAACAGCTTCAGTCAGCCGCCCCGGGCTACCAAAGTGCCCGGGGCGGCGGGCACTTTGGGCGTCGAGCGGCTACGCCGCGTCGAGCGGCTGCTCGACCGAGATCACACGGCCCTTGCGGCCGCGGTTGAACTGCACGACTCCCGCCGACTTGGCGAAGATCGTGTCGTCCTTACCGATGCCGACGCCGTCACCGGGATGGAAGCGAGTGCCGCGCTGACGCACGATGATCTCCCCACCGCTGACGGTCTGCCCGGCGAACACCTTCACACCCAGGCGCTGGGCGTTGGAGTCGCGGCCGTTGCGAGATGAGCCGAGGCCCTTCTTATGCGCCATCTTCTGTCGCCTCCGCGGCTGCCTTGGGCTGGCTCGAGCGCGAGCCACCGGACAGCTTGATGTTGTTGATCTCGATGCGCGTCAGGTTCTGACGGTGGCCGTTACGGCGCTTATAGCCGCGCTTGGGCTTGAACTTGACGATCCGGAGCTTTGGGCCACGTTCGTGGCCGATGACCGTGGCTGCCACCTGGACCTTGGCCAGGTCCTCGCCGTCGACCACCTGGTCGCCGTTGACGTAGAGCAGCGGGGTCAGCGACACGCTGTCGCCATCCTGAACAGCCAGCCGCTCGATGAGCAGATTCTGGCCCTCCTGGACGCGGTATTGCTTGCCGCCTGTCTTGACGATTGCGTACATGATCACTCTGAGGAAGATTCTTCGGCCGCCACGGCCGAACCGGCGTTGGCCGCGGAGCGACGCCGCCCTCCGCGCCGGCCACGACGCCGGACGGGGGATTCTACGTCATCCGCGCCGCTTCCCGCCGGTTCGTCGGCGGTTGCTTCGTCGCTCACCTTAGCATCGCTGCCCGAGTCGGCCACGGATGCCGGTCCTGGTGCAGTCACCGTCGCGGACCCATTCGACGGCCCCGACTCCGCCTTGGCGGCTCGCCGGGGCCGGGTGCGGCGCGGACGGGTAGCCCTTACCTCCGTCTCTGCCGGCGCGGTATCGGGCTCAGCCGGCGCGGACCCGGGCTCCTCCAGGGCGGTCCCGGGCTCATCGGCCTCGTCGGCCGCCCGTGACGCTGCCCCGGCGGGCGCAACGTCGGTGTCATCGGGCGCGGCCTCCACCTCGCCCAGCGCGGCCTTCACCTTGCCGGGCGCGGCCTCGGTCACCGCCGGCTTGGCGGCGGCGCGCCGCCGACGCGGGGCCGGCCGGGCGGGCTCAGGCTCCGGCTCCCTGGCCGGCGGCTGGTCGATCGGCACGGCGATCGCCTCGGTACGACCCACCTGATCGATCCGCACCAGGCGCTTCTGCCCAACGGCGTTCTCGGCGCCCTTGACGCTGATGATGTAGCCGTCGACCTTGGCCACGGCGTCACCGGCGCTGTACATGTGCGGTTCGATGATCTCGAGGTACACCTCCTCGCCCTCGCGGAAGGGAAGGGCCCGCTCGAGCACCTGCTCGCGATCGGCCTCCATGAGCACAGCGAAGTGCTCCAGCGGAAGGCCCTCGGAGCCCTCGAAGTGGAACCACTTGCCGGTGTCGGCCTCGATGGCGCGCAGCGCCCGCGCATCGTGACCGGTGAACTCCTGGCTGACACGCGGGTTCATCTGGAGCAGGATCGCCTCCGCCTCCACGTGCGTGGCGAGCTCGCGCATGCGGCGCTCGAACTCGATCGCGATCGTCTCCTCGGACTTGATCACGCCCTCTCCCTGGCAGGTCGGGCACGGCCGGGTCATGATTTCGCGGACGCCCTCAGTCACGTTCTGCCGCGTCATCTCCACCAGCCCGAGCGGAGAGATCTCAACCACGAAGGTCTTGGTGCGATCCTCGTCCAGGGCCTTGCGCAGCGTCTTGAGCACGGCATCGCGGTTGCGGGCCCGGGCCATGTCGATGAAGTCGATGACGATGATGCCGCCGATGTCACGCAGCCGCAGCTGACGCACCACCTCATCGGCGGCCTCCAGGTTGGTCCGGGTGATCGTGTCCTCCAGCCGGGCGCTCTTGCCCTTGCCCGTGAAACTGCCGGAGTTCACGTCGATCACCGTTAACGCCTCGGCGTAGTCGATCACCAGGTATCCGCCGCTAGGCAGATCGACCCGGCGCGAGAGCGTCGAGTCGAGCACCTTGTCCACGCCGAAGGATTCGAACAGAGGACGCTCCTCACTCCACAGCTCCACCTGGTCGACCAGCTCCGGCGCTGTGCGGGAGAAGAAGGAGACCAACCGGTGGTGCTGCTTCTCGTCGTCGACGATGGCGCGCTCGAACTCCCCGGAGTAGATATCGCGCACCACGCGCACCGACAGATCCGCCTCCTGGAACACGAGCGCAGGCGCATCGGTGTCCTGCACCCGCTTTTGCAGGACGTCGTTGAGCTTGAACAGGTACTGAAGTTCGCGCTCCAGATCAGCGCGCTTGGCGCCCTGCGCCGCCGTGCGGATGATCGCGCCGGCACCGTCCAGGTCCAGCTTCGCCGCCTCCTTGCGCAGGCGGTCGCGCTCGCGATCATCGAGCCGGCGAGACACACCGACCCCCTCCCCGAAGGGCGCGTAGACCATGTAGCGGCCGGCGATGGTCAGGTCCATGGAGAGGCGCGCACCCTTGGTCTTGAGCGGATCCTTGACCACCTGTACGACGATCTCCTGGCCCGGCTTGAGCAGATCTGTGATCTGAGCCGCGTCACGCCCGGTTCCGCGACCCCGGCGGGGCGCTTCCACTCCGGGAAGCACGATCTCATCGACGTGGAGGAAGCCGTTCTTGTCCAGCCCAATGTCGACGAAGGCCGCCTCCAGCCCCGGCAGCACGTTGTCCACGCGACCCTTGTAGATATTGCCGACGATCGAACGGGCGCCGCGGCGCTCCAGGTAGAGCTCGGCCACGCTGTATCCGGCGGCGGGATTGGCGGAGCGCCGCCGGCGCCGGGAGCTCGCGGTCGTGGACGACGACACCTCTCCGGTTCCCTCGAGCAGCGCGACGCGCGTTTCGCCGCGGTCGACGCTGACCAACACTTGCTTCTTCAATTTGGTCGTTCCTTTTGAGTTTCGCCCGAGGCTCGAAGCACTCAGGCTAAGTGGGGCGGCGGCGGCCGGGCGGTCACGCTCGGCCGCCGCCGTCAGACGATGAGCACCCTCGCCTTGCCGGCCGACGACATCCGGGCTTGGACGTAAATCGACTGGAGCAGGCCGATGGCTAGGAAAGTTGTGAGCACCGAGGAACCGCCGTAGGCCATGAGCGGCAGGGGAATGCCGGTCACCGGGGCGATGCCCAGGTTCATGCCGATGGTCAGAAAGATCTGGAACATGAACATCGCCAGGATCGACCCGGCTATCAGCGTTCCGAACAGGTTCTTGGCCATCGTGACGATGCGTAACGTGCGCCATATCAACAGCGCATAGAGCGAGAGGACCACAGCCGCCCCGGCAAAGCCATAGATCTCACCCAGGGAGGCGAAGATGAAATCGCTGTCGGCCTCAGGCACAAAGCCGCCGGTCGCCTGCGTGGCCTTGGCCGGCCCAGTGCCCGTCTTCTGTCCCGACCCGAGCGCGGCGATCCCCTGGTCAGCTGGTAGCAGTAGCGATCCCTGGCCGCATCGCACTTGGCGGGTGGGTTGATGAACGTCGTCAGACGTTCCTTCTGGTAGGTCTGGAGGACGTTGACGCCGATCGCCGGGGCGACGGTCAGCACGATCACCGCCGCGGCCAGGAACAGCGCGGCCAGCGCGCCCAGGTGCTTCCAGCTGGTCCCCAGGAAGAAGAGCACGGCAGAGGCGATCAGCAGGTAGATCAGAGCATCGCCGAGATCCGATTGCTTCATCACGATCATTGCCGGGATCAGGCCCAGCAGCAGGATGCGGGCGGTCGTACGGTGCTCGCTCATGCGGCGCGAGCGCTCGGCCGCGAAGGCCGAGAGCGCGAGGATCAGCAGCACCATGCCGAAGGCGGAGGACTGGAAGCTCATCCCCGGAAGTGGGATACGTCGCTGCACCTGGGCACCGCTGGTGGAGGGAGCGGCGAAGGCGAAAACGGCCAGGTTCAGGACGATCATCACCCCGTAGATGACGTAGCGGAACTCTCGCAACCGCGAGTAGTCGAAACGGCTGATCAACAGGGCCAGCACGACCCCGAGCGCGGCGTATTCCGCCTGGCGCTTGTACTCACCGGTGTAGGGGTGCACGTTGAGCGCGTGCAGCACCACAACCGAGCACAGCGACAGGCCGATGGCGGCAAACAGCAGAAGCGGGTCGACCCACAGCAGACTCCGGCCGCCTGCGGCACCCGCCGGCTCGTCAGTGCTCTGAATACGCGTGGTGCTCATAGGTCGCTGGACGTGCCGCTCTTGAAGCTGCCGGGGCGGCCGAGGAACCACTGGGACAGGATCTGGCGGGCCACCGGAGCCGCGGCCACGTCGCCGAAGCCGCCCTTCTCAACATTCACGACGACGACAATCGGCTTGCTGGTGGCGCTGGCTGGGACGTAACACGCGTACCAGGCGTCCTCGGGACTCGACTTGCTGCTCCCGAGTTCGGCCGTGCCCGTCTTGCCGTAGACCGGCTCAGGGAAGTTGCCCATCACATCGGCCGACGTGCCCTGCGAGCCGGATGCGGCCAGACGCAGTCCGCTCTGAATCGCGGACAGGTAGGCGGGCTCGATGTTGAGCTTGCGCTTGGCCGTCGGGTCGAGGGTCTGCAGCGGGGTGCCCGTCGGTGACTGGATCTCCGCGCCGACGTGCGGGGTCACGACCGTTCCATTGTTGGCGATCGCGCCGTACACCACGGCAAGCTGCACGGGCGTGACCAGGTCATCGAACTGCCCGACGCCGGTCTCGACGTTGTCACCGATCGTCCAGTACTTGGCACTGGCGATACCGCAGCCGCCGGACAGGATCGCGTTGCCGAACGAGTTCAGCACGGCGGGATGCTTGCGACGTCCCCGATAGAGGCCGGTCGCGGTGTCGCACTGACGTTCCTGGGACCACAGGGACCGCTCCAGCCTCGGCGAGCCGATCTCCCCGGCCAACTCTCCGGGCAGATCGATGCCGGTGGTGCGGCCGATCCCGAACTGGTTGGCCCAGTCCTGAAGCGGCCAGGCCTTCGGATAATCCACCGCATCGCCAGCGGGCGTTACGTTTCCGTTCATCCGGTCGCCCAGGTTGTAGAAGAAGACATCGTCAGAGACCTCGATGGCCTGCTGCAGGCCGAGCGACCCGTAGCTGTTGCCGCCCGCGTTGTGCAGGCACAGGCCGCCCTTGAAGCAGTACTGGCCCGTGTCGTCGTAGCTATCGCTGAGGTTCCAGTTGCCACTCTCGAGCGCGGCCGTGGCCGTGATCACCTTGAACGTCGAGCCGTCCGGCAACGGGCTCTGGATCGCCCGGTTCAAAAGGGGGTAGTTGTTCCCCGGGTTATTCAGGAAGGCCAACTCGCGGTTGGAGATCGATCCAGCCAGCTGGCTCGGGTTGTAGCTGGGAGCCGATCCCATCGCGTATACCTGGCCGTTCTCAGGATCCATGGCGATGAAGGCCCCGCTGGTGCCGTGATTGAGGACGATCGAGTGCCAGAGCGCACGCTGGCCGACCTGTTCGAGCTTGGCGTTGAGCGACAGCTTGAGCGTGTCGCCCGTGCTCGGCCGGGTGAGTTTGGCGACGCCCTCGAACTGGTTCTGCGAGTTGACCTTGACCCCTTCGGAGCCGTTGACACCCTGCAGATACTGGTTGTACTGAGCCTCCAGACCTGTCTGGCCCACGACATCACCCGACACGACGCCCTTGTAGCTCTTATCCGCGATCTCCTTTGCGGTGACCTCGCCGAGCGTCCCGAAGATCTGGGCGCCGGCGCTGCCCAGCGCGTACTGACGGATGTAGGTGTCCTGATAGAGCACGCCCGGGAACTCGGTCTGGCGCTCGGCCACGTAGTCCTGGATGTAGGTCGGGACATTCGTCTTGATCGTCGCGTTGGCGTAGGGGGACTGCGAAACGCTCTTGGCCAAGGAGCAGGCGATCGGAGGGAGGCGGACGTGATACGTGTGGTGGCTGTGCGCCCAGTAGACGATGTAGCTGCACGATCGCGGCCGCGTGGATATTCCGAGCAGCTTGGCCAGCCGGTGCAGCAGCCCGTTGTCCTGGGCGGGTATTGGCACGGGCGGGCTGACGTTGGCGTCGAGCACGACCGGAGCGGTCAGGCTGCGCGGAGCGATCTGGATCGACGGGACCTCGACCGACTGCACCAGGGGCGTGCCGGCAGAATCGACGATCTCTCCGCGCGGCGCCGCGACGGGAATGTGGCGCACGACATTGCTCTGCGCCTGCGCCACGTACTGGTTACCGGTCAGGACCTGCAGGAACCACAGACGGAAGAAGATGACCGCGAACAGCAGCAGCGCGAGCCCCCCGACCAGCGCGACGCGCAGCGCGAGCTGCGGTGTCATCGGCGGGGTGCGTTCGTCAGATGGGCCGAGCATCATCGCGTTCTCGGCCCGGGCGCTGCCACCCAGGCGCTCCGACGGCCGCTGAAGCGGGCTCAGCGACGTGGTGTAGGCGCGCCGGCGGCGCGCCCTCGGGTCACGGGGCAGCGCGCGGTACAGGACGCGGCGCACAATCTCGTACACGGGGAGCGCGATCAGGCAATTGACCAGGACCTGCAGCACGATCTGCTGAATCAGCAACCAGCTGACCGGAGCGTCGACGCCCAGCAGGAACTGGATGACCGCCATGCCCAGGCCGGTGAAGCCGGTGGCCACGGCGGCCAGCGCGAGCGGAATCAGCCCGTGCGAGGGATCGCGAAGCTCGCGCAGGCGCCCCGACCAGTAGCCGACCGTGATGAACAGCAGCGACGTGATGCCCACCGTCTGGAACATCACGATGTCCACCAACAGGCCGATGGCGAACCCGGTGACCGCACCCAGCATGGGTCCGGCCAGCAGCCCAACCGCCATGACCACGACAGGCGTGATGTCAGCGGTGACCCCGAACAGCGAGATCTGAGAGATCATCGAAACCTGGATCAAAACGGCGAGCAACCCCACCACCGCGATGCGCAGTACCAGGCGCAGGTTGTTGTCCTTATTCATCGCCGGCGATGCTCCACGCTGACCGTTATCCGGCGTGGGGCCGGGTCAGGATCTGCACGACGCTGAGATGCTGGAGGTCTACGAGCGGCGTCACCTGCACCTGATCGCTGGTCAGCACGCTGTTCTGCGGGTTCGTACTGGACACGGTGCCGATCGGGATCCCGGCCGGATAGAGCGAACCGATGGACGGATTGCTCGGGTCTGAGATCCCGCTGGTGACGACCAGCTGCGTCTTGGTCAGGCCGTTGGAGGCCGAAGCCGGGAGGTCGATCAGCGTCAGCGTCGTGGGGTTGCCCACCTGGGGTTGGATCAGGCCCTCCGATTCCGTGTTGCTCTCGATCATCGCCCCGACTGAGAAGTTGGGCGAGGTGATCAACGACACATTCGCGAAATTTGAGCCGACCACTGACACATCGCCGACCAAGCCGCCATCTGCGACGACCGGGTCGTTCAACCTGACCCCGGAACTCGTGCCGCGGTCGAGCTTGATCGTCTTCCACCACAGCACAGGATCCGCCGCGATCACATTTGCCGTCTTCAGGCCGTCCGACTGGAGGCTGTAGCTTCGGTCGAGGTTGAGAAGCCTGGCGGCTTGCCCGTTTCGACTGGCCGCCAGCTGCGCCTGGGCCAGCTCGAGCTTGAGACGCGCGTCCTCGAACTTGTACTGCTTGAGCTGCGACTTGGCGTTGACCGTCGAGGAGATGTAGCCCACCACGTCGCGCACCGGCGAGAGCACCGTGTTGGCGCCCGATTGAAGCGGTGAGAGCACTGTGGCGATGCCCCGCTGAATCGAATGCAGCGGACTGCTCGGCGCCTCGCCGAAATAATCGGTGAGAAGGGCTAGGGAGATGACGACGAGCAGCACGAGCACTGCGCGTCGCCTACGAATCTGCTTGTCGTGCAAAGGGAAATCTCCATTGCTCCAGCCCCAGTCCTAATAACGGCGGCGCCGGTTGCGTGAATTTTTGCTCGAACGGTGGATCGCTTCGAACTCCTCCAGCGACCGACCAGAGCCGACCGCCACACACGTCAGTGGCGATTCGGCGAGATGAGCGGGCATCTGGGTCTCATGCCGCATGCGCTCCTCGAGGCCTTGCAGCAGCGAGCCGCCTCCGGCCAGCATGATCCCACGGTCCATGATGTCGGAGGCCAGCTCAGGTGGCGTCCGGTCCAGCGTCTCCTTGACAGCGTCGATGATCTGCGAGACCGGCTCTTCCAAGGCCCCGCGGATCTCCTCACTGGTCAGCACCACCGTCTTGGGCAGGCCGGAGACCATGTCGCGGCCACGGATCTCAGCCTGAACCTCCTCAGGCATGGGGAACGCGGATCCGATCTCCAGCTTGACCTCCTCAGCGGTCTGCTGACCGATCAGAAGCTTGTACTCGCGCTTGACGTAGTTGATGATCGCCTCGTCAAGCTCGTCGCCCCCGATGCGGATCGACTGGGACACCACGATCCCGCCCAGCGAGATCACGGCGACCTCGCTGGTACCACCGCCGATGTCCACGACCATCGAGCCGGTCGGCTCTCCCACGGGCAGGCCGGCCCCGATCGCAGCCGCCATCGGCTCCTCGATCAGATAGGCCTGACGCGCGCCGGCGGAAAGGCAGGCCTCCTCGACGGCTCGCTTCTCCACCCCCGTGACGCCGGAGGGAACGCACACGACCACCCGCGGGTGAGCCCAGCGGTTCTGGTGAACCTTCTGGATGAAGTGCCTCAGCATCTCCTCGGTGACCTCGAAGTCGGCGATGACGCCGTCCTTCAGAGGGCGGATGGCCGAGATCGTCCCGGGGGTGCGGCCGAGCATGCGCTTGGCCTCGATGCCGACAGCGTGCACCTCACCGGTGCGCGAGTCGACCGCCACGACGCTCGGCTCGGAGAGCACGATGCCACGGCCACGCACGTATACGAGCGTGTTGGCGGTTCCGAGATCGACGGCCATGTCGCGGCCACCGAAGCCCGTTAGGTACGTGAAGAAACCCATGGCAGGACGAGAAGGTTGAGGGGGTTCAGACGGGCGGCGAGCGCGGTTGCACCGAACCCTGAGCCAATTCCCATCCGTCGAGTCCCGAGTGTATCGGAACTCAACTGCTTTTCAGCCTTTATGACCGCTAAATCCCTGGAAAAAAAGCGATGGCAGCAAGTCGATCATGGTAGCCACCGGAAGACCGACGACATTCAGGTAGTCCCCACTGATGGACTCGACGAGCGCTGCGCCCCGGGCCTGGATGGCGTAACCCCCGGCCCGGCCCCGCCATTCCCCGGTGTCGACGTACCAGGAAACGGCCGCTTGGTCGAGCGGCCGGAAGGTGACCTCCGTGATGGCGCTGGCCGTTCGTGCCCACCCTCGTGGATCAGGCAGACCCCGCTGATGACTCGATGGCTGCGTCCGGCCAGCGTGCTCAGGGTGGCCAGCGCTTCCGTACGGTCGCGCGGTTTGCCGTAGATGTGGCCATCCAGCGTGACTAGCGTGTCGACGCCGAGAATGGGGGTCTCCGCTCCGAATCGGTTCGCACCCCCCGCCTCGGCGGCGCTTCCAGCGGCGGCCGCCGCGGCCTTTCTCCGAGCGTTCTCGGTGGCGACCTCCTCCGGCGGGCCCACGTCCAGCTCATCGACACCCGAGACCACGACCTGGAAGTCGATCCCGAGTTGCTCGAGGATCGCGCGCCGTTGAGGTGAGCCGGAGGCGAGGATCAAAATACGGGCTAGAGCTCGGGGAAGAAGATCCCGACCTCGCGCGCAGCCGACTCCGATGAGTCGGAGCCATGGACCATGTTCGTGCCGATGGAGGTGGCGAAGTCGCCACGAATCGAGCCGGGCGCGGACTGCAGGGGATTGGTGGCGCCGATCAACTGCCGGGCGGCCTCGACCGCGGACTCCCCCTCGAGCACCATCGCCACCAACGGACCCGAGGTGATGAATTCGACCAGCTCGCCGAAGAACGGCTTGCCCTGGTGCTCGGCGTAGTGACGCTCGGCGGTTTCGCGGGTCAGCGTCTCGAGCTTGAGCGCCGCGAGCCTCAGGCCCTTGCGCTCGAAGCGGGAGATGATCTCACCGGTGAGGTTGCGGGCAAACGCGTCAGGTTTGACAAGAATCAGCGTGCGCTCAGCCATGGGGCGCCACTCCTTCAGTTTCAAGTTGGGCGGGCGGGATGCCCGCGCGCAGGTTAGTAGGTCAGCTCGCCCGGTAGGGGGAGGTCAGATCCGGTCCGACGGCGGTGGGGCAACCATCGTCTGCTGCGGGTCACGCCGACCGCGGCGACGACGCTGGCTGGCCGTCAGATCCGGATCGATGTCGCGGTCGGTCTCGCAGTAGGGACAGATCTTCCAGTTGGCGTCCAGCGGCTTGCCGCAGTTGAGACAGGGATCCCTGAGCTTGCGAAGGCAGTTCGGGCAACGCAGGAACTCCCTCTCCACCTCGTGGTCGCAGTACGGACAGGCGTGCACCCCAAGCTGCGCGATGCGCGCCTGAGCCGCCTGGATCTCCAGGTCGCGCTCCTGTACGTCGTCGAGATACTCGGGCGGCCGCACGATCATGTAGACGATGGTGCCGATGAACGGAAAGAACGACGTGACCGTGGCGCACGCGACGAGAATGCCGTCGGCGATCCGGCGGCGGGCGTCGGCCCAGGTCCAGTAGATCAAGGCCAGCCAGATGACAGCCAGAACCACCAGGGCAAGGTCCACGACCAGGCTCGCGGTGTGGTTGTGGATCCCGAATATGCCCGCGATTGGGGTCATTGAAAGGCCGAGTGTAAACATAGGCGGAAACGATCACGCAGGATTTCTGGCGTATTGGGCCGCGCAACCGCCGCCACTCACCCACTCCTACACAGGTACCCGGGCACTCACAGAAAGATGCGACCGAGCGCGTAGCCGATCCCGAAGAAGATCAGGATGGTGATCGCCACACTGGCCGCCACGAAGCCCATCATCTTCAGGAAGCTCGGGTGTTCGCGCTCGTCGTTCACAGCATCGAGGCACGACGCGAGCCGGAGCTCGCTTCGTCATGCAGGAGATCGGAGATGAGGTACAGCGAGCCCGTGGCCACAACGACCCCCTCACTACCGGCCAGCTCGCGGGCGCGGCGCAGCGCCGCGTGCGGCTCGCGCACGATCTCGTGTAGCAGGCTCACCCCGGGGGCGAGCTGATCGAGCAGCGCGCTGAGAGTCGGTGGCGGCAGGACGCGCGGGTTCCGGCTGGAGGTCAGCACCATCGCATCGCACAGTGGCGCCACGGAGCCGAGCATGGCCGAAGCGTCCTTGTCGTCGAGAATCGAAACGATGGCCACCACACGGCCGTCGCCGTGACGAGCCGAGGCGATGATCTCCGGAAGCGACTCGACCAGCGCAGCGATGCCATCTGGATTGTGAGCACCGTCGAGCAGGGTCAGCGGCCGCCGGTCAACCGCCTGGAGGCGGCCGGGTACGCGCACGTCGGCGGCGGCCTGCTCCACCGCCGCGATGTCGAGCTCGCCCAGAAAGACCTCGGCGGCAGCCCGGGCGAGCGCGAAGTTGCGTTGCTGGAAGATGCCAAGGGCGCCCACGGACGCGTGAGGATCGGCCCCAGCCGACACGATTCGCACATTTCGCTCGGCGGCCAGCTCCTGGGCCACGGCCAGCGCATCCGGATGCATGCCGGCTCCGAGCACCAACGTCCCGCCGGGCCGAACGACATCGAGCTTCTCGCGCGCGATCGCATCGATGGTCGGCCCCAGCCAGCGAGTGTGCTCGAGTCCCACGCTGGTCAGGACCTGCACCTTCGACGGGATCACGTTGGTGGCGTCGTAGCGGCCACCCAGACCGGCCTCGATCACGGCCACGTCAACGCCCTGTGCGGCGAGCTCGGAGTACGCCGCAGCCGTCAGCAACTCGAACTGGGTCACCGGATCCTCGCCCCCGCCGGCGCGGTTGACCTGCTCGCCGGCGCGCCAGCCGCGCTCGATCGCATCGGCCATCTGCTGCGGCGTGATGTCCCGGTCGTCGATGCGGATCCGCTCGTGGAACCCGACGAGGTGCGGCGATAGATACGAGCCGGCGCGGTGGCCGTGGCGGGTCAGGATCGCGGCGATCATCCGCGTGGTGGACGACTTGCCGTTGGTGCCGACCACGTGAATCGACTCGAAGCGGCGTTCCGGATGGCCGAGCGAGGTCATCAGCCGGCGCATCCGGTCAAGGCCGAACCGCATGCCGAAGAGCTCGAGCGACAGCAGCCGCGTCTCCGCTTCCTCTGGGGTCACAGGGCCTCCAGCTCGGCGCGCAGCGCCTCGAGCTTGTCGCGCTCGGCCTGGACGACCTGGGGGGGCGCCTTGGCCACGAAGCCGGCGTTGGCCAACTTCTTCTCGGCGCGCCCGATCTCCCCGGCAAGCTCTGTGCGCTTGGCCTCCCGCTTACGCTCGGCGGCCTGGAGGTCGACATCGGCCGACGCCAGGACCTCGATCACCCCGCCGGGAATGACAATCCCGGCCGCAGCTCCGTCGCTCGCGCCGGGCGCGGTCCCGCCGGTCGTGAACTCCAGCCGTCCCAGCCGGGCCAGGTGGGCAACGGTCTGGTCGTAGCCCGTGGCCCGCAACTGGGCGGCCAGGATCGCGGACGGCTTCACGTCGGCCGCATCGCGCCAGGCGCGGATCGCCTGGATCGCCTCGATGGCCCGGGGCACCTCGCCCTCCGAGTGCGCTTCAGCGCTGCTCGCGTCAGCTGCGGCGACGCGGGCAGCGAGCAGACCCGACGAGCCCGGGATGTAACCGTAGATCTCCTCGGTGACGAACGGGATCAGGGGGTGCGCGAGCGTCAGCGTCTCGGTGAGAACGTGCAGCAGCGTGGCTGCGGTATCGGGGTCGCCGTCCCGCAGACGCGGCTTGACCAGCTCGAGGTACCAGTCGCACAGCTCGCCGTAGATGAAGTCATACAGCGCGAACGCGGCGCGGCTGAACTCGAAGCCGTCGATCGCCTCACCAACCGTGCGGCGGGCGGTCTCGAGCCGGGAGAGGATCCAGTGATCCTCGGCCGCCTGCGGCCGAACCGCCGCCCGCGTGTCGGCATCGACCCCTGAAAGAATCAGCCGTGAGGCGTTCCAGAGCTTGTTGGTCAGCTGGTGGGCCTGCGCGATCTTCTCCTCGTTGAAGGGCACGTCTTGGCCCGAGGACATCGCCAGGAGTCCCCAGCGCACCGCGTCGGCGCCGTAGGCCGGAAACTCGCCGGGGTCGCCCCCGTCCTTGGCAAACACCGGCGGGCGCGGACCGCCGTCGATGAGGTTCAACGGGTCGACGCCGGTACCCAGCGACTTGGACATGCGACGCCGGTCGGGCGCCTGGATGATCGAGTGCACGTAGACATCGCTGAACGGGATCTGACCCGTGAACTCGAGGCCCATCATGATCATGCGCGCCACCCAGAGGAAGATGATGTCGCGGGCCGTGCTGAGCACGTCGGTCGGGTAGAAGGCCCGAAGCTCGGCTGTCTGCTCGGGCCAGCCGAGCGTGGCGAACGGCCACAGCGCGCTGGAGAACCAGGTGTCCAGCACGTCCGGCGCGCGCTCCCAACCTTGGCCCTCGGGAGCGGAGGTGGCCACATGGGTCTCGCCCCCGCGGTACCAGACCGGGATCTGGTGACCCCACCACAGCTGGCGGGATATGCACCACGGCCGGATGTTCTCCATCCAGTCGAGATAGACCTTGGTCCAGCGCTCGGGGTGGAAGCGGATCTGCCCGGACCGGACGGCGTCGATCGCCGGCCTGGCCAGCTCGTCCATGCGCATGAACCACTGCAGCGAGATCAGGGGCTCGATACGGGCCCCGGAGCGCTGGCTGAACGGAACGGTGTGCGTGTACTCCTGGCGACGCTGGATCAGTCCCAGCTCCTCCAGCTCGGCGACGATGGCGGTCTGCGCCTGGCTGGTCGTCAGGCCGAGGAAGCGCTCCGGCACGTCGTCGCCCTCCATGCAACCGTCCTCGCCGATCACGGTGAGGCGGGGAAGGCCATGGCGGTTACCGATCTCAAAGTCGTTGGGGTCGTGGCCGGGCGTGATCTTCAGGGCGCCGGTGCCGAAGTCGGGCTTCACATAGGCGTCGGCGATGATCCGCAGCTTGCGCCCGACGATCGGCAGGATGGCGGTCTCGCCGATCAGTCGCTGGTAGCGCTCGTCAGCGGGATTCACAGCGATCGCGACGTCCGCGAGCATGGTCTCGGGCCGGACCGTCGCGACCGTGATGGCACCGCTGCCCGAGGCCAGCGGATAGTCGACGTAGTAGAGCGTGTCGGTGACCTCGCGCTCCTCCACCTCGAGGTCGGAGATGGCCGAGCCGCTGCCGGGGTCCCAGTTGACCAGGTAGCGATCCCGGTATATGTAGCCCTTCTCGTAGAGCGCGACGAAGACCTTCAGCACCGCTTGCGCATAGGCGGGATCGAGCGTGAAGCGCTCGTCCTGGAAGTCGGCCGTTGAGCCGAGCCGCTTGATCTGCTCGATGATCTGACTCCCGTAACGCTCGCGCCAGGCCCACACGCGGCTGACGAACGCCTCGCGACCGAGCTCCTCGCGGCTCGTGCCCAGGCCGATGAGTTCCTTCTCCACCTGCGTCTGCGTGGCGATTCCGGCGTGGTCGGTGCCGAGGATCCACTTGGTGCGCTTGCCCAGCTGGCGCGCGCGCCGGATGAGCGTGTCCTGAACCGCGTTGTTGAGCGCGTGGCCCATGTGCAGCACACCGGTGATGTTCGGCGGCGGGATGGCGATCGAGTAGTTCTCGGTGGCCTCGCCGGCCGGGTCCGGATGGGTCAGCCCGGATTCGAGCCACTGCCGGGCGATGCGCGGCTCTACCTCGGACGGGACGTAGCGGGTCTTGTCTTCCAGGGCACTCATGTGAGTGCCAGTGTAAGACGGCCGGCGCCGCCGAACCCCCGTCAGGCGGCGGCTTCGCCCTCGTCCTCGGGCTCGTCGACGGCCTGTGTGACGAGCGTAGGCGGGGTGCCCTTGTCGATCGTGTCGCGCGTGACCACGCATTTGCGGACGTCACGGCGCGAGGGCAGCTCGAACTGAACCTCGAGCAGGACCTCCTCGATGATCGAGCGCAGGCCACGGGCGCCGGTCTCGCGCTCGAGCGCCTTGTCGGCGACCGAGATGAGAGCCTCGTCGGCGAAGACCAGCTCGATCCCGTCGAACTGGAAGAAGCGCTGGAACTGCTTGACCAGAGCGTTCTTCGGCTCGGTCAGGATCTCCATCAGCTCACCGCGCGACAGCTGATGGATCGCCGACATCACCGGCAGCCGGCCGATGAATTCTGGGATCAGGCCGTACTGGATCAGATCCTCGGGCAGGCAGTGCTCGAACATCTCGCCGAGGTCGCGCTGCTCCTTGGACTGGATCGTCGCGCCAAAGCCCACGCCCTGGTGACCGATGCGGCGCTCGATCACGCGATCGAGGTTGGCGAACGCGCCACCGCAGATGAACAGGACGTTGGTCGTGTCGATCGACAGGAACTCCTGGTGCGGATGCTTGCGGCCGCCCTGCGGCGGCACCGAGGCGGTCGTGCCCTCGAGGATCTTCAGCAGCGCCTGCTGCACGCCCTCGCCGCTGACGTCGCGCGTGATCGACGGGTTGTCGGCCTTGCGCGCGATCTTGTCGACCTCGTCGATGTAGATGATCCCCGTCTCGGCCTTCTTGACGTCGTAGTCGGCGGCCTGGATCAGCTTCAGCAGGATGTTCTCGACGTCCTCGCCGACGTAGCCCGCCTCGGTCAGCGCGGTGGCGTCGGCGATCGCGAACGGCACGTTGAGGATCTTGGCCAGCGTCTGGGCCAGCAGCGTCTTGCCGCAACCCGTCGGCCCGAGCAGCAGGATGTTGGACTTCTGCAGCTCGATGTCCTGGTCATCGGACTGCATCATCTGCACGCGCTTGTAGTGGTTGTAGACGGCCACCGACAGCGTGCGTTTGGCCTGCTCCTGGCCGACGACGTACTCGTTCAGGACATCGTAGATCTCCCGCGGTTTGGGGAGATTCTGGATGTCGAAGTTCGGCGGAGCGGTGAGCTCCTCATCGATGATCTCGTTACAGAGATCGATGCACTCATCGCAGATATAGACGCCGGGGCCGGCGATCAGCTTCTTGACCTGGCGCTGCGACTTGCCGCAGAAGCTGCAGAGCAGTTGCTCGTTGGAGTCGGTTGGGCGTGCCATCGATTCCCTCTCTGAAAGGTTCTACGGCCCACAGTGACCGGCGATCTAACCGCCAAGGTTAACGATCCCCCGCCGCGTGGCAAGGGGGGACCGACCTCAGTGCTGGGAGATCACTCGGTCGATGATTCCGTAGTCCTTCGCCTCCTCGGAGCTCATGAAGTAGTCCCGGTCGGTGTCCTTGGCAACCTCTTCGACCGGCTTGCCCGTGTGCTGGGCGATGATCTCGTCGAGCCGGTGGCGGAGGTCGATGATCTCGCGCGCGTGAATCTCGATGTCGGTGGCCTGGCCCTGGAAGCCGGCCGACACCTGGTGGATGAGGATCTTCGCGTTGGGCAGCGCCATTCGCTTGCCGGCCGCGCCGCCGGCCAGCAGCAGTGCGCCCATGGACATCGCGATGCCGACGCAGATGGTCTGCACGTCGGGCTTGATGAACTGCATCGTGTCGTAGATGGCCAGACCCGCATAGACCGAACCGCCGGGCGAGTTGACGTACAGCGAGATGTCCTTGTCTGGATCCTCGGACTCCAGGTGCAGCAACTGGGCCACGATCAGGTTGGCGATCTGGTCGTCGACCGGCGTCCCCAAGAAGATGATGCGCTCGTTGAGGAGACGCGAGTAGATGTCGAAAGCACGCTCCCCGCGGGAGGTCTGCTCAACGACCATCGGTACAAGTGGGCTCATGCTCTTCGCTTCTTTCGCTTCCAGAGGAGGATTCCTGCCGACTCTAGCAATCGGCCTGTCGCGCCCCTGGAGGCGCTAATCGCCCGACTCTGACGACTCCTTGGCCCCCGCGGGCTTCTTCTTGGAGCCGCTGTCGCCGGCCCGCTTGGCCGGCGCCTTCCCACCCTTGGCCGGGGCCTTACCACCCTTGGCCGGGGCCTTCGTGCCCCTGGCGGCCGGCTTCTCGTCGGCTGGCCTGGGCGCCACGGGCTTGGCCTGCTCGACCAGCCACTTGACGGCCTGGCGACTGGCCAGCTCCGCGCGCAGGCGTCCGGCACGGCCATTCTGTTCCAGGCGCTTGAGCAGCTTCTCGGGCGTGGTCTTCTCGCGCTCCGCGGTTGGCTTCAGCGCCTCGAGCACGTCGTCGTCGCTCGCCTCGATTTTCTCCGCCTCGACGATCGCAGCGATGACCGCCTCGCGGCGCAGGGTCTGCGCCGCTTCCTCCTCGGCGCTCTGCGCCATCTCCTCCTCGTTCTGGCCGGAGATCTGGAGGTACATCTCCTTGGAGATGCCCTGGCGGGCCAGCGACGACATGGTCTCCTCGACCATCTCGTGGGCGCGCGCGTGGATCAGCTGGTGAGGCACGTCGATCTCGGAGGCACCGGCGATCGCGTCCAGGACGTCGCGTTCGAACTCGTGCTCGATGTTGTGCTGCTCCTGGTCCTTCAGGCGGGTGACGATGTCCTCACGCAGCTCGGCCATGGTGTCGAACCCGGCGGCGTCGGAGGCGAAGTCGTCGTCCAGCTCGGGCAGCCGCTTGGCCTTGACCTCGTTGACGGTGACCTCGAAGGTGGCTGGCTGGCCGGCCAGCTGTTCAGCCCCGTAGTCGTCGGGGAAGCTGACCTCGACAATGCGCTCCTCGCCGGCCTTGGCGCCGAGCAGCTGGTCCTCGAAACCGGGGATCAGCCGGCCCGAGCCCAGCTCGAGCAGCTGATCGCGGCCCTCGCCTCCCTCGAACGGCACCCCGTCAAGCTTGCCCAGATAGTCCATCACCACATGGTCGCCGACCTCAGCCGGCCGCTCAACGGTCTCCAACGTGGCGAGCCGGTCGCGCAGACGCTCGATCTCGTCATCGATCGCCGCGTCGTCGGCGGCGGGCTCGCGGCGGCCGACCTCGATGCCCTTGTAGGCGCCGAGCTTGGCGGGCGGGCGCACGCCAATCTCGATCGAGAAGGCCAGCGGCGCTCCGGCGTCGGGAAGATCACCAACGTTGATATCGGGCTCGCCGACCGGCGCGATTCCGGACACATCGATCGCGTCGACATACCAGGCTCCCAGCGACTCGCGCAGCGCCTCGTCGAGCACGTACTCGCGGCCCAGTCGGCGGATCACGACGGGGGGCGGAACCTTGCCCTTACGGAAGCCAGGAACCTTCAACTGGTTGCCCAGCTTGCGGGCGGCTTGCTGCATGCGGCGCTCGACCTCTTCGGGAGCGACCTCGGCCTCTACCCGCACGCGCGATTCGGGCAGCTCGGTGACGATGGTGGTAAGTGTTGTGGACATGTGGCGAGAGACGATAGCTGCCCTTCGCCGCCGCGGCGGTCCCGATTGGCGGACGCACGCTGCCCGATTGATCACCGGTCGCTGGGCCTTTCTGGCCGCCGGGCTGCTCGATGTGGCCAGCGTCGTCTGGTGGCTGATAAGCCGCCGGCGGTCTGGACGTTTGTACGGTTCTGCGTGACCGGCCGGCCTGGGGCAAAAGAATTGCTCAAGGAAATGTTCGGCGGTGCCGATAGATTGGATCCAGCCTCATGATCTGGAGAGCCGGATGAGCGCCGTGAATGGCGAGACAGAGCGAGCCCTGGTGGCTCCGAGCGGCAGGCCCTCGCTCGGTGTCCCCCGCCGTCTCCTACGCCTGCGCTCCGATGTGGCGCTGGCCGAGCGCTTCGCGGCCGGTGACGAGGCGGCCTTCGATGTCATTTATGAGCGGCACCGTCCGGTGGTCCTGGCCGTCTGCATGGGCGTCCTGGGCGCCCCGCCCGACGCTGAGGATGCCACGCAGGAAACTTTCTCCGCCCTGGCCGTGGCGCTGCGCACACGCCCGCCGGCCGAATTGCGCCCCTGGCTGATCCGCGTGGCTCGCAACGCGTCGATTGACACGACCCGGCGCCGGCGCCACCGGCTTCTGACCCTCGACGGAGAGATTCCCGAGGTGGCCGCTCGCCCGGCCTCGTCCGGCAAAGCCGAGCTCGCCGTGGTGCTCGACGGCATCCGCGAGCTTCCCGAGGGGCAGCGCATGGCGCTGCTCATGCGTGAACTCGGCGGTCACTCCTACTGCGAGATAGCCGAGTTCCTGGACACCGACGAGGAGTCGGTGAAGGGCCTCATCGCCCGTGCCCGCGTGGGGCTTCGCACCTACCGGGAGGCCACCGAGCTGTCCTGCGCGACCGCCCGTACGACCATCGCCGCCGAACCCGACGGGCGCCGCTACGACAAGACGATCCGTCGCCATCTGCGCACCTGCGGCTCGTGCCGCGCCTACCGTGAGGCACTGCGCGACGACGCGAAGGCGCTGCGTGCCGCGCTCCCGATTCAGGCCGGCGCCGTCGCCACCGGCAGCCTGTCGTCGGGAATGCTGAGCACGGCCAAGGGCTCGCTGCTCGGATATGGGCTGACCCAGGCGGCCACCACCTGCGCGGCCTCGGCCTGCGCGGTGGGCGCGATCGGCGGCATGGTATTCGTCGCGCCGGTGCCCAAGCTCGGTCTGCCTCCCATCCTTCCGGCCGTGAAGGCCGCGCCGCACAAGCGGCACCTGGCCGTGAAGGCCGCCCACACCACGCACGTGGTCACCCCGATGCCGGCCCGCGTGAGCCTCTCCCGCGACGCTGCGTCGGCCGAGGCTTCCAACCCCGTGCCGGCCCACACCGAGGCAACGTCGGCCGCCACGGTCCGGCCTGCGCACCACGCATCTAGGGTCACACAGGTGAAGTTGCCAGCGCTGCCCCCGGTGCACAGGAGCATCCGCAACCCGGTCAAGCGCACCTCACCCAAGCGCACCTCACCGGTCCTCGCGGCGACCCATCGGACGTCCGCGACAACCGCTCCAGCCGGCGCGAGCCCCTCAACCGCAGCGGGTAGCTCCACGGCAGCCGTCTCCGTCACCCCGCCCAGCTCGGTGGCCCAGAGCCCGAGCGCCGGTCATCCGACGGGTGACCCCAACACCAACGCGGGTGGGGGCACGCCAACGGGCGGTGGCTCCCCAGCCGGCGGCGGGTCCACACCGGGCGGTGGCTCACCGACGGACGGCGGCGCCCCGACGGATGGCGGCACCCCAACGGACGGCGGCACCCCAACCGACGGTGGCTCCCCGACGACTGGCGCTCCCAGCTCACCACCGTCCGGCGGAGCGCGCCAGGGTGGCCCGGTTCATGTCATCGTCGGCGCCTTCGTACCGGCCACCCCGACGTCGGCGCCGGCCACGGCCCCGCCCACCGCTGCCGCAGCTTCCCCGAGTGCGGCGCCGGCGGGCACCAGTCCGGCCACCGACGGCACGACAACCTCCACGGTCTCCGACGAGCCACCGGTCAGCACTACAGCCGCCGCACCCAGCCCCACCACGGCAAACAGCACCACCGCCACGGCAGACAGCACCACGACGGGCCGGCACTGAGCGGCTCGCCCGTTCTGGCTCAGCAGCCCTCGAGCACGACGGCCAGGCCCTGCCCCACGCCGATGCAGATCGCGGCCAGACCGTAGCCCCCACCGCGGTGGTGCAGCTCGTGCGCCACACGACCAAGGACCCGAGCGCCTGAGGCGCCCAGCGGATGGCCGATGGCGATCGCTCCGCCACGCTGATTGACCTTGCCGGGGTCGAGCTCCGGCCATCCCCTCAGGCAAGCCAGCGACTGGCCGGCAAAGGCCTCGTTGAGCTCGACGACGTCGATCTGGTCCCAGCTGAGGCCGGCCCGCGCCAGCGCCTGATTGGCCGCCTGAACGGGGCCGATGCCAAAGACGTCGGGGTCCACCCCGTGGGCCGCGCGCGAGACGATCCGAGCCAGCGGAGCGCAGTCGAGCCCACCCGCTGCCGCGCTGGCCTCGTCAGCCAGCAGCACCGCCGCCGCGCCGTCATTCAGGGGAGAGGAGTTGCCCGCGGTGACCGTGCCGCCCTCGACGAAGGCCGGCTTGAGCTTGGCCAGTTTCTCCATCGTCGTGTCGGCTCGGATGCTTTCGTCCTGTGTCAGCTCGGATCCCGTCACCGGCACCACCTCCGGCAACGCGTCCTCGGCGTAGGCCTGGGCCGCCAACCGATGGCTGCGCAGGGCGAACTCGTCCTGCTCCTCACGCGTGATGCCATGCGTGGCCACGAGCTTCTCCGTGCTCTCCCCCAGTGAGATGGTCCACTGCTCGGGCATCTTCGGGTTGACCATGCGCCAGCCCAGCGCCGAGGAGTAGAGCGTCTCGTTACCCGCCGGGAAGGCACGCGACGGCTTCTGCAGTATCCACGGCGAGCGGCTCATCGCCTCGCCGCCGCCAGCCACGATCATCGACGCATCGCCGGTTTCGATCGCCCGGCTGCCCTGGATCGCCGCCTCGAGACTGGAGCCGCACAGGCGGTTGACCGTTGCCCCCGGCACGTGCGTCGGCCAGCCCGCGAGCAGCACCGCCATGCGTGCCACGTTGCGGTTGTCCTCGCCGGAACCGTTGGCCGTTCCGTAGATGACATCGTCGATCCGCCCCGGATCGAGCCCCGGCACCCGCTGCTGAAGAGCACTGAGCACCTGTGCTGCCAGATCGTCCGGGCGTAGGCCCGAAAGCGCGCCGCCGTAGCGGCCAAACGGGGTTCTGACGGCTGCATATACGTAGGCGCTGCTCATCTCATCTCCTTCGGGAGCTTCGATCCTAGCGAGCCCTCACGGCGCGAATCCCCCGGCCGCGCGCTGGTTTCGAGAGGCGATTCCGGCTACCTTTCAGGCCGTGCCATCGCGGATACAGCGCCTGTCTGCGGCCCACCGGTGGCGTCGCCGTTGGCTGGCCGCGACGCTCGCCAGCGTGGTCGCGTTGACCGCAGCTGGCTGCGGAAGCGACACCTCCCCACAGGCGGCCAGCCCTCCGGAGATCGTCACCGGAGAGCAGGTGGTCACCAGCTGCTTCCAGGATTACTTCTACAACGGGATCCTGCCGCGGTCAGCGGCCGAGGCCAACTGCCGCTCGTGCGTGGTGCACAAGCTGGGCCAGATGGGGATACGACCCACGGCGGGCGAAAGCGAGAGCGACGTGCTCACCGGCGTCCGCCTCAGCAGCTCCGACGTCACCTCGCTGCAGAGCGCCTGCGACGAGGCCGACGCCAGCGCGCAGTAGACGGTCCCCGTGGGCTCGGCGGGGCCGTGCGATTGCGGCCCGCTCAGCGCTCACCGCGCCCTCCCCACGCCCCATGTGACCGGCCCCGGCCAGACGTCCGTGAGCGAAGGTACTGTGGCGTCGCTGACCTATGCGCAATCCAGCGACGGCTCAGACACCACCATGGGGACGATCGTATTCACGGGGGAGGCGACCGCGGCCGCCAGCGGCCGCAACGTTGGGGCGACCGCGGACGGCGGCCCGCTGGGTATGACGGCACCGGCCGCACTTCGCTCACAGGCATGTTGGGTCCGGTGTGACCCCCGCCGCCGCGGCCCAGGCGGACGGGAAGCGGTTGGGTCCCCTGGGCTGACACCAACCTCTGGGCTCGTCCCGGTCGGGCGCCCCAGGTGACCAGCTCACCTCCCTATCGTGGCGGCCCGCTGAACGCCAGGCATCTGCTCGCCGCCTCGGTCGTAGGCGTGCTCGTCTTCGCTGCTCTCAGCGTAGTGGCATTTGTCCGCCCCAAAGCGAACCGGACGTCGGTGACTCAGGCGTACTCACAGCAGGTGAGCTTCAGCTATCGCGGACGAGCGCGCCCAGGCCCCGTCTACCCGGCCGGGATCGTGGCCACGGGTGATCCAATCTACGTTCAGCTGGTCCATCGCGTCACCCTCACGGTGGCCTATGGGCTGACGAGCGCTGCCCCGCATCAGGTACACGGGACCATCCGCGTCCGCGGCACGCTCAGCAACGCCACCGGCTGGAGCCGCGTTTTCTGGTTGGGCCCCCCGGTGCGGTTCGCCGGGAACCGCGCTGATGCGACCGCAGTCATCAATCTGACCAGGCTTGAGGCCCTGACCACCCGCATCGACGCCCAGCTCGGGACCAGCGGGAGCTTCTCACTCGCGGTCGTGCCCCAGGTCACAGCCACCGGACAGATGGCTGGACAGCCGCTTTCCACCGACTACAACCCGACGCTGAGGCTGACCCTCGGCGCGCCGGAGTTCCTGTCCGGTACCTCCGCGATCACTCCACCGGCCGGCGCCTCCTCTGCTTCGGCCGCCACCCAGCGCGGACTCAACCAGAGGGTGACCGGCATAGTCAGATCGTGGCGCACCACCGTCGACCGGTTGGCCGGAGTGCCGATAAAGATCGTTCGTGCGATAGCCCTCGTCGCTCTGGCCATCTTCACTCTGATCGCGTTTGCGATGTTGATCGGGGACGCGGATCCCACCGAGCGGATCAACCGCCGCTATAGACACCTGATCGTGCCGGTTACGCGGATGCCGCCCAGTCGTGGCCGGCCCCCTATCGACGTGAGCAGCATCGACGCGCTGGCTCGACTGGCCGAGCGCAGCGGGCGGCTGATCCTGCACGACCAGCGCGAGGACGTCGACAACTACCTGATCATTGATCAGGGCACGCGGTTCCGCTTCCGAGCCCGACGCCCTGTCGCCACCAAGGAGGAGGAGCCGGCCGGCACCAACGGCGCCCGAGCCGCGGGCGGCCACGGGCCAACTGTGGCGGGCGAAGACGGAACCACCGCGGGTGGGGGCAACGGCATCGCCGCTGCCGGCAATGGCACCGCGGCCGCGGCCGGTAATCGGGCCGCAGCCGCGGCCGATAACCGCGCCGCTGCTTCAGTCGCGAACGGCAGCGCTGCTGCAGTCGGCAACGGCACCCCGGCGGGTGACGAGCCCCCGGGTGGCACCGATGATCCGCCTCCGCGCGAGCCCGCGGTTGACGCCGCGGCGGCGCTTCTCAGCTCTGCCGCCGCCAAGCTCAGGGCGGCGGCCGATCAAGCCGGGCACGCCAACCCCACAGAAAGCGATGGGCATAACACCCCCCGCCCTTCCAGCCCTCCCACGGCGGCGGTGGTGCTCCGAAGCCAAGCCCGGCGCCCCCCGATCACGGCCGAGAGCCACTGGAGCACCCGAGTCGAGGTACGGGCCGGCTTCGCCCTCGGCCCACTCGCCTTGGCCTTCTTGGCGTGGCGCCGCCTGAGGGCCCGGCGAGAGCGGCGGCGCAGCGAGGCATACGAGGAGCCAAGGTCATCGGCCAGAGCCTGGACCGCCCGGAACCTCGCGCGAACTGAGCCATGGTGGCCGGGGCACTGGCAAAGGTCCCGCTGATCGCTGAGACCTCACCAAGCGCGCCGGGTTTTCCCTTGAGCTGCTTGCGACACATGTCGCAGTTCATCGGAGCAAGGTGAGCGATGGGACTCGAACCCACGACCGCCTGGACCACAACCAGGAGCTCTACCAACTGAGCTACGCCCACCGCGGACCTATGAATCTACCAGCGGCCCGCTAGAAGCGCCGGGCGCCGGCCAGGGCTGCCTCGATCATTCGTTGGACTCCCGGCAGCGGGAGCGTACGATCGGGCGGCAGCAGGCTGATGACGATGCCGGCGATGACGCCGAGCGCGCCGACGATCTGCCAGCCACCAACCGGGTTGGCGAAGGCCACCCACCCCACGATCGCGCCGACCAGCGGCTCCAGGTTCACAAACGCTCCGGCCAGTTCGGGCGCGACGCGGGCCTGGCCGTAGGCGAAGAGCCAGAACGGCAGGATCGTGCCCACGACGGCCAGACCGACAAAGGCGGCCACCAGGCCAGCTCCGGACGGGGCATGCGGGAGGCTGCCACCGGAGAGAGCCACCGGTAGCGACACCAGCTCAGCGGCAAAAAACTGCACGGCCGTGACGGCCGCGGCGTTGCGCCCCTTGAGCAGGCCTGGCTGCATGGCCATGAAGGCACCCGAGAGCACGACCGAGGCAAAGACCAGCATGTCGCCGGAGACTGTCGCGCCTCCGCCGCCGCCCTTGGCCACGAGCACCACGCCGAGCAGAGCCACGCCGTAGCCCAGCCAGACAAGCGGCCGCGCCGAGCCCGTGCCGAGCGTGGCGGCCACCAGCGCGACGACCACGGGCAAGGCACCAACGATGATCGCCCCATGGCTCACGCTGGTCTGATCGATGCCGATGTTCTGCAACAGCACCACGGCGCCATAGCCCAGCGTTCCGGAAAGGAAGATGCGAAGCGTGAAGGCCTGACGCAAGCCGCGCCGGCCAATGATGGCGAGGATCGGGGTCGCGACCAGGAACCGCATCGCCGTCAGCCACCCCGGATCGAGCCACCGAAGCGACACCTTGGTCAGCGCGACATTGACCCCCCAGAGGGAGCCAGCGGCGATCAGGGCAAGGATGGCGGAGCGATTCTTCATCGCTATCCATGATGGTGGACAAAGTCCGGAAAACGCCCGAAATACAGTCATATGTTTGACTTCTAAGTCTTATTACGATGTAATCGTGCGTGTGTCTGCTGTTTTACTGGATTTAATTGATCTGAAGCTGCTAGATCAGCTTCAGATGGATGCCGACCGATCGAATGTCGAACTCGCACGCTTGGTCGGCCTGTCGCCAACCGCCACCCTGCACCGCGTACGGAGACTCAAAACAACCGGCGTGATCCGGGCGGTGGTGGCCGAACTCGAACCGGCGCTGGCTGGTTTTCCCCTTCACGTCTACGTGCTGGTGACGCTTCAGCGCCACGACGATCAAGGGCACGAGAAGTTCATGTCGGCGGTGCAGGCGATGCCGGAGGTCATCTCTGCCGACTGGGTCACCGGCGAGATCGACGCGATCCTGGTGGTGGTCGCGCGCGACGTCGCCGAGGTCCAACGAGTGATCATGCGGCTGTCCTCGCGCGGGGGCGCAGTCCGCGTCACCACGCTGTTGCGACTCGAGCAGCTGAAGCCGCTCTCGCCGCTACCGCTCGCCTCGACGCAACCCCTAACCCGTCCGTAAAGTTTGCGTTGAGGTGACCACGGAAAGCTGATTTTCAGACAAACTGTGTACCGGATACCGTTTCCCGGCAAAATGGCCCGGACACGAGACGTTGGGGAGACAGATGCGGCGGAGGCGGAACAGGAAGTCCACGGAAGGAACCAAGGCCCAGAAGCCGGCAAAGTCCGAGGCGACGGACACGGCCCCAGGGCTCGACACGGCCCAGGATCCGGTCACGGTCAAGGGCCGATACCGGGCGGCGTTCGAGCGGGGCCCGCTTCCGCAATGGCTCTGCGACACCGAGTTGCGCCTGATCGAGGTCAACGATGCGCTCTGCGAGCTCTTGCGCCGTCCCCGCACGGAGCTGTTGGGTATGACGCTGCCTGAATTCACCCACCCCGATGAGCTCCGGCTCGATGGACTCGAGCGGGCAGAGATGCTGTCCGGCACCCGCGACCACTGCACTCGGGAGAAACAGCTGCTACGAGGCGAGGACGACTGGATCTCGGCGATCGTGGCCACGCGGCTGGTTCGCGACGAGCTGGGGACTCCGCTCTACTTCGTCGGCCAGGCGGCCGACGTAACCGAGCACCAGTTACGCGAGCAGCGTCTCCGGCATCTGGCCGACCACGATCCGCTCACCGGATTGGTCAACCGCCGCGGATTTGGCCGCGAGCTGCGCCAGCACCTCAGCCGGCTGGCCCGCTATGGCGCCAACGGCGCGTTGCTTATGGTCGACCTCGACAACTTCAAGGGGTACAACGACGCACACGGACACGCGGGCGGCGATGTTCTACTTCAGGCTGTCGCCAACGCCCTCAGCGGCCGCCTGCGGGCCGGCGACGTGCTCGGCCGCATCGGAGGCGATGAGTTCTCGGTGCTGCTCCCGGAGGTGTCGCCCGAGGAGGCCGAGGTAGTCGCGGCCGCACTCGTCCAAGCGGTTCGCGAGCTCGACCCGGATGGCTCGCCCAGCGTGACGGCGAGCGTCGGGATCTTCTGCTTTGGACCGGACGAGGGGCTCTCAGAGCACCACGCCATGGTCGGCGCAGACCTGGCCATGTACGCCGCCAAGCATGCGGGCCGAGACCGCCACGCGCCGCTCGGCCTATGGACATCCGCCCCAACATCGCCGACGATGTGAGGGCACTGTCCAGACTCGGCGCACGGCCCAGACTGAGGAAAGGGTGAGGCCAACATGGCGATAGGTGAGGTGGTTTCCACTGGGTTGGTGATTGGTGGTGTGGAGCGGTCCTCGGCGGTGTCGTTTGAGGTGTTGGATCCGCATGATGGGTCGTTGGTGGGTTTGGCGGCTGCGGCGAGTACGCGGGATGTTTTGGATGCGGTGGGGGCGGCTGATGGGGCGTGGCCGGGTTGGGCGGGTTTGTCGGTGGGGGAGCGGGTCGGGTTGTGTTTGGCGGCGGTTGAGGGGTTGGCGGGGAGTTTGGATGAGCGGGCGGCGGTTTTGTCGCGGGAGAACGGCAAGATCCGGTTTGAGGCGTCCGTTGATTTGCAGGTGTTCGTGGGGCGGTTTCATGAGGCGGCCCGGGTGGCGGGGGGGTTGGATGAGCCGGAGTTGATCGCGGGTCCGCCGTTTAACACGGTGGTGCGGCATGTGCCGCAGGGTGTGGTGTCGATCATTTATCCGTTCAATTGGCCGTTGGCGATTTTGGCGGCCAGTTTGCCGCAGGCGTTGATGGCGGGTAACACGGTGATCGCTAAGCCGCCGCCGACGGCACCGTTGTCGTCGGTGTTGACTTTGCGGGAGCTCGCGTCGCGGTTGCCGGCCGGGGTGCTGAATGTGGTCACGGGGCAGGATGCGGTCATCGGGCCGGTGGTGGTCGGCGACCCGCGGGTCAAGCATGTGTGTTTTACCGGGTCCACGGCGGGGGGCAGGCGGATCATGGAGATGGCCGCCCGGAACATCACGAACGTCACGCTTGAGCTGGGCGGTAATGACCCGGGAATCGTTCTGGATGACGCGAGCCTGGATGACGCCACGATCACCCGGATGGCGTTGGCGACGTTCATGACCACCGGGCAGGTGTGCATGGCGCTCAAGCGCCTGTATGTCCCCCGCCGCCTGTACGGGCAGGTGGTGGACGGGCTCAAAGCGTTTTTGGATGGGCAGCGGATCGGGTGTGGCATGAACCCCGAGGTGACGATGGGCCCGTTGAACATGGCCTCACAACGCGACTACGTGCAAGAGCTGCTGACCGAGTCCCGCGCCCAAGGCAGCGAAGTGATCGACGGTGGCCAGTACGTAGACGCCGACCCCACCGACGGGCACTACATGAAACCCGCGGTGGTGCTCAACCCCACCGCCGATCAACGGATCGTGACCGAGGAACAGTTCGGCCCGGCGCTGCCCATCATCGCCTACGACACCGAGCAACAGGCCGTGGCGCTGGCCAACGACACCTGGGCTGGGCTATGCGCCTCGGTGTGGTCAAGCGATGACGAACACGCCATGCAAATCGGTCAACAACTCCGCGCCGGACACATCTTCTTCAACAACCACAACGCCACCGCCGTCGACGAACGCGCCATGTTCGGCGGATTCAACCAAAGCGGCATCGGCCGAGAACTCGGCCACGAAGGCCTCCTCACCTTCACCGAAACCCAAGTCCTCGCCATCCCCCACGGCGGTGCGCCGCACTGAGTAGGGCGGGGGCGCCGCTAGCGGAAACTATCCAGCGAGACCAGGGCCGTGGCCGTCTCGGCTCCGGCTGTGGCCGCCGCTCCGCCGGTGCTGGAGCTCGCGATTGTGGAAACAGTCACCCGCGCCCCCATCTGGTTGCCCACCGTCTGCCGCAGCAGGGTGTGAGCCCTGGCGCTGAGCTGGTAGGTCAGATAGCCGACCTCTCCGGCGCCCAGCGTCTGCATGTGCACCGGCGCCAGGGCCACCCCACCGAGACTCACCCGAACGGTCGCCACACATGGCGTGCTGGACTTGCACGCGGCCAGCAGCCCGCCGGTCCACGCGTTGGAGACGAAGCTCGTCTTGCCGATGATCTGCAGTGTGGAACTCGACCACGACCGACGGGCCGGTGGCCTTCCCTTAACCGTGTAGGGCACGAGATTCAGGGAGCGTGTGGCGGTGGCACCGGAGCGGCTGGTCAAGGTCACGGTGACCGGTAGGCGACGGGTCTCCGCACGGGCAACGAGCCTGCGGATCTGGGGGCTGAGCGGAACCAGCAGCTGTCCGCCGTATCTCGGCATGGCGCTGATGCCACTGCGCGCGATGCGCCTCTTGCCCTCGTAGATGGCCGCCTGCACCTGGCAGTGAATCGTGTTCAGACACGCCACGGGAACGCCGACCGGACCCGTGGCTCCCACATATGCGCTGTTGCCGAAGATCGCGACGCTCGGCGGCGCCTCCACGGGGGCCGAGGCGCCGACCACCTGTCCCAGCGAATTGAGTGCCTGAACCTCAAAATAGGCGTAGACCCCCTGGAGCGTGACCGGGAACTTGGCACCGGCTGAGACCGTCTCGATCGAGGTCAGAGCCGACACGGACGGACCGCCGAGTAGCGAGTACTCCGTGATACCGGCCTGGCCCGCCCAACTAGGCGTGAGGCTGAAAGACCCGTTCGCCTGGGGCATCACCGTGAGCGATGGTGCCGTCTCCACCTGTGACACGAGCGTCGCACTCCCGGCGGCGGCCGTAGGTGCCTGCACGTAGTCACGGTCGATGCCGATTGTGACCCCACCATAAACCTCAGCCTTACCGCTAGGGTCGCTGTAGTACTGCAGAAGCTGGTGGGTGCCGGCCCAGTCCGGGTTGGGCACCCAACTGTTTGCCGGGCTGCTCGGTGGTGTCGACGGTGCCGCGGCATCCCAGGACGCCGTCCACAGCTCATCGGGCTCAACGTAAGTCGTGCCGTAGGCATCGACCAGATCCGCTATCCCGGAACCTCCGCTGCTGTACACGCCGGACAGGTAGCCGTCTGTGTGCAGCTGCACGGTCCAGGCCTGGAGAAAGGCGAGCACTGCTCCGCTGGACGTGGCCGACCGCGTGTAGTTTTCCATGTCGTAATAGATCGGATTGCCGATGCCGATGCCAACCGCCTGGGCCTGCGCCACAGCATCCTGAGCCGCGGCCGTTCCCTGCGCCGCTGCGATCGCCGCCGTGCCGGACATTGCGGCGCACCCTGCGCAACCGCTTGATGGCTTGCCACTGACGTACGGGGACTGGAGCCCGACGTAGGTGGGAATCAAGTGCCACCCGGCAGCCGACTCGATGCTGACCCAGGCGGCATCGAGGTTGCCGCCCAGGCAGGCGGCGTTGGCGCCCCCGATGTAGATGCCGATGGCGCCGTAGGGCGAGCTCTCTCCCCAGGCCGTCAGGCTGCTCACCGAGGGCGTGGTGCAGACATCGAATCCGAGACCGTTATAAACCGCCCCGGGTGTCGCCGGCGCAGCCGCAGAGGTTGTCCTCGGCAGCGCGCGAGGCAGGCTGACAGGAGCGCGGACGGCCGTGGGCCGGAGGCGGTCGGTGGCCAGGACAGCAGCCGACAGCGAGCGGACTCCTAGCGCGTTGCGGATGAGCCCCGGGTCACTTCCCCATGTCGCTGTAATCACCACGTGGTGGGTCGGTTCGGGGATGCGCGCCATCGAGCCTGAGACATTCGCGGCGAAGCGACGGCTGATCGGCGCAAGCAGAGCGCCGCGGTAATTCGCGGGCGAGACCAGGATCGCTTCAGTGCGACCGATTGCGTTGGCTGGGCAGCTCTGGTCGTTGCCCGGTCGCCCGAGGTAGACCGCGTGGCGGTTGAAGCGCACGCATGTCCGCGTGTCCGCTCCGAGATGGAACACGGGCCAGTTGGCCGGCACCGTCACATGAGCGTGGTGGTACTGGACAATCCTGGTCGAGTCGGTTCTGAGCGCTGCGACCCTGGTCGCCGCGCGCCGCCCGCCGGCGAGCGTCGCGGCGGGGAACCCCAGCATCGCCACGCAGATGGCAGCGACCGAGAGCAGCACCGCCCGTGAGATCTGAGGCTGACTGGAACGGCTCCTGATCACGACATCTCAGAGAACAGCATGGACACAGCAAGGTTTCGGTCCGGCTGCGGGTTGGCCTGGGGCTGCAATCCCCTTTGCGAACGCCCCACCAGTCAGGTGATCGCTAAGCCGCGTAGCGGCGATGCAGCATCAGCGAGTTGCCCTCGCTGTCATGGAAGAAGGCCATCCGGCAGACCCCGGTGTCATGCTCCCCGGCGAACGTGACGCCCCGCTTCTCCAGTTCGCGCTTGGCCTCGGACACGTCGGCGACTCGGAGCGCGATGTACGCGGTGTGAGGCGAGAACTCCATGCCCATCGCCGCCGGGCTGGTCAGGTACAGCGATACGTTTCCCGTTTCGATCTCGGGGAAGCCGGCGTCCCAGTTTGGGCTGTGCATCCCCAGGACGTCACGGTAGAAGGTCTTGGCCCGCTCCATGTCCTGCACTGGCACCGAGTAGAAGTCGGTGCGCTCGATGAGATTCTCCATCAGCTCAGTATCACGTGTGTGTCGGTGGCCGGGCCAGCTACCCGCGCCGACGGCTCTACCTGGGAGCACGACGGGAGACCGCCGGGAGACCTCCTCAGCGAACGCTGAATAGGTCCACGACGAAGACGAGGGTCTCGTCCGGCCCAATCGCCCGGCCAGCGCCCCGCTTGCCGTAGGCCAGCATCGGCGGGATCGTGATCCGTCGGCGGCCGCCGACCCTCATCCCGGCCACACCCTGATCCCAACCAGCGATGACCTGGCCCTTGCCCAGACCGAATTTGAACGTGCTGCCCCGGTCCCAAGAAGCGTCAAACTGCTGCCCGGTCTTCCAGGAGACACCGACGTAATGCACCTCGACGACCCGTCCCGCGACGGCCTCGTCGCCGTCTCCGACCACGATGTCCTCGATCTCGAGCTGGTAGGACGGCGCCTGATCGGACGGTACCGCGACGTCCGGCTTCTCACCTGTCGACATGACACAAACCTACCCGGTCTGGGCCTACGCCCGCGGTGACAGTGCTCAGACAGGCAATGTTGGCTCCTCAGATGCTGCTCGTACTTGGGGCCGGTCGCAAGTTGGCGGCGATGGCGAGAACCTGGTCGCGGGTGAGGTTGTCCGACATGAGATGCACGAATGTGCCGCCCAGGACGAGTTCCACCTGCGCCTGCCCCCACCTGGCGGGGCGGGTCTTCATCTCGGTTCCGCCGCGGGTGACCGTCTCCCAGTCCTCCCCGTCGCCGAGCTCTCTGTAGGGATTGGGTCCGCCCGCCGGGAATTGGCTGAGCGAGATGCTTTCGTGCCCATCGATCGATTGGTAGATCAACCCGATCTGCGTTGGCCAGGGTGGGCGCTCGGAGGACCGAATCAACCTGCATGACACCTGCCAGTTGGCTGGAACCGTGTCGGGCATCAGCACCGTGAAGGGGGCCCGCTGCTGCGCTTCAACGAGGGTGACGTGCTCAACCCGATCCTCACCCGACCTCGACTGAATCTGTTCACCAGCTGGCGGCTCGAAACGAAACGTCTCATCTGGGATCGGCTGGCCGAACGAGACCGCCAGCGTTGTGATCCTGTGGAATGGCTGCTTCTCGCGAACCGCGGTAACGGCGAGCAGAAAGCCCATTTCCTCGTCGACCTCCAATGCGTAGAAGTCAGCGCCCGCCCCCAGCTCGTGAAGTCCGAAGGCCGGGCCATGGCGGGTGTCCTGGAGTCTCGGAATGCCGCGGGCGCTGATGGTTGGCCGGCCGGCGATCTCAAAACTACCCGTCGGCTCAAGCCGCAGCGCGCTCATTAGCGATACCGGGTTGAGCATGATGGTCAATTCGTCCCCTACCCCACTGCCCACACTCGGATCCTCCTGGTTGCTGTGGGCGCCGTTTCGCTCGTCCCACATCCACCAGAGTGATCCGTCAACGACGCCGTAATAGCCATCCCGAGGACCGCCGTGGTGCTCGACCCGACAACGCTCACCGTCGCGCCAGATCCGCACGGTCTCCTCGAGCTCCGCGGGCTGCGGGTGGCCCGCACCGCTGCCGAACCCCCTGATCGACGCCCCCCGGCGCCTCTGCTCCTCCACATCTGCCGTGAACGCAGCATGTAGGCGCTCCGGGTGCCGCCAAACGCGGTAGCTGACCTCGACCCCGCGTTTCGGTGCGTCGGCCCCATGCAGGGCGACAAGCAGACTCCCGAGGGGAACCGATTCGCCCCGGACGGGCTCGGACGACTCAGTCATGCGCGGCAGGCCAACCGCTCCGCCTGGCTCCATGAAGCGGTCATCGGCGCTCGATCGACCGGACCAACAGCTGGTGATTGCCAGCTGATTTGTCGGGGACGACGAATCCGGCCCGCTGGTAGAACGCGACCGCCCGCTCGCTGGGTGAGAGCACGAGTCTCGCATACCCGCGTTCCTCAGCAGCCGCGACGAGGGTGGCCAGCAGCGTCGAACCAATACCGCGGTCGCGCAGGCGCTCGCGAACGAACATGTTGCCCAGGTAACCCCAACGAGAATCCGTACGGCCAGGGCGTGGCATGCGGCGGTACTCGAAGAGTGATGCCATTCCGGCCGGCCGGCCGTTGAGCCGGGCCAGCCAGGTGGTGCGGCGCTCCCCCTCGTCGGCCAACCATCGGGCGAGACCCTGTTCAAATTCGGTGTCGCTCTCGACCCCGGTCCACTCGGCTCTCAGCCGGGCCAAGGCAGCGATGTCGTGGTTTCCGGCAATGCGCACCTCAAGGTTCAAGAGATCGGGATCCATCACCGGAAGTTCTAGCCGAAGCGACGATCGGAGAACCGGATCGGGAGCTACCGTCACGCGCAGTGGAGATCAGGGTCAAGCCGATAGTCGCCGCCGAATGGGAGCAGTTGCGAGATCTGCGGCTGCAAGCGCTGAAAACTGATCCCGCAGCCTTCGGCGGCACCTATCAGCAAGCGGTCGGGCTCACCATGGAGACCTGGCAGGAACGTGCCGCGGTGTCGGAGCAGGGCCAGCAGTCGCGGTGGTTCACCGCGATCGACCCCGACGGACGCTGGGTCGGTATGGCGTTGGCCGCGACCGACGAGGCCGGCGCAGCCCACTTGTTCGGGATGTGGGTGCACCCCGACTTTCGCGGACGGGGGATCGCCGGACAACTCTGCCGCGCCTGCGTGCAATGGGCCGGCGAGCATGGACACAACAGCATTGAGCTGGCCGTCGCCATCGGCAACGACTCGGCGGCCGCGGTATACCGCAAGGCCGGTTTCATAGACCAAGAGCATGCGGTTGAGATATTCGGGGACCGAACCCTGCCCGTCCTGGCCATGCGCCGCTCCACCTAGGCTCGCCTTTGCTCTGGGCTACCGCGAGAAGGGGCGAGGCTCGGGTCTGAGTATGTCTGCGCCGATAACGGACTGAACTGAGAGCGATGCGGACCTAGCGACCGTCAGTGGCGGAGTGATCGCAGTAGCCTTGCGGCCATGCTCGACCATGTGGGGCTTGCCGTGTCCGATCTGGCAACGTCTGAGCGCTTCTACCGCACCATCCTCTCCGTGCTGGGCTCTGAGCCGAGCTACGCAGGCCCTGACATGGTCGGGTGGGAGGACTGGTGGATTGGCCAGACCGACCGCGAGCATCCTGTGACCCAAGGGCTGCATGTGGGCTTTCGTGCATCGTCGCGAGAGGCGGTGGACGCCTTTTGGTTGGCCGGGACCGACGCGGGCTACCGCAGCGACGGCGCACCGGGCCCCCGCACGAACTACGGCCCGGACTACTACGGCGCCTTTCTGCTCGACCCTGACGGCAACAGCGCTGAGGCCGTGCACACCGACCGCGAAGACCCAGTGCCGGACGGAAGCGTCGACCACCTCTGGATCCGGGTCCGTGACCCTGCAGCATCCAAGCGCTTCTACACGACCATCGCCACGGCTGCCGGCCTGCGGATCGGCGTGGACCGGGCAGACCACGTTCAGATGGTCGGCGACAAGTTCAGCTTTTCGCTGGTCGTCGACGGGCGGCCGCTCACCGAGCACGTTCACCTCGCGTTTACCGCGCACGACGATGCAACCGTCCAAGCGTTCCACGGCGCCGCCACGACCGCCGGCTACGAGGACCACGGGAGGCCCGGCGAGCGCGCCATCTACCAACCGGGCTATTACGGCGCGTTTGTCGTAGACCCCGATGGGCACAACATCGAGGTTGTCAACCACAACCGGTGAGCCGAGCGAGAGTCGGCCGGCCAGCGCCGGAACACCTCAGCCATGCTCGCCGCGCGCTGATGATCTGGCCGGGACCGCCGATCTGTGCCCTCACTCGGTGCCGATCAGTTCCGGTCTGCCTAGTCCTTGGGCGCGTAGCGGTGGTGCAGCGACAAAGGATTGCCGTCAGGGTCCAGACAGATTGCCTGCCAACACACGCCGGAGTCAAAGGTCTCGCTCACGAACTGGACCCCTTTGGCCTCAAGTTGCTCACGTGCGACGGCCACGTCGGCGACCTGCAACGCGATCGGCATCGCGTTGCTCGAGAAGGTCGCGCCGAAGTCTTCGGCGCGCATGATGGCCAGGGTGAGGTTGCCGGCTTGGTACTCGGCGCCTGGCCGGCTCCCATAGCGCTTCACCAAGGGTAGGCCGAGCGTCTCGCCGTAAAAGGCGGTCATCGCGTCGAAGTCCTGAGCCGGGATGCACACAAAGTCCACACCGGTGATTAGGGAACCAGAAGCGCTCGTCATAGACAGATGCTCCCACATGCGCCGGGCGGGACGGTGTCGGAGAATGGAGCAATGGAGCGGGAGCTTGAGCCGGGATATACCCATCCGCCAACCACCGCGCTGCGTTCGCGGCCGTCGGCCGAGGCGCTGTCCTGGGCCGCTTCGGCGGTGGCCGACGGAGCCCGCGTAGCCAGCGTTCGCCCGCTGACCGGGGGCATCTCTTCAGCCATACACGGTCTCGTGGTTCTGGATCGGCACGGGCAACGACACCGAGTGGTGATGCGTAGGTGGCTGTCACCCGGCGGCGAAGCCGCCGTCGGCCGTGAGACCGCCGCTCTCCTCGGCCTGCCGGGGACGAGGATTCCTGCTCCGTCGTTCGTGGCGGCGGATCCATCCGGACGAGCGGCGGGGTGCCCAGCTCTGCTGATGGAATGGCTTCCCGGCAGGCTGGACCTCGACCCGCGCGATCCCGCGCGCTGGCTCGACCGCTTAGCTCACGTTGCGGCCGATATCCATCAGCAACACATCGCCGCATCCGCCTCTGAGATACAGCGAGCCAATGAGGAGAGCGACGCATTCTCCTGGTCGACGGAGCCGGCGGCATGGCGTTACGCGATGGCGCTGCTCGGCAATGGTCTCCCTGCGTACCGGCCCGCCTTCCTCCACGGCGACTTCCAACACTTCAACGTGCTCTGGTCTCACGGTCAGCTCTCAGGCGTCGTCGACTGGACATTCGCGTCGACTGGACCGCGTGAACTCGACACCGGCCGCTGCCGCCTGAATCTCGCCGTTCTCTTCTCCGTCGACTGGGCGGAGCGTTTCCGTCATGCCTACGAAGCGGCGTCGGGACATCAGCTGGACCCCCTCTGGGACCTGTACGCCCTCTCCTTCTACGGGCCAGACTGGCCATCCTTCATCCCGATCCAAGTCGGCGGTCGGGCAACTGTTGACGTCGCGGGGATGCACGCGCGGGTGGACGGTCTGCTGCTCAGCATCCTCGACAGGATCTGAGATTTAGCCCATGCATGCCACCCGGATGGGCCGGCAACTTGCCGTCGCCTAACGCCCTTTCCTCTGCTCGTGCCTCGACCGTAGTCCGGTCAGCCCTTCCCTCCCGCTTAGACTTCAACGCATGAGCGATCATTTCCAGGTGGCCTGGGCCGTACTCACAGGGGTGCTGTGCGTGTTAACCATGGTTGTGCTCGCGTTCACGGGACCTCTGGCGCTGGCGGGGGCGCTGATCGTCCTTGCCCTCAGCCTCGGAAGCCGCTGGCTCATTACGCGCCACCGTGCCCAGCGCTGAAGGTTTACTCCGGTTCCGGTGAGTGTCGCGCGTCAGCCGTGGCCATTGGGGAACCCGACAGCCGCCTGGACCGGTGCGCTCCTCCACGCGTCCGGGTTACCAGCATCGTAATCTGAAATGGGCTTCGCCTGCGGGCGAGCGGCGCCGGTTTCGCCTGATCGTTGATCCATCGGACGCCGTGTCGGCGCCCGCCGCTAGGTAAACGGAAACTCCGGTGCCGCGCAGGTCAAGATGGCATTTGTATCTCGTCCAACGGGGCTTCTGGTGAACAAGATCATCCGACCATTCCTCTCGCCAGTGCCGCCTGGCGGGCCGATCGTGCTTGTAAACGATTCGGCAGCCCGAACAGATGGGAGCACCGCGAACACGCCCGCCACCTCACCCTGCGCCCGGTCCTTGATCGTGTCGATTATCCGAGCGTCCGATCTGCGCTCCGTGGTGAAGAGAAACCGCTGTTTACCGACACAAGCGTTGAACGCACCAACGCCGGGCCCACGCCCACCGGCCGTTGCCGCATCTCGTCGTTGGTTCGGGGCGATCACGGCCGCCACAAGCACAACCGCAGTCACCACAGCGCTGCCAATCAACACCCGCCCGCGGTCGAATCGGGGGCGGGGCCGAATCACGCGAAGATCGTATCTCCGAGGCAGCAGTCGGTGCAGCGCTGTCCCGCTGCCCTACATCCCGAACACGCCCGATCACTGGTCATGCCTCGGCAGCACCCACATGCACGTGGGCGCTCAGATCACTGTCGTCCCACCGTCAACAACCAGTTCCATGCCGTTGACATAGCTCGAGTCCTCCGAGGCCAGAAACAACGCCACTGAAGCTATCTCCTCCGGGTGGCCCATCTCCCGTCGTGGGATCACAGATTCGAACTGCGCCTTCGTCTCCGGGTCCAGCGCCTTCTCCATCATTGGCGAGGCGACCTGGCCGGGGGTCAACACGTTCACGCGGATCTTCCTGTCCCGCAGTTCTGACACCCACACCCGGGCGTAGGCGGGCAGCACGGCCTTGCTCGCTGCGTACACGCTCCAGTTGGGATAGCCCCGGAGCGAGGCGTTTGAGCCGGTCATGAAGATCGAGCCTCCGTCGTTGAACAGCGGCAACGCCTTCTGGACCGTGAAGAGTGTGCCGCGTGCGTTCAGCGAGAAGGCGGCGTCGAACTCCTCCTCGGTGATCTCGCCGAGACCAGTCGGCGCGCCCGTCCCGGCGCTTGCCCACAACACGTCGATTGCGCCCTTTTGCGCCTTGACCGTCTTGAACAGACGCTCCAGATCGGCGAGTTCGGCCGAATCGGCTCGCACGCCGGTCACATTCCGGCCGATCTGTTCGACAGCCTCGTCCAGCGCGTCCTGGCGTCGCCCCGAGACGAAGACGTGAGCTCCTTCGTCCACGAACAACTTGGCCCCGGCCAGCGCCATACCGCTTGTCGCACCTGTGATCACTGCGATCTTGCCGTCAAGCTTTCCCATGTCTGCTCCATTCCTTCGCCGCACCGATCTTTAAGTACACCGGTCTGAGTACCTACCGTACAGTGCGACCGAGAGGGATGCAAGCTATGCACACTGATCGGTACCGGCACCGGTAGACTTGGGCTATGAAGGAATTGGAGAAGGGGCCGCGAGGGCTGCGCCGAGGCAGGGGCGCACGTGAACGCATCCTCAGCGCTTCACAGCAGCTGTTCCGCGATCAAGGCATCAATGGCACCGGCATCGACCAGCTCTGCGCGGTAGCCGAGGTGTCCAAGCGCACGCTGTATCAGCACTTTCCCGGCAAGGACGAGTTGATCGCAGAACACCTACGGCGGTTCGATCCCGACCTGCTGCCCGAGGTGTTCGACCGCACCGATCTCGGCCCGCGCGCACGACTCCTAGCCGCCTTCGATATCGACTCGCCGCTGTGCCCGTTCATCGCAGCGGCCGTCGAAATCCCTGACTCGAACCACCCGGCAAGGCTCTACGCCCGCGGCTACAAGCAAGCTCTTGCCGCGCGGTTCGCCGAAACCGCTCGCGAGGCCGGCGCCACCAACCCCGAACAGCTCGGCGAGCAACTGGCGTTGCTTCTGGATGGCGCAGCGGCGCGAAGCCGAGTCCTCAACACCTCAGCCTTCTCCACGGCTGCCGCCATCGCCGCAGTCCTCATTGACAACGCCGTCCCCACGGCAGCAGTAACGCCCGGCGCAGGCTGATCGGCAACGGATTCGAGCGCCCAGTGGCCACGCACGGCCGCCCTCAGAACTGATTGTGGCGTCGCTGCTCCGGGACTGCGGTCCTGACCTCTCCGGCTACGCCTACCGGACCAAACCGGCTAATTCGTATTGAGGGACGGTCGTCTCGAGTTTGTTCCCGCTGACGACCGGACCGCGGCTAGTGGCCGCGATCTGCGAATGATGCTGAGAGGAAAGCCAGCCCACCGAGCAGCGCTACGACTCCGGCCCCGGCTACCAACCACGGGTTTGCATTCAGCAGGCCTGGCACCGCCATCACGCTCGCGGCGATCGCGCACGCACCGAGCCCCGTCACGACGGTCGCCACCGCAACTGGGAATGAACGGCGCACATGCATCGTCCGGAACCTACCACCGCCCCGAAGGGCGTGATGTTAAACCAGTGAGTTGGGCGACGTTGTCGTCGGTCACACGATGGACTGGAGGTAGCCCGTGCACGAAGCCCCGGTCGATCGAGCCGACCGAGGCTTTCGGTGCGTTCGGAGTGGGTTCCTACGGCAGCTGCGGGATCGTGTTGAACACGCCCCACGGAGTCTGTGCACCGGCTCCGTTGATGCCCAGCGTCCCGGCTCCTGCGATGGGCCCGATATAGGCATCGTTGTTGAACAGGTACAGGGGCCGGCCATCGTAGGTCACCTGGTGGCTGCCGTCGGCTCTGACGTCGATCCCAAGCGCGTGCTGGTCTACGCCGGCCCCGGCTTCAGGCCGCTCCGCGGTGAGGAGCGGTGACCAGTAGACGGCACACAGCTCGTCGCAGGCCGCCGCGGGGTCGGCTCCAGGGTCCCCGCTCAAGGCATAGGCCGGAAAGGTCGCGTTGGGGAAGACGCTGAAGTCGTTGTTCACCCGGGCGGCCAGCACGGTCTCGCTGGGCCCGGTGCCGCCCAGCGGAGCGGTCTCGAGCTGCAAGTGAGCCTGCCCCGTAGCGGGAATGCCACGACGCGGATCGACGAGGTACCAGATACCCGCGGGGCTGGTCACTGGATCGTCCAGATTGGCGCCTTGTGTGTCGCCCGGCGCTTGGTCGAGGAAGAACCGGTATAGAGGCTGACCGGCGTAGGTCACCTGCTGGACAGGCGACAAGCCAGGCAGGTCAGTGCGAGTGACCGTCCCCAGAAGCTTGGGGTTGACACCAGGTCCCGCGTGGGGATCTCCCTTGGTGAGGAGCGCCGGCCAGAGGTCACTGTCGCAGGGCGTCCCTAGGACGTTCGTGTTGTCGCTACACGCGAACTGAGCGCCGGTGAGCGCGTGGACCTGGTCGGAGGTGAGTAGGTACAGCGAGCACCCGGCGTAGTCGCCCGAACCTATGACGAGCACCCTGCCGTAGGACGTCGTGGATGCGGCCGACACCGTCGCCGGGCCGGTTGGGGCGCTCATCACATCGTCGGAACAGGGCTTGGATGCGGCACTTGCAGGCGAGCTGAACTCCAGGGCCGCGGCAAGGAAGCACAGCGTCAGCGTGGCGGCGGCGGCACGGCCGGCAATCGACCGTCCGAGCCGAGGAAACAGCTTGGTCATTTCGACCTCCAGTCGTCTTTGAGGCCTGCTGGGGTAAGAGGCAAGAACCCCTCTCGATCGGGATCTGCAGGCCCCCCGGAAACGTGCCCTGCTGGGTAGCGCTGCATATGGTCCTCCTAGTGCGTTGACCGCTTGAGATGCGACCAACCTATGGCGACCTGCCGGCAGGCGCATCGGGAGGACCACCCATCTTGGGCGCCGCCGGTGCCGAACATCGCTGTGCTCGACGGTGAGCTTTACCCTGGCGGCAGTCGTAGCCGTCTCGAGAATTTGCAATCGTTTGCAGGTTTCCGTAGCCTGCGCCGTCGTGCCTGATCAAGCCGACCTCTCGGGCGATATCGTCATCATCGGCGCTGGCCACAACGCGCTGATCTGTGCGGCGTACCTCGCCAAGGCTGGGCTTGAGGTCATCGTCCTGGAGGCGACCTCGCGGATCGGTGGCAGCACCGTGACGGAGGAACTGACGCTTCCCGGGTGGCAGCACGATTCCTGTTCGAGCGCCCACGCGCTAATCCAGTCCAACCCGGTGCTGCGTGACGATGAGCTCGGGCTGATCTCGGACTATGGCCTGCGGTACGCGTACACCGAGCCGGCCACGGTATTCCCGCTGGGGCATGACGATGCCGTCGTGGTTCACCGCTCGGCCGGACAGACAGCCGAGGAGATCTCGAGGTTCTCACCCGACGACGCGCGACGGCTCACTGAAATGCTCGACGAGTGGTCGATTCTCAAAGCCGAGCATCGCCGCTGGAACGCCGGCCTCGAGCCGTCGGACACCGAGGCTGGGCGCGCCTATAGAGCGCTGCGATCCCGCAGCGCCTGGGATGTTGTGACGGAGAACTTCAAGCACCCGGTTACCCGCCACGTCCTCTCCTGGATGGGCTTCGCCACCTTCCAACCGCCGAAGCGCGCTGGCACCGGGGTCCTGCCGATCAGCATTCTCAACGGCAGGCTCGAGTTCGGCTGGGCGACACCGCTGGGTGGCTCCGGAGCGCTCCCGAACCGGCTGGCCCGGCTCGTTCGTGATCACGGCGGTACCGTGCTCACCGACTCCAGGGTTACGAGGATTCATGTCGTTAACGGGCGGGTCGTCGCGGTCGCCACGGATGACGGCCGGCGGATCGCGGCGAGGCAAGCGGTCGTTTCCTCCGCCCACGTCCTGTCGATGCAGGCGATGCTAGGCGCTGAACAGAGCGCTGAGCTTGTCGCGGCCGCGCGCGCGTGGAGGCCAGGGATCGGTCTGTTCGCCGTGCACGCAGCGCTGAAGGGTGACGTGAGCTACCCCTCCCCGACCGGCGTCCCGACACGGTCGACCGCAGGCGGTTTAGGCTCGCCGGCGGGCATTGTTCGCCAGACGGAAGGCTGCTTGGTGACAGGGCAACCAGCGCTTGACGACCCCTTCATGCTGATGGTTTCCTCCACCGTGGTTGATCCTCAGCGCGCACCCGGGGGGACCTTCAAGATCCTCACCGCGGCGCCGTTGACGCTCGCGGACGGCCGCTCGTGGGATGAGTACGGACCCGAGTACGCAGAGCACCTGATGCGACTGGCTGGGCGGCAACTCGGCGGCCTTGAGCCGTGGAACGTCGAGGCGATTCTCGCTGAGACACCGACCGGGCTGGCGCATCGTAATCCGTCCAACATCGGCGGGTCCTGCCACGGTGGCGAGTTCGAGCTGCCTTCAGGCGAGGTCGTGCCGGGCTGGCGCCATATGACTGACATCCCCGGCCTCTTCCTGACCGGCTCGATGAGCCATCCGGGCGGATCTGTGTCCGGGTGGCCGGGGCGGAACGCTGCTCGGGCCGTCCTCCGTACGCTGAACCTTGACCCGTCGGCCGTGATGGCCGGCGTGTCGTAACGCCGGAGCCCGCCTTCCCCCTGATCGAGTCGGCGATCACGACAGCCAGCCACGACCTCGACTTCCCATCAAAGCCCCCGAGACCGAGGCCGGAGGAGCGTGACCAGTCATCGGCAGACAGGTCCGCACACGGACGTACTGCGCACGCGACCGCAGCTTCAGCTTCAAAGCTAGCGCTGGCCCTGGCGCCGCTCGCGCTCTGGATTGTCGGGGCAGCGTTTGACGCCGATTCCTCAACGACGACCCCATCTCGCCAATGTCTCGAGCCGCGGGTGTGACTCCGCGCGCAGCCGGTGGCCGCGAGGGCGACCCTTCGCGGCCGCCTGTAGATGACACACGCGCCGGGCGCTACGGCTACCGATGCCCAACGCGATCAGTCGCAGATGGTCAGCTCTTGACGGCGAACCAGCGCGACCAGTCGCCGGCCGAGTTTCGGACGCGCACATAGCGGGGTGCCGCCCTGAGCTTCAGGTTCAGGGTTCGCGACACCTTTAGGATGCCTCGCTTCTTGCACGACGTCAGGGTCGTCAGAACCTCACCGCTGGTCGCACGACTGTGATTCGTCGCGGCTTCGCAGACCCCCACGAGCTGATCCTTTGCTCTCAGCCGCAGCTTGTAGGTCTTGAGCCTCGGAGCGCGGGCAGCGCTGGCCTGAATCCTGCCCGGGCCGCTCACCGTCGCGCTCTGTACGGTCGGAGCGGTCTCGTCCAGGATGATGTCGTCGGTGAAGTTGATGTCGTCCTGTCCCACGCCAAGGAAGCGGACGTAAACCGTCTTGGGTAGGCGATCGCCTGCGGTCTGCTCCAGCGTCCATTGGATCGACGCTGCCGGCGCAACCGTCTCGGTGTTGGTACGGAAACCACCGTTGTTCGCGATCAGGATCGATTGTGTCCCCGGCGGCCAGGCGGCCTGAATCGTGACGTTCGGATTGTTGGTCGCGTAGTCGCCGTTGTCGATCTCGAGACCTACAGGTCCCGCCTCCGGGACCGCCCCAGTTGCCGCGGATGTCTTGGGCTGGCTTGTTCCGCCAGCGTTTGACGCCGATTCCTGAACGACGATCCTGTCGCCAATGTCTCTGGCCGCAAGCGTGTACGTCTTGCCGGTCGCGCCTGTAATTGGTTGGCAGACCTGACCAGCCGAGTCACAGTCCTCCCACTGATACGAGACGCTGGTAGGCGTGTTAGTCCACGCCAGCCCGGAGGCCGTCAGCGAGTTCCCTTCAACGGCCGTACCGGTGATCGTGGGCACAGCGCTCGTGGTCGGCGCCAATGGCGTGACAACCGTGGTCGGCAGGGACGTAACGGGGTTCCCAGGCCCACCGGCGTTGGAGGCGGTCTCCTCCACGGCGATCGTGTCGCCGGCATCAGCGTTGGTCACCGTATATGACTGACCGATGGCACCGTTGATTGGCGAGCAGCTCGGGCCGGGTGCGTTGCAATCCTCCCATTGGTACGTGAAGGCGGTCGGATCGTTGGACCACACGGCGTTGGTCTCGATCAGAGTCTGACCTTGGCGCGAACTGCCGGAAATTGTTGGTTGTGACGACGCAACCGGAACTGGTGGGAAGACCAGTACCGGACCACCGCCGCTGCCCACCACAGCGGTAGTGCCGTCTCCCGATATGGCCACGGAAGCGGTCTGGGTCTCTATCTGGTTACTGTAGGGGCCTTCCAACTCCTCGGTCGGCCCAGCGGCGGGTTGCCACCCGCCGCTCGCAGGTTCGTTAAAGAGGTCTGCAGCGCCTGGTCCTGCCGAGTTATAGGCAACCTGCCCAACGATGATCTTGGATCCATTGTCCGAAATCGCGGTCGGATCCGTTACCCCGTTAGCGTTGGGCCATAACTGCGCAACTGCCGCGTTCTGCCAACCGCCACTAGCGGACTGGCTCAACACATATGTTCCGCTGCCGGGGGCACCTACGGCAAGCGTGCTCGCATCACCCGAGATCGCCAGATGAGTCCCGAACCGATCGTAGCTCGGGCTGCTGCTTTCGGTTAGTGTCGCTCCAGTCGTTGTGGTCTGCCAGCCACCGCTCGGTGGCTCGGCAAAGACGTACACCGCGGGCACGGCAGCCGTGCCCACCCAAAACCCAGGTGCTCCGACGACGACCGTGCTTCCGTCATCTGACGTCGCCACCGAGTTTCCAGCCTCACCGTAGGCGACTGCGCTGCTCGGAGTGAGTTCTGCGGTCTCTGTAGTGTTCTGCCAGCCGCCGCTTGCTGGCTTGCTGAACACGTAGGCTGCCCCTCCCTGCGCATTTGCGCCATCGGTGTGGGACGGAGCGCCGGAGACGATCGTTCCTGCGTCTCCCGATACGGCGACTGACGCTCCGAAATCATCGTTTGCTGTTCCATCGCTTGCGGTCAGCTCCGCGGTCTCAGTGGCGTTCTGCCAGCCTCCTGTCACCGGCTTGCTGAACACGTACACCGCTCCGGTGTCCGAGTCGTGGTGGGGCGATCCCACCACGATCGTGTCCCCGTCTCCCGAAACGGCCACCGAGGCTCCGAACGCATCGTTGTTTACTCCGTCGCTCGGCGTCAATTTCGCGGTCTCTGTCGTGTCTTGCCAGCCGCCGCTCGCCGGCTCGCTAAACACGTATACCGCACCTGCGCCGCCTGCCGTCGCGCCGACCACAACCGTGCTGCCGTCGCTAGACACGGCTACTGAGCCGCCAAAGCAGTCCCCGCCGTTGGCGCACACTGGATTGGCGTCGCTGGGGGTTAGTTCGGCGCCTCCCATCTCCACGACGGGATCAATCCGAAGCGGGTACCGCGCCCGCTTGTCGCGCACCTGAAGCAGAATCCGGCCAGCACGCAGCTCAATCCGGGCTGGCACGTGGCGCCCGCTAGCGTCAGTCACTCTGAGTTGCGAATAGCGCAAGACGCCGCCATTGCGATTGGTGCTGGCCACGGTAAGGCTCGTGCCTCGCGATCCAACGTCGGAGCGGGCCGCGTCGGGTACCCGGCCTACTACCAGCACCAGTGCGCCTGTCCCGCCCGGACGCCGGCCTACCGTGAAGCCCTGCTCGAGCCCGAGCGGACCGTTGATATACCACTCGCCAATCCCGAAGTGGCTGTAGCTGACTGTGTTCAACTTGCCCACCGGCACCGCCGAACCAACCTCGACGAGCGAGTGGACGCGACCGACGGCTTCGAGTCCGAGTTGCAGAGAGACGCCCGACCCTGCTCGGACGACGGCGCCGTCACTCCCGAAGGTCGTCGAGATCCTGAAGCCCTTGGCCACCAGTTGCGCCCCCGCGTGGGTTACCGCGAACCGGCCCTGGTCCCGGCCGATGTCTCGCGAGATGGTGTCCCGCGCTCCGCGAGGTACGTTCGCCCACGCGGCGGCACGTCCATCCGCAGGCCCCGTCACGGCAGGACGGGAAGTGAACCAGGCCGTCCAAAGGAGAGCAGCCACGACAGTCGCCGCTATACACACCCCGGCGACACGGATAACCAACCACAACCATCGGTTCGGCCCCACCAGCGTTGCGGACACCAGCGGCATTCTAAGCGCGCCAGCCTCAGCGGTCCAATAACCTGAGCTTCGTGGTTGCGCCATCCCAAAGGCGCTCACTGCTTGCGTCGAATGGAACGGAGCCCACCCGTATCTGTCGTCGCACGAGGAGACCTCTGTGCTGCCGCTAGGGATCTCGCTGCTCGATTGGGTTGACGTGGCGGCTTTGGGCGGGGCCGGTTGGCCGGCGTCGCGGGACGTGTGGCCGGATCAGCCGGCGACGCCGACCGGTGGCGAGGGAAGCATGCCGAGTAGGTCGCTGGGCAGTCGCTCGCTGGCCTGCCAGTACTCAAGTTTCGTGCAGTACCCCCGGCTGGATTCGAACCAGCGACCTACGGATTAGAAGTCCGCCGCTCTATCCAACTGAGCTACGGGGGCTTGGCGCGACGCGCTAATTGTGCCTGTGCAGGAGTGACAGCGCTGCGAAGACACGATCCCAAGCATTCTCCCTGCCATCACTTCGTAATAACGAAGTGGAGGCATGCGGAAAGCCCACCGGCGCCTCAACGAAGGCAGAATCAACGCCCGCTATACCGCTCGCGGACGAGGAGCGCGAGGAGCCTGTAACTCGCGCATTTCAGCTGGTTCGCCGGCCCCCGCATGCGCGGAAAGGCGTCGACCCGTGCTCACGTGCAGAGCGTGCCTGGCGGTCTACGCGACTGACGACCGTGCGACGCCGGCGCGGTAACCCGGTAGCTTCTTCCCGGTCATCTAATCAGGAATAACGGGCTTCTCATGCACGGAAAAGTGAGTCGCGCCTGCATCAGGGGCAAGCCCAGTCTGGGACCTTTCGCGCTTGCCGTGATCGTGTGGCTTGCCCTCCCCGCCTCGGCGCTGGCGGCGAACTTCAAGATCACGCCGCACATCGCCAACCACACGCCCACCATCAACCGGAAGTGGCCGATCCGGCTCACGATCACCTCGCGAGGCGCGGCGACCGGCGCGAGACCACCCTCAGCGGAACCGTGACCTACGAGTTCCTGTTCGAAGGTACGGTGGTCAGCCATCAAGCCGGACACGGGTTCACGCGCGGGGTCTACACGGACTCGCTGATCTTCCCAGAGAACTCGCGGGACGAACCTCTCACGTTACGGATCGTCGTCACGGTTCACCGGCTCGGCACCCTGCATCTCGACTGGAAGCTCACCCCCCGGAAGTAAACGAGGCGGGCATCGTAAGGCGCTCGCTCCCGAAACCGACGCTTAAATGAGAGCGCTCCGTTCGGCGGGATATGGGGCCGGGACGGAGCGCGCTCTGAGGGAGGAGAGGGTGCTGCGCTGCAAATAGTCGCTCACCCCCGCTAAGAAGTCCAAGACGATAACCGACAAAGACCTATAAGCTCTAGCTATGGAGCTGCGTCAGCTCAGATATCTGGTTGCCCTGGCTGACGAGGCGAGCTTCACCCGCGCGGCGGAGCGGGAACACATCGCCCAACCCGCGCTCTCCCAGCAGATCCAGAAACTCGAACAGGAGCTCGGGCTGCCGCTGGTCGAGCGCACCACGCGACGCGTGTCGATCACCGACGCGGGGAACCTGCTGGTGGCCCGCGCGCGGCGAGTTCTGACGGAGCTCGAATCGGCGCGCCAGGAACTCGACCGCGTACGCGGCATCCAGACCGGACACGTCACCCTCGGCGCCATGAACACGATGGGGCCGGTCGACATCACGCTGGTGATCGCGCGTTTCCATGAGCTGCATCCCCAGGTCGAGCTGACGGTGCGCGAGGACAACAGCGACGCGCTCGCTGAAATGCTGCGCGTGGACGTGCTCGACCTCGCCTTCTTGTCGGTGACCGAGCGCGTCGAGAGCCACGGCCTGGCGCTTCAGCAGATCCTGATGGAGGAGCTTGTGGTGGTGTTGCCCAAGGATCATCCGCTGGCCGGCCGCCAGCAGGTCAGGCTGATCGACCTCGCGCAGGAGGAGTTCATCAGCTACCGGGAGGGCGCCCGGTTGCGGGAGTTGCTGATCGGCGCGGCGCATGAGGCGGGATTCACGCCCAAGATCTTTCTCGAGTCCAACCAAAGCCGGCGCATCAGACGACTGGTCGGGCGCGGCCTTGGCGTCGCCATCTTGCCGCGCTCGCACGCGATCGGGGTTGGCACCAACGATCCGATCGCCGTCGAGCGCCTGGTCGATCCGCCGCTGGTACGCGACATCACGCTCGCCTGGCGATCGGGACGCAGACTCCCCCCCGCGGTGGCCGAGTTCCTCAACCTCGTGCGCGAGACGCTCCCGCCCGAGGGCTTGGCCAGCTGGCAGCGAGAAGCGTAAGCTCGGCGGCACGCCGGGTAGCTGTCACGCGATGGCAACGCGCCAGCGACACACCACCAAGCCGCCCGCGGCCCCCAATCAGCTCGCCACCTATAAGCAGAAGCGCGAGTTCGACGCCACCCCGGAGCCCTCAGGCGATGCCCGGGCGCCGGTGGCCGACGGCCAGCGGTTTGTGGTTCACGAGCACCATGCACGCCGATTGCACTGGGATCTGCGGCTGGAGCGCGACGGCGTGCTGGCGTCCTGGGCGGTGCCCAACGGCATCCCGGACGACCCCAAGCGCAACCGCAAGGCGATCCACGTCGAGGACCACCCGCTCGACTACATCGACTTCCATGGCGAGATCCCAGCCGGCAACTACGGCGCCGGGGAGGTCAGTATCTGGGACCACGGAACCTACACCTGCGAAAAATGGCGCCGCGACGAGGTCATCGTCGTCTTCAGCGGCGAGCGGCTGAGTGGGCGCTACGCGCTGTTTCAGGCGGGCCGTGACGAGCGTGACTGGTTGATCCATCGCATGGATCCACCCGTCGACGCGAGTGCGGAGGCGATGCCCGAGTTCGTCGCGCCGATGCTCGCCAAGCTCTCGGTCCTCCCGCTCGAGGAGTCCCGATGGGCCTTCGAGGTCAAGTGGGACGGCGTGCGGGCCATCGCCCACTCCGAACCGGGTCAGCTGCGCCTGCTGAGCCGAAATGGCAACGACGTCACCGGCGGATATCCGGAGCTGCGTGCCCTGAACCGCGCGCTCGGGTCGCACCGAGCGCTGCTCGACGGCGAGATCGTCGCCTTTGACAGTGAGGGCAAGCCGAGCTTCCAGCTGCTGCAGCTGCGCATGCACCTGCGCGGTGAGTCCGCGGTCCGGCGCCAGGCCGAGGGCGCGCCGGTGACGTACATGATCTTCGACCTTCTGTGGCTCGACGGCCACAGCCTGATGGACCTGCCCTACAGCGAGCGCCGGGCGCGTCTGGAGGCGCTCGAGCTGAACGCCGACCGCTGGCGCGTGCCCGAGTCGTTCGTGGGCGAGGGCACGGCATTGCTCGCGGCCACGCGTGAGCGCGGAATCGAGGGCGTGATCGGCAAGCGGCTCGACGCCCGCTACGTCACAGGGCGGGGCAGTACCTGGATCAAGGTCAAGAACTGGGGGCGGCAGGAGGCCGTGATCGGCGGCTGGACCACCGGCAAGGGCGGGCGCACCGGCCGGATCGGCGCGCTGCTCCTGGGGGTCCAGGATGGCGACGGGGGGCTGCAGTACGTAGGACGCGTGGGCACCGGGTTTGACACGCGCGAGCTCGAGCGCCTGGCCGGGCTGCTGGCGCCTCTGGCGCGGCCGACGACACCGTTCACCGGGCGCCAGCCGCCCAAGGGCTCGCACTTCGTCGAGCCGGAGCTCGTCTGCGAGGTCGAGTTCAGTGAGTGGACCCACGCGGGTACGCTGCGGCAGGCCTCATACAAGGGTCTGCGCGACGACAAGCCAGCGCAGGATGTGGTCCGCGAGAGACCGGCAGCCTTGCTTGGCGGTGGGCCCGCTGGCCCACCGCCTGCCGGACACTCGCTCACTGGCGAGTCACCGGCCCCGACGCCGTCCCCGGACGCCACCGCCGAGTTCGACGTGCGGGCATTGCTCTCAAGCGGCCGCAAGGTGCGCGACGGGGTCGAGGTCGACGTCGACGGGCGCAAGCTGAAGCTGACCAACGCGGACAAGATTCTCTACCCGGCGACCGGGTTCACCAAGGCCGACCTGGTGAGCTACTACGCCCGCGTCGCGCCCGCGCTCCTGCCTCACCTCCGGGACCGGCCGTTGACGCTCAAGCGCTACCCGAACGGAGTGGAGGGCGAGTACTTCTACGAGAAGCGCTCACCGCCGCACCGCCCCGACTGGATTCAGACCGCTCAGGTTCCGAGCGATCGTGGCAAGAAGGAGATCCCCTACACCCTCGCTCAGGACCTACCGACGCTGGTCTGGCTGGCCAACCTGGCCGACATCGAACTGCACCCGTCGCTCTCGCTGGCCGCGGATGTGAGCCACCCCACGATGGTGGCCTTCGATCTCGATCCGGGGCCACCGGCGGGCATCGTCGAATGCTGTGAAGTGGCCCTCGAGCTGCGGGAGCTGTTTGCGCAGCTGGGCCTGCAGGCGTGGGCCAAGACGTCGGGATCCAAGGGCCTTCAGGTCTACGTGCCGCTGAACCAGAGGGATATCGGTTACGACCGGACGAAGCCGTTTGCCCACGCCGTGGCCGGGTTGCTCGAGGAGCGCCATCCGAAGCTGGTGGTCTCGCGCATGGCCAAGGCCCAGCGGGAGGGCAAGATTCTGATCGACTGGAGCCAGAACGACGAACACAAGACGACCGTGAGCGTCTATTCGCTACGGGCCACCGAGCGGCCCCGGGTTTCCACGCCGGTCAGCTGGGAAGAGGTCGCCGAGTGCCGTGAGCAGCAACGGCCGGCGCTGCTCAGCTTCGGTCCCGAGGACGTGCTGACCCGGATTGCAGGAAGCGGGGATCTGTTCGGGAAAATACTGACCCTGCAGCAGAATCTGCCCGCGTTGGAGGAATGAAGGCCTTGGCAGCACCACGCTCGATGTGGAATGGGACGGTCGCGCTTGGCGAGGTGGTGTTTCCCGTCAAGCTGTACTCGATAGCGCAGGAGCGACGGGTGCGGTTCCGTGAGGTGCACCTGGCCGACGGCGGCCGCATCGTGCACAAGCGCTTCGGATCCGAGTCGGGCGAGGAGGTGCCCAGCGACCGGATCCGCAAGGCGTATGAGATCAGCGAGGGCAAACAGGTCGTCCTCGATGAGGAGGAGATCGCCGCCGCCCGCGGTCCGAACAGCAAGGTCATCCAGATCGACCATTTTGTGCCGGCGGATCAGATCGACCCGCTGTTTTACGACCGTCCCTACGTCCTGGGCGCTCAAAACGGCGGCGAGCACGCCTACCGCGTTCTACACGCCGGGCTGGAGAAGACGAAGAAGGTGGGGATCGGCCGCTTCATGCTGCGCACACGCGAGCAGCTCGTGGCGCTCGGCTCGCACGAGCAGGCGCTGCGGCTCTACACCATGCGCTTTGCCGATCAGCTCGTCTCAAGCCGCGACCTGGACATTCCGGCTCTCAGCCGTAAACCCAGCGAGCGTGAACTGGAGATGGCCGGGCGTTTGGTCGACTCGCTTGCGGCGGCGTGGGAGCCGGAAGCCTACGAGGACCGCCACCGCCAGGCGGTGCTCGGTTTGATCCAGCAGAAGGCCGCGGGCCAGGAGCTGTCGGTGCCCGAGGTGCGCGAGCCCGAGGAGACACCTGATCTGATTGCCGCCCTGGAGGCCAGCCTGGCCGGCCGGCCGCGACGCCGGAAGCCCGCTCCCACCGGGCCCATCAGCCGGCGCGCACCCGCCAAGTCGAAAGCGAGCACACGCTGATGCCGGCCGGCATCTGGAACGGGACCCTCAGCTTCGGGTTGGTGGCCGTGCCTGTGCGGATGGTGAGCGCCACACGCGATCTGGACGTTCGCTTCCACCAGGTCGACGGCGAGACCGGGGAGCGGATTCAGATTCACCGCGTCTGCGAAGTGGATGGCCAGGAGGTGGCCTGGGAGGACATCGGCCGTGGCTACGACCTCGACGGCCAGCTGGTCACCCTGACCGACGAGGAGCTCGAGGCGGCTGCTCCGGAGCGGACACACACCATCGAGATTGAGGAGTTCGTCAATCTCGACGACATCGATCCGGCTCAGTTCGACCATCCCTATTACCTGGTGCCGAGCTCCGAATCAGAGGGAACCACCCGCGCCTATCGGCTGTTGCGGGACGCCATGGCCAAAGCCAATCAGGCGGCGATCGGACGCGTGGTGCTGCGGTCCAACGAGTATCTGGTCGCCGTCCGCGAGCACGACGATCTGCTGGCTTTGACCACCATGCTGTTCGCCGACGAGCTACGCGGCAACGACCAGATCGACGCGATCCCCACCGGCACGACCGGCGAGCCAAAGCGTGGCGAGGTGACGCAGGCCGTGAAGCTGATCGACGCGATGACGCGGAACTTCGACGCCGGCACGTACGAGGACCACTATCGCGAACGGCTGCTGGCGCTGGTCGAGAGCAAACGCAAGAGCAAGAAGCCGGCGAAGCTGCCCGAGGTCGTAGAACCGGAGCTGGAGGAGGCACCGGACCTGATGGCGGCGCTCAGGCAGAGCCTCGAGCGTGTACGCCGCGACCAATAGACGATGACCGCGTCGGTGGTCGTGGTGATGGGCGTCTCAGGCGCCGGCAAAACGACCATTGGCCGGCGCCTGGCCGACACGCTGGGCTGGGACTTTGCCGAGGGCGACGATCTTCACCCCGCGGCCAGTGTGGCCAAGATGGAGTCTGGCGAGCCGCTGACCGATGCCGACCGCAAACCATGGCTGGAGCTGGTGGCGGCCTGGATCGACGGGGAGATCAGCGCAGGCCGCCGCGGGGTCATAACCTGCTCGGCCCTGAAACGCACCTACCGCGATGTGCTGCGTCGCCCGGAGGTCCTGTTCGCCTACCTCGCGGCTCCTCGCGCTGAGCTTGGGCGGCGACTCACCCTTCGCACCAAACATTTCATGCCAGCGAGCCTGCTGGATTCGCAACTGACAACTCTCGAACCGCCCGCTGCGGACGAGGCGGCGATCGTCGTCGCCGCCCACGATCCGCAACAGGCCGTGAAGCTGATCAGGAAACGTCTGTCGGAGGCCGGCCCTGACCGCGAGCCATCCGGGTGAGCATCTGCCCGGTCGCCGCCCGGCGCTGACGCCCCTGCTCGGTGTCGAGGTGGTACATCAGCGTGGCCCCCAGGGCCAGACCGCCCAACAGCCGCGTCCGCGACTTGGCCGCCGCGCGCCGGTTCGCCTTGATGATCTTGTTCAGCGAGTCCACCGCCGCACTCAGGTCCGAGGACTCATGCGCCAGTTCCCGGCTGGTCTTGACCAGCTGGGCCTTGACCATCGCATCGGTGCCGCCACTCGGGAGCATCTTGGCCCGCCGCTTGGTCATCGAACGTGTGAACGTCCGCATCATGTTCAGCCGCTTCTCTCGAGCGGTGAGCTTGGCATCCTTGAGGTTGAGCTTCGCGTCCTTGATGTCGAGGGGCGCCTGGGCCACCCGGCCCTTGAGCTGCCCAGAGAGCTCGCTGGCCTTGCCGCTGGCCTGTCCAGCGCCCTTGGCGACCTGTCCGGCGCCCCGGGTTATCCGTGCGCCAGCCAGCTCGACCGCCTCAGCGATCTTGCTGGCACCGGCCTCAGCCTCGTGGACGATGGATTCGGGCATACCGTCGAAGACGTGCATCCCGTTCATATTACGCCTGCCGTTACGAGTAATCACCCTTAGGTTTTACCGCGGCCAGCTCTGATCCAAACCTGCCCAGAGTTGCGGCTGCTCATAACCGGCCGCCCAGACCGCGACGCCCGAGAAACCGGCGGCGGCCGCCAACCGGGCGCGCTCCAGGTCGGCTTCGGCGTTCTCGTACCAAACGGTGTGCCGGTGGCCGGCTCGGCCGAAGCGGAAGGTCTCCTCGCCCGCTGTGGCGTCCCAGCGCGGGCGCGCATGGACCTGCGCCGCCAGCGTCGCGCCCATCCGCGCGTAGACCGCGGTCGCGCTGGTGCGCCCGTACCACTCGTAGCCGTAAGCGGCCTCGCCCAGCTCAAAGCGCCGGGCGGTCGCCCTGCGAGCGCGCGAAGGCAACCACCTGACGTACCCAGGGCAGCGGGGCGATCGGACCCGCCGGCCCGCCGGGTGAGTGGTCGTCGTAGGCCATAACCTGGACCCGATCCGCGGCGCTCGCCAGGGCCCGGTAGTCGTAGACCCAGGTGGCTATGTCGCCGTGCGTATAGACCGCGGCGGAACTGGTGCGCGGCATCACCGTCACCTCGCAGCGTCGCTGGATCGCGTGCAGGGCCCGGCACACCTGCGCGACGAAGAGCGGATAGCGCCGCTGCACCGCGTCGGCAGGCGCGGCCAGGTGTTTCGGGTCGTAGGCGAAGCTCTCGAAGTCCAGATCGAGGCCGGCGTAGCCCGCGTGCGAGGCGAGCGCGAGCAGCCTACTCACCAGCGCAGCCCGTCGCGACGGGCTGCCCAGGATCCGGGCGAACTGACGCAGTCCGGCGTCCTCGGTGACCATCGGAACCAGCTGCACGCCGTGGGCGGCCAGCTCGTCCACGACCGTTGTCGAGCCGGCGCCGGCCTCGTCGTGCAGCCTGGAATCGGCCGCCACGTCGTACCAGTATGGGCTGGCCGTGTCGATCGAATGGGCGTTATCAATCGTCGAGTTGAGGGCCTCGGGCATCTCCCAATACGGCAGCCAGGCGGTCACGGCGCCCGTTGGCGTGCGTGGCCCGCTGGCGCCGGCCGTCTGCGCCACCAGGCAGCCGGCTGACGCCGTGGCGGCAGCCACGGCGGCCGCCAACCATGGCCTGAGATGCCTTGATCTCACAGGCGGGTGAGTCGGTAGACCAGCGACGGTCCGGAGAGCGTCGTCGCGGCGCTCACGGGCAGCTGGAGGCGCTGGCCCTGGTAGCGGACCGCAAGCGTGGCGATACGCTGCCCAGCGGCCAGATCCGGGATTCGGCCGGCGGCAAGCTTCGGCATCAACGTGACACGAAACCTCAGCTTCTGGCCGGGCACGGCGAGCAACGTGGCGGCACGCCTGGTTCGGCCGGCCACCGGAGATGCCCAGGCTGAGTTCACGCTCAGCACGCGCCGACCCGCCGGTATGAGCACCACCCGGCGTATATCGGCGGCTGCCGCCGTCACCAACCCGCGAGCCTCGTCGAGTGCGGTCTGGAGCGGTACGCGCCCGGCGGCGCCCAGGACCGCGCCGATGATCGTGACCATCCTCCCGCCCACACGATGCTCTGCCGCAAACACGAAGTTGCCGCCCGCCGCACTCATCGATCCCGTCTTGATGCCGACGATTCCATCCTGGCCCAGCACTGAGTCGTAGTTGTCCACCGTGCCGGCCACCGGCAGGCTCACCGACGGCATCGCCACGATCTGGCGCAGGACTGGATTGGCCATGACGGCCGCGCCGACGCGCACCATGTCGGCGGCCGTGCCGACGTCGGCGGGATCCAGGCCCGAAGGTTCCAGCAGTTGGACGTGGCGCAGACCGAGCCGAGCCGCCTCCCGCTGCATGTCCTGAACAAAGACGCGACTGTTCCCGGCCGACCATCGGGCCAGCACGCGCGCCACGTTGTCGGCCGACGGGATCAACATGCCCTCGAGCGCCTGGAGCTCGGTCAGCCGCTCCCCCGCCGCCACCTTCAGCACCGACTGGTTCTCAGTCAGGTCCCGACGGTAGGCGGCCTCGTCTGAAGGCCCGAAGCGGATCGTGGGGCCGCTCTGCCCAGGGCGCAGCGGATGCTGACGCAGGATGACCAGCGCGGCGATCAGCTTGGTCACGCTGGCCAGCGGGCGCACCTCGTTCTGGCGCACACCACCCAGGTTGGCCACCCCCTCCACCGTCACGGCGGCAGCGGCATCCGTGGGCCAGGGCAGACTGACCGCCCGACCCGGCACCACAGAGGCCCGGGTCAGGATCACCGACACCCTGGCTGCGGGGACGCCGCGGGCGAGCTGAGCCACAGCCACGGCCAAGAGCAGCAGGACCACGCCCAGAGCAGCGATCGAGCGGCGCCGCCGCTGCCTGCGGATCGGCGCGCGCCGGTCCATGAGCAGAGGCGCAGGCATCGCCCCGATTATGGAACACGGCTCATCGGGGTGCCGGGATCTACACCCGGCCCTTCTGCGGCAGGACACTTTCGGCGATTCCGGATTCGTTCTGTCCTTGCCGTTACGCTGCTTGCTTGTCTTCCGAAGCCGGACCGCTATACGAGGGGCATCTGAGCTACCGGTCCAACTGGCTTCGAGCCGCCGTGTTGGGCGCCAATGACGGAATTCTGTCGGTGTCGAGCTTGATCCTCGGAGTTGCCGGGTCTGGGGCATCGCGTTCCGCAATCATCACCGCTGGCGTTGCTGCCCTGGTTGCCGGAGCGTTGTCGATGGCGGCCGGGGAGTACGTATCGGTGAGCTCCCAACGGGACACTGAGAACGCTGACATCGCAATGGAACGACGCGAGCTTGAGCAGAATCCCGACGCGGAGCTGCTCGAGCTGACGAATATCTATGAGCAGAGGGGCCTGCCAGCCGACTTGGCCGCACAGGTCGCGCAGGCTCTCATGGCCCGTGACCCCCTCGCCGCCCACATCCGGGACGAGCTGGGACTCGAGGACGACCGGCGCGCTCGTCCCCTGCAGGCGGCCGGGTCCTCAGCGTTGGCGTTTGCGTCGGGTGCCATTCTGCCGCTGGTCGCCGCGATCGTCTTTGCCGGATCGCTGCGAGCCGCCGCGACGGTCGTGGTGACGTTGGTCACGCTCGCAACATTGGGCGTCATCGGAGCCCGTATCGGCGGGGCTCCTGAAATACGAGCGGCCGCCCGCGTGACCACGTGGGGCGCGTGCGCGATGGCCGTTACCTACGGCATCGGCGCTGTGGCCGGCACACTGATCTGAGACCAGGCTTTGCCAGCTACCGCAGACGGGGTGCGGTGTCCGGCGGTGCCTGCCGTCGGCGAGGCGCGGCCCGCTTTATTCGCGTACATTCGCTCGTCGGCCAGCTTCAGTGCCTGGCTCTCGGTCGCTGCCTCTGAGGGGATCCACACGGAACCGTAGGAGCAGCCGACATGCCAGCGCTCGCCGGCTTCCTGCAATGAAGTGAGCGTGTCGTCAAGCAGCCGCTCGGCGGCCTCCGGGATGATGCGCGCGAGCAAGCAGAACTCATCGCCGCCCATTCGGTAGGCCGAGCCCGCGTGCTCGGCGGCGCTGGCGGCAAGACGACCGCCGAGGCGGTGAAGCAGCGCGTCCCCGGCGGCATGACCGAAGGTGTCGTTGTACTGCTTGAAGCCGTCCAGGTCGAACAGGCTCAAAAGCAACTCCCCAGCCCCGCGGGGCTGGTTGATCGCGTCGCCCAGATCGCCGGCGAGCGCCCGTCTGTTGCCGAGTCCGGTCAGAGCATCGGTTCGCGCCTCGATGCGGCTGGCTCCGAGCAGTGCTTCCTTCTCGCGCGCCAGTCGCTCGACCGCCGCCCGCGCGGCACTTGAGCGGAGGTAGAAAAATCCGAACGCGGCCAGCAACAAGAGCATCGCGCCCGCCGCCCCGAGCGCTTCCTCCGTATGCGCGCGCGCCGCACGAGCGGCGTCCCAGCGGCCGATCTTGGCGAGCACGACCGAGAGCGCGTTGGCGCGACCGCTCATCACCCCTTGAAGCTTGGGAACCAGCGTGCCTGCGCCCGCAAGTCCACCCGGCCGCACGGCAAGCGCGTAGATGCGCCTCACAACTGGTTCGATCGTGGCCAGGTCGCCGCGCCCGGCTACCAGCAGGCCCGCCGGCCCAACGGCCTGAACGCCAGCCGCAAGCCCTTGCGAGATCGCTTTCTCATCGACGCGAACCTCCATGCGAGTCGCTGCCGGAGAGCCGCCGGAGAGCGAGTCAGCATGAAATGGAGCTGACTCAAGGTCAGACAGGGAAAGCGCGACTGAGCCGATCCGCACCTGCGCGGTGCGGCTAGCATCGGCCCGCTGCCCCAGCAGCCAGACACCCGCGACCGCGCCAATCGTCAGGATTAGCGCGACTACCGGCACCAGCACCCTCGAGGATCTTATGTCCACCAGGCTTGCATCGACCACGAGCTGGACAAACTGAACCCCCAATCGGCTAAATCGGAGACTCACCGCGAGCGAGGCGCTCTGTGAGCCGTAACTGAATCCCCTGGCGCAAGCGAGCGTGATCGGAGCTTCACGTCGCATGCCGACGACCGCTCGTCGAAGCCAGCTGTCCGCCGGGGTCCCGTGCATCGGGGCGCCGGGATTTGAACCCGGGACCTCTCGCTCCCAAAGCGAGCGCGCTACCAAGCTGCGCCACGCCCCGCTGCCGGAGGCAGAGTCTAGCCTTCCGAACTCGCTAGCCTGCGGAGCCCATGGCCGACGTACAACCGCTACGCGCGCTGCACTATGCGCTGGAGAAGACCGGGGGACTCCAGCCCGTGGTCGCCCCACCCTACGACGTGATCTACAACGAGGGCCGGGAGGCGTTGCTGGCTCAATCGCCGTACAACGTGGTGGCCATCGATCTCCCCATCGCCGAGAACGGCAACGATCCCTACGAGCAGGCCGCGGCGCTCCTGGCCCATTGGCGCTCGGACGGCGCCGTGGTGCAGGATGAGCGCCCGGCCATCTGGCCGATCGAGCAGGACTACGTCGGCCCGGACGGGCGCTCGCGCACACGGCGCGGGTTTCTTGCCCGGGTTCGGGTCGATGATTACGGGCCGGGTCGCATCCGCCCTCATGAGCGCACGCATCCGGGCCCCAAGGAGGACCGGCTGCGGTTGACGCGCGCCACCAAAGCCAACCTGTCGCCGATCTTCGCCCTGTTCTCGGATCCCGAGGGACTGGCCTGGCAGGCCCTCGAGCCGGCCACGGCATGCCCGCCCTGGGGACAAACCGTCGACCCTGATGGCACGGTCAACCGTCTCTGGCGGGCCGATGATCCCGCCATGATCGCCGCCGTCCAGGCGGCGGCGGCTGACGCTGAGCTGCTCATCGCCGACGGCCATCATCGCTACGAGACGGCCCGCGTGTACGCCGAGGAGGTCGGCGGCGAGGGCGCGCACCGCTACGTGTTGATGTGCCTGGTGGCGCTGGAGGATCCGGGGCTTACGGTCTTTCCCACGCACCGCCTCGTGCGCAACCTCTCGGAGGGCCAGTGGGATGCCCTGCATCGCGCGATCCAGGACGATTTCACGATGACGCCCCTGGCCAGCGTGGCGGAGCTCCCCCCGGCCGAGAACGAGCAGATCGAGCTCGGCTACATCGACGTACGTGAGAAGCGCCCCTACCGACTGGTGCTCAGGGAACAGGCCCTGGCCGATGCGGCGATGCCCGACCGCTCGGAGCCGTATAGGCGACTGGACACCGCGGTCACGGAGGCCCTGCTGCTCAAGGGTGCCCTGGGCATGACCGACGAGCAGATCGACCACCTGGACGGTCTGGGCTACGCACGGGACGACGCCCAAGCCGTGGAGCTCGTGCTCGAGGAGGAGTACGATGCCGCCCTGTTCATGGCTCCCACGCCGGTGCGTCGAGTGCAGGACGTGGCGAGCTCCGGCGAGAGCATGCCCCCGAAGTCGACCTACTTCTTCCCGAAGGTGCCCACGGGGCTGCTGTTCAACCCTCTGGCCGACTGACATAGTCCGGGCATGGGCCAAGACGACACTCTGCGCCAACGGCTCCGGGAGGTGTTGCTCGCGTCCGAGCAGGCGTCCGCGATCGAGGTGCGCGCCTCCGTTCAGGCGGCTGTCCTCGTGCCGCTGCACCTCAAGCGCGGGGTGCTCCACGCCGTGTTCACCGAGCGTCATCACGATCTGCCGCGACACGCCGGAGAGATCTCCTTCCCCGGGGGGCGGCGCGACCCGGAGGACGCCGACCTGGTGGCCACGGCGCTGCGCGAGACGCACGAGGAGGTCGGCCTCCCCGCCGAATCGGTGGAGGTGCTGGGGGCGCTCGAGCCGATCCCCACCGTGGTCACCGGCTACGCGATCTACCCATTCGTGGGCGTCGTTCCCGGCAACTTCCGCTGGACGCCGAGCGACAGCGAGGTGGCGGCCGTCATAGACCTGCCCCTGGCTGCGGTGGCCGCGGGCTACGGCCGACGGCGAGTGGTCCGGCGCGGGGCGGCTATCCACACCGACACCTACGTGGTGGACGAGCACATGATCTGGGGGGCGACCGCCCGGATCGTGTCCGACCTGCTTGACCGAGCCGGGGGGCTGATCCCAGGCGGGACCGGCCTGGACGAGGCGCCTGGAGCCTCCGCGGCCTGACCCGCCCGATGCGCGCCGCCGTACTTGCAGCACCGGGTGCCCCGCTGGAGATTCGAGAGTTGCCCGACCCCGAGCCGGGTCCGGGCCAGCTGGCGTTCACCGTCCGCGCCTGCGGTGTGTGCCGCACCGATCTGCACCTGCGCGACGGCGAGATCGAGGCCCCACGCCTTCCGGTGGTGCTGGGGCACCAGATCGTCGGCGTTGACAATGACGGACGCCGACTTGGCGTGCCCTGGCTCGGCTGGACCTGCGGTGAGTGCGCGTTCTGCCGCTCAGGCCGCGAGAACCTCTGCGTGCGGGCCCGTTTCACCGGCCGAGACATCGACGGCGGCTACGCCGAGCGCACCGTCGCCGATGCCCGCTACTGCTATGAGTTGCCCGATGGCCTAAGCGACGAGCAGGTGGCGCCGCTGCTGTGTGGCGGCCTGATCGGCTACCGGGCTCTACGGTTCACCGGTGACAGCACGCGCCTGGGTCTTTACGGCTTCGGGTCGGCGGCGCACCTGATCTGCCAGGTGGCGGTGCATCAGGGGCGCGAGGTATTCGCCTTTGTCCGCCCCGACGACGAGCAGACCGCCGCGTTCGCCCGGTCGTTGGGGGCGACGTGGGCCGGACCCAGCACGGAGCAGCCACCGGAACGACTGGATGCCGCCATCATCTTCGCCTCGGACGGGAGCTTGGTGCCGCACGCCCTGCGTGCGCTGGACCGGGGCGGCGTCGTGGTCTGCGCGGGTATTCACATGTCGGAGATCCCGGCCTTTTCCTACGACGATCTCTGGCAGGAGCGGAGCATCCGCTCGGTGGCCAATCTGACCCGGAGCGATGCCGAGGAGTTTCTGGCTCTGGCCCCCCAGGTTCCGGTGAGGTCGACCGTGACCAGCTACTCGCTCGAGCAGGCCGAGACGGCCCTGGATGATCTGCGGGCGGGGCGGTTCGAGGGGTCGGCCGTGGTCATCCCCTGAGCGCCAGAGTCACCCGAACGCCTCCACGGCGTTCGGATCCGATCAGAGGCTGCCGCCCCCGGTGGTCGACGTCGACGCCGGAGTCGTGTTGACGGTGCTGGTGTCGCTCGTCGTGTTCGTCGACGCACCGCTGCTCAGGGACGATCCGCCGGTGGTCGACGTCGTATCGGTGGCGGCATTCGATGTGCCGGCTCCAGTTCCACTGCTGTTGCTGGCGGCCGTATTGGAGTTGGCGCCGGTGCTGGCGGCCGAGCTCGAGCTCGAGCTGGAGTTCGAGCTCGAAGTTGAGCTGGCCGCCGACGATGAGGCCTTCTTGGCGGAACCGCTTGTGGCGGCGGTGTGCGTCGCCGGCGTCGCGGCGCTGGTTGGCGGCACGGTCAGAGCTGGAGCCCCCGTGGTGTCGTTGTTGCCAGCGCCGCTGCCGCCGCACGCCGCCACCGAACCGGCGATGAGCACCGCGGCGGTTGCGGCCACCAGGCCACGGTACCTACGGCTGAGATGTGGGCGCGACAAGTGTCCCTTCCTGGACCCGCCGACTACTCGGCGATGGAGGCCATTCGCTGTCCACACCAGGGGCAATCCAGAAGGTCACGCTGAGCCAGCTGGTCGCAGTGATCGCAGAAGCGCAGGTTCTCGATCGACCAGGGAAGCTCGGAGGCGGTGGGAGCCAGGGGCAGCAGCTGGGCGACGGGCTCGAGCCTCTCGCCCGTCTCCCGGTCCACGTAGGTCCGTTCCGGCTCGGCCAGGACGATGACCTCGCGACCCGTCGAGGGAGTCCGCATGCGGTATTTCTGGAAGGTTCTCATTCAGACGCTCAGTGGTGGTGATGGTCCTCAGGCAGCTCGTCGAAGTCATGCCGCACATCGCGGATCCAGAGTCCGACCGCCACCGCTGTGACGACCAAGCCCAGGGCCGACCACACCCACCAGATCGTGGTTCCGATCACCAGCAGGGTCACGCCGATGGCCACGATCAGGGGAAGCGGCGAACCCCCGGGGAGGTGGATCTCTTCGCCGACCGGCGGGACCATGTCAGCCTCGACCACCACGGCGTGCGCCTCCACCGGGTCGGCCGCATTCAGGCCGTGCTCAGTCGTGCTCATGAGTGCAGGTAGATCGCTGCGACCACGAAGGTCGCGCCGAACATGAAGAAACAGATGGCGCCGGCGATCAGGCCGGCACGAAGGTTCTTGCGGGCGAGCTTCTTATCCATCTCGGCGAATCCTACCGGGTTCCAGCGCGGCGAGGCCCGAGGGGCTCAGAGTTTTACGTCCGCCACCATGGCGCCGAACAGCAGCGCCAGGTAGGCCAGCGAGTACAGGTACAGGCGTAGGGCGCTGCGGCGATCCTGCCGGCGATAGAGCACGGCAGCCAGCCAGACGAACGCCACCCCCAGCACCATGGAGGCCACCAGGTACACGACGCCAAAGGCGCCGGCACAGAAGGGCAACTGCGTTAGCGCGTAGAGCAACAACGAGTAGAGCAGGATCTGCTGGCGCGTCATGGCCTCGCCCCGGGCGACGGGCAGCATGGGCACTCCGACCTTCGCGTACTCGTCCTTCATCAACAGGCTGAGCGCCCAGAAGTGCGGCGGCGTCCAGTAGAAGACGATCGCGAACAGATATACGGCCGTCCAAGAAAGAGAACCCCGGGTCGCGGCCCATCCCACCATCGGCGGTATGGCCCCGGCGGCTCCGCCGATCACGATGTTGTGCCAAGTCCGCCGTTTGAGCCACACGGTGTAGATCCCGACGTAGCCGGCAAAGCCGGCCAGAGCCAGCGATGCCGCCAGCAGGTTCAGCGTGAGCCACATGAGGATGAAGGAGCCGAGAGCGAGCCCGCAGCCATAGATCAGAGCGGACCGCGGCGCCACGCGTCCGGCGGGGATGGGCCTGGATGCCGTGCGCTCCATCTGCGCGTCGATATCACGGTCGTACCAGTGGTTCACCGCGCCGGCACCGCCGGCCGACATGTAGCCACCCACGCACGCGAGCGCGATCTTCGAGACCTTGGGGTCGCCGGCGATCTCCATCGTCGTCACGGTCGTGAACAACAGCAGCGACTGGACCTTGGGCTTGGTCAGCTCGACGTAGTCACTGACCAGCCGGCGGATGCGGGCGGCGCCGACCGGCTCAGCCGCGCTGAAGGAAGACGTGCTCACAGGTTGCTCAGGTTATCTGGACCGGGTGCCGTCGCGCGCCGGTGGGTCCTGTAGCGGGGCGGCGCGGAGCACGTCCGCGCACGAGCCAGAGCCCGGCGAGGCGACGCCTATCCCCTGGCAAACTGCTCGGATCCGCCGGTTTTCTGCAGCTTCCCCGTCTGCGCCTCGATCTCGAGGCGAATGTCGCGCATGGGCTCCACGGAGCGCACCCGCGGCACGGCATCAAAGTTGTTGACCGGCGGCGGCGAGGTGGTGAACCACTCCAGCGTGTTGGCCTTCCACGGGTCGGGCCCGGCGATCTCGCCGTGCTTGTAGCTGCGGACGAAGTTGAACATCGACATCAGGATCCCGAGCCCCAGGATGTAGGCGCCGATCGACGAGATCAGGTTGTACGTCGACCAGCCCATGTCCGGCTGGTAGGTGTAAATCCGTCGCGGCATGCCCGACAAACCGAGCGCGTGCTGCACGAAGAACGTCAGGTTGAAGCCGATGAAGGTCACCCAGAACGCGATTTTGCCCAGCCGCTCATTGCACAGGCGCCCCGTCATCTTCGGATACCAGTAGTAGGTGCCGGCCAGGATCGCGAACACGGCACCACCCATCAGCACATAGTGGAAGTGGGCGACCACGAAGTAGGTGTCGTTGAGCTGCCAGTCGACCGGGAACGTGGCCAGGAAGATGCCGGTGATCCCGCCGATCAAAAAGACGATGAGGAAGCCGAGGGCGAAGTACATCGACGCCGTCATCACGATCGACCCGCGCCACAGCGTGGCTGTCCAGTTGAAGATCTTGACGCCCGTGGGGATGCCGATCAGGAACGAGCTGAGCATGAAGAAGCCCAGCACCACCAACGGCATCGGCGCTGTGAACAGATGGTGGGCCCAGACCAGCGTGGACAGGAAGGCGATGACGATGGTGGAGGCGGCGATCGCCTTGTAACCGAAAATCGGCTTGCGCGCGAACACCGGAAGGACTTCCGAGATCATGCCGAAGCCCGGCAGGATCATGATGTAAACCTCCGGGTGCCCGAAGAACCAGAACAGGTTCTCCCACAGCACGGGCGATCCGTGGTTGGTCGGATCGAACCAGTGCGTGCTGAAGTGGCGGTCGGTCAGCAGCATCGTCACGGCGGCGGCGACGACCGGCAGCGCGATGATCAGAAGCACGGCGTAGATCAGGATCGACCAGATGAACAGCGGCAGGCGTCCCCAGGTCATGCCCGGCGCGCGCATGTTGGCGATGGTCACATAGAAGTTGATCGCACCGACGATCGACGAGATACCCGTGAGGTGGATCAGGAAGATCCAGGCGTCCTGGCCACCGCTGGGCGAGTACTGGATGCTGGATAGCGGCGGGTAGCTCCACCAGCCGGCTTCCGGCGGATGCCAGAACAGCGAGGCGTAGAAGACGACCCCGCCCATCAGCAGCAGCCAGAACGACAGTGCGTTGAGGCGCGGGAAGGCCATGTCGCGCGCGCCGATCATGAGCGGCACGAAGTAGTTGCCGAAGCCGGCCATGACCGGCACGACGAACAGGAAGACCATCGTCGTGCCGTGCAACGTCAGCAGCTCGTTGTAATGCTCGCCGCTGATCAGCGTGTTGTTCGGCACCGCCAGCTGCGAGCGCATGAGCAGCGCCTCGACACCGCCGAGGATGAAGAACACGAAGGTCAGGACCAGATACATGATCCCGATCTTCTTGTGGTCGGTGGTCAGCACCCAGTCGAGCCACTGGCGGTTCTTGCGCGGCGCATGGACCTCATGAACGAGGATCTGCGGGACGGGACGGGACGTGTATTCGATAGTGCTCATGACGCTGGTGGCTTGCCGATCAGAAGTTGCCGCTGGGGGTCAGGATGCCCTGCTTGGACAGGTAGCCGCGGATCTCGGCCACCTGGTCGTTCTGCTGCTGGATGAGGCTGGACTGCTGCTTGAGCCACGTGGCGTACTGCTGCGGGGTGACCACCTTGACCAGCGCGGTCATGTAGGCGTGCTGGCGGCCGCAGAGCTGCGCGCACTGCCCGTGGTAGAGCTCGTTGGCGTGCAGCGCCTTGAACCAGGTGTACGTGGTGAAGCCGGGAACGGCGTCGACCTTGCCGCCGAGGGCCGGGATCCACCAGGCATGGATCACGTCGCTGGACTGGACCAGAAGATCCACTGTCTCGCCCGCCGGCACCACCATCTCCTGGTAGGAGTAGGGCAGCTTGGCCAGCCACGCCTGCTTGTTGCAGTTATTGCCGTAGACGTAGCGCCAGATGAATTGCCGACCGGTGACGCAGATCGTCAGTTTGTTGCCGCTCGGCGGATTCGGTGCTGTCAGCGACGCCGACAGCACCGCGCTGGCGCTCGCGTCCGAGTTCGGCGGGTTCACGATCCCCGGGAGCTTGATGAAGGTGACGGTGGCGATGATCACCAGGACCAGCGCGGCGCTCAGGGTCAGAGTCAGCTCAAGCCGCGTATTCCCGTGGATCTGGAGGGCTACGGGGTTCTTCTCCGCCCGGAACTTGAAGACCGAGTACAGGATGAATCCCATGACACCGAGGAACACCAGGATGCCGAGTCCCAGAAGAATGTCGTAGAGGGTGGCGATGCTCGTCGCGTTCGGTGAGGCGCCGGTCTTGAGCGTGCAGCAGGCGGCGGAGGCGTTCTGGGCCAGCAGGAGGTAGGAGCCCAGCGCGGCAGGCCCGAGCAGAGCCAGCCACCTCGCGCGGCAGCGCCGGATGGCACCGACGATTGAACGAACGAAAATCACAGCGCGCCGCATCTTATAGAGCCGACAGGAAACATGGTCGCACCGGCACGCACATGACCCCCTTTTCTATACTCCGCGCGCTTGCGACTGTCGAGGGCCATCCGACCAACGGCGTGGGCGCTCGTCGCAGCGGGCGCCGCTGCTCCGCTCCTCCGGCGCCGCCTCGACCTACCCAGGGCACCGGTTCTGGCCGCGGCCGCGGCCGCCCCGGGCGCGCTCTGCGTGGCCGCTCCCAAGGGCCGTCTGCGTGACGCTGGCGTGTGTGCCCTGCAGATGTGGGCCTACCTGGCCGCCTATGAGATGCCCAACGATGACGCCGAGGCGCTGCGCGAGCGTGCCCACGTCGAGTACCCGATCAAGGCCGATCGTGTCATCGGCCTCGGGAAGATCCCGACCGAGCGCCTGCAGTTCCTGTTCTCCCGCGAGGGTGAGATAAACGGCTTTGAGCGCATCCTGGTCTGGTCGCACTGGGCCTGGTTCGCCGTGCCCCACCTATCGGTCACCTATGTAGCACTGCGCCGGCCCAGGCAGCTGGGCACCGCCGCCGCGCGGATGTATGCGGTGTTTGACCTCGGGGCCGTGGTCTATTGGACTCTGCCCACCGCCCCACCGTGGTGGGCAGCCGCCCACGGCCACCTCGCGCCACTGGACGGCGGCGTGAAGGTCGGCGAGTATGGCCACCGCTACGACCGCACCGGTCTGCCGTTGCCTGTCCGCCGGATGATGCTCGAATATGGTGAGCGCTTCTGGGGACCCCGCTGGAACGACCTTTACGATGTCTTGGGGGGAAACCCGCTTGCTGCCATGCCGTCCCTGCACTTCGCCACGTCGTTGATGGCCGCCCGTCTGCTCTCCGAGGTGGATCCGGTCGCGGGCGCGATCGGTTGGACCTACGCCGGGACGCTGGCGCTGGCGCTGGTGTATCTCGGTGAGCACTACGCGATCGACGTCATCGCGGGGGGCGCGCTGGCCGAGGCGGTCCACCGCAGCGCTCGCCCGGTCACCCCGGCCATCCACGTGATCACACGCGGGTTGCGGCGGCTGCGCGAGTTGGCCGAGGGCGCCTGATCTCAAGCCATGGCCGAACGGTCACAGACCGAGCGTGTCTCGCCCGCGGCCGGTCCGCTGACCGGCCGCGCCGCTGAAGCGCCCCGGCGGCCCGCGGCCGGATCAGAACAGATGCCGCGCGTGGTGGTTACGCGCGGCCGCGTCATCGCATCGCTCGTGTTCATGGTCGGGATCGTGGCCTTCCTGTACCTCGGGCTGCCCAAGCTCGTCGGCTTCGGCGCGAGCATCAAGCGGCTGCGCGAGGGCAACGCATGGTGGCTGGCCGGCGCGGCGCTGCTCGAGTTCGCGTCCTTCTGCGGATATGTCGCCCTGTTCCGAGCCGTATTCGTGCATCGCAGCTCACGCATCGGGTGGCGGGCCAGCTACCAGATCACCATGGCCGGGCTGGCGGCGACGCGACTGTTCGCAGCGGCCGGGGCCGGCGGCATCGCGTTGACGGCCTGGGCGCTGCGCCGGTCCGGCATGGAGCGGCGACTGGTCGCCGCGCGGATGGTGACGTTCATGGCGCTGCTCTACGGCGTCTACATGAGCGCGCTGGTGGTCGATGGCGTGGGCCTGTACCTCAACCTGTGGCCGGGCTCCGCCCCGTTTGCCATAACGATCATTCCCGCGATCTTCGGCGCCGTGGTGATCGCCATATTCATGTCGATGGCGCTGGTCCCCCGGGATTTCGATCGGCTGATGGCTGCCCGGGGTCTCGGAGAAGGCCTGCTCAGTCGAGCCGCCCGGCGACTGGCCAGCGTGCCGAGCGCCGCCGCCACCGGAATCCGGACAGCGCTCGCCCTGCTGCGGGCGCGCGAGCCCGGGATGTTCGGTGCCATCGCCTGGTGGGGGTTTGACATCGCCACCCTGTGGGCGTGCTTCCACGCCTTCGGCTATGCGCCACCCACGGGCGTGGTCGTGATGGCCTATTTCGTCGGCTGGATCGCCAACACGCTGCCGCTGCCGGGTGGCATCGGCGGGGTCGAGGGCGGGATGATCGGCGCCTTCACCGCCTTCGGCGTCGGCGTGCAGGCGGCGGTGGTGGCGGTTCTGGCCTATCGGGCCTTCTCGTTCTGGCTGCCGACCCTGCCGGGCGGCGTCGCGTATTTCCAGCTGCGGCGCACCGTTCGCGGCTGGGAGACCAGCGACAGCGCCGCGGTGGCCCGGTCCGCGGCGACGGGCTGAGGCTTCATCGGATTCTCGAACCTATACTTAGTGAAGTGACCGATACCGCTTACCAGAACGTCGTCATCGTCGGCAGTGGCCCCGCCGGGTACACGGCCGCGTTGTACACGGCGCGCGCCAACCTCAACCCTCTGGTGGTCGAGGGCTTTGCCTGGGGCGGCCTGCTCCAGCAGACCACCGACGTGGAGAACTTTCCCGGGTTCCCCCAGGGGATCATGGGACCCGAGTTGATGCAGCAGATGCGCGATCAGGCCGAGCGATTCGGCGCGCGCCTGGAGACCGACGAGGTGACCTCGGTTGAGCTCTCCCCGGACGGGGGGCTGCACAAGGTATTCGTCGGCGACGAGATGCATCTGACGCGCAGCGTCATCCTGGCCATGGGCGCTCAGCACCGCAAGCTCGGCGTCCCCGGTGAGGAGCTGCTCTCCGGGCGCGGCGTCAGCTACTGCGCGACCTGTGATGCAGCTTTCTTCCGGGATGTGCCGACGGTGATCGTCGGCGGTGGCGACTCGGCGATGGAGGAGGCGATGTTCCTGGCCAAGTTCGCCTCCAAGGTGGCAGTCGTCCACCGCCGCGACGAATTCCGCGCCTCGAGCATCATGCTCGAGCGCGCACGCCAGGTGGGCAACATCGAATTCCTGACCCCGTACGCAGTGGACGAGTTCGTGGCCGGGGAAACCGGCGCGCTCGGGTCAGCCCGGCTGCTGAACACCGTCGACGGCTCCACGCATGAGATCGAGATCGCCGGCGCCTTCATCGCCGTCGGTCACGAGCCTCAGTCCCACCTTGTCTCCGGCCAGGTGGACCTCGACCCCAACGGCTATGTGGCCACGCAGGGTCGCTCGACGCGGACCAACCTGGCGGGGGTATTCGCGGCCGGCGACCTCGTCGACCACGCCTACCGTCAGGCCATCACCGCCGCGGGCTCAGGCTGCCAGGCAGCGCTCGACGCTGAGTGGTACCTGCGCGATACTCCGGCGCCGGCGCCCGACGCAGTCGCCGCTAGCGCTTAGCGGTCCGGCGTTGGGCGGCCCGGTGCGGGGCATTCCGGGGCCGTCGAACCGAGCTGATGTAGCCGCCCGGCGTGGTGATCTCGAGCGCCGAATATTCGATGCGGGTGCCGGGATAACTGCAGCCATAGCTGGAGAGCTCTCCGACCACGATCTGAGCCAGGTTCACTCCGCCTGTGGTGTCGCACGTAGTCGTACCCTTGGTCGAGCTCAGCTTGGCCTTGCTCTGAACGTAGGCGAACTTGGTGGCGGCCAACTCGAAGGACAGCACGGGCGCCCAGGTCGGCACCGTAAGGGCCAGGATCTCTCCCCGCGTGACCGGCAGCGGGGCGACGAGCGGAAACTCGGCGACCTTACCCAGCTCCGGACGCAGCTGGACGACGGCTGATTCGGCCGCGACTCGGAAGGCGGGGTTGGTCGGCGTGCCGATCGACCGCAGAACCGTGAGCTGCGCCTCCGGCGGACCCCCGTAGGTCTTGTCCTCCGCGGCGATGATCGACCGCGTGATGAGTTTGGTCCCCGCCAGGCCCAGGGTGAACGAGGCGATCTCACCCGACTGCTTGACCCGATCCGGGTTGACGACCCCGTCGCGTAGCGTCTCGTACGACGTGACCTGAGTCAGGAGGATCTTGCACGCACTGCCCTGGGCATTGGCCGGGCAGGTCGGCGAGATAACCGGACTGGTGGTCACTCCGATCTGCACCTCGGCGGCGGAGGCGGTGGCGGGCACCAACCCAGCGGCCGTGAACATGGCCGCCAGGGCCCAAGCAGCTCTCTTCATACGCCCATTGAACACGAGTCGCGCAGCGAAAGTTGCGGGAAAACTTGCAGCGGGGGGCTCGCGTAGCGAACCGTACGCGAGCCCCCCGCGATGCAGCCTTACGCCGGGTCGCCGCTAGATCTTGATCACGTTGACGGCTTTGGGGCCCTTGGGCCCGGCCTCCTCCTCGTAGGAGACCTTTGCGCCCTCGGCCAGCGACTTGTACCCGTCACCACCTATACCGCTGTAGTGAACGAAAAGATCGCGGCCTCCGTCGTCGGGCGTGATGAAGCCGAAGCCCTTGTCGTCGCTGAACCACTTGACGGTTCCAGTTGCCATGTGATGAATCCCCTTCGGCGCTGCTGGCGATAGGCGCCGGGCGCCCCTCTGGCTCCCGGCAAATCAAGGAAACCGTATCAGGGCTTTAGGTTCGGCTACGACAGACGTTTAGATGAGCTTTCAGCTCAGTTCACGCACGACGGCCGCAATCTCGTCCATGTCGCCCGATTCTGGCGTCCAGGGCAGCTTCAGCGGGTCGCCGGCGTAGCGCGGGATGACGTGCATGTGGAAGTGAAAGACGGTCTGCCAGGCCGGCGCGCCGCTGGAGTTGATCAGGTTGACCCCGTCCGCTCCCAGGCGGTCGCGCGCCCGCACGGCTTGGCGCTGTGCGGCGGCCGCGACGGCGGCCAGCGGGCCCGGCGCGATCTGCCAGAGGTCCGTGGCGTGCTGCTTGGGGATCACCAGCGCGTGGCCGCGAGTGGCCGGCGAGATGTCCATGAAGGTGAGCGTCTGCTCGTCCTGCTCAACCACGAAGGCGGGGATCTCTCCCGCCACGATCTTGCAGAAGATGCAGTCCTCGGCCATGGGAGGGCAGACTAGCGGTCGCCGGCGTGACCGCGGGCCGAGGCGGCGGCCGCGTCCTGCGCCAGCCACTCACGCGCGTGTGTCAGCAGCTGATCGGAACCATCGAACTCCCCGGCGTAGGCAGCCTCCGTGAGCTCGGCCAGCAGCTTCCCCAGGCGGGGCCCGGGGTCGATTCCGAGGGCCCGGGCGAGCTCGTCCCCGGCGATCGGAGCCCGAGGACGGTGCGTGCGCCAGGCCAGCGCGTCGGCCAGCATCGACTGGGCCAAGTCCAGATGCAGCGTCACGGCCCGCTCGGCATTGCGACCGAGTGTCGCGAGCCGGTCGGCGACGCTGAGCACGGTGACATCTACCTCAACCGGCTCCGCTGCCGCCAGATAGCGGTAGATCGTCCGGGGGGCCAATGGCTGCTCGTGCACGAGGAAACCGAGCCGCAGGTGGTGGCGGGTCAGCGCCGCCACATGGCCGACCAGACGCTCGCTGGCGCGCAGCCGTGTGAAGATCTGGGTGGCCATCTCGGCGCCCCGCGCGTCGTGCGCGAAGAACGTGGGCCGCCCCTCGGAGCTCAGCCCATGGGTGACCGGCTTGGCGATGTCATGCATGAGCGCGCCGAAGCGCAGCGCCTGGCCGCGGGTCAGTTCATTGGCCAGGGGTTCTGCGAACAGGCTGCCCAACATCGGTGCCAAGGCGCCGAAGGTCGCGGCGGGCTCGCTGACCAGGTCGATCGTCGACTGCAGGGTCGCCAGCGTGTGCTCGTAGACGTCGAGGTGGTGATAGTCGCTCTGCTCGAGCCCGCGCAGCGCATCGAGCTCGGGTAGCACCGCTGCGGTGGCGCCGATGCTGCGGGCCAGCTCCAGGCCGGCCACCGCACGATCGCTGGAGATCGTCAGCCGCAGCTCGGCGAACACCCGCTCGGCCGCCACCGTGGACAGATCCGCAGCGGATTCGGCGGCCAGCCGCCGAGTCTCCGGCTCCGGGGTGAAGTCGAGTTCGGTGGCCATGCGGGCCAGTCGCCACACCCGCAGCGGGTCACGGCGGAAGGATTCAGACCCGACGCTGCGCAACCGCCGAGCCTGGAGATCGGCGACGCCGCCGCACGGATCGATCAGAGCGTCGTGGCCCGGAAGCAGGTCGCGGGCGATCGCGTTGATGGTCAGGTCGCGCCGACGGAGATCCTGCTCCAGCGTCTCGCCCATCAGCGGGGTGAGGTCGACCTGCCAAGCCTGGTCATGGGAGCGGACCCGCCAGGCGCCGAACTCATCGGAGAGCTGGAACGCGTGCCCACCGGCCCGGCGAGCGAATTCCCGGGCCAGAGCGCGCACGTCTCCGTCCACGGCCAGATCGAAGTCGGGCGTCGCCCGGCCCAGCAACGCGTCACGCACCGCGCCGCCGACCAGCCACGCCCGCCCGTGCCGGGGCGCGATCTCGGCGATCGCGGCCAGCGGGCCGCGATCGCTGGTCCCGACCTCATTCACCGTGGGTCTCCGTCGTGGTGATACACGCGCGGCACACGCCGCGAGACCCAGCAGAGAACCTCATAGCTGATCGTGCCGACCCGGCGGGCGAGGTCCTCGGCCGTCTGGCGCAACTCGCCGTCGGTCCCGATCAGGGTGGCGGCCTCGCCCAGACTGACCGCCGGGGTCACCCCGACATCGACGGTGATGTTGTCCATGCTCACCATCCCGCAAACCGGGTAGCGGCGGCCGCCGATCAGCACATCGCAGTTGTTGGCCAGGGCACGGACAAACCCGTCCCCGTAGCCGATCGGCAAGGTGGCGACGACGCCGTCGTGGGCGGCCACGAACCGGCGACCGTAGCCAGTGCTCTGTCCCGCCGCGATCGGCTTCAGGGCGGCGACGTAGCTGCGCAGCGCCAGCGCGGGCTCGAGCCCGTGGTCAGCGGGATCGTGGTTCATCGGGTCAGCTCCGTAAAGCGCGATCCCGGCCCGCACCATGTCGAAGTGACTGCCGGGCACGCGCAGGATCGCCGCGCTGTTGGCGGCATGGACCGTGATGTCGGTGGTGGCCAGCGCACGGGCCTCGGCCTCGAACGGCTTGAACAACTCAAGCTGCTCATGCACGAACTCGAGATCACCGTCGGCGGTGGCAAAGTGCGTCATCACGCCGGCCAGCCTGAGCTCCGGTGAAGACACCACCTGTCTGACCAGCTCGAGGGCCTCCTCGACGTCGCGCGTACCGAGCCGGCCCAGACCGGTGTCGAGCTTGACGTGCACGCCGATCGACTCCTGGGCCTGTGCCGCGTGGCGGCGCAACTGCTCGAGGAAGCCGCGATCCCAGACGGCCAGCTCCGCCCCAGCCGCGACGGCGCTCGAAAGCTCCTCGGCGCTGATCGCCCCGAGGATAAGAATCGGGGCCGTCGTCCCGCCACGGCGCAGCTCCGCGGCCTCCTGCGCGGTGGCCACGGCAAGACTCTCGGCGCCGCCGGCCAACGCCGCCTCTGCCGCGGGAATGGCGCCGTGCCCGTAGCCGTCGGCCTTCACCACGGCGCACAGGCTGACGTGCGAGCCGATGCGCTGACAGAGCCGCGCGGCGTTACGCTCGATCGCGGCGAGGTTGACCTCGGCGACAGCCCGGAGCGTCATCTCACGGTGCCTCGTCGGCCGGACCGGGCCGCCGCTCTCGGGCTCGGGGCAAGGCGGCGATCACGTCGCCGGCCATGACGCCCTCGGCGCCGATCTGCTCGGCGGCGATGATCCCGGCCGCAAGATGCGTGGAAACCGCGGCGCAGACTGCGGTGAACGGCTCGACCCCCTTGGACAGGAACGCCGCCGTCACGCCCGCGAGGACGTCCCCGGTACCCGCCGTGGCCAGCGCGGGCGCACCGCCCGGGCTGATCGCCACCCGCCCCTCGGGCTCAGCCACCAGCGTGTCATCGCCCTTGAGCACCACTATCGCCTGCGCGCGGGCGGCCGCCGAGCGCACGTGCTCGAGTCGATGCGCTTCGATCTCGGCGCTCGGGAGACCCAGCAGCCGCCCGAGCTCACCGGCATGCGGTGTGAGCACCGTCGGTGCGCTGCGCCGGGCAAGCTGTTCCAGCCCGCCCTCCTCGGCGTGGGCATTGAGTCCGTCGGCATCGAGCACCAGCGGGACATTTGCGTGGGTGGCCACATCGCGCGCGAACTTCTGCGCCGCCGACAGTCGACCCAGCCCCGGGCCCAGGACCATCGCCTGCGTCCGGCCGGCGCGCTCCACCGCCATGCGCGAGCTGCCGCGCTTAGGCCCCGTCTCCGGGTCGTCGGGCAGCTCAACCGTCATCACCTCGAGCAGCTTCGCCGCGATCGTCGGGGCGATCGACGCCGGCGTCGCCACGGTCACGTAGCCCGCCCCGGCCCGCGCCGCCGCCAGCGCGGCGAGCACCGGAGCGCCGCTGAGGCCCCGTGAGCCGCCCACGACCAGCACACTTCCGGCGCTGAACTTGGTCGAGCTCGCCTCACGGCGCGGAATCTCTTCGCCGACACGCTGGCTGATCAGCCCGATGGCCGGATTGACGGGTCCTCCGGTGGCTGGAATCCCGATGTCGACGACGTGCACCTGACCGCTGCACTGCTTACCCGGAGCGATACAGAGCCCCGGCTTGGCCGCATGAAAGGTCACCGTCGCGTCGGCCCGCACCGCCGCACCGCTTATCTCACCGGTGGAGCCATCGACACCGCTGGGCATGTCGCAGGCGATCACCCGCAGCTGCGCAGCGGCGGCGCGGGCGGCGTTGATCGCGGCGATCGCGCCACTGATCGGCTCCCGCGGAGTTCCGGAGAACCCCGTACCGAGCAGAGCATCGACGACTCCCGCCGCGCCGTCGAGCGCGGTTGCCACCGCCGGGGCGTCGTCCGCGCCCACGTCCACCACGGTCACCTCTCGTCCGAGCTGCCCCAGGACGCGCGCGGCCACGTGACCATCGCCTCCGTTGTTTCCCCGACCACAGACGATCACGATCGGCCCGTCGGGGACGAGATCGGCGCACACTCGGGCCAGCGCGCTGCCCGCCCGCTCCATCAGGGTCTCCCCCGCAATCCCGTGCTGCTCGATGGCCCAGGCATCCAGCTCCCGCTGCTGGGCGGCGTCGGGCAGCGGTGTCAGCCAGGCCGGCAGATCCATCGGCGACGGACGGCCCTACTCGACGGTCACGGTCTTGGCGAGATTGCGCGGCTGGTCGACGTTCAGCCCGCGGTGTGTGGCGATGAAGTAGGCCAGCAGTTGCAGCGGGATCACCGCGAGCAGTGGGCCGAGCATCCAGTGCGTCCGCGGGACCCGGATCAGCTCGTCGCAGTGAGCGGCGATGTCGGCATCGCCTTCGGTGGCGATCCCGATCACGCGGGCACCACGAGCCCTGACCTCCTGTAGGTTGGAGATGAGCTTCTCGAGCACCGGCGACTCGGTGGCGACGGCCACCACCGGCGTGGACTCGTCCAGCAGGGCGATCGGTCCGTGCTTCATCTCCCCGGCCGCGTAGGCGTCGGTGGCCACATAGGAGATCTCCTTGAGCTTGAGCGCCCCCTCCAGGGCGATGGGCAGGCCCACGTTGCGGCCCAGATACATGAAGAATTGGCGCCCGCTGACCTCGGCGGCGATGCGCTCGAGGTCCTCGGTCCCGCGCTCGAGTGTGGCGTTGATCAGGTGCGGGAGCTGCTTGACCTCCCGGATCAGCTGGGTGAGCGAATCTCCCTCGAGCGTCCCCCTCAGCTCGCCCAGCCGCAGCGCCAGCAGATGAAAGGCGACGACCTGGGTCACGAACGTCTTGGTGGCGGCGACACCGATCTCGATCCCGGCCCGGGTGTAGAGCACCCCGTCAGCCTCGCGGGTCATCTGCGAGCCCATCACATTGCACAGGGCCAGGACCTTGGCCCCGCCGCGCGAGGCGGTACGCATCGCCGCCAGCGTGTCCGCCGTCTCACCTGACTGGGAAACCCCGATGACCAGGTCGCGGGAGCTGATCACCGGGTTGCGATAGCGGTACTCGGAGGCGATCTCGACATCCACCGGCACCCGCGCCCAGGCCTCGATCGCGTAGCGCCCGGCCTGACCGGCGTGGTAGGACGTGCCGCAGGCCACGATCACGATCCGCTCGATGCGCCTCAGAAGGGCGTCGTCGATACCGTCGAGATCGCCCAGGTCGATGGTGTGATCGTCAGCCGCGCGCTCGCCGATGGTGTCGGCTACAGCGTCAGCCTGCTCGTGGATCTCCTTGAGCATGAACGTCTCATATCCGCCCTTCTCGGCGGTGTCCGCGTCCCAGTCGACCTCGTGCACCTCGCGCTGGAGCGGGGTCCCATCGATCGTGCTGAACTCGACGCCATCCGGCCGGAGCACCACGATCTCATCGTCGTTCATGTACTGGACGTGGTTGGTCGCGCTGAGGAAGGCCGGCACGGCCGACCCGATGAACTGCTCGCCGTCACCGCGGCCGACCACCAGCGGGCACTCCTTGCGCGCCCCGACCAGCACGCCGGGCTCGTCGGCGCTCATCGCGACGAAGGCATAGTGACCCTGCAGCTCTCGGTAGGCCCGGCGCACGGCCTGAGTCAGATCCCCGTCGTAGTGCTGGGAGATCAGGTGAGCGATCACCTCGGCGTCGGTCTCCGAGGTGAACACCGACCCGTAGTCGAGCAGCCGTTCGCGCAGCGCAATGTAGTTCTCGACGATCCCGTTGACGGCGATGTGAATGCGGCTGTTGGTGTTGTAGTGCGGGTGGGCGTTCTCCTCGGTGACGCGGCCGTGCGTGGCCCAACGCGTATGACCGATCCCGGTGCCCGGGCGCTCCGGTGCGGCGACGGCGAGGGCGAGGCCGGCGTCGGCCGGCGCCTGAGCCTCTCGCTCGTCGAGGGTCGCCCGCAGCTGGCTGAGGTTGCCCACGGCGCGCACCAGGTCGATCCGGTCGCCGTCCAGAATCGAGATCCCCGCGCTGTCGTACCCGCGGTACTCGAGCTTCTTGAGTCCGTCGAAGAGCACGGAGCGCACTTCCCGAGGTCCCACGTAACCGACGATTCCACACATAGACGCGGTCGAGTCTACTTACCGGCCTGGCCGCCACGCGGCGGCCGCGCTACCCAAGGGCTGCTTTCACCACGTGGCACAGATTGGCGCAGACGGCCTCTGTCTCCTCGTCACTCGGTGCCTCGACCATGACGCGGATCAGCGGCTCCGTACCCGATGCCCTCACGAGCACGCGTCCGCGACCGGTGAGTGACTCGCTGGCGCGGCCGATCGCCTCCTGGACCGGGCCGGCCTCCATCGCCGTGACCAGCGCAGCGCGGCTCGGGGCGCGGAGATTGACCAGACGCTGCGGGAGCTTCCGCATCACGGTGAGCTCGCACGGATCGGCGCCCCCCAGCGCCTCGAGGGTGATCAGCGCACTGGCGATCCCGTCGCCCGATGGACCGAATCCGAGGTCGATGATGTGGCCAGACTGCTCGCCGCCGAGCCGCCAGCCGCGCCGGCGCAGCTCCTCGTTGACATAGCGGTCGCCGACCGCGGTAATGGCCACCTCGATACCGGCCTGCGACATGGCCGTCTGGAACCCGTAGTTGGTCATCACGGTGACAGCCACGCCGCCACCGTCCAGTCGCCCGGCCTGCTGGTAGTGCACGGCGGCGATCGCGATCAGCTCGTCCCCATCGATCGTGCGACCGTTGCGGTCAACCGCGAGCACGCGGTCACCGTCGCCGTCGAAGGCGAAGCCCACGCTGTAGTCGCCGTTGGACATGCGCTCAGCCAGATGCTCGAGGTGCGTCGAGCCCACACCGGCGTTGATGTTGCGGCCGTCGGGTGTGTCGGCGATCACGTCGACCTCGGCTCCGAGCCGGCGAAAGATCTCCGGCGCGACGCGGTATGTGGCGCCGTTGGCGCAATCCAGCAGCACCCGGCGACCGCTCAGGTCGAGCTCGGCGAAGCGCGTGTGCAGTTCGCGCAGGTAGTCCTCCTGAGCCCCGGGTAGCTCGCGCACGCGACCGATCCGCTGCTGATGGCGTCCGACCTGGTGCATCTGCGCCTCGATGGCCACCTCGGTCTGGTCCGAGAGCTTGAACCCGTCGGCGGCGAAGAACTTGATCCCATTGTCCTCATAGGGATTGTGCGAGGCCGAGATGACCGCGGCCAGGTGCAAGCCGTGGCTTCGGACGAGCAGCGGCGCGGCCGGCGTCGGCAGCACCCCACCGAGCAGCACGTCCCCCCCGGCTGCGGTGACACCGGCCGCGATGGCCGCCTCGAGCATGTCGCCCGATTCACGCGTGTCGCGAACTATCAGAACCTGGGGATGGGGCTCAGCGCAGAGCTCGACGGTCGCGCGGGACAGCGTGACCGCCAGCTCGGCGCTGAGAAAGTCTCCGGCGCGTCCACGCACGCCATCGGTGCCGAACAGGTGGCGCGACATATCGATGCAGGTCGCTCGAGAGCGGTGTGACGCGAGGCGACTAGCGCTTGGAGAACTGTGGCCGCTTACGGGCCTTCTTGAGGCCGGCCTTCTTGCGTTCCTTCACGCGTGCATCACGCGTCAGGAAGCCCCGGCGCTTGAGCTCGCCGCGCAGGTTCGGGTCGGCTTCCAGCAGGGCCTTCGAGATGCCGTGTCGCAGCGCCCCGGCCTGAGCGGATACGCCCCCGCCGTGCATGCGCGCGACCACGTCCATCCGCGCCTCATAGCCGACCGCCTCGAGCGGCTGTCGGATGATCCGTCGCAGGGTCTCGCGCGGGAAGAACTCCTCGAGCGTCTTGCCGTTGATCGTGTACGTGCCGGAACCCGGCTTCAGGATCACGCGGGCGACGCCGGTTTTGCGTTTGCCGGTGGCGGTGTAGCGGGCCCCGGCGGCCAGGTCGATGGCGACCTCGGCGATCGGCTGAGCCGAAGCCTCGTCGCTGTCCTGCTCGGCGGCGCGGGCCGCGGCTTCCTCAGCCTCGGCCTCCGCAGCGGCGCGTGCCTCGGCGTCGAGGAACTCGGCGCCCTCCGCGACTATGTCCGGAATCAGGTCAGCACCGGGTATCGCCGGCTTCTGCCGCGGCTCCGCCGCCTCATCGATGTAGTCGACGTCGGTCTCGACGGCTTCGGCCGGGGCCGGAGCGACCGGCTCGGCTTGCGCCGCCACAGGCTCTACGGCCGCGGGCTCGTCGTCGGCGTCCCCGGAGGTGCCCTCAGCCACCTCGGCGTGGCCGGTCTCGCGAACCTCCTCGGGCGCCGCGGGAATCTCCGGAGTGACGTCCTCGCGGGGCTCTTCGTTCTCGTTCGGTTCGTCGGTCACGACTCGATCTCCATCGGTTGCGGCTGCTGGGCGGCGTGCGGATGATCGGGCCCTGCATAGACCTTAAGTTTGGTGAGCTGCTTACGGGCAAGGCGATTGCGGGGAAGCATCCCCTTGACCGCGATGCGGATGACCTCTTCCGGACGCCGGTCGAGCATCTCCGTGAGGGTGCGCGACTTGAGGCCGCCGGGGTAACCGGAGTGCCGGTAGTACAGCTTGTTGGCGAGCTTGTTGCCCGTGACCGAGATCTTCTCGGCGTTGACGACCACGACGAAGTCCCCCGTGTCGATGTGCGGGGTGTAGGTCGGCTTGCGCTTGCCGCGCAACGCGTCGGCGATCTGGGTCGCCAGACGACCGAGCGTCAGCCCGGTGGCGTCGACGATGAGCCAGTTGCGCTCGCGATCAGATGGTTTGGCTACGTATGTCTTCATGGCACGCTCTTACGCCGCGCGGGTGCGCGGGATTGATCATGGTAGACGATCCCTGGCCGAGTCGCTGACGCGTCCGACGCCGGTGGCTACTCCCACTCGATCGTGCCGGGTGGCTTCGACGTGATGTCCAGCACCACTCGGCCGACAGGCCGGATCTCGTTGATCATCCTACTAGCGATCTGCTCCAGCAGGTCGTAGGGAAGCCTCGCCCAGTCGGCGGTCATCGCGTCGTCGGAGGTGACCGCCCGGATCGCGATCACGTTGCCGTAGGTGCGCTCATCACCCTGCACGCCGACCGCTCGCACATCGGGCAGAACGCAGAAGGACTGCCACAGCTCGCGGTACAGCCCGGCTTTGCGAATCTCGTCCTGGAGGATCGCGTCGGCCTCGCGCAGCACGTCCAGCTTCTCCCGGGTGACATCACCGCCGACGACGCGGATGGCGAGACCGGGGCCCGGAAACGGCTGGCGCCAGACCAGGCGCTCAGGCATCCCCAGCTCGGCTCCGACCGCCCGCACCTCATCCTTGAACAGGGTGCGCAGGGGCTCGACGAGCTCGAACTCGAGATCGTCGGGCAGCCCGCCCACGTTGTGGTGGGACTTGATCGTCGCCGTACCCGTGCCGCCCCCGGACTCGATCACGTCCGAGTACAGCGTGCCCTGGACCAGGAAGCGGATTCCGTCGAGCTTTTCGGCTTCCTCCTCGAAGATGCGGATGAACTCGTTGCCGATGACCTTGCGCTTCTGCTCGGGGTCGGTGACCCCGGCCAGCTTCGCCAGGTACCTCTCCTCGGCATCGACCGCGATCAGCGGCACACGGAAGTGGTCGCGGAAGGCGGCGACCACCTGCTCGCCCTCGTTCTTGCGCATGAGGCCGTGGTCGACGAACACACAGGTCAGCCGGTCGCCGATCGCCCGGTGGACGAGCAACGCAGCGACGCTCGAGTCGACGCCTCCAGACAGCGCGCACAGGGCGTGTCCGTCGCCCACCTGCTCACGGATACGCTCGATCTGCTCCTCGATCACCGAGCGCGCGCTCCAGCCGCCGTCGGCCGCGCAGATGTCGATGAGGAAATTGCGCAACACCTGCTGGCCGTAGGGCGTGTGCACGACCTCCGGGTGAAACTGGATCCCATAGATGTCGCGCTCATCCGACTCGATCGCGGCCACCGGCGAGGCGGTGGATGAGGCCAGCGCAGCAAAGCCGGGCGGCGGCGCGAACACGGTGTCGCGATGTGACATCCAACAGGCCTGCTCGTGCGGCGTCTCGGCCAGCAGACGGCCGTGAGTGTGCACGGTCAGCTGCGAACGGCCGTACTCACCGACCTCGGCGCCCTCGACGTTGCCGCCGAGCTCCCGGGCGATCAGCTGCATGCCGTAACAGATGCCGAGCACCGGGATGCCCAGGTCGAGCAGCCCGGGGTCGAGCCGCGGTGCACCGTCGGCATAGACCGAGGCGGGTCCGCCGGACAGGATCAGACCTATCGGCTTGCGCCGGGCGACCTCCGCCGGCCCCACGTGGTGCGGGAGCAGCGTGGAGAACACGCCGCATTCACGCACGCGTCGGGCGATCAGCTGGCTGTACTGGCCGCCGTAGTCGAGGACCACGACCTCCTGCGTGGCCAGATCCTCGAGCGGCGCCCGCTCCACGGTCACAGCGTCGCCACTGGTCAGCGGACCAGTGGCGACGGGCGAACCCTGCGGCTCAGTCAGCGACACCGACGGTGGCCTTGCCAGAGGCCCCCATGCCCACGGCCTGCTCGCGCTGAAGGTGCTTCCCCTCCGTTTGCAGGGACGGCGCGACCATCAGCTCGGCTCGGTTGAACTCCGAGATGTCCTGGTAGCCGCAGGTGGCCATCGAGGTGCGCAGCGCGCCCATCAGGTTGAAGGTGCCGTCGTTTTCGCGGGCCGGACCCCGGACGATCTCCTCGAGCGTGCCGTTCTGCTTGGTCGCCACGCGGGTGCCGCGCGGCAGGGTCGGGTGGAACGTGGCCATGCCCCAGTTGAAGCCGTGTCCCGGGGATTCCTCGGCCCGGGCCAGGGCCGATCCGAGCATCACGGCGTCTGCGCCGCAGGCGATCGCCTTGGCGATATCGCCGCCGTTGCGCATCCCGCCATCGGCGATCACGCGCACGAAGTCGCCGGTCTCGAGCATGTGCTGGGAGCGGGCCGCCGCCACGTCGGCGATCGCCGTGGCCTGCGGCACACCGAGGCCGAGCACGCCGCGGGTGGTGCAGATCGCGCCCGGGCCGACGCCCACGAGCACGCCGGCGGCGCCGGTGCGCATCAGGTGCAGGCCCGTGTGGTACGAGGCGCAGCCGCCGACGATCACCGGGATCGGGGACAGCTCGCGGATGAACTCCTTGAGATTCAGGGGCGGGCGGCTCGTGTCCTTGGAAACGTGCTCGGCGGAGACCACGGTGCCCTGAATGACCAGGACGTCGAGGCCGGCGTCGAGCGCGACCTCGTAGTACTTGCGGACCTGCTGCGGGGTGAGCGACGCCGCGGCGACCACGCCGTGCGACTTGATCTCCTTGATCCGCTGGGCGATCAGCTCGGGCTTCACCGGCTCCCGGTAGATGTCCTGGAGCTCCCGCGTGGCGATGTCCTTGGAGAACGTCGCGATGCGGGCGAGCTGCTCGTCGGCGTCCTCATAGCGGCACTGGATGCCCTCGAGGTTGAGCACGGCGAGGCCGCCGAGCTTGCCCAGAATTCCGGCCGTGTTCGGCGATACCACACCGTCCAGCGCAGCGGCCAGGAGCGGCAGCTCGAAGCGGTAGGGGCCCAGCGTCCAGCTGATGTCCACGTCATCGGGGTCGCGCGTGCGCCGGGACGGGACGATGGCCACGTCGTCGAACCCATAGCCCCGGCGGGCCTTCTTTCCACGGCCAATTTCTACTTCCATCAGCGCATCGTACGTGGTCGAACAGATGACAAGGAGAACCCCACTTTTTCACGAGGAACAGGTCCGCCGGGGCGGCAACCATCGGCTGGGAATCCACCTTAGCAATGGCGATGCAGGGCGCTCAGGAGACGTTCACCGGGAGCTTGACCTGCTCCGCGATGACGCCCTCCAGAAGCCGCTCGACCGTCGCCGGGTCGAGGATGCCGGCACCGACGTGCTGGGTCGACTCGGCGCCGCAGGCGACGCCGAAGCACAGACACTCCACCGGTGACTTGCCCTGATACCGAGCGGCGACATAGCCGGCCAGGAAGGCGTCGCCCGAGCCGATCGGCGACGGCGCGTCCAGCGGCTCGATCGTGACGCGGTACAGCATCTGACCGGCCTCCTCGCGCACGTAGGCGTAACAGCCGTCGGGGACGGTCATGATCGCCTCGGCCGGCCCCTGACGGGTGATCTCGACCACCGCCCGGGCCCGGTCATCGATCCCGCCGAACTCATGACCGGCGAGCTCCTCGGCCTCGAGCTCGTTGGGCGAGACGACGTCGGCCTCGGCCCGCACGGCCAGCTTCAGAGGCTCGCCGTCCGTGTCGACCACCGTGAGCACGCCGAGCTTGCGCACCGAGCGGATCAGCTTGGCGTAGGTTCCGGGCTCCAGGCCGCGCGGCAGGCTTCCGGCGAACACGCAGATGCTCGCGCCACGGGCCAGGTAGAGCAGCTTCTGCTCGAGCAGCTCGAGCTCATGCTCGGTGACCGACGGCCCGCGTTCGTTGATCTCGGTGTGAATCCCCGTGGTCGGGTCGAGCACCGCCATGTTGGTTCGCGAGTCCTCGCGGATGCGGACAAAGGCGCTGAGAATCGACTCATCGCCGAGCGCCTCGATGATGCGCGTGCCGGTGGCGCCACCGATGATGCCCGTGGCGATCACGGGTTGACCCAGCAGCTTCAACGCCCGAGCGACATTGACTCCCTTGCCACCGGGAGTCGTTCGCTGGTCCAGGCTGCGGTGCCGGCGCCCGGGCGTGAAACTGGGGACCTCGAGCGTTCGGTCCAGCGCTGGGTTGAGGGTGACGGTGATGATCATCTCTCGTCCACGGGTGCTGTCAGCAGGATCCGGGGTCGACGTCGACGCCCGATATTGACGGCCGCCGCGCCACCGCAGAGCAGCAGCGCAAGCATGAGCAGCGTAATCGGTCGCCTGACCAGATGCCCCAGTTTGGTCAGCTCGGACACCGCCGGCAACCGTCGCGCGAGGATCAAAGGGATTCCCGCCCAACGTCGTCCCGCGACGTTGACGCTGAGCTCACCGACCACGGCTCCCCTGGCCATCGGTGGGACCAACCGGCGAAGCCGGACCTCGAGCCGGACCCTGGCGCCACGGGCCACGACGGTTCGGTAACCCCGGGCGGCGACGATCAGCGCCGGCGCCCGCTCGTCCGGCACCCTGGGCCGGGCGAAACGCTCGCCGCGGCGGACCGGCGCCACCGGCCTGAACTCGGAAAAGCCCCAGTCGAGCAGGGCCAGTGCGCTGGTGTCGCGCGCCGACTCGCTCGGCGTCCCCAGCACCGAGGCGATCAGCGTCAAGCCGTGGCGATGCCCCTCGGAGACCAGCACATAGCCCGCCGCGGCGGTGTGACCGGTCTTCACGCCGTCGATCCAGCCAAGCTTCCCCACCAGGTCGTCGGTGTTGACGATGTGGCGGACATAGCGGCCACTGGTCAGCGTGGCCGACGGGAGCGCCACCGTCCGGCGGAAGAACGGCCAGTGGCGCATCAGGTAGTCGGCCAGCCGCACGAGGTCGTCGGGGCTCGAGTAGTTGCCGGGGGTATCCAGGCCGATCGCGGTCGTGTAGTGCGTGTGGTGCAGTCCCAGAGCGAGCGCGTCGGCGTTCATCCAGTGAACGAAGCGGGCCACCGAGCCCCCACCGACGTTGTAGGCCAGGTCCTCGGCGGCGTCGTCGGCGCTCGGGAGCAGCAGCGCCACGAGCAGGTCGCGCACGGTCATCCGCTCACCCGGGATCAGGCCGATCTGGGAGTCATTGGGATCGGCGCGCCAATCGGTCTGGGGGAACTCGGCGCCCAATCGGCTGACGTGCTGCAGGACCACGAGCGCCGTCATCATCTTGGTCGTGCTGGCGATCGGCAACTTCGCATCGCCACGCAGGCTCCAGAGGGGCGCGCTGGAGCCCGCTGCCAGCAGGCTCGCACCGGTGACGGCCAGGCTCGGAGCCCGGACGGCGGCCGGCCCGGACGGGTCGCGCTGCGCGGCGTCCGCTGACGTGGCGCAGACCAGGACGGCCATCAGCAGGACAGCCAGGCTTCTTGCCGCCTTGCTCATGTCTGCCGTGACGGTATTACGGGAGACGGCGAAGTCAGAGCTAGGCCGCCAACGCCCAGGCCTGTTCGCGAAGGCGCGCGGCCTCGCGGCGTGCCGCGGTGGCCGGATCGCCGCCACTCATCCGATGGGCCTGGACCAGGCCGCGGGAGACGGCGATGAGGCCACTGGCCGGGCCGCTGGTGAAGACGGGCTTGAGATCCTGGACGCGCCCGCCCTGGGCCCCGATCCCCGGCAGCAGGAAGGGTGCGTGCGGCATCAAGTCGCGGAGCCGCCCCAGGCGGTCAGGTGCCGTGGCGCCCACCACCGCGCCGATGTCGCTGAGGCCGGAGGGACCCTGCGCCTCGGCGCCGAGCGCCGCGACGGTTCGCGCGACGGCTTCGCTGACGCTTCCCGCGCCGTCGGCCAGCTGACGATCCTGAAGCTCGACCGCTCCGGCATTCGAGTTCCGGACCAGGACGAACAGCCCCGCGCCCGACTCGCGCGCGAGTTCGATGAAGGGCTCCAGCGAATCTCGGCCCAGCCATGGGCTGACCGTCATCGCGTCCACGCCGAGGCCCCGGATCGGCCCGAACGGGCTGGGCGTCTCACCCAGGAAGGCCTGGGCGTAGGCGCGTGCCGAGACGTCGATGTCACCGCGCTTGGCGTCCCCGATCACCAGCAGCCCGGCGTCGCGGGCATGGGTGATGACCTCTCCGAGCGCCGTCCATCCGGCGGCACCCAGCCGCTCGAAACAGGCGACCTGTGGCTTTACGGCAACGCACTGCTCCGCGACCGCCTCGATCACCAACCGGCAATGGGCGGTCACGGCGCGCGCGGCCCGGACGGCGGGTGGAGCGGACGTGTCGTCCACCCCACCCACAAGTTCGAGCGCATGTGACCACAGAAGCGAGGGGTCCGGATCCAGGCCGAGCACGAGCTGCGACTGTCGGCGCACGACGCGCTCGGCCAAGCGGTCCCCAAAGCTCTCCGCGCTTACCTCCGCGGTCGTCACATGCGAAAACGTCGCCGTTATGCGGCTGACGTTAATTGACCGCCTTCTTGAGAGCGGCTCCAGCGCTGAACTTCGGCACCTTGGTTGCGGCGATCTTGATCTTCTCGCCGGTGGCGGGGTTGCGGCCTTCCCGCGCGGCGCGGGCCGAAACGGTGAACTTGCCAAACCCGGAGAACACCACGTCGCTGCCGCGCTTGAGGGCGTCCTCGATCGTCTCCAGGACCGCATCGACCGCCTCGGAGGCGTCCTTCTTGCTCAGCCCGGCGCGGTCTGCGACCTGGTCGATGAACTCGGCTTTCGTCACTTCACTCCTCCTTCGAGGTGGGTAGGAAACGCCGAAGCTAACACGGTTTGCGGACGGTCCGGGGGTGTTTACCCCGCCGATGGGCCCGACTTTCCGCAGTTTGGCTCGTTGCAGACCGCCCGAGATGGCATTCTGGGGGCATGCGACTTGGTCGCCTGGCCTGGCTCCTGACCACCTTCGTCTGCCTGATCGCCGCCGCCGTGGTGCTGGTTCGCGGCGACCGCGGCTATGCCGCCGTGGCGTTTGCCGTGGCGCTCTCGGCGGCGATCAACCTGTTCTGAGGCTCTCGCTCCGGCCACTCAGCAGCCACCGGGCTAGGTCCCGGACGGCGTTGCCGCGGTGGCTGATGGCGTCCTTCTCCGTGTCGTCCAACTCGGCCATCGTCCGGTCGGGACAGCCCTCCGGGACGAAGATCGGGTCATATCCGAAGCCGTTCTGGCCGCGGGGCGCAGCGGCCATCCGGCCGGTGCACTCGCCGAGGAAGACCCGCTCCGAGAGCCCCTCGACGAAGGCCAGGGCGCAGACGTAGCGCAGCTCGCCGCCCGCTGGGACCTCCGCAGTCAGCTTGCCCACGTTCTCCTCGTCGGTGGCGTGCTCGCCCGCGTAGCGGGCTGAGCGGATCCCCGGACGACCGCCCAGCGCGGCCGCCTGGATCCCGGAGTCGTCGGCGATCACGGCACGGTTCAGCGCCGCGGACGCCGTCCGAGCCTTGACCAGGGCGTTGGCGGCGTAGGTGTCCCCGTCCTCCGGCGGCAGCACCAACGCGTCCGGAAGCCCGACGACCGTCAGGCCAAAGGGCGCGAGCATGCGGCTGACCTCGGTCACCTTGTGCGCGTTTCGGGTGGCCAAGACCAGCTCCAGCACGGCGGCAGCCACCCACGCCTAGCTGGTCGGTGTGACCAGCGTCGGTGTGATCGCGGATTGTTGAGCGGTGCGCAGGCGCCTGATGCCGGCCTCGGCCAGACGCAGCAGGTCGTCCAGATGCGCGCGGGAGAGCGGCGTGCGTTCGGCCGTCGCCTGCACCTCAACGAGCCCTCCGTCCCCGGTCATCACCACGTTGGCGTCCACCTCGGCCCGGGCGTCCTCCGGATAGTCCAGGTCGAGCAGCGGCACACCGTCCACGACGCCGGCCGACACGGCGGCGACGCTGCCGGTCAGGGCCGGGCGCTCGATCCGGCCCTCCTGCCGCAGCTTGGCGACCGCCAACTCGAGCGCGACCATGCCGCCGGTGATCGACGCGCAGCGGGTCCCGCCGTCGGCCTGCAGGACATCGCAGTCGATGTAGACGGTGCGCTCGCCCAGTGCCTCGAAGTCCACGACGCCGCGCAGCGAGCGGCCGATCAGGCGTTGGATCTCCACCGAACGGCCATCGGCCCTGCCCTGGGAGATGTCGCGCGGCTTGCGGGCTCCGGTCGAGGCGGGGAGCATGCCGTACTCGGCGGTGACCCAGCCCCGCCCACGGCCCACCATCCAGCGCGGCACGCTCTCCTGGACGGAGGCGGTGCAGATCACGCGGGTCTCCCCCACCGAGATCAGCGCTGAACCGGTGGCCGTGCGCACGAAGCCGGGCTCGATGGCAATCGGGCGCATCTGATCGGCGGCGCGTTCATAGCTGCGGGAGCTCACAGCCGCCAGGTTAGAGGTTGGCGGCCCCGAGTCAGGGCGCCAGATCGGGCCACAGCGGCGCCAGCCGCTCGAGCGCCCCGTTAGCCAGTGGGTGGACGGGAATCTCCTTCGTTTCCTGCCCGGCTGCCGCCGACGCGCCCCCGGCCGCCAGCGCCTCCATGGTGAGGCTGACGCAGCGGGCCAGCGCGGCGACATCGTAGCCCCCCTCCAGCACGCAGCCGACCGGGGCGCCCAGCTCAGCGCCGAGGTCGCGGACGAGCCGTGTCATGGCCACGAAGCCCGAGTCGCTGACGCGGCAGTCGGCCAGCGGATCGTCTTCGTGCGCGTCGTAGCCGGCCGACACGAGCACCAGCTGCGGCTGGTAGCTGCGGGCGAGCGGGAGCACGACGTCGCGCACGAGCGAGACAAAGGCCGCGTCACCGGAGCCCGGGGGCACGGGTAGGTTGACCGTGTAGCCCCGGCCGGCGCCCTGTCCCAGCTCGGACGCGTGCCCGCTGCCGGGGTACAACGGCAGCTGGTGAATCGAGGTGAACAACACCTCATCCGAGGTCCAGAAGATGTCGTTGGTGCCGTTGCCATGGTGGACATCCCAGTCCAGGATCAGTACCCGTTGGACCTCCAGCTCGGCGATCGCGTGAGCGGCCGCCACCGCGATGTTGTTGAACAGGCAGAACCCCATGGCCTGCTCCTGGAGGGCGTGATGGCCAGGCGGCCGGTGCGCGCTGAAGCCGACCTGGCCGGCGCCGCCGTCGATCAGCCGCCGCACGAGATCGACCGCTCCCCCGGCGGCGTGCTGGGCGGCCAGGTAGGAGCCGGCGCTGACGATCGTGTCCGGATCGAGCAGGGCGCCACCCCCACTCGAGGCCGCGGCGATCCGGTCGATGTGCCCCGCCGTATGCACGCGCTCGAGCACGCTTCGCTCCACGGCCGGTGAGGCGACCCGCTCATAACCGAGCCAGTCGCGCGCCTGCAGGGCCGCGTTGACGGCCTCGATCCGCATGATCCGCTCGGGGTGATTCCCGGTGTCATGAGTCAGCGAGGACGGGTGGGAAAGGAACACGGGCGGGGAGGGCATGGCCCGGTACCGTACCCGGCCATGCCCCCTCTGTCCGGCCGTGACCAGCGGCAGCTGGTCATCGTCGGTGCCGGTGCAGCCGGCCTCTACACCGCCCTGCGCGCTGCTCGTGAGGGCGCCCACGTGACCTTGGTCTCCGCCACCGAGCTGGCCGAGACCTCGAGCTACTGGGCGCAGGGTGGCCTGGCCGCCGCGGTCGGCGCCGAGGACAGCGCCGAGCTGCACCTGGAGGACACGCTCACGGCCGGCCGCGGGGCCGTGCGACCCTCAGCGGCTCGCGTCCTGGTCGAGGAGGCTCCGCAGGCGGTCGAGGACCTCTCGCAGCTGGGCGTGACCTTCGACGCCGATCGCACCGGGCGCCTCGCGCTCGGGCTCGAGGGCGGTCACAGCCGGCGCCGCATCGTCCACGCCGGCGGCGCCGCCACCGGACGCAGGATCGTCCGCCAGCTCTCGGCGATCGCTGCCACCGAGGAGCGCATCGAGGTGCTCGAGGGCCGTCGGGTGCAGGCCCTGCTCACGCATGAGGGCCGCTGCACCGGAGTCGTGCTCGACGATGGCCGGTCGCTGTTGGCCCCAGCCACCGTCCTGAGCACCGGCGGCGCGGCGGCCCTGTGGGCGCGCACGACCAACCCGGCCGGCGCGGTGGGCGCCGGGTTGCTGTTGGCCTATGCCGCCGGGGCGACCCTGGCCGACATCGAGTTCATGCAGTTTCATCCCACGGCCGTCGTGGCGGGGGCCGATTCGGGTGGGGACGGGCTCCTGGTGACCGAGGCCATCCGCGGCGAGGGGGCAGTCCTGCGCAACCATGAGGGCGACCGCTTCGTCGACGAGCTCGCCCCGCGGGACGAGGTCGCGCGGGCGATTTACCGCGAGATTCTGCGCTGGCCCGGTTCAACCGCCGTGGCCCTCGACATGCGGGCGGTTGATCCCGGATTGTTTCCCAACGTGGTGGCGGCCCTGCGGCGTGTGGGCATCGACCCAGAGGTATCGGTCATCCCGGTCGCGCCGGCGGCGCACTACATGATGGGCGGCATCCAGACGGACCTGCAGGCCCGCTCAACCGTCCCCGGACTGCTCGCGGTGGGCGAGTGCTCGTGCACCGGCCTGCACGGGGCCAACCGGCTGGCCTCCAATTCGCTCACCGAGTGCTTCGTCTTCGGTGCCCGGGCGGCGCGCGCGGCCTTGGACGAGCCCGGGCTGCTGTCCTCAGACGTGAGCTCGTCTCGGAGCGCCGAAGTCCAGGTTGAGCCCGGGGCGGGCGGCCCGCTGGCCGCCGGCCCCGCCATAGCGAGTCCGGCCCAGTCCTCCCGCGAGCGGCTCTGGCGCTTTGCCGGGCTGGAGCGGACCCCGGCGGGTCTCGGCGAGCTGCTCGACGACCCGCATCCGCTGGCGCGGCTGATCGCCACGGCGGCCCTGGCGCGAAAGGAGAGTCGCGGAGCCCATTGGCGGGAAGACTGTCCGCGAATCGATCCGGCGCTGGATGAGCGCCATGTGACGCTTCTCACAGACCAGGAGTCAGTTTTCCAGCGCTGGAAGTAGTGTTTGCGGCGGACCGGACTGGAGGGGCCGAAAGGAGATGCAGTTGCATGTACCGCTTCAGCCGAGCCATCTACCGCGAGCTGTCCGCCGAGATACTCGAGGACTCGCCTGAGCAGCCGTATCTGAACCACGAGCGGGTCCTGCGTGCGTGCGAGAAGGCGGTCGAGCGGCTGGCCACCGACCGGCACTACTTCGCCCGGCCGGCGCGGACGCTGTTCACCGACATCCGGGCGTACTTCCCGATCTCGGCTCAGGGGCGCGTCTGGTATGTGGTCGAGCGCTACATGAGCTTCGCCGATGAGTTCCTGAGCCTTCGGCGGCAGAGCCGGTTCGACATCTACGGCAACCCGATTCTGTGTCGCGCGAGCACGCGAAAGGGCACGCAGTGCCAGCGCGCGCCGCTAGCCCACAATGGATATTGCCCGTCGCATCAGCACCTGGCCGAGACCGAGGACTCCCACACCCTGAGTGAATTGGCGGCGGCCTGAGCCGCCCACGCCAGGCGCCTGACTCCAAAATTTTTGATTGACGAGTCGGTCAATAGCGATTATTTGAACCAGGATTTGGTGATTCTGTAATTGCAACCTAGAATCGAGTCTCGCCCGGCATGGCGGTTCCCGCCGGGCGTTTCTCAAAATCCTGATCACCCCGACTGAGTAAAAAATGCCGATTGCTTTCAAAGAATGGGCGGTCACAGTTCGCGCGCTCGCTGAGGGAGAGCAGCTACTGACGCTCCGCAAAGGTGGAATCCGGGAACCGGATAAGCACTTCGAGTTGGAGCATGACCGTTTCTTTCTGTACCCCACGTTCGACCATCAGCGCACCGATCTGGTGCGTGAGTCGCATCGCCCGGAACTAGCCCGGGCATTGGAGGAGGGGGTTTGGAGCGACGCAGAACCGTCCGCAGCAGCGATGCTGCGTGGCGTGGAGATCAACCAACCCGACCGCGTGCGCATCCGCGCCTGGGCCGAGGTGGCTGCTCACTACACGATCACGGATCGCCGGGCGGTCGACGCACTCTCGCCGTTCTATGTGTGGACGACCGACTATGCAGAAAAGCGTCTCGATTGGAAGCGCCGCCACCCGCTGCACGTGGTGGTGCTCCGCACTTATCGGATCCCGCGTCCGGTGACGGTCAAGGTGCGCGACGAGTACGGCGGATGCCGCTCGTGGCTGGAGATCACGCGCGACCTCCCCTTCGAGGGCACTCCGGTGCTCTCCGACGAGGAGTTCGAGCGCGCATCTGAGGAGATCGCGGCCATCGCCGCGGGCGACCGCCAGCCGGTCCTCGTCTAGAGCGCCGAGGAACCAACGGTTCTCGGAAGGGGTGGCCAGCGGGCCACCCCTTCCGCGTTAACGGCCGACGGGCTGCCTGTCTTGATCGGGGCGGATAATCGGCTCATGGCCTACGACGAGCAGCTTGCCGACCGGATTCGCGCCCTGCTGCTGTTCGAGCCGGAGGTCGTGGAGAAGCGGATGTTCGGTGGCTTGGCCTTCCTCATCAACGGCCACATCGCCGTGGCCGTCTCATCCAGTGGCGGGCTGCTGATGCGAGCCGATCGCGATGAGCGCGAGCAGCTGCTGGCGGAGCCGTACGTGGAGGCGTGGGTCATGCGCGGCCGTGAGCTGCAGGACTGGATCCGCGTCGGGGAGGATGCGCTGACTGAGGCCGCGGAGCTGCGCCGTTGGGTCGAGACCGGCGTGGAGCTCGCCCGGGCGCTGCCGCCGAGCTGAGCCTCAGACGACGGTGAGCGGCGATTCCTCCACCTGGCCGTCGCGGATCGTGAACCCGCGAACCACCGGCTCCGAGGTCGCGGTGCCGACGATCACGTAGAGCGAGTCGGGATAGAAGGCCAGGTTGATGTCGGTCTGCGACGGGACCGGGTCGGTGCGCGTGTGCGAGTGGTAGATGATCCCGACCTCGAGGCCCGCGTCCTCGATCCCGGTGACGACGTGGTAGAGCTCCATGTTGTCCATCTCGTATCGTCGCCACGTGTGGGCGGTGTTCTCCATGCGGAACACCTCGACGGCCTCGCCGGCACGGCTGGAGACGATTCCGCAGCACTCGTCGGGCGCGTCAGCCAGGGCGTGCGCCACGATCTCGTCGTACAGCGCGCGTGAGATCCGCATCGGTCCTGGGGCGCTCAGCGCTCGACTACCACCAGACGGTGGAGTCGAGATTCTCGAGCTCGGCCAGCGGACGGGTGTAGATGCCCGAGGAGAAGTATTTGCTGCCGTCGTCGGCGGCGATGAACACCACGTTGCCCTCGTCCAGTTCGCCGGCGATGCGCACGGCGACTCGGGCGATTGCCCCGGTGGAGACACCGACGAAGAGCTGCTCCTCGTCGAGCAGCTTGCGGGTCCACATGATGGCGTCCTCGTTGGTCACGAAGATCTTTCGATCCAATACCGACAGGTCGATGATCGGCGGGATGAAGCCATCGTCGAGCGACCGCAGCCCCTGCACCGGCTCGCCCTGCATGGGCTCGGCGGCGACGATCTTGACCTTGTCCCCGAGCTCCTCCTTGAGCCGGCGGCCGTTGCCCATCAGGGTGCCACCGGTGCCCAGGCCGGCGACGAAGGCGGTGACCTCATCGAGTTCCTCGAGGATCTCGAGCGCCGTACCGTTGTAGTGAGCGTCCGGGTTGGCCGGATTGCCGTACTGGTAGGGCATGTAGTAGGACGAGTCCTTCGCCGCCATGTCCAGCGCGAGCTCGACGGCGCCGTTGGAACCCTTGGCGCCCTCCGAGTAGACGATGTCGGCGCCGTACATGCGCAGCAGCTCGGTGCGCTCGGGCGTGACGTTGTCCGGCATGACGACCCGCAGCTGGTAGCCCTTACGGGCGCAGATCATGGCCAGCGAGATCCCGGTATTGCCCGAGGTCGGCTCGAGGATCGTCTGCCCCGGGCGGATCAGGCCCTTGTCCTCAGCGTCGAGGATCAGGGCGCGAGCGACGCGATCCTTGACCGAGCCCGTCGGGTTGCGTGACTCGAGCTTCACCCAGAGGCGCACGCCCGGCTTGGGGCTGAGCCTCTTGAGCTCGATCAACGGCGTGTGGCCGATGGCCTCGATGATGTCGCCGTAGCGACCTCCGCACGGCCGGTTTCCGATCTGCGTGGAGCCCATTGCTTTACAAACGATAGCGGCTGCCGATGTGGGCCGAGCCGGTGTCGCGCGACTGCCTGACTAGCGCGTTCCGCCGGCCATAGCCGGGAGGATCACGAGGGTGTCAGACGTTCCGACGGTGGTGTCCAGGCCGTCGAGCACGCGCACGTCCTCGTCGTTCAGATAGACGTTGACGTAGCGGTTGAGCTCGCCGTCTGAGCCAAACAGCTGCGTCTGGGTCGCCGGGTGCTCCTGGACCACGGCACGCAGGATGTCGCCGACGTTCTCGCCGTGGGCGTTGATCTCACGCTCGCCGCCGACGGCGGGACGCAGCACTGGGGGGATTCTGATGGTGGCCATTGGTTCCTGTGTCTCGGTATCTGGTTTTAGTCGATCGATCGACGGTCGGGTCGGGGCGAGGCGGGGCGGGGCGGCCGCGAGGGCGCGCGGCCCCGCATCGGCGCTCAGTGAGCGCCTGCGCAGAAGGCCTCGTAGTCGGGGAAGACGCCCATCTCCTCGTCGCCGATCTCCTCAGGATCGCGCGAGCAGATCGGGCAGCTCGGGTCGCGCCGGATCTTGACCTCGGTGGTGGTCGCCGCGAGGGCGTCATACATGATCAGGCGGCCGATGGCCGGGTTGCCGATATCGAGGATGAGCTTGATCACCTCGGTCGCCTGCAGCAGGCCCATGGTGCCGGGCAGCACGCCGAGCACGCCGTTGGCCCCGCAGGAGGGCGCCAGCTCAGCCGGCGGCGGCACCGGGAACAGGCAGCGATAGCACGGTCCCTCGTACGGCTTGAACACGGAGAGCTGCCCGTCGAAGCCGAGAATCGCCGCGGACACGACCGGGATGCGAAGCCGCACGGAGGCGTCGTTGAGCAGATAACGGGTGGGAAAGTTGTCGAGCCCATCGAGGACGATGTCGTAGTCCGGGAGGATGTCCATGATGTTGTCGGCGCCGAGGCGCACCTTGTGCTTGATCACGGTGACGTCCGGGTTCAGCGCGCGGATCGTCTCCTCCGCCGAGTCGACCTTCGAGACGCCGATCCGATCCGAATTGTGGATCACCTGCCGCTGGAGATTGGACAGGTCGACCACGTCGTCGTCGACGATTCCGAGCGTGCCGACGCCGGCCGCGGCCAGGTAGAGCGCGGACGGAGAGCCGAGGCCGCCGGCGCCCAGCAGCAGCACCTTGGCATCAAGCAGCTTCTGCTGGCCCTCGAGGCCAACCTCGTTCAGCAACAGGTGACGGGAGTAGCGGTCGCGCTGCTCGGCGCTCATGGAGCGCGGGACATCCACCTCGTAGCCCCGGTCCTTCCAGAGTGTGAAGCCGCCGGTCATGGACGAGACGTGCTCGTAGCCCAGGTCCTCGATCAGGGTGCGGGCCGCCCAGGCCGAGCGCTGACCTGAGGCGCAATAGAGGATCAGCGCCTGAGACTTGTCGGGCGCGGCGCCCTCCACCCGCGACTCAAGATGGCTCTTGGGGACGTGGCGCGCGCCGGGGATGTGGCCGATGGCCCACTCCTCGTCCTGACGCACATCGATCACGAGCGCCCCGTCTTGAAGCTGCTCGCGCACGGCTGACGGATCGACCTCATCGATCCGGTCCTTGATCTGGCGAAGGACCTCCGCTCCAGACGGACTCATCGAAACTCCTCAAAAACAGTCGGGATTTGTGTAATAAAAAGTATAGGCGGCTGGATAACCTGCTCCCATCCGCGCTCCAGTCGACCACATACCCGCCCCGGCCTTCCCACCCCGGCTGCCCTGGATCAACGTTGCCGCACTGCGGATGGACCAACAACGGGGGCGTCCAGTGCTCATCGAGTTCTGGGACTTCTGCCGTCCCAACTCGATCCGCACGCTGCCCTATCTGAAAGCATGGCACGCGCGTTACGCCCAGCTCGGCCTGCGGGTGATCGGGGTGCACTCCGCCGGCTTCGAGCCGTCGGCCGACCCCGACGCTGTGGCCGCCGCGGTCGAGCGCCTGGGGATTCAGTACCCGGTGGTGGTCGACGTCGAGCATCAGATCTGGCAGGAGTACGAGAACCTCGGCTGGCCCGCCCGGTACCTGTGGAACGCCGATGGCTTCCTGTTCGACTACCACTACGGCGAGGGCGCATACGCCGAGACCGAGCTGGCCATTCAGGAGCTTCTGGGCGCCCGGCGGGAACCGCTGGAGCCGGTACGCCCAGAGGATGATCCGCAGGCAGAGCTCGTCCCGCAGAGTGAGGACATTCCCGGGCCCTACAGCGGCCCCTACGAGGCGGGCGGGGTCTGGGCGGTATTCCAGGGCCACGGCGAGGCGACCGTGAACGGCACCGAGGTCCCGATCCCGCGGGCCGGCGCCTACGAGCTGATCGTGCACGAGCGCCACACCGAAGCCGTGCTCGAGCTGGAGTCGAGCGCTGAGCTTGAGGTGTTGGCGGTGTGCTTCACGCCCGGGCTGGCCGACCCGGGCGTGGCTTGATCCTGGCCTGACGCCCGGGCGGCGGGCTCACGGCGAGATGTTGACGAGGTGGTAGCTGGTGCCGCCGTCGGTGGTGTAGTAGAGGCGGCTGTTCGGGTGACCGCCCGAGCCGAAGTTGCCGATGGCCGCTCCATGTGTCGCGTCGCTGAACCCGAGGTAGGTCCAGCCGGCCGATGGAGCGGTGACGGGGGTCCAGCTCGCTCCCCCATCGGCAGTGCGATACAGCGGGCCCTGGCCCGACACCACAGCCTCGGTCGATGACGCGGCGGTGAAGGCGTCGATCGGACCGTTGGGGACGTTGGCGGCGCGGGTGAACGTGTTCCCCGAGTCGGTCGACCGCAATATCTCGTCGAGCGCCATACCGGTCGAACAGACCGCCCACAGCACGGAAGCCGGCGAGACGGCGTCATAGCTGCAGTCGCCGGCGTGCTGCACGCCGCGCACGCGCCGGAACCGCGCGCCTCGGTCGGTCGAGACGAGCAGCCGGTTGCCCGCCTGAATGATCACCGTGGTCCCTTGGACCCAGAGCCCCGACAGTTGGCCATGCCCGGCCCCCTTCAGGAGCTGCCAATCGTTGTGAGCCACCGGCGAGCGCATGAGCTGGCTGGCCGCGACGCCGGTCTTGGCCACGGCATAGACGAAGCCACCGGCGATGGCCAGTTCGTTGGCCCCGAAACTGCGGTTACTGGTCCAGGTCCTGCCCCCGTTGTGGGTGATCCACAGCTGCGGCTCATAGGCGTAGCCGTCGCGCGCGTCTGCGAAACGGATGTTGTAGACAGCCCTGGTCGGCGGTGCCGCGATGCGGGTGAAGTGAGGACCGCCGTCCGTGGTATGCGCGATCGCGGTGCACGCGTGCCGCCCACACGGCGCGGTGCCGAGCAGCCACCATTTGGTTTCGGAGATCGCCGTGAAGGACTCCGGCTGGAAGCCGGTGGGCACCGCGCCCGCCTGCGTGAAGCTGCGCACCGCGTTCACCCGCGGGGCGGCGGCGGCATGCGTGCGCGGATGCGAGGCCGGCAGCGTGAGGGTGGCGGCGATCGCACTGGCTGTCAGCGCCGCCGCCACTCCCGCAGCGATGCCCACGGTGGGGGCGCGCCAGGGCAGCCGCCGGGGCGTCGGCCAGGGCCAACGCCAACGGCGCCGTCGGGTGACGCCGCGCTCGGTGGCGGCTACCAGCTGCTGTTCCACAGCCTCGAGGAAGTCCATACTCATGCTGGCCCCATCTCGCTAAGTTGGTTTCGCAGCCGTCCCAGGCCTCGGCTGACGCGCTTGCGCACGACCAGCTCCGAGCAGTTCAGCTGCTTCGCAATCGCTTCGTAACCGATCTCATCCACGACATGCCAGCGCACGGCCTCGCGCTCCATCGGCGGTAGCTGCTCGAGCATCTGCTCCAGCCGCCCGACACCGGCGTCGGCCAGCTGATCCACGCGCTCGAGCGCCTCGTCGTCCAGCTCCACCGGCTCGAGCCCGAGCCGCTGGCGGGCCCGCGCCTCGACCCGGCCGCGGCGCCAGCTCATCAGCAGCTTGTGGCGGGCGATGCCGATCACCCAGGGCAGCGCCGAGGGAGCCTGTGCCTGCGCCTGGTAGCGCCCAGCGGAGAGCAGCACGGCGGCGAACACCTCGGCCGCCAGGTCGGCGGCGAGCTCGGAGTCGCCCGTCTCGCGCACCACATAGGCCAGGACCTCGGCCAGATGCCGGCGATAGAAGACGGAGAACGCGGCACCGTCACGCCGCGCGACCGCCCCCAGCAGCTCCGCGTCCCCCCAGCACGTTCGATCCTCGCCCTTCACACTCATCGCCTCTTAATTGCGGAAGGCTACGCGGGTGTGACGTGGAGAGCAAAACTCGGCGTCGATCAGCCCGAGCACGCCACGCTGGGAGAGAAACCGACCGCGGGGGTCGGTTTCTCTCCCAGCGTTCGGATCGGGCCTGGGTCCGGGTCGACCGTCGGGCGGTTGGCCGTCGAGCGAGGAGCAGTCGAGCGAGGAGCAGTCGGCCGTCGTGCGATGAGCCGTCGCGGGTCAGCCGTCGCGGGTCAGCCGTCGAGCAGGTTGACGAGCCGCGGCGGACCGACCTCGTCCAGCTCGACCGCGAAACCACGACGGTACGGGTTGTCCGCCGGTTCCTCGGAAAGGAAGGCGGTGGACTCATTGACCCAGCAGCCGGTGTTGACCAGCTTGACGCCGGACTGCGTGGTCCATTCGGAGGGGTCGTCGGTCGGCAGTGGCCCGGCCCGGTGCGTGTGACCGAAGAGCGCGTAGCCGGGGCGCAGACCGAGGGCATCCAGCACCTCTGCGTAGGCCAGGAGCGAGGATCTCCGCAGCATCACCGGTGACAGGTCGGGGCTGAACGGACCCAACCGCGCGAGCTCGGCGACGCCGAGCAGCGACCGCAGGCCGCCCTGCACGGCCAGTCCCTTGAGGCCCCGCGACTCGCGGATCAGCTTCAGCGCGCGCGCCGATCCGCCACCGTCGGCGGCGTCGATCTCGCGCGCGCTGGTCTGGGAGATCGCGAACATCCAGGCGTAGACCGGTGCGAGCAGGCGCTCGTAGTCGTTCTCGGTGGACATCTCCGATAACGGCAGTTTCAGGAAGCGCGCCATCGCGCCCGCCGCGACGCGTTCGAAGGCGGGCGTGGTCGTGTGGCGGTCGAGGTAATGCCCGTGCTGGGCATAGACGTCCTCCCGCAACCAGAAGCCAGGGTATTCGACCCTGACCGCTGTTCCATTCCGGGAGAGCATCGATTCGACCTGGCTGCGGGCCTCGGCGTGAGACTGCAGCTGATGGTCGTGGTTACCCATCATCAGGATCACCTCACGCCCCTCGCCCAGACCACCGACGAGCTCCGGCAGAACGCGCGAAGCGGCGGCGAGTGCGTCCTCGATGCGACCCTGGCGCAGCTCGATGATGTCGCCGAGCAGGACCAGTCGCCGCGACTGCGCGATCGCCGCGGACAGCCGGGCGACGACCTCGGGATCGTCCAGCGCTGCACGCCCCCCACCCGCACCGATGTGCAGGTCGGAGATGACCAGGGTGGGCAACCTACGCGCTGGCCGCGAGGGCCTGCCGGATGGCCTTGGGGAGCATGAAACGGGTGTCCTCCTTGACCACCTCGAGCTCCTGCACATCCTGCGTGCCGCGCTCGCGGAAGAAATCCACGAGTCGGAGGACCAGCTCCTCCGGGGCGCTCGCGCCGGAGGTGATGCCCACGACGCGCATGCCGGCGAGCCACTCCTCCTGAACCTGGGACTCGTTGTCGATCAGGTGCGAGGCGGCGCCACACTCGCGGGCGACCTCGACCAGACGGTTCGAATTCGAGGAATTGCGGCTACCGATCACCAGCACCAGATCGCATACCTTGGCGAGCTCCTTGACCGCCGCCTGGCGGTTGGTTGTGGCGTAACAGATGTCGTCGGTGCGCGGGCCGCGGATCGCCGGGAACTTCTCCCGCAGACGGAGGATGATCGAGCGTGTCTCGTCGACGCTCAGAGTGGTCTGCGAGATATACGCGACACGCTGCGGGTCGGGCACCTCCAGCGCATCCACCTCCTCCTCGCTCTGCACCAGCACGATGTGATTGGGCGCCTCGCCCATCGTGCCCTCAACCTCCTCGTGGCCCTCGTGCCCGATCATGACGATCGTGTAGTCGTCGGCGGCGAACTTGATCGCCTCGCGGTGGACCTTGGTCACCAGCGGACAGGTCGCGTCGATCACGTTGAGCTCGCGCGCCACAGCGTTCTCGCGCACACTGGGAGCCACGCCGTGGGCGGAGAAGACGGCGGTCGCGCCCTCGGGGACCTCACTCTCGGACTCCACGAAAATCGCCCCGCGCTCGCGCAGCTGGGCGACGACGTGCTTGTTATGCACGATCTCCTTGCGCACGTACACGGGGGCACCGTAGTGCTCGAGTGCGCGCTCGACTGTCTGCACGGCGCGGTCAACGCCGGCGCAGTATCCGCGGGGCGACGCGAGCAGCAGCTTCTCGGGAGTGTGGCTCATGTCAACTCTCAGTCTAGAACCCACGAGACCGCCCGCGCGCAGGTGCATATCGGCGGCGTTCTCCCGTCAGGCGGCAGCGGCCGCCTAAAAAGATTTTCAGGTTTGACCACCACTTTGGCGGGTAATGGGCGTCTACCAGGCACATACATGGAGCTTCCCCCAACCCCAGCTCCAGTAGGCATCCGCCCAGTCTCGGCCGGTCCGTAGTCCGCCCCCCCTGAGCCACGGACCGGCGGGCGGTACCACATTGGCCGGGCCCGAATGATTCGGGCCCGGCCTTTTTTGGGCCCACCCCCCTCCCGGGCCGTTGCGCCGACCGATATAGGTCAGTCGCTGTCCGCTTTCACTGAGATGCTGCGGCTCGCCATGATCGAAACCTCGGCTCGACTGCTGGCCCTGCTCTCACTGCTCCAGATGCGCCGCGAGTGGACCGGCCAGGAACTCGCCGACCGGCTTGAGGTCGGCTCCCGGACCATTCGCCGAGACGTGGACAAGTTGCGGTCGCTGGGTTACCCGGTCCAGGCGGCGCCCGGGGTGGCGGGCGGCTACCGCCTCGGAGCGGGCGCCGAGCTGCCGCCGCTGCTGCTCGACGACGCGGAGGCCGTGGCCGTGGCGGTGGGTCTGCGCATCGGGGCCTCAGGCCCCATCGCCGGTATCGAGGAGATCTCGGTGCGAGCGCTGACGAAGCTCGAGCAGGTCCTGCCCGCGCACCTGCGCCGGCGGGTGAACGCGCTCAGCCAGGTCACATCAGCGTTGAGTGTCGACGGGCCGCAGACCGACACCGAGACCCTGGCGACGCTGGCCGCCGCCTGCCGCGATGCGCTGCACGTGCACTTCGCCTACGTGGCCAGCGACGGCGCCGCTTCGATTCGGGCGGTCGACCCCTCCGCCGTCGTATACAGCGGACGCCGCTGGTACCTGATCGCGTTCGACCTCGACCGCGACGACTGGCGAACCTTTCGCCTCGACCGGATCGACAGCGCCCTGCGGCTCGGCCGGCGGGGCAAGGCGCGCCCGGTCCCCGGTGGGGACCCGGCGGCCTACCTCAAGACCACACTGAGCCGGTACGCGGCCGGGGGCGATGAGGAGGCCGAGCCGGCTGAGATCCGCGTGCTGGCCCCGGCCGAGCGGATCCGTGGCCGTGTCCCGGCCCACTACGCCACCGTCGAGCCCGACGGCAGCGAGGCGTGCCTCCTGCGCAGCTGCGCCGCCTGGTCGCGGCACTTCCTGATTTGGGCCGCGCTGCTGGACGAGCCCATTGAGGTGCTGGGGCCGCCCGAACTGGTCAGGACAACGCGGGAGCTGGCCTCGCGGCTCGGTTCAAGCGTCGCCTGAGGCATTCCTGAGCTCGCCGGCCAGAGCCACACGCTCGGGGCCCGACCCGCTCAGCGGCGGCGGGCTCAGAAGCCCAGAGCGAACTTTGCGTCCTCACTCATCAGGTCCGGTGACCAGGGTGGCGTGAAGACCAGCTCTGACTCGATCGAGGTCACGCCCTCGATCTCGCTGACGAACTCCTGGATCTGACCCTCGACCTGCGGCCCGATCGGGCAGCCTGGGGTGGTCAGGGTGTAGGTGACCTTCACGGACCCGGTGGCGTCGATATCGACCTCATAGATGAGCCCGAGTTCGACGAAGTCGAGTCCAAGCTCGGGGTCGATGACCTCGCGCAGCGCGTCGTTGACCTCTTCGATAGTGACCATTCCGTACGAGTTTACGAGGTTCGTGTTTGTTGAGCTCAAGTTAAGGTTGCATTTCCGCCGCTCGGTTTTGTAGGGTTCCGCGATCATCGAGTTCGCCGACAACCCACCGGTGCTGCTTTGCGCCGGGGATGAGGACCGGAGCACTCAGAGCCTCCGGAGACGGGCATTGGTCCTCGCTTTCCGGGCCCAGAGCGATGTGCTGGTCGACCTGCGCGACCTCGTGTTCGCCGACACGACGCTGATGCTAGACCTCGCCATGCTCTCGAATCGGCTGCGGCGCCGCGAGCGCCGACTGCTGCTTCAGGGCGCGCAGCCACAGATCATGCACCTGATCGAGTTGGTCGGTCTGCACCGCCTGCCCGGGGTCGAACTGCTGGCTGAAGGATCAGTCCAGCCGGCCGTCGCCTGAGCACCGCCGCCTCGCGGCCACTAGGGTTAAGCCAGCCGTGATCTGGTTCGTGCTTCTCGTGCTCTGGCCCCTGGCCGAGCTCTACGTGATCATCAAGATCTCCGAAGCCATCGGCTTCCTCTGGATGCTGCTGCTGCTGATCGTCAGCTGGCCGGTCGGCTGGCGTCTGATCCGGCACGAGGGTCGAGCAGCGCTGCGTCGCCTGCGTGGCGCGCTGACGGCCGGCCGAACTCCCACCCAGGAGGTGCTGGACGGCGCGATCGTGCTGGCGGGAGCGGCGCTCCTGCTCGTGCCCGGATTCATCACCGACGCCGTCGGCCTGCTCTTCCTGCTGCCCCCCACACGGGCCGTCGCACGACGCGTGGCGGCGCGCAACCACCGCAGCGCCTGGCTGGGCCGCCTGGTGAACTTCAGCGGCTGGGCCAACCGAGGCGGGGGCGACGCCGGCGCCTACGACGCGGAGAGCACGGCGGCCGACATCGACGAGCCGCAACTGGAAGCATGAGTGCCGTGAAGGCACTTCCCCTACCGATGGCGATCTTCGGCGACCGGGACGCCGATGTGTGGGGAGTCCTGCTTGGAGGAGACGACCCCCGACTGGCCGTGGCCGGGTTGAGCACGGCTGACGTTGTCTTTGTTCCGGCCGACCTGGACCTCGAGGACGGTGAGGTCTGGACGGTCACCGCCGCCGGTTGCGCCCTGCGGGTCGAGCGGGCCGACGCCACCACGGCAACGTCCGGCGATGAACGCGAACTCGAGCCCTGCCGCGTCAGCGGCGGCGTGACCGTTGAGGGGACCGAGCGCGAGCTCGACGTCGGCGGCGTCCGCAGCGCCGGCCTCACCCTCGAGGATCGCGATTCGGTCCGGCTGTTTGGCGCCTGGTTCCCAGGTGGTCACGAGGTTGCGCTGCTCTCGGCTCGGCCCCGAGACGCCAGGGGCCACGACCGCGACACCATCGGCGTCGTCGCGCGGGGCGAGGACCACGCGTTGGTGATCGACCCCCGGCTGTCCACGACGTATGACCCGGAAGGTGAACCACGACGCGTCGGCATCGAGCTCTGGCTCGGAGAGGATGAGGAGGGCGACCTGTGGCCCCGCCGCGTGGCGGGCACGGCCACCGGCTCGCGCGTGGCGCACTCGGGCTACAGCGCCCATGCGTTCGCGTGCGCCAGCCGCGGTGAGACCGGCGCCGGCATCTATGTGCTGGCCCGCCAACCCTGACTGATCGTCGCGGTCCCGAAGGCCGCGTGAATCAGTTCTCGCTGCCGAGCCGATCCCAGCAATAGAGCTCGAGACATTCTGCCGCGAGCTGTACGCAGCGGTCCTCCGACAGCCACGGCAGTACGGCGTCGAGCGCCTCATCCTCGCCCACGCCGGCGTCGAAGGCCTCCTCCCCCCGGAAGCCGGCGGCAATGCGCAGTGCCTCCCGGCGGTTTTCGCCCAAGGACGGGAAGACGTTGACCAGGAACTCCTTACTCGGAATCGCATGCCCAACCTCCAGCGAGGCGTGCCAGGCCGCGAGCAACGAGAGATCGTGCTCATCAAGGTCGGCAATGGCCTTGGAATAGTGCGATAGCAGGTCCATCTCAGGGATTTCGTCGACCCAGGCAGCCACCACCTCGCCGACGATTTGGCGCCGGGCCTCGCGACCGACCGAGTCGGCGATTACGCGGATGGCGTCCTGCGGCTCGATGAAGCAAAGTGACATGAGGGCTCCAACATCGGGACGGGTGGACCGCATGAATGTAAGCGGCGGTCCGGACGGAGCCCATCGGAATCCGATCGCGCGCGGCGCGCGCCGGGGCCGCGCGCGGCGCGCGCCGGGGCCTCAGAGTCCTAGGGCGGACGCGGCCTGCTCGAGCGTCATGGGATCGCCCTCGGCGTCATCAGGCAGGTCGTCGGCGACGCGCAGGCCCGAGCCCCAGTTATGTAGAGCCAGGTCCAGCGCCTCGACCGGCACGCCGCAGGCCCGGGCGAGCTCGGCGGCTCGGCGCTCGAGCATCAAGGGGTCGCCGATCCCCAGCGCGCGTTTGGCCGCCCAGGTCGCCTCATTCTCCCCGCTGAGGAAGAGCCGCCCGGCCCGCAACGCGTAGATGCCCAGCCGGCCGAGCAGCGTGAGAAGCTCATAGCGGGTGTCGCGACCGAGTCCGCGCACGCCGCCCAGGCGCTCGAACACGCGCTCGAAGCGACGCTCGGGCGACCATGAGGGCTCGCCGGTGAAGGCCTGCACGATTGACCCGGCGCGGACGCCCCAGGCCTCGATGCCGGCCAGAGCGGCCTCCCGATCGTCCTCCGAACCGACGCCTCGACCCCCGCCCAGAACGTGGTCGATCGCCGCCCGGGTACGGGCGGGCAGGTCCGGCGCCGCCAGAATCTCGCCCCAGCTGGCCGGGGTGTCCGGCGATGGCACCCCCGCCGCCACCTGCTCCATGAGCGCCAGGCGGAAGGCGGAGAAGGCGATTTCCTCGGCGAGGCGCCTAGCGTCCTCGCTGGACTTCAGTCCCGGAATCAGCTGGGAGTGATAGCCGTCCTCCACGCCGCGGGCCAGGCGGCGAACCCGGAGGCTGCCGCTGCCGCCCCTCGCCGCGCCTGGCCTGGCCGTCCGCGGAACGCGGGCCCCGTCGCCCCGCGCACGGTCCTCACGCTCAGACCGCTCACGGGCTTGCGTCGACTTGGGTGCGCTGGAGGACACGACCGGGCGTGCTTCGAACTGCTGCTCTCGGGCGCAGATCGTGCAGTTCTGGAGCAGGCGGTTGTGTCGGCAGAAGGTCGGCATGCGGACCACCCATCCTGCCACGCGGCGGGCAAACGCGCGGTGTCCAGGACATATGCCCGGAAGAGTTTGCTGGGAGGCCCAGATCCGTCCGGGCCTCCCAGCTGGCCAGGGAAGTGGGGGCGCAGTTCCCTGACTGACTGGGCGAGTATGTCCCACCCAATGTGTAGCCACTTAAACCTACTCTGCCGGGTACCGGAAACCGGCGAAGGGACTGCAAAGAATTCCACCCGGCGTTGCCGCGCAGACAGGGTAACTACTCAGGACGCCGCATGCCGGGCCCGGTGAAGAATTGCTCGCCGGGGCGCACGGTGCCCGCCGCCTCCGCCTCGTGGCGCAGGGTGCTGTCGGGCTCCCCATTCCAGGCCCCGATGGCCAGCAGCTCGCGATCCTGGTCCATTGGCGTTCCGCCCAGCGCCCGGTTGACCACGCGCGCGCACTTGCGGCCCTCGGCGATGGCCGTGACGATCAGCGATTGGCCGATACGTGCGTCGCCGCAGGCAAAGACGCCGGCGTGGGAGGTCTTGTAGGTCCGCTCAGTGCGGATGTTCCCGCGATGGTCGAGGTCGAGCGACAGGTCGGCCACCAGGCCATCGTGTTCGGGATGCTCAAAGCCAATCGCGATCAGCACAAGGTCGGCCTCGACGACAAACTCGCTGCCCGGCACCGGCGTCAGGTCGCGGGACGAGACGCCGGTGACTTTGCGGGCGTACACGTGGGTCACCTGACCGTCGGCGCCGCCGAAGCCCATGACCTCGGTACCCCAGCGCCGCTCGCCGCCCTCTTCCAGCGCGTAGGTGAGGGTGGTCCGCTTGGGCGGCAGCGGCCATGGATGTCGTGGATCCGAATGTCTCAGCTCGGCGTAGACATCGAGGATCCTGGCGTTCTCAGCCCCCTCGCGCAGGGCGTTGGAGATGCAGTCCATGCCGGTGTCACCACCGCCGATCACGATTACACGCTTGCCGGCCGCGGTGATCTCCATCCCCGGCTCGACCTCCCGGAAACGCCGCGCCTCGTGCTTGGCCACCCAACGGTTGCGCTGGTAGAGGTAATCCATGGCCAGATGTATGCCGCCGTTCTCGCGGCCGGGAACCTCGATGTCGCGCGAAACTCGCGAGCCGATGGCGATCACCACAGCGTCATGGCGCTCCCGCATCTCCTCGACCGACAGGTCGCGGCCGATTTCCGTGTCGTAGACGAAGTTCACGCCCTCCTGCTCGAGGATCGCGACGCGGCGGTCGATCACCGGCTTCTCGAGCTTCGCGTCGGGCACGCCGAACCGCATCAGGCCGCCCGGCCCCTCGTCACGCTCGTACACGGTGACCAGGTGTCCGATGCGGTTGAGCTCGGCGGCCACCGCCAGCCCGGCCGGACCGGACCCCACCACGCCGACCGTCTTGCCCGATCGCCGCGCGGGCGGCTCGGCCACCACCCACCCTTCAGCGAACGCCCGCTCAGCGATCGCCATCTCGATCTGCTCGATGGTCACCGGGTCGTCGTTGACCGCGAGCACGCAGGCCGACTCGCACGGGGCGGGGCAGATGCGACCGGTGAACTCCGGGAAGTTGTTGGTGGCGTGCAGCTGATCGATCGCCTCGTGCCATTTGCCCCGATAGACCAGGTCGTTCCAATCCGGAATCAGGTTGCCCAGCGGGCAGCCCTCATGACAGAACGGGACACCGCAATCCATGCACCGAGCACCCTGGCGGCGAAGTTCGTCCTCACCCTGAAGCCCGAAGTAGGGCTTGTAGTCGGTGACCCGCTCCGCCGGGTCGCGCTTGTCGAAGCCGACGCGATGGATCTTGAGGAAGCCTCCAAGCTCACCCATGGTTGGCCGCCCCCGCCCCCGCCACCGCTGCCGCCTCGGCCTGCTGCTCGAGGGCATGCCTGTAGTCGCGCGGCATCACCTTGACAAACCGCTCTCGCGCACGCTCCCACTGGGCCAGGATGTTGCGGGCCACCAGCGAGCCGGTGCGCTGGGCGTGCTCGGCGATCAGCGACCGCAACTCCTCATCGTCGGCCTCGACCAGCCGTTCGAGGTCGACCAGTTCGGTGTTGCAGCGACCCGCGAAGCGGTGATCGGAGTCATACACGTAGGCGATGCCGCCGCTCATGCCGGCGGCGAAGTTGCGACCGGTCGGGCCGAGCACGACGACGCGACCGCCGGTCATGTACTCGCAGCCGTGGTCGCCGAGCCCCTCGACGACGGCCGCGGCGCCGGAGTTGCGCACGGCGAACCGCTCGCCGGCCAGCCCGCGGAAGAAGGCCCGCCCGGAAGTGGCGCCGTAGAGCACTGTGTTGCCCACGATCATGTTCTCCTCGGCGCGGAAGAGCGCCGCCTCGGGCGGTCGCACAGAGATGATCCCGCCCGAGAGGCCCTTACCGGCGTAGTCGTTGGTCTCTCCGCGCAGAGATAGGGTCACGCCCGGGGCGAGCCAGGCGCCGAAGCTCTGGCCGGCTGATCCGGTGAACGTGATCTCGATCGTGGCGTCGGGTAGGCCGTCGGCGCCGAAGCGCCGGCTGATCTCGCCGGAGAGGATGCCGCCCACGGTTCGGTTGACGTTGCGCACGGCGATCGGCCCGAGCTTGACCGGCTCACCCCGCTCGACCGCGGGCGAGCACTGCCGCACGAGTCCCCAGTCCAGCGCGTCCTCCAGCACCGGCTCTGGCCCGCGCGTGCGACGCCGGGCCACATCGCCCGGAACGTCGGGGGTGGCCAGCACCATCGAGAGGTCGACCTTCTGGGCCTTCCAATGATCAATCGCGTCGCGCATGTCCAGCAGGTCGGCGCGCCCGATCAGGTCCTCGAAGCGCCGGATGCCGAGCTGGGCCATGAGCCTCCGGGTCTCCTCCGCGACATTCATCAGGTAGTTGACGACATGGTCAGGGGTGCCCGTGAAGCGGGCCCGCAGCACCGGATCCTGGGTGGCGACTCCCACCGGACAGGTGTTCAGATGACAGACGCGCATCATGATGCAGCCCATCGCGATCAGTGGCGCGGTGGAAAAGCCGAACTCGTCCGCCCCCAACGCCGCCGCGATGACGACGTCACGGCCGGTCTTCATCTGGCCATCGACCTCAACCGTGATTCGGCTGCGCAGATCATTGAGCATGAGTGTCTGCTGGGTCTCGGCCAAACCGATCTCCCAGGGGATGCCGGCGCCGTGGATCGACGACTGCGGGGAGGCTCCGGTACCGCCCTCGCCGCCGGAGATCGTGACGTGATCGGCGTTCGCCTTGGCCACACCGGCGGCCACGGTGCCGACGCCCACCTCGCTCACCAGCTTCACGGACACGCTGGCGCTCGGGTTGGCGCAGCGGAGGTCGTAGATCAGCTGCTTGAGATCCTCGATCGAGTAGATGTCGTGGTGCGGCGGTGGCGAGATCAGGCCGACCCCTTGGGTCGAGTGGCGAATCCGAGCGATGTAGGCATCGACCTTGTGGCCGGGCAGCTGGCCGCCCTCGCCGGGTTTGGCGCCCTGCGCCATCTTGATCTGCAGCTGGTCGGCGTTGACGAGGTAATGCGCGGTCACACCAAAGCGGCCGGAGGCGACCTGCTTGATCTTGGAGCGTCGGTCGTCGCCGTTGGCGTCGGGAGTGAAGCGAGCCGGATCCTCCCCGCCCTCCCCGGTGTTGGACTTTCCACCCAGGCGGTTCATGGCGATCGCCAGGGTCTCGTGCGCCTCGCGGCTGAGAGCGCCCAGCGACATCGCACCGGAAGTGAAGCGCTTGACGAGCTGGGTGGCCGGCTCAACCTGGTCCAGCGGGATCGGCTCGGGAAGCGTCTTCAGCTTCATCAACCCGCGCAGGGTGGAGCGGGCCGCGGCCTCCTCGTTGGCCATCCGGGCAAACTCCTCATAGGTCTGCCAGCCGTCCCCAGACTCGCCACGTACGGCGTGCTGGAGCTTGGCGACGGTGTCGGGATTCCAGTTGTGCAGCTCGCCGTCACGGCGCCACTGCAGAACGCCGCCGACCGGCAGCAGATCGCGCTCGGTGCGCGGGTAGGCGCGGAAGTGGCGCTCGATCGCCTCCACAGCCAGCTCGTGCAGGCCGATGCCGCCGATACGCGAGGCGGTCCCGGTGAAGTGCTTGTCGATCAGCTCGCGGTCGAGGCCGACCGCCTCGAAGATCTGAGCACCGCAGTAGGACTGGATGGTGGAGATCCCCATCTTGGAGATGGTTTTGAGCAGACCCTTGCCGATCGCCTTGACAATTCGCTTCTCGGCCTCCTCGCGATCGAGGTCCTCGGGTAGCAGCGAGCGATCGGCCAGCTCGTCGAGCGACTCGAACATCACGTACGGATTGATCGCGGAGGCGCCGAAGCCGATCAGGGTCGCCATGTCGTGGATCTGGCGAGGCTCGCCGGATTCGATCACGAGCCCGGTGGTGAGGCGGGTGCCGCGGCACACGAGGTGCTGGTGCACGGCCGCGACCGCCAGAAGAGAAGGCATGGCCACCCGCTCAGCCCCGAGGTTGCGGTCGGACAGAATCAGGATGTTCGCCCCGTTCTCGACATACCGGGCCGCCTCAGCACAGAGCGCATCGAGGCGCTCGGACATGCCGTCGGCGCCCCGTTCGACGGGCCAGGTGATGTCCAGCGTGGCGGCGTCAAAGATCTCGTGCGAGACCTGACGCAGCTTCTCGAGCTCGTGGTTGCGGAGGATCGGTTGATCCATGACCAGTTGGTGGGCCTGCTCGGGCACCTCGCCCAGGAGGTTGCGCTCGCGACCGACGCCGACATGGAGGCTCATCACCACCTGTTCGCGAATCGGGTCGATCGGCGGATTGGTCACCTGGGCAAAGAGCTGCTTGAAATAGGAGAAGAGCGGGGGCTGGCGGTCCGAGAGCACCGCCAAGGCGATGTCATTGCCCATCGACGCGATCGGCTCCTCAGCCTTGGCCGCCATCGGAGCGATCACCAGCCGGAGGTCCTCCTGCGAGTAGCCGAAGGCCAGCTGCTTGGAGCGCAGCGGCTCGATCCTCGGCGTCAGCGGCTCGCGATCGGGCAGGTCGTCGATGTGGACGGCGGCTTGCTGGTACCAGTCGCCGTAGGGGTGGCGGCGGGCCACCTGGCGCTTGACCTCTTCATCGTCCACGATCTTGCCCTGCTCCAGATCGAGCAGAAACATCTTTCCGGGGGCCAGGCGGCCCTTGCGCTGGATGTGCTCGGGCGCGACCGTGAGCACCCCGGCCTCGGAGGCGAGCACCACATAGCCCTCGGTGTCCTGGATCCAGCGACCGGGGCGCAGCCCGTTTCGGTCGAGGGTGGCGCCGGCGATCTTGCCGTCGGTGAAGACCACGGCGGCTGGGCCATCCCACGGCTCCAGCAGACACGAATGAAAGTCGTAGAAGCCCGCCACGTCGGGATCGAGATCCTTGCGCGTGCGGTAGGCCTCCGGGATCATCATCATCATCGCGTGGGGGATCGAGCGGCCGCTCAGCACGAGCAGTTCCAGCACGTTGTCAAAGGTCGCCGAGTCCGAGGCATCGGGCTGGATCACGGGCATGATCCGCGCCAGATCATCGCCGAAGAGTTCGGAGGCGAGCTGTGACTCACGGGCACGCATCCAGTTCGCGTTGCCGCGAAGCGTGTTGATCTCGCCGTTGTGGGCGATCATCCGGAATGGGTGGGCGAGCGTCCAGCTCGGGAAGGTGTTGGTGCTGAACCGCGAGTGCACCAGGGCCAGCCGGCTGGCCAGTCGCGGATCACGCAGATCGGTGTAGTAGCGCGGCAGCTGCGGCGCCGTGAGCATGCCCTTGTAGACCAGCGTGCGTGACGAGAAGCTCGCGATGGCCAGCTCGTCGCCGGCCTCGAGCTCGATCAGGCGGCGGATCACATAGAGCTTGCGTTCGAAGGCATCCTGATCGGCGACCTCGTCCGCGGCCGCCACCAGAACCTGGCGGATGTACGGCTGCGAGACTCGGGCCGTGTCGCCCGCGTAACGGTCGTCGGTGGGAACGTCCCGCCACCAGATCACCCGCTGGCCCTCGGCTCGGACCGTGTTCTCGATCAGCTGCTCGAGCTGGGCGCGGCGCTCGGGCTCGGTGGGCAGGAACATGACGCCGACGGCGTAGCGACCCGATGCCGGCAGCTCAACGCCGGCGGCGACGCCACGGAAGAAGGCATCCGGAATCTGCAGCAGGATGCCCGCACCGTCACCGGTGTTGGGATCGGCGCCGGCGGCGCCGCGATGTTCGAGGTTGCCGAGCGCCTCAAGGCCCTTTTCTATTACGGCGTGCGTCGCCTCGCCCCAGAGTTTGGCGACCAGCGCGACACCGCAGGCATCGCGCTCGTTGGTTGGGTCGTAGAGGCCACTGGGCCCCGGTGCGGCGAGAGCTTGATTCATGGAGAGGAGCAGGCCCGACAGGGGACGCGGGCGGAGAGAAGAGGGAGTGAGGCCTGCGTTTAAAAGGCTACCGGGTTTTGCTTCAAGGTCTAAAGCGGAGCGTAAGCGGCGGCCACCGCGCACGCGGCCGTTCGCTCAGGCAGGATCTCACGGCAGACCCCCTGTGGCCGTTTAACCACTGATGCAACTACCACCTTTCCAGGCGCTGCTCGACAGCCACGGCCACGACGTACATCGCTTTCTGGTCGCCAACGTCGGCGCGGTGGACGCCGACGATTGCTATCAGGAGACCTGGATCGCGGCATTGCGCAACTACCCGCGGCTGCAGCACGCCACGAACCTGCGCGGCTGGCTGCTGACGATCGCGGCGCGCAAGGCGATCGACGTGCATCGGCTGCGGGGCCGTGCGGCGGTGGCCATGGCCGATCCGCCTGAGGCGGCGCGAATGAGCGCTGGAATCGAGGCGGGAATCGGCCCGGCCGAGGTGGCCGATGACCTGTGGAACGCGGTCACCGCGTTGCCCCCGAAGCAGAGGGCGGCCGTGGTGCTGCGCTACGTGCTCGACGCCGAGTACGCCACGGTCGCTGCGAGCATGGGAACCAGCGAGGCGGCGGCCCGGCGCAATGTCCATGAAGGGCTCAAACGACTGAGAGAGGAGCACGGTGTTGACTGGACCGCCTGACCTCACCGAGGCCTTCGAGCGCTCGGGACTGATCGACGTCTCCTACGTCGTCGAGGACTCACCCGTGGGCCGACTGTTGTTGGCCGCCACCGGCGCGGGGCTCGTGTGCCTGCACTACGTGGGCCGCGAGGACGATCTCGAGCAATCCCTGCAGCGGCTGGCCCAGCGGCTCTCCCCGCGCGTGCTGCGGGCGCCGCAGCGGCTCGACGGCCCTCGCCGTGAGCTCGACGAATTCTTCAACGGGCGCCGACGCGACTTCGACATCCCGCTCGACCTGGCGCTGATCAAACCGGGCTTCACCCGCCGGGTGCTGTCGGAGACCGCCCGTATCCCCTTCGGACGGACGGTGACCTATAAGGGGATCGCCGGCCTGGCCGGCAACGACCGCGCCTTCCGCGCCGCAGGCACGGCCCTGGGGTCCAATCCGCTGCCGATCGTGGTGCCCTGCCATCGCGTGCTGCACAGCGGCGGAGGTCTGGGCGGATACACCGGAGGGCTGGACATCAAGCGCCGGCTGCTGGCCCTCGAGGGCGTGCTGAGCGAACCACTCGAGCCCTGAGGATGGCCGGCGTGCCCCGGGCGGATGGGGCATCGGTTTAGAACCGGGTATCACTTGCAGGATGGACATCCTGGCACCAGTCCACCGCTTCGACCGTTTCCAGCAGCGTCATAAGCCGCTGGCCATCGTCTGCGCGACGATCAAGAAGTTCAGCGACGACCAGGCCGGGAACCTGGCCGCGGTGGTCGCGTTCTACGCCTTCTTCTCGCTCTTCCCGCTGCTTCTGGTGTTCACGACCGTGCTCGGTTTTGTGCTGACCGGCGACCACCACCTGGAGCAGACAGTCAGCACCTCGGTCCTGGGGAGCTTTCCGGTGATCGGCAGCACCATTCAGGGCAAGCACCTGAAGGGAGACGTGCTGGCTCTGATCGTGGGCATCCTGTTGTCCCTATGGTCGGGATCGGGGGTGACCGGCGCCATGTCGGGCGCACTCGAGCAGGTCTGGGAGATCCCGCGCACGGAGCGACGAGACTTCTTACACAAGAAGCTGCACGGCGTGCTGCTGTTGCTGGTGCTTGGGGGCCTGTTCGCCCTCGGTTCTGCCGCATCCGGCGTGGTCAGTGCCGGACTCGGGGGCTGGCCGCTCAAGATCGCGGGCATCCTCGTCTCGTTACTGATCAACCTCGGCCTGTTCATGGCCTCGTTCCAGTTTCTGTGCAAGCAGCCGCCGCGTTGGAGGGAGATGCTTCCCGGAGCCGGCCTGGCCGCCGCGTTCTGGACCTTGTTGCAGGCCGTGGGGGGCATCTACATCGACCACATCAAGCACTCCAACAACGCCTACGGCACCTTTGCCCTGGTCCTGGGTCTGCTCACCTGGCTGCACCTGGGCACCCAGCTCACGCTCTACTCGGTCGAGTTCAACACCGTGCTCATGGGCAAGCGCTGGCCCCGTTCATTGTTCAGCCGGCTGGATGAGCAGCCGGCACGGGCGCGGCCCCTGGGCGGCGACGAGCCGGTGCCGGGCCGGCCGCTGGGCGGCGACGAGTCGGCGCCCGACCGGCCGCTGGGTGGCGCCGAGCCGTCGAGTCCGGAGGATAAGGTGCCGGTTGCAGACCAGGCCTCCGTGGAGCATGGGGCTAGCGGGTAGTCAGCTCGAGCGGATGGGAGCACAGGCCGCCCTGGGCCGGGCAGCTGTCGCAGTTACGCCGGCCCGGAGCGCTCGTCACCCGGAAGTCGCCGGTCAGCGGACCGGCGATACGGTTGGCCAGGTCCGCCTCCAAGGTGGAGATGTCCGCCATTGTGAACTCGGCCGACACAGGCTCCTCGGGCGCCTCGAGGAACAGGTGCATCACCTCAACGGCGGCGGCCCCCAGCTTGAGCGCCGCCAGTGCGTAGATCGTGCGCTGGGCCGCGTAGCGCTCGTCCACGACGGTGGATGGATCCGCCCCGGCCAGCCGGTCGCTCTTGTAATCCAGTACCAGGAGCTGGCCCGGGCGGTGCGGCGCGATCACGTCGAAGATCCCGGTGATCAGCACCTCGCCGATGGGGAAGGCGAACCGCTGCTCGCGGCGCACGTCGCGCAGCCCGGATAGCCGGCGCAGCGTCGTACTGTCCAGGAGACCCGTCAGCAGGTCCCGGACATCGGCGGGCATGGGCTCGGTCAACGCTGGGCTGTGCAGGTCGATCCCGGCCAGCAGCTGATGGATCAGGGTTCCGCGCTGGGCGCCGCTGAGGCCCGTCCGCGCAGTGGCCGGCGGAAGGTTGATCCGCGCGTCAGCCTCCCCACTCTCCGGCGGGAGGGGCGTGGGCAGATCGGGCAAGCCCAGCACACGCTGGACGTAGAAGCGGTAACCGCACTGCTCGTACAGCGACAGCGCGGTGTAGGAGAGGGCTGCGATCGCCGGTGGCAGAGCGGGCGTGGCGGGCCGCGCGGGAGCCTGGGGCCACGCGGTATCAGGGGGCTCGAATCTCCCCCCCGGGTCCGCCACACCCCCCGGGTCCGCCACTCCCCCCGGGTCCGCCACTCCCCCAGGATCCGCCACACCCCCCGCACCCGCGGCTCCCCCAGGGTCAACGGTCGGGCGCCCGGCGGTCGACGATTCAGCTTCGCGTGATCCCACGAAGCGGACCCGCACACCGAGATCGGTGGTGAAGGGCTCCGCGGGAGTTCCCTGGGCGTCCGCGGCCGCCGCTCCGGTGGCGCGGGCGACGATGTCGGGGACAAACGCCGACCCGACCCAGCCGATCGGAGCGAAGCGGTTGCTGTCCGGCCAGTTGTCGAGCCGCGCCGCACCCGAGACGATCAGACGCTCCTGGGCGCGGGTCATGGCCACGTAGAACAGCCGGCGCTCCTCCTGCGATTCGCGATCGCGCTCCTCGGCCCTGAGCGCCTCGTAGGCGAGCACGCTGACCCGTTGACCGTGGCCGGGACGCTTGAGCCGCAGGCCCAGACTCTGTCCGTCGCGGCCGACCCGCACCACCGCACCGGCGCGGGGCAGCACCTGGCGGCCCAGATCCGCCACGCACACCACCGGGAACTCCAGCCCCTTGGATCGGTGGATCGTCATCAGCCGCACGGCGTCCAGCGCCTCGCTCTCCACCGGCGCCTCGCTCTCTCGGGACCCGTCTGCTCCGTCGGCCCGGGTGCGCAGATGATCGACAAAGCCTCGCAGGTCGCTGCCGTGCTGCGCCTGCCATTCCCGCGCCAGCCGCAACAGCTTGCGCACGTTGGCCAGGCGGCGGCGCGCGTCCGGGCGGCTCGCCAGGTGCAACTCGTAGCCGTTGCGCTGGAGCGCCCGGTCAAGCAGTTCCTCGGCACTCAGCCAATTCGACGCGCGACGCTCGCCGGCAAACCAGGCTTCGAACCGCTCGAGCCGAGCGCCATCGTCGGCCGAGAGGTCGTCCCGGGCTCCCGCTCCGGCGAGCACCAGACCGTCGAGGGACAGGCCGCAGAGCGGCGAGAGGTAAACCGTGAGACGCGCCTGGGCGTCCTGCGGATTGGCCAACGCACGCAGGTAGGCGACCAGCTCGATCACCTGCGGGTGAGACCAGTACCCCCGGCCGCCGATCACGTAAGTCGGCACACCGGCCGACTCGAGTGCCTGCTCGTAGACGCGCATGTCCGTGGTGGCCCGCAGCAACAGCACGACCTCGCCGGCTCGGGCCTGGCCGGTGGCGATCAGCTCGCTGACTCGAGCGGCCAGCGCCCGCGCCTCAGCCACTCGCCACGGGGCGGCCAGCTGCTCGATCCGGGGGTCGGGTTCCGGGCCCGGTGCGTCGCGGTCGGCGATGATGAGCTCGACCACGGGGTCCGGCGCGGGCTCGTCGCAGCGCCCGGCCGCCAGTGGCCGGAAGGCCTCTCCCAGCGCGTCGCCGAAGGCGCCGTTGAGCGCCCGCAGGATCTCCGCGCGCGAGCGGAAGTTCGTCTGAAGCGAGGCGCGCGCCCCAATGGCCTCGAGCCTGCGGCCGCGCGCGGCAAAGAGCTCCACATCGGCATGACGAAAGCCGTAGATCGATTGCTGGGCATCGCCCACCATCACCAGGTCGGCACCGGCGACCAGATCGATCAGCTCGAGTTGGACGTGGTTCACGTCCTGCATCTCATCGACCATCACGCGGGTAAAGCGCTCGCGGTAGCGGCGTCCCACCTCCTCCGTCTGCAGCAGCCGGCGGGCCAGCAGCTCCAGATCCGAGAAATCCAGGGCGGAGCGCCGCCGCTTGAGCTCGGCGTAATGCGCGCCGTACTCGCGCAGCAGGGCATCCAGGGCACCGATCGTCATCACCGAGTGGGCTTCGGCGGCCATCAGCTGAGCCTCCTCGAGCGCCAGGCGATAGTCCTCGCAGGCCTGGCTGCGCAGCGCACCGGCGCTGCTGGCCAGCTTCAGCCGTTCCAGTTCACCGGGCCACGGCCGCCCCGACTCGAGAATCGCCGGGGCGGCCGCCAACCGGTCGATCGCCTCGATCACCCGGCGGCCCGGGTCGTTGAGGGCGCCCAGCTCACGTTGGACAGCCGCCGCCAGCTCCCGCAGGAGCAGGCTCGCGCTGCGCAGATCGGCTGGGTCGGGCGCCGGCGGCGCGGGCGGCAGGACGGGCTCGAGCATCCCCCGGGCGCGCAGCTCCGTATAGGTGGCGCCGACCGTGGCGCGCAGGGTTGGCGGGCCGTAGGCGGCAATCAGGTCGGCGCCCGCTTCGGTGTGAGCGCAGATGCCAAGGGCGGAATCGAACGCAGCGTGCCGCAGCGGCCCCGACTCGCGCTCGTCCAGCACCACGAACTCCGGATCGAGGCCGGCGTCCAGGGCATGTGTGCGGAGCACCCGCGCGCAGAAGGCGTGGATCGTGGAGATCCAGGCGCCCTCGGTGGCGCGCGCCGCCTCGTCATCGCCTGCCTCGCGCAGGCGCCGCCGGATCCGTTCCCGCAGCTCAGCGGCCGCCTTCTCGGTGAAGGTGATGGTAAGGATCTGCCCCACGCCGATCCCGTCCTCCCGAACCGCACGAGCGAAGCGCTCGACCAACACCGAGGTCTTGCCGCTGCCGGCCCCGGCGTCCAGCAGCAGCTCCCCCTGGCGGCGCTCGATGGCGACCAGCTGCTCGGCGGTGAACTGCATCCGGCTCACCCCGCCCCCCAGCAGATACCGGGATAACGGCAGGTCCCGTCCGGGGAGCAGCGCTCCGGACACGGCGTGAGCTCGCCGCGGCGCAACGTGGCGGCCAGCGCCACCGCCGCGTCCTCGATCTCGCGCAGCAGCTGTGTCAGATCCGGGTCGCTGAGGGAGTCCCGGACTACCGTGTTGGTGCCGACGGGTACACCATCGGCATAGACGCCGCGCGCCCGCAGATCCTCGCCGGCCAGCGGCTGATAGAAGCCGGCAACCGCACGCACCTGCAGCAGGCGCTGGACCGCGATCATGTAGAGCGCGACCTGAATCTGCCGGTCGCCGACCCAACGAGCCGCCGGCCAGGTGTCGCGTTTGGCGCCGCTCTTGTAGTCGCGCACGATCACGCGGCTCGGGTCCCTCGGGTCAGCGTCTACCCGGTCGATGATGCCGCTCAGCCACACCTGGTCGTTCCCATCCTCGAGTGCCACAGCGGACATCGCGGGCGCGGACTCGGCATCCAGTCCGAAGCGCAGCTCGCTCACGATCGGCGCCCAGTCACAGCCGTCGGCCGCCTCTTCGCGCAGATAGCGCAGCAGCTCGGCCTCGATGCCGCGCAGGATCGCGGCGCGCACCTCGGCGGCCTGATCCAGAGCGAGCCGCGAACGGTCGGAGGCCGCCTCGGGGCCGCGCATCTCCTCGTGCAGCAGCTGCTCGGCCTGCGCGAGTGTCCCCGGGGTCAGCGCCCCGCCGAGCCGAGCGAAGACCCGCTCGAGGACCGTATGGATGAATGAGCCTCGCGTCAGAGGGTCGGGATCAGGCTCGAGCTGCTCGGGGCGCAGCTGCCGCTCCACCAGCCAGCGGAGGGGACAGGCCGCAAACGCCTCGAGCGCGCCGGCGGAGACGATCTGACGATGGCGCACATGAGCCAGGGCCGACGCAGACAGGACCCGCGTCGCGGGTGCGTTCACCACGGCGAGGCGGCCACCGGCGAGCGTCGGCGAGAAGACCTGGGCCAGCACGCGCTCGCGCTCGGTGGGCGCCTCCGCTTCGCTCCAGACGACGTCAGCCAGAAGCCGACGACGCCGCCGGGCGCGCCAGGTTTCCGGAAACAGTGAAGCGACGTCGTCCAAAAAGGGGGACGCGATCACGACGTTGCCGTCCTCGTCGGAGGTGCGGTAGCTGAAGACGACGCGCTCCGTCGCCCGCGAGGCACAGGCGTAGAGCAGGTACCGCTCGCGATCGAGCGCCTCGACCGACTGAGGCAGAACGAGCCCAGTGCTGAGGGCCAGTTCGCGGCGGCGGTCGTCGCTCAGAAAGGGATCGCTCAGGGCCGCCTGAGGGCTCGGGAACTCGCCCTCGCACAGACCGGTTACGAACACCCGCCGGAAGCGCCGGGCACGGATGGCCAACGGCTCGGAGACGAGTACCGCTCCCGCCGGCGGCGCCCCGTGCGCCGGCACCTCCAGCCCCTCGAGCACCTCGATGAGCTCGGCCGCGGGCGCTGGCTCCCCACCAAGCGGTCCGAGCGCCTGAAGCTGCTCGATCGCCGCAAAGACGACCGCAGCGGCGTGGGCGTCCTGCTGAGCGCCGGCGTCCGAAACGGGTGCGGTGCCCCGGTGCGGGGCGGCGAGCAGCCAGCGAGTGCTCTCGGAGATGGCGGCGAGCCGATCCGAGGCCAGACGCACCTGCTGAAGCGACGCCATCGCGATGTCCAGCGCCGGCCCGCAGATGCGCAGCGCCGCCTCGACCCGTCCGCCGCGCTGGCGCACCTCCCGCTCGAACAAATCCACGGCCTCTGGCGAGTCGGCCACGCCCGGGTGGCGCAGGTAGGCCAACAGGTCGCCGACCTGGCGCTGCGAGCCCGGCCACAGCGCGTAACGGGCCAGTCCGAGCAGCGCCCGGCCCATCGCCGTGTGCCCGAGCGGAACCCGGCGCGTGCTGGCGGCAGCCACGCCGTGGCGGGCCAGCGTCTGCTCGAACAGCTCGCCCGAGCGGGCCAGCGAGCGGCAGATGATGACGATGTCGAGCGGGGCAACACCCTCGGCCAGCGCGCGCCGCACATCCGACGCCACCAGCTCAGCCTCTGTCCCCTGGCTGCCCGCCTCCATCAGGGCCACCGCGTCGTGCGGGTCGAGCACGGGAGGGTCGGGCTCGAACAGGTGGCGTTCGAGGTGGTGCAGCGCTGCGCGCGAGTCCACCGCGTAGTACTCGTCCAGCGCGGGCAATTGGGTCACCGATTGCGCCAGACCGCGGAGCTCCTCGACCACGCCGGCGCGAGCGGCCAGCGCCGGGCGACCGGGCTCGTAGGTGAGCGACACGGTGACGGCGGCATCCACGTACTGCGAGAGCGTCTCCACCGTGTCGAGCTCGATCGGGGTGAGGTCGTCGAAGCCGTACAGGAAGATCGGAGTCGAGCCCCAGATCTCCGGCCGCTCCCGCAACGCGTCGAGCGCACCCCAGGCGAAACGCTCAGCGTCCTCGCGGTCATGCGCGGCGAGCAGGTCGAGGTAGCGGCGGTAGATGGCCGCCAGCTCCCGGGTGTAGGCCACGCGGTCCGGCGCTCCCGCCGCCCACCTGTTCAGGGCCGAGCCGAACGACGCGGGATCGATGCGCGCCTGCTCGAGCTCGGCGATCAACCGCCCCGCCGAGCGGGCAAAGCCCGCACCGGCCGCTGGACCGCCCAGTGCCCGCAGTCGCAGGGAAGCCACCGCGTGACGCAGCGTTCGCTCGCGTTGCAGCGGCGTGAGCCGCAGGCGCCGGTAGCGGGTCCGCGCGGCGATCTCCTCGAGCAGCCCGGAAAAGGTCAGTGCACGCCCCAGCGTCACCCCGGGCGAGGCCAGCTCGCGTTCGAAGTGGACCACATCGGCTGCGGTCGGCACCACGAGCAGAGCGTCGCGCCTCGCCGCCAGGGCGTAGGCGCCCAGCACCTCTCCCGCCTTGGCGGCGTTGGCGGGACCGAGGACCAGCGTGAGGGGCATCCGCCCATGTTGACGAGCGGAACGGTCGGGCAGTCGCGCGGCCCAGCGGGGCCGCGCGGCGTACTACAACTGGCCCAGGTCGTGCAGCAGAGCTTGAACCGTCTCGATGCCCAGCGGGATGTAGCGCGCCGGCAGGTTCTCGTTGGGGGCGTGGATGTTGGCGTCCGGCAGCGAGAAGCCCGAGATGATGGTGGGAATGCCCCGGTCGGCCAGTGCGGCGACGATCGGCAGCGTGCCACCCGACCGGACCAGGGCGGGGCGCACCCCGAGCACGCGCTGGAACGCGTCCTGGCCGAGCTGCAGGGCCCGAGCGTCCGGCGGAACGATGCCCGGACGCGCGGAGGACCACCGGTGCAGGTCCAGCTGGGCACCCGAGGGCAGCGCCTGCCTGATCAGCCGCTCGAAGGCCGCGGCGATCGTGTCCGGGTCCTGACCTGGGGCCAGGCGCACGGAGACATTGGCCGCCGCGCGTACTGGCAGCACGGTCTTCTCCAGGTGTGGGGACCCCGCGGCGATGCCGTTGACATCCAGCGCGGGCTCGGCGGTGGTGCGGATGTAGAACTCCTCGGCCGCGGCGGCGTCGGCTGCGGTGGCCCCCTGTTCGGCCAGCTCGGAGGCGCCGCCCGGCAACTGGGTCCAGTCCTCGAGCTCCTGGGCCGACGGCGGGATGATGCCCGCGCGCAGCGGCTCGGCCAGTCGGCCGTCCGTGGCGATCAGCTGGTCCAGAGTCCGGATCAGCGCGTGGGCGGCATTGAGCGCGGCGCCGCCGTAGATGCCCGAGTGCAGGTCGGTGGTGCCGGTCGAGAGCTCGACGTGGAAGTAGACGAGTCCGCGGGTGGCGATGTTGAAGGCCGGGACGTCCTCGCGGATCATGCCCGAATCAAAGATGAGGGCCGCGTCAGCACCGCGCTCATCCGCCTCGAGGAACTCCACGATCGAATGGCCGCCCGTCTCCTCCTCGCCGTCGCAGGCGAAGCGTACGTTGACCGGCAGCGTGCCCGCCTGGGCGAGCGCTCGGGCGCCCGCCAGCATCATGTAAAGCTGGCCCTTGTCGTCGGCCACCCCCCGCCCGTACAGGCGATCGTCCCGGAGGGCCGGCTCGAACGGTCCGGACTCCCACAGGTCCAAGGGATCCGGGGGCTGCACGTCGAAGTGCCCGTAGCAGAGCACCGTCGGCGCCGCGTCGGCGCCGACGCTGGCCCGGATCTCGCCCACGGCCAGCGGCTGTCCATGCCAGTCGACGATCTCGCAGCTTCCGCCGGCACCGCGGATCAGGTCGCGGACCCACTCCCCGGCGCGCAGGACGTCGGCGGCGCGCTCGGGGTCGGCACTGATCGATGGGATGCGGAGGAACTGCGCCAGCTCGTCAAACCATTCGGTCACGCCACGCAAGGCTACTGGGCCAGCCGCCGTCGGGCGTCCGCTCGCGTGGCGCCGGCACGGTGCTCGCGCTCGAGCCGCAGCGCGACGGTAGGGCAGGCCTCGACGGCTCGCTTGGCGTGCTTCAGCAGCTCGCCGCTGATCTCGCCGTCTTCGATCACCGGGTAGCCCCACTCGTCGAGCCAGATCCGTTCGGGAAACAGCTCCGCGCAGAGGCCATGGCCGGTGCAGGCGATCGGATTCACCCGCAGCGTGTCACTCATGAGGAGCGCGCCCCCGCCAGCGACGTGGTGGGCAGAATCCGGGGCCGGAGGCAACCATCGCAGGCGCCGTGCCGCGCGTGGTCATCGAACTGGGGCCGGAATGTGTCCAGCGCGGTGGTGACGAAGCTTGCCGCGCCGTCCGGCAGCGCACAGGCTCCGCGTCCGGTCACCAGCCCGCACCAGCGCTCGATGCGCGCGTAGGCGCCGTGGCGATCGCCGTGTCCAGAAAGCTCCTCGAGCGCCTCGGCAATGGCCTGCAGGCCGTGGATGCACGGCCCGCACTGTTGGGCGCTCTCACGCTGGAGCCAGCGGGCCACGCTGGCCACCTCGGCCACGATGCAGGCGGAATCCGGCGCTAGGAAGACGATGCCGCTGCCCAGGCTGAGGCCGCGCTGCCGAAGCATCTGGGCGTCGAGTCGGGTGTCCATGGCCTCCGGCCCCAGCCAGGCTCCGGCGTAGCCCCCGAGGAGCACGCCGGCCAGTGGTTCGGTCAGGCCCCCGGAGGCCCTGATCAGCTGGTCGACGGTCGTGCCGCCGGCGACCTCCACCACGCCGGGATAATTCACGGCCCCGCCGACCGTGACCAGCCGGGTTCCCGGATCGCCGGTCGTTCCCAGCGCGCGGAACCAATCCGCGCCGTGGCGGGCCACGAGGGCCAGCTGTGCCAGGGTCTCGGAGTTCGAGACCAGGGTCGGCCGGCCCCCGAGTCCGCGCTGGAACGGGTAGGGCGGGCTGACGGTGGGGAGCGCGGGGCCGCCGTCCAGCACATTGACCAGGGCGGCCTCCTGCCCGGTGACGTAGCCGCTGGGCACCGCCTTCACGCTCACCCGGGGGGCGCCCCGCTTTCGGAGCTCCGGACGCTCGGCCAACGCCTGTTGGACGGCGCGCGCCGTGTCGCGCGCGTGCTCGTCAAGGGCGAAGACGATCTCATCGCTGCTCAACACCGACGCCGCGGTCAGGGCACCGTCGATGACCAGGTGGGGCAGGCGGCTGGTCAGCAGCACGTCCTTGGTGCTCAGCGGCTCCCCCTCGCTTCCGTTGACGAGAACCGTGGCGCGCCCCCCCTGGGCGGCCACCGCGTGCAGCTTGGTGGCCGTGGGGAAGCCGGCGCCGCCGTAACCGCGCAGGCCGGCACGCTCGAGCTCGAGCAGCAACGGCTGATCGGAGCGTGAGCGCCGGCTTGGCGGCGGAGTCAGGGGGCCGTGCAGGCTCTGATGCGCCCCCAGACCCAGAGGTCCCACCGTCGGCATTCCGGCGAGCAGCCGCGGGAATTGCTGGGCGCCCACGCTCACGGCCGGCCCGTCCCGCGCGAGGTGAGCGTCGTGTGAGCGCCGGCGATCAGCCGGGTCGGGGTCCCGGCGCGCCGCGCCCAGCCGGGGGCGAAGGGGCCGCCCGGCAGCCAGATCGCCAGCACCAGCAGGAACACGGCGGGTAGGCCCATGGCCAGCGCGCGAGCCCCCGAGCTCACGTACTCCGCGGTGCGCACGCGGACCCACACGGCAGCGATGACCACGACGACGCAGATCACATCGAGTGCGATCATCCAACTCTGACGAACGTCACTGCCGGTGCCCAATCCGTGGAATACGGCCAGGGGCCAACAGGCATACGCGAGCCAGTGGACGATGCGCCAATTCCTCGCCCCCACCGACGCGCGCAGGAGACTGGTGATGAGCACGGCCAGCAGCAGATCGAAGGCGGTCGCCCCGAGACCCAACCAAAATGGCCGGTAGGCGCTGTGGAACGGGATTATCGCGTCGATCAGGCTGATCGGTGCGTAGGTATCGAGCACCGCGGTGAGGATGTGGATGCCCAGGAAGACGAGCGCCAGCAGCGAGGCGTGGCGATGCACGCCGTCGGTCAAGAATCGGGGCCAGTACGGCGAGGCGTAGCGCGTCACGTCGGCGACCCCGAGGGCCACGACCAGTGTCAGCAGGAGCAGAGACACCACTCCGGTGGCGCGGGTCAGGTACCAGTACGCCGTGGACGAGGAGGCGACGTACGCGAACGGCATGGGGTCAGCTGCCCCCAGACACCGCCACGACGGTCGGCTGCACCGAACTCGTTGCGGGCGCACTCGGGCTGGGAGCGCTCGAGCTGGAGGAGCCGGAGGAGCTCGGAACGGAGCTACTGGAGGACTCGGAGCTACTGGAGGACTCGGAGGACTCGGAGGAGCTCGGCGCCGCCGTGCTGTGGTGCTTGACTGCCCGATGCCGGCGGGGCCGCTGATCGCGAGCCGGGGGGTTGGGCGGAGATGTCCGCCGGGTGACGCGCTCGGAGCTGGTCGTCACCGCGCGGGTGGCAGCGTGCGTGTGACCGTACGCGGTGTTGGCCACGACGTCCGTGATCACAGCCACGCCGAGGAGTGAGGCCGCCGCGAGCGAGCGGTTGATCTGGGTGAGTCGCCTCAGAGCGGCGTCCCGGCTGACCTGTGCGTGCGTTCGCATCGTGTCCTGCCTCCTCAGCTCGAGTGCGGGTGGAAGTAGCGGGGGTCGTACAGCCCGCCCGAGGTCCACAGGTGAATGTCGGGCAGGAACAGCAGGGCAAGGACAAGCCCACAAGCCATCGCCACCAGCACAGCCAAGCCGCGGCCGCTCGAACCGGGCCGGTAGCCACCGCGGCGGTCGGCTCGAGGGACGGCGCGCAACGCCGCGGGCAGCTCGGCGAGGTGCCCCAAGACGTGTACGCCCACCGCCGCGAGCCAGGCGAAGAAGCTCAGCTTATGCAGCAGGCGCAACATCCCGGACGCGGCCGGACCGTCGATCAGCAGCAGCAGGCCGGTGAAGAAGACGGCCAGTGTGGAGAGGATCACGAGCGGGCCCAGTGCACGCATCAGCGGGTGGGGCGGACCCTTGCGCCGGTAGGCCGGGTTCGCGGAGTAGTACCGGGCAAAGCGGTACCCCGTGCTGGCCAGCTTGAGCGCCACCGGCCCCACGAGCAACACGCCGAGGAAGAGATGCAGCCAGAGCAGTTGTCCGATTCGGACAATCGTAATCCCGAGCACGGCGAAGAGCCCAAGCAGAATCACACCGGTGATCGCGGTGAGCTGCTCGTTGCCGTCAGTCCCGCCTCCGAACATGCGGCGTGAGCGCCGGCGCGCGGCAGTTCGCGCTCGTGGTGGGGCCGTGGACTCGGTAAAAGCCATGCCCTCAGTTTTGTAAGACTCGATAAAGACGCCCTGACAGGGCTGTGAGAAAAGTCTCGTAATTGCAGCGCAGGAGCGTCGTTGCGGCCCCGAAGCCTATGATCCGAGCATGATCCTGGTGGTCGAGGACGAGCCCGGGATTGTCGACTTCGTCGAGCGGGGCCTTCGGCGCCAGGGATTCGACGTGGTTTCGGCCAGCGACGGCGAGACCGGGCTCGAACGTGCGCTGGAACCGGAGGTCGAGCTGGTGGTGCTCGATCTCATGCTGCCTCGCCTGAGCGGGATGGAGGTGCTGCGCCGCGTCCATGCGCAACGCCCCGAGCTTCCCGTGATCGTGCTCACCGCGCGCGACGCGGTCGAGGATCGCATCACCGGGCTGGACACCGGCGCCGTCGACTACCTGGTCAAGCCGTTCGCGATCGGGGAACTCGGTGCCCGCATTCGGGCCCAGCTACGCACGGCGTCGCGGGGAACCACGACGATCCGGACCGACACCCTGCGCATCGACCTGGTCTCCCGTCAGGTGCTGATGGATGACAAGCCGGTCCGACTCTCGAACACCGAGTTCGAACTGCTCGTGCACCTGGCCCAGAACCGGCCTCACGTGCTCTCCCGCGAGGAGATCCTACGGGCGGTGTGGGGGTACAGCCACGACCCGGGGACCAACGTCCTCGAGGTGTACATCGGGTATCTCCGGCGCAAGCTGCGCACGCCCGGCCGTCCGGCGCCCATCACCACGATCCGATCGGTCGGATACCGCTTCGACGAGGGCGCGCACTGAGACGGCTCTCAGTACCGAACAGCCTGCGCGGACGGCTGATGGTCGGGGTGGCTGCGGTCGTGCTGGTGGTGCTCGCCGCCACATTCGCCTTCGTCTACCACTCAACCGGATCGCAGCTGAGCGCGGAGATAGATCGCTCCGTCCGCGCCGACGCGATCGAGATGAAGAACGGGCTGGTTCAGCGCCATCCCGCATCGGCCCGCTCTGCCCTGGCCAGCGCGCGCCGTTACACCGCGTCACAGCCCTACCGGAATTCAGCCGTGCTGCTCTTCGCTGTACTGCCCGGAACCGGGCAGGCCACCAACCATCCGGAGCTCTTCGGCAAGTCCCCGGTGGAAACCCGCGAACCCTCGACGGCACAGAGCCAGGAGACCCTCGAGGGCAGAGAGCTCGCCCAGCCGCGCCGCGGCTACAGCACGCGGGTAGCGCCGGACGCGGGGCGGCTGCGGCTCTACGAGGTCCGCTTCACCGTGGCCGGCGTCCCCGCCTACGTGGGCGCGGGCGAGTCGTTGGCCAGCGTGGACCACGCCCGAGAGGTGGTCCGGCACTCCTTCGAGATCGCCGGTTCCATCGGACTGGTGCTGGCCGTGCTCGCCGCCTTTCTGATCGGCACGCGGGTGACGGCGCCGGCCAGGCGCTCGGCTGAGATCGCCGCCCGTATCGACGCCGGCGACCTCAGCCCGCGGATCCACCTGCCGGACGGCACCAGCCAGGAGCTGCAGGTGCTGGCCGATGCGCTCAACCACATGCTCGACCGTCTCGCGGCAGCCTTCGCCGCGCAGCGCGAGTTCGTGGCCGACGCCTCGCACGAGCTGAGGACGCCGCTGACCGTCCTGCGCGGCCAGCTCGACGTACTGACCGGCGGGGACACCGATGACGGCTCACTGTCGGCGGCCGAGCTCGAGCGGGTCCAGCGGCTGATGCAGGCGGAGATCGCCCGACTCACCCGACTCGTGGACGACCTGCTGTTGCTGGTTCAGTCCGATCGCGACGACTTCCTGGACGTGACCTCGGTTCCGCTCGACGAGCTTGTCACCGAGCTCTGGGACGGCCTCAGCCTGATCGCCGAGCGCGACTTCAGGATCGGAGCGCTCGAACCGGTGACCGTGCAGGCCGATCCCGACCGCCTGGCGCAGGCCCTGCGCAACCTGGCTCGCAATGCGATCGCGCAGACCCAGCCCCCGGACGGCCTGGTTCGGGTCGACGTCAACCGCCTTGGCTCGGCCATGGTGCGCATCACCGTCAGCGACGACGGGCCCGGCATCCCCCCGGAGTTCCGCCAACGGGTGTTCGAGCGCTTCTACCGCACGGACCGGGCCAGGACGCGCGCGGATGGAGGGGCCGGTCTGGGGCTGGCCATCGTCCAGGCGATCGCGGAGGCACACCACGGGACGGTCGGCGTCGCGGACTCCCGGACCGGCGGCGCCCGGTTCACCCTGGACCTACCGGCCGACTGAGCGCTCCAGCGCAGGTCGCGAGCCAGCGGGCCGCGACCTGCAGCGACGAGATGCCGAACCGACGAGCGTCGCCCTCCCTCCGCCCGGCGGTGATTTCAGACCGTGCCGCCGGCTCGGGGTCAGGCGGCGGCGACCGACTCGTCGCCGGCCTGCTCGGCCAGCTCGCTGCCCGAGGTCTCCTCAGCGGGGACTTCCTCGGCCTCGGGCGGCTTGGCGCCCTCCTTGGCCCACGGCTCGTCGAACTCGACGCGCCAGCGGCCCTCCTCGGTCTGCATCAAGCGCCAGGCGCGAGCGGAAGCTCTTGCCGGCGCGGCTCTTGAAGCCGGTCACGGGCCGCTCGGTGCGGCCGGTCTTGATCAGCTCCTTGGCGACCTGGCGTGGTCAGGTTCTTGCCCGCCTTGGCCTTCCAGATCACGAAGCCGCAGCCCGGATCCTCGCGCGACCAGCACGAGTAGCCCTTGCGGTTCTCGACGATGTCCTGGCCGCAGACCGGGCAGGGCCCGAGGTTGGCGCGCGGGATGCGCACGTCCTTGAGCGTCGTGTCGAGCTGGTGGACGGTCTCCTCGGCGAACTTGGCGATGTCGGCCATGAACGCCGCGCGGGTGTCCTGCGCCGGTCTCGATGTTGGCCAGCCGGTGCTCCCACTCGCCGGTCAGCGACGGCGACGTCAGCGCGTGCTCGCCGAGCAGCCGGATCACGTTCATGCCCTTCTCGGTGACGACCAGCGCGCGACCGTCGCGCTCGATGTAGCCGACCTGCAGCAGCCGCTCGATGATCGCGGCGCGGGTCGCCGGGCGTGCCGATCCCCGACTCCTTCATCGCCTCGCGCAGCTCCTCGTCGTCGACGAGCTTGCCGGCGGTCTCCATCGCCCGCAGCAGCGAGCCGTCGGAGTAGCGCCGCGGGCGGCTTGGTCTCCTTGGCCGCGGAGGCGACCCGGTGGACCTTGGCCTGCTCGCCCTGCTCGAGCTTGGGCAGCTGCTGCTCGACGCCCTCGTCCTCCTCGTCCGGTTGCCGGCGGCCGCATCGGCGGCGACGCCCTCGCCGTAGACGCCGCGCCAGCCGGGGACCAGCAGCACCTTGCCGCGCGTGCGGAACACGTGCTGCCGGCGACGGTCGTCTCGACGCGCGTGTTCTCGAACACCGCCTCCGGGTGGAAGACGGCCAGGAAGCGGCGGACGACGAGGTCGTAGATCCGGCGCGTCGTCCTCGTCCATCTTGTCGACCGGATGGCGCTCGGCGAGCGTCGGGATGATCGCGTGGTGGTCGGTGACCTTCTCGTTGTTGACGACGCGGCCGAGCGGCAGCATGTCGAGGCCGGTGACGTACTGCGGCAGCCGCGGCGTACTCGCGCTGGCCGCCGACCAGCCGGGCGATCGGCTTGATGTCCGGGATCATGTCGCTGGTGATGTAGCGCGAGTTCGTGCGCGGATAGGTGAGCGCCTTGTGCTCCTCGTAGAGGCGCTGGGCGGCGCCCAGCGTGCGCCGGGCGGTGAAGCCGAAGCGTGATGAGGCGTCGCTCTGCAGCGAGGTCAGGTCGTAGAGCAGCGGCGCGCGGTCCTTGCTCTCGCGCTTCTCGAGCTTGGTGATCGTGCCGGTGTTGTCCTCGCAGGCGGCGACGATCGCCTTGGCCTCCGGCTCGCTGGCGATGCGCGGGTTCGCGCCGGCGTGGAAGCGACCGTCGTAGGCGCGTCGGGGCTCCTCGGGCAGGGCGAGGAAGCGGGCGTCGACCACCCAGTAGGGCTCGGGCACGAAGTCGCGGATCTCCTGCTCGCGGCGGGCCAGGATCGCGAGCGTCGGGGTCTGCACGCGGCCGAGGCTGACGGCCCCGTCGAACGAGCTGCGCAGCCGGATCGTCGCGGCGCGGGTGGCGTTCATGCCGACGATCCAGTCGGCCTCCGAGCGCGAGCGCGCCGCCTCCTCGAGCGTGTGGAACTCCTCGGCCGGGCGCAGCGAGGCGAACGCCTCCTTGATCGCCGCGTTGGTCATCGAGTTCAGCCACAGCCGCTGCACGGGCAGCTTGCTGCCGGCCTTCTCGTAGAGGTAGGCGAAGATCAGCTCGCCCTCGCGCCCGGCGTCGCAGGCGTTGACGACCTCGGCGACGTCGTCGCGGTCGAGCTCGCGCTTGACGACGGTCATCTGCTTCTTGGAGCGCTCGTCGCGCACGACCAGCTTGAACTTCTTGGGCAGGATCGGCAGATCCGGCATCCGCCACTTGGCGTACTTGACGTCGTACTCGTCGGGGTCGGCGAGCTGCACCAGGTGCCCGACGGCCCAGGTGATGATGTGGTCGGGTCCCTCCAGCACGCCCTCGCCCTTCGTGAAGGGGCCGGGCAGCACCTTGCTCAGGTCGCGTCCGACGGAGGGCTTCTCGGCGATCACCAGGGTCTTGCTCATGGGGTCAGCAGCGTAGCGGTCTGGCAGGCGGGTACCTACTCGGCGCAGCCCTGGGTGCTGACGGGCCGGCCGGCGGCGCGTGCCTTCTCCAGCTCCCGCCTGACGATGCTGTTGGGGACCGCCAGGCCACTCGGCTTGTTCGGTGGAGCGTTGGTGATCTCGGCGAACACCGTGCCGATCACCTTGCCCGGCCGAGTCGACCAGCGGGCCGCCGGAGTTCCCCGACTGCACGCGCCCGCGCAGCGAGCTGATCAGGCGCACGGTGGGGTTGCCGTAGGCGTTCGTCGTCGCCGTCGGCTCGCGTGGTGCCCAGTCGAGCCGGCTTGGCGCTGAAGGGCCCGTCGAGGGGGAAGCCGAGGATCGCGGCTGACTCTCCTGCCGCTGGCTGGCTGGCCAGCGGTAGGGCTGGAGCGCCCAGGTCCGGCACGCGCAGGACGGCGATGTCGTTGTGGGGATCGAAGACGAGCACCTGGGAGGGCAACTGGCGCCCGCTGCCACCCGGTTGCACCGACGTGTACCGCTCCCCGGCCACGACGTGCGCGTTGGTGACGACGAGATCGCTGCCGGCGACCCAGCCGCTGCCCTCGATGCCCAGATCGCAGGCCTGGCCGAGGATCCGCACGACCGACCCGCCCGCCGTCCTCACCCCGGGCGTGTGAAGGATGCGCGCGTCCGGGGCTCGCACGTCCGCGATGCGCCCGCTGACGCCGGGCAGCGGATCGATGCGGCCAAGCGCGTTCAGGATCGTGCCGGAGGGTGGCAGGGCGCGGTCCAGGTCACGCAGGATGACTGAGTCGGCGACGCTGCGGCGGACGCTCGAGGGCAGGCTGAACTGCGCTGCTCGTCTGCAGCAGCGCGGCGCCGGCGATCCAGGCCAATCCGAGTCCGATGCAGGCGGTGAGGACGGCGCCCAGCAGGCCGTCCACGATGCGCAGGCCCGGCAGCCATACGAAGCGCCGCACGCGCCGGGCCACGCCCTCGAAGATCGTCCCCAGCAAACCGCCGCCGAGCACGGCGCCGCCCAGGCTGAACAGAGTCGAATACGGGGAGTGGGAACCGCCCGACAGCAGCAGCGGCCCGACCCGCGAGCCGATGTAGGCACCGCCGACGAAGCCCGCCAGCGCCGTCACGCCGACCAGGAAGCCGCGCGCGAACCCCTGCAGCGCCATCCCCAGCACGAGCACGATGATGACGAGGTCGACTAGCGTCACTTTGGCCCGGAGGTTAGAGCGCTCTCGGTCGCGGTCCGGCCGGTTGATCCGGGACGCGCCGGGCGTCGCCGGATGATGGGCTCAGAGATCCAGCGAGACGTCGGACGGCTTGGCGCTGCCCGGCGCGAAGACCTGGAGCGTCAGCGGACGGTTCGAGTAGACGCTCTGGTTCAGCTTGAACAGGATCAGCCCGCCGCCGGGCGAGCTGTCGCTGGCGGCGCTGTCGGGCAGCGGCTCGATGCCGTCCGGGCTGAGCGTCTGCGGGGTCCAGGCGAAGGGGTTGACGCTCGGGTTGAGCGGCGTCGCGGCGTAGACGTTGCCGGCCGAGTCGACGATCTGGAACTTGTCCGCCGTCGTGACGTCGTGGTTGCCGACTGGTTCTTGGCCCACAGGAAGACGCCGAACCAGAACTGCTGGGCGCTGATGCTCTGCGCCCCCGGGACGCCGGCCAGATACTGGACGTCATAGGAGTCGAAGGGGTTCAGCTGGCGCGAGATCTGGATCTGGTAGGTGACCGGTCCGGCCCAGAAGTAGGGCTCGGCCGCCATTGGCCAGCTCGTCGGCGGAGACGTGCGTCCGGCTTGGCTGGGCGCTGGGCGAGCCCACAGCCGCTCACGCCCATCGCCAGCACCCCGACCGCGAGCAGCAGCGGAAGGCGAAGGAGGCGCTTTTTCAGGAGGGCTGTCACGGGCTGGGAGTCTATAGGTGGAAGCGTTCAGCCGCGCGGCGACAGAGGGACGCTGACCCGCGCATGCGGTTCTCCTCGAGGATCGCGCGCAGCCGCTTGAGCGACTTCTTGGCCTTGCGCTTGGCCCAGCTCCGGCCGCCGAGGTTCTCGGCGATCGAGTCGGACAGCACGTGGGCGTCGGTCTCATACGTGTAATGGACGCGGGAGACACCGGGTTGGGGCTCGGAGATCTCGTAGGTGCCGATCATCTTGATGCGGTTGAACTTGCCGCCACGGCCGCGCTCGACGAGCTTGAACGGCGGCTGCAGCTCGGCGAAGGTCATGTCGGCCCAGGCGAAGCGGTTCAGCGGCGCCTTGACCCGGAAGCGGGCGCCGGCCCCCTGGCCGTAGCTCTCGACCCGCGTCAACCGCCAGTCGACCAGGTAGTGGTCGGTGAACTCGGCGTGATTGGCGATGTCGGCCAGGTACTCGAAGACCTGCTCGCGCGGGAGGGCGATGTTGACTGAGACGGTGAACGGATCCACGGCGGTCCCGGAGTCTAAATATCCGGTCGCCCGAACGTCTCCTCCTTGGCCTGTCTTGGCCTGATGGCCGCCCCCGTCGGGGACGTTGGGGACCGTCGAGAGGATGCCAGACCGAAGAATCGGACGGGGGCGAGTCGATTCTTCCGTGAAGCGCGGTTTTACGGAACGGAATGGAAGAATCGCTGGCCGGGGAGCCGATTCTTCCATTCAGACAGGCTCTTCGATTCAGGCAGGCTCTTCGACTCAGACAGGCGGTCGGCGCGCAAGATTTCGGTCAGCGAGAGTTGCCGGCCGACTTTGTCACTGTCGGCACGTATTACGGGGACCCATGCGACCCGGCTCCCCTGCCCCCGTCCCGCGCCACGAGCCGCTCCGCCGTGACGGCGACCGAGGTGCGGCGCTAGGCGGCGCGCTTGGCCGGGCGGCGATCCAGCAGGCGAATCGAATGCCCCTGGGCGGCGGTATGGACGGTGCGCGACTGCGCTGGAGTGCGGCGCTCGCGATCGCGACAGAGGGCGCAGCGGAGCTCCCCGCTGTCGTATTCGTAGACCCGCTCACCGATCAGCATCGCCCGCTGGCAACCGCTGCAGTGCTCGACCTGGCCTGCGATGTCGCCGAGGCTGCGGCGCAGAAGGGCGAGCTCGAGGTCAAGCATGTCGCCGACTGGGACTTGGCATGAAACGAGTTTCGAGTGGGAAGAAATAACTCCTGCAAGCTGCTGGCCGAGCGGAGAAACCCACGCTCTGGCTGCGGCGAAGAAGTGTTGAAGAAACGTGTTAAACCCAATAGGACTGTGTTGACCCGCGGACTATCATCAAGGGACGTGCCAGCCCCGGCACGTCATGTCCACCGCCCAGAGGAGATGACCATGGAGGCCTGGAGACAGCATCTACGGCAAAGGTCGGGTTAGCTTCGGAGCAGAACGTGGCAGACGGAGACATCTGATCAGGATTGGATCGCTGAGCTGCGCACGCGGAATCGACATTCCCGGCCAGTACCTCGCGTACCAAGGCAGCGACGGTAACGTGGTCGCCTTCACCCTCGATCGTGAATGGACCAGGATCGGACGCAGCCTGGCGGCTGACATCCGCTTCGACGATCCCACTGTTTCGCGGCGGCATGCGCTGATCGTGCGCCAGCCGGACGGCCTGCGGGTGGTGGACGACCGCAGCCTCAACGGCGTGTTCGTCAACGGTGAGCGCGTGGAGTGGAGCGCGCTGGCCGACGGAGATGAGATCGTCATCGGCCGCCATCATCTGCATTTCTGTGACGTCGCGGTCAGCGCGGCCGATGGCGACGGCGCCCGCTGCGGCCCCCGAGCCCGTCTGAGCCTTCGCGCCTTTTCGCCCGCCACGGCGCACCGGGCCCGCCTGAAACCGGCTGTAGCCGCAGGCGGGCTCTCAGTCGTTCGCGGCCAGCGCCTGCACCCGTTCGTGCAGCGCGCTCGACCGCGGGCTCGTGTTCCGGCTTCATCAGCACGCTGCGCAGGATGCGCGCAGAGTCCGCGTCGGGCGTGAGCCCCGGGTGCAGGGCGGCGAAGGTCGCCCGCTCGACCCCGAGCACGCTGAGGAACGTCGGATCATCCGCGTCGCTCATGCCGGCCGCGGATCACGGCGGCGCTGCGCGCATCCACCTCGGAGAGCGTCCGGCTGGCCGGAAAGAAGGTGACGATGTCGAGCTCCGGCTCGAGGTGCAGCTGCAGCAGCCGGCGAGTCGGCCAGCAGACCGGCCCATCGCGCGCGGCACGCCGGCCGCCGGCGAGGATCGCCCCGAGCCCGTCGTCGCGCATGCAGCGGAAAGACCTGGAGGGTCAGCCAGAGCGCCGCGGCCGCCGCACCGGCGCGAGAGCACTCGAGGCTGATCTCGCCGAGATGCAGCTCGTCGGAGGTGAAGTACGTGTACGGCGACTCGTGCTTGTAGATCCGGCCCACGCCGGGATCGGCGAACAGCACCGCGCCGCACCCGTAGGGCTGCAGGCCGTGCTTGTGCGGGTCCACCACGATCGAGTCGCACGACGGCGACCGCGGCAAAGGGGGCCGGGTCGACCAGCGGCTCGGCGCGCGCCGGCCAGCAGCGTGAAGAAGCCGCCGTAGGCGGCGTCGATGTGCAGCCGCACGCCGTAGCGCTCGCGCAGCGCCAGCGCCTGCTCGACTCGGTCGACCGCGCCGACGCCGGTGCTGCCGAGCGTCAGCACCACGGTGCCGACGTCGCCGCGGCGGCACTCGGCCTCCACAGCGTCCAGGTCGATGCTTCCCGTCGGGCGTGGCCGCGACCTGCGTGGCACTGACCGCCGAGCACGCCGCACATGCGCCCATGCGTGTAGTGCGCGCCCGCCCCGTAGACAGAATCCGGCGCCCCGGGTGCAGCTCCCGCGCCACCCACAGCGCCTCGAGATTGGCGATCGTCCCGCTCGAGGTCAGGTGTCCCAGGAAGGGCGCGGCCGAGCCCGAACATGTCGGCGAGCGCTCTCGACGACCTCGACCTCGAGCCCGCTCGTGCCCGGCCCGCCGTCGAGCGCGTGGTTGTTGGGGTTGATCAGCATCGCGGCCAGGTAGCCGGCGGCGGCCACGCGGTTCGGCGGCTTGAGCATCTGCCCGGCGTAGCGCGGGTGGAAGAAGGGATAGTGGTCGGCCATCCGCGCCTCGAAGGCCTCCCAGGCCCGGGACAGGCGCTCGGGATCCGGCAACGGTGGCCGGGTGCGGTTCGTAGGCGCCGAAGCGCTGCTCCCAGGCGGCGACCATCGACTCCGCCGCGGCCAGGAGGCCCGGCCCGGTCGCTACTGACCGCGTCCACCTAGTTCCACCACTTGCCTCTCGCGAGCCTGCTCGGTACCACCCGTGGTATCCAGGGCATCGAGCGCGGCCATGTCCTGGGCGTCGAGCTCGAAGTCGAACAGACCGGCGTTCTCCTCGATGCGCTCGCGGTGCGTGCTCTTGGGGATGACGAAGGTGCCCTTCTCCACGCACCAGCGCAGCAGGACCTGCGCCGGCGTGCGCCCGAGCCGCTGAGCGATCGCGCCGACGGTCGGCATCGTCCAGGTGCCGGCCGGTGCCCAGCGAGCTGTACGCGGTCACCTCGAGCCCGCGCTCGCGGCAGCCGGCCAGCAGCTCCCGGCGGTATTCGAAGGCGCTGAACTGGACCTGGTTCATGACCGGTCGCACCTCGGCGACCTCGAGCAGCTCATCGATCTCGGCGAGGCTGAAGTTGGAGACGCCGATGGCCCGGGCGTGGCCGCGCTCCAGCGCCTTCTGCATGCCCTTCCAGGCCCAGGTGGGGCCGCCCTGCGGCCAATGGACCAGGTACAGGTCGACCTGATCGACGCCGCAGTCCGGCCGCAGGCTGTTCTCGATCTCGGCGGCCGGATCGTCGCCGCTCGGATAGAACTTGGTGGTGATGAACACGTCCTCGCGCGGGACGCCGCTGTCCCGCAGCGCCCGCCCGACGCTGGCCTCGTTGCCGTAGGCCTGGGCGGTATCGATCAGGCGGTAGCCGGCCTCGAGCGCCCAGCGCACCGAGTTCTCGCATTCAGGGCCGTCGGGCACCTGCCAGACGCCGAGGCCCAGCAGGGGCACCTCGGTGCCGTCGGCCAGCGTGCGGGTTTGGTCTCGCGCCTCATTCATAGGTCATCGCTTCTCTTCCGTGGGTGGTCGCCTGAAGTCTTGGCTGAACATATAGCGCCGCCGAGGTATCAGAGCGGTGTGACGCTGGCCCCGGCCGGCTCGAAGGCCACGACGGCCACCTCGGCCCAGCCCGCCGTGAGCTCCTCGAGCCAGCGCACAAGCGCGTCGCGTGGCTGGGGACGCCGGCACCAGATGAGCACCGTCGGACCCGCCCCGGAAATCGTCGCTCCGATGGCCCCGTGCTCGGCGGCCTGCGCGACGATCTCAGCGGAGCGCGGGTACAGATGAGCACGGTAGGGCTGATGCAGGCGGTCCTGAAGCCCGCCGGCGATCAGCTTCCAGTCACCGCTCGCCAATCCGGCTGACAGCTTGGCGATCTGGGCCAGGTTGTGGACGGCGTCGGCCATCGGGACTGCAGCCGGCAGGGCCTCGCGGGCCGCCGACGTGCGCACCGGCCGGTACGGGATGACGAGGATCCCCTCGAGCTCGGGGGGGAGGTCGATCCGGTGCACCTCCGTCCGGTCGCAGATGACCAGCCCGCCGAGCAGCGATGCGGCCACATTGTCGGGATGGCCCTCGATCTCGGTGGCCAGCTCGAGGACCTCTGCCCGGGCGCCGGAGAAGTATTCGGCCGCCAGCAGACCGGCGACGACGCCCGCGGCGCTCGAGCCCATGCCGCCGCTGAGCGGGATGGTCGAGCTGACCCGAAACTCAAAGCGATCCGCGGGAAGCAGCCGCTCAAAGGCGCGCACGATCAGGTTGCTGCGGTCACGCCGCAGGTGCAGGTCGGTGAGCAGCCGAAAGTGCCCGGTCTCCTCCACCTCGACCGTCAGCCACAGGCCGAGGGCGGCGGCCAGCACATCAAAGCCCGGGCCGAGGTTCGCACTCGAACCCGGGACTCGGACGCGGACCGCGCTCACCGCAGGATGGCGCGCTCGATCGCGCTGAGCTCGGGCTCGCACGGGATCACGCCGCCGCACCTGGGCGAGCGCGGTATCCGGGTCCTTCAGTCCGTGTCCGGTGAGCACGCAGGCGACCCGCTCGGCGCCACCGGCCCCGTGCACGATCATCCCCGCGACCGAAGCCGACGAGGCCGGCTCGCAGAAGACGCCCTCCTCGCGAGCCAGGAAGCGATAGGCGTCGAGGATCTGCTCGTCGGTCACCGCATTCACCGAGCCGCCGGAGGAGGTCATCGCGTCCATCGCCTGCTCCCAACGCGCCGGATTGCCGATCCGGATGGCACTGGCGATGGTCTCAGGCTGCTCAACGGGCCGGCCGAGCACCAGCGGCGCCGCGCCGGCCGCCTGGAAGCCGTACATGCGTGGCCGCAGGCCGACCTCGTTGAAGCCCCGCCAGTAGGCCGTGATGTTGCCGGCGTTACCGACGGGAATGCAGAGCGCGTCAAGCTCGCCTCCCAGCGCCTCGGCGATCTCGAAGGCGGCCGTCTTCTGTCCCTCGATGCGGAACTCATTGACGGAGTTGACCAGGGCGATCGGGTGTTGATCGGCCACGGTCCGGACCAGCTGCAGGGCGCGGTCGAAGTTGCCGTGCAGTGCGATCACCTGCGCCCCGTGCATCAGCGCCTGAGCCAGCTTGCCCATGGCGATCTTGCCCTCGGGCACGATCACCACCCCGCGGATGCCGGCGCGGGCGGCATAGGCGGCCAGCGCCGCCGCGGTGTTGCCGGTCGAGGCGCAGATGACCGCCTCGGCGCCCTCGCGAACCGCCGCCGAGACCGCGCAGGTCATGCCGCGATCCTTGAAGCTGCCGGTGGGGTTGGCCCCCTCGATCTTCAGCCAGACGTCGGCGCCGACCCGCTCGGACAGGCGCGGCGCGCGCACGAGCGGGGTCGAGCCCTCATCCAGCGTGACGATCGGATCGCCCTCCGAGAACGGCAGGCGGTCCATATAGCGCTCGATCAGGCCCGGCATTGGTTCAAGGAGGATGTCAGAGCCGGCGGATCACGGCTCGCCCAGCCGCCAGCCCCCACCCGCCAGCCAGCCCGTCCGGCCGACCGACCTAGAACTCCTCCTCGATCACCCGGATCGCCCGCGGGGCGGCGCGCACCGCGCTGAGCCGCGTGATCTCATCGGTGGCGCCGAAGAACTGGGACTCGAGCACCGGGTGGGTGACCATGACCAGGCGAGCCTGCTCACTCATCCCCTTCTGAACGACCGACTTCACCGACACGCCGTGCGTGGCCAGCACCTGGGCCACCAGCGCCAGCACCCCGGACTCGTCGGCCACCTCGAGGTGCAGGTAGAAGGCCGAGACGATGTCGGCGATGATCGGCAGCGCCAGCATCTCCTCGGGCGGGCTGGCCGGGGGGATCATCGCGCTGACCACGTCCCCGAGCACCGCTGTCGCGGTCTGCGGGTCCGCCGGCGCCGGGACCGGACATGGTGATCTCGGTGATCGTCGGCGACTCGACGGTCACCGCGTTGAACGGACCGTTGACCGAGGCGAGCGGATGACCCGGGTACAGAAAGGCCGGGTGCACGCGAACTGACAGCCCGTCCCCGACGCGCTCGGCGGTGCCGATCAGCTTGAGACCCAGCCCGAGCTCGCGGGCGTACTCCATATCGTCGGGTGTGATCTGCCGGATTCCCTCGTAGCGGACCTGGTCGAGGTGCACCGGCACCCCGAAGGCCAGCCGGGCGAGGATGGCCATCTTCGCCGCAGCGTCGCGGCCGTCGACGTCGTCGGACGGGTCCGCCTCCGCGTAACCGAGTCGCTGCGCTTCAGCCAAGGCCTGCTCGAAGGTGATGCCCAGCCGCGCCATCTCACTGAGGATGAAGTTCGTCGTGCCGTTGACGATCCCGTGGACCCGGTCGATGCGGGTGCCGGCGAGCGACTCCTGCAGCACCCGGATCACCGGCACGACTCCCGCGACAGCTCCCTCGAAGCGCAACTGCACGCCCGATTCGCCCGCCGCCTCGAACAGTTCGTCGCCGTACTGGGAGAGCAGCTGCTTGTTGGCGGTGACGACATGCCGCCCGGCCCGCATGGCCTCGAGCACGTAGCGGCGGGCCGGCTCGATCCCCCCGATCAGCTCGACGATCAGGTCGGAGCTCTCCAGGATCTCCGCGAAGTCGCCGCTGGTCCGCGACAGGACGCCGGAGACCTCCGGCCGCAGGCCGGTGATGCGCTGGATCCGGGCGGCATGCTCGACCACCAGCTCGGCGAAGGCCCCGCCGACCGTACCGCGGCCCAAGCACCCCGATCCGGAACACCGGCGAGTCGCGCCGGACGGGCGGCGAAGGGCTACTCGACATCACGGCTCATCAGGTCCTCGTAGGTCTCGCGCCGGACGACGGCCCGCGCGTTCCCGTCGCTGCAGAAGATCACCGGCGGCCGCGGCACGCCGTTGTAGTTGTTGGCCATCGCATAGCCGTAGGCTCCGGTCGCGGGCGTCACCACCACGTCCCCCGGCGACGGGCTGGGGAGCTTGACGTCGCGCACGATCACGTCACCGGACTCGCAGTGCTTGCCGGCGAGGTGGCAGATCTCCCCCTCGGTGGCCAGCATCCGGTCGGCGATCGCGGCCTCGTAACGCGAGCCGTAGAGCATCGGTCGCAGGTTGTCCGACATCCCGCCATCCACCGCCACCCAGGTCGACACGTTGCGCTTCACGGTCTGGACCGTATACAGAGTGACCGCTGAGTTGGCCACCAGCGAGCGGCCGGGCTCGATCAGCAGGCGCTTGCCGGGGCCGAAGCGCGCTGTGCGCGGCACCGACCAGCGTGCTCAGGTAGTCGGCGATCGACGGCGGCTCCTGTGCCTCCAGGTAGGCGACCCCGAGACCGCCGCCGAGGTTGTAGACGTCAAAGTCCCCCAGGGTGGCCAGCGCCGAAATCGCTCGGATGAACGGTTCGAGATCGAGCAGCTGCGAGCCGATGTGGCAGTGCAGGCCAACCAGCCGCAGGTGCGGCCGAACCGGCGACATGATCGATCGCCGCGCGGAGCCTCGCGCAGCCCGAAGCCGAACTTGGAGTCAGCCTGGCCGGTGGAGATCGCCGCGTGCGTGTCCCCGGAGACGTTGGGTGTCACGCGGATCAGGACATCCTGGGTGCTCCCACGCTGCGGCGGCGACCTGTTCCAGGCGCTCGATGTCGTGCAGCGAGTCGAGCACGATATGCCCGACGCCGGCCTCGAGCGCGAACTCGAGCTCGGCCTTCGACTTGGCGTTGCCGTGCAGGTAGATGCGCTCGGCGTCAAAGCCCCCGCGCAGCGCCAGCGCCAGCTCGCCGCCGGAGGCGACGTCACAGGACAGGCCCTCCTGCGCCAGCACGCGATACACGGCCGTGCAGGGGAACGCCTTGGAGGCGAACAGCACGTCGCTGTCGGGATGCCGAGTCGACAGGCCGCGCACGAAGGCGCGCCGCGCGGGCGCGGAGGTCGTCCTCGGCGACGATGAACGCGGGCGTGCCGAACTCCGCAGCGAGCTCCACCGCGTCGCAGCCGCCGATCTCCAGGTCGGCCCCGATCGTTGATGCGGCTGCCGATCGGATAGACGTGCGAAAGCGGGTATGGATCCTCAGCGCTCACTCGGCGCCGCATGTTGTCATGCAGGGCGCTAAGCCGGCCCGTGCCGAACTGGCCGGCCGCAGGCAGCCCCAGGAGCAGGCAGCTCCCGGCGGCGACCGCCAGCGCCAGATGCACGGTCGACGCGCTGGGGCCTCCCGACAGCGCGGCGCCGGCCAGCCCGGCGCCGACCGCCGCCCCGGTCAGCCGGGCGGCCGAGAGCAGCGCCGAGACGCGGCCGTGCGAGGCGTCCGGGGTGGCGTTCAGCGCCGCCCGCGAGACGGGCACGAACAGCATGCCCAGGCCGAGCCCGATCGGGATCAGGGCGAAGGCGGTGCCGATGCCGTGCAGCGACACGCCGGGGATCGCCAGGATCGCCATCCCCGACGCCGGCGCCGAGGAAGCCGAGCACGGTCGGGAGCCGCTCGCCCCGCCGGTCCGACCAGGCCCCCGGCCAGCGGCGCCGCGGCGCCCACCAGCAGCGCGACGACCACGAGCACCGCGCTGGCGCCGAGCGCCGAGTAGTGCACCGTCTTCTGCAGATACTGCTCGGCCAGGTAGAAGGTCCCGATCATCACCGCGAAGGTCAGCCCGGCCACCAGCGCGGCGGCTGCCACGGTCGCGTTGAGCACGCGACCTCGACCCTCCGCGCCCACCTCGTGCACGAGGCGCGGTACGTGCAGGGTCACGGCCCAGGCGGCGAGCGAGCGCCAGCGGCACGAGCGCCCACCAGGCGGCGCGCCAGCCGAAGGCGACCGTCAGCACGCCGCCGAGCAGCGGCCCGACGAGGTTCGCCATGCCGGCACTCGCGCCCCAGATTCCCAGGGCGCTGCCGCGGCGCTCGGGCGGGAAGCCGCTGACGGCGCCGGCCAGCGCCGCGGGGCTGACCAGCCCCGCGCCGATCCCCTGCAGCACGCGCGTCAGGCACAACAGGGGAGGTCCGATACGACCGCGCCGAGCGCCGCGCCCGACGGCGAAGATGCCCAGGCCGAGCAGCGCGACCCAGCGGGCGCCGAGCCGGTCGACCAGCCGGCCGCCCGGGAACAGCAGCAGCGCGTAAGCGGCGAAGTAGGCGCTCAGCACGAGCGCCGTGGAAGAGTTGGACACGTGCAGGTTGCGGGCCACCGACGGCAGCGCCACGGTGATCACGGTGCCGTCGAGCTGCAGCAGCGCCGCGGCGGCGGTGCAGGCGGCCAGGCGCGTCCAGGCCTCGCGCGGGTATCGGCGCGCGGCCGTCGTCCGCCCGCGAGCGCGAGCGACGCCGGCGGCGCGCGGGGCGCTCTTCAGCGGTGATGGCCATCCCATCCAGTATTGCGCGCCTGCGCGGTTGGTAGGTTGGACGGATGCGCAGGTCCGCCCGGTTGTCCGCATCCGTCCTCGCCGCGGCCGCGTTGGTCCTCGCCGGTCTCGCCGCAGTCGCAGGCGCCACTGGACCCACGGTCACGGCCCGGCCCAATCCCGCGGTCGAGATCACAACGGCCAGCCTCCACAAACTCGGCCGGGTGCTGGTCAGCGGGCACGGCCAGGTGCTCTACATGTTCGCGCCGGATGACCGCTCCAAGGTCACCTGCAATGCCGCCTGCCAGCGGATCTGGCCGCCAGACGTGGCCCCCCGCCGCGGAGTGGCGCAGGCGGCCGGCCAGGCCAGGCAGTCACTGATCGGCAGCGCCCACAACCCGGTCGACGGGCGGCGCATCGTCACCTACAACGGCTGGCCGCTTTACAAGTACGTGCTCGACAGCAAACCGCGACAGGCCGACGGCCAGAACGTCGCCCTCGACGGCGGCTTCTGGTGGGTGCTGACGCCCGCCGGACGCGTCAACCACACGCCCGTGCCGCACGGCAGCTACCAAGTCGGCAGTTGACCGACGACTCGGCAGCTGGGCGAGCGCGAGTTGCACGTCTGGGTCGTCCCGCTGGACGACCCAGACAAGAAGCGCCGCCGCGAACTGGCCCACCTCGCCGAGGGCCGGCTGCTCGCCGCCTATCTCGACCTGACGCCGGCCATGCTCGAGTTCGAGCGGGCCTCCGGCGGCAAGCCACGCCTGCGCGGCGAGCCGCTGCAGTTCAACCTCTCGCACTCCGACCGGCTGGCGCTGCTGGCCGTCTCATCCGTGCTGCCGGTCGGGGTGGACGTACAGGGCCCCCACCCCAACGCGGCCAAGCCGTGGTTCGCCAAGCGCGATGTGCACCGCGCGGGAGTACGAGCATTTCGGCGGCCAGCCCGGTCCCGAGGACCTGCTGCGCCTGTGGGCCCGCAAGGAGGCGGTCATCAAGGCGCGCGGTGAGGGTCGTACGTGGCGGTCGGCGAGCTCGATGTACTGGACGACGAGATCGACGGCGGCTGGCTGTGCCGGGACATCGAACTGGGCGACGCGCCGGGCTATCACGCCGCAACGGCGATCCGGTTCGAGTCCGGCATCGAGGGGGACTTCCCGCTGGAGCTATCGGTGCGCCGCTTCGCGTGGACCTGAGGATCAGCCGACCCAGGGGCCGACGCCGCTGACGCGGGGATCGCGCTCATGGTCGTCAGGTGGGCCAGCGGGCCCACCTGGATCAGCTCGCGCAACTACGGCGACCGGACGGCCATGGCACTCGCACGGCGTGACCGTCAGGACCCCGGTTCTGCCTCGCTCGAGTCGTCAAAGGCGGGCGCAGGAGGCTGCGGCGCCGACCCAGTCTGCACCGGAGGCGGCTGGGGCGCAGGCGGCGCTGTGGCCGTCTCGCTGGAGCCCGCCGAAAGCGCGGCGGCTGCTTCGCCGGAGCCCGCCGAGAGCTCGGCGGCGGGCGCCGAGCCGGTGCCGAGCTCGGCCTTCAGCTTCTCCATCTCGCTGTCGACCGCGCTGGTGCTCGAGAGTTCGCGCAGCTGGCGGTCGATGTCGTCCTCACCGGAACCGAGCGCCGTCAGGTCCTCGAACGTCCCGGCCGCCTCGAGCTCCTGCACGGCGCTGGCGCGCGCCTTCATCTGCTCGGTCTTGTCCTGCGCACGCTGCATGGCCAGCCCGACGTCGGCCATCGAGTCGCCCACGCCGGTCGCGGCCTCGGAGATCCGCACCTGGGCCTCGGCGGCCGAGTACTGCGCCTTGATGACCTCCTTCTTGGTGCGGAACTGCTCGATCTTCGTTCGCAGGTTCTGCTCGGAGGTGGTCAGCGACTCCTGCTGCTGCTCGAGCTCGGTGACCTGGGTGTCCAGCGACTGCAGCTCGCTCTGGATCACGTTCTTGCGCTCGAGCGCCGTGCGGGCGAGGTCCTCGCGCCCGGCGGCCAGGGCCTGACGCGCCTGGGTGTCGAGCTTGACGATCTGCTGCTGGAGGCTCGACTCCTGAGCCTGGATGCGCTTCTTGGCGGTGACGACGTCGGCGATGCCCTTCTTGACGTTCTGAAGCTGCTCGAGCTGCTTCTGGTAGCTGTAGTCGAGCGTCTCGGCCGGATCCTCGGTCTTATCGAGCATCTTGGAGATCTTCGCTTTGACGACTGTCGACATGCGCCCGGTCAGGCCCGGCATCGCATCCTCCTTGAAAGGGGTCGGAACGTGTTTACAAGCGTATCGCCGCCGGCGGGCATGCGGCGAGGGCAGGCTCTAACGTTGCCGGCATGGAGGCCAAGGCACCCTCGGACATGGAGGCCAAGGCACCCTCGGAGTCGACCACCGTGCTCGCGCACTGCGATGGGCATCGCCGACGCCAATTCGAGCCGTGACATCCACGGCGGCACGATCATGAAATTGGTCGACGAGGCCGCCGGCATCGCCGCTGTGCGCCATTCACGCCGCCGGACCGTGACCGCCAGCATGGATCGGATGTCGTTTCTGGTCCCGATCCAGATCGGCCAGCTCGTCACGTTCACCGCAACCGTCAACGCCGCCTGGCGCACCTCGATGGAGATCGGCGTGCGCGTGGAGGCCGAGGACCCGCAGACGGGCGTGGTGCAGCACGCGAGCACCGCGTATCTGACCTTCGTCGCCCTCGATGACGACGGTCGGCCCACACCGGTGCCGCCGCTGCAGCCGCAAACCGATACCGAGGAGCGCCGCCAGCGCGAGGCGGAGCTGCGGCGCGCGCACCGGCTGGCCGAACTTGAGGCGATCGAGCACGGACGCAAGGCCTTCACCGTGCCGCCAGCCTCCGGGCCCCTCGACGACGCGTCCGTGCCGCCAGGCTCCGGGCGCCTCGACGACGCGTCCGTGCCGCCATCCCAATAACCTGTCCGGCCATGAGTCAGGCAGAGAACCCGGAGCGGCTGCGACCCGGCCACGAGGTCACGCTCGAGGACGTGCACGCCCTGATGGGCGCCTCCACGCCCCATTTCGCCATGCAGTTGCGCGTGCGCATCCGGGAGTTGATCAAAGGTCTGCCCAGCGATCATCCGGCTCGCATCGCCGGTGAGCGGGAGATCGCCCGGCTGAGCGACATCGCCTACGACGGAGAGGTCCGCGGCCCGGCTCCGGAGGAGGGGCTCCCGCCGCTGGCGAGCCTCACCGCCACCAGCGCGACGCTGTTCGGCGACGAAGCCGGTCACTGAGTCGGCCGATTGCCCACCGCCCACCTGCCCTAGCGGCTCGGCCGGCGCCCGCCTCCGCCTCCTGAGGCCGAGGCCGCCCGCCTCCGGCCTACTGAGGCCGCCCCGCCTTTGGCCCACTGAGGCCGCCCCGCCTTCGGGCTACTGAGGCCGGGGCCGTTGCTGAAGGACTGGCGGGCGGGCCATTGAAGTGGTAGAAAGCTCGCCCCCTCATCGGAAAGGACCTGGTACATGGAGAGCGCGTCAGTGACACCGGCGCCGTCGGCGGCAGGAGACGGATCGCAGCCGTTTGACAAGGGCCTCAAGACCGGCGCGATCGGTTACGCATCCAACCTGGTGATCGCGGTCGCGTCGACCGCGCCGGCCTACAGCATGGCCGCGACGCTCGGATTCGTGATGCTCGTCAGCGGCGTGGGTCTCCAGTCGCCGGCGATCATCCTGGTGTCCTTCATACCCATCCTGTTCATCTCGATGGGATACAGGTACCTCAACCAGGCCGATCCCGACTGCGGCACCACCTTCACCTGGGCCGCGCGGGCCTTCGGCCCGCAGACGGGGTGGATGGGCGGCTGGGGGATCATCACCTCCGACGTCCTGGTCATGGCCAGCCTGGCCCAGATCGCCGCTCTCTACACGTTCCACCTGTGGTACGCCAATCCGAGCCCGAGCTCGATCGGCGTGCTGGCCATCGGCGTGGCCTGGATCGTGATCATGACCTGGATCTGCTGGGTTGGGATCGAGCTCTCGGCAAGGATTCAGCGGGTGCTGCTGACGATCGAGGTCATCACGCTCACCGTGTTCGCCATCGTCGCCCTCGTCGATGTCTATAACGCCCAGGCCACCGTGCACGCGATCGAGCCGACGGCGTCGTGGTTCAACCCGTTCCACATCTCGAGCATCAGCACGCTCGGCACGGGGGTGCTCACGGGCATCTTCATTTACTGGGGCTGGGACAGCGGGGTCTCGGTCAACGAGGAGTCCGAGAACGCATCACGCGGACCCGGCAAAGCTGCCGTGGTCAGCACGCTGCTGCTGCTGCTCATCTACCTGTTGGTCACAACCGCGTCCCAGGCCTACGCCGGCCCGGCGGCGCTGGGCAACAATGCCGGCGACATCTTCGCCTTCCTCGGTCCCAAGGTCTTCCCCAAGCCGATCAGCCTGCTCCTGATCATCACCGTGTTGACATCGGCGTCGGCATCGACCCAGACCACGATCCTGCCCACGGCGCGGACATCGCTCTCGATGGCCCGGTGGGGCGGGATACCCAGGATCTTCGGTCGCGTCCACCCCAAGCACCGGACGCCCGACGTCTCGACGATCGCCTTCGGCGCGATCTCGACGGTCTGGTTCGTCGTGATTGACATCCTCTCGCCCAACAACGTGCTCGGCGACTCGGTCGATGCCGTCGGCTTCATGGTCTGCCTGTATTACGGGATCACGGGGTTCGCCTGCACCTGGTACTTCCGGCGCGAGCTGTTCAAGAGTGTGCGGAACTTCCTCTTCGTCGGGGTGGCACCGCTGCTCGGCGCCCTGTCTCTGTTCGGCGTGTTCATCGTGGGGATGAGTTACTACGGCCATCAGGTCAACAACTATTCAAAGGACATCCTCGGGCTCGGGCTGCCGGATGTGATCGCCATAGGCCTGATCATCATCGGCCTCGTGCTCGGGGTGATCTTCCGCGTCACGCTGCCGCAGTTCTACCGACGCAAGGCGGAGATCGCCGAGCCAGGCGTTCTGGAGCGGCCGCCCGCGGTGGTCACCAGCGGTACGTGATCGACGGGCCCCTGCGCTGGAGGTGATCGACGGTGGTCCGCGCTGGAGGGCGGCTCGCGAGGGGTTTCGCGAGCCGCCCTTCCCTTGAGGAGCGGGGCTGGAGCAGAGCCACCGAGGGCAAATCAGACGGCCGGAGCGTCGGCACACCACACGGCCAGCGCGTCGGGGGCACGGACCTCATGTCCGGCGCCCCCGACGGAACTTGCTGGCCACCCCTATGCCCGGGGGGTGGGGTACCGACGACCGGATATCCGTCGAGGTCTTTTTCGGTGCACCAGGCACGCGGGGCAAGTCGGTGCATGAGACCTGGACGGACGTATGAGTGGAGGGGTCCGCGTCAGTCCGGCGGAGCGTCCCCGGCCCTCGCAGATGTCGGGCCTGCTCGACGATTTCGAGCCCACTCCGCGACTTCGCCCCGCTTGACGAATTCGAGCCCACTCCACGACTTCGCCCCACTCGACGATTTCGAGCCCACCCACGGACGGAGGCCAACTGGACGGGCGGCCAGGTCGTTCGGTCCCCGCTCATGGTGTCGCAATGGAAGAATCGGACGGCGCGCCGGCGATTCTTCCATTGCGTTCCGTGGATCGAGCGTTCTTAAGCGAATCGCGCTTGAGCGTGCCGATTATTCGATCTGAGCAGGTTCAACGGCGACCGGATCGACCCGAGATCGCGGCCAGGCCACAGCCACCCGCGGAACGCCCATCCTCGGCATCAGTCCTCGGCCGGATTCCCCTCGGGGTGTGATCGCCGTCACAGACCGGCTAACGTTCGTCCCCACGTTCTACATCTTTCCCTAACATGAATTTAACCTAGATTCAGGTCACGGGAGCATCTTTGATTACGCGACGTACCTCATAGCAGCACCTCCTCCCCAGAAGCGCGAAGCCGGCTCGCAGGAATGCGGGCCGGCTTCTTTTAATCCCAGCGCCCTCGCCGTACAGCCGAAAAGCCCTCAGAAAACGCTGAAGCCGGCCCGAGGGCCGGCTTCATCTCTCTCCTCTCAACCACCGGGAAGGCTTGAGGACATACCCCGTTTCCGGGACAGCCCGCCACCGGCGTTGCGATTACCTGATTGTAACTAATGCCTCGAACGCTGCAATCCCGAAAGTCGCGTCATCCCCCGCCCCAGCTCGCGACAGGCGCGTTTTCTTAAGCTTTCTCCCGCTCCCTACGGCTTCCCGCTCCCTACTGCTCGCGGCGCTCGCGGATGCGGACCGCCTCGATGCGGTTCTGGCGCACCGACTCCACCCTGATCGAATAGCCGTTGGCCCGGATCGTGTCTCCGCGCTTGGGTAGCCGCCCCAGCTCCGCGAAGACAAACCCCCCGACCGAGTTGTAGGCATCCGTGTCGACCGGCAGATCGAGCCCGTGATCCTCCAGATCGGTCACCGCCACATGCCCGCGGACGAACCAGTCGCCGTTGGCCAGCCGCCGGATGGCGCCACCAGCCGGGTCGTTCTCATCGGTGATCTCGCCCACGACCTCCTCGATGATGTCCTCGATCGTGACGATGCCGGCCGTGCGGCCGTACTCGTCGATGACGATCCCCATCTCGGTGCGCTCGCGCTGCAGGTCAGCCAGCAGATCATCCAGCGGCTTGGTTTCCGGGAAGATCGGCGCCTCCCGCACACGCGAGGCAAAGCTCGCATCCTCGCCGCTATCCATCAGCAGCTTGATGAGTTGGTTGACGTGCACGATGCCGCGGACCTGATCCTGGTCCTCCTGCTCGATCACAACCAGGCGTGAGTGGCCCGTGGCTACGGCCAGCCGCAGCGCGGCGCCAACCGTTTCAGCGATGTCCACCGTGACCACCGCCGGGATCGGAGTCATCACCTGGCGCGCCTCCTGCTCGTGCAGGTGGAATACGCCAGTCAGCATCTCCGCCTCCCCAATGTCGATCTGACCACCCGTCTGCGACTCCGCGATCAACCGCTTGAGCTCCTCCGGCGTGCCGTGCGCCGGCTCCGCGTCGGGGTCGACTCCGAGGCGCCGGAGCATCCACTCGGAGGAGGCGTTCAGGGCGGTGATGAACGGCCGGAAGACGACGATGAAGGTCTGCATCGGCGGGGCGATGCGGCGAGCCAGACCCTCGGCGTGTTGGATCGTGTAGAGCTTCGGCACGATCTCGCCCACCGTGCTCTGAAAGAACGTGATCAGCACGTAGGCGATCACCACGGACACCACCACAGCAATGTCGTGGCCGCTGCCATTGCCGAAGATGGGCTCGAGCGCATGGGCGATGGCCGGCTCGCCGAGCGCGCCGATGCCGATCGACGCCATGGTGATCCCCACCTGGCAGGCCGCGATGTAGTCGCCGATCTCGGCCAGGTGGCCAAGGGCCAGGCGAGCACCGCGCGACCCCTGATCGGCCAGTTCCTGCAGGTGGGCTCGACGCGAGCGGATCAACGCGTACTCCGCGATCACGAAGAACGCGTTCACGAGCAGCAGCAGGAAGGTGAGGACGATCAGCAGCGCTTTCATGGCAGCTGGGCCTCACGGACGCATGCCCCCCACAGGTGGCCGCGGTGCGGCTGGGGACTTCGCTCTGGGTCCGTCATCCAGGGACTACGCGCCAAGCAGCGCGTCGAACCGCGCGGCCATATCGAAGTCGATCTCCGTCAACCCGCCCGCCGCGTGGTTGGTGAGGCTGATCGTCAGCTTGTTCCACCCGTGTATCAGCATATCGGGATGGTGGTTATATGTCTCGGCGACGTCGGCGACCTGGTTCACGTGCGCGACAGCCGCCGAGAAGTCATCGAAGCGCAGTTCGCGGACGATCCGGCCCTGCTCGAGTCGCCATTCGCTTCCGTGCAGGCGGGCGGCCACCTCGTCATCGCTGAGCCGCGGCGGAGTTGTCATATGGTTGACCTCGTATGCGTATCGTAAGCCTGGTCCCGTCGGCGACCGAGATGCTCTTCGCGCTGGGTCTGGGCGACGAAGTCGTCGCGGTCACCCATGAATGCGACTACCCGCCGGCGGCCGCCGGTCTCCCGCGGGTGACGCGCGACACGCTCCCGCCCGGCCTCTCGGCGGGGCAGATCGACACAGCGGTCAAGGAGCGCACGCTGGCCGGTGAATCGATCTACGAGCTCGATGTTGGGCTCCTGCGCGAGCTGTCGCCTGACCTGATCGTCACCCAGACGCTGTGCCCGGTGTGCGCGGTGTCCGCCGACGAGGTTCGAGAGATCGCCGAGGAGCTCGACAGCCAGCCCAGGGTGCTGGCACTGGATCCCCGCACACTTGGAGAGGTTCTCGGCGATGCCCGAACAATCGCACAGGCCACAGACACCAAGGACGCGGCGGTCGAGCTGATTCGTGAGTGCTCGAGCCGGATCGACCGGATACGCCTGGCCGTGCGTGGCGCGCGGCGTCCCCGCGTGGTGGCGCTGGAGTGGCTCGACCCTCCCTACACGGCGGGCCATTGGATGCCCCAGCTGATCGATTACGCCGGCGGCGAGGACGTGCTCGGCTTTGCCGGCGAGAACTCGGAAGAGCAGACATGGGAGCGGGTGGCCGCGGCGGAACCTGACCTGGTGATCGTCGTGCCCTGCGGGTTCGATGCCGAGATCGCCCACCGTGAGGCTGAGATGCATCGCGACCCGCTGGCCTCGCTCGGGGCCGGCCGGATCGTGGCCGCTGATTCCGCCGCCTACTTCTCGCGACCGGGGCCGCGGGTCATCGAGGGGCTCGAACTGCTCGCCCACATCGTTCATCCCGACCTGGTGGCGATCCCCGGCCGGCTCGCCGCCCAGGCGATCGACGTGGTCATCTAGCGGCGGGTCACCGTGCGCACGGCGAGTCCCGCCAGCAGCGCCCAGAAGGCCGACCCAACGCCCAGAAACGTCGTCGCCGATGCCGCCACCACGAAGGTGATGGCCGCGGCTTCCCGATCGTGGTCGCCGCTGAGGGCCCCCGCCAGCGACGCGGCCAGCGTGGCCAGGAGCGCGAGCCCGGCGACGGTTCCGAAGACATCCGGCGAGGCGACGCTGATCAGGGTGGCCAGCGCGCCAGAGAGCAAGCCGAACACGAGGAAGGTCGCCCCGGCCGCGACGGCAGCGGTCCATCGGGTGTCCGGATCGGGGTCCGCCGCGGGAGCCGAGACCAAGGCCGCGCTGATTGCGGCCAGGTTGATCGCGTGGCCACCGACGAAGGCGCCGATGATGGTGCCTGCCCCGGTGGTGCCCATCGTCTGGCTCCACGGGACCCGATAGCCGTAGGTCGCCAGCACCGCGGTCCCCGGCACGTTCTGGCCGGCCATCGTGACCACGTAGAGGGGCAGCGCCAAACTCAGCAGCGCCGCCGAGGTGAAGTGCGGGCTGGTCCACTGAAGCTGGGGCAGCAAGCTGCCATGAACGCCTCCCCGGCCCGCCGCGACTATCCCGATCACGATCAGCGCCGCCCCAAAGGCGGCTGGGGCAGCCCACTTCGGCCCGACGCGCCGGAACGCCAGCCAGATGAGCACGATCGGGGCGACCTCCCAGGGGTGCGCGACGAAACCCCTCACCGGCGTGAGACACAGGTCGAGCAGGATGCCGGCCAGCATGGCCTGGGCGATGGGGGTCGGAATCGAGGCGATCAGCGCACCGAGTCTCGGCCATAACCCGGTAAGCACGATCAAGCCACCGGCGATCAGGAAGGCACCCACCGCAGCCGGCCAGCCGCCGTGCACGATGCCGGTGCTCGCCAGCAGCGCGGCGCCGGGCGTCGACCAGGCCAACAGAATGGGAATCCGGTGCCGGCTGGCCAGCCAGATCGTCCCCAGCGCCGAGGTCACCGTCACGGCGAGCAGGCCCGACGCCGCTTGCACCGGTGTGGCACCCACACCGCGCAGCCCAGCCAGGACGACGGCCGCCGCCCCGGTCCAACCCACCAGCGCGCAGACGATGCCCGCCAGGATCGAGTGGGGGCTCGCGTCGCGTCGGAACCCGGCGCGGGTGCGTGTGGTCTGTTCCACCAGCTGAAGGGGTCTGCCGGGCTAGATCTGAGAGCCGTTGGGCAGCAGGCCGGTACCGCCCGCAACCATGACCGAACCGACCACGGCCAGCACGGCGATCAGCAGGCAGCTGCCCAGTACGAGAGTCCGCCTGTCCCGCTTCTCGCCGTACTCGGTCACCAGCCAGCCGGTGAGAAAGCCCGACAGCACACCGAAGACATGACCGCCGATCGACACGCCGGCGACCGTGAGCGTGTAGACGAAGTTGAAGATCAGGATCGGTAGGAGACCGGATTGCCACAGGGGGATCCGGCGCGCCCGAGCGACCATGATGAGCGCCCCGAATACACCGAAGATCGCTCCGGAGGCGCCGAGTGTCGGCACGTTGGGGGTGAACCAGAGCGCGCCGAAGGAACCGGCCAGCAGCGCCGTGAAGTAGATGGCGGCAAAGTACGCCCGTCCGATGGCGGGCTCAAGCGAGCGTCCCACGAACCACAGCGAGAGCATGTTGAAGCCAATGTGAATGAGGTTCGCGTGCAGGAAGCCGGAGGTGATCAGGCGCCACAGCTCGTGGTTCCCGTTGGCCGGAGCTGGGTTCGGGTTGTGGCCAGTCAGCGCCTGACCGAACAGGACACCGTGCCAGAAGACCGTGCCTGAGTCCGCGCCGCCGAGCGTGACACCGGTCGCGACCTCCGCCAGGAAGATGACCACGTTGATCACGACCAGAAGCTGCGTGACCGACCAGCTGCGGGGATCGCTCCAGCTCGCCGGCCGGGCAAAGCCCGCACTGGCACCCCGACCCTGCATTCGCCGCACCTTGATGCGCTCGCCTGCGCATTCCGGACAGCGCATGCCCACTGAGGTCGGCGTCATGCACTCAGGGCAGATCGGGCGCCCACAGTTGGAGCACGAGACGCCGGTCTCGCGGTTGGGGTGGCGGTAACAGACCGGCACGGATTATCGATCCGGCAGGACTCGCCGAGCTTCCTCGGCGATGTCGTGCAGCGTGCGCTCCGCGAACTCCAGCAGCGATGAGCCCTGCTTGCCACGCGCCTGCTGGCGGCCGCGCACCCGTAGCGCCACCAGGGCTGTCCCGGCCGTGACCGTGACAGCGGCCGCGATCACGGGCCGCACCCAGTTGCGCGGATCGCGCATCGCCGCGAGCTCCCAGCTATCGAGCTCCTCCTGCGCGGCCTCAGTCAGCGCCGTGAGCGTCGACTCGAGCTGCTCGGTTAGGCGGACCGGCGGTTCGACCGGCGCGAGGGCCTCTCGCAGCAGGGCTTCGACGTTGGCAGTCATGGCTTGTCCCCGTTTTCATCGGCACCGCCGACGATTCCCTCGAGCTGGCGGATCGCGCGGTGCAGCAGAACCTTCGTGGCCCCATCAGAACGACCCAGCGCGCGAGCGATCTCGCGGTTGTCCATGCCCAGCGCAAAGCGCATGATCAGCGCCTCCCGACGGTCGTCGGGAAGCTGCTGCACCCCCTCGATGATGTGGCGAAGCTCCTCTCGCCCCTCGACCAACGACTCCGTGGTGTGCAGCGACGAGATCATGCCGGCGTCCTCGATCGCGGCCTCAGGCTTGCGCGAGCGGTCCCGGTAGAAGTTGGCCGCCAGGTTGTGAGCGATGCGAATGAGCCAGGGGCGCAGTGGGCGGCCGTCGGACTCTCGCAGGGCCCGCTCGAAGTGCCGGTAGGCCTGAAGGAAGGTCTGCTCGGTGAGATCCTCGGCGTCATGGTGGTTTCCCACACGGTAGAAGCTGTACGAGTAGACATCGCGGAGGTGTTCGCGGTACAGCTCGCTGAAGCGTTTGTCCAGCTCCACCTTGCTCGTGGGGGCTTCGGTGTCCACGCTACGGAGCCTACCTGGGACCGGAACATGTCAGGCGGCCTGCAGCGTTTCCCGCCGGGGCACGGGTTCGGGTTCGACCGCGCCCCCGAGCCACGCCCACTGCAGCTTCACACAGGCCCAGACGCGGTCGGTGACGATCCCAGCCGCTGTCGGCGTCGAGACATCCGTCCGCGGGAACTGCACGGCGCGACCGGCGCGGACACGGACCTTGTGCGGCCGCAGCCGCCAGCCGCGGCGGATCGCCTCGGTGCCGATCACGGCAATGGGGATGACCGGGGCACCGGTCTCGAGGGCCAGCCGCCCGACACCGCGCCGGGGCGAGGCCAGCGGTCCTGGCCGCGTTCGCGTGCCCTCGGGGAAGATCAGCACGATCTCGCCGCGCGCAAGCAGCTCCTTGGCGGTCTCGATCGTGTCGCGGTCACCGTGATCGCGGTCGACCGGGAACCCGCCCAGCGCGCTCAACAGCCAGCTGATCACCGGGTGGATTTCGAACAGCTCCCGTTTGGCCACGTAGTACAGCGGGCGCCGTGCCATCGTGCCGATCACGAAGGGGTCGAAGAAGCTGCGGTGGTTGGCGGCGATGATCGCCGCTCCCTGTTTCGGGATGTGCTGGCGACCGGTCCGGACCATCCGGAAGTACAGCTGAAAGGACACCTGCACGAGTCCCCGGACCAGCCAGTAGACGATCGGGTTGACGCCTCTGCCTCGAGCCCGCTGGTGGTGCAGAGCGTTGTCCATGTCCAATCCGTACCCGGGCGCGGTCGGCCCGTTACAGCACTGACAGACGGCTGTCGCTGTCGGCAGGGTCAGCTGTCGAAGCCCAGACCCAAGCGGTCCAGGGTTCGCAGCCACGCCCCGCGCCGGCCATGGCGGTCCGCCGCAGCCAGACGGTTGCGGGTGAGCTGGATCACCGCGCTGCGCAACGGCTCCGGCGGGAACGGCACCGGCCGCCGGCGGACGAACTCGAGTGCGGTTGCCTCGGTGGCGCGGCCGTCGAGCAGATCGAGACCGGTGCGCCCGCCGAACCGGCTGGCCCCGACGCCGAGACCGGTGTAACCGAGTGCGTAGGCGGCGCGGCCACCCAGGGCGCGACCGAAGAACACGGAGAAGCGGCTGCAGGTGTCGATCGCGCCACCCCAACGGTGCGTGAAGCGCACGCCGCGCAGCTGGGGGAAGTTCGTGAAGAAGTTGTGCGACAGCCGCGCGAAGGTCGCCGCGTCGTCGTCGAGCTGCGGCCCGACGGGACCTCCGTATCGATAGACGGCGTCATAGCCGCCCCAGAGGATGCGGTTGTCCGCGCTCAGCCGGTAATAGTGGAACTGGTTGCCGCCGTCCCCGATGCCCTGGCGGCGGCGCCAGCCGATCGAGTCGATCTGCGCCGGCGTGAGCGGCTCGGTCATCAGCGCGTAGTCATACACCGCGGCGACGTAGCGACGCACGGCCGGCACCAGCGGGTCATACGCGCTGGTCGCCAGCAGCACCCGGGCCGCGCGCGCGACCCCGGCATCGGTGATGGCGTGCACGCCGTAAGCCCGCTTCTCCAGCCGGCGCACCCGCGAGTGCTCGAAAATCTGCACCCCCGCGCTCACTGCCGCCTCGCGCAGACCGTCGGCGAGCTTCGCCGGGTTGATGACCGCCGCGCCCGTCCGCTGCCAGAGGCCGCCGAGGTAGAGGGGCGAATGGATCTCCGCCTGGACGGCGTCTCGGTCCAGGAGTTCGGCCCGCTGGCCGTACTCCTGCAGCACCTGTCCCCGCGACTCGAGGCCGGCCACCTGATCCGGGGCAACGGCCACGTCGAGTTCTCCGGTCTCCTCCAGTTCCGCCTCGATCCCGTAGCGCGGCAGGTCAGCACAGAGCGCCTCGTAGTTGCCCATGGCCAGGCCCTCGATCGCGGTGATCTCACCCGGGAAGCGCCCGCGGCCGTTCTCGATCCCGTGCGTCAGCGAGTAATTCAGAAAACCGCCGTTGCGCGAGCTGGCCCCGGCGCCGCAGCGGGTCCCCTCCAGCACCACCACCTCGCGCTCGGGCGTCAGCTCCTTGGCATAGAGCGCCGCCCAGAGCCCGGTGAAGCCGCCGCCGACGATCAGCAGGTCGCAGTCGAGCGTCCGCTCGAGCGGGGCGTGCGGTTCACGGGGCGCCAGCGTCTGCGGCCAGTAGGCCCGCGGCTCGGCCTCGGCGAACGCGACGCGGTCGCCCGCGGTGGGCGACTCGCTCAGCCATGGAGAAGACATCGGCTGAGCATGATGTCAACTGGCTCAGCGCCAGGCTGCCGCGGCCGCGAAGTCCTGTCCGAAGGCTGTGCTCACGCCATGGATGACGGCTGCGCCCCCGTTGGCGCTGTGCATCAGAAGGCCGAGCTCACGGTTGACGTGCAGTGAATACCAGCTCGCGTTCTGCGAGCCGAGCAGCAACGACTGCTGCGCTGACCCGGGATCGTCGAGCACCAGCTTCTCGTGGATGTAGAGCCCGGTGGCCGTCTCGTGCAGAACCCGCACGCGGCAGCCGGCCCGGGTGAGCGTGGCGAAGGCCTGATCCCACTCGCTGGAATCCATCATCACGACACGGCAGGCGACATGGCGACGGGCGTCGGCGGCCAGAGCCTCATAGACCGGCGCATCGCTCAGCTCCTCGGACTCGAAGTCGATGCCATGCCGGGCCGCGTCGATCTGGGCGACCATGGCGCCCTCCGCCGAGCCGCTCGCGGTGTTGGGCGACCAGACCAGGCCGGCGGCCTGCACCGTCTGGCGGCGGGGAGCCCCAGCGGGTCCCGCCGCCCAGTCGGCGGCAAAGGTGGCCTCGATCGCCCTGACCTGCGCCGGGTTCGCGTCGATCACCTCGGCGTCGCGGGTGCTCGCGTAGTAGCGGGCGGTGAGATTCGCGGTCGAGACATCCGAAGTGCGAGCGTCGAAGGTCGTCGTCTTGATGTGGAAGATGTAGTGGGCCGGAGCCCAGCGCACTGACACGCCGTGGCGGCGCAGAAAGGCATAGGCCGAGGCGTTCACGTAGCCACCCGCGTAGTCGCGGTCCAAGAGCACCCGCACCCTGACTCCGCGCCTCGCCGCCCGGGCCAGATCGTGCTCAGCCGTTGGGTCGCCCAGCTCGTACATCTCCATGTCGATTGAGCGCCGGGCGGTGTTGATCTGTTGGTGGAAGCCGCCGAAGCCGGCCTGCGGGTACTGCACCAGGTGGTAGTAGACCGGCGCGGCGAGCGCCGATGCGCCGCAGACAAGGCTCGCGACCAGGGCGCCTGTCCAGCTCACCAGTGAGATGGCCAAGCGGCCGCCCGGTTTGAATGAACCAGTCAATTGGGCGTGATGATACGGGTCGTCACTGCGATGCAGACGGCGTTGGTCAGGTTGCGAGCGCCGAGCTTGAGCACGATCTGGCTGCGTTGGGTCTTGACCGTCTCAGAGCTCTTCCCGCGTTGGCGAGCCGACTCGACCCCGGTCAAGCCGTTCGCAGCGTCGAGCAGCACCTGGCACTCCGCCGGCGATAGCTCATCGGCGATCACGGGAGCGCGTTCGCTGGCCACCGTTACACCCGGATGACATGCGCCACCACTTTCCTTCCAGCTGAGTCGGTGAGGCGGGGCTCCGTCACCCGGTGTGCACACGAGCTCCACCCGGGGACCATCCGGCCCGAAGGTGCTTTCAAGCCTGACCTGAGCGGGCGAATGTTGCCCACACTCGAGCATCATCCAGCCTCCTCCGAGCGGCGCGGACTGAGATCGTGACGCGCCATCAGGGCCACCGCGTGCGCGATGTTGCGGGCACCCAGCTTGGCCAGAACCGCCGCCCGCTGTCCCTTCACGGTAGCCGGGCTCTTGACCCGGAAATCTGCGCTCTCGCGGACGGTCAGGCCTTCGGCGGCATCGCGAAGGATTTCCGACTCGCTACTCGACAGGGTTTCCAGTCCGGTCTTGGTCCACGGCTCTGTCTGGGTGCTCATCACTTCGTACTTCGGACGGGGCGGCGATTGCTCGCACAGATGGCAGCTTCACACCCCCCGTGGCAGGCTCGGCGCTCAGTTGACCGTCGCCGTGATCGCGCTCGGTGCCGGCGCGTAGCCGGGCGAGTTGGTCGCCGTGAGCACGACTCGAATGGTCTTGCCCTCGTCGGTGGTGGCGACGCCGTAGGTGTTTGCGGTGGCCCCGCTGATATCCACGCAGTTCGCGCCGTTGATATTGCAGTCCTGCCACTGGTACATGTAGGCCGGAGTCGGTGACCCACTCCACGTACCGGGACCGGCCGTCAGGGTGTTCCCGTGGGTCGCCGTACCGGAGATGGTCGGGACGTTCGTGTCCACCAATCCACTGAGGGCGAGCCGGCCCATGGCCTTGGTCGTGCCCTGGTCGGTGAACCAGAGGTTGCCGTCGCTGCCCGCGGCAATCCCGAGAGGGCTGGGACCGCTGTTGAGGCCACTGTTGTATTCGGTGATCGCGCCGGCTGTCGTGATCCGTCCAATGGCATGGTGGCCACCATCGGTGAACCAGAGGTTGCCATCACTGCCCACGGTGAGGCCTCGCGGCGTCATACCGCTCAGGGTGTAGTCCGTGATGAGCGCTTGCGTGCTCGCATTCATCTCCCAGATCGGTCCGTTGCTGTCGGTGAACCAGATGTTGTTGTCCGGGCCGGTGACGATCGCGTACGGCAGCGCAGCGCTGAGCCCGGTGGAATATTCGGTGATCACGTGGGTCGGGTTGGTGGCCAGGTTGTTCAGGTTGACCTCGCCGACGGCGGGGGTGGTGCCGCGGTCGGTGAACCACAGGGTGTTGGAGCCGGCGGGGCCGGGCGTGATCATCCAGGCGGTGATCGTGCTCAGTGCCCCCGCGGAGGTCTTGTACAGGGTGATCCCGTGGCCGGTGATGGTCAGCTGGCCGATGCCCCCGCCCGCAACGTCGTTGGCGAACCAGATGTTCCCGTCGGGCCCGGCCGTGACGATCGCCGGATAGCCGCTCGTCGTGTATTCGGTGATGGCATGGTTGGCCACCTTGATCTCGCCGATCGCCTTGGTCGTACCGACGTCACCGAAGTACATGTTGCCGTCGGAGCCCTCGACAATGCCCGAGGGGGAGCTGCCTGTATTCAGGCCCGTGCTGTACTCGGTGATGGTGCCGCTCGCGCTGATCTCGGCGATCCTGGACGGGCTGGTTTCCGTGAACCACATGCTGCCGTCGGGCCCGGGCGCATTGCGGATGGGGTTGCCGCTCAGAGCGGACGAGAACTCGGCGATGGCCCCGGCCACGACGGTTGTGGCGGCGCTGCTGGCTGGGCTGCTGGTGCCGCCCAGGTTGGTGGCCGTGACGATGACCTCGAGCGTGTCGCCGATCTCGCTGCTGCCCGGCGTGTAGGTGCTGGAGGTCCCGCCCGAGGCGACGTTCGAGCAGCTCAGTCCGGAGCTGTTGCAGTCCTGCCACTGATAGGCGTAGCTGGTCGGCGAATCGCTCCAGGAACCGGGGGCGGCAGTCAGCACCACGCCCTGCTGGGCGGTGCCACTGATCGACGGCACAGAGTTGTTCAGCGGCGCCTCGACCAACACGGCCGCGGTGGCGGTACTGGTGGCTGGGCTGCTGGTGCCGCCCAGGTTGGTGGCCGTAACGATGACCTCGAGCGTGTCGCCGATCTCGCTGCTGCCCGGCGTGTAGGTGCTGGAGGTCCCGCCCGAGGCGACGTTCGAGCAGCTCAGTCCGGAGCTGTTGCAGTCCTGCCACTGATAGGCGTAGCTGGTCGGCGAATCGCTCCAGGAACCGGGGGCGGCAGTCAGCACCACGCCCTGCTGGGGGGTGCCGCTGATCGACGGCAAGGAGTTGTTCAGCGGCGCTTCGACCAGCACAACTGCGGTGGGAGCGCTGCTGGATGGGCTGCTGTCGCCGCCGGCGTTGGTTGCCGTGACAGCCACCTCGAGTGTGTGACCAACGTCGCCGCTTGTGGGGGTGTAGGTCGACGAGGTACCACCCGAGGGGACGTTCGCGCAGTCAAGGCCCGAGCTGGTGCAGTACTGCCATTGATAGGCATAGCTGTTCGGCGAATCGCTCCAGGACCCGTGGGCGGCAGTCAGCTGCACGCCCTGCTGAGCGGTGCCTGAGATACTCGGCAGGGTGTTGTTCACCGGAGCCTCGACCAGCACCAAAGCGGTGGGTGCGCTACTCCATGGGATGCTCGTGCCGCCGGCGTTGGTGGCCGTAACGGTGACCTCGAGCGTGTCGCCGATCTCGCTGCCGGCCGGCGTGTAGGTGCTGGAGGTCCCGCCCGAGGCGACGTTCGAGCAGCTCAGGCCGGAGCTGTTGCAATCCTGCCACTGATAGGCGTAGCTGGTCGGCGAGTCGCTCCACGAGCCGGTCGAGGCGCTCAGCTGCGTGCCCTGCTGGGCGGTGCCGCTGATCGACGGCAAGGAGTTGTTGACGGGAGCCTCGACCAGCACGACCGCGCTCGGGCTACTGACGGCGGGGTCGGATCCGCCGGCGTTGGTCGCGGAGACGATGAACCGGAGCGTGTGGCCCACGTCGCCGCTGGCGGGCGTGTAGGTCTGCGAGGTGGCCCCGACGATCGTGGAGCAGTTGATGCCGGAGGAGTCGCAGAGCGCCCAGCGGTAGCTGTAGCTGGTCGGGCTGTAGTTCCAGGTCCCTATTGATCCGGTCATCTGCACGCCCTCCTGGGGCGTACCGGGGATCGATGGGGACACGGCGTTGACCGGAGCCTCAACCAGCACGGCCGCGGTGGCCGTGCTGGCGACCGGGGCGCTGTCGCCGCCGGCGTTCGTGGCCGTGACGACCACTTCAATCGTGTCGCCGACCTCGCTGCCGCCCGGTGTGTAGGTACTGGAGGTTCCGCCGGACGCAACGTTGTCGCAGCTCAGGCCGGAGCCGTTGCAGTCCTGCCATTGATAGGCGTAGCTGGTCGGCGAATCGCTCCAGGAACCGGTTGACGCGCTCAGCTGCGTGCCCTGTTGGGCCGTGCCGCTGATCGTCGGCAGGGTGTTGTTGAGCGGCGCCTCGACCAGCACAACCGAGGTCGGTCCGCTGCTGACCGAGGGGCTGGTGCCGCCGGCGTCGGTGGCCGTGACGACCACTTCGAGCGCGGAGCCGACGTCGTTGGCCGTTGGCGTATAGGTGCTGGACGTGCCGCCCGTGGCCACGTCTACGCAGCTCATGCCGGAGCTGTCGCAGTCCTGCCACTGATAGGTGAGGGTGGGCGAATTGGTCCAGGTGTCGTCGACCACACTGAGCTGAGTGCCCTGCTGCGTGGTCCCGCTGATGCGCGGGGGAAGCAGGTTGACCCCCGGGAAGACCGCGGCTGACGTGAAGGTGTTGTCCACCCCGGAGACGCCTCTGACGAACTGGGCGTGGGCGACGGCTCCGCCCAAGCCGAGCCCCACCGCTGCGGCGGCGCATGCGCACAGCCACACCCGCCGCGAGTGGGCGAGAAGTCGTGTGCGAATCCGGTGGGGCATGCGGTGGCCTTCGTTCGGGGCGGTCATGTGTCTATCCAGTGTCGGACGGCGGGGTGAGCCGCCCGTCCCCCATTCGGACCATCTCTCCCTCAGAGATGGTGCCGAGCACGACGAAACCGGCCGATTTGGGGAGCGGCGCGGGCCGGCCGGAGTCGATACCTCGGTCACGGCACCCAACGGACGTGTCGCATACCCAGAGCCGGCGCGCTGCGTTGGTCACCCAAAAGGAGTCACCATCAAACGTCTATTCCGCACCAAGCGCAGCAAGCTCGCCGCGTCCATGCTTTCGCTCGCGCTCCTGGCGAGCTTCGCCGGGTTCGCCGCGTTTTCGGCCTTCACCAACACTGTGACCGGCGCCGACAATCAGTTCAGCACCGGTTCGATCAATTTGACCACGAATGACGCTCTCGAGTCCGGCTTTGCTATGAGCGATATGATCCCCGGCGACACGAAGAGCGAATGCGTAACAGTCGGCTATACCGGCTCGAACAACTCCGACATCACGCTAGCTGCCGCCGATGACAGCGCCGGTGGTCTCGGATCGTACCTAGACGCGACAGTAACCTCCGGGCACTTCAGCACAACGCCCGCCGGCAATGGCGACTGCACCGGCTTCGTGGCGTCAACCGCCGGAGTCGGAGACGTCTACTCAGGTGCCTCGCCTAGCTTCGGCGGCTTCGTTAGCGCCGGGCCTCTCAACCTCACTGCTACGAACGGTGATACGCCGTGGCAGACGGGTGACACCAACGCCTATATGGTTACGGTCACGCTCCCGAACACCGCAGATATCACCGCGGAGAGTCTGATCGCCAACCTCCAGCTGACCTGGAATGCGACAGCCACCAACAGCGTTCCCAGCTGACCAGCTGTTCCTGACACATCAGGCGGCCAAGTAACAGTCGCCTGATACCCGGAGTGCACCGGTCGCCCCGCCGGTGCACTCCGCGTCAGTACCCACCTCCGTTCCGGTATCCGACCACACCCTCCGCCCAGATCACACCCGCGCCTTTCCCCGAAGCAGACTCCCATGGACACAACTTCTTCTCACCTCACACCCTTCCGCCACCGCCCCGCCGCCGCCGCCAACCGGCTGGCCGGAACCGTGCTCACGGCAATCACCCTCCTGCTGGCTCTGGCCGCGGTCGCCACCGGCGTCCTGGTCGTCTCCGGGCACAGCCTGGCCACCGAGCGCAGTGGCAGCATGACGCCGCTTCTGCACCCGGGGGACGTGCTCATCTCCACGCCGATCCTGGCCTCGCAGGTTCGGGTGGGCGACGTCATCACCTTCGCCGACCCGAATGTCGCCGGCGTGCGGTTGACCCACCGCGTACGTTCCGAGCACCCGCTGCCGGGAGGCCGCCTCGCCTTTGTCACGCGCGGGGACGCCAACACCGGCTCCGAACACTGGACGGTAGCCGCCGATGGACGGCTTACGCGCCTGGTGTCCCACGTCCCCGCCGTGGGCTGGCCGCTGATCGGTATCGAGTCACACCCGCTTTACGCCGCGATCCTCATCGGCGCTGTGCTTTGGTTCGCGCTGCTTGGCCTCATGTGGGGTCGCGTCGCCCGCGGCGAGGAGGACCCGGGCCGGCATCCGGCCCGACCCCGGCCCTGGCGTCGCCTGGGCGGCCGTTCGCTGCGGCGCTCGTCGCTCGGCGTCGGCGCGCTCATGGCCGCCGGCAACCGCGGCCGGGCTCGCATCGGCCGCCGCCCTCCGTGATGACGGATCTGAGCGCCGCGCCGAAGCGGCCTGTCAACGTGCCGAAGCCGCGCTTATACGGGCCGAGGAAGCCCGCAAGCGCGCCGAGGCCGCCCTCGCCCGGGCAAAGGCCCGGGCGACCATCTCGCGTCCGCCGACTTAGGGTGGTGGACAGCGCATGATGACGGCCGCCGCCTATTCGATCGAGCTCACGGTCCAGTCGGAGAACACGTAGGCACGTCCTCGCTTGTCGCGAATGCTGAGGGTGTCCAACAGGTCGGCCGCGCGTCGGACGATCGGCCCCTCCTTGAGATCTGAATCTCGCTCTTTGAGGGCGGCGACCGCGTCCGCCAGTTCGCTGAGGCCGACAAGCACGGCTGCTGCGGCCCGTTGCACCCTCACAACATCCCCAGCGTGCTCAGCTGCGGGGTAGCCCGGACCGGCGATGGCCAGAAAGCTCAACTCGCGGCGGAGGTCTGTCAATTGCTCGCGGATGGGTTCTGGCGTATTGCTCATAGTCGTCCTGGCCCACTCTTCGTCCTTGCCCACTCTGATTCCCACCGTTTCGCCCGATCAAAGGCCATGCGCCCGCCCTGAGCTGGCTCGCTTGGGGTCAGGACGATCTGAAGGTGGCGAGATCCACCTCGCGTCCCTCGCGGTCCACGATCCATCGGGTGGTGCGTCCGCCGGGTTCCGCGCTGTACAGGCAGACAGCGGATCCGTCGGCGCACCCTCCGAAGGTCGTGATCTGGCGTGCGGCCGCGAAGCGCTCCTGCGCCGGGGTCAGCAAAGTCTCCCCTGAAGGTTCTACGCCCACCGACAGCTGTCTTGGCCTACGTCGCATACTTCGCTTCGCATCGGCGTATCGTGCCGCACCGGACGTGTTTTGGTAGGTATTCAGCCTGTGTGGCAGGAAGCGGGGGGGGTGGACAGCGACGCCTCGTGATGAGTGCCACGCTGCTCGGACTGCGAGCCTGGGCCGAGCAGCGCCCGGACGTGCTCGGCGGCGTCCTGCACAGGGTCGCGCAGGCGCTCTTGGGCCAGCATTTCGATTTCCCTCAAGTAGGCCTCCACCACCGCCGGATCGAACTGCGTTCCGGCACCGGCCCGCAGCTCCTGGCAGGCAGCGTCATGGCTGAGGGCGGCCCGGTATGGCCGCTCGGAGATCATCGCACCGTAGGCGTCCCCCACGGCCACGATGCGCGACCCCAGGGGGATGTCGTCTCCGGCGAGGCTATCGGGGTAGCCGCTGCCGTCCCAGCGCTCGCGGCAGGCCCGGACCAGCACGGCCACCGGCCGCAACGCCGGTGAGGTGTTGAGCAGGCGTTCGCCGACCAGCGTGTGTTGGCGCACGAACTCCCATTCCGGTTGGGTGAGCGGGCCGGGCTTGTTGAGGATCGATGCCGGAATGCCGACCTTGCCCACGCAGTGCAGCTGCGCCGCGCGGGCAACGTTCCCGAGCTCGTTGTCCTCCAAACCGAGTCGCCGGGCCACGCGGGTGGCGAGCCCGGACACCAGCTCGGCCTCGGCATCGAGCTCGGGCTCCATCGCCTGTAGCGTCTCGAACAGGACGCTCTTGCTCCGGCTCTGAGCGGTGCGCGGACGGCGGCGCTTGTTCGCGTACATTCGCTCGTCGGCCAGCTTGATCGCCGCCTCGGGCGCATCGGCCTCGTCCGGCAGCAGGACCACGCCCAGCGAACCGCGCACGGTGAACTGAGCTCCGCTCTCGCACAGGGCGGTCGAGGCTCGAGCGATGAGCTCTTCCGGGACGCCGCCTTCGAGGTCGACCCGAGCACAGAATTCGTCGCCTCCGAGCCTGTAGGCGGCGCCCGACGGGGCGACGGCGTCCTTGAGTTTGGAGCCCATGCGAGCCAGCAGCGCGTCGCCGGCCAGGTGACCAAAGGTGTCGTTGTAGTGCTTGAAGCCATCCAGGTCGAACAGGAGAAGCATCGCTCGGTGCCCTTGGCCGGCCCGCCGGAACGTTTCGCTCAGGTCGGCGGTCAGCCGGCGGCGGTTTCCCAGGCCAGTGAGCGGGTCGGTCAGCGCCTGCTCCCGGAGCTCGTTGTGGGCCAGGATCTCCCCTGCGGCAAGCTCTGCCTTGCTGACGAGCTCGGACACCGTGACGATGTCCTCAGCTTCAAAGGCGTGCGAGGTCCGGGCGAAGCTGATCGTCCCCGTAACCTCCCTGCGGCCGAGGATCCGGATGGGGATGCTCATGGTGAAGACCTCTCCGGTGGCGCCCCGAGCGTCGCCGGCGTGAAGATCTTGCCAGCCGGCAAGGCCGGTCAGGGCCAGCCGTCCGGATAGGCCGCCGGTCGCATCCAGCAAGCCGTCCAAGAGGATGGCGAGCAGTGCCTCTAGTTCGAGCTTCGCCGCGAATGCGTCTCCCAGGCGACCCACGGCAGCCCGCAGCCGTGCTCGCTCCCGCTCCACCAGCCTGAGGCGGGCATGGGCTTGGTCGATGCGCTTGCTTCGATCCTTGGCCAGCAGCCAAAGCAGCAGCGCGAAGGGCAAGACGACCAGGACCATGACCGGCTGGTGGCGTGCGCTGACCGCCGCCGCGAAGCCGATCGGCGCCAGACAAGCGTCGACGATCCAGACCGCGGCAATGACCCGTGGCTGGCTGCCCCAGTCGCCCACGATCCCAACCAGCCTTACTCGGATCAGCGAGCTGACGAGATCGAACAGGCAGCACGCGGCGAATGCCGCGACCATGAGGGGTACCTGGTGCACGCCGATGTGAGGCGACCCGGCCGCCAGCAGGACGATCGCCGGGCCGACCGCGTGCCAGGCATCGGGAACCGCGCTGAGCACACGGCGGGCGGCGACCTGCGAGCGTGCCCAATCAGGCAGCGCAGAGAGCACGAGTCCCGTGGCCACCGCCAGCGGCACAGCACCCGGCGGCAGGAGGACAAGCATCGGCACGAGCACGATCTGTGTGGGGACCACGTACCCGGTCCCCCACAGGAATTCGACCCGGGCCACCACGGCGTAGGAGCCAATGAGCAGACACGCGGCGCCTGCCGGCAGCCGGCTCACGGCGCCGGTCAGCAGCAGAAGGGCCGCCGCCACGCATCCGAACAAGATGGCGGCAACGGCCTCTACGGTCAGCTCACGCCGGGAGGCGGAGTGCTCCAGTGACTCACAGCTGTCCTCTAACAGCTGATCGACCACTGTGTCCGGCAGAGCCGCCCGAAGAGGTTCGTGCTCCAAGCCGGACACGGTTGATCTTCGCCTCAGAGCATCCGGAACGGATCGACGTAAATATCGTCAATCTGCCAACTTGTCGCCCCGGTGTCATGAAAGACCAGCTGCGCGAGGCCAGTTTCGCCGCTGGGGAGAACCGACCGCTCGGGGATGCTGGCCGCCGGACTCGGGGCCCAAGTGGTCATCGTCCCAGCCGTCAAATCGAGCAGCTGGCTGGAGGGGACCTCGACCCTCCCATGCGCGGTCTGCACGATGAGACTCAGCCGCAGGTCACCCTTCGACCCGAGCGCCCGGGCGAAGAAGCGGAAGCTCTGCATCGAGTCATCGATGCAGAACGCCGGCGAGGTGGCCACGCTCCCGGAGTCCATGGTCAGCGCTGACGAGTCACTGGGGCCATCGACATGGAACGGCTCGTTGCCGGGGGTCTCCCGCGCATGGGTAACCGTCCAGCCGCTGGCGGGCAGCGCAGACTCGAAGTCTCCTCCCGGGACCAGGGAGTAGTTCCCGGTATCGCCCCATTGCGCAAACGGCGTCGTCGTGGGTCGGACGGGACACGTAGCCGCTGAGGCGACGGCGGGCACGGCGAGCGCGGCTGCTGTGATGAGCGCGGCAAAGCGGGCGAGCCGCTTTCCCCCGCGCGGGCGTAGAGCAACGGACATGACTGTCTCCTGTTCGGCTGCGGTCTTAAGCGCAGACTGTGTGGTTGGTCACCCGGTGGCTGGGCTGTCTACGAGAGACCCCTGGCTTTGCGTCCCCGCCTCGCGACGAGTTTGCCTTTCCCGAACAACATCGGATTCGGCGGTCCGCCTCGGGTTGATGATCCGATGCACCGATAACCGGACGTTCAGGCCAAATGCCTCCTAGACTGGCTGGCCGAATGACCGGGCGTCGGTGGGACGGCCGGTCTCGGCGCTCACCGGGACGGCGTCTCGGCCGGGTCGCGCTCGCTTGACGACGTAGAGGGCTTCGTCGGCTCGCGCGACCAGGTCCGCGGCGGTCTCGCTACCGTCCCAGCAGGCGATGCCGGCGGAGGTGGTCTGAGCGGCGGGGGTGGCAGCACACACCCGGGTGAGTACCCGCCGCGCGTCGTCAAGGGCGCAGTTGGGCATCAGGACGGCGAACTCGTCCCCACCGATGCGAGAGATCAGGTCGCCGAGGCGAAGCGCGACTCTCCAGGCCGCCGCGGCATCCGTGAGCAGGGCGTCTCCGGCTGGATGGCCGCGGGTGTCGTTGTAGGCCTTGAGCCCATCGAGGTCGAGCATCGCGACGGACAGCGGCTGGCCGCGGCGGGCCGCGCCGACCAGCTCGCGCTGGAGTTCCTCCTGCCACTTTCGTCGGTTGGGCAGACCGGTGAGCGTGTCTGTGATGGCCAGGACTTCGAGCTGAGAGAGCGCCCGCTCGAGCTCTCGGTTGGCCGCCTCGAGCTCCTGTTCGGACTCACGCCGCAGCCTGGCCAGCTCGAGACTGCGGGAGACTCGTGACAGCAGCTCCTGGGCGGAGAACGGCTTGGCCAGGTAATCGTCCACGCCGGCCTGCATGGCTCCGACTGACGCCTCCTGCCCCGCCCGGGCGGAGAGCATGATGACCGGGATGGTTCGGGTGCTCTTGTTCTCGCGCAGGGCGCCGAGCAGCCCGAAACCGTCCAGGTGGGGCATCATCACGTCGGTCAGAATCAGGTGGGGTGGGTTGGCCAGCGCCGCCTCGAGGGCCGACCGTCCGTCCCCGACGGTGTAGACCTCATACGCCGAGTCGAGCAGGCGGGCGAGATGACGGCGCATGTCGGCGTTGTCATCGGCGATCAGCACTCGGGGACGAGAGCCGTTGCCTGACTGTTCCGCGGGGCCGTTTCCGGTGGGGGTCTGGCTTTCGGCCAACCAGCTCAGCGCCTCGTCGGCATACGCCGCTGCCGTGCCGCTCTGGCCGACCCCGTCGTGGCGCTCGCGCAGCTGATCGACCGGAGATGCTCGGACCCGCCCGGGACCACGACCGTGAACACCGCTCCGTGACCCTCCTCGCTCTGGACCGCCACGCTGCCACCATGGCGAGCGGCGAGTTCCTGCACGAGGGCCAGTCCGATCCCGGTGCCCTCGATCGTGCGTGAGCGGGCGTCCTTCACCCGATGGAATCGGTCGAACAGGAGAGGCAAATCCTCGCGCGGGATCCCGATACCGGTGTCCCGCACCACCAGTTCAGCGCCCTTTCGCGTCCAGCGCAGCGACACCGATACCTCACCGGCGAACGTATGCTTGAGCGCGTTGGAGAGCAGGTTCAGGACGATCCTCTCCCACATATCAGGGTCGACGAACACGGACTCAGGTAGCGGCGGACAGTCAACCGAAAACTTGAGGCCGGCCTCGGAAAAGGCGTAGGCAAATGAGCGGGCCACTTCTGCGGTCATCACAGCCAGGTCGGTGGGCGCGAACGATGCCTGCAGACGTCCCGATTCGAGCCGTGAGAAGTCCAGCAGCGAATTGACCAAGCGCATCAGCCGAAGTGCGTTGCGATGCACCATCTCCAACGGTTCTTGGAGCTCGGTGGTGGTCTGGCCATGGGCCAGCGCTTCCTCGAGCGGCCCGAGCATGAGCGTCAGCGGGGTGCGGAACTCGTGGGACACATTCGAGAAGAACTCCGTCTTGGCGCGGTCGAGCGCCGAGAGCGCCTCAGCCCGGATGAGCTCCTGCTCGCGGGCCTCGGCGCTGGTCAATGCGCCCGTCACGCCCTGGGCCACCAGGTCCAGGAAGCCACGATAGGCGTCATCCAGCGGGAGCCGGGTGCTGATCCCGAGCACGAGCGCCCCGGTGGCGCAATCCGCTCCCGGGGCGATGATCGGCAGCACCAGCGCGCGCTTTACCGGCTCCTCCCGGTCGGCGACATGGATCGGACCGAAGCGCTCGACCAGATCATCGACGGTCATGCTCTGGCCGTTGCGGATGACCGAGGTAACCGGAGAGCTCTCCGCGAGTCCGATCCGCTGGACCGCCATACGCGAGTTCGGCCGGACACCAACGCGACCGACCAGATTCACATGATCGTCCTCGCCATCCACCAGGTAGATAAGCACGAACGGCACATCCAGGGCGGCCTCTCCGAGCACTTCGACTGCCGCAGTGACCGCCTGCCGTGTGGTCCTTGCGCTCTGAGTGTGACTGGCGAGATCCCGCAGTGCACGTGTGCGCCGATCTGACAGCATCCGGACCGTGGTTTCGGTGGCGGGAAGAAAGAGTCCGGCGACCTCACCCCGCTCGCCGCGGATCGGGCTCAGCGAGAACGTGAACCACGTCTCCTCCAAATATCCGTTGCGGTCAAGATACATCGGCTGGTCCTCGAGAAATGCGGTTCGGCCGCTCCGGGCCAGTTCAAACGCCGGACCGACCGCCGGCCAGGCCGACGCCCAGCACTCCCGGTAATCGCTGCCGAATAGCAGCGGGTGCTTGTCGGCACAAATCCGGGTGGCATACGCCTCGTTCCAGATCTGCACAGCACCCTCCCCCCAGATCACGCTGATCGGAAAGGACGACGCGAGCCCCAGCGAGACCGCCGTGCGCAGGCTGTTGGGCCACTCCGCCAGAGGGCCGAGCGAGGTCTCAGACCAGTCCTTGGCCCGGATCAGCTCGACGATGGGATCATCGCCGACCAGCCAATTGGTTCCGCTTACCGCATCACCGTCTGGCATCGGCGGACTGGTCACGTTCGAGTTCATCGGACATGCGTCCCGACTATCGGATCGTGCGCGCAACCGCGGCGACGATGCGATCGGCGACGGTGCGGTCACCTTCACAGTAATCGACCAGGGTCGCGGCGACGTCGCCTGGCTTGTACCCGAGGCCGAGCAGGAAATCGGCGATCTGCTTTGGGTCGCCGGCGTCGAGGCCCAGAGGCGACACGGGATGGATGGAAGTCATGCGAGTTGATCGGCGGCCCATTCCGGCCAATCGACTCGATGCCAGCTTCGACGGCGCGGTGGCAACTTTCACCACCTAGACCAGGACTCCTCCGGGAGGAAAGCCCGCTGTCGGACTCGAACCGACAACCGCCTCATTACAAGTGAGGTGCGCTACCAATTGCGCCAAGCGGGCGTCGACCGGAGTTTGACAGGCGGGCCAGCGGGCCCGCCGCCCTTGGCCGGCTAGCGTTCCGCGCGCTGGCCAGGCAGCGAGGCGGTGCGGTCCAGCGAGGCGGCCGCGAGCCGCGCATTCATCTCGGAGTCGGCGGTGGCAGCGGATTCGACCAGGGTCTCCGCCGTATGACACACCTCGGCCATGACCGTTGCCGGCGGCTCCGCCGCGGCCCTGGCCGCCTGCTGGCCGCGTCGCCGCGGCCGCCAGACGCGCAGATACTCGGCCAGCAGGTAGGAGCCGAGCACGATAACGATCGCAGCGAACTGGGCGACGAGCGTCTCCACGTTGGGGAATAGGGAGAACCACTGCCCCAGCCAGCCCGGCCAGTGGCCGATCGAGGTCGTGCCGATCCAATGTGCGAGCTGCATCTCATTGACCTCCTCGCCCACCATGACAAACAGCACCACCAGCAACATCGCGCCGGTGAGGATGAGCAGGCGCTTGTAGGGCAGCTTCTGGTGCAGCGAAAAGGTCAGGACACCCACGGCGGCGGTGAACAGGCACCCGAGGGTCACGCCCTCGAGCACGACGCTTGAACCCGAGGTGACCCGCAGGTTCTGGAGAAAGATGACGACCTCAAAGCCCTCGCGATAGATCGAGGTGAAACCCAGCAGACCGAAGCCGAGCAACGTCGCGCGCATGTTGCTATGCGGATCACCACTGAGCAGGCCCTTGCGGCGCTTGTGATGGCTGGAGATCCAGCCGGTCCAATAGACCTTGTGGAAGAACCAGTTCATGACCACCAACAGCACGATGATCGCCGGGATTCCGGTGGCGGCTTGAAGTCCCAGACCGCTGCCGCCCAGCGCGTTGATGATGCCGATGGCCAAGAACCAGGTGCCGACCGTGGCGAGCACTCCGATCGCGCCGCCCACGGCCACGGGACGCTTGTAGACACGGTTGGCCCCGCGGAAGCTCGCCGTGATGGCGGCCAGCACGAGGATCGTCTCCAGCCCTTCCCGAAAGACGAGAATCGCGCTGTTGATGACCGCGGTCGTGCGGCTCATGTGGCGCGCGTTGGCCGCGACGCTCGGGTCGAGGGTCCCGCCTGCGGAGTGCCACCCGAGGATCACCGCGACGGAGCCGACGGCCAATACGATCAAGACCCAGAGGTAGAAGCTCCACTTCTGGGTCGTCCGCTTGCCGGTCTTTGTAGCTGTCTTGATCGTCGTTGCCATCGTGGCTCGGTCTCCAAGGGTGTATTCCGATCACCCCGGTCGGGATTTACACCAGGGCTGGGAAGCTAGCACACATTAGGGCGCCCTAACAACGGTGCCGCCCGGCGTTGCGGGCTGGTTGATCCAATACCCTGCCGGACATGACGACACTCAGCGGCTCCCCGCCCCGCTTCGAGCTCCAGGGCCACTCGACCCAGTCCGACGGGGAACTGGCGCCGGCCGAGGTGGTGCGCGCGGCCCAGCGAGCCGGTGTGCAGCTGTTCGCTCTGACCGACCACGACAGCTTGGCGGGCGTGGCGGAGGCCGCCCAGGCCGCCAGCGAGGTCGGCCTTTCCCTGGTCACCGGCGTCGAGATCTCCGTCCTCGATCCAGCGGCCGCCGATCTGCATGTCTGCGGGTACCTGGTTGATCCCCGCAATCCCGCGCTGCTCGAACAGCTCGGGCGCTCGCGGGCCGACCGCGAGTCACGCGCCCAGAGGATGATCGAAGCCCTGGAGCAGAACGGATGGGCCGTGGATCAGGGGCCGTTGGCCAGACGCGCGGCCGAGGGGTTGACGATCGGGCGTCCGCATCTGGCCGAGGCGGTGACCACCGACCCGCGCAATGCCGAGCGCCTGGCTCGCGAGGAGCTGCGCAACCCCACGGAGTTCCTCGTCGCCTACCTCATCGAGGGCAAGCCGGCCTTTCGCGACCGCGAGGCGCCGACGGTCGATACGGCCATCCAGCTGATTCACGATGCGGGCGGGGTGGCCGTGTGGGCGCACCCCTTCTGGGATCTGGACGCCGACCTTGAAGTGCTCGCGACCCTCGAGCGCTTCGCCGGCGTCGGCCTTGACGGAGTCGAGGCCTTCTACGTAACGCACACGCCGGCCCAGACCGGCCTGCTCGTGCAGAAGGCAGACGAACTGGGCCTACTCACGACCGGATCATCGGATTACCACGGGCCGAGCCATCGTCAGTTCAATCGCTTCGGGGCTTTCTCCACCTACGGGCATACGCCCAACCTCGGCCCGCTGGCCGAGCCGTCCTGAGCGCCCGGACGATCGGGCCGGTACGCCTGCTCAGCCGCGCCTGCGGGCCGGTACGCCCGGTCGGCGCCCGACGGGCCGCCGCCTGTCCGCCCCCTACGCCGCGATGGCCCGAGAGGCCAGGTGATGGCCCACCTTCCGCTTCACCCGCTGCAGCGCATTGTCCACGGTCTTGCAATCGCAGCCGAGGCGGTGACCGACCTCCTCGTAAGAGCGGCCGTCCAGATACAGGGTCAGCACACGTGACTCGAGCTCGGACAGCGCGGTCGAGATGCAGCCGACCAGGGCGCGCAGTTCCTCGGAGCTGATCACCTGGTTGACCGGGTCGTGGACCGGCGAGCCGGCAATCATCTCGTCCAGCGTGGGTTCACTGTCGCCGCCGGTGCCGGCCGGGGTGCTGGAGAACGAGACGTACTGGTTCAGCGGGCTGTGCTTGTTGCGCGTCGCCGTTTTGACCGCGGTGATGATCTGGCGCGTGATGCAGAGCTCCGCGAAGTTGCGGAAGCTGGATTCGCGGTCGCTGCGAAAGTCGCGGATCGCCTTGTACAGGCCGACCAGCCCCTCCTGGATCAAATCGTCCGAGTCGCCGCCCGCCAGGAAGTAGGAGGACGCCTTGAGACGCACGAAACCGTAGTAACGGCGGACGAGCCGGTCGTAGGCGTCGGCGTTGCCGGCCTTAGCCAGTCCGATGAGATAGCCATCCTCGACCTGAAGTTGACCCTTAGAGTTCGATGATAGTCGTGCCACGACAGTATTTCCTTTGTTGCGTCGCGCAGCCTACCCGGCCGCTCAGACGGTTGGAATTGCGTGGCGCGTCACCTCCCCTGGCGCCGCTGCCTATTCAGTTATGACCTGCGGGCCATGTTTCTTCCCAGAACACGACCCTCTCATGCAGGTTAGGCTAAAGCTTCAGTTGATGCTTAGCTTGCGCGGCAGGTTCGCATAACACCGCAGGCGTGTCAAGCCGCCGGCCGCGAATGGCTACGGTCGGCCGTCCGCGAAGCGTGCCAGGAGCGAATTGCGCGCGAGCTGCTCGAGCGTTTCCAGGTCGAGGCCGAGCGCCCCATGCAGCGCCAGGTAGTTTTCGGCCACGTAACCGCCGAAATAGGCCGGGTCGTCGGAGTTGACCGTGACGATCACTCCGGCGTCGAGCATCTGCGGAAGCGGATGTCGCTCCAGCCTGTCAATGCAGCGCAACCGCACGTTGGACAGGGGGCACACGGTCAGCGGCACCCGATCGGCGGCCAGTCGCCGAAGCAGGACCGGGTCCTCGACCGAGCGGATGCCGTGATCGATGCGCTCCACACCGAGTACATCCAGGGCCTCCCAGACATAGGCGGGCGGCCCCTCCTCACCGGCGTGGGCGACCTTGCGCAGACCGAGCTGGTCGGCCGCGGCGAAGACCTCCCGGAACGCGCTTGGCGGGTGCCCCACCTCGGCCGAGTCGAGCCCGACACCAGCCACGACGTCCAGGTGCCGGGCCAGGTCCTCGAGCGTCCTCATGGCCTCGGCCACAGGCCGGTCGCGTAGGAAGCAGGCGATCAGCTTGACCGAGACCCCGTGCCGGCCCGGGGCCTCCTGGAGGGCGCTGCGCAGCCCGGCGATGACGTCGTCGATCGGCACTCCCCGGCTGGTGTGGGCCTGCGGATCGAAGAACATCTCCACGTGGCGGACGCCGTCGGCAGCCGCGCGCTTAAGGTAGGCCTGAGCCAGATCGGCGAAATCGGCCGGCCGCAGCAACACCGCCATGCACTCGTAGTAGAGCGCCAGGAACGACTGCAGATCCGCGAATTCATAGGCCCGGGCCAGCGCTGCCACCGTCGGAAAGCGAAGCTCGACACCGTTTCGCTGCGCCAGGCTGAAGGCCAGCTCGGGTTCGAGGGTTCCCTCGATGTGCAGATGGAGCTCGGCCTTGGGCCAGGCGCGGATTCGCTCGAGCACGCGCACGTTCATCCCCACAGCCCGCCCACGTTCATTTCCGGAGCCCGCCCACGTTCATGCGCGGGTCGCCGCAGCCGCATAGAGCAGCACGGCGGCGGCGGCACCGACGCTCAGCGATTCGATCCTCCCGCGCAGCGGCAGTGAGATCAGGGCATCGCAGGCCGATGCGACACGGGGACGCAGCCCCCGGCCCTCCGACCCCATCACGAGGATCACCGGGCCGGCCAGGTCGACCTTGCGGTAGTCCAGCTCGGCGTCGCCGGCCGCCCCATAGCACCAGAAGCCTCGCGCCTTGGCGGCCACGAGGAAATCCGTGAGGTTGCGCACCTGCGCGAGGGGTAGGTGCTCGACCGCCCCGGCCGAGGCCTTGCACACCGCCGGCGTCACCTCAGCCGCGCGGCGTTCCGGCAAGACCACGCCCACAGCGCCGGCGCACTCCGCCGAGCGGCAGATGGCGCCGAGGTTCTGGGGATCCTGAACCTGGTCGAGCGCCACGATCAGGGCCTGGTCCCGGGTGAGCAGGTCGTCCGCCTCGACATAGCGGAACTCCGATACCTCGGCGCAGATGCCCTGGTGACCGTCCGAGCCCGAGCGCCGAGCGATCTCATCGGCGGTCTCGAGCGTGACCGGTATCCCACTCTGGGTGAGCCACGACTCGCGCGCGGCGTTCGATGTCGCCCAGACGCGGCTGACGGTCCGCGGCCCGCGCATCGCCTCGTGCACGGCGTTACGACCGTAGACGATCATCGCAGCGGGAGGAGCTCGGGGCCGCCGGCGCCGTCGCGCACCTCCCAGCCGAGCTCCCGCAGGCGCTCGCGTGTCGCGTCGGCCCGGGCCCAGTCACGGTCGGCCCGCGCCGCCTCGCGTTGGCGCAGGAGCTCCTGCGCCTGCTCGGGCGCGTCCACCGCTTTGACGTCCAGCACGTTGTCCAGCGCCAGTACCGCCAGCATCTCCCGAAGATCGGCATCCCCGACCGGCCCATCGGCGCGATTGGCCTCGCGCACCCAGGCAAAGGCCGCGGCCAGGGCCCTCGGCGTGTTGAAGTCCTCGGCCAGGGCGTCAAAGAACTCCGAGCGCAGCGGGGCCGACCAGTCCGGTGACGGGCCGGGCACGAGCCGCCGAGCCAGCTCCCGGAAACGCTCGATGCTCGCCGCAGCCGCGCCCAGGCGCTCGTCGTCGAACTCGATGGGCTGGCGGTAGTGGCCGGCGCAGAAATAGGCGATGAGGGCGTCTCGGCCGTAGGCGTCGAGCGCCGCATGCAGCAGAAAAGTGTTCCCAACCGACTTGGACATCTTCTCGCTGTCCAGCCGGACCATGCCGTTGTGCACCCACATGCGGGTGAGCGGCTGGCCGTGGGCCGCGGCGGTCTGCGCCGCCTCATTCTCGTGATGGGGAAAGGTCAGGTCCGAACCGCCACCGTGGATCTCGAAGTCGAGGCCCAGGAGCTTCTCGGCCATCGCCGAGCACTCGATGTGCCAACCCGGGCGCCCCCGGCCCCAGGGCGCGTCCCAGGCGGTGTCCTCACCCGGCTTCTGCGCCTTCCACAGGGCGAAGTCCACCCCGTCGCGCTTGCGCTCGGCGCCCTCCTTGCCCTCGCCCTGGTCGAGATCCTCCAGGCGTCGGTGCGAGAGCTCGCCGTAGCGCTCGTAGCTGCGTACGGCGAAGTACACGTCGCCATCGACCGCGTACGCGTGACCGCGGTCGATCAGCATCCCGATCAGCGCGATGATCTCCGGGATGGTCTGGCTGGCCAGCGGCTCATGATCCGGACGGCCGATGCCGAGGCGATCGGTGTCCGCCACGTAATGGGCGGTCATCTCCCGCGCCAGCGTCTCCGAGCTGACACCGCCCGCGGTGGCCGCCGCGTAGATCTTGTCGTTGACGTCGGTGACGTTGGCCACGAAGCGGACCGCGTAGCCCTCATGGACCAGGAACCGCTTCAGGAGCGAGAAGACCACCAACGGGCGGGCGTTTCCGATGTGTAAGCGTCCATAGACGGTCGGCCCGCAGGCGTAGATCCCGACCTGGCCGGGTTCGCGTGTGCGCAGCGGCAGCACCTGCCCGCTGAGCGTGTCATGGAGGGTGATCTCTGGCACGAACGCAGAAGTTAGACGGTCGACGGTGGCCGGTCCGGCCGCGTGATCGTCGCAATGGCCAGCGCGGCCGCACCCTCCAGCCGGCCGACGAAGCCCATGCCCTCACCGCGCGTGGCCTTGACGTTGAGCTGGTCCTCGGCCGCGCCGAGCGCCGCGGCCAGCCGAGCGTGGATCGCCGCCCGGTGCGGCAGGAGCTTGGGCTGCTCGAGCACCACGGTCGCATCGACGTGCTCGATCACGCAGCCGCGCTCCTGGAGCATCGCCACGGCGGCCCGCAGCAGCGCGACCGAGTCGGCGTCGCGATAGCGCTCATCGGTATCGGGGAAATGCTGGCCGATGTCCCCCAGCGCCGCTGCCCCGAGCAGCGCGTCGATGATCGCGTGAGTCAGCACGTCGGCATCCGAGTGCCCGAGCAACCCGTGCGTATGCGGGATCGTCACGCCGCCGATGATCAGGGGGCGTCCCTCCACCAGCTGATGGCAGTCATAGCCCAGCCCCGTCGCGACGCTCACCCGGCACCCCGCTCGCGCAGCAGCAGCTCGGCGATCCGAAGATCGAGCGACGTGGTGATCTTGAAGTTCTCCGATGAGGCGGGCAGGACCGCGACGGTACCGCCTTGGCGCTCCACCAGCCAGGCGTCGTCGGTGGCGGCCGCGATCAGCTCGGGCGGCGCCGACAGCGCACGCTCGAGCGCCGCCCGGCGGAACACCTGCGGGGTCTGCACGGCCCATAGCCGCGATCGGTCGAGCGTCAGCTCCACCGATCGACCGTCAGCGCCGACCTGCTTGATCGTGTCGGCCACCGGGGAGGCGGCGATCACGGCATCGGCGACGCCCAGCTCGAGTTGGCTCACCGCCTCTGCGAACAGCGCGGAAGTGGCCAGTGCGCGCGCCGCGTCGTGCACGATCACGACATCCCCGTCGGGGGCAGCGGCCAGGGCCGCCCGCACCGACTCAGAGCGGGTGGCGCCGCCCGCCACGGCCACCACACCCTCCGGCGCGGCATCGAGCCGGTCGGCCGGCAGCGCCACGACGATCGCCGTCACCGCCGCGACCTGGCGCAGCGCCGCGACGCTCCAGTCGAGCATCGGCCGGCCGGCCACGTTGACGAGCGCCTTGGGTCCGCCATACCCAAGGCGCTCGCCACGTCCCGCGGCCACGATCAGCGCGACCGCCACACGACTCCCCGTCAAGCCCCGGCGGACCCTACTCCGCCGCGACCGTCACCGGCGCAGAGGCGTCCGCGCCCTCGAGGATCACGGCGATGAGGTGCGCGTCCACCCGCTCCTCCTCCATGTCCAGCGCGTACATCATCTCCGAGGACAGCATCTTCTTGGCCCGGGTGTACATCTGCTTCTCGCCGGTGGACAGGCCCTTCTGGTGCTCACGGATCGCCAGGTTGCGCACGACCTCGGCCAGCTCGTAGATGTCGCCGGTCTTGATCTTGTCGCGGTTGTGCTTGAACCGGCGATTCCAGTTCTTGGGCATGTCCGAGCACTGATCCTGGAGCAGGGCCATGACCTTCTGGAGCGTCTCCTCGTCGATCACGCGCCGGAGTCCGGCCACAGCCGCGTTGGCCGTCGGGACCATCACGGTCATGTCGTTGTGGAGGATCTTGATCGTGAGGTACTCACGCTTCTCCCCCAGGACGTCCTTCATCTCCTTCTTCAGCACCTTGCCGGCGCCGTGGTGCGGGTAGACGACGCTGTCGCCGACCTCGAAGTCGATCTGCGGCAGCGGCTCGATCTCGAGGTCTTCGAGCTCGGCGTCTTCTTCTTCTTCCAAGTGCTCTTCGATCATGTCAGTGATGGTGTCCTCCCTTGTTCGCCCGATGCCGTGCGGGTCGCCGCACTCACCGGCTTCACGTCTGCAGGTAGCGATCGACAAGATTGATCTCCTGCAGTCGCCGAAGGCCCTCACGGATGTCCTTCGCCCTGATCTCGCCGACTCCGTCGACGGTTTCGAGCTCGCCATCAGTGGCGGCCAGCAGTTCTTCGAGTCCTCCGAACTCGTCGATGATGCGCTTGACGACCAGTTTCGGCAGGCGCGGGATGCGTCCGAGGATGCGGATGCCGCGCGGCGAGATCGGATAGTCGAGCGTGTTCAGCTTGCGGTCGTATCCGAGCAGCTCGGCGAGCCGCCCGAAGTCGAGCAGATCCTGGTGCGGCAGGCGGACGAGCTGGTCGAACGCCGATCGAGAACGCGTCGTCGACCATCCTCCAGCAGGTAGTCGTGGACGAGCGCGGCCTTGTCGGCCGAGACGCCGACCATGGTCTCGTCGAGCTGCATCTCGATCAGGCGCCCCTCGGTGCCGAGCTCGACGATGTAGCGCTCGATCTCCACCGCCATGCGGGTCACGAGCTCGGCGCGCTGCAGCACGGTCAGAACGTCGTGCAGCGTGGCGCCGCCCTCGAACTCGAGCGCGGTGAGTCGCGTGGAGACCTGATCCAGACGGCTGCGGTACTTGTCCAGCGTGGCCAGCGCCTGGTTGGCCTTGGCCAGCACCACCGGAATGTCGGCCAGGATGTACTTGACGCCGTCGACGTACAGCGATACGACCTCGCGCCGCTCGGAGATCGCCACGACCATGGCGTCGGTCTGCTTGGACACCCGCTCGGCCGTGCGATGGCGCGTGCCGGTCTCCAGCGTGTGGATCGTGGGATCGGGCGTCAGCTGGACGTTGGCGTGGGCGATCTTGGTCGCGTTGGAGCTGAGCACGATCGCGCCATCCATCTTCGCCAACTCGTACAGCAGCGCCGGCGAGTAATCCAGGTCGAGCTTGATCCCGCCCGAGAAGAGGAAGGCACAGATCATCGACGTCACCGATGACGATCAGACCACCGGTGTGCGCGTGCAGGATGTTGTCGAGGCCCTCGCGCAACGCGGTTCCGGGCGCCACCATTTCGAGCGCCCTGACCATCCGGGACTCTTGGCGAGACTCGAGCTCGTCTTTGAGCTCTTCCCCGGATCGCGACGCCATAAGACAGCTGATTTTACGCTACTGCGCCCCAGAGGCGATCGGCAAGCGCGCTCCGATCGCGACCGGCCCGCATCGCGACCATCGTCCGCACCGCGTCACGCAGGTCGGAAACGCCCCGGCTCGGCCACGCCGGACAAGCCGAACTTGGCCGCCTCGGCCAGCCGCCGGTCGCTATGCCCGACGGTCCGCAGCTCACCGGTGAGCCCGAGCTCTCCGAAGCAGGCCAGCGGCTGTCCCGGTCCGGAATGCAGCGGGACGCCACGAGCCGCGCTGGCCACGGCCAGCGCAACGGCCAGATCGGCTCCGGGCTCGTCGACCCGCACGCCGCCGACGACGTTGACGAAGACATCCGCGTTGCCCAGACCGACGCCCGCATGACGACCGAGCACGGCCAGCACCAGCGCCAGTCGGTTGCGGTCGATCCCGGCCACCACCCGCCGCGGGGGTTCCAGCTCAGAGGGGGAGACCAGGGCCTGCACCTCGACCAGCAGTGGCCGGGTGCCCTCCATCGCGCACAGCACGACGCTGCCCGGCGGCCGGGTGGCCTCGGCGACGAACCGCGCCGAGGCGTCAAGCACCTCGACCAGACCGTCATCACGCATCTCGAACACGCCGGCCTCATTGGTCGAGCCGAACCGGTTTTTTATCGCCCGCACCGTCCGGTAGGTGCGCTCGCGCTCGCCCTCGAACTGCAGCACGCAGTCGACCAGGTGCTCGAGCACGCGTGGTCCGGCCAGCGCGCCGTCCTTGGTCACGTGCCCGACGAGCAGGACCGCGATGCGATTGGCCTTGGCCACCCGCATGATCTCGGTGGCGACCTCCCGCACCTGCGCCACCGAGCCCGACCCGCTGGTCAGCTCGGCGCAGTTCAGCGTCTGCACGGAGTCGACGACGCAGACCTCCGGCCGTTCCTGCTCGAGCGTCGCCAGCACCGTGCTCAGATCCGTCTCGGCGATCACCGGGATCTCCAGCGGGCGGCCCGCGCTCAGCCGCTGCGCCCGCAGCCGGATCTGCGCCGGGGACTCCTCGGCCGAGACGTACAGCGTCCGGTGCCCGGCCGCGACGAGGTTGGCCAGGGCCATCGTCGTGAGCGTCGATTTGCCCACCCCGGGCGAGCCGCCGATCAAGACCAGCGATCCAGGGACCAGCCCCCCGCCCAGCACGCTGTCCAGCTCACCGATACCGGTGCTGAGCCGAGCGTGGTCAGCCGCGGCGACGCTGCGCAGCGGAATCGGCGTGGCCGCGCCCGGGCTGCCCCGCTGTCCAGGCCCGCGGCCCGCGGGGCCCGGCTTGACCCGAAGCTCCTCCACCAGCGTGTTCCACTCGCCGCAGCCCGGGCATTGCCCGGACCAGCGCGGGGACTCGTGTCCGCAGGCGGAGCAGACATGAACGGCTTTGGCCCCCGGCATGACCCTGAGGCTACGGCCACGGGCCGACGTCATGGCCCAGATGTGCCGATAAAGACACGTGTCCGTTCCCGGCTGACGAAAAGGCCGGAATCTGCCGATACAGGCACAGATGGCGACGACCATTGCCGACGTGCCGCGAAACCGGATGCCCGACCGCCGCGGAGCACTCACGCACCTGAGCTCTCTGCTCGAGGGCCATCGGGCGCTGCTCGCTGCCGCCGTCGTCTATCTCGGCTACGCGCTGTTCGTGACCTGGCCGCTCGCCACCAACATCTCCGGGCCTGCTCTCGGCACCCAACTACCTCGAGGACGGGGCCGGCTCGACCTCGTACTTCGCCTACCTGGTGGCGCATCACATGTCGCCGTTTCTGGCCGGGAACATGTCCGGCCTGAACGCCCCCTCCGGCGTCAGGGTGAGCTGGGCGCTCAACCTGGCGCAGGCGCCGAGCTATCTGCTGTGGTGGCTGCTGGCGCTGGCCTTCGGCCCCGTCGCCGGGGTAAACCTGTTCACGCTCTCTGGGATTCGTCCTCTCGGGCGTGACGATGTTCGCGCTGGCTCGGCGTCTCTTCGGCTCGCGGATGGTGGCGCTGCTGGCCGGCTTTGCCTTCGCCTTCTACCCTTCACCGTGGACGCCGCGTCGGTGCACTACGTCTTCGTCCACGGCTGGCCGCTGCTGCTGTGCGTCTGGGGCCTGATCGAGATGGTGCACCGGCCGTCTCGCCGCACGGCCCTGCTGGGCGGGGCTCGCAACCGCCTTCGCCATGTGGTGGAACCCGTATAACGAGCTTCTTGGCGCCTTTGCCTTCGCCACCTGCGTCGTGCTGGCTGTGGCCGTCGGCGCGGCCCGCTCGCAGACCCGTGCGGCCCTGCGAGCCGTGCTCGTCGCCGCTGCTCCCGGTGGCCGCGCTCGGGGTGTTCTTCGCGGTCCTCCTCAGGCTCGGTGGTGGACTGTCGACGATCGGTACGGCGCGACCGCTCAGCCAGGTCTACGCGTTCTCCGCGCATCTGTGGGACTACGTGCTTCCCGGGCCTTACAGTCTGATCTTCGGCCACCTGACGGCGCCGTTTCTGACCGCGCGGTTCGGGATCTCAGATGCCTGGGACAGTGCCATCTACCCCGGCTACCTGGTGGTGCTGCTGGCCATTGGCGGGTTCGTCAGCGTCGTACGAGGGTTGCGCTCGGGCCGAGTGGCGATCGGCGAACTGCGTGTGGTTGCGGTCCTCGCCTGCGGCGCGTTGGCGGTGGTGGCGTTCGTCAGCTCGGGGCCGCCGTCCGTGGCGCTCGGCGGGCTGCATATCCCGCTCCCGTCGGGACTCATCTACGCGATCACGCCGAGCTGGCAGACCTTCTCCCGCTTCGTGATGCTGCTCGAACCGGCGCTCATCATCATGATGGCGGCCGAGCTCGCCCGGGTGCGACGTCGCCTCGACACTCGCCGTGCCGCTGCCGCGATGGCGATCATCGGCCTGTTGCTGGCCGCCGACCTCTGGGCCCGGCCGCCGCAGCGCACCGTCTCGACCACGCCGCCACCGGCTTACGCCTGGCTGGGGGCGCACCCGGGCGGGACCGTGGCCGACTACCCACTGCTTCCGGGCTACGCCCCCGCCAATGCGCGCTCGCGGTTCTGGCAGGCCAGGACGGCCACCCGCTGCTGACCGGCTATGCCCCCTTCACGGTGTCCGAATCCGAGAAGCTCGATCTGGCCGATCTGGCCAGTCCGCTGACCGCCGCCAAGCTCGCGCGCGTACGGGGTCCGGTACATCGTGGTTCATGGCGGCACACCCGGCGGCAGCCCGGCGCTGCTGCGCCACCGTGGCTATGAGCAGATCCTGCGCGAGCGCACCGGCCCAAGCCTCTGGCGAGTGCCCACCCGTCCCCCGCGAACCAGTGTGGACGCGCAGTCCGGCTTTTCCTGGGAGCACGGCTATCCCACCTATGACCGGCGTCTGTTGCTCGGCACCGGGGCGCTGTCCGTGCGCGCTACCTCGTGCCGGGCCTGCACCGGGACCGTCTCGTTCACGTTGAGTGGCGTCGACCGGGTGACGCGGCTGACCGTGCGCGACGCCGGCTCGGGAGCCGTCCTGGCCGTGCTCGCCGTGCCGTCGCGTGGGGCGAGCACGCGGGTCAGGGTCCCGAATGTCCCGCTGCGGGGTGGCCGGGGCCAGCTGGACCTGGAAACGGTCCCCAGCGGGTCAGAGGCGTGGCTCGGCCTGGCCCGCGCGAGGCTGACGCTCTCACGGCCCTGAGCGGCGGTGCGCGGGCTGTACAGGGCTGCGGAAACGGCTGCGGCCGGACACGCCGCAGCGCCGGTTGTGGTCAGCGGACCACAACCGGCGGAGCAGACGTTCTTCTAGGCCTCGTCGGCTGAGTCGCCGGTGTCGGCCGAGTCGTGTGACTCGCCGTCGTCGCCGTCCTCAGCGCCACCCTCGGCGCCGACACCGACGGGCGTCGGCTTGGGGGCGGGCTCGACCACCGAGAGCTTCACCTCGGGGTTCTCATCGCCGTCGGCGGTGGTGCCGCTGTCATCGCGCGCGACCAGCACGGTCGAGCCCTCGGGCACCTGGGAGCGAAGGACGAAGTCGGCCAGCGGATCCTCGATGTAGCGCTGGATCGCGCGGCGGAGCGGACGGGCGCCCATGGCGGGATCCCAACCCTTCTCGACCAGCAGATCCTTGGCGTCCTCGGTGAGCTCGAGCTGCAGCTCGCGCTCCGCCATCGACTCGCGGATGCGCCGCAGCAGCAGGTCGACGATCTCCTTGATCTCGGTCTTGGCCAGCTTGTGGAAGACGATCACGTCGTCGATGCGGTTGATGAACTCGGGCCGGAAGACTCGCTTGAGCTCGCCCATGATCCGGCTCTTCATCTCGTCGTAGGAGACGCCGGTCTCGTCGTCGATCGTCGAGAACCCGATCTGGAAGTTCTTGGCGATCTCCGACGCGCCGATGTTCGAGGTCATGATCACGATCGTGTGCCGGAAGTCGACCGTGCGGCCCTGAGCGTCGGTCAGGCGTCCGTCCTCGAGGATCTGCAACAGGATGTTGAAGACATCGGGGTGGGCCTTCTCGATCTCATCGAGGAGCAGCACGCTGTACGGCTTGCGGCGCACGGCCTCGGTCAGCTGGCCGCCCTCGTCATATCCGATATAGCCCGGAGGCGAACCGACCAGCCGGCTGACGGCGTGCTTCTCCATGTACTCGGACATGTCGATGCGGATCATCGTGTCCTCGTCGCCGAACAGGAACTCGGCCAGCGTCCGAGCCAGCTCGGTCTTCCCCACGCCGGAGGGGCCCAGGAAGATGAACGAGCCGGTCGGCCGCTTCGGGTCCTTGAGGCCGGCCCGGCTGCGCCGGATCGCCTTGGAGATGACCTCCACGGCGGCGTGCTGGCCGATGACGCGCTTATGGAGTTCCTCCTCCATGCGCATCAGCTTGGCCGTTTCGGCCTCGGTCAGCTTGAAGACGGGGATGCCGGTCCACATCGAGACGATGTCGGCGATCTCCTCCTCTCCGATCGAGGGACGCTCGGTCGCCTCGCCGGCCTCCCACTGCTCGGCCAGCTCGCGCTTCTTCTGAGTCAGTCGGCGTTCCTGGTCACGCAGGTTGGCCGCCTTCTCGAACTCCTGCGCCTCGATCGCGGCCTCCTTGGCCCGCCGCGTCTCCTCGATCTGCTCCTCCAGCTCGCGATAGACGGGCGGCGAGGTCATCGACTTGATGCGCATGCGCGACGCGGCCTCATCGATCAGATCGATGGCCTTGTCGGGCAGGAAGCGGTCGGAGATGTAGCGATCGGCCAGGTCGGCCGCAGCCGCGAGTGCTTCATCGGTGATGTTCACCTTGTGGTGCTGCTCATAGCGGTCGCGCAGACCCTTGAGGATCTGAACGGTCTCGTCCTTGGACGGCTGGTCGACGACGATCTTCTGGAAGCGGCGCTCCAGTGCGGAGTCGCGCTCGAGGTACTTGCGGAACTCCTCCAGCGTGGTCGCACCGATCGTCTGCAGCTCGCCGCGGGCGAGGGCCGGCTTGAGGATCGAGGCGGCGTCAATCGCGCCCTCGGCCGCGCCGGCTCCGACGAGGTTGTGGAGCTCGTCGATGAACAGGATGATGTCGCCGCGCTGGGTGATCTCCTTCATCACCTTCTTCAGGCGCTCCTCGAACTCGCCGCGGTACTTGGAGCCGGCGACCAGGGCGGCCAGATCCAGGGTGTAGATCTGCTTGCCCTTGAGCAGCTCGGGCACGTCGGAGTTGGTGATGCGCTGGGCCAGGCCCTCGACCACCGCCGTCTTGCCCACGCCGGGTTCTCCGACCAGCACGGGATTGTTCTTGGTGCGGCGGCTGAGGATCTGCATGATCCGCTCGATCTCGGTCTCGCGACCGACCACCGGATCCAGCTTGCCGTCGGCGGCCAGCTTGGTCAGATTGCGGCCAAACTGGTCCAGCAGCTTGGAGGACTTCTTGCCCTCAGCTGTGGCGCCGGCGGCACCCGCCGCAGCACCGCTTCCCGAGCTGCTGCTGCGCTGACGACCACCCGGACCGGACAGCATGCGGATGACCTCGTTGCGGATCTTCTCGGAGTCGGCATCGAAGTCGAGCAGGATGCGGGCGGCCACGCCCTCGTTCTCGCGGACCAGGCCGAGCAGGATGTGCTCGGTGCCTATGTAGTTGTGGCCGAGGCTGAGGGCTTCGCGCAGCGCGAGCTCCAGCACCTTCTTGGCTCGCGGCGTGAACGGGATCTGCCCCGAGGTGACTTCCTCACCCGACCCGACGATGCGGACGACCTGGGCGCGGACGCGCTCCACGGTGATCTCCAGCGACTCGAGCACGCGCGCGGCGAGACCCTCCTCCTCACGGAGCAGGCCGAGCAGAATGTGCTCGGTGCCGATGTAATTGTGCTTGAGCGTCCGTGCTTCTTCCTGAGCAAGGACGACCACCTGACGGGCGCGTTCTGTAAATCGCTCGAACATTTCTAAATCTTTCCGTCGCGGGACAAGAGCTCTTGACTTGATGAGGGGCGCGCGGGCGTGCCAGTCATGTCGTTGGTGGCTCGGAGGCGGGTCGGTCGATTTCGTTGTCCTGGACTATCGGCTGACTACCCATACTAGTAATCGGCCATGAGGCCCAAACTCGGCAGCTGACGCGCTCCGTGCGGAGCTGAGTCAGGCTCTTCTTCGAGAGTTGCGGTCGAGTGGAGGCCATAGCCCAGTCTAACACTCGATCCCCGGCGCTCCCGGCGCCCAGCCTGGGTTCGGACCGGGGTGAACCCGGTGTGCTGACCGGGATTCCTACGGCCGGCGGTCCGCTGACCGCCGCCCTGCCGGACGCGGTCGGCTGGCCGCGAACCCGCAGCCGGCGCTGCGGGGCCGGGCGAGCGGCGCGCTCGGGCTCAGATGAGCGCGGCTTCCGTCTCGGCGATCGTGACCGCGTGGCCATCGAGATGCTCATCTGGCTTTGTCGCTTTCCCAGGGCCGGCCCCGAGCGCCACCGCGATGCAGATCGCCGTCAGCCCCCAGGCGAGCACCTCCTCCCAGCCATACACCGGCTGGCGTGGTGGCATCGGCCACATCAGGATCGGCAGCGCCCAGACCCAGCCCAGGCGTGGCCGTCGTAAAGCGAGTGGCACCAGCAGCAACGAGAAGTAGTGAGCCCACAGCAGCGGCGAGGCGAGCAGCATCAGAACCACGGTCATGATCAGCGCGTCGCGCTCGCGGCGCTTTATGGCACCCAGATAGATCACGGAGGCCGCCGCCAGCGCCGAGGCGGCGATCAGCAGTCCCTCCCCGACGCTGCGGCCGAAGCCGAGGTGGTGGGCGACCGCCAGCATGCTGTAGCCGCCCTTCCACAGTGCGTTGGTGACCTGGGCCGAGAGCTTCAGGTAGCTGTGGATCTGGTTGTAGCCGACGACGGCCCAGGCCAGGAGGTTGAAGGCAAGCCCCCCGGCCAGGGCGCAGGCGCCCGCCTTCCAGCGCCGGGTGGCCAGCAGCCAGAGCCCCAGCGGCCACACGAATGGCTTGATGCTGATCGCGGCCGCCGTCACCAGGCCGGCCACCCATGGGCGGTCGCGATGGCGCCAGGCCAGCGCGATCATCAGCGTCAGCGGCAGCGTCACGTTCCCGCTCTGCCAGCCGTCGAACACCGGGAACCACAGCAGCGCCACGCCGTAGACCCGCCAGTCCCTGACCCTCAGGGTCTTCAGGATGGCCGGCACACAGGCCAGGCAGAGCAGCATGTAGAGCACCTGAGCGATGCCCCGGCTGAGCAGCCCGAACGGTGCCAGGAGCACCGCCGAGAGCGCCGGGTAGACGAAGCTCGTGCCCCCGGTGATGTCATGCGGCGTGGCCGCATACGGGCTCAGGCCGTGGAGCAGGCGTGTGATCGCCGGGTAATAGGCGACATGGAAGTCGAGCGCGACCGCGTGGATCTTGAACTGAACCGCCACCAGGGCCAGAGTCGCGACCAGGGGCACCAGGCCGAAGAGCGCATGCTCGGCAGCCCGCGTGAGCTCGTCACGGCGTTTGCGCGGCGCGCGCTGCCGGCGCGGAGCGATGAGGGTGCCCGAGCTCATGCGGGCACCGGGGCCCGGTCGGGCCAGATCGGGTCAGGCCAGATCGGGTCAGGGCCTCCGGGGACGGGCGCGCCGGGGTCGAGAGCGCCGGACCGGGGCAGCGGCGTGCGCGCCTGGGAGACGAGCGCGGCCAGGATAAGAGCTCCCGCCAGCCAGAAGAAGGCAGCCTGCCAGAGATGGATCCGCGCGTCCGGCGGGGCGATCCACATGGCCACCGGCAGCGCCCAGAGCCAGCTCAGCCGCGGGCGCAGCAGTCCGAGGGGCACGAGCAACAGGCTCAGGTAGTGACCCCACACCAGCGGCGAGGCGACGAGCACCAAGGCCACACTCAGGGTCAGGGCCTGGACCTGGTTGCGCCTGACCAGGCCGCAGTAGGCGACGGCCACGCTCAGCACAGCGGCGGCGGTCACCATCGCCACCAACCCGACCGTGCGCGAGGCCCCGAGGTGGCCGAGCAGGGCGGGAACCCCCAAGCCCGTCGCCCATCCGTCTTTCGTGTCGATGCTGGTGGCATGCAGGTAGGCGCCGATCTGATTGAAGCCGATGAGGCCCCACGCTCCCACGTTGAGCAGAGCACCCCAGGCCAGAGCGTAGGCCGATGCCCGCCCGCGACGGGTGACCAGGAGCCACAGGGCCAGTGGCCACATGACCGGCTTCAGGGAAATCATCGCCGCGGTCAGGAACCCCGCGACGCCCGGGCGGTCACGCCAGCGCCAGGCACAGGCCAGCCCGAAGGTGAGGAACAGGGACTCGTTGGCGGTCAACCAACCGCCGCACACGGGCAGCCACATCATCGTGATTCCGTACACGCGCCAGTCGCGGACCCGGAGAACCCACAGGGTGGCTGGGGCGAGGGCCAGGCTGAGAAACGTGAAGATCGTGGCGCCGAGCGTTTTGGACAGCAGTGCCATGGGTGCGAAGACCACGGCCGAGAGGGCCGGATAGACGAAGGCAAAGCCCCCCCGGAACTGTGCGGCCGTCCACAGGTACGGGCTCTGACCGGCGAGTACTCGGTGCCCGGCGGAGAAGTAGGCGAAGCGGAAGTCAAACGCCGCGACGGGCCCGTGCAGCGTCGCGGAGACCAAAATCACCAGGACGAGCAAGGCGACCGGACCGAGCAACACGTCGCCCACGGCCCTCTGGAGTTGCCGCGTCCGCCTGGGGAGCTTGGACCCGTTGTGGGCCGTCGGGTGGGCGGTGGGGTGGGCCGTCGGGTGGGCTTCCGATTGGGCGCTCGGGCGAGCCGTCGGGTGGGCCGTCGGCGCGGGAGCGAGCCGCGCGACGCTCATGTCCGGGCCGCCGCGCCGTTAATGGCGATGACCGCATGTCGAGTGCGGCTGACCACGTGCACCTGCGGCCGCCCCAGGAGGGTGCGGTTGACGCTGCGATTCTCTGGATAGAGCATCCAGATCCGGAACTCGTTCAGCATTCGCCTCACGTACGGTGTCGGCGCGGCGAGATCGGCGATGGCCGAAAGCTGCGACTTGTTCAGCAGTTCGAAGCTGGTGTCGTAGGCCAGCCGCCCGCTGAACAGCTTGGGGTCTTCCCAGATCAGCCAGTCGGCGTAACGCACGTCGGCCAGAACCTTGGCCTGCGGGTCGCGGGCGATCAGTGCCCTGAGGGTGGGGATCGAGCCGGCCGGATACGAACTGGTGAACCAGCTGGCGGGACGGCCGAGGATGGCGAGCGTCATGACGGTCGCGAGGGCGATGGTGGCCACCGCGAGTATGAAGTTGGCGCCAGACCGCCGTAGCGGCGCCGGCCGGCCCTGCTTCATCTGAGTGAGCACACCGGGCAGCAACACGACAAGGGCCAGCCCGAACCACGTCACGTTGCGGACCGCCATGACAGCTCCGATGGCGAGCGCGGCGAGGGTCAAGACGTCAAACAGCTGCGGGCGTGCCGCCCGCCCCGACCGCGACAGGAGCAACACGCGGACGACAGAGATGGCCGCGACCGCGATCATCACGAATAGCGGTAGCGCCAGGACCGGGACCGACATAACGGGCTTCCACTCGGTCACCATCCGGCTGAACTGAGAGTTCAACAGGGTGATGCGGTAGTAGTGCACCATCGCGGTGCCGTACGGGGTCGCCAGCACGGTCAGCGGTGAGATCAGGATGAACGCCAGGGCGCGTCCGTCGGCGAGGCCGCGCGCCCCGTCACGCCGGAGGCCGGCCACCAGCAGGACCAGTCCGTACAGCACGGCAAGACCGACTCCGAGCGTCACCGAGCCGTGCAGATTGCCCCAGACGGCGAGCATCGGAAAGACCAGATACACGCGTCGCCTGCGGGCGGGGCTGCGGATCTCCGAGGCGAGCAGCCACAGCGTGGCGACGAACAGCGGGTAGGCCAGACCCTGGGTTCGGATGGACAGAGCCGTCACCAGGTAGAAGAAGGCCCCCGGCAGCGTCGCCGTCAGCACGTGAAGATCTTCGGCGCCAAGTCGGCGGGCGACGGCCACGGCGGCACCGAAGGCGCCGACTGTGATCAGTACATAGAGGACGCAGAGCAGCGGGAGGCCGCCGACGTGCTCTATCTCATACATGATCCACTGGGCCAGCCACTGCTGGTCCACCCAACGGCCGCCGTGTGTCAGGTAAGCGAAGTAATCATGCTGTGGAATTCCACCGGCGGCGACCTTGCGACCAGCGATCAAGGCCAGCCAGCCGTCCTGGCTCAGGTGGCGTGGGATCCCGAGCAGGCTGATGATCAACACCGCACCAACCGCGATGACAAACATCGCGCGCGCGCGCAACCAGACAGTCAACCGGCGCAGGCCGGAATTCAGCGGCAGATCACGCGCGGGTGCGACTTGTTCGCGTCCGGGTGCGATGAGCTCCCGCGCGGGTACGACTGCTGGACGCGCGACCGATCGTGTGGTCGCAGCATCACTAAACGAATCCGAGGGCATACGAATGTCTCGTCATTTCCCCGGTTTGGCTTGAGTCGCCGGGCTTGAGGGCGGGCGACGTGACACCCACCCCCCGAACATACGTCCAGATCGACCTGTTCACAGCACAAATTTGCCCGGCCTGCCAGATCGGTCAATTAGCGGCATTTGCAGGTCTTTCCTGCAGATCTCTGGCTGCCGCGGACCAACAGACGTTTAGCTTTCGTAACAACAACTCTCAAGTCCCACCCAAATTGCACCGATGAGTTTCCCACGATGCACCGGAAGCAGCGTCGGGACGGGAACCACGGACAAGCTTCCAGATCTGACGCTGTGCGTCACGGAAATCAATGCCCACACGAACTCACTGGGGGGAGGTGACAACTACATGCTGAAGCACTTCATCAACATGAAGCTCGCAATCGCTCGTCTGATGGAAGACGACGAGGGCCAGGGGCTCACCGAGTATGCCCTCATCCTCGCGCTCATCGCCATCGTCGCGATCGTCGCTCTGAACTTCCTGGGCGGCAAGGTGAATGACGCCCTGTCGACCGTTGGTAGCAGCCTCAACACCTGAGTTCGGCACTCAGATTCACTACGTGTGATTCGTGACTTGCACACGGGGCCGGGTTCGAAAGAACCCGGCCCTCACACGTTAAGGGCGCGGTGCGGAGGGTCTGCACCGGTGAAGCCACTGACCATCGGTCTTGGTTCAGCGGCGGGCCCCGGCGCGCCCACGGCTCGTCACTCACTTCCGAGGCCCATTCCCCCTGACTTCCCGGGGGCCTTGGCAGGGGCGGTTCACGCTTCGCGGGGGTCCCCTCCCGCCCTTCGCAGGGCCCACGTCGCAGTGCCACGTCGCAGGGGCCCGTCCCCCGGGGCCCCAGCCCACGCCCCGCATCGGGCGATGCAGCCGCCCCGATCTCCGAAACCAGCCCGTCGCCGCGCAACTTGGGGGAATCCGGGCCGTAGAGACGCCCGGAATTCCCAAATCAGCCATGAGGGGCGGAACTTTGGGAGCTGGGGGACGCGTTCGACATCAGCTTGGGAAGGAGGGAGAGCCATACGCTCTCCCTGAGCTTGTCTCCGACGAAGACCGGCCGCTCACGCGGCCTTCTGCTGCGCTCGGTTCATCGGGCACCCCGTCGGTTCATCGGGCACGCCATCGGTTCATCGGGCCCGCCATCGGTTCATCGGGCCCGCCTGGTTGGAGGCGGGCATGGTCCGTGCCAGTCTGTGTGCAGGGGTCGGCCGCGAATCCCAGCGTGCCGGCCGCGGCCTGGGCGGGGCGAGCGGGCGAGGCGAGCGGGCCGGGCTCCGGGCTGGGACCGCGCCAGCGGTCGTGGGCGGCGTCAGCGGCCACTCGGCGGCTTAGACGACACAGAGGGGGCGAGCCCGAGCTCGCCCCCTCCGTACCGCCCGCAAACGGCGGCTCCTAGAAGCCGTGCAGGTTCTTGACGAGGTTGATGACGGCGGGCGTCATCAGGACGATGAAGATCGCCGGGAAGATCATGAAGACCAGCGGGAAGAGCATCAGAATCGGGGTCTTCTGGGCGCGTTCCTCAGCCACGGAGCGACGCCGGGCGCGCATCTCGTTGGCCAGGTTGCGCATGAGCTGACCCAGTGAGATACCCATCCGCTGGCCCTGGGACATCGTGCGGATAAAGGACTTCACGGCGGGGGTGTCAGCGCGCGCCCCAAGGTGGGCCAATGCCTCATCCATGGCCAGGCCCATGGCCTGCTCCTGCAGGGTGAGACGCAGCTCGTCGCTCAGGGGAGGTCCGAACTGGTCCGCGGCGAGCCGCAGCGCTTGCGGGAAGGAGAGACCGGCCTCGATCATCACACACATCAGATCGATCAGGTCGGGGAGGCTGCGATCAAGCGTCGCGATGCGCAGCCGCGCTTTGCGCTGCACGTAGGTCAACGGGAGAATCCACCCGGCGAACCCGGCCAGACCGATGATCAGGAGATCCAGTGCGCTGTGCAACTTGACCGCCATGAACGCGAGCAACGGGAGCATGATGGTCAGCAGCACCCGGTAGCCGATGATCGTGCGGGGAGAGATCGTGTACAGGCCCGCGGACATCAGCTGCTCGCGGATCGCCTCTTCGCTCACGGTGGTCAAGCGACCGGAGAGCAGACTGCCCAGGCGGGTCGCTATCCCCGACACGAGGCTCTGACGCTCTTCAGCCAGATAGTGGGACACGTCTGTGTCCATATCGGTCCGGCCCGAGTTCATGCCGAGATCGATCACGGCCTGGACGCGCTCGACGGCCGACTTGTTGCGCTCGCTCGCGGAAGCGATGCCGGACAGCACGGCAACGCCGGCGCAGATCGCCCCGAGAGCCAGATATACGTAAGGTGACATGTTGACTCAGATCTTGATCTGGATGATCTTGCGGATGACCAGCGCACCGGCCAGTACCAGGCCGAGGCTTACACCGAGCGCGATCAGTCCGTCGGTCGTGTGGAAGAGCGGGTGTACATAGGTCGGATTGATGGTGGAAATGAAGATCAGCAGGGCCACTGGCATCAGCGCCAGGATGCCCCCGGAGAGCCGCCCCTGCGCGGTGAGCCCGCGGACCAGGCGCCTGATCTCGATCCGCTGGCGCACGGTGTCAGCCACCAGCTCGAGCACCTCGGCCGTGTTACCGCCCGTCTCGCGCTGTAGCGAGGCGACGATGGTGACGTGCTTGAAATCCTCGCTCTTCATGCGCTCGGTCACTCGCCCCAGCGACTCGGCGAGCGGAACGCCGAGCTGCTCGTCAAGCACCGCCCGGCGGAGTTCACGGTGCGACGGCTCGGGCGCGTCCTCCAGCACCGCACTGAGCGCCCCGACAAAGGTCTGACCTGAACGCATGGCCGACGCGATCACCTGAAGGTTGTCCGGCAGCTGCTCGGAGAACATACGACGCTGGCGCCCGGCGCGATTCTTGATCGCGAGCTGCGCCACGACCGGCACGAACAGGCCGAGCATCGCGGCCACCGGACTATGGGTCTTGACCGACAGCAACCAGCCCACCAGGACGGTGACCACGGCCACGATCGCGGCGAGTCGCTCGAGACCGAACTTGATGCCGGCGACCTCCATCTCGATACGCAGCCGCGTGAGCAGTGGCGACCGGACGATCTTGCGCGCCTGCCGGTCGCCCAGAGCGCGATCGATCAGCGACTTGGACGCTTCCGGATCGTCTCGACGCAGTGTGACGTAGGAGCTCACGCGGTCGGCGACCGTCGCTCGGCGACCGATCAGGGCGAAGATGCCGACCCCGAACAGCAGCCCCGCGGCCAGGCTCATCCCCAGTGCGGCAATGGACGAGCCCATGTTCACCGCCCGTTTCGCCGGTCGATGCGGCCGGCATTTATGGCGAAGCCGCCAGGGGCGGCGGAGGCCGCCAGAGGCATCGGCTGCTGCCCGAGGCCCGCTTGATCCGCGCCGAAGCTGTGCTGATCCATATAGGCGGGCAGGCTGACCCCGTTGCGCTCGAACTTTCCGCAGGTTGGCCGCAGCCCGGTGTAGACGAGCTGGCCCGAGCCATGTTGGCCCTCCTTATCCACGCGGAATTCAAAGATGTCCTGGAGGGTCACCGTATCGCCCTCCATGTTCTGCACCTCGGTGATGCTCGTGATCCGGCGCCCGCCGTCATTGAACCGCTCGATCTGCACGATCAGGTCCAGCGCTCGAGACAGCTGCTGGCGGATGGCGCGCATCGGAAAGTCGATGCCGGCCATCAGCACCATGCTCTCGACGCGAGCCACGGCATCACGCGGAGTATTCGCGTGGCAGGTGGACATCGATCCGTCATGGCCGGTGTTCATCGCCTGGAGCATGTCCAGGGCCTCCGAGCCACGCACCTCGCCGACGATGATGCGATCGGGCCGCATGCGCAACGAGTTGCGGAGCAACTCGCGGATCGGCACCTCGCCCTGACCCTCGACGTTCCTGGGCCGGGACTCGAGCCTCAGCACGTGGGCCTGGTTCAGCCGCAGCTCCGCCGCGTCCTCGATCGTCACGATCCGCTCGTCGTCGGGGATGGCGGACGACAGCGCATTCAGCAGTGTCGTCTTACCCGAGCCGGTTCCACCGGCGATCATGACGTTGAGCTCCGCCTTGATGGCAGCGTCCAGATAGTCCTTGGCCGCTGGGGTGAGCGAGTTGATCCCGACAAGGTCATTGAGATCCCAGCGCTTCTTGGAGAACTTGCGGATTGTCAGCAGTGGCCCGGTGAGCGACAGCGGCGGCAGCACGGCGTTGACTCGGCTGCCGTCGGGCAGGCGAGCGTCGACCATGGGCGATGCCTCGTCCACACGCCGTCCCACCTGCGCCACGATCTTGTTGATGATGCGCCGCAGGTGGTGCTCATCGGTGAAGCGCACACCGGTCCGCTCGAGGCGGCCGCTACGCTCGACCCACACGTCCCCGGGGCCGTTCACCATGACCTCGCTGACGCTGTCGTCCTGAAGCAGCGGCTCGATCGGGCCATGACCCAACGTGTCGTTGGCGATCTCCTGGGTCAGCCGCTCACGATCGGTGGTGGACAGGCCGCGTTCCTGAGCCAGACGCTGACGCACGTCGGCCAGCACGACGTCCCGCAGCGCTCCATGGGAGAGCGCCTCGTTATAGAGCCGAGGTCCGAGGTCGTTGATGACCCCCGTATGGATGCGGTCCTTGAGCTCGACGAACGAGTCTGACTGGACCGTATCTGTTGTCACCGGTGCCGGTCCCGGAGTGCCGGCCAGCCGCTCTCGCAGTTCCACTATGTCTCCTAACTACCGCTGACCAGCTCAGGCGCATTTGCGGCCGTCGGCTTGCGCCGGAACAGACCACGCCGTGAGCCCTTGAGGGCTTTGGCCGTCTCCGATGCCTGGTGTGCCTCCGCAGCCGTCTGCTCGAGGAACATCTCGGCCAGGGAGTGAACCGCCACTGCGGCCGGCGAGCGGCTGCCCGAGAGCGTGATGGGCACTCCGTCGTTGATCGACACCGGGATCTCGCGGTCACTGGGGACCAGCGCGTCGGGTTGGCGGCCGAGGATCTGAACGGCATCATTGTCGGAGATCCCGACGTTGGTGCCGGCTCGGTTGAGCACGATCCGCACCTGCTCGGGCGGATAGCCCATCAGCTCGAGCGTGTCGAGGCCCAGCCGCGTGTTCTTCAGAGACAGCGCGTCGAACATCGCCACCATGCAGACCCAGTCGGCGACATCGACCGTGGCGATCACCTCAGAGGTGAACGCCGGCGGGGTATCGACGACGATGAAGTCGTACTCCTCGCGCAGCATCGCGTAGACCGTGGTCATCATCTGCGCGGTGACCGACACCGCCTGGTCGGGACGCGCCGGCGCGGCCAGCACCCGCAGCCCGCTGGAGTGCCGGAGCATGAAGTCGTCGAGCTTGTCCGAGTCGATGCTGCCGCCTGAGACCGCCAGGTCGAACAGGGTCGTCTCCGGAACCAAGCCCAGGGCCAACGCCACGTCGCCGAACTGCAGATCGAGGTCGATGAGCGCCGTACGACGTCCGCGGGTGGCCAATGCCGCCCCCAGGTTCGTCGCCGCCACCGTCTTGCCGACCCCGCCCTTCGATCCAAGCACGGCGATCAGCGTGCCGGCTTCGCCGCCACGGTCGGTGGCGGTGCGGTTGCGCGTGACCGCCTTGCGGATGGCGAACTCGACATCGCGGCTGACCTGCTCCGGGATGTACGGCCCCGGGTGCATGACCAGGAAGTCATCGGCGCCTGCGGCGAACGCGTCCTGGACGAACTCCTGGTCGCTGCCGTGCGAGAGCACCACGATCGGAGTGCGACTGCGGACCGTGTGGCAGAGCCGCACGAGTTCCATCGCCGCGTGGGAGCCCTCCCGGCAGGCGACCAACAACACGTCGGCGTCCAGCCGGAGAACGGCGTCGGCGTTGAGCTCGACGGTGGTGAACTCCTCCGTGACCTCGATGCCCGAGTCCTCGGGAATGTGGTCATTGATCAGACGGATCTGAGCCGTCTCATCATGCGCCACCGCAGCTGTAATTCGGCGTGCCATTGTCTAGCCCCCCACGGAGTAGATCTTGATGGAGTTGTTGGCGTTCAGGGCCGGCCTCAGCGATAGCCAGAGGCTGCCCTGAGTGCTCGCCGCCGTCACCAGCAGCGCCTGCTTGTCCGTGAGCTTCAGGACCACCAGGCCGAGCTTGTTCTCGAGCACGCTCACGTTCTGATCGATCAGCTCGGTGCGGTGCGTGAGCGTGTTCACCAGCATCACGTCGACGGTGTCGCCGGCGGACAGCCAGGTTGATATGCCGTGCTCAGTGTCGAAGGAGAAGGCCACAGCCCGCTGGTCGCCCCTCAGGTCAGCCGACAGCACCTGGACGGACTTGGTGAAGTCGCTGGATGTGATCTGCTGACCGGCGGCGACCGCCGTCGAGGTGACCTCGCCGACGACCTGTGACGGGTCGACGATCGCACCGGCCACGGCCTGCGCGGAGGGGACCTGCGTCTGCTTGAAGTATCCCGCGGCCGCAATGGCGGTCTCCGGGGTACCCAGCGGAATCGGCTGCCTGGCGACCCAGACCGCCACCTGAGTGGGGGCGAGTGGCGGCGCCACCGTGTTCTTCTTGTAATGAGTGACGAACAGGAAAATCAACGCAGCCGCAAGCACGGCCGACAGTGCGGCGATCAGGACCGAGTTCTTACGAGTCGGCGATCCCTTAAAGCGACTGCCTATTCCAAGCTTGCCAAAATGACGATGGGCTTCCATTACACGCGCTCCAAGTTGGTTCTGAATTTGCTATCGGCGCTATCTGCGCGGAACTTGATGTCTGGCTGCAAAATGTCTGGCGGCAAAAGCACACATCACGAGACTGCCTTCGCAGTCTCCTAAGAGCTGCAGACCGGGCTCAGGAAAGCGTTGGTGCCGGTCAGGCTGCCCTCCATGCGCATCGTCGCGTTCGAACCGATGCTCGACGAGAGGTTGCCGACGCCGCCGGTGATTATCTTGAGCCAGGAGAAGCTGGATGTGATCTTGACCTCGATCGGGTCACCGGTCGTGTAGGTGGTGCTGGTGGGCCCTGCAGTGGTCGCGATGTCACCCACGCAAGCGGTCACGGTCGGACCGCCCATCTTGGTGGACTCGCAGGCCGCCCAGGTGCCCAACGACGTCTCCGTCGTCGTGCCGCACATGGCCGAGGTGGTGGTGCCGATCACGGCAGCCTCGCGGACCGCCACATTGGCGACGTTCGTATCCGCGTTCTGCTGGTTCAGCGCCAGGCCGAAGTCGATGATCGCGAACAGGAACATGAGCACCAGCGGAATTACGAACGCGAATTCCACGAGCGCCTGCCCGTTGTCGCCTCGAAGCCTCTGAATGTGTCTGCGCACTGTCCGAATAGCTTCGGCGTTACAGGCGACTTGCTTTAGCGGTAGCCCGAGACAGAGCGACCGTGGTTACGCGGCAGGCACCGCCAAAGCGGGCGTCAATCGCGCATGGCCGGAAACAGCACGACCTCGCGGATCGTGCGCCGTCCGGTGAGGATCATCGCCATGCGATCGATCCCGAAGCCGATCCCGCCGGTGGGTGGCATCCCATACTCGAGTGCCTGGATATAGCTCTCGTCGTAGGGCTGGGCCTCCTCGTCCCCGCTGGCGGCCAGTGCGCGCTGCGCCTCGAAGCGCTCACGCTGATCGTCGGGATCGTTGAGCTCTGTGAAGGCGTTGGCGACCTCGATTCCGTGAATGAAGGCCTCAAAACGCTCGACCATGCCGGCCTGGCTGCGATGGCGCTTGGCCAACGGGGAAATCTCCACTGGGTAATCGAGCAGGAAGGTCGGCTCGATCAGCGTGGGCTCGACGTGCTTGGAGACGAGCTCGTCGACCAACTGCGGCCACGTGTCCAGCTCCGGCACCGGAAGGCCTCTCTTCTGCATCTCAGCGGCCAGCGAAGCCCGGTCGCGGTGGGCCGCGATGTCAATGCCCGTGCGCTTCTCGATCGAGCCCACGAGCGTCTCGCGATGCCACGGCCTCTGAAAATCGAGGTCGCCGTCATAGCCGATGGCGACGGTCACGTAGGCCATCAGCTCCTCGAAGCGCCGCGCCACGTCGGTGTAGTCCGCGTACGCCTCGTAGTACTCGATCATGGTGAACTCGGGATTGTGCTTGGGCGACAGGCCCTCGTTACGGAAGTTCTTGCCAATCTCGTAGACGCGCTCCAGACCACCGACGATCAGACGTTTGAGATAGAGCTCACTGGCGATCCGCAGATACAGGTCGCGATCAAGCGCGTTGTGATGGGTCGTGAAGGGCCGCGCCGCGGCGCCGCCGTAGAGCGGTTGCAGGATCGGGGTCTCAACCTCGATGAAGCCCTGCTCGTCCAGGTATCGCCGTACCGCCGAGACCATCCGGGCCCGGGTCATGAACACCTGACGCGTTTCCTCGTTGGACATCAGGTCGGCCTCACGGTGGCGGAAGCGTGTTTCCACGTCGGTCAGCCCGTGGTGCTTGTCCGGAGGCGGACGCAGGGACTTGGCCAGCAATTCGAAATCCGTGAGCCGGAGCGACAGCTCGCCGCGCCTGGAGTTGAATGCGGTGCCTTCGACTCCGATCAGGTCGCCCAGGTCCAGGTCGAGCAGAACCTGCATGCGCTCAGGCCCGAGCTCGTCGATCCGGGCCTGCAGCTGGATGCGGCCTGAGCGGTCGACCAGATCGAGGAAGGCCATCTTTCCCTGACCGCGCCGCGCGGCGAGCCGCCCCGCCACACGATGGGAGCTATTTGTCTCCTCTCCGACCTCGAGCCCGGTGTGCGCCTCGCGCACCTTCGCGACCGGCTCAACGCCCGAGAAGCCGTACGGGAACGGCTCGATGCCCGAAGCCCGCAGCGCCGCCAGTTTCTGACGGCGCGCGGTGAAGACGTCGGGCTGCTCCTCGGGTTCGCCTGGGTCGCTCACGGACCTCGCCCGTGGCTTAGGCGACTTCGATCTTGGCGATCTTGAGCTGACGCTCGCCCCGCGGTGTGGTCACCGCAACCGTGTCGCCCTTCTTGCGACCCATCAGCGCCTTACCCACCGGGGACTCGTTGGAAAGCTTCATCTCGGCCGGCTTGGCCTCGGCCGATCCGACGATCGCGTACTTGTGCTTGCCGCCGTCGCCGTCGACCACGTGAACCACGGTGCCGACCCGGACGATTTCGTTATCGAGCTCGGAGGCATCGATCACGGTGGCGGAGCGCAGCTTCTCCTCGAGCTGAGCGATGCGTGCCTCGAGCATGGCCTGCTCGTTCTTGGCGTCGTCGTACTCGGCGTTCTCGGAGATGTCGCCGAACTCGCGCGCCTCCTTGATCCGTGCGGCAACCTCACGCCGACGCGTGGTCGACATGTGCTCGAGCTCAGACTTGAGCGTGGCGAGGCCTTCGGGGGTGAGAATGACGTCCTTGGGCATGTGCAGATAATCCGTTGAGAGGAAGGAAAAACCCCGCTAGGGCGGGAAGTCCACGGACCGTTCTGGCGCGTGGGCGGAGGAGTATAGACCCCCCGTTAGGTGGTTCCCGGCCGGTGCCGTTCACAAACCGGAGCCGGCCCCCGCCAGGGCGGCCCCGGCGTCGGCGAACAGCTCGCGTGCCTGCTCGATGGTGTCAGTCTGCTGCAACGCGGCCTGCAAGGCCCCCTGCTCGCCCCGGGTGCCCCCCAGCTGCTCGATGTACCAGGGATAGAACTTGCGCAGGTAGCGGTTGGCGCGCTCGGCCCCCAGGTGCTCGACGGCGCAGTCGAGCACCCAGTTCATCTCGGTGACGATCTCCGCTCGCGTCGGGCCGCCGCAGCGGCGGCCGACCAGCTGCTCGAACACCCAAGGATTGCCCAGCGAGCCGCGCGCGAGCAGGATCGCATCAGCTCCCGTGCGTTCGAAGGCCTCGCGAGCGAGCTCGGCTGAGCGCAGGCCGCCGGAGAGCAGCACCGGCACGGGCAGTTCCTCCACCAGCCGGGCGGCCAGGTCGTAGTCCGGCTGACCGCTGTGGCGCTGCGAAGCGTGCCGGGGATGAATGGATAGCCCCGCCACCCCGCCGCGCTCGGCGAGGTGGCGCGCCACAGCGACGCCCTTGCCATCCCCCGGTCGCAGGCCCGTGCGCAGCTTGACGGTGACCGGCAGGCCGCTGCCCCGGGCGGCGGCCTGTGCGACGGCGACCGCGCGGTCCGGGTCCTCCAGCAATGCGGCGCCCGCGCCGGTCTTGCACACCTTCGGAACCGGGCAACCCATGTTGATGTCGATCAGGTCGGCGCCGGCGGCGGCGACACGCTCGGCCGCCGAGGCCATCACGTCCGGATCGGCGCCGAACAGCTGCACCGAGACCGGGTGTTCGTCCGGATGGATGCGCAGCAGCTCTCGGCAGGTCCGCTCGTTGCCGTAATGCACGGCGTGGCTCGAGACCATCTCGGACACCGTCAGGCCGGCCCCGTGGCGCTTGGCCTGCAGGCGCACGAACCAGTTGCCGATGCCGGCCAGCGGTGCCAGCACCACGCGGTTGGGGATGGTGACGCCCCCGAGCAGCCATGGCTCGGTGAGCGACCTCGGCTGGGTCTGACTCGTGCTCATCTGGTTCATGGTACGAATCACGATGTGGATCTAGATCCGGTGATCGCGCCCTGGCTGCAGGCAATCCGTGACCGGGTACCGGGACTGGAGCTGTTCGACGCTCACACGCATCTGGGCCAGAACGACCCGGACGGCATGCGCCAGAGCCCCGACGAGTTGCTCCGCGGACTGCGTGCGGCCCAGGCCCGCGGCTGCTTCGTCTTCCCCATGCACGAGCCTGAGGGATATACCCCGGCAAACGACTTCGTGATCGAGGCCGCGTCCCACAGCGAAGGGCTGCTGGTGCCCTTCTGCCGAGTCAAACCGGGTGACCACGCCCTGGCCGAGGCCGAGCGCGCACTGGCCCGAGGCGCCCGGGGCATCAAGCTGCATCCCCGGGCGGAGCAGTTCACGCTCGACCACCCAGAGGTGCCTGGGCTGTTTGCGCTCGCCCACGAACGCACGCTGCCCATCCTGATTCACGCCGGACGGGGGATACCCGCGCTGGGTGAGCATGTCATCCGCTACGCGCGCCGGTACCCCAACGCCCGGGTGATCCTCGCCCACGCCGCGGTCTCCGACCTGGGGTGGATCTGGCGCGCCTGCGTGGACCTGCCCAACGTGCTGTTCGACACCGCCTGGTGGATCTCGCAGGATCTCGTGGCGCTGTTCAGCCTGGTGCCGCCGGCCCAGATCGTGTTCGCCTCCGACGCGCCCTACGGGTTCACGGGCGCCTCGGCGGCCTCTCAACTGCGTCTGGCGCTGCAGGCCGGGCTGACGGGCGAGCAGGTGGCCCTGATCGCCTCCGGTCAATCGCTTCAGATCGCCGACGCTCAGCCGCTGGCGGTCACCGGCCCGGCGGTGGGCGAGCACGAGCGAGCCAGCCATCTACTGCTTGATCGAGTGGCCAACTACCTGCAGGTGGGGGCCCTGCTGGAGTACCGGACCGGGGACGGCAGCGAGATGGTGGCCCTTGCCGAGCTGGCCTGCGACGTACCCGAGGAGGTCGACGACTACCCGGTGTTCCTCGCGGTCAGGCAGCTGCTCGACGCCTACGCACTGGCGCGGGCGGCCGAACCGGAGAACCGCGCCGTCCGCAGCCTGCTGCAACTGGCGGCGGCGGTGGCGATGTCCCCGGATGTCCCGGTGCCGGCCGCGGTCGGCTAGCTGTTTCGCTCCCAGATCAGCCGCAGACCCGTGAGCGTCAGGATCTCGTCGACCTCGTCGATCGTCGCCTTGATGAACGGATACATCACGGTCGAGAAGCCGCCTGTGGCGATCACCCGGGTGTCCTGGCCGAGTTCCTCCCGCAGCCGCCGGACGATGCCCTCCACCTGACCGGCAAAGCCGAAGGCGATGCCGCTGCGGATGGCCTCCACGGTCGAGCGGCCGATCACAGCGCGCGGCTCACTCAGCTCGACATTGGGCAACTTGGCGGCACGCTCCGACAGCGCCCCGAGCGAGATCTCGATCCCGGGCGTGATGACGCCGCCCAGATACTCACCGTCGGCCGAGACGACGTCGTAGGTGATTGCGGTTCCGAAGTCCACGACCACGCATGTCGTACCGACCTTGGCATAGGCGGCGACCGAGTTGACCAGGCGGTCGGCACCGACCTCGTGCGGGTTCTCGGTCCGGATCGGCATGCCCGTCTTCAGCGAGGGACCGACCACCAGCGCTTCATGCCCGAGGTAGCGGAAGGCCACGGCGCGCCACTGGTCGTTGAGCTGCGGCACCGTCGCGGAGACGATGGAAGCCGCGATATCCGAAAAGGAGAGCCCGCGCAGCTCCAGCAGGTTGGAGAGCAGGGCCGCAAGCTCGTCGGCGGTCGACTCGCCCACGGTGGCAAAGCGCCACTGCTCGGAGACGACGTCGGAGCCATGATCGAAGACGCCGAAGTGCGTCTGGGTGTTGCCCACGTCGACAACCAACAGCTTGCCCCTGGCGCCGTGCTCTGACATCAGGGCAGGACTATAAGGACTGGGCAAGACCGGAAACGCGCAGCGGCGGTCCGGCGACGCGAACCGCCTGACCGCTCCCCAGGGCGGCCAGCGACCCGGCCAGTCGCTCGCCACTGGGCAGCGTGAGCTCGGGATCGAGCTCGAGCAGCGGCACGAGCACGAAGCGGCGGCTCCTCACCTGCTCGTGCGGCAGCGTGAGCCGGTCGGATGCGTGGCTGATGTCGTCCAGCAGCAGCACGTCGACATCGATCACCCGGGGACCGTGGCGCGGGCCCCCGGCCGTGCGACCGACCTCGGCCTCCACCTGCTTGCAGGCGGCGAGCAGCTCCACGGGACCGTGCTCGGTCTCGATCTCGATGCAGGCGTTGAGAAACTCGGGTTGGTCGAGAATCAGGCCCACCGGCTCGGTGTCGAAGGTCGAGGAGGAGCGCACGACGCCGACGCCGTGGGCCGGCAGCGCGTCGACGGCCGCCTGCAGATGGTCGCGTCGCGCGCCAATGTTCGATCCCAGGCCGAGAAAGCCGCGCCGGCGCGGATGGCGGCTCGCCGCTGCTTCGCCGCCTACTGTCACGCCTCGCGCCAGACCTCGACCGAGACCTCACCCACGGTGAGCGCGATCGGGGGCTCGGGCTTGGCGGCCTTGACCCACACAGCATGCAGCTCGTAGCGCTCGATCAGACGGTCTGCCACCGCGGCGCAGAAGCGCTCCAGGGTACGGTACTCGCGCTGCTGGGCCACCAGGTTGACGAGCTCACAGACCTGGCCGTAGTCGACGGTGTCGTCGATCCGGTCCGTGACGGTGGCATCGCATTCGCCGATGTCCAGCCGCACGTCGACGAGCAGGCGCTGTCCGATCTCGCGCTCAGCGGCCGTGACGCCCATGTGGGTGTACAGCGACAGGCCGCTGACCTCGATCGTGACCTCGGGCTCGGGATGGCCCTCGTCATCTTCCTCGTCGTAGTCGTCATCGAGCTCGGCCGGCTCCTCCGGCTCGAACTCTTCCGGATCCTCTTCAGTGCTCATGCGCGAGCGACTTTAGATGGTCTCTCCCACGTGGTCTCTCCCGCGGCCAGCGTTGCCGCGGTCACGGTCAGGGCGTCATACAGCGGGGCCACGTCATGCACCCGAAAGATGCGGGCGCCGTGGGCGTAGGCGATGACGTTGGTGGCAATCGTCGCAGCCAAACGCTGATCGACCGGCCGGCCGGTGATGTCACCCAGAAACGCCTTGCGGCTGGTGCCGACCAGGACCGGACGCCCGATCGCCACAAGCTCGGGCAGCCGCCGCAGCAGCTCGAGGTTCTGAGCCGGATTCTTGCCGAAACTGCCGCCGCCGAAGCCGGGATCGAGGATGATGCGCTCCTCCGGGACGCCCCGGGCCACCGCGAAGGCCATTCGCTCCTCGAGGAAGCTCTTGACCTCCGAGACGATGTCCGTGTAGCGCGGTGGCGGGGGCGGCTGGTGCGGCGGACTGTGCATGTGCATCAGACAGAGGCGGGCTCCGGCCGCGGCGACAAGCTCGGCGATCTGCGGGGCCGCCCGCAGTGCGGTCACGTCGTTCACCAACGTGGCACCGGCGTCCAGCGCCCGCTCCGCCACCTCGGCCTTCATGGTGTCGACCGAGATCTGCGCCGGCACCCCGGCGGCCACGAGCGCCTCGATCACCGGCAGCACCCGGCGCAACTCCTCGTCCGCGTCAACCGCATCGGCGCCAGGGCGCGTCGACTCCCCCCCGACGTCGAGGATCGAAGCACCCTCGGTCTGGAGGGCGAGCCCGTAGCGCACCGCAGCCGTCGGATCGAAGTAACGCCCGGCGTCGCTGAACGAGTCAGGCGTCACGTTGACGATCCCCATGACCTCGAAGTCACGGGTCGGCGCGGAGCTCGGGTTAACATCGCCGGACATGGTCGTCCCCGCACGGTACCGATGAGCGAGCCCAGCCCGATCAGCCGCCGACAGCTGCTGGCGCGAGGCGGCGCCGCAGCGGCCGGCCTCGCCGCCGCCGGTGCCTATTCCGGCCTGCCGGCGTGGGCGCGGACGTTCGCGCGCAGCTCCAGCGCGTTGCGCCGGCCGGGATCGTTGCCGTTTCCACATCTGCCGGCGGGGGCTCCCACCCCGGGCCTCGATCCGATCGAGCACGTCGTCGTGCTGGTCATGGAGAACCACTCCTTCGACAACCTGCTCGGCATGGTGCCCCACCAGGTGCCGGGACGCTCGCAGGTGGACGGGCTGACCGTGCAGGGCAGCCGGGTGCTCAACGCCAATCCGCGCAGTGTCGTCCCGTACGCGATCAAGAATTCGTCGGTGTCCGCTCGGCTGGCCAGCTCGCCCTGTCAGGAGGCCGGCCACCCCAACCAGGCCTGGAACGCGTCGCATCTGGCCTGGAACCAAGGGCTGAACAACGGCTTCGTCCAGGCCTCCGGCGCCGTCGCCATGTGGTACTGGGACCAGACCTTCCTGCCGACCACCTACTCGCTGGCACAGCACTATCCGTTTGGGCAGCGCTACTTCTCCTCGGTGCTCGGGCAGACCTACCCCAACCGGCGCTTCCTGTTCTGCGGCACGGCCTCGGGAATCACCGCGACCAACGGCTACACATTTCAGGTGCCCGCGGCCAACGGCACGATCTTCAACCAGCTGCTCAACCACAACATCAGTTGGCGCAACTACGTACAGCCGACCAACGGCGCGCTCGAGGCGAGCGCGCTGATCGTGCCGGAGTTCGCGCACTCACCGCGCTGCCTGGCGCGGCTGCGGCCGATGAGCCGCTTCTTCAGTGACGCGGCGAACGGCAGCCTGCCCGCGTTCTCGTTTCTGGATCCGAATTACAACGTGACCTCCGAGGAGAATCCTCAGGACATCCAGGCCGGCGAGAGCTTCATCGCCCAGGTCGTCAGCGCAGTCACCCGATCGCCGCTCTGGCCCAAGACGGCCCTGTTCATCACCTGGGACGAGCACGGTGGCTATTACGACCACGTGCCTCCGCCCCGGGCGATCGCTCCGGACGGCATTGCCCCGATAACCCACCCGGCGGCGCTGTCTAACCCGAACGTGCCCCTGACCCCCGGCGGCTACACGCGGTACGGCTTCCGGGTGCCGATGTTCGTCATCTCGCCCTGGGCACGCAGCAACTACGTGTCCAATGTGGTCCAGGACCACACATCGATCCTGGCCTTCATCGAGCGCAAGTGGAACCTGCCGGCGCTCAGCCACCGCGACGCCAACGCCCACCCGATGACCGATTACTTCGACTTCCGGCGTCCGGCCTTTGCCCATGCGCCGAGTCTGGCCACGGCGCCCGCGATGAAGCCGGGCCTCGTGGAATGCCAACGGGCCGGGCTCACCCCGCCCGCTGGGACGCCGGGCCTGGCCAGCGTGTTCGGCTAATCCTCACCCGGCCAGCGCCCGGTCTGGCGGAAGTGCTCGCGCGCGTCGTCCTCCTTGGCGCGGTCGCCTGCCTCGTCGGCGTTCAGCCTGAGCATCCAGTTCAGCAGCAGAATCATCAAGGCGATCACGAACGCGGCCACGCCGACCGCGGAGAGCATCGAGTCGCGGTCGGTCGACGTACTCGTGAACACGTTCGCTCCCGACGCGTTGTCCTGCACGCCGGTGAGGTGGCCGTGCGATAGCACGAGCATCACGATGCCAAAGACGACAAAGGCCAACGGCAGCCCCCACCTGACCAGCAGGACCAGGGGGCTGGCGCGGGGTCGCCGGCGGAAGGGCCGGCCGAGCCGCAGTCCGGGCTGCACCGTCGTCAGCCGGCTATTCGGCGGTGCCGCCGGCGTAACCGGGCCGCGGGAAGAGCTTCGGGCTCTCACCGGTGCGCTCGGGCGTGGCGGGCGGCATGGGCAGCTGCGGCGGCGGTGGCGCCTCCGAGCCGAACACCCCCTCCTCGCTGTCGCCGTCGAGCAGTGCCACGAACTGATCGGCCTCGATCGTCTCGCGCTTGAGCAGGATCTCTGAAATGCGGTTGAGCGACTCTCGGTGCTCGGTGAGGATGTCGCGAGCCACCGTATGGGCCGACTCGACGATGCGCCGGATCTCCAGGTCGATCTCCCGCGCGATCTCGTCCGAGTAGTCCGGCTCGGAGCTGAACTCACGGCCGAGGAACGGCTGCCCGTGATCGTGACCGAACACGCGCGGACCCAGCTTCTCGGACATGCCGAAGCGCATCACCATCTGCTTGGCCGTCGCCGTGACCTTCTCGAGGTCGTTGGAGGCGCCGGTGGTGATCTCACCGAAGACCAGCTCCTCCGCCGCACGACCGCCGAGCGTCATCGCCATCGTGTCGAGCAACTCGGCGCGCGTGGTCAGGAACTTGTCCTCCCCCGGCAGCGAGATCGTGTAGCCGAGCGCCTGTCCGCGTGAGATCACCGAGATCTTGTGGATCGGGTCGCTGTTGGGCAGATAATGACCAACGATCGCGTGCCCCATCTCGTGGTAGGCCGTGATTCGCCGCTCCTTCTCGCCCATCACGCGCGTCTTCTTCTCCGGGCCTGCGATCACGCGCATGATGCCTTCTTCGAGTTCCACCTGGGTGATCTCGCGCTTACCGCTCCGGGCGGCGAGCAGCGCCGCCTCGTTGACCAGGTTGGACAGATCGGCGCCGGTGAACCCGGGCGTCTGACCGGCCAGCGCGTCGATATCGATCTCACGGGCCAGCGGCTTACCGCGGGTGTGGACCTCGAGGATCTTCTTGCGGCCGGTGCGATCGGGCCGATCGACGACGATCTGGCGATCAAAGCGGCCGGGACGCAGCAGCGCCGGGTCGAGGATGTCGGGACGGTTGGTGGCGGCGATCAGGATGACGTTGTCCTTCATCTCGAAGCCGTCCATCTCGACGAGCAGCTGGTTCAGCGTCTGTTCGCGCTCGTCGTGACCGCCGCCCAGGCCGGCGCCGCGGTGGCGCCCGACGGCGTCGATCTCGTCCATGAAGATGATGCAGGGCGAGTTCTGCTTGGCCTGCTCGAACAGATCGCGCACACGAGACGCGCCGACGCCCACGAACATCTCGACGAAGTCGGACCCGGAGATGGAGAAGAAGGGCACCCCCGCCTCGCCGGCCACGGCGCGCGCGAGCAGCGTCTTACCGGTGCCCGGAGGCCCGTAGAGCAACACACCCTTGGGGATCCGGGCCCCCAGAGCCTGGAACTTCTTGGGGTTCTCGAGGAACTCCTTGATCTCATGGAGCTCCTCCACCGCCTCATCGACACCGGCCACGTCGCGGAAGGTGATCTTGGGCGAGTCGACCGACATCCGCTTGGCGCGGGACTTGCCGAACGACATCACCTTCGAGCCGCCTCCCTGGACCTGGTTCATGAGGAACAGCCAGAAGCCGATGAAGATGACAAAGGGCAGCAGATAGGTCAGGAGTGAGATCCAGCCGCTCGTCGACGTGTCCTGGACGATGAGCGAGGCGCCGCTGTCATGCTTCTGGACGTCATTGACGATCGTCGTGACGTAGTTGTTCGGATAGCCGATCGAGTACTTCTGGTTCTCGATCGTGACGACAGCCATGCTGTTGTCCTTCTGATCGAGGTTGAGGCTCTTTATCGCTCCGTGGTTGATCAGACCCAGGGTCTGATTGAACGTCGGCACCGTCTTGCTGCCGGTGCTGCCGACCAACTTGGACGCGAAGAACGCGAGCACCACCACGATCAGGATGGGGAAGGCTGCGCTCTTGAAGAAACGACTCATGTTTCAGGCCTCACTCCTGGTTACCGCCTACTTGGCACCCGCGGCGCCCAGGCGGGGAAAGGCAAAAGCGTAGCATCACGCCTTCACCGGCAAAACCGGTGCACTGCGGCGCCCAAACCGGCGATCCGGCTCGTTGGGCCTGGTCATTCTGACCGCCGCGCGCTACTGGTCGAGGACCGCGACGTAGGGCAGCGCGCGGTAGCGCTCGGCGTGGTCCAGCCCGTAGCCGACGACGAACCGGTCGGGGATCTCAAAACCGACGTAGCGCGGTCGAATCGGTACCTGGCTGCTGGTGGGCTTGAGCAGCAGCGCGCACACCTCGAGCGACGCCGGACGGCGCCCGGCCAGGTTGCGCAGCAGGTACTGAAGCGTGAGCCCGGAGTCGACGATGTCCTCGACGATCAGCACGTGGCGCCCCTCGATGGCGGCATCCAGGTCCTTGAGGATCCGCACCACCCCGGATGATTTGGTCGACGACCCGTAGGACGAGATCGCCATGAAGTCGACCTCGCAGTCAATCTCGAGCGCGCGCATGAAGTCGGCCAGGAAGAAGATCGCGCCCTTGAGCACGCCGATCAGCAGCAGATCCTTCCCCGCGTACTCCTGGGAGACCTGATCGGCGAGCTCCCGCACTCGGCGCTGGAGGTCGTCGGACTCGACGATCACCTCGCCCACTTTCAAGTCAACCGTCACCGCAAGCCAGTTTATGGATCGCGGCCGATCTCCGGCGTGCGGGCGAAGCTGAGCATGCCCCCGCGTGCGCTCGCCCGTACGCCCCCGGGCAGGTCGACATGCGCCGCGCCCGTATCGCGCAACGCCAGGATGTCCGGCAAACGGCGGCTGGCGCCGGGGGTGGGCCGCTGTTGCACCTGGTCGGCCAGGCGCTGCACGATCAGGCGAGCGAGCGCGGTCGGCATCGCGCGCAGGCGATCGAGTTCGATCGTCGGACGACCCCCGAGCTCACGCTCAACCAGCGCCTCCAGGACCTCGGCCTCGTCGCGCAGGCGCTCGGCCAGGACCAGTACATTCTGCTCGGCGCCGGGGTGGATGTCGCGCAGCGCCGGCACGAGCCCATGACGCACGCGACCGCGCGCGTATCGGCCGCTGTCGTTGGACTCGTCGTCGCGCCAGGCGAGGCCTCGCTCCAGGCAGTACGCCGCCGTCTGCTCGCGCGTGACACTTAGAAGCGGCCGCACGAGGCTGCCGTCACGCGGGCGCATGCCCAGCAGGGCGCGCCGGCTGGGCGACGAGGCCAGGCGGTAGAGGATCGTCTCGACCTGATCGGTGGCGGTGTGTCCGGCCGCCATGTCCGCCGCGCGCGAAAGCGCGAGCCGCGCGGCGGTGTCGTAGCGCAGCTCGCGAGCCCAGGCCTGAACGTTGCCGCCCGCGCCACTGCGCTCGGGTCGCTCCGTCGTCATCGGCACGCCCAGGTGTGCGCACAGGCCGAGGCAATGGCGCTCATCCGCGTCCGCAGCGGGGCGCAGGCCGTAATTGACGTGCAGCGCGGAAACCGCCGTCGGGCCACTGATCTGCACCGCGACATCGAGCAGGCAGGTCGAATCCCGGCCACCCGAGAGCAGAACGACCACCGGCCGGCCGGACGCGAGCAGCCGCTCGTCGCGCACGCGGTCCAGGATCGTCTCGACCACGCTCACGCTCTATACCTCGCCGAGCACTCGGAAGAGCTCCGTGGGCTGACTGAACCCGCGCAACCGAACCTCGGCAAGGGGCTCGAAGCGCAAGCTGTCCCCGCTGGCCTCCACGACAGCACGCGTGACGAGCACCTCGCCCGCTCCCGACTCAGCCTGCACGCGGGCGGCCAGGTTGACCTCGCGCCCGAAATAGTCGCCCTCGCGATATTGGGCGTAGCCGTAATGAACGGCCGCGCGGGGAGACGGCTCGGACACCAGCTCGCCGAGCCGGCGCGCCCAGTTGGCCAGCGCCGTCGGGTCCGGGCCTACCACCATCACCTCATCGCCGATCGTCTTGACCATGCGCGCGTCGTCGGGCAGGGTCGCGGTGACCTGAGCCAGGAAGCGATGGACCACGTCGAGCGCGTGCCGATCGCCCAGGTCCTCGGTCATCTGCGTATAGCCGGCCAAGTCGGCGAAGGCGATGGCCACGCGCATCCGCCCCACCTCCTCGTCCTCGGGCGAGAGCTCGCCCTCCATGTGCCCGACGACGTCCTGATCGATGTAGTGCAGGAGCATCCTCCGATGCAGCTGCTCGAGCAGTTGCGTGCTCAGCGGGAGCAGGCCCTCGGCCACGCTCAGCATCGTGTCGGCCATCTCCCCGGCCGAGCCGCCCGAGCGCATCAGCGGCTCGTGCACATACAGATGGACCAGGCGCACCTCCGCATCGGCGATCTGGCCGATCGCCTGCGCGTATACGCGCGTGAGCTGCTGCATCGCCTCCACGGGCAGCCCGGCCGCAACGGCGGCCGCCACGTAGCTCAGGAGCTCGAGCGCCACGGCGTCGAGTGGCTCATCCGGCCCGACCCAGAGACCGGCGGCGATCTGCTCAACCGTCTCCTCATCAAGCCCGGTGCGTCGCGCCGCCTCGTGTCGGGTCAGGCCCTCGCCGCCGGCCTCGAACAGCTCGAGGATCCGGCCGAAGGCCAGACGACCGTCATCGGTCGCTCGGCGGATCTGCTCGAGGGTGTAGCCGCGCTCGCGCAGCCGCCGGATCAGTCGCGCCTTGCCGAGGGCGGCAGGCGCCCAGGCGCCGTCGTATTCCGGCACCACCCCCTCCCGCACCCAGCGTCTCAGCGTGCCGGCGGAGACGCCGACCGCGGCGGCCGCTTGCTTGCCTGTCATCGCAGGGCCGGAGTCTAGGTGTCTAAGCTCGCCCGGCCGTGCGCGACCTCCTTCACATCCATCCGACGACCGAGCTGGCCGAGCGCGTTCTGCTGCCTGGCGACCCCGGCCGCGCGCTGCGTCTCGCCCAGGGGCTGCTCGACGCGCCGAAGATGCTCAACCACAACCGCGGCCTGTGGGGCTACACGGGCACGGCGGCGGACGGCGAGGCCCTGAGCATCCAGAGCACCGGCATGGGCGGCCCCAGCGTGGCGATCGTCGCCACCGAGCTGATCGAGCTCGGCGCGCGGCGCCTGCTGCGGGTCGGGACCTGCGGCGCGCTGGGCGACCAGCTAGAGCTGGGCCAGCTGCTGGTCGTCGATCCGGCGCTGGCCGGTGATGGCACCAGCCGCGCCCTCGGTGGACACCCAGTGCTTGGGCCCGTGACGGGCCCGGGCAGACTGACCGACGCGCTCGTCTCGCACGGCGTCCGGCGCGCCACCGTTGTCTCGTCCGACCTGTTCTACGACTCGGACGCCTACCGGACGGACTGGACCCGGGCCGGCGCGGTGGCCGTGGAGATGGAGGCGGCCACGCTGTTCACGGTTGCCGCCCGCCACGGCGCCGAGGCGGCCTGCGGGTTGGTCGTCACCCGCCTGGTCGCCACGCACCGACGCATCGAAACCGATGCGCTGCTCGCCGCCGAGCTCGCGCTCGGCCGTCTGGCCATCAGCTCGTTGCGCTGAACTTCTTGTCGAGCCGCGTCAGCGTGCGGTCGATCGAGACCAGGCGCTTTTCCATCCGCTCCATGCGCTCCTCGAGCGGAGCGATGCCGCGCGAGTTGTCCACCCGCTCGGCGATCCGGTCGAGCCCTTCCTCCAGCGCCTCGATCCGTTGGGCGACCGAGCGCAGCCGCCGGGTGAGCCTGTCCAGGTCGGCCGCCGACGGGAGGTTCAGCGCGCTCATGGCGAGCTCCTGCGCGCGGGTGGCGCGCTCGCGCGCGTCAAAGGCCGCGGTCAGCGTGCTGCTCACGAGTGGGCTCTTGAGCAGATCCTGAGCGAGCTTGCCGAACGCCTCCTCGCCCTGTTTGGTGACGCGTTCACGAATCCCATTGTTATCGCCGTTCATGACTCGATCCTACCCCGTCCGGCGACTCTTAGACGTCGCGCCGCTCTTGACAAGCGATACGTAACGATATATCTTTGACCTATCTCGATAGATAGGAGAAATCAATGAGACACCATCGACATCCTCATTTCAATGTCGAGCGCGCGGATCTCGATCCGGGAGCGCGCGCACGTTGGGCGGGGCCGGCCGGAGCCGGTCCTGGATTCGGGCTGGGCGGCTTCGGGCCGGGCGGCTTCGGGGCGGGCGGCTTCGGTCCCGGCCCGGGTGGCCACCGCGGACGCCGCCGCCGCGGCGACGTCCGCGTGGCGCTGCTGATGCTGCTCTCCCTCGACGCCCCTCTGAACGGCTACCAGCTGATGCAGGGACTCGAGGAGCGCAGCGAAGGCCGCTGGCGCCCGAGCCCGGGCTCGGTGTATCCGGCGCTGCAGCAACTCGAGGACGAGGGCCTGATCCGCTCGGTGCACACCGAGGGCGAATCGGGCCGCGCCTTTGAGCTGACCGACGCCGGCCGCGGCCATCTGGCCGAACGCGGCGAGCAGAAGCCGCCCTGGGAGCCCTCCCCGGGTGACGAGGGCAACCCGCGCGCGGGCTTCCGTCACAGCATCGGCGGGCTCGCCCGGGCCGCCGCACACGTGGTCCACGACGGCACGCCGGAGCAGGCGGAGGAAGCTGTGAAGATCCTCGAGGAGGCACGGCGCAAGCTCTATCGCCTGCTGGCCGACGAGGCTTGACCCGTAACCTGTACAGCGTGAGCGACCCGCCTGCGATCCATGTCGCCGGACTGCGCAAGCAGTTCGGCGACTTCGAGGCGGTCAAGGGCGTGAGCTTCGACGTCGGCGCCGCGGAGGTGTTTGGCTTCCTCGGCCCCAACGGGGCGGGCAAGAGCACGACCATCAACATGCTCTGCACGCTGCTCAAGCCGACCTCCGGCGAGGCCCGCGTGGCCGGCCACGACGTCGTGCACGAGCGCGACGACGTGCGCCGCAACATCGGCCTGGTCTTCCAGGACCCGACGCTCGATGGCTACCTGACGGCGGCCCAGAACCTCAAGCTCCACGCGGAGCTCTATGGCGTGCCCAAGGACCTGGTGGCGCCGCGCATGGAGCAGGTGCTGAGAATGGTGGGTCTGTGGGACCGCCGGGACGGCACCGTGAACATGTTCTCCGGGGGCATGCGCCGCCGGCTGGAGATCGCCCGCGGCCTGATGCACTCGCCGCGGGTGTTGTTCCTGGACGAGCCGACCATCGGGCTCGACCCGCAGACGCGTCGCTCGATCTGGACCTACATCCGCGAGCTTCAGGAGCGGGAGGAGATCACCATCTTCATGACCACGCACTACATGGACGAGGCCGAATGGTGCGACCGGATCGCGATCATGGACAAGGGCAAGATCGTGGCGCTGGACACGCCGGAGACGCTCAAGGCCGGCGTGGGCTCTGACCGCGTGACGATCCAGACCGACGACAACGACGTCGCGATCGCCGCAATCATGCAGCGCTTCGGGATCGAGGCCAGAGTCTCGGAGGGCGCGGTGGCCTTCGGCGTCGAGGGCGGCGAGCAATTCGTCCCGAGGCTGTTCTCGGAGCTCGACCTACCGATCCGCGGCGTGAGCGTGTCGCGTCCGACCCTGGATGACGTCTTCATGTCGTTCACGGGTTCCACGATCCGCGACGCCGAGGAGGATCCCTCCAAGCACCGCAACCGCGTGATGATGCAGATGATGGCCGGCGGGGGCCGACGATGACCGCCGTCACCGAACAACCGCTCGAGCCGTTCGAGGTCGTCCGCGTCCACGTCCCCAAGCGCAGCTTCGCCTCGGAGCTGCGTGCGATCAAGATCGTCTGGCGCCGAGAGCTGATCCGCTTCAAGAACGACCGCATGCGGATCGTCACCTCACTGGTGCAGCCCTTCCTGTTCCTGTTCGTGCTGGGCGGGGGCCTGCAACAACTGGCCAGCGCCGGCACTCACGGCGTCGACCTGAAGACGTTCATCTACCCGGGCATCCTCTGCATGACCGTGATGTTCACCGCCATGTTCTCGGCCGCCTCGATCGTCTGGGACCGTGAGTTCGGCTTCCTGCGCGAGATGATGGTCGCGCCCGTCCGGCGCAGCTCGATCGTCATCGGCAAGTGCCTGGGCGGCGCCACCGTCTCGGCCTTGCAGGGCGTGATCGTGCTGGCCATCGCCGGCCTGGTTCACGTGCCCTACGCCCCGGGACTGATCTTCGGCGCGCTCGGGCTGCAGTTGCTGTTGGCCTTTGCCATCACCGCCTTCGGCCTCAGCGTGGCCATCCGCATCAGGCAGATGCAGTCGTTCATGGGCGTCATGCAGATGATCGTGATGCCCATGTATTTCATCTCGGGCGCGATGTTCCCGGCCTCCGGGCTGCCGACCTGGCTGACCGTGCTCAACCGGCTCGACCCCCTGGCCTACGCCGTCGACCCGATGCGCCGGTTGGTCTTCGGCCATCTCCACATCTCACCGATCGCCCGGCAGGTGCTCGATCCCGGCATCACGTGGTGGGGCTGGCGCATGCCGGCCGTGCTCGAGGCCGCGGTCATCCTGCTGCTCGGCCTGGTACTGCTCGGCGTCGCCATCTGGGAGTTCTCCTCGACTGAGTGAGTGATAGCGGCGGCGCCCGCCGCACCGCAGCGCGCATTGTCCAGCTGGCTATTTATGCTCTCCGCTCATGGGGTTCGTGCCTGAGCAGGGAGTTCTCGAGCGTTACGCGAGGCTGCTCGTGGAATTTGCGCTGGGTAACGGCACCGGCATAAAGCCGGGCGACGTGGTGCAGGTCAACGGCACCGATGCCTGCAAGCCGCTCTACATCGAGGCCTGCATGGCCGTGTGGCGAGCCGGGGGCCATGTGCTCCACGCCTACATGCCCTCCGAGGACGGCTATGGGGACGTGCGGCGCTCGTTCTTTGAGCTGGCCAGCGACGAGCAACTGAGTTTCCTGCCGGCCACCTATGCGCGCGGCCTGGTCGATCAGGTCGACCACGACCTGGTCCTCTACGCGCCGGCCAACCCGCGTGCCCTGCACGGGATCGACCCGGCCAAGCAGATGCAGCGCGAGCAGGCCCGCTTGACCGTGCGCCAGTGGGAGCAGGAGAAGGAGAACCGCGGCGCGTACAGCTGGACGGTGGCGTCCTACGGCACCCCCGGGATGGCCGCCGAGGCCGGGCTGTCGATCGAGGATTACTGGGCCCAGATCACCAAGGCGTGCTTTCTGAACCAGGAGGATCCAGTCGCCCGCTGGCGCGAGATGCGCAGCACGATCAACGTGACGCGTGACCGTCTCAACGCGCTGGCCATCGACCGGCTCCACATCGAAGGCACCGATGCCGACCTGTGGATCACCCTGGGCGAGCGTCGGGTCTGGAGGGACGGGGTGGGCGCCAACCTCCCAAGCTTCGAAGTCTTCACCTCGCCGGACTGGCGGGGCACCGAGGGCTGGATCCGCTTCAGTGAACCGCTGTACGCCTTTGGATCGCTGATCACCGGCGTCGAGCTCGAGTTCTCAGGCGGCCGCGTTCGCCGCGCGATGGCGGCTGAGAACGAGCCGCTGCTGCACGAGATGATCGCCACGGCGAACGCCGACCGCGTGGGCGAGTTCTCGCTGACGGATGCGCGGCTGTCGCCGATCGACCACTTCATGGCCGACACCCTGTACGACGAGAACGTCGGCGGTCCGTTCGGTAACACGCACCTGGCGCTCGGCAACTGCTACCAGGACACCTATGACGGCGACCCCGCCACGCTCGACGAGTCGGATTGGGAGCGGCTCGGCTTCAACGAGTCCGCCATCCATACCGACATCGTCTCCACCAGCGATCGCCTGGTCACCGCCGTGCTGCGCGACGGCAGCGAACGCGTCATCTACGCCGACGGGCAGTTCCAGCTCGACGACGTAACCGCCTAGCCGGTCAATCCTCTGGGCTGGGCTCGCCAGGCGCGGCCAGCTTCTAAGCTGCCCGCATGAGCTATGAGCCAAGTGAAGAGATCGTCGCGCGTTACGGCCGCCTGCTGGTGGACTTCGCCCTCGGCGATGGAGAGGGAATCAAGGCCGGGGACACCGTCCGCGTGGTCGGTTCCGAGGAGACCAAGCCGCTGTTCGCCGAGGTCTGCCGGGCGGTGTGGCGCTCCGGCGGCCACGTGATCTCGGAGCTGGTGCCCGCCCAGGACGAGCGCTTCAACCTGGAACGCGACTTCTACGAGCTGGCCGGCGACGCGCAGCTGGACCACTTTCCCGAACGCTACCGGCGGGGGCTGCTCGACGAGATCGACCACATGGTCTACATCGATGGCAGCGACCACCCGCAGGCCATGAAGGGCGTCGACCCGCAGAAGATGATGCGCCGTCAGGCCGCGTTCATGCCGCTGATCGCCTGGCAGCAGGAGAAGGAGGCCGCCGGGCGGCTGCACTGGACCATCGGCCTGTGGGGCACGGCGGCCATGGCGGCCGAGGCCGGCCTCACCGTCGAGGAGTACTGGGAGCAGATCATCAGCGCGTGCTTTCTGGACGACCCCGACCCGATCGCCCGCTGGCGTGAGACGCTGGCGGCGATCCATCGCTACCGCGACTGGCTGAACTCGTTGCCGATCGAGCGCCTGCACGTGGAGGCGGAGGAGATCGACCTGTGGCTGACGCTGGGCGAGCGCCGCCAGTGGATCGGTGGCAGCGGCCGCAACATTCCCAGCTTTGAGATCTTCACCAGCCCCGACTGGCGGGGCACCAATGGTCACGTCAAGTTCTCAGAGCCGCTCTACAGCCACGGCATGATCGCCCGCGGCGTGCGGCTGGAGTTCACCGACGGCCTGGTCACGAGCGCGACGGCCGATGAGAACCCGGAACTGATCGAGCAGATAGTCGCCGCCCCAGGTGGTAACCGCCTGGGTGAGTTCTCGCTCACGGATGCCCGGTTGTCGCGGATCGACCGTTTCATGGCCAGCACCCTGTATGACGAGAACGTGGGCGGCCCGTTCGGCAACACGCACATGGCCGTGGGCATGTCGCTGGCCGACACCCTGGTCGGTGACGCCACGGCCGTCACCGACGAGGAGTGGGAGGCGCTCGGGTACAACCTCAAGGCGGCGGTCCACAACGACATCGTCTCGACCACCGACCGCACGGTGACCGCCGTGCTGGCCGACGGTTCCGAGCAGGTCATCTACGCCGGAGGGCGCTTCCAAACCGATGTGTGAGTCCTGACCGGCCCCACGCCGACGCCCATACGCGCCGAGATTGCGCGGTGTGCGGCGATCTGTCACGTTTCCTGATTAGGGGAGGGCGGATTGCGATCGGGCACAGAGCACATGGATTTGACTGACGCGCTGCGCGCCTCCGGGGACGTGGGCAACGACCTGCTCGCGGTCAACTGGGATCAGACGCCTCTGGGCTCGCCCAGCGCTTGGCCCAACAGCCTGCGCACGCTGGTGCGCGTGGTGCTGTCGTCGCGCTTTGCCATGTGGATGGCCTGGGGCCCCGAGCTGACCTTCTTCTGCAACGACGCCTACCGGCGCGAGACCCTGGGCGAGAAGTATCCGTGGGCGCTCGGCCGTCCCGCGCGTGAGGTCTGGGCGGAGATCTGGCCGGATATCGGCCCCCGGATCGAGCACGTTCTGCGCACCGGCGAGAGCACGTGGGACCAGTCACTGCTGCTGTTCCTCGAGCGCAGCGGCTACGAGGAGGAGAGCTACCACACGTTCTCCTATAGCCCCGTCTACGACGACGACGGGGCGATCGCCGGCATGCTCTGTGTGGTCACCGAGGAGACCGAGCGCGTGATCGGCGAGCGCCGCATCGCCACGCTGCGCGACCTCAACAGCGTCTCGACCGCGGCCGTGGACGAACAGGCGTTCCTCGAGTCATCGGCCGCGCAGCTGGCCGGCAACCCGCGCTCGCTGCCGTTTGTCTGCATGTACACCTTCGGCCGCGACGGCTTCGCACGCCTGGCGGCGGTCAGCGGAGTCGCGCCCGGCGATCCGGTCGCGCCGACCCAGATCGCCATCGACGACTCCGAGCAGGTCTGGCCGGCCCGTGATCTGGCCGCCGGCGTCTCGGACTGGATCCTGGTCGAGGGGCTTCAGGAGCGCTTCGCCTGGGTGCCCATGGGCGCCTGGCCCACACCACCCTTCGACGCCGTGGCGGTGGCGCTGCCCGGGCCTGTCGGTTCGCCGCCGGTGGGCTTCATCGTGGTCGGGGTCAACCACTACCGGCCGGTCGACGACGTGTATCGCGGCTTCATCGGCACGATCGCCCAGCGCCTCGGCGCCGGCGTGACCAACGCCCGCTCGTATGCGGCCGAGCGTGAGCGGGCGGAGGAGCTGACGGCGCTCGATCGGGCCAAGACCGCGTTCTTCTCCAACGTCAGCCACGAGTTCCGCACGCCCCTGACGCTCATGCTGGCGCCGCTGGCCGATGCCCTGCACGGCGCCAAGGCGCTGGCCGCCGACGAGTTGGAGATCGTGCACCGCAACGGCCTGCGCCTGCTCAAGCTGGTCAACGCGCTGCTCGATTTCTCCAAGCTCGAGGCCGGCCGCCTGCAGGCCCGCTTCCGCCCCGTCGATGCGGCCGAGCTCACCGCCGAGCTGGTCGGCACCTTCAGCGATGCGTGCCGCCGGGCGGGGCTCACGCTCCAGGTCGATTGCGAGGAGCTCCCCGGGCCCGTCTACATGGACCCCGACCTGTGGGAGCGGGTGGTGCTCAACCTCGTCTCCAACGCCTTCAAGGTCACGGTCAACGGCGGGATCCGCGTGAGTGTGCGCGCCCAGGACGACATGCTGGTCATGGCCGTGGCCGACACCGGTCCGGGGATCGCGCCGGACGAGCAGGAGCGGATCTTCGAGCGTTTCCACCGCATCCGCGTGACCCAGGCCCGCAGCCACGAGGGCACCGGCATCGGCCTGTCGCTCGTCCAGGAGATCGTCCAGCTCCACGGCGGCCAGATCAGCGTGCACAGCGACCTCGGCGAGGGAGCCGAATTCGTGGTCCGGCTTCCGTTCGGACGCCGGCATCTACCGGCCGAGCACGTGAGCGAGGAGCCGTCTGCGGTCGTACCGGGCGTGGCCGATCTCTACGTGCAAGAGGCGCTCAGCTGGCTCCCCGACACCGACGTGGAAACCACTCCGGGCCCGGTCAACGGTGGCGCGCCCGGGACCGGAGGACGCGTCCTGATCGCCGACGACAACCCGGATCTGCGGCACTACCTGACGCGCCTGCTGTCGGCCTACTGGACCGTGGAGACCGTCACCGACGGAGTGGAGGCGCTCGAGGCCATCCGCCGTGATCCGCCGGATCTGCTGGTGACCGACGTGATGATGCCGCGGCTCGACGGTCTCGGGCTGCTCCATGAGCTGCGCAGCTCGCCCGAAACCCAGGAGCTGCCGGTGATCATGCTCTCGGCGCGAGCCGGCGAGGAGGCCTCGATCGAGGGCCTGGAGGCGGGCGCAGACGACTACCTGCCCAAGCCGTTCTCCGGCCGTGAGCTACTGGCCCGCGTGCGCGCGCACCTCGAGCTGTCGCTGGCTCGGCGGGAGGCCTCGGCCGACGTGCGGGCGGAGCGGGCCATGCTCGAGCAGACGCTGCGCCAGCTGCCCGTCGGAGTGCTGCTGGCCGAGCCCCCGGGCGACACGCTCGTGCTGGCCAACGCGCAGGTCGGGGTGATTCTCGGCCGCGCGGAGATCGCCCCGCAGGAGATCCGACCGCTGCTGCACGAGCGGATGTACCTGTCCGATCGCACGACGCTGGTCGGCGCGCCGGGACTGCTGACCCGCGCGATACGTGACCGGGAGGCGATCGTGGATCTCGAGCTGGCCTACCGTCGCGACGACGGCAGCTGGCGCACCATCCAGGCCAACGCCGCCCCCATATTGGATGACGCGGGCAACCTGCTCGCGGGCGTGGCCGTGCTCGAGGACATCAGCGATCGCGTCGTCACCCAGAAGCTGCTGGCCGGCCAGCGCGACGTGATGGCGATGATCGCCGACGGCGAGCCACTCGAGGCGATGTTGACCGAGTTGGTCAGGGTCGTCGAGGGCATCTCCCAGCAGGGGGCGGCCGCTTCGATTCTGCTCGTCGGCCCCGATCGGCAGCACCTGGTCGCCGGCTCCGCGCCCAACCTGCCCGACAGCTACAACGAGGCCATCAACGGCATACGCATCGGTGAGGGCATCGGATCCTGCGGCACGGCCGCCTTCCGGCGCGAGCCGGTGATCGTCACCGACATCCAGGCCGACCCGCTGTGGGCGGACTTCCGCGAACTGGCCGACGAGCACGGCCTGCGCGCGTGCTGGTCGACGCCGATCTTCGCCACCGGCGGTCAGCTGATCGGCACCTTCGCCATCTATCACACCGAACCTCACGTGCCCTCGGCCCAGTCGCGCGAGGTGGTCGAGCTGCTGGCTCGCACCGCGGCGGTGGCCATCGAGCGCGCCCGCGACGCCGAGCACCGGGCCAACCAGCTGAGCGAGCTGCAGACCAGCCTGCTGCCCTCAGCGCTGCCGGACGTGCCCGGGCTGCAGGCGGCCGCCTCCTTCCATTCGGGCGACCGCTCGCTCGAGGTGGGCGGCGACTTCTATGACCTCTTCGCCCTCTCGGACGGAGCCTGGGGCCTCGTCGTCGGCGACGTGTGCGGCCATGGCGCCCGGGCGGCCGCGGTGACCGCCCTGGCCCGTCACAGCACGTGGAGCCACGCTCGGCAGCACGAGGCACCGGACGAGGTGCTGGCCAACGTCAGCGAGGCGCTCTCCGCGCGCGGCTACGGCCGCTACTGCACCGCGGTATACGGGCGCCTGGAGCGACAGGGCCACCTGACACGGCTGTGCCTGGCCGTCGGCGGCCACCCGCCGCCGCTGGTGCGCAGAGCCGACGGCACGGTGCTCAGGCTGCGCGACCACGGCCCGCTGCTCGGCGTGCTCGAGGATCCGACCTTCCCGGTCACCGAGGTCATCCTCGAGCCAGGCGACGCGCTGCTGCTCTACACCGATGGCCTGATCGAGCGCAACCCGCGGGTGGAGACCGAGGACGGTCTGGCCCAGCTCCTGTCCGGCCTGCAGGGCGCCACGGCCGATGAGCTGCTGGCGGAGATCGAAGCGGCGGCGCTCGGACCCAATCCGCGCCGCCCGCGGGACGACGTCGCCATCCTGGTCATCAAACAGCCCGCCGACTAGTCAGCTTGGGGAGTTACACGACAGTTTTGTCACTAAACGTCCCTCGGTAGCTGTACGCACATAACGGGGCCGGCCCCGAAGGCCGGGCCTCATAAGCTGACCCCCGGGGTGCGGGCCCGCTGGCCAGCACCCCGGACCGGGCCTACTGGCGCGGCAGCAACGTCTCGCGCGCGATCACCAGCCGCTGGATCTGCGCCGTGCCCTCGTACAGCTGCAGGATCTTGGCGTCGCGCATCAGCTTCTCGATCTTGTACTCCTTGATGAAGCCGTAGCCGCCGAAGACCTGCACGGCGTCGGTGGCCACCTCCATGGCCGAGTCGGCCGAGTAGCGCTTGGCGTGCGAGGACTCGAGCGTGTTGCGTTGGCCCTGGTCGAGCAGCGTCGCCGCGTTGTAGTAGGCCAGGCGGCTCAGGTGGACCTTGGTGGCCATGTCGGCGAGCATGAACTGAATCGCCTGGTGCATGGCGATCGGCACGCCGAACTGAACGCGCTCCTTGGCATAGTCCATGGCCATCTCCCAGGCGGCGCGCGCCACGCCGGTGGCCATCGCGGCCACGCCGGGACGCGTGCGGTCGAGCGTCATCATCGACAGCTTGAAGCCCTTGTTCTCCTCGCCGACGAGGTGGTTGAGCGGGATCTCCACCTCGGGGAAGCTGATCGTCGCGGTGTTGGACGCCCGCTGACCCATCTTGTCCTCGTGCTTGTCGACGACCACGCCGGCGTCGCGCGGCACGACGAAGCAGGAGATGCCCCGGTGCCCGGCGTCCTTGTCGGTCTTGGCGAAGACCGTGTACCAGTTGGCGTACTCGCCGTTGGTGATGAAGCACTTGGAGCCATTGATGACCCACTTGTCGCCCCGCCGCGTGGCGGTGGTCTTCATGCCCGAGACGTCGGAGCCGGCGTCCGGTTCGGTCAGGCAGAACGAGGCCAACAGGGGGCCCTCGGAGAGCCGGCCCAGGTACTCCCTCTTCAGTTCCTCGGAAGCGCCCAGGGAGACCGGGGCGGTGGCCAGACCGTTGCAGGAGAGCGACGTTCCGATCCCGGAACAGCCCCAGGCGATCTCCTCCTCGATGATGCATCCGTCCAGGCAGCTCAGGCCGGGCCCGCCGTACTCCTCGGGCAGGTGGCTGTTCATCAGCCCGAGCTCCCACGCCTTCTCGATGATCTCCTGGGGCCACGTGGCGTCGCGGTCGTAATCCCAGGCGACGGGCCGGATCTCCTTCTCGGCAAAGTCGTGGGCCATCTCGCGCATCGCGAGCTGCTCGTCGGTGAGCGTGAAGTCAATCACCTGCGGTTTCTCCTTGCAGTCTCTTGGGGCACGCCGCCGGGTTGGTCGGCCCGTCGGGTCTGCCGCCTTGTCGGCGGGGGCGATTGACTAGTCAGTCAACAGCTGTGCAAAGGGTATCGCAGCGCCCCCGACGTTCCCTGTGCATCCAGCCTGCGGACCCGGCCGGGTGCGCCGGGAGGCTCCGCTGACAGCCTTCGTGGGGAAATGGGTAGGCTGCGAGCATGGCCGATAACAACCGCGTCGAGCTCGACGAGCTCCTCAACCGCCCCGGGACCTACTTCAACCCTCAGACCGAAGTTCTGGTCGTCGTCGACGACTCCCCCGAGCTGGACAGCGAGATCTTCAACATGGAGGAGTTCGAGGGGGCGGACTGGGTCCGCATCTCCGACGAGGTGCCGGTGGACGAGGACCGCCGCGACGAGCTGCTTCAGCGCTTCCAGATCCACCTGCACGCCGGCGGAGTGTCCGAACTCGATGAGGACGACACCGACGACGAGCTCGAAGAGGACGACCAAGAGGCCGGACGGGAGTAGCGCCGCACGGCGGCGTGCAGAAACCCCGTCGGCCGGGCTTATCATCGGCCGCGATGCTCAGACGCCTGCCGCTCGCTGCCGCGGCGTGTGTCCTCGCCGTCCTGGGGGTGTCCGCCGGCATAACGCAGGCGGCCACCGTGACCGTGTTCGACCACGACGGACGCACGCACGTGGTCGAGAACCGGTACTTGACGGGTGCCGCCGCCGACCCCAGCCTGCCGGCGCTGCCGCAGCCGGCCCCCTTCCTGGAGCCGCCGGTATCCGGCTTTGAGATCTCGGCGGACAGTCCGCTGCCCGTCGCCCGCGTGGCGCGGGCCGAGCGGCTGGCGCGGGCCGAGCGCCTGGCGCGGGCCGAGCGCGTGGCGGCGCACCGGGCCAAGGCCAAGAAGCCCAGGCGGATCGGCTTTGCCCAGGCCCTGTTGAAGCTGCAGGCCAATGGCGCCCTCTCCCCCGCGGCCTACCAGTCCGACCGGCGGACCTGGCAGCACGCGCTGGCCGAGGAGAGGCACCTGGCCACGTGGCGGGCCACCCAGCTCGGCGACGTCACGGGGACGCTCAACCAGATGGCCGCCGCTGGCCAGATCAGCGTCGGCCGCCTGCCGGTGCTGATCCTGACGCTGGCCAACAACGCCAGCTACTGGCGCAGCGGACCGGCCCTGGCCAACGGTGCCGCGGTCCAGTTCCAGGGCTCGGAGCTGGTCTGGGAGTACTACGCCGGCTCCGGCATCCAGCTGCAGGTGCTCCACACCTTCGGCGAGGGCGACGGCTACTACGAGGCCGGGCCCGCCGCCTACCCGAAGCTCATCACGCTCATGAACCAGATGGTTCCGCTGGCGGTCCGGCGCGCGGGCGGCCTGGCCTGGGAGTACTACTTCAACTGGGAGGGAGGCAGCCCGCCGTGGGTCAGCGCAATGGCGCAGGCCACGGGACTGGAGGCGCTGACCGACGCCTACCTGGCCACCCGCAACCCCCAATACCTGACCTACGCGCACAACGCGCTGCCGTTGCTGGAGACCCCGCCGCCCTCCGGCGTGGCCGTGCCGACGCCCATCGGCACGCGTTACCTGCAGTACTCGTTCACGCCGCAGACCGACATCATCAACGCCTTCCTGCAGACGCTGCTCGGGCTCTACGACTATGAGCAGGTGTCGTTGGACCCGCTGGCCAACACGCTCTACAACGCGGGCAATGTGCAGGCCCAGGCCGAACTCAGCTCGTTCGCCCTCGGCGGCTGGTCGCTCTATCAGCCGGGTGAGCCCGACCCGCTCGGCTACCACACGCTGGTGACCGGCTTCCTGAAGCTGCTCTGCCAGAAGACCCAGGCCCCGCTGTACTGCGCCACCTACCAGCAGTTCGCGGCCGACCTGCTGACCAGACCGCAGCTGACGCTGCTGACCACGAGCGCGCCCGCCGGGCACCCGTTCACCCTGCGCTTCGAGCTGTCCAAGTACGCAGCCGTCGGCGTGACCCTGAGCGCCGCGGGCAAGCGCTACCTCTACACCAAGCGCAGTTTCTTCGGGGGACCGGGCGGCTTCACGACACCCAAGCTGAAGGTCGGCACCTATGCGCTGGCCATGTCGGTCACCGACCCGGCGGGGCATTACGCCGCGCTGAACACGACCCTGCGGGTGTGCCGGGGCAGCTGTCCGGCGCTGCCCTCCGCGGTCAGACCCACCACCGGGGCGGTGCCGACGGTGACCGTGGCCGTCCCGAAACCCCCGACGACCACCACCACCCCCACGACCACTACCCCCACGACCACCACCGCGACGACCACCATCCCGGTGACGACGACCACGCCGACCACCCCCACCGCGACGACCACGACGCCGACCGACACCACCACCACTGGCGGAGGCGGCCTGTAGGCCTGCGCCGGTTGGCCGCACGCGGCGTCCAGTAGCGTTCGACGCTTGACGCCGCGCACAATCCTCTACACCGGCAAGGGCGGAGTCGGCAAGACCTCCGTGGCCGCCGCCACCGCAGTGGCCTCAGCCGCCGGCGGGCACCGCACGCTGATCCTGTCCACGGACCCGGCCCACAGCCTGTCCGACTCGCTCCAGATCGAGCTCGGCTCCGAGCCGACCACCGTGAGCGACCACCTGGAGGCGGCGGAGATCGACGCCCAGCACGAGCTCAGCCGGCATTGGCGAGGCGTGCAGGACTGGTTCGGCGACCTGCTCATGCAGCGAGGGCTCGACCGCATCTCGGCCCAGGAGCTCACCGTGCCGCCCGGGGTCGACGAGCTCTTCTCGATGCTTCGCCTCAAGGAGCATCACGCCTCCGGTGAATGGGAGGTGATCGTGATCGACTGCGCGCCGACGGGCGAGACGCTGCGGCTGCTCTCGTTCCCCGAGGCGGCGCGCTGGTGGCTCGAGAAGATCGTGCCGCTCGAGCGCGCGATTCTGGCCGCGGCCGCCCCGCTGGCGCGTACGGTGCTCGACATCCCGCTGCCCACCGGCGAGGTGTTCAACGACATCCAGCGCCTGTCCGCCAACCTGATCGCCATGGACGGGATCCTGCGCGACACCGAACACAGCACGATCCGGCTGGTCATGGCCCCGGACCGGATGGTCATCGGCGAGGCGATGCGTACCTTCACCTACCTGAACCTGTACGGCTACCTGACCGACGCGGTGATCGTCAATAAGGTCTTCCCTGCCGATGTGGGCGATTATTTCGCCGTCTGGCGCGGGCACCAGCAGGAGCAACTCGAGCTGGTGCGCTCCGCCTTCGAGCCGGTTCCGGTGCTCGAACTGCCCTACTTCGACCGCGAGGTGATCGGCCCGGCCATGCTCGAACTGGTCGGCGCCCAGCTGTTCGGTGACCACGATCCGGTGGCCAGGCTCCACGACCAGATCACGCAGACGATCGAAAGCGACGAGGACGGCGCGAGGCTCAGGCTCACCATCCCGTTTGCCCAGAAGCACGAGATCGGGCTCAAGCAGGTCGGCCTGGAGCTGATCGTGACCGCGGCCAACCAGCGGCGCACGATCATGCTGCCGCCCACCCTGGCGGCTTACACACCAGTCTCGGCGACATACGTGGAAGGCACTCTGGAGGTGACATTCCGTCGTGGTGAATGATGCGCAAGGCGCGGCTGCACCGCGCGCCCGGGAGATTCCCCGGGAGCAGGAGGGGAGCAGTGGCGATCCGGATGCCCTGTCCCAGCTGGTCGAGCAGCTGCTCGGGCTGGTGCCCGACGAGCTCCGCCTGCGGTTGACCGAGGCGGTGCGTCAGTTGCTCGAGGCGTTGCGCATGCTGATCGACTGGTGCGTGTCGCGGCTCGAGCGTCGGGGGGCCGCCGAGGTCGAGGTCCGGGACATCCCGATCCTGTAGCGGCCCCTATATTTGCCGGATGGGCAGCAACCCCACGTCGGTACAGGACGTCGCCGAAGGCCTGCGGTCAGTCGGGTATCTGCCCGGCGCCTCGACGGCGCTCGTCTCCTACCTCGCCGCCAAGCTCGGCAAGCCCGTGCTGGTCGAGGGCCCGGCGGGTGTGGGCAAGACCGAGCTGGCCAAGGCGCTGGCCAAATATCTGGGCCGTGAGCTCGTGCGCCTGCAGTGCTACGAGGGCCTCGACGAGGCCAAGGCGCTGTACGAGTGGAACTACCGCAAGCAGCTGTTGCGCATCCAGGCCGAGGCGGGCGACGCCGGCTGGGACCGGGTGCAGGACGACATCTTCGGGGAGGAGTTCCTGCTCGCGCGGCCGTTGATGACGGCGATCGCCTCGGCCGAGCCGGTGGTGCTGCTGATCGACGAGATCGACAAGACCGACCAGGAATTCGAGGCGATGCTGCTCGAGCTGCTCTCGGATTTCCAGATCACGATCCCGGAGCTCGGGCGGATCGAGGCCAAGACCCACCCGGTCGTGCTGCTCACCTCCAACAACAGCCGCGAGCTGACGGAGGCCCTGAAGCGGCGCTGTCTGTATCTGTGGCTCGACTACCCCGACCTGGAGCACGAGCTCGAGATCGTGCGCATGCACTCGCCGGAGCTCTCCGCGACGGTCGCGCGCAAGCTCGTCGAGGTGATCCAGATGGTGCGCGAGCTGGATCTGAAGAAGCCGCCCAGCATCGCCGAGTCGATCGACTGGGCCCGGGCGCTCCTACTGCTCGGCGCGAGCGACATCGACCAGACCACCTTCCGCGAGACGATGAGCGTGATCGTCAAGCACCGCACCGACCTGGACACGGTCGCCGAGCGGGTCGGCGTCAAGCTCGAGCCCGCCCAGGCTGCCTGAGCCCGCCATGTCCGCCGAGCACGTCGACTTCGACGGGCAGCTCGTGGCCTTCGCCGAGGATCTGCGGACGGAGGGAGTCGCGGTCGGCACCTCTGAGATGCTCGACGCGTTCAGCGCGCTCGAGCTGGTGAGCTGGGGCTCGCCGGCCGAGTTCCGTGAGACGCTGGCCGCCACCATCGCCAAATCCCCCGAGGATCGGCGCGTGTTCGACCTGGTCTTTGACCGCTTCTTCTTCCGCGCCACCGAGCTGCAGGCGGTGCGCCTCGAGGTCTCCGAGCCGCAGGCCCGGGTCGGAGGCGACGAGGTCGACCTGGATGAGCTGCGCCGCCAGATCGCCCGGGCGCTCGAAGACGGATCCGAGTCGGATCTGCGCGACCTGGCCCGACTGGCCATCGCGGCCTTCGGCAAGGGCCAGGGCTCGGGCGTGCTCGGCGTGGACGTGCAACGCATCCGCCGGGCCCTGGGGCTGCGCACCGAGCCGCAGCCGGAGCTGGCGCCCGACGACCCGCGCCGGGACGGCGTACCCCGCGACCAGCTGCGTCGCTTCGAGCAGGCGCTGCGGCGTGAGCTCGAGCGCGGTCAGATCGAGCGCAACCAGGCGCTGCCGCCCAAGCGCGCGCTGACCGACCTGGACCGGGCGCTGCCGGGCGGGCCGGTTCAGGACCTGGCCGCCGTACATCGGGTCGTGGCCCAGCTGCGCCGGCGGCTCGCCTCGCAGGGACACGAGTTGCGCGGCCACACCCGCCACGCGCACGTTGACGTCCGGGCGACGATGCGGGCCTCCCTGCAGACCGGGGGTGTGCCGGTGCAGCTCAAGTACCGCCCGCGCCGGCCCCGGCGACCCGAGCTGTTCGTGCTCTGCGACGTCTCGACGTCAGTGACCAGCGCCAGCACCTTCTTTCTCAGCATCCTGCACGCCCTGCACGACGTGTTCCGCAAGCAGCGCTCGTTCGTGTTCATCGAGCGCATCTCGGAGGTCACCGAGGTCTTCCAGCGCGAGCGCGACTTCCGCGCCGCCGCCGCCGCCATCGCCCGCGATGCCGGTGTGGCCGACGTCTCCGGCTACACCGACTACGGGCGGGTATGGAGCGAGTTCCTGAGCGAGATCGAGGACGAGCTGCACCCGCGCGCCACGGTGATCGTCCTCGGGGACGCCCGCACCAACGGCCGGCCGCCGCGCGAGGACCTGTTCGCCGCGATCACCGCCAAGGCCGGTCGCACGTTCTGGCTCAACCCCGAGCCGAAGCTGTACTGGAACTACGGCGACAGCGTGATCGCCGCCTACGAGCAGTATTGCCGGGCTTTTGAATGCTGGCGGACCGACCAGCTGGAGGAATTCGTCAAGGCCCTGACACGCCCCACCTGAGTTCACGGGAGTCGCCGCTACCCTCCTACGCCGTGATGTCGACCGGAGAGGGCAAGTGAACAGTCGTCGTAATTTCCTGCGCAGCGCCTCAGGGGCGGTGGGCGGATTCCTGTTCGCCACGGCAACCAGCGCCAGCGCCAGCGCCAGACCCCGGACCGTGACCATCCTGAACGGCGGCCGCCCGCCGGCCCGACACCGGGGCAGCGTCGGAGACTTCTACATCGACACCCGTTCCCACACGATCTACGGGCCGAAACGCACCACGGGTTGGGGGCGGCCCACCCGTCTGATCGGACCGGCCGGCCCGGCCGGAGCCAACGGTGCGCCCGGACCGCGCGGCTACTCGGTCCTCAACGGAAGTGGTCCGCCCTCGGCGGCCACCGGAGTCGATGGGGACTTCTACATCGAGACGTCCACCACGCAGCTCTACGGCCCCAAGGCCGGCGGTGTCTGGGGGTCGCCGATCTCGCTGACCGCCAGTGCCAGCCCCGCGGCGAACAACGACGGCCTGGTGGGTGCCACGCTGGCCGATCTGACCACCGTCACCGGCGCGAACACGACGCAGGCCCAGACCAGCGGCGCGCTGTACCTGACCGCCTGCCGGGTCGACGCTGCCGCCACGCGGCTGGCCTTCGAGGTGGATTCGTCCGGCTCGGGCCTGATCAGCGGTGAAAACCTCATCGGTATCTATGACGCCAACGGGGCGCTGGTCATGAGTACCGGCGATCTCACCGCTGCCTGGGGGAGCAGCCCCAACTACAGCGTCATTGTCGTGAACCTTCCCCAACCGCTGCCCGCGGGCTTCTATTACGTCGGCGTGCTGATGAACTACTCGGGGACCCCCATCTACCTGACCGGCGCAGCGTGCCCGATGCTGACCGAGATCGGCACCCGGTTCTCCGCCGTACCGCGCGCCAGCTTCAGCACCGGTCGCTACACGACGCTTCCGGCCAGCGTGAGCTTTACCGCCGGCGGCTTCGCCGCCCACCCCTGGAACTTCGTCACGTTCATCGGCTTCCTGCCCTGATCGGGCGGCCGCCGGGGGCGCTCACAGCGACCCCGGGCGAGCCGCTCCGATCTGGAAGGATGTTGAGCGGTGCCCAGGTGATCGAGTTCGAGGGCGTGTCGCGCAGCTTCGCGGGGCGCCGCGGCAGCGCGCCCGTGCCGGCGCTGCGCGACCTATCGCTGCTCGTGCCGGCCGGGCAGACGGTGGCCGTCGTGGGCGCCAGCGGCTGCGGCAAGACCACGCTGCTCGAGCTCCTCTGCGGCCTGCAGCAGCCGGACAGCGGCCGGGTCAGCAGCGCTCCCGCGGCGCTGATGCCTCAGCGTGACCTGTTGCTGCCGTGGTTGAGCGCCGTGGACAACGCCGCGTTGGCCCTGCGGGTGCAGGGGGTCGCGCGCCAGCGGGCGCGCGACGAGGCCAGACCATGGTTCGAGCGCTTCGGCCTCAGTGGGTTCGAGGACGCTGCGCCCTATGAACTGTCGGGCGGCATGCGCCAACGCGTCGCCTTCCTGCGCACGCTGCTGGCCGGCAAGCCGGTGCTCGCGCTCGACGAGCCGTTCGCGGCCCTCGACGCCATCACCCGGGCCGAGATGCAGAACTGGCTCTCCCGGATGCTGGATCAGGAGCCGCGCACCGTCGTGCTGGTGACCCACGACGTGGAGGAGGCGGTGCTGCTGGCCGACCGGGTGCTGGTCATGTCTCCCCGACCCGGGCGAGTCGTGGCCGACCTGACCGTCCCCGCGCGCCGCCCGCGGGACCGCGCGGACGCGGCGGTGGTGGCCCTGCGGGCACAGGCGCTCGCCGCCCTGGGGGTCAGCGGATGAGACGCTGGCTGCTACCCGGGCTGGCCATCCTGATGCTGCTCGGCATCTGGGAGGTGTATGTCGATGCGACCGGGGTCAACTCGCTGCTGCTCCCCGCCCCTCACACCGTTATCCGGGCGCTGATCGACGACCGCGCCACGCTGTGGCATAACCTCAAACCGACCGCCATCGAGATGCTCTGCGGGATCGCGCTGGCCGGGGTGGTCGGCCTGCTGGTCGCCGTGCTGCTCCACTTCTCCGGGGTGGCTCGGCACGCGCTGTACCCGCCCCTGGTCGCGTCACAGGCGATCCCGGTGGTGATCCTCACGCCACTCTTGGTCCTCTGGCTCGGCTTCGGGCTGTGGCCCAAGCTCGTGGTGATCGCGCTCGTATGCTTCTTTCCCATCGTCGTGACCACGCTGTCCGGGCTCGAGACGGTCGACCCCGATCTGATCAAGCTGCTGCGGACGTTCGGCGCCGGGCGTTGGCAGACGTTCTGGCGCGTGGAGCTGCCGGCGGCGCTTCCGGCGCTATTCACCGGCGGCAAGCTGGCGGCGGTCTTCGCGGTGATCGGAGCCGTCTTTGCCGAGCAAACGGGTTCGAACTCGGGACTTGGGTACCTGCTCAACGTGACACTTGCCAACCTGGAGACAGCCGAAGCGTTTGCCACCGTGTTTGTTCTGGCCGCGTTCGCCATCATTCTTTTCGCCCTGCTGACGCTCGCTGAGCGGCGAGCGCTGCCCTGGGTCCACCGACAGAGAGAGACACAGCCCCGATGAAACTCCGACGCCCACGAGCATCCTTCGCCCGGCCGGCCACCCTGGCCAGGGTGGCCGCGGTCGCCGCGGTGGGGGGCCTGGCGCTGGCGGGCTGCGGAGAGGTAAAGAACACGATCAGCCCGGCACCCAACAGCGCCAACCAGGTGACGGTGGCCCTCGCCGGCCCCCCTAATGCCTTCTACATCGGTATCTACGAGGCCGCGGCCCTGGGCTATTTCAAGCAGACCGACATGAACGTGCACCTGGTCGTGCCCACGACGACCCCGGACCCGCTGACCTTGGTGCACGACGGAGCGGCCCTGGTGGGGGTCTCCTCCGAGCCGAATGTGCTGCTTCACCGCAACGAGGACCAGCCGCTGGTCGCCGTGGCCGCCCTGGTGCACGGTCCGCTCACCGCGATCACGATCCCGGTGCCCAGGGGCGGCCCCTCGGGTGGCGCCGCGCCCACCTCGGCGACGACCACTGCCACCACGACCACGGCCACGACCGCTCGTGTCACCCGGCGCAAGGGCAAGCCCCTGACGCATACGACGACGACCACCACGGCAACCTCCACCACCCCGGTCCCCACGACCACGACCGTCGCAGAGCCGGACACGACGCTCTGGCCCGAGCAGCTACAGCAGCTCCTGGCCAAGCCCGGCTTCCCGACCTACGACGGACTGGTGCTGGTCGTGCGCAAGGGCTCGATCGTCCAGCATGCGCCACTGATCCGGCGCTTCGTGCAGGCGGTGGCCCGCGGCTACCGGGCGGCTCGCGCCCACCCGGTGCAGGCCATCGCCCACCTGATCACCGCCGTTCCGGCCCTGGCCCCGCAACAGCCTCTCGAGCTGGCCACGTTACGGGCGGCGCTGCCCTACTTCTTCTCGCCCCCAAAGGTCTGGGGCTGGCTGCGCGCCGCGCAATGGAACGCCTTCGGCAGCTGGCTGACCCTGAACCACCTGCTCAGCAACCCGTTGGCCACCAGCGACGCGTCGACCAACGAACTGCTCCAGGGCCACGGGGTATGAAGCTCCGGGGCGGCCCCGCTTGGCCGCCCCGATCGAGCAGCGCTCACCGCTCGACGCTCGACGCTCGACGCCGCTCCGCCGTCGGCTCAGGCCGCGATCGGGGACTTGATCTGACCGCCGACCCTGAGGGCGTAACTGGCGGCCATCCCCTGCCAGCGCCCGAACCGCGCGAAGAAGTCGCGCACCTGCTGCTCGTCCGCCCGCGCCCAGGGGTCGCCGCCGGAGAGCAGCCGCCCGACGAGCTTGATCAGGCCGAGGTCTCCGGCCGGGACCTGGTCCAGCCTCCCCTGCCCGGTCAGGGCCAGGATCTCGAGCGTCCAGCTGCCGATTCCGGAGATCGTGCGCAGTCGCCGCCACCCCGCTTCCTGGACGCCGCGGTCGAGACTGTCCAGCTCGACCCGCCCGGCCGTCACCTCGCGCGCGACCTTGACGAGCGCCACCGCGCGTGAGGCGGCGAGATCAAAGGACTCCAGGCGGGCCGGAGCCGTGCCGGCCAAGACGGTCGCACTGGGCGAGTTGCGCAAGCCGCTGACGCCGTCGCGGCGTCCGAGCGCGGCGACCATGCGGCGCTGGATCGTGGCCGCCCGCTCGTACTCGATGAGCTGCTCGGTGACCGCCCAGGCCAGCGCCTCAAACGGGTCGGGGCGCCCGGCCGGGCGCAGCGTCGGGTTGGCCCGCACGACGGCGCCGATCAGGGGGTCGTGCCGATACTCGTCATGGAAGGCCCGCAGATCCAGGTCAACGCCCAGAGCGCGGCGCATGCGGACGATCGCCCGCTCGCCCAGCTCCCGATGGCTGGCCCGAGCGCCGATCAGGACATGACCGGAGCTGAGTTGCGCGACGCGTACGTGTGTCGGGTGCTCATGTCCGTCCAGTGGCTCGTGCAGCAGCCGGTGCAGCACGCCACCGCGCACCGGACTCAGGCCGTCCATGCCGCTTCGGCGCGTCAGACGAAACGGCCAGCTCGGCCGCACCTCGGCCCGCACCTCCACGGTCACCCGATTTGACGCACGTGCACCACGTAGGCCCGAATTGGCCCGGGCCGCGGCGGTTCGAGGGCCGCCGGGGCGGGGGCGGCGCGCTCGATCCGCGCCGGCCCGTAGCGGCGCAGCAGCGCCATGGCCGCCGCCCCGGCGACAAACCCGGTGGCGGCCGCCATCGCCGTCTGCACAGCAGGTTGCGCCGCGCGCAGCGGTAGGCGCTCGTGATCGGCGAGCTCGAGCTTGGCCACGGGATGTGGCACGAGCTCGCCGTCGAGCACCTCGATCTCGTACAGATCGTCCTCGGGGGGCACGTGCATGATGGTGACAGCGCCACCGGCGGTGTCAACCGGCGGTGCCCTCAGGCGATCGCTTACGCTGTCGCGTGATGACCGCGATCGACGTCTTTGCCAAGGCGCGAGAGTTCGAGCGCCTCGAGCAGCTGCGCGCCGCTCGCGCGATCGGAGCCGTGCCGTACTTCCACGTGCTCGAGGGACCGACCCTGCCCGTCGTGGAGATGGAGGGTCAGCGCCGGATCATGCTGGGCTCCAACAATTACCTGGGCCTGACCGGCGACGAGCGGGTCAAGCAGGGGGCCCGCGAGGCGCTCGACCGGTACGGCACCGGCCTGACCGGCTCCCGCTTCCTGAACGGCACGATCGACCTGCACGTCGAGCTCGAGCGCGAGCTGACCGACTGGTTCGGCACCGAGGACGCCCTGGTCTTCACCACTGGACATCAGGCCAACCTCGGCGCGCTCGGCACGATCCTCGGCCCCGGCGACACGGTCATCACCGATTCCGGCGACCACGCCTCCATCCTCGACGGCGTCCTGCTGTCACGCGCGAAGATGCGGCCGTTTCGCCACAACAGGCTCGACCTGCTCGAAAAGCAGCTCGGCAAAGCGCAGGACGACGGCGGCGGGGTCCTGGTCGTGGTCGACGGCGTCTACTCGATGGAGGGCGACGTCGCTCCGCTTCCGGAGATCGTCGCGCTGTGCCAGCGCTTCGGCGCCCGGTTGATGGTCGACGAGGCTCACGGCTTCGGGGTGCTCGGCGCCCGGGGGGCCGGCGCTTGCGAGCTCTTCGGGGTCGAGGACGCCGTGGATCTGCGCATGGCCACCTTCTCCAAGTCGCTGGCCTCGTGCGGCGGAGTGATCGCCGGCTCCGCCGAGGTGATCGAGTTCCTGCGGATTGCGGCGCGTCCCTTCATCTTCACCGCCTCGGGGGTTCCCGCGGCGGTGGGCGCGACGCTCGCCGCGGTGCGGATCGCCCGTTCCGACGAGGGCCGGCAGCTGTTCGCCAAGGTGCTCGAGAATGCCGCCTACCTGCGGCGCGGGCTGGCCGAGCTCGGCTTCTGGGTGCTGCCGCCGGCGCACATGGCCGACGGCACGGAGATCGTCACCCCCGTGGTGCCGGTGGTCGTGGGAGACGACTGGAAGGCCGTGCTCCTGTGGAAGGCCCTGTACGAGGCCGGGGTTTTCGTCAACGTGGCGATCCACCCGGCCGTTCCGCCTGCCGGGGCCCTGCTGCGCACGAGCGTGATGGCCACCCACGACCGGCCGGTGCTCGACGAGGCCCTCGACATCTTCAAGCGGGCCAAGCAGAACTTCGAAGCCGAGCACGGCCCGCTGCCGTCCGGCGCATAGTCTCGCGCGGGGCGCCGCCGGCCGGTTCACCGCCCCGCGCGGGCGGCGAAGCTGCAGCGAGCCGCCTAAAGAATTTGCCGCTATGAGCACACGGATCCCATTTGTGTCCTTGCTGTTAGCGGGCCGGGCGCGGTAGCTTGCGCTTCTGGTCGAAACGGGCCAGGGGTAGTTGCCCAGATGGCCAACCGAGACGGCCATGGGGCACGGTAGGGAGCATGCCCGCGTCCTACCGGGGAGTACCAAATTGAAGAAGAAGCACCCACCGGGGTGGCGATACTGCGCGCCCTCGAGTGGTCGAGCCAGTTCAACCGCCTGTGTAGGGCAGAACCATGGAAAGACAAAGAGGACGTCGATGACGGACACGACACAGACGCCGCCGGGGCCACAGCGCCTCCGCGCCCTGGAGCACGCCAACACCATCCGCCTGGCCCGCGCCGAACTGAAGCGGCGCATCGCGGAAGGCGAGGTTTCAGCGGCTGATGTGATCCTGCAGTGTCCGGACGCCGCCCAGCGCTGGACGGTGTCGGAGCTGCTCCTGTCCCAGCGCCGGTGGGGCAGCACCCGTTGCCGCAAGTTCCTGGAGCGCAACGGCGTGAGCGAGATCAAGCTGATCGGGGCGTTGACCGAGCGTCAGCGTCTCCTGCTCGCCGAGCAGCTCAGCGGCATGCCCGTGGCAGCGGACCCGGGCGCCAACGAGCTGACCGCATCGCGCTCACACGAGCGCGAGCTGGTTTACGCCTGAGCGGGTAGCCGGGTCAGCCCCGAAGCGGGCGGGGCGGGTCAGCCCCGGAGCGGCCAGCCGGGTCATCCCCGTAGCGGGCGAGCCGGGTCATCCGGACGATCCGACGTCGGCCCCCGCGGCTCGGTTGAGCCTCAGCGTGGTGATCGCGCTCGCGATGCGCGCGATCAGGGCATGGGGCCGCTGGTCGATCTGGCGCGCCGTGATGCGCATCGTCTGGTGGCCGGCCACGATCAGGTGTTGGTCGCGGAGCCGGTCGGTCTCGAACTTGCTCCGGCCCCCGTGGTACTTCCAGCCGTCGAACTCGAGCACGAGCTTGAGATCGGGCCAGACGCCGTCCACGAACTGGCCCGCGACCCACGTGTTGGTGATCGGTAGGGGCAGGTCGGCGGCCCGCAGGAGCTCGAGCAGCTTGCGCTCGTACTCGGAGCGGGTGTCGTGCAGGGGTTCTGTCTGAGCCAGCAGCTGGCGGAGCACCCCGATCCCCTTCGCGTACGAATTGCGCTCCATCACATCTTTGAGCTGTGCTCTGCGCACCATGTTCTGGCCGAGCGCCACCGCCAGCACCGACTCGAGTTCGAGCTCATTCATCTCCCGGGCACAGTCCAGGATCGTCCGAGCCGGAGAGGTCAACGGGATGCCCTGGCGCCAACGCACGTCCTGACGCGCCAGCGCCTGGGTCCGCCACGCGACGACACCCGGCGGCGCGGTCGCGTTTCGGCCCACGAGTAGGACGCTGATCGGAGCGTCGGCGCCCAGTTGCCGCGTCGTGTCGAGCAGACGCCAGGCCTGCGCCCCGGGCCGCCCGGTCACCAGCCCGTCGCCTCTGAAGTACAGCGCCGCCGCCATCATCCGCCCCAGCACGTCGCGCTGCGGACGGCCCACCAGATACACGGCGGGCAGGGTGGCGTGCAGCCGCCCGGTCTGTATTCGATGCAGAATGGCGCCGCGCTTGATCCCGGCCGCCCTGAGCTGGTGAAGATGCACGTGGCCGTGCTGCAGCTCGGCCAGGCGCGCGATCTCCGCATCGCCTCGGCCCCGAACCTGCTCAAACCGAATAATCGACCCGCTCAATTCCGATTCGCTCAAAAGCGCTCGATTCTCGGACCGTCTTGGAAGAATCGGAAACGACCCGTCCGATTCTTCCAGCCGAACAGCCTCGGAGTCGCTTTCTTGAGCCATGTCCGCCCGACTATGGCCCCGCCACCCCTCCGCAACGCCAAATCGGCACAGAGTCGGCACATTTCGGGCCCTGGAGGAAGCCTCAAGGCGCCCGAGCGGGCGAGGCGCAGAGCTCAGCGGGCGAGAGCCCAGCGGCGACGTCCCGTGAAGCACTGGCACGGGTGGGCGACAGCCGGACCCGCCCGGCTCGTCCACTTTGGACATTTGGATAGTGACCACGTGCGACGGGTCTTATAGCTTCAAGTGGCCGCGTCCCCCCGCGGCCGCTCACCCACGCGCGCGCCTTCGCCGCCGAGTCGCGAACAGGAAGGAAACGAACAAGAGATGTCCCGAATCCGTCAGCAGAACGTGTTCGCAGCCCAGTGGACCCCGAACGGGGTCGGTCTCGGCGCGCCCGACCTCACGGTCGCCGACAACCAGGTCTTTGGCGAGAACGTCTTCAGCGAGGTCGTTCAGCGCCAGCGCCTCCCCAAGGAGGTCTACAAGAAGCTGTCGCAGACGCTCGCCAGCGGCGAGGCGCTCGACACCTCGCTGGCCGACTCCGTCGCCCTGGCGATGAAGGAGTGGGCGCTCGAGAAGGGCGCGACCCACTACGCGCACGTCTTCCAGCCGCTCACCGGCCTGACCGCCGAGAAGCACGACAGCTTCTACGCCCCCACGGGCGAGGGCACCGCGCTGGCCTCGTTCTCCGGCAAGGAGCTGATCCAGGCCGAGCCCGACGCCTCGAGCTTCCCCACCGGCGGCATCCGCGCCACCTTCGAGGCCCGCGGCTACACGGCCTGGGACCCGACCAGCCCGGCCTTCATCCTCGAGAACCCGAACGGCGCGCTGCTCTGCATCCCGACCGCGTTCGTCTCCTGGACCGGCGAGGCGCTCGACGCACAAGATCCCGCTGCTGCGCTCGATGGACGCGCTGTCCAAGTCGGCCACCCGTGCGCTGAAGCTGTTCGGCAAGGACGTGAACCGCGTGTTCACCACGGTCGGCCCGGAGCAGGAGTACTTCCTGATCGACGAGCAGTACTACTTCGAGCGGCCCGACCTGATCAACACCGGCCGCACCCTGTTCGGCGCCAAGCCGCCCAAGGGCCACGAGCTCGACGACCACTACTTCGGCTCGATCCCGGAGCGCGTGCTGGCCTACATGCTCGAGTGCGAGCGTGAGCTGGCCCGCCTCGGCATCCCGATCAAGACCCGCCACAACGAGGTCGCGCCGGCCCAGTATGAGATCGCGCCGATCTTCGAGAACTCGAACGTCGGCTCCGACCACCAGCAGCTGACGATGCAGATCCTGCAGAACGTCGCCCGCCGCTACGGCCTGGTGTGCGCTCCTGCACGAGAAGCCGTTCGCCGGCGTCAACGGCTCGGGCAAGCACAACAACTGGTCGATGGGCACCGATGAGGGCGAGAACCTGCTCGAGCCGGGCGACACCCCGCACGAGAACCTGCAGTTCCTGTTCTTCTGCACGGCCGTGATCCAGGCCGTGAACAAGCACCAGGGTCTGCTGCGAGCCTCGATCGCCTCCCCCGGGCAGGACCACCGCCTGGGCGCCAACGAGGCGCCTCCGGCGATCATCTCGATCTTCCTGGGCAGCGAGCTCGAGAAGCTGTTCGAGGCGATCGCCGCCGGCGCCGCCGGCCAGTCCACGCCGGAGTCCTTCCTCGGCCTGGGCACGCCGGTGCTGCCGCCGCTGCCGCTGCACGGCGGCGACCGCAACCGCACCAGCCCGTTCGCCTTCACCGGCAACAAGTTCGAGTTCCGCGCGCTCGGCTCGAGCCAGTCGCTGGGCCTGCCCAACACCGTGCTGAACACGATCGTGGCCGAGGCCATCGACTACCTCTCCGAGGAGCTCGAGAACGGGCTCAACCAGGGCAAGTCGCTCGAGGACGCCTGCGGCCGATCATGCAGCGGAGCTACTCGGCGAACAAGCAGGTGGTCTTCGGCGGCGACGGCTACTCGGAGGAGTGGCATGCCGAGGCCGAGCGCCGCGGTCTGCTCAACCTGCCCTCGACGCCGGACGCGCTGCCCTACCTGATCAGCGATGACACGGTCACGGCCTTCTCCAACTACGGGGTGCTGAGCGAGCGCGAGCTGCACGCGCGCTACGAGGTGTTCCTCGAGCAGTACGTGACCAAGCTCAACATCGAGGCGCGAGACGGCGGCGTCGATCGCGCGCACGATGCTCCTGCCGGCGGCCGTGCGCTACAAGGCGGAGCTGCTCGGACGCCGAGGAGCCGGAGCTGGCCAACGAGACGAGCGAGCTGATCTCCTCGTTCCTGGACGCGATCCGCGCGCTCGAGAACGTCAACCTCAAGGAGAACCATCCCGGGGATGAAGACATCCTGGTCTACGCCAAGTACATGCACGACGTCGGTGTTCCCGGCGATGGGCGCGGTGCGCGACGTCGCCGACCAGCTCGAGAAGGTGGTGGCCGACGACCTCTGGCCGCTGCCGAAGTACGCCGAGATCCTGTTCATCAAGTAGCCGGGCGGGCGGTGGTCGCCGGCCGGGCGGGAGTGGCTAGTCGGGCTGGAGTGGCGGGTCCGGCTGGGGCTCGAAGTTCCGCGCGGCAAACCGGGCGGCCGCGCGGGCCGACGGGCGCAGGCCCAGGCTGCCCACCCCGACGATGGCGGCGATCACCAGCCAGCCGGTCGAGCCCCAGTGCATCACGAAGAAGGTGTAGGCCGCCGGCGCCCAGAAGCTGCCGATGGCCCGGGCGACCTCGGACAGGCCCCCGTACTCGCCGCGGCGCTGCGGATCCATGAGTTGGGACTCGAAGGCCCAGTTGCCGGAGCCGATGGCCAGCTCGGCCCCGGTGACGGCGACGTGGCCGAGCCACACCAGCAGGGCGGTGAGCAGCCCTGCGGTCGAATGGCTGAACAGGGTGATCAGGCAGGCCAGAACGAAGAATCCGCTCGAGTACATCGCGCGGCGCAGCGCGTCCTGCACGGTGCGCACACCGCGCGAGGTGAAGGTCGGAAGCACCACGCAGAGCACGGTGTTGGTTCCGAACAGCCAGGCCAGCAGCCAGTGGGGAGCGTCGGTCCGCCGCACCAGCCACAGCGGGATCACCACCGTCAGCAGCACCTGATTGGTGTAGAGCAGCCCCGTGAAGAACGACGTGCCGATCCACCCGCGGTTCCGGATCGGCTTGGGCGTTCGCGCGAGGACCTCGCGCTTGTGTTCGCGCGCGGCGACACGGAGGTCGTGCGGCGCCTTGGGCAGCCGCGTGATGGCGAACGCGTTGCCGATGCCGACCGCGACCGACAGCATCGGAATCCAGCGGATCACGTCCACGTCGTGGAAGGCCAGGGCGACGCCGCTGATCAGCGCTCCGAGGGTGAAGCCGAGGTTGAGCGCGGAGTAGAGATGGGCCTGGATCTCAACCCGGGTTTCGGGCGGAAGTACGTCCAGGATGTAGGCGTTGTAACCGGCGCCGCCGGCGTTCTGCACGATCTCGAAGGTGATGGCGAGCACCACATATTCGGCGAACCCGCGCATCCACGGCCAGAAGGCGAAGGCGACGGCACTCGCCGCCGTGCCGACAGCCCACACCTTCTTGGGCCCAGCCCGGTCCACCAGCTTGCCGGCCGGGTAGGCGACACAGAACGAGACGACCCCGGCGATGGTCAGCCCCAGGCCCACCTTGGAGGCACTCAGGCCGACGACCTCTGTGAAGAACACGGCACTGCCGGTGAGAAAGGCGCCCTGCGCCGTCGCGAAGAGCAGAGACTGCAGGGCCAGTCGGCGCGCGAGGGGGGTGGGCGGCATCAGCCGGTTCAGGAATCTCCGCACGCCCGCCATGGTCTAGCGGGTCGCGGACAAACCGTCGAGTCCGCACGGATCGCCGTTGACGTGACATCCATCAAGTAGTTGGCTCAAGCGGCCGATGATTAGAGCGGCCCGGGTCCCTGTGGGGACACCGGGCCGCCATGTTTACGCCGCTGCTTGGGATGGAACCTGCAGCGTCGACTGGCTCGATCTGCGATAAACCAGGGGCCGGGATGGTCCGTACGGGGTTTCCCGGACTCCTCCGCAACTCCATGCGACAAGACGGGTTTCGAACAGCTGTGAGGCAAGCGTGGTCCAGGCTGGTTGTGGCGGCCGTACTGGCCGCTGCCCTGGGGCCGGCCGCGGCGGTTGCCCTGGCCAACAGCGGCGACGGGGGCGGTGGCCTCGGTCCGCCCACGACCGTGGCGACCGGGTCGTCCACCTCGACCAGCGGCTCGTCCGTGACCCTCACCACGCCGTGCAGCGGCTCGGTCGGCACCGCGTCGACCACGCCCGGACCCGCCGTGACGACCACGGTGCCCACCACGGCCACCGTCACCCTGGCCCAGACGACTCAGACCGTCGCCACGGCCACGGTTACCACGGGCACCGTCACCAGCACGGCGACGACCACCACGCCGGTCACCACCCCGGTCACCACGACCGTGCCGACCACGGCGACCGTCACCACGCCCGGTACCACCACCGTCACCGTGACCCCTCCGTGCCCGACCAGCACGCCGGCTCCCTCAACGATCGCGGTGCCGAAGACGAACCCGTTCCGGGGGCGGGCCATGTGGATCTGGCAGCTGTCCTCCACCGACGGCAGCAACGTCGCCGCGATCATCGCGCAGGCCAAGCGGTACGGGATCGGCGCGCTCTACGTCAAGAGCAGCGACGGCGCTGGCTACTGGCCCCAGTTCTCCCGGTCGCTGGTCACCGATCTGCACGAGGCGGGCATCAAGGTGTGCGCCTGGCAGTACGTGTACGGGGTCCAGCCCTGTGATCGAGGCCGACCTGGGAGCCCGGGCGATCCGCGACGGCGCCGACTGCCTGGTCATCGACGCCGAGTCCGAGTACCAGGGCCGCTACGCGGCCGCCCAGACCTACATCACGCGGCTGCGCCAGGCTGATCGGCGCGCGCTTCCCCGTCGGACTGGCCGAGCTTCCCCTACGTCGGCTACCACCTGACCTTCCCCTACTCGATCTTCCTCGGCCCGGACGGTGCCCAGTACAACCTGCCGCAGATGTACTGGGCGGACATCGGCACGTCGGTGGCCAGCATGTACGCCGTCACCTACGAGTACAACGAGATCTACCGGCGGCCGATCTTCCCGCTGGGCCAGCTGTGGAACAGCGGCCGCGGGATGTCCCTGAGCACGATCGAGCAGTTCAACCAGCTCGCCTACCACCTACGGAGCCTCCGGAGTCAGCTGGTGGGACTGGCAGTCCGCGCCGCTCTCCTACTGGGGCGCCATCACCCGGAAGGGCCCCGCTGCTGGTCACCTACAGCCTGAACCGTACGCCGGCCAGCGTCTTCCGCGGCAACAAGGGCGACCTGGTCATCTGGGCCCAGGAACACCTCTACGGCGCCGGGTACCGGATCAGCGTGGACGGCCAGTTCGGGCCGGCCACCCAGAGCGCCGTGCGCTCCTTCCAGCGGCGACACAATCTGGCGGCCACCGGCGTCATCAACGGCCTCACCTGGGACTGGCTGGACCGGACGGCACCCGTGGGCGTGGCCTGGACGCGGCGGGGCACTCAGACCGTCGGGACCGTCGCCCGCCGGGGCCGCGTGACCGGCCGCGGCGGCGTCACGCTGGTCGAGTCGACGCCCGCCTGGATGAGGGGGGTGCGGTCACACAACGAGCTTCACGGCGACTTCGGGGCCGGCCGGCCCTCCACGGCCAAGCGCTGATTCTTGTAGCCGGGGTCATCGGTGACCTCCGGCCGAACCAGGACGGAGCGATGAATGACGTCGCGCCCCACGGGTCGTCGAACTCGACCTCGGCGACGATCAGCCCGTCCAGCGCGCCTGCGTAGACGTCGAGTTCGATCAGGTGACCGTCCGGCGCGTCCAGCACTGTGTCGCCGCTTGACGCAGGCGGGCACCCTCGGTGGCGGGCCACAGCGCGTCGAACTGACTCTCGGTGAGCTCGATCTCGTGCTCACCGCGAACCAGGCCCGCGCCGGACTTGACGGTGAGAAAGCGACGCTCGTCCGCGGCGGCGCACCCGCGTCTCGGCGCCCTGGGAGCCGATCGTCAGATAGCCCTGCTCGATGCGCTCGGACGGGGCGGCCAGCGCCTGCGCCGGCGCCTGCGTCACCAGCCACTTGCGCTCGATCTCGACCCCGGGCACGGTCAGTCGCCGGTCAGCACGGTGCCGTCGTCGATGCGCAGGCCCTCCGGCGGGGCATCGATGCTCGACCTCGCCGCGCACCACCACGCCGGCGCCGAAGCTGACGTCGCCGTTGACGACCAACCGCTCGGCCTCCCGCAGCGACGGCGGTCCCGCCGGCAGCCGCGCTTCGAAGTCGTCGATCATCCCGAAGTACTGCTTGTCGAGCGCGACGAACGGCTGGCGCCCGTCGGCCCCGGCCGCTAGCTCGACGCGGAACTCGTCGCCTAGGCGATAGGCGTCGGAGCGCAGCAGCAGCAGGTCGTCGGTCGTCTTCACCGGCACGAACCGGGTGCGCGGCACCTGCAGCAGGCCGGCGCCGGGGAAGCTGCCGATCGCGGCGCCCATCGCGCTCTCCAGCTGCAGCACGGGGGTCGAGCTCTTGTCGCGCGGGTCCACGGTCTTGCGGTTGACGATCACCGGCAGCTCGAGCGCGCCGCCGTCGGCGAAGCGCTCGGCGATCGCCTCGAGATCGATCCACAGCGAGTTGGTGTTGTAGTAGCGCCAGCGCCGGTAGTCGCGGAACGACTCCTCATCCTCGGGCGGCGTCTGCGCGGTCTCGCGCAGGATCAGCTGGCCATCGCTCAGCCGCCGGGCGATGTGGCCGCCCTTGCGGTCGGCGGCGGTGCCGAGCACGACCTCCATCAGGAACGGGATGCCGCTCGCGCACCATGTGCCCGGCGATCCGGGGATCGACCCCGGCACCCAGGTTGTCCGAGTTGGAGACCATCACGTAGCGGAAGCCGTGCTCGCCGCAGCGCGTCGAGCAGCCCCGAGCCGACCAGCGACGCGTAGACGTCCCCGTGCCCGGGCGGACACCATTCGAGCTCGGGAGCTGCCGGCCAGCGGGCCGGCAGCAGCGTCTCAGCATCGAGCTTCGGCACCATGCTCTGCAGGAAGTCCTGGGCGATCTCCGGGGTGGCGAGCTCCGGGAAGCGTGCCAGCGCCGCCAGCGTCGGCTCGCGCGTGGCCTCGCTGTTCATCAGGATCAGCGGCAGCCGCACGCCGTGGCGGCGGCGCAGGGCGAGCGTCTGGCCGACGATGATCTCCAGGAAGGTCTTGCCGTCGCGGGCCTCGAGCAGCGACTTGGGCTGCTGCAGCCCCATCGAGGTGGCGAGACCGCCGTTGAGCTTGATCACGGCGAGGCGTTCGAGCACCGCGGCGGGATCGACGTCGGGCAGCTCCTCGAGCTGCGGCACGTCGGGCGCCGGCTCGAGCTCGGAGCTCGGGATCATCGTCTGCGTCGCCGCTCTGCACGCGCTCCAGGGCGAACGTGAACTGCCGGATCGCCGCCTCGCTCTGACCCGCCGCGCGCATCTTCTCGGCGGCGCGCGGCGACCGGGTCAGCGCTCATCGTCAGTCCCCTGGTCGAGCTCGGCGAGCCAGGTCGTGGCGTTGCCGTCACTCGGCGCGCGCCAGTCGCCGCGCGGTGAGAGCGAGCCGCCGGAGCCGACCTTGGGCGCGTTGGGAATCGCCGAGCGCTTGAACTGGCTGGTCTGGAAGAAGCGGTGGAGGAACACCCGCAGCCACCTTTCGATCTGCTCGAGGCTGTACTCGTTGCGGCGCTCGGGCGGGATCAGGTCCGGCCAGGCGCCGCGGTCGCGGTCGCCCCAGGCCTGGTGGGCGAGCCAGGCGACCTTGCTGGGCCGATTGCCGAAGCGCAGCACGTGATACAGAAAGAAGTCCTGAAGCTCGTAGGGGCCGACGGTGTGCTCGCTGTTCTGATGGGGTGCATTCGGCGCTGGCATCGCCGCCGGCCGGAATCAGCTCGGGAGAGATCGCGGTGTCGAGCACCGCGGCGAGCACGCGGCCTGCCTCGGGCCCGAACTCGTCGGTGTCAACTGCCCAGCGCAGCAGGAACTGAATCAGCGTCTTGGGCACCGAGGCGTTGACGTTGTAATGCGACATCTGGTCCCCGACCCCGTAGGTGCTCCAGCCGAGCGCCAGCTCGCTGAGGTCGCCGGTGCCGAGCACCAGCGCGTCGTGGAAGTTGGCCAGGCGGAACAGGTGCGAGGTGCGCTCGCCGGCCTGGACGTTCTCGTAGGTGATGTCGTAGACGGCGCTCGCCGCCGGCGGCCGGATGCCCGAGCGACTCGAGCATCGTCTGGGAGGCCGGGCGGATGTCCAGCTCGTTGGCGGTCACGCCGAGCGCCCGCATCAGCTCGCGCGCGCTCTGCAGCGTGCGGTCGCTGGTGCCGAACCCGGGCATCGTGTAGGCGAGCACGTTGGTGCGAGGCAGCTCCAGCCGGTCGAGCGCGCGCGCCGCCACGATCAGCGCGTGGGTCGAGTCGAGGCCGCCGGAGACGCCGATCACGAGCTTCTCGATGCCGGTCGCCTCGAGCCGCGTCTGCAGCCCGCTGACCTGGATCATGTAGACCTCTTCGCAGCGGTCGTGGCGCGAGCGCGGGATCGCTCGGCACGTACGGAAAGCGCGGGATCTCGCAGGTCGGCGCGGATCGTCCGCCGTCGGCGGACGCGAGCTCGAACTCGACGCGGCGCAGCTGGCGCAGCCGGTCGCGGTAGGTCGTGGATCGAGTCGCCCCACGAGCTCTGCTCGGCCCGGTCGGAGGCCAGCCGGTCGAGGTCGACGTCGGCGATGATCAGCTGGTCGTCGAGCGGGTAGCGCTCGGCCTCGGCCAGGCAGTCGCCGTTCTCGTAGATCATCGCCTGGCCGTCCCAGGCCATGTCGGTCGTCGACTCGCCCCGGCCGGCCGCCGTGTAGATGTAGGCGCTGATCGTGCGGGCCGAGTGCCCGGCGCAGAGCACGTGGCGGTACTCGGACTTGCCGACGGTGATGTTGCTGGCCGAGAGGTTGGCGAGCACCGTCGCGCCGGCCAGCGCGCCGTAGGTGCTCGGCGGGATCGGCGCCCAGACGTCCTCGCAGATCTCGACGTGCAGGGTGAAGTCGGGCACGTCGGTGGCGCTGAACAGCAGGTCGTTGCCGAACGGGCACGACCACGCCGTTGATGTCGATCTGGCGGGCTGAGCAGGTCGCGCGCGGCGCGGAACTGGCGCTTCTCGTAGAACTCGCGGTACTCCGGGCAGGTAGCTCTTGGGCATCGCGCCGAGGATCGCGGCCCCGGTGGATCACGACCGCGGCGTTGAACAGGCCCTGCTCGGTGCGCAGCGGCGCCCCGACCACGATCACGGGCGTCAGCTGCTCGCTTGCCGATGCGGACCTGCTCGATCGCCTCGAGCGTGGCGTCGAGCAGCGCGTCCTGGTGGAACAGGTCGTCGCTCGTGTAGGCGGTCAGGCCGAGCTCCGGGAAGACGACCAGCGGCGACGTCCTGCTCGTGGGCCGCCGCGCCAGCGCGACGGTGCGCTCCGCGTTGAAGGCCGGATCACCGATCCGCACGCGGGGCACGGCCGCTGCCGACGCGCAGCGTAGCCGTGGCGGTAGATCGAGTCGAAACGGCAGCTGCCCTGTTCCCTGTCTGGCCGGCATGTCCATGAGTATTGCGCCCGTCGAGGCCAGTGCCGCAGCGAATGGTGCACGCGCGTGGCGAACTCACTAAGTCACCCGAGCGTTCGCCAAGTCAGTAGTTTCCCGCAATGAGCTGAGCCACGACCGCCGTCGGCCCTCGGCTTGACCACATTGCCGCCCCCTCCCCGCCGCCGGTAAGTTGGAGGCTCATGAGCGACCCGATCAAGATCGTCATCGCCGATGACCATGCCATCGTGCGACGTGGCCTCAAGCAGTTGCTCGACAGCGAAGACGGCTTCGAGGTGGTGGCCGAGGCCCAGGACGTTGATTCCGCCCGGCGCTACATGCGCGGGCATCACCCGGACGTGCTGGTCCTCGATCTCAACATGCCGGGCGAGTCGAGCATCGAGGCGATCCCGAAACTGCGCGAGGAGTTCCCCGACACCCAGATCGTCGTGCTGACCATGCAGAACGAGCCCGCATACGCGCGCAGCGCGCTGGGCGCCGGCGTGCTCGGCTACGTGCTCAAGGAGTCGGCCGACGCTGAGTTGGTCGAGGCCATCCGCGCGGCCGTGGCCGGGGAGCGCTACCTGAACCCCCGTCTGGGCGCCAAGCTCGCCGCCGAACCTCCTCCCGGGCCGCCGGACGGGCTGTCCGAGCGCGAGCTCGAGATCCTGCGCCTGATCGCCCTGGGTTACACCAACTCGCAGGTGGCGGAGGAGCTGTTCCTGTCCGTCCGCACCGTGGAGACCCACCGGGCCCACATCCAGCAGAAGCTCGGCCTGAGCGACCGCGCCGAGCTCGTGCGCTACGCGCTCGACCGCAAGCTCGTCACTTAGAGGAGGATGCGATGATCCTGATTGCCTACGACGGTTCCGACGACGCCAAGGCCGCGATCGAGCAGGCCGCCCGGCTGTTTCCCGGCGAGCCGACGACGGTGCTGACACGTCTGGCAGCGGTTCATCGACACGATGGCGCGGGTCGGCGGCGGGGTTGGCGTGGTCGTCGACTATCGAGCAGATCGACCAGGACAGCGCAGAAGGCAGCGGCTGACAAGGCGCAGGCGGGCAGCGCCCTCGCCCGGGAGGCCGGGCTCGCCGCCGAGCGACGCGCACGGCCGTGGTCGAGACGACGTCGCCGACGCCATCCTCAGCCAAGCGCGGCGAGGTCGGGGCCGGCGCCGTGGTATGCGGCAGCCGCGGTTTCACCGGCATCAAGTCACTGATGCTGGGCAGCGTCTCCCACGCCCTGCTCCAGCACGCCGATCTGCCGGTCGTCGTGGTGCCCTCCCCGGCGGTGGCGCGGGCTCGGGCGGAGCACCGCGCCGGCCTGACCTAGCGGCGGACGCAGTAGCGGTCGCCGGAACCCGTCAGGCTCAGAATTGCGAGCGGTCCAGGCCGCTGGCGATCGCGCCAGGGTGCTGCCACACGCGCACGTAGGCCACCCGCAGGGTGGCTGGGGCCGCCAACTGATGCTCCAAGGTCGAGGCGGTGTAGACGATCGCGACATACATCGGCTTGCCCGTCACCTCGTTCGTCCAGCCCACACGTGCGCCGTTGTAGTACCAGGTCACCGAGCCCGGCTCCAAATCGGCGGCGACCGTATACCAGCCGCCGTGCCCTCCCGGAAGACAGCTACCCACGCCCACCGCGACGCTCTTCAGGCTATGGAACCGGTGACAGATCGTCCCGGCGAAGCCCTCGAGGATGTCGTCCTCGCCATCCTCGGGCCAGTGTTGCCCGAGCGTCATCACCGCCGGCCAGTTGAGAATGTGGCCATCCGACGCCGGGACGAATAGCCTCACCTGAACCAACCCGTAGGTGAACGCGAAGCCTCCCGAGGCACGCCCGTCGTGGGGGTTGCTCGAAATCAGCGCCCCGGTGTAGGGCTGGCGGCGGCCGTCACAGCGAGATGCGGCTGCCGTGAGGCTCAGCTCCAGAGAGTTGTTGCCGGGCAGCCTGCCGTTCCCTGGCTTGTAACAGGCGAGCTCGTGGATGTTGATCGGCCCAGTGGTTCCAGCCGGACCGGTGCTGAACCACTCGGGGCGCCAGATCTGCCGATCGAGCTTGGTTCCGGTGAATTCCGAGTCGACGATCAGCGTCCATTTGCCCGGGACCCCAAGCGGCGTGGATTGCGGCGGGAGGCGTCCGTGCGAGCGGCTGCGCGTCGGCGTGCTCTTGGCACTGATGCGGGCGCGTGCCGTGCTCCGAGCGCGAACGGGGGTGGCGAGGGCTGACGACACCACTCCCGCACATGCGGCGACCGCGAGGGTCACGCCGAGGCGAGCGCCCAAGCGGCGGAACCGTCCAACTGGTAGCTGCGACACCGTCCCGAGGATACAAAGCCAGCACCCGCAGCCGGGTGTGACCAGGTGCTGTCGGATCCGCCCCGCTGCCAGAGCCGACGGCGGACTCTGCGCCGGTCTGCAATGCGCTGGGCGGTCGTTGAGGGGTCGTTGAGGGGTCGTTGAGGGGCCGTGCGAGGCGTTCGACCATGTGTCCAGATCCCGGAGGGCCGCTAGCGGGGGACCTGAGGCCAACCGATGAGAGGAGCACCGCGGAAACGCGGGACCGCCGGACGCCCTCCTCTTCCCGAAAGGTTCCCCCCCAATGCTTCCCAAGTCTCCCCCCCTACGAGCGGCAGCCGTGGCCCTTGCCGTCGCTGTCGGTGGCGCCGCCGGAGTCACCCAAGCCTCAGCCAGGACGACCCTCGAGCCCGGCCGTGCCGCTCATGCCTTCGTCGGGGCGACGCGGAAGCATGCCGAGCATCGTTCAGTCGAGGCGAGGCGGAAGCACATCCTGTCGAGTAGGCACAGAAGGCGGCACCCGAGGCCGACGCCCACCACCACGACGACGACGCCGACGACCACCACAACAACCACCACGACGCCGACGACGACGACCACCACGACGCCGACTACGACGACCACCACAACCACCCCAACCACCGGTACACCACAGCCCACGGGCGTCCCGGGATCGTGGAACATGGTGCTCGACTCCGAGTTCAATCAGCCCTCGCTCGGCGGCTCGGTCTGGCAGAACGGCTGGTTCAACAGCAGCGGTACCAGCGGCCCGATCAACACCATGGAGACCGCCTGCTACAGCCCAAGCAATGTCAGCTTTCCCGGCGACGGGACCATGCACCTCAACGTCACTCATACGGCATCGACCTGCAAGGGCGTGACTGAGCCGTGGACCGGCTCTGTCGTCACCACCAACCCCACCGGGCGCACCAGCGGAGGCTTCCAGTACAAGTACGGCGTCGCGGAGGCTCGCATCTACCTTCCCGCCGACGGCACCGGCGTAGCCAACTGGCCCGCCTTCTGGTCCAACGGTCAGTCATGGCCGACCGACGGTGAGAACGACATCCTGGAGTCGATGGGTAACCAGGTCTGCTCCACCTTCCATGATCCGCTGGGCGCTCCGCATGTCTGCCTGAACACCGGCGCGATCACCCCAGGCTGGCACACGTTTGGCGCCAATTGGCAGCCGGGCTCGGTCACCTACTATTACGATGGTAAGGACGTCGGTACCGTAACCCTGGGAGTCACCTCAGCCCCCATGTACCTTGTTCTGGACAACACTGTCGATTCCACCGGTTACACCAACAACGTGGCCGATTCGATGCAGGTTCAGTACGTGCGAGTCTGGCAGTAACAGCCAACCGACCAACCGCAAGCGGACCCGGGCCAGCCAGCCCGGGTCCGCCGCGTTTTCGGGTAGATTCAGACAGGTGTCCAGGCTCATTGAAAGCGACCCCATCCGTGTTTCCGTGGTTGTCGCCACCTACTCGGAAGAACGCTACGCCGATCTGGGCCGGGCTATTGAATCGCTTGACGCTCAGATACTGAGACCGTTCGAGGTCATCGTGGCGGTTGATCGCAACGATGACCTACTCCGGCAGATCGGGCAGAACTTCCCCGAGTTGACCGCCGTCGCCAACACGCGACATGCCGGCGCAGGCGGCGCACGCAATTCGGGCGTCGCCGCAGCCTCGGGGGACTGGGTGGCGTTCATCGACGACGACTGCATTGCCGATCCGGACTGGCTGGCCAAACTCATGCCGGCGCTGACCGGAGAGCACGTCCTCGGCGGCGGTGGCTCGATCCGCCCGCTGTGGCAGAGCCAGCGCCCGCGCTGGTTCCCTGCGGAATTCGACTGGGTGGTGGGATGCACGTACCGCGGGCTCCCCGAGCGTACGACCGCCGTCCGCAACGTGATCGCGGCAAACATGGCGGTGCGTCGGGACGTCTTTGACCAGCTCGGCGGGTTCCTGCCGGACTTCGGCAAACAGGGAGCCGTGTCCGAGCCGGAGGAAACCGAGCTCTGCATACGGGCGCTCGAGCGCTGGCCGGATCGCCAGTGGCTTTACGTGCCGAACGCCGGCGTGCAGCATCGTGTGACTCGTGAGCGCGAGACCTGGCGATACTTCGTGGCACGATGCCGCAACGAGGGCCGGGGTAAGGCTCGGATGAGCGCGCGCACCCGGTCCACCGAGTCACTTTCGTCGGAGCGACACTACGCGACGCGCACGCTGCCGGCAGGAATGCTACGGGGTGTCGGGTCAGGTCTGCGAGGTCAAGCGGATGGCTTCACCCAGGCTGCGGCGATCTTGGCCGGACTTACTGTGACAGGCGCAGCGTATGGACTAGATGCCTCACGCCTGCGGCAGGTGCAGCGGCGCAGCCGAGACAGCACGCTGCTCAAGTCTGCCCCGGAGCGCTCCGCGGTAGCCGGCGAAGCTTCCTCCCCCGAGGCGGGCTCCCGCGGCACATCGGGTCACACGCCCATCACCGTCCTGGACCTGGACCTGAGCGAGCCCTTCCCGTCATTCCCGGATCTGGTCGCGGCTGGAGAGATCGCCAATCATGCCTGGCTCGTGGTTCGCCTCTCGGGGGAGCCGCTCGGCATCGAGCGGGTCGACTCCGAGACGCTGTGCACGCCCAACCGCTTGGCGGGTGTTCTGCGCAGAAGCTGGGCGGCCGAGGCAGCAGCCCGCGGAACCTCGCTCGACGGAGAGCCGCCCCTCCCCCTGGCCACCGGTCCCACCTCCTTCGCCGGCGAACATGCACGCTATCTGGCCGTGGCCCGACCGGTCTCGGTCGTCGTGGGCACGCACGAACGTCCGGACGACCTCGCTCGGTGTTTGGAGGGACTGGTGCAGCAGGACCACCCGCGGTTCACCGTGTGGGTCGTGGACAATGCGCCACGGACCGAGGCCACCCGCCAGGTCGTGTCCTCGTTCGAGGGTCGGTTGTCGGTCAAATACCTGCTCGAGCCCGTGGCCGGTGCCTCACGCGCACGCAACAGAGCACTGGCCCAGGAGGACCTCGACGACTTTGTCGCGATGATCGACGACGACGAGGTGGCCGATCCACTCTGGCTCAGCGAGCTCACCCGCACGCTGGAGGCCGACAACGCCGTCGACGCGGTATCCGGCATCGTGGTTCCCGGAGAGCTGGAGACCGATGCCCAGGCCTGGTTTGAGGAACTCGGTGGTCACACCGGGCGCGGGTTCCGGCGCACCGAGTTCTCACCGGCCACGCGCGGCAGCTTCAACCCTCTCTACCCGCAGCCAACCTTCGGCGTCAGTGGCAACTGCGTATTCCGCACAGAGTCGATTCGAGCGGTGGGTGGTTTCGATCCCGCTCTCGGTCCGGGCACCCGGACGTGCGGTGGCGAGGACATGGCGGTATTCACGGACATCCTCAGACGCCAGGGCACCGTCCTGTACATCCCCACCGCGCTCACCCGCCACTATCACCGGCGCGACCTAGACGGGCTGTATTCGCAGATCCGGGGTTACGGGATCGGCATCACGGCTTTTTACACAGCGTTGGCAATCAACAATCCGCGGGTGATACCGGAACTGCTCCGCCTCGTGCCCTACGGCGTACGCCACATGGCCAGCTCCGAGCCCGAAGAGCCCGAGATCAAGTCGAGCTTGCCCCAGGGCCTCACGCGCGCGAAGCTGCGGGGCATGCTGCAGGGCCCGGGCGCCTATCTTCGCGAGCGCATGGCCCGGCGCCCGTAGACACGGGTCAAGCGCCGACCGACCGTCCGTGCTCCACACCTGCTCGGTGACGGACCGGGGCTGCCCGAGCGAGCTGTCCGACCTGTCCGAGCTGTCCGAGCTGTCCGAGCTCGCCCCGGTGCTCCGGGTCAGTCCGCCGCGGCGGTCATCACGCGCGTCGAGATCCACGGATCCACCCAACCGGCAAGAGCCTTTCCATAGCCGGAGAGCGACGCCAGCACGCTGAGCGCGGTGAATCCCGCCCCTGCCGCCACGACCAGTCGGAGCCCGAGGAAGGGCAGGGACGAGGGCAGCAGACAGATCCCCATTCCGACTACACAGGTGAGGGCCACGTCTCCGATCAGCCGGGAGTTGGGTCGGTTCAGTCTCATCTCTCTGGGTAACCGCCGCCGCAGCAGTACGTATTCCCCGCTGGTGGCCACCAGCGTCGCCAGCACCGAGCCAGTCAGGCCGATGACGGGCACGAGCGCGAGATTCAACATCACATTGATGGTCGCCGTGGCGGCTGATATGAGCGGGAGCGACAGCGCCCGCTTCAGGCGAGTGGTCATCTGCCAGAGGGATATGTCACCGACTATCGGAAAGGCCAGGAACGCGTAGACGGCAACGATCGGCTGAAGGCCATCCGGTCGATAGCTGGCCGGCGCCCAGATTCGCAGCAGGATCGCAGCGCCCGCGCAGAGAGCCAAGACCAGCGGGATCGTCAGCAGCAGCAGGCGGTCACGGGCGCGCAGCACGATTTCACGAAGCTCGGACAGGTCGGCTATGGACATCGCTCGCGGCATCCAACTCTGACTGATGTTGGTCAGGATCGCGATCACGAAGGCCGCCGTGTTTCCCGCTATCGCATACCGGGCCAGCTCATAGTGCCCCAGATCGGCGTTGACTATGAGCCGATCAGAGCTGTTGTTGACAAACCCGATCAACAGGTCGGGCAGACGCACTGTGGCGAACCCGATTGCGGTCGCTATGACGGCGAGGTCGGCCAGACGGGGCAGGGCGGGGCGCGCGAAGTACAGCGCCAGGACAAGTGCGACGGCCTGGGCGATGGTCTGGCCCAGGACGTAGTTACCTGCGCCGTGCCGGAAGACGACCACCAGAACGACACTCAGGGCCTCGGCCAGGGAGGTCTGGACGACAGCCACCACGGCAAATGCACCGAGCTTGTCGCGGCTGCGTAGGAGCGCGAGTGCCGGTGTCGTCGCGGCGGTCAGAAGCGTCCACAACAGCGTGTACTTGATGGCCCCATGGAAGCTGCCAAGCTTCAAGGCTGGGGCCCACCAGTGACCGGTCGCCGTCTCCAACACAAAGAGTGCCAGCGCAATGGCGAACCCGATAGTGACAATTCCCCGGCTCGAGCGCTCACCAGAGGCGGCAAATGCCTTCTGAACCCCGAGATCCATGCGCCACGTCGAGACGACGACGAGCAACTGTACGAGTGTCATACAGACGGCCACAGTCCCGTACTGACTATGCGGCATGATGCGTGTCAGGATCGGCGTGCTGATCGTCACGAGGGCTGCCTGGGACACGTACAGCCCGGCGTAGACGAGGTCGCGTCCAAACAATCCGCGGAGATGGCGCTCGTTCGTATCAGACATGGTCGACCCCGCCCGCAGGGTTGGTCAGAGTCCGCGCTCGTGGCGGTGCACAGGTCGGGCGCAACCTCATCACCGCCGGAGATTCAGTCCGTCTCAACGGCGCTGATCCGGCCAAGCTTCGTTCTGAGGCGATCAGCCAGGCGGACGGCGAGAGCCACGATCATGAAGGTCGAGTTGGCCTGACCAGATGTGACGAACACCGAACTGCTCGCGACGTAGAGGTTGCTATAGCCGTGGACCGCGAGATTCCCGTCGACCACGCCATCGGCCGGATCGGCAGACATCCGGGTCGTGCCGGCTTGGTGAAAACCGCCGCCGATGCGCCGACGGACAGCCGCCGCCACGTCATCTCCCAGGTATTCGAGCTGACCGATTCCCTCCTCCCTGAGGAACCGATCCAAGGCTTCGTGCGCACGGACCACGCCCTGCACGTCCTCCTCCGTGAACCGGATCTGGATCCGGAGCCGCCCCATCCCGAGCTGATCGGTCGACTCGTCCATCACGACCCTGCTGTCGTAGGCGGGCAGGTGCTCACCATGAAACATCAGCGGGTAGCAGTTGCTCGGCCGTTGGACGAAGAACCCGGGAGCCTTTCTGCCGCGAACCAGGAAACGGCCGGCGCCGAAACTCAGCGCCCAACGGACCGTGGCCGCCGGCTGCCGCAACACGTTGACCAGGTGCGCCAAGACCCCGCTTCTCTCGACCGGTCCGTACGGAACCCCAGGTACCTCGTGACCGGTGAGAGCCAGCCGCTGCGCCGGGGGGGATAGGAAGCGTCCCAACGGTGAGGCCAGCACGAGATAGGCCAATGACAGCGGTCCGCTTCTGTGGCTCGCATCTGCGGGATCGGGGTTGGTCACCCAGGCGACGATATTGGGCAGGCCGAGCCGTACGAGCGTGTCGCGCGAGAAGGAAAGGCGGCGTCTGACCCAGACCCCGTCGATGTCCTTCTCATATCCGTAGATGGTTTGGTCTGGCGGTGTGGCAAACCGAATGTTTGCCACGACCCCCTCTACGTGGGCCATGTACCACCTGCCCAGGTGACCTGAGTGATCTCCGAGCGCACGGCCGTCGGGCCCTGGCGAGGCGAGTAACAGGCGGGTTGTCTCGAGCCCTCCGGCGGCGATCACGTACTGGTCGGCAATCACGGCGACCTGACGGCGCAGTCGATCGACGGTCACCAAGCTGGCGACGGCCGCCCCGCCTTCGTCAGGGACAACCTGTGTGCAGGTCAATCCCGTGACGACACGCACGCCGGTGGAATCCGCCAGCTTCTGGCGGTACACGTTCCCGAAGTTCGTCGGCAATGACCAGCGTTCAAACGTCGAGCTCAGCACGTCGCCATCGCGGAAGCCCGGCACGATTCCGGCCGGTAGGTGGGACATGGTGGCCTGATCGAATGCCGGACGCCCGCACTTGAACCACTCGGACGCACGCTCGAAGGTTGGCACGACATCCTCATATGTGATGGGCCAGCGACCGTCGACCGTCTCGCGGTGCTCGAAGTCAACCGGGTCGAACGGCACGCACCGGCCTCCCCACACCGCCGAGGCTCCTCCCACGCCACGGCGGGTGGTCAGACTCATCGGAGCATGTTTGCCGCCGCTGTCCAAGACAGCGTCGCCGAGCGCCTGTGCCTGTGGGTCGTCATCCACCCCGCCGCTCTCAATCAGCAGAACGCTGAATCCCGCGGCTTCCAGCTCGAGCGCGACGACGATGCCAGCCGGCCCAGCGCCAACCACGGCGACATCCGCACGGAGCGGATCCTCGAATGCGCGGTCGGAGGCGTCGATGATCATGTGCGAGGCCCGCCCAGAAGCTCGGTGCGCAGAAGCGCTTCGAACGCATCAAGCGCGTCCCGCCTATCAGGGCCGCTGACCGCCTCGACGGCGACGCCGAGGTGAGCGGGCCGGGTGCTACCAAACAGCACGACACTCTTGGGGTGTTGTCGGACGGCACGCGCGAGCAACAGCGAGGCAACGGCACCGGTGGAGGCACAGTCGACCCCCACAGCCTCGGCCCAGCGCCTGCTGCGTGCCTGGTCAGCACCGACATGGGCGACGATGGCCGGAACGACGCTGCTCAGGACGCCATAGACGACATCTCTGCGCAGGCGCGTGTGGTCACCCGTCTCGCCACCGGCCGTCAGCTCATCATCATGCACCTGTGTGACGAACGTCCGGGTCCCAATCCTCGCCGCGAGTGAACTGACGGTGCCCGGCTTTCCGGTCAGACCCCAGGCACGGATCCGGCCCGCGGTCTTCAGTTCCTCGAGGGCTTCGCAGACATGATCGATGGACGAAAGGCTCGCCGGAGGATCATGCAGGAGCAGTACATCAACGTAGTCAGTGCGCAGTGCCTCGAGACTGTGCCGGAGCGACCTGGCGGCGGCGTCGATCGAGAAGCCGGCATCGCGATAGAGGAGCCGGCCGAGGCTTCCGGACGACGAGTTCGCGGCCCGTTCGCGCAATTGCGACCTGGCCCCCCCGGCTCGGGCCAAAATCTGGCGAACCGGCCGCTGAACCCGCCCGAGGAGCCTGCCGGTCAATGTGACGTCAATCCCGAACTTGGTCACTATGACCACGTTCTCACGACGCGTCGCTGCGAACCGGCCGAGCTCGCGTTCGGCTCGACCCATTCCGTACATCGGTGCCACGTCGAAGTGCGTGATCCCGAGGTCATAGGCCTGGTCCAGAAGTCGCTGGCGCACGCGTGGGTCAGGCTCGGCAAACAGGCTCGCGCAGCCGAACCCCAGGGCACTCGTCGTAATGCCGCTGGCATCGGAGGGAATGGTTCGCGTAAACACGGCGGAGTCGTAGTTTGCCCGGCGTAAACCAGCCAACCGCGGAGTCAAAGGCCCTGGCCAGCCCCTCCGGACATTCTCAGCCGGCCAAGCAAGGGGCGTCCAGTGTCTGATTCGCTGCTGACCCGTCTGGCGCCCGTGATCGAGAAAGTCGGGCGTTGCCAGGAGGCAATGTAGTGGCTGCCAGACGGAAATGTCGGTTGTTCAGTTGACGGCAAACCGGCAGCTATCAGCTGACCCGGCAAGAGGAGGTTGCCGACCACCATCAGAGGGCCCGGACCGAGGGGCAAATCGGGTCACACCGAGCCGCGGGCACGGTTGGTTGTTCGGCAGGAGATGCCCACCCGCGAGGCTATGATGAGTTTGTGTCGATGCGTCCGATCTCCCCTGCGCTTGAGGATGCGCGCCCTGCTCCAACAGTCATCGAGCAAGCACCCGTCCGGATCGCCCAGATCGATATCGATGATCCGTTCACAGACATCGATTGCCATCGGTCCGATGGAGCCGCCTATAGGGCAGCCTGGATCCTCGTGCGCCGGGGCGGCACGCCGATCGGCGACCTTACGCTTGCCGTGACAGAAGGGCGCGTGAGCGCCGAGGCCCTGAGTGAGGCGGTTGCTTCGAGCCGATGGGGTCAGCCCGCGCCGCCGCCAGAGCCCCTCGAGGCTTCGCTGCCGTCCGTGAGCGTGATCGTCCCGACGGCGATGACTCGCCCTGAGCAGCTTGAGCCGGCGCTGGCGTCCATCGCTGCCCTGGACTATCCGGACTTCGAAGTGATCGCCGTGGACAATCACCAGGGTGACCGAGCTCAACTCGACCTACCCGGCGTGCGGGTGGTTCGTGCGCCGCGGCCGGGACTGTCTGCGGCTCGCAATGCGGGATTGGCCGCTGCCACAGGCGAGATCATCGCCTTCACCGATGACGACGTAGAGGTCGACCGAGGCTGGCTGCGAGGGCTGGTAGCGCGTTTCTTGGAGGACCCCGCCGTGGCTGTGGTGTCCGGGCTGGTGGTGCCCTACGAGCTCGAGAGCGACGCTCAGATCGGCTTTGAGCTCTTCTACGGCTTGATGCCCGGGAGGTCGTACCGACCATGGCGTTTCGAGCGAACTGGACTCTTCAAGATCAGGCGCACCGACCTGGCCGACGGCACCCAGCAGGTCTACTCGCTTTACAAGACCGACGAGCTGGGCATTGGAGCCAACATGGCATTCCGCGCCTCCGAAATCAGGGACGTCGGTGGGTTTGACGTGGGGTTGGGCGCCGGAACCGCGACACACTCGGGCGAGGAGACGGCCGTGTTCGTCGAGTTTCTCATGCGGAATCGGGCGATCGTGCTCGAGCCGACCGCCATCGTTTGGCATAAGCATCGGGCAACGCAGGATGCCCTCGAACGCCAGACCCATGGGTATGGCGTCGGGTTCACGGCCACCCTCGTAGCCCTGGCGCTGCGAAACCCCTTGCACGTGCTTGGGTTGGCGAGCATCCTGGCGCCCGGCCTGCGGTCAATGCGTACGCCCGCGCGGCGCTCTCCGACACCAATCGGCTCGGAGTACTCGGCCCAGCTTTGGCGACTCAAACGTCGTGCAATGTGGAAGGGGCCGGCCGCCTACGCGAAGGCCTGCTGGACTCAGCGCCGGTGGAACGCTGACGCCGAGAACCCCGCCACGGACGTGAACACGTGACTTCGGAGCGCCCGTTAGCCACAGCCTACGCGGGTTCCGCGACAGTCGTGCTCAGCGTGGTGCTGGTGACTGTTGCTCCCGCTCACTGGCTGAAGCTAATCGGTGCGGTGCTGTTTGCCTCTGCCGCAACCGGGGCCGGAGTCATGAGCTGGATCGACACCGGCACACGCGTGGCGCAGGCCAGCATGGTGCTGGTTGTCAGCCTTGCCTTATTCGCGCTGACCGCGGCGATCATGATCTGGATCCCGGCGTGGCACCCGATGGCGGCGTTCGTGGTGCTGGCCTGTGCAAGCCTTGCCTCTTGCCTCTTGCGTTCCCGTGGCGCTCTGACCCCGATGATCCGACGCCGGTGACGAAGGGTAGGAAACCGGTGCTTGCCGCCACCGGCACTGTCGAACAAGCGGCTGCAGCGGTTGCTCGGACCGTAACGTCCCAGCCAACCGATGGGTGGTCCCGGAATCGGCGAGATTGGATCGTGCCCGGTCTGGCGCTGGCCGGTCTTGGCTTCTGGATCTACGGCATTGCCCGGGCGAGCCCGGCCGGCCTGCACATGGCTGGACTGCTTCTCGGGGCAAACACATGGATTCCCCTGGGGTTCGGCCTGCTCATAGCGGCGATCGTAGGCGAGTTCATGCGCGGTGCCATCCGGGAGCATGCGATGTCAGTGCTACTGGCGGTCCTGCTCGTGATGATCTACGCAGCTAACCCGCTGGTATTTCACGCCCCGGAATACCCGTGGGTCTACAAGCATCTGGGGGTCATAGCGGAGTTCCAGCGCTACGGGCATGCGGTCAACCCAACCGACATCTATAACGAGTGGCCCACCCTGTTTGCCGGAGTGGCGGCGATCGCATCGCTCGTCGGCGTCAAGGCGGTCTCGTTTGCGGCCTGGGCTCCGCTGTTTTTTGAATTCGGTGGTGCCCTGCTCGTCGTGGCCATGCTCAAGCAGTTGACCGACGATCGCCGAATCGTCTGGCTCTCCGTCGTCCTGTACGAAGGCTTCATACCCTGGATCGGTCAGGATTACCTATCGCCACAGGCGTTCGCCTACCTGCTGTGGCTTGGCGTCGTATGGATCATTCTGCGTTGGCTTCGTTCGCCTGTGCCTGCGCGTTGGCTTCGTTCGCCTGCGCCTGCGCCTGCGTTGCGTCGCCTGCGCCTGCGCTGCGCCTGCGCGTCGGCTTCGGTCGCCGGCGCCGGCGCCGGCGCGGTTAGTTGCCAAGGGCGCGGCCTCAGCCCGGCTAGCCCGCGCCCGATCGTGGCTGCTGACGGGCCTCCAGCCGGTTCAGGCAACCAGCCGGCGCACTCGCATCGTCGGGGTCTGCCTGCTCGCACTGCTGTACGGGACACTCGTAACCGCCCACCAGCTGACGCCCTACATCGGTCTCATCCCCGTGTCGGCGTTTGCGCTGTTCTCGATCCTGCGTCCCCGCTCTGTCGTGTTGCTGATGGCGGTATTGGCCGGTGGGTTCCTGGCGCTGCATTGGCACCTCATCGCCTCGGAATACCTAAGCCAGTTCGGCGGTGACCTGGTGGGGAATGCCAGCGGTATCACCGGCTCCGCCGGGCGCTCGGTCGCCGAGTTGTGGACCCAGCGCTGCTCAACGCTCGTGATGTACGGGATGTGGTTCGCGGCGATTCTGGTTACGGCGATCAACCTGCGTCGCCCGGGCCCACATCTGGTTGCCATCACACTTGCCCTCTCACCCGTCCTGATCGTGCTGACCAGCAGCTACGGCGGAGAGGCCATCTACCGTGCCTTCCTCTTCTCCGCGCCGGCGTCGGCCCTGCTGATCGCTAGCACGATCGTCACCCGCTTCCGCGGTCTGTTCGGAAGGCTGCTCCTGACTGCGGCGGTGGCCGGAACGCTTGTGGCGGGCACTCAGGGTCGTCTCGGCATGGACTATGACTACAGCTTCACTACTTCTGAGGTGGCCGCCAGCGAGTGGCTTTATGCCCATCTGCCGACTCACTCTCTGATCGTCCTGCCCTCCGACGCCTTCCCGACAAGCGAGGCGGCCACGTATGCCGACTTCACCTTTAAGGTCATTCCTGCCGACCCCTACACCGGCTCGACCCACCTGAGCGAGGCCAATACGACCTCGATTGCATCCTGGCTGGACAGTCTCAAGCACCCGATCAAATACGTGGTGACAAGCCAGAGCATGGCGCGCTCGGCCCATTTCACGGGAACCCCCCGCGGCTACGACGCGTTGGCCGAGAATCTGCAACGCGGGTTCCTCGGCGCGGTGCCGATATACCACAATGCGACCACAACCATTTACCGCTTGAACACCGGTGTGTGATGCATGACATCGGTCTCTGTCGTGATCCGGTCGTTCAATAGCGCGGACACGATCGAAGCGACACTGCAGAGCGTGCGGTCCCAGACCGTCCCAGCGGAAATCGTGCTGGTGGACAGCGGTTCAACGGACGAGACCGTCGCCCTGGCGACACCATACGTGGACAGGCTCGTGACGATGCGAAAGTCGGATTTCAGTTACGGCCGGGCGCTGAACCGGGGATTTGAAGTGGCCGGCGGAGAGATACTTCACCCGCTCAGCTCCCACTGCACGTTCCAGCATGAGAGACATCTCGAGCGGGTACTCGAACTTCACCTCGATAGTCGGGTTGCCGCGACCAACGGCGAAAGCGTGAGCCCCTGGCACGGCGCCCTGACTGGCCCCATCTTTGTCAGCCAGTGGCCGACGCCGAAGCTTCTATGGTGGGGATTCTCCAACCACAGCTCATCGGTCAGGCGCTCGGTCTGGGCACAGGTGCCGTTTGACGAAGACCTGCTGGCGTGCGAGGACAAGGAGTGGGCTCAGCGGGTCCACGCGGCCGATCCATCCTGGACGATCGCGTTCGACCCGATGCTCAGGGTTCCCGCCGGGCATCGAACCAGGCAGGGACGCAAGCTGGTCTACCGACGAGGTTACATCGAGGGCTACGGCCTGCAGAGCATCCTGCCGGATGTGGCGCTGTCCGTGCCGACGGTTCTCAGGCAGTGGGTTCTCTGGGCGCCGCCGAACGGGCGACTCCCCGCAGCGGCGTATGGGTTGATCCCGCTGCGCTGGTGGCAGGCGGCCGGCGTGCTGCGCGGGGCGCGCGCAGCTTCCCAGAAGAGAACGCGCGCCCTGCCAAGGCGGCCCGTGCCGCGGTGAGGGGCTGGGTGGTTCCGGCGGGCAAGCATGCTTCCATAGAGCTGTGCCGGAAATGAGAGAGCGCAGATCCACCCTGCGTCAGACCGCGCGTCGGCTCGGAGTGGGCGTGGTTTTAGCTGCTCTGTTGTTCGCCGCCGCCAGCGTGGGCCTCGTGCTGCTCCAGCACCACCACCGTACTCGCACACAGACCACCACCACCACCCCGCCGACCAGGCCGCCGGCACGGCACGGCCCCCAACCCGAAGGCATCGCCGGACGGTGGAAGCTGATCCTAAACTCACGATTCAACCAGCGGTCGCTGGATACCGGGCTCTGGCGCCCAGGATGGTTCGGCACCGGCATCACGCCAGCGGTCAACATCCACGAGACAGCTTGCTACAACTCGGACAACGTCACCTTCCCAGGAGACGGCACGATGCACCTCCGGCTCACGTCACAACCGTCGACCTGCAGCGGGAGGCGGCAGCCGCACACGGCGGCGCTCGTCTCGACGAACCCGTCCGATGGACGCGGGTCCGGCGGATTCGAGTATCGATTTGGGGTGCTACAGGCTCGAGTCTATTTCCCTGGATCAGGCGACAAGTTCTATGACTGGCCGGCTGTCATCACTCTCGGGCAACATTGGCCCAAGGACGGGGAGGATGACCTGTTCGAATCCATCTTCGGATTCCCGTGTGCCTCGGTACACAGCGCCCAATACGTCACAGCCGGCCTGTTCTCCTGTGACCATGCCCTGTCTCCTGGATGGCACACCGTTGCCTCGGTCTGGAAGCCGCACTACATGGCTTGGTATTACGACGGTGTCGAGGTGGCTGTTCAGACGCACGGGATCCCGACGGCTCCCATGTACATCGTGCTGTTGAACACGGCGTCGAGGCGGAATCCCGCGGTGGCCCATCCAGACGCGATGCGTGTGAAGTACGTCCGTGTCTGGAAGAGTGCTGAGCAGCACTGAGCAGCGGACGGCCGCCCCTAGACAACCGGGGCGTTCAGGTCGAGGCGACGGGGGAGAGCGGCGATTCGTTCGAACTGAACAGCTCAGCTTCGACCAAGTCCAGCACCTCCCGGTGAATGCGCAGTGAACGCAGGTCATGATCCCGGGTGGGCAGCCGCCCCAGACGAACCAGCGGCCAGCGATACATGCGCTTCAGCATCCCAGAGCGTTCCAAGATGCACAACATCCGTTCGTCTGACGAGAACACGCACGTTGTGGGAATCTGCCGCTCTTGGAGAGCATTGAATGTGGCGACCGCGTCGCGTAGCTGCGTGCGATATACGAGCCGGTAGGGAAGCGGGCCCGAGCGAGCTGCCGCCGCCACCGCCACCGCTCTGGCCGCAGTTCTTACCCGCAGGAAGCGTGGCGGCTGTGAACGTTCGGCCACAGAGTTCACGGTGGCCACGTCCCGTGCATCAGCGGGCGTCCATTTGAAGTTGACCAGGTTCGCGAGCACGGCTCGACCGATCCGTTGGTCTACCAGCGCCGCCCGCAAAGGGAAATACGCCCCACCGCACACTCCGGCTACGGCGAACGAAGGGCCCAGTGCCTCGGCCTCCAGATGGTCCAAGAACAAACCCACCGTGCCCACTTCACGAACCTCATCCGCCGCGGTCCGATCAGCCCGGGTCACATACCTTCCGTCCGAGTCGCCCAGACCGACGCGGTCGAACCGGGCCGACCGCATCCCGCGGGATGCCACGTGTCTGTTCATGGCCGTCATCAGTCGGGCCGGTCCGGTACGCCGAAGCGCCCCGGCGTTGACGGTGAGCAGACACGTACCCAGATCCGGTTCGCCCACAGGCTCAGCGATAATTCCGAACAAGCGCCCGTCCGGAGTTTCGAGCGACGTCAACCGTTCTCGGATCAGGCTGCCGTTTTCTTCGAAGGTCACGGCATCGGCGATTCGTAGCGGGCGGCGAGCAGCTGCTTGGCCTGCGCGAGGCTGTGTCGGCGTGTCTCGCAGCCAGGCCACGGATCGAGCGATCATCTCCATCGGCGCGAGGTCGAATTCAGCGATTTCCATCAACGCCCGGTACTCCGTCTGAGACCGCTCAACCGTTACTTCGACGCCCTGCGCGATCAGGTGGTCATGGAGTTTGCCATCGATACCGTGGGCGTCGCGTTCGATCATCAGCACACGGCGATGCTCAGCATCCGGCAGCGTCAGTTCGTCCAACCGCATGGCGCCGATCTCAGTAACGGTCTCGGTGCTGATCGAATGCCCGCCGATGTCCAGGACGTCGTCGCTCGGCGGCTCCGAGTCCGCATCCCCGATCGCTCCGGCCACCACCGCGCTGAAGGCACGCAACTCTCTCACATAGCTTCGCCCGCGAGCTGGAACGCCCCAGAGAATCAGATCATCGATCAGGGCATCCGACGCAGCAGCGTCATAGGCCAGGAGCCCGCCGAGCCCGATGCCCACGGCGACGATGCGCGTCGCCCCCTCTAGATGCTTCAGCCAGTGCGCCGCGTCCTGCACGGCGGCCCGCCATGTCTGAAACCGCCCGGCGGACTCCGACGAACCGACGGACTCTTCAGTTCCGGGCAGATCGACGCGTAGCGTTGGGAAACCGGCCTGGGCGAGCACGGTAGCCCAGACGCGTCGAGCCCGGTACGAGGTGTCGTTGTCCCAGCCGAAGGTAGGCAGGAGTAGGACTGCCGTCTTACGCGTTTCACCTGTCTCAGGTAGGTGGACAACGGCGTACACTGGATCAGGCGCGCACAGTAACCACAGGGGCAGCCCCTCCGCGCGCCGCTCGAGCACCCCACCGCGTTTGGCTGACGCGGCGCTATCCAAATCGGCGGCCGTCACGACGGATGCCAGTATGACACAGGGGTGCGTGTGCCCCAGGAGCCTGGATGGCCAGTCACACCAGCATCCCTTGGAGCCTTCGGCGTCCCCCGGTCCCATCGACCGGCCGGCCCCCGGGGACGGGCCGCCGCCAGCGGCGACAGCGTCCCATGATAGGCTCAAGACGTGACCTCAAGGCCTGAAGGTTCACCGGTCGGGGCACAGTCGGCTCGATCTTCGACCCGAGCGCGACACGAGACAGATGGCTGAGCAGTCCATGCGGGAGAGTCGGCTGATGCTGGTCGGTCACGCGCAGCCCGCTGTAGCATCAGCCACGGAGACTCTTGACACCAAGCGCGGCGGCGCGTGTATCTGTTCCTGTTCCAAGGAGGCTAAATGACCAGCCTGTCCGACTCTTCTCAGGCAAATCTGACATCGGTCAGCGAACACATGATGCAGGTTGCCCATGAGATCGGTGAATCGGTCGTCGGACCCGCCGCCTGGGATGTCGACAGAGAGTCTCGCTTCCCGTCCGAGTCGCTCGCGGCCATGCAGGAAGCGCGCCTGCTTTCCGCCCTCGTCCCGGTGGAACGCGGTGGCCTGGGAGCTTCCATCACCGATGTCAGCAATACGATCCGGGTGCTCAGCCGCTTCTGCGCAGCCACCGGCTCGGTTCTGGCCATGCACACCGAGCAGATGTTCCTGCTCCTCAAGCACGGGAACACTCCCGCCCTGAATCGTCTCGTTGACGAGATCGTGGAGAAACAGCTCCTCATCGCCAACGCCAACAGCGAAGTGGGCCTGGGCGGCGACGTGATGCGAAGTGTCGCGGCACTGGAGCCGGAGGGCGATGGTTGGCGGTTCGACAAGCAGGCCCTTGCCGCCTCCTACGGTATGTACGCCGACCTGATTTTGTCCACGGCACGTCGAGCTCCAGATGCGGCAGACACCGATCAGGCGGTTGCCATGCTGCGCGCCAGTGAGATGACCCTCGAGGATACGACCGGCTGGGACACCCTCGGCCTTCGTGGCACCTGCAGCTCCGGCCTGCACATCACCGGCCACGTGACGCCCGACGATCTCTTCCCCGTGCCATTCTCCGAGCTGGCCAGCCGCGGTGGCGGCCAGATGCGGCACATCTTGTTAACCGCAGTGTGGACCGGCTTGGCCGAAGGGGCAATGCGGGAGGCACATGTGACCGTCCGCGCCGCGGCCCGACGAAATATCGGGGTGACCAGCCAAGCGGCGATGCGACTGGCCGAGATCATGACCGATGTTCAAGCGGCTCGTGCCACGCTCAGCGACGCACAGCGGCAGGTCGAAGCGGCGATCGAGTCCGACACGCTGGAAGACATCGGCTTGATCACCAGCCTACGCAACGTCAAGATCGTGACCACGACAACCGCCGTGCGGGTGGCCGGGATGGCGCTCCAGATCTGCGGCATCAACGGCTATAGGCGGGGTCCGGACCGCCCCATCGAACGGATTCTGCGTGACGCCTACGGGGGTCTGATCATGGTCGGCAACGACCGCTATCTCGCTGAGAACGCCCAGATTTTGCCCGTGCGCAGCGCCCTCTGAGCCAATCATGGGGACGCACGCGGCGTCACCGCTGCCGAAGCTCGCGTACGTATACGATCCGCTGTCGTTCGCGCCGTTGTCGATCACCGAGGCGGCCAAAGGCGTCTGCGATCTGGTCTGGATCGTGGATACCTCGAAGCCGGACGCTCCGACCGTCGCCCGCTTGCTCCGCAGGTTTGGCCCCGTGATCGACAGCTGCGACCTGACGCTGGAGCAGGTCGCGGCGCAGACGCTCGAGCACCAGCCTTGCGGCGTTCTTTCCATGCACGACGCGGACCTCGTGTGGACTGCTCGATTGGCGGAGCTTCTTGATCTGCCCTTTCACAGCTATGCGACCGCGGTAAAGCTGACCGACAAGCACGCGCAGCGGGAAGCCCTATCCAACGCCGGATTGCGTGTGCCCCCGTTCCGCATCCTCCCGGCGGCAGCCGCCCCGGCGAGCATTGCCGAGCTGACGTCGGGCTTCGACTACCCAGCCGTGCTCAAGCCGCGTCACGGTCAAGCGAGTCGCGACACGTTGCCTATCTCATCTCAGGATCACCTTGAAGCCACGCTGTCCGAACTGCGCGAGCGGCCCGGGGCAGCGGCGGAGGATTTCATACTCGAGGGGTTTGTCCCGGATGCCAGCAGCGAACTCGGAGGGCGTGGCTTCGCCGGCTTCGTCTCGGTGGAGAGCGTGGTCGAGGATGGTCGGGTGGAACATGCGGCGATCAGTGCGCGCACCCCGTTCCGCTGGCCGTTCCGCGAGACGGGCTACTGCACGCCGACTGCGCTGTCGCCTGACCTTCAAACTCAGGTTTCCGCGGTGGCCCGTGACGCCGCGCGCGCTCTGGGGGTGACCCTGTCGTGTTTGCACACGGAGATAAAACTCACAGACGACGGCCCTGTGGTCATTGAGGTGAACGGCAGACCGGGCGGCGGGATGTCAGAGATGCTCGAGCGCGCGTCCGGTGGCTTCAGCATCCTGCAGACGGCGTTGAAACTCGCGGTCGGCCAGCACGTCGGGCTCACGGGCCCAGTCGAGTGCACGCGTGTCGGCTACCTGCTCTACGTGTTCCCCGAGACCGACCTCGATTGGATCGACACCGTTGATGGTCTGCCCCGCCTGCGGGAGATCGACGGGGTCGACGAGATCGTGCTCGTGAGAGGCCCCGGCCAACGAATCGACTGGCGGGAGGGTTCCGAGGCGCATGTGTTCCACCTGACCGGCACCACTGCCAATCACGAGGAGCTGCTCCAGCTGATTGAGGCCACCACGACCTTGGTCAGCATCACGGGTCACGACGCCCGCGAGACCCTCAGCTGATAGCGCCGACTCGGGCCTCGACCGCCGCTTCGACAATGTCGAGGCCTCTGCGCAGGGTTTCATCATCGGTCGTGAGCGGAGGGAGAAACTTGACCACCTCCGAGTAAGAGCCAGCGGTCTCTATGAGCACCCCGTTGGCAAACGCCTCGCGGGATACGCGAGCCGCAAAGCTCGGGTCGCCCAGGGAGGCGAGCCCCTGGAACATGCCGCGGCCGCGAGCTTCGAGGGAGCCCGGATGCCGAGCCGCAATCGCGTCCAATCGGCCCCGCAGAAGAGCGGCCTTGCGCTTGATCTCGAGGCTGAAGTCGCTGTCAGCCCAGTAGTTACGCAGGGCGGCGGAGGCTCCGACAAACGCGAGGTTGTTACCCCGAAACGTGCCCGTATGCCCTCCAGGTTCCCACACGTCCAGCTCCGGGCGGATCAGGAGGAGCGACATGGGCAAGCCGTAACCCGAAAGGGACTTTGACAAAACCACCAAGTCCGGACGAATGCCTGACTCCTCGAAGCTGAAGAAGTCCCCCGATCGACCGCAACCGGCCTGGATATCGTCGACGATTAGCGCGATCCCGTGCTCTGCGGCGAGCGCCGCGAGGCTGCGCAGCCAGTCGCTGCTGGCCGCGTGCACGCCACCCTCTCCCTGGATGCACTCAACGACGATGGCGGCCGGCTTGTCGACGCCGCTCGACGGATCATCCAACTGCTTGGCCAGTAGAGCGATGGTGTCGACGTCCGGGCCGTGGTAACCCTCGTAGGGGACGAACGTCACGCCCGGGAGCGGCAGGCCAGCCGCTTCTCGGTACTGACGGGCGGCTGTGGCGGCCAGCGCACCCAGGCTGAGGCCGTGATAACCCCGGGTGAAGGCGATCACGTTGGTGCGGCCACTCGCCAGTCGCGCGACCTTGAGCGCCGCTTCCATCGCGTTCGCTCCGGTGGGCCCGGTGAACTGGAGTTTGTAGGTCAGCCCACGCGGAATCAGGACCAGATCACGGAAGGTCTCAATGAACTCGCGCTTCGCCTGCGTCGCCATGTCGAGGGCGTGCAGAATGCCGTCACGCTCTATGTAGTCCAACAGTGCTGGCTTCAGCCGGGCGTTGTTGTGCCCGTAGTTGAGCGTCCCGGCGCCCGCGAAGAAGTCGATGTACTCCCGACCTTCCTCGTCGATCAGGACCGATCCGCGAGCGGTCGCGAAGACGGCCGGGAACGAGCGTATATACCCACGCACTTCAGATTCCCACTGCTCGAAGACCTCAAGGGTCATGGCGTGACCGCCACTCGACTGCCCGTCACTGACTTGATCACGTCGATCAGCGTGGTGGTGAACCCCGGTGGCCAGTCGTGGGCACCTCCCTGGACAGACTCGAGCGTGACTCCGACGCCGTCGGTACAGCGTTTGTACCTGGTCAGGACACTGCCTCCCGAGACGGCGCTCTGCGCGCTGGTGCCCTTGGGCGAGCAACGGTCCAGCTGAGCCCATCGCCGCGCTGAGGCAGGAGCCGAGAGGACATAGACGGGACCGCCATCCCCATAGAACCTGCCCCCCCTGTATGGGATCGTCGGATCGGCGGTGGCATGTATCTCATAGGCGGAGATCGGCTTCGGTTGCCGACACGTACGTGAGAAGGTCGTGGCTATCTGCCCTTCGACCGGCACGATCAGCGTGAAGTCCCCGGGCACCCGGCAGCCGAGCAGCTCCGTAAAGATCGCACCGTTGGACAGGCCTGTCGCCACGACACGCTTCATGTCCACGTAGTAACCCCGCTCGATCTGCCGCAGCATTGCGGTCGTGAAGGCGATGTCATTGACGTGGGCCGCCTCAGCCGGAGGGTCTCCCGCATCATCGTTCCAGGTATCCCCGTAGCCCTGAGGGAACACCATGATCATGTTCTGGCGCTGCTCGTCATCAGCCAGGAAGTTGGTACTGGCCAACGCCTGCGCAGTGCCGCTCGCTGCGTGGTAGGCGATCACGAGCGGCAGCCGATGCGTGGGGCCGTCATTCGGCGGCACGTACAGCAGGAAGGTCCGCCGGCGCCCGCCGGCCGTGATGGTGAAAGACTGCATCCCGTTTGTGCCCCCAGCCGTCCGCGCCAGCGGAGGCAACCTCGACGAACGATGGGCCGCTCTCGTATGCGCGTTCGCTCTCGTGTGGGCGCTGGCGTGCGCGTTGGCGCTGGCCAAATCAGCCCAGACGCCGGCCACGAGCATCGCGCCACCCGCGGCGCCACAGACCAGGGCCGCCGCTGTCAGCTTCCCAGGCAGGGCGCGCATGAACTCAGCGCCCCGGCCGGCGCCTCTTCGTCGGACGGCGGCGATCCCCAGACCGCCGGCGCCCGAGAACAGCGCCGCCACTACGAGGATCAGTGCGGTTGGCGATATGCGCATACTGGCTTCAGCGCTTCCGAGCGGGCGCCGTACCGGATCGGGCCACCGCGGGTGCCGTACCGAACCGGGCCACCGGCCAACCATGGGTGTGGCTGGCACGATCGTTCATATCGGCCAAACCGCGTAAGCTCATGACGGTTACTGACCGACAACACATGGTAAGCATGGACGACACCTCTCTGGACAACAGCATTCGAGACATTCTAGAAGCGCACGCGCGGCTCTCCGTGCCCGCGTCAGGCCTGGCCGACCGGGCTGATCTATACGAGGCGGGTATGACGTCGACCGCGAGCGTGAGCGTGATGCTCGCCTTGGAGGACTCGTTCGACATCGAGTTTCCTGACAGCATGCTCAAGCGCAGCGTGTTTGAAAGCATTGCCGCGATCCGCGCGGCGATCACTGAACTAAGGGGCGCGCCCGCCTGAGACCGTGCCCATCGCCTCACCGGACACCGGTGACGCCGGGCGTCATCAGCTAGGCCAGGGCCTGGATGGTCTGTGAGATCGGTGTCATGCCGGTATCCGCTTCCGACGCACTCATCAGCGATAGCGCCGGATGCGGTGCCGGCGCGAACCGGTCGCTCCCGAGGGCGAGCGCAACGCGGTCGACGACCGGACTAGACACAATCCCGTCGACCAGCTCGGCGAATCGCGGCATCCACGCGTCGCTCGCCTGGGGCAGCTGCGTGAAGCGCTCGCTCATGATCGCCTTCAGCACACGCCGGCCATCGCGCCACGCGTTGAGGTTGCTCACGCCGTGTGATGCGATCGAACTCGAAGCTCGGGACCTCTGCCACCCTCAGTCCCGCCTTTGCGGCACGTACATTGATTACCGTCTCAACCTCGAAGCCGTCGCAGGTGACATGCAGTTGCGGCAGGCACCGGCGCCAGAACGCGTTGTACCCGTAGCAGAGATCCGTGTAGCTCGTCCCGAAGAGCAGGTTTACCCACAGGCCGAGGGCTCGGTTGCCGGCGCTTCGCAGCCGCGTGATGTCAGCGCTGCCGCCCCCTTCCATATACCGCGAACCCTTGACGAAATCTGCACCGCCGATCAGGGGCGCGATGAAACTCGGGATCTCCGCTGGATCCGTCGAGCCGTCGGCATCGAAGGTCACGATGATGTCGCCGCGAGCCGCCGCGAAGCCACAGGCGAGCGCGTTGCCCTTGCCCCGTCGCCCCTGCATGACGATGCGCGCGTCGGGCCGCAGTTGCCGGGCCACCCGCAGAGTCTCATCAGTGGAGTGGCCGTCGACCACGATCAGTTCGTTGACGCCGTTGGGCAGCCGGTCGAGCACATGCGGTAGGTTCTCCGCCTCGTTCAACGTGGGAATCACGGCCGAAACAGTCGGCCGGTTCCGATAGTCGCGTCGCTCGCGCTTGCGGCGCGCGGTGCGCGCTGTGCGCTCAGCGTCGCTTTGGTAGCGAAAAGTCGTGCGCGACCTCGACCGCACCTCGCCCCTGGCGTCCATTCCCTTACCCCGAACTTTCAATCTGTCTGTTTGCCCGAGCCCAACCCCGGGCCCTAAACCCACTGCTTCGCGTAGCGTCCCCCGCCTGCGTCGCGCCCGGGACAATACACGCTTTATTACGGTGTGGTGTACCTTGCCTGGCCTTCTACCCCAGAATGGGCACGCGGCTAACCCGCTTGTGCGAAAAACGGTGTTACGGGCCGCCCACGCTCGTCAGTTTTAACTGACACCGTGAAAAAGCTACCACGGCGGCGCGTTCGCCCTAGGCGCCCGCCACGGCGGTCCGCACCGCCGCGGCAAAGGCGTCCACGTCAGCCTCGGTGGTGTCCCATGAGCACATCCAGCGAACCTCGCCGGTGGTGTCGTCCCACTCGTAGAAGTCGAAATCCTGCTGCAGTCGCTCGCGGGCCTCAGCCGGCAGCACGGCGAAGACGGCGTTGGCGGCGGGTGCGCGCGTGACGGTGACCCCGTCGATGTCAGCCACCGCACGCACAGAGCCGGCGAGCCATCGCGTTGGCGTGAGAGGCGTTGGCCAGCCAGAGGTCATCGTCGAGCAGCGCATCGAACTGGGCGGCGATGTAACCGCATCTTCGAGGCCAGCTGCAGCGTCTGCTTGCGCAGGTGCAGCATTCCCGGCACGAGCGACGGTTCGAAGACGACCACCGCCTCGCCGATCATCAGGCCGTTCTTGGTGCCTCCGAACGAGAGCAGGTCGACGCCGCCGGCCGCCACCAGCTCAGGCAGAGACACGCCGAGCGCGGCCGCGGCGTTGGCAAAGCCGCGCCCCGTCGACGTGCACCCGCAGGCCGTGAGCGTGCGCCAGCTCCGCCAGGGCGCGCAGCTCGTCGAGCGTAGTAGAGCGTGCCGAGCTCGGTGGCCTGCGTCAGTGACAGCAGCCCGGGCTTGACCGCGTGCTCGTCGTTGGGCCGCTCGACCAGCCGGCGCACGCCGTCGAGAGTCACGCGTCCGTCCTCGGTCTCGGCGACCAGCAGCTTGACCCCGGCGACGGCCTCGGGCGCGCCGACCTCGTCAGTCTGCAGGTGCGCGTTGGCCGACACGATCGCCGCCTCCCACGGCTTCAGCGCCGCCCGCAGCGACAGGACGTTGGCCCCGGAGCCGTTGAAGACGAAGAAGACCGACGGCGTCAGGCGCGCCGAGCGCGGCGGCCAGGCGCCGCTCGACCTGCGTGCGTGTACGGGATCATGCCCGTAACCGAAGGCGTGTCCGGCGTTGGCGGCGGCGATCGCCTCGAGCACGCGCGGATGCACGGTGGCCGCGTTGTCCGACGCGAACCCGCGCCGCGCGCCTACCGACGGTCACGCCGGCGCCAGCGCGCCCTGCAGGGCGGTGTAGAAGATCGACAGCGGGAACTCGTCGGGGAGGACCTCGTCGCAGTACGGACGGGGATCGGCGACCTCCTCGAAATCCCGCGCGCCCGCAACCCAGCGCGAGCCGGCGGCCGGCGGGACGAACCGCGCCACCAGGTCGTGCGCGGCCGACCAGTGCTGCAGCTTGGTGCGATCGATCCCGGCGCGGTACAGCGCAAAGACCTCGTCGCGCAGCGCGAGCACGCCCTCGGCGACCCGGCCCCACTCGAACGTCAGGCGATTGTCGGTCCAGTGCAGATAGCCGCCGGCGTGCAGGAAGGCGAACAGCAGCTGGCCGCCGAGCCCGTCGTAGTTGCGCACCCGCGGCCCGGTGATCGGGAAAGCGCAGCAGCCGGTCGAACAGGATCGCGTACTGCACGTTGCGGGCGAACGCGAGACCCTCGCGCTCGAGCGCCACAGCCTCGCCGAAGGTGGTCAGGTCGCAGCGCAGCTCCTCGAGCGAATACATCCAGTACGGAGCGCGCTGGCGCACCATGAACGGATCGAACGGCAGATCGCCGTGGCTGTGGGCACGGTCATGGATCAGGTCCCAGAGGATGTAGGCCTGCTTCGAGGTCTCGGGGTCGGCCAGCAGCCGCGCGGCGTCCGGCGGCAGGTTGATCTGGAGCAGGTCGGCGGCGGCCGGTCGCCACCCGGCGCAGCCGCGCCGATTCGCGGTCGCAGAAGATCGCGCCGAAGTTGTTGGGCTGGCGCTCGGCGACGGCGACCTGCTCCGGGAACAGCACCGCGCACTCGCTGTCGTAGCCGCGGGTGGCGGCGACCAGCTCGACCGGGCACGAACTTCGGGTTGTCGTAGCGCGTGGCCTCGAGCTCGGCGATCCAGGCCGGCCAGGGAACCCGCACGAGCACCGCCTCAAAGCACGTGTCGGGCGAGCCGTTCTGCTTGTACATCGGGAAGAACGCCAGATGCCGGCGGCCGTCCTCGCGTCCCTGCTCCGGACGGAAGGCGGCCAGCGACGCGGGTGAAATCGGGCTTGCCGTAGCCGCCGTCCGCCCAGGCGCGCAGGTCCTCGGAGGCCGGCGACCAGGTTCGGGTACTCAGCCCGCCAGCGCGCCGAGCGCGTGCCTGGACGGCATCGACCCGCGCGGCGGCCTCGGCGCGGTCGGCGTCCTCCCGCAGCGAGCCGTCGGGCGCCTGCAGCTCGGCCAGCGCGTTGGTCGCCGTCGATCAGGCGCGCCACGCCGGCGTCGCCCGAGCTCGCTCGCCCGCGCCGCCGAGCAGGCCGGCCCGGCGAGTCAGCGGACCGCCGGGCCGCCCAGTCGGCGATGTTCAGCCACAGCGCCGCGTGATCGAGCGAGCCGATGCAGTCGTCGCCGAACAGGTCCGAGTCCGCCAGCACGACGACGCGGCCCGTCGCCGTGCTCGGAGGCGACGATCAGCGGCGCCCCGGGCACCGACGCCGAGCGGTGCGTGCGCGCCAGGATGCGGGCGCCGTTGCGGCTCTCGATCGTGGTCGCGCGGTAGAAGCAGGCGGCGCTCGACGCCGGCCAGCAGGTCGCCGCCGCTGCCGCGCCCGCCGTCCACCAGCTCGGCGTGGATCCAGGTCGGCGCGCCGTCGCAGTGCTCGTAGTCCTGGACCGTGTCGCTGCGCAGGCGCAGGTCGAAGCGCTCGAGCAGCTCGTTGACGTTGTTGCCGTACTTGTCCTGCTCGGTCTCCCCGAGCACGATCAGGCCGCCGCCGCCGCGCACGAAGGCGTGGATCGCGTCCTGCTCGGCCGCGGTGAGCTGCGGCGAGCCGATGCCGGTGGTGCTCTCCCAGCGCGGATCCGAGGGATGGGCGATCACCAGCAGGTCGCAGCCGTCGAGCACGCCGCCGTCGAGCGGCGCGGTGTTGGCCGCGACGCTGAAGTCGTGCTCGCTGAGCAGCTCGGCCGCGCGGGCATAGGAGGCGTCGCCCGGATGAACCGGCTGCATCTGCCCCGCCAGCTCCGGGCGGATCGTCCAGGCCTCGCTGTGAGCCTCGTCAAAGATCACGCTGACGCCACGCACAGAGGCGAGATTAGAGGATGTCCGCCGTAGCGGATCTAGCGAGCGAGCTGGTCGTCGGCCGCGCCCACGGCGCTCCGGACTTCGCCGCTCGGCCGCGGGGGCAGCTTGATCGGCGTCGAGTGCATCGCCCGCAGCCGGACCTCGCGCCAGGACATGCCCTCACGCAGCAGCGCCGGCATGCCCAGCAGGATCGCGGTCGTCGACCTCGACCGCCTGCAGGATCACGCCGTAGGCGACGCCCGTGCCCCAGCGGATGTGCCAGCCGGTGTGCCAGCACCGTCGCGCAGGCGGCCTGGAAGACGCCGAGGTTGGCCGGCGTGGCCGGCAGCACCGCGGTGATGTTGACGGCGAACAGCACCGCCGCGGCAGCGGCGAAACCGCGTTCGGCCGGCGAGCCCGAGCGCCATCAGCAGGAAGTAGCAGGAGACGCTCTGCAGCGCCCAGGCCAACAGCTGCGTCACGGTGGCGATCGCGCCCAGCCGCGGCTTGCGGAAGACGACCAGGCCGACGCGCACGCGGCCCAGCGCGCGCTGAGCCTGCTGCAGCGCCCTGGCGGCCCGGGCGAAGCGCTTGGTGCCCGAGCCGTAGCGCAGGATGATCGGCGCGATCGATCACGAAGGCCAGCAGCGCCGCCGGGGCGACCGCCGCGATCAGCAGCACGTTCTGATGGCCGCTGAAGAAGTTGACCGACGAGAACATGATCGCGCCGAGGATGATCAGCGCGACGATGTTCAGCACGCGTCTGGGAGACCACCGTGCCGAGCACCACCGGCAGGGTGTCGCGCGGGCGGCCGGTGCGGCGCGCGACGATCAGCGCGCGCGACGGCTCGCCCAGGCGGGCCGGCAGCGTCGAGGACATCAGCACCCCGATCATCGTGCCGCGGATCGCGTCGCCGAGCCTGATCCGCGCCTTGGGCAAGGCCGCCTGCAGGATCGCGTGCCAGGAGAAGCCGCGCATCACCATCGCCAGGCACATCGTCGCCAGCCCGAGCAGCACGTAGGACGGCTCGGAGTTGATCAGCGTCTGGCCGATGCTGGCGATGCCGATCTTCCTGAGGGCCAGGTAGGCGAGCGCGACCATGCCGAGCGTGAACGCGACCATCGCCACGCGGCGCACCTGCGCGAACAGGCTGCGCCGTGACTCCTCGATCGTCGAGCGGGCGCTCGAGGCTCTCGAGCCGCTGCGCGCGCACGCGCGGCTGCAGGTCCGCCGGGGCGAACCCGGCCCGCACGGCGAAGCGTCTGCCGCGCGCCGCTCGGGCTCGGGCATCGCGATCGCGTCCTTGTAGGCCTCCATCACCTCCAGCGCCACGTGCTCCCAGGCGAAGCGCTGCACGCGTGTCGGCCGCGGTGCCGGCCAGCTCGGCGGCGGCGCTCGGGCTCGTGGTAGAGGTCGCGCAGCGTCTCGGCCAGCGCCTGCGCGTCGGCCGGGCGGGACCAGCAGACCGTCGACCCCGTCGCTGACGACGTCGCGGTAACCGGCGATGTCGGAGGCGACCACGGTCGTACCGGAGGCGAAGGCCTCGGTCAGCACCATGCCGAAGCTCTCACCGCCGAGCGACGGCGCCGCCAGCACATCCGCGGCCAGCAGCTCGCGGTGCTTGGTCGCGTCGTCGACCTTGCCGAGCGCCCGCACGCCGCGCGGGTCCATCAGCAGCGGCGCGAGCTCGGCCTCGCTCGGCCCGATCACGGTCAGCTCGGTGGGGATGTGCTCACGCAGCGCCTCGAACGCGCGCAGCAGCAGCGGCAGACCCTTGCGCTCGACCGCCTGCCCGACGAACACGATCCGCAGCATGTCGTCCTCGCGGCGGCTGGCCTCGAGCGCCTGATCGAGCGCTGCCTGGTCGAGGTTGACCCCGTTGGGGATCACCCGGTAGCGGCCGCCGAACCAGCGCCGCCCGGTCCAGGCGGCCGCCTCCGAGACCGCGATCCGCACGCGCAGGCGGTTCAGCACCTGCGTCGCGCCGAAGCCGTTGGCGATCGCATTGGGCAGGCGCTTGGTCGAGTAGGAGTGGAACGTCCCGACCAGCGGCACGCCGAACGGCAGCGTCGCCACCCAACCGACCATCGGCGCGACCGGCTCGTGGATGTGGGCGACGTCATAGCGGCCGCTCGCCGAGCTCGCGCGACAGCCTCGTCATCCCGGCCGGGCCGATCAGAAGGTTCGATACCGCGCCGTTGGCGTGGAAGCCGACCGTGCGCCCCAGCGGCACCAGGTAGTCGGGCTCGCGACAGCTGCTGCGGCCTGGCGCCGCGGTGCATGACGGTCGAGGTAGAGGTCGGGCGGGTCGTGCGGCGCGAGCACGCGCACGTCGTGTCCGGCCGCGAGGTACTGCTCGGCCAGCGCCTCGATATGCCTGCGTCACGCCCCCCGGATAGGACCACGAGTACGGGGACACCAGCGCGATCCGCATTCGGTAATGGTATCGGTTGAGATCTCGGAGCGGTCGCGCTTTCGGCAAAGCGGACCCTGCGGCCCGCTTTGCCCCCTGCGCCGACCGCGGCTTGCGAGGACTGGCATCATGGGCCTATGCCGACTCGTCACTTCGTCAAGTACACGTTCCTGCAGGTCGATCCCGCCTGGCGCCGGCTGCCCGATGAGGAGCGCGACGAGCACAAGCGCGAGTTCATCGCCGCCTGCGAGGACTTCGGCGAGGACCACCTGCTGCGCGCCTTCTCGCTGGTCGGCACCCGCGGCGACGCGGACATGATGATCCTCTCCCAGGCCGAGAACCTGGAGCGGATCCACGAGTTCCACGTGGTCCTGCAGCAGAGCGGGCTGATGAAGTGGTCGACGATCCCGTACTCGTTCCTGGCGATGACCAAGCCGTCGGAGTACTCGGACGAGTCGCGCCTCGAGGTGCGGCCCGCACACGGCAAGTACCTGTTCGTGTACCCGTTCGTGAAGACCCGCGCCTGGTACGACCTGCCGGCCGAGGAGCGCTGGCGGATCATGCAGGACCACATCCGCGTGGGTAAGGAGTTCCCGAGCGTCGATCTCAACACGAGCTACTCGTTCGGGCTCGACGACCAGGAGTTCGTGGTCGCCTTCGAGTCCGACAACCCGGCGGACTTCCTCGACCTGGTGCAGAAGCTGCGCACGACCGAGTCGAGCATGTACACGCTGCGCGACACGCCGACCTTCACCTGCGTGACGATGTCGGTGGAGCGCGCGCTCGGCGCCCTCGACGGCACCGCTCTGCGCGCCTCCGCGTGAGCGCCCGTGAGCGCCGACCCGGTTGCTCTGGAGCACCTGCGGGCCGCCGACCCGGTCCTCGCGCGCAGATCATCGATCGTTACGGGCCCGACGGCCTGCGCGAGCGCCGCGAGGGCGGGCAGCGCGAGCATTACGGCGCGCTGGTGCGCGCGATCGTCGGCCAGCAGCTCTCGACCAAGGCCGCCGCCGCGATCTACCGGCGCCTGGCCGACCGCTTCGGCGGCGCGAGACCCCACGCCGCAGGAGATCCTGGCCGACGACCCCGAGGAGCTGCGCTGCGGTCGGGCTCTCCCGCGCCAAGGTCACGCTTCCTGCGCTCGCTGGCCGAGCACGTGCTCGAACGGCTCGCTCGAGCTCGAGCGAGCTGGATCGGCTGCCCGACGAGCAGGTGATCGCCGAGCTGACCGCGGTCAAGGGCATCGGCGACATGGAGCGCCCACATGTTCCTGATGTTCCACCTGGACCGCCCGGACGTGCTCGCCGTCGGCGATCTGGGGATCCGCAAGGCGATGATGGTCGCCTACGGACTCGAGGCGCTGCCGCTGCCGCGCGGCCATGGAGGAGATCGCCGAGCCCTGGCGCCCGTACCGCACGCTGGCCTGCCGTTACCTGTGGCGCTCGCTGGACAAGGAGCCCGACCCGGTGACCGAGCCCGACCCGATTTAGTCGGCCAGCTCGCTGATCCGGGAGCGCAGGAAGCGTCGCTCGGTCTCAGACGGCGCCAGCGCCAGCGCGCGCTCGTACTCGCTCAGGGCCTCGCCGCGATCGCCGCGGCGCCGCAGCAGGTCGGCGCGGGTGGCATGGAGCAGGTGATACCCGCCGAGCTCGTCCCGCTGGACGAGCTCGCTGACCAGCGCCAGGCCCATCTCGAGGTCACCGGCCATGGCCACGGCCACGGCACGATTCAGCCGCACCACCGGGGAACGGTGGCTGCCTCGAGCGCCGCGTAGAGGGCGGCGATGCGCCCCCAGTCGGTCGGCTCGCGCGTGTGGCAGAGCGCGATCTCGGCCTGGGCCGGTAGGGACCCCATGTGGCGCCGATGCGGGCCAGCGGGCCAGCATCGGCGAGCAGTGGCTCGGCCTCCGCGATCTCGTCGCGATGCCAGAGGCTGCGGTCCTGATGCTCGAGCGTGATCAGGTCCCGCGGTGTCCACGCGCGCGTCGCGGCGGGAGTGCTGCAGCAGCATCAGCGCCAGCAGCGCCGTGGCCTCGGGCTCGTCGGGCATCAGCCGGCGGAGCAGACGCGCGAGGCGGATCGCCTCGTCGCACAACGCCGGCGCGGATCAGCTCGTCGCCCGAGGAGGCCGAGTAGCCCTCGTTGAACAGCAGGTAGAGCACCGCCAGCACGCCGGACGTGCGCTCGGGCAGCAGCTCGGGCGGCGGCACGCGGTAGGGGATCGCGGCGGCGGCGATCTTGGCCTTGGCCCGCACCAGGCGCTTGGCCATCGTCGGCTCGGGGACCAGGAAGGCGCGCGCGATCTCAGCCGTGGTCAGACCGGCGAGCGTGCGCAGCGTCAGCGCCACCCGCGCCTCCAGCGCGAGCGCCGGATGGCAGCAGGTGAACATCAGGCGCAGGCGATCGTCCTCGATCACTTCTGGCTCTCGTCGTTCTCGATCCTCGTCGTCCTCGTCGGCGGCGCGGGGCTGCGCAGCGGGATCGTGGGCGATCTGCTCGAGCAGCTCGCGCGCCGCGGGCGCCGCGCCGCAGCCGGTCCAGCGCGCGGTTGCCGGCCACGGTGGTCAGCCACGCGCCGGGCTTGGCCGGCACGCCGTCGCGCGCCCAGCTGGTGAGCGCCTGCGCGAAGGCCTCCTGCGCGCACTCCTCGGCCAGATCCCAGTTGCCCGTGCGGCGGATGAGCGTGGCCACGACGCGGCCCCACTCCTCCTTGAACGCCGCCTGGACCGCCGCCTCGACGCGTGCCTGGGCTCATCCGCCCCAGAACGGTCGCACCTCGACCATGTGGAAGCGGGCGAGCGGGATGCGTGGCCGCCAGCTCGATCGCCTCCTCGCTCGTCTCGCAGCTGAGGATGTCGATCCCGGCCAGGAACTCCTTGGTCTCGACGAACGGCCCGTCGCGTGAGCAGCGTCTGGCCGTCGCGCACGCGCACGGTGGTGGCGGTGTCTGGCGGCTCGAGCCCGTGGCCGACGACCAGTGTGCGGCCGGCCTGCTCGCGCCCAGGCCATCGCGGGTCGTCGCACGCAGCTGCGCCTCGACCTCCGGCGCGTTCGCCGATGCCGTCGAGGCAGGGCATCAGCAGGTAGCGCAGCTGGTCGTAGTCCCACTGCGCCGGCACCTCGAGCCCGGCGTGAACGGTCGCAGCTCGATCGCGTGAAGTACCAGGACACGGGGTGCTTGGCGCGACCTCGATCGCCTCATCCAGGTTCTCGGCCTCGATGATGTCGAGGCCGCCGATGAACTCCTTGGTCTCGGCGAAGGGTCCGTCGCTGATCAGCGTCTGGCCGTCGCGGACGCGCACCGTCTTGGCCGAGTCCGGGCCCAGCAGCCCGTCGCCGAGCAGCCGTGCGCCGCGGCGTCCATCTCCTCCACCCAGGCGGGGGTGTGCTCGCGCATGGCGGACGCGATCTCGGGCGTGGAAACCCCGTCGGTGCAGATCAGCATCAGGTATTTCATGTCAGGCTCCTTCCGGTTTTGCGTTCATACCCCTACGACGAACGCGACGTCGCCAGATGGACAGGCCCGGGGAGAGCGCCGCACGGCAGCGCAGCGCCGGCCGACCAGCATCCCAGTGATGTTCGCGGCAGCGGGCAGCCCGCTGCGGGAGCTCAGACGGCGGAGACTTCCTCTTCTTCCGCGACGCGGAAGGAGGAGCCGCAGCCGCAGGCCGCGATCACGTTGGGGTTCTCGACCTTGAAGCCGGCGCCCTGGAGACCCTCGACGAAGTCGATCACCGAGCCCTTGCACGTACGGCAGGCTCGCGCGGTCCACCAGCAGGCGGATGCCCTTGTCCTCGAAGACGGTGTCGTCGTCGCGCTGCTCGTCGAACGCGAGCGCGTACTGGAAGCCCGAGCAACCGCCGCCGCGCACGCCTACGCGCAGTCCTGCGGTCTCGGCGACAGCCGCCTGAGAGGCGAGGAATTCCTGGACCTTCTCGGCACCCTTGTCAGTGAGAGTGATCATGCTTCATTCAGTATAGCTTCGGGTCCCCACTCGCTACGCTTCCTGCCGTGAGCGTTTCACCCGATGAGCTGAAGGATCGCATCGAGGCGGCGATTCCCGGCACCCGCGCCGACGTCAGCGGCGACGGGCACCACTTTGAGGCGGTGGTCGAAGGCCCGGCGTTTGCCGGCCTCAGCCGCATCGCCCAGCACAAGCTTGTCTACGACGTGTTCGGCGCCGAGCTCGGCGACCGCATCCACGCCCTCTCCCTCAAGATCACTCCAACGGAGGCCCGATGAGCGATCACGTCCAGCAACCCGATGCGCGAGGCGATCCAGAGCGCGATCTCCGAGAACCCCGTGATCCTGTTCATGAAGGGCGTGCCCGAGGCGCCCGCCTGCGGCTTCTCCGCCCGCACGGTGGCGATGCTCGAGTCGCTCGACCAGCCGTTCGCGGCGGTCAACATCCTGCCCGATCCGGTGATCCGCCAGGAGCTCTCCGGCCTGTCCGGCTGGCCGACGATCCCGCAGCTGTTCGTCGACGGCGAGCTCGTCGGCGGCTGCGACATCGTCACCGAGATGTACCAGACCGGCGAGCTGCAGAAGCTGCTCGGGGTCGAGGCGCGGCTCCGGTCGAGGACGCCGCGCCGGCCGAGGCGAGCGTCGAGCCGGCGCCGCTGCGCGATCGAAAACCTGCTCTAGCGGCTTCGCTGCGGTCAGCGGGCGTCATGCCCGTCGCCCTGGTCTCCGACACCTGCCATTACCTGCCGCGCGAGCTCGTGGAGCGCTGCGCGCTGCACGAGGTCAGCCTCTACGTGCACAGCGACGGCGACGGCCGGCGCGAGAGCGACATCACCGACTACGACGCCTACTTCGGCGGCCTGGCCACGCGGCTACCGAGCTGCCGACCACCTCGCAGCCGTCGATCGGTGACTTCCTGGCGGTCTACGAGCCGCTGATCGCCTCCGGCCACGAGATCGTCTCGATCCACCTGTCCGGCGGCCTGTCCGGGACGGTGCGCTCGGCCGAGCAGGCGCGCGAGCAGCTCGGCGACGCGGCCGAGCGGGTGCACGTGGTCGACTCGGAGACCGCCTGCGGGGCGGAGGGTCTGATGCTGCTCGCGGCCGCGGCCGCCGTGCGAGCGCGGCGCGGACGCCGCCGGCCGTGGTGCAGCGCGCGCACAGGCCGCGCGTGCCGAACTGCAGTTCCTGTTCTCGCTCGACACGCTCGAGTACCTGCGCAAGGGCGGGCGCATCGGCGGCGCGCAGGCGTGGCTGGGCTCGGCGCTGAAGATCAAGCCGATCCTGTCCCTGGAGTCGGAGATCGGCGCCGTCGAGCGCGTGCGCACCAGCCGCAGGGCGTTCGAGCGCCTGGTGGCGCTGATCGAGAAGATGAAGGCGCGACGGCTGCGACGGCTGGGTCGTGCAGCACACGCAGCTCCCCGATCAGGCGCAGGCGCTGGTCGCGCGCGGCCGCGAGATCTTCGGCTCCGAGCCCGTGTTCGTATCGGAGATCGGGCCCGTGATCGGCACCCACATCGGGCCCGGCCTGCTCGGCGTGGGCGGGACGCGTCGCGCGCTCCTGCACTGACCGCTCGGCGCGACCGGCTCGCGCCGCTACTTGCGGCGCTTCTTCTTGCGGCCGAAGAGGGCGTTGAGCGTGCCGCCGATGCCGCCGGCGATCACGAAGCCGGCCGCCGCCGCCGCGATCTGCAGGTTCTTCTCGTTGCGCCTGACCTGCGCGCGCCAGTCGGTCAGCTGCGCCGACCTCGTCGCGCAGACAGCACCAGCGACGTCCCAGCTCCTGGCGGTTCTGCTCGATCGAGGCGCGGATCTCCTCAGGCGTGCGGCGTCGGGCATCAGCTCTTCTCCGTGCCGAGGTCGAGACCGTGTCGCGGATCTTCTTGGCCTCGTCGATCGCCATCGTCGGCGTGGGCGCGCCGACCTTCAGCATCCTCCAGGCGACCAGGAAGGCGATCACGGCCAGGAGCACGAGCGCCGCCGGTGACGATCAGGAAGCCGAGCCAGATGTCGCCGACGCCGTTGACGAAGATCGCGTCCAGCGCCCAGGCGATCGTGATCAGGCCGAGGATCACGGCGAATATGCCGAAGACCGCTCCGGCGGCGACCGCGCGCCACCCCGCGCAGCAGGCTCATCCCCTTCTGCTTGACCTCGGCCTTGGCGAGCTCGATCTCATCGTGAACCAGGCTGCTCAGGTTCTCCGAGACCTGGGTGATCGCCGCGGCGATGCTGTCGTGTTGTCCGTTATCGGCGGCCAAGGCGCTTAAGGATGGTTGCGATTACAGTCCGCCGGCGAAGGCGAGGCCGAGGCCGACCTCGGGGCGCTCTTTGACCAGAGTCTGCAGCTTCTCAGCATTTCCACGGTGACGCTTCGGAGCTTACGCCGGAGCTTTCAGCCGCGAGTTCGGAAACACGGGCCGGACGACCGATGCCGGCGCCGCGAGCCGGCTTCGGAGAACCGGGTGACTGGCTCCGGGCTCGAGCGGCGTGGGAAGTCGGTGCGCCCGACTCCGGGGAGCCGCGCAGAGAGGACGTCGAGCCGGCGGCCACGAGGGCGTCCGGCGGCCGGCTCGGCCGACTGGGCTCGGGACGCAGCGGACCTCGGGCCGGCGCGGAGGCTGCGACCACGGGCTCGGCGCGGTCGACCAACGGCTGCGCTCGCCCGCGCCTCGGTTACTCCATCAGTGCCGGCCCGATCCTCAGCTTGGTCGCTCACTCAGGCGGATCTTCGTCGAAGACTTTCTTCCAGATCATGGCCGCGGCGCGTGTGGCCACGATGCTCGAGAGCGCGCCGACGCCGGCCAGCAGGCCCGACCACATCAGACGTTTGACCAATGGACTCTCCTTCATCAGAGCGGATTCAACCAGATGCAGAGGGCCTCTACCCAGTCCAGGCCGCCGCAGATCATCTCGACGATCTCTGTCTTCACGTGCTCGAACTCCTCGGCGGAACCGGCAGGCCGCTGAAGATCCACTGCGTGAGCACCTGCTCGATCAGGCCGTAGAAGGCCTGCGCGGCGAACAGCGCGTCGACCTCGGTGCGGAACGTCGCCCTCCTCCTGGGCCCGCTTGACGATCCGGGCGATGCCCTCGTATGCCTGCATGATCTTGTCGACGTGGGTGCGGCCGAAGGTGTTGGCGGCACGCGTGACCTCGACGATGATCACCTTCATCAGGTCGGGGTCGTGGCGGTAGGAGTCGACGATGAACGAGGCGATCGCGCGCAGCTTCTCGCGCGGCGGGAGGTCGGTCGTCTCGGCCTCGGCGATCGCGGCGAGCATCACGTCCCAGCGCTCGAGGAACAGCGTGTCGAGGATCGTCTCCTTGGACGGGAAGTAGTGGTAGACGAGGCCGTAGGCGACGCCCGCCTCGTCGGCGATGTCGGAGACGCGGCAGGTGTGGAAGCCCTGGCGGGCGAACACGCGGACGGCCGCGTCGAGGATCACGCGGCGCTTGTCGACGGCGGCGGTGCTCATTCGCCCTGCGTCCGGCGCGCGCTGGTAGAGCTCGCGGGTCGCGGCGATGTGTGAGCGCGGGCAGCCGCGTGCGCACGTCCGTCGAGCAGGGTGAAGTCGAGGTCGGCGACGATCGCGGACTCGCTGTCCGGCGGCGGTGGCGAGCACCACGCCCCACGGGTCGATGATCGTCGAGCGGCCGCCGGAGCGGTTGCCCGGCGGATGCGCGCCGATCTGGTTGGCGGCGATCACGAAGCACTGGTTCTCGATCGCGCGCGCCCGCAGCAGGACCTCCCAGTGGTCGCGCGTGGTGGCGAGCGTGAACGCCGCCGGGACCGTGAGCAGCTCGGCGCCGCGCTCACTGAGCGCGCGGTAGAGCTCGGGAAAGCGGACGTCGTAACAGATGGTCATGCCGAGGATGTGAGGATGCTCGGTCGCGGCCTGCGATCGTGGTCGTCGACCACCTCGTCGCCGGCCTGCTCGCGCGCCGATTCGGCGTAGACGGTGCCCTCGACCTCGACGTCGAACATGTGCAGCTTGCGGTAGGCGGCCTGGATCTCGCCGTCGGGGCCGACGTGCAGGCTGGTGTTGGAGGTCTTCGACTGGCCGTGCGCGCCGCTCGACGAACGAGCCGGCGATCAGGTCGATCTGCAGCTCCTGGGCGATCGCCCTCGCCCACTGGGTGGCCGGTCCGTCGAGCGTCTCGGCCGTGCTCCTCCATGACCTCGCGAGCGGCCGAGCACCGTCCACTTCTCGGGCAGGACGACCAGCTCGCGCGCCGTGCCCGGCGGCCTGGCGCGTGAGCCGGTCGGCCGTCTCGAGGTTGCGGTCGACGTCCTCGGTGGCGTTGAGCTGAACCGCAGCTGCGCGTAACGTGGTGGCGGGCGCCATCCCGGAGGATACTGATTGACTGGTCAGTCAGGTGGGAATACAGGGGCCGGGCATCAGCGGCCCTTCCAGCTGGGTTCGCGCTTCTCGAAGAAGGCGGTGACGCCCTCACTGAGGTCTTCGGTGGCCAGCGCCAGTGTGAGCTGAGAGCGCAGGTGTTCGAGCGCGTCGGCGAAGGCCATGTCCTGCGAGCGAAACATCGCATCCTTGCCGAGCCGCAGCATCAGCGGCGACTTCGACGGCGAGCTTCGTGGGCCCAGTCGTCGACGGCGTCGTCGAACTCGGTCGTCGGCCACCACCCGGTTGACGAGGCCGATGCGCTCCGCCTCGGCCGCAGAGATCTGCTCGCCCAACAGCAGCAGCTCGGCCGCCTTCTTGCGCGGGACGTTGCGGTAGAGCAGCGCGGTGACCATGAACGGGAACAGGCCGACGTTGATCTCGGGCAGGCCGAAGCGCGCGCCCTCGCGCGCCACGATGAGGTCGCAGGCCAGCGCCAGGCCGAGCGCGCCGGCCAGAACATGGCCGCCGGCGGCGCAGATCGACGGCTTGCCGAGCTCACCGAGCAACGGAAGATCTCGGGAAAGCGCTCGTTGTCGCGGTGCTTCTCGATCTGCGGCACCTCGGCGCTGAAGGCGGCCAGGTTGCCGCCGCTGGAGAACACTGTGGCGTGGGTTGACGCCAGCACGACGACCCGCACGCTGCTCGTCGTCGCGCGCCGCCCTCAGCGCGTCGATCAGCTCGCGCAGCAGCTGTGGCGAGAGCGCGTTGCGCGTGTCCGGCTGATTCAGCGCAATGGTGGCCACGCCGTTCTCGGCGGCGGCGTAGATGAGGGTCTCGAAATCGGGCATGCCGTGTAGCTGAAAGCCTACGCCAGCGGCGGTCTGGTTTGGCCGGGTGAGGCAGCAATCCGATCGTTGCGACGGCCGTGCCAACATTGGGTGGTGGATTCAGTTCGCGGCCAGCTGCTGATCGCGGGTCCTTCGCTTCAGGACCCGAACTTCTGGCGGACGGTGGTGCTCGTGGTCGAGCACAGCGACGAGGGCGCGCTCGGGCTGGTGCTCAACCGGCCGTCGGAGTCGAGCGTCGGCGAGGCGGTCCCGCAGTTGACTGAGCTGGCCGATCCCGAGGACGAGGTGCTGGTCGGCGGTCCCGTGGGCCAGACGGCGGTGATCGTGCTGGCGGACTTCGAGGATCCCGATGAGGCCGCCGCTGATCGCCTTTGACACCGTCGGCGTCCTGGCCGGCGGTGCTCCCACCGACCAGCTCGGCGCCGGCGTGCGCCGCGCCCGCGTCTTCGCCGGCCACTCCGGCTGGGGCCCCGGCCAGCTCGACGGCGAGCTCGAGCGCGGCGACTGGATCCTCGAGCCGGCTCGCTACAGCGACGCCTTCACCGAGGGCCCGACCGGGCTGTGGACGACGGTGCTGGAGCGCAAGGGCGGGAGCTACGCGCTGGTGGCGCGAATGCCGCAGGACCCGTCGCTCAACTAAGGGGTGGTGGATGCGACGCGGACTCCGGACGCAGGCAGGCTGAAGATCGCGCTCGGCGCTGATCCTGCTGTTCATGGCGGCGGAGATCGTCGTCGCGCTGCTCTCCTCCTCGCTGGCGCTGCTCTCCGACGCGGCGCACATGCTCACCGACGCCGCCGCCCTGGCGCATGGCGCTGTTCGCGCCCGTCTCGCCGCCCGGCCGGCCCGGGGCGCGATGACGTTCGGGCTCGGGCGCGCGGAGATCCTCAGCGCCAACGCCAACGGCATGACGCTTCTGGTGCTGGCGCTGCTGATCGTCTACGGCGCGATCCGCCACCTGATCGCCCCGCTCGACGTGCAGGGCGCGCCGGTGCTCGTCGTGGCGCTGGCCGGGGTCGTGGTCAACCTGATCGTCGACGCGGGTGCTCGGCGGTCACGGCCATGCGCACTCCCACGACCATGCCCAGGACCGTGACCAGGACCGTGACCATGCCCATGACCCTGACCATGCTGGTCACGAGCACGCGGGTCACGACCGCCCGCGCCGCAGCCTCAACGTCGAGGGCTCCTACCAGCACATCCTCACCGATCTGTTCGGCTTCGCCGCCACCGCCGTCGCCGCCGTCGTGATCCTGCTCACCGGCTTCCGCCGGGCCGACGCGATCGCGTCGCTGCTGATCGCCGCGGTGATGCTGTACGCCTCCTACGGCCTGCTCAGGGCCTCGGTGCGCGTGATGATGGAGGCCGCGCCCGAGGGCATCGATCCCGACGCGATCGGCCGCGCGCTCGCCGCTCAGCCGGGCGTGGCCGAGGTCCACGACCTGCACATCTGGGAGGTCACCTCGGGCTTCCCGGCAATCTCGGCGCACATCGTGGTCGACGCCGGCCACGACTGCCACGAGGTCCGCCGAGCGCTCTCGACGCTGCTGAGCGACCAGTTCGGGCTGGCCCACTCGACGCTGCAGGTCGAGCACGCCCGCGCCGCCCAGCCCCCGATGCAGATCGAGGTGGCCGCGCATGGCGCCGGGACTGATCCGGTGGGCGCCACCGAGGAGGGCAGTTTCCGGGGTACCCGCGCCCGTCGCATCGCCTGGCAGAGCTGGTCGCCAGCGGGCGACCAGCAGCCCAAGGGCGTGGTCACGATCGCGCACGGATACGGGGAGCACATCGGCCGCTACCAGCACGTGGCCGCGCGGCTGAACGAGGCCGGGATATCGCGGTCTACGGGCTCGACCATCACGGGCATGGGCGCTCGGCCGGGAAGCGCGGGCGGCTGTGTCGCTGCGGGCGGCCGTGGCCGACCTCGATCAGCTGATCGTGACCGTGTCGCGGCGCCGCCATCCCGACCTGCCGCAGTTCCTGCTCGGCCACAGCATGGGCGGCGCGATCGCCTGCGCTACGCGATGGCCCACCAGCAGCGGCTCACCGGGCTCGTCGCTGTCGGCGCCGCTGGCTGCGGTCGAGGGCGGTGCCGGCGCTGCACGCCGTTCGCGCGTGGCGCTCGGGCGGGTGCTGCCCGGGAGCGCCGGTCTCGCGGGTCGATCCGCGCCTGGTCAGCCGCGACCACGCGGTGGTCAAGGCACTACATCGCCGATCCGCTGAACCACCACGGGCCCGATCCCGGCCGGGGTCGCCCGCGAGTTCGTCGCTGCACGTCGGCACCCTCGAGCGACGACGTCAGGCAGATCACGCTGCCGACGCTGCTGATGTGGGGCACCGCCGACCGGCTCTGTCCGCCCGCCGGCAGCGAGCTCGTGGCGGCCAACATCGGCAGCGAGGACCTGACCGTGAAGCGCTACGAGGGTCTGTTCCACGAGATCATGAACGAGCCCGAGCAGGAGCAGGTTCTGGATGACCTCGTCGCCTGGCTGGACCAGCGCACGGGGGCGCCCGCCGAGACTTAGGCCGGGCGGGCGCCGAGGCTCAGGCCGCTCCCGGGGAGGCTTAGGCCGGGGCGCCCGTGGGGGCCAGCCGGGGTCAGACCGTCAGGTCCATGTCGCCCCGCTCGATGCGCCGCATGATGTCGTCGTCGGAGCGCCCCAGCAGCGTGAGCGCCACGAACTGAGCGGCAAGGCCGTCGAAGATACGGTGATGGGCGAGCATCGCGTGCTTGCCCCCCCGTACGTCGACAAAGGCGACCTCGGTCTGGGCGCGCAGGGCGGCGGCCAGCCGATGAGCGCGCTCCGGACTGGCGATACGGTCCCGGGTGCCGTGCACGAACAGGATCCGCCTACCGTTCAGGCCGGATGCGACGTCGGCCGGTCCCACCCACGGCGCGAGCGCCACGACACTGCGCACCTGCGGCGAGCCGGCGGCCAGCAGCGCCGCTCGTCCGCCGAGCGAGTGGCCCACCAGCGAGGCCGGGAGCTCGCTGCCCACCCGCTCGCGAGCGCACTGAAGCGCCCACGTCGCATCGAGCACCGGCGTGTGGCTGGTGTCCCACCCGCGCCGCGAGTTGAGCACCCGGAAGATGGCCAGCTGCCCCTGCGCGATGCGCCTTATGCGGTGCGCCACCGGTTTCATGCGCAGCACCGAGAGCTGCGTGGGGCTGACCATCATGTTCGCCCCGCGGCTGCCTCCCCCATGTAGCACGAGCACGATGCCTTGAGGACGCGCCGGTCGGGCGACTTCGATCAGGCGCGGTTTGAGTTCCACCCCACTCTCCTACCCGAATCGCCCGACGCCACAGCGAACCGACAACGGGTTCTACGCTCGCGCTTGCTCGGCGCGCACGCTCTCGCGCGCCACGGCGGCTGCGCGCCGAGGCCCGGCCTGCTCGAGCTCGTCGTGCATGCGGCGGATCCGACGCAGGATCTCGTCGGCAGCGGCCTGTTGCTGTTCGCGCGTGGGCTCGGCGACCGGCTCGAAGCGGATCGGCCGGCCGTAGCGCACCACCACCTTGGGGAAGCGCAGCCGCTTCCAGTTGCGGACCTGGTGGGATCCGAGGATCGCCACCGGCACCACCGCGGCGCCGGACTCGAGCGCCAGCCGCCCGATCCCTCGCCGGGCCTCCTCGCCGACCTGGCCGCTGCGGGAGCGGCCGCCCTCGACGTACATGCCGATCGCACCCCCGCGCCCGAGAATGGTGAAGGCGGTCTTGAAGCCCTCCTCGTCGGCGTGGCCGCGGCGGACGGGAAACACCCCGCCGTGGTTGTAGATCCAGCTCATCGGCGTGGGGCCGAACAGCTGCGACTTGGCCATGAACTGGATGTGCCGGCGGACGAACCCGCCCGTGAAGAAGTGATCCATGAACGAAGCGTGGTTCGGGGCCATGATGAGCGGCCCGTTGGGTACGTTCTCGGCGCCGTAGGCCTCGGCGCGGAAGAACAACACGGCGATCCAGACGGTGATCACGCGCACCAGCTCATACGGCCATTCCGGACCGTGACGGCGCACGCGAGCGTGGTGGCGCGCGAAGGTCTCGGGCGGTCGCGGGTCCTTGTAGACCTGGGGTTTGAGCTCGAGGTCGGGCATCGAGAAGCGACCATACCTTGCGCGGACGCTCAGCCGAGCGCTCGACCTGGGAGGTCAGCCGTCGCGTTCCCCGCGGCTCCCCGGTCCCTGAACCCGTTCGGCGTGCGGCGAGTTCCCGCGGTTCCGCAGGCCCTGAACCTGTTCGGGGTGGGGCGAGTTCCCGCGGTTCCGCAGGCCCTGAACTCGACCGGCGGCGGACCCGTTCTGGGGCCCGCCGCCGAAGAGCAGATTGCAGTGTCCTACGGCGTTCTTAGACCGAGGGGCAGCTGATCATCAGCGAGAACGGCTCGTTGGTCGGGCCGTTCCCGTCGCGCGTCCATACGGTGACCTGGCCGGCGCCGCTGGCGTAGCTCGCCTGCGCGTCGGCCGTGATGTCGCCCGCCACGCCGGCGTTGGCGGAGACGATGATCGCGCACGACGTCAGATTGGTGCCGCCGGTCGAGATCACGTACTGACCTGTGGTTGTGTTGGTGGCCGGCGTGACCAGGCTATTGCCGACTTGTACGCTGCCCGCTCCTCCGACCGCGAAGGTGGCGACGTCGGTTAGGCCGGCGCCGGTTGCTCCGGGCGAACCCGTCGAGCCGGCGCTGCCGTTGGTGCCGTTGGTACCGGGAGCGCCGGTCGAACCCGTCGGACCAGTTGCGCCCGTCGGACCCGTCGGCCCGGTCGCGCCCGTGGCGCCCAGGTTGCCGTTCGTGCCGTCGCTGCCGGGGGCGCCTGTCGAACCCGTCGGACCGGTCGGACCCGTCGGACCCGTCGAGCCCGTTGAGCCCGTCGTTCCATCGTTGCCGTTTGTGCCGTTTGTGCCGCTCGGGCCCTGGGTGCCGTTGGTCCCGTTCACGCCGTTCGTGCCGTTCGCGCCGGTCGGCCCGGTCGCGCCAGCCGGCACCTCAAGCGCCCAGTCGGCGGTATCGATCGTCGGGTCGTTGAGAGAGCCCCTGTTCTCGTTGCTCAGCGACACATACGTCGAGTTGTCACTGCCGCGGACGACGTCGCCCTGGAAGTAGATGGTCAATGGGCTCCATGAACCCCGGAAAGCCACCGGGGGACCCTGGGCGCCAGTCGCGCCCGTGCTTCCAGTCGCTCCAGTGGCACCGGTCGCTCCGGTCGCACCGGTAGCTCCGGTCACGCCTGGGCCTCCCGTCGCACCCGTCGACCCGGTGGCGCCGGTGGCTCCCGTGGCTCCCGTGGCTCCGGTGGCTCCCGTGGCTCCCGTGGCTCCGTTCTCGCCGTTGGCTCCGTTCGCGCCGGCCGCTCCGTTCGCGCCGGTGGCTCCGGTTGCACCGGTCACGCCTTGCAGGCCCGTCACGCCTTGAAGGCCGGCTGCGCCGACAGCGCCGTTCGCGCCGCCGGCACCATTCGAGCCTGCGGAGCCCCGGTAACCACGCGGTCCGCGTGGTCCCACCGCCCCCCTGCTGCGAGCGCCTGCGGCATGCGAACTCCGCCCGGACTTGGTGGCCGCGTGAGCGTTGGCACCTTCTGCGGCGGCCAGCGCGCCGCCAACCGTCAACAGTCCTACGAGCCCACTATTGAGAGCTTTACTCGTGTGCATTGCGTACTCGGCTTCAGCGAGCAAAAGTTGCCCCGCGTTTGGATTCGCTCTTGTATGCCGGTCGACTGGGAAATTCGCCAGATCGGCCGGACGGTGCTTGATCCTGGGGCCGGGAGCCGTATACTGCGGTGTTTAACACCGCTGCGTGCCCGCTCATAGGGCATCCGCCGGTTTTCTCCCGAGTCGTAGAACGCTCATCGGCAGTCGAGGGGAAAACCTTTATAGCTGGGAGCTACGAAAGTGGATCTACCCAAAGAAGCCGCCGGCCGCCTGGCCGGCCTCGGCTCGTCGCCGCGCCGCCGGCGGTATGCCGCATTGTCAATCGCGGCCTCGGTGGCTGCGGTCAGTGTGGCCGGATGCGGATCCTCGGATCCCCGATACCTGAACGTCACAAGGCTTGAACGCTCGATCGCGCAGTCTGTGCTCGTCGAGCACCACGTCTACTCGCGGGTGGCCTGCCCCAGCCGAGTCCCGCAGGCGAAGGGCCATTCTTTCGTCTGCCACGCCATGCTTAACGCCGGAAGCTATCGGATCCCGGTCACGCAGACAGACGCGGGAGGCCATGTGCGCTGGGCCAGCACGGCCCCGATCGCGACGCTCCGCATGTCCCGCATCGTGTCAGCGATCAAGAGATCGGTCCTCAGGCAAAGGGGCGTCTCCAGCATCGTGACCTGTCCCACTGAGGTCCTTCAGCACAAAGGACTCCGGTTCCGCTGCACCGCCCTCGTCAAGGTCGGCGCGCACAAACTCAAGGCCGGCCGCTATCGGTTCGTGGTGACCGAAGTGGACCGGGCTGGACACGTCAGCTACGCGGCGGGCTGATCGGTGTCTACCGCCCCCCGACCGACGCTATGCCTGTCGATGATCGTCAAGGACGAGGCCAAGGCCTTGCCGCGGTTGTTTGACTCCTGCCGCGAGCTGATCGACTACTGGGTGATCTGCGACACCGGCTCCACCGACGGGACGCAGGACCTGATCCGGCGCGAGCTCGATGGAATCCCTGGGAAGCTCCGCGAGCGCACGTGGGTGAATTTTGGCCACAACCGCAGCGAACTCATGCGGCTGGCCAGCGGCTGCGCGGATTACTTGTTGCTGCTTGACGCTGATATGACGGTCACGTTCGACCGCGCACGCCTCGCGAGCTTGTCAGCGGACTCATATCTGCTCCGCCACGCCGAGCCCGTCGAATACTGGATCAAGCGGCTGGTGAGAGGAAACCGTGACTGGCGGTATGTGGGCTCGACTCACGAGTACATTGCCACTGACGGACCCGACAGGGTGGAGAAGCTCGACGCGATCGTCGTTCACCACCATGCCGACGGCGGTACTCGGTCAGAGAAGTTCACTCGGGACCTGGCGCTTCTCTCCGAGGAGCTCAGCGAGCATCCAGACGATGCCCGCGCGCTGTTCTACCTGGCCCAAACCCACCGAGACCTCGGCCACCGTGTCGACGCGATCGAGCTGTACGAACGGCGGGCGGCCATGGGCGGCTGGGAGGAGGAGATCTTCTACGCGTTGTTCCAGGTCGGCGTGCTGGCGGCCCAGCTCGACGACTGGCCGCGGGCGATGGACGCGTTCGTCCGGGCGTGGGAGATCAGACCCCAGCGCCTCGAAGCCGTCCACGCGCTGGTGGCCGGACTGCGCGAGCGCTCGTGCCACCAGACCGCACACCGGCTGGCCCGAATGGCCGCGAACCTGAAGCCACTGCCGGTACCGGACGACCTGCTCTTTGTCACCCCATGGGTGTACGAATGGGGCATGTTGTTCGAGTACTCGATCACCGCCTACTGGGTTGGCGAATACCGCAACTCAATGGCGGCATGCAAGCGGCTCCTGAAGATCGAGGCACTGCCTGCCGAGTACCGAGAGTTGACTATCGCAAACCTGAAGCATGCCGTGCGCGAAACAATTGGGGCCGCTACCCAACCGCCGCCTCCCCCGCGCCGAATCCAGCACGTGGGCCGGCCCACCCGCGGGGTGACCGTCGGCGAGAACTGAGCCCAGCCGGTCGGTCGACGAGAGCTGAGCCCAGCCGGTCGGCGCGAGCTCAGCCATTGAGCGGCAGCACCAGCGCGGGCTTCTCGATCGTGTGGTCCTCCTGGGTCGGGATCACCCCGGTGGCGATCGCCATGAACTCGATCACGTGCGATCCCCAGCCGTGCGAGGCCTGATTGAGGCGCACGCCGACCAGGCCGCCAGCCTTGAGCGCCTCGGCCTCGGCCTGCATGCGGCCCATCGCCAGCTCGCGGGCGTCGTAGAGCGCCTGCGTGAAGTTGGTCATCTCCATGTTGCGGCCGATCTGGCGCATCGACTGCATCATGCCCTGGCGCGCGACGTGATAGACGCAGTTGCCCATCACCAGGCCGACGGGCCGGTAGCCGGCGCGCAGCAGCGTCGAGAAGTCCTGGCCGCTGAGGTCGGAGGTGAACGGCCGCCCGCCGGGCGCGCGGTGCAGCTCGCCGCCGGCGTGCTTGACGGCCGTGCCGACCGCGATGAACTCGGCCAGGTCAGCGCCCCAGTCGTAACGGCCGATCGTCAGGCGCACACCGACGATCCCGTCGGCGCCGAGCTGGTCGGCCTCCTCCTCCATGCGCGTCATCGCCAGCTCGCGAGCGTGGTACATCGCCTGGGTCAGAACCTGCATCTCCATGTTCTGATTCCAGCTGGCCTGCTGGAAACCGATGTGGTAGATCGAGCTGCCGAGCACGAGGCCGAGCGGCTCGAAGCCGGCCTCCTTGACCAGCAGGAACTCGTTGACGGACAGGTCGCTGGTGAAGAAGCCCCGGGCGATGTCCTGCTTCATGCGCTCCAGGCGCTCGCGACCGGAGGCGGCAGCCCCTCGAGTGAGCCGGCGCGGTAACTCCCCGGACTGTCGGACGTCTGGGCGGTGCGTCGGTCTGCGACAGTCCGGCCCGCTTGGCCCGGCTGACGCTGGGACGGGTCGTTGCGACGGTCGAGGAATCCCATGTGGCTTGCTCCTATCTGTCGAGCACGAGCTGCTGAAGCGCATGGCGCGTGCGTTCGCTGCGCTCGGCCTGGGCGGCCACGGCGGCCGACAGCGCCGACAGCCAGGTGTCGATGTCGAGCGCTTCGTTCTTGATCACGATGCCGCCCGGAGGCGCGGCACCGCACGGTGCTGACCTGTGCGCCGTCGCGGCGAAGCTCGAGCCGCTCGTCCGCCGGTCTGGACGACGATCTCGCTGACGAACTTCGGGTCCGCGGAAGCCGCTCTTCGTCGCGCCTCACCTGAGCGATCCCCGGCAGCGCCAGCTCGAGCCGAGTGGCCAGCCCCTCGACAAATGCGGCTATGTCGCTGAGGTCGGCGCGCAGCGCCGCTGCGACCAGGTCCAGATCGGTGCGACGCACTCTCTCCGATGTCACCCCCAGGAGCCTACGACACCGTGGCTGTCGGTGAATGTCACCGCACCGAGCGACGTGAGGGTCCGACGAGCCGACCAAGCATCCAGAACAGGTTCTGCCTGCTCCAGAAGCGGCCTGCCGACCGTCGCCGAGCGAGCTCCCGGCGACTGCACGAACTCACGAACAACCCTGAGCCATCCATAGTGGTCCCCGATATTCGAACGAAACAGCGAATCCAGCGCCAGGTAGTCAATAACAGTGCTCGGACGGACGGAAATCTGCAATTTGCGAGAACCGCAGGTCTGGCGCTCCCCGGCTGAGCGGTGCGACTATGCTGGCCGCGATCCCTTTGCGAACGACCCGAGGAGAGCCAGTTGCCTGACGTCGAAGCCCACATCACCGGCACCGTCTGGAAGATCGAGGTCGAGGTCGGCGACACCGTCGAGGAGGGCGACACGGTGGTGATCCTCGAGTCGATGAAGATGGAGATGCCGGTCGAGGCCGAGGACTCCGGCGTCGTCACGGAGATCCGCTGCGTCGAAGGCCAGGCGGTCTCCGAGGGCGACGTCCTCGTCGTGCTCGAGTAGCCGTTCGCGCCGGCTACCTCCCCCGACGGTTCGAACTCGACCTCTGCGCAGGCGCTACTGCGCCCCAGGGTGCGATCGCTAACTTGCGGGCGCTACTCGTCCCAGGGCGTGAAGTCGACCTTGCGGGCGCCGCAGACCGGGCAGAACCAGGTCTCGGGGATGTCCTCAAAGGCGGTCCCGGCGGGGATGCCGCCGTCGGGGTCGCCCTCCGCCGGGTCGTAGATGTACCCGCAGGATTCGCAGATGTACTTCACCGGGCCGAGATTAGCTGACCGTCCTGAGGCCGGGGCAGGGACCCCCTGGATCCAGCACTTCGGCCGCCAGCCAGCGCCGAGCTTTCTCCTGACCAAAACTTCGTCATTACGAAGTGGAGGCACGGAGAATGAAGGCAGCACTGGTGGGGCGTCGGCGGTAGGGTCGACAGGTGATTCCACGAGCCGCCGCGACCGTGATCCTGCTGCGCGAGCCGACGCGGCTGAGCTGGATCTGCTTGATGGTCAGACGGACCCGCTGGCCCGGTTCATGGCCGGCCATTGGGTGTTTCCGGGCGGGGCGGTCGATCCGGAGGACGGTGACGGGCAGGCGGGTCTGCGGGCGGCCGCGGTGCGCGAGCTCGCGCGAGGAGGCCGGCATCGTCGCTGCCGTGCCGGCCGAGCTGGTCCCGTTCGCCCGCTGGATCACGCCCCGAGCAGTCCCCGATCCGCTTCGACACGTGGTTCTACCTGGCCCAGCGCGCCGGCCGATGCGAGCCGCGAGTCGACGGCGTGGAGATCGTCGACTTCCGCTGGCTGACGCCGGCGCAGGCGCTCGCCGAGCACGCGGCCGGCGGACTCGAGCTGGCCTTCCCGACCGAGCGGCAGCTCGAGCAGCTGAGCGCATTCGGCTCGGCCGACGCAGCTGCTGGAGCACGCCCGGGCTCGCGAGACCGAGATCAGGCCGGTTCAGCCGCGGGTCGTGGGCGAGGGCGAAGCGGCCCGCATCGTGCTGCCCTGACAGAGTCGTCACACGGCGTCACAGACTCGACACACGTGTTCACCCCCAAGCTGGGGGTTTAGCACCGGTGGCGGTCAGTCGGACTCCTCGTCGGCGATCACGTGCAGGACCGAGTTGATCAGGGCCAGGTGGGTGAACGCCTGCGGGTAGTTGCCGAGGTGGCGGCCGCTGCGGGCGTCGAGCTCCTCGGCGAACAGGCCGAGCGGCGAGGCGTGGGAGAGCAGCCGCTCGCACAGCATCGTCGCGCGCTCGCTGCTCGCCGATCTCGGACAGCGCCGAGACCAGCCAGAAGGAGCAGATCAGGAACGTGCCCTCCTCGCCGTGGAGGCCGTCGTCGGTCTCCTCGGTGCGGTAGCGCAGGACCAGTCCCTGCTCGGTCAGCTCGTCGGCGATCGCCAGCACGGTGTTGCGCACCCGCTCGTCGTCGGGCGGCAGGAAGCGGTTGAGCGGGATCAGCAGCGTCGAGGCGTCGAGCGCGTCGGTGTCGTAGTGCTGGCGGAAGACCCCGCGCTCGGAGACGCCCTTGGCGAGGATGTCCTCGCGGATCTGGTCGGCGACCGCCTGCCACTCCTTGGCCAGCTCCGTCTCGCCCTCGCGCTCGGCCAGGCGAGCGCCGCGGTCGGCCGCCACCCAGCACATCAGCTTCGACGACACGTAGTGCTTGGGCTCGCCGCGCGCCTCCCAGATGCCCTGGTCGGGCTTGTCCCAGCACTCGATGCGCGCACTTGACCTGGTCCTGGATCACGCCCCACAGCCGCTGCGGGATGTGGCCGCCGGTCTTGGTGTGCAGGTAGATCGAGTCGAGCACCGCGCCGAACACGTCGTTCTGCTTCTGGTTGTAGGCGCCGTTGCCGATCCGCACCGGCCGGGCGCCCTCGTAGCCGCCGAGGTCGTCGAGGGTCGACTCGGCCAGGTCGACGCTCGCCGCCGACCCCGTACATGATCTGCAGCCCGCCGTCCTCGTTGCGCTTCGAGGTCGGCGACGAACTGCATGAAGTCGTCGGCCTCCCAGTCGAAGCCGAGCGCGTGCAGTCCCCACAGCGTGAACGTGGCGTCGCGCATCCAGCAGTAGCGGTAGTCCCAGTTGCGCTCGCCCTGGGGGGTCTCCGGCAGCGACGTCGTCAGGGCGGCCACCGTCGCGCCGGTCGGGCGCGTAGGTGAGCCCCTTCAGCGTGAGCGCCGAACGGTGCAGGTGACCGCGCCAGCGGTGGTCCGGGAAGCGCCCGCCGGCCAGCCAATCCCGCCAGTAATGCTCGGTGTAGAGCAGCCGCTCCTCGACGTCCTGGAGGTCACGCGGGCCCGCTCGATCCCCTGGGACCAGCCGAGCGCCACGTAGCGCCTCTCGCCCTCGACGAGCGTGTGCCGGGCGCGGGCGCGGCTGCCCTCGATGCCCAGGCGCAGGTCGGAGTGCAGCGCGATCTTGTCCCCGGTCGAGCAGGTCGCCTCGGCGGCGCCCCAGTTCGTCGCCCTGCAACGTTCCACTCGGCCGGTTCGCGTGCCGTAGTCGAACATCGGCTCGCAGATCACCTCGACCTGGACGCTGCCCTGCACGCACTCGATCATGCGCACCAGCATGTGGTCGGCGTCCTGGTCGGTGGGCGGCCGGGTGCGCACTTCGTCGTCGCCGTTGCCGTCGCTCTCCTGCCAGGGCCCGATCGTGAGGCCGTCGCGCACGACCATCCAGCCCGACGGGCGTCAGCCAGGTGGTCTCGAGCACCATCGTGCCGGGCACGTAGCGCACGGTCAGCGGCACGACCATGCCGTACGGCCCGACCCGGAACGAGCCGGCGCGACGGTCGAGCAGCGCGCCGAAGATGCGACGGCGAGTCAAAGCGCGGCACGCCCATCCACTCGACGCTGCCATCGGGCGCGACCAGCGCGCCGGTGTGGCAGTTCGACAGGAACGCGTAGTCGGCGATCGCCGGGAACGGCGATCCGCCGGTCAGCGGCGTGTCATGCGGTGGGATCGGGATCGTCGGCGACACGGTCGCCGCGAAAGACTAGCTGGCTGGTGCGTAGCCCCAGGTAACGGCCGAGCACTATGAACCCCGTCATGCAGGCAGCGGCGTCGAAGAGGCCGCGGGCGATGCCGTCGTAGGGATCGTCAGTGACCACATCCGGCCAGGCCGAGCACGATCACGATCGCCAGAGCGACCAGCCCGGCGATCCAGGTCGGCGTGAGTCCGGCCGGTGCCAGAGGACCCAGATCGTCTGACCAGGTCGCCGGCCTCGTCCATCAACCTCGGGTCGAAGCCGGATCGCGGACCACAGGGTGGGCAGGGCCGCGAGGAGTGCGCTGAACGCCACACCGGTGAGGATCCAGGCGCTGGTGGTCCAGGCTGAGCCCGCCTGTCGGGGGAAGGCGACCGCGATGGTGGGGAGTGCGAGCAGCGCCACGGCACCGGCGGCCACGCCCGACAGCCGCGCGCCGGGCGAGCACCGTGGCCTCCTGGGCACTGATCACGGGCCGGTCGCCGCAACCGCCACGCCCGCAGGACCGCCGTGCCACCGGCAGCGAGCGCGACCTGCCCGGCCAGCATCGCGAACATCAGGATCGGGGCGGCCCAGCCCGGAGTCGGCGTGTGATTGCTGGCCTGGACAGCGTGAGGCCGCGCATGCGGCCGACGGCGAGGAACATCACCGACCAGCGAGGCGCCGGCGAAGGCCAGCGCGGCGAAGACGCGGAAGGCCGAGGCTCGCGACCGAGCCGGGTGCCCAGCTCGTCGGCGAACTGGCGCGCCAGGTCGCGAGGAGCACCGAGCTGGGCGCTCGGCGTCCTCGTGCAGGTGGTCGGCGAACTCGGTCAGGATCCGGGCGCGACGGCGGGCCGGGATGCCGGTGGCTTTGAGCTCGGTCTCAAGGGTGTCGAGATAGTTCATGCCAGCACCGCCTCGATCGTGCTGGAAAACAGGCGCCAGCGCTCACGACTGGCGCCCGAGTTCCTTTTCCCCGCGTCTGGTGATGCTGTAGACGCGCCGGCGCCGGCCCGATGTCGTCGACCACTCGCTCGTGAGCAGGCCGTCGGCCTCGAGCCGGTGAAGCGCCGGATAGACCGTGCCCTCGGGCAGCGCGAGCGCTGCCGCCGCTGCGTGCCTTGAGCGCCTCGATCACCGCGTAGCCGTGCAGCGGCTCGCGTGAGACGACCGAGAGGATCAGTCCGTCAAGATGGCCTTTGAGCTCTTCCGCTTTCATACCTAGCGATCCTATACCTCGGATTGCTAGGTGTCAAGGGCTCAGGCTGGGGGATGAGCCGGGGGGCGCTGCAGCGGGTTGGCGGTCCAGCGGGACAGCCAACCTAGGTGTCCGGATTGAAGTTCGGCAGCCCGAGGGCGCTCAGCCAGTGGCTGACGTGCTGGTTGAGCACGGCGAACTGATCGGTCCAGATGAGGATGCCCATGCCGATCAGGACCGCGCCGCCGACGCCGATCACGATCGGGTAGTGGCGCTTGACGACGTTGAGGGCCGCGGTGACCTTGCCGAAGGCGAGGCCGGTGATCAGGAAGGGCACGCCCAGGCCGGCGCAGTAGATCGCCAGCAGGAAGGCGCCCTTGAAGGCGCTCGAGGAGGTGCCGGCGGCGCTGATGATCGCGCCGAGCGTGGGGCCGCTGCACGGGGTCCAGGCAGATCGCGAAGGCGGCGCCGGTGAGGACCGGGCCGGAGCGGCCGGCGCGGTTGCATCAGCGCCTGCACGTGCCACTCGCGGGCGAGGCGGGGGACGAGCGGGCTGAGGACGAACAGCACGCCCATCAGCGACGATGATCGCGCCGCAGACCTGGCGCGCGGTGGCGCCGGTGAGCGCGCCGCGGAGCGCCTGCTGGCCGAGCAGCCCGAGCGCGATGTAGATGGCGGAGAAGCTGCCGATGAACGCGAGCGTCGGGCCGATCACGCGCCGGGCGTTGAGCTCCGCCGGTGTCGCGGACGCCGGCGACCGCCGACATGTAGCCGGGGACGAGCGGCAGCACGCACGGCGACAGGAAGCTGATCAGTCCGGCGCCGAAAGCGACCGGGATTCCGATGCCAGCAGCTGGGTTCATGGCGGAATCAGCGTACCTTGACGGATTAATCGGCGGCTCGGGGGGGTCAACCGGGCCTGTCCCAAGCCTCTGTTAAGCATGAGGGACGAGCGGGGGATGAGGGATGGGCGGGGTGGGCGATGAGCGGCTGGCGAGGCCTGAGGGACGGGCGAGGGCCTGAGGGACGGGCGAAGTAATGAATAGTTCACAACTTCCCCCGCCTGACGCGCGGATCGCGCAGACCGCGCGCCGGCAGGGAGGGCACGTCACGCGCCGGCAACTGCTGAAGATGGGCGTCGACGACAACGCGATTGCGTACCGGAGGCGGGTTGGACGGCTGATTCGGGTGCATCGCGGCGTCTATGCCGTGGGTCGCCTGCCCGCCAGCCCGCTCGATCAGGCGCACGGAGCGCTGCTGGCAGCGGGCGACCGATCCGGTCTCTCCGGGCAGACCGCACTCGCGTTGTGGCGAGCTGAACGCACCTGGCCCACGCGTCTGGAGTTGATCAGCCCGCGCGACATCCGCCTGACGAACCTCATCGTGCACCACTCAAAGACGCTACTGCGACGAGACATCCGTAGCGTCCAGGGACTCCGAGTAACGAGCCCGGCACGTACCGCGCTCGACGTCGCAGCGGCGGGACTCAGCGAGAAGGAGCTGACGCGGGTCGTCAACGACCTGCGACTGGGCAATCGGCTCAAGCTTCACCAGCTGCGTGACGCGATCGCGCGTAACCCGCGCCATGCGGGCGCAGCGCGTCTGAGGGCCTTGATCGGTGAGAGCCAGCGTGAGCCGACGCGTTCGGAGCTGGAGAACGCGTTCACGAGACTGATCAAGCGCTACCGGCTGCCCACGCCGCTGATCAACGTCCACGTCGGCGGCGAGCGAGTGGACGCCTACTTTCCAGACCACGAGCTGATCGTGGAGCTTGACGGCAGGGTTTGCGCACGGCGACGACTGGAAGACGGCGTTTGAGGAGGACCGGCGACGCGTGGCGGACATCATGGCCAAGACCGGGATCCCGACCGTGCGCTTCAGCTACGACCAGACCCACCGCCGGCACAGAGAAACGGCGGCCTGGCTCGAAGCGATCCTCACCGCCCGCGCTCCACGCCCGGGGGAAGCCGGCCCTCTGACTCGAGCTTCTGCAGGTGCGCTTCGAGCGTGAGCGCTGCGGCCTCCCGCAGATCGGCCGGCGCGTCCGCCCAGACCGCGTCGAGCAGATCGCTGCATCGTGCGCTTGCCCTCGGCCAGCGCGGTGACCAGCGCCGTCTCGCGGGCCAGGCGGTGGTCGATGTACTGGGCCAGCTTGGCCTCTGGGTCCTCCACCACCGGCCCGTGTCCGGGGGCGATCAACGAGAGCGCGTAAGCCTGCAGTCGCCGCAGCCCGTCCAGATACTCGCCGAGCTGGCCCATGACAAACACGCTGCCCTCGCCGAGCACAGCGTCGCCGGTGAAGGCGACCCCGTCGACGACGAAGGCCAGATGATCGGGCGCGTGCCCCGGGGTGGCGACCACCTCGAACGGCCCGACGTGATCCCCGTCCTCGAGCAGGGCGGAGACCGAGCCGCGAGCAGCGGCGAGCGGCACTGGCGAAAAGCGCCGGACGATCTCGGGCACGGCCTGCCGCGTGGTCGATGTGGTCGTGCGTGAGCAGCACGGCGCCGAGGCCGCCGCGCTCGTCGAGCTCCTCGCTGATCGCGTCGAGGTGCTCCGGCAACGCCGGGCCGGGGTCGATCAGCCAGGCGGGATCGCGGCCGTAGATCCAGGTGTTGGTGCCGGCCAGCGTGAACGGTCCGGGGTTGTCGGCGCGGAGGCCGACGGCGTCGTGACCGGGGAGCGACAGCCGGGACATGGGCGCAGGATGACAGGATGGTGCGTGTGACGTCGCGAGACAAAACTGACGCGAAGCCGCAGCTTCCCGGCCTCGACGACGCCAAGGCCACGCGCAATCTCAAGCATGGGCTGATCTCGCTGGCGGTGCTGATCGCGATGGCGGTCGGCCTGATGCTGGCGGTGCCCAGCCTGCACGACGTCGCGCACGCCATCCTGCATATGGCGATCGGCTGGGTGCTGGTGGCGATCGGCCTCGAGGTGCTGTCGTGCGTCGGCTACGTGGTCTGCTTCCTGCTGGTGTTCGATCGGGCGCCGGCGCGCTTCGGCGCGCGGGTGGCGCTGAGCGAGCTGGCGTTCGGCGCGGCGGTAGCGCTCGGGGGCGCCGGCAGCGTCGCCGTCGGCGCATGGCTGCTGATCGAGCGTGGCGCCAAGCCCGGGAAGGTGGCCGAGCGCTCGGCGGTGCTGTTCCTGCTGACCAGCGGGATCAACGTGATCACGCTGGCGCTGGCCGGCTTGGGGCTGTGGCGGGTATTCTGCCGGGCAAGCACAGCGTGCTGCTCAGCCTGGTTCCCGGCGCTCGTGGGCGTGGTCGTGTTCGTCGGCTTCCTGTCGCTGCCCTGGCTCGCGGATCGCCTGATCGTGCGACCGACTTCCACGGGCGGGTCGCCGACTGGGCGTGCGCGACATCCGACACGATCCGGGAGACGGCGCGCCTGCTGTTCAGCTTCGATTGGCGGCTGCTCGGCGCCTTCGGCTACCTGTGGTTCGACATCGCGGTGCTGTGGGTGTGCTTCAAGGCGCTGGGCCACACGCCGCCGATCGCCAGCCTGGTGCTGGCCTACCAGATCGGCTACCTGTCGAACCTGATCCCGATCCCCGGCGGGATCGGCGTGCTGGACGGCAGCCTGTCGGCATGTTCGTGCTCTACGGCGTCAACGACACGCGCGCCACCTCGGCGACGATCGTCTACCACGCGATCTCGCTGTGGGTGCCCGCGACCTGGGGCACGATCGCCTTCCTGCTGCTGCGCCGCAGCCGCAACCAGCCGGTCACTGGCTGCGGCCGCGCGTCCGCCGCGGATCGGCCTGAGCGGCGCCCGCTCGGGCTCGGGCCGCAAACGCGTTCATAAGCCTTTCCAGCATGATCGGCCAGCTAAGGTGTCCGGAATCGCTGAGCCAGCTTCACCCGGATCCGTCCTCGCCCTGATCCGTTCGGGGGAGGCGACCACCCGAAACGAACTGGCCGAGCGGCTGGGGGTCGCGCGTTCCACCGTCGTGCAGCGCCTGGGCGTGCTGAGCGACGCCGGCCTGGTGCTCGTGGCCGGGGATGCGCAGTCCAGCGGCGGGCGCCCGGCATCGATCTTCGCCTTTGATGAGAACGCCGGGCTGGTCGCCGTCGGCGACCTCGGGCAGACGGGCTGCCACCTCGCCATCTGCGACCTCGGCGCGCGGCCGCTGAACGAGCTCACGGCATCGCTGGAGATCGATCAGGGCCCGGAGGCCGTGCTCGACTGGGTCAAGGCTCGGTTCACCGAGCTGCTCGCCGGGACTCGGGCGCGACTGGAGCGACGTGCTCGGCGTCGGCATCGGCCTGCCCGGCCCGGTCGACTTCGAGACCGGCCGGCCGGTGAGCCCACCGGCGATGCCCGGCTGGGATGGAGTCGATGTTCCCAGCATGTTCGCTGACGTCACCGACTGCCCAGTGCTGGTCGACAACGACGCGCGGATCATGGCGCTCGGCGAGCACCGCGCCGCGCGCCGCAACGACCAGCACATGATCTTCGTGAAGATCGGCAGCGGCATCGGCGCCGGGCTGATCGCCTACGGGAACGTGCTGCGCGGCGAACGCGGTGCCGCCGGTGACATCGGCCACATCGTCGTCGATCCCGACGCGTCCGAGGTCTGCCGCTGCGGCAACGTCGGCTGCCTGGACGCGGTCGCCGGCGGCTGGGCCATCGCCCGGCGCATGGGCGATATCGCGCCGACACCGCCCGATGTGGTGCGGCTGGCGCGCGAGGGGCATCCGGAGGCGACGCGGCCAGGTGCGCCGCAGCGGCCGGCTGGTCGGTGCCGCGGTGGCCAACGCCGTGAATCTGCTGAACCCGACCTCGGTGATCATCGGCGGCAAGCTGGCCGAGGCCGATGAGCAGGTCTTCGCCGCGGTGCGCGAGGTCGTCTACCGACACGTCGACGCCGGTCGTCCTCGCGCCATCTGGAGATCGCCATCACCGAACTGGGGCACATGGCCGGGGTCATCGGCGCTGCGCACATGGTGATCGACCACGTGCTGGAGCCCGACCGGGTCGGGCACTGGTCGAGCGGCGCTTTGCCCGACGTTCTTCCGAGGGTGCCGCCTCAGCGGCGAGCTGACCCGCCGAGCTGACCCGGCGAGCTGACCTGCCGAGCGGCACCCAGGCTGCTGCTACGTGAGCGGCAGCAGAGGCCGAGGCGCTCGTGGCCGCCGTCGCCTCGGCCGCCAGGCGCCCTGATCGCTTCCCACTCGCCGGCGGCGATCAGATCGCCGGGCACCATCCACGAGCCGCCGATGCAGACGACATTCGGCAGCGCCAGGTAGTCGCGTGGCCCGCGGCCAGGTCGATGCCGCCGGTCGGGCAGAACCGGACCTGCGGGAACGGGGCGCCGAGCGCGCTCAGGGCCGCCACGCCCCCACTGGTCTCCGCCGGGAAGAACTTCATCAGCGGAGATCCCCAGCTCGAGCAGGCGCAGGACCTCGCTGGCGGTGACGGCTCCCGGGAGGAACGCGCCACCGGCCTCGGCGGCGGCGCTCGCGAGCGCTCGGTGCAGCCCGGGGAGACGATGAACTGAGCGCCGGCGCTGCGGGCGGCCCAGCAGCTGCTGTGGCGTGGTCACGGTGCCGGCGCCGACGACCGCCTCGGGTACCTCGCTCGGCGATCCGGCGGATCGACTCGAGCCCCGCCTCGGTCCGCAGCGTGATCTCGAGCACCTGCAGGCCGCCCGCCGACGAGCGCCTCGGCGAGCGGCACGGCCGCTTCGACGTCCTGGACCGTGATCACCGGCACCACCCGGGTGGCGCCGAGAAGCGCCTCGAAGCTGGTGCTCATCTCCGACCTCACTGTGTCACGCACCGGCGAGCGCCGCCACGGACGGGGGCTCGTCGGACATCCCAGGGCCGTCACCGAGGGCGCCGAAGATCGTCGCTCCCGAGTCGGCGCTGGAGACGGCGTTGCGGAACAGCCGGAACAGCTCGCGTCCGGTGCCCTCGTCCCCGACCTGCGGGGCAGGCACGGCGGGCCGCTGACCGAGGTCGACCCCGAGCACATCGAAGCGTGCCGGCACGCGTGTCGATGCGGATCCAGGTCGCCGTCCTGGATCGGGCGAGCGGGCCGCCGTCGGCGGCCTCGGGCGTGCAATGGATCGCCGCCGGCACCTTGCCCGAGGCACCTGACATGCGCCCGTCGGTGACCAGCGCAACCCGCCGGCCGCGCCCCTGCAGCACCCCGAGCGCGGGCGTGAGCCGATGCAGCTCCGGCATGCCGTTGGCCTTGGGACCCTGGAAGCGCACGACGACCACGACGTCCTGATCGAACTCATCGGCGGCAAAGGCATCGAGGAACTGCCTGCTGATCGTCGAAGACGCGCGCCGGCGCCTCGATGACGCGGTTGTCGCTGGCGACCGCGGAGACCTTGATGACGCTGCGACCGAGCGATCCCTCGAGCACGCGGATGCCGCCGTCCTGGGCAAAGGGGTGGTCCGGCGAGCGCAGCACACGCGGAGTCGGCCACGCCGGCCGCCGGCGCCGGCGCCCAGGCGAGCTCGCCGCTCGACGAGCTCGGGCGCCTGGCAGTAGCGGCTGAGACCGGGGCCGACGACGGTCAGCACGTCCTCGTGCAGCAGACCGACGTCGAGCAGCGCACTGAACAGGCTGGCGGTTCCGCCGGCCGTCATGGAACTGGTTGATGTCGGCGCTGCCGTTGGGGTAGATCCGGGCCAGCAGCGGCACGACCTGCGAGAGCTCGGCGAAGTCCCGCCAGGTCAGGCTGATCCCGGCTGCGGCGGCCATCGCGACCAGATGCATCGTGTGGTTGGTCGAGCCGCCGGTGGCGAGCAGCGCGACGACCGCGTTGACGATCGCGCGCTCATCGACGACGCGCCCGATCGCCGCGTGCTGGTCGGGGTCGGTGAGCTCGACGATGCGGCGACCGGCGGCCTCGGTGAGCGCCCGCCGCAGCGCCGTGCCCGAGGTCACGAAGCTCGCGCCCGGCAGGTGCAGGCCGAGCGCCTCCATCACCAGCTGGTTGGTGTTGGCGGTTCCGTAGAAGGTGCAGGTCCCGGGCGAGTGATACGAGCGCAGCTCCGACTCGAGCAACTCGTCGGTGTCGACCTGACCCTGAGCGTGGAGCTCGCGGACGCTCGCCTTCTCGGCGTTGGGGATACCCGAGGGCATCGGGCCGCCGGGGACGAAGATGCAGGGCAGGTGGCCGAAGCTGAGCGCTCCGATCACCAGGCCGGGAACGATCTTGTCGCAGACGCCGAGCAGCAGCGCCGCGTCGAACATGTCGTGGGCGAGCGCCACCGCGGTGGCGAGCGCCACGACGTCGCGGCTGAAGAGCGAGAGCTCCATACCCGGGCCGGCCCTGGGTGACGCCGTCGCACATGGCGGGAACGCCACCGGCGAACTGCGCGACGCCACCGGCGCGCAGGATCTCCTTCTTGAGCAGCGTCGGATAGCGATCGAGCGGCTGATGGGCGGAGAGCATGTCGTTGTAGGCCGAGACGATCGCGATGTTCGGGACCTGCTGGCGTGCCAGCAGGTCCTTCTCCTCGGCCCCGCAGGCCGCCACGCCGTGGGCGAGGTTGGCGCAGCCCGCGTGGCGCGCGGGGCCGCCCCTCGCGCTGGTCCTGCTCGATCCGGCGATCGATGCCGGTCGAGGTACGCGCGGCGGGCTCTCGCGACTGCGGCGGGCGATCTGATCGGTGACCTCGGCGACGGCGAGGTGCACGTCGCGGGACGGTCGCGGTGGCGGCCAGTTGTGCATGTTCCGAGCTATATCTAACAAGAGTTATGCTTGTCAAGCATCAAAAGTTTTCTTAGATATGCCAGCGTTTGCTGTTAGTGTCCGAGGAGAGGGATGAGCACGACGATTCAGGATCAGGCACGGTTCTGTGAGGACGACTGCGCGGCGGTCGTGCTGGCGAGTTTCGCCTGCAGGATGTGTCTTGACCGGCCCCGAGCTGATCACCCTCAAGGGGCTCCCGGGCGAACGACTGGGCAGCTCCAGGTGCCCGCACTGCGGCACGCTGAACCGCGTGACGATGAGCGACGCCCAGGCCTTCCAGCTCTGGACGCTGCAGCGCGGCAACACGTTCGTGCACTTCGCGCCCGAGTACTGGTAGGCGGCTCCACACGCGGGCGCGCCGAGGCGGCTCGGCGCCTCCGGCAGGCCGGCGGGTAGCGTCCGACCGCCTACTAACGGGCGCGAGCGGTTTCGCGCTGGTTGTAGCGATCCAGCGCCATGGCGAGCTCACGCTTGTTCATGCGCGAGCGGCCCCTGATGCCGGCCCGTGTGGCGTCGGCGTAGAGCTCCGCCTTGGGCTTGTTGGCATCCACGCCGCCGTAGGTCTCGCCCGCGTTCTGACGAGCACGCGGGCTCGCCGACCGTGGGTCCGACGGCCCGTTCTCGTCCTTGGGCTCCCAGTGGTCGCCGGTCTTCTCGTGGGTGTGCTTGAGCGCAGCGAAGGCCACGCGGTGGGCGCGCTCGCCTTCCCCATATTGCTCAGCGGCACTGTCGTGCGCCTTGGCGAAGGTCCGCTGTGCCTTGGCGCCTGAACGCTTGAGGGTCGAGGGCAGCTCGCTCTGCTTGGGCCTGCCATCGCGGGTGGTCTTGGGCATGGTGTGTAACTACCCACGTGTGATTTGTCACGATCATCGGGTTTGCGCCACCCTCAGACTGGCTAGGCACGACAGTCATGACGATGATCGATCCTCCCGTTCCCGGGCCAGCGCCCACACCGCCCCTTCCCCCAACACCGCCTGACCCCGCGCCACCACCGGGATCACCGCCCGGCCCCGGACCGCTCCCCCCGGATCCGACGCCGCCGTCGATCTGACGCACAGGCGCCCGAGAGGCGCCAAGGGCCGAGCACCGATAGCACAGCCGCCACCGAGCACCGAGAGCACAGCCTCCATGTTCTCCGCGCAGCCAGCAGGACAGGAACCGCCGTTCGAGGACCGTCGCGCGGCGGGACGGCTGCTCGCTCAAGATCTGGGTGCGTACGCGGGTCGCCCCGACGTGGTGGTCCTGGGCCTTCCGCGCGGCGGCGTGCCCGTGGCCTACGAGGTGGCGCTGGCGCTCGGGGGCCCCTTGGACGTGCTGCTCGTGCGCAAGCTCGGCGTGCCCGGAGCACGAGGAGCTCGCCTTCGGCGCCATCGCCAGCGGCGGCATGCGGGTGCTGAATCGACGAGGTGGTGGCGGAGGCGGGGCTGAGCCCGGAACAGATCGAGCAGGATCACCGCCGACAGGAGCTCGAACTCGATCGGCGCGAGCAGCTCTATCGCGCGGGGCCGGCCGCCGCTGGAGCTGGACGGACGAACCGCGATCCTGGTCGACGACGGTCTGGCCACGGGCGCGACCATGCGCGCGGCCGTTGAGGCCGTGCACGAGCGCGGCGCCGCGCGGTGCGCCGCGGTGCCCGTCGCTCCGGCGCAGACGCTGCGCGCGGCTCGCCGGCGTCGCTGAGGAGGTGCATCTGCCCGATCACGCCGGAGCGAATTCGTCGCGGTCGGTCTCTGGTACCAGCGAGTTCTCGGCCACCAGCGACGAGGAGGTCGGCGGGCTGCTGGCCCGCGCGTGGGCGCGATGACGTAGCATCGCCGCTTCCATGGCGCAGATCGACGATCGCCGAGCGGCCTGGCGCTCGAGTACGAGACGTACGGCTCGAGCGACCGATCCGCCGGTGCTGATGGTGATGGGCTTCGGCGCGCAGCTCGTCTCCTGGCCGCGGGAATTCTGCCGGCAGCTGGCCGCCGCGGGCCGCTACGTGATCAGCTTCGACAACCGCGACTGCGGGCTGTCGGCGAAGCTCGACGGAGTCGACGCGCGGCTCGGCGAGGTGCAGTCGCGCGGTCGCATCGGGTGACCTCGAACGCGCTCGGGAGCTGGCTCCCTACACGCTGAGCGACATGGCAGAGGACGGCTTCGGGCTGCTGACGCGCGCTGGGTATCGAGCGCGCGCACATCGTCGGCGCGTCGATGGGCGGGATGATCGCCCAGACGATGGCGATCGAGCATCCGGAGCGAGTGCTGACGCTCACCTCGATGATGTCGACGACCGGCGAGCCCGAGTTCGGCCAGTCCACGCCGGAGGCCCTCGAGGCGCTGCTCGCGCCGGCGCCGGCCAACCGCGACGACTTACATCGCCTCCGCCGAGACGCTGGCTGCTGTGGCACTCAAGGCGCTATCCGGAGCTCGAACAGACGCGGGCGATCGCCGCTGAGAGCTACGACCGCTGCCACTATCCGCAGGGCACCGGTCCGGCAGCTGGCGGCGGTGCTGGCCAGCGGATCGCGCGCGGAGGAACTCACGAGGCTGCGAACGCCGACGTTGGTGATCCACGGGCTCGACGACACGCTCATCACTCCAAGCGGCGGTCGGCGCACCGCGGAGCTGGTTCCGGGGGCGAGGCTGGTGCTGATCGAGGACATGGGCCACGACCGGCCGCGCCCGCTATGGCCGCGAGATCCGCGCGGCCGATCCTGGATCACACGGCGCCCGAGCCGATACCCCCGCTGCCTGACCGCGCAGGCCGTCGTCAGACGGCCACAGCGCTCGCGGCGCTCGCAGCGCTGGCCGCGCTGGCCGCGCTGGCGCGTGCCGACGGTGGCGCATGCGAGACGAATGCGTGGCTGCCTTGGCCACGTACATCAGCTTGTCGGCCCGGCCCAGCCAGGGCTCGAGCTCTCCTCGTCCAGACGACGCTCGGCGACACCGAAGGACCAGGCCACGCCGCTCTCAGTCGTGCATACGAGCGACCCAGCGAGTCGCCTCCACGGCGGAGAGCCCGGGAAGGATCGCGAGGAACTCATCACCGCCGATGCGGGCGACGAGGTCGACGCCGCGACCGAGGTCTGCAGCTCGGTGGCGAAGGTCGACGAGCATCTGGTCGCCGGCCAGGTGGCCCGCGTGATCGTTGACCAGCTTGAGCCCGTCGAGGTCGATCACCACGAGGCTTGCGATCCCCGCGAAGCGGCGAGCGGACCAGAGATCGTTCAGCGCCATGTCAAGCCGCGGCGATTCAGCAGGCCGGTGAGCTGGTCGTGCCGGGCCTCGTGGCGCAGGCTGTTCAGCACCTGCGAGAGCATCACCGAGAGGAGCGCCGCACCCGACAGCATCGGGAGCGCGTCGACCAGCGTGCGCAGGTGCTCGCCGTTGATCGGCCGATCGCGCGCGGCGATCACCGCAACCTCGAGGCCAGAGGGCGATCACCACGACCCGGTTCGGGAAGAAACCGGTGACCCAGAGCGAGATCCAGATCAGACCGGCGCCTCCGAACAGCGTGGCCCCTGCACTCTGAGATGCGGCGAGCACCACACCGACGACGATAATGCGCACGCCCGCCAGGGCGAGCAGGGACACTGTCGCTGACAGTGTTCGCCAAAGGCGAGCAGCCCTGCGGCGATCAGGATCAGCACCACACCGCAGGCGGCGTACAGCTTGAGTCGGAGCGGCACCGTCCAAGTGGTGCCGCGGCGATGGCAGCGAGGCCCACGGCGGAGGTTGCCGTGCAGCAAGGCCAATGTCCAGGTCTTGGCCGGCAGTGACTCCGTCAGCTGGGCCCTGCGGCTGATTTCAGCCCAATTCTATATCCAACTCCATCCGTCAGATCCGGCCATCACTCCGGAAACCGCAAGCTGTCATCGGCGCGGTGCGCGAAACGCTTGAGCGGTGGAGATCGTCTGTCTGGCGGGGTTCGAGCAGGCAGCACACAGGGCGGGATGTCGAGCTGCATGTCCGTGTGCATCCCCGCTGCGCGCCAACGGCAACGGCCGCGCCCAGCGGGGCGCGGCCGTCAGCCAACCACCTATGTACTGCCTAGGTCAGTCGCCGCCGATGAAGCTCGCCGGCAGCTTGCGCCCGGGCACCTGGTTGGGCCGGTAGATCTTCGGATCGCCCGGATAGGCGACCTTCCAATCGTGCGCCGAGTACCAGTCGTAGCGGTTCAGCTGCTCGGAGTTGACGCGGTCCGGGCCGTTGAAGTGGCCCTTGGCGTCCTGTTGCCCGATCCAGCGGCTGCCACGCGGCCGTAGATGCCGCTTGACGTTCCGCCGGGATGACACCCTCCGGACTGACCGTCGCCTTGGGATCCGTCCGTCTTGATCGCGGCTGCCTGCGTGGTCGACGGCGTGAACGTCGTCGGGTCCGCCGGGAGCCCCGAGGTTCAGCGGGATGATGTTCTTCGCGACGTCGTAGGGAGCGAAGTTGCCCGTGTCCGTGAACGCCCCATACATCGGCTCGGCAGCGTAGTCCTCCTGGTTCATGGCGTGGATGCCGAGGATCTGCTCGATCGTCTTGACCATGTTGAGCTGCGTGTAGTACTGGTCATCGACGCCCGGCTTCGAGTACGGGCTGATCACCAGAGTCGGCGCGCGGTGTCCGTCGACATGGTCGACACCGTTCTGGGTGTCGTCCTCGTCGACGAAGATCGCCGTGTTCTTCCAGAACTGGCTGTGTGAGATCGCGTCGACGACGCGGCCGACGGCCAGGTCGTTGTCAGCGACCTGGGCGACCGGGTCGGGAAGTTCCCGAGCCCGTGGTGTGGTCGGTCATCAGCCACATGAACGTCAGCTGCGGCATCTGGCCGGTCTTCACCTCGTGCTGGAAGTACGGGCAGCCACTGGTCCACCCGATACTGGTCCGGGATCGTCAGCTGGAAGTTCGGGAAGCACGGCGCCGAGATCGCCTGCAGCGACGGGATGTCGGACTGCACCCGCGTGTACTGGCACGGCTCGCTGATCGGCTCCGGGCCCTGATGCCCGTCCTGCATCCACTGCGACTGCGCGTACCACGTGCTCCAGTCGGGAGCGTTGGACGGCAGGTTGTAGGGGTTGAAGATGTACTCGCCGAAGTTCTGGACGCTGACGCCGGCCTTCTCGGCCGCGTTCCAGAGGAATCCGTCGCGCTGGTAGGCGAGCGCGTCGCCGCCCTGCGACGGATAGGAGCGATAGAAGGCTCCGAACTCCTTCTCGACGTAATCGTTGGCCTCGGCCTGGACGATCCAGTTGTGGCCGTCGGCCGAGAGCGTGCCCTCGTCGTAGAAGTTGTCGAGGTCACCGAATCGCGAGGCCAGCGCGTGCGCGTTGGGCGTCACCTCGGCGCCGAACTGGGCGTCAGCGCCGGATCGCCGTTGCCCTCACCCAGGTCGCCCAGCACCTGGTCGTAGGTGCGGTTCTCCTTGATGATCACGACGATGTGCTTGATCGGGGAGGGCCCGCCGAGGTGCTTGGGGATCACCTTCGGGACGGTGTCGTAGGCACCCGTCATTGATCGGCTTGATCTGGTTCCAGTCGTTGTCGCGGAACACGGTCTGGGTGTCCTTGGCCAGGTCGGCGCTGCTGGTCGGCAACGTGAACAACGGTCACGCTGCCGGTGTCGTCATAGGTGTTGTGACCGGTGGCCTCGGAGGTGATCGGCACCCTTGTTGATGGTCGACTCCGGACCCTGAGCGCCGATGCCCTTGTCGTTGGTGACCACCACCGTGCCGGCGCCGAGCGCCGGATCAGGCTGAACCTGCACCGGGTACCAGTCGGTGGGCAGCAGGCCCTCCAGGTGCATCGGCGCGTAGACGACCGTTGTAGCTGTAGTCCGCGATCGCGTTGTCGCGGCCGATGCTGACGAGCACGTGTTCGGCGTCGGGCATGCTGATCGCGTTCGCGTAGCTGCCCACGGTCGCGCCGGGAACTGGGTTGGTCCGCACGGTCTGCGTGACCGAGTTGGTCTCCTCGTTGATGACCGACAGGCTGTCATCGTTGGAGTTGGCGACGAACAGCGCGTGGCCGTCCTGATACAGCGCGGTCGGCTGCAGGCCCACCGGGATCTCCTGGGTCTCCTGGTTCGTCGACAGGTTGACGACTGATACGGTGCCGGTGATCGCCGCGCCGGTTGACGGGCTGGAGACGATCGGCGTGCCGTCGGAGAGGTTGGTGAAGTCGGTGCTGTTGGCCGGGCGGCCACCCTCGTTGGACACGTAGGCGGTCTTGCCGTCGGCCGAGATCACGACCTGGCGCGGGGCGTTGCCCACCGGGATCTGAGTGACCAACTGATCGGTGGCGGTATCGATCACGCCCAGCGTGTTGACGCCGTTGAAGGCGACGTAGAGCTTGCTCTGGTCGGCCGAGAGGGCCATGCCGGCCGGGATGTATGAGCCGGTGGCAGTTCCCGGGCCCGTAGGTATCGCAAACCGGCTGCGCCGTGGCCTGAGTGCCGCTGCCGCACAGCCAGATCGCATCCGCCTGGGACCAGGCACCGGTGGTCGAGTCATAGGTGTACTTGTCGAGGTAATCAGTCTGCGGGACCCAGATGGTGTGCCCGTCGGCCGACCAGAGCGGCCCGTCGGTGGACACCGTGCCGTCCTCGTTGGCGTAGGGGTCGGTCGCACCGGTGAGCGTGTAGCCGTTGTAGAGCGGATAGGCGGTGCTGGTGCCGCTGGTCAGATTGAGGAGCGTCAGCGTCGTGTTGTAGTTGTTCCACGTGAGTGCCGCCAGTGTCTGGCCGTTGGGGCTGATCGAGCTGGTGACTGATGCGGGCGTTGTCCAGGAACAGGCGCGTGCCGAGCGGCGAGACCCACTGGTTGGTCGGCAGCAGCACGCCGTTGGCGTACGTCCCGGCCACCTTCTGGTCGCCGAACGGATTGATCGCGAATACCGCCGCGGTGGCCGCGCCCACCGTGGCCAGGCAGGCGAGCGCGGCAGCCGCCAGCACTCGACGGGCGTGCCGCGGACGCGATGGCCTCGTCCGGTTACGCCTCCGGCCGTGGGGCAAGGGGAGAATGCTCACAGGAACCTCCGGTTAGTGGATGCCAAGCCCGGCTCTGATGAGCGCGCTGCCCCCACCAGTTCTCTTCGTGAACTCTTATCAAGCTGGCGGGCCAGGATGTGAACAACTTTGGTCCGTAGGTGTGACTTTTCTGCCGCCGGCTCGCCGCTGCTCCGCCGGCGGGGCCACCGGTGTCACATCTCGTTGACCCGGGGAGCGCGGCGGCGGCAATATATTCCCCGCGTGATCGCCGTCGGCACGACCGGGATCGTCAAGCGCTTCGGCTCGACCGTGGCGCTCGATGGTGTGGACCTGATCCTGCCGTCCGGGCGAGGTACGGGGTCTGCTCGGGCCCAACGGCGCCGGCAAGACCACGCTGCTGCGGATGCTGCATCGGGCTGGTGCGGCCGGACGCAGGCAGCGATCGAGCTGCTGGGCCGGCCGCTGGACGCTTCGGGAACGCTGGCGCTCGAGGGCGTTGGCGGGTTCGTCGAGGATCCCACCTTCTACCCCTACCTCAGCGGCCGGGTGAACCTCAGGCTGCTCGCGCGGCTCGACGGCGACGGCCGCGGCGGGCGCGCGCGACGGCGAGCTCGAGCGCAGCGATCGACGATGCGCTCGCGCGCGTCGGCACTCGAGCAGCGCGGAGATGATCGCGTCGGCGGCTACTCGACCGGGATGCGTCAGCGGCTCGGGATCGCTGCCGCGCTGCTGCGCTCCCCCCGTCTGCTGCTGCTCGACGAGCCCACCAGCGGCCTCGATCCGGCCGGCGCGCGGGCGGTCGCGACGCTCGTCCGCGAGCTGTCCGCCGACGGCGTGGCGATCCTGCTCTCGAGCCACCAGATCGGCGAGCTCGAGCGGGTCTGCACGAGCTTCACCTTCCTGCGCGGCGGACGGGTCGTCTGGGACGGGACCGGCGGCGAGCTGGATGACCAGGCGCCCGGCGTCGGCGTTCGAGCTGTCCACCAGCGACGACGCGCGGGCGCTGCAGCTGGCGCGCCGAGCACGTGGGCCTGCGGGCGCAGCCGTCGCCGCGCGGCGGTATCGCACTGACCGCGCGCGCCGCGCTGCTCGACCGCTACGTGCTCGCGCTCGGCGACGCGCGGATCGCGATCCGCCGTCTGGAGCTGCGCGTCAGCCCGCTGGAGAGCATGTTCTTTGCGCTGACCTCGGAGGGCACCGAGCTCGAGGAGCTCGACCCCAACGAGTTCGCCGATCGGGTGCTGGCCGAGCACATGACGTGCGATTGCCCCGCCGATCGAGTCCGGCGACGCCGAGCGCGCAGGCCTCGGCGTCGGCGACGTTTACGCCACCGAGCTGCAGAAGCTGCGCGCGCAGCTGACCGACCCGACTCCTGGCGCTGCTCGCGGTGCTCGGGCCGTTCGCCTTCGCCGTGCTGCTCAAGGTGCAGAGCGGAGCCCCGGCCGACGCGCTGTTCGGGGCCTGGGTGCACAGCTCGGGGTTCGCCGTCTCGCTGGTGATCCTGGGCTTCGCCGGCAACTGGGGGTTCCCGATCATCGTCGGCGCGCTGGCCGGCGACCTGTTCGCCTCCGAGGACCGCTACGGCACCTGGAAGACGATCCTCACCCGCTCGTGCAGCCGGGAGGACGTCTTCGTCGGCAAAGGTTCTGGCCGTGGGGACGCTCGTGGCCGCGATGGCGGCGCTGCTGGCCGCTTCGAGCCTCGTGGCCGGCGCGGTGCTGGTCGGGCTGCATCCGGTCGTCAATCTCAGCGGCGAGCTGACCTCGAGCGGGCGGATGCTGGCTCTGACGCTGGTCAGCTGGCTGTATTGCCTGTTGCCCGTGTTTGCCTACATGAGCGTCGCGATCCTGGTCTCGGTCAGCGACCCGCAACGGCATCCTCGGGGTGCTCGCACCGCTGATGCTGGCGCTCCTGACCCAGCTGCTCGATCTGGTCGGGCGCGGCGTGATCGTCCACATGCTGCTGATCGGCTCGGGCTTCGACGGCTGGCACGGCCTGTTCGTCGCGCACCCCTTCTTCGGGCCGATGGCCGATTTCCGCCCTGGTCTCGCTGGTGTGGATCGGGGCCGGCCTGACGCTCGTCCTGGCGGGTCCTGCGCCGGCGCGACTTCGTCAGCGCCACCGGTCGCATCAGCTGGGCACTGCCGATCCGGGTCGTGGCCGTCGACCGTCGCCGTGATCGCGGCGCTGGCCCTGACCGCTGGGCTCGGGCCCGGCGCCGTCACCGCCAACCGGGTGGCCGCCTCGGTGGGCGCGACCTTCAACAACGTCACCCTGCTCCAGCAGGCGCTGATCGGCCGCTACGCGCCGCCCAGCGGCCAGTTGCGCGTGCTGCCCAACTGCAACAAGCGCGGCGCGGCCGACGCCGGCCCCGGCGATTGGCTGTGCAACCTCTACGTCTACGTGCCCCAGCCCAAGTCCGTCCCGTTCCAGCAGATCAACGTCGAGTACGACGTGAGCGTCCAGTACAACGGCTGCTGGAAGGCGTCCTCGCGCACCATCCTTCATCGGCGGCCAGACGATGACCGACCAGGCAGGGCGGCAGGTCGCCAACCCGCTGTACGTGGTCTACGGCTGCTTCAACGTGCTGTGAGCTCCTGGCGTCGGTGACACGGCCGCTGCCACCCGTGACCAGGTCTCTGCCAGTGGCCAATCTGGACCTTTCAGACGGATAACGGGATCTATGATTGGGCGGCATGCCAAATGCCGTCAGCACGGGCTCAGCGTTCCAGATCAGAGCTCTCTCCATCGAGACCTGGGACGCGTACGCGGCGATGGTCGAGCGCCACAACGGCGTGTTTGGTGGCTGTTGGTGCACCTGGTTCCATCGGCCGGCCGGGACCGCTCCGGGGGTTGAGGGGCTCGGCGAGGGCTACGAGAGCAACCGACGTATCAAGGAACAGCTCGTGCGCGAGGGGCGAAGCCGGGCCGCACTTGTGCTCGACGGTGACGAGGTCGTGGCCTGGTGCCAATTCGGCACCCCTGACGAGCTGCCCAACATCTACCACCGTAAGCAGTATTTAGAGGAGACCCAGGGGCCACCTGACTTTCGCGTGACCTGCATCTTCGTGGACAAGCGGTACCGCCGCCGAGGGTTGTCAGCGGTGGCGCTGCAGGGAGCACTCGATCTGATCGCTGAGGCGGGCGGCGGGGTCGTGGAGGGGTACCCTCACGACACCGAGGGCAAGCGTCAGTCGGTCCTCTACAACGGCACGCGGGACCTGTTCGAGCGAGCCGGCTTCAGCTACGAGCGCCCCAAGGGCACCAAGAACACGGTGATGCTCAAAAGCGTGTCTGGAGTGGGCGGCACGGGTGAGAGCACTCCCTGAATCACTGTCAGTGCTCAGAGAGGCCCTTTGGCGGCCCGACCGGCCCGCGCGCAGCCAGGCCCGCACAGGTCTATAGCGACCCGAGCGTGTTCATGCGACGCAGCCACGGCGGCGGCAGGCAGACCGTTTGCTCGCGCGAGTGGTGCTCACGCACCCTCCGTGCCGCCTTGGAAGCTGTGAAGCGCTCAGGCTGCGACGCAATCGCGCCCGCGGCGGTGCGCACCGCTGGGTCGCGCAGAGCCGCGACGCGATCGTGAGCTTCTCGGTGACCCGGGTTCTTCATGCTGTGGATCTATCGGTCGGCGGCGGAGCCCAGGCTGCGAATGACAGCCTTCGAGGCCGCCTGCAAGCCTTGCCGAGGCCCCGATTCGGACGGGACGGTTCACGAGAACAGGGCGGTCGACGGTGCGAGTGCGACGACACCGGCGGCGAGGTGTGCCAGCTCGTGGCCGCCGGCCACAAGCGCGTCGGCCTGAAGTTGGGTGATCGCCAAGTACTCGGCCGCACGCAGGTTGTCCCATCCGTGCTCCCGGGCGAGCTTCCATGCCACGCGACGTGACACTCGATCGCCCAGCAGCCTCATTTTGAGCTCGGTGATGCGGTCATGAAGTTCGAGTGCTTCACGTTCGCTCAGCTGCGCTTCCTCGACAGCGTGCAACAGGAGTTCGAGAGCCTGTAAGCGGACCCCGCTGGGAGCGACCAGCTGATGGCCTTCCGCGACCGGGCGCCCGTCACGGACAAGGTTGACCAGGGCATGGGGGTCGATCACGAATCGAGTCACGGCACAAGCCTAAATCCAAAACCCGCGGCCTGCAGTGGAACCCTTGCCGGTCACGGTTGCCTACCCAGTCGCCGGCTGGGAGCGATAGCCCCGGCTTTACCGCTCGCTATCGCTCTTGCTCATGGCGTGGCCGGGTTCGCCCGGGGTGTTCGGGGGCCTGCGCATAGGCCAGATTGGCGGGCCGTCGTCCGGAAGTCCGAAGGAGCCGAGATGCACAAATCCCAGCCGTTCATACAGGCGTGCGCTGCGCTGGCTGCTGGCCTCGATGTAGGCGGGTAGTCCAGCCGAATCTGCCCGTTGGAGCGTTGGCTGCATCAGGGCAGATCCGAGGCCGCGGCCCTGGAGCTGCGTTCGCACGCCAACGATTCGCACATAGAAATGCGGTTCCTGGAGGTGGTGCTCCTCCAGTGCGCGCTGCACCCTGCCGGCAAGCAGCAGTCGCTGCCGGCAACCAGCAGTCGTCTCCCGAACGCCCTCGCCCACAGGAGCCCCTGGGCCAGCGTGATGGACTCTGGCATCTTCCATCCGTCGGGCGGCAGTGCCACAACTGCACCGTCGCAGCCAACGGTTGTCCACACCGCTCCTTGAGGCAGTCCGTACTGCTCCATTTCAGCCGTGAACAGCGCTCGTAGCCTGGCTCTCAAGCGCAGGCTGCCAGGTACCATCCAGGTGTAGACGGGATCGGTGAGAAACGCATCCGCCAGCGCATCCGCCAGCCGCGAGACATCGTCGGCTGTAGCGATACGCACCGTCGGTGGTTGGAGTGCCGCCCTGGCAGCCATCGATTCGGATGCTGCGCCGTTTGCGCCGGCTGAAGAATTCGGATCTCCGCGTGCCACGGCGAGAGCGTAATGGCTCGTGCCGAGGGGCACTCGAGCGACAGCGACCCGCCACCAAAGTACATCGAGCCGGAGTTGCGAGGTCGGTCTACGAATCTCCCCAGAAGTCCTCGACCATCTCAGCGTCGCCCTCAACCCGCGCTCCGAAAATGAGAACCTCGAGACCGTCGGGCCCAGCCTCGAAAGAGCGGGCGGTTCCGGGACTAACCCGAACGGCATCCAACCGACCGAGCTCGACAAACTCGTCGTCGAGCTTCACGCGCCCCGCCCCGGCAAGCACGAGGTAAACCTCCTCAGCCTCCCGGTGCATGTGAGCGAAAGGCTCGCGTTGGTGGGGTTTGACGATGAGATAGTTGAATCCGGTCTGCTCCAAATTCAGGTCGTTGCGAGGGAAGCGCGCTTCCTGACGATCAGAGAGCCCATGCTTGAGCGCCGAATCCTCGACATCACTGAGATTCTTCTTTGCGTAACTCATCGTGGAGGCAACCTTTGCGTCGACGCTCGCGGCTTCTTGTATCTATCGGAGTCGTTCCCCGCCACCACGAAGGCAAAACGGGTCAGTTCGCCTTCTCCCTCCTTTCGCCAGCTCGCGATGGCTGGACAAGACTTGAGCGTTAGCCTAGACTTGCGTTAGCAATGACTAACGCAGAGCAGATGCTCGAGGTCCTTGGCGAGCCGGTCCGACGCGAGCTCGTCGCGCGACTCGTTCGTCGCCCATCAGCCGTCACGGAGCTCGCCAGCGAGCTTCCAATCAGTCGATCCGCAGTCTCACAACACCTCCAAGTGCTCAAGCGCGCGGGAGTGGTCCAGGACCGCGCACACGGCACAAGCCGGGTTTACCACGTCGATCCGCAGGCCCTGGCGATCCTGCGCGCGTACTTCGACTCCTTTTGGAGCCGGTCCCTGGAGACGTTCCGTGAGTTCGCGGAGTCCGACCCAACACCAGAAAGGACACCGCATGCCTGAACAGCTAGAGCCCACGGCCGTCAGCACCTCAACCGTCGTCGCTGTCTCGCCCGACAGCGCTTTTCAGCTCTTCACGGCTGAGATTGGTGGTTGGTGGGATGCCGACAAACACATCCTCGAGGCACCGCTAGCAGAAATGGAGTTCCAGCCATACGTCGGCGGACACATCGTCGACCGCGGAACAGATGGCAGCGAGTGCCGCTGGGCTCGAGTGCTCGCCTACGAGCCGCCGGACCGTGTCGTGTTCAGCTGGGATATCGATGTCACGTGGCGGATCGAGACGAACCCAGACCGCTGCAGCGAGGTCGAGATCACCTTCACTGGTCTGGGGCAGAACACCACACGAGTGACCCTCACGCACCGCCACCTCGACCGCCACGGCCCCGGATGGGAGAGCATGCGCGACGCCGTCTCAGGCGGCTGGAGCCTCGCCGGCTTCGCCGCGCTCGCCACCACCGGACTGCTGCCAACTATCGACGACGAGACGATGAATCAGCGACTCGCGCAGACCAAGCCATACACGCTGGCGATCCTGCACGGGACCGAGGCATTGGTGCGACCCGATATGGACCCAATCATCTGGGAGCACGGCAGACGAAATATGGCACTTGTCGAGGCCGGCGAACTATCGATCGTGATGCCCGCCTCCGATGACAGCGATCTCGCCGGAATCGGAATCTTTGTCGGCGACACCGACCGCGTCACCACAATTCTCGACGGCGACCCTGGTGTCCGAGCAGGAATCTTCCGCTACGAACTCCACCCCACGCGAGGCTTCCCCGGAGCAACGCTCGGATGAACTCGCACAACACCTGACACTAGTCCGGGTCGCGACGCAAATGCAGGACCCAGAGCGCGGCCCCCGTTACGCCTCGGGCCGCCCCAAGGCCCATTAGGAGAGACGTCATCGCGTGCCGGTCGTCGACTGAGCGGCAGCGCGATCCGGACGGGCCGCTCCAGGGCATCCGGTGGCATCTACGGCTGATAGGGCGGTGCTACGCCCCAGCCCCAATGAGGGACCGGAGCGTGCTCAACCACTTCGGCGCCTGGCTGTGAGTTATGCATTGCCAGGCGCGAGCCCCACTCGGCGTAGCCGATAAGGGCGGCTCGGAACTCAGGGTCGGCCGGTAGACCTACGTCGTCGGCCGCTCGGCTGATCAGCGTTACGAACGCCAGCCGCTGCTTAGCGGTGATGCCGAGGTCTTTGTGCCGTGCGAGCATGTGCTCGTAGCCTCCGCGGGCTTCCGTGTATGTTGCCGGGCCGCCCATGACCTCTGTCCACCAATCGGTCACATGCACCCGGTGCTCGACGCTGACGATTCCTCCGAAGAGAGCTGCGATGTCAGGCGCTTCTGACTCGATCAGGTCATAAAACCGATTGAGCCATCGCTCAAAACCCTCACGACCGCCACCCCACTCATAAATCGTCGGAGTCGCACCGGAATCGGTCACCGCCAGCACCATACCGAGCGCCGTAAGCCGAGCCGAGTCAGCATGGCTCGGCCGCACAACGGCCCGGGCGGCACCGGGAGCAGTCGGCTGCCGGGTCTCGACCAGAGCACCACCCTCGCATCTGCGCGTCCGGCTTCTGCTTGCCGCGCAAACCCTGGCCCTATGAGTATGCCTGCAGAAAGCCAGCACACGAAGCGAGGCCCCCATAATGATGGAATGCGAGACGCGATTGTCACCCCCCAATGGCGGGAGTTTTACGAAGCCACCGGCATTCCAGCTGCGGTCCGGGTCGGACAATCGGTCCGGCTGACAGGCCATACCGGAACCCGGTCGGACGGATCGTTTTCCGCCGATCCAACCGAGCAGTCGCGCCAGACGTTCGAAAATATCGCTGACACCCTGGCGGCAGTCGGGTGTACGTGGGCCGACGTTGAGGAGATCACCGCCTATCACGTCGGATTACAAGCCCAAGGTGACCTTGTCCTTGAGGTCGCCGAACAGTTCCTGGCCAAGCCGTTCCCCGCGTGGAGCGCGATCGGAGTAACCGAACTCTACGAGCCGGACGCCGTTGTCGAAATCAGAGTGGTCGCGACTATCCCTAACCCGTAGCCGTGAGCTGGCTCCGAACACAGTCAGCTGGGCGAGACACCTAAGCGGAGGCGCCGCGTCGCGTCCGCTTCGCGCATTAGTTGTGCACAAGCGGTAGCGAGCCGGTGGCTGTCGCCCGCACCACCGTGCACCGTCGGTGACCTCGCGCTCCGCTTCCGCCTCCTCAGCGTCGCCATGACGGGTGCTTACGGCGTCGAGATCGTCATCAACAGAAGCCCGCGATGGTGCAGCGGTTGCGGGGATTCCGAAGCTGTCATACCGGCACGGGCGCCCACGGGCGGTCCCTCATTCCGGGTCACAGATCACCGTCAAGCCACCCGCCCACGCTTCCTTTTGGGTGTTCACCGCTTCATGTGTGGTTCAGGGTCAGAGGTGTCCACCACCGGCCGGTGGGTGTGGGTGGACCGCTGAGATGGTTAGGAGTCGGACGGGGCCTGAGCTTCATAGAATGGCGACGCCATGGCAATCGAATCAGCAGAGGCATCGTGAGCCATATCACCGCGGCCCGTTTGGGCCCGCTCTGGGTCTGGGCGCCTATGTCGACCCCCGCAAGGATCCGGGTACAGCCGGTACGGCGCGGCGGGGTGCTCCACCGGGACGCCGCGGGTGTCAGCGGGGCCTAAGGTTGCGTCGAGCCGGTGATTAGCGGGCCACGCGACGAGAGCAATCCGTCGATTCCGATCCCCTCGTTGCCCGACGCTGAAGCCCCAGCCAGCAAGGGAGTCAGCCTGAAGCGGACGAAGGGTGGGGTCGGCTGGGCGACTTTCACGGCTGGATACGCACTGATCTCCTTCCTGCTTCTTCGCCCGATTCTCGAGACGTACGTCGTGGCCGACGATTTCGCGGGGCCGTTCTACCAGCTGGACGTAGGCGCGACCAATCTCTTCAAGGCTGCGGCCTATGGCTGGGACAATTCGTTCGTCGCCGGCGACGAACGCGCACGGTGGGCGGAGTTCTCGGTTCGGTTTCCAGCTGGGTTTGGCTGTGGTCCGCAAAGACGTTCGGATTGTCGATCCTCGACGTCTTCGCGATCTTCCGTTTCGCTTGCTTCGTCGCGTGCGCGGTTGCCGTGGCCTCTTTCTGGTGGGCGTCGGCTCGCAGCTACGCGCTTGCCATCAGGTGGCCGACGGCTGTCGTGCTTGTCTCAGTCATGTTGTTCGGCACGTTGCAGCTGCATGGGCTGTGGGCCAACGATCCGGTTCAGGGCTACCCACTGTCGGGATATGGGGCAGCAGCCGTCGGCTTCGGCGTGTTGGCACTGACCGTCTGGACGTCGCGCCGCCCCTCCGCTTGGCGGTTCGGGGTCACGACGCTCGTCGCGCTCATTTCTGTCTCGTATTACGAGTTCAATCTTGGTGCTGTGCTGGGGGGAGCCGTGATCCTCGTCACGGCTGCGTATGTGAGACGGCAAGCGCTACAGCGCTTTTGGCCGCAGCTCGCAGGTGCCACAACGTTTCTGATCGTGCCTGTCGCCTGGATGCTGGCGAGCGGAGCTCAGAACTCCGGTTACAACTACAGCGGACGAGCCCTACACGCGTCCGGCGCCATCCACTCGCTGCTGATCGGGCTTGTAAGCAGCTTGCCCGGTGCCGCCTGGCACCTTTCGTCCGGTGTCCTGGAAGGGAACGACGCCGTAACGTCGAGCGCCGTTGTGGTGGGCGCTGCGGCAGTCCTCACCACGATGTCGTGGCTCCGTTGGGGTCCACGGGCGGCCGAGCCGACCGTTGGCGTCAGCTCACCACGATCAAATCTGATGGTCGGCGCCGTCGTCTGCGCGACAGCGATCTACGCGGTCTTCGCGATTGCGCTCGAGAGCGCGACTCAGAAAGTGCAGCAAGAGGTGACGAAGATCGGCTCGGTCTATACGAGCTATGCGGTTGGCTCGGCTGCTGTGGCACTGCTGCTTGCGGCCGTTGTTTGGCTGGTCGCCCGGCGTCGGGGATCGCTGTGGAGGGGTGTCAAAGCGGTTCTGGCAATCATCGGCGTGATCGTCCTCGCGACACAGGTGTCCTACAACATTCACCTCAAGGACCTCAATAACACGGGCATCGCCGAGAACCAGACCCTGGACTCTGCCTTCGCCGCTGGTGTTCCCAGGACAGCCCGGTGCGATGCGCTCCGAAACTGGATGTCGTATCCGTGGCCTGACTCATACCGCGGAAGCGTGGTGCAGGGCACAGAAGTGGGCTATCGGACTCTGTACGGACAGCTCATGTGCTCGAAGTTCGTGGCTCCGGCCGACGGGTTCAGCCCGGAGAACGGAACATTCGACGACCCTCAGTGGTGGCTGTCTGCGGCGAGCGGCACGATCGAGTTGCGTGCGCCCGACTGCACGCACGGATGCAGTGGCACGCTCTACCTGACTGCCGGGAGCTTTGCCGTTGCCCGGAGGCTCACGCTCAGCTCGACCGACGGCTGGAAGGTCCGACTCAGCGTCCCTGGTTTCTGGAAGAAATACGCGCTCCCGATTCGGCTGGCTGGGACCATGACCTATATCGAGGTGCGGGCCTCGGGTCCCGGGATCGCTCCGGCGACGGTACACAGCGGCCCGGGAACCGCGCCGCTGTGGGTCGATTTCACGGCGTTCCGTTTTCAGCGAAGCGCGCGGGGCAGGTGACAAAAACCTATGACGCCAGCGCCGACCTAAGTCACTCGGCGGACACTGGCATATGTTTCGGCCGACCTACCCCCGTGATCCTCGCCGCCTACGACGCCGTAGCAAGCTCCCCTCAAGTCGCCAACAGCCCTAGATCCACGCTGTCCTGTCGAGAGGTCTACCTAACCGAACCAGACACAGTGACTGACCAGGACCTCATCTGCGACATCGCGTACCCATTGGGCAGCAGGACGTTCCGACGAGACAGCAGAGACCGCTCGGGCGGCCAAGCGATAGCCACTGGGGTGGTCGCGTGACGATCGCTATGCCAGCGAAACCACTGCCGGATCTCCAATAAAAACCGGCAGTCTCCTCATCTCACTTGCGGACGAGGAGCCAAAAATGGGAATGGCACGTCGTCATCGGTGGGTGCACCGCGGGCTTCTTTGACTTCCGTCCAAGCCCGCACGATCCGTCGTCGGTTGGCATCAGACGGGTCAGCTCGATACGCCGCTTCGGCATCGCGAAGTGCCCGCTCGGCATTCTGCACCAGATCGTCACTGCTCATACGCCCAGGCTATACCTGCGGCAAGAAACGTCGGCAACTGCGGACCTCGATATCGATCTGGCGCGAGGAAGCGGAGCACTGAAGATCCCCGCACTGAGCGAGCCTCGGGCGAGGCTCGCTCTAGGCAAAGGGCTACGACGAGGAGGCCACCCCCCACGGATGTGATCACAACAGCAGGCGGTCGTGGCGTCGCTCTTACGCGTCGGCTGGAGGCTGGAGCGCCATTCGCGCTAAGTTCACTGTCGTGGTGCGGGTGGTCCACATTGACGAGCTGGACAATGTGCACGCGGCAGGGATCAACTGGCGACCTATCCGCCGCGCCTTGGGGATCACTGCGTTCGGGATCAACGCCTACACAGCTGAACGCGGCGAGCGGCTGATCGAAGAGCACGACGAGACCGGGGGCGGCGCTGGCGGTCACCAGGAGCTTTACATCGTCCTGAATGGACGCGCAATGTTCAGCGTGGACGGAGATGAGATCGACGCGCAGGCTGGCACGCTGATCTTTGTGCCCGACGCGTCGTCCCGCCGGTCGGCGGTTGCGCAGGTCGACGGCACGACGGTGATCGTCGTGGGCGGCAATCCGGGCGCGATCACTCCCTCGGCATGGGAGCACTACTTTGCGGCGTCACCTGCGGCCGAGGCGGGCGATCCGGCCAGCGCGTACGAGGTCGCCGCGGCCGGACTGACCGACCATCCAGACCATCCCTCACTGCACTACAACCTCGCCTGCTATGCGTGCCAGGCGGGAGACATTGATCGCGCGCTGGAACACCTCAGCCGGGCCGTCGAGCAAGACCCCGAAACGCGCTCCTGGGCGGCCACCGACAGCGACCTCGACGCAATCCGGTCAGATCCACGCTATCCCATGTAGTCCAGTCGGCACGCTCGTCCACCCGGCTCGACCAGCTCCGTCTCGCGGTCACACCGGAAGGCCCGCGCAGCCGACGCTGGAAGTTGCGGGGCACGCTTGATGACCCGCTGGTTTGATCAGGTTTGACTGTCATCCGGACAGACGGATGGCCAGCAAAATTGCGCCCAGCGCGATCAGCGCGATTCCAGCGACGCTCTCTGCAGCTTCCCGCCACGGGACGCCCAATCGACTGCCAAGACGAATGCCTACCTGAGTCACGACGAAGGCTTGGACGGCTACAGCAATGACCAGCGCGAGCCGGGGGAGCTGCAGCAGACCGGCACTAAACCCGATCGCGAGCTCGTCAAGGCTGATGCTTACCGCGAGGGCGATCGCCCCGTAAACGCCACGTTGGGTCACGGCGAGGAGCCGATTACTCTCGGCGTCCTCGTCGTCGGAGAGCAACATGTAGATGCCAAGCGCCACGATGAGCGCGACAGCGATGTAGTCAGCCGTCTGGCCGACGGCATGTCCTAGCGGCACGCCGACGAATACTCCAATGAGCGGCATCCCTGCCTCGAAGGTGGTGAACAGAAGCACGACTCGGGTGAGGTGACGGTGCGGCAGACCGGCCATGCCGAGCGCTAGGGCGACCCCGAGCGTGTCCAGCCCGAGCGGTAGGACAACAGCGATGAGCTTCAGGGCGACGTCGGACACCAGCGAAGAGGGTAGGGTCGTGGTCTGGTCACGTCCGGTTGGGCCAAGAGAACCGCCCGACGCTGGAATGAGGTCGTTGAACTGCCTGGCGTGCCGGACGCCAGAGGCGCCGTCGGCACGAATCTTTTCATGGAACCGGGACAGCCATTCCGAGCGCCCCGCGGAGCAGGCGGTGGGGACTACAGGGTTGGCTTCTCGGCTCGGACGATCGCGGCGCTGGCGCTGGCGTGTACTCGGTGCGTGGGCCGGATCTCGATATTGGTCAGGCCTGCTGCCTCAAGGTGTGCGCGGAACTCGGTTTCGGTGAGTGCTCCCGCGATGCAGCCAGTCCAGGCCTGCATGTCAGCCTTGGTGGCGTCGTCCATGTTCTCGTCGGCGATGACGTCGGAGACCGCGAACCGTCCGCCGGGTCGCAGCACCCGTGCTGCTTCTCGTATGACGGTCGGCTTGTCGGCTGAGAGGTTCAGCACGCAGTTGGAGATGATCACGTCGACGCTGGCGTCGGGCAGGGGGAGCTCTTCGAGGTAGCCCTTCACGAACTCAGCATTGGTTACTTCGGCATTGGCGGCGTTGCGGCGGGCGAGGTCAAGCATTTCATCGGTCATGTCCAGGCCGATGGCCTTGCCGGTCGGCCCGACGCGCTTGGCGGAGATGAGAACGTCGGCTCCTGCGCCGGACCCGAGGTCGAGCACCGTCTCGCCTTCGTGTAGGTCAGCCACGGCTGTCGGGACGCCGCAACCGAGCGACGCTTCTATCGCTGCATCAGGGGCGCCGTCTGCGTCGTCGTCGTAGAGCGCTGCGCCGAAGGCTCCCTCGCGGTCGGCCGGGCTGACAACGCTGCCCGGTGACGCCACCGCGTAGGCGGCGTATTTCTGGCGTACGACCTCGCGAATGTCGACTGCTTGGTTGGTCGGCGCTGTGGACGCGGCGCAGCCGCAACCGTCTCCGTGGTCTGGCCCGCAGCATCCGGCCTTGTCCGCTGGTTCGCAGCAGGTCGCCTGCGTCTGGGGTGAACAGCAGCTGTGCTCTAGCTCAGCCATGCGGACAGCTCCTTCAATGCCTCGGGGATGACGTAGTAGTAAGCCCACAGCCCTTGACGCTCCGAGTCGACGATCCCGGCCTCGCGCAGCTTCTTCAAATGATGCGAGAGCGTCGGTTGGGCGATGTCGAAGAGCGGCACCAGCTCGCACACGCACACCTTTCCGGCATGCCTGCGCAACACGTCCACGAGCTGTAGACGGACGGGGTCTCCGAGCGCCTTGGCCACCTCAGCCATCCGGATCGCCTGCTCACGCTGCACATCGGGGTAGACGACCGGTTCGCAACACGGTTCGCCCGCGGCGCGCTTGGTCTTCGGGGTGAGTTCAAGGACCGGCAGATCGACACTCATCGATCTATAAATATCAATTGAAGTGATAGTTGTCAATGCGTAGACTGAGCCCCGTGATTGAACCCCCGCTTCCTCGTCGCCTGGTGGCCGAGCTGCTCGGGTCGGCCTTTCTCGCTGCGGTCGTGATCGGCTCAGGCATTGCGGCCTACACCCTGTCGCCCGGTGACGTCGGCCTTGAGCTGCTTGAGAATGCTGCCGCCACAGCCGCAGGGTTGTTCACGATCATCCTGATGTTCGGCCCTGTTTCCGGTGGGCACTTCAACCCCGTCGTGTCTTTGGTTGACGCGAGCTTCGGGGGCCTGAGCTGGCGTGACGCGCTCGCCTACGCGCCGGCTCAGATCGGCGGCTGTGTCCTCGGAGCCATCGCAGCAAACGCGATGTTCTCCGACACGCTCCTGAGCATCTCCACGAAGCATCGCGCTTCGAGCGGCCACCTGCTCGCGGAAGTGATCGCCACGCTCGGGCTGCTCATGGTCATCTTCTCGCTCGCTCGAACCCGGAGAGGCCCATCGGCTCCTGCCGCCGTCGGCGCATACATCGGGGCTGCGTACTTTTTCACCAGCTCAACCAGCTTCGCCAACCCAGCTATCGACGTCGGCCGCATCTTCTCCAACACATTCGCTGGCATCGCCCCCGCATCAGTCCTCGGGTTCGTAGCCGCGCAACTGGTCGGGGGAGCGGTCGCCATCTTGGTGATCAGATACCTGTACCCCGATCTCACATCCGACGAGGCGGCCGAGGCCGTGGTGCCACACGGCGACCGACAAAACCCCCAACCGACTCAACTCGTAACGGAGCAGCGTTGAGCACGGTCCTATTCGTGTGCCGACAGAACGCCGGACGGTCCCAGATGAGCGCCGCGCTGTTCGAGCGGGCCGCTGACGGAGAACATCGCGCGCTGTCGGCGGGCACCACCCCCGCCGATCACGTTCACCGGGAGGTGGTCGAAGTCATGAACGAGCTCAATATCGACCTGTCAGACCGCACCCCGCAACTCCTCACCCGCGACCTGGCCGAACAAGCCGACGTGGTTGTAACGATGGGCTGCGGCGACCAGTGCCCCCTCATCCCCGGCAAGCGCTACATCGACTGGGAACTACCCGATCCCAGCGGCCAGCCGATCGCAGTGGTCAGAGTCACCAGAGACAGAATCGCCGCCCAGGTCAAGACACTGCTCGACGAACTGCACGGGACCTAGCTCCCCGTCGTCAACCTCAAACGGGACCTCCTTGGACTGTCCGCCGAAAACGAACTCCTGAGAAACTGACGCCATGCGGAAACTGACCTTTGCCATGAACCTGAGCGTGGACGGCTACATTGCCGCCCCCGGCGACGACCTTGGCTGGAGCGTGCCGAGCGACGAGCTGTTCCAGTGGTGGTCTGACCGGGTGGTAGCGACAGGCCTGGCGCTGTACGGGCGCAGACTATGGGAGACGATGAGCTCCCACTGGCCGACCGCAGACCAGCAGCCCGGCGCCACACCGGCGGAGATCGAGTTCGCCCGCCGCTGGCGGGAAATGCCGAAGGTTGTGTTCTCGGAGACGATCAGCACGGTCGACTGGAACGCCCGTCTGGTCACCGGCGACGCGGTCACTGAGATCACCAGGCTCAAGGCCGACGGCGGCGGCCCGATGGACATCGGAGGTGCCACCCTCGCCGGGGCGGCCATGCGGGCCGGGCTGATCGACGAGTACGCGATCGTCACCCATCCGGTCCTGGTGGGCGGCGGCACGCCATTCTTCACGGCCCTCGGATAACCGGGTGAACCTGAGATTGGTCGAGACCCGGACGTTTCCCCACGGCGTTGTGCTGACCAGGTACGAGACCGGACGCTGAGCGCCCGACGTCGGATCCGCGCGGGCTTCCGGCCGCCCGATGATCTGGGCCGTCCACCGATGCGCCCCTCAGCCGGACGCGTTGCCCTCCTGGCCGCGACGCATTGCCCTCATGAACGACGAAAACCCCCGCGTTGTTTGCAGAGGTTTTCGTCTATCGGGGCGCCCGGATTCGAACCGGGGACCTCACCGACCCGAACGGTGCGCGCTACCAGGCTGCGCCACGCCCCGAGTCCAACCATTGTGGCATGGGTCCCCGAAATGCGCGGCTCGAGGTCCTCGGGCGACGCACGTGATTAGCGCCAGGTTGAGTTCGTGTTTGGGTTGCGTCTGTCGGCGGGCAGCGCAATAATGTCCGCATGTAATGATCGTCACAAGGAGGGCAGGGAACCAATGGCTAATCACCTGACGCCTAGTGAGCTTGCGAAAGAGTCCGGACTCGAACGCAGGGACGTCATCGCTAAGTGCGTCGAGTGGGGTGTCCCGATCTTCCACGGCAAGATCGACAAGACCCTGTTCAACTTCACGATGCGGGAGGTCACCGATGTGGGCTCCGTGCAGACAGTCAGTGTCTGAGTGAACCGGGAGGTTCGCGGAAAGCAATTGGCCAAACCCCTCATCCGGGCGACCGGTTAGCGCGGCCGCTTGAAACTTGGCGCCCCAGCCAGGGGCGCAGCGCCGCCTGGTTCCGAAGGGAGCTGTTAGATCAGCGTCCAACCGACGTAGGCTCCCTCCCAGGCGGCGCATGATGTTTGGCTGGCTCAGATAAGTTCCCGCCTGGCGGCGCATCTTTGGCGCCGCCGCTGTTTTCATAGCGTCGTGGCCTCACGCCTCAGACTCCTGAGCCGGGCCATCACCGGCCTGGCGTGCGCCACCGCGGTCCTCGCGCTGGCCGCTGCGTCCGCCGCTCCCACCGCGTCCGCCGCTCCCACGCCGCCTCGGGGGCTCTCGCCGTGCCGGGGACTCCAGCCGCGTCGCGGACTCCAGCCGCGTCGGAGACTCCAGCCGCGTCGGAGACCCCCGCCGCGTCGGCCACATCGGCCGCAACCCTGCCCCTTCCCTACGGGATCCGCCCCGCCTCCGATGCCCCGCCGCCGGCGGCGGCGCCGTCCCAGGCCCTGGCCACGTTGCAGCGGACACTGAGCTCCAACCTCAACCGCCAGGGCGGCGCCAACAGCGCGCTCGTCGTCGACGAGACGACCGACCGAACCCTCTGGGCGTACAACGACACCGTTCCGCGCCTTCCGGCCTCGGTCGAGAAGCTGTGGACCACGACCGCCGCGCTGCTCGAGCTCGGGCCCAGCGCGACCTTCCAGACTCAGGTCTTCGGCACCGGCCGGCTCGACGCCGACGGCACGTTCGTCGGGCACGCTCTACCTGCGCGGCGGCGGCGACCCCACGTTCGGCTCCGGCACCTTCGACCATCGCATGTACGGCGCCGGCGCGACCGTGCAGCGCCTGGCCGCCGATCTGAGGCTGGCCGGCGTCAGGCGGCATCCGCGGGCGAATCGTCGGCGACGAGTCCTTCTTTGACTCAGTCCGCGGCGGTCCGGACAGCGGATGGCAGGCCGACCTGGAGACCGAGGGCTCGCTCAGCGCGCTGTCCTTTGACGCCGGCTTCACCGACCTGCACGAGGACAAGCTCGACGCGAACCCGCCGCTGGTCGCGGCGCAGGCCTTCGCCGCCGCGCTGCGTGCGGCCGGCGTCGAGCGTCCCGGCCGACCACGCCGATCACGACCGGCAACACCCCGCAGAACGGCGACGCTGCTGGCCAGCGAGAACTCGCCGACGCTGGCCAAGCTGATGCTGCTCACCAACAGCCCCTCGGACAATTTCTTCGCCGAGACCCTGCTCAAGGACCTGGGCGCGCGCTGTCGGCGGCCGGGGCACCACCGCCCGCGGCGCGGCGGTGGTTCGTAGCGTGATCGGCCGAGCGTTCGGCCTGCACCCGCAGCCTCGACGACGGCTCGGGCCTGTCCCGCTACGACCGCACCAACGTCAGCCAGATCGTCCTGCTGCTGCGCGAGATGCAGAGCCAGCCGGCGTTCTGGAACTCGCTCGCCATCGCCGGCGTGCGCGGCACGATGATCGACGAGCTGCGTCACACCCGCGGGGCGGGCAACTGCCGCGGCAAGACCGGGACGCTGCACGACGTGGCGAACATCGTCGGCTACTGCCGCGCCGCCAACGGCGACCGGATCGTGTTCGCGTTCATGATGAACGGGCTGACCGACTCGACGGCCGGCCACCAGCTCGAGGACCTGGACGTCGAGGCGCTGGCCAATTATCGCGGCTAGCGGCAGCCGCGTCAGGCGCCCCCAGCGCCTGAGCTCGTCACTCCGAGACTGCGCCGGGCTGGACGATGCCGGTCTCGTAGGCCAGCACCACCGCCTGCACACGGTCACGCAAGCCGAGCTTCTGCAAGACGCGAGCGACGTGCGTCTTGACCGTCGTGCCCGAGACCACGAGCCGCTCGGCGATCTCCGCGTTGGAGAGCCCGCGAGCCATCAGCGACAGCACCTCCCGCTCCCGCTCGGTCAGCTCGTTGAACGCCGGGGGCGGGGCGGCCACCCGAGCACTGCGCACGAAGGTCTCGACCAGACGCCGCGTCACCGTGGGCGCGAGCAGCGCCTCACCCTCGGCCACCGCGCGGATCCCGGCCACCAGCTGCTCCGGGGGGACGTCCTTGAGCAGGAAGCCGCTGGCCCCGGCCCGGAGCGCATCGAAGACATACTCATCCAGGTCAAAGGTGGTCAGCATCAGCACCCGCGGCCCCGGCGCGCCGCCGACACGAGCTCCCGCGCCCAGGATCCGGCGCGTCGCCTCGAGCCCATCCAAGCGCGGCATGCGGATGTCCATGAGCACGACATCCGGCTTATGCAAGCGCGCGGCCTCAACGGCCGCCTCCCCGTCACGGGCCTCGGCCACCACATGCAGATCCGGCTCGGCGTCGAGGATCATGCGAAAGCCGGTGCGCACAAGGGTCTGATCGTCGGCGATGAGCACGCCGATACTCATGCCGCCACCGGGACCCCGAGCGGCAGCTGGCAGCGTACGACCAGCCGGCCCTCCGCATCGTCCACCTCGAGCTGTCCGTCATACAGGGCGACGCGCTTGGACACCGCGCGCAGGTCCGCCAGCGCAACGGGACCGGCCTCGGCGGCCTTGACCTCCAGCCGCAGGGCGCGGGTGCCGTTTCGGATCTGGATGTGCGCGCTGCGGCCGCCGTGGCTGATGGCCTGGGCCAACGCCGCCTCGATCACGCGGTAGGCGACCAGATCGATCCCCGGCGTCAGCGGCTGCGCGGGGTCGGTGTCGAGCTCGCAGGGCAGGCCGCGAGCCCGCATCTGTTCGGTGAGCTCGTCGAGCTGGGCCAGCCCCGGCTGTGGCGTGAGCGCTCGCGGATCGTCGTCGCGTCGCAGCACTCCGAGCAGGCGGCGCATCTCGGCCAGCGCCTCGCGGCCGGTGTGTTCCACCGCGAGGAGCGACTCGCGAGCCCGATCGGGCTGCTCGCCCAACAGCCGCCTGGCCCCGCCGGCCTGCACCACCATCACGCTGACACTGTGGGCGACTATGTCCTGGAGCTCGCGACCGATCAGGACACGCTCCTCGGCCACCGCGGCGCGCTCGCGCTCGGCTCGCTCGGTCAGCGCCGCGCGCTCCAGCGCCATAAAGGCTTCCGCCCGGCGGCTGCGCTCGCGGACCAGACACCCAGCCGCCCAGGACGGCAGGAGAAAGAACACAGCCATGGCCGCGCTTCCGCCCCAGCCGGGCGACTCCGCGGCCTGCTGCACCGTGGCGATCGCGCCGACCCCGTAGAGCATGACGACCGACACCCCCAGGACCAGGGAGCCGCGCCGAGTCTCGGTCCAGGCGCCGACCCCGTAACTGCAGAGGATCGGTACGAACACGGCGCTCTCCCCGGGCAGCGTCATGAACGCCTGGCCGCCAAACAGCTGCTGGATCAGCGCGACGAACATGGCAGCCAGCAACGCCCGGTGCGGCCACCGGCGCCGGACCGCGACTGGCGCCGCCAGCGGGACGGCCGCGATGACCGTCGGCCAGCGTCCGCCACTCGGCAGCCCTGGGGCCAGGGCTCCTTCGACGATGAAGTCCGCGGCCAGAAGACAGGCGAAAACGGCGTCAAGCGCGCCCCACCTGGGATGCCGCCCGAGCGCCCTCATGCCACGGCCACCGCGTCCAGGGGAATCCGGGCCCGGACCGCGAAGCCGCCGCCCGGCCTGGGCCCGATCTCCACGTGGCCGCCATGCAGCGCGGCCCGTTCGCGCATGCCGATGATGCCGTGGCCACCGCCGGAGTCGCCGAGCGCGCTCGCCGATTCGTCGCTGCGCCCGTCATCGGCGACCTCGAGCTCGAGGGCATCCGCCCGCCAGCGAACCGTGACGTCGGCCCGCCGCGCCCCCGCGTGTTTGATCGTGTTGGTCAGCGCTTCCTGAACGACGCGATAGGCACACAGGCTGAGTCCGGGCGGAACCGTGACCGGCTGGCCGGTAACGCTCATCGACGCCGCCAGGCCGGCCTGGCGGGCGCGGCCGATCAACCCGTCCAGATCCTCGATCCCCGGCTGGGGGGCGAGCTCTCGCATCGCCTTCCCCTCTCCGAGCACGCCGAGCAGTCGGCGCATCTCGGCCAGGGCCTCGCGACCGGCCCGCTCCACGAAGCGCAGCGCCTCCTCCGCCCGCAACGGGTCGGCGTCCATCACGGCTCGCGCGCCCCCGGCCTGAATCACCATGACCGAAACGCTGTGGGCGATGACGTCGTGGATCTCCCGGGCCAGCCGCGTCCGCTCGGCCAACGCCGCCACGCGCATGTGCATCTCGTGCTCGGAGTCGAGCCGCTCGGCCCGCTCGCGGGCGGCGCGGGCGCGCGCGCCCCGGTCACGCACCACGTGCCCCACGAACCACGGCAGTCCGGCGATGACCAGGTCATCCCAGACCAGATTCGACGCCACCGCCCCCGGCACGCTGGCCGCATCGACCGATGTGATCGCCACCCCCATGACCAGCGCCATCAGCGCCGCCGGGCCCTCCAGGTACGCCCCCGCCCCGTAGAACAGCAGCAGTCCCATGAGCGAACCCTGGACGCCGCTCGGCTCCTGGGCTCCGTGGATGCCGGCGACGGCGAGTCGCGCGGCGACCGCCGCCACCACCAGGCAGAGCGCCCAGGGCAGCCAGCGCCGGCGGACCGCGACGCCAAGGGCGACCGCCACCGTCACCGCCGTGGCCACCAGACGGCCCCCCGCGGGCGCCGAGGTCCAGATCTGGACCAGGGCGACGGCCAGCAACGCGGCCGCGGCCACACCATCGATCCACATCGGATCGAGCCCTTTCAGCTGCTCAAGCCGTCCCCGCATACGGCGTAAACCTACCTCGGCGGCCCGGCGCGGTCGTCATCCATGGCGACGATCCGTCCTCATCCGGACGGAGGACGCCAGCCGTCGCCAACGACGCGCTGGATCATCCGGTCGGGCACGGCAAATCACCTGCGCGGCCGACGACAGCGGGCGGCCCGGCCCATAGCTTGCCCCTGCATCGCCGGATCACACCGGTAAACCACAGGCAAGGGGAAGGAAATGCAGAGAATGAGGTTCATGAAAGTCGCCTGCAGCGCACTGGCCACCGCCGGCCTCGGGCTGGCCATGGCCGGCGGCGCGCAGGCCGCGGAACTGCCAAAGCTGACCCTGACGGTCAGCAAGCAGAGCATCCAGGTGGGAGGCCACCTGGTCTCGGGCGCGGTCGAGATCGCCACGACGGTCAAGGGCGAGCCCGAGGACAACCCGATGCTGTTTCACCTCAAGCCGGGGGTGACAGCCGATGACTTCCTGAAGGTCGCATCGCATCTGGGCCAGACCACTGATCCCGACGTACTCGATTCACTGGGGACCATCGTCTATGACAGCGCCGACAGCGCCGCGGGTCAGACGACCCGCTCGTACGCGGACCTGCCGGCCGGGCACTACATCGCGGTCAACAACGGCAACGGGCACAGCGCCTTCACGATCACGCAGTCCACCTCGCCGGCCGCACTGCCCAAACCGCACGCCACCGTCACCTCGATCGAGTTCGGGTTCCGCGGGCCGACGACGCTGACCGACGGCGAACTGGTCCGCTTCCACAACGACGGCTACCTGATTCACATGTTCCAGGCGGCTCAGGTGGCCAGCCCGGAGAACGCGAGGCTGGCTGAAGCCCAGCTGCTGGCCGGTAATACGGCGGGCGCCAAGAAGTACGTGGTGGCACCGCTGGCGATGTTTGCCGGCCCATTGTCCAGCGGCGCTCAGCAGGAGTCGGTCATCACCGCCGCTCCCGGTGTCTACGTGCTGTTCTGCTCGATGAACACCCAGGACGGACGCGAGCATTTCCAGCTCGGCATGTACCGGACGATCACCATCGTCAAGTGAGGGCCTGGGGCGGGGGTCGCGCTTGACCCCCGCCCCGCTGAAGCGTTACCCCCCGGCGTCGAGCAGCCCCAGCAGGCCGGCCTCGTCGAGCACCGGAACCCCGAGCCGCTCGGCGTTGGCCAGCTTCGACCCGGCGCTCTCCCCGGCGACCAGATAGTCCGTCTTGCGCGAGACCGAGCCGGTCACCTTGCCGCCGGCGGCCATGATCCGGGCGCTGGCCTGTTCGCGCGTCAGGTCGGGCAGTGTGCCGGTGATCACGAAGGTCAGGCCGGCCAGCGGGCCCTCGCCCGGAGGCGGTCCCGCCTCCTCGAAGCTCAGCCCCAGCTCGCGCAGCTCGGCGATCAGCCCGCGCATCGACTCGTCGGCCAGCTGCGCGTGGATGATCCGCGCCATCTTCGGCCCGACGCCTGGGGTCTGCTCGAGACCCTCCGGGTCGGCGGCCAACAGGGCATCGACCGTCCGAAACTGCTGGGCCAAGTTGCGGCCGGTGACGTCGCCGACCTCCTCGATCCCGATGGCGTAGAGCACCCGGCCGAAGGGCTGCGCCTTGGACGCCTCGATCGCGTCGAACAGCTTGCCGGCCGAGATCTGGCCAAAGCCGTCGAGGGCCAGCAGGTCGGCCTCGCGCTCGCGCAGACGGTAGATGTCCGCGGCGGTCTCGATCCAGCCCAACCGCATGAAGAGCAGAACCTGCTTCTCACCCAGCCCATCGATGTCCATGGCGCCGACAAAGTGTGTGAGCAACTGGATGCGCCGGCCCGGGCAGGCGTGATTTGGGCACATGGTGAAGACGGAGCCCTCCGGCTTGACCGTGGGCGTGTCACACACCGGACAGCGCTCGGGGGCGTGGGGCTTGGCCGGGCGGTCCGCGCGCTCGGCCACATGCGGCGCGGGCGCCACCACCTGCGGGATCACGTCGCCGGCCCGCAGCACGATGACCTGCTCCCCGATCCGCAGGTCCTTGCGCTCCAGATCCTCCTCGTTGTGCAGCGTGGCCTGTTTGACGGTGACACCGCCCACGTGCACGGGCTCGAGCATCGCGTAGGGATGCAGGTCGCCAAACTTGCCGGGGTTCCAGCCGATATCGAGCAGCTGGGTCACGGCTGTCGTCGGCGGGAACTTCCAGGCGATCGCCCATCGGGGCTCACGGCCGACGACGCCCAGGCGCCGCTGCAGCTCCAGGTCGTTGACCTTGACCACGACGCCGTCGATCTCGAAGTCCAGCGAGCCGCGCCGCTGCTCCCAGCCCTGGCATTGGGCCACGACGGCGTCCTCGGTGTCGAGCCGGCGGATGTCGGGGTTGACCGGGAAGCCGAGTTCGCGCAGCCACTCGAGTCCCTGGTAATGCGTGGTGAACGAGACGCCCTCCGAGGCCACGCCGACCTGGTAGGCCCAGAACGAGAGCGGTCGCCCGGCGGCCAGGCGGGGATCGAGCTGGCGCACCGTGCCGGCGGCCGAGTTGCGCGGATTCATGAAGGTCGACTCGCCCGCGGCGGCTCGCCGCTCGTTGAGCGCCTGGAAGTCCGGCAGCGACATGTACACCTCGCCCCGCACCTCGAGCAGCGGCGGCGGCTTCTCCACATTCAGCCGCAGCGGCACCGAGCCGATCGTGCGCAGGTTGTGGGTCACGTCCTCCCCCACCTCGCCGTTGCCGCGGGTGACGCCGCGCGTGAGCCGACCGTCCTCGTAGATCAGGGACATGGCCAGCCCGTCGATCTTGGGCTCGGCCACGAACTCGAAGCTGACCTCGGCCAGGCCCTCGCGGGCCAGATGGTTGCGCATGCGTTGGATCCAGGCCCGCAGCTCATCGGCTGAGCGGGCATTGGCCAGCGACAGCATGCGCTGCCGGTGACGGACCTTGACCAGGTCGGAGACGGGTTCCTCGCCCACGCGCTGGGTCGGCGAGTCCGGGGTGACCAGCTCCGGGTGCTCCGCCTCGGTCGCCTTGAGCTCGTTGTAGAGCGCGTCGTATTCGGCGTCGCCGATCTCCGGGTCGTCGAGTACGTGGTAGCGGTGCGAGTGGTAATCGATCAGCTTGCGCAGCTCGGCGGCGCGCTGCGCCGCGCTCGGATCGGCTGGGCTCATGGCTGGCCGTCGGCCGGCTCCTTCAGCAGCCGCTCGAGGTCGTGCTCCATCAGCGCCCGGACCCCCTCGTGATAGGTGAGGTCGAAGTGCAGCGGAGTGATCGCGATGCGCCGGGCCGCGAGCGCCGCGACGTCGGTGTCGCGCTCGTTCTCATCGCCCTCGGCCGCCTCGCCGTAGACCCGGAACAGCCGGCGGGTGGCGCCGTCCCGCTCCACCAGCTCCAGCGCGTCGTGGTAGTAGCGGCGGCCGAGGCGGGCGACCGAGACACCCTCCGGAGCGCAGCCCGGAAAGTTGATGTTGAGCAGCGTGCGCGGTTCGAGCGGCACGTCGTCGAGCTCGCCCACGAGCCGGGCCGTGAAGGCCGCCGCGCCGCGGAAGTCAAAGGCGTTGGTCTGGCGGAAATCCATCTCCAGCGCACCCGATTGTTGCGAGACGGCGATCCCCGGCAGGCCCAGGATGATGGCCTCGAGCGCGGCCGCCACGGTGCCCGAGTAGGTGATGTCGTCGCCGATGTTGGCGCCGTGGTTGATGCCGCTGAGCACCAGGTCGGGCTGCCAGTCATCGATCAGCCCCAGGTTGGCCAGGCGCACACAGTCGACCGGCGTGCCGTCGGTCGCGTAGCCCACGCTGCCGTCGCCGAAGTCGACCTCCTCCACCCACAGGGGCCGGCGGGTCGTGATCGACCGAGCCATGGCGGAGCGGTTGCCGTCGGGGGCGACCACGCGCAGATCGAGCTGGGGCAGGGCCCGGATCGCCCGGCGCAGCGTCTGCAGGCCCTCGGCCTCGATCCCGTCGTCGTTGGTGAGCAGCACGCGCACGCCGAGGATGCTAGAGCCCGCCACGCTCGGAACCGACTCCAGCGCGCTCCGGGAAGGTCGGACGCCCGGATGCCGGATCGAGATCCGCTGGGCCTGCCCTACGTGCTCAGCGGGGAGAGCCGGCGGCTGGGCTCCGGCCTCTCGGCGTCCCAGCCCAGGTCCCGGCCGAGCAGCTCATAGAGTCGCTCGTTGTACGGCCGGAAGTACTCGCCCAGGACGGCTCGATCCTCGGCTGCGAGGGCGTCGTATTTCCCGACGTACTGTGCTTCGAGGTGCTCCGGCTGGTGATCCGGGAGCTCGAGGAACTGCTGGAGACGGGAGTAGGCACCGTGCGGGTCCGACGCGAGCTCCTCAGTGGTAACGAAATGGAACTGCTGGCGAGAGTAGAGCGCGAACCAGCGCTCGAGCTGCTCGGCGTAACGGCCGCCCATCAGGAACATCTGCCCGACGTGTACCCGCCCCGCCACCGGGTTGGTCCGGGGGTTGTATCGCGGTACGGCGGTTGTTTCGCACCGGCCGATGCCCTGGTTGGCGGCGAGAGCTCGCCCCTGGTCAAGACGGGCATCCTCCAGCGCGGCGACCGTCATGAAGGACTGCGTCTCGCTGCCCCAGCGTCGCCACATCTGGTAGGCCGAATAGGCCCGGTCCACCGGATTGCGCAACGTCACGATCAGCTTGGCGTCGGGGAGTGCTCTGGCCATCCGCGCCGGGGCCAACCGGTGCGGGAGGTAATACGGGCTCGCCTCGAAGGTGAGCAGCGGTTTCCCTGACTCAGCCTGAAGGCGCGCACGCTCAGCGTCGAGGGGGAAATGATGGCGGTACCAGTCCATCCCGCGGTCGAAGTGGAAGCTGAAGTACTCGACCTCCTTGCGACTGGCCTGCACCACGTGCGGGTGCTGGCTCAGCCAGGTGAACAGGCTGCTGGTCCCAGATTTCGCCGCGCCGATGATGACAAAATCGGGGAGTCCGCGGCTGCGACCGCGTTGGTGCGCCGCCAGCTGATGCCAGCCCCTGTACGCAGCCCGCGCCGGAACAAACACACTCCGCGGCAGCCGCTCCAATTCGATCATCCTTGACCCGCTCATCCTGACCTCCTGTCGTCTCCGAGGACAATAATGCTCTATAAAGTAGTCGTGATTAGAATTTTCACATCTTTGGCTACGAGGATGCGACTCCGCCGACTCCTCCCCTCCGCAGCGGGTGCTGCGGCGCTGGCGCTCTGCCTCGGGGCGCAGGCCGCTCCCAGCGCCGCGGCCGCCACTGCGGCGCCACCCACGATCCAGGAGACGTTCACGCCGCTGGCCTGTCCCCACCACCCCCGCACCACGCTGCAGCTCGAGGGCTGCGCCGAGCGTCGGGTGACGGCCACCGATAGGACGATCGACGGGTTGAATGCCAGGGTCTTCGCGAAGCTGAGGGCGGCCGGTCGGGCCAGGCTGGTCCAGACCAACACCGCGTGGCTGAAATACCGCGACGCCGCCTGTGCGGTCGAAGCGTCGATCTACAGCGGCGGCAGCCTCCAGCCGGTCGCCTACGCCAACTGCCTGGTGTCGATCGACAGCTCGCACGTGGCCGAGCTGAAGCGAATGCTGCTCGCGCTCAGCCCGGCGGGCTGAGCAGCCGCTCGCCCCGGTAGCCGGCGCCGGCGAAGTAGAGCCCGCGCGCCGGCGCGGTCGGTCCGGCGTCCGCCCGGGGTGCGCCCTCCAGGAGGCGGGCGAAGTCAGCCGGTGTCAGCCGGCCGCGCGCGACCTCGAGCATCGTGCCGACCAGCGTGCGATTCATGTGTCGCATGAAGCTGTCGGCCTCGATCCAGAACTCGAGCAGGCCGCCGTCACGGGGACGCCAGTGGGCCGCGTACACCTCGCGGTCAAAGCGCACGTGGTAGGTGTCGGACGGGGTGAAGGCCCGGAAGTCGTGCGAGCCGACGATCTGGGCGGCGCACTGGCGCAGAGTCTCCAGGTGGATGGCGTAGCTCCAGTGCAGCGCGTGCCCCCGGGCCAGCGCCGAGCGGGCCGGACGGGCGAGGACGCGGTAGCAGTACGCCCGCGACGTGCAGTCGTGGCGAGCGCTGAAGCCGTCGGCCGCGGCCTCCGACGCGAGCACCGTCACATCCGGTGGGAGCAGGGCATTGAGGCTGCCCAGCGGGGCAGCCTCGCCTTCATGCGAGGCCACCTGCGCCCAGGCGTGCACGCCGGCGTCGGTGCGCCCGGCCACCGTGAGCGCCACCGGCCGACGCAGCACCGTGGCCAGGGCGTTCTCGAGCTCGCCCCGGATCGTGCGCTTGCCCGGCTGCAGCGCCCAGCCGGCGAAGGCCGTGCCGTCGTACTCGATTGTCAGGCGGGTCGTGGTCATTACATCATGCTGTAAGCTGTAGTGCTGTATGGATGTGGACGAGAAGCCAAAGCTCACCCATCGCACCCAGTTGTTCCTGACCGATGAGCAGTATCGGTGGCTGAAGATCAAAGCCGGCAGCGCCGGGAGTATCGCGCAGGTGGTTCGCGACTGGATCGAATCCGAGATGGAACCGGGGGCCGACCTGCGGGACGATCCGTTTATCCGCTTCCTGCTGGACGAGCCGGAGCCGGCCACCGGCGTGGCATCCTCGGTCACCACCATCGATCAGGATCTCTACGGTTGACCCGCGTGTTCGTGGACACCGGCGCGTTCGTCGCGGTCCGCCGTCCCGATGAAGAGCAGCACGAAGCTGCGCTGCGCACCTTTGCGGCCTTGGCCGCGCGCGGGATTCGCATGGTGACGTCCAACTACGTGTTCGCCGAGACCTACACGACGCTGTCGAGGCGGTCCGGTCGGCCACCGGCCACTCGCTGGGGATCAGAGTTTCGCCGCAGCCACGCGGTCCAGCTCATCCGCGTCGACGAGGTGATCGAGGAAGCTGCCTGGGAGATGCTCGAGTCCCACGAGGACAGGCGCTGGAGTTATGTCGACGCCGTCTCGTTCGCGCTGATGGAGCGGGAGGGAATCGGCACCGCGTTCGCCTTCGATCGGCACTTCAGCCAGCGCGGGCTGGCCGTTATCCCGGCCTGAAATGCGAACCGGCCGGGGCCGGTGGCCCGCCCGGCGACGTCTCAGACCGGTGCCTCTCGGCTCAGACCAGTTCGAGCAGAACCATCTCGGTCGAGTCAGAGCGCCTCGGGCCGAGCTTGAGGATGCGGGTGTAGCCGCCCGGACGCTCGATGTAGCGGGGAGCGACCTCATCGAAGAGCTTGTATACGGCGAACTTATCCTGACCCAGAGCGGAGAGCGCCTGGCGCCGGGCATGCAGGTCGCCGCGCTTGGCCAGCGTGATCAGCTTCTCCAGCTCGGGCTTGACGGCCTTGGCCTTGGCCTCGGTCGTCTGGATGCGCTCGTGCTCGATGACCTCCTTGGAGAGGTTCATGAGCAGCGCCTTGCGATGCGAGGCGCTGCGGGAGAGCTGGTAGCGGTTACGTTGATGGCGCATGATTCTCGTCCTTTGACTGCCGAAGCTTAGCCGTCGCGCAGCCCGAGGCCGCGCGCGTGCAGGGTTTCGATCACTTCGTCGATCGACTTCTTGCCAAAGTTCGGGATCGCGTTGAGCTCGCCCTCGCTCTTGGAGACCAGGTCGCCCACCGTCTGAATGCCGGCGCGCTTGAGGCAGTTGTAGGAGCGGACACCGAGCTCGAGCTCCTCGATCAGGATGTCGTCCATCGCGTTGGGGGCGCGGCCCCCGCCATTGCGGCCGGTGTCGGCGCCGACCAGGCCGCCGTCGAGGATGCCGCCGCTGTGCGTGTCACGCAGTTCGATCACGCGGTCGGCGTCGGTGAAGATGGCCAGCTGCGAGATGAGGATCTCGGCGGCCTCGCGCAGCGCGGCGTGCGGATCGATCGAGCCGTCGGTCTCGATGTCGAGCGTCAGCTTGTCGTAGTCGGTCTTCTGGCCGACGCGGGCCTGCTCGACGTTGTAGGCCACGCGGCGGACCGGCGAGAAGATCGAGTCGATCGGGATGACGCCGATGGGCTGGTCGGAGGACTTGTTCTCCTCGGCCGGGCGGTAGCCACGGCCCCGGCCGACGGTCAGGTAGACCTCGAGCTTGGTCTGCTTCTCGAGCGTCGCGATGTGCGCATCCGGGTTGAGGATCTCTACGCCGGAGGGCAGATCGATGTCCTTGGCGGTGATCTCACCCGGGCCGCTGACGACCAGCGGCGCCTCCACCTCGGAGGCGTCCGAATGCATGCGGCAGACGATGCCCTTGAGGTTGAGGACGATGTCGGTCACGTCCTCCTTGACGCCCTTGATCGTGGAGAACTCGTGCGCGACACCCTCGATGCGGACACTGGTGACCGCGGCGCCCGCCAGCGAGGAGAGCAGCACGCGGCGCAGCGAGTTGCCGAAGGTGTAGCCGAAACCGCGATCGAGGGGCTCGATCGTGAAGGAGCCGCGGTTCTCTTCCACGGACTCGCTGGTGATTCGGGGGACTTGGAAGTCAAGCATCGCGCGTTCCTAACATCGTGGGTTCGGGCGCCGGATGGGCCGGCCCCATCGGCGGTTTCAGGGCCGCGCGCGCTGAGACAGCCCCACGCGCACGGCGAGCAAATTGGTCTACTTCGAGTACAGCTCGACGATGAGCTGCTCTTGCACCGGGGCAGCGATCTCTCGCCGCTCCGGCTTGCGCAGCACTTTCGCCGTGAGCGAATCGTGATCGGCCTGAAGCCAGGCCGGGACCTGGCCCGTCAGCTCGGTCGCGTCGCGAATCACCTGAGTCGCGGTGGACTTCGAGGAGATGGCGATCACATCGTTGTCCCGCAGCTGGTAGCTGGGGATGTTCACGCGGCGGCCGTTGACGGTCCAGTGGCCGTGCAGGATCAGCTGCCGGGCCTGCCGGCGGGAGGCGGCGAAGCCCAACCGGACCAGTACGTTGTCAAACCGGCACTCGAGCGTGCGCAGCAGGTTCTCACCGGTGATGCCCGGCTGGCGCGAGGCCTTCTCGTAATAGATCCGGAACTGCCGCTCCAGCACGCCGTAATAGCGCTTGGCCTTCTGCTTCTCGCGCAGCTGCAGGCGGTACTCGCTCTGCTTCTGACGGCCGCGGCCATGATCTCCGGGCGGGTAGCCGCGACGCTCCACGCCGCACTTGTCGGTCAGGCAGCGCTCACCCTTGAGGAACAGCTTCTGACCCTCGCGACGGCACTGCTTGCACTGGGGTCCAGTATCTCTAGCCATGGTTAGACCCTTCTCCGCTTGCGCGGACGGCAACCGTTGTGCGCCTGTGGGGTGACGTCCTTGACGCCGGTGACCTCGAGGCCGGCGGCCTGAAGCGAGCGGATCGCCGTCTCGCGACCGGAACCGGGACCCTTGACGAACACCTCCACCTTCTGCAGGCCGTGCTCGATGCCCTTGCGCGCGGCTGCGTCGGCGGTCACCTGCGCGGCGAACGGGGTCGACTTGCGCGAGCCCTTGAAACCGGCACCGCCGGCGGACTCCCACGCGATCACGTTGCCTTCCCGGTCCGTGAGCGAAACGATCGTGTTATTGAATGACGTCTTGATGTGGGCCTGGCCGATCGGGATGTTCTTGCGGACCCGGCGGCGGCCGCGCTGCGGCCTACGAGGAGCGGGGCTCATGGATTACTTCTTACCTGCCTTCTTCTTGCCGGCCACCTGCATGCGCTTGGGGCCCTTGCGCGTGCGCGCGTTGGTCTTGGTGTTCTGGCCGCGCACGGGAAGCCCGCGCCGGTGGCGCAGGCCGCGGTAGCAGCCGATCTCCTGCAGGCGCTTGATGTTCTGCGAGCGCTCGCGCCGCAGGTCACCCTCGACGGTGACGTCGTTGTCGATCAGGTCACGCAGCTTGACGACCTCTTCCTCAGTGAGATCGCGGACCTTGCGGTCCGGCTCGATGCCTGTCTGGGCGAGCAGCTTGTTGGACGTGGGCCGACCGATCCCGTAGATGTAGGTCAGGCCGACCTCGACGCGCTTGTTGAGGGGGATGTTGACCCCGGAGATACGCGCCATTTAGCCCTGCCGCTGCTTATGTCGCGGGTTGGAGCAAATCACCAGCACACGTCCGTGCCGGCGGATAATCTTGCATTTTTCGCACATCGGCTTGACCGACGGTCGTACTTTCACGTCGCTTCGCTCTCGTCGTCGTGAGTTATTGGCTCTGGGTCCTCGCCCACGGCTCTGGCGACCGCTTCAGGTCGCCGCTACCGGAACGGGAGTCGCGCGCAGCACAAGCCCTGCGCTGCAGGCGCAAAGGCGGATAGTAGCAACAACACGCCGCTGCGCGCCTCGCCCCGCTGACGGAGATGGCGCTGCTAACGACGGCTCCGCTGACATTGAGTGTATTACGCGGCGGCGCGACCGCCCTTGGCCTCATGCCAGGGGGTCAGAACGCGCGGACCTTCGGCGGTCACGGCGATTGTGAACTCGAAATGGGCGGCCAGTGAGCCGTCCTCGGAGAAGATCGACCAGTTGTCGTCCGCCATGCGCACCTGATGCTTGCCGACGTTGACCATCGGCTCCACGGCCAGCACCATCCCCACCTCGAGCAGCGGGCCGCTGCCGGGCTTGCCGTAGTTGGGCACCTGCGGATCCTCGTGCATCTCGCGGCCGATCCCGTGCCCGACCAGCGTGCGGACGATCGAGAAGCCGTTCTCGTCCTCGACGTAATGCTGGATGGCGTGCCCGACGTCCCCCAGGTGGTGGCCGGCCACGCATTGCGGCACGGCGAGATGCAGCGCCTCCTCGGTCACGGAGAGCAGCTTCTGGGCGATCGGTGAGACCGGCCCGACCGCGAAGGTGCGGGCGGCGTCGGCCACCCAGCCGTCCTTGACCACGCCGATGTCCACGGACAGGATGTCCCCGCGCTCGAGCCGGTAGGGCCCGGGGATCCCGTGCACGACCATCGAGTTGGGCGACGCGCAGATCGAGCCGGGGAAGCCGCGATAGCCCTTGAAAGCGGGCTCGCAGCCCTGCGAGCGGATGAACTTCTCGGCCGCTTGGTCGAGTTCTTGCGTGGTGACGCCCGGCCGGATCTTGGCGGCGAGCAGGCTCATGGTCTTGACCAGAACATCCCCGGCTGCCGCCATCTGATCGATCTGTTCGGGGCTCTTCTTGATGATCGCCATGGCTTGAGTGAAGCGTAGATCACCGAGATGTGCCTGGGATGGCTGCCGGTCCGGGCGGGCAGGCGAAAAGACGGCCCCGCCCGTCGGCGGGGCCGTCATTTATGCCCGGGTCAGACCCCGTTGCCAACAAGGTCGTTGCCGGCGAGGTCATTGCCGACGAAGTAGTCCTGGCGAGGTCGTTGCCGGAGAGGTCGTCCTGGCCCGTATGACTCGGCCGCCACCTGCGTGGTGCCGACCGCGTAGTCCTTGAAGTCGATCGTGGCCACGGATAGGTGCCGTGCTTGTAGTAGACCTGCTCCTGCGAGTACCAGGGGCCCTTGTTTTCGCTGGCGTCGAGCATGGCGATTGGCAGCCGCATCACCTGGGTTTATGGGGCAGCAGAGGCTGCTGCACGTCGTTGACGTAGAGCTCGACCCAGCCGGAAGCCGAAAGGTCGAAGTGCCAGGTGAAGCGATACCACTGACCCTTGACCACCGGAGTGGTCCAAGCCACCTGGTAGGGTTCCCCCGTAGGTTGCTGCGCTGGAAACGGAATGCCCCGTTCTCGATCGAGATGGTCGCTGGTGGCGTCCCATTCTAGGGCGCCCCGTAGACAGCGGACTCGAGGTAGAGCCAACCGGTCTTGGCAAACGCTGAAACTCTCGGCATGTACACCTCGAAGCTCTCCCAATACGGTCTGGCCGGACTTGAAAATCTGCGGCGAGGCAGAGCTGCGAGCGCGGGTTGATCGTGGGAGTCAGCGGCGCCACGTCCGAGTTATAGGTCGTGAACTGCTGCACGTAGTCGCCGGCGCCTCCGGGGTCGGGGACGCTCTGGACCCGGTCGTGGCGGCCGACTGGTTCAGCCACCAGGATGAGATTGCTGAGCCGTTAAACAGGACGGTGCCCGGCGCCGTGGACCCGGAGGGGCTCGCCGGCCTGGAGGTCCCGCTGACCGAGGCGCTCGTGGTCGTAGCGGATCCGGTACGCGGGGGAGGCCTGCGTGGCCGTACTCCGCACGACCGACGCCTTCCCGGAGCCGCCCGGCTTCGAGCGCTTGACCAGCGCTTCGCGCCGGTCCGGTTGTGGTGGTGCTTCTTCGCCTCGCGCTTCGAATGCTTCCTGGGCTTGTTGGCCGTTCGCTTATGCGCAACGGTGGAGCCGGCAGCCGGCGTGTACCCGAGTGACGCGTACGGGCGGCGGCGTGGCCCACGAGGACGAATTGGGCCAGGATCAGGGCGAGGCCAAGCAGGAGCCGTCCAGGCTCGCGGACTGTTGTAGCGACGCTGGAGCGTCGACGTAGACGTTTCTGGCATATCTCCCTGAATCGGATGGGGGCGCGCACTCCCCCAGCAACTGCAAGAATTCGAACAAACGTCTACGCAATATCCGGCCAGAATCTGGAGAAGCGTCAATTTGGGAGCCGCCGTGCAGGACCGGAAAGGTCGACGACCCCGCCGGGGTGGCGGGGTCGTTTCCATCTGGGTCCGGCTGGTGGACGGGATCTCCGTCTGGAGACCCCGTCCGAGGCCGGGGTGGTTCGGGGCGTGCTCGCTTATGACTCCGCAGCGATCTGCGTGGTGCCGACCGCGTAATTCTTGAAGAACATCGACTCGCTCTGGTAAGTGCCGAGCTGGTAGTACAGCTGCTCCTGCGAGTACCAGGGGCCCTGGGAGTCGCTCGCATCCAGCATCGCCAGCGGAAGCTGCATCACCTGAGTGTTGCCGTTTTCCAAAGGCTGCTGGACATCATTGACGTAGAGCTCCACCCAGCCGTTGGCGGCGAGGTCGAAGTGCCACGTGAAGCGGTACCACTGACCCTTGACGACGGGGGTCGTCCAGGCGACCTGGTACCTGTTGCTTCCCTGACCGTTGCGCTGGAAGCGGAACATTCCGTTCTCGATCGAGATGGTCGCCGGCGGCGTGCCGGCGAAAGGCCTGCCGTACACCGCGGACTCAAGGCTGACCCAGCCCTTGGAGTTGAACGTGTAGTTGGCCGGGATGTACACCTCGAAGCTCTCCCAGTACTGCTGACCCGACTTGAACAGGGTCGGGGTGTCGAGCTGTGAGCGCGGGTTGACCGTGGGGGTCAGCGGCGCCACGTCGGTGTTGTAGGTCGTGAATTGCTGTGCCATGCCAGCAGCCCCACTGGGGTCCGGCACGCTCTGCACACGAGACGTGGTGGCCGACTGGTTCATCCACCAGGACGAGATGGCCGAGCCGTTGAACAACGTACCCCCGAGGATTGGGGCATGCTGTTGCTGCCCGCCGCCGAGGTGGTGCCGCTCGGAGCGGTGGTGCTGCCGCTTGAAGCGGGGATGCTGCCGCTCGGAGCGGGGATGATCGCGCCCGAGGCCGCGTTGCCCGGATCGGGGGCCCCGCCTGGCTGAGTCGCAGTCGAGGATGAGCTGGCGGACGTGCTGGAGGTTGAGGTCTTGGTCGGATTCTTGTGGATCGACTTCTTCGAGCTCTTGTTGACGTTCTTGTTTGAGTGTTTGCTGGTCTTTACGCTCCTCGCCTGTGGGCGTGAGCCCGGGTCGAGGAAGCGGCCTGGTGATTTCGGGACTTCGCATGCGTGGCGGCTGTGGCATAGCTGGCGGTGAACAGCAGCGTCAGCATGAGGGCAAATGCAAGGGCGAGCGCGTTGCCGACTCGCGAGCGGTGAGTGGTTGAGGAGGAGGAGGAGGGGGACATGCCTCCGTCATCGGGACCCGGGCATGAGTTGTGAAATCCCGCTCTCAGACGTGGACGAACGTTCAGCTTCCATCCGGGGCGAAAACTTGCCAAATCTCTGGACCGTGTCGGATCGCCTTCCAGATTGCTGGGCCTGACCATCGCGCTGGGAGAGAAACCGACCGCTACGGTCGGTTTCTCTCCCAGCGCACTGAAATTCATTGGGAGGGCGGCCCGCTGGCCGCCCTCCTCTCGCGCGACGCTCGGGGTTAGTCCAGCGTTGGGAGCACGCGCGCATCTGCGCGGGTCGCCTATGCGCCGGGCGCTAAAGCGAGTCTTCGAGCAGCAGCGTGGCGATCAGCGCGCGGATGTGGTCGTGGACCTCGGTCGGCGAGCGGGTGCCGTCGACCCGGCGCAGCAGGCCACGTTCCTCGTAGAACTCCACTAGCGGAGAGGTCTGGTCGCGGTACACGGCCAGCCGCTTCTGGACGACCTCAGGCCGGTCGTCGTCACGCTGGACCAGTCGCGACCCGTCCTGATCACAGACCTCGGGGATCTTGGGCGGGTCGTAGTCGACGTGGTAGTTGTGGCCGCCCTTCACGCACACCCGCCGGCCGGCGATGCGCTGGATGATCTCCGCGTCGGGCACATCGAGCAGGAGGGCCGCGGTGATCCGGCGGCCCTCGGCGTCGAGCTGGGTGTTGAGCGCCTCGGCCTGCGCGGTGGTGCGCGGGAAGCCGTCGAGTATGAAGCCGTCCCGGGTGTCGTCCTCGTCCAACCGATGCGCGGCCATGGCCACGATCAGCTCATCGGGCACCAGGCCGCCGGAGTCCATGTGGGCCTTGGCCGCCTGTCCGAGCTCGGTCCCATCCTTGACGTGGGCGCGGAGCATCTCACCGGTCGAGATGAACGGGAGGCGGAAGTCCTCCCGCAGGCGTTCGGCCTGGGTCCCCTTTCCGGCACCCGGTGGCCCAATCAAAATCAGGTTCAGCTGGGGCGGCATGGGGTCGTGATGTTATCGGGGACGGTGGAGGCTCGGGCCTACGCGCTGATGACGCGCCGCGGCGGGACGCTTGTTGCACGGCTCGGTAGAGCCAAAGCGCCCACGGGCGGGGCCTTGGGCCCGCCGCTCGTGGCCGACCACCGAACCGCCACTAGGTACGCACCGGCTCGAGCACCGCCCAGCCGCGCCGCGCTGTGCCCTCGGTCCGGATCGACCTGGCGTCTCGACTACTGCCCAGCGCGCGCGACTCGACGACCCTCCAGCTGGCCGAGGCCACCGCGATGCTGAGCGCGAGGGTGAGCAGCGCGGTCAGGTAGACCGAGCCGTGGGGCAGATAGTGGTAGACGACGTTGCGCATGAGCAGGTGGAACAGATAGAGCGCGTAACTGATGCGGCCCAGGTAACGCAGGGGCGCGCAGGCGATGGCGCGGGCCAGCAGGCTGTCGGGCGTGCCCACCAGGGTCACGATCAGCGGCACCGCGAGCATGCACGCCCGCAGGTAGACCTGCTCGGTGGTGAGCTGGTAGTTGAAGAGCAGGGTGACGAACAGGTACGCCAGCACGGCCGCCAGCAGCGCTCGCCACAGGCGCCGTTGAGCCAGCAGCGCGTGCATGCCCAACGGCAGCCGAGACGCGAGCGTGGTGGGCACTCGAAGCAAGCGGTGGCGCCAGATCACCGCGCCCAGACAGCCGAAGAGCAGCTCCGCGGCCCGGGCGGCCGGCGAGTAATAGACCGCGGAGGCCTCGTGGGCGCCGAATGGCGCTGCGGCAATCAGCAGCGTGATGGCGAGGAGCAACAGGGCGGCGACCAGTTGTGGACGCGTTCCGCGGCGCAGGAGCACCAGCAGCACGATCGGCCAAACCAGATAGAACTGCTCCTCCTGAGCCAATGACCAGGTGGGGTTGAGGCTGCCCAGATCGCCGGCGTGCCCGCTGGCGGCCAGCCAGTTGTTCACGAACAGCACTGAGGTCAGCGCCTTCTTGGCGAACGGCCAGCCGGTCATGGGGTAACAGAGCATGTCGACCAGCAGCGCGACCCCGATGAGCAGCGCCAGGGCGGGCAGCAGCCGGCGCGCCCGGCGCCCGTAGAAGCGCCGCAGCGAGATGTGGCCGACCCGACCCCACTCCTCATAGAGCAGGGTGGTGATCAGGAAGCCCGACAGCGCGAAGAACAGATCGACGCCGACATAGCCATTGGGCAACACGCCGGTATGGGTGAGGATGACCAGGAGGATCGCGATCCCCCGTAGCCCGTCCAATACCGGTCGATGCCCGAGCCGCCGTGGGCTCTCGCCGAGCCGCTGCGACGGGCTTCCGCCGGTGGTGGTCATCCGCTCCGGGTTACCCATGCTCGGGACCAGGTTAGCGGCAGTTATGTGAGCTGCTGAGCTAGTACTTAGCTAGCGCTTACGAGCCCTTTAATCGACTCGCTGGTGCGGGACAGGGCGCCGATGCGGTCTTGATGCGGGGAGCGGACTGAGCCGCCCCCCTGGAGCTACTTCAGGAATCCCTCGTAGTTGCGCATCATCAGCTGCGCCTCGAGCTGTCTCATCGTGTCGAGGGCGACGCCGATGACGATCAGGATCGAGGTACCGCCGAACGCGAAGTTCGCGCCGGTCTGGGCAATCAGGATCGTCGGCAGAGCGGCGACGAACGCGAGGAATAAGGCGCCCGGGAAGGTGAGCCGGGCGAGCACCCGGTCGAGGAACTCCGCCGTAGGTCGCCCGGGTCTGATGCCAGGTATGAAGCCCCCGTATTTCTTGAGGTTCTCGGCCTGGTCTATCGGGTTGAACACGATCGCCGTGTAGAAGTACGTGAAGAGGATGATGAGGACGCACTCGCCCACGACGTAGTGCCAACCCCCGGGAGATAAGAACGAGGCCACGCTCGTGCCCCAGTTGTGCACCCGGTTCTGGCCGATGAGCTGCCCGATCGTCGGCGGAACCGACATGACGGTGGCCGCGAAGATCACCGGGATGACGTTGGCCATGTTGACCGTGAGCGGGATGTAGGTCTGCCCGCCCTGGGTCATTCGTTGGCCTATCACCCGCTTGGCGTACTGCACCGGAATGCGGCGCTGGCCCGTCTGCACGAAGACGATGCCCGCCACGACGGCGAAGACGATGAACGGCATCATCACCTTGAACGACTGGTCCGGGCTGTTCCACCAGGACTGGACGCCGCTGGGAATTCGGGAGACGATGGAGGCGAAGATCATCAGCGAGATGCCGTTGCCGATACCGCGCTGGGTGATCAGCTCACCCATCCACATGACCAGGATGGTTCCCGCCGTCAGCGTGATGGCGATCAGGAAGACCTTGCCGATGTTGAAGTTCGGGATCAGGTTGACCCCGGCCTGCGTCTCGAGGCTCTTGAACAGGAAGACGTAGCCGATCGACTGGGCGAAGGCCAGCCCCACGGTGAGGTAGCGCGTGTACTGCGTGATCCGCGCCTGCCCCACCTCGCCCTCCTTGGAGAGCTTCTCCAGCGAGGGCACAACCGCGGTGAGGATCTGCAGGACGATCGACGCCGTGATGTACGGCGTGATGCCCAGGCCGAAGATGGCCACGCGGGCGAGCGCGCCACCCGAGAAGGTGTTGAGCAGTCCGAGTACGCCGCTGCCGCCGACGGCCGTCTGGATCTGCTTGAGCGCCGCGGCGTTGACCGCCGGCGCGGGGATGTAGGCGCCCAGCCGGTAGAGGCCCAGAAGGGCGAAGGTGAACAGCACCTTCCGGCGGATCTCAGGGACCCGGAAGGCTCCGAGGATCGTGGAAATCATCTAGCGCGCTCTCCCTCTTCCGTGGCAACGGCGGCAGTGCTGCAAGCGGCGGGGGCCACCGACCCGCTCAGGACTCGGAAGATTTGCTCTCGATGAGCTGAATCGTGCCGCCGGCCTTCTCGATCGCCTCGCGCGCGCTGGCACTGACCGCGTGCACGTTGAGCGTGAGCGCCTTGCTCAGCTCGCCCTTGGCGAGGATCTTGACCGGAATGTCCTTGCGAGTCGCCAGGCCCTTCTGCTTCAGCGACTCCACGTCGACTACGGCACCAGCGTCGAAGCGCGCCTCGAGGTCCTGGAGGTTGACCGCCTGCGTGTGCGTGCGGAACGGCTCGAAGGGCATCGACTTCTTCATGTGCGGCCCGCGCAGCTTGCGCATCCGCATGTGGATCGGCATCTGGCCGCCCTCGAAGGCCGCCCGCGACTTGGAGCCGCTGCGCGAACCGGCGCCCTTCTGGCCACGACCGGAGGTCTTACCGGTACCCGAGCCCTCGCCGCGCCCGATGCGCTTGCGCCTCTTGCGCGAGCCCGGGGCCGGCTTCAGGTTGTGCAGGCCGATCTCCTCGGCGGGAAGCTTTTCAGTCTTGTCGCTCATGCTTCGTCAACCTCAACCAGGTGTCGGACCTTGTGCAGCATGCCCCGCATCTGGGGGGTGTCGCTGACCTCAACCGTCTGGCCGATGCGGCGCAGACCGATCGAGCGCAGCGTGTCGCTCTGGCGCTTGTCCGAGCCGTTCTTGGACTTCAGCTGCCTGACCTTCAGCGTGCTCATGCCGCTGCCCCCGCGGGATCCGGTGCCACGTCAGCCGTGGAAGCCGCGTCAGCCGTGGGAGTCGCATCAGGCGAGGCGGACGCGTCGGCTGGGGCAGCCGCGTCAATCGTACCGTTCACCGTCTCCTCGTTGGCGTGGAGGCCCAGGACGGCGTTGATGGACAGGCCACGAAGCTCGGCGACCTCGGCGGGCGTGCGCAGCGACTCTAGGCCGGCCATCGTCGCCTTGACCAGGTTGATCGGGTTCTGCGAGCCCAGCGACTTGGAGAGGATGTCGTGAATGCCCGCCAGTTCCAGCACGGCGCGGACGCCGCCGCCGGCGATAACGCCGGTACCGGGCGCGGCCGGCTTCAGGAAGACGCGACCGGCGCCAAAGATGCCGGTCGTCTGGTGGGTGATGGTCGAGCCATGCTTGGGCACCCGGTAGAGGTTCTTCTTGGCCCGCTCGACACCCTTCTGGATGGCCACGGGAACCTCGTTGGCCTTGCCGTACCCGATGCCAACCACCTCGCGCTCATCGCCGACCACCACCAGGGCGGTGAACGAGAAGCGACGGCCGCCCTTGACGACCTTGGCCACGCGGTTGATCTCGACGACTCGCTCTTGGAGGTCAAGCCCTGCTGAGGAAACTGTGCGATCTCGTGCCATGAATTCAGTCCAGAGTAGCGTCCGGAGGGCGCTTAGAAGATGAGCCCGCCCTCACGGGCGCCGTCGGCGAGCGCCTGCACGCGCCCGTGGTACTGGTAGCCGCCGCGGTCGAACACCGCGGACTCCACCCCGGCTGCCTTGCCGCGCTCAGCCAGCAGCTCGCCGGCCTTCTTGGCCTGCTCACTGCCCTTGAGCTCGCGCAGAGGCGCCTCGATCCAGTTGACCGCCGCCAGCGTGCGACCGGCGTCGTCGTCGATGAGCTGCGCGGAGATGCCGCGATTGGAACGGAACACCGCGATGCGCGGACGCTCGGCCGTGCCACGAACCTTGGCGCGAACCCGGCGGCGCCGCCTGAGCCGCACTGCTTCCCTGGTCTTGACGCTCATGCTCGCTTACCGACCTTCCTCGCGACGTACTCGCCCTCATAGCGGATGCCCTTGCCCTTGTAGGGCTCCGGCTTGCGCTGCTTACGAATCTGTGCGGCGATCTCCCCGACCACCTGCTTGGACGCACCCCGGACCGTGATACGGGTGGGCTGCGGAACCTCGAACGTGATGCCGTCCGGCGCCTTGACCTCCACGGGGTGCGAGTAACCGAGCGCGAGCTCGAGGTCACGACCCTTGAGCGCGGCGCGATAGCCGACGCCCTGGATCTCAAGGTTCTTGCTGAAGCCGTCGGTCACACCGACGACCATGTTGGCCACCAGCGTCCGCGTGAGGCCGTGCAGGGCACGGTGCTCGCCGCGGTCGGTCGGACGCGAGACGACCAGCTGGTCGCCGCTCTCGCTGGCGGTCTGCTCGACGGTGATGTCGCGCGAGATGCGCTCGGAGAGTTCGCCTCCAGGGCCCTTCACGGTGACGAGCTCGGGCTCGATCGTGACGGTCACGCCGCTGGGGATAAGGATGGGTTGTCTACCAATTCTCGACATGGATGCTCGGTCCTCAGGTCTACCAGACCTTGGCCACTACCTCCCCGCCGACGCCGAGCTGGCGAGCATCGTGGCCGGTCATCACGCCACGGGAGGTGGAGATGATCGCGGTGCCCATGCCACCCTGGATCCGGGGGATGTGCGCGTGGTCTACGTAGTGGCGCTGGCCCGGACGCGAAACGCGCTGGATGCCGCTGATCACGGGCTTGCGCTCCCGCGTGTACTTCAGGGTGACCGTGAGCGTCTCACCGGGACGCTCCTCGGCAGCCGGGCCGACCTCGTAGCCCTCGATATAGCCCTGCTCCTTGAGGATGCGGGCCAGCTCGCGCTTCAGCTTCGAGGAGGGCATGGCGACGTCATGATGCTGAGCCTTGGCGCCGTTGCGCAGGCGAGTCAGGAAGTCGGCTACGGGATCGGTCATTGACATGCGATCACCAGCTCGACTTCGTCATGCCGGGGATGTACCCGTTGTGCGCCAGCTCGCGCAGGCAGATCCGGCATACGCCGAACTTGCGGTACACGGCGCGGGCACGGCCGCAACGGCGGCAGCGGGTATAGCCCCGGGTCTTGAACTTGGGGGTCCGCGCCTGGCGGACTCGCTGTGATGTCTTGGCCACGTGTGCTTCCTAACTCTGGGTGGCGGTCGTGGGACGGCCGCTCTTCGCGAAGGGCATGCCGAGGGCTTCGAGCAGAGCGAAGGACTCCTCGTCGGTGCAACGGTTGGTCGTGATCGTCACATCGAGGCCGCGCGTCTGGTCGACCTCGTCGTAATCGATCTCGGGGAAGATGATCTGCTCGCGGATACCGAGCGTGTAGTTGCCGCGTCCGTCGAACGCGCGCGGGCTGACGCCCTGGAAGTCACGGATCCGGGGCATCGCCACCGAGAAGAGCCGGTCCAGGAACTCGTACTGGCGGTCACCGCGCAGGGTCACGGCCAGGCCGACGGGCATGCCCTCGCGCAGCTTGAATTGGGCGATCGATTTGCGCGCGCGGCGCACGTTCGGCTTCTGCCCGGTGATCTGGGCGAGCTGATCGGCCGCTGCCTCAAACAGCTTCGAGTCCTGCTTGCCGTCGCCCACGCCCATGTTCACGGTGACCTTCATCACCTTGGGCGCCTGCATCGGCGTGGCGTAGCCGAAGCGCTCGATCAGCGCCGGGCGAATCTCTTTCTCGTACCTGGTCTTCATACGTGCAGCCATCAGTCGATCCTCGTTCCACTGCGGCGAGCGACGCGGACGCGTTTTCCGTCCACGATGTCCACACCTATCCGCGTCGGCTTGCCGTCCTTCGGATCGACGAGCGCCACGTTGGAGACGTGGATCCCCCCTCCTTCTCGATCACGCCGCTGGTCTGCTGCGCGGTCGGCGACATCGGGTTGGCCTTCTGGTGCCGCTTGATGATGTTCAGTCCCTCGACGTAAACCCGGTCGTTCTTGGCGTCGACGCGGAGGACGCGGCCCTGCTTGCCCCGGTCCTTGCCGCTGATCACGATGACCTGATCCTCAGTCTTGATGCGCGCGGGCATGGCTAGAGCACCTCCGGCGCCAGCGAAACGATCTTCATGAAGTTGCGCTCGCGCAGCTCGCGGGCGACCGGACCGAAGATGCGGGTGCCACGGGGGTTGTTGTTGTTGTCGATGATCACCGCGGCGTTCTCGTCAAAGGCGATGTAGGTGCCGTCCTCGCGACCATGCGCCTTCTTGGTGCGCACGACCACGGCGTCGACGACATCGCCCTTCTTGACCGAGCCGCCGGGGCTGGCCTGCTTGACCGTCGCCTTGACGACGTCGCCCACGCCGGCGTAGCGGCGCCGATGGCCACCCTTGACGCGGATCACGAGGATCTCGCGGGCGCCGGTGTTGTCGGCCACGCGGAGTCTGGTCTCGTTCTGAACCATTACTTAGCCCTCTCGACTACCTCGACCAGGCGCCAGCGCTTCAAGCGCGACAGCGGTCGAGCCTCACGCACCACCACGGTGTCGCCGATGTGCGCGTCGTTGCGCTCGTCGTGGACGTGCAGCGTGTTGGAGGTGCGGACGATCTTCTGGTACTTGCGGTGACGGCGAGCCACATCGATGCGCACGGTGATGGTTTTGTCCGCCTTGTCGGAGACGACCACGCCCTGGCGCGTCTTCTGCAGGCCGGTCTCGTGCTCACGGGCCGGGGTTTCGGTGCGCTCATGGGCGCCGGCCTGCCACTTGGCCCGCTCCTTGGCCCGACCAGTGCGGCGAGCCGCGGCCTTCTGGGCCCTGTCGGTATCACGCTCGGCGTGACGCTCCTCCGCCGTCCGCGGACCGCGAGTGGGGGTCTTGGCCGCCTTCCGCGCGCGCAGCGCCTGACGACGCTCCTTGGGCTTCAACTGGACCTGAGGCTCAGCCGGGGCTGCGGGCTCAGCCGCAGGCGCGGGCTCAGCAGCAGCAGGCTCGGGCTCAGCCGCAGCCGGCTCAGCGGCGGCAGCGGGCTCGTCCGCGGGCGCGGGCTCAGGGGCAGCAGGCTCGGGCTCAGCCGGCTCGGGCTCAGCGGCGGCAGCAGGCTCGTCCGCGGGCGCGGGCTCGGGAGCCTCGTCAGCGGCCGGAGCCGCGGACTCCGCGGCCGGCGTCGGCTCGGAGTCGGTTGCCGAGGGGGTCTCGTTGTTCGTCGTCTCTGCCGGGGCGGCGGACTCTACGTCCGCGGACTCGACAGGCGTCTTTTCAGTTTCGTCAGCCATTGGTCTCAATTCCACGTTCCTGGGCGATCGTGAGCGCGCGTGCGATCGCCTGCTTCGCACGCCGCATCCCCGCCGTGTTGTCCAGCTCGCCTGTGGCGTGCTGGAAGCGCAGGCCGAGCAGGTCCCGGCGCGCTGTCTTGATGTGGTCGACGAGCTCCTGCTCGTTCAGATCACGCAATTCCGTTGTCTTCATGATCAGGCCTCTTCACGCACAACAAACTTCGTACGAACCGGCAGCTTGTGGCCGGCCAGTCGCATCGCCTCACGGGCGAGCGGTTCCGGCACACCGGCCAGCTCGAACATGACACGGCCCGGTTTCACCACGGCGACCCAGCCCTCGGGCGAACCCTTGCCGGAACCCATGCGGGTCTCGGCCGGCTTCTTGGTGACCGGCTTATCAGGGTAGACGTTGATCCACACCTTGCCGCCACGGCGGATCTTGCGGGTCATGGCGATACGGGCGGCCTCGATCTGGCGGTTGGTGATCCAACCGGCGTCGAGCGCCTTCAGCCCGTACTCGCCGAACTGAACCTTGACCTGCCCGCGCGAGAGCCCGGCCCGACGGCCGCGGTGCTGCTTGCGGTGTTTGACGCGTTTGGGGGCGAGCATCAGCTGTCAGCTCCGCTCGGAGGCGTGGAGCCGCCGCCGGCGTTACCGCCGCCCTGGCTCCCGCCGCCCGGATTGCCCCGCCGGCCGGATTCCCGCCACTCGGGTTGCCGCTGCTCGGGCTTCCGCCACCCTCCGGCCGCGGACCACGGTTGGGCGGGCCGCCGGCCGGACGCGGGCCACGGTTGCCGCCGGGTCCACCCGGACCACGACCGCCACCCTGACCGGGACCGCCGGGCCCACGATTGCCGCCGGGTCCACCCGGACCACGACCGGGGCCTCCCGGGCCACGGTTGCCGCCGGGTCCACCCGGACCGCGGCCGCCACCCTGACCGGGACCACCTGGGCCACGACTGCGGCCACCCTGGCCGGGGCCACCCGGGCCACGACTGGGCCCGCCCGGACCACGGCTGGGGCCACCCTGTCCCGGACCTCCGGGACCACGGCCACCGCCCTGCCCACCAAAACCACCCGGACCGCGACTGGGGCCACCCTGGCCCGGACCGCGACCACGGCCACGTCCACCGGGACCACCGGCACCGGGTCCACCCGGACCGCCGGTGCCCCGGGCCACCCTGACCCGGACCGCGTCCACGGCCACGGCTGGCGCCGCCCGCTCCGCCGGGACCGCCACCGCGCCCGCCGCGTCCACGGTTGTCGCGGCCATCGCGGCCACCCCGGTCGGACTGCTGCGGTGAAGGTGCGTCCATGATCGTCAGATCGGCGCCGGTGTAACCCTCGGGCATGATCTCGCCCTTGTTGATCCAGCACTTGACGCCGATGCGACCGAAGGTCGTCTTGGCCTCGTGGAAGCCGTAGTCGATGTCTGCGCGCAGCGTGTGCAGCGGCACGCGACCGTCGGAGTAGCCCTCGGTGCGCGCCATCTCGGCGCCACCCAGGCGGCCGGAGACCTGAACCTTGACGCCCTTGGCGCCCGAGCGCATCGCGCTGGTCAGCGCGCGCTTCATCGCGCGGCGGAAGGCCACACGGTTCTGCAGCTGCTCGGCGATCGACTGCGCCACCAGGCGCGCGTCGAGCTCCGGCCGCTTGATCTCGAGGATGTTGACCTTGACCTGCTTGTTGGTGATGCGGTGCAGGTCGCGACGCAGCTGGTCGACCTCGGAACCGGACTTGCCGATCACGATGCCCGGACGCGCCGTGTGGATGTTGACCTCCACCTCGTTGGCGTTCTTGCGGATCGTGATGTCCGACAGGCCGGCGTGCGACAGGCGACCGACGATGTGCTCGCGGATCTGCGTGTCCTCATGCAGATAGTCCGCGAAGTTCTTCTCGTTGAACCAGTTCGACTTCCAGTCGTGGATGTAACCCACGCGGATCGATTCGGGATGAACTTTTTGACCCATGGATGTTTCTCTAGTTCTTCGGAGTAAGGAGGATGGTCAGGTGCGCGGTGCGCTTGCGGATCTTGGTCGCGCGGCCCATGGCGCGCGGACGGAACCGCTTGATGGTCGGACCCTCATCGGCGTGCACCGCCTTGATGACCAGATCCTCGCCGTCGAGATCGTGATTGTTCTCGGCGTTGGCGATCGCTGACTCGAGCAGCTTGCTCCAGTCGCGAGCGACCGCACGTGGCGTATGCGCGAGGATAGCGCGTGCGTCCGCAACGCTCTTTCCGCGGATGTTGTCGCAGACCAGCCGCGCCTTGCGGGCGGAGGAGCGAACGTACTTGGCCTGCGCGCGCACGACGGGCGCGGCCACCGGCTCCTGCGCCTCATGACGACCGCGGCGCGAGCGCACGACCGGTTTGCGGCTCGCCGCGCTTGGCGCCTTCGCAGTCGGCGCGTCGGCCTTCTCAGCCTTGGGCGCCTGCGCGGCGGGCCTCGTCGCCAGCCTTGGTCTTTGCGGCCCGCGGCTTGCGCGCCGGCTTCGGCTTGTCCTCGGCGACGGCCTCCTCGGCGACCGCGTCGCATCGGCCTCGGCGGCCTCGTCGGCCGCGGGATCCTCATGCGGCGCCTCAACCGCGTCAGCTGTCCGGCCTTCGGCTTGGCGGCCCGCGGCTTGCGCGCCGGCTTGGCCTTCTCCTCGGCAGCCGCGAGACTCCGCGGTCTCGCGCCTCGACTCGGTCTCGGTGTTCTCGTCACTCATCGCTTCTTACCGGTCCCCGCGTGGCCGCGGTACAGCCGCGTGGGCGCGAACTCGCCGAGCTTGTGCCCGACCATCGACTCGGAGATGAACACCGGCACGTGCTTACGGCCGTCGTGGACGGCGATCGTGTGGCCGACCATGTCCGGGAAGATCGTGGACGTACGCGACCAGGTCTTCAGCATCCGCTTCTCGCCCGACGCGTTCATCGCCTCGACGCGCGCCATCAGGCGCTCCTGGACGAACGGGCCCTTCTTGCTCGAACGACTCAACGCTTCTTACCCCTCTTACGGCCGCGGACGATGTACTTGTCGGAGGCCTTGCCCTTCTTACGGGTGCGGTACCCGAGAGTCGGGACACCCCATGGCGTCACGGGGTGACGGCCTGCGGTCGTCGAGCCCTCGCCGCCACCGTGCGGGTGGTCGACCGGGTTCATCGCGACACCGCGGGTCTGCGGACGCACGCCCATGTGGCGCTTGCGTCCGGCCTTACCGATCTTGACGTTCTGGTGGTCGGAGTTACCGACCGTGCCGACGGTGGCGCGGCACTCGGCACGCACCTGGCGCATCTCCCCGGAGGGCAGGCGCAGCGTGACGTAGTCACCGTCCTTGGCCAGCAGCTGGATGCCGATCCCGGCGGAGCGGCCGATCTGGGCGCCGCGACCGGGGGTCAGCTCGACGTTGTGCACGACCGTGCCGGCGGGCATGTTGGCCAGCGGCAGGGCGTTGCCGACGCGGATGTCCGCGCTCGGGCCCGACTCGACCGTCATGCCGACGCTCAGGCGAGCGGGCGCGATGATGTAGCGCTTCTCGCCGTCGGCGTAGTGCAGCAGCGCGATGTAGGCGGAGCGGTTCGGGTCGTACTCGATGTGCGCGACCTTGGCCGGGATCCCGTCCTTGAGCGCTTGAAGTCGATCTTGCGGTACAGGCGCTTGGCCCCGCCGCCGCGATGGCGCGAGGTCTTGCGGCCGTGGGCGTTGCGGCCGCCGGACTTCTTCAGGCCCTCGGTCAGCGACTTCTCCGGCTCCGAGCGAGTGATCTCGGCGAAGTCGGGATAGCTGACGAAGCGCATACCCGGCGAGGTCGGCTTGGGCTTGCGGATGGCCATTACTCAGCCCCTTCCAGTCCGCGGAAGATCGGGATCGAGTCGCCCTCGCGGACCTGCACGATCGCCTTCTTCCACTGACGCGTGCGGCCGGAGGTCTGACCCCGGCGCTTGGGCTTGGACTTCACCGACGAGGTGCGCACGGCGACGACCTTGACGTCGAAGAGCTCCTCGACCGCCTGGCGGATCTGGGTCTTGTGCGCCGTGTCGGCCACCCGGAAGGTGTACTTGCCGAGCTCGGCCAGCACGTAGGTCTTCTCGGAGACGACCGGACGGATGATGACCTGCGTCGCGTCCATTACTTCTCACCGTCCTCAGAGGTTCCGTGGGCGCGCGCGACCAGCGCCGGCAGGGCGGCCTCGGAGACGAGCAGGCGCGCGGCGCCGATGATGTTGGCGACGCCGGCATCCTCCACGGGGAGCACCACGACGCGATCCAGGTTGCGGAACGACAGGCCGGCGTTGCGCTCGCTCTCGCCCAGCAGGACCAGCGTGCGACGCGTCCGGACGGCCGGCGTCCCAGCCGAGCAGGAGCTCGTGCGCCTGCTTGGTCGCCGGGGCGCTGAACACGCCGGCGTCGAAGACGGCCAGCGAACCGCGGTCGGCGTGCACCGAGAGGGCGCTGCGCAGCGCGGCCCGGCGCGCCTTGCGGTTGACCTTGAAGGTGTAGTGGCGCGGCTGCGGACCGAACACGGTGCCGCCGCCGGTCCAGATCGGGCTGCGCGAGGAGCCGGCGCGGGCGCGGCCCGGTGCCCTTCTGCTTCCACGGCTTGGCGCCGCCGCCGCGGACCTTGCCGCGGGTCTTGGTGGCGTGCGTGCCCTGACGGCGCGCGGCCTGCTCGGCGCGCACGGTCTCGTGCACGAGGGCCATGTTGAACTCGGCCTCGAACGCCTTGGCGTCGAGCTTGACGGTGCCGGTGGCCGCCGAGCTTCTTGGCGCGGTACTAGGCATCTGTGCGCACCTCCACGATCCCGCCCTTGGCGCCGGGAACGGCGCCGCGGACGAGCAGCAGGTTCTGGCTGGCGATCACGTCGACCACGGTGACGCCGCGCTGGGTGACGCGCGCGTCGCCCATGTGGCCCGGGCCGCGGATGCCCTTCATCACGCGAGCCGGCCAGGCCGAGGCGCCGATCGAACCCGGCGCGCGGTAGTTGTGCGAGCCGTGGGTCTTGGGACCGCGATGGAAGTTGTGGCGCTTGATCGTGCCCTGGAAGCCCTTGCCCTTGGACGTGCCGGAGATCTTGACCTTGTCGCCGGCGGTGAAGGTCTCGACGGTGACGGTGTCGCCCATCTGCAGGTCGGCACCCTCGTCGCGGAACTCGACGAGGTGCTTGTGGGCGGCGGCGCCGGCCTTCTTCAGGTGGCCGAGCTCGGGCTTGGACAGGTGCTTCTCCTTGGCCTGGCCAAAGGCGAGCTGCACGGCGACGTACCCGTCGCGCTCCTGCGTTGCGGATCGCGGTAACGGGGCACGGGCCGGCCTCGAGCACGGTGACGCGCTCGACCTTGCCGTCCTCCTGGAACACCTGGGTCATCCCGATCTTCTTGGCGAGAATCGCGGCCATGGTCCTAGGAGGCGAGACGGATCTCGATGTCGACGCCGGCCGGAAGATGGTCCAGGCGCTGCAGCGAGTCGACCGTCTTCGGGGTCGGCTGGTGGATATCGATGAGACGCTTGTGCGTCCGGATCTCGAAGTGCTCGCGGGAGTCCTTGTCCTTGAACGGCGAGCGGATCACGCAGTACACGTTCTTCTCGGTCGGGAGCGGCACGGGACCGGAGACGGTCGCGCCGGTGCGCGTCGCCGTCTCGACGATCTCCTTGGCCGCCGTCTCGATCGCCGAGTGGTCGTAGCTCTTGAGACGGATGCGAATTTTGTTTTGGGCGATGGTTGCCACTTCTAGCTCTTGACTCTTCTCGTGTTCAGAGCGGGCCCGGCCCGGAAGCCTCATGCCCGCCCCTCGTCGTATGTGCTGCGATCGGTACTTCGGGTGAGCCAGGGGGTGGTCCAGCGGGACCGGCCCCCCGCAAACCCATGCTCTTACTGAATGATTTCGGAAACGACCCCGGAGCCGACCGTACGGCCGCCCTCGCGGATCGCGAACCGCAGGCCCTGGTCCATGGCGATCGGCTGGATCAGCTCGATCTCCATCTGGACGTTGTCGCCGGGCATGACCATCTCCGTGCCCTCGGGCAGGTTGGCCACGCCGGTGACGTCAGTGGTGCGGAAGTAGAACTGCGGACGGTAGCCGGTGAAGAACGGCGTGTGGCGGCCACCCTCTTCCTTCTTGAGGATGTAGACCTCGGCCTTGAACTTCGTGTGCGGCGTGATCGAACCCGGCTTGCAGAGAACCTGCCCGCGCTCGATCTCCTCGCGCTTGGTGCCGCGCAGGAGGCAACCGACGTTGTCGCCCGCCTGGCCCTCGTCGAGGATCTTCTTGAACATCTCGACGCCGGTGACGACGGTCGAGGTGGTCGCCTTGACGCCCACGATCTCGACGGTGTCGCCCGTGTGGATGACGCCCTGCTCGACACGACCGGTGGCGACGGTGCCGCGGCCGGTGATCGAGAAGACGTCCTCGACCGGCATCAGGAACGGCTTGTCCAGGTCGCGGGTCGGCTGCGGGATGTAGGTGTCGAGCTGCTCGGCGAGCTCGAGGATCTTGGCCTCGTACTCCTTGTCGCCCTCGAGCGCCTTCAGCGCCGAACCGACGACGAACGGGATGTCGTCGCCCGGGAAGTCGTACTCGGACAGCAGGTCACGGATCTCGACCTCGACGAGCTCGAGGAGCTCAGGGTCGTCGACCATGTCCGCCTTGTTGAGGAAGACGACGATGTAGGGAACGCCGACCTGACGGGCGAGCAGGATGTGCTCACGGGTCTGCGGCATGGCGCCGTCAGCCGCGGAGACGACCAGGATCGCGCCGTCCATCTGGGCGGCGCCGGTGATCATGTTCTTGACGTAGTCGGCGTGACCCGGGCAGTCCACGTGCGCGTAGTGACGGTTGCTCGTCTCGTACTCGACGTGCGACGCGGCGATGGTTATGCCTCGCGCCTTCTCCTCGGGTGCGTTATCGATTTGGTCGAAAGCCTTGACCTCGCCGGTGCCGAAGTGATCATGCAGCACCTTGGTGATGGCGGCCGTCAGCGTCGTCTTGCCATGGTCGATGTGACCGATGGTCCCGACGTTCACATGGGGCTTATCGCGCTCGAACTTGGCCTTAGCCACTTTTTGGTGCTCCTTCTTCTCAGATGAATTCAGTCCGCCGCTGGGCGAACCTCAAGAATTTATCGGACTTCCGTCCGACTCGTGTGCTACTTGCCCTGCAGCTCGCCGATGACCTTCTCGGCGATGTTCGGCGGAACCTCGTCGTAGCGCTCGAACTGCATCGTGAACGTAGCTCGGCCCTGCGTGTTGGAGCGTACATCAGTTGCGTATCCGAACATCTCGGCGAGCGGCACGGTCGCCGTCACCACCTGCGCGTTGCCGCGCGCCTCCATACCCAGAACCTGTCCTCGACGGCGGTTCAGGTCGCCGATCACGTCACCCATGAACTCCTCAGGCGTGACGACCTCGACAGAGAACACCGGCTCCAGCAGAACCGGCTTGGCGCGCTGCGACGCCTCCTTGAAGGCTAGCGAACCCGCGACCTTGAACGCGATCTCCGACGAGTCGGTGTCATGGTACTTGCCGTCCACCAGGGTGACCTTGATGTCAACCATGGGGTATCCGGCTCGGGGCCCGTTGGACAGAGCCTCCTCGACGCCCTTCTCGACCGCCGGGATGAACTCCGTGGGGATCGAGCCGCCCCGGATCTTGTTGACGAAGTCAAAACCCTCGCCCGGGTTGGGCTCGACGTCGATGTAGACGATGCCGTACTGGCCCGAGCCGCCGGTCTGGCGCACGAAGCGGCCCTCGACCTTCTGGGCGGTGCCGCGGATCGTCTCGCGGTAGGAAACCTGGGGGCGGCCGACGTTGGCGTCGACCTTGAACTCGCGCATCATGCGGTCGACCAGGATCTCCAGGTGCAGCTCGCCCATGCCGGAGATCTCGGTCTGGCCGGTCTCCTCGTTGGTGGCCACCTGGAAGGTCGGGTCCTCCTCGGCCAGGCGCTGTAGGGCGACGCCCATCTTCTCCTGATCGATCTTGGTCTTCGGCTCGATCGCCACCTTGATGACGGGCTCGGGGAAGTCGATCGACTCGAGCTTGATCGGCGCGTCGACGGCGCACAGCGTGTCACCGGTGACCACCTGCTTGATCCCGACCCCGGCGGCGATGTCGCCCGCGTAGACCTGCTGCAGCTCCTCACGCTCGTTGGCGTGCATCATCAGCAGGCGACCGATGCGCTCGGTCTTGCCGGTGGAGACGTTGAGCACGCGACCGCCGGCCTCGAGCTTGCCGCTGTAAACGCGGAAGTAGGTCAGCTTGCCCACGAACGGGTCGGCCATGATCTTGAAGGCCAGGGCGCTGAAGGGCGCCTCGTCCGAGGCCTGGCGGTGGGCCACGACCTCGTTGCCGTCCTCATCGGTCTTGCCGGGCAGGACGCCGTCGATGGCCGGCACGTCGAGCGGGGTGGGCAGGTAGGCGACGATGGCGTCGAGCAGCGGCTGCACACCCTTGTTCTTGAAGGCGGAGCCACAGAGCACGGGGGTCAGCTGACTGGACAGCGTGGCCTTGCGGATGGCCGCCTTGAGCTTGTCCACCGGGATCTCCTGATCCTCGAGGATCATCTCGAGCAGCTCGTCGTCGTAGTGGGAGATCTCCTCGAGCAGGTGCTCGCGGGCGTTGGCGGCTTCGGCCTGGAGGTCGGCGGGGATCTCGGTGGTCTCCTGCTCCTGGCCGAGGTCGTCCTTGTAGATGATCGCGTGGTTCTCGACCAGATCGATGATGCCCTTGAGGTCCGACTCCGCGCCGATGGGCAGCTGGATCGGAACCGGATGCGCGCCCAGGCGGTCGATCATCGTCTGCACGGCGTGCTCGAAGTCGGCGCCGATGCGGTCCATCTTGTTGATGAAGGCGATGCGCGGAACGTGGTACTTGTCGGCCTGGCGCCACACCGTCTCGGACTGGGGCTGCACGCCGGCCACCGAGTCGAACAGCGCGACGGCGCCGTCGAGCACGCGCAGCGAGCGCTCGACCTCGGCGGTGAAGTCGACGTGGCCCGGCGTATCGATGATGTTGATGCGGATGCCGTCCCACTCGCAGGTGGTCGCCGCGGAGGTGATGGTGATGCCGCGCTCCTGCTCCTGCTCCATCCAGTCCATCACGGCGGCACCCTCGTGCACCTCACCGATCTTGTAGGTGCGCCCGGTGTAGAACAGGATGCGCTCAGTCGTCGTCGTCTTACCGGCGTCGATGTGGGCCATGATCCCGATGTTGCGGGTGTTCTGAAGGCTGAACTTGCGGGGCATCTCTTCTTCGCTCTTTAGGGCTGGCTCGGGTCTGGAGTGGCTGGCTGACCGGACGGTTCTGGGCGTGAAAAAGGGCCCGTGGGGCCCTGATCCGACGCAGATGTCGCCAGGGGCCAGTTCGTCTAGTTCTGCAGTGTCTCCATAAGGCAGGTGGGTTCGCCCGGACCCTGGCGCGCGTTAGCGCAGGCCTCATCCGAAGCGGCCAATGAATATAGCAGGGTTACCGGGGCCGTCCGGCCCGGCCGAGCGGCACCGGCGGCCCCGAAAAAGATCTGCGAGGGTCGCCCACCGCACGGGACCGGGGGCTGCAGTGGGACAACCCTCGCTTCACCAGAGTGTACAGGTAACCTGCAGTTTCTGCATGACACTCCGGTCATGCGCAAACGTCCGCGCCGCCGGGGCCGGACGTCTACCAGCGGTAGTGCGCGAAGGCCTTGTTGGCCTGGGCCATGCGGTAGATGTCGTCCTTGCGCTTGAAGGCGCTGCCCTGCTGCTGCTGGGCGTCGAGCAGCTCGTTGGCCAGCCGCTGCGCCATGGAGCGCTCGCGGCGCTGACGTGCAAAGGTGATCAGCCAGCGAAGCGCCAGCGTGCGGGCGCGTTGCGTGGGAACCTCGACCGGCACCTGGTAGGTGGCTCCGCCGACCCGGCGGGAGCGAACCTCCAGCACCGGGGTGAGCGCCTTGACGCCCGCCTCGAGCACCTCGAGCGCCGGCTTGCCGGTGCGCTCCTCGAGAATGGCCAGGGCGTCGTAGACGATCCCCTCAGCCAGGGACTTCTTGCCGTCCAGCATCACCTTGTTGATGACCTGCTGGACCAGACGGTTGCGATATACGGCGTCCGGTTCGATTTTCCGGACCTGGGCGGCTGCGCGACGCGGCACGTGAGACTCCTTACTTGGCCTTGACGCCGTACTGCGAGCGCGCCTTCTTGCGGTCCGACACACCAGCGGCGTCGAGCGTCCCGCGGATCACCTTGTAACGGAAGCCCGGAAGGTCCTTGACGCGGCCGCCACGCACGAGCACGACCGAGTGCTCCTGCAGGTTGTGGCCCTCGCCCGGGATGTAGGCACCGACCTCCATGCCGTTGGTCAGCCGCACGCGCGCAACCTTGCGCAGCGCCGAGTTCGGCTTCTTCGGCGTGGTGGTGTAGACGCGGGTGCAGACGCCGCGGCGCTGAGGCGCAGCGACCTTCTTCTTGCGACCCTTGCCGGACTTCAGGCCCGGGGTGGCGAGTTTCTTGGCGGGCTTCTTGCGGCCCTTGTTAATTAGCTGGCTGGTAGTCGGCATTCGGCGTGCCAATGTAGCAGGGTCACGCCGCCGGAGTCTTCCCCCGTGCTCCCCGTTCTGCCGCCGGGAAACGGCCCCTGGCCACCCCTCTTTCCATGCCGCTCCGACAAGGCCGACCGGGCTCAGCCAGGCCGGCGCCGTCGCCTGCGACCACATCACGACGATCCCCGTGCACGCGCTCGGTGGACCGATCGGACTGCTGCTCGATGAGCACGAGCCAGAGCTGACCGCCGCGGTTCACGCCGCCTTCGACCTCGATCAGCTCCCGCCCCGGCCGAGGTCTAGGCTTCGGGCATGGACACCCCGTCCTCGGTGCCGAGGCCCGATCCGGTACGAGAGACCTTCCCGGGCGATGACCTGACCGGGCAGGGCGGGACGACCGGCGATCGCATCTTGACCGGAGCCGTTGCTCTGGTTTATTGATTCTTAGGCTGGTAGTCTTCCCGCCCGGCTCGTCCGGACGTCGAGTCGTCGCACCATTTGGCATGAGAACAAAGGATTGAACGCATGCGAGTATCCGCGCGCCGTCTGCTGACGGTGGCGACCGCCACAGCAGCCGCTGGGCTCGCTTCGGCCACGACCGCTCTGGCCAGTGCCGACCTGACCTGGACCGGGACCGGGAATACGGATCGCTGGAGCAACGCCCTGAATTGGAGCACGCCTGCGGTCGCGCCGCTCGTCTTCAACTCGGTGAACTTTCCCTACCTCCCCGCCTGTGCGGGCCAGACAACCGGCACGTGCTACCGCGGGCAGGACGACCTCGGTCCCGCGACCGCCAACGAGTTGACCATCGATGCCTCGCAGCCGTATTGGATCGTCCCGAGCTCGTCCGGCGACACACTCACCCTCGACGGCAACGGCGCGATCCCGAATGTCGGAGTGGTGGCCGCTCCGACGGAGGGCACGGTCAACTTTCCCGCCCTGGACGTCCCGATCGTGCTGGGCAGCGATCAGACGTGGGATATCCAGGGCGCCGGCAACCAATCTCTCCCCGGGGGATTGCAAACCCAGGTGGTCAGCGGCAATCACACGCTCGCGCTGAACTTCAGCAACAATGGCTCACTCGAAGTCACCACACTGCAGACGGGTGCCGTGACGGTCAGCGGCGACGGATGGCTGGGAACCCCGGCCGGTTCGAGCACGAACGCGACGTTTCCGTCGGCCGGAGTCACCTTGCAGGACGGGTCCTCGCTCGAGGTCGCCGGCTTCGATACGGTCTCGGGTCCGCTGAGCGCGAACGGCTCGACCATCGGCAACAGCATCGATGTCGGAGGCGGCTACCAGCCAGACGGCACGCTGTCCGTAAACGGCGGGGTGTCGTTCAACTCCCGCACGACCCTCAACCTCAGTATCGACCGCGCCGGCACGACGGTGGGCACCGATTATTCGCAGCTCACCGCCAACGGCAGCATTGACTTCGGCGGAGCCACCCTGGCTCTCCCACAGGGAGCCAGCTGGAGCAGCTGCAGTTCCCTGGGCCACCTGAGTCCGGGCGACACCTACACGCCCGTCCTGGCCACCGGCTCGCTCACCGGCGATCTGAGCTACGTGGACATCAACGGGGTCGAGCAGACCCTGACGCCCGGCAGCACGGGAAGCGGTTTGATCCCCATCGCCTGCCATTCAGGCACGCCGGTCCCGGCCAGCATCAGCTACGGGGCCAACGCGATCACGGTCACCATCCTGAGCGGCATCGCGCCGGTGGAACAGTTCGAGCCCATCATTTTGGGCACGCCCGATGTCGGCTCTGGCCTCAGCGCCAGCCCCGGCATCTGGAGTGGTGCGCCCACGAGCTACGCCTACAACTGGTATTCCTGCGATCCGGCCAACAGCACGTGCGCGACCAACGTGGCCAGCGGCACGGCGACATACACGCCCACGGCAGCGGACCTCGGCCATGTCATCTACGTGTGCGTCACGGCCCAGAACGCCTACGGAAACGCGTCAGCCTGCTCGCCCCCCACGGCGATTGTCTCTGTGGCGGCCGCCACCGGAACGACCCAGAGCCCGGTCCCGCCAACCAGCCCGCCGAGCAGCCCACCCACCAACCCGCCAACCAACCCATCGAGCAGCACCCCGGCCGCCGACCCAGCCACGCCCGGGACGGGCAGCTCGACCCCGGGGCCGACCACAGCCGCGGCTGCTCCGTCGGCCGCGGCGATCCGGACAGCCCTGAGCAGCCTGCGGCCTCCCGGCGCGCCAACCGCGACACGGGCGCTGATCCGGACGGGCTCCTTCCCGACGAGCTTCGCGGCCCCGGGCGCCGGCGCACTGGGCATCACCTGGACCTCAGCGGTCACGACCGGCCAGGGTAGGCACCGGGCGCGCCGGAGGGTGACCGTCGCCCTCGGCTCCGGGCATCTGAACGCGGCGGGCCGGCTGAGGGTGGCGGTTCGGCTGACCAGAGCCGGAAAGGGCCTGCTCCACAAGCAGCCGCGTGGGCTGGCCATCACCGCCACCGAGGCGTTCCAACCGGTAGGTGGGGCCCGCACCTCCGTGATCAAGCACTTCAGGCTCTGAGCCGGCCGAAGCCTGATGTACTTTGCCTCCCCGGGCCGAACGAGACAAACCGCAGGGGGAATGATGGACAGGTTCGACGGAGATGTCCAGGCCAGCTGGCTGGTGGGCGCGGCTCGGCGCAGCGGACCCAGGTCGGTGCTGGTCGCCGGGCTGGCCACGGCGATCGTGCTCGGGGCGCTTGCCGCCGCGCCGGCGGCGCTGGCCACAGGCACCAACTATCAGTGGACCGGGAGCGACACGGCCCTGCCCAGTTGGTCGCAGACCGACAACTGGCTGAGCGGGACCTCTCCGACCGGCGCGATCGGGACGCTGTCCTTCCCCGATCTGGGCGCCGCCTGCGACAACGGCACCTCCAGTGATGCGTGCTACTCGAGCGATGACGAACTCGGACCGCTGACAGCCGCCAACCTCGTTATCGACGACGACCAGGCTTATTCGATCTCCACGACCGGATCGTCGGCGCTGACCCTGACCGGTGGTCTCACCGCAGCCCCCACGGAGACGGGCCCCGACAGCGCGACCGGATACCCGCTGATCGATGTCCCCATCACCCTGGGCTCAGACCAGACCTGGTCGATCGATGGCGGCACGGCGGGCAACGACTATGGAATTGAAGTGCCGCAGATCAGCGGGGGCACGCGGGCACTGAACCTGAACTTCGCCAATGGGGGAACGCTGGCCACGACCGCCCTGGGCGCCAACACGGTGGTGGCCAATGGTGCCGGCACCCTGGTGCTGGCACAGATGCCCGGTTTGGCCTTCTCCCAGTTGCCGTCGGGCGGGATCACCCTCCAGAACGGCGCGTCGTTCTACGCCACCGAACCGGGCGCTTCGGGGCCGCTGGACGTGAGCGGCAGCGTGAGCGCTCAGCCGACCGTGGCCATCGGCGACCAGGCGGCGCCAGATCCGTCGCTCACCGTGGCCGGTGCCGCCACCTTCGATCAGTGGACGAACCTCTTCCTCGACCTCGACAACAACGACACCACGCCGGGAGACGGTGGCTTCTCCGCGCTCCTGACCGCGGGCGGGAACATCAACCTGGGGGACGCCACCGTGTACCTCGAACAGGGGTGGGCCGACCAGAGCGGCGACTGCACCACGCTGAACCCCGGCGATTCGTTCCCGGTGATCTCCGCCGGGGGCGTGCTGAACGGTGACCTCACCTACTTCGACACCTCCGGCAACTTCGACACCCTGTCCGCGGGCGAGACCAGCCAACCCGTGTCAGTGACGCTGCCCAGCGGCTGTGTCACCGGCACCGCCCCGGCGGCCAGCGCGACGGCCGTCCTGACCTATCTGCCGCAGGCGATCCGGGCCACCATCGTCGCGGCCCCCGTGCAGTCCTCGGCACCGGCGATCAGCGGAACGGCCCAGGTCGGTCAGACGCTGAGCAAGACGTCCGACGGCAACTGGAGCGCCAGCGCCCCCGCGGTCACGGGCTATTCCTACCAGTGGCTGGCCTGCTCCACGTCGACCAGCTGCTCACCGATCGAGGGAGCCTCGGCCCCGACGTTCACCTTGACCAGCGCGCAGGACGGGGATCAGATCGAGTTGCAGGTCACGGCGACGAACTCCCTGGGTTCAAGCAGCGCCGACTCGAACTCGCTCGGGCCTGTCATTGCGCCGCCCGGCAGCACCCCGACGACCCCGACGAGCAGCGGCCCGACCGCTACTCAGGTCAAGGCCGCATTGGGCACGATCGGCCATCCCGCGGGCGCCCAGGCGATCAAGGCACTGACCAAGTCCGGTGCGTTCAAGGCCAGGTTCGTCGCACCGAGGGCAGGCACGCTGAGCATCACCTGGACGACCACGGTCACGACCGGCCACGGCAAGCATCGCAAGCACCGGAACGTCACCATCGCCACCGGCACCGGACACGCCAGGGGTAAGGGCACGTTGAGCGTGACCGTGCATCTCACAGCGGCCGGACGCTCCCGGCTCAAGCTGAAGCCGCACGGGCTGGCCATCATCGCCACCGACAAGTTCCGGCCGACGGGCCAGAGCGCGACGACGGTCACCAGGCACTTCAGCCTGTGAGGCTCGAGCCTCAGGCCAGGTGAAAGGGGGGCGGCCCCGCTGGGCCGCCCCCCTGGCACGCCGGCAGGGAAGGCTGGCTACGCGGCGACCGGCGAGAGGCCCAGGGCCTCCTCCGGCGTGACGTACGGGACACCCGCCACGTCGGCCACAGCCTGGTAGGTGACGGCGCCGGCCGCCACGTTGAGGCCGTGACGGTGGCCCGGGCTGCGCCGGATGAACGCCTCGGCGCCCTCATTGGCCAGGTCGAGCGTGTAGGGCAGCGTGGCGTTGGTCAGCGCATAGGTCGAGGTGATCGGCACCGCTCCCGGCATGTTGGCCACGCAGTAGTGCGTGATGCCGTCGACCTCGTAGGTCGGGTTGGTATGGGTGGTCGCCCGGGAGGTCTCAAAGCAACCGCCCTGGTCGATCGACACGTCGACGAGCACCGCCTGGCGCTTCATGTGCCCCAGCTGCTTGCGGGTGACCACGTGCGGGGCCTTGGCGCCGACGACCAGCACGGCGCCGACGACCAGGTCGGCCTGCGGCAGCATCTCCTCGATGGCCAGCGTCGAGGCATACATGGTGTCGGCCCGTCCGCCAAAGGCCACATCGAGGTCGCGCAGGCGGTCGAGGCTGCGGTCGAACACGGTCACCGTGGCGCCCATGCCAATGGCCACCTGGGCGGCGTGGTAACCCACGACGCCGCCGCCGATGACCAGCACGTTGGCGGCCGCCACACCGGGCACGCCACCGAGAAGGATGCCTCGTCCGCCGAGGGGCTTCTCCAGCATGAAGGCGCCGGCCTGCGTGGCGATCTTGCCCGCCACCTCAGACATGGGGGCCAGCAGAGGCAGGCGGCCGTTGCGATCCTCGACCGTCTCATAGGCGATGCAGGTGGCGCCGGTCTTGGCCAGCCCGTGCGTGAGCTCGACGTCGGCGGCCAGGTGCAGGTAGGTGAAGAGCAGGTGGCGCGACTCCAGCATGGCCACCTCGGCCGGCTGCGGCTCCTTGACCTTGACGATCATCTCCGCCTCAGCAAACACAGCGGCGGCGTCGGGCAGGATCTGGGCGCCCTGCTTCACGTACGCCTCGTCGGCGATGGCCGAGCCCAGGCCCGCCCCCTCCTGCACGTAGACCTCATGGCCCGCGTCCACCAGCTCACGGACACCGGCCGGCGTCATCGCCACCCGGTATTCGTCGACCTTGATCTCGGTCGGCACCCCAACCTTCATGCAGCTCACCTCGTCTTTGAATAGAGATATCTGGCACGATCATGGTCATATTGCGTGAGAACCACAAGGGCTCGTCCTGATGCCTGAGCAATTCACAGCATTGGACGACACCGACTTCCAGATCATCAATCGGCTTCGCGAAAACGGAAGGGAGTCGTTCTCCGACCTGGGCAAGGCGGTCGGGCTCAGCCCGCACGGGGCGGCAGACCGCGTCCGGCGACTGCGCAACGCGGGCGTGATCACGCGGTTCACGGCCATCGTCGATCTGGCCAACGTCGGTCGCACCATCGACGCCTTCATCGACGTGCGCCTGCTGCCGACGACGACCTCGGCGAGCTTCGAGCCGTTCGTGCTGAAGCTGCCGGCGGTGCAGGACATCGCCTTTGTCACCGGCCGCTTCGACTACCAGGTGCGCGTGGCCTGCCGGAGCACCGAGGACCTCGACCGCACGGTGCGCACGATCAGGGCCGAGGGCGGCGCGGCGCTCACCGAGACCCGCATCGTGCTCCGGGCCGCCGTCGCCATGCACGGCCTGGCGTAGCCCTCAGGCGATCAGCTCGCGGCCCCGCAGGGCCAGCCAGAACTCGATCCGGTCGCGGGCCGAGGCGAGGTCCCGCCCGGTCAGCTCCTCCACCCGCTTGATCCGGTAGCGCAGGGTGTGGCGGTGGCAGAACAGACGCTTGGCCGCCCGCTCCCACTGGCCGTTCTCCTCGATGAACGCCTCGAGCGAGCGCACCAGCTCTCCCCCGTAGTACCCCTCGCTCTGCTCGATCGGCCCGAGGATGGAGTCACAGAAGAGCTTGAGCGCCTCGTCGTCCTGGAGCGAGAGCAGCAGCTGGAAGGACCCGAGGTCCCGGTAGGTGGCGATCTTGGCCTCGCGGCCGCCCAGCCCGAGCGAGGCTGCCTCGAGCGTGCAGCGGGCCTCGTGGTAGCTGCGCCGGGCCTCGGGGCCGGACACGGCCCGGCCGACGCCGACGCGCATGCGCGGTCCGGACAGCTCGCTGCTGACGCGGTCGGCCACCCGCTCGGCCAGAGCGAAGAGCGGCTCCTCATCCAGGCCGGGGATCAGCGCCACGACCTGCCCGTTGGTGGCCACCAGGGCCGGCGTGGCCTCGGCCCGCAGCGCGGTGGCCAGGGCCGACTCGGCCTGCGGGAAGCTGGGCGACCGACTGTTTCCATTGCTGCCGCTGCCCGGCTTGGGCAGCGCCAGCACCGCGACGCTGCCACCCAGGCCGAACGGCTCCAGTCGCCGCTGGAGGTCAGGGCCGGATAGCTCGCCGGCCAGCAGGCCGGCCAGCACGTCCCCGGCCAAGCGGCGCTCCGTGTCGCCGGCCACGCGCCCGCGCAGCAGCTCGAGCGCGACGATCGTCACCGCCTGGCGCAGGGCCAGCCGGTCAAAGTCTGAGAGCGGCGCGTCGTCCTTGACGGCGACGAGCCACGCCTCGGGCGCGGGGACGCCGCTGCCGGCGCCCTCGGAGGCGACGGGGATGGCCAGGCCGCGGCTGGGATCCTCGAGCGCCGGCATGAACTGAACGTGGTCGCCGCGGCCGATGCGTTCGCGCACCCCGTCGCGCAGCACGCTGAGCTCCTCCGGCCCCAGCTTCCGGCGGAAGGCGTGCTGGACGAGCAGCTCACCGCGGGCGTCAAAGACATGCACGCTGGCCCCGACCAGGGTGGCCAGGGTGCCGGCCAGCGCCTCCAGGCCGCGCTCGGAGAGGACCACGCGCTCCAGCCGCTCCTGGGCCGAGAGGGCGCGGCGCAGCACGGCGTACTGCTCGTTGACCAGCTTTGAGAATGCGGCCTCGGTGATGGCGATGAACGGGGTGTCGTAGGGAACCTCGAACACCGGGAAGTCGCGCTCGCGGGCGGCCGTGACCAGCGGTTCGGGCACCTGCTCGTGACCGAACCCGGTGCCGAAGCCGAGACCGGCGATCTGGTGCTCGGCCAGCAGCTCGACGAAGCCGCGCTGACGCTCGGGCGTGTCGAGCTGGATGCCGGTGGTGAGCAGGACCTCACCACCGGACAGCCACGGGGTCGGGTCGACCAGCTCGGTTATGTGGACCCAGCGGATCGGGAGATCGAGGTTGGCCTCCCCCGTGAGCAGACTGACGTCGAGCTCTCCGATCAGCTCTCGCAGGGTCAGCACGGCCAGCCCACCCTGGTCCTCGTCTGGGGGCTAGCGGCCGCCGACGTGCATCCGCCGGCCGGCCTCCTCGAGCACCGGGCGCAGCACCGCCTCGATCTCGTCGAACTGCTGCTGGTCGGCGATCAGCGGCGGCGAGAGCTGGACCACGGGATCGCCGCGGTCATCGGAGCGGCAGATCAGCCCGCGGTGGAACATCTCGGCCGACAGGTAGCCGCGCAGCAGCGTCTCGGACTCCTCGTCGGAGAAGGACGCCTTGGTGTCCTTGTCCTTGACCAGCTCGATCGCGTAGAAGTAGCCCATGCCGCGCACGTCGCCGACGATCGGCAGATCGCTGAGCGACTGCAGCATGCCCAGGAACTTGCCCTCATTGGCGCGGACGTGCTCGAGCACGTGCTCGTTCTCAAAGGCGTCGAGGTTGGCCAGGGCGATGGCGGCAACCACCGGATGACCTCCCCAGGTCGAACCATGCAGGAATGAGTTGGCTCCCTGCATGAACGGCTCGGCCACGCGATCGCTGGCGATCACGGCGCCCATCGGCGCGTAGGCGCTGGTGATGCCCTTGGCCGTGGTGATGATGTCCGGCTGGTAGCCGATGCGCTGCGAGCCGAAGTAGGTGCCCAGACGGCCCCAGGAACAGATCACCTCATCGGAGATCAGCAGCACGTCGTACTCGTCACAGATCTCGCGCAGGCGATCGAAGTAGCCGTCGGGCGGGATCAGGCAGCCGCCGGCGTTCTGCACCGGCTCCACGATCACGGCGGCGACCGTGTCGGGGCCCTCGAACTCGATGCGCTTGGCAAAGGCCTCGGCCAGCTCCAGCGGATCGCGGTCCTTGGGGTAGCGGTACATGTTGGTGTTCGGCACATGGCTCGTTCCCGCGGGCAGCGGCTCAAACGGCGTGCGGTACTCGGTCACGCCGGTGGCCGACAGCGCCCCGAGCGTGGTCCCGTGGTAGGCGATCTCCCGCGCGATGAACTTGTGCTTGTGTGGCTTGCCCATCAGCCGGTGGTACTGGCGGGCGAGCTTCAGCGCGCTCTCCACCGCCTCGCTGCCGCTGTTGGTGAAGAACACGCGGTTGAGGTCGCCCGGCGCGAGCTCGGCGATGCGGGCAGCCAGCTCGATGGCGCGGGGGTGGGTGTAGGACCAGCTGGAGAAGTAGCCGAGGTCCTTGGCCTGGTCGGCCCCGGCCTGGACCAGGTCGGCGCGGCCGTGACCCAGCTGAGTGCAGAACAATGAGGCCAGGCCGTCGAGGTAGCGCTTGCCGTGCTCGTCGTAGACGTAGCAGCCCTCGCCGCGCACGATGATGGGAATCTCGTGGTCGTCGTCGTACTCACCCATGCGGGTGAAGTGCATCCACAGATGGCGGCGCGCCTGCTCCTGCATCGATGAGGTCTCGCCGTGGTTGATGATCGGCGCGCTCGTCGGGCCGGTTGCCGTTGACATGCTCTCTCCTGTTCGGACTACTACCGATTGGTGCCGGTTTGTACAACGGTAGCTGCAAGCTGGGCCGCTGTGTACTGCCACGTGGCAGATCTCACAGATGGCGCGTTGTACAACTGGGCCAAGCCAGCCGTTAGGGCCCGGTTCAGGTGGTGGCGGCGCTGACGGCGCGCATCGGCGCCGGGGTGAACCAGGCGGCGACGAGGACCAGGGCAAAGGCGAGGACCTGGACGGCGATGCCCATCCCGCTGGTCGGGAACGGATCGCCGAAGACGACCAGCCCGCCGACGATCCCGGACACGTTGGCGGCGGCGCTGGTGATGGCGATCACCGGAACGGCGTCGCCATCCTGGAGCGCCTTGGCCGAGGTGAAGAAGGCGACGATCGAGGCCAGCACCGTCACCACCAGCCACGGATCGACCAGGCTGGTCAGACCGTGGGCACCGATGGCGCCGGTGAGCGCCTTGATGCCGATGTCGGAGACGCCGAAGAGGATGCCCGAGGCCGCGCCCAGCATCACACCGTGGCGGTGGCTCGGCGCGCCGATGCGGGGACCCAGGATAAGCAGGGTGCCGATGGCGATCAGGCCGGCCTCAAAGGCGATCATCCCCGGTACCGAGTAGCGCGAGTGCGCACCGTGCACCGCCGGCAGCGAGATCCCGAGCAGGATCAGACCCAGAGCGGTCATGGCCAGCCCGGCCCACTGACGCCGGCCAACGCAGGCGCCGAAGGCGCGCTCGGCCATGATCGCCAGCAGCACGATGCCGCCGGCCAGGACCATCTGCACAACAGAGAGCGGCAGCAGCGCCATGGCGCCGATGTGGAAGATCCAGGAGCCGCAGGCCACCAGCATGCCGATGGCGAACAGGCGCGAGGAGAAGAGCTGATGGGCCGACCAGAAGGGCCGCCGGAAGTCCACCGCCGGCACGGCACGGGCGCCCCGGTGCTTGTAGAGGAAGCCGAGGTTCGTGGTGAGTGCGCAGCAGAACGCGAGGGCCAGGCCCAGGATCAGGGTCATTAAGTGTGCCGAGGGAAGGTGTAGATATTTCCGAGTGCCGGTTCGGCGTCAGTGCCGGACCTTCAATGTGAGCTTCGGCATCCGGGTGTGCCTGCTTGAGGCCGCTGGACACATTTCCGCGTAACGCGTGCTCATCCTGCTTCGACTGTGGCGGGGCCGCGTAAATTGGGCCTAAGCAGCCGGTAGGAATCAGGTTCGCGACTGACTGGGATCGGTGGTCGCCGGGTGGCGGGCGCTCGCGCGGACCGCCATGAAGCGCTCGGCCAGCTGCGCCGCGGAGCGCCGCACGTCGAACTCATTCTCGACATGCTGCCGACCTGCTCGCGCCATCCGCGTGGCCGACTCGGGATCAGCCAGCGTGGCGGCGATCTGGCGAGCCAGGTCGGCCGCGTCACCCTGTTCGGCCAGCCGGCCGGTGTCGCCGTCGATCACCAGCTCGGGGATACCGGACAGCCGTGTGGCCACGACCGGCGCGCCGCTGGCCATGGCCTCCATCAACACCACGGGCACGCCCTCCATACGACCACTCGCAGCAATCCGGCTGGGCAGGACAAACAGGTCGCAGTCGCCCATCAGCTGGGCCACCTCGTCCTCACGCCGGAAACCCAGGAAGCGCACCCGCCCGGAGAGACGCAGGGCCTGCGCCTGGGCCTCGAGCGCCGCGCGCTCCGGCCCATCCCCCACCAACGTGAGCTGCACGCGCTCGAGCCGCGGATCGGCCAGCGCCTCGAGTAGGACCCGGTGCCCCTTGTGCTCGATCAGGCTGCCCACGGCCAGCGCCTGGACGGGGCCGCCGTCCGGCAGCCGGCGCTCGCGGTAGGCGTAGTCCTCCAGCCGCAGGCCCGCCCGCACCACGACGATCGGCGGCGTCACCCCCCGGCAGAAGCGGCGCAGGAAATCTGCGTTGAACTCAGAGATGGCCACGACGAACTGCGCCGCCCGGACCCGCGGCGTCAGGAACTCGTTGTCCTCCCACAGCTCGTAGGCGTGAGCGGTGACGCTGTACCTGATCCCCGTAAGCCGCTGGATCACCCAGGCGGCCGTGGCGGGATGGCCGACGAAGTGGGCGTGGACGTGCTCGATGTTCTGCGCCTGCATCTGCTCAGCCAGTCCACAGCCCATCACCAGGGCCGCCAGTGCGCCGGGGAGTTTTCGCGGGGACCCGCGGTAGGCCCACACCAGCCTCGCCGCGGTGGCCGCCATCGATCCGGGCCGGCGTCGCGTCCAGCGCAGCGCCGAGCGGGCGGCCTCCGCCCGGGTCGGCCGCCGGAGTTGATCGATCCAGCGCTGGGCGCTGGGATGAACCAGCGCAGCATCCTCCCGCGGCGGGAAGATCGAATACAGCCGGGGGTCGATCCCTGGGTGGGCCGCGACCTCGTTCAGTTCGCGCACGACGAACGTCTCGGTCGTCTTGGGAAACCGGGAGACCAGATAGGCCAGCCGCAGCGGTGCCTGGCTGGTGACAGTGGTGGCCGTCATCGTCGCGGGAACCCGGCCCTCATACTACCCGACGAAAGAGCTTCGGCGGCCGCATACGGCCCGGGCCACAGGCGCGCCCACCATGGCGCAGATCAAGGAAGGGGCATACATGGCAGCGTCGGTCATCACGGTCACCCACAACTCCGCGGATGTCGTCGCCGGCATGCTGCAATCGCTGCCCGCGGATGTGCAGGCGATAGTGGTGGACAACGCCTCCACCGACGGCAGCGCGGAGGCCGCACGCGCGGCCCGACCGGGGACCGTGGTGGTTGCCCTTCCCAATAACCAGGGGTTCGGACACGGGTGCAACGTCGGTGCCGGTGTGGCCACGGGTGACGTGCTCATCTTCCTGAACCCGGACGGGAGGGTGGTGGACGGTGCCCTGGCCGTGCTCGCAGCGCGCGTCGCTTCGGACCGAGGCTCGATTTTCGGTCCGGCATTCCTGACCTCCGAGGGGGCCCTGCGCCACAACGTGCGTCGCCGATCGCAGCCCTACCACGAAGCGCTGGAGCTGCTGCCTTCCTCCAAGCGGTGGATGCCCCAGCCGCTGCGCCGCAATCTTCCGCGCACTGACGTCCGGTACAGCGCCGGCGGAGATGTGTCCTACCTGCAGGGTGCCTGCCTGGCCATCGACCGGCAGCTCTTTCACCGATTGGGTGGTTTCGATGAGGACTTCTTCCTCTACTCCGAGGAGGAGGCCCTGTGTGACGCCGTGCGAGCAGCCGGCGGCCGCTGCGTATACGTGCCGGAGGCCGCCGTGCAACACATCGGCGGCACCTCGACCGCGCGCGTGAGCGAGTTCGCCGGCTATCACTTCTACCGCAGCCGGGCGATCTTCTACCGGAAGCGGTACGGGAATATCGGCGGTCTGGCTGCGGCGACGCTGATCGCCGTCGGCCTGCTCATAAACGGTTGCCTGTCTCCCATCGTGAGGCGCTACGGGCACAGCGGCCAGCGTGGGACCCAGTTCGAGGCAGTCTCGGCCGGATTCTCAGGCCTGATCCGGGGCAGCACCGCGAATCTCAGGGGATGACGCCGGCCGCGGCGCCGACGGGGGCCGGTGTCACATCTGGCCTGAAACGAGCCTCTTGGTCATCGCCCTGGATGGTGGCAGCGCCCACACCAATGGCCGCTGCCACCACGGCGATTCCGGTTACGCCGAAGAAGGTTACGAGCGTGAGTGAGGTGACCAGCGTGGCCGCGCAGGCTCCGAGCGCGCCCTGTGCATACACCCGGCGCTCTCCCCGCAACGCCCTGGACTTCACCACCAGCAGCAGCGTTATGAGCAGCAGGGACAGGTAATACAGCACCGTTCCGATGACGCCCTCCGTCATCACGACGTTGAACAGCCCGACATCGCTGTTCTCGATGCTGCCGTAGGGCAGGTTGATGTCGAACACGTCCCGCGGGTCGACGAAGCCCAGTCCGAGCCCCCAGTGATTGCCCAGTCTCTGCTCCAGGAGCTGCAGCTCGGCCTCTCGGACCGCCACCGTCGAGGTGATCTGGTTCTGGGAACCCGCCGCCCCGATTCCGGAAGCCGCTCTGTAAGTGATCTGATTGATCACCTTGGTCGTCTTCGAGCCGGGAGCGACCACAAAGATCCCGCCAATCACGATCCCCAACGTCGCCAGCGCCACGACGAGCCGCTTCAGGCCGGCGCGCGAGTCACCGGTGGTCATGTAGATGACCGATGAAATCAATGCCCCTGCGATGCAGCCGACGTAATACGCGCGGGTCTGAAACACGCCTATCGCGACGGCCGCGAAGACCGTCACCAAACCGGCGAATCGCCGCTGACGGCGATCCGCCGAGCCGAAGAGAAAGGCGATGCTGAACATGAGCGCGATAGCGATCAGGTCCTCCGCATGCACGTACAGGCGACTCAGGGCGCCCGTCTGGTGGATCTTGGCCACATGCAGGACGGTCTGCGTCAGTGAGCTCTGATGGACCGCGCCGAAGATGCTGACGGCTGAGAGCACCAGCGTCCACGCTCCGGTGACCACGAACATCGCGTTTCGTGTCGCGCGGCGCTGAAGGCCGGCGGCAAACAGGGGCGTCAGGACGAATATGAACATGAAGGCCCGGGCGAAGTTCGCCGCGTGGTTCACCGCGACGCCGGGCACTCCGGTGGCCCGAGACAACTCGAACACCCACCATGCGGCGTTGAGCAGGGCGAACATCAGCAGCGCCTTGCCTAGCCCTGAGGTGAAGAACCCGCCGAGCCGATGGGTGTAGATCTCCCAGGCCAGCAGGCCGATGAGCAGAAAGATCGCGAAGTCCTGCGCGTGGAGCCCATTGATGACGATGCGCGTCGCCAGGTCCGGTCCCGGGAGCCCGTCCACGGCCCCGCTCAGGGCCACGCCGATGAGAGCCCCGCAGCGATATGTGCGCGGTACGGCCCTGATGGCGAACCCGATCGCCACGAGCAGGGCCACAACGACCAGCGCGCCGCCCACGGCTGTGGCCGCGAGAACGGCCACTACGCAGACAGCCGCAACCCCAACCACAACCTCGGTCGGCACCCCACGGCGCCGAACACCGTCGCGGGCGAGTTCCACCACGCTAACTCGCGGGCTGAAGCGCGAGCCCCTTCTGGAGCGCCGCGCGGAAACCGGCCGGGAAGACGACGAGCACCGCGTTCGGGCACCCCATGTGCGCCAACTCATGTGCGGCGGAGACGGCGTCGCGCCGCGTGGTCCTGGCCAATGTCACGACGAGCGCGCTGACATCAGCCGCCCTGACCAGCTGGCCGAGCGCCGAGAACTCGCTGGGCCGCTCGTCGATCACGATGATCACCCGGTAGGAATCGCGCAGCTCCGCTTCCAAATCTCGGGCTGGGGTCCCCTGCAACAGCGCCCGGGGCGAGACGTCTATGGCCTGAACTCCATCCGCAAGCTTGGTGCGGGTCACGTCAGCCGCGAACTCGTCATCCGGCTCACCGGCAGATGAACCGTCCGCCTTGGCCACGCGCACGATTCCGGCGCTCAGACCATTCGCGGCGGCCGTCTGCGCCAGCGCCGCCGCCAGCTGACGAGCCGCCTGAACATCCTGGGCGTTGCCGGTCGCGGTGATGGCGATCAGCTGCGGCGGTACGTCACCCTGCCGGGCGCCCTCACTGAAGATCCGGCGCGTGATGGCCGTGGTGGCCTCGGGTCCGGCGCGGGTGGGCAGGCCGGCGAGATTGATCACGCGGAGACCGTGGAACTCTTCGTCTTTGACCTCCCGCAGTTTGGGGTCAAGCCAGTCGAGCAGCAGGGCGACGATGATTCCGACGATGGCCCCGAGCACGAGACCCTCAACCGCCTTGGTCTTGGTCTTGGTACTAACCACCGACGCGGAGCTCGCCGGCTGAGCCACAGAGACACCAACCGGATTCACCGCAGCGGCGTTCTCCAAGCTGGCCAGCGTGGTCTCCATGAGGGCGACGCCCTGGTTGCGAGCGCGCCGCGCGCTGACCTTTGCTGTCAGCCGCCCGATGGCTTGGCTGAACGCCAGCTGCTGCTGCTGCTCCGCGTAGAGCACATATTGGTTGGCATAGGCGTTGGCGACCGTGATCGCTGCGGAAGGCGTCGGGGATTGAGCCACCGCCTCCACGAAGTTGGTTGACCCCACGGCTTGCGCACTGACGTTGATGCCGCCGCGGGGAACGTGGGAGCCCAGTGCCTGCTTGGTCTGTGTGGCGATGATGGGAAGCCCGACCAGGCCGGCGTTTGTGGCCTGGGTCGTGACCAACCCATCGCCGCTGGTGTTGGTTAGCCCGAGCACATTGAAGACACCGGCGTTGCTGCCAAATTGCAGCTGAGCCGCTGCCTGGTATTCCACGTGCTTCGAGCTGGCGTGCACGTAGGCAATCGCCGCCCCCACGACGGCGCACAGAGCCACCACCCAGAGTCTCCTGCGGATGAGCTTGACCAGGGGGCCGGTCGGCGGGTCTGTCGGCTGAGTCAAACGAGAAAAAGGATTCGATTTGCGGGGGACATTGAGGGTCGCGCCGCTGGACCAGTACGTTAGCCCATCCGGCAACCCTCGCTTGCGATATCGGCGCCAAGCCCCTCCTACATGAGGAAACGGTCCGCGGCGGCCATCCGGTACCAAACCGTTGACGGGTTAACCGGCTCTAAATCATCGGCTCCCCCGGCCGACTGTCGACTCGGGGTGACTGGGCCAAGGTGGCTCAGCCGACCGCCAGAGCTTCCGTGGTCGCTATGCGGAAGTCCTTGAAGTACAGCGTGAGCTGCGGGAACAGGTTGTGCTTGTAGTACACGGACAGCTGCGAGAACCACGGTCCCCTGGAATCACTCTGGTCGATGACGGGCATGTCGAGCGTGGTGGACGTCTTGGACCCGTCGGCCAACTCGACCGGCTGACCGTTCACGTACAGCTGCACATACCCGTACCGCGACAGCAGCACATGCCAGGTGAACCGGACCCACTGGCCGAGGACCAGCGGCGTCTGCCAGGCGATCTGCCACGGCGTCGTGGCGTGCCCATCGCGCGGGAAACGAAAATTCCCGTCGACTATGGACAGCTGCACCGGCGCTGTCCCCACATAGGGCTGGCCAAAGGCGGGAGTCTCCAGAGAAATCCAGCCGTGGTACGTCGCGGCCACGGGGAAGTTCGTGGGTACGAAGACCTCGAAGCTCTCCCAGAACTGATTACCGGGCCTGACGGCCAGCGGCGTTATGAGCTGAGCCCGGGGATTGATGGTGGGGGTGAGCGGAAACACATCCGGGTTGTCGGCCTGGAAGCGCAGAGCCGTGCCCGTTGCGCCGGCGGGATCAGGGACCCGGCGGATGCGTGTGCTCGTCGCCGACTGATCCTCGTACCAGGCGTTCTTGTTCGACCCGTTGAAGAGCAGCCCGGTGCGCGGCACGCGCCTATTTCCGGCAGTCGCCAGGGCCGGAAGGAGAACGACGCTCAGGGCCAAGAGCGAGAGCAGCGCCACCCCGGCGCGGGATCTCCAGCTGAAGCTGGCTGTCCGGCGGCGCGCTTTGGCTGATTTCTGAGGCAATTTGGACTCTCCGCTCCGCGCCTAACTGGCGCCGCTGAAGACTCTCAGGATAGCGTCGGCATACGCATCGCACATGGCGTCCGCCGAGTACAGGCGCCGCTGCCGATCGCGACCGGCCGCCCCCAGGGCCGAGCGCAAGGCGCCGTCGGCCGCGAGCTTGGCCAGCGCCGCGGCGAACTCCGGCACGTCTCCCAGAGCGGTGATCACCCCCACCGCCGGGGTGACCACCTCCGGGAGTGAGCCGGTCCGGGTGGCCACGACGGGCCGGCCGACGGCCATCGCCTCGAGAACGACGTACGGAAGCGCCTCCTGGTCACTGGACAAAGCCAGGACGTCTGCGGCCGCGACGATCTCGGGCATGTCGTCGCGGCGACCGAGGAAGCGCACATTGACCGCTGCCTCCTGGGCCTGCCTGCGCAGATCAGCCTCGAGCGGCCCGGCTCCAGCGATCAGGCCGGCCAGCTGGGGATGCTCCCGCTGCGCAAGGGCCAGCGCCTCGATGAAGATGTCCGGCCGCTTCTGAGGTTCAAGCCGGCCGGCGAAGAGCACGGCGACCTCGCCCTCAGCCAACCCGAGTTCCTGCCGCTTCTCCCCTCTGCGATCTGTCATATCGGGAAAATCGGTGCCGTTGGGGATCACTCGGATCGTGTCCCGGCGTACGCCGTACCCCAGCAGTTCAGGAATCTGAGCCTCGCTGACCCCCAGGACTGCGTCGGCCAACGACAGGATGCTTCGCAGCATCAGCACACGCCTCGGAGCCAGGGGAACTCCTGCGGGGCGATGCCAGTTCACGATCCATTTGGCCGGCCGGCCCAAGGTGGCCAGCATGGCCAGGCCGTCAGCGCTGGTTGCCCGAGTGACGATCACGTCCGCGTTCGTGGTCCGCAGCGACCGGAGCGCCACAGCGGTTCCTCGGCGTCCGCGATCGGCAAAGGACACCGCCGGGATCCCAGCCTGCTCAAGGTCGGAGAAGAATGGCCCGCGACCATCCAGCGTCGCCAGGCCGACGCTCAATCCCCGGCTGCGCAGCCCCGGCAGCAGAATCGACCAGTGCCGCTCAGCCCCGCCGGTGTTCAGGTTGGGGCACAGGAACAGCACCCTCATCCGCGATCGAGCACCTCTTCATAGAAGCGCAGGCTCAGCTCGCCGGTCGCGAGCCAGCTGAGCTCGCTGCGGGCCTTCCGATGCACCGCTTCGCGGAGCTCGGCGCCGTGATCCAGGTGGCGCACCAGGGCTTCGGCCAAGGCCGCGGCGTCTCCGGGCGCCACCACCTGCGAGCCGTCGACCACCAGGGTCGGGAGCGCCCCGACATCGGTGACGATCGCCGGGATGCCGCGCGCGCACGCCATCGATACGACGCCGCTCTGGCTGCCCTCGGTGTAGGGCGCCACGACGAGCCGCGCGTCCCGGAACAGCCCGCCCACCTCGTCCTCCGGGATGTAGCGGGCGATCTTCTGTACGCGGGGGTGATCTATCACTTCATGCTCGGCTGGGCCGCGGCCGGCAACGACCAACTCCGCGTCCGGACGGACCTCCCAGACCAATTGCATTGCCTGCATCAACTCCCGCAGCCCCTTGTACGGCTCCAAGCGTCCGAAGAACAGGATGTTCGGCCGGGCGGGAATCGGATCGGGCCAGTCCTCGGGCCGGACACCGTGCGGGATGACGGCCACCGGACGGCCGCCCACCCGGGTGACCAGAAGCGAGCGGAGCGGCTCGCCGTGGACGATGAATCCCGCGGCCCGTCGCTCCCACGCATGCTCCATCACCTGCCGCGACAGAGACTTTCCCGGCTGCCCCGGATGCGCGACCACATCGTGGACGGTGAGCACCAACGGAACGGCGGGAACCGTGGCAAAGAGGGCCGGCGAGACGTTCGGGTGTGCGTGCACGATGTCCGGCTTCCACCGCCGTGCATGTCGGGCGATGCCCGCGGCGTCGCGCAGGGCGCGCGGTTCGGTCCCTGAACCCCGAATCACCCACGGAGCCCTTCCCGTCGCCGCCCCCACATGCTGCAGGCACCGGTCCCACTCCGGCCTGTGGCCGGCGAACTCCTGCAGGTTGTCGCGGCACAGAACCTGTACGTCAGCGCCGGCCTCGGCCAGACCCGCCGCCTGCTCGGCGGCGTACTTGAGAAACCAGTTGACGACCAGCAGCACCTTCATCGGGCTGCAACGATACCCGCGGTTCTGGATCGGGGCCGTGTGTATCCTCGCCCCGCATGGGCACCCAAAACCCCCGAGCCTCGAGACCGTATTGACCACCCTGCTGGTTGCCTCGGGTGGCGGGCACCTCGAGCAACTCGCCCAACTCGCGCCGAGGCTTCGCGGGGTGGACGATCACTTCATCTGGGTGACCTGGCGCTCGCCTCAGAGCGTTTCGCTCCTGGCCGGCCAGGAGGCCGTCTTTGTCCGGCCGACGCGACCACGTGATCCGATCGGAACGTCCAAGAATTTCGACTTTGCCGTCAAACTGATCGGGCGACGTGACGTGACCGCTGTGGTCACCACCGGCGCGCAGGTGGCGATCCCGTTCCTGCTGGTGGGCCGGGCGCGCAACAAATCCTGCCATTTCATTGAGAGCGCCGCCCGATGCTATGGGCCGTCTCTGTCGGGCCGGATGTCCCGGTTCATCCCCGGGATGCACCTCTACACCCAGTACAGCGCCTGGGCGAACGCCAACTGGAGCTACGTCGGATCCGTGTTTGACGGGTTCGTCGCCGTGCCGCGGCCGGAGAGCGAGAGCGCCCCGGACTCGCGCGCCATGAACATCGTCGTAACCCTGGGCACGCTGGAGAATTGGGAGTTCCGGCGGCTTGTGGAGGCGTGCATCAGAGTGATCCCGCCGGGCAGCAACGTCCTGTGGCAGACCGGCGCCACCGACGTCAGCGGCCTGCCCATAAACGGTCGCGCGCTGGTGTCCAACAGCGAGCTGGGAGAGGCCTTCGCGGCCGCGGACGTGGTGATCTCCCACTCCGGGGTGGGCTCAGCCCTGACCGCTCTGCACTGCGGGAAGCGGCCGATCCTGGTTCCGCGGGAGGCCGCGCATCGTGAACACGTGGACGACCATCAACGGCAGGTGGCAAGGGAGCTCGCCGACCGAAACCTCGCGCTGTTTCGGACACCGGGAACGCTGAGCGCAGGCGACCTGGACGAGGTGCGCACGTCTCAGGTTGTGACGCCCGAAACGCTGCCCGCCCTGAACCTGGCCGCCGACCATTAGCGGCGGCGTCACCTCCTGCCGCACCCGCGTTTATAACTCCGTCGCCGGTCCCGGTCGTCAAGCACCATTGCCCCACTTAATTCTCCTATACCCCCGGATACCGGTCTAGGCTCGGATCCTCGACAAATGGCCGGTTGCGCGGTCGGGGCCATCCCGTATATTCGTCTTGTTAGTTTGAGGGGCAAACAATTAGGGGTGTTTCCAGCCGGCCGGGGCAGGCCTTCTGGATAAGTCACGTCCGCCGATCGCAAGGAGCGCCGTCGCGGTGACCAGTAATCAAAGAGGTTTCGAAATCTCGCTCGGGCAGCCGGAGCCGGAAGATTTCGAGGCCAGGCGCGATCGTCTGCGCCAACAGGCAGAGGTATTCGAGTTCCCCACGCCCGCACGGGCGCACTGGGCCGACCGTCGCTACGCCGCGACGCTCGACATCGGTGACAGCGACCACGTCGGGTCGCTCAAGCCGGTCCAGGCGTCCCTGAGGCGCGAAAAGCTATACCGCCGGAGCCTCGGCGCGGCAGACAGCCTCGCCGCGCTGGGGGCGATCGGAATCACGTCGCTGGCCTGGGGCCGGCCGCTGCATTGGCTGTTCCTGCTCATACCGCTCGCGGCGGTACTCGTGGCCAAGATCCAGGGTCTATACGACCGCGAGGACATGGTCCTGCGCAAGACGACGATCCATGAGTGGCGGGCTGTCTTCCGAGCGGACGCCCTGATCAACAGTGCCATGTACCTGGTCTGGTGGGCATCGACGACATCCCTGCCGGACCACGGCATCCGCGTCTTCGCCTTCATGTTCGGCAATCTATTCGTCCTCTCCCTGATTTTGCGCACCGCGGCGCGGAGGATCGCCCGCCGTCTCAGCAGCCCGGAGCGGTGCCTCATCGTGGGCAAGACGGCACCTTGCGTGGAATTGGCCAAGCAGCTACGGGAGCTCCCGGGACTCGACCTGATCGCCACCGTGCCCGACGACGACGTCGACTGCTCCGTGGCCGGCATCCATGAGCTGGTTGAGCGGTTGAATGTCGAGCGCATCGTGGTCGTGCCCCACCCGGGTTGGGGGGAGCGGGGCAGCCTCAAGCTGATCCAGAGCGCCAAGTGGCTCGGCATCCGCATCAGCCTGATGCCGACGGTGATGACGGTGGTGGGCGCGGCGACAGTGGTCGACGAGTTCGACAGCCTGATCCTGCTCGGCATACCGCGCTTCGGCCTCTCCCGTTCCTCCGCCGCGCTCAAGCGGGCGCTGGACTTAGTCGTCGGCTCCATCGCGCTGCTCTTTGCCCTTCCGCTCCTCCTCGGGGCGGCCATCGCGATCCGGCTCGACAGTGAGGGGCCGGTGCTCTTCCGCCAGCGCCGGATCGGCCGCCATGGACTGCCCTTCACCATCTACAAGTTCCGCTCGATGGTCACCGACGCCGAGAGCATGCAGGCGGATCTGCACGCGAAGAACGAGACCAACGGCCTGTTCAAGATGGCCGAGGACCCGCGGGTGACCAAGGTCGGCCGCTTGCTGCGCCGGACCTACATCGACGAGCTTCCCCAGTTATTCAACGTGCTCAAGGGCGACATGAGCCTGGTCGGGCCGCGACCCCTGGTCGAGTCCGAGGACGCGCTGCTCGAGGGCTACGACCGGCATCGCTCCCGCCTCATCCCTGGCATGACCGGCCCCTGGCAGCTGCGCGGCCCGATGAACGCGAGCCTCACAGAACTCGTAAAGCTCGACTATATGTACGCGTCGAACTGGAGCATCTGGGCCGACATCGACATTCTGCTGGGCACGGCAGCGCGGGTCTTCAGCCGGCACGGTCACTAGCTGTCCGCCCGTCCGGAGCGCCGGCCGCTCTTGCCGCCCCGCAGCTGTTCGCCGCGAATAGCTGAGAGGGCGGGAGCGCGCTCACCATCCCGAACCCTGAAGGCGCCGAAGCCGGGGCGAACCCGCCGAGTTTCGAAGTACCGCCGCCCATCGCCTCACGCTTAAAAGTCTGTGGGGTGAGCGGCCGTGCCGCTCACCCCACAGTCAGCCAGACTCTTCTCCTGCTTCAGCTCACGCTTGCGGCGTCACGACGAACGTCAGGTCCGTCGTCTTCCCGTTGGCGTCAGTCGCGTCCACGTGGAACGTGAGGCTGGTGACCTTGCCCGAGGTCAGTGCGGCCCGCAGGCTGCTGCTCTCAATGAGCAGGTGGTTCTGCAGGTAGGTGAGCACCGAGGCCTCATCCTGGCTGAGCGTCGCCGTGAGAGTCGTCTTGGTGATCTTGAGCGACGAAACGTCGGTGATCCGGACCAGCTTGGAGTTGTCTCCGAAGGTCAGGCCATCCGGCAGGGTCAGCGTGAACTGCTTGATGCCGGGCGCTCCGTTGATGCCTTCAAGCAGACTGAACTTCAACGCTGGGCCGTGGCCGTGGTCCCCCTTGGCGCCCCAGAGGAACCAGTTGTCGACGGTCGGCGGACCCTGCGGCGAGCGGCCCTTCTTTTCGCAATAGTCGTTGACCTTCTGCGTACCGTCCGGGCATTCGCAGTAGTCACGGACCTTGTTCGCGCCTCTGGGGCACACACAATGGTCGTCGACCCGCTTCAGGTCATGCTTGCATTTGGTGGCCGACGTGGCGTTGGCGGTGCGAGCGGACGCCGCTGGCAGCGCAGCCAGAGCCCCGAAGCCCATCAGGACCACCAGCGCGGCCAAGATCTTATTTCTCATGAAACCTCCTCGACCATAAGGTCTGGCCATCTTGCGCCCCGGTTGGGGCCCCTGACCGCGTTATACGCACAGGGGCGCGCTTTGCTGACATCCCACGCAAGTTTCTTTTCGGCGCGGCGTTCGCGTTGTTTGAACACACACCCTGTCAGCCTAAGCCGCTAACCATCTGACCGAGATCGATCCAGCGCTCATAGGCCCGTCGCAGCCGCGCCGCGCTGCATAGAAGCGTCAGCTGCCCGTTACACCCCCGGTACTGCCCGCATTCGGATCGTTGAGGGATCCCCCATCGGTATAGACCCAACGCAGCGTTGAGCCGTCCACCACGGTGACACCGCCTCAACGCCGACACCAGTGGCGCCGCTAGGCTGGTGCCGCCCCCATCGAACCAGCCGCCCAAGTCCGAGTCGTAGACGGTCAGGCCGGCGGAGGGGTCGACGTCGGCGTAACTTGCGGCCATTGCAGCTGTCGCTGGGCTGATAGGGGAGCTGCTGCTCCTGTGTGTCGCAACCCGGCGGATGCGCCGTTCCAGGCCGTCTCGTTCACCCCTCGGGGAGTTGGGGAGCTCGAGCTGTCGGCCGCGAGACTCGTACCGCCGACGGCGGTGACGTAGGGCAGAGCGGCGGGGCAGGCAACCGGCGGAACGCCCTGAAGGCCGGGAACGATTTGCTATGAATCTGGGCATGCCCTATCGGAAGAGATTGCGGCTTCCCGCACGCGGAGTCGTGGCGGCGCTCGTGGTCGCCGGCGCGGTGGCCAGCCAGGTCGCCCCCGGGGCGGCCAGCACGCGGAATCCGTTTCTGGCCATCAGCGCCGAGAAGGCGGGCCGGGCCGGGCCGGCCGATCCGTCCGGGGTGCCCATGCCCAAGGGCAACCTGCCCGGCTGGACGCAGGTGTATGCCAACGACTTCACGCTGAACGTGCCGCGCGGCGGCTTCTCCGGGTGCATCGCGGCCCGCACGGTTTGGCTGTCGGTGTGCACCGGCCTACCTGCGGGGGAGCGCAGGCTGCTGTGGGCCTACCCGTCCAGCTACAGGGACAACTCGGGCCACCCCTACAACCCACCGGCGGACCTGAGCATCTCCCACGGGGAGCTGGACGACTATCTGCACCATGACGCCGCGGCAACGGCGCTGCCCAAGATCCGCTACGGCGGCGGCGGTGGCATGGTCCATGGCGCCTACGTGGTGCGCTTCAGGGCCAACCCGGTCGCCGGGCTACAAGACCGCCTTCCTGCTGTGGCCGGAGTCACTGCATTGGCCCCAGGACGGGGAGATCGACTTCCCCGAGGGGGACCTGAACACCACCATCACCGCCAACATGCACTGGCAGGGTGGCACCACCATGGTCAGCCGCGACTTCTATAACTCACACGTCACCTACCGGGGCTGGCACACGGCGGTGACCGAGTGGACGCGGAACCGGTGTGCCTTCTTCCTGGACGGAAAGGTCGTCGGGCGTCAGCACCGCGCGCATCCCGGACACCCCGATGTACTGGGTGCTCCAGGTGGAGACCAAGGGTGACCCGGTGCGCACGGGCCACCTCGACATCGATTGGGCCGTCGCCTACCGGCCCAGCTGAGCCCGCGCCGGTCAGGCGGCCCGGCGCAGAGACGACCGAGCGCCTGGCCAGCGGGCCAGGGGCTCGGGTAAAGCGCTTCCAGCTTGTCGGCGGTTAGCTCAGATCGCCGTTACCGCTGGGCTCATCCGTGGGGAGCCCGAGGTCGGCGAACTCGTCGGCGAAGCCGAACGAGGAGTCCACGCTGCCGATCTCCTCCAGGTCGGAGAGATCGGCGTGCAGGCCACCGAAGTCGCCCAGCGCCTCCCCGTCGGAGAGACCGAGCTCGGCGGCCAGATCGTCGTGATCGAGCAGGCCGACCTCGTCGATGCCCCGGGGCAGCGGCTCGCTCGGCTCGATCTCGATCCGGCGGTAGCGCTTGAGGCCGGTCGCCGCCGGGATCAGCTTGCCGATGATGACGTTCTCCTTGA
>CAVZTL010000005.1:0-310294 GCA_963778215.1 uncultured Actinomycetota bacterium
TTTGGCGCACCAGCACCGGCCAGCGCGCCTTGATGGAGGCGTCGTCGTCGAACACCGCCCGGAACTCGGGGTCTTCGATGCCTCGGCGCACCGCGCGGCGCAGCACCGCCTGCAGACGAGCGACCTTCGCGACTGCCGCGGGCCGGTCGGCGCCGGCGGCGAACATGTCAATGTCGCTGCCGTGCGCGCCCTGCGACCGCGCCTCGTACATCTTGCGGCAGAAGTTCTTGCTCACGCCCTCGACATCAAGCTCTCGGGCGAGCAGCGGGACGCGGGTGGTGAACTGCTTCATGACGGAGTTCTTGTCGGTGTTCACGAGGCCTTCGAGAGCGGACACCCAGCGCGGGCAGCACGATGTCCAGGTAGTACTCCCATGCGACGTGCTCGGTCGTCCACAGCGCGTGGCGCAGCCAGCCGTGAAGCTCCCCAGCGCCCAGAACCGGTCGAGCAATGCCGCGAGGTGCTGCGCCTCGTCGGCATCCGGCAGTCGCGGTGATCGTCGAGGCGATCGACGTGGCGCGACTCCCAGCCGTCGTAGGGGAACACGCTGATCTCGCCGCCTTCGTTCTCGGTCACGCGCGCGGCGTACTCGGTGGACGCCGCGTTGTCACGCACCAGCCGTGACAACGCGACGCCTCCATGATGATGCCGTCCGGGTCCGGGCACAAAGGCGGCGCCGGCCGTCGGCTGGTCAAGCCGAACACGTACAGGCAACGGAACAGTCGCTCGCAGAAGTGAAATGCCCTGGCTGGTCGGAATCGTCATGACAAGCTCGGCTACAGGCCGGTCGATGTGCGCGATGCTCAGCTGTCGTCCCAGGTCAAAGGGTGCGTCTCCGACGGGCGGGTGCACAGCGAGGTCGTTGTCCGCGGTCCTGTCCAGAGGCGTCGCCAGCGGGACGTCGGACACCCGCGACGGAGGGCCAGCGCCAGGGGGCCGCGTAATGCAGCGAGGACCGCGACTATCGGGATCATGCTGCGGCACGTCGCGACCGTAGCCACGGAAGCGGACCTGTGGCCGGGCGTGTGGACCAGGCGATGGCGCTCAGCGTGGTGAAGGCGGCCCCACCCGGTCATCACCGGTCGCGGCGCCACTGCTCGGGGCTCGCGGCCTGTCTAGCGGGCGGCTTAGGCCGTGCTCATGACTTGGCCTGGGTGCGGTGGTTTCCCGCCGTTGCGCGATTGCCGGGCTGGCGCGTGCTGGCGCGGCGCGACACCAGAGAATTGCTCGCGAGCAGCAGCGCGGATGGCCTTGGGCGACGATCGGCAGAGCTCCCCCAGCGTCAATTGTCTACCCCTTCTCCGCTTCGCGAACCGCACGACGTCGATCCGTGCCCGCAACGACCGAAAGAGTCGGATGACGGTCTCTGGACCACCGCTGTTACTGCCGATGAGCCCCCTGCGGCACGTCCATCACGTTCCAACCTCTGGTGCGTCTCCAGGTACACATCGCCAGCCTCGTGGGTAAGCCGGCGGGGATCCGGGACTCAGGCGTGCCTGCTTCCACTGGTTTGCTCGCCAACACCGCGTAGGTCACGGTTGTCAGGGAGATCAAGGTCGCGTGTCCGGGGTCGGCAAGGCCCATCGGACTCGGGCCGGTGAGCAGGACGAGGCCTCGCTCGGATGGCAACGAGTCCGGCATCCAGGTCACACCCTTCGGGTTCGCATGCACGCCGTGGCTGGCCATTCGGTAGTGGGGCCGAAGAAGGTCGGCGCCGACGCTCTTCTCGATGGCCTTCACCGTCACCCTGTCCTTGACGTACTGCGGGTCCTTGGCGGCTAAGGCCGCCTGCGCCCAGCCGTAGTCCTCGCCAAATCGCTTGCCGTACTTCGCGATGACCGCATCGTGCTCAGTCTTCGTGGCCTGCTCCTGTTCATTCGTGTAGGGCGTCTCGCCGAGCGCGATCGCGTGTGTCTGAAACTCGCGCATCGCCTTCCACGTCTCAACGGCCTCGTGAGCGAAGTAGCGCTCCGCGCAGTCATCACCGTGTTCAAGGATGAAGTCGGCGACGACGGCGACCTCGTGCAGGGCGCGCCACCGAGCCATCGCCGCCTGCCCGTAGCCCGCCTTGAGCAGGACGAGCACCTCCTCGGCGATCCGGAGGGCTCGTGCCTGCAGCCGCGCGAGCACCTCGAATGCGTAGTCGCGGACCCCGTCGGGCGGGACATGCTTCTCACAGTGGGCCTCCCCGAGCTCGTGGGCGACGCGAATTACCATCTCAGACAGATCGAAGGCGCGTCCCCAGTACTGGACGACCCGCCCTTCGAACTTGACCCTGAACGCTTGTCGCTCGGCGAGCATCGGTGGTGAGTTCTGCGTGAGGGTGTCGACGATCAAGTCCGCCGAGTTGTCTATCGCCTCCCCGATCGCGGTCGAGACCTTTTCGCTCAGTGCGTCATCCTCGCCAAGCTTGGCGACTTGCTCCGGAGTCAGCTTCGCGAGCGCCTGGTCGAGTGCCTCGTCCAACAGGTCACGCATCCACACGTCGAAATCGTCGGGCCCGTCGCCAGCCACAGCCTGACGGTACAACTCGCCGAGGCGGACGTTCCGGAATCAAGAACCGGACAAGTGAGCGATGGCCAAGCTCCTAGCGCAAGCGCCCGGACGTCAGTCGTGGTGCCGCGACCCGCTTTCTGCATAGGCAAAACGCCGGCGGTGCCCCTTGCCTCGCCAGCCCTGCAATCGGCGACAAGGACGCGTGCCAATGTGTCAAGGCTGCTCGTTGATATTGAGATGCTGGCGGTGAGGTCTAGGCTCGCTGTGTGAGTCCGCCCGAGCCCATGCTGAGTTGCTCGGCTCGTCGGTGGCCAGAGGGTCGTGGGTGGGTGCTGGAGCCCAAGTGGGATGGGTTTCGGCTGCTGATCGCGGTGGAGGCCGATCGCCGTGTGCGTGCCTGGTCCCGTCATGGGACGTGCCTGACTGAGCGGCTGGGTGGCTTGGAGGGCGCGTTCGCTGAGGCGCCGGCGGGGTCGGTGTTTGACGGGGAGCTGGTGGTTGTCGGTGAGCGAGGCGGTCGTCCGGTACCGGATTTCGCGGCGGTCTGTCGCGCAGTGTTGCGTAGGGACGCGGCGGCGGCTGGGGATCTGCGGTTCGTCGGCTTTGATGTGCTGGCGCTTGGTGGGGAGGATCTCCGGGGTCGTGCGTGGAAGGAGCGGCGTGCGCGGCTGACCGACTCGCTGCCGGTATCTAGTCTCGTGAGGCGGATCGAATCGCTGCCAGCCAGCGCTGCGGCGCACGAGGCGGTGGTGGCGCTGGGGTTTGAGGGCACGGTGCTAAAGCGTCCAGACTCGAGGTACCGACCTGGTCGGCAGCGGGTCTGGCTCAAGCACAAGGCCCGGCACGCGGTCGACGGGGTGTTGTTGAGCGTCCGTCAGGATCGTGATGGTCAATGGCGTGGGGTCTGCGATGTGGACGGCCGTCGCGTGTCGGTGCTTGTCGGCGCCAGCTGGGTTGATCGGGTCGGGGAGCGCTTCACGCTTGTCTACTCGCGAGTCGATGCCGACGGGGATCTGCGCGAGGTGCGGACCTCCGCGCCCCGCAGCGCAGCCAATGTCGCCACCTGACAGCGCGGTCGCCTCCAGACAAAGGCGCCCGGTAGATGGCGGCCATCACATAGCCGAGCCCAAGCTGCCACCGCTGAGCGCCAGCGAGGTGCACCTTTGAGGGTGACCGGCTTGCGGTGGCTCATGCGTTGTCCTGCGGGGTGTCGAGTGGGCAGGTGGCCAGGGGTGGGCGGTCGAGCCGGGTGGCTTGTTGGAGGTAGTCGGCGATGAGGGCGTCTAGCTCGCTAATGGTTTCGAGCTCGCGTTCGACTAGGTAGGCGCGGCGGCCCTGGGTGGCGGGGCGGTCGGTGACGCGGACGATCCCGTCGATCCGCTGGCCGTAGAGGATCCGTTCACCTTCGCTGACGGTGTAGCGGGCGAGCTCGGTCCGCTGACCCACGACCGGCGCGCGGCGCGCGGACCGGCGACTGGGCTCCGGCGTGGGCGTGGGGTCCTGCTGGCGGTTGTGGGTCCATGTGGCGGAGCTTCCGCGCCCGGAGATCTCGTCCTCGCGCACCCGGGCGGCGTCCAGCGGGCCGCTTGCGATCTGATCGGCGATCAGCTTGCGCTCGACGTACCGCTCGGTGCGGCTACTCGGCTGGGCTTTCTTGAGCCGGTTGATCTCGGCGCTCGCGTCGGCCATCGTCGTGGGGTAGGCGAAGGTTTGACCGGTGCGTTGCGCAAGCGCCTTGAGGTAGGCGAGCTGGCGCGTGGTGGGTTTGTGGGTGGTGGGCATGGTCGCCTCCGGGTGGTGGGGTGCGGGCATGCCGGTGGGCCGGGCCGCCTGAGGCGAAGGGGCGGTCAAGCGATTGGTAATGACGCTGGCTGTACGCGAGCCCTTGGGCGAGCGGGCCTCCAATCGCTTGACCGGCCGAGCCGGCGGCCCAGGGTGACGGCATGCCCGCACCCCGACTCACCCGAGCACCCTTGCTCCGGCGCAGGCCTCTAGGCCGGCAGGTCGTCGATGAGTCGGTAGCCGACGCCCCACACGTTGATGACCAGATGGTGGGTGTCGTTGGTCAGCTTGTTGCGCAGTCGGCTGGCGTGGCTGTCGAGGGTCCGGGTGCGAGCGCTGGTGTAGCCCCAGATCTCGTTCATGAGCTCGTCGCGGGTGAACACTCGGGTCGGTTCTGTGGCCAGGGTGCAGAGCAGCTGGTATTCCAGGCCCCGCAACTGGACCGTCCTGTCGACGACTGTCACTGAGCGGCGGCGCCGGTCGATACGCACCGGTCCGGCGCTGACGATCGCTCCCGTCTGGCGTGGGGTCATGCGGCGCAGGATGGCCTCGACGCGGGCGCGGAGCTCGGGGTAGGAGAAGGGTTTGGTGATGACGTCGTCGCTGCCGCGCTGCAGCAGCCGCACGCGGTGGACCTCATCCGCGCGAGCTGTGAGGGCGATGATCGGGGTGTCGGACGCCGCGGCGCACAATCCGCGCTCGCCGGCGCGGACATGGTCGACCAGCGCCAGCGTGGTGCCGTTGACGTCAACGAGGATGAGATCGGGCACCGCGTCACGCAGGTAGGCGAACGCGTCGTTGCTGGTGGCGACAGCGTGGACCTGGTAGCCGTCGGCGGTCAGGTTGTCCTGCAGGAAGGTGCAGGTGGTCGGGTTCTCGTCGGCGACGAGCAGTCGCGGCATGGTGCGGGTGGGGGAGCGGTCCATGAGCGGCCTCCGGTGCTGGTGCTCCGGGCTCGGCTACCCGGGAGCTGGTGACACGGCCCTCCGCAGCCCGCCAGGGCTGCCACCCTGGGCCGGGCCGGCGAACGGGTGCCGTGAGCCCCGGGACCGAGAGCTGCACAGTGGGTATCCGGTCCTTGACCCGCATGCGAACATACGTTCGATGCCGGAGTACCGCTACACCGTCGCCGAATACGAGCCCACCCGACCGTGGGTGCTCGTCGGCGCGCTGCGCGAGCACTGCGTCGAGCTTGATGAGGGTGAGGATTTCGCGGTGTGGGCGGCGCGGGCGTGGCCGCGCCCGCGCTACCAGGTGGATCTCTTGCCTGAACTAGGGCCCTGGCAGGGCCCGAGCTAGCGCGTTGGCGGCGATCGCCAGCCGCCGCAGCGCCGCCGGGAGCTCTTCCCGATCGGTGTTCGCCCGCACGGCGGCCAGTGCCTCATCGAACTCCTGCTGGGCCGTGCCCTCGTCGGGGAGCCCGGCCGAGGATGAGGCGGCGATGAACCGCTCGAGCTCGCTGGCGCGCACGCGGACGCGACGAGCCCCCAGACGGATGGCAGCGAGCTCGCCGCGGTCAATCCATTATCTGGACTTCCGTCTTACGCCGACCCGCTGCGCGAGAGACGCGTTTTGCGGGGCGGTCTCAGGCTGTCGCCGCACCACCCGGGAGAGTCAGCGATTCGCTGACCAACGAGGTGAGGTGCGGAGATGCCGAAGGGTCACTACCTGGCCGAGGTTGTGAAGGATGCGATCTGGGTGCTGCGAGCAGAGGGGGTGAGCGAGGCCGAGATCGCCCGCCGGCTTGTGATGCCGAAGCGGACGGTGAGTAAGTACCTGCAGAGGATGGGAGGGATCCGCCCGAGGCCGCGTCGTCGGGCTGAGTGTTGCCTGACGCTGGCTGAGCGTGAGGAGATCTCGCGTGGGATCGCTCGGGGAGAATCGGCCCGCGCGATCGGTCGTCGCCCTCGGCCGGTCCCACACCACCGTCTCCCGTGAGATCAATCGTTGCGGTGGTCGTGGGCGCTATCGCGCGCACGCGGCTGAGCGGGCTGCCTGGGGTCGGGCCAAGCGCCCGCGACCGTCGAAGCTCGAGCTGTGTCGCGAGCTGCGTGAGCTCGTGATCGAGCGGCTCGAGCAGGATCACTCCCCGCAGCAGATCTCGGGCTGGCTGCGGCTCTCATACCCCGACAATGATCAGATGCAGGTCTCGCACGAGACGATCTACCGCGCGCTGTACGTCCAGTCGCGTGGGTCGCTGCGACGCGAACTGACCCGGCATCTCAGAACCCGGCGTCAGAAGCGCTACGCACGGACGCACTCCAATCGCGGGCAGGGCCCCGGCTGCATCGCCGGGATGGTGATGATCTCCGAGCGTCCACCAGAGGTTGCCGACCGAGCGGTGCCCGGGCACTGGGAGGGCGACTTGCTGATGGGAACTCGTGACACGGCGATCGCGACCCTGGTCGAGCGCCAGACCCGCTATTGCCAGCTCGTCGCGCTGCCCGAGGGGACCAACGCCGAGCCGGTCTGCGAAGCGCTCAAGGCGAGCATCGTCGACACTGCCCGAACAGCTTCGCCGCTCGCTGACCTGGGATCAGGGAAAGGAGATGGCAGCAGCACCGACGGTTCAGCGTCGAGACCGGCGTCGAGGTCTACTTCTGCGATCCCCGCAGCCCGTGGCAGCGAGGGTCCAACGAGAACACCAACGGTCTCCTTCGCCAGTACTTCCCGAAAGGCAAGAGCCTCGCCGGCGTGAGCCAGGCAGACCTCGACGAGGTCGCCCGCAAACTCAACGACCGACCCCGCCAAACGCTCGGGTTCCGGACACCCGCCGAGAAACTCACCGAACTGATCGACGGGCCCCACACGGCCGGCGCGTCCGAGCGCTGATATCGGCAGTTCGACCACGGAGATCAGCCTCCGCTCGCCTCAAGGACCGCGACCTCCGCCTGCGTCCCGGCCGCCGCAGCGCCGAAATCGCCTGACCGATCACCTTCGGCACCCTCGCGGAAGGCCGCAGATCGCCTCACAACGAGCCGACCACCCGGGACCCCGCCCTCGAGGCGGTTAAAGCGCCCATCGCCGCTTCAGGCCTCGCCTACGGCTCGGCCATCGCGACGACGGGCGCTTTGGCACGAAACCCGACAGGGGGTCAGTTCTCAACCGGCGCTATGACACGATGCGGGATGTCAGGGGTGGTGCACCGATCGGTTGAGGTCAAGGAGGATTGCGCGCATCCGCCGGGCCGGCTCAACCCCCGCCGAGCACGACGTCACTCAGTCCCGCGCGATCGCGAAACCGGGTCTCTCAGCCGCGACCCCGTAGCCCTCAGCGTTCTCGTAGACGAATCGGGTCGTACCGGCCCCCGTGTCGACCTGATGCCCCCGCCATGCCCCCTTCTCCGTAAATCAGTTCCCGTTTCCCTGTCAACGACGGCGCGTAAAACCGTCAGATTTGCGGGCACTTCCGAAAGTGGAGCCAGCCGGGATCGAACCGGCGACCTCCTGCTTGCAAAGCAGGCGCTCTCCCAGCTGAGCTATGGCCCCTTCGGCATCCGAGTGTAGGAACCCGGACGCGTGGATGCCAAGGGAGTCCCGAGGTCGCCGTCGCGTGTGACGGCTCAGCCGTTGAAGTCGAAGTCCTTGGGCGGGCGCTGCTCGAACCAGAGCCGGTCGTGCTCCGGTGTGTCCTGGAGGAAGTCGGGCGTGACCTCGAGCACATCCTCGTCCTCGCTCACCGGCGGCTCGGCCAGATGGTTCTCTACGTCGAACTCAGTGGTCTCTTGAGCGGCGGGATCATCGCCCGGTGGCTCGTCGAAGTGTTCGTATTCGGCCGCCGCCGGGGCGGGGGGCGGGGGTGCGGGGGGCGGGGGTGCCGCCGGCTCCCGGCTCGGGGTCGGCGGCAGTGGCGCCGGCGTGGCGCTCACGGGTTCCCCCGGAGGTCTGGTTGCCTCTCCGGGCGCGGCAGGCGCCGTTGGCTCATCGGGCGGGGCCGCAACCTCCGTTGGCGCGTCGGTCTTCGCCGATAGGGACGGCGGCTCGGCCGTGAAGCGCGGGCGCTTGGGTGGCTGCTCGAACCGAAGGTTGGGCGGCCCCGGGCCCACCTTGGTCGCCGAACCAGAGGTCGGCTCAGGCGCCGATCCAGAGTCCGGCTCAGGCGCCGATCCAGAGTTCGGCTCAGGCGCCGATCCAGAGTTCGGCTCAGGGGTCCCGTCGGAGGCCGGCTCAGGGGTCCCGTCGGAGGCCGGCTCAGGCTCCTCGTGGCCGAGCGCCTCCCCGCGCGCATCCTCGTACCCGACCAGCTGGTGAAGCTCGGTGGGCGGCTCCTCGTGAAAGCCGGGATCCGGGAGCGGTGCGGGCTCCGCCAGCGATGCCGGTCGGTTGCGCCGCAGGAATCGACGCTTGGGCGGCTCGACCACCTCGGGCTCGGGCTCAAACAGCTCGGTTCTCGCGTCGTCGAACTCGGAGTGTGGCTCCGGATGCTCGTCGTACGGATAGTCCTCGTGGTGAGGATGGGGCCGCGGCGCCATGCTGTCGTGGTAGCCGAGGTCCTGCAGGTCCTCCAAATCCGCCAGATGCGGCTCGTGAAGCTCCGACTCCTCATAGGCTCGGGGCATCGGCTCCCCGGCGTCCTCGAAGCGGGTCGAGCCGATCGTCGGCTCGCGGCGAACCGGGCCGAGCGCCTCCCTTTCCATGCGCTCGATCTCAGCGGGGTCTCCACCCCGTGCGCGCTTGAGGTCGAGATGTTCGCGGATCGCGTCGTCCAGCAAACCCATGGCATAAGCCTATCGAGTCGGGCTGCGCCCACCTGCAAAGCAGCATCCGGCCCCGGCGCGCTTCTGGCCGCGCGAGCCGGCCCTGTGAGATACCCGAAATGTCTGCGGGGACCGAGCGCCCGGAGTCGCTGCTACGGACTAAACTGCACGCCACCGGACGGCTCTGCCGTTGCACGGGGCTATAGCTCAGTTGGGAGAGCGCCTGGATCGCACCCAGGAGGCCGGCGGTTCGAGTCCGCCTAGCTCCACTATGAACGGCGTCCCGCGCCGTCCTTTGGAGGTTCACAGGTTGCTTCTCGATCGGCGCCCATGGTCAGATCCACTCAGGCGCCGGTCTCTCGGTGGCGACGTTCTCATCTGGGGCGTGCCTCTCACGAGCGCTGTCGCATACCTGGTCGCGTTCGGCGCCGGGTTGCCCGCGCTGCTCGTCGCTGTGTATGCGTCCGCCGATACGTCGATTGCTCCATATCTGACGCAGGGCTGGATAGGGGCACCGGCGGGCTCCGTGATGCTGATGGGGCACGCCCCCTTTTACATGGGCTATTGGATCCTGCGGTTTCTGCATCTGTTCGGCGGCTATCGGGTGAGCTGGGAGCTGGTTCCGTGGGTGCTCTCGGCCGTGGCGAGTCTGTTGGTCGGCTGGGCCGCAGGCCGCGCAGCCGGTCGGGCGGTGGGCCTGTTGGTGAGCGCGTCGCTCATCTGCGCGGGCAGCTCGCTGCTCGATCTCCAATTCTCGTGGAGTGTTCACGGGTTGGCCTACACCAATGTCCTGCTGCTCGGCGCCTTTGCTGTCTGGCTCACGTACGACCCGGCGCGGACACACCCGATCAGAGTCGGTCTGATCGTCATTGGGCTGACGGCGGTGACAGCCACCGGGATTGCCACGGACAAGATCGTGCTGGTGGCGGGCCTCGTGCCCTTCGCCATCACGAGCGCGCTGGTCGCCTGGGGAGCCAAGCGCGACATGACAGCCCGCACGACCGCCTGTGTCATCGCACTGGTGGGGGGCTCAGTCGTGGGGTCGGTTCTGACTCAGACAGCCATGAGCGGCGAGCGCATCAAAGCCACCCCTTTTCCAGTGAGTCTCGCTTCGCTCAGTGCTGTTCCGTTTCACCTCAAGCTGCTGACGCAAAGCGTGTTCTCTCTTCTGAATGGTGATATCCGCCAAGCGGACACGGTGCCCGCCGGGCCACTGGGATACCTCTGTGCCGTCGCCGTGATCTACCTGCTCGTGGTCGCCGCCATCGAGGTCGTCGGCTGCCTGCGCAGACTCGCATCCCTGTCCAGTTACCGCCGTGAAACCCCAGGGAGAAGCGGCGTGGATGCACGCAGCGCACAGACGACCTACTGGGGGTTGAGCGCGGGCGTGCTCATGGTCGCCTACTTAGTTACGACGATCGGCGTCGACATCTTCACCCAGCGCTATCTCGTCACGGTCGCCTACGCCGTGCTGATTCTCGGCATCAGCCGCGGAGCTACGCTCACCCGCGGCTGGCGAATCCTGACCGCTGGAGCGGTGACGACACTGATCGTCACCGGGGCGTTGGGTCTCCTACGCCAGGATCTCCTTCGGAGGGAGCCAACGGCGCCGACCGTCGCACTGGCTGACGCGGTCAAGCACTTGGCGCATCGGGAGGGGGCGACGGTGGTCTATGCGGGTTACTGGGACGCTTACCCGCTCGGCTGGCTCGTCCCGAATGCCGTACCGGTCTATCCGGTGTTGGGATGTGGCCGCACTCTTTGTCCGTGGACAGCGAACCAGGAAACCGGCAGTGGGATCAACACATGGTATGTATCCCGCCGCAGCGTCCGCTCCCTGCTGGTACTGGACCGAGAACTCGATGCCAGTGTTGGACTCCCGTCACGCCCGCCGCCGTCGCTCGGCAGTCCGACCGCTCGGTTCAGCCTCGACCAGGGGCGTCTTCACGTCTACCTATACGACTACGACCTGGCGGGACGGTTCGCCGGATGATCGATGACCGTGATTCTCGTCCCCAGGCCCGTATAAATAAGGGCCACATGCGAGTTCTGGTTATCGAGGATGACGATGCGGTGCGCGGGGCGATCCGGCGGTCGCTGCTGCTGGCCGGGTATGAGGTGCTCGAGAGCCCGGACGGCGAGGACGGGCTGCTCAAGCTCGCCGAGGACGTGCCCGACGTGGTCGTCCTCGATATCGGCCTGCCCAAGGTGGACGGCATCGAGGTCTGCCGTCGCTTGCGCGCCGCCGGCGATCGTACGCCGGTGCTGATGCTCACGGCCAGGGACGCGGTCGAGGATCGCGTGATTGGTCTGGAGGCCGGCGCCGACGACTACCTCGTCAAGCCGTATGACGTGCGCGAGCTCCGCGCGCGCTTGACCGCGATCATCCGCCGCCACCTGCCCGAGGCCGACGGCCGGTCGCTGCGCTTCAACGGCCTGGAGCTCGACGCGGACGCTCACGCCGCCCGCATGAACGGGCGCGCGATTGAGCTGACCCGGACCGAGTACCAGCTGCTCGAGCTGTTCATGCTCAATCCCCGTCGCGTGTTGCGGGTGGAACTGATCTACGACCGCATCTGGGGCTACGACATCAGCATCACCAGCAACTCGCTGCGCGTGTACATCGGCTATCTGCGTAAGAAGCTCGAGGCGGACGGAGAGCCGCGTCTGCTCCACACCGTGCACGGCGTGGGGTACGTGCTGAAGGAGACATGAGTCTGCAGCGCCGCATCGCCGCGGCTGCCGCCTTTGGAGTTGCCGCGGTATGTCTGATTTTCGCGCCGGTCGGCTATCTCTCGACGCGCGCCAAGCTCTATCAGGAGGTCAAGCTCGAGCTGTATCGCCTGACCCTCCCGTATCTTCAGCGGCACCCCACGGGGCCGAACGGGGGTGGTGGCAACACCTCGCCACCGGCCAGCGGAACCGTCGGATCAGGCGGCCCTGGCGCCGGAAAGCCGGGTCCCGGCGGCGTCGACCGCGATGCCGACAACACCGGTTGCGCCAATCCGAATCCAGCCAGCGGCGCGGGTGACGCCGCGCTCGGCGGCCCGGCCGGTTATTTCCAGTTCATCTGCCCCGGCCCGCACGGGCGAGTCATCGCGCTGAATGGCAAGACGCCGAGGCTGCCGGTCACCGGGCGTGTGCGTCAGGTGGCGACGGCGCTCACCGGCGACTATTACTTCAGTGCCGAGGTGGGCAAGGCCGATGAGGAAATCTATGTGGCGGCGGACGTTACCGACCACCACACGATCGAGGCCGCGGTACCGCTGACCACGACCGACGACGCGCTGCACGGGCTTCTGCTCACCTATGCCCTGTTGCTCGGCGTCGGCATGGTGCTCGCGGCCTGGATCGGTGCCGTGGTCGCGCGCTCTGCCCTGGCCCCGATCCGGCGCTTCACCAGCCAGACCGAGCAGATCACGAGTGCGCTGCATAAGCCGCGCCGGCTGGACGAGGTGGGCGCGATCGAGATTCGCCGGCTGGCTGTCAGCTTCAACCAGACTCTCTCGGCGCTCGAGCGGTCAGTGGAGGCGCAGAGCCATCTGATCGCCGACGCCTCGCATGAGCTGCGCACGCCGATTGCCGCGCTGCGCTCGAACATCCAGATCTTCCTGGAAGCCCACCAGCTGCCGCCCGAGGAGCAACAGGGTCTGCGCGACGCCATCGTGGCGGAGCTGGACGACCTCACCCAGCTGGTCTCCGACGTGCTGGAGCTCGCGCGCGGGGCAACGCCTTATGAGGCCGTCGAGGAGATCGAGCTCGACGCCGTCGTCATCGAGGCGACCGATCGAGCCATCCGCCGCAGTCAGGGCATCGCCTTCAAAACGGAGCTCGAGCCGACGATCATCACCAATGCGCCAGACCGTGTCACCCGCGCGGTGACCAACGTGATCGACAATGCGCGCAAATGGAGCCCCGCGGACGGAACGGTTGAGATCACCCTGCGCGACGGGGTGCTCGTCGTGCGTGACCACGGGCCGGGTTTTCGGGACGAGGATTTAGCCCACGTCTTTGAGCGCTTCTACCGGTCGGACGAGGCGCGGCGGATGCCGGGGTCGGGCCTCGGCCTGGCCATCGTCAAGCAAGCCGCCGAGGCGCATGGGGGCTACGCGACGGTCAGCAACGCCCCCGAGGGTGGCGCGATCGTGACGGTCTCGTTCGGGTCGGCGCGGGTGGGCAGCCCAGCCTCGCCAGGCGTCGGGGCCGGGTGAGGCGGCCACCTATCCTTCGCTGATGATGGGCGCCGCCGAAACTCGCCACGACATAGAGACCCGCGCCGACTGCGAGCAACTCGTCCGCGCCTTCTACGGGCGCGCCATGGTCGATCCGATCATCGGCTTTCTCTTCACCGACGTGGCCAAGCTCGACCTGGAAGCTCACGTCCCCCGGATCACGAACTTCTGGGACACGATCCTGCTCGGGGCCCGCAGTTACGGGGGCGGCGCGTTCCGCCCCCACCTGGAGCTCCACGTCAAGGTGCCGCTGACCCAGGGTCATTTTGACCGGTGGCTCCACCTATGGTCGATGACCGTCGACGAACTGTTCGCGGGCGAGCGGGCCGAGCTGGCCAAGGCGCACGCCAACCGCGTGGCCACCGCATTTGTGTCACGGCTGCGTTCGTTCGGCGACGGGGCGTCAGCGAACGCGCCAGGTATCCCCGACGACGAGCTCGGGGCCGGCCTTCCGCTCGTCCAGCACTATGAACGAGCCCATCAGACCTGATCTGCCGGATAGCGCTGCGCCCGTGGCCAGCCCGGCCCATCACCGACCACACCACTACGGTTCGTGGTGGTGGCATGCTGAAAGCGAGCGTCTTCCCACGAGCCTGGCCGTGCGGTTGCTGCGTTGGTGGATCCCCGCCGCTCTGTGCGTGATCGGCGTCGTGCTGCTCGTCGCCGATGACTTCGACACCTTCGGCGTTTCCGCCTTTGCCGCGTTCGCCGGGGCCGGCAGCTCGACCTGGCTGATCAACTTCCTCTGGCGCCTGGGCGTCAGCGGCGACGAGGAACGGGAGCGCGAGGCTGAGGACCGGGTGTACCTGGCCCGCCACCGCCGCTGGCCCTCGGCGCAGGAACGCAGCTACAGGGCCGAACACGGCCACTGGCCCGGCGAGTCCCCGGACGTGCCGGGCAGCCAGTAGTTAGGGCCACCAAACCAGACGCCTTTCCGCCCGAGGTGGTTACTCTGCGTGGCCATGACCGACGCCACGCCAGAGGTCCGCGAGCGGCTGTTGAAGGCCTGGCGCGGGGAGATTCAGGCGCGGGCCGCCTATCAGCTGATCGCCCGACGCTTGCCGGAGCGGGAGGCCGAGATCATGGGGCGGATGGCCGAGGCTGAGGCGAGCCACCGACTGCGGCTGGAGGGCCGCATGCGAGAGCTCGGCATCGAAATCCCCTCACCCGACAGTGTCCGGCTCTCGTGGTGGACTCGTCTGCAGACGCGGATCGCGCCGATCGACAGGTTGTTGGCGGCTCGCGAGGCCGCCGAGGATGACGAGGTCGACGACCTGTACAAGCGCTCCACCGGAGACGCCCAAACCGACCGGCTGCTGCACGAGATCCGTAAGGAGGAGCGCTCGCACTCCATGGCGGTCACGGACATGCGCTCAGGCGGCAGCGAAAGTGCCGACGAACCACCGCAGCTGACCCCCACGCAGCAGCGGGCCAAGTCCCGTCTGGACAAGATCATGGGCCGGGAGAAGTGGCACCGTACCGGGGGCGGCTGGATCAGCGGTGCGATTTACGGCGCCAATGACGGCCTCGCTTCCGTCTTCGGGATCGTGGCCGGCGTATCGGGCGCCACAGCGGGCTCCAGTTTCGTCCTCACCGCCGGGGCCGCCGGCGCGATTGCGTCGGCTCTGTCCATGGCGACCGGCGCCTTCCTGGCCGAGCGATCCGAGACCGAGGTGGCTGCGGCCAACCTCGAGCGCGAGCGGGTGGAGTTCGAGCAGCATCCCGAGGAGGAGCGGGAGGAACTCTCGCTCTACTACCAGCTCAAGGGCATCGACGAGGCGACCGCCGACGCGATGGCCGAGCAGCTGTCGCACAACCCGGACGCGATGCTCAAGGCACTGGCGGTCGAGGAGTTCGGGATCAGTGGCGGGGGCGGCGGGAACGCGGGTCAGGCCGCACTTGCGGCCGGGATCTCCACCGGTCTGGGGGCAATGATTCCGGTGATCCCGTTCATCTTCACGCATGGTGTGCTCGGGATCGCCATCTCGGCGGGGGTTTCATTGATCGCGCATTTCCTGGTGGGCGCCGCCAAGTCGCTGGTAACCCTGCGCACCTGGTGGGCGGCCGGTTTCGAGATGACTCTGGCCGGCTTCATCGTGGGCGGCGCCACCTACCTGATCGGCCTAGCGCTCCCGACCTAGGGAGAGTCAGCGGCTCAGGGGGCGGAGCGACTCAGAGCGACTCGCCCGTCAGCTGCTCGAGCAGTCCGGCGAGTTGTTCGACCCTGGCTTCGAGTGCATTCAGGCGGGCGATTAGCGGATCGCCCGCCGTGCCAACCCGCTCGCTTGCGCGGTCCGGCGCGGCGGCGGCCGACGTGAGAGCCGTCGGCGGGGCCGGAGCCGTGGGGACTGGAGCCGCGGGCGGGGCGGGAGTCGGCGACTCGGTCAGCTCCGCGCCACCACCGAGCACCTGAGCGAAGCGCTCCTCCTTCTGTCCGGGCCGCCGCTCCAAGCGCTGGGCGTAGCCGCGGGCGATCAACTCGGCGAGCACCTGATCGACCTCGGCCAGCGACGTCCACTGGACCATGCGCTCGGTGCGGCCCTTGAGCTCGCCGGGGGTCTGCGGCCCGCGCAACAGCAGCACGGACAGCACGGCCAGCGGCTCACGGCCCAGGCCGAGCGCCTCCTCGGCCAGGTGCCGGTACTTGGTCGAGCGGCTGGAATGGCCGCTGGCCAGTCGCGTGAGCCCGTATTGGGACAACCGTTGCGCGGCCGCGCGGACCGTCTCCTCGTCGTAGTTGACCACCGGGTCGCGATTGGTGGACTGGTTACAGGCGATCCGCAGCGCATTCAGGGTCAGGGGGTACTGCTCGGGCGTGGTGAAGCGCTTCTCGATCAGGCATCCCAGGACGCGCTGTTGGGGAGCGGTGAGCGTGTCGATGTGCATCATGGCCGAGCGTAATCGCTTCGTCGATCCGTTTGGCTCGCGCGACCGCGGATTTCCCGCACAACGCGCTGGGAGAGAAACCGACCCCTACGGTCGGTTTCTCTCCCAGCGGCGAGTCCGCCTGACCTGGGGCTCGACCGCGGCCGCATGCAGCCTCGCCCGTAGGCATGCAAGGCATATGCACATATCTTTATATGAGCAAGCTTGGTGGTATGGTGGCGCTTGTGCCCGAGAACCTCCTCGCTCCCAATGACGCTTATGCCATTGGCTCGGACCTCGGGTTCGACGCGTTGGTCGGCGCGCTGCGGGCGGTGGCCGAGCCCACGCGGCTGCGCCTGATCGCGCTGCTCGGGCGGGAGGAGCTGACCGTCACCGAGATCTGCGGCGTGATCGGGCAGAGCCAGCCGCGCACCAGCCGCCATCTGCGTCTGCTGGTCGACGCGGGCGTGTTGGAACGCGCCCCGGAGGGGGCCTTCGTCTATTACCGCCTGGCCGAGGACAGTCCCGAGGCCGACCTGGCCCACCGGATTGCCTCACTGGCCCCGCCCGGCGACGTGACCATCGCCGCCGATCTGGCCGCGCTCTCGCGGGCCCGTCAGGCTCGGATCGAGGCGGCCATCGCTTACCGCAGCGCTCACGCCGACGAGCTCGAGGGCCTGCAGGACCTGTACGTCGGTGAGGCCGCCGTCGAGCGGGCCCTGCTCGACATGCTGGTCGGCGAGGGCCCGATCGGCCGCCTGCTGGATATCGGCACCGGCACCGGCCGCATCCTCGAGCTGCTGGCACCCCACACCGAGCAGAGCGTCGGACTCGACCTGGACCACGACATGCTGCAACTGGCCCGGGCCGCCTTGGGCGAGGCGCAGCTCTCGCGCGCAACGGTCCGGCATGGCGATCTGCACCGGCCGCCTTTCGAGGCCGGCTCCTTTGACGTTGCCGTCATGCACCACGTGCTGCACCTGCTCGACGCCCCGGGCGGCGCGATCCGCGACGCGGCAAGGCTGCTGCGGCCCGGTGGGCGCCTGCTGGTGGCTGACTTCGCCACACACGACCTGGAACAGCTGCGCAACCTGCACGGCCACCGCTGCCTCGGAATCTCCGACAAGGACATGCTGGGTTGGGCGATCGAGGCGGGGCTCGACGTGGAGGACGAGCGTTCGCTACCCCCCGCCAACCCGGATGAGCGACTCACGGTCCGCCTGTGGCTGCTGCGGGCGGACGCCCGCACCGCTCTCAGCGCGCTCGCCGCGGTCGGCGTCCCGGCGACCGTCGGAGCGGCCGGCTGATGTCGCGAATCTCGTTTGAGGTCTTCCCTCCGCGCACTGCCGAAGGCGAGCTTCGGCTCTGGCAGACGATCGATCGCCTTGCCCCGCTTGAGCCGAGTTTCGTCTCGGTCACCTGCGGGGCAGGTGGTAGCGCTACCGAGGCGACGCTCGGCGTGCTCCAGGCGCTGGTTGACCGGAGCGGGCTCGTGGTGGCCGGCCACCTGAACTGCGTCGGCCGCTCACGGGCCACCATCGACGCGGAGATCGTGCGCTATCGGGACGCGGGCATCCGCCACGTCGTCGCCCTGCGCGGAGACGTTCCCGGCGGTGGAGCATTCGAGCCCCACCCCGATGGCTATGCCGGGTCCGTCGAATTGGTGCAGGCGATCCGCCGCCTGGGGGCATTTGAGGTGAGTGTGGCCGCCTATCCGGAGCCCCACCCGGACTCCGTCTCGATGCTCCACGATCTCCGCGTGCTGGCCCGCAAAGCCGAGGCCGGTGCGACACGGGCGATCACCCAGTTCTGTTTCGACACCGACGCGATAGTCAGGCTGCGTGCGCGAATCAGCGGTGCCGGAATTCCGCTGACCGTGGTACCGGGGATTCTGCTGGCCACCGACTTCGCGGCCGTATCGCGCATGGCGGTGCGCTGCGGGGCCAGCCTCCCCGCCTGGCTGGCCGAGCGCTTCGCCGGTCTTGACGACGACCCACAAACTCGTAAGCTCGTGGGGGCCATCGTCGCGGGGGAGCAGGTCGAACGGTTGCGGGGCGAGGGGTTCGAGGACTTCCACTTCTACACGCTCAACCAGGGTGACCTGGCTCCGGCGGTGTGCCGCCTACTCGGGGTTCGACCGGCGCCCGAGCCGGACCGCCATACGACGCCAGAAAGGAGTGCCGCATGACGCCCGAGCCGGATAGCCGGACCATGACGCCGAGCCGGACAGCCGCGTGCCCGAGCCGGACAGCCGCGCGCCCGAGCGTCCGCGCGAGGCCAGGATTGAGGCTCTGAAGGCCGCGGCGGCCGAGCGCATCCTGGTGCTGGACGGTGCCTGGGGGGCTCAGATTCAGGAGTATCGCCTGACCGAGGAGCAGTTCCGGGGCGAGCGCTTCGCCGACCACCCCACCCCGCTGAAGGGCAACAACGACGTGCTCTGCATCACGCGCCCCGAGGTGATCGCCGAGCTGATCACGGCCTACCTCGACGCCGGCGCGGACATCGTCTCCACCAACACCTTCACCTCGACCGCGATCGCCCAGGCGGACTACGGCACCGAGGCCTTCGCGCGCGACCTCAACCTGGCCGCCGCGCAGCTGGCCCGCGCCACCGCGGACACCTTCACCGCCGGCGATCCGTCCAAGCCGCGCTGGGTGGCCGGCTCGATCGGCCCAACCAACCGGACGCTCTCGATGTCCGCCGACGTGAACGACCCCGGCGCCCGAACGGTGGATTTCGACCAGGTCTACGACGCCTACCGCGAGCAGGCCATCGCGCTCTACGACGGTGGCGTCGATCTGTTCCTGGTTGAGACGATCTTCGACACGCTCAATGCCAAGGCGGCTCTGAAGGCGATCCTCGACCTACAGGACGAGGGTCGCACCGAGCTGCCCATCTGGATCTCCGGGACGGTGACCGATCGCTCCGGCCGCATCCTCTCGGGCCAGACCATCGACGCCTTCTGGATCTCTGTGCGCCACGCCGAACCCTTCGCCGTTGGTCTCAACTGTGCCTTCGGTGCAGAGCAGCTGCGCCCATTCCTGGCGCAGCTGGCGGGCATCGCCGACACGCTGATCTCCGCCTACCCCAACGCCGGATTGCCCAACGAACTGGGCGAGTACGAGGAGGGGCCGGAGGAGATGAGCGCCCAGTTGCGCGAGTGGGCGCAAGCAGGCCTGCTGAACATCGTCGGCGGCTGCTGCGGGACCACCCCCGCCCACATCCGCGCGCTGGCCGACGCGGTGGCTGGCCTGCGCCCGCGCCGGGTGCCCGAGGTCAAGCCGACGCTGCGGTTGTCGGGGCTCGAGCCGTTCGCCGCCGCGTGAGCCCGGCGTGACCTGAGAGTGGGCAGATGACGGCATCGACCAGCGACACCCTCGCCACCTTCATCCACATCGGCGAGCGCACGAACGTGGCCGGCTCGGCGCGCTTCAAGCGGTTGATCCAGGCCGGGGATTACGAGACAGCGCTGTCGATCGCCCGCGAGCAGATCGAGAACGGCGCTCAGATCATCGACATCAACATGGACGATGGCCTGCTCGAGGGCGAGCAGGCCATGACCACCTTCCTGCGGCTGGTGGCCTCCGAGCCCGACATCGCCCGCGTGCCGATCATGATCGACTCATCCCGATGGAGCGTGATCGAGGCTGGTCTCAAATGTGTGCAGGGCAAGGCGATCGTCAACTCGATCAGCCTCAAGGAGGGAGAGGAGCCGTTCCTCGAGGTGGCCCGCAAGATCCGCCGCTATGGCGCCGCGGTGGTCGTCATGGCGTTTGATGAGCAGGGCCAGGCGGAGACGGTGGAGCGCAAGGTCGCCATCTGCGAGCGCGCCCACGACCTGCTCACGCAGCGAGCCGGGTTCGACCCCGAGGACATCATCTTCGACCCGAACATCTTCGCCGTCGCCACCGGCATCGCCGAACACAACGACTACGCGCTCGCCTTCATCGAGGCGACCTGGCAGATCAAGGAGCGGCTCCCGGGCACGCGCGTCTCGGGCGGCGTGTCGAACGTGTCCTTCTCCTTCCGGGGCAACGAGCCTCTGCGCGAAGCCATTCACGCCGTGTTCCTGTACCACGCGATCGCGGCCGGGCTCGACATGGCGATCGTCAATGCCGGGCAGCTCGGCCAATACGAGGAGATCGATCCGGATCTGCGCGAACGTATCGAGGATGTGATCCTCAACCGCCGGGCCGACGGGACCGAGCGGCTGCTGGAGATCGCCGAGAGCTACCGTGACGCCGGCGCCACCCGCAAGGAAGCGGACCTGGAGTGGCGCAAACTCCCGGTTCGGGAGCGGCTCGTACACGCGCTGGTCCACGGCATCAACGAGCACATCGTGGCTGACGCCGAGGAGGCGCGGCTCGAGCTGGGCGAGCCTTTGCCGGTCATCGAGGGCCCGCTCATGGACGGGATGAACGTCGTCGGTGATCTCTTCGGCCAGGGCAAGATGTTCCTGCCCCAGGTGGTGAAGTCGGCTCGGGTGATGAAGCAGGCGGTGGCGCACCTCGAGCCGTTCATGGAGGCCAAGCGCAGCGGTGCGCGTGGCGCCGGCCGCGTGATCATGGCGACGGTCAAGGGCGACGTCCACGACATCGGCAAGAACATCGTGGGAGTGGTCCTCGGCTGTAACGGCTTCGACGTGATCGACCTCGGTGTGATGGTCCCGGCGCACCAGATCCTCGATACGGCGATCGAGCAGGGAGCCGACATGGTCGGGCTCTCGGGTCTGATCACGCCGTCGCTCGAGGAGATGTGCTCGGTGGCCACCGAGATGGAGCGCCGCGGTATGACGATGCCGCTGATGATCGGCGGCGCCACCACCAGCAAGCTGCACACCGCGATCAAGATCGACCCCTGCTACAGCCTGGGCCAGACCATGTACGTGCCGGATGCCTCGCGCGCGGTCGGCGTGGCCACGGCGCTCATGGACCCGGAGCACCGCAGCGCGCTCTCGGCGCAGGTCAAGGCCGAGTACCGCGAGATCGCCGAGCGGCGCGCCAGCGGGCGCGCCGCCAGCCGCAGGGTCTCACTGGCGAGGGCACGGGAGAACCGTCTGCAGATCGACTGGGACGCGCAAACGCCGGCCGCGCCGCATCGGATTGGCGTTCAGGCGTTCGATGATTACGACCTGGGAGAGATCGCTCGCTACATCGACTGGACGCCCTTCTTCCGGACCTGGGAGCTGAAGGGCACCTTCCCGAAGATCTTCGACGATCCCACCGTTGGCGCCACCGCGCGCTCGCTCTACCAGGACGCCCAGGCGATGCTCCAGCGGCTGGTCGCCGAGCGATGGGTCACGCCGCGAGCGGTGGTGGGTCTGTGGCCCGCGGCCGCCGACGGCGATGACATCCGCGTCTACGCGGACTCGGGCCGGAACACAGAGCTGGCCACGCTGCACACCCTCCGCCAGCAGCTGGACCGAGACCAGGAGCATCCGAACCTTGCGCTGGCGGACTTCATCGCGCCGCTGGGCTCGGGCGTGGCCGACCACATCGGCGCCTTTGCCGTGACAACCGGACACGGCGAGCCCGAGCGGGCTCAGGTGTTCGAGCGCGACAACGACGACTACAACAAGATCCTCTTCACGGCTCTGTGCGACCGGCTGGCCGAGGCCTTCGCCGAGCGCATGCACGAGTACGTGCGCCGTGAGCTCTGGGGCTACGCCACCGACGAGCAGTTCTCAGGTGCGGAGTTGATCGCCGAGCGGTACACGGGCATCCGGCCGGCGCCGGGCTACGGCTGCCAACCGGATCACACGGAGAAGGGCACGATCTTCGGGCTGCTGGCGGCTCCGGAGAGCGCCGGGATCCACCTCACCGAGAGCTTCGCCATGACTCCGGGATCCTCGGTCAGCGGGCTGTACTTCGCGCATCCGCAGTCGCGTTACTTCGGCGTCGGGCGCATCGGCAACGACCAGGTCGAAGACTATGCGGCCCGCAAGAGCTGGAGTTTTGAGGAGGCGCGCCGTTGGCTGGCGACGCTGATCGACGACGAGCCGGTCATGGCACGGCCAGTCGGGTCCGGCGGCTGAGGAGCCCGAGGCCGATGTCGGCCGCGATCACGCAGGTCATGAAGGCCACGTAGACCCCATGGGGATACCTGAACGAGTGCCTGGTCAGCGGCCATATCAGCGGCACACCGCTCCCGTTACCCTCGGCGAAGTCCCGGAAGAAGTGCAGCATGACCCCGAGGCCCAGCCCGAGGAACAGATTGCGATGGCGGCGGAGCGCCAGCCCCAGCCCCAGCAGCACGAGCACCGTCCCCAGAGAATGCGTGGCCGGCCGTGAGGTTCCCACCATCAGGAAGTAATGGCCGAGATCCTGCGGGATGTGATCGAGGTCGATGGCCACAGACCCGATCAACGCCGGCACGATTATGTTCCTCCGCCGTGCCGTGGGCAGGCCCTGGAGCAGCAGCCAGGCGGTGGTGAAATGGGCGGCCTCGTCCAGCAGTCCGCCGGGGAAGAATGATCCCCCGCTCTGTCGAAACGCCCAATCGGACACGAACAGAATCACGGCGCAGCCCAGCACCTGCAGCGGAGAGAGATCCGCTCCGAGGCTGTCGGCCAACCGCCCGGCGGTTACTCGCGTTGCCATCACGGCAACCATGGTGACAGCCGCGCTTCAGGCTTGGATAACGCGGTGGCGCACGTCCCGCAGTGGATCCGAGCAGTGCCAGCCGTCGCGTTCACTCCAGCGGATCCGGAGGCCGTCAGCCAGTCTCACGGTCGCCGGCCCGCTGGCCGGCGACCCCCACAGCGTCGCCTCCAGCGGCCGCTCGGACTCAGGCGTGTCGCCGAGTCCGCGGGCCACATGCGCGGCCGGGTAGGTGACGACGATCGCACCGGCCCGCACCCAGACGGGGATGCGCGACAGGGGCGCGGGGGTGACGATCTCCTGGCCGCCCGAGACCCGACGCCCGGACCAGGTCTCGATCCAGTCGCCCCGCGGTAGGAGCACCTCGCGCTCGCGGGCACCGTCATCCAGCACCGGCGCCACCCACAGGGACGGTCCGTACCCATACGCGTCGGTCAGCTCCCAGCCCCGCCGATCGCTCGGGTCAATCAGGCACAGCGGTCGGATGATCGGGAGTCCCGCGCGCGCCGCGGTGGCAGCGGCGGCGCGCACGTAGGGAACCAGCCGCTCGTGCAGGAGCACGTAGGCGCGGTAGGTGTCGACCATCCGCTGGCCGTAGTGCCAGGGCTCGTGCGGGAAGCGTGAGTGCGCGTGCATGAGCGGCGTGAAGCAGCCGAACTGCAGCCAGCGGACGAACAGCTCGGGCGGGCAGCGCTCGACCAGCCGGTGCCCGAGGTAGCCCCCGATGTCGTGCGTCCAGTTGGAGATGCCGCTGGCCGCAGCCGACAGCGTGGCAGTCACCAGGGCGCGCAGTGACCAGAAGTCGGAGGCCTGGTCGGCGCCCCAGGTGTGGCCGACCGCGTGCTGACCGAGCCAACTCGAGCGCCCGAACAGCACGCCACTTCCGGGATGCACCTCATCGAGGGCGCGCTGCAGGCTCACGCGGTGCATCCCGCCCAGGTGCCAGGCCGCCTGCGCCCCCCGTCGCCCGTCGGCCAGGCGCACGTCGTCCTTGAGGTAGTAGCCGTCGCCGTCGTCCATCTTGATCCCCTCGACACCCTGCCGGAGGACCCGCTTGACCTGCTCGCGCCACCATTGCTCGGCGGCGTCACTGGTGAAGTCCACGATGGACCCGGTGCCCATCCACCACTGCCCGACCCACGGCTCGTCGGCGTCAGCCTGCTGGATGAAGTGGCCCGCTGCCGCAGCGGGAGCGTAGTTCGGTGAGGGCTGGCCATGCAGCCGCTCGGACTCCGGCTGGGGTGGGATCTGTCCGTCGCGCGAGTCCAGGTTCACCCACGGCGTGCACCACAGGACGGTGCGCACCCCGTCCGCCCGGAAGCGGCGGATCATCTCCTCCGCCTCAGGCAGCTGGTGCGGATTGATCTCCCACGAGTTGTATTGAGTCGCCCAGGGCGAGTCGATCACGATCGCGTCGAGCGGGATGTCGTGGCGGCGGAAGCCGGCATGGTCATCCAGCACCGCCTCCCGGTCCTCGTGTACGTCGCGGCTCTTCCAGAAGCCGTAGCCCCACTCGGGGAGCAGCATGGGGAATCCGGTCTGCCGGCAGAGCGCCCGCAGGCGCGCTGCCGGGGTGGATTGGCACATGAACTCGAGCACCAGAGGGCCGGCCGCGGCACGGGTCGACACTGATGTGCGCTCGCTCGACATGTCGAAGCGAGTCCCATTGGCGTAGGTGTGAGCGACCACGCCGTAACCGCGGCTGGAGAGCATCCAGGGCATCGGCGCGCAATCGCCCTGCGGGATGCCGCCCTGCTCAAGCATCTCCGGTGGGCAGTCCGGGCCGGTGTACCGGCGGTCCGCCCCCAGCTGCACGGTCCGCCCGCGTTGATCGAATTCGGTGCCGTGGCGCGCTCCCAGGCCGACAAAGTGCTCGTCGGAGCGCCGGTCCCACTCGAGGGCCAGTCTCAGAGGCTGCCGGTCGGCGGTGAGCGTGACGGTGAAGCGGTCGTCGGGGTGCAGCGTGAGTACGAGCTGTCCGTGTCGCCCGCCTTCGAAGTGCAGGCTGGCCCGCACCGTCGGCTCATCGCTCGGGCACGCCGCCCGGGAGGGCGGGTCGACGCCGCCTCGGGTGGCCCGCTCGTGCGGGAACAGGGTTTCCGCTGCCACCACGCCCTCGGTGAACTGGATGAAGTGGTCTGCCACGGTGCCGTCAGCCACCCATGCGCCGCCGCTCCGGAGCAGGCGTCGACCGGCGCGGCGGATGGTGAAGCTGAAGGGACGAAGCGAGATCTCAGCCCGGAGCCGACCGTTCTCGACAGTGAGATCGGGCGGTGAAGCGGCTTGCGGCATGTGCACAGAACTGTTCGGTAAGCAGGCCTGTCTTCCCAGCAGTTCACCGGAACTTCACAGTGACTGTGCCTGAACTTCACAAGCCTCAAGCCTCAGTAAGCGACAACTTGCGGTATGCACGAGACCAAAAGCAGTGACCTGCACGTGAGTCGCGCCGACATGCACGTGCACTCGACCGCATCCGAGCTGTCGAAGTTGGGCATTCAACGTTCGCTGCACCTGCCCGAGTGCGCGACAGAGCCGGAGGAGGTCTACGAGCTCGCCAAGCGCCGGGGGATGGACTTCGTGACCATCACCGACCACGACACGATTGCCGGAGCGTTGGCCATCGCCCAGCTGCCCGATGTATTCATCTCCGAGGAGCTGACCGTGTGGTTCAAGGGGGAACCGCAGGCCGTGCACGTCCTCTGCTACGGGATCACTCCGGACGATCACCAGTGGCTGCAGGAACACAACAACAGCGTCGAGGAGTGCGCCGAGTATCTCGTCGACCGCGGCATCACCGCCGCCCTCGCCCACCCTTTTTACGCGGTTGAGGCCCCGCTCAGCCCCCGCCACCGCCGGCGCCTGGCCCAGCTCTTCCCGATCTGGGAGACGCGGAACGGCTCCCGGGCCAAGGAACTCAACCTGCCCGCGTTCGTGTACATCGAGACCCATGGCGGCACCGGTATCGGCGGCACCGACGATCACGCCGGCATCGACATCGGACGCACCTTCACCGAGACGCCGACGGCCCACAACCCGGCGGAGTTCCTGGGCCACATCCGAGCCGGCGACGCCGTCTCGCGCGGTGCCCAGGGCGGGGCGGCCAAATGGACGCACTCGGCCATGGCGCTGGCCATCCGCGCGCTGGGCGGCGGTGAGGCCAGCGGCCGCCCCGATCCGGCTGCGGTGCTCAAGATCGTCGAACGGGTCATGAGCGAGGGCAACGTCCGCTCGGGCGAGGCGCAGCGTGACATCGGCCCACAGGACGCGCTCGCGCTGTTGCGCTCCTGGCTTGGCGCGATGGACCTCGAGGGCGACGAGCGCAGGCTGATCGTCCACCTGCAGGATGGGGATATCAGCCACGACGACCTGTGTCGCCGGGCCCGCCGGATCCACGAGCGGGAGCTCGCGCGCGTCGTTCAGGACACGATGGCGGTCGTCCAAGCCGGCCGCCTGCCCGAGCCCGGGCGCGTGGCCACAGAGCTCTTCGATGCCTGCATCCCGGCGGTGCCGTATGCCGCAGCCACGGCGTTTCTCGGCCGCGAGAAGCTCAAGCTGAGCCGCACCGACGGCGACCGGGCTCGCGTGGCTCTTGTGGCTGACGGCATTGGCTCAACCCACGGAGTCGCCCACGCGGTGGCGCAGATCCGAGAGCTTGGCGTCCCCGGTTTCGATGTCGAGGTCATCGGTACTGATGCCGATGTCGACCGTAGGCTCAGCGCGGTCGCCGAGGTCGATGTTCCATTCTACGCCGGTCTCGAGGTTGGCGTGCCGAGCATCACCTCGATAACCGAGGTGATCGCCGAGGGTCGCTACGACCTGGTCCACGTGTGCAGCCCCGGGCCGGCCGGTGTGGCCGCCTGGGGTCTGGCCAGGCTGCTCGAGCTGCCGCTGGCCGGCAGCTATCACACCGAACTGGGGGCGTACGCCGCTGTGCGGTCCGGATATGGCCACCTCGAGGTACTGGCGGACTACGCGCTGGGCAAGTTCTACGGCGCCTGTGATGTGGTGCTCTCGCCGAGTCTGGCCAGCGACGAGCGCCTGGGCCACATCGGCGTCGCACCGGAGAGCATCGCTCGCTGGGACCGTGGGGTCGATCTCCGTCGGTTCGGCCCGGGGCTGAGGGACGAATCGCTGTTGCCCGGTGAGGTCAAAGTGCTCTACGTCGGCCGGATGACCCGGGAGAAGGGTGTGGACTTGCTGGCCGACGCCTTCCTGGACGCCCGGAGCCGCGACCCGCGCCTGCATCTGGTGCTCGCCGGCGGCGGCCCTGAAGAGCAGGCGCTGCGGGATCGCCTGGGCGATAGCGCCACCTTTTTGGGCTGGCAGTACGGCACCGAACTGGCTCGCGTCTACGCAAGCGCCGACGTCTTCCTGTTCGCCAGCCGTACGGACACGTTCGGTCAGGTCGTGCTCGAGGCGCAGGCCAGCGGCCTGCCCGTGGTGGCGGTGGCCGAGGGCGGTCCGACCGACCTGATCGACGAAGGGGACACCGGGCTGCTCGTACCCGCCGATCCGCAGGCCCTGGCCGACGCCGTGCACCAGGTGGTGGACAACCCGCTGCTGGCCGAGCGCCTGCGCCGGGCCGCCCTGCAGTCGGTTCGCACCCGAACCTGGGAGGCCGCTCTGGGCCGGCTCGCGGACGGTTACAGGCGTGCCCTGGCCCGCGGCTCGCTGGCCGCCCGCGAGGTGGCTTGAGCTCTCAGCGCTATGGGTCAGTAACCCCAGCCGCCGCCGTCATATCCGTAGCCGTTGGAGTACCCGTACCCGTTGCCGTACCCGTAGGTGTAGGCATTGCTCGAGCCGTACCCATACCCGTCCGTCTGGCTTGGGCCAGAGCTCGACGTCTGCGTCTGAAGCGACGCGCCGTACTTGACGCTGAACCGGGTGCCGCCCTGGCTCAGTGTGGTGGGTGCCGCACCCCCGGCGGTCGTCTCGTAGCTGCTGTACGCGGAGTAACCGCTGTATCCGCCGGGGACGTAGGCACCGGGGCCGCCGCCAAACAGCTGGCTGGACGACGGCTCGAGCTCGATTGCCTCGGCGCTCCAGCCTGCGTCACTGATCGAGCCGGTATGGCCGGCCGACGTGGTGTGGGCATCGCGGAAGGTGGCCTTCCCGAAGTTGGCCAGGGGCAGCGGGGTGCACTGGCTGGTCGACTCGCCGGCACATTCCGACGGTGCCTCGGCCACCCACTCGGCGGTGCTCGTGTCGGGGGCTGTCGAGGTCATCGTCAGCGTCCTGCTCCAGGTGTGGTGCGTGGTCTGATCGGTGATGTACAGGCTCACGCGGTCGCCGGTGACCGCGGTCCGGGCCCAGACGCTGTCGCCCGGCGCGATCGCCAGCGAGAGTTTCACCGGGGCTGACGGCACCAGCTCGTACCACGCGTAATACTTGGCCGTGCCGCTTGGGCTGCAGTCAGCCTGGGTGCCGATCTGCTCGAGCGCCGAGGATTGCTCCCCGCCGCCGCCCAGACCGACCCAGTAGGCCGAGTAGCTTGACTGGGTGTTGGCCGAACAGTCGACTCGCGGCTCTGTCCATTGGCCAGAAACGGCAGAGAAGTCACTGCCATCATTGGAGGTCACTACATAGCCTGCCCAGTTCTGGCTGGCAGCTTGCTGAGTTACGGCAAGAGCAGGCGCGGTGAACGCGAGACCCGCGACCGCCAGAATCACTGAGACCAACACGCGTTTCTTCATATGACGATCGTCGTTTCGGTAAATAAGAGACCGGTACGAGCAGCTGAAGCGTCATCGAAGGGAACGGCGCATCGCCGAGAGGACCATCACCATGACTGCCACAGCCACACGACTGCTCGACAATTACATCGCCGGAGCCTGGGTGGCCGCGGAGGCGGCGACCGGTGAGCTGGATGTCATCAATCCCGCCACCGGGACTCCGCTGGCGCGCGTCCCGCTGTCCGGCCGGGCCGATCTTGATGCCGCTGTCGCGGCGGCGAAGGCGGCTCTGCCCGAGTGGCGCGCCGTGTCGGTGATCGCGCGGGCACGCAAGCTGTTCGAGCTGCGCGAGCGGCTGAACGCGCGCAGCGAGGACCTGGCCCGTTCGGTCACCGCCGAGATGGGCAAGACGATCGGCGACGCCCGGGCCGAGGTGGCCCGCATGATCGAGATGGTCGAGGCGGCCTGCGCCGTGCCGACCACCATGCAGGGCCGCATCATCGAGGACGTGTCACGCAACATCGACGCCGAGACGGTGCGTCAGCCGGTTGGCGTGTGTGCGGCGATCGTGCCCTTCAACTTTCCGGCCATGGTGCCCTTCTGGTTTCTCCCCTTTGCCATCGCCTGCGGCAACACGTTCGTGTTGAAGCCCTCCGAGCAGGTCCCCATGACCCAGCAGATCGCCTTTGAGGAACTGGATGCCCTCGACCTGCCGGCCGGCGTCGTGAACCTGGTCAACGGTGGGCGCGAGGTCGTCGAGGGGATCCTCGAGCATCCGGGCATCGACGCGGTGTCGTTCGTCGGCTCGGCTCCGGTGGCCAAGCTCGTGTACGAGCGCGCGGCTCAGTCGGGCAAGCGCGTGCAGGCGCTGGGGGGCGCCAAGAACCATATGGTGGTGATGCCGGACGCCGTCATTGAGCAGACGGTGGAAGGCATCATCGCCTCCGCCTTCGGCGCGGCCGGACAGCGCTGTATGGCCGGCTCGGTCGTCGTCACGGTGGGCGACGCGCACGGTCAGCTGCTCGAGCCACTGACCCAGGCGGCCCGGGAGCTGCGGGTCGGCGACGGCAACGACGAGCAGGTGGAGCTCGGTCCGGTGATCTCATGCGCGGCGCGCGACCGGATCGCCGGCTTCGTCGAGCGCGCGGTCGCCGATGGCGCCCGCCTCGTCGTCGATGGGCGCGGCGTCAGCGGCGTCAATCCCGACGGCGCGTTCCTGGGCCCGACCATCATCGACGGTGTGGGGCCTGAGATGGAGATCGCCCAGGAGGAGGTCTTCGGTCCGGTCCTCACCCTGATCCACGCGGAGTCGCTGGACGAGGCGATCCAGATCGTCAACGCGAGCCGCTTCGGCAACGGGACCTCGATATTCACCGAGTCCGGTGCCTCCGTCCGCCGTTACCGCCACGAGGTGCAGGCGGGCATGGTGGGGGTCAACATCGGCGTCGCTGCGCCGGTTGCCTTCTTCCCGTTCAGCGGCTGGAAGGACAGCTTCCTGGGCGACCTGCACGCCCACGGCACCGACGGCGTTGAGTTCTTCACGCGCAAGAAGACCGTCACCAGCCGCTACTTCTCCTCCGGGCAGGGCAGCGGCAGCTACTTCGTCGAGAGCTGAGCTCAGCGCGTGGTCAGCGTCCCGTAGGCGTCGGGGCGGCGCGTGGTCAGAAACGGGAACAGCTCGAGCCAGTCGCGGCGCTGATCCAGGTCGAGGTCGGCCACCAGCACCGCGGGCCGGTCGCGAGGCGCCTGGACGAGGATGCGTCCGTATGGGTCTGAGATGAAGCTCGACCCGTAGAACGTCAGGGGTCCCTCGATCCCGAAGCGGTTGACCGCCACCATGAAGGTGCCGTTGGCGATGCCGTTGCCGACGATGACCTGCTGCCACAGTGGCTCGGTGTCGAAGTCCGGATGGTCGGGTTCCGAGCCGATCGCCGTGGGGTAGATCAGCACCTCCGCTCCGGCCAGCGAATAGGCCCGGGCGAGCTCAGGGAACCACTGATCCCAGCAGGTTGGGAGCCCGAGCTTGGCGTCCGATTCAGTCAGCCTCACCACAGGGAACGGGTCGCCGTCGCCACTGGCCGGTCCCTGGCGGAAGTACTTGTCCTCGTAGTAGCCGGCGGTGACCGGAATGTGCAGCTTGCGCGTGCGCTGCACCAGCTCGCCGTCCGGCCCGACCAGGACGGCCGTGTTGAACCCCAGGCCGTCGCCTCGCTCGGCCTGCTCGTACAGAGACGCGTGTACGTATACGCCGGACTCAGCGGCCGCCCGCCGGGCAAAGGTCATGGTCGGGCCGTCCTCGAGCGGCTCGGGCGCCACGTCGAGCGCCTCGGCACCGTCAGGTGTGATGGCAAAGTACGGGGAGAGCGTGAGCTCCTGCAGGCAGACCACGCGGGCGCCGTGCTCGGCGGCCAGGCCGATGCCCTCCATCAGCATGCGCTCGAGTGTGAACGGGTCCGGGTGCCAACGCTGCTGGACGAGACCCAGGCGCAGCGGGGCACGCTCCGGGGGACGCGTTCGCGCGGGCGACTCGGGAATCGCGTCCCTGACCTTCAGCACGTAGTCACTCATGGACCTGGCCCCTCCCTCACGCCACTTGGATTGCCGGAACCTGCTGGGTGATGCAGTGGGGCCCCCCGCCGCCGTAGGCGATGGTCGCGCCGGGTACCGGCACCACCGCTCGGCCCGGGAAGGCATCGGCGATGATGGCCACGGCCTCCTCATCGAACTCGTCCTGGGCGACCGGCACGACCACCGCGCCATTGCAGATGTAGAGGTTCAGGTAGCCGACGGCCACCGGCTCGCCGGCCACCTGGCGGTAGGGCAGATGCGGGATCTCCATCGTCTCGATGCCGGCGTCGTGCAGGCGCTGGCGGTTCTCTGCGCAGTTCTCGTGGTTCGGGTTTCCGGCCGGCACGGTCTGAACCAGGGCGCGACGATCGGGGGTGAAGGCGGCGATCAGGTCGACATGGCCGTCGGTGTCGCGATCCTCGACCAGGCCCTGCCCGAGCCAGACGATCCGCTCAGCTCCCAGGTGTTCGCTCAGTGTCTCCTCAATCGCCGCCTGGGACAGCGAGGGGTTGCGATTCGGGGACAGCAGGCACTGCTCGGTGGTGACGATCGTGCCGGCACCGTCGCTGATCACCGAGCCGCCCTCGAGCACCATCGGCGCCCGGCGCACCTCATCGCCCAGTTCACGCGCGATCAGCCCGCCGATCTCCGCGTCCTTGTCCCAGGGCGGGAACTTCTCGCCCCAGGCGTTGAAGCCGAAATGGACGGCCACGCGTCCCCCGGAATCGTCGACGACGTAGATGGGTCCGCTGTCCCGCAGCCACGAGTCGTCGATCGGCAACTCGACCACCTGTACGCGAGCTGTGCAGGCTGAGCGGACCGCGCGGGCGTCCTCGGCTGACCCGGCGATCATGGTCACGTCCTCGAAATCGGCGATCGCATTGGCCACGAAGGCATAGTCGGCGCGGGCCTGCTCGAGCGTCGGACCCCACAGCGCTTTGCGGCACGGCCAACCCATGATCGTCCGCTCGTGCGGCTCCCACTCACCCGGGTAACGCAACGTTTCCGGCCCCTACGGTGAGTACGTCGGCATCTGGTCGCCGGAGCTGAGCGGGCTGAGCGGTGAGCGTCGAGCGGCTGCGATCTCCTCGGCGCTCACGTGCTGCGGATGGTGGCAGGCGGCCGCGTGAGCACCCGCGTACTCCGTCAGCTGCGGCTCCACCTCCCGGCAGAGGTCGGTGACCCGGGGGCAGCGGCCGGCGAAGCGGCAGCCCGGGGGCGGGTCGATCGGGCTCGGCACCTCGCCCGTGACCTTGGTGCGCGTGCGCTCGCGGTTCTCCTTCGGATCCGGGATGGGAATCGCCGCCAGCAGCGCCGAGCTGTACGGATGGATCGGCTTGGTGTACAGCTCCTCCGAGGGGGAGATCTCCATGACCTTCCCGATGTACATGACCGCGATGCGATCGGAGACGTGGCGCACAACGCTGAGGTCGTGAGCCACGAACACGTAACTCAGCCCCAGGTCGTCCTGCAGTTCGTCGAGCAGATTGATCACCTGGGCCTGGACGGACACGTCCAGCGCCGAGACCGGTTCGTCCAGCAGGATCAGCTTCGGGTTCATGGCGAGCGCCCGTGCGATGCCGATGCGCTGGCGTTGGCCGCCTGAGAACTCGTGCGGGAAGCGGCTCAGGTGCTCGGGTCGCATGCCGACCCGCTCGAGCAGGCTGCGGCTCTCGGTTTCTACGTCGGCATCCGCGACACCCCGCAGCTTGAGCGGCACCGCCAGGATCTGGCTGATGCGCTTGCGCGGGTTCAGCGAGGCCTGGGGATCCTGAAAGACCATCTGCATCTCACGCCGAACCGGCTGCAAGGCGCTGCGCCCCGCCTTGGTGATGTCGGTGCCGCGGAATTTGATCTGACCGCTGGTCGGCGTGACCAGCCGCACCAAAGTGCGGATCAGCGTCGTCTTGCCGCAGCCCGACTCACCCACCACACCGAGCGTCTCGCCCTCGGCGATGGCGAAGGAGACGTCATCGACGGCGTGGACATGAGCCACCGTCCGGTCGATGATCAACCCGGATTTCACCGGGAAGAGCACCCGCAGATGGTCGACCGACATGAGGTCGGTGCGCGCTCCGTTCTGGGTCGTCAGCGAGCCGGTCTCACCGTCGGCGGCGGCCGCGCTCCCGCGGGTTTCCGCCGGTGCGCCTTCAGGGGTTCCGGCCAGCGGGCCGGAACCGGCGTTCAGACCCTTATCGGCTTCGTCACTCACGCGCTCACCGGGGCGGCCAGGCCGATCTGTCCGTCGACCTGTCGGCGCTGACGCTTCTGCTCCGCGGTCAGCCAGCAGCGATCCATATGGCCGGGGCTCTCGGGGACTCGGACTCCAGCCGCGGCACCTCATCGCACTTGGCGAACGAGTGCGGGCAGCGCGGCTTGAAGTGACAGCCGGTGGGCGGCGCCAGCAGCGACGGCGGCGAGCCGGCGATGGCGGGCAGCCGGTGACCGCGGTCGCGGTCGACTCGCGTGATCGAACCGAGGAGTCCCCAGGTGTAGGGGTGTTGGGGGTCATAGAAGAGTTCGTCGAGTGTGCCCTGCTCTACCACCCGCCCCGAGTACATGACCACGACGCGGTCGGCGATGTCGGCGACGACCGCCAGGTCGTGCGTGACGAGGATGATTCCGGCGTTGGTCTCCTCGCGCAGCTGACGCAGCTCATCAAGGATCTGCGCCTGGATGGTCACGTCCAGCGCGGTGGTCGGCTCGTCGGCGATGAGCAGCTTGGGGGAGCAGGAGAGCGCCATGGCGATCATCACGCGCTGGCGCATGCCGCCGGAGAACTCGTGCGGGTAGGAGCGCAGGCGGTCATCGGCGCGCGGAACGCCGACTCGCTCCATCAGCGTCACCGCCTGCGCCATCGCGTCGCGCTTGCTCACGTCCGGGTTGTGCGTGCGGATCTGCTCGACGATCTGCCAGCCGACCCGGTAAACGGGGTTCAGTGAGCTGATCGGATCCTGGAAGATCATCGCGATGTCATTGCCGCGAATCTTGCGCAGGTCCTCGTTCGACGCGGTCAGAAGCTCCATGCCGTCGAGCTTGGCGCTCCCGGACATGCGCGCGTTGGGGCCGCGCGTGAGGCCCATCAGGGTCATTCCGGTCACGGACTTGCCCGAACCGGATTCCCCGACGACCGCAACGACCTCTCCACGGTTCACCGTGAAGGAGACGCCGTCCACGGCTTGGACGACGCCCTCGTCGGTGGCGAAACTGACCTTGAGTTCGTCGATGGCGAGCAGCGGGTCGCTCATCCCAGCCGGATCCGCGGGTCGAGGTAGGCGTAGAGGATGTCGACCAGCGCACCGACGACCACGACGGCGAGAGCAGTCAACATCACGATCGAGAGCAGCGTGACGGTGTCGAAGTTACCCACCGATTGGGCGGCCAATTGGCCCACCCCGTGCAGGTTGTAGACCGTCTCGGTGAGGATCGCACCGCCGCCGATGACCTGGGCCACGTCGAGCCCCCAGAGCGAGATGATCGGCAGCAGGCTCATGCGCAGGATGTGCTTGACCAGCACCTTGCGTTCCGACAAGCCCTTGGCCCGGGCGGTACGCACGTAATCCTCGCCCATCGCGTCAAGGATCGAGCCACGCAGAACCCGTGAGTAGAAGCCCACGAACAGCACCGAGATCGTGAACCACGGGGCCAGCATGTGCCACAGCCACTGGGCCGGCTGGGCCAGAGAGACATAGTTGCCCAGCGGGATGAGGTTGGCGTCGTAGCCGACGTACTGAATCAATACGGCGCCGAGTAGGAACGGCGGCAGCGAGACGCCAATCATGGAGAGCACAGTCAGCACGCGATCGGTGTACTTGCCCGAGCGGATCGCGGCCAGCGTGCCGAGCACGATCGAGGACAGGAGCCAGAGGATCCCGCCGCCGATCGCCAACGAGAGCGTCGCGGGCAAACCCTTCCCGATCTGAGCGAGCACGTTGAAGCCCTGCTGGTAGGAGTACGCATTGCCACTGAAGATGTTCGCCATGGTCTTGACGTACTGCACCCAGATCGGCTTGTCGAAGCCGTAGCGCACGCTGATCAGGTGCACCTCGAATTGGTTGGCCAGGCGCCCGGCGATCATGGCCGCCGGGTTGCCGCCCGGCAGGGCGACCACGAACAGCAGAAACGTGACGAAGGAGATCACGATGAGCAGCAGCAGCATGGTCATCACGCGACGGGTGACGAAGCGTGCCATCAGATGGCTGCCTTCGAGCGGGGATCGAGCGCGTCGCGCAGGCCGTCACCGAAGATATTGACCGACATGACCGCCATCACCAGCATGATGCCGGGGGCCAGCACCGTGTGGAAGGCGCCCGGGAAGACCTGCAAACCGGCCTGGATCATGGTGCCCCAGGACGAGTTCGGCGCCTGCACGCCCGCCCCGAGGTAACTGAGCGCTGCCTCGAGGATGATGGCATTGGCCAGCATCAGCGGTATGAAGATGATGATCGTCGACGCGAGGTTCGGCAGGATCTCGCCGAACATGATCCGCACGTGTCCTAGCCCCTGCTGGCGCGCCGCGTCCACAAACTCGCGCTCGCGCAGCGTCAGCACCTGGGCGCGAATCGGGCGCACGACATACGGGATGTACACGTAGCCGACCACGAGCGCGGTGGTCAGCAGCGTGGTCGAGTGAAACGGTCCCAGGCCCCGCACGTTGAGCACCGTGCCCAGCGTGATGCCCAGCAGAATCGCCGGATATGACCACACGACGTCGTTGATGCGGCTGATGAGACCGTCGATCCAACCGCGGAAGTAGCCGGCAATGACGCCAAAGGCGGTCCCGAACACCATCGTGATCAGCATCGCCACGACGCCTATGTACAGCGAGCTGCGGCCGCCGTACAGGAGTCGCACGGCCACGTCGCGACCGTTGGTGTCGGCCCCCAGGAAGTAGTGATGGATGTCCCAGGTCGGTCCGATGGGAATGCCCTGAAGGCTGAGGATGTACTGGAGCTTGCCTCCCACCTTGATCTGACCGGTCAGATTGCCGGTGTCCGGGCTGATGTGGGCGATGTCCTGCGAGTAGATCGGCGCCAGCAGGCAGACGATCACGATCAGGATGAAGACGCCGCCGAAGAACAGCGAGACCTTGTTGCGTCGAAGCCGGCGCCAGGCGAGCTTGTAAGGGCCGATTCCGGGGGGCAGGCCGCTGGCGCCGTCGCCGTCGCCCTCCACCGGCGGGGCCGCGAAGGCCAGTTCGGCCTGTATCTCACTCCCGGAAAAAGACATGTCTAAAAAGAAGAGACGGGACAGGCTACTGCCTGTCCCGTCTCTTGGGTACTGCGGTCCTTTTGGGGAGGTCCTAGTGGGCCTTGATCCCCAGCAGGTCCCAACCGTAGATGTCGTTGGTGTACTTCACGCTGATGTTCTTGGACGTGAAGAACGGGAACGACTGGTAGCCGAACACCGCGGCGTACGCCTTCTTGGCGACGTACGTCTCGAGCGACCTCCACTGACCGGCGACCTTGCTGAGCTGCGTCGTCGGCACCACGCCGAGCTTCGCAACCTGCTTGTTGACGTACGGGTCGTTGGTCTGACCGAAGTTCTCGTTGTTCGTCGCCTGGATGGCCTTGCCATTCAGCAGAACACCGTAGAAGTCGATCGGGTTCGGGAAGTCCTCGTTCCAGTCGGCGAAGCCGGTCTGCGGATCAACCTTCTTGGACTCACCGATGGTGGTGAAGTAGTTCGTGTCGGAGATCTCCTTGAGCGACACGTTCTTGAAGCCGATCTGCTTGAGCTCCTGCTGATAGGCCTCGCACCACGCCAGACGCGGTGCCCGCTCCTCGGCGTAGACCGTGACCGGCACGTTCGCCTGGCCGGACTCCTTGAGCAGCTGCCTGGCCTTGGCCAGATTGCCGCTGGTGCCGTACGGGCACTTGCCCGTTCCGTGGCCGAGGATGCCCGGTGGGAGGAAGAAACAACCGGGGGCCAGCGTGCCGGAGCCGAGGCGCGAGAAGCCGCCCTGGTTCAGGCCGGTGATGACGGCCTCGCGGGCGAGCTGGTTGTTGAACGGCGCCTTGCTGGCGTTCAGGAAGAAGTAATACACCGAGCCACCGAGGTTGACCAGCTTGTCATGGCCGGTCGCCTTGGCCGCCGACAGGTCGGCGGGCGGGATGGTGTCCGCCCAGTCGAAGACCTCATTCGAGTTCTTCAGGACCGACAGCGCGTTGGCGTTGACGTTCGAGTCGATCGACTCCGTGAACGACACGGTGGCCTTGGGGATGCCCATGGTGGGCGTCCAGTCCGGGTTCGGTACCACGTCGAACGACTTGCCGATGTTGATGTTGGTCACCATGTAGGGACCATCGCCGGCCGGCGGGTTGCTCGCCTGCACCTTGAACGGCTCAGGAGCCGTCTTCGGGTCGACCAGACCAAAGGCCGGGAAGGCCAGCACGTTCGCGAACGGTCCGTAGGCCTGCGTCAGGTGGATGACGATCTTGCCCGTGGCGTCGTTGGCCTTGATGCCGCTGATCGTCTTGGACTTATGGGTGGCATACGCCGTCGCCCCGACCACGTACGGGGTCATGAAGGTCGAGGAGCCTCCCCACGGGATGCTGAGCGAACGCTCGACCGTGTAGAGGAAGTCGCTGGCGTGCACCGGGTCGCCGTTGGAGTACTTCAGCCCCTTACGCAGGGTGACCGTGTAGGTCTTGCCGCCGTTGGAGATGGCGGGCAGTGCCGTGGCCAGGCCGGGCTGCAGTTCGGTACTGGCGATGCCGCCGGCGTGCTTGTAGGTGGTGAGGCCGGTGTAGACCTCCCAGTTGATCTCGGATCCCTGGGTGGTGTAGTCCAGGCCCGGATCGAGCGACTGCGGGCCGGGGCCCGACAGCAGAGTTATCTTGGTGCCAGCAGCGGCATGGGCTTTGCCCTTGGCCACCGCCGTGGCTGCGATCGCGGCTGCGAGCGCTGCGACACCCACCACGGCCAGAATCACTGACCAGGTGGATCGCTTCAGATGGTTACGCACAGTGGCGTCCTCCTCCATGGGTTTAAGACAGTTGGGCACAGCGTATTGCCAACCGCCTTTATTTGCGGTGAACCTAATCGACTCGCAACATCGCCTCAAGCGGATGGCGGCCGGAGGTCTAAGCCGACACGTGGTGCGCGTGCACGGCTGGCTCAGCTCCATCCGCCGCCGGAATTGGTACGTCCACCGCGTCCCCGTGGTGATACACACCACCGCGCAGCGCTGAGGCGATCCCGGCCACCAGACAGGCGATGATCGCGAAGGCGAACGCCGTGTGCAGTCCGTCGCGGAACGGTGAGGAGATCAATTGCGGGAAGAATGAGCGGCCGGTGAGGGCCGCCTGGTTATGGGTCGAGAGGTGGCTCAGGACATGTGTGCCGACCAGGCTCTTGACCGGGTTGTAGCCGAGGAAGGCGGCGAACAGGACAGACACCGGCGGGACGTGCCCGATCTGCTGTGCCTTGGCCAGCGGCACCCCGTTGGCGTGCAGGCCGGCGGTGAGCGTGTGCGGGAGGTTCGTGGCCAGGCCGGCGATCATCAGCGAGAAGAAGATCCCGACCGAAAGCACCTGGGCGCTGTTTTGGAAGGTCTGATTCATCGCCCCGCCGGCGCCCCGGTCCCGGGGCGGCAGGCTGTTCATCACCGCTGCGCGGTTGGGGGAGGCGAACAGCCCAAAGGAGACCCCCGTCAAGAGCAGGACTCCGGCGAACTCCACGTAGCTGAAGTTGATCGGCAGTAACCACAGCCAGACGAACGTCGCGGCGGTGGCGACCATTCCGCCGGTGGCAAAGCCGCGCGCTCCGTATCGGTCCGACAGCACACCTGAGGTCGGCCCGGCGACCAGCATGCCGACGGTCAACGGGAGCATGCAGAGTCCCGCGCGCAGTGGCGTGTCGGCAAAGTCGACCCCGTGCTCGGGCAGCCAGATGCCCTGCAGCCAGATGATCAGCATGAACATCAGACCTCCCCGCGCGATCGACGCCAGGAAGGTCGAGAGCGTGCCGGCACTGAACGCCCGGATGCGCAACAGCTGCAGGCGGAACATCGGATCGCGGGCGCGCCTTTCGATCAGGGCAAAGGCGATCAGGCACACGACCCCGCTGCCGGCCAGCGCGAGCACTCGCGGGCTGGTCCAGCCCATGGCGTGGTGCCCGTACGGGCGGATGCCGTAGGTGATGGAAACCATGATCAGGATCAGGCCCACCGCGAAGGAGATATTGCCTGCCCAATCCACCGTGGAGTTCCGTTGCGGACGGGATAGCTCGCGCAGCTTCAGGTAGGCCCAGACGGTCCCGAACAGGCCGACCGGCACCGAGATCAGGAACACCAGCCGCCAGTTGATGGGCGCCAGCAGCCCACCCAGCACCAGCCCGATGAACATGCCGCTGACCCCGACGATGTTGTTGATCCCGAGTGCCATGCCGCGCTGGTTCTTGGGGAAGGCGTCGGTGACGATCGCCGCCGAGTTGGCCAGCAGGAACGCCCCGCCGACACCCTGAAAGAGGCGCAGCACGACCAGGTAGATCGCGCCCGGGGCGCCGGTCATCCAGTCGATGGTGAGCAGCAACGACGCCACGGTGTAAATGACGTAGCCGAGGTTGTAGATGCGCACGCGGCCGAAGATGTCGCCAAGTCGCCCGAGGCTCGCGATCAGCACGCTCGACACGATCAGGTAACCCAGCACCATCCACAGCAGGTAGAAGCTGTTGCCGGACTGCAGCGGGTTCAGGTGGATGCCGCGGAAGATGTCCGGCATCGCGATGATCGTGATCGATCCGTCGAGCGTGGCGAGCAGGACCGCGAGCGTCGTGTTGGACAACGCGATCCATTTGTAGTTGGCGGGGAGCGGTCCGGTGTCGTGCTTACCGGAGGTGAACAAAGCTGCCACCAGGCAAGTATTTCACAGGTTACCTTCATATTTCTTCCCGCCGGGCCGCCGCCACCGTATTCTTGGCGCGTGGAAGCCGACGCCGAACTGGACAGCGAGCTGGAGCGGGACCTTGGGCTGGACACTCTGCCCACCGAGTTGCGTGTCGTCCTGGGCCGGCTGATCCGCCGGCTGCGGCGTGAGCTTCGCTTTCCGCTGACTCAGGCGGCCGTGCTCGGCCGCCTGGACCGCGATGGTCCGCACAGCATCGGCGTGCTCGCCGCGATCGAGTCCGTGCGGCCGCAGTCGATGAGTCAGACCATCTGCGATTTGGAAGCTAAGGGGCTGATCGTACGCCGGCCCGATGCCAGCGACGGGCGGCGCACACAGGTCGCCATCACCCCCAGCGGACGCCGGGCATTGGATCTGGACCGGGCCGCGCGCGAGGGCTGGCTCGGCCAGGAGATCGGCCGGTTCTCGCCTGAGGACCAGGAGACCCTGCGCGAAGCGGTGCGGCTCCTGAACCGTCTGGCCGACGCCGGTTGAATCCGGTCCCCGAGGCCGAGATCCGGCTCGTTCACCGGGGCGCGCCGAACACCGAGCCGCAGAACCAGGCGAAGCCGAGCCCGCGGGCGGCCTCGCGCTGCTGCGGGGTGTCCAGGCCGGTGGCCATGGCCAGAGTGTTCCGATAGCGCAGGTGGGGGAGCACCGCTGCGGCATCGTCCAGGGCCCAGCGGTTCAGGTCGATGGCCACGGCGTGAAACTGCCTGAGAACTTCGAAGTTGATACCCCGTCCGGGGAGCTCGTCGAGCTCGAGCTTGTAGCCGCGTTCCGCCACATCAGCGATCACCGGTGCCAGTTGGACGTCGATCGCATCCTCGTAGCGCACTCGCAACAGCACCCGGGTCGGATCCACCGGCGGAATCACGCCGCCCAGGAGCATCTCACGGGTCAGGGGCAGGTACGCCGTGTTTCCGGCGACCGGCTGCGCCGGGTCGACGACGGTGAGTAGATCATCGACCACCTCAGCGGCCTCGAGGAGCGTCGGGCTGGCCGGTGCTCCGTCGGCCGTCGGCACATAGGAGATTCGGTAGCCGACCACGTGGTCGCGAGCGTCCACCACGTATTGGCGCGATACGGTCAGGGGCCGCGTGGGACGAGTGGCGGGGAGGGGGGTCACGGACATCTCACTTGGCTCGACGTTCGAGAGTCCGCGCTCAACCCGGCCGCCCTGAGTTGGATCGTTTGTCCGGCACCCCCGCTGGCGGGCTCGAACAGCCGTCTAGCGCATTGGTTCGCTACCCTAACTATGTGGCCACCGAACTACCCCAGCTCTCGAAACAGGAGGCACCGGCTCATCTCGGGCACACCATCGCGCGTCTGGCGCGACAGATCGAGCTGGCGGTCGCCACGGTCGATCTGACGCTGCCCCAATACCGGGTCCTGGGCATCCTCGGCGATGGCTGCGAGGCCGCCTCGGTGCTGGCCCAGAAACTGGCGGTCAGCCGCCCCAGCGTGACCGGCGTCGTGGACGGCCTCGTCGGGCGCGGACTCGTCCGCCGCGATCACATCGCCGACGATCGCCGCCGCATCGATGTCGGTCTCACCGACGCCGGCCGGCTCGTGCTGGCCGCCGCCGACGCGGCCGTGGAGGAACGCCTGGAGCGGATCAATCAGCTCCTGGGGGAGATCCCCAGATGAGCGCCCTGACCGAGAGGCTTTCCCCGGCCGGCAACGTCTCGCCCTACAACCCGCCCCGCGCCTGGATCGATCCCGACCGGAGCAAGAGCTGGCTGCGGCGGGCCATGCCCATCGTGCTGGCCCGCAAGCGGACATTGTTCTCGGCGCTCGGTCTGTCGTTTGTCTCGCTGATGCTGCAGGTCCAGATCCCGAAGCTGCTCAACAGCGCGGTCAACCGCTCACTGGAACATCACGGCACGCCCCTTTCCCACTACGTCCGGATCGTGTTCGTGCTGGCCGTCCTGGTCGGCATCGTCGGTTACGGCTCGCGGATCCTGCTCATGCGCACCGCTTACGCGCTCGAGGCCGATTTGCGCAACATGATCTACACGCACCTGACGCGGATGAGCTTCGACTTCTACGACCGCGTGCAGACCGGGCAGCTGATCTCCCGGGCAAACTCAGACATTCGCTCTGTGCAGATGTACCTGACCTTCGGGCCGAACATCCTGGTTCAGTGCTCGATCGCCGTCGTCGCGTTCATCTACATGCTGACGATCAGCGTGCCGCTCGCGTTCGTGGCGATCGCGACGCTGCCGGTCGTGTTCGTCATGGGCATGCGCATGCGCCGCAGCATGTTCCCGGTCTCCTGGTTGATCCAGGCGCGCCTGGCCGAGGTGGCCACCATCGTCGACGAGAACATCAACGGTGTCCGCGTCGTCAAGTCGTTCGTCGCCGAGCAGCGCGAGCTGGCGCAGCTGGAAAAGGCGGCGGGCAAGCTCCAGTGGTCCTACATCCGCGATGCCGACCTGCGCGCGAAATTCTCGCCCGTCGTCCAGAACCTTCCCCAGGTCGGACTTGCCCTGATCCTGCTGCTCGGCGGGTTTCTCGTCATCCACGGCCACCTCGGCGTCGGCGCGATCCTCGCCTGCAGTGCCTACATCGTGATGCTCCAGGCGCCGTTTCAGATGCTCGGGATGCTGGTCATGCTCGGCCAGCGGGCGGCCGCATCCGCCGATCGCATCTATGAGGTGCTCGACGAGCAATCGAGCGTCGTCGACGGCCCGCTGGCCGTCGACCTTCAGAACCCGCGCGGCGCGGTGAGCTTCGACGGCGTGCGCTTCGCCTATACGCCCGACGGTCCGCTCGTGCTCGACCACTTCGATCTTCACCTCGAGCCGGGGGAGACGGTGGCCATGGTCGGCCGTACGGCCAGCGGCAAGACGACCGTCGCCCGCCTGCTCTCACGCTTCTACGACGTGACCGGCGGCTCGGTCAGGATCGACGGTCGTGATCTGCGCGGAATCACCATCGATTCGCTACGCCACTATGTAGGCGTTGTCCTGGACGAGCCCTTCCTGTTCTCCGTCTCGATCCGTGAGAACATCGCCTACGGACGGCCGGATGCGTCGATTGAGGAGGTCCGGGCGGCCGCCCGCGCGGCCGGCGCCGAGGAGTTCATTGACGTGCTCCCGGACGGCTACGACACGATCATCGGCGAGCGCGGGTACACGCTCTCTGGCGGGCAGCGCCAGCGCATCGCGATCGCTCGCACGCTGCTGGTGAACCCGCCGATCCTGGTGCTCGACGATGCCACCAGTGCGGTTGACGTGCAGGTCGAGCAGAAGATCCACGCAGGCCTCAAGGCACTGATGCACGGGCGAACGACACTGATCGTTGCGCACCGCCTCTCCACGATCGGCCTGGCTGATCGTGTGGTGCTGCTCGACGACGGCAGGATCGTCGCGGACGGTACCCACGCCGAGCTGCTCGAGAGTTCCACGCTCTACGTGGAGGTGCTGGCTCAGGCGGAAGCCGAGGAGGCCGAGCAGAAGCGGCTCGAGAAGGCCCGTGAACAGGCGCGACTGGATGCGGAGGATCGGCTGTGAGCTTTGGTGGCTTTGGTGGCGGCGCGCCGATGTTCGGGGGTGGCGGCGGTTCGCGCTCAGCGGCGGCCCCGGGCGGCGGCCTGCCGTTTGCCGGCATCCCCTCCGAGTTGCAGGAGGGTGTCGACACACTGCTTTCCGAGGAGCCCGAGTATCCCGCGCCCAGCGCGAAGTTCGGCTACCGCAACGAGGATGAGGCGACCAAGCACCTGACCCTGCGCGCGCTGGTCTTCCGGCACTGGCGGCTCGGTGTGCTCGCAGTGATGCTGGTCTGCCTGGTCAGCGTGGTCAACCAGGTCGGCCCGGCCCTGATCGAGTACGGGATCAACCACGGCATGCTGCCCGGCCACCACAGCGACACGGTCGTGGTGATCTGCACCGGACTGTTCCTGCTGGCGATCGTCATCACCGCTCTGGCTCAGCGCTCTCAGGCTCGCGTCACCGGGCGGCTGGCCGCGTATGTGATGAACGATCTGCGGGTGAAGGTGTTCACGCACCTGCAACGGCTCGGCCTCGACTACTACACAGCTGAGAAGGCCGGCGTGATCCTGACGCGCATGACCAGCGACATCGAGAACCTCCAGCAGCTGCTCCAGGATGGGCTCGCCCAGCTGGTTGGGCAGGCGCTGACAATGGTGGTGATCACGGCGATCCTGTTCACGATGAGCGTCAAGCTGACCCTGATCACGCTGGTACTGGTGGTGCCGATCCTGACGCTGGCCACGATCTGGTTCAGCCGCGCCTCGGAGCACGGTTATGACCGCGTCCGCGACGGCATCGCCGGTGTGCTCGGCGACCTCTCGGAGAGTTTGCACGGCGTGCGCACCGTCGCCGCGTTCAACCGGCAGAGCTGGAACATCGTCGAGCACCGCAAGGTTGTCGGCGTCTACCAGGACGCCAACAACCACACAGCCCACATCAACGCCCTGTACGGGCCCGGCACCCAGATGCTCGGCTATCTCGGGCAGGGGGCGCTGCTGGCCATCGGCGGCGACATGGTCCTGCACCACCATCTGTCCCTCGGTGCCCTGGTCGCCTTCTTCCTGTATCTGAACCGGTTCTTCGCGCCGATTCAGCTGCTGGTGCAGCAGTACAACACGCTTCAGCAGGGCCAGTCATCGGTGTTCAAGCTGCGCACGCTGTTCCAGACCGAGCCGAACACACCGCAGGCGCCGGACGCCATCACGCTGCCGCCGCTGACCGGGGAGGTTGTCTTTGACAACGTGAGCTTCGGTTATGACCCGGCCACCCCGGTACTGCGCGACGTCAACCTGAGAATCGCGCCCGGGGAGACGGTCGCCTTCGTCGGCCAGACCGGCGCCGGCAAGTCGACCGCCGCCAAACTGATCACACGCTTCTACGACCCGACGGCAGGCCGCGTCCTGCTGGACGGCCACGACCTCCGCGACGTCACGCTCGACTCGCTGCGCAGCCAACTCGGCGTCGTGCCTCAGGAGCCGTTTCTGTTTGCCGGAAGCCTGCGCTTCAACATCGTGTTCGCCCGCCCTGACGCGTCCGAGGAGGAGGTCTGGCAGGCGGTCGACGCAGTGGGGCTGCGCGACGTGGTGGAGCGGATGCCGGACGGGCTCGACACGGTCGTGCACGAACGCGGGCAATCACTGTCGTCGGGCGAGCGACAGTTGATCGCCCTGGCTCGTGCCTTTCATGCGCAGCCGCGTGTGCTGGTGCTGGACGAGGCAACCTCCAACCTCGACCTGCTGTCGGAGACCAAGATCGAGGCGGCCCTGGATGTCCTGCTCGAGGCGCGCACCGCAGTCCTGATCGCCCACCGGTTGACCACCGCGATGAAGGCCGATCGGATCGTGGTGGTTGACGACGGGCGCATCCTCGAGACCGGCTCGCACGAGGAACTCGTCGCGCGGGGCGGCCGCTACGCCGAGATGTACGCGGTGTGGAGTTCGCAGATGGAGCTGGCTGCCTGACGGCCGAGGGGCCGAGGGGCCGGGGGCCGAGGCGGGCGAGTGGGCGAGTGGGCGAGCCGGCGAGCCTAGGCCACGGTGCGCCTGAGTTCGCCGCCGGTCCTCAGCAGCGCGCTCACCTGATCAGCGGCGACCGGCTTTGAGAAGAGGAAGCCCTGCACGTCGGTGCAGCCCAGCCGGCGGAGCTGCTCGACCTGCTCAGGGCTCTCGGCCCCGGCGCCGATCACCCGCAGCCCGAGCGCGCTGCCCGTGGCGATCACCGCCTGCGCGATCGGGCCGGTCGCGTCCTCGGTGCCGAGGGCGGCCACGAAACGACGCTCGACCTTGATCGTGTCGATCGGTAGTGCGGCGAGCTGCCGCAGCGAGGAGTCTCCGGTGCCAAAGTCGTGCACGGCGAGCCGAACACCGATCCGCTTGAGCATGCGCAGGGTGCTGCGCATGTGCTCGGCCTCGTCGCGCAGCACGCTCTCGTCGAGTTCGAGGGCCAGCGTCTGAGCCTGAATCCCGGCGGCCCGGATGGCGTCGGCCACATTTTCCGGGAACCGCGGGTTCTGCAATTGCTGCACGGAAACGTTGACGCCGACCCGGAGCGGCGGCATATCCGGTCGGGCCTGCTCCCAACGGGCGGCGTCGCGCAGCGCCTCCTCGAGCACCCACTGGCCGATGCGGTCGATCATCCCGCTCTCCTCCGCCACGGCGATGAAGTCACCGGGCATGACCAGCCCGCGCTGCGGGTGTTCCCAGCGCAGCAGCGCCTCGACACCCGAGATGTGTTCCTCCTTGAGGTCGACGACGGGCTGGTAGACCAGTCGCAACTCGTGCGAGTCGAGCGCGCGGCGCAGCTCATTCTCGGTGCGCCCGCGAGCCAGCGCGCGCACCCTCAGGTCGTCGTCAAACACGTCGTAGCGGGCGCGGCCGCGCTGCTTGGCGCGGTACATCGCCGCATCTGCGTCGCGCAGGAGGGCGTCCGCCTCCTGGTCGCCGTCGCCCAGGGCGATTCCGATGCTGGCGGTGACGAACTGCGAGCCCGAGTCGAGCATGAACGGCCGCGCGAAGCTGGCGGCGATGCGCTCGGCGGTGGCTATGGCCACCCGCTCGCTGGAGATCTCCTCGAGCAGCAGGCCGAACTCGTCGCCGCCGAAGCGGGCGACAGTATCGGTGGGCCGCACCGCCTCGCGCAGGCGGGTGGCCACGTTGACCAGCAGCTCGTCGCCGGCCTGGTGGCCGAGCGAGTCGTTGATCTGCTTGAAGTGATCCACATCGATGAACAGGATCGCGGCGAGCGACCCCGGGTGTCGGCGCACGCGCTCGAGCGACTGCTCGAGTCGGTCGGTGAACAGGCTGCGGTGGGGCAGGCCGGTGAGGACGTCGTGCAGGGCCCGGTGCTGCATCACGTCCTCGGCGTTGCGCCGCTCGATCGCGTCGGCCAGGACGTTCGTCACCGAAACCACGAAGTTGACGTCGTGCTCACTGAAGGCAAAGGGGGAGCGGCTGAACGCGGAGAACGCGCCCCAGGGCACGGAGGGTCCCTCGATGCGGACTGAGATGCTGCTCTTCACCTTCCCGGCGATCAGCGGGGCGCTGGGCTGGAGTTCGGTCTCCTCATCCCAGTTCTGGACGAGTACGGGTTTGCCGGTCAGCAATGAGGCGCTGGCCGACGAGCGGGGTTGCACCCTGATCGTCCGCCGTCGGCTGTCGTCGCTGATCCATCCGTACTGGGCCCGCAGATCGAGCGAGGCTCCCTCATCGGTCACCTCACTCACCACCGCGGCGTCGACGCTCAGGGCCTCGGTCGTCGTGCGGCAGGCTTCCTGCAGCAGCTCGTCGATCGGCATGCCGCCCAGGGCCAGCTCGCCCAGGCGGGCCACCGCGGCCTGCGCGCCGGACTGCCGCGCGAGCTGTTCCTCGACCAGCTTCTGATCGGTGATATCCAGCATGACTCCGTGCCAATACAGCCCACCGTCGGCGGCACGAACGAGCACCGAGCTATCCCGGATCCACACCACGTGCCCCTGTTTATGGAGCATGCGGTAATCCAGGAAGAACGTTCCCCAGTCCGGCTCGCGGCCCGCGGCGATGGCTTCCTCCGCGGCGGCCACCTCCTCGGCCTCAGCGGCCAGGGCGGTCTCCCGATCCTCGGGATGCAGCTGGTTGGCCCACACGTCGGCGCCGCTGGTCCATTCGTCGACCGTGAACCCGAGGATCGGCTCGACCCACTCGTTCACGTAATGCCAGACGCCATCGGGCCCGGTCCCGGCCACGAACACGATGGCAGGGACGGTCTCGACGATCGCCTTGTAATCAACCCCGGTTTGCACCTGCTTTGCGCCCATCTGCTCGACGTAGTGGGCAGCGAGGTCAAGCCGTATAGGCCTGGCCCGCCGCTTGCCTATCTAGTCGGCTGGGTGGAGCCCCCGCTTTAGAGCCCATCCTCGGGTCTAGACGGGTGGCCGGTCGACGGCAGCGCTCAGATGGTCGCGGTCAGGTCGCTCAGCCTCGAGCGCTGGTGGCCGGCGGGGTCGAAGTTCTCCGCTCTGAGCCACAGGGCAAACGCCATGTGCAGCGCCGGCCAGCGCTCCTCGGTGATGGCAAACCAGGCGGTGTCGCGGTTGCGGCCCTTGACCACCCGGTGGTTGAGGAAGACGCCCTCAAAGTGAAAGCCGAAGCGTGCGGCGGCTCGGCGGGAGGGCTCATTCAGGGCGTTGCACTTCCATTCCAGCCGGCGGTAGCCCAGGTCTTCAAAGGCGTGGCGGGCGAGCAGGTAGATCGTTTCGGTGGCCCCCGGCGTGCGCTGTAGCTCCGGGCCGAACCAGATGTTCCCGATCTCGATCACCCCGTGCTCGGGCACGATCGACAGGTACGAGACGATCCCGAGCGGCCGGCCGGTGTCGGCGGCGACGACCGAGAAGAACAGGTAGTCGGGCCGGGCTCGCTGCTCCTCCAGCGCGGCGCGGAAGGACTCGAGGTCCGGGTACGGGCCGTCATAGAGATAGGTCCAGATCGAAGGATCCCCGGTGGGCGCGTGCGAGGCCTCATACAACGGCGGAGCGTCCCGTTCCGGGTCGACCGGCCGGAGGATCACGTGCTCGCCGTGGAGCTCGGTCGGCGCAGGCGGCACCGCGCCGGCGAAAACGGTCGGCTCGCCGATGGGCTGTTCCGGGGCCGGCTCTTGCACGTTCGCGTCGTCTGGGGCCGGGTCTTGCACGTTCGCGTCTTCCATGCTTCCCCGGAGCCTACTGGCGTTCGTGTGGCCACCCGCTCTCGTGTGCCTGTGTCCGGATTGACACAGACTTGGCCCCGCGGCGGTTCGTCGGGCTGGCACGCTCGGGGGTGTGGCCGCACAGGGTGCACCGAACGCTGGGAGAGAAACCGACCGTCAGGGTCGGTTTCTCTCCCAGCGTGTGGACCGGGACCTGGCCATGACCCGATTGACGCGCCGCAACCACGGTCTCATCACCGCGAGCGGACTGCGGCGGCTGGGTTACTCGGAGCGCGAGGTGCGCGGCCTGGTGGGCCACGGCGACCTGCGCCGGGTCCACCGCGGCGTCTACGCGGATGGGCGGATGCCGCTCTCCGACCAGGGCCGGCTTCACGCGGCTCGGCTCGCGCTCGGCGGCAGCGCGTGGATTGCCTGCACGGCCGCGGCCGCGACGTGGTCTCTCACCCACGGCGTGCCGGCCATGATCGACATCAGCGTGGTGGCCGCCCGCACTCCGAGACACCAGGGCCTCCGGATCACCCGCGTAAGCCACCCGCCGCACCCCTCGGAGATCCGTACCAGAAACGGCCTGCGCGTCAGCTCGATCCCCCGACTGTTGATCGAGACAGCCGCCGCAGGCGCGACCACGGACCAGATCCACCGGCTCATCGAGCACGCGGTCAGGCAGAACCGGCTGGATATCGCCGACCTGGCCGCGACGCTGAAGCGCCACGCTCGGCACGCGGGGACGCGCCTCGTGCACCGCACCTGCCAGGAGTACCTCCCGCACCTCGATCGCAAGTCGGCGCTGGAGCGCGCCTTTGACCGCTGGCTGACCAGGCATCCGGAGATCCCGCCGCCGGAGCGCAACATCAAGCTGGGCTTCTGGGAGATCGACTGCTACTGGCCCGAGTCCCGGCTCGCGCTGGAGCTCGACGGCCGCCCGTACCACACGATGGTCGAGGACATCGAGCGCGACCATCGCAAGGATGCCTGGTTACAGGCCCAAGCTCATCTGATTCTGCGCGTCACGGACAGTCGCTTCAGGCGCGACAGGCCGGGCGTCCACCGCGACCTCACCGCCATGCTCGCGCGGGGCGCCGGTCAGCCGCGATAGCGCAGGCCGTCGAGCGCGATGTCGAGGATGTGCTCACGCTGCCCGGGAGCGGTCTCCTCGATCTTGGCGATCCCGCCCACCAGCTGGATGATCTCGGTGAAGTCGGTATCGGCGCGCACCGCCCCGGCCTCCTGGGCCCGCTTCAGCACCGGCTCGCCGGCGACGAACAGATCGGCGCGGCAGCTCTTGAAGAAGGCGGCCTCGCGGTCGACGTAGTTCATCAGCTCGTGGGCCAGCGCCTTCTTGGTGGCCAGGTAGGTGACCAGTCGCTGGGACAGCGCGACGAAGCTCTCCCAGGGGGGCAGAGCCAGCAGCTCCTGGGTGGCTGAGCAGAGCTGCTGTACCTCACCGATGTACACCGCCTCGAGCAGCGCTTGGCGGGTGGGGAAGTGCCGGTACAGCGTGCCGATCCCCACTTCGGCCCGACGCGCGACGGCCTCGAGTGAGGTGGCCGAACCGTTCTCGGCAAAGGTCTCCCGGGCCGCCGTGACGATCTTGTCGTAGTTGCGCTTGGCGTCGGCGCGCATGACTCGTCCGGTCGGCTCCCCGCTGCCCTCGACGACCAGCCCGGCCGGCTCGCCGTCCTCGACGACCGGGGCTGTCGCAAAGACCTCTGAAGTTTTCTCGGTACTCGACGTTGTGGTCACGGAATCTTCACCCCGATGCCTTGACAAACCGGAGGGAGCCTCCGTATAGTAACCGGAGGCCGCCTCCATATATGTTCTGGAGGCACCCTCCAGTTTAGCGGACCTTTCAAATCCCCTTATGCCCGATTTTCGCGAACAGAGTTCGCCTCCAACCCCAAGGACTTCTATGACCACTGACAGACGCAGATGGCTGGCCCTCGTCGTGGTGTGCCTGGCCCAACTCATGATCGTGCTCGACACGACGATCGTGAACGTCGCCCTGCCCTCGATCCAGCACGACCTCCACTTCACCCAGGGCAACCTGACCTGGGTCATCAACGCCTTCCTGGTCACCTTCGGCAGCTTTCTGCTGCTGGCCGGACGGCTCGGCGACCTGATCGGTCGCAAGCGCGTATTCCTGTTCGGCGTGATGCTGTTCACGCTGGCGTCGCTGCTCTGCGGCGCAGCCGACAGCTCGACCATGCTGGTCGCCGCTCGCTTCATCCAGGGCATCGGCGCCGCCCTCCAGGCCTCCGTGATCCTGGCCATCATCGTGATCGAGTTCCCCGAGCCCGCCGACCGCGCCCGCGCGATGAGCGCCTACGTGTTCACGGCGGTGGCCGGCGGCTCCCTCGGCCTCCTGGCCGGCGGCGTGCTCACCCAGCTGCTTTCCTGGCACTGGATCTTCTTTGTGAACCTGCCGATCGGCATCGTCGCCGTACTGGCCGGCCGGGCCCTGATCCCCGAGGACAGTGGGCTGGGCATCAAGCAGGGTGTCGACTGGCTCGGCTCGTTGCTGGTCACGCTCGCCATCGGCATCGCCGTCTACGCGATCGTCGAAGCCACCTCGCACGGCTGGGGCTCGACCCAGGTGCTCGGCGGCGGCGCGATCGCGGTCGTCCTGCTGGCGGCGTTCCTCACGCTCGAAGCGAGGATCGAGAATCCGATCATGCCCCTGCGGATTCTCAAGCTCCGCGGTCTTATGGTCTCCTGCGCGACCCGCGGGTTCCTGGTCACCGGCATGTACGGCACCTGGTTCTTGGGCAGCCTGTACCTCGAGCACATCCTGCACTACGACGCGATCCAGACCGGCCTGGCCTTCATGCCCTGGACGCTCACCGTGGCCGCCCTGTCGATGGGCATCACCCGTCGGCTGGTGGCCCGCCTGGGCGCGCTGCGGGTGATGGTCGGCGGTCTGCTGCTGGTCGCCGTCGGCCTCTATGTGATGCACGGCATCAGCCTGCACACCGACTACTTCCCGCGCCTGCTGATCGGCTTCTTCCTGATGGGCCTGGGCGTGGGCAACGCGTTCATGCCCATGCTGCAGATCGCCATGGAGGACGTCCCGAACTCCGATGCCGGCCTCGGCTCGGGAATCGTGAACGTCTCCCAGCAGGTCAGCGGGGCGCTCGGACTGGCCATTCTCAGCACCTTCGCCACCAACCACAGCAACACCCTGCTGGCCAGCGGTCACGCGCTCGAGCCGGCGCTGCTCAGCGGTTACCGGTTGGCCTACGGGATCGGGGTGGGCAGCGTCCTGATCGGGATCGTGGTCGCGGTGGCGCTGCTGCGCTCACGCAGCGCCACCGGCGCGGTCTCCGTCGCCCCGTCCTCAGAAGTGGCCGCGCAGGACGCTGGCCGAGATGCTCCGGGCGTCGTCGGGAGCCGGCCGCAGGATGAGGATCTCGGCGGGGACGTTGCCGAGCAGCCAGGCGAGGTCGTCCTCGCTTAGGCCGGTGCGCGGGTGGTCGGTCGCCGACACGATCACGCGGTCGAAGTGCTCCTGGGCGAGCAGCCGCTGCAGGGCATCGCGGTAGGTGCGTCCTCGGCTGACCCGAGCGTCAACGGGGATGCCCTCCGCGGTGGCCCGCTGCTCGATCGCCTCGAGCAGCGGCATTCCCACCGCGCACGCCGCCGGCAGCGGCGACTCCAGCGGCAGGTTGCGCGGAACCCGGGCGAGGAAGGCCGGCATCAGCGTGGCCTCCTCCGCCTGGGCCAGCCGGATGGCCGCCTCGAAGGCTCGCCGCGAGATCGCCTGGTTGGTGAACGGCAGCAGGATTCGGCCTCGCGATTCCCTCGGCCGGGTGCTGGTGCGCGTTCCGGCGCTGTGTGTCTTCATGATTCCTCCTCCGTATGACGCTGCGCGCGGTCGGCGACGATGCGTACGTCGACCCCGGGCAGCAGTTCCATCAGCTGTTGGGCAAGGGGGTCCGCAATCGCGCCGGACCACGCGCGGGACGTGAGCGGCCCATCAGGATGTAGGTGCTGCGCTGTCGGCGCGCCACCCCGGCGATCGCCTCGGCCACCGTGTCGGACTCCTCCACGATCAGCCGCGCGCCGAGCAGCGATGCGAGCTGGCGCAGGGCGGTCAGCGACTGTTCCTGATCCTCGCTGAGCGTGCCGGGCGGACGCACCCAGAGCAGGTCGAGCTCGGTGCCGAGCCGCTGCGATGAACGCCACGCGCGGCGCACCAGGCGCTGCGCGCCCGGGTAGGGCTCAACCAGAGCCAGCAGCCGCTCGCTCACCGCCTGGGGCGCCTCGGAGGCCATGGTCTCGCCGCGCAAGCCCGGGTTCGTGGCGGCGGCGAAGCGCCGCTGTCCCACCTCCTGGGCGACCTGCCGCAGTGCGACCTCGCGCAACGCCGACAGGTTCTCGATCCGGAAGAAGTTGTTGAGCGCAGCGTCGATCCGCTCGACCGGGTAGACCTTGCCGGCCCGCAGTCGCTCGAGCAGCTCCTCCGGCGTCAGGTCGACCACCACGATGTCATCCGCGCGGCCGAGGATCGCGTCCGGGATCGTCTCGCGTACGCGGATGCCGCTCAGCTCGGCGACCTGATCGTTCAATGACTCCAGGTGCTGCACGTTGAGCGTGGTGAGCACGTCGATCCCGGCCTCGAGCACGTCCTCCACATCCTGGTAGCGCTTGGCGTGCTCGAGCCCGGGGGCGTTGGTGTGCGCCAGTTCATCGATCAGGCAGAGGTCAGGTTTGCGGGCCAGGATCGCCGGCACATCCATCTCCTCTAGGTCCGTCCCGCGGTACTCGACCCGGCGACGGGCAATCGTCTCGAGCCCGGCAGCGACCGCCGCGGTCTCGGCGCGACCGTGGGTCTCGAGCAGGCCGATGGCCACGTCCCGGCCTGCCTCCTGCTCTACGCGCCCCTCGACCAGCATCCGGTAGGTCTTGCCCACGCCGGCGGCCATCCCCAGCACGATCCGCAGGCGGCCTCGAGGCCGCCCCCCGGCGGGTGCGCGCGACGCGCCCAGATCCGTCAGGTCGGGCGTGGCTCACGCTCCCAGCAGGTTGTGGACGATCAGATCGATCAGCTTGATCCCGATGAACGGTGCGATCAGGCCGCCGAGCCCGTAGAGCAGGAGGTTGCGCCGTAGCAGCGCACTGGCCCCGATCGGGCGGTAGGAGACGCCCTTCAATGAGATCGGGATCAGCATCGGGATCACGATCGCGTTGAAGATGATCGCCGAGATCACCGCCGAGTGGGGATCGCCGAGCTTCATCACGTTGAGCACGTGCAGCGGTCCCTGCCCGCCCTTGGCTGCGGCGTAGGTCGCCACGAAGATGGCCGGCAGGATCGCGAAGTACTTGGCCACGTCGTTGGCGATGCTGAACGTGGTCAGCGCGCCACGGGTGATCAGCAGCTGCTTGCCGACCTCGACGATCTCAATCAGCTTCGTCGGGTTGGAGTCGAGGTCCACCATGTTGCCCGCCTCGCGCGCCGCCTGAGTGCCGGTGTTCATCGCCACGCCGACATCGGCCTGGGCCAGGGCGGGGGCATCGTTGGTGCCGTCCCCGGTCATGGCGACCATCCGTCCCTCCGACTGCTGCTCCCGGATCAGCTCGAGCTTCTTCTCCGGCGTGGCCTCGGCCAGGAAATCGTCGACCCCCGCCTCCTCGGCAATTTTCTTGGCCGTCAGGCGGTTGTCTCCGGTGATCATGATCGTGCGGATGCCCATCGCGCGGAGCTGGTCGAAGCGCTGTCGCATCCCCTCCTTGACGGTGTCCTTGAGGTAGATCACACCCATCACCTGGTTGTCGCGCGCGACCGCCAGGGGCGTGCCTCCCTCACCGGCGATGCGGTCGAGCGCCGCCCGCAGTTCGACCGGCGGTTGACCCCCCTCGGCCTCCACCATCGCGATCACCGCGTCGCCGGCGCCCTTGCGCAGCCGCTGTCCGTCCACATCCACGCCGCTCATCCGCGTCTGCGCCGTGAACGGCACGAATTCGGCGTGCAGACCGCCCAGATCATGCTCACGGATGCCGTACTGCTTGGCCAGCACCACGATCGAGCGACCCTCGGGCGTCTCGTCGGCCAGCGAGGCGAGCTGGGCGACCTCGGCCAGGTCCGCCTCGCTGACCCCTGGCATCGGCACGAACTGCGCGGCCAGGCGGTTGCCGATCGTGATCGTGCCGGTCTTGTCGAGCAGCAGCACGTCCACGTCGCCGGACGCCTCCACGGCGCGGCCTGAGAGGGCGAGCACGTTGCGCCGCACCAGCCGATCCATGCCGGCGATGCCGATGGCTGAAAGCAGCGCCCCGATCGTGGTCGGGATCAGCGCCACCAGCAGCGAGATCAGCGTCGTGTCGGAGATGTTGGTGCCGGCGAACAGGCCAAACGGCCGCAACGTCGCCACGACGATCATGAAGATCAGCGTCAGGCCGGCGAGCAGGATGTTGAGGGCGATCTCATTCGGTGTCTTGCGGCGCGCCGCACCCTCGACGAGCGAGATCATGCGATCCAGGAACGAATGCCCGGGCTCTTGGGTGATCTCCACCACGATGCGGTCCGACAGCACGCGGGTGCCCCCGGTGACAGCGCTGCGGTCGCCTCCCGACTCTCGGATCACCGGTGCGGACTCGCCGGTGATGGCCGACTCGTCGACGGAGGCGATCCCCTCGATCACGGTGCCGTCACCGGGGATCAACTCGCCGGCCACCACCACCACACGATCGCCCCGACGCAGCGCGTCGGCCTGGCGCGTCGAGCCGTCCTCCATGGTCGCCACCGTCTGCTGGCGCATGGAGCGCAGCGTGTCCGCCTGGGCGCGTCCGCGGCCCTCGGCGAAGGCCTCAGCCAGATTGGCGAAGACCACCGTGAGCCACAGCCAGATGGCGATCGTGAAGGTGTACCAGCCGGGATCGTGGCCGCCGAGCAGGTTCCCGCCGAACACCTGGCCGAACCAGGTGACCGTTGTGATCGAGGCGCCGAGCTCGACGACGAACATCACCGGGTTGCGCACCTGGACCCGCGGATCGAGCTTGGCGAAGCTGTCGATGACAGCCCGCCGGGCGATGTCGCCGCGGAACAGTGAGGCAGCCAGGCGGCGCTGACCCGGAGCGGCCGGCGTGGGGGCGGGAGGGGTGGTTGTGCTCATTGGAGTCTTTCTTGTCCCTTCAATCAGATTCGGTCGAGCGCCAGGTTGAGCTCGAGCACGTTGACGCCCGGCTCACCCGAGAAGCCAAGGCCCCGGCCGGCTGTGTAGGTCGAGATCAGCTCGTCGACCTTGGCTAGCGACAGGTGTCGCTTGGCCGCGATCCGGTAGGCCTGAATCCGCGCGTTGGCCGCCGAGATGTCGGGGTCCACGCCGGACGCCGAGGTGTCGGCCGCGTCGACCGGCACCGTGCCGGCGGTCAAGCCGCCGGGGTAGTACTTGCCGTTCAGAGCGATGTACGCCGCGATGTTGGATGCGATCGCCTTCTCGGTGATCGTGCTGTTTGGCCCGTAGTTGGCAAACGACGTAGCCGCGTCATTGTCGGCCGGCGTGGTGCCGGACGGGCGGGTCTGGAAGTAGCGGGGGTTTCCGCCGAAGCTCTGGCCGATGATCTTGGAGCCGACGAGCTTGCCGTTCACATAGACCTTCTGGCCGTTGGCGTTGCCGGGGAAGGCCACCTGGCCAATCCCGGTGATCACGAGCGGGTACAGCAGGCCGAGGACGACGATCATCGTCACGACCGCCAGGACCGACGTCAGGAATTCCTTGCGAATAGCCATGTTCAGCTCACTTCACCTAGTAGAGGTGTCCGGTCAGGCCCTGGACGATCGGTCCGAGCAGCAGGGCGGGGAAGAACGTCAGCGCGCCGACGAGCACGATGACGCCGATCAACAGCACGACAAAGGTCGGGTTATCGGTGCGCATCGTCCCCAGGCCTGCCGGGCTAACGCGCTTCTTGACCAACGCGCCGGCCACGGCCAGCGCGAACAGGATCGGCGCGTAGCGCGCGAACAGCATGGTTAAGCCGCCCAGCAGGTCGGCGAAGGTGATGCCGTGCGATCCGGCCGCGTTGCCCGCCAGTCCGTCGTAACCGGTGTAACCGGCAAACGCCGAGCCGTTGTTGTTGGCCTGGCTCAGGTAGGCGTAGAACGTCTCGCTGAAGCCCTGCGGCCCGCTCGCGACCGCCGTGTCGATGGACGCTCGACCTGCCCGGGATGCCGTCGCCAATGCCGTTGAGAACAACGCGGCCAATGGTGTGATCAGGATCCCAAGCGCAACCAGCTTGATCTCCTTGGCCTCGATCTTCTTGCCGATGTACTCGGGCGTACGCCCGACCATCAGCCCGCCCAGGAAGACGGCCAGCAGGACGTAGAGCAGGATCGAGTAGAGCCCCGTGCCGACGCCTCCGAAGATCACCTCTGAGGCGCTCAGGTTGGCGAATGGCACGGCTCCGCCGATGCCGGTGAACGATTCAAGTGCACTGTTGACCGCACCGCATGAGGTGACCGTCGTGACCACGTTGAACAGGGCGGAGCCGGCGATGCCGAAGCGCTGTTCCTTGCCCTCCAGGTTGCCACCCGTCGATCCGCTGGTGACAGCGGTGTGCAGTCCGGCTGCGTGCTGTGCCGGGGAGCCGTGTGCCTCGGCGACGTAGCACACGATCGCGGCGCCGAGGAACATCACCATCATCGTTCCGTAGATCGCGTAACCCTGACGGCGGTTGCCAGCCATGCGTCCGTAGGTGAAGACCAGCGCTGCCGGGATGATCAAGACGGTGAGCATCTCGACGAAGTTGGTGAAGGCCGTCGGATTCTCGAACGGGTGGGCCGAGTTGACGTTAAAGAAGCCGCCACCGTTGGTACCGAGCAGCTTGATCGCCTCCTGTGACGCGACCGGACCCATGGCGATCGTCTGGGCGATGTGCGTGATGCCCTTGAAGCTCACGTAGGCGGAGAAGTTCTGAATCACGCCTTGAGAGATCAGAACCAGCGCGACGATCAGGGAGATGGGCAGCAGCACGTAGAGAATCGTGCGCACGAGGTCCTGCCAGAAGTTGCCGATGCTGTCGGCGTCCACGGCATCGCGATCGCTCACGCGCTTGACGATCCCGCGGATCAGAGCCACGGCCACGACGATGCCGACGGCCGCCGAGGCGAAGTTCTGCACGGTGAGCCCGGCCATCTGGCTGAAGTAACTCAGCGTCGTCTCGCCGCCGTAGTACTGCCAGTTGGTGTTGGTGATGAAGGACGAGACCGTGTTGAAGGTCACATTCCACGGCGCGGAGGCGAAGTGCATCGGGTTCAGGCCGGTGAAATTCCACAGGCCCTGGCTGCGCAGAATGAAATACAGCGTGAGCCACCCGACCAAGGAGAAGACGATCACGCTTTTGGCGTACGACTTCCAATCCTGACCGCGGCGCGGGTCGACCCGAATTACCTGGTATATGAACCGCTCCGGATAGCGCATGACCGGATCCATGAAGGTGCGCTGGCCGGTGTACACGGCCGCCATGTAGCGGCCGAGCGGTATCGCAAGCGCCGTGAGGATCCCCACAAAGGCGAAGATTGTGAACCAGCCGGAGAAAGTCATCAGAACTTCTCTCCGCGCAGCAGCGCGTACAGCAGGTACAGACAGACGATTACAGAGGCAACCAGACCGAACACGTCGGCGCCACTGATGGCGGCGATGACCATCTCAGACCCGGTCGATCGCGTAGATCAGCCCGAACAGGAGCGCGAACATCACGATCCCGAGGCCGATGGCAAGAACGTTTCCCATAAACCAGATCATCGGGCCCACAGCGTGAGGAAAGCGTGCAGAACCGCTGGTTCCGCATACAGGTTCTATGCAGAGCGGCTAAGCCGCGAATCGGTAGCCGACGCGTGGGTCGGTCTTGACGTAGCGCGGCGGTCCGTCCGTCGGCTCGATCTTGCGCCTCAGGTTGGCCACGTGCCCGCGCAGCACCTGCATGTCGTCGCTGTACCCCGGGCCCCAGACTGACGTCAGCAGCTCACGGTATGTGACCAGCCGCCCGCGATTGCCGGCCAGCACGCGGAGCAGGTCGAACTCGGTCGGGGTCAGATGCACCTCGGTCCCGTCGCGCCGCACGACGCGCGCGGCCAGGTCGACCTCCAGTCCCTCGGCGCGGATCACGGCATCCTCGGGTTCGGAGGCTGAGCGGCGCAGGACGGCCTGCAGGCGGGCGATCAGCTCGCGGGGGCTGAAGGGCTTGGTCACGTAGTCGTCGGCCCCGACGGCTAGCGCGTGCACCTTTACGTCCTCCTCGCCGACGGCCGAGAGCACGATGATCGGCAGCTTGCTCCACTCCCGCAACCGGCGACAGACCTCGACACCGTCCATGTCCGGCAGGACCAGGTCGATGATCGCCGCGTCGGGCGTGTGCACGGCGGCCAGGTCCAGCGCCTGCTCGCCGTTGTCCGCGGGCAGTGCCTCGAAGCCGGCATCTCGCAAGATGACCCGCAAAGCCCTGAGGATCTGCGCCTCGTCGTCGCAGACGAGCACCACCGGCTTATCACTCATGCCGGCACCACCGCGCCGCCGGCGGCGGACGAGCTCGTGTCGCCGACCGGGAAGCTGACCACCAGGCTCGTACCCTGACCGGGGAGCGACTCGACCGCGATCGTGCCGCCGTTGGCCTCGACAAAGCCCTTGGCGATGGCCAGTCCCAAACCCGAGCCGGGACGGCGGCCGGCGTCCGAGCCGCGGTAGAAGGGCTCGAACACGCGCTCCTGCTCCCCGTCCGGGATGCCCGGACCACGGTCGCTGACGCGCACCACGACCCGCGACCCGAGCTGGCGAACGGTGACTCGCACCGGCTGGCCGGCGGCGTAGCGCAGCGCGTTCTCGATCAGATTGGCAAACACGCGCTCGAGTTGCGCGGCGTCAGCCACCAACGGCGGCGTGTGCGGGTCGACGGCCAGCTGCACGCGGCCCGCGCCGGCGGGCAGCGCATCCTCGGCGGCCAGCAGCACCTCCTCGATCGAGACCGACTCGCGGTGCGGCTCGAGCCGCCCGGCCTGCAGCCGCGACAGGTCAAAGAGCTTGTCGATCAGGGCGGAGAGACGCTCACCCTCCTCAACCACGGCGGCGCTCAGCTGCTCGCGCTCCTCGGCGGACAGCGAGGCCGAACCGAGCGCGTGTCCGGCCGTGACGATGGAGGTGAGCGGCGTGCGAAGGTCATGGGAGACCGCCCGCAGCAGCGCCGTCTTCAGCTCGTCGCTGCGGCGCAGCGCAGCTGTCTCCACAGCCTCAGCCTGTACCGCGTCCCGGTGCAGGGCGATGGCCACGAGCGCGGCCAGGGCCGGCGCGACCTGCGAGCGCAGCCGTTCCATCGTCTCGCCGCCGGTGTCCCGGGGGACCAGCAGCGTTCCCAGTGACTCACCTCCCGCCCCGGTGAGCGCCACCGGCAGGTGCCGTTCGTTGCCCGTCATCGCGCCGAGCTCGAGCGACGCCGAGGGCAGCCCGAGCGCCTCGGCCACCCGCCGCGCGGTCGCGCGCAGCGCCTGTTGGGTGTGCTCCCCGGCCAACAACTCGCGGGCCAGCGTGGCGGCCAGGTCGGCCTCTCGCCGGCGTCGCTCGGCCTCGACAGCCCGGCCTCTGGCCAGCTCGGCCATCGTGCTGACGACCAGCGCCACAAGCACGAAGGCAACCAGCGCCACCCAGTTTCGGCTGTCGGCGATGGTGAACTGGCCGAGCGGGGGCAGGTGGAAGAAGTTGAAGGAGATGGCGCTGGCCAGCGAGGTGAGCAGCCCCAGCGTCAGGCCCCAGTACGCGGCGATCACCAGCACCGCCGGCAGGTACACGACGCCCAGCGAGGCCGGCACGGCGATCGAGGTGAGCGGATAGATGGCCAGCGTGGCCAATGTCACCCCGGCCGCGGCGCTGACGAACCCCAGCCAACGGGGAGGTTTTCTGATCGGCACGCCTGCAACGATAATTCGCGGACGTGCCGGTGACGAGCTCAGCCCTGGCGGACGGCGCCGCAGCGGCCTCGGCCGAGCTGTGGCGGGTCCGCCTGCCCTGGTCCTGCGGGCCCGAGTTGGTGCTCGCGGCGCTCCAGGAAGAACACTGCCTGTGCTGCCTGACGGGCGTGTGGGCGGGGGGCGGCACGATCATCGCCTCCGAGCCTGTGCGGATCGCCGAGTCCGACGCCGACCCGTTTGCCCTGCTCGATGACCTTCCGCCGGTCACCGCCACCGCGGCTCAGGCGGCGGGCGCGGTGGGGGGCGGCTGGTTCGGGTGGCTCGGGTATCGCCTGGCCGCGCAGGTGGAGAGCGTTCCCCTGGTCGGGGCGCGCCCGGTTCCCCTGCCCGACTTCCATCTGGCCTATTACGACCACGTCCTGCACCGCGACGCCTACGGCTTCTGGTGGTTCGAGGCGCTGGCCACGCCCGAGCGCGCCGGCGAGCTGGAGGAGCGGCTCGAGTACCTGCGCCGTCGCATCGCCGACCCGCGCTTCCGGGACGCCGGTCCGCCTCCGGCCGGCCCGGCGCCGTTGCGGCTGACCCGGCCGGTGGCCGCCCACCATCTGGAGGCCGTGGCCGAGTGCCGTGAGCGCATCGCCGCGGGCGAGATCTTCCAGGCCAACATCTGCCTGCGGTTGGAGTCCGAATTCAACGGCCCGGCCACGGCGCTCCTGCGCAGTGCTCTGGTGCATGGCCGGGTGCCCCAGTACACGGCTGCCTTCGATACCCCCGGGGGCGGTCTCGTCTCACTCTCGCCGGAGCTGTTTCTGCGCCGTAAGGGGCGCAGCGTGCGCAGCGGCCCGATCAAGGGCACCGCTCACCGACCCAACGACCCGGGTCGCGCCGTCCTCTCGCTCGAGCAGCTGCAGGCCTCGGCCAAGGACGCGGCCGAGCACGTGATGATCGTCGACCTGATGCGCAACGACATCGGTCGCGTTTGCGATTACGGCTCCGTGCAGGCTCCCCGCCGGCCCACGGCCGAGGCCCACCCCGGGCTCTGGCACCTGGTCACCAACGTCGAAGGCCGGCTGCGCCACGGCACCCGGGACTCGGAGCTCCTGCGGGCCAGCTTCCCGCCGGGCTCGGTGACGGGCGCACCGAAGGTGCAGTCGCTCATCGTGATCGCCGAGCTCGAGCGCGTCGGCCGGGAGATCTACACGGGGGCGATCGGCTATGTCAGCCCGCTGGCCGGTCTGGAGCTGAACGTGGCCATCCGCACCTTTGAGCTGTCCGATGGTCACCTGTGGCTGGGCGTCGGCGGCGGCATCGTCGCGGACTCCGATCCGCAGGCCGAGCTGGAGGAGGCCCTGGTCAAGGCGCGGCCGGTGGCCACCGCGATCGGCACGACGGTCGAGGTGGAGTGAGCGGTCGGCTCACGCCGCGGCCGGTACGCGAGGCGCTTGATTTCGGCGAGCGTCCCGATCCGCTCAGCGGGATCTTCGAGACGGTCCGGTTCACGGACGGAACCGCCCCCCTGCTCGAGACCCAGCTCGAGCGCCTGGCCGACAGCGCCGAGCAGCTTTATGGCCTGCGGCTTCCCGAGCTCGGCGAGGCGGCGCGGGCCTCGCTCCCGAGCGGAAGCGGCCGCTTACGCGTGTCCTTCGCCCCGGACCGGCCGGCCATCATCGAGCACGGCCCCCGGGGTCCCGATCCGGTCTACACGCAGATTGCGCCCTTTGTGCTGGCCGGCGGGCTCGGGCGACACAAGTGGAACGATCGCCGCCTGCTCGAAGCGATCAGTGCCGTCGCCGGGCCGCGCGCGCTGCCGCTGCTCCTGGACGCCGATGGCTCAGTGCTCGAGTCGACCCACATGAATGTGTTGATCGAGGAGCACGGCCGCCTGATCTCGTCCCCCTCAGACGGGCGCTTCCGCCCCGGGTTCGGGCGCAGCGGTCTGCCCTACGACGAGGAGCCGGTCGATCTCGACCGGCTCCTCGCGTCTGACGCCGTGGTGTTGACCTCGGCGCTACGGGTGCTGCGACTGCCTCAGTGAGCTGCGGCGAAGTCCACCGCGAGCTGGGTCAGGTTGGGGATTCCCAGCCCGGCCCCGGGGTTGTACAGCGTCCCCGGAGTGCCCGTGTAGTAGAGGTTGTCGTTGCTCGTGCCCGCCGTATCGAGCGGCGTGAACGGCGAGCTCGGCGACTGGGCGAACTGGTAGATCCACGGGTTCCAGAACCCGGTGCGCCCGCCGAGCGCTGAGTCGATCACCGCTGCGGAACCGTTCAGCTCCGGCGCGACGAAGCTCGTCCCGCCCCAGCCCGGCTGCGTCGGCGACGGCAGGCCGTCCTCGCCCGCGTTGCTCGGCGCGTACAGGATGTACCCGGTGTACGGATCGGCATCGGCCGACACATCCGGTACCTCGCGACCACCGGTGGCCGATCCGGAGATCGTCGCCGGGTTTTCGTTGATCGTCCAGTTCAGCGGCAGGCTGAGGCCGTACTTGTTGCTGAATTGCGTCGGCGTCAGGTACGGCACCGCGGTGTAGCCGGCCGTGCCCGAGACGCCCGACTGATAGCTCGGCTCGGGTTCCAGCACGCTGTAGCCGCCGCCGCTGCCGCCGATGGCGCCCTTGGCTGCGCTCAGCAGGCTGATCCCGTTGAGCTGAGCCAGTGGCCTCCACAGGTAGTCCCAGCCCCAGATGCGCTCCTGCGCAACGCTGACCGTGACGTCGTGGGTCTTGCCGTTGGCCGACGGTCCCAGATCAGCGGTCCAGGGCAGCGTCGTGCCACCGGCCGCTGTCGTGTAGGGGCTGTCTGCCGGGTTGTCCACGGACAGGTTGGTCGGTTGATCGTCGCCCGGGAACTCGCCGTAGGCGTCGTAGGCGCCGCCGTCGCCGGAGGAGACGAAGTTGGCCTGTCCCTGTGCGTCCAGCTCGAGGAAGCCCTCGTCGAACGCCGCCGTGTAACCGGCCGCCTCGGCACCCATGGCCTGCAGCGCCTGGATCAGCGTTTCGGCCTCGCCCCAGCTTTGCGAAACCGAGCCGGCGATGTTCTGCGTTGCCGCGGTGAACAGCGCGTCGATAGAGCCCGAGTCGGTGTTCGGAGCCTGGTAGACGATGATGTTCGCCCCCGGAGCCACCGCGCCCGACTGCTCGATGTCCAGGTCGGTCTCACCGGTGCCACTTGTGTAGCTGGGGGCGCCGGAGCCGCCGTCGATGTTCTCGACGGTCAGCTTGCCGGTGCGCGTTACGCCGGCGATGTGCTTCCAGAAGTAGTTCGGCGCGTCCGGGTCGACGGAGGCGAAGGTGATGATCCCAAGCGTCTGGCCCTGGCCCGTGGCGCCGTGGGCATAGAGCCCGTCCAGGCCGTACTTGGACGCGAAATCCGATGGCAGGTTGCAGTCGTTCGGGAGGCCGCTGGCCTCCACACAGGCCGAGGACGCCACCGCGGAGGCCCGCTTGGGCTCCCTGACCGTGGCGTGCCTGGCGTTGCTGACCGACGGCTGGTAGCTGGTCAGGCCCAGGATCGCCACGAGCTGATCGGCGATCGCGGTCGGCAGCGATGCTTCGGTGCTGACGCCGTGGAACGTCTGGGCGGCGACCGTGCCCTCGGAGTTCGTCACCGAGCTCGTCTTGTACTGGTCCTGGGTCACCGACAGCGCTTTGTCGAACTGCTCGGCGGTGCCGTGCGCCACCACGTCGAGGTTGTTGGGGAGGGCTTCGGTCTTGACGCCGTACCCGGCCAGGTAGCTCCGCAGCGCCTGAACCGTGGCCGCCGGCTGCCCGTACTGGGCGGCGAACTGGCTGACCGAGAGATATGAGGTGAAGCCGCTCTGCGCCTGCGCCTCAAGGGCTGACAGATTCTGCGCCTTGAAGACGAATGACACCGACTCAGGTGTGGTCCCGGGCGTGGTGCCAAAGACCGTGGCTCCCGGGATGGCCGAGGCATTAATGCCGACGTCGACCTTGGCCTTACTGCTCGCCCCCAGCGCCGGCGAGGCGCCTAGCGATCCCAGGCCGCAGACCAGACCAACGGCCGCCACCCCTCTTAGAGACTTCCGCATCGAGTGCACCATCCTCCGTGACCCTGCTTGACATTGAGTGGGCGGGAACAATACCCATCTCCTGAGGGTGATAACGACGGGAGACACGGATGCTCTGTATTTCGTCATGCCGCAACGCACGGCGCAGACGCCAACAGCGCGCCAGCAGGGATGCCTCCGCGACGACCGCGCCGTAGGCCCCGGAACGCAGCAATTTCAGCAGCGAACACTGGGTATCGGGCCCCAATACGAGCAGCGTCACCGGCAGCGTGGCGGGGACCTGTTCGGCCATGCGAGCGAGGACGCGCCCGGCCTCATCAGGGGAGTCAATCTCGGGTGACAGATACGCTCCGCCGGCGGCAAACGGCGCGACCCACACGTAGGCGCTGCCGCCAACGCAGGTCTTGACCAGCGTCAGTCGGGCGTGATGGCGCTCGGCGACGTCAAGCGCGGTGCGGAGCGTGTCACGCATCGACTCGTCACCGTCACCCAGAACGGCAAGAACGTTGCCGATATGCCCCGGAGTCCTCCCAAACCCCATAATCCGGCCATCATACCCCGCCCCCCGCCAAATTCCGAAGCGACGTTGTCAGTCTCGCGGTGGCGCTCGCCGGGGGCGGTCAGGTGATGTGCAGGCGGTGGGCCATGGCCGCCGCCTGCGTCCGGCTGCGGACGCCCAGCTTGTTGAGGATGCGCGAGACATGCACGCTGGCGGTCTTCTCGGCCATGAACAGGGCTACCCCGATCTGGCGGTTGGTGGCACCCTCGGCCATCAGCGTCAGGACCTGAAGCTCTCGCGGCGTCAGGCCAAAGGGCAGCTCGGTGTCCTCTGGGCGCTCGCCACCGGCGGGGCTCGAGCCGTCGCCGTCGGCCGCGGGGGTCCGGCTGGTCAGCTCGAGCCGTGCGCGGGCACAGAGCCCGGCCAGCTCCCCGCTGAGCCACCCGGCGCCCAACCGCTCGGCGGCCTCGAGCGCCCGTCCGGCCACCTCGGCGGCCGCGGGGCGCTGATCGGCGCCGACCAGCGCCTCCGCCTGACGCCAGCGAGCCATCGCCGCGCAATACGGACGTCCGAGGCCGTCCCACCGCTCGGCCGCCGCCTGCCAGAGGCTGGGCTGGTCGGCCCCTTGGGCGCGGGCCTGCTCGGCCGTGCCGACCGCCAGCCAGGCGGCCTCCACGGGGCCGCCGTCCTCGGCGGCTGCCGCCAGCCGGTCCAGGTGAATGCGCACCCGGGCGAGTGCGTCGATCTCCGTCTCGGGCTCGCGCAGATCACGTGCCCGCAGCGCGCGATCGGCCTCCACGGCCGCTCCCACCGCCGTCACCCGCGCGATCCGCATGACGTCGTCGGTGCAGACTTCGAGCTCGTCCAGGGCGCGGGCCACGGCGCTCTGCGCCTGCTCCAGCTCGCCGCCCCGGCGGCTGAGCTCGCCCATCAACGATCCGTATTGACCGTGCCACTGGGCCTCACCGGTGACGCGCACCAGCGGCTCGGCGGCCAGCAGACGTTCGCGGGCCAGCGACTCGTCGCCCTCGCCCAGGGCCAGCTCGGCGTCGCGCAGCAGACCGAAGATCAGCTGTACACCGGCCAGGGATCCGAGTGGCGGGCCCGCGCTGGCCCGCGCTGCGTCCCACTCTCCCGCCTCAAAGGCGAGCGCCGACAGGGTCAGCGTCATCCAGCCAAAGGCCTGTCCAACGCGGTCGCGCACCTCCTGCAGGCCCTCGTTTATCACCGCCAGGGCGTCACGGGTGCGGCCGGCCAGATTGAGGAACTCGGCCAGGTTGCTGTAGGCCGTGCCCAGGTCGTCCAGATCGTCCTGCTCCCGAGCCAGGCTGATCGCCTCGCGCAGGAACGCCTCCCCCGCCTCGACCTCGCCCAGCGCGATCTTCGCCATCCCTAACGTGTTGAGCACCTCGCCGACGATGACCGGCAGGTTGGCTGCCTCCGCCATCGCGCGCGCTCGCTCGCCCTCGTTGATCGCCTGGCGGTAATGGCCGCGCAGGGAGCGGGTGCGGGCGATCCACGAGAGCAGCCGAGCGCGTTCGGCGCTCGGCTCGTCAGGGAGCAGCGTCAGCGCCCGCTCCAGGTCCACGGTGGCCGCGCCGGCCTGATTGAGCCGCCAGCGGGATCGGCCGCGGCGCACCAGCAGGCGCGCGAAGCGCACCGGATCGCGCTCGGGGTCGAGCAGCCGCATCCCGTGCTCGGCCAGCATCTCACCGTGCCGGTGGTCGCCGTTCAGCGCGTAGGCGTTGGCGGCCGCCTCGAGCAGCTCCACCTCGTCAATGCCCGCCACCGAAGCGGCGTCAGGCACCCGCGCCCATAGCCCGTGGGCGCGCTCGTAGAGGTCGGCGGTCTCTCCGTAGGCGTGCACGCGACGCGCCTCGCGCGCGGCGTGGACGGTGGCCCGCAGCGCCGCCGCCTGGTCGCCGGCCGCCGCGTAATGCGTCGCGATCACGGCCACTCGCCCGGCCTCGTCCTCCGCGCCGGCCAGCTCACCGGTCTGCTCGAGCTCACGCGCCAGCTCGAGGTGCATGGCGTTGCGTTCGCCCGGGAGCAGGTCGTCGTAGACCACTTCGCGCAGGAGTGCGTGCCGGAAGCCGAAGCGGCCCCGCTGGTCGGCCACCAGCACGTGCTCGGCCATCGCCTCGCGCAGGGCGTCGCGCAGCGGCGCCGGCTCGATGCCGGTGAGCCGGACGATCATCGACTCGTCCATCGCCCGTCCCACGGCCACGGCGCGGGCGGCGCGTCCGGCCTCTTCGCTCATGCGTTCGATGCGCAGCATGAAGGCGTCGCGCAGGCTCTGAGGGGTCGCGCCGCGGCCATCGAGCGCGGCCGCCAGCAGCTCCTCCACGTACAGGGGATTGCCGTCGGTGCGCGCGAGCAGACGGTCGATCAGGTCCTGGGCCGGCGTCTCTCCGAGGATGTCGGTGAGCGCCTCGGTCAGTTCATCTCGGTCAAAGGGCTCGAGCTCGATCAGCCGTGCGCATTCCAGGCGTGAGAGCTCGGCCAGGAGCGGCCGCAGCGGGTGGCGGCGGTGCAGCTCGTCGCTGCGATAGCTGATCAGCACCAGGACGCGCTCGTCGATCAGGCTGCGGGCCAGGAACCCGGCGAACGCGCGCGTCGATCGGTCCGCCCAGTGCATGTCCTCCAGCGCCAGCACGAGCGGCTGGCTGACGCTGAGCTGATGCAGCAGCTCGAGCAGGCTCTCGAACAGCCGCATCTGCCCATCGGCGCTTGCCCCCTCGCCGGCGGCGGGCGAGCCCAGGCTGGGCAGAAGGCTGGCCAGATGCGTGCGGCTGCCCGGACTCAGCTCGGCCAGCGCCGGGTGCCGGTCTCGCACCAACGGTCGCAGAGCGCCGAGTATCGGGGCGTAGGGAAGCTCGAGCTCGCCCTGTTCGAGGCACTGGCCCTGAAGTATCAGAGCCCCCTCGAGACGGGGGCGGACCTCACTCAGCAGGCGGGTCTTGCCCACACCGGATTCCCCTGACAGGAGGATCAGGCGCGGATCGCTCTCAAGCGCTTCGCGGTAGGCAAGCTCGAGCTCCGCCAGTTGGCTCCGGCGTCCCACGAAGCGACTGCTGGTCAATCGTCCGCGCACGGAGGAAGTATCGCCGGAGGCTGCGTCGGGGTAGGCTCCGCTGGCTCTCGGCCGCCCGGCGGAGGTCCTCGAGCCGGGCCTGACTGATCTGGTAGTTGACTGCGGGGTGCATGCCTCGCTCCTCTGTTCGATCTCCTGCATCTGTGCCAGGGAGACTCGACTAAGAGACAGGCCCGCACATCGGCATTTCGCAGCCAGCCGCGCCTAAGGGGGCCTTACCCCCGCGCGCTGCGTGGGCCGACAGCGGCGGATCCGGGCCGACGGGAGCGGATCTGGGCCGACGGGAGCGGACCTGGGGCGACGGCAGCGAATCTGGGCGACGGCAGCGGATCTGGGCCGACGGCAGCGGATCTGGGCCGACGGCAGCGAATCCCGCTGGGACCGCGAGGCCCCAGCGGGATCCTTTGGGCAGCGGCCGAGCCGCTGGCCGGACTGGCGCTACGAGGCGGGCGGCAAGGCGGGGGCGGCCGCGACGCCGTTCACCGCCACGGTCAGCGTGGCCGAGACGCCGCCCACGTTCCACGGGCCGCCGGTGATCTGCACCCGCAGGTTCAGCGCGCCGGTCTGGCCGGGCGTGACGGCGAACTGGAACTGCGATGCGGTGTTGACATGGCCGGTCTGCACGTCGACCCACTGGCCCGCGGAGTCCTGCTCCTGGAGATAGACCACGTGCCCGTTATGGTCGGGCGTGACCGTGCCGGTCACCTTCACGGTGTCACCCACGGCGACCGAGGACGAGCTGGCCGCCGCGGTGACGACGTCCTGGACGCCGACATACAGGCCCGCGGTTCTGGCCGGCTTGCCGGTGCCCGTGCGCACGTCGTACACGCTGTTGTGGATCGGCATCTGCGTGAACGAGTAACCGCCCGAGGTGTCAGTGGTCGTGCTCTGGAGCGCGCGGACGGGGCCGGTGCCCTGCCGACCGTAGAGCGTGACGGCGACGCCCGATTGGACGGCGGTCGTCGAGCCGGCGGCGTACAGCGTGCCGGTGATCGTCACGGTCTGGCCGTTGACGATGGCGGGAGCGGAACCGTTGATGGTGAACGAGGGGTTCTGCTGCTGCTGCACGGTCAGGCCGAGGCTGGCCGACTGGCTGGCGACGTTGCGCGGATCATTCGGGAAGAAGGCGCGCAGGGTGTAGCTGCCGGCCGAGCGGAACCGGTTCACGATCGAAAACGCCGAGGCGTCGCTGGTGTAACCCGAAGCGATTGTCTTCCAGCCGTTGCCCGACGTGCTGTTCTGCTCCTGCAGCAGCACGCGCTGGTGGGGATGAGCCGGGAAGATCGTGCCGCTGAAGGTCACGTCCTGAGCGGTGGTCGCACTCTGTGCGCTGGCGCTCAGCGTGACGTTGGCGGAGACCCACTCGTGGATCGTGCGGCTGTGGGCGTTGTCCGGGCCAAGCACGAACCAGTTGCGGTTGGACTTGACCACGCCATCGGCGCGCACGAACTCGTAGAACCCGGAGGCGTTCGTGCGCGTGACGCTCACGAGCGTGAAGCGAGCCGCCGGGTTGATGCGGTGAAACAGCCAGACGCGCTTATTCGCGTTGCCGGACCCCTGCAGCCGGCCGTAGATGAGGACCCCCTCACCGGCCGTGATCGGATCCGGCGTCGCGGCGATGGTCAGCCCGTGGTCGTGGCGGGGTGCGGCGGCCGCGCGACTGGGCAGCGCCAACAGCACCGCCATCAGGGCCAGCAGCACCATGACCGCGATCCCGAAGATCGCGGCCTTTCGGTGATGGGGGTGGTGGTGTGCGTGCATGTCGTACTCCCTCCCAGAAAGTGACATCCGTCGTGCGTGACGGCTGCCCATAGAACACGGGGGCCTGGGAGAGAGTTGCGACGCGCCTGTTATCTGAGCGTTAGGACGCCGTTATCGGGGAATAAGGTCGGCGACGCGGGCGTTTAGACCGGCGTCCCGCCGGTTGGCGGTTGGCCCTCACGGTTTCAGCACGACCTTGAACGCTCCGTCCTCCTTCTTCTGGAACATCTCGTAGGCCCGCGGCGCCTCGTCCAAGGGCACGTGGTGGGTGGCGAAGTCGTCCACCCCCAGCGGGTCACCGTCGGACAGCAAGGGCATCAGCTCATCGACCCACCGGCGCACGTTGGCCTGACCCATCCGCAGGGTGATCTGCTTGTCGAACATCTGCATCAGCGGCATCGGGTCGATGGCGCCTCCGTACACGCCTGAGAGCGACACTGTCCCGCCTCGGCGCACCAGCTCGATGGCCAGGTGCAGGGCGGTCAGGCGGTCCACTCCGGCGGTCATCATCAGCTTCTGCGCGGCCGCGTCGGGGAGCAGCCCGGCCAGTCGCTGAGCGATCTTGCCCACCGGTGCGCCGTGCGCCTCCATCCCGACGGCGTCGATCACCGAGTCGGGGCCGCGCCCGCCGGTGATCTCACGCACCCGCTCGGGTAGGTCGTCGCCTTCCGCCTCCAGGTCGAAGGTGGTCACGCCGTGAGCCCGCGCGCGCTCGAGCCGCTCGGGCACCAGATCGACCGCCATCACCTGTCCGGCGCCGCGATGCTGCGCGATCCGGCCGGCCATCTCGCCGATCGGACCGAGCCCGAGCACGAGGACGCTGCCGCCGTCCGGCACATTCGCATACTCCACGGCCTGCCACGCGGTGGGCAGCACGTCGGAGAGATACAGGAAGCGGTCGTCCGGCGGCCCGTCGGGCACCTTGATCGGGCCGAAGTCGGCGTGGGGCACCCGCAGGAACTCCGCCTGGCCGCCCGGCACCTGGCCGTAGAGCTTCGTGTAGCCCAGCAGGCTGGCCCCGGTGTCGTACTCGTGCACCTGGGTGGTCTCGCACTGTGACATCAGCCCGGAGTCGCACATGAAGCAATGGCCGCAGGCGATGTTGAACGGCACGACCACGCGATCGCCCGGCTTGAGGTCGGGCACGTCGGAACCCACCGCCTCGACGATCCCCATGGGCTCGTGACCGAGGATGTCCCCCGGATCCAGGAACGCGCCCAGGACCTCGTAGAGGTGCAGGTCCGAGCCGCAGATCCCGCTCGAGGTGACGCGGATGATGGCGTCGGTGGAGTCCTGGATCTCGGGGTCGGGGACCGTGTCGACGCGGACGTCATGTACGCCGTGCCAGCTGAGTGCCTTCATATGGCTGTCCTTTGCTGATGGAGGGTGTGTCTCTGAAAGTTGGCCTACCCGCACCACGGTCAGTGGCGCAGGATCGCGCCGATGCCCTGAAAGGCGCTGATCTCCGGTCGGCCGGCGAAGTCCTCCAGCACGATCACGTCCGCCCCCTGGAGCACCGCGTTGCGCACCATCGCGCTGCGCAGGCTGCGCAGCCGGCGGAGCTCGGTGCCGTCGATCGGGCACAGGGAGCCGTGGCCGGCCGCGTAGAGCTGTCCGCACTGCGGGCACTCGCCCCCCTCCGCGTCGGCCCGTGGCGCCAACACCAGGGCTTCGATCTGGCGTTGGTCGAGCGCCGCCAGCGTGTCGGCCAGACCGACGGCCGTTCCATCGCGGACCGTCAGCGTCGAGAGCAGCCGCTGCAGGGCCTCCCATTGCGCGAGTTGACGCCAGCGCTGCCGCAGGGGCTCGAGTGCCTCTTCCAATTGCGCAGCGGAGCTCGTGTTCACGTCGAGCCCGATCTCGGCCTCATCCAGAACACCTCGGAGGTCCGGGGACAGCTGCAACGTGAAGCGGGTGACCAGCTCGTGCGGGCCACCGAGCACGAGCCGGTCGAAGCTCTGGCTGCGCCACAACTCATGCAGGCGTGCGGCTGAGCGGCGCAGATGAGTATCGACGTCATGTTCGATCCCTTCGTCGTCGAAGGGGTGCTCTCGAAACCTGCCGCCGGTGGGCAGAAAGAAGCGGGCGTCACGCCGATTGACCAACGCCACGCAGACGCAGGTCGGTTCCGGAGGCGGCAGCAGCGGCTCGAGTTTCGGGATCGGCTCGATGACGATCTCGGTGTGCACCGGGTGGGGCAGTCGGATGGCCTGAAACAGGGACTCGCGGCCGGAGCAGTACACCGCCACGCCGTGGATTCCGGACGGATCGAGCTCCGCCGTCAAGTAGCTGCCCACCCGTCGGATGTCCTGTTCGAGTGCCGTGCGCTCCGCGGGCTCAAGCGGCTTGGCCTGCAGCCGCTGTTGAGCCTGGTCGAGCAGCGAGTTGACCTCGGTGGTGCGGGTGCCCCCGGTGGCGAAGCGCGCCGGATCCAGGTCGAGGAAGGCGCTGATCAACGGTTGCTCGAAACGCCGCTCGGCCAGCTCGTGGGCCGCGGCCGCCTCGGCGGTCGGGCGCGGGTTCGTCAAGTCACTGCTCCAACTCGCCATCGGCCATGCCGCGCGCCTAGGCGCGGCTTTTCAGGCCGACATAGACGTACTGGAGCAGGTCCCCGATGGCCAGCGACGTGTAAATGGAGGCGACCACGCGCGTAACGCGGGGCGCGTGTATGACGCCGACCACGAGGCCCGCGGCCACCCAGTTGCCGGTGCATTCGGGACAGGAGAGCAGCTCTCCGATCGAGCGCCGCAGACCACGCCCGCGCGCCGTCTCCTTGATCGAGTTCGTCCCGCTCTTGTCCTCGAGCTGTACGAACGGCGCCCGTATGAAGCTGCTCACGGAGTCCTTGGTCAGGAGCCGGGCGATCTTGTGGGTCGCCACCCCCAGGACGATGATGTCCTTGGTATCGATCTGCTCGGGCAGCCGGCCGCGCCGGTTGGCGGCGATCAGGGCGGTGGCCAGGCCGACATTCATCGTCGTGGCCAGGACGATGTATCCGCCCATCGGCTGGTAGGTATCCGAGTAGCCCTCAAAGGCGGCGCTCGCGCCCAGGTTCTCAGTTGCGGAGTCGATTTGGTCGCTCACCGTGCTGATTCGTTCGGTCATGGTGTCAAATGGGTTAGGCATCGTTTGCACGCTTCCCCGCCGCCGCTCCGCGCAACCCGCCGTTGCCCGTGCCGGCGCGGGCAACACCTCGCAGACGCCGGATCAGGCCGGCGGCGTTGCGCGGGGCAAAACCCCGCCAGTCGTTGTTGAAGTACGCCCAGACCGGCCCCTCGCGCCGCCAGCCATCGATCCGCTCGGCCCAGGTGTCGAGCTCCCGGGGCGAGTAGTTCCGGCCACGCCCCGGGACCCGTAGTGAAAGCGGATGAAGCGCCAGTCGGCCGTCGCCTCGTAGCTCTGAAACGCGCGCGCGGGGTGATCGCCGATGGTGAGCGCGACGCCGTGCTGGCGCAGCTGCTCCAGCACGGCGGGCACGAACCAGCTCGCGTCCCGGAACTCGATCGTGTGCCATCCGGGTGGCAGGACATCGAGCCAGGCGCCGAGCCGGGCCTCGTCACGGCGGAAGTTCTCGGGCAGCTGCCAGAGCACCGGTCCCAAGCGTCCCGCCTCGATCATCGGGGTAAGCGGCTCGTAAAAGCGCCTGATGCCGTCCTCCGAGTCGGTGAGCCGGCGGATGTGGGTCAGGTAGCGGCTGGCTTTGACCGCGAACTGAAAACCATCCGGAGTCGCCTCGACCCAACGTCGAACCGCCTCGGGGCGGGCCAGCCGGTAGAAGGTCGAGTTGACCTCCACGGTGTCGAAGTGCTGCGCGTAGGACTCGAGCCAGCGGCGCTTGGGTTCGCCCTCGGCGTAGAACTGGCCACGCCAGTCGGCGTAATCCCAGCCGGAGCAGCCGATGTGGATCGCCGAGGTCAGGGCGACGCCACCCCCTGCTCCTGCAGTGACGCCTCCATGGCCTGGCCGAGCAGGTCCCAGATCTTCTCCGCCGCGGCCTGCTCCTCGCCGGTGATGTGTCCGGCCAGGGCCTCAACACCCGTGTCGCCGGCTCGCTGGGCGACACGGCGCAACAGCTCGTAGGCGGCGATCTCGAGATGCTCCAAGGCGTAGGTGAAGGCGGCGAGCTTGGCCGGTGTGTCGGGTTGGGCCTGGAAGAAGACACCCCAGTTCAGCGCGCCGAGCCACAGCGCGGCATCCTTCAGTTTGGACGGCGACGCACCCCGTTTCTCGAGCTCGATCTCCAACAGCCGCTGGTGCTCGAGCGACTCTTGGCGGTGCTGCTCATAGACGCTGGCCAACGCGGGCACGCCGGCCAACGCGGGGCCCCTCTCGAGCAGCTTCAGCGACTGGGCCTCGATCGCATGGGCGTCGGTCAGGTACGCCACGAGTTGATCGTCCACATCGCCGGGGCCGAGATCCCGCAGGGCGGCGTCCACGGCGAGGTCGAAGCAGTCGGCCAGGCGATCGCCCATGGCTCGCTCCTGGCCTTCGATCTCACTGATGGCTTCCACCGCCTCGGTGTCACCGACCTGCTCGGCCAGCGGGCCGAGCAGGCGATAGGCCGCCTCCTCCATGTGCTCGTAGGAGAAGGCGTGCACGACCAGCTTGCCGGGCGTGTCCGGCTGGGCGCCGGCGAAAGCTCCGAAGCCCGCGCCGGTCAGTGTGCCAACCATGTCCTTGAGCTTTGACGGGCTGGCTCCATGGTGCTCGAGCAGGGCCGTGACGCTGCGCTCATGGCCCTCGGTCTCGCCCAGGTGCTGCTCGAAGACCTGGGCGATGCGCGGGTCGGAGGCCAGCTTCGGCGCCGCCCGCATCTGCACCAGCGCCTGGTGTTCGATCGAGTGCGCGTCGGTCAGATACTTGACGAACTGCTCTTCCAGATTATTCGGGGCCATGGCCACTCCTCGTTTGCTTACCCTGTACCTCGCCTCGTCCGAAGCGGCGTAAACACCCGGCCCCGCTCGGCTGACATCGCCGCCTGCGACGGGTAGGATCGCGCCATGGCCGTGGTCTGTGTTCGGGGTCCGTTACGAGCGCTCGCCGGCGGGCGCGGGGAGCACGAGCTTCCGGGGGAGTCCGTCGTTGAGCTGCTGCGCGGTTTCGAGGACGCCAACCCGGACGCGAGCGGCTGGATCCTGGACGAGCGTGGCCTGATCCGCCGTCATATCAACGTGTTTGTCAACGGCGAGCGCGGGGCTGAGCAGACGGCGGTTCCGGCCGGCGCCCGCGTGGACGTGATACCTGCGATTACGGGAGGGTGAAGGTGACGGAACTCGTCGTCGGGACCAAGAAGGGGCTGTTTCTGTTGGAGGGCGAAGCCGAAAACGGCTCCGCCGGTTTTGCCGTCGGCGCCCGGGCGTTCGCCGGTCAGCCCGTCGATTACGCGCTGCGCGATCCTCGCACCGGCCGGCTCTTCGCCGCTGTCACCTCGCCCTTCTACGGCCCGAAGCTGTTCTACACCGACGCCGACGCCGGCTCGGACTGGGAGCAGGCGGTAGGGGGTGGAACTGCCCGCGGGTGGAGATCAGGCGCTCGAGCGCATATGGGTGATCGCCGCCGGCGAGGCCCCGGGGACGCTCTACATGGGCGCTGATCCCGGCGTGCTGTTCGAGAGCCATGACGGTGGCGCCAGCTGGGAGATCAACCAGGGTCTCTGGAACCAGCCCTCGCGGCCCGAGTGGCAGCCCGGCGGCGGGGGTCTGTGCCTGCACTCGATCAGCACCTGGCCCGGAGACCCGGACCGCCTGGCCGTGGCCATCTCGGCCGCCGGCATATGGCTCACCGAGGACGGCGGGCGCAGCTGGCGGCGCGGCAACCGCGGCCTCACCCCGCGCTATCTGCCCGAGGCGGACATCGACCCGGAGACGACCGCCCTGTGCGTGCATCACGTCGAGCGTTCACCCAGCCGGCCGGAGCGCATGTTCATGCAGTTCCACGGCGGCGTCTACCGCTCCGACGATGCCGGCGAGAGCTGGGGAGAGATCGGTGCGGGGCTCCCGTCCGACTTCGGGTTTCCGCTCAAGGTCGATCCGGCCGACGCGGACAGCGCCTACGTTATCCCCCTGGTCGCCGACATGGACCGCGTCATGCCCGAGGGTCGGGTGCGCGTCTATGAGACCCGCGACGGCGGCTCGAGCTGGTCGCCTCGGGGCGATGGCCTGCCCGCCGAGCACGCCTACCTCACGGTGCTGCGCCAGGCGTTCACCAGCACCGGTCAGGGTCACGGGCTCCAGCTCTACTTCGGTGCCACCTCGGGCGACGTCTTCGGATCGAGCGACGCCGGAGCCACCTGGAGCACGGCCGCCACACGGCTGCCGCCGGTGTTCTCGGTCGCGGCCTCCTGAATCAGGCCAGCGGCCGAGTGGGACGGCGCTATTGACCGGCCGCCGCCCAGCGGGGCGAGCGGCCGGACGGAAAGGTCTCGGTTACCCGGCGACCGGCTGGCGCTGGATCCACTTGGAGGTGCAGGGGATCTTGGAGGTGTCGCAGCGGCTGGCATAGGCCCGGGCGATCTCGGTCACCTCGCCCAGCAGGTCATCGCGCAGGGTCGTCGGCTTGAGGCCGAGTTCGAGGAAGTTGTCGTTGGCCACGAACAGATCGTTCTCCGCGTCCTCCTTGCGGGGGTTATCGACGTAGTCGATCTCCGCGCCGGTCAGCTCGGCGACCAGCTTGGCCAGGTCACGGACACGGTGGGTCTCCGTCATCTGGTTGAACACCTGGACGCGCTCGCCGCGTGCCGGCGGGTTCTCGATGGCCAGCTGGATGCAGCGCACCGTGTCCTGGATGTGGATGAAGGCGCGGGTCTGGCCGCCGGTGCCGTGAACGGTCAGCGGATAGTTGACGGCAGCCTGCATGAGGAAGCGGTTGAGCACCGTGCCGAAGTCGCCGTCGTAGTCGAAGCGGTTGATCAGGCGCGGATCCAGACGGGTTTCCTTGGTCTGCGTTCCCCACACGATGCCCTGGTGCAGGTCCGTGATGCGGACCTGATCGTTCTTTGCGTAGTAGGCGAACATCAGCTGGTCCAGGGTCTTGGTCATGTGGTAGATGCTGCCCGGGTTGGCCGGATACAGGATCTCCTGCTCGATCTGGGTACCGTCGTCGGTCTCGACCTTGATCGGCAGGTAGCCCTCCGGGATCTGCATGCCGGCGGTGCCGTAGCCGTAGACGCCCATCGTGCCGAGGTGCACGACATGGAGGTCGAGTTCGGACTCGACCGCCGCCGCCAGCACGTTGTGGGTGGCGTTGACGTTGTTATCCACGGTGTAGCGCTTGTGGTCGGCGTCCTTCATCGAGTACGGCGCGGCACGCTGCTCGGCGAAATGCACCACGGCGTCGGGGCGGAACTCGCGGTACAGCTGCAACAGCCGGGCGTAGTTCTCGGAGACGTCGAGGTGGTGGAAGGGGATCTCGTGTCCGGTCGCCTCCTGCCACGCGGCCAGCCGAGTCCCGAGCGGGGAGATCGGCGTGAGCGACTCGGCCTCGAGCTCAATGTCCATATTCCGTCGGGCGAGGTTGTCGACGATGGCGACCTCGTGGCCCTGGGCCGAGAGATGCAGGGTTGTCGGCCAACCACAGAAGCCGTCTCCACCCAGAATCAAGATGCGCAAGGAAACTCCTTTGAGTCGTCAAAAACGAGCCGGTGCCGTTTTGAGGCTGGAATCACACACGGTGCGTCTGCCCGATGCGCCCTCAGCCGCAGCTCCCGCCACGGAAAAAATCGCTGACAAACATAGCGGCAGGATGTGATAAGCGCGCAATCCATCTGCACCGGGCCTTAAGCGAAGTTTACCCGGCGGGCTCGGCGCAGCCCTAAACGGGAGGGGCCGCGACCGGGCGGTCGCGGCCCCTGGGTTCCGAGCCGCCGGGCTCGGGGTCTCAGGTCAGAGCTCGGAGGCCCGCGCAGTTACGCAACGCCTGCCGGCCCGGCCTGGGAGTCCTGTGAGCTAGGCCACGCCGGTTGGCTCGGTCGTCTGGGACGCGGCGTCGTGGCTCGGGCTGGCTGCGCCCTCGACGATCTCGGGCTGGGCATCGCTGGCGGCGCCGGCGCCGACCGCGATAGTCACCTTGCGCGGCTTGATCTGCTCGGGCTTGGGGATCCGTATCTCCAGTACACCGCGCTCGAATTGCGCGTGGACCGCTGCCGGATCGATGCCCTCGGGCAGGGTCAGTGACCGGGAGAAGCTGCCGTAGGCGCGCTCAACGCGGCGGTATCCGCCCTTCTCCTCGGCGCGGTCGGCCTGGCGCTCGCCGGAGATCGTCAGCACGTCGGACTCGAGCTCGATGTGGACGTCCTGCTCGGAGAGGCCGGGAAGATCGGCCCGCAGGACATAGTGGTCGCCCTCCTCCACCAGATCCATCGCCGGAATCCAGCGGCGCGTGCTGCCGACGGTGGCCGGGCGGGTGGGCGTATCGAAGAGGGAATTGAAGAGCCGGTTCATCTCAGTCTGAATCGTGTTCAGCTCAGCAGCCGGCTCCCAGCGGATGAGTGCCATGGAAAACCTCCTGGTGAGGGGTTGGTTGATGATGCTTGTAGCAGAATAAAATCTAAGTCGCCTTCTGTCAAGTATGTTAGCGCGAGCGTGTCCCTGGGCCTGGCCCGCGGGGTGGGCCCGGCCCGCGGGTGGGCCTGGCCCGCGGTGTGGGCCTGGCCCGCGGTGGCAACGGGCGGGTGAATCAGGCGAGGGGGGTCTCGACGAGCCGCTCGCGCAGCTCGTCGATCGACTCAAAGACGTTCGCGGCGCCGGCCTCGCGCAGTTCCTCGGTCGAGAATCCACCGGTCCGCACGGCCACGGTGGGCACGTTCACCTTCTCCGCGGCTTGGACGTCCCATGGGGTGTCGCCGACCATTACGCCGTCCTCGCGGCCGAGCTTGGCCAGGGCGGCCGTGACCAGGTCGGGACTCGGCTTGGTCCTCTCCACATCCTCTGAGGTGGTCCAGGCGTCGACCAGATCGCGCGCGTCGAGCAGGTCCAGGTAGTGGTCGGCCTCCTGGGCCTTGGCCGAGGAGGCCAGCACGACTGGGTGACCGCGCCGCTTGAGATCGACGATCAGCTCGCGGGCCCCGTCGAGCACGGACACGGACTGGATCGAGGCCAGATACAGCGCGTCGTGGGCGGCGCGCACGGAGTCGCCCGATTCCCGGTCAAAGTCGTCTCCGGCCAGCGCGGCGACCAGGTGGTCGCCGCCCATGCCCAGGTGGCGGTGGATTCGCCACACCGGCAGGGCGACGTCGTGCTGGCGAAACGCCATGTACCAGGCCACGGCGTGCTGGTAGTTGGTGTCCACCAGCGTCCCGTCGATATCAAGGATCGCGGCCTTCTTCTCACTCATACGCTCAAGCAGATGCCCCCGCGTCGAGAAGCGGAAACCGCATAAGCTGACGCTGTGACGCCGGAGGAGATCGAGAACCTCGTTCTGCTGCGCCGTGCCCGGGATCTGATGGACCGCGAGTACCCGCGTCGGCTCGACGTGGCCGCGCTCGCCCGCGCGGCGCTCATGTCCACGGCGCACTTCTCCAGGCAGTTCCGGGCCGCCTACGGCGAAACCCCCTACTCGTATCTCATGACCCGCCGCATCGAGCGGGCCAAGGCGCTGCTGCGGGAGGGCGAGCTATCCGTGACCGAGGTGTGCCTCGAGGTCGGGTGCGCCTCACTCGGATCGTTCAGCGCGAGCTTCACGAGCATCGTCGGCCAGACACCCACGGCCTACCGGGCGGGTGACCACCGGGAGATCGCGCGGCTGTCTGGTTGCATAGCTCGGGATCTGACCCGGCCCGTCCGCAAACCGAGCAGGATTCGAGAAGCGGGAGCGCAGCTGGCTGCCTAGGCTTGCGGCATGAACCTCAAGCTCTCCACCTGCTTCGTCCTGGTCAACGATCCGGACGAGGCGCTCGCCTTCTACCGCGACAGCCTCGGTATGGAGGTGCGCAACGACGTCGCCCGCGACGCATTTCGCTGGATCACCGTTGGCTCGACCGCGCAGCCGGATGTCTCGATCGTGCTGACCAACTTTGTCAACGGCAGCCCCGAGGACACTGACGCGGTGGCCGCCATGATCGCCAAGGGGGCGTTATACGGCGTTCACCTGCAGGCCGAGGACCTCAACTCGACTTTTCAGCACCTGCGCAGTGGCGGTGCCGAGATCGTCCAAGAGCCGGCCGATCAGCCGTGGGGTGTGCGCGATGGCGCCGTGCGCGATCCGTCGGGCAACCTGATCCGAATCGAGCAGCCGCCGGCTGCCTGAGGCGGCAGCTGCCGGCTGCCTGAGCCGGCTGCCTGAGCCGGCTGCGCGAGCCGGCGCGATTCGCGGGGGGTCCGTCTGGCTCGGGTCAGTGCTCGCCCTTGATCACGAAGAACGACCCGCGGATCTCCCCGGCCAGTTTCGAGCGCTGGCGCGCGAACTTGAACCCCGCCGTGGCCAGTTCCTCCGGGATCTCCATGCCCTGCGAGAGCTTGAAGCCGACGGCGCGCTTGCCGCCCGCCTCGACCGCGTACATAACGTTGATGACGAGGCCGGACTCGTAGAACACGTAGGTCATGTGCAGGCCGCCGACCTCGAAGTCGGTCGCCTCCAGCGGCGTCGAGGCAATATGCAGGTCACGCTCGGTGGCCAGGATGTGGTTCATCCGTTCGAGCGCCTGCGGCGCTTCGCTGACCGGGCTGACGGTGAACGTGTGGTCGTACTTGTTCTTCCAGTACCGCGCCTCGTTGGCGCGCAATCCGGCGAGAGCCTCGGCGACCGGACTCGATTCCAGGCCGACGGTGGACACGTTGACAAAGTCGACGACGTAGGGCATGGGCTCCTTCGATCAGAACGGGTTCAGGACAAGCTAACTGGTCAGGATGAGTCCGGGGGTTCCTCGAGCCCATCACGGTCGGCCCACTCGATCAGTTCTGAGATGTCGAAGCTGGTCTCGTCGATTCCCGCATGCAGGTCACCCAGTTGGGCGAACCGCTCGGGCACGGTGGCGATCGTGAACTGCGCCGGGTCGATCGCGTCGAGCTCGTCCCAGCTGATGGGCGTGGAGACGCGGGCCTCCGGTACGCCCCTGACGGAGTAGGCGGACGCGATCGTGTGGTCGCGCGCGTTCTGGTTGAAGTCGACAAACACCTTGCTCGGGTCGCGGTCCTTGCGCCACCAGACCGTGGTCGCATCCTCGGGCGCGCGGCGCTCCACCGCGCGGGCGAACGCGAGTGCCGCGCGGCGCAGCTCACCGAAGCTCCAGCGCGGCGGGATCCGAACGTAGACGTGGAGACCGTTACCGCCGCTGGTCTTGAGGAAGCCGGTGGCGCCGAGCTCGTCGAGCAGCTCGTGCGCGACCTTCGCCACGCGTTTGACGCGGTCAGGCGGGCAGCTCGGCATCGGGTCGATGTCGATTCTCCATTCATCCGGCTTCTCGACGTCGGCGCGGCGTGAGTTCCACGGGTGAAACTCGACGGTCGACATCTGCACGGCCCAGATGACGCTGCCGACCTCGGTCACACACAGTTCATCGGCGGTGCGGCCGAATCGCGGGAAGTAGATCTCGACCGTCTGCACCCAGTCAGGCGCACCCTTGGGCAAGCGCTTCTGATGGACCTTCTCGCCAGCGACGCCGGTGGGGAAGCGGTGCAACATGCAGGGACGCTCGCGCAACGCGCGGACGATCCCGTCGCCGACGCTCAGGTAGTAGTTGACCAGGTCGAGCTTGGTCTCGCCCCGGGCCGGAAAGTAGACGCGATCCGGATTGCTGATCCGCACCACTCGTCCGCCGGCCTCGACCTCGATCGCGTCACTCATCGGCGCGGAGGCTAGTTGAAGCCGGCCCTCGTCGACCAGATCGCGGCGGCAACCGGTCAGCTGAGCGTGTCGCGGTCAGCTGAGCGTCTCGCCTGTGGGAATATCGGGCGACCGGCGCCGGCCGTAGCCGGCGCCGCACCTCCGTGCGCGGGTGGCACTACGGACGTCGCCGTAACCCCCTCAGGTCGCTCGCCCCAGCGTCCTATCCGGGAAGGGCGGCACGGTAGACATGGCTCCAGGGTTATGTCAATTAGGTGTCAAACCGTGTTGCCATCGGAGGCACGGGCCACGGCTATTGGCCCGGCCGCCCGAAACGCCTCCGGGATGCCGGAAACCGCCTGGAAGGAACGCTCGAGGGCCTGCACCACCGCTGCGTCAAACTGGGTGCCCGCATGGCGTCGAAGCTCGGCCAGTGCCGCCTCGGGGCTGCGACCACGCTGGTAACAGCGATCGGACACCATCGCGTCGTAGGCGTCGCACACGGCAATGATGCGTGCGCCCAGCGGGATCTCCTCGCCGCCGAGACCGTCGGGGTATCCGCCGCCGTCCCAGCGTTCGTGCGAGGCCCGGACGATCATTCCGACCGGTGCCAGGGCAGCGGCGGCGTCGAGTATGCGCTGACCGATGACCGGGTGCTGCTTCATGAACGCCCACTCGGTGTCGTCCAGCGGTCCGGGCTTATTCAGGATGGCGTCCGGGATGGCCAGCTTGCCGATGTCATGGAGCTCGGCAGCCCGCAGCGTTTCGTCCAGGCTTTCTGCCCCCAGTGCGAACTGGGCGGCGACCCGGGCGACTATGGCGGTCACGCCGCTCGAGTGGTCCGAAAGTCCGGGCGTGCGCTCGGTCGAGCAACTGCATGAGCACGTCACGCACCGGAGAGCGCTCGGTGCGACCCTTGTCGGCGTACATGCGCTCGTCCGCCAGCCGCAGGGCCTCGTCGGCGCTGGCTGCCTCGTCGGGGATCAGCGTGGACCCCACCGATGTGGTGACGTCGAAGCCCGCTCCGCGCTGGCCCAGCGCCGATCTGGCCGCGGCCAGGAGTTGATCGTGAGCCGGGACGTGCCGATCGAGCAGCAGGCAGAACTCGTCGCCGCCGAGCCGGTAGGCCGAGCCGTGGCCGGCAGCCACCAGGCGCAGCGCCCCGGCCAGCCGGACCAGAAGCGCGTCACCGGCGCCGTGTCCGTACGCGTCGTTGTAGCGCTTGAAACCATTCAGGTCGAAGAAGGCCAGCGTCGCCGGTCGAGCGTTGAGGCAGACTTCCTCCAGATCGACGAGCAGCTGCCGGCGGTTTCCCAGTCCGGTGAGCGCGTCCGTCACGGCCTGAAGGCGGGTGGCTCGCAGAATCCGGGCGTTTTCGCGATAGGTCAGCGCTGAGCGAACCGTGCCCAGGGCGACGGCCCCGGCAGCCAGGGCCACGGCCAGCGGAGTGACGGCTGTGAACGCGGCGAACACGAGCATGGCCAGCGCGATCGCGGCAGCGATGAAGGTCAGCAGCACCGTGTCCCGGCTATTGGCCTCGGCATCGCGCCTGGGGCTCGCGGACACGTTCGAGGGCGAGCTCGAGGGCAACCAGGCGGTGAGGGCCAGCACCGAGAATGACGTCAGGTAGAGGACATTGACCCAATTGGTCGAGAAGAAGACGCCCCCCGCTGATTGCTCGGCGTAGAGGATGTCGGCGACCGCTATGAGTGACACACCGACACCCAGCGCCAGCCACTCACGACCGCCGCGGCGACCGGCCAACACGCAGGCCATGCCGACGAACATCAGCAGGATGAAGTCCATGACGGGATAAGCCAGATTGACCGCGTCTGCAGCGAAGTGACCCGTAGTCGTCCGCAGGATGTCGCCGAAGACCAGCGCCGCGGCGACCGCGCCCACGGCCAGCGCCACGACACCACCGTCGAGCCACTGCGCTGATATAGCCCGGCGCATGCTCGACCGGAGCAGAGCCATCAGCGAGCCGTACATCGCCGGGTACATCAGCAGGTAAAAGATGTCCGCCACCGACGGATCAGGCGGGTGGGCGACATGGTCCAGCCACGACCGACCAGGTCAGATCGCCCGCCGTCCAGAACGCCAGCGACACGGACATCAGTGTCCAGGCCAGGCGCTGCTCACGGCGCCGAATCACCCGCAGAACGCAAAGAGCCAGCGCGACGAACTCGATGCCCTGGTAAACCCAGTTCTGGGTGAACGAGTCCAGACCCGGGCCGCCTACGTCGGTGGCCGCGCGCACGACTTCGAAGGCCACCCCGAGGCCCAACGCGGCAAACGCGCAGCCCCTGAAGAGTGGGCTCGTCGCCGGTCCCGCCATAACACCTGAATCGGCACGTTCGCCGTCCCGCTTGACCGCAGCGCAGAAGGCGCGCAGTCAGAGTGAGGCGCTAGAGTGGACCTGCGGTACCACAGCCGAGTGTCCTGCTCTCACATTCTCCCGTGGACAGCCCTTTTGGGAGCGATAGGAACGGAGCATGCTTATGGCCGAGCGGCAGAATGATCCCAAGCGTTCAGCGTCGAGCACGACGAGCTTTGCTGACGTGACGAAGGAGATCGCACGGCGCAACGAGCAGGCGCAGAAGGAAGCTCGAATCAAGCGCACCGCGCGGGAAAAGGTGCAGATCGCCAACCGCCGGATGTGGGAACGCCTCTGACCGCTCGCTGACCGGCCTGTCGCAGCCCGACTGGCCTGTCGCGTCGGCGTGTGCCGAGTCAGATCACAGGCCGCGCCGCCGGGCGTCCTCCGCGAGGGCAGCGGTCATCGCGGAGGGCTCGACGCTGGCCTCGAGCCCGGCGATCAGTGCGGCATGCCGTTCGAACTCTCGGTGCACCGCGTCTTGGAGGCCCTCGAGCAGTTGCTCCAAGTGCGCGACCCGCGTCTCGAGCGCCTGGGTGCGATCGGGTGGGGGATCTTCGGCACCGCTGCTGGAGGGCTCGGGGGAGGGCTCGGGCGCAGCAGCGGAGCGGCCCATCTGCCGGATCCGCCTGAGTAGGCGCTCGCGGTCAGCGATCGTCATATGAACTGGGTTTGAGGCGCTGTAGAACGGTCACGGTCGACCTCCGGTCGGATCGCGTGTCGGGAGTGCGATGGCCGCCGCCGCGGCAGCCGGGGAGGCGCTGGGCGAGCCGTTGAGCTCGATCAGGCGAAAGCCGACGACCTCCTGGAGGCTGGACACGAGCTGCAATGGCTGGCCACAGGCTGGGCAACCGTCGAGGTACAAACTGACCTCGCGGCTGCAGCGCAACCGGCACTCGGGACAGCAGGCGCAGATCATCCTCGGCTCCCATCGAAGGAAGCTGGTGCCGAGTACATCGAGCTAACGGCGCTTGTTGCGGTGGCCATGGCCATCCGCCTCTCTGCTCTCCTGGCTGAAATAGTCGCCCTGGGAGCGAGAAGAGCATGAACTCACAGAACGCACGAGCGAGCGTAACAGACGCCTATCCGCGGACCGCAGCGGCCGCCCCGTGGGTCCAGGGCGTTTCATACGGCTCACACGTCGTAGAGGAACCCGTAGGTCGCGGAGTGTCCAGTCTGCTCCCACTCGGCCAGGCAGTAGCGGACTCTCCGATCGCCGACGTCGATGTCGAGCGTCTTGGGAGGGCGCCCTTCGACCGCCGTGATCTCTCGCGTGGAACCCGACAGCGGGCCATCGGCCAGCTTGGCCACCAGCGTCTTGGCCGGTTCGGTGTCTGTGGGCTTGGCCGTCCGAGCACGCAGACGAGACACGCCGAGCAGCTTGCGGTAGGCGACGCGTCGGTCAAACGCGGCGATCCCACCGACGGTCGGGCACCATCCCCCTGTCCTTACTTGCGGCGACACCGGCCGCAGTCTACGCGGACGTGCTCTGGAATCGATGGGTTACACTTGAGTCTGGACCCCGCGTTTGCTCGGCTGCGACTGCAGCGCCCGCGGGTCGCTCAGTTCGTCCCCTTTTGACGTCGTTCGCGCTGAGCTGGCAGTTGGCAGGTCGCGGACAGCCGGACGGCTGGCTACAACGCACAATCTGAGTCTCTCGCTCGTCGCCGACGCGCCTGACGATTCCCCCCCTTGGAGGACAACAGCATGGGATCAAGCGGCAAGCCAAAGACGACGTGGTCGAAGCTCCAGCGCGAGGCGGGGCTGCGTGAGCGGCGCGCGGAAAAAGCGGCCAGGAAGCAGATCAGGAAGCAGGCGCAGCTCGATCCGAGCGAGCCGGTCGAGTCTGACACCGAGGCATCGGAAGACCTCGAGGACGCGGAAGGCCTCGAGGGCGCATCAGAATCAGAGTTGAGCCCCAGCGCGAGCCTATGAGCGCCCAGCGCCAGCCCCGCCCATGAGCGTCACGCGCGAGCCCATGAGCGTCACGTCCCTGCGACCCGACGGGCGAGCAGCCTATGAAAACCACACGTGAACGGGCCGAGGAGCAGCGGGTCCTGAAGCTCGAGATGATCCGCGAGCAGGTCGCCGAGGGCCGGCTGATCATTCGAGAGATGACCGCCGCCGAGCGCACGAAGTACCCCCCGTGTACCGCCCCTCCCGCCCAAGAAGCCGAGGCGGTATTAGACCCGGGGCCGGCTGTGCGCTACGCTTAAGGCAAGTCGGGCGCCCTGCTCGACGGTAAAGCTGTGCTTGCGTCACCCCGTTCGTTGCTCGTCAGCGCCTCCGTGTTTCGCCCAGCACACAACCGGAGGTACACACATATGCCCACAGGAACCGTGAAGTGGTTCAGCGACGAGAAGGGGTTTGGCTTCATTACCCCCGACGACGCCGGTAAGGACCTGTTCGTTCATCACTCGGCGATCCAGGGCGACGGCTACAAGTCGCTGCCCGAAGGCGCCAAGGTCAGCTACGAGGCTGAGCAGGGCCCCAAGGGCCCGCGCCGCCGCGTTCGTAGTTCAGGTCTAGCCATCCGGCCCGAGCCATTGGGGCCAGCCGGCCCCGATGGCTCGACTCGCCGTCTGGCGGACCGACGCTCTAAGCGGCCCGGTCCGACGGTCTAAGCCGCCGGTTCGATCAGACGTAGGCCTGGCACGCGTTTGAATTCGCGGGTGTTGCCGCTGGCCAGGCCCATCCCGTGTGCCACCGCCGTGGCTGCGATCCACAGGTCATGCGCTCCGATGACCTCGCCTGTGGCGGCTAACTGGGCCCAGATCTCAGCGTGCACGCGCGCGATCTGCTCGGTGATCTCGATCGCTCGCATCCCGGCCAGGAGGTGTTCGACGAATGCGCTGCGCCGTGCGCGCTGGGCACCCTTCGCCCGGTGAACGCCGTGTAGAAGCTCACTTACGGTGATCACGCTAATGGCGCGATCCTCTTCGCCGATAGCGCGCTCTACGTCGGGATTGGTAACGCCGCGTTCGAGGTCGACCAGCAGTCCGGTATCGATCAGGACGGCCACGGGTCCTCAGGCGCTGTGGCGGACTCTCGCGCTGCGCGGATGTCGTCTGCAAACCCGGAGTCAGGTTGCGGTGCGGTGGCGATGAGCTCCCGGAACCTGGAGGCTGAGATCAGCTTGGACTTCGGTGGCGAGATCACCGCGACGGACGCGCCGCTTCGCGTTATCTCGATCTCCTCCCCGCCGGCGACCCTGTTGAGCACGTCCGAAAAGCTTCGGGCTGCGTCGGTTGCCGTCATCCGAGTCACCCAAAGACAATATCAGATAAATCTGATTTGGCGTCACCAAGGCCTCGCTTGAGCCCCGGCGAAGTGACAGAAGCCTCTCCGGCTGACGTTGGCGAGTTCAGCTAGAGAGGCTCTTTGGCAGGCATTTCTGCCTATGGCGAGACCCGGACTTGAACCGGGGACACCACGATTTTCAGTCGTGTGCTCTACCAGCTGAGCTATCCCGCCCTGCGGCACGATGCTAGCGAACAGGACTGGTACCGCGGTCTCTCCCGGCGCGGCCGGAAACCGCCGGATGGGGGTGGTGACCCTCAGGCCGTCGCCAGCACCTGCGCCACCGCCGCCGGCGCGCCGAACCCTTCACGGAAGGCGCGGCCGGCGTCCAGGCGCTCGGCGCCGGCCGCACCGCCGATCGACCACGTGCGCCTGTCCGCGTGCGGCGAGCGCGTCGGCCAGCCAGCGTTCCGGCTCCTGCCCGGCGGCGATCACCACCGTGTCGGCCTCGATCCGCCGCTCGCGCCCCGTCGAGCGCGCACGACCACCGCGTCCGGCTCGATCCGCGCGTACTCGACGCCGGTCAGCAGCTCGACGCCGGCCTGCTGCAGCTCCTGCACCACGACCCAGCGCGTGGAGGCGCCGACGCCGTCACCGATCCGCCCGGCGCGCCGCATCAGCGTGATCTGGCTCGGCAGCGCGGCATAGCTCGCGGAGATCGAGGCGATTCTGTGCCGGAATCTGCACATTTCGTCCACAGCTTCCGGAACGCCAGCCGGCGGCTCGAGCCCGTAGCGCTCGTAGAACGCCGTCGTGCTCGGACGAGCATGTGCGCGACATCGGTCCCGATCCCGCCGCGCGCCGATGATCGCCACCCGCTCACCGACCAACGCCAGCGGATCCTCGGCCAGCAGCAGCTCCGCGTAGCTGAGCACGTGCGGCAGCTCGGCCCCCGGCAGCGGCACGCGGCGCGGCACCACGCCGGTCGCGACGACCACCGCGTCAAACGCCTCCAGCTCATCCACGCCGACCCGCCGGCCCAGCCCGAGCTCGACGCCCAGCCGCGCCAGCTCCTCCTCGAAGTAGCGGCCGGTCAGCGCGAAGTCCTCCTTGCCCGGGATCCGGCAGGCCATCCGGAACTGTCCCCCGAGCTGCATCGGCCGCCTCGAACAGCGTCACGGCGAAGCCCGCTCGCCGCCAGCGACCGCGCCGCCTCCATGCCCGCCGGCCCGCCGCCCACGACCGCGACCCGCGCTGCCGTCGCCGTCCGACCGACCACGGCTCCAGTCTCGTAGCCCGCGCGCGGGTTCACCGCACACGACACCCGCCGGTCGAAGATCGACTGGTCGATGCACTGGTTGCAGGCGATGCAGACGTTCACCCGCCGCCGCGGCCGATCGCGGCTCTTGCGCACGAACAGCGGGTCGGCCAGGAACGGCCGCGCCATCGACACGAAGTCGGCGAGCCCCGTCGCGCCACGAGCGCGTCCGCCAGCGCCGCCGTGTTGACGCGGTTCGACGCGATCACCGGCACGTCCACCGCCGCCCGCACCGCCGCGCGCCCACGGCGCCCACGCCCCGTGCGGCACGCCCGACTGCACGGTCGGGCACGCGCGACTCGTGCCATCCGATCCCGACGTTCAGTGCGTCGGCCGGCCCGCTGGCCAGCCGACTTGCCAGCGCGACCACGTCCTCGACCGACGCCCCGCCGGGCACCAGGTCGGCGCCGGAGATCCGGTACACGACGGCGCCGTCCGGTCCCGACCGCCTCGCGCACGGCCGCGGCGACCGCCAGCGGGAAGCGCATGCGCCGCTCCAGGTCGCCGCCCCAGTCGTCCTCGCGCAGGTTGGTCGCGGGCGCCATGAACTGGCTGAGCAGGTAGCCCTCCGAGCCCATGATCTCGACACCGTCGAAGCCGAGCTCGCGCGCCCGCGCGGCCCCGCGCGCGAAGTCATCGATCGTCTCGAGGATCTCGTCCTCGCTCAGCGCGCGCGGCTCGCAGCGGCTGTAGGGCGAGAACACGGCCGAGGGCGCGACCGGCTGCAGGCCGAACGACTTCTCGAAGGCGTAGCGCCCGGCGTGGAAGAGCTGCAGCAGCACGCGCCCGCCGGCGGCGTGCACCGCCGCGGGGATCGCCGCGAGCTTCGCCGCCTCGGCGTCCTCGTTGATGAAGCTGTAGCTGACGCCGCCGGCGCCGACGCGGCTGACCGCCGAGCCGCCGGTCACGATCAGCCCGGCGCCGCCGGCGGCGCGCTCGGCGTAGAACGCGGCGAGCATGCTCGCCGTCGGGATCGATCGACTCGAGCCCGAGGTGCATCGAGCCCATCACGATCCGATGCGGAAGCTCGAGCGGGCCGATCCGCCCCGGCTGCCAGACGTGCTCGAGCACGTGCTCTACGCGCAGCAGTTCGCGGGCGATCGTCTGCTTCTGCACCTCGACCGTGCCCTCCTCGAAGCGCTGGGCGCGGGCGTCGCGGTAGACCCGCTCGATCGGGCTCTTGAAGTAGCCGATGCCGCCGAACACCTGAAGCGCGCCGTCGGTCACGCGCTGCAGCATCTCCGAGGCGAACAGCTTCGCCATCGATGACTCGGCGGCGGCGTCGTGGGTGGCCTCCCAGGTCGACGCGGCGTACAGCGTCAGCTGCCGCGCGGCCTCGAGGTCGGCGGCCATCTCCGCCAGCCGGAAGGCGATCGCCTGGCGCGAGGCGATCGGCTTGCCGAAGGTCTCGCGCTGCTTGGAGTGCGCGACGGCCAGGTCGAGCGCCCTGCCGGCCAGGCCGACGCAGGTCATCGCCACCGAGATCCGGCTCGGCACCAGGAAGCCGCCGAGCGCGACGTCGAGGCCCTCGCCCTCCTCGCCCAGCCGGTTGGCCACCGGCACCGGCGCGCGGTCGAAGATCAGGTGGGCGTGGTCGGTCCCGATCACGCCCATCGACTCGGGCATCAGGTTGTTCTGGATGCCCTCGCCGTGGGCGGGCACCATCAGCGCGACCGTGCCGTCGGCGCCGCGCGTGCCCTCGAGGCGCGCGAACAGCAGCAGGTAGTCGGAGATGCAGCCGAAGGTGATCAGGTGCTTCTGGCCGCTCAGGTAGTAGGTGTCGCCCTCGCGCGTGACCGAGCACTTGATGTCGGCGCCGGTGCCGGCGTTGGGCTCGGTCAGCGTGAACGCGACCGTGATCTCGGTCGCGACCTGCGGCCGGACGAAGCGCTCGATCTGCTCCTCGTTGGCGTAGCGGCAGCATCGCCCGCCACAGCCCGTTGGTGACGTGCACGATCATCCGCAGCGAGGCGTGCGGGCGCGAGAACAGCTCGATCAGCTCGAGGTAGCGCGCGAACGGCAGGCCGCGTCCGCCCAGCGACTGCGGCGCGGCCAGGCGCAGGTAGCCGCGCTCACGCAGCTCGTCCCAGAGCTCGGTCGGGACCCGTGCGCTCGGCCTCGATCAGCTCGGTCCAGCGCTCGCCCTCGTTCTCGACGTAGTCGCGGATCTCCGCCTTCAGCGCCGCGAACTCGGCCTCGTCGACCGGGGTGGGCTCGGCGTCGATCAGGCGGCGCTGTGGTCATCGGGAAATTGCCTTTCTGTGCATCTGAGCTGCGATCACGTCGCGCAGCACGAACTTCTGAATCTTGCCGGATGGCGTGTACGGGAGCTGCTCGACGATCTCCAGCCGCTCCGGCCAGTAGGGCTTGGACACGCGCTGGTCGTCGAGATGGCGCTGCATCTCCTCGAAGTCGAGCTCGCCGCCGTCGTTGCAGCACGACGAACGCGCAGGCGCGCTCGCCCAGGCGCTCGTCGGGCATCGCCACGATCGCGACCTCGCGCACCGCCGGGTGCGCGTAGAGCACCTGCTCGACCTCGACCACCGGCACCTTCTCGCCGCCGCGGTTGATCACGTCCTTCACGCGGCCGGTGATCTTCAGGTAGCCCTCGGCGTCGATCCGCGCGAGGTCGCCGGTGCGGTAATAACCGTCGGCGGTGAGCGCCTGCGGCGGTCAGCTCGGGGCGGTTCAGGTAGCCCTCGAACAGCGTCGGCGTCAGCACCTCGAAGTTGCCCTCCTCGCCGGCCGGCAGGGCGTTGCCGTCGTCGTCGGTGATGCGCAGCGTGATCCCCTCGAGCGCGCGCCCGTCGGTGCTCCAGGCGCGGTCCGGGATCCTCGCCGGGCACGAACGCCGCGCCCAGGCAGCTCTCGGTCGTGCCGAAGGCGCCGCCGACGTCGGCGCCGAGCGCCGCGCGCGCCTGCGCGGGCCAGCTCGCGGGGGATCGCGGTGCCGGTGGCGACGAACGTCCTCAGCGCCTCGAGCGTCTGCCCCGCGCTCGGCGGCGACCCGCACGAGGTCGGCGAGGAACGGCGTGGCCGCCTGCACGAAGGTCACGCCGGTCGCGCTGCATCGCCTCGAACGCCGGCCTCGGCATCCCACGCCGTCTGCACCACCTGCGGCGCGCCGAGCAGTCAGCGCGATCCACATGCCGTAGAGGAAGCCGGTCTGGTGCGCGAGCGGCGAGGGGATGTAGATCACGTCGTCGGCGCGTCGAGCCCGAAGTGGCGGACGTGCATCTGCGCCGCCAGGTTCAGCGAGGCGTGGGTCTGCAGCACGCCCTTGGGCTCGCCGGTCGAGCCGGAGGTGAAGAGCAGCTGCGCGCGTCATGCTCGGCGCTCGACGCGGCCGCGGCTCGCCGCGCGGCGGGTGCGGCAGCTCGCACGTCGTCGAGGACGACGACATGCTCGAGCGACGGCACGTCGCTCTGCAGAGCCCGCGCGCCATCGCCGCGTGGTCGTGGCCGCGGAACTCAGCGCGGGACGATCAGCACGCGCGTGTCGCTCGGCGCGCAGCATGAACTCGAGCTCGTGCTCGCGGAAGATCGGCATCAGCGGCTCGCAGACGGCGCCGATCCGCAGCGCGCCGAGCGAGATCGCGACGAACTCGAGCAGGTTCGGCAGCTGGTAGGCGACCGGCTCGCCCGGCTGCACGCCCAGCTCGAGCAGCCGCGCCGCCCAGCCGTCGCGCGGCCGCGTCGAGCTCGCGCGAAGCTCCACTCCCGCAGGGCCCCGCCCTCACCGACCTCCACCACGGCACGATCGTCGGGCCGCTCGCGGGCGTGCTGCCCCACGAGCTCGGTGATCAGCGCCGTGCAGCTATGTCAGCTCTCCCGGCGAGCTCGGCACCTCGGAGGTGACGGCGATCGGGATCCCGAGCGTGTTCATGTGATCGGCGAACTCGGGATAGGAGATCCGGTAGGCGTGCGGGTAGGAGAGCTCGGTGACGCCGGTCGCGGTCGATCCGGCGATGGCCAGCGCCATCAGCACGCGGTGGTCGTTGTAGGAGGAGAGCTCGGCGCCGTGCAGCCGATCGACGCCCTCGAACTCCATGTCGTTGCCGTCGAACTCGACGCGCGCGCCCATCTTGCGCAGCTGCATCATCGAGGTGACGCGGTCTGACTCCTTGAGCCGCACGTGCGAGACGTGCGAGAGCACCGTGCGCCCGCGCGCGCGGCTGGCGAGCGTCGAGAGGATCGGCACCATGTCGGGGATGTCGCGGCAGTCGAGCCGGCCGGCGACCGGCGGCGTGCCGTCGTGCTCGATCGAGATCGACAGGCCGTCGTCGGCGAACTTCATCGGCACGCCGACGCCCTGCAGCTCGTTGAGCACCGACGCCTCCGGGTGGCCGTGGATCGGCACGTGGCTGCGGAACACGACCTTGGAGGGGTGCAGCGCGCAGGCGGCGAGGCCGAAGGCGGCCGAGCCGATGTCCGGCGGCAGCAGATAGTTCTGCCGCGGCTCCGGCGTCTGGTTCGGCGCGACGGTGAAGTGGCGCCAGTCCTCGCCGACCTCGACCTCGAGGCCGAAGTCGCGCATCATCTCGACCGTCAGCTCGAGGTAGGGGCGCTCGTTGAGCTCGCCGACGACCTCGATCCGCGTCTCGCTCCTCGGTCGCGAACGGCGCCAGCATCAGCAGCCCGGAGATCCACTGCGAGAGCGTGCCGTCGATGCGCACATGCCCGCCGCGCGGCCGCCCGGGGTAGACCTTCACCGGCAGCGTCTGGCCCTCGTACTCGAGCTCGCACGCCGAGGCGCTGCAGCGCGCGCAGCAGCGGGCCGATCGGGCGGCGGCGGAAGTACCGCTGGCCGACGATCGTCACCGGCCGGTCGCTCAGCGCCGCCAGCCCGATGCAGGAAGTACAGGGTCGTGCCGGAGCTGCCGACCGAGACCTCGTCCTGGCGCGGCGAGAAGCCGGTCTCGCCGTTGACCTTCCAGTGGCGTCCGCTCGAGCTGATGTCGACGCCGAGCCCGCGCAGCGCCTGCACGGTGAAGCTCACGTGGCGCGCGTCGGTGCGGTCGGCGATCGTGCTCTCGCCCGGGGCGAGCGCCGCCAGCATCAGCGCCCGGTGGGCGTGGTACTTGGACGGCGGGATGATGATCTCGCCCTCGAGCGGGGCCTGCGCGCCGGCTACGAGAAGGCGCATCCGGCGTGCTCCGCGCAAAGTCATTGGCGCGAGATTAGCTCGCGCACCTCGGCCAGGCGCGGAATCTGCGCCAGCGGCTCCCCGGTCAGGGGGGTGAGCACGAACTCCTCGACGCCCGCCTGCGGCGTACGCGGCGATCCGTTCGGCCACCCGCTCGGCGCTGCCGACCGGTGTGTAGCGCGCGACCTTCTCGAACGGCATCCCGTACATCGCCTGCGTGTAAGCCTCGGCCGCCTCGCGGGCGCGGCCCTCGTCGGCGTCGACGTGCACGCTGAGGGCCAGGCCGAGCGCGGGCCGCGGTCGGCCCTGCGGCGGCGGCCAGCTCGGCCAGGGCCTCGCCCTGCTCGCTCGATGCGCTCGGGGCTCATCCAGGTCGCGAGCCAGCCGTCGCCCGACGCGCGCGGCGCGCTGCAGTGCGGCGTCGCTGCGTCCGCCGACCCAGATCGGCGGCAGCGCGCTGATCGTCGGCTGGAGCGCCGGGCGTCGAGCGCCCCTCGAGCCAGTCGGGCAGCTCGGCCAGCGCCTCGTCGAGCAGCCGGCCGCGGCGCTTGACGCTCAGGCCCAGCGCCTCGAACTCCTCCGGGAACTCACCGCCGACGCCGACGCCGAGCAGCAGCCGCCCGGGCGCGAGCGCGTCGATCGTCGTCAGCTGCTTGGCCACCCAGGCCGGCTGGCGCAGGCCGAGCAGCATCACGCCGAAGCCGAGCTTCACCCGCGTGGTGGTGGCCGCCACGGCGGCGAGCGCGACGGTCGAGTCATAGACCGGCGCGGGCATGTGCAGGTGGTCGCCGACCCAGACCGCGTCGAAGCCGGCCTGCCTCGGCCAGCCGCGCGGCCTCGACGAACTTCGGCGGTCCGCCGACCCGCAGCGGGTCGAAGGTGGGCAGGTTGACTCCGAGCCGGATCACGGCGCCGCGAATCTAGCGATGTAGCTGGGCGTGCGACGCGGCGCTGGGAGAGAAACCGACCGCTACGGTCGGTTTCTCTCCCAGCGTTCGGGACGGAGCGTTGTCAGCGTGGCCCGGGGTCCGTTTCGGGTCAGGCCGCCTGCATGCTGGCCAGCAGCTCGAGCGAGCCGCGCTTGGACAGCGGGTCGTTGAGGTTGCCGCACTTGGGCGACTGCACGCAGGAGGGGCAGCCGTCCGTGCACGGGCACTCGCCGATCAGGCGCTGCGCGTCCTCGACCAGGCGATCGAAGGCGTCATAGCCGCGGCGCGTGATGCCGATCCCGCCCGGGTGGCCGTCGTAGATGAAGATCGTCGGGCCGCCGGTCTGCGGGTGCGCGTTGGTGGACAGGCCGCCGATGTCCCAGCGGTCGCACATGGCGATCAGCGGCAGCACCGCGATCTGGGCGTGCTCGAGCGCGTGCAGGCTGCCGAGCAGGAGGTCGGCCGGAAACGCTTCAGCGGGGCTGGGGGCCAGCGGGCCAGGCCCCGGGACCACCGACGACTCGTCGAGCTCGTACCAGAGCGCCCGGGTGGAGAACTCGGTGGTCGGCATGTCGAGTCCCTGGAAGTCGATCACGCGTGTGGTCCTGGAGGTGCCTTGCGCTGGTAGCCGAGCACGGTCTCCGAGTAGACGACCTCGCCGTAGGAGAGGCGCACGCCGTGGGTCTCGCGCGTCTCGAGCAGGCGCTCGATGAAGGTCATGCTCTCGCGCTTGGCCTGGGTGAAGTAGTTGCCGTTGAACGGCTCGAGGATCGCGCGGCGGGCGGCGAGGTCGAGCTCCAGCACGTTGTAGGAGCGCCCCAGGTGCAGGTAGATCGCGCCCTCGTGCACGGTCGAGTAGGCGCGGGCGGCCTCGATCGTGCCGAGGATCTCGCCGGAGGAGCCGTCGATCAGCGCGAAGTTGTCGAGGCTGGCCGAGCGCAGCGCGACGCGGCCGGCCGGATAGTCCTCGGCGTGGGCGGGCACGAAGCCGGTGGCGCGCTCGCGCAGGAAGCCGGCTTCGGTGAGCGCCCGGGCGCGGTCGATCACGTCGTGCGCCGAAGAACTCGGCGTCGGCCTCGGTGAGCGGCGCCTCGTGCGCGGCGCAGAGCAGGTGCTCGCCGAGGATCTCGCGGGCTTGACGGGGTCGATGATCGCCGCCTCGACCGGGCCGGCTGAGGAACTCCTCGGGGTGACGGGCGAAGAACTGATCGAGCGCGTCCTCGCCGGCGACGTAGACGGCCAGGCCGCGGCCGCGGCGCCCGGCGCGACCCCACATCTGGCGCAGGCTGGCGACCGTGCCGGGGAAGGTGACGCAGATCGCGGCGTCGAGCTCGCCGATGTCGATCCCGAGCTCGAGCGCGTCGGTGGCGACCACGCCGAGCAGCTCGCCGCTGACCAGGCGCGCCTCGATCTCGTGGCGCTGCTGGGGCGTGTAGCCGGCGCGGTAGGGGGCGATGCGCTCGGCCAGCTCGGGCGCCAGCCGGTCGACGGCCATGCGCAGGATCAGCTCGACGCCCTTGCGCGACTTCATGAAGCAGATCGTGCGGGCGCCGGCGGTGATCAGCTCGGCCAGCAGCTCGGCCGCCTCGGCCAGCGCCGAGGCGCGCACGCCCAGCTGCTCGTCGAGCAGCGGCGGGTTCCAGATCGCGACGCGGCGGGCGGGCAGCGGCGCGGTGTCGTTGTCGACGAGGTTGATCTCGGGCAGGCCGGTGAGGCCCTGGGCCGAGCTCGACCGGGTTGGCGATCGTCGCGCTGGCCAGCAGGAAGCGCGGGCTCGAGCCGTAGAGGGCGGCGGCGCGCCGCAGCCGCCGCAGCACGTTGGCGACGTGCGAGCCGAAGACGCCGCGGTAGACGTGGGCCTCGTCGACCACGACGAAGGCGAGGTTGGCGAACAGGTCGCCCCAGGCCGCGTGGTGGGGCAGGATCCCGACGTGCAGCATGTCCGGGTTGGTGATCACGAGGTTGGAGCGGCGGCGGATCGCGGGGCGCTCCTGTGACGGGCGTGTCGCCGTCGTAGATCGCGGGGCGGATCTGCTTGGTCAGGCCGAAGCTGTGCAGCGCGCGGGCCTGGTCCTGGGCGAGCGCCTTGGTCGGGTAGAGGTACAGGGCGCGGGCGGCTGGGTCGGTGACCAGCACCTCGAGCGTCGGCAGCTGGAAGCACAGCGACTTGCCCGAGGCGGTGCCGGTGGTGACGATCGTCGGCGCGTCGAAGGCGCTCAGCAGCGCGTCGCGCTGGTGCAGGTAGAGCTGCGTCGATGCCGGCGTGCTGCAGCGCGTCGTGGACGCGCGGGTCGAGCTCGTCCGGGATCGGGACCAGGAAGGGCTGCTGTGAGAGGTGCGGTGGTCGTGGACCAGGCGCTCGTCCTCGCGTCCGGCTTCCAGCAGCGCATCCCAGGGTTCGGTTGTGGTGCGGGTCGTGGCCAGGCTCCGAGTATGGCGGCGGCCGGGTCAGCCTCAGGGCCTGGTTCTGATGCGCTTCTCGCTGTTTGCGCACTCGTTGCTACGGTCGCGAGCTCGTGCTTCGCGCGCTCTACATCGACCTCGACGGCACCCTGCTCGGCCCGGGCGGGTCGCTCTTTCGCGCCTCCGACGGCAGCTTCAGCATGGAGGGCGCGCGGCTGCTGCAGGCCTGCGCATCGCGCCGACGTGGAGGTCGTGATGTTCACCGGCCGCGCGGAGCGGGGCGTGGACGAGATGATGCGCGTCCTGGGGCAGCGCTCCTACATCTTCGAGCTGGGCTGCGGCATCGTCATCGACGGTGAGCACGAGTGGCTGACCGGCGACCTCGTCCCCTCGGAGGAGCGCGGCACGATCTTCGAGCAGATCGAGGCGACCGGGGCGCCCGCAGCTGCTGCTCGACGACGTTCGCCGGGCGGCTGGAGTACCACACGCCCTGGTCCGATCGGGCGCGAGGTCTCCCACGTCTTCCGCGGGCTGGTCCCGGCCGACGAGGCCAGCGCGGTGCTGGAGCAGGCCGGCTTCGGCTGGCTGCGCCTGGTCGACAACGGCGTGATCTCGGGGCACGGCACTGCAGCTGAACGCGCCCGGCTGGACGATCGACGTCGAGCGCGTCCACTGCTACCACCTGATCCCCAGCCCGGCCTCCAAGGCCCGCGGGGTGGCCCGCCACATGCAGAACCGCGGCTACCTGCCCGGAGGAGTGCATCGCCTGCGGCGACTCGCGTGAGGACATGGAGGCCGCCGACGTCGTCGGCACCTTCTGGCTGATGGCCAACGCGCTCGAGCAGCGATCCGACCCTGGCGGCGGACATCGCCGGGCGTGCCAACGTGCGGGTCAGCTCAGCCCGTCACGGCGCCGGGGTGTACGAGGCCGTGGTGACGACGTTGGCCGAGTCGCGCTGAAGTCCTGAAAGGCGGAAGGAAGATCAAGCGGCGTTGCGGGCGCGGGAGAGCTCCCTGGCCTCCCGCGTGATCGTGTCCTCGTCGGCGATCGCCCGACGCCAGCTTCGCCGCTGCATCAGCGATGGCTCCGAAGGCGGCGGCGACATTGAAGGCGTCGGTTCCGCCGATGGCGCGGTTCATCTCCGAGCACGGCGTCGTCGAAACGCTGCCAGAGGTCCTCCGGCCCGCGACGGCCGGTGTCCGGCACGCAGCTCGTACGGGGGCTCGGCCTGGTCGGCTCCGGGAACCGGCCGCCACCGCATGCCAGCCGCGTGGGCCTGCTGCCAGGCCAGCTGCTCGGCCGCGGCCGCCTCGGCCAGCTTCTCGAGCCGTCCGGCGAATCCCTCATCGGGCGGCGCCAGCTTGTGCGCCCGGATCGCCTCCGCCCAGCTCGACGCTGGCGTGCCGAACCAGCCGGCCCACGCGTTCGCGCTCCTGCTCCAGGTCATCACCGAAGCTCATCTCAACTCCGCTCGCCTGCCGGCTCAGTCTCGGCGGCGCCCACGGGCTCGCCACTCCAGAAATCGGTTGCACTCGGGCCAGAGTTCGGGGTAGGCGGCGTCGGCGCCGACCCTTGGTACCCGCTCTGCACGACGCGATCGAGGTCGGACCTCTTGATCAGCACACGGCGGCCCACGCGGACCGCCGGGAGCGAACCGGCATCGATCCAGTTGCGAACGGTCTGCTGGTTGAGTCGCAGCACCTCCGCAACCTCGGCCACCGTTAGGAAGGACTCCTCGTACTCGCTACCACTCATGCCAATTGATTCTCCACTAATAAGTATTTGTTTTCTAATGAGACTAAATGAGGCTAATATGATTTTGACATGATCGCATTGCGTCCGGACGGGATGTCTGGACGCTTACGGAGGAACACATGACGGACCACGACTCTGGAGCCAAGGACACGGCGGAAGGACGGGACATCGCGGGGGTATCCGCCCCCAACGTCGTGCCGTTCCCGCGCGCCTGGTACGGCTCCGTCGATGAGCTGGTCCCCATTGACCCGGTGCGAGCGTCAGATTCCTCCGGCGGTGACCCATTGGCGGACGCCAGCGCGTTCTGGAGCGGCGACACGTCGACGCCGACCCTGATTCCTACACCTCCGGCAAGCAGTTCAGCTGAGGCTGCCGCCAGAAAGCCGGCCACGCGGGAATGGGCTGAGGATGAGCTCGAGTTCGCGGGTGCCGGTCGGGTCGGCGCCTACAGGAGACCTGGGGCGCCCAGCCCGAGGGGGCGGACGATTGGCGCCGAGCAGGTGCGCGCAGGCGTGGCGCCGCGACGGGTGTCGGCTGTGCTCGCGCTCGTCCTCGTCGTGCTCATCGCTGGGCTCACCGCGCTTGTCACGCTCAGGGGTGGCGGCTCGGCCAGGCAGACGGGCAAAGCAGCCACGGCACGCCAGCGCAGTCTGATCGTGACCCAGACGATCCCGCAGACCACCACGGTGGTGCAGACCATCACTAGCCGCGGCACCGCGTTGGTGCGGCCTCCGCACAGGAAGCGCGCCAGGCCGACCCGCCACGCGACGAAGGCTCGTCCCGCGGTGACCACGCCGGTGAGCGCCTATCACCCCGCGGCCCCCTCCGGTCCGGTGGTCAGCTCGCCGAGCGGCAGCGGCAGCGGCAGCGACAGCGGCAGCGGCTCGTCGAGCGGCGCCGGCTCGGTGGGCGGCGGCGGCTCGTCGAGCGGCGCCGGCTCGTTGAGCACCAATGGCTCGTCCAGCGGCGCGGGCTCGTTGAGCACCAGCGGCTCGTCGAGCCGAGGCGCGTCTGCGCCGGCCAGCGGCGGCGGGACTCCCACGACCTCGGGTAGCTCAAGACCGAGCTGCGCCCCGAGCGCTACCAATGGCGGAGCATGCAGCCTCTAACGAATCCACGCACCAAATGGGAAGGGCACACATGAGCAGACCGCGACCCCTTCAGATCTTTCTGGGCATCGGTGCCGGCGTCGCGCTGGCCGGCGGCGGGTATGCCTTCGCAGCGTCAGCCAGCAACCAGATCCATGCCTGCGTGAACGCCAGAACACACGTGTTGACAGAGCAGGCCAAGTGCCCGCGTGGTTCGCGTGCGGTGGTCTGGGGCGTACGCGGGCCAGCGGGACGGGCCGGGACCAACGGCAGGAACGGCACCAATGGGGCCTCCGTGACGCTCGACCCGAACGTGAACGTCACCGAGGTCGGTCCCACCACACCTGCCAGCGCGTCGATCAGTCAGGGCTCGGGTGGGCAGGACTCTCTCAACCTGAGCCTTCCGCAGGGCGCAACCGGCTCGACGGGAGCGCCCGGGGCCAGCACCGGGCCGAACGCCTATGGCGAGATCTGGGTCGGCTCATCGACGGCACAGCTGGCCCCCGGGTCGGGTACCGGCGTGCAAACCGTTATCGGTGGGATTGGCAGCGCGTCTGTAAAGGTCACGAACTGCACGTCGGCAACCCCGACTGAGCCGATCATCACTGTTACACCGAACAAAGACACCGCGGATCCGTTGAGCGGTGCCAACACCGCGTCGAGCGGTGAGCCGACCGCCTACGTGTCGAGCTACGACGATGGAAACGCGCCCGGGGACCACATAACGGAATTTTCGGTGGCGCTCACCTCGACAACCAATCAGGTCATCACCAGCGACTTCTCGTTCACCGTCAGCTGCTGACGGCCTTCAGTTTGGCCGTCCGGAATGACGGCTTCATCAAACCAAGAGATCGAAAGGATTCATCTCGCCCATGCCCAGTCCCTGCTCTACCCAGCGAACCTCGTTCGCGGGCCGCCGGCCTTTCCGGCAATTCCGCCCGAGGCTCTCCAGCGCGCTACGCGGGGCCGTGGGCACCATCCTCGTCACTGCCTTGGTGGCTCCCGGCGCCAGCGCGAACACCTACAAGGGCCAGCTCTACCCAGCCGCCACACCGGAGTCCGCCTCGAGCAACGCCTACGCGGCCAACAGCGTCGTCACGCAGCAGTCGTGGACGGCGCCGAGCGGTGTGCAATTCAGTGGCTTCGCCTACAGCGCGGCGACGTTCGGCACCGCAACGGAGGACGCCACCGGCGGTCTCTCGGCGGGGTTCAAGGGCTCGGGCGGGAGCGCACCGACGGATCTCAACTTCCCATGGACGACGGATTGCGCGATCAGCGAGGCCACCCCTCGCACCTGGATCAACAGCGGCGTGCCGGTGACCAACGGCAACTACGGGCCCTACGGCGTGGCGCCCGGCGCCTGCAACACGCACGGCAACACCAGCGGCTGGAACCTCACCACCGCCGAGGCGGAGTCGACCAATACCGCCGTCAATCCCGGTACTGACTTCCAGGCGCTCACGCTCTCCATCTGGTGCGCTCGGGACTCGAACTGCAGCGCAGGAGATGCCGCCAACTATTCGGTCACCAATCTCTCAGGTCAGCTGGATGACACACGCAACCAGCCAACGGGCACGGCGGCCTGGAACCTGGCCATTGACAGCAACGCCTGGTACCAGACCAACAACGGCACCCTCAGCGTCAACTACTCGGCGTCGGATCCGGCCGGTGTGTGCTCGCTCGACGTGACGCTGAGCGGCGCAGCCAGCGTCGACAGCGGCGGTCTCGGCCTGGTCAACCCGCCGGTGACCAATCCGGGAGGCGTGATCGGAGAGGAGTTCCTGAACGGGACCAGCCCGTGCTGGGTGGGGACCACCAACAGCGGCACGTGGAGGTTGCCGGCCGGGCTCCGCACCGGCACCTACGCGCCCGCGGTTGTCGCATCCAACCCGGGCAACTTTCAGGCGCAGGGCTTCTCCGGCGTCGGCTCGCCCACGGTGGCCACGGCGGCCAGCCTCAACGTGGACGATGCGACACCGCAGGTCTCGTGGAACAACCCCGCAACTGGCTGGACCTCGCAGACGTCTGAGACGCTCGACGCGACGGTCGGGCCCTCCGGTCTGGCCTCATTGCGCTGTACTGACAACGGCAACGCGGTCACGCCGGCCCTCACCGCAGGCAGTACGAGCGGGGCCGGGAGCACGGCCTGGGCGGTCCCCACCTCGGCGACCGGGGCCAACGCCGTGAGCTGCACGGCGACCAACGGCGATGCCAACGGTGGGCTCACCGGTGGGGTCAGCACCACCTTTGACGTCGACGCCGTGGTTCCGACCATCAGCTTCCAGGACGCCGGCTACACCTCCGGGGCATGGACGAACACTTCGCAGGTCGTCAAGGTCGTGCCGACCGTAGGGCCCAGTGGTTTGCTGTCTCTGTCTTGCATGCTGGACTCGCAGCCGGCAGCGCTGGACGGCAGCGACGACGTAACCATCAGCGGCAACAGTCCGAGCAGCATTCACCCGCACGTCCTCAGCTGCTATGCAACGTCGGACACCTACGAGACGAACCAGTCCAACCCCGGCCTCTTCCAGGTGGCCATCGACACCGACACCCCCACCATCAACTTCGGCGGGGCCGCGGCGGACGGAAGCTGGGTGGCCGGAACACCAACCGTGGTAGTGACCGGGGACGAGCAGAACCCGACCACCAACCAGCCCGAGATCCTCTCCGGTGTCTCCTCGATCACCTGCACGGTGAACGGGAGCACGGTCTCGACTCCACCCCTCAGTGCCGGCTACGCTACGTCGTTTCAGCTGACCGCGAACGGGGCGAATCGGATCTCATGTGTCCCGACGACCGCGGCGGGCACGGTCGGGCACGCGTTCACGGAGACGGTGAACGTGGACAACCCAGCCAACGACTGCGGCAGCCAATGCAATCTGACCGTCTATGGGAGCTCACAGCAGGTCGATGACGGCGCCGATCCGTACTCCAACGGCCCCTCGCAGACGACCTGGTATCGGACGGCCGAGCCAATCACGATCACCGCGAACCTGCCGGTGGGGCAGGCGCCTGTGGCGTCGATCTCCTGCACGGGTGCGCTCTCAGGCACCTGGACACTGAACAATCTCAACGCTGATGCAGCTGGAGGCGAGGAGATCACGGTCAACGTGCCGCCTCCCGGCGGACAGCTCAGCTGCACAGCCAAGGATGCGGCAGACAACATCTACCAGCTCGGCTCCTACCAGTTCGAGGAGGACAACACCGCGCCGAGCGGCCAGTTCGCTCGACTCTCCGCCAGCACGCCCGATGACATTCAGATCAGCGTGGACGATCCAGGGGGATCGCTCGCGTCGGGCGTGGCCTATGTGCACGTGTACGCGACGGGCACGCGCACCGGCGTCGTCTACGACCTCGGACTGGCCCACATCGCCGGCACATCTGACGTCTACGAAGTCAACCTCGACGACGCGGATGCCCCCGCGGGCACGTACCGGTTCGACGCTCAGGTTGGGGATATTGCTGGGAACACGGCTGACCTGACTGCTGGTCCGCAGGGCTCGACGACCATCTGGCAGCTCCCGCTCCGCGACAACACCCAGCTGACGATGACCGCCGGCGGTGTGAGCGGCGCGGTCGACGGCGCCGTCCCCGCCGCCCTTCAGTCAGACGTGCCCAACACCAGCACGGCTCTGGCCGGAGTGGGGTCGACGCTCAAGTCCGTCCCCGTGCACGGATCGATTCGGGGTCGGACCGGCCACCTGCGGACCGCGGCCGCCCGAGTCTCCGCTGCCGTGAAGCCGCACCGGGGGGCGTTGAAGCGCATCAGGCACGTGGCGGTCGTGACGGTCCGCTACGGCCACAGGCTGAGGATCAGCGGCACCCTGCACGACCTGAAAGGCCGCCACAACTCGGTACCTGGGGCCACCGTGTATGTGTGGGCCCAGGTCGCGCGGGGCCGGCCGTCGCTCATCGGTCACGCGAAGACCAACCCGAAGGGCGCATATCGGTTCACTGCGCGCGCGGGAGCCAGTCGCAATGTCTATGTGACCTACGCCGGCACCCGGAAGTTGCGGGCTGCCGTCTCCCAGATAAAGGAGCGCTTCACCGGCCGGGTGACGGTCCTCGCGAACCAGGCTGCGGCGGGTCGGCCTCTGACGCTTCAGGGACGCGTCATCGGCGGTCACGTTCCGGCCCGCGGTCTGAACATCACGATCGACGGCAAGATCGTCGGTTACCCGGGTTCTCAGCAGCTCGGAACCGTGCACACCAATGCCCGGGGTGCCTATCGGTACTCGATCAAGCTGCCGCGCGCCACCCGAGGTCTCACCTACCAGCTGTGGCTTGTGGTGCAGTCAAGGCTCAACCCCGGTTGGCCGTATCTCGGTGCACGCAGCCCCACGCTGACCCGGAAGGTGCGCTAGTTCTGGCCCGCTGTCCTGCCCTTCCCGCTGGAAGGGCAGGACTCCCTGCGGCGGCGCCTGGGCCGCCGGGAATCCCCACCCCAGAGGACGATATTCGTGAGATCCACCCCGTTGACCGATATCCTGCGTAACAATGCTTGGCACGGACATCCTCCAGCCCACCCATCTCCTGCTCATCCTGTTGGTGGCCCTGGTCGTCCTCGGCCCGAAGCGGTTGCCGGAGGTCGGGCGTTCGCTCGGTCGCGGGCTGCGCGACTTCAGGCAGGGAATCTCCGGAGTCCAGGACGAGGCCCGCGGCATGTTCAGCGATCTGGACGAGCCGAGCGGCCTGCCGGAGGACTCAGCCGTGTCACTCGTGCCCGAGCCCCTGACGCCGGCCACCGCCGAGCCCATGACCCAGCCCGTGCTGGCACCCGACCGTCGCCACGGTGACGAAGGTCGCGCCGGTGGAACCGGACCCGGCCGACTACGCAGACTGACCGCCGAGCCCGGGCCGGTGGAGACCGCCGCGCTCGTCGCGCTGCTCCGCGCGGGCGGCCGCGCCTGGACCAACTACGTGCTGGCCGCGCGCCAGCGGGGGACCCAGGGCGTCTCGGCGCTGGCCATGCTCGAGCAGGAGCTCGGCCTGCTCTCCTACGAGGCGCTCGCGGCGGCTGAGACGGACATCGAGAACTGGCGCGCGCGCGGCTACCAGGTGCTTGCGCTATCCGATCCCGCCTACCCGGAGAACCTGCGGGTGGTCGAGAACCGCCCGCCGCTGCTGTTCGTCGCCGGCAGTCTGAGCCCGGCGGATCGACGCGCGGTGGCGGTGATCGGCACCCGGCAGCCCACCGAAGTGGGGCGTGCCCTGGCCCGGCGCACCGCTGAGGCCCTGGCCCGTTCCGGCTTCACGGTCGTCTCGGGTCTGGCGGCCGGTATCGACGCCGAGGCCCATCGCGCCACGCTGCAGCTCCAGGCAGGCCCGACCCGCGACGTGCGCACGCTCGCGGTGCTCGGCAACGGGCTGGGCCAGGTCTATCCGTCCGAGCACGCCGAGCTCCAAGCCCGAGGTCGCCGAGCAGGGTGCGGTGATCTCCCAGTTCTGGCCCGATGCCCCGCCGACCCGGCACAGCTTTCCGGCCCGCAACGCGGTCATGTCCGGCCTGACCCTCGGCAGCGTGATCGTGGAGGCCTCCGAGCACAGCGGAACCCGCATCCAGGCCCGTCACGCGCTCGCCCAGGGGCGAGTCGTGGTGCTGATGCCGCCGACGCTTCGGTGTCAGTGGGCGGTGGAGCTGGCCGAGCAGGCCGGTGTGGTGGTCGCCCAGGACGCTGCTGATGTCGTCGACGTGTTCAAGCGTTGAGCGGCTGCTCTCGCCCCGTCACGGCTCCGGCGTCTGCCCCCGCTGCCTGAACCTCACTGAGCCGGGCGGCGTCTGCCGCGCCTGCCAGAGCATCCGAGCATCACCTCGCCGCTGTCGCTGCCGATCTCCTACAGCGTGGGCGGCGAGTGGCTTCACCAGCTGATCGCCGCCTACAAGCGCGACGCCGATCCCTGGGTACCCGACGCGGTGGCCACGCTGGCGCAGCTCTGCGCCGGATTCCTGGCCGCCCACGAGCGCTGCGTGGCCCGAGCGGCCGGAGTGTCTGACTTCCAGGTGGTCACGACCGTGCCCTCAGCTGACCCGTTGCGCGACCTGCACCACCCGATGCGGCGGATCGTGGGTGAGCTCGTGGAGACGACGCGGCGATCGCTACGAGCGCCTGCTCGTGCGCTCGGATTCCTCCGCGATCCCGCGGGTGTTCGATCCCGCCCGCTACCGGGCCACCCGCAAGCTCGAAGGGCGAGGCGGTTCTGCTCGATCGACGACATGTGGACCAGCGGCGCCAGCGCGGAGAGCGCCGCGGCGGCGTTGCTCGCGGCGGGAGCCCGTGCCGTCGCCGCGGTCGTCGTGGCTCGGCATCTGAACCGCGGCTGGCGCGAGAACGATGCACGGCTGGGCGAGCTCGCCGCCGGGGGCTTCGATCCCCGGCTCTGCGCCCTGTGCGCAGGCGGGCGAGCGCTGAACGGCCAGGCCCGCCGCCGCCCAGCGGGGCGACGGCGGAGTGGAAACCCGGCAGCCAGACTGCGATCAGGCGTTGACCTTGACCTTCAGAGACGCGCTTCCGGCGCGCACGCTGAAGGTCAGCTTCTTGGTCTTGTGCTTCTTGATCGACTGGATGAGGCCGCTGGGCTCGCTGATCAGACCCTTCTTGGTCTTGGATCGTCTCGGCTTTGAGGCTGCTCCTCAGGCTGATCACGAGCTGGCCGCCGGCGATCCGGACCGACTTGATCTTCGCCCCAGAGACCTCCTTGGCCAGCTTCGTGGACTTCACGAACTTCAGCCCCCCGGCCAAACCGAGGGTGAGGGTCTGGAACGCGCTGCCCGCCTTGACCGAGAACTTCACGGTTGGATGCCCGCCGGTGAGACCCGCGGCACTGCCCGATGCGGTGCTCGCGGCCCTGCACTTATTCGTGACGACCGTCGGGGTGGAGGCGAGTGCAACCGCCGAGACGTGCCCGCCGGCGCTGCTTATGCCATCGCGGGTGTCGCCGAACGCGTAGGCCAGGTTGGCCACATCATCGGTCACCGAGCCGCCCACCGTGCCCAGCGTGGTGCAGCTCTTGGCCTCGACCGGAGAGGTCGCCGCCGGGAATCGCAACGCCAGTTTGGACACCGCCAACGGCTGCGGCCCGGCCGGCGTGGCCAGCAGGCCGAACCGCAGGGTGAGCGGTAACGCGAGGGTGGTGGGGAAAGACCCCAGGGCGTAGACATGCGGAGCGAACCACAGCTCCAGGTAGGGCTGGGTTATGGAGCCCTGGCCGCTGATCATGCCGGTCTGAATCGCGTAGACCTTGCCCACCACCTGGTTGTTGGCGCCACCGTAGGCGTCGGCCAGCGGCGAGGTCAGCGTGGCCGTGCCGAGCGCGGTGCCCGTCGGTTTGGCCTCCACCGCCGCGATGGCACTGGCCGAGGTGCCGTTCGCCGCGGCGTTCACCTCGGCGCCCACCAGGGCGGTGTTGACGCCGAGACCCGCCGGGAACGTCAGCGTGAACGCGCTGGGCAGGATGTAGCCGCCGGACGGGGCGCTCACCGTGATGTTGTAGGCGATCGGCGTGTTGGCCGCTGTGACCGTTCCGGAAGATTGGATCCGGGCGGTGTCGGCTGAATTCAGCACCCCGCCGGTCCCGGCGCCCAGGTGGCCGATGACGCCACTTAGCTGGTTCCAACCCTGGCCGGCCGCGATCACGACAGCCTTGTCGGTGTTATAGGTTGGGTCTCCGCCGGCGCCGGCCAGCGTGGCTGCGTAGGTGGTCGAGCTCGGCACTTCGGTCACGGTGCCGTCGGTTACGGTCGTTGCGCTGAAGTCGGCCGCTATCGAGAGCGCCTGAACCTCCGTCAGTGCACCGGCTCCCTGCGCCGGCGGGAAGGAGGCGTAGAGCGGGACGTTCGGGCTGTGCGTATCGCCGACCCCGTTCAGTTCCTGGTCGGCCTGCTTGAGGTCGGCGTAGGCGCCATTGAAAATCGAATAGATGCTCGTGGGCGTGCCGCTACCCGCGTAGGGCGCGTCGCTTGAGCTCCCGATCGGGATCTGGATGGCGGACGCGGACGCGGCAAGGGCCAACGTACCGCCGAGGACGGCCGTGGCCATCAGCGATCGTCGCATTGGACGAAGAGACAATCTGTACCTCTCTCGTGGTTAGCGTGATGGTGAGTCTAGTGCGGGAATCGCGAATTTCCGGTTAGGAGTCGGTGCCCCGTCGCTGCCCGGTGACGCCTGACATCGGTCCAGGTAGGACGCACCGAGGGGCCCAGGCGGTAGCCTCCGCGAACGATGCCAGGCAGGGATTCGCCTTCCTCCACCCAGACTCGGACATCGACCATCACGGAGCGCTCAGCGGCTGCGTTGGCCACGGCCATTCGCCGGCGCGAGTTGACGGCCACCCAGGTGGTCGAGGCGCACATCGAGTTGCTTCAGCGAACCGGCCCGCGGCTGAACGCGATTGTGGCCGAGCGCTTCGACGAGGCGCTGGACCAGGCTCGTGAGATCGACCAGGTGATCAGCGGCGCAGCCCTGCGCGGGCTTTCCCTGGACCCGTTGCCGCCGCTCACCGGCGTGCCCTTCACGGTCAAGGAGTCCATCGCGCTCGAGCGCATGCCCCATAGCGCCGGCCTGCTGGCCCGCCGTGAGAAACGCGCCAGCCGCAGTGCGACGGCCGTGCGACGTCTCGTCGACGCCGGAGCGATCCCGCTCGGGGTGACCAACACCTCCGAGCTGACGCTCTGGATCGAGTCCGAAAATCCCGTCTACGGCCGGACCAACAACCCTTACGACCCGCGACGCACGGCCGGTGGCTCCTCTGGCGGGGAGGGGGCGGCGGTCGGATCGGGCGGGTCTCCGTTCGGCATCGCCGCGGACATCGGTGGATCGATCCGCCTGCCGGCGCTGTTCTGCGGAGTGTTTGGCCACAAGCCGACTCCTGGACTTGTTCCCAACACCGGGGTATGGCCGGCCAGCCAAGGACAGGCTCAGCGGATGCTGGCCGTGGGGCCGCTGACCCGCCGGGCAGAGGATCTGCTTCCCCTGTTGAGGATCATGGCCGGACCCGACGGTCTGGATGAGCAGGCCGTGCCGATGCGACCTGGGTGATCCCGCGTCGGTCTCACTGGATGGCCTGCCGGTCAGCGTCGTGGATGACAGTTCGCTGCGGCCCATGTCCCGCGATCTGCGCTCGGCCCGCGCGCGGGCCACCGGCGCCCTCGCCTCGGCCGGTGCCCGCGTTCGCAGCGTCAGCATGGCCAGCTGGCGCAAGGCCCTGCTGCCCTTCCTGGCCGCCCTACAGGACACCGGCACGGACGCCACGCGCATTTCCGCGCTGCTCGCGGAGGCTGGCGGAGGCCAGACCAGCCTGCTGTCCCTGCTCCGGGGCCGGGACAATCACACCCTGCCCACGCGGCTTACGGTCCTCGCCGAGGCGTTGCCCTCCCGCGGCGCGGCGCGACAGAACCTGCTGAGCAGCGCCCGAGCGCTCGCGGAAGAGCTCGTCGAAGCGATCGGCCACGGTGTGCTGCTGCATCCCGTCCACCCCAGGGTGGCGCCGCTGCACCGACGCACCTACGGGCGGCCGTGGCTTCTGACCCCCGCCGCGGTGTTCAACCTGGCCGGCGTCCCGGTCACCCAGGTGCCCCTCGGCCTCAACCCGGCGGGCTTGCCGGTTGGCATCCAGGTCGCGGCCGCCCCCGGCGAGGACCATATGGGCATCGCGGTCGCCCTCGAGCTCGAAGCGGTCTTCGGCGGCTGGGTGCCCCCCGGACTCTGACCCCCGGGGTCAGGGGCTTGAGGGTCGGGCGCCCCGCTGGGCGCCCCTTAAACCGGACGAGGACCCAACCTGCAGGTCCTCACCCAGTGTCCTCTCGGCGCCGTCCTCACGGCCGGGTTGAGTCCGGCGCCGGGAAGTTCGATTCGCTCGCTTTAGCACGCGAGACCGGGCCGAAGTTGCGCACAGGACGAAGTTGGTCGGCCCTTGTCATACTGGGACTCGCCCACGGGGGCGTAGCTCAGTTGGTTAGAGCGCCGGCCTGTCACGCCGGAGGTCGCGGGTTCGAGTCCCGTCGCTCCCGTTCCCAGAAGCGCCCGCCCCAGCGGGCGTTTCGTCGTGAAGGGGTCGGTTGCATGCCAGCCACCGAGATTCTCCCGGCGGGACACGGAACGCTCACGCGCGACGAGGTCCTGACCGCGCGTGAGGTCGCCGACTTGCCGACCGGGACTGACTCTTCGCCCTCGCCAGCAAGGTAGAACGCGATCGCCTCTTCGACAGATTCGATCAGTTCCGCGACGGACTGTCCGGACGCAAAGCAGCCAGGAGCTCGCGGACCTCGGGCCAGTAGGAGCCGTCCGCGTGACGCACAGCGACGTTTAGTTGCTTCTGATCCGTCGGCGTCCTCGTAGCGTCGATCATAGGTTGTCAACGGTCCGGCGTCGGCTAAAGCTGACAGCCCTGGGGCCGCTGAAAGAGTCACGCCGTGCCGCTACGTAACCGCGACACGGCGTGGCCATTGGGTCAGAACGACAAGCCGAGTTTCAGTTGGGGGCGACGCACGAGGGCGGCGTTGTTTGATCGATCTGGCCGACCGGTTGCAGGCCGGAGGGGGAGGCGGCGAGCACGAGCGTCTGGCCGTCCGGGACGTTCGTCCTCGGCGCCGCGAGCACGAGCGTGTGCCCGTCCGCAGTGTTCGAGAGTCCTTGTCCACTTGCTCCTGGATTCGGGGCTGGGGACAGCTGGATGGTGTTGGCCCCGCCCCCGGGGGCGGCCGTAAGCGTCGCGGGAGGGGCGTTTGAACCGGCGAGCTGAACGGGCGCGTTGCAGCCCGGCTCGACCTCGGCGACTCTGACGTGCACGCCGGCCGCGGCGAGCTTGGCGTTGAGGGCGTCAACCGCATCGAGCGAGTTGAGGGTGATCGTGACCGTCCCATCGGCGGCCGTGGTCACCGCGAACGCAGGCGGACTAGAGGCTCCGGCAAATGCGAGGACCACCGCTGCGGCGACCGTGCCGATGCCGAGGCCGGCGCCGGCCAGGATTCGCGGGCGCCCCCCCGGTCGGCGTCGGCGTGTGGCCGACCGTGACGTACGACCGCGTGGCTCGGGGTCCACGCTGCTCGGTCCTCGAGCCAGGAGGCGGTGCAGTGACTCCTCGGTTGCAGTGCTAGACCGCGGCGGTCTGCCCGCCAGCGGATCGGCCGCCCGTAGGACGGCATAGAGGTCGTCGTCAGACATTGTTCTAGTCACGGTGAGTGGCTCCTTGATGTATTGAAGACGGGATAGGGGCCGTTGAGGCTGCGGTGGGTTGCTCGAGCAGACCTTTCATTCTTTGCTTCGCTCGGTGAAGCCGCACGCGGAAACGGACGGGTGGCTCGCCGAGTACGGAGGCGGCCTGCTGGGGCGTCAATCCGTCCCAGGCGACGAGCATCAACGCCTCACGATCCTTCTCCGGCAGCCTGGCTAACGCGCCGATCGCCCGCTCGTCGGCGTCCCCAGACCAAACAGTCAACGGCGGGGACCAGGTCGACGCCAGTCGGCTGCCCAGTTGTTGGCGTCTTTTCTCACCGCGGCGCTGCGTTGAGAGCACCCGTCGGGCAACGCCGAACAGCCACGGCAACGCCGGGTCCGGCACATCGTCGAGCCGTCGCCACGCGACCAAAAACGTCTCAGCGACAACGTCGTCCACGACGTCTGCCGTTGCGCGCCGGCGCACGTATGCGACGACCGCCGGTTCGTGACGCCGGAAGAGATCTTCCAGCCGCTCGCGGGCAACGCGGTGCTCGAGGTCGGGTTCGGTCATCACACTGCTCATGGCCAGCATCAACATGAGCGTTACACGCAGTACACCAACGGACGAGGTCTACGTTCATGCGCGGCACCGAAACGCGCAACGAGAGCGGCCTTAGGACCGGGCGCAGAGCTTGCCTGACGGGCGACGCGGGCCATTAAGTAGAGAACGCTCCGTACAGGCGGGATATGGGGCCGGTACGGAGCGCGCTCTGAGGGAGGAGAGGGTGCTGCTCCGCGGATGTTGGCGTACCCGCGTCCCGGAGTCCAAGACGGGAACGCCAAGACACCTATAAGTTCGTGCTATGGATAACGGCGACAGCAGGAGCCGACGGTATTCGTCACGGCGATCGGGGGGTCACAGGATGCAAAGCCGTGACGTGATCATCGCTAAAGGCCGTTGCGGCGACGAGCCCGACCGGGATGAACCATGCGGGGACTCAGGTGGTTGTGTTCGCGGTGGCGAGCTTCGAGCGCACGAGTACGAGCGGCGCGTCGGGGTCGTGTGGCTGCGGAATCGCCGTCAGCGCGAACTCGCTGATTGCGCCGGGACGAAATATGAGGCAGTGGGTCGACCCACCGTATTGAAAGTGGCCGATCTCCTCGCCCTTCTCGACGTGGTATCCAGGCTTCAAGTCAGGTGCGATCAAGCAGGAGGAAACCTCTGACATACCCACCGGCACCACGGCCATCAGTCCGATGACGGGATCATCGGCCTCGATGAGGATGATCGCGCGACTGGCGACGTGCGCCAGGTATGACTGCGAGTTCTTTGGCTCGGTCGCGTCCTTGCCCTCGGAGTCTGCCTCGGAGTAATAGGTGCCTGGCTGGACGAACGCACGGACGATCGTGCCCGCGACTGGACTATGCCACCGGTGGTAGTTGGTTGCGCTGAGAAAAGCCTGGTAGACCGTGCCGCCGACGAATTGCTCAGCCGACTCGTCGTTGGCCAGGATGTCCCGTAGCGAGTACGGCTGGCTCTTGATCCAAAAGCGGTCCTGCAGTCGCACATCCGTGCTGATGCCGTAGGGCGTGGACTCGCATGCGCTGACAATTACCTTGTCGTTCTTCGGCGCGGCCACCGGGCGTTCGCCGTCCTTGAAATGTCGGGTGAAGAAATCGTTCCACGAGGCGAAACCCCAGTATTCGTCTTCCGGATCGTGCTGGTACTGCTCGATGCCCACCGCTTGGCGTGCCGTCTGGCTTTTCCACCCTGAGTCCGACTCGTTGAGGACGTAAAGGGAGTCGGCGCTGCTGAGGAAGTCACACCAGACGCCGAGGATCTTCTTGAGCATCCCATTGACGCGAGGGTCGCGGAAGGCGGCAAAGCCAGCCGGTGTCCCCATCGACCAGTCGAAAATCGCGTTCAGGGGCAGCGCTACGTTCTTGCCGTACTCGGGCGCCATCGTCAAGAGCTCATTGATGAAGCGCAGGAGTTGCTCGACGCTCTCGAGGTGCCGCTTGCGGTACGGCTTGCCGTTCGGCACCTGCTCGATCATCTGGTTGACGTACATCCGCACGATTGGGTCGGTGTCGATCAGCTCCTGAAACTCGCTGATCACCGGGTGGAGCACGAGCTGCTCGCCCATGGCCTCAACCCGCTGCCGATGTCCCGCGAGCCACGACTCCAAGTCGTCCTGCTCGGGCAGCCAGCCGGCTCGGCGCGAAACGTCGACGGGGTGGGGAGTAGTTGTCATCGTGGCCACCATACCCGCGCTCGTTCCGCTCAACCGCATTCTGCGGTTGAGCCCGAAGCTGTGCGTCGGCACCTGAAGCGCCGTAAACGGGGGCCCCGCCACCGGTCGGCTGTGAGAGAGTGAGGGTATGGCCGAGTACTTCGGAGAGGCCGTGGCTGCTCGGTACGACGAGAACGACGCGTCTGATCCGTCGGTGGTCGAACCGGCAGTGGATCTCCTGGCGGATCTGGCCGGCAGTGGCCGGGCCGTGGAGTTCGCGATCGGCACGGGCCGGATCGCTTTGCCGCTGGCTGCCCGCGGTGTCTCGGTCGCCGGCATGGATACGTCGCAGGCCATGCTCTCACGCCTGCGGGCAAAGCCAGGCGCCGACCGGATCGAAGCGGTGGTTGGCGACATGCGATCAACCCGGCTGCCGGGCACCTTTCAGATCGCATACCTGGTGTTCAACACGATCAACAACGTGACGACCCAGGACGGACAGGTGGCGTGCTTCGTCAACGCGGAGGCCCACCTACAAGCCGGTGGTCACTTTGTGGTCGAGGTCGGCGTGCCGGATCTGCGTCGATTGCCACCGGGCCAAAACGCTGTCCCGTTCCGGGTTGACACAGATCGGCTTGGCTTCGATACCTACGACACTGTCACCCAGGAGATGTGGTCACACCACTACTGGAAGGACTCGGGTGGGATCGAGTCGCTGGCTATTCCGTTTCGTTACGTATGGCCCGCGGAGCTCGACCTGATGGCGAGAATCGCAGGGCTCCGGCTAAAGCACCGTTGGGCCGGATGGCAGCATGAGCCTTTCACCGGCGACAGTCGTTCTCACGTCTCGATCTACGAGAAGCCCTAGTCGAGTATCCCTGGAGGGGTCGATGATTGTGTGGACCAACGGTGCATTCGGTAGCGGCAAGGCGACCCTTACCGGCCGCCGAATTGCAGCACAGACGCGGCGTCGGTCACTCAGTCTGAAATGAGCGATCCACGGCAAGCGCGACTTGCTCGCGCGAGCGAGCCTGGACCGCCGAACTCAGCGCCACTTGCCATTGTTCGGGCGTAGCTGCGGGACATCTCAGCCCGAGGCCAGCCAGGACCGCGCGCTGATCGACATGAGGGGCTATCTGTTCGGCTCGGCGCTGAGCGGCAATGTGCTGCGCACGCGGTAATTGAGTCCGCCCCGCCGCCCCAGCGAGTGCCATGAGATCGTCGGCGACCCTCGGCACAGCCCGGCGCGCGCACTTCTCCCACGGCGCATCGGCCGCCGAATCGACGATCACCTGGCGGACGACCCGCCAGCCGGCGTGATGCGAGTCGCAACGTGCGACAAGAAACCGGGCGAGGGCGTCGGCGACCTGTTGGTTGTCGGGCTCAGACCCGTGAACGTCGAGATGTCGTAGCGCCGCGCCCACCTGGCGACCTCGGTCCACCGCTCTGGCCAGGTCACGCGCGGTGGCACTCGGTCTGTCTCGTGCAGTATCGATCCACCCACCGTACCGGTCCGAAGATCCGTGGATGGCAACGGCGGCAAAACCGATGCGCCCGCGCGATCCGCAGTCGTGCACTCAAGCGCGATAGGCTCGGGTTATGGCCACCCAGGCAATTGGCTCTCTTGTGAGCGTCAACAGCGGCGACGGGGTCGCGCTTGACGGGATTGTGTTCGATACGCCCAGTCGCCTCAAGGTCGTTGTGGCAGTGGTCGATCCCGGCCGTGGTCCAGGGTTCCGGACGGTGCACCCGGGAACGCTGACCGAGCGCGAGCGCGAGGGCTCCGACGACGCGTCACTGCGGATGCTCATCCGCCGCACCCCGGCGCCCGCTCGTGGTGCGGCGCCAGGCGGCGCCGGTGTTCGGAAGGGTGCGGCAGGTTTCACTCGTGGAGCGAGCCACCGCTCTACCGGCCGATAGGCTGCCCCAAACAAGGCGGTCGCAACGCCACGATCACGGGAGCCGGAGCGCGACCGGCTGGCGAGCTCGGCACCGGCACCGACGCCGCAAACGGCCCACGTGTGAATTGAGGTCTTCGTCCTAGCCGCCGACATATGGGTCAGGATGAAAAGCAGAGAACGGGTAGGGCGGGCGGTGATTGGATGAACCGCGCGCCTGGGCGGCTATCACGAGCCCGCGACTTTTGGCGGTGGTGCAGCTTGCTTCCGTGTATCGGCGCCGTGCCTGGGTGTGTCGTGCTGGCCAAGCGCAGGCGCACGCTTTGGGCGTTCGGCATGGGTGCGGTCACGGCTCTGTGGTTTGTGCTTTTCGCGGTTGCGGGCGCCACCAGTTCGAACGCCGGAGGTTCGAACGCCGCAGCGACCGCGGTCGGCCTCGCGGTCCTCGTGCTTTACGTCATTCAGGTCATCTCGGTGTTCTGCGCGCCTGCTGCGACGCCCGGCGCCGGCCCGACGCCACGCGGGGCAGGCTGGCTGTGGTTGTCTGTGATCCCCCTGCTTGGCTCCTGGCTACCGGCACTCGCCGGGCTGCGCGCCCGCGTGTGGTGGTGGGTGGTGCTCGGTCTGGCTTGTCAGGGAGTCGCGATCGGCGCGACCGTTCAGCTGGCCAGGTCAAATGACCCCAGCACCGTCTACACGGACAAGCTGAGTGCCCTGTGGTGGGGCGCCTGGCTGGGCGGCGTGCTCGTCTCCATGCTGATCCGTCCGGAGTACCAGCGGCGCGTGCTCGGCACAGTGACCAAGCCCAACTGGCCGGCGCCGACGGACCGGGCCCGGGCACTCACCTGGCGCTACGCACTCGCAGCGTACGTTTGCGCGCTGGCCCTGATCGCGGCGATTGTCGCGGCCGAGAACCTATCCAGCAACCTCGTCTTGCAGGGCGTCACGCTCATTCTTGGCGAAACGCTGATCATCGTGCTCTTGGTTCCGATAGTCCGCTCGCGGCGGCTGCGCCCCCGGGACTTCGGGCTACGGCGAACCATCCCCACCCCGAGCGCGGGTTACGCCGTCCTCGCACTGATCGGCTACGTGGTGGCGATTTGCATCTGGATCGTGCTGATCCCGCAGACCACTAACCAGGCAGCGCACAAACTGACCGCGGTCACTCACCACCCGGGCACGCTCGCGGCCGTGCTGATCGTCGTTGGACTGGCGGTCTTCGCCCCACTCTGCGAAGAGGTGTTCTTCCGCGGAATGCTCTACCGCAGCTTGCGTAACCGCTTGTCGCTATGGCCAGCAGCATTGATAGCCGGCTCGCTGTTCGGCCTGATCCACATCTTCGCGTACCCGCTGAACACGATCCCGATCAAGATCATCTTCGGCATCCTCATGTGCCTACTCTACGAACGTACCGGCTCGCTGCTGCCCGGGATCGCGGTGCACTCATTCGTCGACGGCACCGCAGCGGACGTCGCTGTCACAGGCAACGCCTACGCCGCGCTAGGCCTCTACGGCCTGCTCCTGGTCCTCGTGCTCGCGCTGCGAGCCAAGCGCACCCGTCCGATCGCCACTGGGCCGCCGGTAAGCGAAAGCCAGCCGCAAACACCGCTTAGTCACACCACCGAGCAACAAGTGTGAGCGGGTACTAACGAACCTGCCAGGCCTCGACGGCCCGCTCGAGTTGCTGCCGGTAGCGCGTCCAGTCCTTGGCCAGCGTCGCGGCGACGAGTACGCTCGCGGCCGTCCGACCCTGGACGAAGCAGGCGATCTCCCGGTAGTGGTTGGAATGGATCGTGGTGACGTAGTCATCCATAACGCATGATCCGTGGCCGCCGTGAAACGGTACGTCGAAGGCTTTGGCGTCCTGGCGAACCCAGCGGTTCTGGTCCACACGAAGGTGGGCGATACGGAAGCTTGGCCAGTCGCTCAGCCGTTCGCCCCCGGTCTTCGGTCCGGCGTTGAGATAGAGCAGGTCGGCGTTGTGGGGACCTGTCAACGCGACCGTGACCGAGTACGGATCGCCAGAGAGTCGTTTCATAGACGGCGGATACCACAGCCGCGAACCGCGGGCCTTCGGGACCAAGAGCCGCCAGCCCGAAGGCGTCGGAGCGGGCTTGAGCGAACTCAGCGAGAACCCGGGAGTCGCCGTCGCGCCGCCGGCAAACCCTACGGCCGCTACGGCGAGGGTCACGGCAAGGCTGGTCAGCTGTCTGCGTACGAGGTTGATCAACACAACCAGCATTTTTGCATGCCTGGGGTGTGCTTGTCTGCCGCGACCAAGGTGATAGCGTCGCGCTGTGGGCGGTAGTGACGCGGCGCGAGTTCGTAGGCGACCCTGGCGTTGTCCACGCCGCGGGAAGGTCGTGTGGGCTGCCCCGATCGCGGCGATCGGGCTGACGGCGGCTGCGGTGTGGGGTCCCGGCGTGGCGCGAGCGGCAACGCCAACGAGGGTCACCGCCACGATCACGAACTCCCGGATCGGGTTCGCCCCGAGCTACGTGCCGACGGGAACGGTTGTGATCACCGTCGTCAACCGAACCAAGGCCCGGCGCGACTTCGGCGCCGGCGCGCGGCAGACGGGTGGGATTGCGGCCGGGCGGTCAGGACGGCTGACCGTGACCTTTTCCGGAAGCGGCGAGCGGCGATTTTCGTCGGTCGCGGTGGCCGGTTCGCGCCACATCACGGGTGGGTCACGTCGCCTTACGGCCGCCCTCCACCTGTACAAGCCCTGCAGCGACCCGTCCGCGACGACGGTGGACGTGCAAATCGACCGGTCCGCTGGCGGGCTCACGCTCTCGCCAACTACGGTGCCCTGCGGGACGGTCACCTTCGACGTCACCGATGTCGACAGTCCGAACGCTCGGCTGCTCGTCTCGGCCGACGCGCCGCCACGGTCGGGCGTGGCGGCGCAGCTCAATCCGGGTGGTACGGCCACGTTGATAATCGACTTCCCGGCAGCCGCGCTCGTTCAGTGCGGTGCCGTCCAGGTCGGCGGCGATGGAATCGTCACCGTGATCGGAGAGGGCTCGGTCGCCGTCAACTAGCCTGCAGCCCGCTGGCAGCCTCTGATCCGCGCGGTCTCGGTGTGGAAGCCTCGATCCGTCGAGGCTTCCACACGATACGGCGGCCCTACGCCGGCATCGGTTCCTGCGGGCGGGCTTCGAACGTGTAGTTCTCAGCGGGCTCGAGGAAGTCGTGAATGGCCGCCCGGGTCTCTTCGGTGTCCGGATGCCCATGCACTGAGGTCGCGTGCGCGGTTGCAGCACGCACGACCTCGTCCTCCTCGCCGATGATCACAAGCGAGCAGTTGCTCTCGCTCGGGAACCGACGACAGTCGGCCATCATGCGGGTCATTGGTCCCTCCCTTTGTTTAGGTTGGCCCGCCACAGATCGTCGCGCGCCGAAGCGCCCCCGTCAACTCCATTCCGTACGACCGCAAATCCGCTCAGCCGGCGTCGTCGTCGGTAGGTTCTGCCCGCCTACGAGCATCCAACCCTCGGTGGGCTACGGTGAAAGCATGACTAACACTGAGATCAATATGCCGGCCGCGCTGCCGGGGACGACCACCGCCCATGCCTACGGCGCCCAGGCGGCCGATGCGGCGCTTGCGCCCCTGCAGATCGAGCGCCGAGAGCTGGGCCCCAAGGACGTGCGTATCGACATCAAGTTTTGTGGCATCTGCCACTCCGATATCCACTTCACGCGCGGCGAATGGGGCCAGGTGCCCTATCCGGCGATCCCGGGCCATGAAATAGCCGGCATCGTTGCCGGCGTCGGGGACCAGGTGGCTGGCTTCCAGCCCGGTGATCGTGTCGGCGTCGGCTGCATGGTCAACTCCTGTGGCGAGTGCGCTAACTGCCAGCGTGGGGAGGAGCAGTACTGCCTGAAAGGCAACACGGGGACCTACGGCTCAACCGATCGTGACGGGACGGTCACCTACGGCGGCTACTCAGACCACATAATCGTCGACGAGAGTTTTGTCTTGCGCATTCCGGACAGCCTCGAGCTGGAGGTCGCCGCACCGCTCCTGTGCGCCGGAATCACCACGTACTCGCCGCTGCGTCACTGGGGCGCCGGTCCCGGCAAGCAGATCGCCGTCGTGGGGCTCGGCGGACTCGGTCACATGGCGGTCAAGCTCGCCGCAGCGATGGGCGCCGAGGTCACCGTTCTCTCGCAGTCGCTGCGCAAGAAGGACGATGGCCTCAAGCTCGGCGCTGCCGGTTACTACGCCACCAGCGACGACGAGACCTTCGAGCAGCTCGCTGGGCGTTTTGACCTCATCATCAACACGGTCAGTGCAAAGCTCGAGATCGGACGCTTTCTAGGACTGTTGAAAACCGACGGCGCCCTCGTCAACGTGGGCGCCCCGCCCGAGCCGCTACCGGTCCCGGTCTTCCCGCTGCTCATGCAGCGCCGGAGCTTCGCGGGCTCCGCGATCGGTGGAATCCGCGAGACACAGGAGATGCTCGACTTCTGCGCCGAGCACCAGATCGGGGCAGAGATCGAGCTGATCTCCGCGGAGGGGATCAACGAGGCCTGGGAACGGGTGCTCAAGTCCGATGTCCGTTACCGGTTCGTGATCGACAACGCGACCCTCCCCGGGGACTGACTGATCGGCTTCGACTGACGCGCGCACCTAAGAGGGTGGCGCAACATGCGCCACCCTCTTAGCCCTACTGCGCCGGTGTCAGCGGCAAGCCCGGCCCCCACCCCTGAGGCGAAAGAGAAAGCGTGTTTCCGCAGCTCAGCGGCGCTACCCGGCTGTACCCGATCATCGGAGACCCGGTGAAGTACGCCGAGTCTCCAGTGCGTCTGACCACCACGTTTCGCGAGCGTGGCCACAACGGTCTGTGCCTCCCGATGCAGGTCGGCCAGGACGACCTCGATGTCGTCATGTCGGCCCTCACTGTCCTGTCGAACGTTGACGGGATCCTGGTGACGATGCCCCACAAAGCCAACGCCTTCGCCTACTGCACCACCGTCTCCGAGCGAGCCGGGAAGCTCCAGGTCGTCAGCGTCATGCGGCGCAACCCAGACGGGACCTGGCACGGCGACACACTGGACGGACTCGCCTTCGTCAAGGCGCAAACGGATCACGGCGCTCACGTGGACGGTGCCCGGGCCCTCCTCATCGGCGCCGGCAGTGCCGGCGGCCAAATCGCGCTAGCCCTGGTTGAGGTGGGTATCCGCGAGCTCGTCGTCTCCGACGCCAGCCAATCCAATGTGTCCGCCCTGGTCGAGCTGCTCGCGGGCCTAGGGGAAAGCCGAGTCACCGCTGGGCCCCCGGACCCTGGTGGTTGTGACCTCGTGTTCAACGCCACGCCGCTGGGCATGGCGGAAGGAGACCCGCTCCCGCTCGATACGACCCGGCTGACCCCGTCAATGTTCGTCGGCGACGTAATCGCGGGGCACGGCGTGACTCCGTTCATCAAGGCCGCCCGGGAGGCTGGCTGTCCCGTGGCCACCGGCGTGCATATGGTCGAAGCGGGTCAGGCTCTGATGGCCGACTTCATGCTTGGCCAGGAGCCGAGTTCGGGCGACTGAGGCTGCCGACGGGTTCGCGGGCGAGTTGCCAGCCAAAGGTAAGAACGTCGCTGCGCAGTCCACTCCTGCGTCCGTCTTGCCGAAGCATCAGACACGGGCCAGCTTTCCGAGCAGGTCCGTCTCCCGTTCGGCCGATATCCCGGACTTGCGGACTCGCTCGAGACCCTGCTCCCGCTCCCACATGAGGATGTCCGTGATGGTTTCACCGGTGGGCCTGTGCGCCAGCCCGGCCCTCGCCGCCGCATCGCCGCTGCGTGCGCAGAATCCTTGCCAATCAGGGTCGGCGATCCAAAGCGGCAGCGCCTCGGGCCCCATGAACTCAGCCACACCCTGCGCCAGCAGCCAGTCGTCGCTCGCGCGGACTACGCCGCCCGTGTGTCCGCCGATTCTTTGCGAGAGCCCGATCCATTCGTCCAGCGCGATCATGGGTCCCACCGCGTCGTAGATTCCCACGGTTCGACTCTCGACGCAGTCGATCAGCCACGCGGCGAGGTCCCGGTAGTCGATCACCTGCGTCACCGCCTGCGGGCTGTCAGGCACCAGAATCGGCGCCAGTGGGTTACGTGCCGCGCGAGCTACCCAGTAGCCGGCGCGGTCGCTGCTGTCGCCGGGGCCACCGATCAAACCCGAGCGCACGACCAGCAAGTTCGCCGCGCCTCCGGATTGGCAGGCAAGCTCACAGGCGACCTTCGCCTCGCCGTAAAGATCCAGGCCAACCTCGTCCAGTTCGGTCGGCGTGAGCAGCTCAGCGGTCTCGTCCGCGCCTCGGGCGGCGTGTGAGGCATAGACGCTGCCAGACGACACGTAAATCCATTGACCAGTCCGCTTATGCAGCGACCTGAGCGCCGAGCGCACGAACCCCGGCTGCCACGTGACATCAACCACGGCATCCCAGTTACGGTCGCGCACCTGGTCATACGCGCGTTCGGAACGGCGATCCGCCTGGATCAGCGTGGCTCCCGCTGGCGCCGGGCCGCTCTCCCCTCGGGCCAGGCACCACGCCACGTGTCCGCGGCCGACCGCCTCGCGACATATCTGTCGCCCGAGCCACGCGGTGCCGCCGAGGACGAGGATCTTGAGCTGAGAACCTGACATCAAGGTCGGCACTCTACGACGCCCCAGGGGCAAGCCACGGGGGCAGGCCCGCGCCGGCTGAGGCGGCGGTGCTGCGTCCGATAACGTCGTCCTGGGATGAAAGACTCGTAATGTGCGAGACGGGCATCCTGCCAAGAGCGGTCAACGAAGCGAGCCGTTTCCTCATGCGCACCATTTGGCGCGCCGATGGGTTACTACCGACGTGATCAAGCTCTTTCTGACTACCAAGACCAAGCCGTTCCCCCTGAGCCGCAGCTGGCGGGGCCCCGTGGCGATGCTGGCCGCGAGCGCCACCGCGCTCATGCTCGCGGTGCCGGCGGCCCAAGCGGGCGTCGCCAACCGTGGTTTGCCGGGCGCCGGGGCTGACCCCATCAGCGGTATGGCGTGGGGGACGCCGGGCGCGGCCGATGACCTCGGCGGCGCGTACCAATCCGCGTCAGCATCGAACCGGTTGCTCCTGGGTAAGTTGGAACTGCGACCGCGGGCGCTGTGGCTCGGCTGGTGGTGGCCGGTCGGTCAGGTGCGCGCGGAAGCGGCGGCGACCGTGGCAGCCACACAGCACGGGAACCCGAACGCGCTCACAGAGTTCGCGACGTTCGAACTGCACCCCTGGGAGACACGGACGGCCAAGGGGACGTGGAAAGGGCCGGTCCACGGGTCCTGGAACGTCAGCGCCGACGAAGCCTGGTATCGCAACATGGCGGCGGGGATCGGCCGGGCGCGGGCGCTGGTGATCGAGCAGGTCGACCTGCCCTTCGCGCGCAAGACCACCTCGACAGCCCCCGAGGTGATCGACACCTACGCCGCCCGCGTGCTGAGCGCCAACCCGCGCACCACGGTCTACATCGACGGGGGCACGTTCGGCTGGCTGACCCCCGCGCAGGACGCCTCGCTACTGATCGGAAACGGCATTCGCTACGCCCGTGGGTTCGCGCTCAATGACACCGACTACGACCCAACGGCTGTCGAGGACCGGTTTGGCGCCCAGGTCGTCGAAGCGCTGGCCCAGCGCGGTGTGACGGGCAAGCACTTCATTGTTGACACGGTCGAGAACGGCCAGCCATACAAGCCCTCCCAGGTCCCCGGCCGCGGCATCAACGACGCGCCGATGTGCCACGGCCAGGTCCAGACGGCCTGCCAGCGGACAGGGATCCCGCCGACCACGGACGTCGCGTCGCCGCTGTGGAATCTCGGCACTGCAGCCTCGACGGCGGCCAAGCTGTATTGCGACGGCTACGTGTGGTCCGGACGTCCCTGGGACATCGATGGCGGAGCGTTCGACCTTCAGTATGCGCTGTCGCTCGCGGCGAACGGCGAGTACTGAGCCGGCTGGCCGAAGCGGTCCGGCGTGCGACCCACGCCCCGTTCAACAGGCGCTCTCCCCGCGTCATTCCTCCACGCCGTCTCGGCTGATCAGGCCCAGCCTGATCGCGGCGGGGCCAACCTGGCCTCGCGTGCGCACATCGAGCTTGCGCAAGATCGCGGAGACGTGGTGATCGACGGTTTTGGGACTGACGATGAGCCGTTCGGCGACATCGGCGTTGCGTAGCCCCTCCACGAGCAGAGGCAGCACCTCGAGCTCGCGCGCGGTGAGGCCGGCCACGTTGGAGCGGGTGCGTTGCCTAGGGCCGCGCGGAATCGCCTTCTCTCCGAGCCCGCGAAGCTTCTTCGCCGCCCGCGCGGCGGCGGGGGTGGCGCCGAGTGCGCGCAGCTCCTCGTGCGCCTCTCGCAGTGCGATCGGGTCGTCGGTGTCCATCAGCGCGAGCGCCGCGGCGTACCGGCACCCGCGCTCGCGCAGGACCACGGCGGCGGACGCGCCGTCACCGGCGAGCAGAAGCCGCTGGTGTTCGGGCAGGGTCACGGCAGGTGGCCTGTCCAGGATGCCCGCGCGTCGACGCCAGACGGCGATTTCGCCTGACAGGGCCGCATTTCCCACGCGAATCAGCCGCCCGTACACCTCATCGGTTTCGGGTGCGACCTGCTCCACGCGTCCTTCGAGCCATGTCGCCTCGGCGCGGGCCAGCGCGACCTGCCCCTCCAAGTCGACGTCCGCGTTGGCGGCGGCGATCTGGAGCGCCTCATCCAGGAGCGGCCAATAGCCGGGGTCACCGCGCCGGGCCCGAACGAGGGCGAGAATGACGCGCCCCAGCAGACGGACCTCGATGATCGTCTCGTCACGATTGGCCAGCAGCTCGCTGGCGCCCTCGGCGGCCGCGTCCCAGCGGCCCAGGGCGAGCTCGGCCACGCCCCGGGCCGTCAACAAACACCGCAGCCAGGCGTCAAGCCCATGTTCGCGCGAATACTCGATGCCGGTTTCGGCGACGTTGAGCGCATCAGCCCAGCGCGCGAACAGCCCGAGGCCATAGGACAGCGATATGAAGATTGTCCCCGCGGACACCGTGAGCCCATGCTCCACAGCAAGGTCGATGGTCCGTTCGAGCTCAGAGGCTCCGGTCTCGTCGCCTCGGCACATGCGAAGAATGCCGACGAGGGCCAGCGGGCCGACCATCAGCTCCACGTCGTCGATCTCCTCCGCGATCGCCGCGGCACGTTGGGCCAGTTCGAGCGCCTCGGCAATATCGTCGTTCGAGCGGTAGGCGGCGTAGGCGTTGCGGGCCAACGCGAGCTCACGGCCGGGGGTGGCGCGCTCGAGTACGCGGACCGCCTCGGTCACGTCGGCTTGAGCCTCGGGGAAACGGCCGATACACGACAGCAGCCGTGCGCGTCGCCGCAGCGCGTCGCCCTCGCGCAGGAGATCTCCCTCACGTCGGTAGGTCGAGATGGCCTCGGTCAACGCTTCGGCCGCTTCCGCGCGCTGGGTTCCGAGATAGGCGTGCACCGAGAAGCGCTCCTGCAGCTGCGCGCGCTCCTTGGGCGCCAGTTGACCCGCGAAGCGCAGCGCACGCATGTATTGCCGCTCCGCTTCGCGCGGAGCTCCAAGGGCAGCGGCCTGTTCACCGGCGGCCGGCGCGTAGAGCAGCACGGCCGCTGGATCGGACGCCTCCTCTGCGTGATGGGCCAGGCGGGCGAGGTCGCCGCCGTGCTGGGTATCGGCCAGCGCCTTCAGCGCGTTCCGATGCAGTGCGACTCGTCGGGCCGGGGAGAGCGACTCTTCGACGGCCTGCCGGGCGAGCTCGTGGCGAAACACGACGCCGTCCGCCTCGGCCCGCAGTACCCCAGAGCTGAGGCATTCGTCCAGCGCGCCGAGGTCGCCATCGGTCATCTTCTCGAGCAGCCAGACCTCTGACCGCTGCGGGACAGCGGCGACCGCGTCGAGCAGATCGCGCGCGCTCGGCCCAAGCCGGGCGATTCTGGCCAGCACGGCGGCGCGCACCGTTCCCGGGACGGCCTCGCCTCCGGCGGCCAGCACCTCAGTGACGTAGAACGGGTTACCGGCGGTGCGCGAGTGCAGATCCTCGGTGTCGAGCGCCACCCCGCTGGCGAGTTCCGAAACGGCGGCGCGCGATAGGCCGCCCAGTTCCAGCCGCGCGCCGACGACCTGCCGTGGCAGTTCGCCGACGACAACCCCGAGTGGGTGGGTGCGGTGCAGGCAGTCGTCGCGGAAGCTCAGCACCACGAGGGTCGCCGCCGACTCGATTCGGCGCGCCAACAGCCGTATGACGTCGAGGGTCGCCTCATCCGCCCACTGCAGATCCTCCAGCACGAGCACACTCGGCCCGCACCCGCGCAGCCCGCCGAGCACCGCGTCCGCCACCTCGTGCGGACGAGCCTCACCACCCACCAGCGCGGCCGCCTCGCCACCCAGCACTTCGGCCGGCGCCAGCAGCGGACCAAGCGGCCGCGGGGTCGACAACGGGTCGCATGCTCCCCATAGGACAGTGAAACGGCGGGGAAGGGTCGAGCCGAACTGACGCAACAACGCCGTCTTGCCGATCCCCGCCTCCCCGTACACGAGCGCGATACGTCCCTGACCCGCTTCAGCGATCTGCAACGCGCAGCCGTGCAGCTTGGACAACTCCTCCGTGCGCTCCAGCAGTCCGTCCGGAGTAGCCGACACGGATGAGCCGACGGTTGCCATCGTGACCATGATTACTCGCCCCCGGTCCGCAATCAAGCCAGAAACAGCTGGCGATGAGTGTGATCGAGCATTGCGGTGCCTCCGCTAGACATAGAAGTACGGGTCGAGAACGGTTACCTGAGTGATCTGGTCGACCGGCAACTGATTGCTGGCCGCCGCCCGGCGGATAGCCTCCGGGCTCGGCGCGTCGTATACGCAGAACGTGCAGGTCTTGTCCTCATTGACCAGGGAGTGCAGCCACGTCACTCCCTCCTCGGCGTTGCGCCCTACGACACCGCTGCAGACAGCGGCGCCGTCATGATCGGTGGAGATGCGCAGCCCCTCGGGGAAGGTGCGCTGTACCAGGTATCGCGGCATGCAGGACCTCCGATAATCGTTGCCCGATGACACGGCTTCAAGGTAGGCGAGGGCGTCACGGCGGTCATCGGGAGGACCACCCATCTTGCGCCGAGCCGGCCGACGGGACTTTCCGAACTGAGCTCTCGCTGACCGTTGGCCGAGGCTCAACGCCAGTTGGTCCTTCAGGGCGACTTCTTCAGAGCCACCAGCTGGTCACGCGTGGTCGTGCATCCCGAAGCCCTCCAGGATCTTCGGCCTGGCCCGCTCGATACGTGCGAAGCGCGTCGGGGACTGCTTGGCGCCGTTGAAGTGCAGCAGCCAGCCGCGTCGGCGGCCGGGGGTCAGGCGCTCCCACGCGTCGCGCAGGCCGGGGTCGGCATCGAGCGTCATGACCAACTCCTCAGGGTACGGATCCTCGTCCGTGGGATCGCGATCGGGGAGCGACAACCCGGCTTGCTCGACGCGGATGGCGTCCCGCACGAGGGCTGCGATCGTACGCTTTGCGGTGGTGATGTCTGCCACGCAGCGAAACTCGAGGCGCAGCGCGCGGCGAGTGTTGCGGCCCTGCTGCCTGAGCGCACCGGCGGGATCCTCGAGCAGCGCACCCTTGAAGAACAGCAGTGCACACATCTCCTTGAACGGCTGGAAGATGACGACGTTCGATCCGTTGTAGGCGTAGCACGGCTTGTACCACTTGAACTCCTCGCGCAGTCCGGCGCCGAGCAGTATCGGCCGCAGGGTCTCCAGCTCGGCTCGCCACGCATGCATGCCCTCGATGTAGCGCGCGACCTTCGGATTCTCCGGCGTGGCGGTCAACCGCGGGCTCGGGTCGACGCCGCTCTAGCCCCCGCATCTGCGCCAGACTCAGTGTCGGCGAGTGCCCGACCGGCCACGGACATCGAACGGACAGCAGCTGCGACAGGCAAGCAATCATTATGTCTTCATACGTACGAACCCGCCGTCCACGCCCTGCCATGGATCATCGCCAGGGTGCACTGCCGGGCGGGCGCGCGGCGGATAGGGTCTTGCCCACATGAGCCAGACCGAGACGGCAGCCCAGGCCGGAATCATCGTTGGCCAGGATGACCTCGCACGGTGCGCCTGGGCCGATTCGGCCCCCGAGTACCGCCGATACCACGACACCGAGTGGGGCTTTCCGGTCTCCGACGACCGTCGCCTGTTCGAAAAGCTGAGCCTCGAGGGGTTCCAGGCCGGCCTGTCGTGGCTCACGATCCTGCGCAAACGTGACGCTTTCCGCGAGGTACTGGCCGATTTTGACTTTGAGCAGGTGGCTCGGTTCGGCCCGGTCCACGTGATCGAGCTGATGGGCGATGCCAGGATCGTGCGCCACCGCGGCAAGATCGAGGCGGTTATCAACAACGCCCAGCGGGCCGTCGAGCTCGTGGCCCAGGAGGGGTCGCTGGCCCGTCTCATCTGGAGCTACGAGCCCCCAGGCCCGCGTCCGGCTCCGGTGGCAGGTCAGGTCCCCGCCGCCACCGCGGAGTCCAAGGCACTCGCGCGCGAGTTGAAGCGGCGCGGCTGGCGCTTCACAGGACCGACCACGGTCTACGCGTTCATGCAGGCGATGGGCCTGGTCAACGATCACCTCGCCGGTTGCCACGTACGTGCTGCCACCCAGGCGGCCCGCGATCAGTTCAACCGCCCCTGAGCTCGGGTAGCCAACGCGAGGAGCAGAAAACGACCACGAGGTGAAGTCATGGGTCTGATCGAATCGGTTCGCGGTGGGATGTGGGCGCGCCAGCGGCAGCCTGACGAGGTGGCCTATGGCCTGGCGCTGGGCCACGAGCGCTTCTCGCCGGGGGAGCTGCTTGAGCAGGCGGTGGCCGCCGAGCGGGCCGGCTTCGATCTGGTCTGCGGCAGCGACCACCTGGCTCCGTGGTGGGAGCCCGAACCCGACACGCCCGCCAGCTGCGGCAACGCCTGGGTTTGGCTGGGCGCCGTCGGCAACGCCACCCGGGAGGTGTCCCTCGGTCCAGCGGTGACGGCGATCGTTCACCGCTACAACCCCGTGGTCGTCGCCCAGCAGGTGGCGACGCTCGAGAGCATGTATCCCGGTCGTTCGTTCCTGGGGGTTGGCTCCGGCGAGGCGATGAACGAGGTCCCGGCCGGCATGGAATGGCCGTCGGTGAGTGAGCAGCTCAAGCGCACCGAGGAGGCGCTCACGATCATCAAGCGGCTGCTCGACCGCGAGACCGTCGACTTCAACGGCGAGTTCTTCCGGACCAAGGCGGCCCGCCTCTTCCTCGACTACGCTCGCCGGCCGCCCATCTATATGTCGGCCTTCGGCCCGCAGGCAGCAGAAATCGCCGGGCGGCTGGCCGACGGCCTCTGGACGCTGGCCGACCCCCAGAAGGCGCCGGCGGTGATCGCCGCCTACCGGCAGGCGGCCGAGCGGGCCGGCCGCGAACCGGGCGAGGTGATCCTCCAGGGTGTGGCCTCGTGGGCCGAAAGCGATGAGGCCGCGCTTGAGGGCTCGCGCGAATGGAAGGCCACCATGGTCGACGAGAACTACACCGACCCCGTGGCCGACCCTGGTGAGGTCGGCGCCAGGGGCGAGGCGGTCTCCGACGAGAAGTTCACGGCCATGAACCTGATAAGCGCCGATCCGGACGAGCACGTCAAGCAGATCAAGATGATCAAGGAGATGGGTGCGACGGCGATCGTGATCATGAACATCTCGGGCGCCGATCCGCGCGGAATGATCGATGTCTACGGCGAGCATGTTTTGCCCCGGTTGCGAGCCTCCTGAGCTCGACGATGCGAGCGTCCTGAGCCGGGCGATGCGAGCGTCCGGAACACCCTGACTGCCGTTCGACTCACCCCCTGGGCCGCATCTGCCGATGCATGCCAGACATCCGGTCAATGCAGTGACGAAAGCAGTGATGTCCATGCAGACGACACAACTGGAACGGCCACCCGAGGAGGCAGCTGAGCAACCGCTTCGCGAGCTGAACTCCCGAGTTACCGACGGCCTGCAGGTGCGGCTTCTCTGGAGCGAGACCGACGGCCGGGTGTTCGTGCGCGTCGAGGATCGGCGCAACGGTGACCGGTTCTGCATTCCCGTCCAGGCGGGGCAGTCGCCCGCCGACGTCTTCGACCATCCGTACGCGTACGCGCCGGCCGTGCCGACCGCGCCTGCCGGGCCGACCGCCCCCGCCACGCCACCGGCCTAACGCCCCCGCCCCCGTCGCCGACGCGTAAGCTCGGGCCGGATGCCTCGGCCCCACGATGTCGCGATCATCGGCTACGGCCTGGCCGGCCGCGTCTTCCACGCGCCGCTGGTGGCGGCGACGCCCGGCCTTCGGATGGCCGCGATCGTCACCTCCGATCCCGAGCGCAAAATGCAGGCGCTCAGCGACCACCCCGACGCGCGCGTCGTGGGCTCGGCGGACGAGCTCTGGACTCTGGGCCTGGACGCCGTCGTCGTCGCGACGGCCAACGAGGCACACGCGCCGCTGGCCTGGCAGGCCATCGATCACGGCCTCGCGGTGGTCGTCGAGAAACCGCTGGCCCTCAGCGCCGAGCAGGCCGAAGAGCTGATCGCCCACGCGGCTGAGCGCGGCGTTCCGCTAACGGTCTTTCATAACCGCCGCTGGGACTCCGACCAGCTGACGTTGGCCAAACTGCTCCAGGCAGGCGCGCTCGGCACGGTCCTGCGCTACGAATCGCGGTTCGAGCGCTGGCGCCCGCAGGCGCGTCCCGAGGTTTGGCGCGAAGCCAAGACTCCGTCCCAGGGTGGCGGGCTGCTGCTCGACCTGGGCAGCCATCTGGTCGATCAGGCGCTGCAGCACTTCGGGCCGGTCGCGCTCGGTCTACGCTGAGATCGCCAATCGCCGAGGCACCCCTGCCGATGACGATGCCTTCATGGCGCTCACGCACCGCTCGGGGCCGATCAGTCACCTGCACGCCTCGGCGCTCGCCGCCGCGCCCGGCCCGCGCCTGCGGGTGCTGGGCAGCGAGGCGGCGCTGATCGTCCGCGAGGTCGACTCGCAGGAGGAGCGGCTGCGCGCCGGCCAGCGCCCGGACACCGTGGCGGACTGGGGTGAGGAGCCCGAGCACGCTCGGCCGCGGCTGATCGCCGGCGAGCGCAGCGTGCCGCTGCGCGCCGGAGCGCGGCGCCTGGCAGAGCTTCTACGCGCGGTTCGAGGCGGCCCTGTCGGGTCACGGGCGGTGCCGGTGGACCCGCGCGAAGCCGCTGACGTGCTGCGCGTGCTCGAGGCCGGGCGACGCAGCGCGGCCGAGCACCGCGTGGTCGCCCTGGACTGATTCGGCCCCTGATCAGGCCGTCGGGCCCCGATCAGGCCGCGTCGAGCATCGGCATCCGGATGCCGGTCTCCCGGGCGACCTCGATCGCCCGCTCGTAGCCGGCGTCGGCGTGGCGCACGACGCCGATCCCGGGGTCGGCGGTCAGCACCCGTCGCAGCCGCTCGGCCGCCGGCTGGGCTGCCGTCGGCGACGATCACCTGGCCGGCGTGGATCGACTTGCCCATGCCGACGCCGCCGCCCTGATGCACCGAGACCCAGCTCGCTCCGCAGGCGGTGTTCAGCAGCGCGTTCAGGATCGGCCAGTCGGCGACCGCGTCCGAGCCGTCGAGCATCGACTCGGTCTCGCGCTGCGGCGAGGCCACCGAGCCGGTGTCCAGGTGGTCGCGCCCGATCACGATCGGCGCCTTGAGCTCGCCCGAGGCGACCATCTCGTTGAAGCGCAGGCCGGCGAGGTGGCGCTCGCCGTAGCCGAGCCAGCAGATCCGCGACGGCAGCCCCTGGAACTGCACCTTCTCGCCGGCCAGCCTGATCCAGCGCGCGATGTGCTCCTGGTCGCCGAACAGCTCGAGGATCGCCGCGTCGGTCCGGTAGATGTCCTCGGGATCGCCGGACAGCGCGGCCCAGCGGAACGGGCCCTTGCCCTCACAGAACAGCGGGCGGATGTAGGCCGGAACGAACCCGGGGTAGGAGAAGGCGTCCTTGTCGCCATGCTCGAAGGCCAGGCCGCGCAGCGCGTTGCCGTAGTCGAAGGCCTCGGCGCCCGCCTGCTGCAGCGCGCGGATCGCGCCCACGTGCGTTACGGCGCTCTCGCCCACCCGCCGCAGGTACTCGTCCGGATCGGACGAGCGCAGCACGTCGGCCTGCTCCATCGTCAGCCCGGCCGGGATGTAGCCGTTCAGCGGATCGTGCGCGGAGGTCTGGTCGGTGACCACGTCCACGTGGACCCCGCGGCGCACGAGCTCGGGCAGCACCTCGGCGGCGTTGCCGAGCAGCCCGATGGAGAGCGGCTCGCCGGCCTCGCGCGCCGCCGCGTCGAGCCGCCGCAGCGCGTCGTCCAGATCGCCCGCCCGGTCATCCAGGTAGCCGGTCTGGATCCGCCGCTCGATGCGCTGCAGGTCGGTCTCGACGCAGAGCGCCGTGCCGCCGCACATGGTGATCGCCAGCGGCTGCGCGCCGCCCATGCCGCCGAGTCCCGCGGTCACGACCAGGCGGCCGCTCAGGTCGCCGCCGAAGCGCTTGCGCGCCGGCGGCGGCGAAGGTCTCATACGTGCCCTGCAGGATCCCCTGCGAGCCGATGTAGATCCACGAGCCCGCGGTCATCTGCCCGTACATCATCAGGCCCGGCCGCGTCGAGCTTGCGGAAGGTCTCCCAGTTGGCCCACTCGCCGACCAGGTTCGAGTTGGCGATCAGCACGCGCGGCGCCTGCTCGTGGGTCTCGAACACCGCCACCGGCTTGCCCGACTGCACCAGCAGCGTCTGGTCGTCGGCCGAGCTGCGATCAGCTCGCGCTTGATCGCCTCCAGGCACGCCTGGTTGCGCGCCGCCTTGCCGATGCCGCCGTAGACGATCAGCTCGGCCGGGTTCTCGGCCACGTCCGGGTGCAGGTTGTTCTCGAGCATGCTGAGCGCCGCCTCCTGCTGCCAGCCGCGGCAGCGCGGGGGTCTGGGCACGCTCATGGGTAGATCGCCCTCAGCTTGGCGGCCTCGGACACGTGGCTGATCGCGCAGGCCAGCGCCGCGGTGCGGTTGTCGACACTCGAGCTGGTCCGCCGTCGCCCGCACCCGCGCGAAGGCGCCCCGCATCTGCGTGCGCAGCCGCTCGCGGACCTCGAGCGCCTCCCAGCTGTACTTCTGATGGCTCTGCACCCACTCGAAGTAGCTGACGATCACGCCGCCGGCGTTGGCGAGGATGTCCGGGATCACGGTGATCCCGCGCTCAGCCAGGATCCGGTCGGCGGCCGGCGTGGTCGGGCCGTTGGCCGCCTCGACGATCAAGCCGGCACCGCAGGTCGGCCCGCGTTTGCCTCGGGTGATCTGCTCCTCCCGGGCGGCCGGGACCAGCACGTCGCAATCGAGCTCGAGCATCGCCATCGCCGTCGACCGGCTCCGCCTCCGGATAGCCCTCGAGGTACTGGTTCTCGGCCACCCAGCGCATCACGGCCGGGATGTCCAGGCCGTGCGGGATGCGTGATCGCGCCGCGGATGTCGCTCACGGCGATCACCCTGGCGCCCCGGGCGTGCAGTTCCTGCGCGACCACCGAGCCGACGTTGCCGAAGCCCTGCACGACGAAGCGGGACTCGGGCAGCGACCAGCCGAGCTCCTCGAACGTGGACTCGATCGCGAAGACGACGCCGAGACCGGTCGCGTTTCTCGCGCCCGACGGTCCCGCCGAGCGCCACCGGCTTGCCGGTCACGACGGCCGGCACGGCATAGCCGACCGACTGCGAGTAGGTGTCGTAGATCCACGCCATCTCCCGCTCCCCGGTGCCCATGTCAGGCGCCGGGATGTCCACATCGGGGCCGAGCACGGGGAGCAGCTCGGCGGCGAAGCGACGGGTGATCCGCTCCAACTCTCCGGCCGACAGCGAGTACGGGTCGCAGCGCACGCCGCCCTTCGCGCCGCCGAACGGCAGGTTCACCAGCGAGCACTTCCAGGTCATCCACATCGCCAGCGCGGCGCATTCACCGAAGCCGAGATCGGGGGCGTAGCGCAGGCCGCCCTTGGTCGGGCCCATCGTCAGCGTGTGCTGCACGCGGTAGCCGGTGTAGTTGACCACCTCGCCCGAGTCCATCCGCACCGGGAAATTGACCACCAGCGACCGGCGCGGCTCGAGCAGCCGGGTGCGCAGCTCGTCGTCGAGCGCGAGCACGTCGGCCGCGCGCGCGAACTGCCGGCAGGCCATGGCGTACAGCGGCGAGTGCCACTCCTCGCCGAAGGGCACATCGTCGGGCCGTAGATCGCCCGGCCACGCCGCTGCACGGCCGGGCGCTGGAGCGTCCTGCGGCGGCCGCGAGGTCACGGACCCGGAGCTCTCCGATTGTTCTTGATTCATGGCCTCGCTGCCCCGGGCACTTTCATCTGACGGAAGTGTATTTCAGTAAATGGTAGATTCGCCGTTCCCCCTCGTCAATCTCGTCCTTCGCTCTCATGACCGACCCCTCGCCGGGCCCCGCGGCCCACGCCGACAGTGGCTCGACCCGCACCGTCGACCGGGCCTTTGCTCTGCTCGAAACTGTCACTGCGAGTGCAGGCGGCACGACGCTGAGTGAGCTCGCGCGGGCGACCAGCCTGTCGCCGGCCACTGCTTCGCGGCTGCTTGCCACCTTGGTCAAGCGGGGCCTGGTCCGCCGCGATGACCAGGGCTGCTATCGCGTGGGCCTCGGGCTGATGCAGATGGCCGCCCTGGTTCTGCGCGGCTCGCCGCTGCACGAGCTGGCCGGGCCCCACCTGACCGCGCTGGCCCAGGCGACCAACGAGACGGCCAACCTCGGAATCGCTGTCGATGCCGAGCGCGCGCTCTACCTCCGCCAGGTGGCCGGCGACCACCGAGTGCAGACTGCCGCCTGGACCGGTCGCACGATCCCGCGCCACGGGACCGCGGTGGGCGCGGCTCTGGCTGAGCAATTGGGAGCTCATGGCTATGCCATCAGCCGCGGCTCACTGGAGCCCGACATCACGTCGATCGCCGTGCCCGTGCGGGACTATCAGGCCAAGATCGTCGCTGTGCTCAGCATCCTCGCCCCGAGCTACCGCACCGGTGAGGCGGACGCGGACCGATACGGCCTGCTGCTGGTGGAGCACGCCGCGCAGCTGTCCTCAGAGCTCGGCGCCACCGGCCCCGTGAGCTAGGTTCTGGCCGATGACCGAGCTGAAGTGGCCCGATCCGCCGCTGGCCGATGAGGTCGTCCAGCTCCGCCCCTGGTTACCGGCCGACCTCGGGTTCATCGTGGCGGCCTGCCAGGACCCGGAGATCTCTCGGTTCTCGCCGGTCATCCCGGTGCCCTACACGCGGTCGGACGCGAGCGGGTGGTTCTTGACGCAGGAACCCAATCGCCTGGCCGGAAACTCGATGGACTTCGCCGTCGCCGAGGCCGCGAGCGGGCGGCCCTTGGGAGCGATCGGTCTGCACCGGGTCGACTCCCAGCTGCTCACCGCCGAGACGGGTTACTGGCTAGCGCCTGAAGCCCGTGGGCACGGATACATGACTCGCGCCGTCCGGCTGCTGGCCGGCTGGGTCTTCGACCAGCTGCACTTTGCCCGGCTCGAGCTGCGGACCGACCCGGCGAACATCGCCTCCCAGCGAATCGCCCAGCGCTGTGGTTTCCGCCCGGAGGGTCATCTGCGCTCCAACCTGGTCGTGCTGCACAGTGGTCGGCGGCGCGACTCGCTCGTCTACGGCCTGCTGCCCGGGGAACTCGCGTCCTGACGGGCGATCACGCCCGGCTCGGCGCAGGTGGCCACGGCGTAGGCCAGGTCCGCTTCGGCCACGCCCCGGATCGACGGGTGGTCCATATCAATGGCCAGTTGCCGCTGGCCGGCCACGCCGAGGCTGGCCGTGCCGGCCTGCTGCAGGGCCGCCCACAGATCGCCGGTGCGGGCGAGCAGCGCATTGCGGGACACGCCCTCGCGGCGCGCCAGCGTCTCCAGCTCCCGAACCTCCTCGAAGGGATCGACGCGGACATTGGAGTCCGATCCGATCGTCAAGCGCACCCCGGCATCGCGGTAGCGCAGCGCTGGCAGGAAGCCGTCACCCAGGTTGGCCTCGGTCGTCGGGCAGGCGGCCACGATCGTCTGCGTGCGAGCCAGCCGTTCCACGTCCGGGTCGCTGACGTGGATCGCGTGGATGACGGTGGTCCGCGGGCCGAGGAAGCCGTGCCGCTCGAGCAGGGCAAGCGGCGAGCAGCCGTGCTCGGCCTGGCACTGTTCGAGCTCGCGCGGCTGCTCCTGCGCGTGCACGTGCCGGACCAGGTGGTGGTCCTCGGCGTACCGCGCGATCGCCGACAGCCACGGGGTCGGCACGGCCCGCACCGAGTGCGCCGCGACCCCCACGCTGACGCCCTCGCGCCCAGCTGCCCAGCTGCGTAGGGCGTCAACCCGCTCGAGGAACGTCTCCACATCCGGGTCGCAGAAGCGGCGCTGCCCGGACTCCGGCGGCACGTCGGCGCCGTCTCGCCAGCCGTTGCGGTGGTAGGCAGCGGGCAGCAGCACGATCTCGATCCCCGCCTCCCGCGCCGCCTCGGCCACGGCCACGGCCATGACGTTGGGCTCCGCGTACGGGGTTCCGTCGGGCTGGTGGTGCACGTAGTGGAACTCACCCACGGTGCCGTAGCCGGCGTTCACCATCTCGGTGTAGACGGCCAAGGCGACCCGGTACATGGCGTCGGGATCGAGCTCCGCCACCGCGTCGAACATCGCCGCACGCCAGCTCCAGAAGTCGTCTGTGGCCGACGCGGCGCTGACGCGCTCGGCCGCGCCGCGCATGTCGCGCTGGAAGGCGTGCGAGTGGACGTTGACCATGGCCGGGATCTCCGGCCGTGCCGCCGGGCTCATGCCAACGCCTTCGCAAAGCGCCAGGCGTGATCCTCGCGCACCCACACCAGGCGGCCGGCGATGATCACCGCGGCCACCGGGTTGTGGCCGAAGCGATACGGGATGTGGCTCACCGGGCCGTCGAGCAGCAGGACATCGGCCCGACGTCCCACACTCAGCGCCCCGCGCTCCGCCGAGCCGCCCAGCACCCAGGCGGCGTTCAGCGTCATGGCCAGCAGCGCCTCCTCGACCGACCAGTGGTAGCGCCGCACGGCCAGGCCGGCGATCAGCGGCAGCGAGGCGATCGGTGAGGTGCCGGGGTTGAGATCGGTGGCCAGCACGCAGATGGCCCCGGCGTCGGCCAGCTCTCGCGCCGGCGGCTGATGTTCGTCGCCGATGAACTCCGCGCCGGGCAGCAGCACCGCGGCGCAGTCCGCCGCGGCCAGGGCTGGGATGTCGTGGCTGGGCAGGCAGGACAGATGGTCGACCGAGCGGGCGCCCGCGGCGATGGCCACCGGCACCGAGCCGAGCGAGCTCAGCTGCTCGACGTGCGTGCGCAGCGTGAGCCCCCGCTCGCGCGCCAGGGCTCCGAGGCGGATCAGATCGTCGCCTGAGAAGGCGATCGACTCGACGAAGATGTCGAGCGCGCTGGCGCGCGTCTCGGACTGCACCCGATCGAGCATGCCCTCGACCTCATCCATCCAGCTGGCCGCGGTGTACCCGTCGGGCACCGCATGGGCGAGCAGGGCCGTGACCGTCCCGGCCTGGGGCACCTCGTCGAGCAGCCGCCCGGCCAGTCCCAGCGCCCGCAGCTCCCCCTCGACCGACAGTCCGTAGCCGCTCTTGGTCTCGAAGGCGGTCGTCCCGTGACGCAGCATCTCTGCGGCCAACGCGTGCGCTTGGGCCAGCACCGCCTCGTCCGTGCTGGCGGCCAGCGCCGCGGCGCTCGAGCGGATGCCGCCGCCCTGGCGGGCTATCTCGGCATACGGGGTGCCGGCCAGCTTAAGCGCGTATTCCTGCGCCCGCCAGCCGGCAAAGGGCAGGTGGGTGTGGCAGTCGATGAACCCGGGGAGCACCGCGCAGCCCGCGCAGTCCACGCGCGCGCAGCTCGCGTCGGCCTCGAAGCCGGCGATCCACTCGCCGTCCATGACCACATCGCCTGGCTCGAGCGTGAGCTCGTGCGCCCGGGTCTGTGGCATCCGCTCGAGCGTGTCGTCGGGCAGCCGCAGCACCTCGGCGGCGCCCGTGAGGGCCAGCGCCCGGTTCACCCGAGCGCCCCGATCGTTCGCTCGGCGGCCTCCAGGATGGCGCCGCGATCGACCAGTCGCTCCACTCTGGCGAGCTCCGGGGCGAGGCTGCGGTCCGGGCCCGGACGCGGTTCGATCAGCGCCGTCACCGCCGCCGTGGCGGGCGCCGGGACAAGCGGCGCGCGCAGCACCAGCGCGCGCGAGGAGCACAACAGCTCGACGGCCAGGATCCGGCTCAGGTTGTGCAGCGTCCGCCGCAGCTTGCGCGCCGCGCTCCAGCCCATCGAGACGTGGTCCTCCTGCATGCCGGACGTGGGGATCGAGTCGACGCTCGCCGGTGCGGCCAGCCGCCGGTTCTCGGCCACCAGCGCGGCTGCCGTGTACTGGGCGATCATCAGTCCGGAATCGAGGCCCGGGCTGTCACCCAGAAAGGCCGGCAGTCCCATCGAGCGGGTCACGTCGAGGAGCCGGTCGATCCGCCGCTCGGCGATGGCTCCCACCTCCGCCGCCGCGATCGCCATGAAGTCGGCGGCGAAGCCCAGGGGGATCCCGTGGAAGTTGCCGTTGGAGACCAGCCGCCCGTCCTCCAGCACGCTGGGGTTGTCCACGGCCGAACCGAGCTCGATCTCGGCCACGCCGCGCGCGTACCGAAGCACGTCGCGCGCGGCGCCCACCACCTGCGGCGCGCAGCGCATCGAGTAGGCATCCTGCACACGATCGTCGTTCTCGCGGTGCGAGGCGACGATCGCCGAGTCGGCCATGAGCCGCGTGAGGTTCGCGGCGCTGATGCGCTGTCCGTCGTGCGGGCGCAGCGCCTGCACCGCCGGATCAAAGGCACTGTCGGTCCCGAGCAGCGCCTCGACGCTCATGGCCGCTGCCACGTCCGCGGTGCGGCAGAGTTGGAGTAAGTCCAGGCAGGCCAGCGACAGCATCCCCAGCATCCCGTCGGTGCCGTTGATCAGCGACAGCCCCTCCTTCGGGCCCAACGTGATCGGCTGCAGTCCGGCCCGCTGCAGCGCCTCGGCCGCGGGCCTCAGTTGGCCACCGGCGTCCGTGACTTCTCCCTGGCCAAGCAGGGCCAGGGAGAAATGAGCCAGCGGTGCCAAATCCCCGCTGGCGCCGAGTGAGCCGTGTTCGGGAACGGTCGGCGTGATCCCGGCATTCAGCAGTCCGACGATCGCCTCGATCGTGCGCCGGTGCACGCCCGAATAACCCAGGGCCAGCGTGCGGGCGCGCAGCAGCATCATCGCCCGCACGACCTCGCGCTCGACCGGTGCGCCCATGCCGGCGGCGTGCGAGAGCACCAGCGAGTGCTGCAGAGTCGTCCAGCGGTCGTGGGCGATGCGCGTGGTCGAGAGCGCCCCGAAGCCGGTGGAGACCCCGTACACCGGGTTGCCGGATTCGGACAGACTCTGGATCTGCTGCCAGCTGCGCTCGATGCCGGCGTACGCGTCGGGGCTGAGCTCGACCGGCGCATCCTCGCGCGCGACCCGCGCGACATCCTCGGGGGCGAGCGTCGGCCCGCCGATCAGCACCGTGTCCTCAGCCATTGCTCTGCACCCTCCCAGTGTCGTTGGCCAGCCCTGCTAGTACCTCGGTCAGCGCGCCGATCCCCAGTACGCAGTCGTCCAGGCTGGCCATCTCCCGCCGCGAGTGACTGGCCCCGGTGGCGCTGCGCACGAACAGCATCGCGGTGGGCACGGCGGCGGCGAGCGCTCCGGAGTCGTGGCCGGCACCGGTGGCCATCGGCACATCCTCGATCGCGTGCTCGGCCAGGATCGCGGCCACCCGCGCGCGCAGCTGCGGTGACCAGTGCACGGCGGGGACGAACGACTCGCGGCTCACCTCGAGCTCGATCCCGTGAGCCTCGGCGTCGGCCCGGGCCGACGTGACGATCTGCCGCAGCGCGCGCTCGACCGTCGTGTCGCTCGGAGCCCGCACATCCAGCCACAGTGACACGCGCTCGGCGATCGCGTTGGTTGCGTTGGGCGAGACCTCGAGCTTGCCGATCGTCGCCAGCGCGCCCAGCTCGCCCGCCACCTGACGCGCGGCGGTGACGGCGGCGGCCAGCGTCAGCATCGGGTCACGGCGGATGGCCAGCGGGGTGGTGCCCGCGTGGTTGGCCTGGCCGCCCAGATCGATGCGCCAGCGGCCGTGCGGGAGGATCCGCGTGCCCAGGGCGACGGGCCGGTCGCGCTCGGTGAGCAGCGTGTCCTGCTCGATATGGAGCTCGATGAAGGCGGCGATCTGCCCCAGCCGCTCGGGGTCGGAGCCCAGCCGCTCGGGCTCCAGGCCCGCGTCGCTGAGGGCCTCGCGCAGGGTGACGCCGTCGCGGTCGCGCCGGTCGAGGATGGCCCGGACGTCCAGGGAGCCGAGCATCGCGCGGCTGCCGAAGGTGGGCGTATCGAATCGCCCGCCCTCCTCGTCGGCGAATGACACCACGGCCAGGGGCGCGTTGGTCGTTCCGCGTTTTCCGACCAGATGCACCGCGATCAGGCCGCTGAGCACGCCGAGGGCGCCGTCGAAGCGTCCGCCCTCCCGCACGCTGTCCAGATGGCTGCCGGTGACGATCGCACCCGGCGCGGGCTGCCCGGTCCAGGCCCAGCGGTTCCCGTTGCGGTCGGTCTCCGGCGCGAGCCCCAGGCGGCGGGCGGTGCGGTCGAACCACTCGGCGGCTTCTGTCGCCTCGTCCGTCCAGGCCAGGCGAGTGGTCGCGCCGGTGGCGTCCAGGCCGATGGCGCTCAGCTCGTCGAACAGCTCCCCGAACAGCCCGCGCGCGTATGTCGCCTCCGACCGGTTCATCGCGTCGGCCAGTATGGCGCGCTCCCTGCGCCGAGCCGGTCAACGCACTCTCCTCGCCGTGCCGAACGCTCACTGCACGCCGTGTGCCGAACGCTCCCTGCGCGCTACGCCGAACGCTCCGTGCGCGCTAGGCCGAACGCTGGGAGAGAAACCGTCCCCTACGGTCGGTTTCTCTCCCAGCACCGTGATCATCTGGGGGGCGGCCCGCTGGCCGCCCCCCACGGGTGCCTCGCTCCGCTTCAGGCCCTGGGCTGCGTCAGGTCGTACACCGTCTGCCCGCCGATGGTCACGGCCTTGTAGTGGGCCTCGACCCAGGCCGTGATCGTCGCGGTGCTCTGGCCGCGGCTGAGGCCGAGGCCGCCCGCACCGGGCCGGGAGGCCCCCGGAAAGCCCCCCTTGCCCGAGCGGCCGCTGGGTGCGCCGCCGGCTCCGCCACCCACCATGTAGTAGTGGATCTCGCCGGCCTTGACGTACTTCTCGAACTGGGCGAGCGAGATGTTGCCGCCCAAGCCGCTGAAACCGCCGATGGCCATCACGGGACTACCACCGGTGGCCAGCTCGAGCGAGGCGGCGCTCTGGGAGCCGGAGGCCGCTGCCACCCACCGGTACCTGGACGCTCCGGACCTGAGTGCCTGGGTCAGCGCGCGGCTCACCCGGCTGCCGCCGTTCAGGCCACCGCCGAGGGCCGACCGCCGGCCGGCCGGTCGCGCCGACTCCGCCGACTCCGCCGGCCCGGCCGGCCGGCCCGGCCCCGCCGGGCGGTCCGGAGAACGCGTACCGGCTGGTCGCGGCGGTCCCGCCCCCGGCGCCGGAGGGGATCCCGGGCAGGGCGCCCGCGCCGCGCCTGGTTCCGGCCGGCCCGCGAGCGCCGCCGCCGGGACCACCGAAGCCTCCGGCGGCACCGCTCACGGCCGGACCGGCCGAGGGCACCGAGCCGGTGTGCGCGGTTGCGGTCGTCTCCACCGAGTAGGCCAGGGGAACCGCCAGGCAGGCGACCACGGCGGCCACGGCGGTGGCGGCGGCCAGACGCCGGCGCAGCGGGGCTGGGCGGCAGGCCAGCCCGGCGATCGCCACCAGGGCGGCGACGATCACCAGTGGCGTCAGCCACGTCTGCCACGAGGGGGTGCGCTGCAGCATCACCACGGCCCAGGCGGCGGTCACCCCCACCATCAGAGCCAGACCGGCTCGGGCCGGTGCCTGCTCGCGCCGCCGCCACAGGACTGCGGCGCCGATGGCCACGAGTGCCGCGATCGCGGGGGCGAGCTCCACCGTGTAATAGGTATGGATCACGCCCGAGCTGAAGCTGAACACGGCACCGCTGATCAGCAGCCAGCTGCCCCAGAGCATGAGCGCGGCCCGCAGCCGGTCAGTGCGGGGAGCGCGCCAACGCCAGACCAGTCCGCCGACCAGCACTATCGCGGCCGCCGGCAGCAGCCAGGAGGCCTGGCCGCCCATGGCGTCATTGAACAGACGGAATACCCCTGCGGATCCGCTGAAGTTCGCGCCCGCCCCACCGGCGCCGCCGCTCAGGCGGCCGAGACCGTTGTAGCCGAGGATCAGGTTGAGGATGCTGTTGTCCGATGATCCGTCGATCATCGGCCGCGACGCGGCGGGCCACAGGGCGACGATCGCCACCCACCATCCGCCGCTGACCAGTAGGGCCACCCCGCCGAGCAGCAGTTGCCGGAGCCTGCCGCGCACGTCCGCCGGCGCCGCGACCAGGTACACGAGCGCAAAGCCCGGGACCACCAGGAACGCCTCCATCATCTTGGCCAGAAAGGCAAATCCGAGGAGCGCCCCGACCCCGAGCATCCAACGGGTGCCGCCGGCCTCCAGCGCACGCACCAGGCAGTAGGCCGCGGCCACCATCAGGCAGACCATCAATGCGTCGGGGTTGTTGAAGCGGAACATCAGGGCCGCGACCGGCGTCACCGCCAGCGCCGCGCCGGCCAGCAGCCCGGCGCCGGCGCCGAACCAGCGCTTCACGGCGGCGGCCAGCAGCGCCACCGAGATGACGCCCTCGAGCGCCTGTGGGGCCAGCATGCTTCCGCTGGAGAACCCGAACACGCGGCCCGAGAGCTCCATCACCCACAGCGCGGCCGGCGGCTTGTCGACGGTGATGAAGTTGGAGGAGTCGATCGAGCCGAAGAAGAATGCCTTCCAGCTCTTGGTGCCCGCCTGCACGGCGGCGGCGTAGAAGCTGTTGGCGTAACCCGACGCGGTCAGATCGATCAGGTAGGAGGCCGCCGTGAGCGCTAGCAGCGCGATCAGCAGCGGGCGCGCCCACGCCGGGTCCTCCGCGCGCCCGCGAACCAGCGAGCGCAGGCGGCTGGGCCGTGTGAATTCGGCCGCCGTCGGCGGCCGCGGGATCGTTGTGGTTGCCATTTAGCTTCCTTGGGTTGAGAGCGGACGGGCGGGCAGACGCCGAGGGCCATGAGCGGATGCGAACAGCCAGCTCGACATGCCGGCGTAGCGGGCCACGGTGGCGCCGAGGCTGGCCAGCACCAGCACGCTCACCTCGAGCAGCCGGGCCGGCCGCGGGTCGAGCTGGTGCAACAGCACGAGTGCCGCGTCGGTGAGCGACAGGGCGAGCGCGTACACGAGCAGGCCTCCGAGGTGGTCGCGGACCAAGCGCTGCCGGCCGCGGACTCCGAAGGTGAAGTGCCGGTTCGCCGCCGTGTTGGCCAAAGCCGTGAGCGTCAGCGCCACGAAGTTGGCGGCGGCCGAGCCGATTGCGCCGGACAGCGCCACGAACAGCAGTGCGTAGGCCAGCGTCGAGCCGGCGCCGACCGCGATGAAGCGGACCGGCCGGGTCTGCCACAGCAGTCTCGCCACACCCCGCAGGTCGGTCAGTGCGGTGTCGAGGATGTCGACGCTCGAGTTGGGGTCCTCAGTCCAGTCCACCGCCACCTCGTGGATGCGCATGCCACGACGTTGGGCGGCGATCAGCAGTTCGGTGTCGAAGAACCAGCCCTGATCGCGGACGGCGGCCAGCAGCTCCGGCAGGACATCTGAGCGCACGGCCTTGAAGCCGCATTGGGCGTCGCTGAACCTGGCGCGCAGAAGGGCGCGCAGAAGTTGGTTGTAGGCGCGCGAGATGAACTCCCGCCTCGGTCCTCGCGTGACCCGTGAGCCCCGGCCCAACCGGGTGCCGATGGCCACCTCGCTGTGTCCGGAGAGCAGTGGGGAGACGAGCGGCAGCAGCGCGCGCAGGTCGGTGGACAGGTCGGCGTCCATGTACGCCACCACCCGCGCCGGGCTCTGCGACCAGGCCGTGCGCAGCGCCCACCCACGGCCCTTCTGCTCCAGCCGGAGCAGCTCGACATCCCAGAGCGTCGCCGCCAGCGACTGGGCGATCTCCGGGGTGGCGTCGGTGCTCGCGTTGTCAGCGATCACCACCCGCCAGGTGAACGGCATCGAGCTCGACAGGAAGCGATGCAACCGCCGGATCGAGCCGGCCAGCGTGCGCTCCTCGTTATAGACGGGGACCACGATCTGCAGATCGACCGCCCGCGACAGCGGGTCCGGTTGCGGTCCTGCGGCGAGGACGAGGTTCACCTGCGCTGCCGAGGCACGATGACTGCGCCGGCGTCGCGCCGCAGAGACGCGCTGACCCGATGTGAGTGATGTCATGGCTTTCCGACCTTCTGGCGAGAGGGAGGAGGGTTCGTCCAGAGAGTCCCGCCCGGGTGTAGGAAAGGTGTGAAACCAAGCCAAGGGTTTGGCAAGAGCTTCGTGAGAGCGGCTCAGGCCGCCACCATCGGCGTCGTCTAGCTGACGGCCGGGGAGCTGCGCGCCGGCAGCTGGAGCGGACCGGCCGTCAGGTCAATCTCGTCAGCCGGTCGCGGCCGGCTGATCAGGTAGCCCTGGGCCAGGTCAGAGCCGAGCGCGCTGAGCAGTTCAAACGACGGCTCGTCCTCGATGCCCTCCGCAACCACCCGCAGCCCCAGGGCATGGGCAAGCTCGATGGTCGATCTGACCAGCGCCTGGTTGCGGGCATTGGACGCGCTCGCCAGGGAGTGGATGAAGCTTCGGTCCAACTTCAATTCGTCGACGGCCAAGCTCGAGAGATAGGCCAGCGAGGTGAAGCCGGCGCCAAAGTCGTCGACCGAGACCACCATTCCGATATCCCGCAGACGCTTGATCGTCTGTTGCGAGCGTTCGAAGTCGGTGATCGCGGTCGTCTCGGTCACCTCGAGCACGAGGGCGCTGGGCGCGAGCCGGTGACGGCTCAGCGCATTGCGCACGACGCCGGCCAGTTTGGGGTTGCGCAGGTTGCTGCTGGACAGGTTCACCGATACCGAGACATCGGATCCAGCGGCTCGCCAGTGGGCGCATTGCCCCAGGGCCATATCGAGCACCAGTTCGGTCAGCGGATCCATCAGATTGGCGTCCTCGGCCAGCGGCAGGAATTCGAGCGGCGGGACGTATCCGAGCCGCGGATGCGGCCAGCGCACGAGCGCCTCGAGCGCGACCACCTCGCCCGTGCTGAACTCGATCTGCGGCTGGTAGTGGAGCTCCAGCCCACGCTCGAGGATGGCCGAGCGCAGGTCCTCGACCAGGCCCATGCGGTTGCCTCGGCCGTCGAGCTCCTCGCTGTAGAGAGCGAACGGCTGGCCGGCCACCTTGGCGCGGTACATGGCCAAATCGGCGCAGCGCAGCAGGTCTGCGCCGTCGGTGGCGTGGTCCGGAGCCACGGCGATGCCGATGCTCGCACCGATCTGCGCGCGCACCGGCCCGAGCTGGAAGGGTTCCTGGAGGCGGGCGCCGATGCGCTGGGCGGTCATCGCGCCCAGCTCGCCGTTGCCGTCGAGCAGCGCGACGACAAATTCATCTCCGCCCAGCCGGACGAGCAGATCGTCCTCGCGCAGGGTGCCCTTCAGGCGCTCGCCGAGCTGGTGCAGGAGATCGTCGCCCACGGAGTGGCCGAAGGAGTCGTTGACCTCCTTGAAGCGGTTCAGGTCGACGAACAGGACCGCCAACGCGCGTCGCTCACCGCTGTTCTGATGCTCCTGCTCGAGGGCGTGGAGCAGATCGAACAGCGCCCGGCGATTGGCCAGCGTGGTCAGCTGGTCGGTGACCGCCTGCCGGTGTTTGTCCGCGGTCAGCTGCTGGAGGCTCTTGACCGACAGCGCCGCTCGGACCGCGCCCACGGCCAGGGTGCTCAGCGCCAGGACCAGGGCGGCCAGACTGAGATGGTGGATGGCCCCGACAAACAGCATGGCCAGGCTGCCCGCACAGGCCAGGGCAGGAAGCGTGAAGTTCGGGCCCGGATTGCCCACCAGCAGACCCCCGGACCGGGGACTGACCCACACCGAGACGGAGACGAGCAGGATCGAGCTCGGCCAGGCAACCGCGTCGGCGACCGCACCGACATGCGTCGCGCCGAGGCCGGAGGCAAACAGGTTGGCCGTGTCACCGAGCGTGTTGAGGCCCAAGCCGACCGCCAGCAGCACCCAGGGCAGGCGTCGGCGGCCCGGCAGCACCGTCGTGCCGCCGATGACGATGGCCAACAACAGCAGGTCACCGATCGGATAGGCCAGGTTGGTGGCCACCACCGCCGTCGTTCCGGCCGCCGACTGCAGGACGCTGTGGAAGAGGAACACGGCGGAGAAGGCGGCGGCGCCGAGTCCGGCGATCAACCCGTCGAGCCACGCCTCCTTGGAGAACTCCCGGAGGTTGAGCTGCAGCAGCAGCATCACGCCGACGTAGGCCAGCGGGTAGAAGCAGAGGTAGATGACGTTGGCCAGCAGCGGCACCGAGGAGCCGCCGGAGTGGGCGGCGATGACCAAGTCGCCCAGCGACCACGCCAGCGCTGCGCTGCCGAGCAGCAGAGGCACCAGACGGGCGGCGAGCGCGCGCTCGGGTCCGACAAACGCGCGGGCCATGCACAGGCCGCTCCCGATCAGCTCGAAGGCGGCCACGCCCCAGCCGTCCACGGCGGGCCAGCTGTTGACATCCTGGCGGAGAACCGCCGAGATCAGGTAGGCGGTCAGCAGGATCGCCATGACCGCGAAGGCGACCTTCAGTCGCGGGCCGACCAGTGGCTCGGGCGGCGCGGGTTGGCGGCGGTCCGCCGGGGCTGCGGGCAGCTGGAAGCCAGCCAGGGTCGTCGCCGCTTCGGCGCTTTCCCGGCCAAGCCCATCCACACCAAAGGCTCCGCTTTCCATAAGGACGTTCCCCGGCGTAATCGGCCGGGACGCCGCCGTCCTGTAGCGGTTGCCGCGCCATCTCGGCAACTTGCCACTCGGGTAACGCCGCAGCGGACCGCCCGCTGGGACGAACGGACTCAGTCGCCGGAGTCGATCGCGACGGCTTCGAGTCGGCGCACGGCTTCGTCGTAGACGTCGTCGGGCAGCGGCCCGCGAGACGCCATCTCCACGTTGCCCTGCAGATGCTCGACCCGGCTGGTGCCGACGATCGTGCTCGACAGCGCCGGGTGGCGCAGCGTGAAGCGCAGCACGAACTCGTGCCGGCTCATGCCATCGAGCAGCGCATCGAGGTCGGCTCGCTGCCACACGTCGCGGGCCGGGCCGTCGGCGCCGCTCAGCGGCTCGACCGTCCAGTTCTTGTCCTCCGCCGCGGTTCCCCGCCCAACGCCCCCGCGCACCAGCACGCCTGCCCCGGTCTCGGCGGCGCGGGTCAGCCAGCGCTCGTAGCGGCGTTGGAACATCGAATAAGGGATCTGGAACACGTCGAAGACGCCCATGTCGATGTGGTCGGGGAGTTCGGGCAGCGTCCCCGACATGCCGAGAAAGCGGATCTTGCCCTCGTCCCGGAGCTTGACCAGTTCCTCCACCGTCCCGCCGTCGCGCATCTCCTCGACGGTTGGGGACATGTGGACCTGGACGAGGTCGAGGCGGTCGGTCCGCAGACGCCGCAGGCTCTGCTCGACGTCGGCGCGCACATTCTCGGCGGTGTAGTCGTGCGGGTAGGGAGGCATCTGATTGGCCGGAACCTCCAATGGGCAGCCGCACTTGGAGCACAGGAAGAACTCGTCACGGCGGGAGCTCAGGTACCGGCCGATCAGCTCCTCACTGCGCCCATAGTCCACCGAGGTGTCGATCAGATTGATGCCGGCGTCGAGCACGGCGTTCAGTACGCGGTTGGCATCCTCGTCGGCTAGCTCCGGGCCCCGGGGCCGCCCGCGCAGCTCCATGGCGCCATAGCCGAGCACCGTCGCCACAAAGCCCGTTCGGCCCAGGACTCGCGTGGGAAGCGTCACCGGAACCACGCTAGCGTGTGCGGGCCCCGGTCTCCAGGTGACATGTCTCCAGGTGACATGTTTGGCGAGCTGCAGCAGGTAGAGTCGGCCGAAGCTGGCCCATACGAAGAGGACGGAGGCATCGAGTGGCTGCCAATGCAGGTACTTTCGCGCAGGGCTCAGCGCTCCTGCACTTCACGCGCAACGGCAACTTCGGTCCCGGTGGCCAGGAGCTCATGGTCGTCGAGCGCGGTGAGGGCGCCCACGTCTTTGACACCCACGGGAACCGATACGTCGACGGCCTCTCGAGCCTCTTCTGCGCGCAGATCGGCTACTCGTTCGGCGAGGAGATGGGCGGCGTGGCGGCGGCCCAGCTGCAGCAGCTGGCCTTCAACACCATCTGGGGCACGGCCCATCCTCCGGCGCTCGAGCTGGCCGACCGTCTGGCCGGGCTCGCTCCCGAGGGCATCGACCGCGTGTTCTTCACGTCGGGCGGCTCGGAGTCCGTTGAGGCCGCCTGGAAGCTGGCTCGCCAGTACCACATCGCCAACGGCGAGCCGCAGCGGCTCAAGGCGATCGCGCGGCACATCGCCTACCACGGAGTGACGCTCGGGGCGCTGGCACTCACCGGCGTGCCCGGGTACAAGGAGCCGTTCGGTCCACCGGCGATCCACACGCGCCATGTGTCGAACACCAACGGCTTCCGCTCGGAGCTTCAGGGTGAGGAGCTCACCACCCAGCTTCTGGAGGAGATCGAGGCGGTGATCCGCGAGGAGGGCCCTGACACGATCGGCGTGATCGTGGCCGAACCGGTACAGAACGCCGGAGGTTGCCTGGTGCCCCCGCCCGGCTACTGGCCGGGGCTCCGGCGGCTGGCCGACAAGTACGGGATCCTGCTCCATGCCGACGAGGTGATCACCGGCTTTGGCCGGCTCGGCGAGTACTTCGGCGTGACGCGTTTCGACACCGTTCCCGATCTGATCACAGTGGCCAAGGGCATCACCTCGGCCTATGCGCCGATGGGCGCCGTCATGGTCTCCGAGAAGGTCGCCGCGCCCTTCTACGAGGACCGGCGCACGCTCATGCACGGGATCACCTTCGGCGGCCACCCGCTGTGCGCCGCGATCGCGCTCAAGAACCTCGACATCTTCGAGCGCGAGGGGGTGCTGGAGAACGTCCGCGCTCACGAGGACGGCCTGCGTGCTCGGCTCGAGCAGCTCAAGGAGGACCTCCCGATCATCGGCGACGTGCGCGGGATGGGCTTCTTCTGGGCGGTTGAGCTGGTCAAGGACGAGGACAACACGCCGTTTGACGCGGAGGAGCGTGAGCGCCTGCTGCGCCGCTACATGGGCCCCGCGCTGCTCGACGCTGGGCTGATCGCGCGTCCTGACGACCGCGGTGACGCGGTGCTTCAGATCGCCCCGCCGCTGATCTCCGACGATGATGTGCTCGATGAGATCGTCGAGAAGATGCGCACCGTCCTGGTCGGAGCCCAACAGGAGCTCGCGCTCGTATGAGTGACGGTGCTCGTGGCGCTGCCCCCCGCCCGAGCACTCGACCGGACCAGCCGCCCAGTCGCGCGCAACTGCTCGAGCGGGCGCTGCGGCTGTCCTGGATCTCGATCGTCTTTGGGCTGGTCTCGGGCGCGGTCTCGGTCGGCTCCGGCATCGTCGAGCACAGCCTCGGCGTGCTGGCGGCCGGCCTGTCGGTCCTGGCCGATGTCACCGGGTCGGTCGTGCTGGTCTGGCGCTTCCGGACCGAGCGCTCCGATCCGGCCCGGGCGCAGCACGTCGAGGAGTTCGCCGCCCGCGCGGTGGCCGCCGCGCTCGGGATCATCGCGGTGGCGCTGCTGTTCGAGTCGGTCAATGCCCTGGTGGCCGGCAGCCATCCCGGCTCGAGCCCGCTGACCGTGGCCACCGCCGCGGTCGCCATCGTCGTACTGATGCCGCTGGCCTACCTCAAGCGCGCCACGGCCGGGCAGCTCTCCAGCCACGCCCTCAAGGGGGATAGCACGCTCAGTGCGATCGGGGCAGGCACCGCGCTGCTGGCCCTCATCGGCCTGCTGCTCTTCCATGCCTTTGGCTGGTGGTGGGCAGACCGGGTCGTAGCGTTGCTGATCGCCGCCGCGGCCGCGCTCGAGGCCCGCACGCTGCTCACGGCCGAGCACGCAGGCGACTGAAGTTTGCCACGCTTGGACGAAACCTCAGGAGGTCACACGCCATGCCACGCGCGGTCAGGTTCGAGCAGTACGGAGGGGTCGAGGTACTCGATGTGGTCGATGTCGCGGCGCCGCAGCCCGGTGACGGGCAGATGCTGGTGCGGGTCAGAGCCGCCGGCATCAACCCATTCGAAACCAAGCTGCGCAGTGGTCTGTTCCAGGCTGATATCCCGCTGAGCTTCCCGGCGGCGCAGGGCAGCGACTTCGCCGGGGTGATCGAGGCGGTCGGGCCGGACGTGGATGACTTCCGGGTCGGAGATGAGGTTCTGGGCACGACCGTCCAGCGCGGCAGCCAGGCCGAGCTGGCGCTCACCTCGCAGGCGCGCGCCATCCAGCGTCCAGCCGCGTTGGCCTGGGAGGTGGCCGGTGGGCTGTGGACGGTGGGCACGACCGCCTATGCCGCGGTCGCCGCCGTCGAGGCTGCGGCCGGCGATCTGGTCGTGGTGGCCGGGGCCTCGGGCGGCGTGGGCGGCTTGGCCGCGCAGCTGGCGCGTCATCGCGGTGCGACCGTTATCGGCATCGCGGGGGAGGGCAATCAGGACTGGCTGCGCGCTCGTGGGGTCGAGCCCTTGGTCTACGGAGACGGCCTGGCCGAGCGCCTACGCGCCGCCGCCGCCGACCGCGGCCAGAGCATCGCCGCCCTGATCGACACCGTCGGCCAGGGGTACGTCGCGCTGGGCATAGAGCTCGGGGTCGCGCCAGAGCGCATCAACACGGTGGTCGACTACGAGGCAGCGGCCCGGTACGGGGCCAAAACCGACGGCAGCGGCGCGGCCGCCAACCCGGAGGTCGTGCAGGAACTTGTGCAGCTGATCCTCGCCGGGGAGCTCGAACTGCCCATCGCCCGCACATTTCCGCTCGAGCAGGTCCGCGACGCGTACAGCCTGCTCGAGGGCAGCCACCCGCCCGGAAAGATCGTGCTGATCCCGTGAGCGGCACGACGTGATGAGGGCCGCCGGTCCGGCGACGCTCGCTCGGCTCTCATTCACCACCTACGGCGCGATCGCCACCCGGGGAGCGGTCGGGCCGCTGCCGCCGTACATTCCCAGCCCCTCGTTTGCCTGACGCGGATGCCCGCACCCAGCCGTCCCGCCGGTAGGTCGCTCGCGGTCGGTCACGCCTTCCGCGCGGCGGGCAGCTTCGACCGAGCCCAGATCTCCGCCCGCGCCGGCATCGTGGCCGCCATTCCGGTGGCGGCGATGCTGGCGCTCGGCACGGCGGCCGGCTCGCCCGCGGCGGCGGTGACGATGGGAGTCGGCGCGATGCTCTCCGGCGTCGCCTGGCGGGCGGGTGACGGCCCGCTCGTCCCCCCGATCGGCACGATGCTGGGCGCATCGGCGGCCCTGGCGACCACCGCGCTGGCCGGCATGCTCAGCGGGCGCTGGCCCTGGCTGCACCTGCTGCTGCTGGTGATCTTCTGCCTGATCGCCGGCACGGCCACGTCGCTGGGCCGCCGCGGCATTGTCGTGGGTACCCAGTCGCTCATCGGCTTCATCGTGTTCGGCCGCTTCCCCGAGACCGTGCCCAACGCGCTGGCGCTGACCGGTCTGGTCCTGGCCGGCGGCGGCGCGCAATCACTGTTCGCCACGCTGGTTGCCGTGCCCCTGGCCTGGCGCCGACAGCGCGACGCCCTGGCCGCCGCCTACCGGGCGCTGGCCGAGTTCACCGGGCAGCTCGGCGGTTCGTCCATGCCGCTGGCCACGGCGCTGGATGCCGCCGACCAGGTTCTGGCCCTGCCGGCGTTGTTCGGCGATCCGGACCGCCATGCCCTGGCTGACCTGGTCAGCGAGGGACGCCGCATCCGCCTGGAGCTGATCGGCCTGGGCGCGCTGGTCGAGCACGAGCGGCGGGCCGAGCCGGTGCTGGCCCGAGGCCTCGCAGGCCGCCGTCGACGATGCCCTGGAGCGGACGCGCCAGCTCCTGGTGCTGACGGTCGCCGCGGTCGAGGGTGACCGCGCCACGCTCGCCGCCCTCCCGGGTGAGGCGGCCGAGCTCAGCGAATGGGGAACGCGCGCGAGCCACTGCCCTCCGCGGCACTCGATCAGCGACTCGCAGCGCTGATCGGCCAGGTGACGGCGGCGGCCCGCTTGGCCGCCGCCCTGCATACTCCGGGCGGCGGGCGCCTGCCCTTCCCGACGGGCCGGCCCACCCGGGGTAGCCGTCGACCCGGGCGTCGCATCGTCGCGGACCTCCAGCGCATGCGCAGCGTGGCGAACCTGCACAGCGCCGCCGGACGGCACGCGCTGCGCCTGGCTGTCGTCGTCTCGCTGACCGAGTTGCTGATCCAGCGCGTGGCGCTGCCGCGCGCCTACTGGGCGGTCGTGGCCGCGGCGACGGTGCTGCGGCCCGGCTTCGGCGCAGACCTTCACCCGCGGCGCCGAGCGCGTGATGGGCACCCTGCTCGGAGTGGTCATCGCGACCCTGGTGGCGGTGGCGCTGAACCCGAATGGCTGGGGCGTCGTCGCGGTCGTGGCGGTGCTGGCCTACTTCACCTATGCCGTGTTTCCGGCCAGCTTCACCGTCGGCATCGCCATGCTCACCGGCGTCGTCGTCTTCCTGCTGCACGCGGTGGCGCCGGGTACCGTGCAGACCGCGCTGGACCGTGGCATCGACACGGCCATCGGGGGTGCCATCGGCCTCATCGCCTACGCGCTGTGGCCGACCTGGTCGGCCGTCTCGGCCGGTCCGCTGCTGGCCTCGCTGGTGGACGCCCAACATGCCTACCTCGACGCGGTGCTGACCGGTCTGACCACGGGCCGGCGGCTGCCTGAGATCCAGCTGCGCACGCTGGCCCGACAGGCCCGTCTGGCCTTCGTCGATGCCGATGGAGAGCTCGGCTTGGCCCGCACCGAGCCATCGCGCGGCCAACTGGATGCTGAGGCCACCGCGGATACCCTGAACGCGCTGCGCCGCGTGGTCTGGGGCGTGCACACACTGCGCCTCGACGCGGCCGCGATACCGGCTGGGCGGGCGCTGCCGGCGCTCGGCGAGTTGCAGGCGTCGCTGGGCGAGGCGCTGTCGGTGCTGGCGGCGAGCTTCCGCGAAGCCCCGCACGGGCCCTTTCCTCCGCTGCGCCGGCTGCACCGGGAGCTCGCCCGCGAGCACCCGGAACTGCTCAGTCAGGCGCTCTCGGCGGCGTTGGATGAGCTGGTCGACGCCACCAACACGGTGGCCGTGAAGGTCGGTCTGAGCCCGACCTGAGTCGGGAAACCGCAACCTTGGCCGGCTCGGCGGGTTTCAGCTGCCGAGCCGCCGCGGTGTCCGGCGGCAAAATTTCTGCACGTTTTGCTGCCGAAACTGTGAACTCGGCTGCTAGAAATACGCACCTCTTGCTGTCCATGAGCTCAACACCGAACCGCCCGCTTCGCGCCCTGGCGCTCGCCGTCGTGGTCGTGGCCTGCCTGGCGCTGCCCGCGGTGGCCGGCGCGGCCTCGTATTCGATGAAGTGGAGCCGGTCGGTCCCACTCCTGAACCCGAGCTACGGGGGCGGCTTCTCCTCCGTGGCCTGCGCTCCGGCGGTCGGCCGGCAATCTATCCCTGTTGTGCGTGGCGGGCGACGTGCGGGGCGACGTTTTCGTCTCCGAGCACCCGGCCCAGTCGGCGGCTCAGTGGCATCGGGAGTTCATCGACCCCAAGCTCGCCATCACCGGCGTCTCATGCCCGTCGGAGCAGCTGTGCGTGGCCGTCGATTCCCATGGCCAGGTGATGCACTCGACTCACCCGCTCGACGGTGCCACGGCCTGGACTCATGCCGTCCGGATCGACGCCGCCACCGAGTCCGGTGGCGGGTTCGCCGGCCTGAGCGGGATCTCGTGCCCCACCACCACCTTCTGTCTGGCGGTGGACAACGCCGCCAACGGCCAGGTGGCCTTCACCACCGACCCGACTGGGCCGGCCAGCGCCTGGACGCTTACGACGATCGGCAGCAGCGTGACGCTCGACTCGGTGAGTTGCGCCACGGCCACCTTCTGCATGATCGGTGGGACGGACGGTTACTACGCCACCGACCCGACGGGCGGCTCCAGTGCGTGGAAGGCCACGACGGCGCTCGCCTCGAGCTACTCGGTGATCGCCTCGATCGACTGCAACACGCTCAAACTCTGTGTGGGCGTGGGTTACGGAAATACCGGTGTCGGGCTGGCCACCGCTTCCTCGACGCCGACGGCGGCCACATGGTCGGATTCGGTGATCGGTTCCGACCCGCCGGCGCCCCGCGCCCAGCCCCTGGACAGCGTCTCCTGCCCCGCGCGCAACTTCTGCGTTGCCGTCGACGCGGGCTCCGAGGCCTACACGTCGTCCACCCCGGTGCGGGGCGGCTGGACCAAGGGCAGGCCGCTCAAGAAGGGCTCGCTGTCCACGGACAGCCGGATCGCCTGCACCGCGACCATATGCGTTGAGGTCGACAACCGCGGCACGGTCACCTACGGCTCGGTGAAGGGCGTCACGACCACCGCGACGACCAAGACGACCAAGACGACCCCGTCGACCACCAAGACGACGACCGCCACCACGGCAGGCAAGACGTCGGCCCGCACCACCTGAAGCCGCGCGCCCGATAACTTGGCGGCATGGGCGGCGTGCGCAGATGGTTCGATCGCCTCGGTAACGAGGCCTACTACATGCTCTGCTGCCTGCGCAGCGGAATGTTCGGGATCGAGTCCCCCAGCGCGTGGCGCAGGTGGGGCGAGCGCTGGCCGCCTACGGCATGCTCGGCGGGGGGGTGGCCGTAGCCGCCATCCGGCACCCGGATCGGGTGGCCGTGATCGACGACCACGGCCAGTCCACCTACCGCGAGCTGGATGATCGCGTCAACGCGCTGGCCAATGCCTGGCGGTCGGCCGGGCTGAAGCCCCATGAGGGGGTGGCGATCATGACCCGCAACCATCAGGGTTTTCTCGAGGCGCTGTTCGCCGCCGCCAAGTGCGGTGCCCGCGTCGTGCTGATGAACACCGGCTTCTCCGCCCCGCAGGTGCGCGAGGTGGTTGGACGTGAGGGCGTCGACCTGTTCGTCTACGACGAGGAATTCGAGTCACTGATGGGCGACCTGGCCCTGCGCTACGGCGGTTTCCGCGCCTGGCGGGACAGCCGCCACAACGAGGCCGACACACTGGAGGCCCTGATCGCCTCAGCGCCCAGGAGCGCGCCGCCCAAGCCGGCGCGTGCGCCGCGCCTGGTCATCCTGACCAGTGGCACGACCGGTATGCCCAAGGGCGCCGGACGCGATGTGCCGATGTCGCTCGCCCCCGTCGGCGGACCGCTCAGCAAGGTGCCCTTCCGCTCCGGCGACGTCACTCAGATCTCGGCGCCGCTGTTCCACGCCCTGGGCTTCACCCAGGGTCTGCTCCAGATCGGGCTGGGGGCCACGCTCGTGCTGGCGCGGCGGTTCTCCCCCGAGGCCGTGCTCGACAGCCTCGCCGAGAACCACGTCACCACCTGGGTGATCGTGCCGATCATGCTCCAGCGTGTGCTGGCCCTGGAGACAGGGGAGTGGGGAGAGCGTGACCTGTCCGCGCTGCGGATCATCTATCTGAGCGGCTCTCAGCTCGGCACCCACCTGGCCCGTGAGGCGCTCAAGCGGTTCGGCCCCGTGCTCTACAACCTCTACGGATCGACCGAGATCGCCTACGCCACGATCGCCACGCCGGCCGACCTCCAGGCCGAACCGGCCTGCGTGGGGCGGGTGGTCCGAGGCGCCGTGGTCAGGATCCTCGACGCTGACGGGCGAGAGCTCCCGGTCGGTCAGACCGGGCGCATCTTCGTCGGTCATATGATCGAGTTCGAGGGCTATACCGGGGGTGGCGACAAGGAACGGATCCGCGGCCTGGTCTCATCCGGTGACGTCGGCCATTTTGACGCCGAGGGACGCCTGTTCATCGACGGCCGCGACGACGAGATGATCATCTCCGGAGGCGAGAACATCTTCCCGCGGGAGATCGAGGAGCTGCTGCATGGCCACCCCGCCGTGCTCGAAGCGGCAGCCGTCGGTGTCAGCGATGAGCAGTTCGGTCAGCGGTTGAGCGTGTACGTGGTCAGGCGCTACGGGAGCGCACTGAGCGATGAGGAGGTCAAGGCCTACGTGCGCGACAACCTCGCTCGCTACAAGGTGCCGCGCACCGTAACCTTCCTCGACGAGCTCCCGCGCAACCCGACGGGCAAGGTAGTCAAGCTGGAGTTGCTCAAACGCTGATGGCGCTGACGATCGTCAACCGCACACGACAGGACACCATCGTGTGCGCCCATACCGAGGTGGCGGACAACGTGCTCAAACGGCTGCGCGGCCTGCTCGGCCGCGCATCTCTGGCCTCCGGCCAGGGCATGCTCTTCCGCGGCGAATCATCAATTCACAGTGCCTTTATGCGGTTTCGCTTCGATGCAGTCTTCATGGATCGTGAGCTTCGGGTGGTTGGCCTGGCGCAGGACATCCCCCCGTGGCGGGCCCGCTCGGCCCGGGGGGCTCGTAACATTCTGGAGCTCGCGTCCGGCGAGATCGCCCGCACGGGTGTCGTGGTGGGCGACCAGCTCGCCGAGATCGAGGAACGCGATGTCACTGCGGGCCACACGCCAAGAAACTGAACCCGCGTCGGTCCCGTCGCTGCGGATCATGCCGCGACTCGAGCCGGGAGCCCACGGCAACCGCGGCTCGCGGCGCACCGCGGCCGGCGTCGGCCGGCCGGCCGGGCTGATCGCGCTGCTGGCCGCCGTGGGGATCGCCGTCGCCGCCCTCTTGCTCACGGGCTCGCACCACCCGGCGGGCCGCCCCATAACGGCCACCGCGCGCGGGCGTCTGGGCGGGTTCTCGCCCCGGTTCGCGGCCACCGGCGAGGTGCTGTCTCAGACCGGAGCGCGCCAGGCTGTGGCCGGGCTGGGGGCGGCCTCGCGCTCGCTGGCCGAAGCGACCAGCGCGGAGGTGGCGGCATCCAACCAGGCCACCGCAGCCGCGCGGGCGGCGCCGTCGCCTCACTACCTGAGCTCGAGCGACCTGATCAGCCTGGCCGACGGCACGAGCGGCTACCAACCGGCCGCCTACCTGGTGCGCGATTACCAGTCCGTGGCCGCCCGCTACCAGATCCCCTGGCGTGTGCTCGCCGGGATCGAGTACATCAAGGGTGATTACGTGAACGCCACCGCGGGCGACTCGGCCGCCTTCGAACGAGCCCTGTCGGCCCAGGTCCAGGCCTCCGGCCGGCCGGCCCCCAACGCGCGCGTGCTGGCGCAGGCCACCGCGGCCGCCGCCCAACCCAGTTTCGGCCTGACCCTCGACGCCAAGCGCCTGGCCGCGGATGGCGCCACGCAGAGCCCGGCGCGGGGGATCACGACCTTCATGAGCGGCACCGGGGTGAGCACCCAGTCGGTGCTGACGCTCGCGCAGGCGATCGACTCGTCGGTCTCGAGCTCGGCCGCGCCCGCGGTGAAGGTGGCCACGATGCTCAACGAGGCGCAGCTGCTCAACGGGCTCCCCTACATCTGGGGCGGCGGCCACACCGAGCCGGCCTGGGTGGTGAGCGCCGGTTACGACTGCTCCGGCTTCGTCTCCGAGATCCTGCACTCGGCCGGCTATCTGAGTTCCCCCGATACCACGCAGACCCTGCCGGGTTCCGCCGGCATCCTCAGCGGGCCGGGCAAATACGTGACGATCTACGACCGCACCATCGCCACGCTCAAGGTGTGGGTCAAGAAGAAGAAGATGATCACCAAGCGGGAGATGGTCAATCCGGCCACCGCCGGTGTGCACGTGACCCGGGGCCGGCGGGCCAACTCTCTCACCGCCGTTCAGATCACCGTCCCCAAGACGGTGGGTGAGTGGAAGACGATTCATCTGACCAAGCTCGTCCGCAGTCAGGACACCTCCAACAACGACGAGCACGTGATCATCGACATCGACGGCCAGTGGTGGGAGAGCGGGGGCAGCAGCGCCGACGGCGGCGCTGCCATGGTCCACCCGATGCTCAACCCCAGCTCGGCCTACCTGAAGAGCTTCAACCAGATCCTGCACCCGCAGGGCCTGTAGCCGCTGCACAACCGCAGTGCCCCCGTCTCAGCGGCAGGCCGAAGCGATCGTCGTGGGCGGGGGCCTGGCCGGCCTGGTCGCCACGGCCGAGCTCGCCGCCGCCGGCAAGCATGTGCTGCTGCTCGACCAGGAGCCGGAGGCGTCGTTCGGCGGTCAGGCGTTCTGGTCGCTCGGCGGGCTGTTCCTGGTCAATTCGCCTGAGCAGCGACGGGCGCGGATCCACGATTCGCTCGAGCTCGCGTGGGCGGACTGGCTGGGCAGCGCCCAGTTCGACCGGCCCGAGGACGAGCACCCGCGTGCCTTTGCTCGCGCCTACGTCGAGTTCGCGGCGACCGAGAAGCGCGACTGGCTGCGGTCGCTCGGGCTCCGCGTGCTGCCCAGCCCCGGCTGGGCGGAGCGGGGCGGCGGCGACGCGCTCGGCCACGGCAATTCCGTGCCGCGCTTTCATCTGACCTGGGGCACCGGCCCGGCGGTCGTCGAGCCGTTCGAGCGCCGGGTCCGCGCGGCGGCCGAGCGCGGCCTGGTGCAGCTGGCCTTCCGCCACCGGGTCGACGAGCTGATCGTCGAGCACGGACGGGTGACCGGGGTGGGCGGCGGGGTGCTAGCGCGCTCGCTGGTGCAGCGCGGCCAGGCGAGCTCGCGGGAGGCCGTCGGGCGCTTCGAGGCGCGGGGCGCGGCGGTGCTGGTGGCCAGCGGCGGCATCGGCGGCAACCTCGAGCTCGTCCGGCGCTACTGGCCCCAGCGGCTCGGCTCGCCCCCGCGTGAGATGGTCGCGGGCGTTCCCGCCAGCACGGATGGCCGCATGCTCGAGGTCGCCGAGCGGGCCGGCGCCAGCTGGATCGGGCGCGATCGCATGTGGCACTACACGGAGGGGGTTCGCAACTGGAATCCGATCTGGGAGAACCACGGAATCCGGATCCTGCCTGCGCCCTCCTCGATGTGGTTCGACGCCACCGGCCGGCGCCTGCCCGCGCCGCTGTTCCCGGGCTTCGACACGGTGGCCACGCTCGCCCACATCGGCCGCAGCGGGCACGAGCACACCTGGTTTGTCCTGAACCGGCGGATCATCGCCCGGGAGTTCGCGCTGTCGGGTTCCGAGCAGAACCCGGACATCACCGGCAAGGACATCGAGGCGACCCTGCGCACCCGGCTGTTGCCGGAGGTCCCGGCGCCGATCCAGGCCTTCCTGGATCACGGCGAGGACTTTGTCGTGGCCAACAGCCTGCGTGAACTGGTCGACGCCATGAACTCGCTGACGCCGGAGCCCCTGCTCGACCACGCGCAGATCGAGCGCCAGATGGTCGCCCGCGACCGCGAGGTGGCCAACCCGTTCGGCAAGGATCTCCAGCTGATGGCCATCCGGGCGGCCCGCCGCTACCTGCCCGACCGCGTCAGCCGCGTGGCCGCACCGCATCGGATCCTCGACCCGGCGTCCGGCCCGCTCATCGCCGTGCGCCTGCACGTGCTGACCCGCAAGACGCTGGGTGGGCTGGCCACCGACCTGGAGGCCCGCGTCCTGGACACCCACGGCCAGCGGCTCGACGGCCTGTGGGCCGCGGGCGAGGCGGCCGGCTTCGGCGGAGGCGGCATGCACGGCTACAACGCGCTCGAGGGCACCTTCCTCGGCGGCTGTCTGTTCAGCGGCCGGCAGGCCGGGCGCTCGATGGCCGCCCGCATCTGAGCGCCGTCCGGTCGCTCGGCGGCGAACCTTTGACGTACGGTTCGCAATACGAGCGCCGTACGTCAAAAGTTCAGGGTCAGCGGCCCAGGAACCTGATCATGGCTGCGGCCATGGCCGCGGCGGCGCGCTTCTGGAAGGACGCCGCGCTCAGCAGCGTCGCATCGGTGGCGTTGCGCATGTTCCCGCACTCGATCAGGACCTTGGGCACCGTCGTGAGGTTCAGGCCGGCCAGGTCGTCGCGCGGCTGCAGGCCATCGACGCCGTCGTAGGTCGAGATGGGCATTCCGGTGCCGGTGGCGAAGGCCGAGCGCAGCACGCGGGCGAAGCGGCCCGAGGAGCCCACGACCTTTGCGTTGGTTGAGTCTCTGATCGGCTCGAGGATCGCGAACCCGCGGCCCGAGGGCGGACCGCCGTCGGCGTGGATGTCGATCGCCACGTTCACGTGCGCGCGATCGAGGATCCGAGCCCGCGTGTTCACGCAGGGCCCGAGGCCCGCATTGCTGTGGCGGGTGAGCACCACCCGGGCGCCATCGGCCCTGAGGTCGGCCGTCAGGTAGCCGGCCACCTTCCAGTTGAACTGCGCCTCGGTGTAGCCGCTGTCGGTGGCCGTGCCGGTGGTGTCGCAGGTCTCCATCTCCCGGCCGTTCCAGACCAGGTGGTTGATGAAGCTGGGATCGCTGTAGTTGCGTCCGTTGTGCCCGGGATCGATGCCGATGACCGTGCCCGACAGCGGGAGGGCACGGGAAGGATGAGCAATGGGCAGAGCCGCCAGCACGCATCGAGCTTAGCCAGCTAACGTCAGGGCCGAAATGAAGATCATCTACACCTACACCGACGAGGCGCCCGCGCTGGCGACCGCATCCCTGCTGCCGATCGTCCAGGCCTTTGCGACCGCCGCCGATGTCGAGATCGAAACCCGAGACATCTCCCTGGCCGGGCGCATCCTGGCCCAGTTTCCCGACCGCCTGAGCGACGACCAGTTCACCGCCGACGCCCTGGCCGAGCTGGGCGAGCTGGCCAAGACGCCCGAGGCCAACATCATCAAGCTGCCCAACATCAGCGCCTCCGCGCCGCAGCTGAAGGCCGCCATCAGGGAGCTCCAACAGCAGGGCTATGCGGTGCCGGATTATCCGGACCACCCGACCAGCCATGAGGAGCGGGAGATTCGCGCCCGCTACGACCGGGTCCAGGGCAGCGCGGTCAACCCGGTTCTGCGCGAGGGCAACTCGGACCGCCGGGCGGCCGCATCGGTGAAGGCCTATGCCCGCAAGCACCCGCACTCGATGGGGCAGTGGCCCGCTGGGTCGCGCTCGCATGTCGTGACCATGCGCGACGGGGACTTCCGGTCCACCGAGGCATCGGTGACGGTGCCCGAGGCCACCAGCATCCGCATCGAGCACGTGGCCGAGGACGGGGCCGTGACCGTGCTGAAGCCCGACTTCCCGGTGCTGGCGGGTGAGGTGCTCGACGGGTCAGTCATGCGGGCCGCCGCCCTGCGCGAGTTCCTCACCGAGCAGGTGAGAGACGCCCAGGCGACCGGCCTGCTCTATTCCGTGCACCTGAAGGCGACGATGATGAAGGTGTCCGACCCGATCATCTTCGGTCACGCGGTGACGACCTTCTTCCCCGAGCTGGTCGGCACGGCCGGCTGGAATCCCAACGACGGGCTTGGCGCGCTGCCGGCGGGCACCGAGGTGTCCTACGACGACAAGCCCGCGCTGGCCATGGTGGACTCCGACCGCGGGATCACCAATCTGCACGTGCCCAGCGACGTGATCATCGACGCCTCGATGCCGGCGGCCATCCGGGCTTCGGGACAGATGTGGAACGCCCAGGGCGAGCAGCAGGACACCAAGTTCGTGATTCCGGACCACTCCTACGCGGACCTCTACGCGGAGACGGTCGCGGACTGCCAGCGCCATGGCGCCTTCGACCCGGCGACGATGGGAACCACCCCGAACGTCGGCCTGATGGCTCAGGCCGCCGAGGAGTACGGCTCGCACGACAAGACCTTCGAGGTGCCGGCGCCCGGACGCGTGCGCATCGTCGACGCGGCCGGCCACACGCTGATCGAGCACGAGGTCTCGACCGGGGACATCTGGCGGGCCTGTCAGACCAAGGACGCCCCGATCCGGGACTGGGTCAAGCTGGCCGTGGACCGGGCCCGCGCCACCGAAGCCCCGGCCGTGTTCTGGCTGGATGAGACCCGCGGGCACGACGCGGAGCTGCTCAAGAAGGTGGGTACCGCTCTGGCTGAGCTCGACACCGACGGGATCGAGATCGAGATCCTCCCCGTGGCCGAGGCGGTGCGCTACACGCTGGCCCGCGCGCGAGCCGGCCAGGACACGGTCTCCGTCACGGGCAACGTGCTGCGCGACTACCTGACCGACCTGTTCCCGATCCTGGAGCTGGGCACCAGCGCGAAGATGCTCTCGATCGTGCCGTTGATGGACGGCGGCGGGATGTTCGAGACGGGCGCCGGCGGCTCGGCCCCCAAGCACGTGCAGCAGTTCGTCAACGAGAACCATCTGCGCTGGGACTCGCTGGGCGAGTTCCTCGCCCTGGCCGTCTCCTTCGAGTTGCTCGCCCAGAAGGACGACAACGCGCGAGCGCAGGTTCTGGCCGACACCCTGGACCGCGCCACGGGCCGGGTGCTCGAGGAGCGCCGCTCGCCGATGCGCCGGGTGGGCGAGCTGGACAACCGCGGCAGCCATTTCTACCTGGCCCTCTACTGGGCGCAGGAGCTGGCCAGCCAGGCCAGCGACCCCGAGCTGGCCGAGCGCTTCAGCCCGCTGGCCGAGCGCCTGGCCGGCGACGAGCCGAAGATCCTGGCCGAGCTCGCCGCGGTGCAGGGTCAGCCGGTCGAGATCGGCGGGTACTACCACCCGGATCTGGACCTGGTCGCCGAGGCCATGCGGCCCTCCGCCACCCTGAACGCCGCGCTGGAAAGCCTCAGTTCAGCAGTCGGGTGATCTCGCGCAGAAGGGCCTCGTTGGACGGCAGACGCTGCTCGGAGTGAAACTGCATCTGCCGGCGAGCGGCCCGGGCAAAGGCGCAGTCGATCACCAGCAGCGCGATCGCGTCGGCGTCGGCGTCGGCCCGGACGCGGCCCGCCCTCTGCTGCCCGCGCAGGTAGCCGCCGAGCAGGTTCACGCCCTTGTGCGGGCCGAGGTCGTTGGCCTCGACGAACGCGGCCAGCGCCGAGCCGAGCTCGGGGTCGGCCTGGGCCGCGTGCAGCACAGGGACGACATCGTCGAAAAACCGCTCGAGCGCGCCCAGCGCGGCTCGGAGCACCTCGGCCGGATCGAGGGTCTTCACGTCCAGGCCGGCCATGAACTGGAGTGGCTTCATCCCCTGTTGGAAGACGGCCTGGAGCAGGCCGGCCCGGTCCCCGAAGTGGTAGTAGACGCTGGCGTCTGAGACGCCGGCCCGGGCGGCCACCTCGCGGCTGGTCAGCTTGGCGATGCCCTGCTCGCGCAGGACGGCGAGGGCCGCTTCGATGATCGCCTCACGTCCTCCGGAGGGCGGGCGCCCCCTGCGCCTGGGTGGTTCGTCGGTGGCCGTCATCTCGCTGATTGCAGCCTATCCCTCAGGGGTAGAAAATTTCTGAGCACCAACTCAGGATAGCTGATATCCTGAGCGCGGACTCAGTTATCTGTTCGAGTGTGGAGCGTGACGATGGACCGCAAGTGGTGGACGCTGATCGCCGTATGTACCGGCGTCTTCATGTTGCTGTTGGACATCACGATCGTGAACGTGGCGCTGCCCCAGATCGAGACCGCCTTCAAGGCGAGCCTCTCGGATCTGCAATGGGTGATCGACGCCTACGCACTCACCCTCGCTGCGCTGCTCCTGACCGCCGGCTCGATCGCCGACCTGGCCGGCCGCCGGCGGGTCTTCGCCACCGGCATCGTCGTCTTCACGCTCGGCTCCATCCTGTGCGGGGCCGCGCAGAGCTCGCTCTTCCTGTCGCTCGCCCGGGCGCTCCAGGGCGTCGGTGGCGCGATCATGTTCGCCACGGCACTCGCGCTGCTGGCCCAGGCCTTCGCGCCGCGCGACCGCGGTGTCGCCTTTGCCGTCTTCGGGGCGGTGACCGGGGTCGCGGTGGCCGTCGGCCCGGTGGTCGGCGGCGCCGTCACCAGCGGCCTGAGCTGGCGCTGGATCTTCTTCATCAACGTGCCGATCGGGGTGGCCGCCCTGGTGGTGACCCTGCGACGCGTCGACGAGTCCCGCCGCCCGGGAGCGCCGCGCCCGGACGTGCCGGGGTTTGTCACCTTCAGCCTGGCGCTGGCCGGGCTGGTCTTCGCGCTGATCCGCAGCTCGGCCGAGGGCTGGGGCTCCTTCCAGGTACTCGGATCGCTGATCGCGGCTGCCGTGCTCATGCTCGCGTTCATCGGCATCGAGCGGCGCGTCCGCGCACCCATGCTCGACCTCGGGCTGCTGCGCGTCCCCACCTTCAACGGCGGGCTGGTGTCGGCCTGGGCGGTGTCGGCGTCGATCTTCTCGATGCTCACCTATCTGGTCATCTACTTCCAGGACATCCTGGGCTTCTCGGCCATCGGGGCCGGCCTGCGCTTCCTGCCGCTCACCGGCGCCGTGTTCCTGATCGCGGGCGTGGCTGGACGGCTGACCACGAAGGTGCCGATTCGCTTTCTCATCGGTGCGGGTTTCGGCTGCGTGGTCGTGGGCCTGCTGCTGATGCGCGGACTGACCCCCGCGGACAGCTGGACCCACTTCCTGCCCGGGTTCATCGTCGCCGGTCTGGGTGCCGGGCTGATCAACGTGCCGCTCGCCTCGACCGCCGTAGGCGTCGTGCCGGCCGAGCGCGCGGGTATGGCCTCGGGCATCAACTCGACCCTGCGCCAGGTCGGCATCGCCACCGGCGTGGCCACCCTGGGCACGATCCTGACCAGCCGGATCAAGTCAGAGGTAGTCGCCCATCTGGCCGGCACGCCGCTGGCCGGGCACGCGCAGCAGCTGGCCACCGCGATCAGCGCAGGGGGAGCCCATGCGGCCATCGCCCACGCGCCTCATCAGGTTCAGGGGCTGATCGCCGCGGCGGCCAAGACCAGCTACGTCGACGCGCTCAACACCATCCTGCTGGTCGGGGCGGGCGTCGCCCTGGTGGGCATGATCGTGGCCCTGCTGGCCATCCGCCAGCGCGACTTCCAGGACGCCCCTCAGAAGGATGATGTGCCGGAGGGCGCCGCAGTGCCGGCCTGAGCCTCGCGCGCTTGCTAAGATGCTTGCCAGCAAGCAACTACCTTTCGGGAAAGGGCAGGCGTGGTCACAGAGGTCGATACAGATACCGCCCAGCGGCTGCGCATGGTGCTCGGCCAGCTGGGCCGCCGACTGCGCCCGACCGAGGCCAGCCTGGCCGCGGACCTGACCCCGACCCGCGTGGCCGTGTTGCTGAACACGGTGCGCAACGGTCCGATCAGGCTCTCCGAGGTGGCCGAGCAGGAGGGCCTCAACCCGACCCTGCTGTCCCGCACGGTGGCCAACCTGGCCCAGGACGGTCTGCTCACCCGCGCCGCCGACGCGGCCGACCGCCGATCCGCCTGGCTGGAGGCCACCCCGGCGGGGCGCGATCTGGCCGCGCGTATCCGGGCCCAGCGGACGCACGCCGTGGAGGTCGCCCTGGCCGAGCTCTCGCCGGCCGATCGCGGCCTGATCGAGGCGGCCCTGCCCGCCCTGGAGGAGCTGGCCCAGCACCTGCACCAGGCCAACCGATGAGTCCGGCCGTCCGGCGGGCCTCGCGCACGACCTTCGCCGCGCTCGCCGTTCCCAACTATCGCCTGTACCTGGCCGGCCAGGCCACGTCGCTGGTGGGCACCTGGATGCAGATGGCCGCGCAGTCGTGGTTGGTCTACACGCTGACGCACTCGGCCACCGACCTTGGCTTGATCGTCGCCCTACAGACGTTGCCCGTGCTGATCCTCGGGCCCTACGGGGGCGTCATCGCCGACCGCGTCGACAAGCGCCGGGCGATGATCGGGCTGCAGGCGCTGATGGGACTTCAGGCCCTGGTCCTCGGCCTGCTCACGGTGACGCACTCCGTGCGTCTGTGGGAAATCGGTGCGCTGGCCTTCATCCTCGGTCTCAACAACACCTTTGAGAATCCGGCCCGGCAGTCGTTCATGCTCGAGCTCGTCGGGTCTGAGCATCTGCGCAATGCGGTCAGCCTCAACTCGACGATGGTCAACGTCGCGCGGGTCATCGGCCCCGGAATCGGCGGCCTGATGATCGCCGTGGTGGGCAGCGGCTGGTGCTTTCTGTTCAATGCCGTCAGCTTCTTCGCGGTGATCTACTCGCTGACCCGCATGGACACCTCGGCGCTGCGGCCGGTCACCCCGACCCCGCGGGCCAAGGGCCAGCTGCGCGACGGTCTGCGCTACGTGCGCCGCGAGCCGAAGCTGGCGCTGCCGCTGGCCATGGCCGCCGTGGTCGGCTGCCTGGCCTACGAGTTCCAGGTCTCGCTTCCCTACATGGCGGCCCACGGTCTCCATGTCGGCTCGGCCGGGTACGGGTTCATGACCGCCGCAATGGGCGTCGGCGCCGTGGTCGGCGGCCTCGGCATGGCCGCTCGCGGCAGGATCGGTTCCCATGTCCTGATCATCGCCGCCCTGGCTTACGGGGTGAGCATGACCCTGTCCGCACTCGCGCCCGACCTGGCGCTCGAACTGCTGGCGCTGGCACTGGTCGGCGCCGCCGGCGTCGCCTTCATGTCGATGACCAACGCCACCCTGCAGCTGCGCGCCGCGCCGGAGATGCGCGGCCGCGTCATGGCGCTCTGGTTCGTCTCCTTCCAGGGCTCGACCCCGATCGGCGGGCCGATCGTCGGAGCGGTGATGGCCGGGTACGGGGCGCGGGCGGGTCTCGGCATCGGCGCGGTCGCCTGCTTCGTGGTGGCGGGCGCCGGGGCGCTGGCCCTGCGCCGACTGCGGGCCCGGCCGGACGCGGCGCCGTCCGCCGTCGATCTCGCCCCGCTCGAGGACGCCCTGCCGGTCTGAGTCTGAGCGCCGCCTGACCCCGGGCGGGAAGGAGGCTGAGCCGGTCAGGCGGGAACGGCGGGCGTCTGCACCGAGACGATCCGCCAGGGCTCGGCTGCGTCACCGGTCACGGCGAGCGTCCAGCGCTCGGTGAAGCCGGTCAGGTGCGTGGAGCTGCCGGCCAGCACCTGCGTCGTGTCGCGATCCTCGATGTAGCGGCGGCCGCGCAGATCGACGTCGATCGTCATCGTCGCCGGCTCGGCCGCGGCATCCAGCGCGACCACCCGGATCCGGGATACCTGCGGCCCGCGGACGACCACACGGGTGCGGCCGCTGGGGTCTCCCGGATGCAACAGCTCCTGAATCGCCCCGGACGCGGCCACCTTGCGCAGCTCCGCGTCGGACCCGTCCACCGCCTCGGCCCAGGCGTCGACCGCCCGACGGGCCGCGACCTCGAGGATGTCGGGAGCGAAGCGAGCGTCGGCCAGACTCAGGTCCAGGGCGGCCGCCCGGGCGTCGCCGGCGAACTGCAGATCGGCCAGCTCAGCCAGCTTGAAACCTTCAGGGGCGGCCTGGGCCACGGCGACTTCGACCAGTGACTCGTCGCGCAGTGCCTGCTCGTCGGCCCATTGCGTCTGGACGATCTTGTCCCGCAGGGCATGTTCGCCCTCGGCGCCGGACTCGATCGAGGCCAGCACCCAGTGCTCGCCACGGCGCTGCAGCGTCCAGTACTCGCGCATGCGGACCGATTCGGTGACCGCGCCCTCGCGCTTGATCCGGCGCCCGCTCGAGTCCACCACGTAATCACGCAGCTTCGCCTCGATCCGGACGACCACCCGGTCCTGCTCCTCCTGGCCCCGCTCCCGGCGGCGAATGCCCATGTATTCGACCTTGGGCGGCCCCGTCGGTTCGACGTGGTTGCGCCAGCCCTTGCGCTCGAAGTCATCCAGGCGCCGCTCCCATTCCGTGAGCAGCTCAGGCGTGATCAGGCCGCGCAGAGCGATCCGGTCGTCCATGGACCAGGCGCTCTGGATGTCGACGAACAGCTGCGCGGCTGCTTCGCGCACCGCAGTCGGCCCGAAGATGGGGTTCTCATCGGCGGCTTCGGCGGCGGCCAGCTCCACCCGGCGCTCGCGCCGGCGGCTCTCGCGGCGGTGCGCCCGGCCCTGCTGAGCCCGCGCGCCCCACAGGCGCAGGCCGGCCGGGAAGCCGCGGGTCATGATCCACCAGGCCGCGGCTGCGGCCAGCAGCACCAGGAGGAAGATGCCGTGCGTGGCGATGGTCAGGTCGATGATCGCGCGGAAGATCAGGAACAGGAAGAAGGCATGGCCGCCCCCGCCGCCGCCACCGAAGCCGCCCCCGCCGCCCCCACCACCACTGCTGAAGCCGGCCGAGCCGCCGCCGGCCGACGCCAGCGCGCCCGGGGCGACAGCCAACCCCACCAGGGCAGCCAGGGCCAGCGCGATCAGCAGGATTCGGCTGTGCCGTCTCATCGCCGGCGTCCCATCAACCGGCCGCCGCAGCCCGGAGGGGCCCGACGCCGGGCTCGGTCTGGGCCACGTGCTGGTCGGCGTGGTAGCTGGAGCGCACCAGCGGCCCGGCCGCCACGTGGTCGAAGCCGAGATCGTAGGCCGCTGCCTCGAGCGCCTTGAATTCGTCCGGGTGCCAGTAGCGCACGATCGGAAGGTGGTTCTCCGTGGGACGCAGATACTGACCGACGGTGATGACCTGCACATGGTTCTGCCGCAGGGTGCCGAGGGCGTCGAGCATCTCCTCGAAGCTCTCGCCGAGCCCCACCATCAGGCCCGACTTGGTCACCACCTCATCGCCGCCCATCTCCTTGGCGGTGCGCAGCACGCGGTTGGAGCGCTCCCAGGTCGAGCCGCGACGCGCCACCGTGTAGAGCCGCGGAACCACCTCGACGTTGTGGTTGAAAACGTCCGGCCGCTCGGCGATCACCTTGGCCAGCGGCATCTCCTGCCCCCGGAAATCCGGCGTGAGCACCTCGATCTTGGTGCTGGGCGACTGGCGGCGGATCTGGCGGATCACGCCGACGAAGGCGTGCGCCCCGTAGTCGTACATATCGTCGCGATCGACGCTGGTGATCACGGCATGACGCAGCCCCATGCGCGCCACAGAGCGAGCGACGCGGGCGGGCTCGAGCGGATCGTTCCAGGTCGGCTTGCCGCTGCGCACATTGCAGAAGCCACAGCGCCGGGTGCAGGTGTCGCCCAGGATCATGAACGTCGCCGTGCCGCGCTGCCAGCACTCGCCGATGTTCGGGCAGGCGGCCTCCTGGCAGACCGTGTTCAGGTTCTCGGCCTGGATCAGGGCCTGCAGCTCGCGGTAGCGCGGGCCGCCCGGGGCGGGCACTTTGAACCACGGCGGCTTGCGACCCCGGTAGGGCTCGACGTCCGGCCCGAGGATCGTGAGGACGTTCGCGATCCCGCCGGGGTTGGAGCGTGATCGGGTGGCACTCATCTACGAGAAAGGGTACTGACGGCGGGGGAGATGGCCGCTTCGAGCTCGCCGCGGCTGATCGACCGCGAGGCGTGACCGAGCGCAGCGGCCAGCGCGGCCGCGGCGAGCTCGCTGAAATCGCCCACCGAAACCGTCCCGGCACCCTCGGTTTGGATCGCGGTCATCTGCACGTCCGGCAGCCCGCAGGCGACCACCCAGCCGAACGGCTCCAGCGCCCGGGCCTGCACGTTGATGGCGAACCCGTGGGTGGTGACACCGCGCGCCACGTGCACGCCGATCGAGGCGATCTTGCGGTTCTCCACCCAGACGCCGGTGTAGTCCGGCCCCTCATCAGCGCGAGCGCGGGCGGCGATCCCGACCTGGTCCAGGGCGCCCACCAGCGTCTGCTCGAGCAGCCGCACATAGGCCACGACATCGGCCACGCGCACGATCGGGTAGCCGACCAGCTGTCCCGGGCCGTGGTAGGTGACCTTGCCGCCGCGGTTGGTCTCGATGATCTCGATCCCGCGGGCCGCGTACCACGCCTCGCCCATGCTGAGCTCGCCCGGGGCCGACCGCCGGCCCCGCGTGTAAACGGCCGGGTTGTGCTCGAGCAGCAGCAGCGTGTCGGGGATCAGCTCGCCCTGGCGGGCATCGCGCACGCGCTCCTGTAACGCGAGCGCCTCGCGGTAGCCGATCTCGCCCAACTCGCAGACCCACAGCTCAGTCGCGGCCATGACCTGATGCTAGACACCCCGAAGCGGGCGGCCAACCGCATCGCGGGTAGGCTTCAGGCCATGGACGCGGCGCCGATCAACCGGCTGCGCTGGCGCCTCCGCGGTGCCTGGTTGTGGCCGTCCTTCGTCGTGCTCAGCCTGGCCGATGCAGCGGTCATCCACGACCTGCCGCCGTCCGGCGACAGCGCCTCGTGGGTCAGCGGCTGGGTGCTCGGTGCCGTGCTGAGCCTGCTGGCCATCGTCATCTTCGCCAGATTCCTGGGCCGCGCCATCCGCCGGCTGCGCCCGGACATGCCCCGGATCGTGGCCCAGAACTACGCGGGGGCCGTGATCACGCTGGCGGTCACGCTCCTGCTTTTGGCCGGCGGACTCATCCACCATCCCGTGATCGCCTCCGACGGCGTGGCGCTGCAGGACGCCACGGCCCGCGCCGAGGCCTACATCGGCGACCACGCGCCCCAGGCCTTCCAACCGGGCCTGCACCGGCTGGACACCTACCCGGTGCAGTCGCCCATCGTCTATCGCAGCTGCGCCTCCGACCCCACCCGCACTCGGTACTACTGCGTGGTCGTCAATCGCACCGAGCCGTTTGGCCGCAGCGTCCACTACGCGGGCGCGGAGCCCAATTGGCTGCTCGCGCAGGGGACGGGTTAGCCCGCCGTGCCCTATGTCGCTCTGATCACCGGCGCCTCAAGCGGAATCGGCGAGGCGGTGGCCCGCCGCCTGGCCCGTGAGGCCGACGTGCAGCTGATCCTGGTGGCCCGTCGCGAGGATCGGCTGCAGGCGCTGGCCGCCGACATCGGCGGCGTGGTGCTCGCCGCCGACCTGGCCGACCCCGGAACGCCGGCCCGCCTGGCCGAGCTGGTCGAGCGCGAGCACGGCGCGCTGAACCTGCTGGTCAACAACGCCGGCGCCCGCTGGGCCAGCGACTTCGCCGACGGCGGCTGGTCCAACCTCGAACAGCACATGCGCATCAACTTCGAGGCGCCCGTGCGGCTGGTCGAGGCGCTGCTTCCCGTGTTGCGTCGCACCGCTGCGGCCGGTCCGCTAACCGGCCGCAGCGCCGAAGGTGGCCAGCGGGCCACCCTCGGCGGGCTCCCGCTCCGTACCCCGGTGGCCGTGGTCAACATCACGAGCACCTCGGCGCGGATCGCGCGACTCGGTACGGGGGCCTACGGCGCCAGCAAGGCGGCGCTCAGCGCCTGGAGCGACTCCCTGTATCTGGAGGAGCGCCGCCACGGCATACACGTGGCCAACGTGCTGCCCGGGTTCATCGCCACCGAGGGTTTCCCGCAGGCCGAGCTGCGGGCCAACCGGCTTACGCGCTGGGCCGTCTCGGACCCCGACCGCGTGGCCCAGGCGGTGATCCAGGCTGGTCCCGGGGGCGCGGTTGAGGTCTATGTGCCGCGGCCCTATTGGCTGGGAGCGCTGCTGCGGGTGCTCGCGCCGCGGCTGATCCGGCGGGGCGCCTCGAGCAGCGTGGTGGCCACCCACACCAGGAGCGTCTGAGGCCGGCAAGCATCAGCGGCAACCGACCTCTATCTTGGGTGGAGATGACCACCTTCGCCGAGCTTGGATTTTCAGGGCCGATCCTCGAGGCGGTGCACGACGTCGGCTATACGGAGCCGAGCCCCATCCAGGAACAGGCGATCCCGCATCTGCTCCAGGGTCTCGATGTGATCGGCCAGGCCCAGACCGGGTCGGGCAAGACGGCGGCCTTTGGCCTGCCGATGGTCAACTATGTCGATCCGTCGGACCGCGAGGTCCAGGGCCTGGTGCTGACGCCGACGCGCGAGCTGTGCATCCAGGTCACCCAGGCGCTGCGCTCCTACGGCGCGCGCAAGGGGGTCGATGTCGTCGCCGTGTTCGGTGGCGCGCCCATTCGCAGCCAGCAGGCGCAGCTGCGCGCCGGCGGACACATCGTCGTCGGCACGGTGGGACGCGTCAAGGACCTGATCAGCCGCCACTCGCTGATGCTGCACGACTGCCGCTTCGTGGTGCTCGACGAGGCCGATGAGATGCTCGACCTGGGCTTCTTGGAGGACGTCGAGAAGATCCTCTCGCTGACGCCGTCGAGTCGTCAGACGGCGCTGTTCAGCGCGACCATGCCGCCGGAGATCCAGCGCCTGTCCGAGCAGTACCTGTATGACCCGGTGGTGGTGAAGGTCAAGACGGCGACGCTGACCGTCGACTCGGTCGAGCAGTTCGGCCTGCAGGTGGCCTCCAAGGACAAGGTGGCCACCCTGGTCGACGTGATGGACGCCGAGAAGCCCGCGCAGGCCATCGTGTTCTGCCGCACCAAGATCCGCTGCGACCAGCTCTACCGCACGCTGCGCGACAAGGGGATGAACGTCAAGGCGCTGCACGGCGACATGTCCCAGGGATCGCGCGACGGCGTGATGATCAGCTTCAAGGACGGGCGCACGCCGCTGCTGGTGGCCACCGACGTGGCCGCTCGCGGACTGGACATCTCCACCGTGTCGCACGTGATCAACTTCGATGTGCCCACCTCGCCCGACGTCTACGTGCACCGCATCGGCCGGACCGGGCGGGTCGGCCGGGCCGGCCGGGCGATCACCTTCTACGAGCCACGCCAGCAGCGCGAGGTCGAGGCGATCGAGGCCCACTCGGGGGTCAAGCTGGCCCCGTGGGTGCCGGACGCCCACGTTCCGCCGGCGAGCGTGACCCCGCGGCCCAAGCGCCATTCCAAGCCGCGCGACGCCGAGCGCCCGCCCCTGGTCGAGCTGCCGCTGCGCAAGCTGATCATCGCCGGCGGTCGGGCCGACGGGATCGAGCCCAAGGACGTCGTGCACGCGCTCACCCACGCCGCCGGGCTGGACGGGGAGGCCGTGCGCAACGTGCGCGTGCTCGACCGTTTCTCCTTCGCCGAGGTGCCCGAGCCCGACGCCGACCGGGTGGTCGCCGCGGCAGCCGGCCTGGAGGTGGGCGGCCGCCCCCTCCGCATCGAGCTGGCCCGCACCTGATCGTCGCTCCGCTGGCCCGAGGCGGCTGTGGGCCCGAGGCCCGAGGCTGGCGGCCCGGCGAGGCTGACGGCTGGCGCCTCCACGCGGTTGGGGCTCCCGGAAGGCTGCGCGACGCGCACCTGCACCGAACGCTGGGAGAGAAACCGACCCCTACGGTCGGTTTCTCTCCCAGCGTCGTGACCAGTCCGGGCGCGGCGGGCCATGTTAGGTCCGCGTGAGCCCTGGAACCGGGCACCGCGACTCCTCGAAGGTCGTCGTGTTTCGGGATCAGGACCGGATAACGACAACTTGGAGGCATTAGATGCGCAAGTCCAGTTCAGTACTGCGCAGTTCGGCGGGTCGCCTGCGCCGCCCGTCCCCGGCGATGGCCGTCGCCCTGGTGGCGCTGTTCGTGGCCCTGTCCGGCGGCGCGTACGCCGCGGTCACGCTCCCAGCTGCCAGCGTGGGCGCCAAACAGCTCAAGACCTTCGCGGTGACCAACCCGAAGCTGGCCAACAACTCCGTCGGTTCCCGCAAGATCATGCCCGGGGCGGTCGGCTTCTACCGGGTCAACCGCACCGAGGTCCAGCTGCGCCTGAAGAGCAGCTGCGGAACCGGTCAGGCCATCACGGGTGTCGATGTCAACGGCAACGTCACCTGCGCGACGGCCATGTCCTCAGAGGTCCACAGCGCACCCGGCGCCGCGGTGAACGTCACCAGCGCCACCACGCCCGTGTCGGTTTCCTCTGAGTCGCTTCCGGCGGCCAGCGGGTACGCGGTGCAGGGCAACCCCTACATCACCGTGACACCCAGCACCAACGGCTCGGCTGCGGCTCAGCACGTCGTCGTGACCTGCACGCTGAAGGCGGGCACCGCCGCCGCCCAGCGGAGCGTCAGCTTCGACCTCCCGTCGGCCAGCGCGTCGCCGGCTCCGCAGGTGCAGAACGCGTCGATTCCGCTGGTGGCGATCGCGCCGAGCAGCACGTCGGCCGCGATGGCCGACGCGTCGTGTGTGGCCAGCGTCACCGATACATCCGGCGGCAACGCCGGTCATGCCTCGGCGAACCCGGCGACCGTGACGGCTCAGGGCCAGATCTACGCCACGCAGCTCGCCTCGGTCGCGACGGGCACGACCGCCGTCGCCACCACCCCCACCACGACCACCACGACGGCGACCACTCCGGCGCCGTAGTCAAAGTCGCGCAGCACGGCGGCACGCCCACCGGCAACGGGCGTGCCGCCGCTTCGCGCGGCAGCTGTCCGAGCCGCCGAGTGGGTAGGGTCCTGGACATGAGCACAGCCAAACTCCACACGAATCACGGCACGATCGCCGTCGAGTTCTTCGACGAGGACGCGCCCAAAACAGTTGAGAACTTCCGCAAGCTGTCCACCGACAGCTTTTATGACGGCATCAGCTTCCACCGGGTGATCCCGGACTTCATGATCCAGGGCGGCTGCCCGCTGGGCACCGGTACCGGTGGCCCGGGCTACACCTTCGAGGACGAGTTCAACCAGCACAAGATCGTGCGCGGGGCACTCGCCATGGCCAACGCCGGTCCCAACACCAACGGCTCGCAGTTCTTCATCGTCACCACCGATGCGGCACCGTGGCTGGACGGCAAGCACACCGTGTTCGGCCGCGTGACCGAGGGCATGGACGCCGTCGACGCGATTGAGGCGCTGCCCACCGACTCGCGCGACCGGCCGGAGGAGCCCGTGATCATCGAGTCGGTGGAGCTCGGCGACTAGGGCCGGCCGATGAGCACCATCTCGGTCGAGAACCCGGCAACCGGCGAGGTCATCGGGACCGTCCCGGTGGCCGATGCCGCGGATCTGGCCGGGATGGTGAGCCGAGCCCGAGAGGCCCAGCCGGGCTGGAACGAGCTCGGCTACTCGCGTCGCGGCGCGGTGCTCCGGCGTGCTCAGCGCTGGATGCTGGAGCACTCCGAGCGCGTGATCGGCGCGGTCATCCAGGAGACCGGAAAGACCTACGAGGACGCTCAGGCCACGGATTTCGCCTACATCGTCGAGTCGCTCGGCTTCTGGGCCGGCCGTGCCGCGGAGTACCTCGCCGACGAGCGCTCGCACTACTGGGGTCACCCGGCAGTGGCCGGCAAGAAGCTGGGCATGCGCTACGTGCCGATCGGCGTGGTCGGCGTGATCGGACCCTGGAACTTCCCGCTGGTCAATGGCTTCGGAGATTGCCTACCGGCGCTGATGGCGGGAAACGCGGTGATCCTCAAGCCGAGTGAGGTGACGCCGCTGAGCTCTCAGCTCATGGCTGAGATGTTCGGTCAGTGCGGCATGCCGGATCACGTCTTCACGGTGGCCACCGGCGACGGTTCGACCGGCGCCGCGCTGGCCGCGACCGTCGACTGCATCATGTTCACGGGCTCGACTCGCACGGGCCGGCTCGTGGCCGCCGCGGCGGCGCAGGCGCTGATCCCATGCCACCTCGAACTGGGCGGCAATGATCCGATGATCGTCTGCGCCGATGCCGACGTGGAGAAGGCGGCCACGGCCGCCACGTACTACTCCATGAACAACGCTGGGCAGGTCTGCATCTCCGTCGAGCGGGTCTACGTGGAGGAGCCGGTGTACGACGAGTTTGTCCGCTTGGTGGCCGACAAGGTCGGCCGGCTGCGCCTCGGACCGCCCTCCGGGCCGGGCAGCGTGGACGTGGGCGCGATCATCTTTCCGCCGCAGCTGGAGACCATCGAGGCGCACGTGGGCGACGCCGTCGCGAAGGGGGCCAGACTGTTGGTGGGCGGCCACGCTCACGCGGATGCGGGCGGCCACTTCTACGCGCCGACGGTGCTCGCAGACGCCGACCACACCATGGACACAATGCGCGAGGAGACCTTCGGCCCGGTCATCCCGATCATGAAGGTTGCCGACGTGGACGAGGCGGTGCGGCTGGCCAATGACTCGAGCTACGGGCTCCAGGCCAGCGTGTGGACCCGCGATACCCCACGCGGCGAGCAGATCGCCCGGCGCCTGGAGGTAGGTGCCGTGTGCGTGAATACCGCCCAGCTCAACTACTTCGCCCTGACGCTGCCCATGGGTGGCTGGAAAGCCTCCGGGCTGGGCACGCGTCACGGCGCGGGAGGGATCCGCAAATACTGCCGCGTCCAGTCGGTCCTGGTGAGCGGCTTTGGCCCTCGACGTGAGCTCTTCATGTTTCCCTACGGCGAGCGCGCCACCGCGCTGCTCGGACGTCTGTACCGCACGATCTACGGGCATCGCGGTCGCCGCAGGTAGCCGCTTCGTCGCGTGCCGGAGGACGTCCAGTCCGGCGCTGACTTGTTACCAACTTGTGACAACTCGACCCGAGTTGTTATTTGTTTGTAACCCCTCCCACCGGAACCGCCATAACACCGGCCGATGCCCGTTTAATCGGGCAGGTTGGCGGTGTCCCCGGTGCTAGCTTTGCCGCGCCTCGGGGTGACATGCATCTGTGCACCCGTCGAGTGGCGACAACCATAGGAGGAAGAAATTGACGAGTAAGTTCTCCCGAGCGGCACTGGTCGCAGGCCTTGCGGTCGGCACCGTCGGGCTCGTCGCGGTGCCGGCGCAGGCCGCCACCACTAACTACGTAACGCAGCCGAGCGTCAGCGGTACCAGCAGGGTCACGCCCGAAACCGCGGTGTTGACCGGAGCCGTCGATACCGGGGGGGACCCCGGTACGGCGATCACGGCGGCTTCCACCAGCAACCCGCTCATTTTTGGCGGCCTGACGGTGACCGGCTCGGCGGTCCTGAACGGATTCCCGATCAACCAGGGCTACTACTCGACGGTGCTGTTCGAGGCTGACCCGCTCTCCGACTACACGGCCAACGGCAACCAGCCCGGCCCCGACACGGTGCTGGCCGCGTCGGTCGAGGTGCCGATCAGCCCTGGTCTCACGCCGGTGCATGCCACGATCGGCGGCACGCAGGCGGCAGCTCAGCAGAACGGCAGCTCGCCGCTGACGCCGGGCACCAAGTACGTGTATTTCATTCAGCAGCAGACCGGTGTCACGAACGCGGCCACGACGGTGAACGAGTACAGCTCGTCCGACCTCGCCGCGTGGGCCGCCGGATCCGGCTCGATGACGGCCAATGGCTGGGCCAGCGCCGCCTCGACGACCACCAACAACTACACCTCATGGAAGAACGGGACGGCCGGCAGTTCGTATGCGGCCGATCCCCAAGACCCGACGCTGGTCCCGGCCCAGCTCATCAACCCGGACTGGCAGTGCGTGCCGAACGCCAGCCCGATCGCCAGCGAGGCCACGACCGGCCTGGCCATGCCGGCCATCACCAGCCTGGCCAGCAACACCAATCCCACGTGGGCGGCCGAGCTCGCGGCACGCCAGGTGCCAACCGCGGCGGGGTCGACCTCGCTGAACGGCACGAGCCTGCCCTACGGCATCACCTCGGTGGCCGCGGGCGGTACGTTCTCGGCCACCGCGGGCGCGCAGCCGGCGGAGCAGGGCTCATGCCTGTACTTCTATGACGGCAACAGCACCCTGTTCTACGAGAGCCCGGTCGGCACGTTCACCACGCCGAAGCTGGGCAGCATCCTGGTCAGCCAGGCGACCGTCGTCGGCAAGAAGGTCGTGCTCACCATCGCCGATAAGAGCGTGGTCAACGCCAGCGGCTCCCTGCAGCTGACCATCGGCGGCAAGACCATCGCCTCGGGCAAGTTCCACGCGGTGGCCAACGGCAAGGGGACGGCCGCCTTCACCCTGAAGGGGGCGGGCCTCAAGGCGGCGGCTGCGCATAAGCGGGCCAAGCTCGTGCTGGTGACCTCCAACAACGATCAGCCGCTGAGCAAGAAGTCGGTCAAGCTCTGAACCCGAGCTGAGCCGTAACGGCGTGAGAGGCGCGGCCCGGCGGCCGCGCCTCTTTCGTTTAAACGGCATTTCGAGCCGTCAGATTCACGTGATCTTCACAAGTCAGGAGACGGCGTCTGACAGCCTCCGGCTCACGATGACCGCCAGTGCACCGAGTGCCGAAGACGAGTCGGGTCGCTCGCCCGAAGTAGGACCCACCCCACCGGCCGCACCCGCGGCGGGCCCGGTCCAGCCCACGACCAATCTACTCATGGGCAGCGGCGACCGCTGTTCCAACTGCGGCTCGACGCTGGCCGTCGACCAGCGCTACTGCGTCGAATGCGGCCTGCGCCGCGGCCGCCCACGCTTCGCCATCGCCGGCACCGTGACGCAGGACCCCCCTGCGGCCTCCGCGGCCATCGCCGTCCGCGGGGCCGGCGGCTGGAGCCGGGTCTCGGCCATCCTGGCCGTGATCGCCGTGCTGCTGGCCATCGGCGTCGGCGTGCTGATCGGTACCGCCACGCAGAGCTCGATCAGACAGCCCGTGAGGGTCGTGGTGAGCGGCGGCTCGTTGTCGGGTGGAGGCGGGAGTTCGACCGCTGGCTCGGGTGGCCAGACGACGGCCAAGAGTGGGTCGACGAGCTCCTCGTCGACCACCTGCACCAAGGGTACGGCGGGCTGTAAGAACGGCAAGCAGACCGGCAACTTCTTCGGCGGCTGAGCACAGCAAGGAGATAGACCTAGTGGCCAGAGCATTCCCAGGCACCGGCGGATCAGAGACCGCGCAGGTGCTCACCGACTCACCGGTGGTCGACCTCCAGCGTCGCCGTGATCAGATCAACGCCAGGGTGGCCGAGCTCCAGTGGGACCTGGGCGGGCTCGTCTACGAGATGGCGACCCGGGACCACGTAAGCGTCGACGTCATCGTCAAACGCGCCGCCGAACTGCAGCACGTCGATGCCGAACTGGCCGAGCTCGACCGCATCCTCGCCATGGAGCGCAGCGGCATTGCCGGCACCTGCTCGTCCTGCAGCGCGCCCCACTCGAGCGGCGCGGCCTTCTGCTGGCAGTGCGGTCAGCCGATTCTGCGCCAGGTCGACACCGCGTCGATCTTCTCCGACGACTGAGCTGCCTCCGGCGTCCGCGGCGGCGCGGCTCAGCCGAACTGGCCGGTGATGTAGTCGCGGGTGCGCGTATCGGCTGGGCGCGAGAACAACTTTTCCGTGTCGTCGTACTCGATCAGCGTGCCGGTGCGCGTCTCGTCGAGGCTGAAGAAGGCCGTCCGGTCGGCCACGCGCATGGCCTGCTGCATGTTGTGGGTGACGATGACGATCGTGTACGTGGTCTTGAGCTCATGGATCAGTTCCTCGATCGACGCGGTGGCGATCGGGTCGAGCGCCGAGGCCGGCTCGTCCAGGAGCAGCACGTCGGGCTCGATGGCAATCGCCCGCGCAATGCACAGGCGCTGCTGCTGGCCGCCTGAGAGCCCCAGCGCGCTCGACTTGAGCCGGTCCTTGACCTCATTCCACAACGCTGCACTGCGCAGGGCCCGCTCGACGCGCTCGTCGAGGTTGTCCTTCATCCCGAGGTTGCGGGCGGCCCAGGCGATGTTGTCGTAGATCGACTTGGGAAACGGGTTGGGCTTCTGGAAGACCATGCCGATGCGGCGGCGCACCTCCACGCGGTTGGCCTGCGCGGCGTACAGGTCGTGCCCGTGGTAGAGCAGCTCGCCGCCGAGGCTGAAGCCCGTGATCGAGTCGTTCATGCGGTTCAGGCAGCGCAGGAAGGTGCTCTTGCCGCAGCCGGATGGGCCGATGAACGCGGTTGCCTGGTTGGTGTGGATGTCCATCGAGATGTGTTCCACTGCCCGTTTGTTCCCATAGTTGACTGAGACATCACGGGCCTGGAACACCACCTGGAGCGCCCGGGCGCTGGTTCGCGCGGCGACGTTCTGCGGTGGCTCGACGGCCGGAGCGATTTTGCGCTCTGAGAGCCGCAGACGCGGTCGCGCTCCGGTTGGCCGTGGGTGCGCGGCGGTCTCGATGGGCGGGTCACTGAGACTCATAGTCCCCTCTTTCTTTCGCTGCGGCGCAGCCAGATACGGGCAAAGATATTGACTATCAGGATCGCCACCATCAGCAGGAAGGCGGCGCCCCAGGCCTTATCGACCTCGAGCGGGTCACCCGACTCCAGCAGGGTGAACAGCTCGAGTGGGACGCTGGCCACCGAATGCAGCGGGTTCAAGGCGTAGCCCTGGCCAAACAGGGTGCAGGTGAAGAGCAGCGGCGCCGTCTCTCCGGCGGCACGCGCGACGGCCAGGATCGTGGCGGTCACGATGCCGTTGGAGGCCGTCGGCAGGACCACGCCGAGCACCGTGCGCCAGCGCGCGACGCCGAGTGCGTCGGCCGCCTCGCGCAATGTGTCCGGCACACGGGAGATGGACTCGAGGCTGGCGCGGGCGATCAGCGGCACCTCGACGATGGCCAGCGCCAGGCCGCCGGCGATGGCGGACTGACCGAGGTTGTTGGCGATGAGCAGCGCGATGAAGACGCCGGCGATGATCGTGGGCAGGCCGGCCATGAGGTTCAGGTAGGTCTCGACCACGCGGCGACCCCGGGGGCCGGAGAACTCCGAGACATAGAGGGCCGTGAGCACGCCGACCGGGAGCGCGACGATGGTGCCGATCAGCGAGAGCTCGAGCGTGCCGACGAGCGCCGGGCCGATCCCACCCTTGAGCGTGGTGCCGATCCCGCCGGTGGGCAGCGGCAGCGTCCCGAACAGGAACGAGAAGCTCATCTGACTGATACCACGCTTGGCCGCGTAGTAGACGAGGATGAGCAGCATCAGCACGGCGATGCCCGCGGCGACCAGGGTGATCACCTCAAAGGCACGGCTCTTGGCCTGGCGCCGACGCAGGTTGCCGCTGGCGACCAGCGCAAAGGCGGGGTCGGGCGTGGGTTTCCCGGGGGGTGACGCGATCGTGCTCAAGCGCCTGGGGCGATCGCGATGGGCGTGGTTACGGCCGTGGCGGGCGGGGTCTTCACCCGGGGGCTGGTCTGACTGCGATTGAACCGCATCGAGATCCACTGCGCCATCAGGTTGGTGATCAGGCCGAAGGCGAACAGGAGTGCCGCGCAGTAGAAGAGTGCGGAGGTGTGCAGGTTGCTCACCGGGTTGGGCAGCTGCAGGGCGATCACGCTGGCCAGGGTGTTGCCGCCCTGGAAGAGGTTGAGGTGGGCGAGCGGCTGCGCCCCGATCACCTGGCTGACGGCGATGGCCTCCCCGATCGCGCGGCCGAAGCCGAGCACGCAGGCGGCGATGACACCGGATGAGGTGGTCGGCAGCACCACCCCGCGGATCACCTCCCAGCGGGTCGAGCCGAGCGCCTCGGCGCCATCGCGCAGCTCGGGGGGAACTGTGAGGAACATGTCGCGGGTCAGGGCGGCAATGATCGGAACGACCATGATCACGAGCACCAGACTGGCCGCGAACACCGAGTTGCCGATGGACTGCGGCTCTCCGAAGATCGGCAGAAAGCCCAGCACCGAATGCAGGACGGGCTCGATCGTGCTCGCGATGAAGGGGCAGATGAGGTAGATGCCGATCAGGCCGAGCACGACGCTGGGCACCGCGGCCAGCATTTCCACCAGCGGACCGATGACGGCCGCCACCCGGCGCGGCGCCATGAGCGCGAGGAACAGGCCGATGGAGATGCCCAGGATCGCCGCGATGATCACACTGACCACGCTGGTCACCAGCGTCCCGTAGATGTAGGTGGAGGCGTAGAACACCCCAGCGCTCGCGATCCACGTCGAGTGCACCATGAAGCCGAAGCCGGACTTGCCGAAGGCCAGGGCAGCGCCCTCGATCACCTTGTAGGCGATCAGGAACATCGTGATGAACACAAGCGCGCCGCCCGCGAAGGCGAGCCATTTCAGCGCGCTGTTGGCGCGCGCGTCGAGCGCGTTGAGCCTCGCGCGTTGCCGGCGCGCGGGGCTCAGCCTGGGGAGTTGGGGGGGAGATGCGAGAGAGGACACCGGCGGCGAGCGTAGACGGGCTTCCGTACCTGGGGACGGAAGCATCGCCGAGCGTCACAAGCTTTCCAAATCTCGGTAACAGTTCGGTAACAAGTGATCGCCAGCGCTCGTAAATGCTTCTCACTACGCGTGGACGGCCGGACACGCTATGGCTCGCCACCTTGCCACCCGGCGAGCGTGAAACGAATTACTTCCGAAAGGAATCAAGACCTTGAATCTCAAGAGGATGACCTGCGTGGGCGTCGCCGCTGTTGGCCTGGCGTCTGCGGCAGTGGCAAACGCCTCCGCCGCGACGGTGACCGAGTCCGGCTCGTCGCTCGTGTACCCACTCGTCGTCAAGTGGTCCCAGCTCTACACCGCTGCCACCGTCCAGCCCCACTCCACGGGCTCCGGCAAGGGCATCAACCTGGTCCAGATCGGCCAGATCAACATCGGCGCCTCGGACGCGCCGATGACCTCCAGCCAGTACGGCGCGGCCAGCAAGCAGCCGGTCCAGATTCCGTGGGCGCTCAGCGCCACCGGTGTCGGTTACCACATCCCGGGCGTCGGCTACGGCCTCAGGCTCAACGGCCCCGTCCTCGCCGAGATCTTCAGCGGCAAGATCAAGACCTGGGGCAGCGCGGCGATCGTCAAGCTGCAGACCAGTGCCAAGGTCAAGAGTGCCCTGAAGAAGGCGGGCAAGATCACCCCGGTGGTCCGCTCGGACGGCTCGGGTGACTCGTATGCCTTCCAGCACTACCTGACCGTCGCCGGCGGCAAGAACTGGACCTACAGCTACAGCACGAGCTGGAGCTCTCCCGCCGGGACCGGGGAGAACGGCAACTCGGGCGTCGCCGGAGAGGTCGCGACCAACAAGGGCACGATCGGTTACATCAGTGCCTACTACCTGATCAACCAGCACATCACCACAGCGGCGGTCGAGAACGCGGCCGGCAACTTTGAGTTCCCCAACTCCAAGAACATCGCGAATGCGGCGTCCTCCAATTCGAAGATTCCGGCCCAGGGCGCCGGCTTCACGGGCGTCTCGATCGTCGATCCAGCCAAGAAGTACAAGACCGCGTACCCGATCTCGACCTACACCTACGCGCTCGTGAACCCGGGCCAGTCCAACGCCACCGACATCAAGGCGTTCCTGACCTGGGCCACCACCACGGGCCAGGCGTATGGGGCGGCCCTGGACTTCGTTCCTCTCCCCGCGAAGATCCGCAGCGCCGACGCAGCGCTGATCGGGCAGGTCTGATCGGCGGCCACTAGCAGCCAAAGCAACTGGGCCCCGGTCACATGATCGGGGCCCAGTTGGTTAAGCCTCGGCCGCGCCGGCCGCCGCGGGGCGGCTGATTTCACAGCGCTGCGATCGGTCCCTGCGCGCCGACGATGCGGTCGAAGCGCCAGCCGCGCAGCTGCTCGCGGCTGCCCGCGAGACCCACGACCACCGCGCCGGTGCGCAGCTCAATGGCGGCCAGCAGCCGCGCCAGGCGATCGCTCAGCGCGCGGCCGCGCGGGCTGTCGTCCAGCTCGGCGTCGGCGCTGCCCTGCTCGAGCAGCACGGTCACGCGGTGGGGATGGCGTAGGGCGATCTCTTCGACGAGCTGATCGTCGGCATTTGCCTCATCGACGATGGCCAGAATCTCACTCATGTCGGCCAGCATCCTCCCGAGCAGTTGAACCGGGATTAAGGCCACATAGGAATCGCCTCGCAGTTGGTCGGTCGGCCGGTCGGGATCGCGCCCGCGCTCTGACTAACCTTGAGATGCCGTGCCAGAGCTTCCCGAGGTCGAGATCACCGCCCGCCTGGTCGGCGCGGCCACGTCCGGGCTCCAGATCGAGTCGGCGCTGGCCCCTGGGATCAATGCCGTGAAGACCTTCGATCCTCCGCTGCACAGCCTGACCGGGGCTCGCATCGGTGCAATCAGGCGGCGGGGCAAGCTGTTTCTCATCGACCTGGCGGGGTCAGGGGAATCGGTCCAGCCGGCGTCCGGTCCAGCGGGACCGGACGCGAGTTACACGCTGCTCGTCCATCTGATGTCGGCCGGCCGGCTACAGCTCTTTGACAAGCGCGCCTCGCTGCGGGACAAGACCTCGCGGGTGCTGCTGCGCCTGGCCGACGGCGAGCGCGAGCTGCGCCTGCGCGAGTTCGGCACCAAGCAGCGGGCCTGGGTGAAACTGCTGCGCCGCGAGGACCTCGACGGTGAGGAGACACTCGCGGCCCTGGGCCCGGAGGCCTGGCCGGACACGCCGGACGTGGCGGAGCTACGCAGCCGGTTGGATCAACCGCGGCCGCTGTACGCGATTTTGCGCGACCAACATGTCATCGCCGGCATCGGACGGTCGTGGGTGGACGAGATCCTGCACACGGCTCGGCTCTCGCCGTTCAAGCGCGGCTCGGACCTGACGCTGGAGGAAGCCACGCTGCTGCGTGAGGCGATCCACGACCGTCTGGACGGCGCCGTCGCCCACTATGCGCAGACGCTTGAGCTTCCGCTGCCCGACAAGCTGCCGTTGCCGCTCACGGTGCATCGCCACAGCGGCGAGCCCTGTCCGCGTTGCGGCACCACGATCGAGGCAGTCTTCTATGAGGACTACGTGATGTGTTACTGCCCGGTTTGCCAGACCGACGGCAAGGTGCTCAAGGACCGGCGGCTCAGCCGGCTCCTGAAGTAGCGCCCGGCACTCAGCTGCTCTCGCTCCCGGCCGGCGCCGGCGCCGGGGCTCCTTCGGCTCCGAAGGCCCGCGGAGCATCCTCGGGAGCGGCGATGAGCGCGTCCCTCCAGTCGAGCCCGGCCAGCCTCAGAGCGTCATTGATCACCGACTGCTCGGGGATGATCAGGGCGAGCTTCTGCCCGTGGCTGCGCAGGCCGGACTGCAGGGTATGGATCAGGTGGATGCCGGTGCTGTCCAGATAGTCGACGCCGGTGAGGTCGAGGACCAGGCCGAGAGCCTGGTTGGAGATCGCTCGTCCCAGGGCATCACGAATCGACTGAACGTTGGACATGTCGATGTCCCCGCTCACGCGGGCGTAGACGATCCCGTCGCGCGACTCGACGCTCATGTCGGCGAGCGTCATGGCGCGGCTCCTGCGAGCTTGGTCATGACGATGGACGTGCCCTCCCCGTCACTGCGGATCTCGAAGCTGTCCATGGCGTTTTGCATGATCATCAGGCCTCGTCCGCGGTTCTCGCCGCGCTGGGGGCGCCAACTTCCCTGGTCGGTGATGGTGACCTCGATGGCGGCGTCGATTCGGCACGCCTGGACGCGGAAACCGCTCTCATCGATTCCGTAGGCGTGCTCGATGGCGTTGGAGCAGGCCTCATTGACGGCGATGGTGACCTCGCTGGCGGCGCTGCTATCGATGCCCTGCTGGGCGAGCCAGCGGCCGAGCATGCGGCGGAGCTGGGAGAGCACCTCCGGCGCAGCCCGGAGCGAGACGTCGAGTACGGGCGGGACGGGATCGTTCTGGATGGCGATCACCGCGATGTCGTCGCGTGGGCCGCGTTGGGGCACGAGCTGGTCGACGGCGAGCAGGCACGCCTCCTCGGCGCTCTGGGCTCCGGTGACCGCGACGAGCAGTTCGTCAAGGCTCGTGGACAGCGGAACGCGAGGCCGCTCGATCAGACCGTCGGTGTACAGGAGCAGGGTTTCGCCCTGGCCGAGCTGGGTCTGCGCCTCCTGGCAGCGCGCGTGTTCGAAGGCTCCGAGCGGAGGAGCCGGCGTCACATCGACGAGCCTCGGCTGGCCGGACGCCGGCACAAGCACCGGGGGCAGATGGCCGGCACTGGCCAGCTTCAGGGCGCCTGTCGCAGCGTTGACCACCACATAGGCTGCGGTGGCCATGGCGCTCTCGCCCAGGCTGCGGGCGAAGCGATCGACGAGCTCCAGGGTTCGTCCGGGACTGTGGCCCTCCAACGCGTACGCGTGCAGCGCCGTGCGCAGCTGGCCCATCAGGCTGGCGGCGTCCAGGCCGTGCCCGACCACGTCACCGATGGCGATTCCGAGTTCGCCGTGACCGAGGTCGATCAGGTCATACCAATCCCCGCCGACCTCTTCGCGAGCCGGCAGGTAGCGGGCCGCCGCGGAGATGCCGACGGTTCCACCGAGCTGTCGCGGGAGCAGGCTGCGCTGCAGCATCACCGCGTTGGCGTGCTCGCGGGCCAGGGCGGTGAGCAGCCGCGAGCGTTCGATGGCCGGCGCGGCGCGCGCGGCGGCCAGTTCGAGGACGGCAAGGTCCCTTACGTCGAACCGGCGAGGGTGCAGCGAGCCGACGTGCAGCACGCCGATCAGATCGCCTTCCACGATCAGCGGCACCCCGAGCAGCGAGGTGATGCCCTTTTCCCCCAGGATCGGATTGACCACGTCGGCGTGGTCGACATCGGCGATGAAGATCGCCACCCGCTCCTGGGCGATGCGTCCAGCGAAGCCGCGCCCGATCGGGATGCGTACGCCCTGTTCGACCTCCTCCTCGATTCCGCGCGCGGCCGTCGCGACCAACTGCTCGGTCTCGCGGTCGAGCAGCAGGATGGCCACGGTGTCCACACTGAGCAGATCGCGGACTCGGATGAGCAGTTCGTCCAACAGCCGCTCGAAGGAGAGTTCGGAGAGCGCCGGATCGCTGAGCTTGACCAGGTCGCGCAGTTGCTTCACCGGTGTGACGACCGATGCATCCAGCTCAAGGGCAACCTGCCCCGCACCCAGCCTCCGTTCTGGGCGCTTGTGCACATCCATAGGCGGCAAGACGACATACAGCTACCGCAACGGACGGTTGGCCAACCCCGCCGCCGGGCCCATCTGACCCCCCGCGCTTGACCGCCGGTGATGGTGCTAGCTAACCTGGTGCCATCTTGGACGGTTCAGATTGAAGGTCGACAAGTCCGAATCGACGGCGATGTTCGAACAGGTGGCCGGGGAGATCCGCCGAGCCATCCTCGAGGGTGAGGCCAGGCCCGGGGAGCGGCTTCCCCCAGCGCGCGACCTGGCCGCCGAGCTCGGCGTCAACACCAACACCGTGCTGCGGGCGCTGCGCCTACTACGCGATGAGGGGCTGCTCGAGTTCCGGCGCGGCCGCGGCGTCAGTGTGGCCGGCACACCGGAGCGCGCAGCCGTTCTGGAGAAAGCGCGCGAGCTGGTGGCCCTGGCTCGGACCAACGGCTACCGGCGCGACGAGCTGCTTCAGATGATCGAGACCCTGCCCTGACGGCCTGCCCCGAGGCTCCGGGCTGCTCGTTCGCGATTCCGCGGAATCGTGACGGTGAAACAGATTCCGGAAGCAGTCCGGCTTATCTGTCGTCCGGAGTAGTCCGGCATCGGTCGATATGCTGCGATGCATGGATCTAGGTGAGCCCGCGTCGTACTTGGTGGTTGCCTCCGGCACTCCGGTGTACAGCAGCGACGATGTGCAGATTGGGAAGGTCACGCACGTTCTCGCCGACGAAGCTGAGGACGTGTTTGACGGAATCGTCATTGGTGAGCACCTCTTCGGTGAGGAACACCGCTTTGCCGACGCCGACGATGTGCAGGAAATCTACGAGAACGGCGTCGTGTTGAAGCTTGACCGCACGGCTTGCGAGCACCTGCCAAAGCCTTCTGCCAACCCGGGAGTCCTTCGCGATGACCCGGCGGAGTCGGAGTCGGAGTTCCGCCATCAAAAGCTCACTCGCGCCTGGAATCTGATCTCAGGCAAGTATTGAGCCGCTAGCGGGGCGTGCGAGACGAGGGCGGCCTGGCTGAGGCGGCGATATCCGCCGGCCGGCGCTGTTTCGTCATCATCTCGGGCATGACTTCTCCCAACGTCGGCGACCTCGCCCCCGACTTCACCCTTCCGGACCAGGACGGCAACCCCGTCACGCTGTCAGCCCTTCGGGGACGGCCCGTTGTCCTGTACTTCTATCCCAAGGCCGACACGCCCGGCTGCACCACGCAGGCCTGCGGCGTGCGCGACCACCAGGCTGACTACGCCAACTTCGGCGCCACCGTGCTCGGTGTCTCGCCCGATCCGGTCAAGCCCATCGCCAAGTTCGCCGGCAAGTTCGACCTGGGCTTCACGCTGCTCTCCGATGAGGACCACAGTGCGGCGGAGTCCTACGGTGTGTGGGTGCAGAAGTCGATGTACGGACGGACATACATGGGCAACGAGCGCACCACATTCGTGATCGACGCCGAGGGCAAGATCAGCCACATCTTCCGCAAGGTGAAGCCGGCCGAGCACGATGCGAAGGTGCTCGCGGCGTTGGCTGCGTGAGAGCGACTCGACCGCCGCGTCCTGTGGCGACACCGTGATCCAGATGGCGCGTCAGCCCCGCTCTGCTTGCTCTTGAAACCAAGCTTAGACGCTAACCTTGGAAATATCTGTAGGTGTTCCAAGGTTTTCCGGTATCTTTGGATATGGCGATGACTACGCCAATGTCAGACGTTCCGTCTCCCTACCGCCTTGAAGAGGTCCTGTGGAAGCCCGGTCTAGACAGGCCGGGGCCTCGTCGAGCGCGGGTTCCTGCCCGTATTCGGGCGTACGTGCCAGCCAGCCTGAACGAGCGCGAGTGGCGATTCTCATCGATGGCGACTGCCGCGATTAGTGACGCGGAAAGAGAAATCGTCGCCGCTGAGGCGCATGCCGACCGCATCGGCCTAAGCACGATCGCTCAGCAGCTCCTTAGATCCGAATCGATCGCATCCAGCCAGATCGAAGGTATTCCGGTTCCGTCGAACCGGTCGCTTGCCAAGACGCTCGTTGGCCAGCGCCACCGCGAGAACGCACAAGCCGCCCTAGCGAATATCGAAGCCGTCAAATGGGCGTACGAATGGGCGCGGACCACCACCGATCCATTTAGCGTCGAAATGCTCAAGGCCGTCCACACACGGATCGCGGCAGCAGACAGATGGCTCGTTCAGTACGCAGGTCATGTCCGCGACGAGCAGAACTGGATCGGTAGCGATCCGTACACGCCAGCTGGTGCGGACTTCATTCCGCCCCCGCCCGCCGAGGTCCCCTACTTGCTTGATGACCTCTGCCTATTCCTAAATCGAAATGATCTGCCACCCGCAGCGCAGGCCGCAATCGCACATGTTCAGTTTGAGACCGTCCACCCGTTTGCGGATGGCAACGGTCGTGTCGGTCGCGCGTTAATCGGGGCCGCGTTGTCCCGAGGTGGTCTCTGTAGAGACGTCGTCCCGCCCATCAGCCTGGTACTGGCCGGCCGGAAAACTAGCTATCTCGAAGCCTTGACGGCCTTTCGCTTTGAGGACGATGAGTCATGGCTCCTGCTGTTCGCTGAGTCCGCGTATGAGGCCGCGCAGGAATCGATTCGCTTGGCCGACGAAATCGCAGCGCTTCAAGACGAATGGCGCGACCTAGCGGACCACCCGCGAAGTGATTCCGCAGCAGCGCAGATCATCAAACTGCTACCGGCATATCCGATCCTCGACGTCGAAAGTGCAGCTGCAGCCACTGGTCGCAGCGAAGAGGCCGCCAGACTCGCACTCAACCGGCTTGCAGATGCCGGAGTCATCCAGCTGACCACAGTGGCCAAGGGACGTCGCGCCTGGGAAAGCGTCGGATTGTTCGCCCTAATCGACGAAATGGAGACACGACTCAGTCGCGGGACCCGCGCCCCGGCGGATACTCATTAGCGCTGCGCTGCGACGCCGCGGATGCGGCCAAGTCAGGTGACCCCTCGCTCGGCGGTTGGTCTCCTTGGCGCTGTGCCACCGGAATGGTTGGCGTTCGCTCCGTCGCGTCGCCAATCCAGTAGCCGCGATCTGGTGCTCGGGATCACGAAAGGGATAGTTAGCGAGTCCCGCGCGAGGCGGGCGTGGCGGCGAGGCGGGCCTGTTACGTGGCTGGTTTGGTTGCCGCGCTGCACCGCAGCAGCCGCGTTTCCGATCATCATACGAGCGGTCGGCGGGAGGCTAATCCAGCCGGTAGATGTGTTCGAGGATGTCCTCACCGAGGCCGGTCGCCCAGGACGTCTCCTCCCCGATCTTTATGAACTGATTGCGCAACAGCACCTTGCTCGACCCGAGGTTGCCGGCCGCGGCGCGGGCAAACAGCGGCCGCTGAGTCTCTTGCTGGATGAAGGTCTGCACTGCGGTGGACGCGATGCCGCTCCCCCACCGCTCTGGATCAACCCAGTAGGTCAGCTCGCGGTCGCCGTCAACGGTGAAGCTTGCGATCATCCCGGCAAATACGCCGTCCTCTTCGATCGCGAGGGTGGTGCTGTCCGGGCTGGATCGCACACGCTGGTAGTGAGCATCGAATGCGGCCCGGTCCGTCGGGTCGGGGCGGGTGAACGCCGCCATCCTGACCCCGGTCGGATCGCTCTCCCAGCGGAAGAGATCATCCAGGTCATCGTCGTGCAAAGCTCGGAGAGTGACCGTCACACCGAGCAACCTATAGAAAGGTCGACTTGTCGTCCGCCGGCAACGCGCAAGCGGGAACGTCTCACGAACAACCGCGGCGCCAATCAGGCCTGAACACGCGCGGGTATGAGTCGTTGCCTTTCAGCTCACGGATAGCTGAAGCGATAGCCCTTTGCTGATAGCGGGGCGCTGAGAGGCTGCACCGTTAAGCGAATCGCAGGCCGTGGTGGCGATTCGCTTAACAACGCTCCTCACACGAGCGTCGTTAAGCAGATCGCGCCAGACGTCGACGATTCGCTTAACCTGGCAACCAGACGAGCGCAAACGACACCGCTATCGAGGCCCTCGACCGCGCGACTATCGCATTGACGGACGCAGGCAGAGCCCGCGCCTACGAGTGGATCGGCACCATCCGTGCGGGCAGGCGCTGGCTGGGACGGCGAAGGGACCGAGCTATCGAGTCCCGGGTTCGCGTCTGGCGCGTGGGCGGGAGCGCCCCGAACGGAACGTATCTCCGATGCGACTTGGTGGCATCGCCACGGCCAACAGGTACAGGACGGCCAGCAGCAATATCGGAGCTAGCGTGAGCTCGGGCGAGGAAGGGACGGGGACGCTGGTCTCCCGCGGGCGCAAGAATTGAGATGGTGATTGATCAGAGAACCATCTGCGACCGCATCATCGAGCTCCTTGGCGCAAGGGACCCGGGAAAAACCATATGCCCGTCCGATGCAGCCCGGGCTCTCGATCCGGAGCACTTTCGCAAGCTGATGCCTGCGATCCGTGCCGCCGCACAAGTCCTGGTCGAGGAAGAGAAGATCGAGGTGACTCAGCACGGCAAGGTGGTCGACATCCGCGTAGCCCGCGGGCCCGTCCGGTTTCGGCTTCGGCGTTGAGAAGAGGTCGCGCTGTCGCCTCTGATTCTGGGCCGCTGAGCCCCTCGTTTACGGCTCGATCGTGACGGGCACTCCGGGGCCGATGCGGTTGGCCAGCCAGGTGATGGCGGCCGTGGCCAGCCGGAGGCACCCATGCGACTCGGCCTGGCCCAGGGTGCCGCCGAGGAGGTCGCGCCCGTGGATTCCGATCTGGCCGGGGCCGCCGTCGAACTCCTGGAACACGTTTGACCGGGCACTGAGGGCCAGGGCGTCGGGGCCGCCCGGAGCAGAGCTAGGCAGGATGACCGTCTCCTCGACGAAGAAGCTTCCGGTCGGGGTTGGCGTCGACGGTTTTCCTACCACGGCGGAAAAACTCTTCAGGAGGTGGCCATCAAAATATGTCCACACTCTCCGGGCGGACAGGCTGGCCACGATGTGCCAGTACGTTTGAGTTTCGCGGGTGCCGTGCTCTTGGATCCAGCCAGTCGAGCCATCCGGCCGGCCGGGCAGCATCACCCGCAGCCAGCCCGGATGAGCAAACAGCTGGCGGATGAGTGGGAGCGTTGTGGGTTCCCCGGAGAGCGGCGTATCCGCCGGGAGTTGGCGACCGGTCGGCAAGCGCGTGCTCGCCGACCAGTACACCTCATGCGCCACGAGGAGCCGAGTCAGGCTCTGCTGCGGTCGCACCCGTGACGGGCTGGCGGCGGCCGCCGGGGTGAAAACGCACCCGCCAAGGGCGCAGGCCGCTACCGCAAGACGCGTAGGCAGCGCTAAGCGTCGAGCCACATGTCGGGCTCGACGCTGCGTTCCGGTCCGGAGACGTCGGCCCTGCTTGGCCCGGGCCGACGCAAGGCTCATCCCGTGAATCCGCCTGGGCTCTTCAGCTGGTGGGCGGGCGAGTACTCATGGTTGCGCTCCTGCTTGAGACGGCGCAGCTTGGCCACGCGAGCGCGATGGGCCCGGCGCTGGGCGGCGAGCCTTTTCGTGGCTAGCTTCTTTGCGGCCAGCTTCTTGGCGGCAAGCTTTTTCGCTGCCAGCTTCTGTGCTGCCAGCTTCTGTGCGGCAAGCTTCTTGGCGGCAAGCTTCTTGGCGGCAAGCTTTTTCGCGGCGAGCTTCTTCTTGGCCGCCAGCCTCTTCGCGGCCAGTTTCTTGGCGTCCGCGCTGGTGGACTTGTTGGATGTGGGCGTCTTCGGTTTGCCTGTAGTGGTGCTACCCGAGCCGGTGGTGCCGGAGGTGGGAGTGGACGTGGACGTGGTCGTGGTTGAGGTCGTGGTGCCTCCGGCGGCCGAGGTTGAGCACGCCGAGGTGGTGATCGTGTTCGAATCCAGGTTCACTGCACCGTTCTCAGCCAACAGCCGGCCATCGAGCGTGGCGTGGGTCCCGGCGGTGATCGTCGTCTGCGCCATGACCGTCCCGGCGAAGACCGAGTTGGTACCCAGGGTCAGTGAGGCGCCGACCTGCCAGAACACGTTGCAGGCTTGGGCTCCGTTGCTCAGCACGACGGACGTGGCCGCCCCGGTGGTCATCGAACTGCCCACCTGAAAGATGAAGACCGCGTCGGGGTTGCCTTGAGCGTTGAGAGTCACCGAGCCCGCCGAGAAGAGCAGTGATGACGAGGCCTTATATACGCCAGGCGTGAAGACCTGGCTGCTGAGGTCGGCGCTCGCCAGCGGTGTGGCCGATCGCCCGGCCGCATCGTTGAAGGCGGTGACGAGATCGGTCTTGGCCTGAATGGCGACGCCGTCGTCGATGTGGGTTGAGGCGAGCGTGACCGGAGCACCGGTCACCGACGAACCGGGATCCAGGCCGAGGTCGGCGGCCATTGTCGTCGGCCCAGTGTTGGTAACGGTCGAGCCGGCCAAGACAGAGAAGCTCGAGTCAGAACCGAGGTTCACCGGCGGCGTTGCCGCCTGGGCAGCACCTGCGAAGGACAGGCTGGCGAGCGTGACCGTGGCCACTCCCACGGCCGTTCGGAGCCGGATCAGACGCCGGCGGAACGTGTGCGGCCCCGAGACCTGCCGTCTCGCCGCCAGTAGCGAACTGCTCATAAGAGAGTTCTCCTCGATAGAGCCCGAAGACACCCGAGCGCCGAGCGCCGGGGTGGGAGTAGTTCTCCCGTCTTCCTAAGGCCACTACCTGTTATCGGCGGTTCGGCGACAAATACGCACGCTGAGGCCGCGAAATCAACATTCCGTCGACCAGACTGGTCCGCCGAGCGCCGGCGGAGGCCGGGGAACTGCCGCCGCGATGCCCGCTGATCAAAGGTCTTAGCGGCGTCCGACGCAAATCCTACGGCGTTCTAACAACCTCAGACGATCCTTTGTATACGGGCAGACAGCGCCCGGGTCACACCCCAAACTTCGCTCAAAGGAAACCCGAAATGATCGCTCTCAACCTCATCCTCATGACCGCCGTCGTCGTCGGCGTAGTGTCCCTGCTCGGCCGGGCCGTCGTCAGCGACCGCCGTAGTCACCGGGCCGCCGGCGCTGGGCTCTCGACGGCCGGCACGCCGCTGCACCGCAATCTCGTCATGCCGCACGAGCTGCGCGTCCATCGCAGTGTGCGCACGCACACCGTGCGCCCGCGCCAGTCGTCGATGGCCTGAGCGTCAGCGGTGCGCGGGGCCACGCGGATGTCGTGGCCCCGCTACCACTCAAAGCCGGCTAACCGGTTTTGAAACAAAGAGGGGATTCCTTTGGAGGAGGACATTCCCCGCCACAAATCTTGACCGGTGATGGTGGCGAGTCCTAGGTCCAATCACCGACGGCGCGGAGTCCAGTTGGCCCAAGTAGCCTGATGCGCCGTGGCCCGTCGACCTAGCCGCCCCTTGCTGGCCCGGGTGGCCAAACGATTCGAGGTATTGCGCCTGCGCGATCTTCGGTACGTGTTCGGTGCGACGCTGGCGTCGAACCTCGGTGACGGAATCGTCTCCGTTGCGCTCGCCTTCGCGGTTCTTGACCTGACGGGCTCGGCCACCGACCTGGGGATCGTGCTGGCCGCGCGGACGGTGGCCCAGGTGTCGGTGATGCTGATCGGCGGCGTCGTGGCCGATCGCTTGAGCCGGCGGAGCGTGATGATCGCCGCCGACCTGATGCGCTTCGCCTCGCAGGCCACGATCGGAGTGCTCCTGGCGACTCAGAGTGCCAGCGTGGCCGAACTGGCTGTGTCGCAGGTGCTGCTCGGAATCGGCAGTGCATTCTTCATCCCAGCCTCGAGCGGCCTCATCAGAACTGTGGCCGGAGAGCACGGCCAAGAAGCGAATGCACTCCGAACCATTTCGGGTTCCGGTGCGGGACTGCTCGGGCCTGCGCTCGGCGGCTTACTCGTCGTCACCGTCGGCCCCTCCTGGGCGATGGTGCTCGACGGGGCGAGCTATCTCATAAGCGCGGCGTTGCTCGGGGGCGTCGGCAAGACCCTCGCGACGCTGAAGCGCGACACCGATGCGCCGTCCTTTCTGGCCGACATGCTCGGCGGCTTCCGTGAGGTGACGAGCCGCACCTGGCTGTGGTCGCTGATCGTCAACATGGCCATCGGCAACATCCTGTTCACTGCCTGGCCCGTTCTAGCCCCGCTGATCTGCAAGCAGCACTACGGCGGTGCACCGGCTTACGCCGCCCTTGGTGTCGCCTGGACCGCTGGGATGCTCGCCGGCGGAAGTCTGTTGCTGTGGGTCAAACCCCGATATCTGCTGCGCGTCGCCATGCTGGCAAGCCTGCCTTGGACGGTCCCCGGCATCCTCCTGGGTCTGCACCTGCCCATCTACGTGATCGTGGTTTTCCAGTTCATCGCGGCGGCCGGCATCACTGTGGAAGGCTCACTCTTCTGGACGGCGATGCAGCAGGCGGTGCCGGCCGAGGCAACCTCACGTGTCACCTCGTGGGACTACGCAGCGACGATGTCCATCATGCCGCTCGGCTACGTCCTGGTCGGTCCGCTGGAGAAGGCTGTCGGCATCGGAGCCGCACTGGTCGCTTGCAGCGCGGCAGTGATCGCGGTGACCACCACATGCTTCATCGTCCGCGACGTCCGCATGCTCGAGCGAGTGCCGCCGGAAGAGGCCGGCCTGGCCGGTCCCTAGCGGCTGGCCGTCCGCCGGTAGCGCTGAACGGCCAGCGGAGCAAACACCAGCAGGATGAAGGCGACCCAGGCGAACGCCTGCCACAACTGATCCGGCGACGGCTGACCGGTCCATAGCCAACGCAGTTCGTCGACGATGATCGTGAAGGGGTTGACGTCCGAGAATTGCCGCAGCGGCGTCGGCAGCGACTGCCCAGGGACAAAGGCGGAAGAGATGAACGTCAGCGGGAATACGGCGATGAACCCGACCGAGTTGGCTGCCTCGGGCGTCTTGACGAGCAGGCCCAGGAGCGCGAACACCCACGAGAAGGCATAGCCGAACGCCAGCGCCAGGAGAATTCCCACGATCACGTGCAGCACACTGGCCTGGAAGGAGAAACCGATGACCAGGCCCGTGACGATCAGGATGGTCATCGACAGTGCATTGGTGACAATGTCCGCCGACGTGCGACCTGCCAAGACGGCCGCGCGCGCCATGGGCAGCGAGCGGAAGCGGTCGATCAGGCCCTTGTGCATGTCCTCGTTAAGTCCGAGTGCGGTGACGAATCCACCAAACGCGGTGCTCTGGACGATGATCCCCGGAATGATGAATTCGGCGTAGGACCCCCCGGGGACGCTGATGGCGCCGCCAAACACGTACCGGAAGAGAAGCACGAACATGACCGGCTGGATGGTGAACGCGAGCAGAAGCTCAGGCGCGCGCGGGAGACGGATCAGGTTGCGCTCGGTCACGACCAGCGTGTCGACGATCAGGCGTCTCATTTCGCTTCCTCCTCCTCCGCCGAATGGCCCGTCAAGGTCAGGAACACCTCATCGAGGGTCGGACGCCGTAGCGCGATGTCATCGATGCCGATGCCGGCCTCATCGAGCCGGCGGACCGCCTCGATGATCGCGCCGCTGCTGCGCTTGACGCCGCTGCGGACAATCCCGTCGTATACCGCCGGGTTCTCGCCGCACATCGGCGCCAACGCCCGCACCGCCGCTTCCGCCTGCGAGGCATCCTCGAGGTGGACCTCGAGCCGTTCCCCGCCCACCCGAGCCTTGAGCTCGTCAGACGTTCCCTCGGCGATGACTCGGCCATGGTCTATCACCGCTATCCGGTCCGCCAGACGGTCGGCTTCTTCCAGGTATTGAGTGGTGAGCAGCACGGTGGCGCCCTCGCCCACCAGCGTCTTGATCACCCCCCACAGCTCCAGCCGGCTACGCGGATCGAGCCCCGTGGTCGGCTCATCCAGAAACAGCACGGGGGGCTTCGCCACCAGGGCGGCGGCGAGGTCCAGGCGGCGGCGCATGCCTCCGGAGTAGGTCCTCACCGGCCGGTGGGCGGCATCAGTCAGGTCGAACTGCGTGAGGAGCTCGTCGCCGCGGGCCTTGGCCGCGGCCCGCCGAGAGCCGTACAGCCGCCCCACCATCGTCAGGTTCTCGAGGCCGGTGAGATTCTCGTCGACCGCTGCGTACTGACCAGCCAGCCCGATCCGCTTTCGCAGCTCAGCTTCCTGGCGGAGAACATCCAGCCCGGCGACCTGAGCGGAGCCAGAGTCCGGCCGCAGCAGGGTGGTGAGGATGCGCACCAGCGTGGTCTTGCCGGCTCCGTTGGGACCCAGCAGCCCGAGGATGATGCCGCGATCAACGTCAAGATCGATGTCGATCAGGGCCTGGACGTCTCCGAATGACTTGGAGATACCCCGTGCACTTATCGCGGCCTCGCCGTTCAGCGTGCCCAGGGAGCCACGCGGGGCGTCATTTTCCACGTCGGCATTCACGTTGGAGACTATGGCGAACCGCGCCGGCATCCGTCGGCCCGGCCCGAAGCGGTATGGCATGGTGGTGAGATGACGGTCCAGAGTTGGCCTGCAGGCACGGTGGTCGCGCTGGCCACCCAGGGTGATGGGCCTCACGTGATCCCGGTGTCGGCGGCGCTGCGGGCAGCCGATGGCGATGTCTGGCTCGCCCTGGCGCAGAACCGGGGCTCGCTTGCCCGGCTGCGGACCGACCCTTGCGTTGCCGTGCTCGTGGTCGCGGCCGGCGATATCGCCGTCACGTTGTACGGCCGGGCCACGGTGCTCGAGGCGCCCGTCACCGAGGGGATCGCCGCCGTGAGGGTGAAGGTGACGCGCACCGCGCAACACGAGCGCGCGACATTCGTGATCGAGGCGGGGGTCTCCTGGCGCTGGACCGACGACGCGGCACAGGCCCGCGACGCTGAGGTCAACGTTGCTCTGGTGCGTCTGGCCCGGACCGCGTGACCGACTCACTTGCGGTGTCGGGCACCGACAGCCGACGAGCCCTACCCGGTGGCGGCACCTGGCCGCTCGAGCAGTTCGACCTCGCCATCCACGGGTGCCGGCAGCTTGAACCACTGCTGGGCGGAGTCCTCCACAAACGCGAGCATCTCAGCTCGGCCGAGGAAACCGTGGTCGATACGGGTCACGGTCATCTCGGTGCCGTCCCGAGCCAGCAGCCGATCACCGAGGCTGGCATCGGCTGCGCGGATCGTGGTCAATGCCGACTCCAGCTCACGGGAGCGCGCCCTCCAGCGCTTGGATGACGCGCTCGTCCTCGGGATCCACCGTGGGCCGGAAGCGCGCGACGATCTCGCCGGCGGGGGAGAGCAGGAACTTCTCAAAGTTCCACTGCACCTCCCCAGCCTGGCTGTCCGCATCCGGGAACGCCGTCAACCATTGGTACAGCGGATGGCTGTGCTGCCCGTTGACGTCCAGCTTCTCGGTCAAGGGAAACGTGGCGCCGTAGGTGGCCGAGCAGAACTGCTGGATCTCCTCCGGCGTGCCGGGCTCTTGGCCGGCGAACTGGTTGCAGGGAACGCCGAGCACCGTGAACCCGGCACCGCCGTAGCGCTGCTGCAGACGCTCCAAGCCCTCGAACTGCGGGGTCAGACCGCAGCGGGAGGCGACGTTGACCACCAGTACGGCCTTCCCGTCGAGCTCCTCGGCCGGCAGCGGGCGACCATCGATGCGTGTCAGATCAAATTTCATACCCACAAGCCTAGGACCTCCGGGACACTGTCGGCGCCGGCACCATGAGCCCCGGGCGTTCAGATCTGTTCGTCGATTCCGATCGCGCGCTCAAGCATCGCGTCGGCGTCGTCGCCTTCGGCCCGCATGCCCTCGAGCATCCCGGTGGCCAGGGCGTCGAGCTTGCTCTGGATGGCATGCTCGCCGCGCAGCTCGGCGTTCTTCAGCAGGGCGACCAGCAGCAGCGTGGTGGCCGTCAGCGCCGATCCGGTCGCCTGCTCATACCCGGCGCTCGCACCGACGACGTAGCCGGCCAGCCAGGCGAGCACCAGCACGACGCAGAACACGAAGAACATCGGGGAGCTGGCGAAGTAAGAGGCGCGCTGCGCGAACTCGTCAAATCTTCCGCGCCGATCCTGATCGCCCCTCGCCACGGGATGTTTCAGAGACATCCAAGCCCAGTCTAGGACGTCTGATTCGGCCGGTCAGTGCTGCCAGACTCTGACGTACTGGACCTTCATCGCGTCAGCCTCCGTCACGGGCGCGGTGTTCTCGTGCACGACGTTGTTGAGAACGATGTACATCGGGGCCGACGTTATGCCGGTGGTCAGGCTCTCAACCTTGACGCCATCGTAGTAGTAGGTGAGCGACCCCGGCTCCCAATCGGAGGCGAACGTATGCCATCCGGGTCGGAGGGTGTGGCTGCAGCCGTTGCGGAGGCCCTGGCTGTTGTGGAAGCTCCAACATGCGGAACCGGCCAGCCCTTCCAGGACGTCGTCCTCACCGGTGGCCGGCCAGTTCTGGCCATTGCCCCAGAACGCAGGCCAGTCCGCGATCTTGCCGTTGTCACTCGCGAGGTAGATCCTGGCCTGAAGGACCCCATAGGTGTACTGGAAACCGGGGGTTGAGCGGCCGTCCTGCGGATTGGTGCTGATCAGGGCGGCGGTGTAGGGCTCGGCGGCGCCGGCGCAGTTGGACGATTGGGCGGTGACCAGCAGGTTCAGGGCCCCGTTGCCGGGGAATGTCACGTTGTTGGGGCTGTAGCAATCGATCTCGGTGTGGGCCACGGGGGTCGATCGTCCGTACCAATCGCTCTGCCAATCGGGCGGCAGGCTGTTGCCGGTGAAGGGGGAATTGAGCACGAGGTGCCAGGTCCCACGGATGCCGGCCGGCTGGGGGCCACCCGATCGAACAACATGGGTACCGACGCTGCGCGACGGTCTGGGCTTGAGCGCCAGGGAAACCTTGGTGCCGGGCTCCGCGCTTTGGCCCGCCTCCGGACTCTCGGCGGTCACCAACGCGGTTCGCGGGCCGGTCACGACTCCGACCGCACAGTCGGCGTCGCGGACCCGCTGCTCGGCGGCTGCGAGCTTGGCGCCCCGCACGTCCGGCACGACACACCGATGGGTCTGCGCGTTCGCGGCCGCTGGCATTACTGCCGCTGCGAGAAACGCGACAACGATGAGCACACGCTTGATATGGGGCACGCTGACTTCTCGGCAGCGGGCCGACGAAACTCAAGTGGGGCCATCCGGCCTGCGGACACTTGTACGAGCCGGTGACGACTGCCCCGGGGGCCTGCGGTCGCGGTAGCGCCGTAGAGCGATCAGTGACCAGATCGCCTCGACCACCCCGAACGGCCAGGTGCCGGACAGGAAGCCGTAGCCGCTCGAGAGGGCGCAACCCAGGGCGAAGGCCAGCACGAAAGCTGGGTGCCGCGCCTCAAGCGCATACATCAGCATCATGAAGGTGACCGCGCAGGCGCCATAGATGGTGAGCACAGCGGCCGAGTCTATGGACGCTGCGGCGCCGCGGCGGAAGCTCTTGTGCCGCGGCCGAGCGTGACTAATCTTCGACCGATGACAGCTGTCGCACACCGCCACGGCTCGAGGCGGCACAGCCACGAGTTCGCGCCCGGACACCGCCATCTGCTGATGCCGCAGCGCGCGGCCCTCGACGCGGTCGACCCCGCGCACGATCCGGCCCACGGCCACGCGCACGATCCGGCCCACGGCCACGCGCACGATCCGTCCCACGGCCACGCGCACGACCCGGCCCACGATCACGGCCACGGCCACGCGGACGACCACGGCCATTCCCACGGCCTGGTTCACGACTCGATCAAGCGTTCGCACGACGGAGTCCGGACGGTGCTGTTGGCCCTGGCCGTCCTCGGAGCGGGGGCGGTCGCTCAGACCGTGATCTTCATCCTGTCCGGCAGCGTGGCGCTGCTCGCGGATCTGATTCACAACTTTGGCGACGCGCTCACGGCCATTCCGCTCGGGGTGGCCTTCCTCATCCGCTCCGAGCGCGCCGAGCGCGCCGCCGGGCTCTGTGTCGTCGCCGCGATCTTCATCTCCGCCTGTGTCGCCGGAGTCGAGGCGGTCCACCGGCTCACCAATCCCTCCGCGCCCACTCATCTCCTGATCCTGGCGCTGGCTGGGGTCATCGGCTTCGGCGCCAACGCCGCGGCTGCCCTGATCCGCACCCGCGCGGGTCGCCGGCTGGATAGCCCGGCGCTCATCGCGGATGGGGAGCACGCCCGGGCCGACGCGTTCGTCTCCCTCGGCGTCGTCGCCTCCGCAGGGGTGGTGGCTCTGGGCGCGCCGATCGCCGACCCGCTGATCGGCCTGACCATCACGCTGGCGATCCTCCGCATCACCTGGTCGTCCTGGCAGACGATCACCGGCGCGCCCCACCATCACCACTGACGCCGGCCCACCCGCCAGCCGGCACGCGCTCAGCCGGAGCCACTCAGCCCCGGTGCTCACTCCAGAGCAACTCGGCGTTGTCCTTCAGGCATTGATCCGATCGGTGCATGATCAGGGTGGCGAACTCCGCGAAGGTCACGTAACGCGCGACGCGCATCCGGCGATCGAGCGTGAACTCCTGACTGGCCAGCTCGACCACCATGGCCAGCTTGAGCCAGGGATAGCGGGCCGCCACGGCGTGACCGACGCACGGATGGATCGTCGTCGTGTCGATCCGGGCGACGTCGACGCCCAGTTCCTCGCGGACCTCGCGCCGCAGGCACTCCTCGAGCGTTTCGCGATGTTCCCATCCACCGCCCGGCAGCTCCCAGGTGGTGTCACGGTTCTGGATCACCAACAGGCGGTTCTCGCCATCGAAGACGAGCGCCTTGACCGACACGCGGTAGAACGTGCTCGGTACGGAATAGCTCGTCATCAGGTCGCTCATCGGAACCAGTACCGCCGCTTTGGTGCGCCCTCACCCTCGGCGATGGACTCAAAGACACCGCCGCACGCCTCGATCACCCCGGCGGATGCGTGGTTATCCGCGTCACAGGTGAGCAGCACCTCGTCGACCCCCAGGGCCCGAGCGATGATCAGCCCCTGGCGCAGGATCTCGGTGGCGTAGCCCCGCCGCCGCATGGCCGGGATCACGGCGTAGCCGATGTGCCCGCCATAAGTGGCCAGCCACTCGTTCAGGTCGTGCCGAATCGATATACGGCCGACCAGGTTGCCCTCCACCGTGGCGGCCAAGAAGGTCGAAGCCACCCAGCTGCTCGTCACCTGCTCGCCCCGACGGTGGGCCTCCGTGCGATCCAGGTAGCGGCTCCAGGGCTCGTTCGGCGCATAGTCGAGCAGGAACGGAAAGCCCTCCGCCCGCATCGCCTCATGGGCCGCCCGCGCGGCCATCTCATCCTCGCGGCGTAACGGCCTAAGCCGCAGATGGCCAGCCAGCAGTGCGCGATCGAGCCGAGCGCCGTCCATGATGGCGCAGCCTACCGTGGCCCGCCGGGCCTGTCTCCGCCTCAGGGTTCCGGCGCGAACGGACGCTTAGGAGAGACCCTCGCGCGCCTCGCGCACGAGCGTCACTGCCTCGGGGAAGATGACCGCCATCACCGAGCGCAACTGCTCGGCCTGTTGTTCGGTCGTTCCCTGAATGTTCACGCGGTTCATCGCCGCGACCGTCAGGTCGACGGCGAGCTTGATCGCGTTGTCCGCCCACGCCAGGCGCTGGGCTCCCTGCATCTGCTCGGCGAATTCGCCGAGGCGCCGCTGAATCTCGTCCGGGTCCCCGAAGAGACCGCCGAAGCCGCTGCCTTCCATCCTCCAATCGTACTCCGTGCCCAACTATGTCTAAGATCGCGCTCGCATGACCACCGTCGCCGATCAGGTCCAGTACGAGTCAAGCGTGCGCTTCCGCTGGGCGATCGTGGCCTTCGGCGCGGCGATCCTGCTCGTGGCCTCGCAGCTGATCCAGCTGTCCGGGGCTCAGCCGCCGGTCAGCGAGGCCACGGTCACGCTGATCACCGAGAGCCAGCGCGCCACGGTCGACATCGTTGGCGCGGTCCTCGACATGATTGGCCTGCTGAGCGTCGCCGCCCTGCTCTTCTGGCTGCATCGCATCGCGCAGGTCCGTCAGCCGACGCTCCGCCGGGCCACGCGCCTGACCGCCGCCACCGGGGCCGTGCTCGCCGCGATCATGGCCGTGGTCTACACGGTGCTGTTCACCCAGAAGGCCCACCAGTTTGTGACCACCGGCAATCAGACCTATCCGGAGGCCCAGCATCTCTTCAACTCGGCCGTCTGGTTCATCCCCCAGCTCGTGCTGGAGCTCGGCAACCTGCTGCTGGCCGTTGGTGTGGTCCTGGTCGCGCTGAGCGTGATGCGGGTCGGGTTGTTCACCCGCCTGATCGGCTACGCCGGCGTGATCTCTGGGGCCCTGTTCATCATCGGCGTGCCCGTTCTGACCCCGTTGGTCCAGGGCTTCTGGCTGGCCGCGACGGCCGTTCTGTTGGCCAGCCGCTGGCCGAGCGGAGACCCGCCGGCCTGGCAGTCCGGGGAGGCGGTGCCGTGGACACCGATGCAGCGACCGCCCGATCAGCGCGGCACGCGCGCCCAGCGCGGCCAGCGCCGCCAGCGCACGTCGGACCGCGACGTGCTGGCCGCGATCGAGCACAACGAAGCCCCGCCGAATCCGCGGGCGGGGCGTTCGAAGCGCAAACGGCGCAAGTAGCCGAATCCCGTGGGTTGCGGTCCGCTAACCGCAACCCACGCTGAACTCGTTCAGTGGGTCGCCTACTCCCCGGCGGCGGCCTGCTCTTCCTGGATCTTCTGCTCGAGCGCGGCCATCACGGTGGGGTCGCGCAGGGTGGTGACGTCCCCGAGGGCGCGGCCCTCGGCGATGTCGCGCAGCAGCCGGCGCATGATCTTGCCCGAGCGGGTCTTGGGTAGGTCGTCGGCGAAGATGATCCGCTTGGGCCGGGCGAACTTGCCGATGCGCTCGGCGACCGTGGCCCGGATCTGGTCCTCGACCTCGCCGGTGCCCTCGATGTCGCCCTGCAGGGTGACGAACGCGGTGATCGCCTGGCCGCTGAGCTCGTCGGATTGGCCGATCACGGCCGACTCGGCGACTGCCTCTGAGGCGACGATGGCGGATTCCACCTCGGCGGTGGACAGCCGGTGCCCGGAGACGTTGACGACGTCGTCAACGCGACCGATGACCCAGTAGTAGCCGTCCTTGTCCTTGCGGGCGGCGTCGCCGACGAAGTAGGTCTCTTTGCCGAACTTCGCGAAGTACGTCTCGACGAAGCGGTCGTCCTCCTTGTAGATCGTGCGCAGCATCGACGGCCACGGCCGCTTGAGGACGAGCAATCCCTGACCTTCGTCGATCGGCTTGCCCTCGTGTTCGTCGACGACCTCGGCCAGGATGCCGGGCATCGGTCGGGTGGCTGAGCCGGGTTTGGTCGAGACGATGCCGGGCAGTGGCGAGATCATGATCGAGCCGGTCTCGGTCTGCCACCAGGTGTCGACGATCGGGCAGCGCTCAGAACCGATGACCTTGTGGTACCACAGCCACGCCTTGGGGTTGATCGGCTCGCCCACCGTGCCGAGCAGCCGCAGCGAGCTCAGATCGAACTTGGCGGGATGCTCGGGCCCCCACTTGATGCATGCTCGGATGGCCGTCGGGGCGGTGTAGAAGATCGTCGCCTTGTAGCGCTCCACGAGCTCCCACCAGATCCCGCGGTGCGGATAATCCGGCGCGCCCTCATACATCACCCCGGTCGTGCCGTTGGCCAGCGGGCCGTACACGATGTAGGTGTGACCGGTGATCCAGCCCACATCGGCGCAACACCAGTACGTGTCGGTGTCGGCATGAATGTCGAACACGTTCTGATGCGTGCTCGACGCGCCGGTCAGATAACCGCCGGTGGTGTGCAGGATCCCCTTCGGCTTCGCGGTCGACCCTGAGGTGTAGAGAATGAACAGCGGATCCTCGGCGTCCATTGGCTCGGCCGGGCACTCATCCGCGGCCCGCTCCACGATCTCGTGGTACCAGACATCGCGGCCGTCCTTCATCTCGCACTCGGTGCCCTTGGACGCCACCACGATGATGTGCTCGAGGTGCTCCAGATCGCCCATCACCGCGTCGACCTGCTGCTTGATCTGGGCGATGTTGCCCTTGCGCGACGCGCCGTCCACCGTGATCAGCGCCTTGGCCTGCGAGAACTCCATGCGTTCCCGCACCGACTCGGCCGAGAAACCGCCGAAGACCACGTTGTGCACCGCCCCGATCCGCGCGCAGGCGAGCATCGCGACGACCACCTCCGGGATCATGCCCATGTAGATCCCGACCACATCGCCCTTCTCGATCCCGAGTTCCTTCATCGCATTGGCGAACTTCTGCACCCGCGCCAACAGGTCCGCGTAGGTGATGTCCTCCTCGGCGCCCTCTTCACCGTGCCAGTGATAGGCCACCCGCTCGCCCAGGCCGGCCTCCACATGCCGGTCCAGACAGTTGTAGGAAACGTTCAGCTTGCCGCCGACAAACCACTTGTAGAAAGGCGGGTTCGAATCATCCAGCACCTGGTCCCACTTCTGAAACCAGTGCAGGCGCTCCGCCTGAGACACCCACCAACCCTGCCAATCCTCATCCGCCCGGTCATAGATCGAAGCGTCACTCAGGTTTGCGTTCTTGACGAACTCCGCCGGCGGATCGAAACGCTCGATCTCGAGCATCGCGGCCAACTCCCGCTCAAGCTCCGGCTCATCGCGCGTCGTGTTACCAGTAGCCATCTATCAGTCTCCCTCGCTGTCAGAAAGCGGGACGCGCCCGACCAAGGGTCGGGCGCGGTCCACACTACTTGGAACTGTTTGGGTAATGCGAGCGCTCAGCCAACCGGCAACACCGCGCGCTTGTACACCGCCTGCATGATGTCCGCGGTCGCGATATAGAGCGCAACGGCGCCGGTGGCGATACCGAAGTAACCGCCGGCGTGGATGATGCCCGAGTCGTTACCGGAATTGCCGATGCCCAGCAGGATGAACGTGATGGTCAGCAGCAGGAACAGCAGCGACAGCGCTTTCGGAGACGCGAACGTGCACAGGAACATCAGCCCGGTGAAGATGCCCCACATCCATAGATAGAGGCCGAGGGCGCGACAGAATTTCGGTCTTCGGAAGCTGGGCGACGTTGAAGCTCACCAGGAAGAAGAAGGAGATCCAGAACGCTCCGTATGACGAGAACGCCACCGCGCCGAACGTATTGCCGGTGCGGAACTCCCACATCCCCGCGAGCAGCTGGCAGATGCCGCCGAAGGCCATCGCCATACCGAGGACGATCGGGAACGAGGCCGGACCGCCGCCGACGATGTTGGCGTTGACAAAGCTCAACACCAGGGTCGTCAGGCCGAATCCCATGAGGCCCAGCGGTGCCGGGTTGGCCGGAAGCCAGCCAGCGCCCGCGGTCATGCTCGACGTGCCGGCCTGCCTGGCTCCGGCCAGCCCCTCTTCACTGATTGTGGCCAACTTCTTCCCCTCTCCTGAGAAATATGTGACTTTTGCCACATTAGTTGTTAAGGGGTGTATTCCTCCATCAATCTCCGGACGGTCGCGGGATTGCGCTGAACGGCTCAAGGAACGCGCCGAACGGTGCGCGCTCGTGGCGATCGGCGGGGCGAGAGGCGGGGCGAGCGGCGGCTTCGCCCCGAGCCCGCGGATATGCTCTCCTGTCGAGAGTGGGGTTCTTCATCGGTGTTGTCGTTGGTTGGGCGATTGCGGCCTCCGTGGTCGCCGCCATTCGCCTTCTGCGGCCGCCGCGGGTGATCTCCAGCGAGGTGCGGGCCATGCAGACGGCCCTGCATGCCGCCAACGGGATGCTTCCGGACCTGCGGCGCGGTCTCTCCGAGGAGTCGGCCAAGAAGGTGACGGGGCATCTGCGCACGCTCACCCAGGCCTCCGCGGTGGCCCTGGGCGACCGCGACCAGGTGCTGGCCTTCGACGGGGTCGGCCACGACCACCATCAAGCCGGCGACCAGCTGATCCGGATCACCGCTCCGGCCCGCGAGGATCGGCTGCACGTGGAGGCGCAGATCCACTGCGAGCACGCGGCCTGTCCGCTCGGCCCGGCCATAGCCGCGCCCCTGCTGGTGGCCGGTGAGCTGGCCGGATCCTTCGTCGCGCTCTACACGCGGGGTCACCGCGTCACCCCGAACGACACCCGCACGGTGGCCGAGGCGGCCAGCCTGGTCAGCGCCCAGCTCGAGCTGAAGGCCATGGACGAACAGGCCGAGCGCCTGGCCCGCGCCGAGCTCCGGGCCCTGCGCGCCCAGATCTCCCCGCACTTCATCTATAACGCGCTGGCCGCCATCGCCGGCTACATCCACTCCAACCCGGAGGAGGCCCGCGAGCTGCTCACCGAGTTCGCCGAGTTCACGCGCTACGCCTTCCGCGGCCAGCGGCCCTACGTGACCCTGGCCGACGAGCTCAACTACGTCGAGAAGTACCTGAGGCTCGAGCGCGCCCGCTTCGGGGATCGCCTGCAGGTGCGCCTGCAGGTCGAGCCGGAGGTGCTGCCCGCCGTGGTGCCGGTGCTCTCGCTCCAGCCGCTGGTGGAGAACGCCGTCCGCCACGGGGTGGAGAAGCGGGGCTTCGGCCGCATCGAGATCATCGGCCGCCACATCGACGCCGATGTCGAGCTGCGCGTCTCCGACGACGGCGTCGGCATGGACCCGGAACGGGCGGCGACGGTGCTGGCCGGCCACGGCGGCGGCGTCGGGATCGCCAACGTCCAGGCCCGGCTGCAATCGATCTTCGGCCCCGGGTATGGACTGGAGATCGTCAGCCAGCTCGATCAGGGGACGACGGTGACCATGACGCTGCCCAAGTTCCGGGCCGGGGTGCGGGCGGCATGACCCGGGTGTTGGTGGTCGACGACGAGCGCCCGGCGCTCGAGGACCTGGGCCGCCTGCTGGAAACCTCGCCGGAGGTGGAGGAGGTGGTGCTGGCCGGCGGCGCGGCGGAGGCGCTGCGGCTGCTCGGCGAGGGCCAGTACGACGTCGTGTTCATGGACGTGCGCATGCCCGATATCGACGGGCTCGAGCTGGGCAAGGCGCTTCAGCGGTTCGCCGAGCCGCCCGCGCTCGTGTTCGTCTCGGCCTTCGAGGACGGCGCCGTGTCGGTCTTCGAGCACGGCCTGCAGCCGCTCGACTACCTGGTCAAGCCGGTCTCCCGCGCGCGGGTCGAGCAGGCGCTCGAACGGGTGGCGCTCGACGACCCGGACCGTCGCAGCCGGGCGGCCGGTCAGCGGACCGGCGGCCCGGGACAGGCGCCGGACGAGGAGGCCTCCAACGAGATCATCCCGGTGGAGCACCAGCGGGGCGGCGCCACCCGGCTGCTCGATCGCTCGACCGTCCTGTATGTCCAGGCCGAGGGCGATTACGTCCGCATCCACGCCGACAGCGGCCGATTCCTGATGCGCACCGCCCTGTCGGAGATCGAGCAGCGCTGGGGGACGCACGGCTTCGTGCGCGTGCACCGCAGCTATGTGGCCAACCTGCGCCGCGCGGTGGAGATCCGGCCCAAGCTGGGCGGGGCGGTGACGATCGTGATGGCCGACGGCAGTGAGGTGCCGGTGGCGCGCCGCCAGGTGGCCGATCTGCGCCGGAGGCTGCGGATGTGAGCCCGACGCCGCCGATCCGTCGCCCGCGCGACCCGGGCGCGAACCCGCCGGGACGGCTACGGCTCCCGCGCCGCGGCGTCCGCTCCCCGCGCGAGGAGCTGGCCGAGGCCACCGCTCACGGCCATGTCTACCTGCACGGCCTGCAACACGCCCAGCTGACGCTTTCCCTGCTGGCCCTGGTCGCCTTTGGGGCGATCTTCGGCGTGCTGCCCATCGCCCTGTATCTGCTGCCCGCCTTTGACCGGGCGCGTCTGCTCGGCGTGCCCCTCGGCCTGTGGATCGTGGTGGTGCCGATGCTGCCCGGGTTCTTCGTGATCGGTTGGATCTACGCGCGCCGCGCCGACGCGGTCGACGACTCCTTCCGCGAGCTGGTCGAGCGTTGATCTTCGCGCTGTTCGCCGTGGGTGCCGTGACGCTCGGCACCCTGGGGCTGGGGACCTGGGGCCTGCGCTTTGCCCGGACCACCTCCGACCTGCTCGTGGCCAGCCGCATGGTGACGCCCTGGTGGAACGCGGCGGCGATCTCCGGCGAGTATCTGTCCGCGGCCAGCTTCCTGGGCATCGCCGGTCTGGAGATGCAGATCGGCGCCAGCGCGCTGTGGCAGTCGCTCGGCTTCACCGCCGGCTACCTGGCTCTGCTGCTGTTCGTGGCGGCGCCGCTGCGCCGATACGGCTCCTACACGATCCCGGACTTCGCCGAGGCACGTCTGCACAGCCCGGCGCTGCGGCTGCTCGCGGCGGCCATCGTGCTGGTCATCGCCGGCTTCTACCTGGTGCCCCAGTTGAAGGGGGCGGGGCTGGCGCTGAACGTCGTGGTCGGCTCGCCCTACTGGGTCGGGGTGGTCGTGGTCGCCGCCATCGTCGCGGTCAACGTGGCCATCGGCGGCATGCGCGGGATCACCTACGTGCAGGCCTTCCAGTTCTGGATCAAGGTGTTTGCCATCGCCGTGCCGGCCATCCTGCTGCTGATCCACTTCGGCGGGCTGCCGGAGCGCGCGGCCCTGTTCGGGCGCTCGCTGCCGCACGCAGGGAGCACCGGCTTCACGGTGAACCTGAGCGGGCGCGAGCGCGTGCAGTTCCCGGAAGCCGGCAGCTTCGTCCTCCACGGCCACCGCGTGGACGTGCGGTCCGGCGGGTGGGTGACGCTGCCAGCCCATACTGGCATCCGGATCCCGGCGCACGGCATCGTGCCCGTCGCCTCCGGCACCCCGGCCCTGCGCGGCCAGACGTGGTCGCGTCCGGTGGGCGGCACGGGCCGGGGCGCCCCCCTGCTCGTCTACTCGCTGCTGATCGCCACCTTCCTGGGCACCATGGGTCTTCCGCACGTACTGGTGCGCTTCTACACCAACCCCGACGGTCACGCCGCCCGCCGCACCACGGTGCGCGTGCTCGGGCTGCTCTCGCTCTTCTATCTCTTCCCGGCCGTGTACGGGGCGCTGGGCCGGGTGCTCACCCCGCAGCTCTATATGACCGGACAGACCGACGATGTGGTGCTGTCGCTGCCCCGCATGGCCTGGCCGGGGACGGGCGGCACGATCCTCACCGCGGTGACCTGCGCCGGCGCCTTTGCCGCCTTCCTGTCCACCTCGAGCGGGCTGATCGTCTCGCTGGCCGGCACGTTCAGCCACGATGTGTGGCCGCGCCTGCGGCACACCGTGCCCGCCAGCGCGTCGCTGCGCCGGGTGCACTTCCGGCTGGCCGCGCTGGGCGCGATCGTGCCCCCGACGCTGGTTGCGCTGATCGCCCAGGGCGTGGATATCGCGATCCTCGTGGGCTGGGCCTTCGCCCTGGCCGCGAGTTCCTTCTGCCCCATGTTCCTGCTCGGCATCTGGTGGTCGCGTCTCACCGCGCGGGGCGCGGCCGCGGGGATGTGCGCCGGCATGCTCGTGGCCACCTCGGCGATCTTCGTGGGGCTGGCCCTGGGCGAGCCGACCGGGGGAGCGCTGGCGCTGCTCCAGCAGCCGGCGATCGTCTCGGTGCCCATCGCCTTTCTGACCATGATCGGCGTGTCGATGCGCGACCCGCGCCGTGTGCCCGACGTCGAGTCGCAGATGCTCGCCCTGCACGCCCCCGAGGGCCTCGGGCTGCGTCTGGTCGACGAGGACGTCGAGGGCGCTCTGGCCTGAGGGGTCGACTTTCCCAGCGTGCCTGGGGGTTGGGCTCCACGGCCACTAGGCTGGAGCTCCGCGGCCACTAGGCTTGGACTCAGGCATGTGGGAAAGCTCGCTCTCGCGCGCGGTCGATACCGCGCTTGACCGATCCGTGGCGCTGGGCTACGGCAAGCTCGGCCTGGCCCTGCGGCGGCGTCTGCCCACCTGGCCCGAGGATCCGCCGCGTATGGACGGGCAGGTCGCGCTGATCACCGGCGCGGCCTCGGGCCTCGGCCTGGCCGCCGGGGTGGGCTTCGCCGGACTTGGCGCGGCGGTGTGCGTGGTCGCCCGCGACCAGTCACGCGCGCAGGAGGCGGCCCGCCAGATCGTGGCCCAGGTCCCCGGGGCGGAGGTGCGGCCCTACGCCTGCGACGTCAGCCGCCTGGCCGGCGTTCGCGAGTTCGCGGCGTCCTTCACGGCCGCGGAGGCCCGGCTGGACGTGCTGGTCAACAACGCCGGGGTCATGCCGGCGCAGCGCACCCACACCGACGAGGGCCACGAGCTGATGTTCGCCACACACGTGCTGGGCCCGTTCGGGCTGACCGCGGCACTGCTGCCACTGCTCAAGCGCAGCGCGCCCGCGCGCGTGATCAACATCAGCTCCGGCGGCATGTACGGGCAGGCCATCCCGGGCGACGACCTCGAGTCCGAGCACACTCCCTACTCAGCCAAGAAGCTGTACGCCCGCAGCAAGCGCGAGCAGGTGGCCATGACCCAGGAGTGGGCCAGGCGCCTGGCCGGCACCGGTGTCGTGGTGCACGCGATGCACCCCGGCTGGGCCGACACCAAGGGCGTGCGCGACGGGCTGCCGATCTTCCGCGTGGTGACCGGGCCGATCATCCGCGACTCCGAGCAGGGGGCCGACACCATCGTCTGGCTGGCTGCCGCGCCGGGCCCGGGACTCACCAGCGGCGAGTTCTGGCACGACCGCCGCACCCGGCCCACCAGCTACCGGTTGGGGGCCGACGACGCGCCGGCCGAGGTGCGGGAGCGCCTCTGGCAGCACTGCGCGGCGGCGGCCACGCTGGCCGGGATCCCCGTGCCGGGCGCCTAGCCCACGCGCAGCGTGCCCGGCGCTAGCCCGCGCGCAGCGTGGCCGGGGCGCCGAAGCGCGTCAGCACCTCGGGCAGGACGACGGTGCCATCCTCCTGCTGTCCGTTCTCGAGCAGCGCGATCATGTGCCGCCAGGTCACGGCGGTGCCGTTCAGCGTGTGCAGGGGGGCCGGCCGCCCGTCCGCCGGGCGATAGCGGATCTCCAGGCGCCGGGCTTGGTAGTCGGTCGTGTTCGAGCACGACGTGACCTCGCGGAACTGGCCCTGTCCGGGCATCCACGCCTCGCAGTCGTACTTCTTGGCGGCTGATGCGCCGAGGTCGTCGACGGCGATCGCCACCACGCGATACGGAATCTCGAGCTCGGTCAGGATCGACTCCTCGATGGCCAGGATGCGCTCGTGCTCCGCCGCTGACTGGTCAGGCTCCACGAACGTGAACATCTCCAGCTTGTCGAACTGGTGCACCCGGAAGATGCCACGCGTGTCCTTGCCGGCGGCCCCGGCCTCACGGCGGAAGCAGGGCGAGAAGCCGGCGTAGCGCAGCGGCAGCTTGGCGGCGTCGAGGATCTCGTCCCGGTGCAGCGACGCCAGGGCCACCTCGGAGGTGCCGACCAGATACAGATCGTCCTCGGGCAGCCGGTAGATCTGCTGTTCGGTATCGGGCAGCATGCCCGTGCCGAGCAGCGCGCGCTCGCGCACGAGCACCGGCGGGATGACCGGCTCGAAGCCCTGAGCGACCAGCTTGGCCAGCGCGTACTGGACCAGCGCGAACTCGAGCAGCACCATGCCGCCGCGCAGGTAGGCGAAGCGCGAGCCGGACAGCGCCGCGCCCCGTTCCATGTCGATCATCGAGCCGGCCAGCTCCAGATGGTCGCGGCCGGTGCGCCCCGACGCTCCGACCTCGCGCAGCACCGTGTCGACCGGCGGCGCATCCTCGGCCGGGAGGTTGGGCAGGCCGAGCAGCAGCTCATTGAGCTCGCCGCGCACGATCGTCTCGAGGTCGGTCAGCTCGCGTCCCCGGGCTGCCGTCGCCGCCATCTCCGCGCGCTCCTCCGGGGTGGGCGCGCCGCGCCGGCCCTTGCTCGAGCGGTTCTGCTCGGCGCGCAGCTCCTCGAGCTGCGTCGTCAGCCCGCGCCAGCGCCCGTCCAGTTCGAGTACGCGGTCGATCGCGTCGGGGGCCACGTCGCCGCGCCGGGCCAATCCGGCCCGGACCGCGTCAGCTTCGCTTCTGATCAGCCTGATGTCGAGCATGCGTTTCCTCGCCCATGGTGCCGTGAATCACGACACAGTGAAACCGATCCGCCGTGAGGCGGGGGTCAGCTGCCGGAGGTACCGGAACTGCTGCCCGACACGTTCAGGGCACCGGTCAGCGGAAGCAGGGAGATCGGCTTCTGCGAACACTGCTCGGTGTTTGGCTGAACCGGGGCCTGAAGCCCGGCGTAGCGGGCGACGAAGTCCGCGATCTCTCGGGCCTGTCTACCGACGACGATGTTCTGCGGCATGTAGGCGCCGGAGAAGCCGCCGTTCTCGATCGCGTAGAGCACCCGGATGGCCGGCCGCTCGCAGCGCACGTTGAAGTTCGGCCCGTTGATCGCCTCATAGGTCCGCGGGTTCTGGCCCGAGCCGTGCGTGCCCGCGTAGGAGAGCGTGTGGCAGCCGCCGCAGCGCTGGTTGAACAACTGCGCCGCTGCGGTGTCGGCGGTGTAGCTCGCGTCGTTCTTGGGAACCCCAACGTGGTTGGTTCCGCAGGCGCCCACCGCAAGGGCCACCGCGGCGGCGGCGAGCAGGGTGGCGGCGAGACGAACGGTACGGCTCATGCCGGGCGGATCATACGGAACCCCGCGCCGAAAGGGGTCGCTCCCTGCACGGCGAATACATGCGTGAGCAAATCCCCGGCGCCGGTCGAAGTGACGTTCGCTCTCCCGCTCGCTGTGGCTCGCGAACGTCCCCCAAAGGCGGCAACCTGGACGATCGGCGCCGGGGTCCTCACTCGGTCAGTGAATGACCGTGGCCGCTCGGGCCAGCAGCGCCGTCACGACCAGGGCGGCCAGCGTCATCGATCCGATCTCGCGCCGCAGGATGGTGACCACGAGGTCCCGCTGCTCGGGCTGGGGCAGCCGGCCCACCGCCTGGGCGTTCTCCAGTCCGCGGGCATCGAGCACCATGGTGGCGGCCGACAGCTTGAGCTGCTCGGCCATCAGGGCCACGATCAGGGGCAGCGCCCCGTACAGGTAGTGCAGGTTGGACGCCTTCTGGCCGAGCAGCAACAGGACACCCCCCAGGGCCGCCTCCAGGGCGACCATCGCCTGCCCGGTGCGCAGCGTCCGCCAGAACCAGCGGCTGGGTTGGCGGCGCAGCCAGGCGACGCTGCCCAGCAGGAACGCCAGCAGGTTCAGCGCCAGCGCCAGGATCCCGACGACGATGTGAACGTCCTTCACGGCGACTGGAACATAGTGGCTGGCGCCCCCGACGGGCGCTCAAAGGCCAGTGTTTGAGGCAAAAATCACTATCTGACGCGGGCCGTGACATGAGGGTGGTCTTATGACCCTCGGTGATAGAACTAATTCTGTGCTTAGGGACTACCTCCCCGCAATCGTCTTCGTGGTGCTCGGTGGCGCCGTCGGGGGGTTGTTCTCCTGCCTGAACCTGATCACGGGCGTCAAGACCCGCCCGAACCTCAACCGCTCGACTCCGTACGAGTGCGGTCTGCCGTCCGAGATCCAGCGCGGCTTCCGTTTCGGGATCAGCTTCTACCTGGTGGCGATGCTGTTCATCCTGTTCGACATCGAGGTCATCTTCATCTATCCGATCGCCGTTGAGCTGAGGGCGTTCGGTGGCTTCGCGCTCGGCGAGACCGTGACCTTCGTAATCCTGCTGATGATCGCCTTTGTCTACGTCTGGCGGAGGGGTGCCCTCGAATGGAAATAACCCGGCAATCAGCGGATGACTTTCGCTCCCGTCAGCTCTCGGCGCGCGACATGCTCCGCGGCTCGCTCGAGGGAGACGACTTCGACCGGCACGTGGAGCAGGCCGTCCTGACCACCACGCTCGACCGCGCGGTCGCCTGGGCGCAGGGCAACTCGATCTACCCGCTGACCTTCGGCCTGGCCTGCTGCGCCATCGAGATGATGTCGATCGTCGCCGCCCGCGTGGATATCGCCCGCTTCGGCTTCGAGGCCTTCCGCGCCTCGCCGCGCCAGGCCGACATGATCATCCTCTCGGGCCGGGTCTCGATGAAGATGGCCCCGGTCGTGCGCCGCATCTACGACCAGATGCTCGAGCCCAAGTTCGCCATCAGCATGGGCGCCTGCTGCTCCAGCATGGGCGTGTTCAACAACTACGCACTGGTGCCCAGCGACAAGTTCATGCCGATCGATGTGCACGTGCCCGGCTGCCCCCCGCGGCCCGAGGCGCTGGCCCACGGCATCCTCAAGCTGCGCGACAAGGTCCAGGGCAACGACCGCGAGGGCTGGCGCGAACGCTACGGCGCCGTCGGCACGGAGGAGGTCATTCCTGAAGCCGCTGCTGGCCCGCTGGCCAGCAGCCGCCCGGGCCCACCGGCCAGCGGCGACAGACCGGAAGGCTCCACGCGTGCCTGACCAGAGCGGTCTCGAGGCGATCGCGCAGGAGTTGCGTCAGGCCGATCCCGACTGTGTCCTGAGCACCAGCCACGTCCACGGTCGGGCTGAGATCCGCATCGATCCGGCCAAGAGCATCGCCGTGCTGGAGACGCTGCGCGCGCGCGGCTTCAGCTTCCTGGCCTCGCTGCACGGCGTCGATTATTACCCGCACGAGCCCCGCCTCGGCGTGATCTACGAGCTGCTCGACATGACCGAGGTCGACCGCGTATCGGTTAACGCGCGGGTCCCGCTCGACGAGGCGCGGATCGCCAGCGTCGTGTCCCTGTGGCCCGGGGCCGACTTCCCCGAGCGCGAGGTCTACGACATGTTCGGCGTGGAGTTCGACGGCCATCCCGACCTGCGCCGCATCCTCATGCCCGAGGATTACGAGGGCTTCCCGCAGCGCCGCGACTTCCCGGTGGGCGGTGAGCCGGTGCTGTTCACGCACAACGAGCTCGACGGCTACGGAGCCGACCGGTGAGCACCGCCAGCGATTACCGCAAGCGCGAAGAGTCGGTCACGATGTCCACCGAGTCGGCGGGCATGGGCCAGACCCATGAGCTGCTCACCCTGAACTTCGGCCCGCACCACCCGGCCACGCACGGGGTGCTGCGCCTGCTCGTCACGCTCGAGGGCGAGATCCTGCGCGACGTCAAGCCGATCATCGGCTACGTGCACACCGGCATCGAGAAGACGGCCGAGGACAAGAGCTACTGGAAGGTCATCCCCGTGGTCGAGCGGATGGATTACCTGAGCTACTACTTCAACGCGATGGCCTACTGCGGCGCGGTCGAGACGCTGCTCGGCGTCGAGGTGCCGCCGCGCGCGCAGTACCTGCGCGTGCTGCATCTCGAGCTCAACCGGATCATGTCCCACCTGGTCTGGCTGGGCACGAGCGCCCTGGACCTGGGCGCCATGTCCATGTTCTGGTACTGCTTCCGCGAGCGCGAGACGATCCTCGACCTGTTCGAGATGTCCTCCGGGCAGCGCATGCACACGCGCTACTTCCAGATCGGCGGTGTGATCGAGGACATCCCGGCCGGCTTCGCCGCCAAGGTGCAGGCCTTCGTCGACGAGATGCCGACGCGCGCCGATCAGTACGCCGACCTGCTCGAGAAGAACGAGATCCTGCTCTCGCGCCTGCGCGACACCTGCATCCTGGACGAGGCGACGCTGCTTGGGCTGGGCGTCACCGGGCCGCTGCTGCGCGCCGCCGGCAACCCCTGGGACCTGCGCAAGGCGGCGCCCTACTCGAGCTACGACCACTTCGACTTCCGGGTCCCGGTGGGCACCGTGGGCGACAACTACGACCGCTTCCGCGTGCGCCACGCCGAGCTCTACGAGTCGACCAAGATCATTCAGCAGGCGCTGAACGGCCTGCCCGAGGGACCGCACATCGCCGATGACCGCAAGGTCGTCCTGCCGCCGCGCCATGAGCTGGCCACCAGCATGGAGGCGCTGATCCATCACTTCAAGCTGGTCACCGAGGGCTTCCGCGTGCCCGAGGGCGAGTGCTACTACCCGATCGAGGCGCCGCGCGGTGAGCTCGGCTGCTTCGTCCGGGCCGACGGCTCGGCCAAGCCGGCGCGGGTGCACATGCGCGATCCCAGCTTCATCAACCTGCAGGCCACGGCACCGATGGTCAAGGACGCCTATATCGCCGACTTCATCGCCACCCTGGCCATGATCGACCCGGTCCTGGGTGGCGTCGACCGATGAGCGCCATCGATCGCCGCCCGCCGGTCAAGCGCTACGAGCACGGCTCGCGCGTGCCCGGCTGGGACGAGGCCGTAGACCTGACCAAGCCGCCCGCCACGGTCCCGGATCCGGCCACCACACCGGTGGCGGCCGAGTTGCGCACGGCCATCGAGGCGGAGATGGCCAAGTATCCGGACAGCCGCTCGGCGTCGATCCCCGCCCTGCACCTGGCCCAGAAGCACCACGGCTGGTGCTCGCCCGAGGCGATCGAGCAGGTGGCCTGCGTGATGGCCCTGACGCCGGCCTACCTGACCTCGGTGGCCAGCTTCTACGACATGTTCTACCTGCAGCCGAAGCCCAAGAACGACGTGTTCGTCTGTACGAACATCACCTGCTCGCTGATGGGCGCCGACGAGTTCTACGCCAGCATGGTCGCCGCCGCGCAGGGACATGACGTCAGCGTGCGCGGCTTCGAATGCCTCGGCGCCTGCGACATCGCGCCGATGGCCTCGGTCAACGGCGAGTACGTCGGCCCGCTCAATCTGGACGACGCGGCCCTGATCGTGGAGGACCTGGAGGCCGGCCGGTCCGTGCTCGAGCACAAGCAGCTGCGCCACCGCGCCTGCGCCGATCCCGGCGCTTCAGCCGGGCGATCGGCCCCCGAGGAATCCTCATGACCAAACATCTGCTGTTTGACCGGATCGACGAGCCGGGCCTGAACACCCGCGCCGTCTACGAGCGGCGCGGGGGTTACGAAGCGCTGCGCAAGGCGCTGGCCATGCCGCCGGAGGCGATCATCGAGGAGCTGAAGCTGTCGGCCATCCGCGGCCGGGGCGGCGCCGGCTTCCAGATGGGGCAGAAGGCATCGTTTTTGCCCAAGGGCGACATGGCCAAATACCTCACGTGCAACGCCGATGAGTCCGAGCCGGGCACCTTCAAGGACCGGGAGCTGATGCAGAAGTCCCCGCACATGCTGATCGAGGGGATGATCATCACCACCTACGGCACGGGCATCCACGAGGCCTTCATCTACATCCGCGGCGAGTACCAGCTTCAGGCTGACATCCTCGACGCCGCCGTGGCCGAGGCCGAGGCGGCCGGCTATCTGGGCGAGAACATCCTCGGCTCGGGCCACTCGCTCAAGCTGGTCGTGCACCGCGGGGCGGGCGCCTACATCTGCGGCGAGGAGACCGGTCTGCTCGACTCGCTGGAGGGTAAGCGCGGCAACCCGCGGCTGAAGCCGCCGTTCCCGGCCATCGAGGGTCTCTACCACGGCCCCACGCTGGTCAACAACGTGGAGACCCTGGCCACCGTGCCGGCCATCATCAACATGGGCGGCGCCGAGTACGCCCGGATCGGCACCCAGGGCTCGACCGGGACGAAGCTGATCTCCGTCTCCGGCGACGTGCGGCGGCCGGGCAACTATGAGATCGAGCTGGGCGTTTCCAGCCGCGAGATCATCTACGGCCTGTGCGGCGGTCCGCAGGATGGCCGCCGGGTCAAGATGTGGTTCCCGGGCGGGTCGAGCTCACCTGTGCTGCTGGAGGAGGACCTCGACCTGGCCTACGACTTCGACACCCTGGCCAAGGCCGGATCGATGCTCGGCTCGGGCGCGATCATCGTCATCGATGACACGCACTCGGCGCTCGAGGTGGCCCGCAAGGTCGTGAAGTTCTACGCCCATGAGTCGTGCGGCAAGTGCGTGCCCTGCCGGGAGGGCACGAACTGGACGCAGAAGTTCCTCGCGCGCATCGAGTCGGGCGAGGCCACGCCGATGGATCTTGACATCCTGGCCTCCGTGCAGACTCAGATCATCGGCAACTGCCTGTGCGTGCTCGGCGACGCCATGGCCATGCCGGTCGGCTCGATCGTGGCCAAGTTCCGCGACGAGCTCGAGGCCGAGATAGATGCCGCGCGGGAGCGCGCCAACATCGAACATCTATGCCACGGCCTGAACAGAAGCTCATAAACCTCACGATCGACGGTCGTGAGGTCCAGGCTGTCGAGGGCACCATGCTCGTCGACGCCGCCAAGGCCAACGACGTGGAGATCCCCTACTTCTGTTACGAGCCGAAGCTGGGTCAGCCCGTCGGCGCCTGCCGCATGTGCCTGGTGGAGATCGAGGGCATCCCCAAGCTGCAGACCTCGTGCTCGACCGCCGTGCGCGACGGCATGGTCGTCAACACCCAGATCCAGCGGGTCAAGGACGCGCAGAACTCGATCGTGGAGTTCCTGCTGGTCAACCACCCGTTGGACTGTCCGGTGTGCGACAAGGGCGGCGAATGCCCGCTGCAGGACATCACCTACGGCTGGGGCAAGGGCCGCAGCCGCGTGATCGAGCCCAAGCGCCACTTCGTCAAGCCGCTGGCGCTCTCGCCGCTGGTGGCCATCGACCGCGAGCGCTGCATCCTCTGCTATCGCTGCGTGCGTTTCAGCCAGGAGATCGCCGAGGACTGGCAGCTGATCTTCACCGAGCGTGGCTCGCACACGTTCGTGGGCACGCACGACGGCCATCCGTACGTCGCGCCGTTCAGCGGCAACATCATCGAGCTCTGTCCCGTCGGGGCGCTGACCTCGCAGCCCTACCGGTTCCGGGCCCGGCCCTGGGACATCGAGGGCGCCGCCGGCATCTGCACGCTGTGCCCCTCGCAGTGCAACGTGGAGTTCACGGTGCGCGACGACAAGGTGCTGCGCGTGCTGTCCCGCGAGAACCCGGCGGTCGATGACGGCTGGCTGTGCGACAAGGGCCGTTTCGCCTACCAGGCGATCCACGTGGATGAGCGAATCACCACGCCGCTGGTGCGCGATGCCGGTGGCCAGCTTCGCCCCGCCGGGTGGGATGAGGCGCTGCAGGCGGCCGGCGCGATCGCCGCTCACTCCGGCCGCGCCGCGGCCCTCCTCGGCGGTCAGGCGACCAACGAGGAGGCCTTCCTGCTGTCTCGGATCGTGCGCGACGGCCTGGCCTCGAGCGACATCGATTCGCGCCCGTACGGAGCGGTCGATCTGGGGCTGGCCCGCGCGCTGGCGGCGCCGGCGCTGCAGGCCAGCGTGGCCGACCTCGAGTTCGCGCACACCGTGCTCGTGCTCGGGACCGAGCCGCTGGACGACTCGCCGATCCTCGATCTGCGCATCCGCAAGGGCGTACGCCGCAACGGCGTCAAGCTGGCCATCGCCAGCGCCCGCCCGAGCGCGCTGGACCCGAATGCCGAGCTCTCGATTCGCTACGAGCCGGGCGCCGAGGCTCATTTCCTGTCCTCGCTCGAGTGGGCCCTGACCGCCCCGGGCTCCGGCGACATGCACGACCTCGCGGCGCTGCTGCGCGACGGCGGTGAGGACGTGGTCATCCTGTGGGGCGAGTCGCTGCCGTCCCCCGCGCTGGCCACCCTGCTGCGCATCGTCGACAAGCTCGGTCTCTCCGGCCGCGACGGCGCCGGCCTGCTCGAGGTCCCGGCCGGCACCAACGCCCGCGGCATCCGCGAGGCCGGGGCCCTGTCCAACGCCGGGCCGGGCTACTCGGAGGTCGGCTCCGGCCGCAGCGCGGCCGAGATCGCCGCCGCGGCGGCCGCCGGCGAGGTCACCGCGCTGTATCTCTTCCAGGTCGACCCGCTCCGCGAGCTGCCCGGCCGCGCCGCGTGGGACAAGGCGCTGGCCCAGGCCAGCCTGGTCGTCGCGCACGCCTCGGTGCTCACCGAGGGCATCGCCCAGCACGCCACCGTCGTCTTCCCGGCCGAGTCGCACGCCGAGAAGGAGGGGACGATCGTCCATCCGGACGGCCGCCTGCAGCGTCTGCGCTCGGCCATCAGGCGCCCCGGCCAGGTGCGCGCCGGCTGGCAGGTGCTGAGCGACATCGCCGGCGCGACCGGGGTCGATCTGCACGTGCTGACCGCGGGGATGGCCTTCCAACGGCTGGTCGAGGCGGTTCCCTTCTACCGCGGGCTGACGCTCGAGGCCATCGGCGGGCGCGGCCTGCGCTGGCCGCAGACCGAGGCGGCGGCTGCGATGCCGGCGGGCCAGGTTCCCGCCGCAGCGACGCCTCCGGCCAGCGGGCCGGTGGCGGAGACCAACGGCCATCTCCGGCTTGGTGTCTACCGGTCGATCTGGGCCTCGCCCGAGGTGGATATCTCTCCCGCCCTGCAGTTCACCGTGGCCGAGCAGCTGGTCGAGCTCTCGCCGCAGGACGCGCAGCGGCTCGGCGTGCAGGACGGCGCCGCCGTAAAGGTGGCCCAGAACGGCACGCGCCTGAGCGGGCGGGCGGCGGTGCGCACCGGCGTGCCGGTCGGGACGGCGTTCCTGGCCGCCGGCATCGCCAAGGACTCGGCCAACGCGCTGACCGAGGCGCTCGTGGAGGTCAGTCGGGCGTGATCGTATCGCCGACGTCAACTACTTCGAGCCGTGGTGGATCCAGATCGTCAAGGCGCTCCTGATCTTCGGGGTGGTCTTCGGCGTGCTGCCGGTGCTGACGGTCTACGAGCGCAAGCTGCTCGGCCGCTTCCAGCGCCGCTACGGGCCCAACCGGGTCGGTCCCTTCGGCCTGCATGCAGCCGCTGGCGGAGATCGTCAAGTTCGCCCGCAAGGAGGCGTTCCGTCCGACCACCTCGGTCGGCTTCCTGTTCCGCGTGGCGCCCGCGCTCGTCGATCCTGACGGCCGTCGGCGGCCTGGCGCTGATCCCGTGGGGCAACGTCCAGCACATCTTCGGGACCAACGTCGGCCTGTACGGCATCGACGTCTCGATCGGGCCGCTCTACGTGTTCGCGCTCGGCGGCATCTCCTTCTACGGGATCCTGCTCGGCGGCTGGGCGTCGGGCTCCAAGTACTCGTTCCTCGGCGCGATGCGCGCCGCCGCGCAGCTGATCTCCTACGAGGTCTCGCAGGGGCTCGCGCTGGTCGGCGTGCTGATCACCGCGCAGACGCTGTCGCTGACCGGGATCGTCAACGCGCAGCGGGGCATGTGGTACGTCGTGCCGCAGCTCTGCGGCTTCCTGATCTTCATGGTCGCCTCGTTCGCCGAGACCAACCGCGCGCCGTTCGACCTCGTCGAGGCCGACGCCGAGCTGGTCGGCGGCTACTTCACCGAGTACGGCGGCACCGGCTTCGTCGCCTACCTGTTCGCCGAGTACGTGAACATGATCGTCGTCTCGGCGATGGCCACGACGCTGTTCCTCGGCGGCTGGCTGCTGCCGTTCGGGATCCATCCGCCCGGCTGGGTCGACCCGTTCGTCGTGCTGGCCAAGATGATGATCTTCATGACGCTGTTCATCTGGATCCGCGCGACGCTGCCGCGCCTGCGCTACGACCAGCTGATGTCGTTCGGCTGGAAGATCCTGCTGCCGCTGGCCACCCTCAACCTGCTCGTCACCGCGATCATCGTGGTCGCCTAGAGGACGCTGCTCATGCCTTACGACCCCGGCTCCGACGTCATCGAAGTGGTCCGCCATCCGCCGCGCAACGCCGCGGCGAGCACCTATCGCATCTTCGGCGAGACGCTGCGCGGCATGAAGACGACGTTCGCGCGCGTCGTCGAGGGCCCGCTGACGATCCAGTACCCGGAGGAGAAGACGCCGGTCTATCCGCGCTTCCGCGGCCGCCACAAGCTCCACCGCTTCGAATCGTCCGACCCCGCCCACCCGGCCTCGAGAAGTGCGTCGGCTGCTCGCTCTGCGCCGCCGCCTGCCCGGCCGACTGCATCCGCGTGGTCGCCGCCGAGAACTCGCCGGAGAACCGCGTGTCCGCCGGCGAGCGCTACGCCGCCGTCTACGAGATCAACCTGAGCCGCTGCATCTTCTGCGGTTACTGTGAGATCGCCTGCCCGTTCGACGCGATCACGATGGGCCACGACTACGAGATGTCCGACTACACCCGCTCCGACCTGATCTTCACCAAGGAGATGCTGCTGGCGGAGCCGCTGGAGCGCACGCCGCTGCGGGCGGAAGGGGAGTAGGGGCAGCCGGCATGTCCGCCGTCCTGTTCTTCATCGCCGCGATCACCGCGATCATCGGGGCGATCGGCGTCGTCGACCATGCGCAACCCGCTGTACGCGGTGCTCGCGCTGGTCTGCCACCTGGTCGCGCTGGCGGCGCTGTTCCTGCTGCTGCGGGCCGAGTTCGTCGCCGCCGCACAGGTGGTCGTCTACGCCGGCGCGGTGATGGTGCTCTACGTGTTCGTCGTCGCCTACGTGGGCGGCGGCGAGGAGGTCGGCCGCGGGCAGCTCGCTGCGGATCCTCGGGCCGATGTTCGCGGTCGCGCTGGCGTCGAGCTGTTCATCGCGATGCTGGGCACGGCGCTTAAGGGCATCAAGGGCCAGGGCGCGCCGTACCGGCTCGGCTTCGGAACGCCCAAGCACATCGGCAAGCTGTTCCTCACCGACTACCTGTTCGCCTTCGAGGTCGCCTCGCTGCTGCTGCTGGTCGCTGCCATCGGCGCCATCGTGCTGGCCCGCCGCCGCCGCGGGCTCGAGGAGGACGCCGACGACTTCGCGGAACCTGGTCAGCGCCCCGCGCCCGTCCTACACCGGGCACGATCGCCGAAGGGCGCGGGCGTGCGCCGCGTGCGATCGAGCAGAGCGGTGGCGTCAGGCGCGACGAGCGCGGACCCATGCGAGACGACGCGACGGAAGAGCTGATGGCGCTCGGCTGGTATCTCGCCGTCTCCGTACTGATCTTCTGCATCGGCGCCGGGGGCGTCCTGGTGCGGCGCAACCCGCTGGTGATCCTGCTCTGCCTGGAGCTGATGCTCAACGCCGCCAACCTCGCGCTGGTCACCTTCGCGCGGATGCACGGCGGCGAGGCCGGCCAGATCTTCGCGCTGATCGTGATGGTCGTGGCCGCCTGCGAGGTGACGGTCGGACTGGGCCTGCTGGTCGCCATCAGCCGCCGCAACCTGCCCATCGATGTCGACGAACTGCATGAGCTGAACGGATGAGCCCGACTGACCTGGGGCTGGCTGGTCCTGCTGTTCCCGCTGCTGGGCACGATCATCATCAGCGCTCGGCTTCCGGCGATAGGGCCGGGCGGCCGGCGTAATCGGCACCGCGGCGATCGCGCTCGCCTTCGTCTGCGCCGTCGGCGCGCTGATCTCGCTGCTGGGCGCGCCCGGGCAGCCACCGCGAGGTGACCTCGAGCCTGTGGAACTACGCCGTCAGCGCCGGCGTCGACGCCAAGCTGCAGATCCTGGTCGACCCGATCTCGGTGTTCATGATCCTCGTCGTCACCGGCGTCTCGACGCTGATCCACCTGTACTCGATCGTCGTACATGCGGTCCGACGAGGGCTACTCGCGGTACTTCGCCTACCTCAACTACTTCGTGCTCTCGATGCTGGTCCTGGTGCTCGGCGGCAACTTCATCATGCTGATCATCGGCTGGGCCTTCGTCGGCGCCGCCTCGTATCTGCTGATCTCCTTCTGGTACCGGCGCAGCACGGCCACGGGCGCCGGCATCAAGGCGTTCGTGATCAACGTCGCTCGGCGACGTCGGCCTGGTGCTCGGCACCTTCTTCATCTTCCGCCACACGCACACGATCTCGTTCCTGGGCAGCTTCCGGGCGGCGCCCCACGTCTTCCACACCGACTCGACCGACCTGGTGGCCGGCTGCCTGCTGTTCCTGGTCGGCGCCTTTGCCAAGTCGGCCCAGGTGCCGCTGCACACCTGGCTCCCGGACGCCATGGAGGGCCCGACCCCGGTCTCCTCGCTGATCCACGCCGCCACCATGGTGACCGCGGGCGTGTACCTGATCGTGCGCCTGCACCCGCTCTTCCAGCTGGCGCCGACGGCCGGTGAGGTCGGCGCGATCGTCGGCTGCCTGACCCTGCTGATCGCGGGCACCATCGCCCTGGTGGTGACCGACATCAAGCGTGTGATCGCCTACTCGACGATGTCCCAGATCGGCTACATGATCATGGGCGCTTCCGCCGGCGCCTACTCGGCGGCGCTGTTTCACCTGATGACGCATGCCTTCTTCAAGGCCCTGCTGTTCATGGCGGCCGGCTCGATCATCGGCGCGATGGCGGGCAACCAGTCGCTGGACCGGATGAGCGGCTTCCGCAAGGCGATGCCGTTCACCTTCATCTGCTTCATCGTCGGCGGCCTGGCGCTGTCCGGCATACCGCCGTTCTCGGGCTGGCTGTCCAAGGACGACATCATCGCCTACCTCAACCACCGTGGCGGGCATCTACGAGGTGCTCGGCATCCTCGGATACGTCGGGGCGCTGCTCACCGGCCTCTACACCTTCCGCATGATCTTCCGCGCCTTCTTCGGGGACCCGTCGCCGGAGGCGGTCGAGCTGGAGCACGGCCACATCGCCCACGCCGAGGTGCCCACCAACCCGGCCAACGGCGAGGCGGAGGACATCGACGTCGGCTTCCCCGGGCCCGAGCACGCCATCGCCGAGCGCGAGCCGGCCATGAAGGTGGCCATGGGTCTGCTGGCCATCCTGGCCGTCATCGGCGGGTTGATCCAGCTGCCGGGCGTCGACCACGTGCGTCTCGAGCTTCCTGAGCTCCGGCGCTGGCCGGGGCGCCGCTGGCCTCAGCGGCGCACGAGCCCTCAAACGGTGCCGCCTGGGTCGGCCTGATCATCGGCGCGATCATCGGCCTGGTCGGAATCACGCTGGCCTACAGCGTCTACGTGCGCGCGCCCGGGCACCGCCGCCAAGTTCCAGGCCGCGCTGCCCTGGCTGCACCGGTTCCTGGTCAACAAGTGGTACTTCGACGAGCTGATCGACGTCGTCATCGTGCGTCCCACACTGGCCACCGGGCGCTTCACCCAGGCCGTGCTCGAGCGGATCGTCATCTCCGGCGGCGTCACCGGCGGGGTGACCGGAGCCGTGCGCTCGGGGTCGGCCGCGGTGCGCCGGGCTCAGACCGGGATCCTGCGCTACTACGCGGCGGCCGTGGTCCTGGGGCTCTCGGCCGTCGTCCTCTACTTCCTGATCTCCTCCACCTGAGCCTGAGCCGACCGTGACGCTTTCCATCCTCCTCTGGCTGCCACTGGCCCTGGCCCTCATCGTCAACGCGCTTCCCGCGCCGCACGTGGGGCGGGCGGCCACCGTGGCCAGCCTGATCCCGGTCGGGGTGGCCATCAGCTTCGTCGCTCGTTTCCACCCGGCCAATGCGGGGCTGCAGTTCGTCACCGACAAGGTGTGGATCAGCGCGCTGGGGATCCACTACAAGCTCGGCATCAACGGGCTCAACGTGGCGCTGATCCTGCTCACCACCGTGCTGTTCTCGGTCTCCCTGGCCTGGTCATCGATGCGCGACGTCGAGCGCCCGCACACCTACTACTTCTGGTTCGGGCTGGCCGAGAGCGCCGTTCTGGGCGCCTTCCTGGCCCAGGACCTGATGCTGTTCGTGGCCTTCTTCGACCTGATGCTGATCCCGTTCTACTTCCTGGTCGGCTCGTGGGGCTCGGGCGACCGGGTGCGGGCCACCATCAAGATGGTCATCTACACCATGGTCGGGTCGTTCCTGATGCTCGCCGCGGCGGTGGCCACCGGCGTGATCGCCTCGGGTGACCACGGCACGAGCCTCAACTTCACCTTCAGCGCACTGGCCCACCTGTCGCTGTCCCGGACCGATGAGGACTGGATCTTCCTGGCCTTCGCGCTGGCCTTCCTGGTCAAGATGCCGATCGTGCCGTTCCACGGCTGGCTGGCCGACGCCTACAAGTCGATGCCGATTCCCGCCGTCGCCGTGTTCTCCGGGGTGGTGGCCAAGGTGGCCAGCTACGGCTTCCTGCAGATCGTCCTGCCGCTGTTCCCGCACGCCTCGCACCACTTCCAGGTGCTGATGCTGATGATCGCCCTGGTCTCGATCCTGTGGGCCACGGCGATGGCCTTCACCACCGCTGACGCCCGCCTGGTCATCGCCTACTCCAGCGTCGCCCAGATGGGCTTCATCCTGCTCGGCATCTTCTCGCTGCGGCCCCAGGGTGGCCAGGGGGCCCTGTTGCAGATGCTCAACCACGGCGTCGTCACGGCGGCCTCCTTCTTCGTGGTCGCCGCCGTCGCGGCGCGCGCCGGTGACAGCGAGCGGCTGGATGACATGGGCGGCGTGGCCTTCCGGGCGCCCGTGCTGGCCACGCTGTTTTTGATCGTCACCCTGGCCAACCTGGCCATGCCGGGCTCCTCGAACTTCATCGGCGAGTTCATGATCCTGCTCGGCACGTTCAACTCGCACATGGTGTTTGCCCTGATCGCCTCCGTCGCCATCGTCGGGGCGTCCTTCTATGCGCTGCGGCTGTTCATCCGGGCCATGCACAACCGGGTCGGCGGTCGGGTGCGCTCCTTCGAGCTCAAGGGCTCCGAGGCGGTGGCCATAGTGCCCCTGTGCCTGATCATCCTCGCCCTGGCCTTCTTCCCGCAGTTCGGGCTGAGCAAGTCGGAGAACTCGATGAAGGTGGCGATGTATTCGGCCGCCTCGGTCGGCGGCACCGCGCCCTATGCGCTGAACGGCGCCGAGGCCGCCCTGGTCGCGGGCCGGAGCGGCTGGTGGAGCTATCCGCCGCTCAGCGCGGTGGCCTACTCGCCGCGTAAGCCCCGGCGGATCTACACGTACCGGAAGACTTCGACTCACGGCACGGCCCACTCATGAGCCCACTTCTCATCGCCGCGGCCCACATCAGGGGCCCCCACATCGACTGGGCCGAGCTCTCGCCGCTGGTCGTCCTCGCCGTCGGCGCCCTGGTCGTGTTGCTGGTCGGCCTGGCCAGCAGCCCGACGATCCGCTCGCGGGTGGTACCGGCGCTATCGCTGCTCACGCTGGCCGGCGCCATCGGTACGGAGATCTGGCGCTTCCAGCACGGGCCGGCGAACATCATCTCCGGCGCCCTGCGCATGGACGCCCTGGGCCTGATCATCGATCTGGTCTGTGCCGTGGCCGCTGTGGCCGCCGTGCTCCTGTCGCTCCGGGCCGACGGCTCCGCGCGAGGCCGGCCACGGGGAGTTCCACGGTCTCCTGCTCTTCAGCGTCATGGGCATGGCGGTGCTGGCCTCCTCCGAGGACCTGATCACGCTGTTCCTCGGGCTCGAGCTGCTGTCGATCCCGCTGTATGTGCTGTGCGCCTCCGAATATCGCCGGGAGGGCTCACTCGAGTCCGGCCTGAAGTACCTGATCATCGGCTCCGTCGGCTCGGCCACGCTGCTCTACGGCCTGGCCATGGTCTACGGGGCCACCGGTCAGACCGGGTTCGCCGGCATCGCGCAGGCGCTGCGTCGGTGGCTCCGGCAGCAACATCCTCGGCGACCCGCTGCTGCTCAGCGGCATCGCGTTGGTCGTCGTCGGCTTCGCCTTCAAGGCGTCGGTCGCGCCGTTTCACCAGTGGACCCCGGACGTGTACGAGGGAGCGCCGACGCCGATCACCGCCTTCATGGCCACGGCCACCAAGGCCGCCGCGCTGGCCGTGTTCCTGCGCTTCTTCGACGTCGCGGTGATCTCTGAGCAGACCAAGTGGGCGCCGGCGCTCGCCGTGCTGGCCACCGCCACCATCCTGATCGGCAACGTCGGCGCGCTGGGCCAGACCTCGCTGAAGCGTCTGCTCGGTTACTCGGGCGTGGCCCAGGCCGGCTACATGCTCTCCGGCGTGGTCGTCGGCACCCGGCTGGGCATTTCGGCCACGGTCCTCTACGTGATCGCCTACCTGTTCATGAACATCGGCGCCTTCGCCGTGATCCAGCACCAGGAGGCCGCCACCGGCGACGACCAGATCAGTGGTCTGGCCGGGCTGGGCCGGCGCTCACCCGCCCTGGGCTGGTCGATGACGATCGCCATGCTGGCGCTCGCCGGCATCCCCGGCACCGTCGGCTTCGTCGGTAAGTTCCAGCTGATCCACGCCCTGGTCAACGGCGGCTACGGCTGGCTGGCCATCGTCCTTGTCGTCGGCGCCATGATCTCCCTCGGTTACTACCTGCGCGTGGTGGCGGCCGTGTGGATGTCTCCGGACAACGCACGGGTTACCGTCCCCGGCGGTCTCGCCCCGGTCGCTGGGGGATCAACCGAGGCCGACAAGCTGCCCTACCCGGAGGTCGTGCTGGTGGGCGTGGTCTTCGGAGCGCTGGCCGTGGTCTTCGGCATCATCCCCGGTCCGCTCTTCCACTTCGCCGGCCACGCCGGCGCGGCGCTCGTCGGACTCTTCTCGTAGGCGCCGTCAGGCGGCACGCCCGGGCGCCGACGCTGCCGCGCGCCTACCGGGCGAGCGCGTCGGCCAGCCGGGCCAGGGCCGGCTCGCGTGCGTGGTCATACCAGAGGGCGGTGGCGGCGGGATCAGATCCGCTCGGCGCCAGCTCCAGCGCCTCAAAGGCCTGCTCCACCGCCTCGAGCAACTCGTGGTACTCGTGCGGGCCCAGAGCGATGTCGCCCGCCTTCAGGCGGGCCAGGGTTGCCCGGGCCTCACGTTTCGAACTCACATCCACGTATCGGCCGCTCGGGCGGCCGGACTTAGGCCCAGCCACAGATCAGTCAGGGCGACGGCGCTCGGCCAGCGCTCAGACCTTGCGCCACTCCGGCACCCAGGAGCCGTCCTCATCACGCTGGAAATCCTGGAACAGGCTGGGCGCCTCCGCCTTCATCGCCTCGGCCACCAGGTTGAAGACGAGCCGCAGCTCCTCCTCGGCGCCCGGCGCGGTGCGCATCTCGATCACGTGCCGCAGCGTGCGCACGTTCGCGGTCCACAGGATGTCCGTGCTCAGCCCGATCGGGGCCAGGCGCCGCAGCGCGGAGGTGATCTCCTTCTTGACGGCGAACGGCATCTCGCCGTTATCCAGGTCGAGCTGCTCGGCCGCGCTCAGCTGGAACTGCTCGAGCTGCTCGACCAGGCTGATCACCTGGTCGCGCATCGGCTCGAGCGCCGGCGGCACGCGGAAGCCGATGTCGGTCAGCCGCACGTAACGCAGGCTCTCCTGGCTGAAGGCGGAACCGGCCCGATGCCTGACCAGCTCGTGCGTGAACACGCGCGAGACACTGCGGAAGGCGAAGCTGTAGTTGGCGTGCTCCAGCACGCTGCCGTGGGCGCTCCTGAGCACGTTGGCGAAGTACGCCTCGCGATCGGTGCGGATCCGCGTCACGTTCGGGTTGAGCCCGGGCTCCCAGCTGCGGTAACACATGCGCCCACCGAACTCGGCGAGCAGTTCGCCATCGTTGAGCGACTCCGGGGCTGCCTCGCGCAGATCGAGCCAGGACACTCCGCCCACCGACTCGAGGTAGGCGCGCATTCCATCGAGGTTGACCGACGGCCGAGCGACGAGGAAGACCTGGGGCGTCGTTTCGTTCACCTGGCCCATGCAAGCGAACCGGCCGGACAAAAGCGGCCCTCGGGCTTCGGCGATCCTCGCAAAGACCGGCTGAAATCGATCAGGCCGGGGGCGCCACCGTGGCCAGGTCGGCCAACACGTCGATGCTGCCGGCGTCGGTGCGCAGCATTCCCGGCGTGGCGCTGGGCACCGGGCGGCCGTCCCACCCGCGCAGGTACAGGCCGGGACCGGTTCTGGCGTGCAGCGTGATCAGCCGCGCGATGGCCACGGCGAACCGGTACCAGCGCGGGTTATGGTCGTGCGCGTAGAGCGTGAGCAGCCCGCGCACCAGCACCGCGTCGTACTGGGGCCCGTCGGAGAACGGCGCCAGCCAGGTGATCTCCGCCGGGGCCAGCTTCTCCGCTGCCGCACACCACGACCGTCGGCCGGTCGTCTCGCACAACGAAGTGATGGCCGCCAGCATGGCCCCTTCGCCATCGTGCGGCATGGCCACCATCGTCGGCCTGGCGTTGGCCGGTCGGTGTGGCCCGTGCGCGCCTGGACCACCCCGCGAGAAGACGACTCCCGGCGGACAGTTGTGCCTTGCCTTGAGGCAGCTGGCCGGAAGCCTCCCCGGGGCCCCCTTGAGGGGTGCCGACCGGCCCTTGGCCGGCCCACTCGGCACCGTGGTGATGTTGGCGGCGGTGGGGGACGAGCCCGAACGGGTCTTCGGTTCGATCAGGTGCGGGTACGGCGTGTCCGCGGTTCGCAGGTAGACCCCATGCACCTGCAACAGGTGCCTGTCTGCCCAGCCGATGTACTTCTCGGCCGCGCTCAGGTAGATCCTCTGACCGGTCGCCTGGTAGAGGCGCGCGGCCAGATCCGCGGCGGCGGCCAGCGCTTCGCCCGATCGCCACGGGTGCGCCGTGGTCCACCACATTCCGCCCGGGCCTGGGTCCCAACCCTCGGCGGCGATGAACTTGAAGGCTCGTTCGGCGTCAGTCAGGTAGCGGCTGGTCCGGGTCACCCGGTAGGCGTCGAGGAAGGCCAGGCCGATCCAGCCGTTGTCGTCGAACCAGGTCTGCTGCTTGGGGCTGCTGTCCCCGATATACGGCGCATAACCGCCGATCGGCTTGAGGTAGCGGTTCCAGTACCGCTCCGAGCCGTCGGCGAGGTTTCTCACGGCGGACAGATTCTGGGCGCTCGGCTGAGCCAGCGCGATCTCATCGAGCGCCTCAAACAGCCCGTTGGTATCCCACAGTTTGGCCAGGGGCCGCGCGGTGTGATCGTCCAGCACGGCGTCGTACCAGTGCCGCTGCGGGTTCCACCACCGGGTCGTCTGCGCCACCCCCTGGCGGGCCAGCGCCAGGTAGTGGCGCTGCGCCCCCGTCAGGGGAGGCAGCGTTGTGCCCCGCGACAGGACCGCGGCCGTGATGCCCCCGGCCAGCACCAGCCCGATGAGCGCAGCGACGCCTCGGGTAGGTAGTGATCGCCTCACTTCGCCCCGTCTGCTCGTGGCATCCAACCCGACCATATACCTCCGGTGCGCCTACAGCGCGGGAATTCCCAGGCCGGCTCGGGGGTCGGCCGCCAGCCCGGAGCACAGCGAGTGCCGTGCCTCGGGCTGGGCGTCAGCTCACACCAGCAGCCCCGCGCCCGGCAGGTCGCCCGGGCCTGGCAGGTGGGCCGCGACCGGCAGGTCGCCCGGGCCCGGCAGGTCGCCCGCGGGCTCAGAGCGTTCGTCGGAGGGCAGCCCGTGGCCCAGCACGGTCAGAAACGTCTGGCGGTCGAGCGTCCACAGCGAGCACGCCTCGGTGGTGGTCACGCTGGCGGTGCGCTGCACCGGGTGAAGCAGCGCGATCTCGCCAAACGAATCTCCGGGTTGTAGGTCGCGGATGACAACCCCTCCGACGGTGACGACCACCCGCCCCTCCAGCAACATGTAGAAGGCATCGCCGCTGTCGCCCTCGGTGATGATCGCTTGATCGGCGGGAAGGTTGACGCGCCGGCCGAGCCGGGCCAGCTCGCGGCGATCGATTGCCCCGAACAGCGGCACCGCGGAGAGCCGCTCCTCGACCGAGTGCGTTGAAGCGCCCGCCGCGTCCGTCGCGTCCGCCGCGCCCGCGACGGGTCCCTCGCTGCCGGTAACGGCGGCTATGAAGTCGGCAGCGCCGAGCCGCCAGAGCTCGGTCGGCTCGAGTGTGTTGACCGTGGCGCTGCGGGGACTGGCTCGCAGGAGCGCCTTTTCGCCGAAGCTGCCTCCCGGTCCGATGACCGCCACTCGGTAGCCGTCGATCAGCACCTCGACGCTGCCTGAGTCGATCATGTAGAAGCAGTCTCCCGACTCGCCCTGCGTCACCACTGCCGTGCGTGGCCGGACCACCTCGCTGTGCAGGCGCGCTGCCACGGTTTCCACGGACAACATGGTCATGCCCCGGAAGCTCGACGTGCGCAGCACAGCGGCCAGGGGGCGCACCCGGATCTGGGCCTGTCGGTCGACCCCCAAAAGCCCGCGCCTGGAGGTGAGCACCAGCAATGGCAAGGGCGCGCCGGCGATGATCAGCGCGTCCCGGACGCCCACCACCGCCAACAGGGTCGGGGCCAGGAGCGAGCCCAACCCTTCCAGGAGGAGTTTGGCCGACTCGATCGCGGCGATGCTCGGAGCCAGTACGCGGGCCTCGACCACACGGTGAATCAACGAGTTGGAGATCGCGTCGGCCAGGGCCAGCGCAAGCGCCCAAATCACCACCAGCGCCACAGCGGGGACGGTGGAGGCCAGTACCCCGATGAGCATGATCGGCAGGCCGGCCAGGGCAAAGGCCAGCGCCGAGGGGCCTGCGAGCTTGGGTCGGCCGGCCAGTCGCAGGGAGACCGGGATGGCCAGGGCCGCTCCGATCCCGGCGGCGGCCAGCAGTAAACCGACGCCGGAGCCCCCCATGTGCAGCAACTTCAGGGAGGCGACGACGGTGAGCGAGGTCCACAGTCCCCGGGTCAGCGAGCGGGCGCCGCCCAGAATCAGCAGCGGACGAGCCGTGCGGGCGATCATCTGGAACCCCAGGCGGATCCCGGTGCGCTCATCCGCTCCCGCTGGTGCGGAGCCGGGCGCGAGCGACAGGGCCGGGAAGGCCCGGACGCCCACGATGAGCCCAGCCGTGACCAGGAAACCGAGATCGGCCAGGGCCACCACGCGGCCCGGACTGAGGGCCAGCAGGAGCAGGCTGCCGAGCAGGGCCCCCGCCGCCTGGGCCAGAGCCTTGGAGGCCGGCACGCTTCCGGCGACGCTCGAGAGCTCCTGTGGCGTACTGGCCAGCGCAGGAATCAGCGATGACTGCGCCGGTCGGTAGGGCGCGGCAGCGGCCGCATCCATCCAGACCAGGGCCACGATCACGGCCAAGGGCGCGGAGGCTCCTTCGGCCACCGCCACCCCGCCGACCAGGACGAACCGTGACAGCGAAAGTCCGCGCAGGAGCCTGGGCGCAGAGCTGTGCCGGAAGACCGAGAGCACGATCGGTCCGAGCAGCGCACCCGGTACGAATCGCGCCCCGACCAGACCGACGGCCAGCGCTCCGTTGCGCCGGTACTCCGCGATCATCAGCGCCGTGATGTAGGCCCACTCGGCCAGATTGCCCAGGAACCAGGCAGCGCCCATCCGTCTCAGCGGCGAGTCGCGGTTGCGTAGGCCGCCGAGCACGTTCTGCACCGCGGGATCTTTACCGCATCGCCCCGGCCGGCGCGCGGCGGGCCGGGCCGTGTTCACACGTTGGACACAATTCGGGTAAAAAGCCCCGTCAACGGTGATGGCCTGATATAAAACTGCCTAAATCGCCCCAAGGGGTTGGGGCTCCCACGAGTGGGCCGACGGTGTGGCCTGGAGACACTATGAAGCCATGCATTGAGCGCTTCCGGCGCCGCGCCGTTTCACTGTTGATGATGGTCGGAATCGTGGTGGTGGTGGGTGCCGCGACGGCATCGACAAGCTCCGCCAAGGGCTTTCGGCTCCCGACCAAAACGCAACTATCGACCTCCTCGAGCACGCTGTCGGTCGGGCAGTCGGCGACGATCACGGCGACGGTCATCCCGGGCGTGCTGGTTTTGTCCCACGGCTCGGTGGCCTTCACCGACACCACCAATAACACGGCTCTGGGCACCGCCCGGCCAACCTCCCGCTGCCTGCTGGTGTTCAAGCCGTGCACGATGACGATCGTCGTGCCGGCCTCCAGCCTGGCTGCCGGTGCCAATACGATCTCCGGTACCTACTCCGGGGACCTCTTCGAGGCACCGAGCACGGGCACGGTAGTGGTCACGCTGAATTCCGGGACGACCACCACGCCATGCGTGGGGCCCTGTAACACGGGGACGCAGACCAGCAGCGATGGCTCGAGCTCGTACGACATCACCTCAACCGGAACCAACGGGTCGATCACGGCCGGTTTCACCACGACGCCGCTGCCCTGCTCTACCAGCGGTGTTGGATCGAGCCTGGGCGACGTCGTCGTGTTCAGCTCGACCGGGCTGACGACCAACAAGGTCGTCTACTACGACGTATACGGATCGGCGGCTGACACGCTGTACGGGGATTACCCGAACGGGCCCAACCTGTGTTACGACTCGCCGGTTCAGTTCGAGACGATCAACGGTTCGCCGGCGACGCCCGACGGAAGCGGCGGGTATTACGGCCTGCTCCACGGGTGCGACTATCCGGGCGACGTTATGGTGCTCGGCCAGGCGACCAACCCCCCATGCGTCGCGCAATACACCTACACCTCGGGCGCCACGCCTGAGGTTCTGACCGGCGCGAGCATCAGCCCGGGCGAGTCGGATCTGGAAACCGTGTTCGAGACGAACGCCTCGGATCCGCGGGCCAGTAACTGACCCACTCTCGTACCCGGGGCTGGGGTCAGGTCAGCGCGACCTGACCCCAGCCTCCGAGGTCGACCCGAGCCAGGGGCCGGGTCGACTCAGGTGAGGGTGAGACTGTCGCCGGGGCCGTCGACTGCTTCCAACGCGAGGCTGTCGAGCGGTTCCAATTCGAGGCCGTCGATTAGTTCCACGCCGAGGCCGTCGACCGGTTCCGGCCCGAGGCTGTCGACCGGCTCCAAATCAAGGCCGTGGGTCAACGCCTCATATTCTTCGGCCCACGCCTGGGCCTCCGCGGCGTCATCCGCGAGGCCGGCCTCGAGCAGAACGTTCAGGGTGAAGGCGATCTCATGCCGCGCGGCGCGAGCTCGGGCTGCGGCCAGCGAGGCTCGCAGCGACTGAGCTGCCTCCTGCGGTCGGTCCAATTTGAGCAGCGCGCTGGCCGCGCACCCGGTGCAGTAGAGGGTGAAACGCGGCCACTGCCCCCCGCGAGCGTCGGGTGCTGAGCGCGGCCTCGGCCAGCTGAAGAGCGGTGTCGTAGGCGCCACCCATGCAGTGCGCCTCGGCGATGCAGGCATCCACCAGCGCGACCTCGGTCGTCTCACCGGAGGCGAGAAATTGCTTGCGGGCGCTTTGAAACAGCTCGAGCGCCTCGGCGGTCTGGCCGCGTCGGGCGGCGGCTCGGCCGAGCTGGTTGTCCACGAAGGCGACCTCGGCGGCGGCGCCCACGCCCCGATAGATCAGGCGGGCCTGCTGCAGAGCAGCTTCGGCCTCCTCGTAATGAGCCTGATCGACGAGCAGCTCGGCGGCGTTGGCCATCGCCGTCGCCCCATCCCAGCGCTTTCCGCAGCGCAGGTAGGCATCCTCGGCCGCACGGTAATGCCTGAGCGCGTCGGCCCAGGCGCCGCGGTGATAGGCGAGCATCCCCAGGGTGTTGTGGACGCGGGCCTCGTCGCCGAGTGCTCCGAGCGCCTGATAGATGGCCAAAGCCTGCTCGGCACCGGCGCCGCTTTCCACCCCCAGCTCCACCGCAGCCAGGTCTCCGTATTCGAGGGCCTCGGCCAGGGTGCGAAGGTTCTCGCTGTCACGGGCCAGCTGGGCGGCATCGGCGGCCAGGCGTTGCGCCTCGCGGTGACGCCCCTGCCGGTAGAGAATCCGCGCGCGCCGCGCCGCCAGCTGGCCTTGCACGATCCTGGCGTCCGGGCCACTGCTGTCGGCGATTGTTCTCTGGGCACGGATGGCCCAACGCATGGCCGCGGCGTGGCGTCCCTCGATGTCCCGCAGCCGGGCGAGGTTGAGTTGCAGGCGAGCGGCGGCCAGTGACTGTCCGCCGGTTCGCCGCAGACCGCGACGCAGCGCGGTTTCGGCGGCGGTCATCTCGCCGAGCTCGACGTACAGCTCTCCGAGCGCCTCGTCCACCTGGGCCAGCTCGTGCGGGTCGATGTCCGCGACGTGCCCGGCCGCTGTCAGCGCCTGGCGGTAGGACTCGGCTGCCTCCACGGCCGCGTAGCGCTGGCGGGCACGGTCGGCGGCAAGCCGGGCGTAGCGCCAGGCGTCGCCGTAGCGCGCGCCCTGCAGGCAGTGCAGCGAGAGCAGCTCAGCCTGCTCGGAGGGGTCCTGACCCAGACTCAGTTCAAGGGCGGCCGCCGCCCGAGCGTGGAGCATCGTGCGGCGTCGGTAGGGCAGGCTCTCGTAAGCCACCTCACGCACGAGCTGGTGGGAGAAGCGGTGGATCCCGCCGCCCATCGGCTCCAGGAACTCGGTCAGGGCGGCGAGACGTTCAGCCACGGCGACCTGGCTCTCGGGCTGCTCTTCGCTCAGGAGTTCCTGGAGGAGAACGTGATCGACGTCCAGGCCGAGCACCGCCGCGGCGCGCAGTGCGCGCCGCTCCGGCGTGGCGAGCCGGTCGACGCGCGCGGCGATCGCGGCCTCGACTGATCTCGGCAGCATGTCCAGGGCGTCGCCGGCGCGCAGTCCGGCCGCCAGTTCGCGCAGGAACAGCGGATTGCCGTTGGCTCGCCGGGCGAGTTCAGCCAGGCGGTGGGGCGGCAGGGGGGACGAGGCGGTGGCCCGGTGCAGCAGCTCGGCGGCAGCTCCGTCGTCGAGCGGTCCGAGCTCGATTCGCTCGTCCGGCTCGGCGACGAGCGGGCTGTCGTTTTCCGGACGGCGGCTGATGATGACCAGCCAGGGTCGCTCGGACGTGTCCTGGGCCAGCCGGCTGATCAGATCGCGTGAGGCGTCATCCATCAGGTGGACGTCGTTGAAGATGAGCACCGTCGGCTGGTTGAACACCGAGCCGAGCAGCTCGCTGGTCACCTCCTCGAGCTTGCCCTTGCGGTGGGCCGCGTCGATCTGCTCGACCTCCGGCGTGCTCGAGATCGGCACGCCGGCGGCGATGCCGATCAAAGGTAGCCAGGGCAACAACTCAGGGGCGAGCTCGCGCACGGCCGTCTCCAGGGGGCCAACCAGAGAGTCGGCGGGAGTGCCGCTCGCCAGCGCCATGCACGAGCGCAGCACTCGCTCGAACGGCGCGTAGGGCCGGGCCACCGCGTACACATCGCCGTCGGTCCACACCATGTCGGCCTCGGCCGCGGCTTGCAGCTCGGCCAGCAATGTGCTCTTGCCCATCCCCGGCTCGCCCACCACCTCGGCCGTCCGACCGCTGCCGGTGGCGGCCTGCTCAGCGGCGCTGAGCAGAGTGGCCAGCTGGGCGCCGCGGCCCAGCATGGGCTCGCGCTCGTTGGCCGCCAGGACCGATGCCTGGGTCGCGCTGTCCGGCGTGCTCAGACTGAATGGGCGCACGGGCACGCGCTTGCCCTTGGCCGCGAAGGCCGGCTTCTCAGTCACCACGAAGTCTCCGCGCGCGGCGTCGATCAAAGACTGAACGGTCAGTAGCTCGCCCGGTTCGGCTCGTTCGACCAGCCGCGCGGCGAGGTTCACGCAATCGCCCATGACCGAGTAGGTGCGTCGGTATGGCGGCCCGAAGTCGGCCGCGAAGCTGCGGCCGGTGGTGACTCCCCCCCGCAGCGGCAGAACGCCGCCGGCGTCGATCGCCGTGCGCAAGGTGGCGATCATCCGGTCCTCGTCCTGGCCCGATCGCCGGGGGGCGCCTGCGCTCAGCATCACCTTGACACCGTCCTCGGCGATGTCGGTGGCGAGAAACGTCACATCGTTGGCCGCGGCGGCCCGCTGGGTCGCCCGGATCACGTGTGCCATCGCCGACTCCAGCGCCTCCGGGCCGTGCTCGCGAAGCAGCTCATCGGTTCCGGACATCTTCAGGAAACCGACCGTGACCTGACGGTGCTCGCTGTCGATTCCGCCACTACGGATGTGCTCGCGCAGGAGCCGGCACAGAGCCACGCCGATGTCGGTGCGCGCGTGGTCTTCGATCCCCGGGGTCGGGTCGCATAGGTCAGCCTCAGGCGGGGCGCTCAGCAGCAGACCCCGCCCGGCCGGCGCGGTGGGGGGTGGCGCGCCGGCGGCGCTCAGCGCAGCCGCGGTGGCGTGGCTGATGACGATCTGCCCGGCCGCGGCGTCCTTCTCCAGCTGGGTGAGGACCGTGGTCGGCCGGCCGGCCAGGATGAGCTCGCGGTGGTCGTCCTCGCCGATGAGGAAGACGTCATAGCGATCCGAGTGAATCCCGACTGAGATGCGCAGTCGGACCGGCCCGCGGCTGGTGCGCAAGCCCCCCACGGTTCGCATGACGCGCTGCATTTCGTGGGCGGCCCGGGCGGCCCGCTGGGCGTGCTGAGGCCCTTCGAAGAAGAGCAACGTGGCGTCGCCACCCCACTTGATCAGTCCGGCCCCGTAGGCATAGGCCGGCTCGAGCAAGGCATCGAACGTCCCGTTGATCAGCTCGGCCATCTCTTCGGCGCCGATCTTGCCCCGCGCCCCCAGCAGCTCGGTGAGACGCGTGAAACCAGAGATGTCAGCGAACGTCAGCGTGCAGTCGATCACGCGATGGCGGCGCTCCGGAAAGTCGCGCAGCCAGTCCGCGACCAGCGTGGGTACGTATGGGCCCAGGTGCCGGTCTGCCTCACTGAAGCGCCGGGCCTGGGCCAGCGGCGCCCGGTTCATGTCTGTGCAGCCTAACGGGCCGCCCGACAATGAGCCAGTGCCCGTCGGCTTTCTAGATGGCCCCAGGTTTGGTCAGCCGACCATCCACGAGATAGCGCCGTTGTAGTCGTATTCGAGCTTTGAGACCTTTTTGCCCTTGGGTACGCGGAAGCCGAGCCATCCCTGTGTGCATTGCAGTGGCTTGAGCGGCTTGAGCACTATCGCCGGAGATTTCGCGGCGGTGGTCGATTCGGAGACCATGCCGCCGCGAGTCAGGCGCAGGGTGAACAGCGCAGGGTCTATTGCGGTGCCCGCCGGTGTGTGTTTGCTCGTGCAGACCTTGACCTGGAAGTTCGCGACCGACTTATGCGAGGTCGGCCCGACGTAGGCCTGAAGGGTGAAGTAGTTACCGGTTGGGCTGGTCCGCTCAGCCGGGAGCTTCAGTTTGGCCGCAGCTGTGCCCGGGATGACAGCTGCCAGCCCCAAGGCAGCGGCGCTGGCAGCGAACGCTGGGCGCCACCGTGCCCGCACCCAGCTTGGAATCAGACCTGTGGTCATGGATTTCCTCTTGACTTTTAGATTTCGGTCGCAGCCTAACCGAGCAGCCCTCGCGCGATTGACATTTGTGGCGAATCCGTCGTTCGGGCCGAAGATCCACTCTGCGGACGCCACAGAGGAGAGAGCGGTGTACCGGCAACGGCGCGCGGCGCCTGGACCGAAGCCACAGCGGAGCTGTGGATGAAATGTGCAGATATCCGCGTACTTGAGCCGGAGGTGCCGCGGATCGGCCGTGGCAGCTCAGCAAAGACGCATGGACCGACTCATGACAGAGCGGAGAGAGGGGGATTCGAACCCCCGAACGAGTTACCCCGTTACACGATTTCCAGTCGTGCCCGTTCAACCACTCCGGCACCTCTCCGGGAAACCCGGCAAGCGTAGCGGTCCCCCGCCCCAGGCCCCAGCCCGCGGGCGGCGCGCCGGCCGCCCCGCGCTCCCAAACCAACAGGTCGCGGTCCAACTTTGGGAGTTTCGGGCTGTGGAGACGCCCGGATTTCCCGAATCAGCCATGGCGGGCCAAGCTTTGGGAGTTAGAGGGCGCGTTTCCAAATTAGCTTGGGAACGAGGGAGAGCTGTCGCTCTCCCTGAGGTTGTCTCCGACGAAGACCGGCCGCTGACGCGGCCTCTTGCTGCGCTCGGAGGGGCGAGAACCGGCTCGAGCATCGGTTTCCCCGCGGGCGATTACCCGACCCGCGAGCGATCACCCGACCCGCGAGCGATTACCCGACCCGCGAGCGATCCTTGGATCCGCGACCGATCACATCTGCCAGGCGCCTTCGCGCAGGAGCGGAATCTCCGAACCGTCCCGGCGCACGCCGGTGACCGCCACCTGGCTTGAGCCGACCATGAAGTCGACGTGGATCGCGCTGCGGTTGGCACGCTCGCGGTCGGAGTCGTCGGCCACGCTGAACGGGTAGGCGGCGCCCAACGCCAGGTGCGACGCTGCGTTCTCGTCGAGCAGGATCGAGTAGAAGACCGAGCCGCTCTGTCCGATGCGGCTCTCCCGATCGACCAGCGCGACCTCGCCGAGGCGCGCGGCCCCCTCATCCTTGTCGCACATCGAGCGCAGGATCTCGGCGCCGCTGTCGGCGTCGATCTGCACGGCGCGACCGCCCTCGAAGCGCACCCGCAAGCCCTCGATCGGGCGGGCCCCTGGGATCAGCAGCGGCTTGGTGGCCGTGACGACCCCGTCGACCCGCATGGGATCTGGCGCGGTGAACGTCTCCTCGGTCGGCAGGTTGGCCGTGAAGGTGATCCCGTGGATGCTCTTCATCTGGCCGCTGATCCAGGTGGACGATGGCAGCAGCCCGACGGTCAGATCGGTGCCGGGGCCCTGGTAGCGGAGATGGTCGAGCTCCATGTCCTGGAGCTTGGCCGAGACGCCGGCCAACTGGGCGAGCCGCGCCTCCCACGCCACCACCGGGTCGGGCTCGTCCAGGCGGAGGATCCGCTCGATCTCCTGCCACAGCTTCTCGGTCGCCGCCTCCGGCTCGAGGTCCGGATGCACCAGCCCGGCCCATTCCGGCGTGGGAAACGGCACGATGCACCAGTTCGTCTGCTGCTTGCCGACCACAATGGTGGACTCCTTCGTGCGGGGCAGCAGGTCCAGGCCGAGCAGCTCAGGGTCGACGTCGTCGAACACGTGCGCATCGGCCACCCCCTGGAAGCTGATCCGGGCTGCACCGGCGTCGCCGATGGCCAGGATCCGCTCCCCGATCCACGCTGGCACGAAAGCGAGCGACTCGCGCGGGGCGTGCATTAGCCGAGAGCGCTTGATGTACGGGTCGAAGTAGGAGACGTCGACGAACTTCGCGCCGCGCGCATAGGCTGCCTCGGCCACCGCACGGCTGATCGGCTCCTGCCCCGATTCGACGCTGAGCGCCACGATCTGGCCCGGCTGGATGTTGGCCCCGATCCCGACGGCCAGTTCGGCGATTGCCGCCACGCGCTCCGAATGGCCCGGCGCCACACGCTCCGAGACGCCGGTCACGCTGCAGCCCCGGCGCCCGCCCGCGGGAAGATCTTGGCCAGTGTCTGGCCGGCCAGCGCCAGGGTCTCGAGGTCGTAGCTGTCGGACATGGAGAAGCAGTAACCCTCGAGGCCGGCGTCCCGGTAGGCCTGGATGCGCTCGCCCACCGTGTCGGGGTCGCCGGAGACCATCGAGTCGATGCTCTCCTGCGGCACGCCGCGCTCGAGCAGGCCCTGCTTCTTGGCCTCCGCCGCCTCGTGCGTGGGCGCGATGAGCACCCGGCCCAGGGCGGTCTTGGTGATCTCGGAGTAGTCCCGTCCGACATCGTCGCAGTGGCCCTGCAGGACCTCGAGCAGGTGCCGCACCCGGTCCGGGTCCCCGAACAGGTTGCAGCCGTCGCCGTACTGGGCGACCAGTCGCAGCGTCTTGCGCTCGCCGCTGCCCCCGATCAGGATCGGCACATCGCCGCGGATCGGCTTGGGATTGTTGAAGGCCCCGTCGACGCGGAAGTGGGTGCCGGTGAAGCGGGCCTCGTCGGAGGTGAACATCGCGCGCACGATCTGCAGCTCCTCCTCGAGCATCTCAAAGCGCGTCTTCAGCGGCGGGAAGTCATACCCGTAGGCCCGGTGCTCCTCCTCGAACCAGCCGGCCCCGATCCCGTGCCACACCCGGCCGCCGGAGATCACGTCCAGGGTGGTCGTCGTCTTGGCCGCGATGGCCGGGTTACGGTAGGTGACGCTGCCGACCATCAGGCCCATGGTCAGCTCGGTGGTGCGGGCGGCGATCGCGGCCAGCATGGTCGAGCCCTCGAACATCCAGTTGGTCGGCGGCCCGACCGGCCCGATCTGGTGCAGGTGGTCCATCACCGAAACGGAACTGAACCCCGACGCCTCCGCCGTGGTGGCGATCGCGGCGATCTTCTCGAAAACTTCATCAGGTGCCACATCCGGATAGTTGAAGTTCGGGATGTGAAGCGAAAGTGTGATTGGAACTCGCATGTATGACCACGTTACCCCCGTACAGAGGTTTGCCACCGCGACGGTGGCCCGCTTGGCCACCGTCGGGTCCACCGGCCAGCCCCATCTGGTCCCCATCACCTTCGCGCTGTTGGACGAGCGGACCCTGATCACGGCGGTCGATCACAAGCCCAAGCGCACGACCGCGCTGCGGCGCCTGGCCAACATCGAGGCCAACCCGCAGGTCAGCGTGCTGGTCGACCATTACGCCGAGGACTGGGAACAGCTCTGGTGGGCGCGGGCCGATGGTCGGGCCAGGGTGGAAAAGGCTGCCCCAGCGGGGGCGGCCGAAGCGCTCGCCGAGCGCTATGAGCAGTACCGCGGGCGGCCGCCGCAGGGGCCGTTCATCCTTGTCGAGGTGCAGCGCTTCAGCAGCTGGAGCGCGGCATACTCAGGCGATGGATCGAACCCTCTACAGCAGTGAGCACAGGGATCTCGGCGAGTCGTTCCGGGCCTTTCTGACCAAGCACGCGGCCGCGAGCTACGAGGGCTGGGAGCAGGACGGCATTGTCCCGCGGGAGTTCTTCACGGCGGCCGGGCGCGATGGCTTCCTGGCCTTTGAGGTCGATGAGCGCTACGGCGGCGCGGGCGTGCGCGACTTCCGCTTCAACGCCATGCTGCACGAGGTCGGCTTCGGCATGGATCTGAACGGAGCCGTGGGCGGGATCACGCTGCACAACGACATCTGCCTTCCGTACTTCACCAGCTACTGCAACGAGGAGCAGAGCGAGCGCTGGCTGCCGGGGATCGCCGGCGGCGACTACCTGACCGCGGTGGCCATGACCGAGCCGGGCGCCGGCTCTGACCTGGCCGGCATCGCCACACGGGCGGTCCGGGCCGACGGCGGCTGGATCGTCAACGGGGCCAAGACCTTCATCACCAACGGCATCAACTCCGACCTGGTCATCGCCGTGGTGCGGACCAATCCGGAGGACCGTCACGGCGGACTCAGCCTGCTGGTCATCGAGCGCGGCATGGAGGGTTTCGAGCGCGGGCGCAACCTGGAGAAGGTCGGTCTGCACAGCGCCGATACGGCCGAGATGTTCTTCTCCGACGTGTTCGTGCCCGAGGAGAACCTGCTGGGCGAGGAGGGCATGGGCTTTCGCTACCTGACCTCGAACCTGCCGCAGGAGCGTCTGTCGGTGGCCCTATCCGGGTTGGTCATGGCGCGCGTCGCGCTGGAGCACACCCTGGAGTACGTGAAGACCCGCAACGCGTTTGGGAAGTCGATCGGCAGCTTCCAGAACAGCCGTTTCGTGCTGGCCGAGGCGGCCACCGAGGTGGAGATGGCCACGCACTACCTGGACCGCTGCATCCTCGAGCACAACGCGGGCCGGTTATCCGCGGTGGACGCCGCCATGGCCAAGTGGTGGTGCACGGACATGCAGGGCCGCGTGGTCGACCGCTGCCTGCAACTGCATGGCGGCTACGGATACATGCTCGAATATCCGATCGCGCGCTCCTTCGTCGACTCGCGCGTCTCCCGCATCTACGCGGGAACCAACGAGATCATGAAGGAGATCATCGGCCGCTCGCTCGGTCTCTGAGCGGGGCGGGCGACGACCGCCGCATGCCGAGCGGCGCCGTTTTGGAGCTTCTAAGAATTCGGTGGACAACACGACACCGTTGTGTCCATTCGGTATGCTCTGCATGCAGGATGCCGCCAACCTTTGGGGAACCTTAACCGGGGCCCAATCGTCAGCGGCTTCAATGGTGTGGGTAATGGAGAAAGCCGTGCGGCGGGGGCTGTGCGGCTTGCTTGTCAAGAACAGAGGAGAGAGGTACCTCTATGAATTCGAAGTACCAGCGATTTGTGGCGCGTGGGCGCATGGTCGCCATCCCCGTCGTGGCCGCGGCCGCGATCACGGGCGGCGCCATCGGCGTAACCAGCGCGTCAGCCAAGAAGGACGGCAGCACCGCCGGCGCGGCGGTCAGCAAGAGCACGCTGGCCACGCTCAAGAAGTACGTGGCCGCTGAGCAGACCGCTCCGGCCTGGATCGCGCCCGGTCCCGCGGTCAACGGCAAGAAGGCGCTCAAGGGCAAGACGATCGTCACGTTCCCGATCAGCTCTGAGATCGATGCCTGCAATCTGAAGGGCCAGCAGGGCTACCTGGACGCCGAGGCCAAGGCCCTGGGCGCCAAGGTCATCCCGCTCAACACAACGGCCGGCCCGCCGAGCTGGATCAGCAACCTGAGCACCGCGCAGACCGACAAGGCCAATGCGGTAGTCATGCTCTGCGGCCCCAGCGGCGCAGCGCTGGCCAGCCAGCTTCAGACCCTGAAGAAGGCCAAGATCCCGGTGGTCGACGGTAACTACAACCAGACCGGCGGTTCGCCCGGCTTCCCGTTCACCAACCTCTCGGCCGAGTCCGGCGTGGACACCGCCGGTGGCGTTCGCACCGACCTGGCCGACGCGCTGGTCAACCTGAACGGCAAGGGCGCCAAGGTCCTGTTCCTGGACAGCCCGCAGGTCGCCCAGTACGCGGGCGCCCAGCAGGCGCTCAAGAAGGCCATGAGCAAGTGGTGCCCGTCGAGCTGCTCGCTGGTCAAGGAAGAGGATTTCGCCACGCAGGACTGGAGTGGTCCCAAGGAGATCGCGGCAGTGACCAGCGACCTTCAGGGCAACCCGAGCATCAACACCGTGATCGTCACCTTCGACGGCATGAGTGACGGCATCGAAAGCGCCGTTGCCTCGGCCGCCGGCTCGCACCCCGGCCTCAAGATGTACGCCTGGGGCGGTGGCCTGGCCGAGATCAAGGCCGTGCAGAACGGCGGCACGTTCGTCGGTGACTCCGGTCCGGATGAGAAGTGGGACGCCTACGGTCAGCTCGACCAGGTGATCCGCCTGCTGTCGCACAAGCCGGCCGTCACGGTCACCAAGGAGATCGCGCCGAACATGTTCTTCACCAAGAAGAACGCGGCCACGTTCTCCACCGGAGGCAAGGGTCAGGCGTACAGCGACAAGGCCTACGCCAACGGTGCGTTCGTTCAGGACTACCTGCGCCTGTGGGGAGTCATCAAGTAGCAGCCTGCGGGTACGGGCGTCGTCTCGGTCGGTACAACTACAGCCAATGAGTGGTACAGAACAGACGGCGCCCGCTTCCGCCACGGCCTCGACGGTCCCGGCGCTCAAGGCGAGTCAGCTCGCCAAGAGCTTCGGGGGCGTCCAGGCTCTGAAGGGGGTCGACCTCACCATCAACTCGGGTGAGGTCGTCGCCCTTCTGGGTGAGAACGGCTCGGGCAAGTCGACGCTCGTGAAGATCCTGTCCGGCTATCACGAGCCGGAACCGGGCGGTTCTCTGCAGATGAACGGCATCGACGTGCCGCTGCCGGTGCCCTTGGGCCAGGCTCGCACCGTCGGTCTGAGCTTCGTCTACCAGGACCTCGGCCTCGCCCCGGACCTGCTGGTCGTCGAGAACCTGTTTGTCGGCCGCCGGGTGACCGATGGCGTCAGCTCGTTCGCGCGCATCAGCTGGAGCGCGGAACGGGAGCGCGCCCGCGACATCTTCCAGAGCTACGGGGTCAACCTCGACCCCAGCGCTCAGGTGGGTCGTCTGCGGCCGACCTCGCAGGCGCTTCTGGCCATCGTCCGCGCGGCCGAGGAGCTGCGCGAGTACCGCGACCAGCACGGCGAGGGCGGGGGCGTGCTCGTCCTCGACGAGCCGACCGTGTTCCTGCCCGAGCACGAGAAGGTCTTCCTGTTCGATCTCGTACGCCGCGTGGTGGCCGACGGGATCGGCGTCCTGTTCGTCTCCCACGACATGACGGCGGTGCGCGAGATCGCCCAGCGCGCGGCGGTGCTGCGCGACGGCGAGAAGGTGGGTGACGTCGCCGTGGCCAGCGCCAGCGATGCCGATCTGATCGAGTTGGTCTCCGGGCATCGCCTGGATCGCTCGACCATCGAGCTGGCCACAACCCATGGCTCCCAGACCGCGGTGGAGAGCTCCGGCGAGGTAGTGCTGTCGGCCCAGGGTGTGAGGGGCGGGCGCGTACGCGACGTCACCTTCGACCTGCACGCCGGAGAGATCCTCGGGATCGCCGGGCTGCTCGGCGCCGGGAGCGAGGATCTTCCCTATCTGCTGTTCGGCGGCCTGAGCGACGCGGCCGGCGAGCTCCGTCTGCCCGATTGGTCCGGCGACGTGTCGGGGCTCAACCCGAGCAAGGCGATCGAGCTCGGCGTGGCGCTCGTGCCCGCGGACCGCAAGGCGCAGGGAGCGGTGGCCGATCTTCCGGTGGCGCTGAACCTGCTGTCGCTCTCGCTCAAGAGTTTCATGCAGGGTGGCTTCCTGCGCATCGACAAGCTGATCGGCACCGCCGATCAGCGCACCGAGACCTACGACGTGCGCCCGCGCGACGCGTCGCTCAACATGTCGGCGCTGTCCGGCGGTAACCAGCAGAAGGTCGTGCTGGCCCGCTGGCTCGAGCAGAACCCCCGGGTGATGCTGCTGCACGAGCCCACCCAGGGCGTCGATGTGGCCACCCGCCACCAGATCTACGAGCTGATGCGCGAGCGCGCCGCACAGGGAGTGGCGATCCTGTGGGTCTCCACCGACTTCGACGAGCTGGCCACCGTCTCGCAGCGCATCCTGCTCTGCGCGCACGGGGCCATCGCGGGCTCGATCGCGCCGCCCTTCAGCCGCGACAGGATTACCAGTGAGGTCTATTCCGCCACCGCGCGTGGCGCTGCCAGAGAGGTGACAACCGCGTCATGACGACCAACGTGGACACGTCGGCCGAGCCCACCCCTCCGCCCGGCCCGGGCGGAACTTCGAAGTCGAGGTCTGGGCTGTCTCGGGTGGTCAACGCCCGCGTGGCCGAGGCCTCGATGCTGCCCTTCGCGTTCATCCTGGTCATCGTCGGCTTTGGCCTCGCGCGTCCGGACACCTTCTTCCAGTGGTCCAACTTCACGAGCATCTTCGGCCTCAACTCGGTGCAGCTGGTTTTGGTCATGGCGCTGCTGATCCCGCTCACCAACGGCGACCTGGACCTCTCGGTCGGCGAGCTCTCGGGCATGACGTCGGTCCTCGTCGGCTGGTTGAACGTCAACCACGGCTGGGCGATCGTGCCAGCCATCCTCGTGGCCCTGGCCGTCGGCATCCTGGCCGGCACCATCAACGGCTGGATCATCGTCCGCTTCGACGTCAACCCCTTCATCATCACGCTGGCCATGGGCAGCGTGTTCGACGGCATCGCCTTCTGGCTGCCCAATCAGCAGACCATCCCGGGTATCGCCCCCAGCCTGACCAACTGGACCCAGCTGCACCATATCTTCGGTATCCCGCTCGACTTCTGGTACGGGATCGTGATCCTGCTGATCATGTTCTACGTGCTGACGTTCACGCCGTTCGGCCAGCGCTCGCTCTTCGTCGGGCAATCGCGGGAGGTCGCCCGCCTGAGTGGCTTCAAGGTCAGCTCGACGCGCTTCTGGGGCTTCGTGGTGGCCGGCTTCATCGCCGCCATCTCCGGCGTGATCAACGACGGCGTGCTCGGATCGGCCACGCCCAACAATCAGGGCCCGCTGTTGCTCTCGGTCTACGCGGCCGCCTTCCTCGGTCTGACCACCATCCAGCCGGGCCGTTTCAACGCCATCGGCGCCGGCATATCCGTGTTCTTCCTGGCCGTGGCGGTCAACGGCATGAACCTGCTGGGCGCGCAGCTCTATGTCCAGTCGTTGTTCTACGGCATCATCCTGGTGGTCGCCGTCGTCGTCTCCCGGGTCATCAACCGGCGCCGAGCCGCCGCGGCGGCCAAGGCCACCACCTGATGACCGAGGCCGCGGTCTCGCAGGGGCTGGCCGCCATCCTCGGCCTGCGGCAGCTGGTCATGGATGGCGAGCTGCGCGCGGGAGACCGCCTGTCCGAGGTGCGTTTGGCCGCACGGCTCGAAGTCTCCCGCACGCCGCTGCGCCTGGCGCTGGCCCAGCTCGAGCACGAGGGCCTGCTCGAGCCGATCTCCGGCGGCGGCTTTGTCGTGCGCTCGTTCAGCGGCCGTCAGGTGGGTGACGCGATCGAGTTGCGCGGCCTGCTCGAGGGCCAGGCGGCGCGCCTGGCCGCGCTGCGCAGCAGCGGCGCGCGAGCGCTGGGCGATCTGGTCGCCTGCGTGGCCAAGCTCGACCGGATCGTCAGCATGGACGGCGGTCCGCCCACGGGCGAGGAGTTCGAGCTCTACGTGGAGCTCAATGACGCATTTCACAACGAGTTGTTCGTGCTGGCCGACAGCGACGTGCTGCGCGACGCCTACGAGCGGGTGCTGGCCCTGCCCTTCGCGCAGCCGAGCTTCTTCCTCCCGGCCCAGGCGGACACCAGTCAGTTCGAGCCGACGCTCGCGGCCGGCAACGTCCAGCACCACGAGATCCTCAACGCGATCGAGCGGGGCGACAGCGCGGCGGCCGAGCGTCTGGCCCGTGACCATGCCCAGCTGGCCGTGAAGAATCTGGAGAGCGTGCTCGAGACCGGCGGTCTCGAGAAGCTGCCCGGCAGCGGCCTCATCCGCGATGCCGGTGCGGCAGCGCGCTCACCCCTGCAGGCCTGACCGACCCACGAGAAGGAGAGCCACCCATGAGCGTTTCTGGCGTGACGCAGCAGCGTCTGTTGATCGGCGGCGAGTGGAGCGACGCCGAGGGCGGCGGGACGTTCGAGGTGCGCAACCCCTACACGGCCGAGGTGGCCTCGGTGGCGTCCGCCGCCACCCCGGCGGACGCGGTCCGGGCGGTCGACGCCGCGGCGGCGGCCTTTCCCGACTGGTCAGAGACGCCGATCTCCCGGCGGCGCGAGCTCCTCGAGCGCGCCGCGCAGCTGATGGAGGAGCGCCAGACCGAGTTCGCCCAGGTGGTGGCCGACGAGACGGGGGGCACCTTCGGCTGGGGCATGTTCAACGTGGCGCTGGCCACCGGAATGCTGCGCGAGGCGGGCGTCCACGCGGCCGCGGTGCACGATCAGGAGATCCATTCGCACATCTCCGGCAAGCGCATGCGCGCGGTGCGCCAGCCGGCCGGAGTGGTCGTCGGCATCGCCCCCTGGAACGCGCCGGTGATCCTCGGCACCCGAGCCATCGCGGCGCCACTGGCCTACGGCAACACGGTCGTGATGAAGGCCTCGGAAGCCTCTCCGCGCACGCACGGGCTGATCGTCGAGTGCCTCGAGCAGGCGGGCATTCCGGCCGGCGTGGTCAACCTGATCACCAACGCCCCGGCCGATGCCGCCGCGGTGGTCGACGAGCTGATCGCCCACCCGGAGGTGCGTCGCATCAACTTCACCGGCTCCAGCCACGTCGGCCGGATCATCGCCGAGAAGGCCGGCCGGCATCTGAAGCGGGTGGTGCTCGAGCTCGGCGGCAAGGCGCCGTTCGTGGTGCTCGAGGACGCCGACCTCGACGCGGCGGCGGCGGCCGCCAACTTCGGCGCGTTCATGCACCAGGGGCAGATCTGCATGTCGACCGAGCGGATCGTGGTGGACAAGCGCGTGGCCGATCAGTTCGCGCAGAAGCTGACCGCGCGCGCGTCGTCGCTCAAGGTCGGCGACCCCCGCGATCCCTCTACGCAGATCGGGCCGCTGATCAACGCCGGCGCCCTGGACCGCGTCTCCGAGCTGATCGAGGACGCCGTCGACAAGGGAGCCGAGGTGCTCACCGGCGGTGAAGCCGACGGTCTCGTGTACCAGCCCACCGTGCTGCGGGGTGTGACCCCGGAGATGCGCATTTACCGCGAGGAGTCGTTCGGCCCGTCGGTGTCGATCATTGAGGTGGACGGTCCGGAGGAGGCGATCGACGTGGCCAACGACACCGAGTATGGCCTGTCGGCCTCGATCTTCTCGCGCGATGTCGAGCGGGCCGAGCAGCTGGCCCGCCGCATCCAGAGCGGCATCTGCCACATCAACGATGCCACCGTCCACGATGAGCCCCAGGTGCCCTTCGGCGGGGTCAAGGCCAGCGGCTGGGGACGCTTCGGCGGTCCGTGGGCGGCCGACGAGTTCACCGAGCTGCGCTGGATCACCGTGCAGGACGAGCAGCGCGAGTACCCGATCTAGTCGAGGGGGAGGGGCCGGCCAGCGGGCCGGCCCCTGGCTGAGCCGAACCTGACACTCTCCCGGTGTGAGCACCGGGGAGCTTCAGTACGAGGGACGCACCGCGTGGGCGCGCAACCTGGCCGCGCCCGTCCGTGACTTCCTGAACACGGAGAGTGGCGGAGCCAGCGTGATGGTCGTGGCCACGGTCGCCGCGCTGATCTGGGCCAACTCGCCGATCTCTCACAGCTACGCGCATCTGTGGAACACACGGCTCTCGCTGCGCCTGGGCGGCGACGCGATCTCCGCGAGCCTGCGCAGCTGGATCAACCAGGGGCTGATGACGCTGTTCTTCCTGGTCGTCGGCCTGGAAGCGAAACGCCAGCTCGATCTCGGCGAGCTGCGTGACCGCCGGCGCGTAGCGGTTCCGGCCGTCGCCGCGCTGGGCGGGATCGCCGTGCCCGCGGCGATCTATCTCGCCTGGAACGCGGGTGGCCCGGGCGCCCGGGGCTGGGGCGCGGCGATCTCCACCGACACCGCCTTCGCGCTGGCCGCCGTGGGGCTGCTCGCGCCGCGCTCGGCCACGCGCATGCGCGTTTTCCTGTTGTCGCTGGCCGTGGTCGACGACCTGGCCGGGCTGCTGGTGCTGTCGGTCGCCTACACGCGAGCGGTGGACGGCGTCGCCCTGACCGTGGCCATCGTGCTGTACCTGATGCTGCTGTCGCTGCGTTGGCTGCCGGTGCCGGTGGCGCGCCGGGCCCTGGCCACCGGGCTGGGGATCGGAGTCTGGTTCGCCATGTTCGAGTCGGGCATCGACCCGGTCATCTCGGGCCTGGCCATCGGACTGGCCACCAGCGCGTATCTGCCCTCCCGCGATGAGGTGGCGCTCGCGGTCGAGCTCACGCACACCTTTCGCGAGCAGCCCACGCCGGAGCTGGCGCGGGCCGCCCAGCGCAGCCTCGGATCGTCGATCTCGCCCAACGAGCGCCTGCAGTACGAGTTGCATCCGTGGACCAGCTACCTGATCGTGCCGCTGTTCGCGTTCGCCAACGCCGGTGTGCCCCTGGGCGGCGGCCTGCTCGGCGCCGCCTTCAGCTCACCGATCACCCTGGGGATCCTGACGGGTTACGTGGTCGGCAAGCCGATCGGCGTGGTGGCCGGCTCCTGGTTGGCCACCCGCCCGCAGTTGCGTGGACCGCGGGCGCCGGTCAGCCCACCAGTGCTGCTGGCCGGGGGAACCTTCGCCGGGCTGGGTTTCACCGTGTCGCTGCTGATCTCCAGCCTGGCCTTCCGCGGGCTGTTCCTGCAGGAGGCCAAGATCGGCACGCTGAGCACGCTGATCGTGGCTCCGGTCCTTTCCTGGGTGGTCATCCGGGTGATCCGTCGCCTGCCGCAGGAGTGGCGCGCCCGCCAGATCGCCGCCACGGCGGAGGACATCCTGGACCTGGCCTCCGACGTCGACCCCGAGCGCGACCACTCGCGCGGCGCGGTCGATGCGCCGGTGACGATCGTCGAGTACGGCGACTTCGAGTGCTCGTACTGCGGCCAGGCCGAGTCGGTGATCCGCGAGCTGCTGTCGGCCGGCGGCGACGACGTGCGCTATGTCTGGCGGCACCTGCCGCTCAACGACGTCCACCCCAACGCTCAGCTCGCCGCGGAGGCTTCCGAGGCGGCGGCCGCGCAGGGTCACTTCTGGGAGATGTATGACGTGCTGCTCGCCCATCAGGGCCGGCTGCGGCTCGAGGATCTGGCCGAGTACGCGGGTGAGATCGGACTCGATGTCGACCGGTTCGTGGCGGAGATGCGCCGGCGCGAGTACATGGATCGGATCCGGGAGGACGTGGCCAGCGCCGATGAGAGCGACGTGTCCGGAACGCCGACCTTCTTCATCAACGGCCGGCGTCATCACGGCGTGTACGACCTCGACACGCTGGCCAACGAGGTGCAGGCGGCCAAGCGACGGTCCCATCAGCTCGCGCGGGCGGCGGCATAGCCGCTCGGGTGGGCGCGACGTTGGCGGGAGAGTCACGCCGCTGGGGGAGAGTCACGACGCTGGGAGAGTCACAACGCTGGGAGAGTCGCGACGCTGGGGGAGAGTCACGACCGCTGGGGGAGAGTCACGACCGCTGGGGGAGAGTCACGACGCTGGGAGAGAGTCCCGACGCTGGGAGAGAAACCGACAGTGGGGGTCGCTTTCTCTCCCAGCGTCATGACATCCTTGCGATATCGGCATGTCTTCAGGCGTGTGGTCGCACCGGCCCGGATGCCGCCGTCGACGGCCGACGGCGACATCGGAGCCGCGTGCGCCTTGCCTCAGCCGCTGTAGCTGCCGGTGGGTGGAGTACCGGTGGGTGGAGTACCGGACATCGGCGGACGGCCCATCCCATGCCCGTTCATTCCGGGGGCGCCCATTCCCGGTCCGATCTCCTTCAGCGAACTGTTGAGATGGATCTCGACCTTGGTGCCGTCGGTCTTCGTGACGGTCGTCTCGTAGCCCCTGCCCTGGTAGTCGGTGGTGACGGCACCCGCGGTGCCGCTGCCGACGATTTTCACCGCGGCGACCCTGACCTTCACAGCCATCGCTCCGGTGACCGTCTTCTCGGCGTCTTCATGCGCGGCGGTCCCGTGCGCCGGGAAACCGGCGGGCGGGGTCGCGGAGCCCGTGGTGGAGGTGGGGACGGTGCTGGTGGTGGAACTCGGGACGGTGCTGGTGGTGGGCGTGGTTGAGGTGGTGGAGGTGTGTCGTCGCGTCTGCGATCGCCGACCCGCCCAGACCGAGTGCGCCGAGCGCACCGATCAGGACCGCGACCCGCTTTGCCTTGTACATGGTCTTCCTTTCCTTGAGGGATACGACTCAGCCTGAAGCTTGGGTCGCTCGTCTCGGAGCACCATGAGAGGTCTGGCAAAAAGTTGTGAGAGCCGGGATCAGACGGGATCGATCGCCGTCGATCAGGTGGGATCGTCGTGGTCGATCAGGCCCCGGCTGGCGGCCCAATGGGTGACCTCGTGGCGCGAGGTCAGCTGCAGCTTGCGCAGCACCGCTCCCACGTGCGACTCCACCGTGCGGGCGCTGATGCCCAGCCGCACGCCGATCTGCTTGTAGGCGTAGCCGCGGGCCAGATGGTGCAGAACCTCTCGCTCGCGTGGGGTAAGTGCCTCCAGGCCGGGCTCGTCGGGTTTTGTCGGCTGGGGGGCGCTGAAGGCCTGCAGCACAAAGGCGGCGAGCCGCGGGCTGAAATACGCGTCGCCGGCGGCCACCATGCGGAGCGCGTGGATGAGCTCCTCGGTCTCGATCGTCTTGGTCACGTAGCCCAGGGCGCCCGCGCGGATCATCGGGACCACGTCCTCGGAGGCGTCGGAGACCGACAGCGCCAGCACCGGGGGGTTCGTCTCCGCGGCCCGCAGCCCCTCCAGCACAGCCACGCCGCCGCCCTCGGGAAGATGCACGTCGAGCAGCACGACATCGGGGTTGACCTCCAGGATCGTCGCGATCGCCGTGGCAGGGGTGGCCGCCTCGCCCACCACCTCGCAGGTGTCGGCCAGCTCGGAGCGGACCCCGGCACGAAAGATCTGGTGATCGTCGACCACCACGACCCGGAGCGGTGTGTCGCTCGGCGGTGGCGGTGTGTCGCTGGGCGGTGGCGGTGTGTCGCTGGGCGGTGGCGGTGTGTCGCTGGGCGGCGGCGGTGTGTCGCTCGTCGTCGCCGGTGGGTCGGTGGTCGGTTGGGGAGGGTCGCTCATCGGTGCCTCCCGGTGGGGGGCAGCTTCAGGGCTATCTCGGTCCCCTCGCCGGGTGTGGACTCCACCGCCGCGCTCCCACCGGCCAGGCTCATGCGGCCGATCACGGCGTCGCGCAGGCCGCGCCGCTCCGGTGGCACCACCTCGAACTCAAAGCCCGGGCCGCTGTCGCGCACGAACAGCTCGATGCCATGGCCGTTGATGTTGAGGAAGACGTTCACCGGTGCGCCGGGCGCGTGGCGGGCCGCATTGCGCAGCGCCTCGCGCGCGGCGGCGATCAGCTCCTCGCTGCGGTCGTCCAGCCGGGCATCGCCGATCGCCGTCAGCTCGACCTTGAATCCTTGCTCGTCCTCGACATCGGCGACCATGTCCCGCACCGCGCCTGTCACCGTCGCGCTCGAGAGATCGCTCTCCCCGGCCATCCAGGCGCGCAGTGCGTGCTCCTGGCGGCGGGCCAGCTTGGCCACGGCCTCCGGGTCCGAGGCCTGACGCTGGATCAGAGCCAGTGTCTGCAGCACGGAGTCGTGCAGATGGGCGGCAAAGCGTCGACGCTCCTGCTCCCGGGCGCGACCCTCCTTATCGATGTCGACCCGCAGCATCAGGCCCACCGCCGCCGGACCCGCGATCAGCAGCGCGGAGATCAGCGCGATCAGCGCCATGCCAATCACCGCTCCGTTCGGGTCCCTGTAGGAGACGTAGCGGCTCATCAGCGTGATGCCGATGACGGCGGCCAGGGCGACCAGCGCGACGCCGGGGACCGCTCGGATCGCCATTCGGCCACCGCGTGTCGGACCGGAGGTGAGCAGGCGCCAATTTGAGCGGGGCGGTCGCGCGTAGCCGAGCTGCACGCGCACCGCGTCGGCGTTCAGCACGAGGCCACCGGCCGCGCAGAGCAGGGTGAGCACCAGCCAAAGCAGCGGCAGGCGGCCGATGCGCCAGGGCCACGAGCCCAGGTTGCCGTTGTAGTCGTGCCCAAACAGGGGGTTGGCCAGGTGGGCGTAGGCATACGGGCCCTCCGGCGTGGGCCAGAGCTGGTCGGCCCGCAGCACGCCGGCGACGAACCAGGCCAGTATCAGCAACGCCAGCCCGAACACGAGTACGGTGCTGCGCCGCCGGCGCACGACCTGCACGGCATCGGGCACTGTGGCGGCCGCAAGGGCGGTGGTACCCGCGGCCGCGACGGCGATCACGAGCGCCATCGAGCGTCCTGGCATCAGGGCTATGGCGAGCGCCGCCAACAGGGCGGCGCTCGCCAAGGCCCCGAGGGTCTGCGAGCGGGCGAAGCTCACGGGCCGCACGGTCCCGGCATCTCGGTGTTGACCAGGCGCTGGTTGATCCGCTCGACGGTCAGGCGCCGGCGCCAGGCGCTCAGCATGTGGGGGCGGACCTTCGGTGGCTCACCGCTCAGCGATGGCCTGGGCTCAAGCGTCACCGGATAGCCCGGCCATTGCGGCACCACGTTGGGATCGATGCGCTCGGGATAGTTGCGGACGAACAGGCCGCCGCCCTGCGAGGTGAAGTCGATGGTCAGCAGCGGGCCGGCGACGTTGGCGCGGCTGCGGACGCTGCCCCGGATGCCTTGAGCCGCGCCGTACCCGTAGGGCTGCCCGAACAGGACAACGTCGTGGAAGGCGGTATCAAACCGGCCCGTCATGAGGGCGGCCAGGTGGGCCGGGAACAAGTGGATGTCGTAGTTGACGCGAACCCGCACGCACGCGGTGTTGGGCAACGCCACGATCGTGCGCCGCAGGCCGGCGTCGATGTGCAGCGTCGCTCGGCCATCGGCGGGGGGCGCGGTGTGCCGCAGATCGATCAGCAGGGTGCCAAAGCCGCTGCGGTAGACCGTCGCCTCGGCGCTCCGATACGTACGCGGCTGCCTGACCGCCAAACCCGACTGGAAGGTCAAGCGCAAGGGGCTGAGCGCGACGGCCACTGCGGGCAGAATCAACGCGCCCAGGGTGAGGAGCGCGACGGCCTGAGGGATCCGAGCGCGCACCGGGCTGAAGGTTGCGACGGCGACGACAGCGGCGACCCCGAAGACCACCCAGCCCAGGCCGAACACCGTGGCCAGCGCCGCGGCGACGCCGACCAGCACGACGGCGACCAGGCCGCCGGTGGCCCAGGCCAGCAGTACCACGCCGCGAACCGGGTCGCTGTCCGGGTCCTGATCGACTCCGGGCATGACCAGCCAGCACGTGAGGTAGAGCACGATGCCAATTCCGCCGCACAGCGCCCCGACCACGAACAGCAGCCGCAGGCCGTTGGTCCCCACTCCCCAGAGATCAGGTAGCCCCGCGCACACCCCTCCCACGAGACGCCCTTCGCGCACCCGGACGATCCGCTCCGCGGCTCGCTGCTCCTCGCCTGGCTTGCTCATCAGAGCGATTGTCGATCAGCGGCGAGCGCCTGGCTAGTGGTTATGGCCCGGACCGGGTCTCCGGGATGACCCTGAGCCCCGGGTGAGAACGGCGTCGGCGCGTGCAGCGGACGGTGCGCCGTCGGTGCGATCGAAGCCAGGCCAAACGGCTGTCCGGCGACGCCCCTCACCCCGGCGCCAGCCCCGAGCCTGGCCCCAGGCCGGGCGCGCTGGCGCACTATGGCCCGGATCAGTTCCAGTAGCGCCGCTGTGCCCAGCACGCTCATCCCCGCGAGCACGTAGAGGTTGCTCAAGAGGAACGCTCGGGTGCCGGGGTGGTTTCCCGGACCCAGCACGATCATCAACCAGATGGCCGAGGTGGCAACCCCGAACGCGATGGCCAGGCTGGCTCGGAGCGCCGTTACGGCCGGGCGACCCCTGACCCCGATCACCGCAACCACACCCGCCACGGCAATCGTCCAGTGATGGGTCCAGGACACCGGCGAGATCAGCAGTCCCGTCAGCGCGGTCAGCAGGAACCCCCACGCCTCATCTCCTCGCCGGGCCGCCGCGACCCCGAGCAGCAGCCCCATGGCGCCGACGACCAGGCAGACGACCAGCCAGACGAGTGGGTGATGCGAGGTGGCCGGAAGGATCCGCAGCAGGGTGCCGCGCAGGGAACTGGTTGGCCGCGCCTGACCCGGCTAGCGGGCTTCCCCCGGTGACTCGCGAAACATCCAGGAACTTGCCGCCCATCCAGTAGGCCGATGCGTCTCCGGGCACAGTGACGAAGGCCAGCCCGATCGACAGTAGGAAACCGGCGAGCGCGCGCGTTGCCATCCGACCGCGGCCCGTCAGCACCAGGTAGGGGAGAAAGATCAGTGGTGTCAGCTTCAACGCCGCAGCCATTCCGATGCCCAAGCCTCCGGCGCGAGAGCGATCGCCGTAGGCGAGGTCCACCACCACCAGGGCCGTGATCAGCAGGTCGATCTGTCCGTACCCGAGAGTGGTGGTGACCGGCTCGACCCAGAGAACGGCGGCGGCGGCGACCCAGCCCGCCGTGATCCGGCCGGGCTGCTGTCGCCCACGCCGCGCCCGGCCCGAGCTAGCCCACGACGGGCCAGCCCACCGGCCAGCCCACGACGGGCCAGCCCACGACGGGCCAGCCCACCGGCCAGCCCACGACCGGCGCAGCCTCAGCGCGGTGTGGGCGATCACCACGACCAACCCGAGGTTGACGATCGTCACCGCCAGTTCGTCACTGCGAAACGGGAGCCATCGCAGCGACATGAACAGCAGTACGGCGATGGGCGGATAGGTGAAGCCGAGACCGTGCTTGAGCCTGGTCGCGTACAGCGGCCGGTGGTGGCTCACAAGCTCCGCGGCCCGGCGATAGACGCTCAGGTCAAAGAAGTGGTACTCGCGCAGCTCGGCGAACATGCGGTAGTCGCGCAGCTCGTGCACGGGCGGCACCGGTGCTCGCGCGAGCAGGGTGGCGGCCAGAGTCACGGCGGAGGCTATGAACACCAGCAGCGAGCCCCACGCCGGCCAAAGCTCCCGTTTAGTGATTGGCACACGCCGATTCTCTTCATTTGCCTAAAGGCGGCCTTCGCGGCTCAAGCCCGGAGCGATCTGTGCCGATAGGGACCGCAGACGCATCCAACCGCAGAGTTGACTCCCGCGCGTCATGGTGAATTGGCGCTCCCTTCGAGGCTCAGCCGACACACAGGGGGCAGCATGGCGAACGGCACCGCTCAGCCAGTCAGCGGTAGGAACGGCGTGGCAGAGCTGAGCGCTCATGACCGTGAGCCCACGGACCGGATCGATGAAGCTGTTCTGCTCAGCGTTCTCTCCGGAGTGAGCAACGGCGACTTCAGTGTTCGGATGCCGCTCGATTGGACCGGCCTTCCGGGCAAGATCGCCGACCGGCTCAATGACGTGATCGCCTCGAATGAGGCCCTCGGGTGCGAATTGGCTCGGGTCAGCCGCGTGGTGGGCAGCGAGGGGCAACTCTCGCAACGCGTCGCCATGCACGGTTCCCATGCCTGGGTTGAAAGCGTTGAGTCGGTCAACGGCCTGATCGACCATCTGGTGCGTCCGACCAGCGAGATGCAGCGCGTTATCGGTGCGGTCGCGGGCGGAGACCTGAGCAAGAAGATCACGGCTGATGTGCGCGGCGAGATGCTCCTCCTGAAGAACACCATCAACGAGATGGTCGACCAGCTCAATCGTTTCGTGTCCGAGGTGACTCGCGTGGCTCGCGAGGTGGGTACGGAGGGGAAGCTGGGTCAGGCGGCCGCCGTGACGATTGAGGTCGCCGGTGTGTGGAAGGACCTGACCGACAACGTGAACCTGATGGCCGGCAACCTCACCGGACAGGTGCGCAACATCGCGGAGGTGACCACCGCGGTCGCCAACGGTGACCTGAGCAAGAAGATTTCCGCTGATGCCAAGGGCGAGTTCCTCCAACTCAAGAACACGGTCAACGCGATGGTCGATCAGCTCAACCGGTTCGCCTCGGAGGTGACGCGCGTCGCGCGTGAGGTCGGGGTCGAGGGCAAACTGGGCGGCCAGGCGCAGTCGGCGGAGGTTGCCGGTGTGTGGAAGGACCTGACCGACAACGTCAACCAGCTTGCGGCGAACCTGACCAATCAGGTGCGCGCGATCGCTGACGTGGCCACGGCCGTGACCGAGGGAGACCTGACGCGTCAGGTCGGGGTGGAAGCGAGCGGCGAGGTCGCGGTCCTGAAGGACAAGCTGAACGAGATGATCCGCAACCTGCGCGAGACGACCCGCCAGAACACGGAGCAGGACTGGCTGAAGACAAATCTCGAGCGGTTCAGTCGCATGCTCCAAGGGCAGCGCGACCTGGCGACCGTATCGAAGATGATCCTCTCCGAGCTCGCCCCGCTGGTGTCGGCCCAGCACGGCGTCTTTTACACGCTTGTCGCTTCCGGTGAGGACGGCGAGCCGGTGCTCCGCTATGAGGCCGGCTATGGCTATAAGGAGCGCAAACACCTCGCCACCGAGTTCCGCCTCGGGGAGGGGCTGGTCGGGCAATGCGCCCAGGAGAAGGAGCGGATCCTGCTCACCGACGTGCCGGGTGACTACGTGATGATCAACTCGGGGCTGGGTGAAGCGTCGCCCCTCAACATCATCGTCCTGCCGATTCTGTTCGAGGGCTCTGTCCGGGCGGTTGTCGAGCTGGCCTCCTTCAGCCGCTTCAGCGACACCCACCAAGCGCTCTTGGACCAGCTCACGGAGAGCATCGGGTTGGTGCTCAACACGATCGAGGCCAACACGCTGACGGAGAACCTGCTCAGGCAGTCACAGTCTCAGGCGCAGGAGCTGCAATCCCGCCAAGAGGAGCTGCGCAGCTCAAACGATGATTTGGCCAAGCAGGCGAGCCGGCTGGCCGAACAGAACATCGAGGTGGAGGCCAAGAATCAGGAGGTCGAGGCGGCCAAGCGTCTCGTCGAGGAGAAGGCCGAGCAACTGGCGGTCTCCTCGGCGTACAAGTCTGAATTCTTCTCCAACATGTCGCATGAGTTGCGCACTCCGCTCAACAGCATGCTCATCCTGTCGGGGGAGCTCAAGGCGAACCCCGACGACAATTTGACCGATTCGCAGGTGGAGTACGCAGCCACCATCCATTCCTCCGGGGTCGACCTTCTCCGTCTGCTCAACGATGTCCTAGATCTAGCCAAGGTCGAGTCGGGCACGGTGACCCTTGAGATCAGCTCACTGGCGCTGTCCGACCTACAGGAGCTTCTGGAGCGGGAGTTCCGCGCGGTGGCCGAGCGGAAGGGAATCTCCTTCACGGTGGAGGTGGATGGCGATACGCCACCGACGATCGTTACCGATCCGGGACGCCTGCGTCAGGTGATGAAGAATCTTCTGGCCAACGCCTTCAAGTTCAGCGATCACGGTGATGTGCGCATGCGCATGAGCCGCGCGCTCGAGGGCTGGAGCCCAGATCATCAAAAGCTTGCGGAGGCGGCGAGTGTGACGGCATTCACGATCAGCGATACGGGCATCGGCATTGCCGAGGAACTGCAGGCGCAGATCTTCGAGGCCTTCGCCCAGGCCGACGGTACGTCGAGTCGCCAGTACGGCGGGACGGGGCTCGGTCTGTCGATCAGCCGCGAGTTGGTGGCCCTGCTGGGCGGCGAGATCACCCTCCGCAGCAAGCCGGGCGAGGGCAGCACGTTCACCGTCTATGTGCCTTCGAGCCCCGTTGGTCAGGCCGTGAGCCCGATCGATCCGGCTCCGCAGCCGGTACTCGTGGCCCCGCCGACAACACGGCCTCCGATGCCCGCTGTGTTGGCGGGCTCGAAGGTGCTGGTCGTCGACGATGATTTCCGCAACATCTTCTCACTCACGGCGCTGCTGGAACGGGGTCAGATGGAGGTCATCGCCGCCGAGGGCGGCGAGGAGGGCATTGCGATCCTGCAGCGAACGCCGGACATCAGCCTGGCGCTTGTCGACATCATGATGCCCGTGATGAACGGGTACGAGACGATGCGGGCGATGCGCGAGGTGCCGCGAGATTCGCCCCTGGCGATAGTCGCCCTCACCGCGAAGGTCGGGATGGGGGAGCGCGAGCGCTGTCAGGCCGCCGGCGCGTCCGCGTACATACCCAAACCGGTCGGAGACGGCCCGGACTTCCTGTTCGATTTGGCTGAGTGCCTGATCGCGACCACCGCGAATCCCGTCGTCGCGAAAAGACCGGCCTGATGGCCACGAGCCGCCGGAGCGAGCTTGACTTGACGGCCGGGCCCAGGGAGCGGGCTGACGGCTCAACGGCCAGCCCGCCAGTGCCGGTGATCCTAATCGTCGACGACAACGCGGCCAAGCGCCTGGCGGTCCGGGCGATGCTCGGACCGCTCGGCATCGAGATGGTCGAGGCCGACTCAGGACGAGAGGCGCTGCGCGCGGTAATGCAGCAGGACTTCGCGCTGGTCCTAATGGACGTGCGGATGCCGACCCTGAACGGATATGAGACAGCCAAGCTGATCCGGCAGCGATCCCAGTCCGAGCTCACCCCCATCATGTTCATCACCGCATTTGGGTGTGACGAGACCGAGACCGACACGGCGTACGCCAGTGGAGCGGTTGACTTCGTGTTCACGCCGGTTCGCCCCGAGGTGCTGCGCGCCAAGGTTTCGGCCTTCGTCGCCCTGTACGTGCAGTCCGAAGAGCTGCGACGCTCACTGGCCTCGATCACGACGCTCAATGCTGCGCTGGCCGCCAGTGAGGTTCGCGCGCGGGCCGTGCTCCAAAACGTGGGGGACGGGATCGTGACCGTCGGCCAGGACGGTCTGATCGAGACGTTCAACCGGTCGGCGCGGGCCCTCTTTGGCTACTCCGAAGACGAGGCCGTGGGGCAGCCGCTGAAGTTGCTCGTGGCCCCGAGCCGCCATGTCGAATTCTCCCATGCGGCACGTGCCAAGCCGGATTCAGCCAACGCTTCAGGCGTCCCCGCGAACTCGAGCGAGACGATTGGCTGCCGCAAGGACGGCACATCCTTCCCGATGGAGATGGACATCAGCCAGATGCAGATCGGCCAGGACACGTCCACAATTGCCTGTGTCCGAGACATCTCCGGTCGCCAGGCCTACACCAAGGCACTCGAGGATCGGATGCTCCATGACGACCTCACCGGCCTGCCGAACCGCACCCTGTTCGTCGATCGCCTGGATCGGGAGATCGCGGTTGCCCATCGCGCCGACGAGTCTCGAGCCGTACTCCTGGTTGACCTCGACAAGTTCGGACAGTTGAACCAAGCCCTCGGGCGCAGCCAGGGCGACGCACTCCTGCAGGCGGTTGGGAAGCGGTTGCGAGGCGCGATGCGTGACGCGGACACGGTTGGACGGTCCGAGGGCGACTCCTTCAGCATTCTCGCGTCGGGCGAGGGCGACGTGAGCACGGCCGCGGCGATCGCCTGGAAAATCAGAGACGTGTTCGAGCGACCCTTCATGATCGCGGGCGACTCCGTGGATGTAGGAGCGAGCATCGGGATCGCGCTATTCCCCCAGGACGGTCAGTCGGCTGACGCGATCCTGCGGCGAGCCCGCCTGGCGGTAGATCAGGCCAAGTCCTCCGGCGAGGGCCTCGCCGTCTTTGCGGTGGACACGGAGGATCACACCGCCCACCGCCTCAAGCTCCTGAATGAGCTTCGAGCCGGGATCGGGAACGCTGAACTTCGGCTGCACTACCAGCCGAAGGTTGATCTCAAAGGTGGACGGCACACAACTGGCGTGGAGGCGCTCGTGCGGTGGCAACACCCGACCAGCGGGCTGCTCGTGCCGGCGCAGTTCATGCCTGAAGTCGAGCGCAGTGAGCTGATCGACCCGCTGACCGAATGGGTGCTCGACGAGGCCGTGCGTCAGCAGCATGTGTGGTCCGAAGCCGGCCTCGATCTGACCGTGGCCGTCAACCTGTCGGCGCGGAGTCTCACCAAGCACACGGAGATCGCGGAAACGGTGGCGAGGCTGACCGAGCGGTGGGCGGTTCCCCCGGCCAAGCTCATCCTGGAGATCACCGAGAACGACATCGTCGGGTCAGACATGATCCAGGCTCTCGACGTGTTGCACACGATGGGCGAGCGGCTGTCGATCGATGACTTCGGGACTGGTCACTCGTCCCTCGCTTATCTGCAACGCCTCCCGGTCGACGAAATCAAGATCGACCGATCATTTGTGACCAATCTGCCGACGGCGAGCGGCGATGCGATGATCGTCCGCTCGACCATCGACCTGGCCCACAACCTCGGCCTGAGCGTCGTGGCCGAAGGCATCGAGGACGAGGCGACGCTGGACATCCTGGTTGAGGACGGTTGCGATTTCGCCCAGGGTTACTTCTTCAGCCGGCCATTGCCAGCCGACAAACTGACGGCGTGGCTGGCCGATTCACCCTTTGGGGCGCTAGCCCACACAGCGAGTTAGGCCCGATGGGAGACGTGCCCGGGTGACGCGCGCCCCAGGTCCCGATCTCTGGCCTGATTGAAGGACCGCTCCACCGCTTCACTCGCAGAGCCCGCGCGCCTGACCAGAGAGGACTGCCGGTAGGCTCCTGCGCCGAAGCAACCCAAACAGAAGCAGCTCGGCAGCAGCCGGCCGAGCTCTCGCATCTGAACCATATGTCGTGACTTGGGTGAGACGCAAAGCTCGGCTCACGACATCTACGGAGAGGGGGGGATTCGAACCCCCGTTGGACTGAAAGCCCAAACCGGTTTTCGAGACCGGCGCATTCAACCGCTCTGCCACCTCTCCCGGGGACAAGCGCCAACAAAAGTAGCGGCTCGCGGGCGGGGCGCGGCGGGCTGGGCGTCGGTCAGCGCCGGCGGGCGAAGAAACGCCCGCAGCAGGTCGCCGGCCTCCCGCGCCAGCAGGCCGCCGGCGACCTGCGGGCGGTGGTTGAACTGCGGCACGTCCAGGAGGTTGAGCACGCTGCCGGCAGCGCCCGCCTTCGGGTCCACCGTCCCGAAGACGACCCGCGGTATCCGGGCGAGCACGATCGCGCCCGCGCACATCGCGCAGGGCTCGAGCGTCACGTACATCACGGCGTCGAGTACGCGCCAGGACCCGACGGCGTGGCTGGCCTCACGCAGCGCCAGGGTCTCGGCGTGAGCGGTGGGGTCGTTGCGCAGTTCGCGCTCGTTGTGGCCGGCGCCGATGACCTCGCCGTCCTTGACGATCACCGCCCCGACCGGGACGTCGTCGTGCTCCAGGGCGCGCTCCGCCTCGCGCAGCGCCAGCCGCATGTAGTACTCATCGCGCGGGAAGAAGTGATCCGTCATCGCGGCAGAGTGTCGCGCAGGGGTCCTACCCTTACGAAACTTCGCATCGTTGACGTGCTGTCTTACTGTGCCCTGCGGCCCGGCGATGGGCCGCCGATGCTGGCCCGATGCCCACCGCCTCCGTCTCCACATGTCGACCGCCCGCTCCCGGGTTCCCGGCGTGCCGTGGCGTGACGCTCCACTCCAGAGCCCCCGGCGGCTGCCGGGCACGCCCTGGCCGCCGCCCTGGCCGCGGGAGCTGTGCTGATCGGCGCGGCCGCTGTCAACTATGCGACCCGGACTGCCGCCGCCCGCCCGACGCGGGCCACACCACCGCGTCTCCCCTACGAGCCGCACGAGCTGGTCGTCGGCTACCGCGGCTCGGCGGCTGCCTTGCATCGCCGAGATCCGTGCGCAAAGCTGACATCGCGGCGAGCGATCTCGCGTCACCCCGAGCTGACCCCGGGCGAGCAGTTGCTCACGCTCGCCGCCGGGATCGATCCCGCGCAGGCCGCCGACTGCAGCTTCAGCCAGCCTGCCGGGCGTCAGCTATGCGCGTGCCGGACTACATCGCCCACATCGCCGGCAACTTCTTCCCCGACGATCCCGGCCGCAGCGGCAAGATCCACGGCTGGGAGAAGCTGCAGTGGAACTTCCTGCCGACGCAACGGCGTCAACGCGCCGGAGGCATGGTCCAACCTGCTGGCCGACCACCGTCCGGGCGCCAGGGGCGTGGTCGATCGCGGTGGTCGACACCGGGCGTGGCGTTCCGCAACTGGCGTACCTTCAAGCGCTCGCCCGACTTCAGCACGGCACCAGGTTCGCGGACCCCTGCGACCTCGTCCTGGGCACGATCCGCAACGGTCGCTGCACCGACCCCTACCCGCTGGACCGCGAGGGCCACGGCACCTTCGTGGCCGGCACGATCGCCGAGGCGACCAACAACGACTACGGGCTCACCGGCCTCGCCTACCAGGCCACGATCATGCCGGTGCGCGTGCTGGACGCCGAGGGCAACGGCGACTCCTCGACGATCGCCGCCGGCATCCGCTACGCCGTGCGTCCACGGCGCCCAGGTGATCAACCTCAGCATCGAGTTCTCGCCCGGGACGACCAGCGGCCAGATCCCCGACGTCGTCTCCGCGATCACCTACGCCCACAACCACGGCGTGGTGGTCGTCGGCGCGGCCGGCAACGACGAGGACAACTCGCTCGACTACCCGGCGGCGCTGCCGGACGTGATCTCGGTCGGCGCGACCACCCAGCGACCGCTGCCTGGCGGTCTACTCGGACGTCGGCAAGGGCCTGGACCTGGTGGCGCCCGGCGGCGGCGACGACGCCGCGTCGGTGCCCGGCTCCAGTTGCCATCGCGCTGCGCAACCTGCCCGACATCTACCAGATGACCTTCGCCGACCCGCAGCATCCGAGCGCGTTCGGGCTGCCCACCGGCTGGTTCGGCACCTCGATGGCGGCGCCGGCCGTCTCGGCCGCGGCCGCGATGGTGATCGCCAGCGGCGTGCTCGGCTCGCCCCATCCGACCCCGACCGCGATCCTCGACCGGCTCGAGGCGACCGCGCAGCCGCTGGGTTCCGGCCAGCCCAACAACGCCTACGGCTACGGGCTGCTCGAACATCGGCGCGGCCACCAGCAAGGGCGGGCCGCTGGTGCCGCCGACCAAGCCCTACACGCTTGCCGGGCGCCAGCAGCGCCGGCGTCGTCAGGTAGTCCGGACGATCAGCACCGAGCAGGGCGCGTGGTGCGAGATCTTGTTCGGCACCGAGCCGAGCAGGAAGCGCTTGGCGCCGGTCATGCCCTTGTTGCCGACCACGATCAGGTCGCAGCCCTGCTCCTCGGCGATGTCGATGATCGCGTCGGCCGCGTCGCCCTGGCGCGCGAACGTCTCGACCGTCTCGACGCCGGCCGCGCGGCGCCAGCTCCCGCGCGCTCCAGCACCGGCGAGCACGTCCTCGCGCGGGCTGACCATCCACTGCGCGTCGCCCGGCGCCGACTGGCGCTCCTCGCCGCAGGCGCAGCTCCGAGACCGGCTCGTAGGCGCTGACGATCAGCAGCCGCGCGCCCAGCTTCGCCGCCAGGCTGATCGCCTCCCCGACGGCCGCGGCCGCGGTCGCGGAGCCATCGGTGCCGACGACGACAGATCGAGAACACTAGGCGGCCCCCATCCCTACGACAGCCTCACGATCGCGATCACGATTCCGATCACGACGAACAGCACGATCAGCGCCTGCGTGTAGATCCAGAGCTTCGGCATAGGACCGGCCAGAACGCTAGCGGAATGTGCCCCGGCGCCGGCCCGACGCCACCGTCACGAGCTCCTTCTCGCTCAGCCCGTCGAGCAGCCCGACGCTGCGCGGAACGCCGTCCTCGCCGATGCTCACCGCGCCGCCCGGCCAGTAGGAGGCCCGGGCGTCGAGGCGCCTGCACCACCACCGGCTCATAGCGCCAGCAGCCGGTGTTGAGCAGCCGCGGCCGGCCGGCCTGCCCCGACCAGCGTGCCGGGTCGTCGCGCTCGCGCGGGCCGCGACGATGGACATGCCCGAAGATCACCCAGTCGGCCTCCACGCCCAGGGCCTGGACGACGCCGAGCATCGCCGGCAGGGAGTGGCGCTGCATCTGGCGGTCGAGCAGAAACGAGCTGAGCGGCGCCAGCCGGGTCGGCCAGTGCCGGTCGAGCCAGCGCTCGGGCAGCATCCCGTCGCGCAGATGCGGCTCGCGCGCCGGGTCGTCGGAGACGTACTCGGACTCGGCCGGGGTGGCCGGCTCGACGCCGGTGGGCGGGTGCAGCCCGTAGGAGGAGACGGGCCGCAGGTAGTGGTTCAGGTAGTGCCCGTGGGTCGCCCAGACGCTCTCGCCGAGCCACACGCCCGGGTAGTGGACCTCGACCCGCGTGGCCTCGAACCAGCGAGACCACGCTGCGCGAGCAGCTCGCTCGCGTCGCCCGGCACCACGTTCTCACGGGCCAGGCCCGGTCCGGCGGCCCGCGCCCACTCGCGCACCAGCGCGTGATCGTGGTTGCCGGGCAGCAGCAGCACCTGCTTCTCGGGTCCCAGCCGCTCGGCGATCGTGCGCAGCACGGGCTCGGCGACCGGAAAGGACTGGGCCGGGTGTGACTCCTGCAGCTCGACGCTGTCGCCCAGCAGCACGAGCCGGTCGTGCTGGTCGAGCGCCTCGAGCAGCGCCGCCAGGGGTCGCGGCCGCGTGAGGACGCTGATGCCGCCGCCCTGGCCGAGGTGGATATCGGAGATCACGAGTGTGCGCACGGGCCTGGATTAAACGCAGACGAGCGGGTGGCGCGTCCCGCTGGACGCGCCACCTTTCCCCCAACGCCCGTCACCGCCCCGGTCAGGAGCGGCCACACCCCTAGGCGATGTAGAGCTCGGACTGGAAGTCGACGGCGCACCCCGCGGGCCACGACCAGCACCGGTGCGGCGGTGCCGACGATCGCGTTCTCGGCCTGCGCCGAGAGCAACGTGTGGCCGTGGCTGGCCTCCGGCCGGGAGCCGACGATCAGCAGGTCGACGCCGTAGTTCGTGTCGGTGACGATCGCGCCGAAGTGGTTGGCCAGCGCGTGGGCGGTGTCGATGGCGGCCTCGTCGTCGAGCCCGGCGAGCAGTCCGATGGTGCGGATCGGCCGCTCCGCGTAGCCGGCCGGGGCGATCGCGATCGCCGTCGGTCCGCCGTCGAGCAGCTTCTGCGTCGACTGCTGGGGGGCGACCCGTCCGGCGGGGGTGCGGTAGTCGGAGCCGAACACGATCAGCTCGGCCGCCTCCCGGCCGGCCAGCTGCCTGAGCCCCTCGCTGGTGGAGGCGTGGACCACCACGCGCGTCTCGACATCGCCGTCACCGAGCGTCGCCGCGCCGCGGTCGAGCAGTTCCTGCGCGAAGCCGGCGTCGGCCGCGCCCGCGTCGTGGCGCACGTAGGCCAGAACCAGATGCGCCCCGGCCTCACCGAGGACGCGGGCCAGGGTCAGCGCGTCGTCGTCGTTGGGCGTTCCGTCGTAGGAAACGATCGTCGTCAGTGACATGCTGAAGGCTCCCTCGACTCGGAACGAACAGCTGGCGCGCGCACTGTCCCACTGCGCCAGGATCAGCGCTAGTGAATCTGTTCATTCGCAGAATAAGATTTGCTTATGCTGAACCTGACCCGGCTGAACATTCTGCGAGAGGTGCTCCAGCGGGGCTCCTTCTCGGCGCGCGGCCGAGGCGCTCGACTACACGCAATCGGCTGTGTCGCAGGCGGTCGCCCGGCTCGAGGCGGAGACCGGTACCTCGCTGCTCGTCCGGGACCGGCGAGGGCTGCGCGCCACCGCCGCCGGCGCGACGCTGCTCCAGCACGCCGACTCATCTTGGCCCAGGTGCGGGCCGCCGAGGACGACCTGGCGGCGGTGCTCGGCGTGCGCCGGCGGGCGCCTGCGCATGGCGTCGTTCCAGTCGGCCGGCTCGACCTTGATCCCGCAGGCGGTGGCCGCCTTCCGCAACCTACATCCGGGCGTCGAGCTCTCCCTGGGCGAGGCTGAGCCCGAGGACATCGCGCCGCGGCTGCGCGGCGGGGAGTTCGACCTCGCGCTGCTGTTCGAGTTCCCCGGGAGGAGCAGCATTTCGGCGGCCTGGCCAAGACCCCGCTGATCCACGACCCGCTGTGGGTGGCCCTGCCCGTCGAGCACCGGCTGGCGCGCAAGCACGACCTGGCCCTGATCGATCTGCAGAACGAGGACTGGGTGCAGACCTCGGCGCAGAGCTCGTGCGCCCGCCACGTGGTCAGCGTCTGCCGGGAGGCCGGCTTCGAGCCGCGCGTGTCCTTCGAATCCGACGACTACGACACGGTGCAGGGGCTGGTGGCGGCCGGGGTCGGTGTGGCGCTGATCCCGCGCCTGGCCCTCAGCCACCGCCAGCCCGGATCTGGTCGTCCGCCGGCTGGCGCCGGAGAACCCGGTGCGGCGGGTGTTCGCGGCCACCCACGCCGAGCCTGGCGTGGCGCCCGCGGCCCAGGTGATGCTCAATATCCTGACCCACCGCGCGCGCGAGTTCGTCGCCCTGGGCGAGGAGTGAGCCGCTAGCGTCACGGGCGTGAACGAGCGACCGCCGAGCGACGCCAGCCAGCGATCGTGTGCGCCGGCTCAGCTTCGGCCCGGTCGCCGAGCAGTACGACCGCCACCGCCCGAGCTACCCGGCCGAGATGGTCGAGGCGGTGCTCGCAGTACGCCGGCGCCGCAGTCCGGGGACCGCATCCTCGATGTCGGCGCCGGCACCGGCCGCGCGACACTGCTGTTCGCGCAGCGGGGCTACGCGCCTGACCGCCATCGAGCCGGACCGCGAGATGGCGGCGGTGGCGAGCCAGCGGGCCGCCACCGCCGGGCTGACGCTGGAGGTCGCTGAACGCCGACTTCGAGCAGGCCGATCTGCCCGAGCACGCCTTCTCGGCGCTGGTCTCGGGCACCGCCTGGCACTGGGTGGCGCCGGATCTGCGCAACCGGCTGGCCGCGGCGCGTGCTCAGGCCGGGCGGCGCGCTGGCGCCGTTCTGGAACCGCCCGGAGTGGCGGGACAACCCGCTGCGCCCGGCCTTCGACGCCGCCTACCGGCTGGTCGAAGAGCAGATCTCGGCCCGGCCGGGCGGCCCGATGAACCCGTTCGGGGCCCCGGCCGAGATCAAGAACGCAGCGGAGTGGCTCGAGCTGGAGTTCCGCGGCAACCGGGATTTCACCGACCTCGAGGCGCGCGTGTACCACTGGCACGCAGCGCTACACGACCGAGGAGTACCTCGGCGCTGCTGGGCACGCACTCCGACCACATCCTGCTGCCCGGACGCCGCGCGGGAGCGTGCTGTTCAGCGCCATCCGGGCCGCGATCGACGCGGCCGGCGGCAGCTTCGAGCTGACCTACCAGACGCTGCTCTGCCTGGCCCGCCGCCGTCCTATTTGATCACCTTGACCGCCGTGTGCAGCACCTTGACCGCCTTGTGCAGCAGCTTCGTGGCCGCGCGGTAGGTGCCGGTCGCGCCGAGCCCGATGGTGATCACGCCGGCGATCACGGCCACCACCGCCAGCAGCACGGGCCAGCGCCGCTGCAGGAAGGCGCTCACGCGGATGAGCGCGACCTCGGCGCGGTCGCCGGCCACGGTCAGGCACCAGCGAGGATCGCCAGCTGGGGCAGCGACGAAGCAGACGTTGAAGAGCAGGATCAGGAAGACCTTGCGCGCCGAGGTCTGAGGTCGAGCGCCGATCACGGCGGCCAGCGCGCCGAAGTAGGGGAAGGCGGTGGGCAGCTCGACCGCCATGATCGTCGCGCCGAGCAGCCAGCTCGCGCGGCCCGGTGGAGCTGAACGTCGGCAGCTGCTTCTCGCCGAGCCGGTCGCGGTGGGCCCAGAGCAGCGCCGCGACCACCAGCAGCACGACGCCGGCCAGCACCTCGAGCACGTGTCGCGTGACCAGGTCGGGCTTGGGCACCAGCGAGAGGATCAGCTCGCCCGGGCCCGAGCGCGATCAACGCGCCGCCGAGGAAGTAGACCAGGAAGACCCCGGCCGTGAACTGGGCCAGCGGCTTGCGCGGCTGCGGCTGGGCGGCCAGGTAGAGCGCAGGCGCGACCGTCGAGGGGTTGAGCGAGTCGGCCAGCCCGATCGAGATGACGATGCCGATCAGTCGCAGCATTGCCGCGACATTCTGGCGGTCGGCGGCGATCGAGAGGGCAATCGCGGCCGGCAAGCCGGGATACTGCAGGTATGCGTGTTGCCGTCCTCGACGACTATCACCGGCATCGCCCACGCGCTCGCCGACTGGGCGTCGCTGGGCGTCGAGGTCGACTTCTTCGACCCGGTCCGATCGCCCCGCGCGGAGCTGCCCGAGGCGCTGGCCGGGTTCGACACGCTGGTGCTGATGCGCGAGCGCACCGCGTTCCCGCGCGAGGTGCTCGAGCGGCTGCCCGACCTGGAGCTGCGTCGTCACCACCGGGATGCGCAACGCCGCGCTCGACATCGACTACCTGAAGCGAGCGCGGGCGTGCGCGTCTGCGGCACCGGCATCCCCGGCTACGGCGGCACCGAGCTCGGAGCCCCCGCCCGGGCGTCCCCAGCACGATCGAGGTCGCCTGGGCGCTGATCCTCGCGCTGTTCAAGCGCGTGACCTACGAGGACCGCGCGCTGCGCGGCGGCACCTGGCAGCAGGGCCTGCCGCCGAACCTCGCCGGCGCGACGCTCGGGCTGGTCGGCCTCGGCCGGCTCGGGGCGCAGATGGTCGCGCCGGCCCGGGCGTTCGGCATGGAGGTGATCGCCTGGAGCCAGAACCTCACCGCCGAGCGCGCGGCGCAGGCGGGCGCTCGCCGCGTCAGCAAGGAGGAGCTGCTGGCCGAGCTCGGACGTCGTCTCGATCCACCTGGTGCTGAGCGACCGCACGCCGCGGCCTGATCGGCGCGGCGGAGCTCGAGCAGATGAAGCCGACGGCCTTCCTGGTGAACACCTCGCGCGGCCCGATCGTCGACGAGGCGGCGCTGATCGAGGCGCTGCGCAGCCGGCAGATCGCCGGCGCCGGCCTCGACGTCTACGACACCGAGCCGCTGCCGCCGACCACCCGCTGCTCAGCGCTCGAGAACACGGTGCTCACCCCGCACCTCGGCTACGTCAGCCGCGAGGGCCTGGCCGACGATGTACCAGCAGGTGGTCGAGGACCTCGCCGCCTACCTGCGCGGCGAGCCGATCCGCGTGATCGCCTAGCCGGGCGTGAGCCGACACTAGGCCAGCGCCAGCCGCTACACTCCGCCAAGCGCCGGATGGCGTGCGCCAGCACGCCCACAACTCCGGCTGAGCATCCTTTCCAACACGCTTACGGGGACTAGAACCATGGCCCGTGGAGACGTTCGGATCGCTGCCACCCTCGCGTGCGAGGAGTGCAAGCGCCGCAACTACCAAACGAATAAGAGCAAGCGCAACAACCCTGAGCGGCTGCAGCTTCGCAAGTACTGCAAGTGGTGCAGGCGGCATACCGCGCACCGCGAGACCCGCTAGGCGGGACGAGGCAGCACGTGGCTGATCCCGATCAGCTCGAGCGCAGCCCGACGGCGAGTACCGTCGGCGGCGCTCAGGTCGCCGTGCACCGCACCGTCGGCAGCCGCTAGGCTTGTCGGGTTCCTGCGCGGAAGCTGGCGAGAGCTTCAGCGGGTCCAGTGGCCCGATCGCCGTCAGGTGATGCAGGCCACTGGGGTCGTCCTCGGCTTCGTGATCGTCGCCGGAATCTTCCTCGGCGTCGCTGATCTCGTCGCCTCCAAGCTGATCAACCTGATCCTCTAATAGGCAATAACGAAATGTTCCGCTGGTACGTAGTCAACACATATTCAGGGCACGAGAACAAGGTCAAGCACAACCTGGAGCACCGGGTCGTCTCGCTTGAACCAGCAGCGTTCCGTGCGCCAGATCGTCGTCCCGACCGAGTCGGTGTCCGAGATGAAGGACAACCAGAAGATCACGGTCGAGCGCCGCACGATGCCGGGCTACGTGCTGGTGAACATGGACCTCAACGAGGACTCCTGGGCGCTGGTCAAGGGCACCCCGGGCGTCACCGGCTTCGTCGGCGCGTCCAACGAGCCGGTGCCGCTGACCCAGGCCGAGGTCGACCGCCTGCTCCACCAGGAGACGGCGGAGCGCCCGCGCAGCCGCGCGCAGTTCTCGATCGGCGAGTCGATCAAGGTCGTATCCGGTCCGCTCTCGGACTTCTCGGGGGAGATCTCCGAGGTCAACGAGGACGGTCAGAAGCTGAAGGTCCTGGTCTCGATCTTCGGCCGCGAGACCCCGGTCGAGGTTGGCTTCGACCAGGTCAAGAAGCTGTAGGGGTGCGGGAGCCGGCCAAGCGGTCGGCGACTAGCGCCCTAGGAGACAGTTGCACTAGGAGGACTCCGGATCGGCCGGGGTTCGCTCGAACTAGGAAGAGAGAGAATGGCTAAGAAGGTCCTCACCCAGATCAAGTTGCAGGCGGTTGGCGGTCAGGCCAGCCCGGCGCCTCCGGTCGGCCCCGCGCTCGGCCAGCACGGCGTCAACATCATGGAGTTCGTCAAGGCGTTCAACGCCCAGACGCAAGGCGACACCGGCACGGTGATCCCGGTCGTGATCACGGTCTACGAGGACCGTTCGTTCACGTTCATCACCAAGCAGCCGCCGGCCGCCGTCCTGATCAAGCAGGCGCTGAACCTCGACAAGGGCTCGGCCGAGCCGCACCGCGACAAGGTGGCCAAGATCACCGACGCGCAGCTGCAGGCGATCGCCGAGAAGAAGATGCAGGATCTGAACGCGAACGACATCGACGCCGCGAAGAAGATCATCGCCGGCACCGCACGTTCGATGGGCGTGGAGGTGGTCTGAGATGGCAAAGCACGGCAAGGCATACACCGAGGCGCGGCAGCGCTTCGACCGTGAGCGCGAGTACGAGCCCGCCGAGGCGATCGCGCTCGTCAAGCAGCTCTCGACCGTCAAGTTCAACGAGTCGGTCGAGGTGCACGTCCGCACCGGCCTGAACGTCCGCCACGCCGACGAGCAGCTGCGCGGCACGATCGCGCTGCCCAACGGCCTGGGCAAGGACGTCAAGGTCGCCGTCTTCGCTCAGGGCGACAAGGCGCGCGAGGCCGAGGAGGCCGGCGCCGACGTGGTCGGCGCCGAGGACCTCGCCCAGCGCATCCAGGACGGCTTCGACGACTTCGACGTCGCGATCGCCACGCCGGACCTGATGCCGGTGGTCGGCCGTCTGGGCCGCATCCTCGGCCCGTCGGGCAAGATGCCGAACCCGAAGGTCGGCACCGTGACGATGGACGTCGCCAAGGCGGTCGAGGAGTCCAAGTCCGGCAAGGTCGAGTACCGCACCGACCGCAACGCGATCGTGCACCTGGTGATCGGCAAGCGCGACTTCGAGGAGCGCGCGCTGCTCGAGAACTACCAGGCCGTGATCGAGGAGCTGGTCCGCGCCAAGCCGTCGGCCGCCAAGGGCCGCTACATCCGCTCGGTGACGTTCGCCTCGACGATGGGTCCCGGCGTCCGCGTCGACCCGTCGCGCACCCGCGACATCCTCGAGGAGCCGGTCGCCGCCTAACCGCGCAGCGCCCGTCGCAGGTGTTCTTACCGTTAGCCCGGTGCCGCCCAGCGCGGCGCCGGGCTGACGTACTTAAGCAGTGATGCGCGCGGCGGCCCTGAGGAGAACGAGCCTGATGCTGGCGGCCGCCCTGGTCGCCCTGGCGGGCACCCTGCTCGCCCTGCTGGCCGCCAGTGCGCCCGGCAGCGCGAAGAAGACCGCGGGCCTACCAGCTGCCGCCGGTCAAGCACGTCTTCGTGATCATGCTGGAGAACGAGAGCTACGCCTCGACCTTCGGCGATCCCCAGCGCGTTTCCGTACCTGGCCGGCACGCTGGCCAAGCGCGGTGTGCTGCTGAGCGACTACTACGCCACCGGCCACGACTCGAACGACAACTACATCTCGATCGTCTCCGGCCAGCCGCCGAATGTCGCAGAACCAGGCCGACTGCCACACGTTCACGACCTTCACCGGCCACAACCGCTTCTGCCCGACGGGGTCGAGAGCGGGACCGGCTGCGTCTATCCGGCCAACGTCCGAACATCGGCACCCAGCTCTCCGCCGCCCATCTGAGCTGGAAGGCGCTACATGCAGGACATGGGCAACGATCGCCGAGCGCGAGGCGGCAGCCTGCGGCCATCCGGCGATCAACCAGCCCGACGCCGACGCAGGTCGCTGAGTCCGGCGACGGCTACGCCACCCGCCATGACCCGTTCGTCTACTTCCGATTCGATCATCGGCCGGCCCGGGTACTGCGACGCCCACGTGGTCGCGCTCGGCTCACCGACCGGCGCCATGCCGGCCGGGGCGCTGGCCGGGCGAGACGGGACTGGCCACCGACCTCAAGCAGGCCTCGACCACGCCGGCCTTCTCCTTCATCTCACCCAACCTGTGCAGCGACGGCCACGACTTCCCCTGCGTCAACCAGGCCGAGCGGCAGCTCAGCCGGCGCGGACGTCGACCGCTTCCTGCAGACATGGGTGCCCAAGATCACCGGCTCGCCGGCCTTCAGGCAGGTGGCGGCCTGCTCGAGATCACCTTCGACGAGGCGGCGGACTCCGACGCCTCCTCCTGCTGCGGCGAGGCGCCCGGTCCGGGCGCCCAGCACGCCCGGCGTCATCGGCGCCGGCGGCGGACGCGTCGGCGCGCTGCTGATCTCGCCCTACATCAAGCCGGGCAGCGTCAGCCACCGGCCCTATAACCACTACTCGTCGCTGGCCACCTGGGAGCAGCTCTTCCACCTCAGGCGCCTGGCCTACGCGCGCACGGTGCCGAACAGCTTCGGCGCCGACGTGTTCACGCGGTACGCGCCCTGAGCGGGCGGGGCGCTCGACCTCAGTCGAGCGCCCAGGCTCGACCTCAGCCGAGCGCCCCGCCCGACCTCAGTCGAGCGCCCAGGTCGCGTCGGTGATGGCCACCGCGTCGCCCAGGATCTCCAGCGCCTGATCGAGCGTGCGGCGCGAAACGTTCAGGGGCGGCAGCAACCGCACCACGGCGTCGTCGCGGCCGCCGAGCTCGACGATCAGCCCGCGCTCGAGGGCCAGCCGCTGGACCTGGCGGGCGGCGGTGCCGCTGGGCTCGCCGGTCAGCGGATCGATCATCTCGAAGCCGAGCATCAGGCCGGTGCCGCGCGCCTCGGCCACGATCGGATGGCGGTGGGCCATCTGCTTGAGCGAGTCCAGCGCGTAGGCGCCGAGCTCCCGCACGTGGTCGAGGATGCCGTCGCGCTGAACGATCTCCAGGAACTTCAGCCCGGCCGCGAAACCGACCTGGTTGCCCCGGAAGGTGCCGGTGTGGGCACCCGGCTGCCACTGGTCGAGCCGCTCGTCGTACATGATCAGTGCGACCGGCATGCCGAGGCCGCCGGCCGCCTTGGAGGCGACGATGACGTCGGGCACGATCCCGTGCTGCTCAAAGCCGAACCAGGTGCCGGTGCGCCCGCAGCCCGACTGCACCTCGTCGACGATCAGCGGGATGTCGAGCTCGCGCGTCACCGCGCGGATGCCGCGGATGAAGTCGGTGGAGGCCGGGATCACCCCGCCCTCGCCCTGCAGAACCTCGACGATCACCGCCGCCGGCAGCGCTATGCCGCCGAGCGGGTCGCGCAGCGAGCGGCTCAGGTACTCGGCGCAGCGGGCGCCCAGCGACACGCCGTCATCGGACTTCAGCGGGCTGCGCAGCTCGTACGGGTAGGGGAAGAAATGCACACCGGGCATCTGTCCGCCCACCGCCGCCTTCTGGCCGACCAGTCCGGACACCGCCATGGCCCCGTGCGAGCCGCCGTGGTACCCGCCGTGAAACGAGATCACGTCCGAGCGGCCGGTGGCCGTCTTGCACAGCTTCAGGGCGGCTTCGATGGCGTTGGCCCCGGTCGGGCCGCAGAAGCCGATCTTGGTCCGGCCCTGCATCTCCACCGGCAGCATCGACATGTGCATCGAGATGTACTCGTCGCGCACCTCGGTCGGGAAGTCCAGGCCGTGCTGGAACTCGACCAGCTGGTCCTGGATCGCCTCGATCAGCTCGGGATGCGAGTGACCCAGCGGTAGCGAGCCGGCCCCGTTGAGGAAATCGATGAAGACGTTGCCGTCCAGGTCCTCGACATAGGAACCCCGGGCCCGCGCGATGGCGATGGTCAGGCGCCGCGGATAGGTGCGGGCGCTCGACTCACGCGCCTCCTGGCGCGCCAAGAGCTCCGCCGACCGGGGCCCCGGGATGGGCCCACTGACGCGCGGTTCGTCGTACAGACGGTCTCCGCCGTCATCGGTTTGAGAGAGACTGACCCCTGCTATTCCAACACTCATTGTTGTGCCCCCAAATTGGCCAGATGTAAAAGACCGAGCGCCGGGGGCCGAATCATTCGGCCCCCGGTGGCGCTCGGCAGAAAGCGCGTGTCGGCTAGGCCGCCGCGCCCTCGAGTTCGTTCGCGTGGATCATGTGACCCATGGCGACGAGCAGCTTCCGCGGGCCGCTGAACGGCCGCCGGGCGTGCGAGATGATCATGTTGTCCACGGCAATCAGGTCCTGCTCCTGCCACGGGAACTCCACGCAGATCTCCTCGAACAGCTCGCCGATCTGATCCATGACCGCGTCCGGGATCGGCGTACCGTCACCGAAGTACACGTTGCGCGGCATGTCCTCGTCCTTGAACAGGGAGCGCAGCGCGGTGCGCGTCTCCTCGTCCAGACAGGAGACGTGGTGCAGCTGCACCTGGTTGAAGAACAGCGGCTCGCCGGTGCGGACGTGGTTGCGCACGGCCAGGGCGTCCTGGCTGATGCGCAGGCCCAGGTCGGTCCACTCGCAGGACATGCCGCCCTCGGCGCACATCCGCTCGACCTCAGCCTTGTCGTCGGTCTTGAAGAAGTCCTGCCACGGCACATCGACGCCCTCGGAGAAGTTGCGGACGTACTTGAGGCCCTTGGTGGCGAACTGCTCGCGCACCTCCGGATCGAGCCGCTCGAGGATCAGGCGACAGTCGATCAGCGGCGTCGTCCCGCGATCCTGCGACGGGATCACGCAATAGAAGAACTGACGCAGCGGCCAGGTGGGCAGATGCGCGCTCTCGTTGTGCCAGAGGATCATCTTGTCGGGCGGATACGGCGTGGAGCCGTAGACCTTCTCCCCGGCGCTCTCCGGCGGCAGGTCGCCGTAATCGGCGAACAGGTCACCGGCGATGGTCGAGGCCACCGCCTCGAACGTGGCGGCGTCGGGCAGATCGAACCCGCGGAACAGGATCGCTCCGTACTTGTCGAAGTAGCCATCGATCTCGTCGGCATGGCTCGCGCACCACGCGGCGAGGTCGACGCCGGCGATCGCGGGTGTGATGACCAGCGGGAACGCGTCCTCGCGTCCCTCCAAGAACCCGAGTGTTGACCAGGTCCTCGCTTACGACGGCACGCCTGCGCATCGCTCGCGGGCCGCCACCGATCGTGCTTCCGGCTTCCATTAACTGCCCCCTTTATTGTTTCCAGTTGCCTGGGAACGCGCCGACGCGGTAACGCACCTCACGCCATTCCTTGGTCTTCGCGGCGACCGCCGCGATGAATTCGCCATCCTTGTCCGATAGATCGAGAAAACTCCATCGGTTGGGCTCGCTCTGAGACCAACCAGTGCGGACGAAGCCTCGGCCTATCTTCGCCAAGGGTAACGGAAAAGCTGTCCAGCGCAAGCGAAAGCCCGTCCCCGCGGGCCTTGATGAATGCTTCCTTGCGTGTCCACAACACCAGGAATCCGCGGGCCTGCTGTTCCGGGGGCAGAGCCCGCAGCGCCGCCACCTCGTCGGGCGAGAAGAACCGCTCGGGAATCCGCTGACCGCCGAACTCCGGGTCGTAGAGCTCGACGTCCACGCCGACCTCGGCGTCGGGCGTCACGGCCAGCAGCGCGAGCGCTCCGGAGTGCGACAGGTTGAAGTACGGGGCGGGCGACGGCAGGGCCGGCTTGCCGTTGGCGCCGTAGCTGAAGCTGAGCTCGGCCGGCTCGGCGTCCACGTAGCTGGCCAGCAGCGTGCGCAGTTGCGCCCGGCCGGCGATGTAGCGGGTGCGATCGCGCTCGAAGTGGAAGCGCGCCGCCCGCGCGCGCTCGTCGGCACTGAGGATCTGGGCCAGGCGATCGGCCACGACCTCGCCGACGTCCAGCCTCAACTGCCAGATATGTAGCTCTCCGTCTGCAAGTCCTTCTGCGCTCAACACGCGGCAGACTACCGTTCGTATCATTGGCCCTCGGGCAAACGGGGCACAACGGAATGGGGCATCACGGAATGGGTCAGCCCACCAGCAGCACGGACACCGGCACCGCCGAGCGCATGGCCGCGCTGGCGGTAGTCGTTCAGCGCTTCACCGAGCGCAACCAGTTGACACTCGGACTCTCCTCGGGAGAGGGCACTGTCCGGGTCGCCGTCCCGCTGGACGACGACCCGACCTTCACGCGGCTGGTCGACCCGCGATCCAGGATGCGCTCGAGTCCGACGACGCCGACCAGTCCGGCGACGAGCCGGACGCGACGGTCAGCCTCGGCGCCGACGGCGACTTCAACTTCACGGGCGCGGCGGATCTCCCGAGCGACCTGGAGCGCCGGGTCAATGCCGCTGCGGCCGCCGCGGCGGAAACGCCCGAGGTCCCGATCAGCACGCTGACGCTGCTGGATGAGGCCGAGCGCGAACAGCTGCTCGTGCGGCTGGAACCAGACCGCGGCGCCGTATCCGAGCCGGTTGCCTGCACGAGCTGGTGAGCGCAACAGGCGGTCGGCCATCCGGACCGCGTGGCCGTGGTCTGCGGCTCCGAGCAGCTCACCTTCGGCGAGCTGGAGGCGCGGTCAAATCAGCTCGCCCATCACCTGATCGGACTCGGTGTGGGCTCCGAGCAGCTCGTGGCCATCGCCGTCGAGCGCTCGATGGAGATGCTGGTCGGGCTGCTCGGGATCATGAAGGCCGGCGGGGTGTATGTGCCGGTCGATCCGGCCTATCCGGCCGAGCGGGTGTCGTTCATGCTGGAGAACTCCCAGGCGCAGGTGGTGGTCAGCCAGGAGCGGCTGGTGTCCGGGTCTGCCGCTCGACGGCCTCAAGGTCGTCTGCCTGGACCGCGACTGGCCGCAGATCAGCGCGCTGGCCGACCGATCCGCCCGGGGTGGAGCGTCGCGTCCCGAGCAGCTGGCTTACGTGATCTACACGTCGGGCTCCACCGGGCAGCCCAAGGGCGTGCAGATCCCGCACCGGGCGCTGGTGAACTTCCTGACCACGATGGCGCAGCGGCCGGGGCTCGGTCGCCGAGGATGTGCTGGTCGCGGTCACCACGCTGTCCTTCGACATCGCCGGGCTGGAGCTGTACCTGCCGCTGCTCCAGGGCGGCGCGGCTGGTGGTGGCGACGCGCCCAGACCACCGGCGATCCGCGGGCGCTGGCCGAGCTCCTGGCGCGGTCGGGCGCGACGGTGATGCAGGCGACGCCCACCACGTGGCGGATGCTGCTCGACTCGCGGTTGGCGCCCGGCCGGCGCGTTGAAGGCACTGTGCGGCGGTGAGCCGCTGCCGGTGGCGCTGGCGGACCGGCTGCTCGACGCCGGGGTCGAGCTGTGGAATATGTACGGCCCGACCGAGACGACGATCTGGTCGACCTGCCAGCGGGTGACCACCCGCGGCGAGACGCTGACGATCGGGCGGCCGATCGCCAACACCACGATCTACATCCTCGATCGCCACCGCCAGCCCGTGCCGGTGGGCGCGGCGGGCGAGCTGTGGATCGGCGGCGACGGTCTGGCCCGCGGCTACCGCGGGACGCGACGACCTGACGGCCGAGCGCTTCATCGCCGACCCGTTCGACCCGACGCCGGGGGCGAGGATCTATCTGACCGGCGACCTGGCCCGCTACCGGCCGGACGGGGAGATCGAGTTCCTCGGCCGGATCGACAATCAGGTCAAGGTGCGCGGCTTCCGGATCGAGCTCGGTGAGATCGAGACGGTGCTGACCCGTCATCCGCAGGTGACGGAGGCGGTCGTCACCGCGCGCGGCGCGAACGCCGACGCGGAGCTGGCCGCCTACGTGATCGTCACCGAGCCGGCGCCCAGCGCCAAGGAGCTGCGCGAACACGCGGGCGCCAGCCTGACCCCCTACATGGTCCCGTCGACGGTCACCTTCCTCGACGCGTTCCCGCTCACCCCCAACGGCAAGGTCGACCGCAAGGCGCTACCCGAGCCCGATCGCACGGCCGCGCCGCCGAGCACGAGCTGGTGGCGCCGCGCACCGACATCGAGCGCCGGCTGACCGAGATCTGGGAGCGCCAGCTGGAGCATCAGCCCGATCGGCGTGACCGATGATTTCTTCGACCTGGGCGTGTACGTCGCTGACGGCGGCCAACCTGTTCGGCGCGATCGAGCACGAGCTCGGGCGGCTCGCTGCCGCTCGGCGCGATCTTCCGCGCGCCGACGATCGAGTCGCTGGCCAAGCTGATCGAGGGCGAAGCCCAGGGCGACTCGCGCTGGAGCGCGCTGGTGCCGATCCAGCCCGACGGGCACGCAGCCGCCGATCTTCTGCGTGCACGGCGGGGCCGGGCACGATCCTGCACCTGGCCGCCCTGGCCCGGCGCCTGGGGCCGGACCAGCCGTTCTACGGGCTCCAGTCACCCGGGCTGTACGGCGGCGCCGCGCCGCTCAAGTCGGTGGAGGAGATGGCCACGCACTACCTCAAGGAGATGCGCCAGGTGCATCCGGGCGGCCCCTGGCGGCTCGGGGGCTACTGCTTCGGGTCGCTGGTGGCCTTCGAGCTGGCCAAGCGGCTCACGGCCGCCGGCGAGGACGTGGAGCTGCTGATGGTCTTCAACGGCCCCAGCCCGGACTGGATCCGCCACTGGGGCTGGTACGGCAACCAGCCGCTCTGGCGCGAGCGTCACGGGCAGAAGGCCGATCGAGGACATGCCGCGAGGCGCGCACGCAGGCCGCGGACGCCGGCGACGGATCGGCAAGCTGATCAGCATCGTGCAAGCGCGTCCCGCGGGCGTTGCTCGCAGCCCAAGAAGATCGTCGGTTACCTGCATGTGGGTCACCCGCGAGCAGCGGACCGCGCTGGCTGCTGCGGATGGGCCGGCCGGTTCCGGAGCGCCTGCGCGAGGCCTACTTCCTCGAACTTCACCACCAGGCCGAGCAGGCGTACAGGCCGGAGCCGTGGGACGGAGACATGATCGTCTTCTACGGCGAGCAGCTCTACGAGGACCCGACCCTCGGCTGGAGCGAGCTCGTCCGCGGCAGGATCGACACGGTCGAGGTTCCCGGCGACCATCCCGGCAACCGCGAGGCGATGATGGAACCGGCCGTCGCCTACACCGCGGCCGCGCTGTCCGAGCGGCTGGCCCAGACTCGAGATGAACACGACCGGGGCCGGACGTTAGGATGCCGCCCGTGAGTGCCACGATCGACAGGATCCGCGGTTTCATCGTCGACGAGCTCGGCTGGCGCGGTCCGGAGCTGACTCCGGACTTCCCGCTGCTCGAGAATCGGGTGATCGACTCCCTGGGCCTGTTCCGGATCGTCGGCTTCCTGGAGGACAACTACGGCGTCTCGATCCCGGACGAGAAGGTCGTACCCGCCAACTTCCAGACGCTCACGACGATCGCCGGCCTGGTCGATGCAGACCAGCCTGAGCCTGCGTCAAGGACGGCGGCCACCTTGCGGTATCTGATCCACCAGCTGCTCGAGCAGAGCGCCGCGGAACGTCCCGGACTCGCCGGCGCTGATCGACGGCGAGCGGCAGCTGAGCATACGCTGAGCTCGACGCGTCGGCCAACCGGCTCGCCCAGCACCTGATCGAGCTGGGCGTCGGCCGGGGCGACCGCGTGGCGCTGTACCTCGACAAGTCGGCCGACTCGATCATCGGGATCTACGGAGTGCTCAAGGCCGGCGCCGCCTACGTGCCGCTCGACCCGCAGGCGCCGAGCGTCGCGGCTCGCCTACATCACCTCCAACGCCGGGGTGCGGGTGCTGCTGACCGGGCGTCGAGAAGGCCGAGGCGGTCAGCGAGCTGCGCGCCGAGGCGCCCACCGATCACCGACACGGTGGTGCTCAACGACCCGGCCGTGCGCGAGCGAGCTGGCGGCGCTGCCCGGCCAGGCGCCGAGCGTGCCGGCGATCGAGGACGACCTCGCCTACATCCTCTACACCTCGGGCTCCACCGGCGTGCCCAAGGGCGTGATGCTCAGCCATCGCAACTGCCTGGCCTTCGTGAAATGGGCCGTGCAGGAGTTCGGGGTCACCGCCGAGCGACCGGCTCTCGAGCCACGCCCCGCTGCACTTCGATCTGAGCACCTTCGACCTCTACGCGGCGGCGCTGGCCGGCGCGCCGGTGGTGCTGGTCCCGGCCCAGACCTCGGTGTTCCCCTCGCAGGTGCGCACCTTCATCGAGCAGCAGGGGATCACGGTCTGGTACTCGGTGCCGTCGATCCTGACGATGCTGGTCCTGCGCGGCGGCCTGAGCACCGAGTCATGCCCGAGCCTGCGCACGATCCTGTTCGCCGGCGAGGTCTTCCCCACCCGCTATCTGCGGCAGCTGACCGAGCTGCTGCCGCATGTGCGCTTCGCCAACCTCTACGGGCCGACCGAGACCAACGTCTGCACCTGGCACGAGGTGCGGCCGCTCGCCGATGGCGACGAGACGATCCCGATCGGGCGAGCGATCGACGGGGTCGACGTGTACGCGCTGGACGACGCCGGCCAGCGGGCCGGCGTCGGTGAGGAAGGCGAGCTGTACGTCCGCGGGCCGACGGTGATGCAGGGCTACCTGGGCGACCCGGAGAAGACGGCCGCGCGACTCGTGCCCGATCCGCTCGGCGACATCATCCACCAGCCGACCTACCGGACAGGGGATCTCGTGGTCCTCACCGAGAGCGGCGCCTACCGCTTCCTCGGCCGGCGCGACGAGCAGATCAAGAGCCGTGGCTACCGGATCGAGCTCGGGGATATCGAGACCGCGATCTACGCGCACCCGGCGGTCAGCGAGTGCGCGGTGGTGGCGGTGCCCGACGAGCTCGTGACCAACCGCGTGCTCGCCTACGTCAGCCTCCGCGAGCCGCTCGATGCCGGCGCGCTGGCGGCGTTCTGCGGCCGAGCGGCTGCCGCACTACATGGTCCCTGAGCGCTTCGAGTTCGCCGACGAACTGCCGCGGACGTCGACCGGCAAGGTCGACCGGCGCTCGCTGGCCGGGCAGGCCGGCGGCCGGCATGAGCGGAGATCGAGTCGCTGTCACCGGCGAAGCGGGCGCTGCTCGAGCGCGAGCTGGCCAAGCGGCGGGCGGCCCTGGCCGGTCAGAGCGACACCATCCCGCGGCGCGCGCCCGGCACGCCGGTGCCGCTGTCCTCGACGCAGCGGCGCATGTGGTTTCTGGCCCAGTGGGCGCCGGATGTCGTTCACCTTCAACGCCTCGCGGGCCATCCGGCTGCGCGGGCCGCTGGACCGTGAGGCGCTGGTCGCGGCGCTGCGCGGGGTCGTCGGCCCGGCACGAGAGCCTGCGCACGCTGGTCGATCGCCTCGGGTCCGGAGCCGCTGCAGCGCGTGCTCGAGGACTGGGAGCTGGCCGTGTCGCCGTCGAGGCGGTCGACGAGGCCGGCCTGGATGCGCGACTGCGGGAGCTCTCGCAGGAGCCCTTCGACCTCACGGCGGAGCTGCCGATCCGCGCGACGCTGCTGGACACTCGCGGCCCGCAGGACCACGTGCTGCTGCTGCGGATCCATCATTTCGCCGCCGACGCGCACTCGGACTCGATCATGTTCGACGAGCTGTCGCAGCTGTACGGCGGGGCGGTTCGCGGCCGAGGACGTCGAGCTCCCGGAGATCCCGGTCCAGTACGCCGACTACACGCTCTGGCAGGAGGAGCACCTGACCGGGGACGCGGCTTGAGCAGCTGGTCGACTACTGGCGGCGCGAGCTCGAGGGCGCGCCGGAGCTGCTGAACCTGCCGACCGACCGGCCGCGGCCGCCGGTGCAGCGAAACCTCGGCGCCCACCGGCGCCTGACGCCTCGAGCGGGGGCTTGCCGAGTCGCTGATCGAGTTGGCGCGCTCGGAGGGGGCGACCTTCTACATCGCCACCCTGGCCGCGTTCGGAGCGGTCCTCTACCGGCGCTCCGGAGCCGATGACATCGTCATCGGCAGCCCGATCGCCAACCGCACGCGGGTCGAGCTGCAGCCGGTGATCGGGTTCTTCTCCAACACGCTCGTGCTGCGCCTGCGGCTCGGCGGCAATCCAAGCTTCCGCGAGCTGCTGGGACGGGTCCGCGACACCGCCACGCGCGCCTATGCGCACCAGGAGCTGCCCTTCGAGAAGGTCGTGGAGGCGGTGGCGCCGCGCCGCAATCCCGGCTACAACCCGCTGTTCCAGGTCAACTTCCGCTCGCAGGTGAGCGCCCGCAAGGAGCTCTCGCTGGCCGGGCCTGGAGGCGAGGTGCTGCGAGTCGACATCGGCTTCTCCAGGTTCGACCTGGCGCTCGAGCTCGAACTGCGCGACACCGCGCTGGAGGGATACGTGGAGTACGACACGGACCTGTTCGACGTCGCCTCGGCCGACGGTCTGATCGAGGACATGCGGTCCCTGCTCGAGCAGGTGGTCAGCCGCGCCCGGACACGCCGCTGCTGGAGGTGCCGCTGCCGGCGCGGGCGGCGGCTCCACAGTCTGCAGGCGGATTACAAGACGACGCCGCCGCATGAGGTACCTTGTGCGTGCAGCTCCACAAAAACAAGGACAAGTCATAGCGGAGCTAGTAGGGGGACATGTGAATACGACAGCTGACCGATTTCAGTCGTCGCCGCTGCAGGAGGCACTCTGGCTGGCGCAGCCGGACGGCCCGACCGGCGCCACCCAGGTGGTGCTGAGCAGGGCGCGGTGGCTTCGACACCGACGCCGTGCAGCGCCGCGCTGCGCAGCAGCGTCGAGCGCCACGAGGTACTGCGCACGACCTTCGCTCGCCAGGCCGGGGTCCGGGTGCCGCTGCAGGCGGTCAACGCCGCGCTCGAGCCCGGATTCTCAAGCGACGCGGGCGATGTGCGGGAGGTGGCCGAGCGCGAGCTGGCGACCGCCTTTGATCTTGAGCAGGGTCCGCTCCTGCGCGCCGTGATCGCGGGTACGGGCGAGGACCAGGCGCTGGTGCTGACCGCTTCGGCGCTGGTGGCCGACGCGAGCTCGCTGGCTCTCCTGGCCCAGGAGATCCAGGCCGCCCTGGGCGGCGGCGGCTGGGCTGGTGGAAGAGCCGCTGCAATATGCCGATTACGCCGCCTGGCAGCACGAGCTGGCCGAGGGCACCGAGCCCGAGCGCCAGAGCGCCGGAGAGTTCTGGAGCGAGGCGGCCGACACAAGCGCGCCGGACATCGCCTTCGCCGATGCCGCGGCCGCGCCTGGCGCGCCCAGTGGGTCGACGTGCCGGTTGACGCCTCGGTGGCGGCAGGGTCTGGCGGCCGCGGCCAGCCGTTACGGAGCCTCGGAGTCCGTGGTCGTGCTCGCGGCCTGGCTGGCGCTGCTCGGTCGCAGCACCGGCGAGGAGTCGGTGACCGTCAGCTGGGTCGCCTCCGAGCGCCGTCATGCGGATCTGGAGGGCGCCATCGGCGCGTTCTGCGCGTCCGGTTCCGGTCAGCGCCAGGGTGGCCGAGCGTGACCTTCGCCGAGGTGCTGCAGGAGGTGCAGCGCGCCACGCAGCGCGCGCTGGTCGTGCAGGACTACGCGCCGACCGACGGCAGCCGGCAACGTCGGTCGTCGGCTTCATCTGCCGAGGAGGCCTCGCCGGTGAGCGTCTCGGGGCAGACCCGGACGCGTCCCGGGCTCCAGCCCCGCCTGTGGGTTGCGGCCGGTGACGATGGCGCGGCGCGATCCGGCTCGGTTTCGATTCGGCCTATCTGGCCGCGCGCAGGCCGAGCAGCTCGCCTCGCGGCTGGGCACGCTGCTGGGCGGCGTCGCGGCCGACCCGAGCGTGGCCGTCGCATCGCTGCCGCAACTCGACGCGGCGGCGCGCGAGCAGGTGCTCTCGCAGTTCGGCGAGGGGCCCGCCGTCTCGGCCGGTGCCGACCAGCTCGTCCACGACCGCGTCGCCGACATGGGCTGCGCGCGAGCCCGGCGCGCATCGCGGTCGCCGACGAGCAGGGCAGCCTGACCTACGCCGAGCTCGACGAGCGGGCCGGCAAGCTGGCGGCGCGCCTGGCGCAGGGCCGGCGTCGGCAGCCGGTGACACGGTCGGGCTGTGCACGGACCGCTCGCGCGACATGGTGGTCGCCCTGCTCGGGCATCCTCAAGGCGGGCGCGGCCTACGTGCCGCTGCACCACGAGCACCCCAAGGCGCGTCTGGCCCACCAGCTGAGCACCGCCGGCGCCAAGGCGATCGTCACCCAGGAAGCGCTGCTCGAGCACCTGCCCGAGTTCTCCGGTGAGGTGATCTGCCTGGATCGCGACGCTGCGGCGCTGGCCGCCGAGGAGCCCGTGAGCGGCGCCGAGGTGTCGCAGGCGATCAGCTCGCCTACGTGATCTACACGTCGGGTTCCACCGGCACGCCCAAGGGTGTCGGCGTGACGCACGCGCAACCTCGCCAACTACGCGGCCGCGATCGCAGGCGCGGCTCGGCGCCGACGAGGAGCCGCTGTCGTTCGGGCTGGTCACCGCGATCTCCACCGACCTGGGCAACACCTCGGTGTTCGGCGCGCTGGCCAGCGGCGGCACGCTGGTGCTGATCAGCCCGCTGGCCGCCGCCGACGCCGGCGCGCTGGCGCAGGCTGTTCAAGGCCACGCCGGTCGACGTGCTCAAGATCACGCCGTCGCACATCGGCTCGCTGCTCAGCGGCGGCGACGCCGCCGTGCTGCCGCGCCGCTGGCTGGTGATCGGCGGCGAGCGGGCCGCGTGGGACACCGTCGAGCGCGTGCGGTCGCTCGCTCCGCAGCTGCGGATCCTCAACCACTACGGCCCGACCGAGGCGACGGTCGGCGCGGTCACCGCACGAGGTCGGTGAGGCCAGCCGCGAGCATCGTCCGGGCACCGTCCCGATCGGGCGAGCCGCTGGCCGGGGCCGCCGTCTACGTGCTCGACGCGGAGCGCCAGCCGGTGCCCGTGGGCGTGCCGGGCACGCTGTTCATCGCCGGCGCCGGAGTCGCCTCGGGCTACGTCGGAGCAGCCCGAGCTCACCGCCGAGCGCTTCTCCGAGGATCCGTTCCGGCCCGGCCGCCGCATGTACGACACCGGCGATCTGGTGCGCTGGCTGCCCAGCGGCGAGCTCGAGTTCATCGGACGCGTCGACGAGCAGGTCAAGATCCGCGGCTACCGGGTGGAGCCGGCCGAGGTCGAGTCCGCGCTGCGCTCGCACTCGGGCGTGCAGGACGCGGTCGTGGTCGCCCAGGCTGAGCCCGGCGGGCGACGCCCGGCTGGTGGCCTACGTCGGCGCCGACGGCGTCGTGGCCGACACGCCCGTCGACCGAGCACCTCTCGGCGCACGTCGCCGAGTGGGTGCCGGAGTACATGGTGCCCTCCGCGATCGTCGTGCTCGACTCGCTGCCGCGCACGCCCGAGCGGGAAGATCGACATCCAGTCGCTGCCCGGATCCGGCCGAGCGTGGAGGCGCCGGCCGAGGAGTTCGTCGCGCCGCGGTCCCCGATGGAGGAGGCCGTGGCCGAAATCTGGGTGCGGGTCCTGGGGGTCCCGGAGGTCGGCGTCAAGGACGACTTCTTCAGCCTGGGGGGGCACTCGCTGCTGGCCACGCAGGTCGTTGCGCACATCCGCACCGACTTCGCGATCGACCTGCCGCTCCACAGCCTGTTCACCCACCCGACGGTCGAGACGCTCACGGCTGAGATCATGCGGACGATGGGCGACTCCGAGGAGGACGCGACGGCCACGCTGCTGGCCGAGCTCGAGGGGCTCTCCGACGAGGACGCCGAGCGGTTGCTGGCCGGTGACGAGCCCGCTGAGTAACGCGGGTGAGCTCGGTGCGCGCCACGCGCGCCGAGCTGACGGCGCTGGCCGACCTGACGCTCGCCGAGTACATCCGCTACCTGACCGCCTACGGCGGGCAGCTGCATGAGCGCGACGGCCTGCTGCTGTTCGCGGGCGCCCACCGGCAGCCCAATCCGTACCGCAACGGGGTGCTGCGGATCGACGACACGCTCGGCGCCCGAGGAGGTCTTCGCCCGCGCGGAGCGCTTCTTCACCATGCAACGCCGCAGCTACGCGATCTGGACCCGCGAGCACGGCGACGCCGAGCTGGAAGCAGGCCTGCATCGCCGCCGGCTACCGCGAGCTGGAGCGGCTGCCGGAGATGTCGCTGCCGGCGCCGCCGCCCTACCTGCCGCCGCCCGACGGCGTGGAGATCCGGCCCGTCTCGGAGCGAGCAGACGCGCGAGGACTACCTGCGCCTGGTCGCCAACGCCTGGGGGATGACCGATCTGCCGCGCGACGTGGCCGCGCAGCTGTTCTTCGAACCCGACAGCCTCGACCGCCCCGAACGTCGCCGCGTTTGTCGCCTACTACGACGGGATCGCGATCTCCGCGGCGATGACGCATGTCAGCCACGGGATCGCGCTGGGCTGCCAGGCGGCCACGATCCGCCGCCCGGCCCGCGGGCAGCGTCTGCCCAAGTCACCGGTCCCCGGCGAGACCCGCGGCCTGGCCCAGAGCTGCCTGTGCGCGGCGCTCGAGCTGAGCTTCTCCGAGCTGGGCGCCGAGTTCTCGCTGTGCCAGACCTCGGGCCTCGGGCAGCAGGCATGGATGGACCTGGGGTACGAACCGTTCAGCAGCTACGGGCGCTACCTGGTGCCCTCACCGGTGCTCTGATGGCCCGGCTGATCGGCGACGCGGCGATCCCGCCGCGACCGGACGGGCTCGACGAGGAGCAGCGCGACGCTGAAGCGCTCGGTCGCCGAGTTCGCCGCCGGACGTGCTCAATGACGGGCTGGCCGAGCGCGACCGCGACGCGATCTTCCACGCCGAGGGGTGGCGCCGGTGCGCGGAGATCGGCATCCAGGGTCTGCCGGTCCCCGAGGAGTACGGCGGGGTCGGCGCCCCGGCCGTGACCATCGCCGCGGCCATGCAGGGCCTCGGGCTACGGCTGTGCCGACAACGGCCTGCTCTTCTCGCTGGGCGCCCAGATGTGGGCGTGCGAGACGCCGATCGTGCGCTTCGGCAGCGAGGAGCAGAAGCGCCGCTATCTGCCGGCGCATGTGCGACGGCTCACTGATCGCCGCCCACGCGATCTCCGAGCCCGGCTCCGGGTCCGACGCGTTCTCGCTGCAGACCACGCGTGCGGCGGACCGACACCGGCTGGGTGCTCAACGGATCCAAGACCTACGCCACCAACGCGCCCGACAGCGACCTGTTCATCGTCTTCGCCACCACCGACCGCGTCACTCGGGTTCGCCGGACTGTGCGTGCTTCCTGATCGAGCGCGGCACGCCCGGGCTCGAGATCGGGCCGCCGTTTCAGAAGATGGGCCTGCGCAGCTCGCACATGAGCGAGCTGTTCCTGTCCGACTGCGAGATCCCGTCCGACGCGCTGCTGGGCAGCGAGGGGGCCGGCATGGTGATCTTCAACCACTCGATGCGCTGGGAGCGCTCGCTGATCCTGGCGCCGGCCGTGGGCACGATGCAGCGCCAGCTGGAGCGCTGCGTCCGCTACGCGCGCGAGCGCGAGCAGTTCGGCAGCCCGATCGGCAAGTTCCAGGCCATCTCCCACCCGATCGCGGACATGAAGCTGCGGCTCGAGACATCGCACCTGATGCTCCAGCGCATCGCGGGGCTGCTCGACGGCGGACGCGGCCACCGACCTGGATGCGGCGATGACCAAGCTGCACATCAGCGAGGCGCTGGTCCAGTCGAGCCTGGCGACGCGTGCAGATCCACGGCGGGGCCGGCTACATGACCGAGACCGGGTGTGAGCGGGACGTCCGCGACGCGCTGGCCGCGCGGCTGTACTCGGGCACAAGCGAGATTGCAACGAAACGTCATCGCAGCGCAGCTAGCCTTGTGATTGCAGGCAAAAACTTGGGATACTTGAGGTAGATGGCAAGGGCAGGAATGATGGGGGCAAGGATGAAGAGGTTTGTGGTGACGCTGGCGCTGGCGATCGTGGCCACGCTCGGGTGTGGGGTGGCGGTCAGGCCGCGGCTTCGACGCAGCCGGCGCTGGTCGGCTTCGCCCGGGACACGAACGCGGCCACCGGCCTGACGTCGGGCACGGTCAGCGTGGCCGCGGAGAACGTGGGCGGTAACTGGTACGCCTACACCCCCTCGTATTACTCCAATGAGCTGACGGCGATTCAGGTGAGCGGCGGCGGGACGTCCGACCTGAGGCCCCGGCGCTCCTCAACGGGGGTTCGCCGTCCTGGCACCCAGCTGGACGGCGCCGACACGGTCAACATCTTCGGTGGCATCGCCTACGTCGCCAGCAAGAACGAGAACGGATCCTGTCCCGGAGCCCGCCGATTTCACCGGGTGTACGAATGACAACGGGACCGGCAACGCGCTGACGCCTGTTCGACGTCTCGACCGACCCCACGACTCCGGCGTACCTGGGCTCGATTCAGGACACCAGCGACGGTGGCGGCTCTAACGGCGTCAGCGACGCCGGCACCGCCCTGTTCGGGGCCTACGGGGTGACCGTCGCGCACGATCGGCGGGACCCCCTACGCGCTGGTGGCGGCGCAGGGGTGCTTGAGCGGCCAGCCCTGCCCGAACCCCACGGTCGGCAACGACCTGGCCGTGATCAACGTTCAGCGCGCCGGGTTCGCCCACGCTGACCGGCACCGTGGCCAACAACGCGGGCGGGTTCGTCAACGACCTGGACCATCCGACCTCGGTGGCGGTGTCGGGCAATTACGCGTATGTCACGTCGTTCTACGGCGATGCCCTCACCGTGGTCGATATCTCCAACCCGGCCAGCCCCGCGGTGGTGACCTCGCTGGCCAGCACGCGCCGATTTCCCCTCGCCGGCTGACGTGGCGATCCAGGGCAATTACGCCTATGTGGTCAATCAGAACACCAACACGCGGGTCAGGGCACGCTGACGGTGGTCAACATCTCCAACCCGGCCAACCCGACGGTCGTCAGAACGATCAACGCCATCGGCCTGAGCCAGGGCTACCGGATTCGCGTTTCCGGCGACTTCGCCTATGTCTCGGCCCGCGGCGTGGCCGCGGTCACGCCGATGGACATCAGCAACCCGGCCGCTCCCTATGTGATCACCTCGGTCATATCGACCGCCTATCTGCAGTCGACGACAGGCCTGGACCTGATGAACATCTCGGGCAGCGAGTACGTGGTCGCCTCCTCCCCGTATCTCTCCGGCCGAACAGAACTACATATACCCGAACCCGGCATATCCCGGCCCCTGGCAACAGCGCCCAGAAGAACACGGGCACGATCTCCCTGATCCAGCTCGATCCGGTACCGACACGCCCGCGATCGATCCGACCACCGAGCCGGCCACGACGACATACTCGACCTCGGCGAACTTCAATTTCGCCACGGCTGACACCGTCTCGACGGTGGCCTGCAGCCTCGACGGCAGCGCCTACGCGCCCTGCACCACGCTGACCAGCCAGCAGTACGGGGGTCTGGCCCTGGGCCAGCACAGCTTCAGCGTGCAGTCCACGGACGCCGCCGGCAACACCAACACGGCGAGCTACACGTGGACGATTCAGGCCCCGCCCGCCACGCCGGTCAACACCGCCCTGCCGGTTGGTCACCGGAAGCACCGCGGTGGGCGGCACGCTGACCGCCAGCACCGGCAGCTGGACGGAAGTCCCACCTCCTACAGCTACCAGTGGCAGCGCTGCAATGCGCAGGGCACGTCATGCGTGGGCCTGAACACCAGCGGCGCCACCTACACGGTCGGGACCATCGACATCGGCAACACGCTGCGTGTGGTGGTCACGGCCTCCAACACCGTCGGCTCGGCGACCGCCACCTCAGCGGCAACGCCCGTGGTCGCGGCCTGCGGTCCGGTGGGCGGCACGCTTCCGGCGTACTGCCAGGTGCCCAAGCTGAAGGCACGCCCGCGGTCACCGGCACGATGAAGGTCGGCGAGCGGCTGGTGGCCTTCGGGGGCACCTGGTCGACGCTGGCGGCCTCGGCCTACGGAGCGGCCCAGCTGGCCGACGATCAAGGCCCAGTGGCTGCGCTGCAACGCGCACGGGGGTGCCTGCGCGGCCATCCGCGGTGCCCGCAGCACCGTCTACAAGACGAGCCAACAGGACCTCGGGCACACCCTGAGGCTGCAGGTCGTGGCCACCAACCGCAACGGCTCGAGCCTCCGCGTCCTCGGCGCCGTCGGCCCGGATCGTCGCAGCCGGAACCAAGGTGACTTTGGCGGTCAAGTTCTCGCCCGGGCAGCCTCTGGTGCGGCACGGCTACGTCTTGGCGTCGGTCAAGAGCAACGTCGGCGCCTATCGTCGACGCGTTCTTCGCCGTCCAGATCGGCAACGGCGGGATTCACTGGACGACGGGAACTCCGGCGCAGGCTCAGCCCGGGCGCTTCCAGCAATTCAGGATCGTGCTGACCAGGGGCGAGGCGCAGAGCCTGCGCATCGCGCTGGCCCACCACGAGCACCTGACGGCGGCTGTGCAGGGTGCGCGGTTGCTGTTCCCGCAGCACACGGGAGCCTGCAGACCAAGGAATACAAGTTCCATCCAAAGCGCTGAGCTGGGCTGAGCTGAGGCATGTCGACGAACCGATCCGATGAGCCGGGGGGCGTGGCCGGCCAGGCGGGCACCGGCGTGAGCGCCAGCGCTCCCCCCAGTGCGCTGACGACGGCAGACGCCCAACCGGGCCGAACAGCTGCTCGCCGAGCTCGACATGCGGGCCCGCAGCCGGCTGCCCCGGCCGGTCTACCAGACGCTGGTACGGGGGATCCATGACGCGCGGACGGCCACGGGCACCAGCCCCGGGCGGGGACGCCTGCTGCCGGACTTTGTGATCATCGGCGCCGCCAAGGCGGGTACGACGAGCCTGTACGGTTGGCTGCGCCGCCACCCGGACATCGCGCCGGCGTCGAAGAAGGAAGTGCACTTCTTCGACTACAACTATTTTCGCGGGTCCGAACTGGTATCGCAGCCATTTCCCCCGCGCGGCGGAGCGCGCCGCATTCACGACTGAGCACGGTCACCCGTTCATCACCGGTGAGGCGAGTCCGTCCTACCTGTCCCATCCCTGGGTGCCGGAGCGGATGGTGGCTCTGCTGCCGCAGGCCAAGCTGCTGGTGGCCATGCGCAATCCGGTCGACCGCGCCTACTCCCAGTACCAGATGTCCTGCCGCGAGAACGAGGAGACGCTCGATTTCGCCTCCGCGGTGGCGGCGGAGGAGGAGCGGCTCGCGCCCGAGCACGCGCGCTTGGCCGCCGATCCGCGGTACAACAGCTGGCCCATCGGCTGCTGGTCCTACCTGCTGCGCAGCCGCTACGCCGAGCAGCTCGAGCGCTGGCTGGCCGTCTACCCGCGCGAGCAGTTCCACTTCCTCAGCCTGGAGGAGCTCTCGCGCGATCCCCAGACGGTGCTGGACGGAGTGCACAGCTTCCTCGGGGTGCGCCCGCATCGCTACGCGGATCTGAAGCCATTGCACACCGCCGCCTACAGCGAGATCGCTCCGGCGGACCGTGCGCAGCTGACCGAGTATTTCCGCCCGCACAACGAGCGGCTCTATGAGCTCGTCGGCCGTGACTTCGGCTGGGAGGACCCGGTATGACCGAGCGCCCACCGATCCGCGCCAGCGTCAGGGGCTGAGTCTCAGCGGCTGACGGCGCGTCGGAAGCCGCGGATTCCGCCGGCGGGCCGCGTCGCCCTGAAGCCCGTCGACCGCGCTCACCGCGACGCGCTCCGGGAGCGCGAAGGCCAGCAACCGCTGATCGGGGTCGGCGAGGACCTGGTGCAGGAGCGCGTCAAAGTCGTCGGCCAGCGCCTCGATCGTCGAGCGATCGAACAGCGCCGTGTTGTAGTTGAACTGGGCGGCGATCAGCCTGCTCGCCGACATGCAGCTCGGCGGCGAGGTCGAAGCGAGCATGCGGCAGCTCCACGGGCACGGCGCTCGTGCGCAGGCCCCGTCAGCTCCGGCACCGGCGGCAGGCCGACGCGGACGCGGAAGTTGACCTGGAACAGCGGGTTGACGCCGGGGACGCGTTCCGGGCGGACCGCGTCGACAACGAGCTCGAGCGGAACCTCCTGGTGCTCGTAGGAGGCCAGGACCGATTCGCGCACCGCGCTCGAGCAGCTCGCGCCAGCGCGCGGGTTTCCGCCCAGGCGCACGCGCACGACGTTGGTCGTCGCGCAGAAGCCGACGAGCGACTCGAGGTCGGGATCGGCGCGGCCGGCCATCGGCCCGCCGAGGAGGATGTCGTCGTCGCCGGTGCGCCGGTAGAGCAGCGCCGCGAAGACCCCGAGCAGCAGCATGTAGGGCGTCAGCTGGAGGGCCTGGCAGACCTGGCGCAGACGCTCCGCGACGTCCGCGGGCAGCTCGACGTGCAGCGTGTCGCCGGCGAAGGTCTGCTCGGCCGGTCGCGGGCGGTCGGTGGGCAGGCTGAGCATCGCGGGCGCGCCGGCCAGCTGGGCGCGCCAGAAGTCGAGCTCGCGCTCGAGCCGCTGACCGCTCAGGCGCTCGCGCTGGCGCACGGCGAACTGCCGGTACTGCAGCGACGGCGGTGGCAGATCGGGCTCGCGGCGCCTCAGCGCCGCCGCGTAGAGCGCGCCGAGCTCGCGGTAGAGCACCTCGACCGCCCAGGCGTCGAGCACGATGTGGTGCGAGGCCAGCAGGATGACGTGGCCGAGCGGACCGAGGCGGAACACGCGTGACGCGCAACATCAGGTCGTGGCGCAGGTCGAACGGCCGCGCGGCGTGCTCGCGGAGCAGACGCTCGAGTTCCGCCGGGCCTCGGTCCGGCGCCACCCGCGTGAGGTCGACCTCTTCGAGTTCGAGCTCCCATTCGTCGAGCACGACCTGTCGCGCGCACCTCGCCCTCGCCCCAATCGAACACCGTCCGCAGCGCCTCGTGGCGATCGATCAGACCCCGCAGCGCCGTGCGCAGCGCGATGAGGTCGAGCTGGCCACGGCGACGTAAAGGCCAGCGGCGCGTTGTAGATCGAGCTGCCGGGATCCAGGGCTTCGAAGAACAGCAGCGAGGCCTGCTGGAAGCTTGCCGGGGCGCCGCGCCCATCCCCGCGATCGGCGGTGCTTGACATGTCCTCGGCGCCGCGGGCACCAAATTGCTCTCGGCCTCGCGGGTGGCTCGCCTTCCCTGCGCAGCGCAGTCGACGTAGGCGGCGAAGCCGGCCAGCGTCGGCTGTTCGAAGACCGCGCGCACCGAGAGATCGACGCCGAGCCGGCGGCGGACCTGCGTGACCACGCGGGCGGCGAGCAGCGAATGACCGCCGAGGTTGAAGAAGTTGTCCTGGCGACCGGGCGCGCTCGACACCGAGGACCTCGCGACCAGATCTCCGCGATCAGCTCGCTCGGTGGGCGTCCGCGGCGCCTCCGTGCCGGCTGCCGCGGCCTGGCCTCCCACGTCGGTGCGGGCAGCGCCTTGCGGTCGGTCTTGCCGTTGCGCGGTCAGCGGCAGCTGCTCCAGGCGACGATCGAGGCCGGGCACCATGTACTCGGGCAGCCGCTGCTCGAGCGCGCGCTCACGGCCGCGGTCAGCGCCTCGCCCTGCTGCGGCGGCCGTTGCCGGGACGACGTAGGCGGCCAGCCGCGTATCCCCGGGCGCCAGCGTCGACGCCGATGACCGCGCAGTCGGCGATGCCGGGCAGGTCGCGGATGGCCGCCTGGACCTCGCCCAGCTCGATGCGGAAGCCGCGGACCTTGACCTGGTCGTCGATGCGGCCGCGGAAGCTCGAGCTCGCCGTCGGCCAGCGCGCCGGGCCACGTCGCCAGTGCGATACAGGCGGCCGGGCCCGAACGGGTTCGGCACGAAGCGCTCGGCGGTGAGCTCGGGCCGGTTCAGGTAGCCGCGCGCGACGCCCGCGCCGCCGACGTAGAGCTCGCCGGCCACGCCGATCGGCCACCGGCGCGCCGTGCGGGATCGAGCAGGTGCAGCGCAGAGGTCGGGGATCGGCACGCCGATCGGGCTCTGCGTCGACCGTCGCAGTCCGCCGCCGCGATCGGCCGATAGGTCGACGTGGACCGTGGTCTCGGTGATGCCGTACATGTTCACGAGCTGCGGCGCCGCTCGTCACCGAAGCGGTCGAACCAGGGGCGCAGGGAGGCCGGCTGCAGCGCCTCGCCACCGAAGACGACGTAGCGCAGCGCGAGTCGGTCGGCGACCTGCGGAGCAGCTCCTCCTGTACCGACCACGAACAGGCTCGGCGTGGCGTTCAGCACGGTGACCTGCTGCTCGGTGCATCAGCGCGGCAAGCGCCTCGGGCGAGCGCGTCGTCCACAGCGGGGAGATGACCACGAGCCGCCCGCCGTAGGCGAGCGCGCCCCACAGCTCCCAGACCGTGAAGTCGAAGGCGTAGGAGTGCAGGCAGGATCCACACGTCGCCGGGGCCGAAGCCGTACCAGTGCGTCGGTCGCGGTGAACAGCCGCGCGACCTGGCGGTGCTCGACCTGGACGCCCTTGGGTCGACCGGTCGAGCCCGAGGTGTAGATCACGTAGGCGAGGTTCTCAGGCGTGGTCAGCGGCACCGGATTGTCCGGACTCAGTGCTCCAGAGCCTAGGCTCGCTCGGCGTCGAGGCAGAGACGCTGGCGCCGTGGTCGGGGAGGCGATCGACCAGTCGCTTCTGCGGTCGAGCAGTACCGGCGCGGCTGTGTCGCCGAGCACGAACGCGACCCGCGTCGGCGGGGTATGTCGGGATCGAGCGGGACGTAGGCGCCGCCGGCCTTGAGCACCGCCGAGGATCGCGACGACCAGATCGAGCGAACGCTCGAGGAACAGCGCCACGAGCGTCTCCGGGCCGGCGCCGAGCTCGCGCAGGCGGTGGGCGAGCGGTTGGCGCGCTCGTTCAGCTCGCGCGTATGAGAGTGCGGCGCCGTCGAACAGAACGGCGGGCCGTCGGGCCGGCGCTCGCCACCTGCTGCTCGAACAGCTCGTGCATGCAGGCGACGGGATAATCGGGCTGCGGCCGGCCGCGACGGCGCCGAGCAGCTGGTCGCGTTCGGCCGTGTCGAGCATCGGCAGCTCATCGATTTGGCGGTCGGGTTCCTCGAGCGCGGCCTCGAGCAGGTGGATGAAGTGGCGCTCGAGGGCCTCGATCGTGGATCGGCCTCGAACAGGTCCGTGCTGTACTCCCACTCCAGCTCGTAGCCCGTCCGGCCCTCCTCGACCCACAGCGTCAGGTCGGAGCGCGCGTTGCCGGGCTCACCTGGAAGGGCTCGGCGCCCGGGAGATCGGCAGCGCGCCCGCGGCCGACGTCGGCCAGAAGACCTGGAAGACCGGGTGCCGGCTGAGGTCGGGCTGCTGCCCGAGCTGGGCCACCAGCCGCTCGAACGGCGCCTGCTGGTGCGCGACGGCGCGAGCATGATCCGACCCACGCGGCGCAGGAGCTCGCGGAAGCTGGGGTCGCCCGAGACGTCATTGCGCAGCGCGACGGTGTTGGCGAACAGGCCGATGAGCGTCCTCGAGCTCGGGCCGGTCCCGGCCCGGCGGTGGCCGATCCGACCATGATCGTCGTCCTGGCCCGCAGTAGCGGGCCAGCAACGACGTCGAAGCCGGCCAGCAGGGTCGCGAACGGGGTCGTCGTTCCCTCGGGCGCGCGCGAACGCCCGGATGCGCTCGCTCGTGCCGGCGCTCAGCCGAGACTGGCGGCGGCTGCCCCGGTAGGTCGAGATCGGTGGCCGCGGATGGTCGGTGGGGAGGTCGATCGCCGCGGGCGATGCCGGCAGTCGCTCGCGCCCACGGCGCGACGGCCTGCTCGCAGCGCCTCGCCCGCTGAGCCGCTCGCGCTGCCAGCGCGCGAAGTCGGCGTACTGCAGCGGGGCCTCGGCGGCGGCTGCGGGTCGTGCCCCCGGCGGCGGCCCGGTAGAGGTCACCCAGCTCCCGCAGCACGACGACGTGCGAGAGCCGTCGCAGATCGATGTGGTGAAAGACGAGTCTGCAGCGACGTGGTCCTCGGGCCCGAGTCGCGATCAGCTGCGCGCGGATCAGCGGCCCGCGCGCGAGATCGAACGGGCCGCGAGGCGAGATCTCGGTGACGCGGCGCAGCTCGGCTCGGGATCCGCGGTGCCGCGATCAGGTGATGCGACTCGAGCTCGACTGCCGCCTCGGCGTCGACGAGCTGCACCGGGCTCCCATCCTCGACGCTGAACGGCGGTGCGCAGCGCCTCGTGGCGGCTGCACGATGCTCCTGGAGTCGCGCGACTCGAGGGCGGCGACGTCGAGGGGGCCGCGGATCCGCGCGCCGAGGGACTCGTTGTAGGCGGCGGTGCTGCCGGCGAGCTGATCGACGAACCACAGGCGCTCCTGCGCGAAGGAGCAGCGGCGCCGGCTCCGGCGGCCGCACCGTCGCTCGAGCACCGGGCCGCACGGGCGGCGTCTGACCGCGGGTCTGCTGCGACCGCGTCGCGCCAGCGCACGCAACCGTCGGCTGGTCGATGAAGTCGAGGAAGCTGACCTGCGCGAGCAGCAGGTCCTCGACCGCGGCCAGCATCCGCACGGCGGCCAGCGAGTCGCCGCCGAGCTCGAAGAAGTCCTCGTCGAGCGCCCAGCTGCTCGAGCTCCGAGCAGCTCCTCGCCAGATCTCTGCAATCGTCTCGCTGAAGCCGCGTGGCGGGGCTGCGAGCGCATCGTGCGACAACGCCCCTGTCCATTCCTTGGAATCGCCCCATGGCGGCATGGTACCGGCTGGCGAGCAGCTTTCCAGCGTTGGGGAAGCTCTGTCAACTCCGCTCTGGAGCGTGGGAGCAGCCCTGCAAAGGTGACCGCTCAGGCCGTACAATTGCGTGCACTCGGGGGGGCACGGAAAGCGCCCCGGAGCTGGCACAGGGCGAGCGCGGATGGCTCGCCGGGGGCTGGAATCGATGCAGACCTCGAACAACACACACGCGGAACCGGATATCCGCGCCCTGGTGAAGGCCGGTCGCTTCGAGGAGGCCTGGCGCTCGGCCACGGCCGACCTGCTGGTCGACGACGCTCCCGCGGCCTGGAACGCCGCGCGCAATGTGCTCGCCGCCGGCGCGCGGCAGGGCTTTCGCCGCCCACCGCACGCAGCATCCGCCTGGCCGTTCTCTGCACCTACGAGTCCGCCGAGCTGCGCGAGCACCTGCGCCTGGCCCTGCTGGCGCTGCGGATCGACGCGGAGATCCATGCCGCGCCCTACGGGCAGCTCGAGCAGGAGCTGCTCGGCGCGGACAGCCCGCTGCTCGGCTTCGCGCCCACGCACGTACTGATCGCACCGACGACGGCCGACCTCGGCTTCCCGGAACTCGCCGACGATCCCGAGGCCCTGCTGGAGGAGGCGGCGGCGCGCTGGACGGCGCTGTGGCGAGCGCTGCCGCGACCGGCTCTCTGCGCGTGTGGTGCAGCACGGTTTCGCCGTCCCGGACGCGACGCCGCTCGGCCATCTCTCCGCGCGCCTGCCGGGATCGCGGGTCTCGCTCGTGCGCGAGCTCAACCGCCGGCTGGCCGCCGAGGCCGGGTCGCAGACTCTGCTGGTCGACGTCGAACGGCTCGCCGCCCGGATGGGCAAGGCACAGCTGGGAGGATCCGCGCCTGTGGTTCGGCGCCCGCCAGCCCTACGGCGCCGAAGCGCTGGCGCTGCTGGCCCGCGAGACGGCGGCCGTGCTCGCGGCCGATCAGGGGCTCGCGGCGAAGTGCCTGGTCGTCGACCTGGACAACACGCTGTGGGGCGGGGTCATCGGAGACGACGGTCTCGACGGCATCGTCGTCGGGTGAGGGCCCCGAGGGTGAGGCCTACAGCGCCTTTCAGGAGTACGTGGCCGCGCTGGGCCGGCGCGGGCTGATCCTCGCCGTCGCCTCCAAGAACGACCTGGAGGCGGCGCAGGAGCCGTTCGAGCGCAACCCGGCGATGCGGCTGAAGCTCTCGGACTTCGCCGCGTTCGTGGCCGACTGGCGGCCCAAGTCCGAGCAGCTGGCCGAGATCGCCCAGACGCTCGGGATCGGCCTGGACGCCATCGTCTTCGCCGACGACAACCCGGCCGAGTGCGCCGAGGTGGCCGCGGCCCTGCCGGAGATCACGACCGTGACGCTCGACGTGCCGCCGTCGGAGCGCGTGCGGCGGCTGTGCGGCGAGCGTGCGCCTGGAGCTCAGCTCGCTCTCCGCGGAGGACCTCGAGCGCCAGCGCTCCTACGCGGCCCGCGCCGAGGCGGCGCGGCTGTCGGGCGCGGCGGCCTCGCTCGAGGACTTCTGGCGCTCGCTGGAGATGCGGGCGCAGGTTCGCCCGCTCGACCAGGCATCGATCGACCGCGCCGCGCAGCTCACGCAGAAGACCAACCAGTTCAACCTGACGCTCAACCGTCGCACGCGCGAGGAGATCGAGCGCGTGGCCGGCGAGGATGGCAGCGTCTGCGTCACGCTCGAGCTCGAGGACCGCTTCGCCCGCCATGGCCTCATCGGCCTCGGCCTGCTGCGCCGCAGCGAGGACGACGCCGAGACGGCCACGATCGACACGCTGCTGCTCAGCTGCCGCGTGATCGGCCGCACGGCCGAGATCCATCTGATCTCGCACCTCGGGCGGCGCGCGCTCGAGCTCGGGTTCCAGCGCCTGCGTGGCATCTACGTCCCCGGCCCGCGCAACTCGCTCGTCGCCGACCTCTACCCTCGGCTGGGCTTCGAGCCGGCCGACGGCGAGCACTGCTGGGAATACGACCTGGCCGCCAACGGGCCCGATTGCGAGCGACTACATCCGGGACGAGCGATGAACCGAGACGAGACATTCGAACGCGCCTTTGCCGAGGTGCTCGAGGACATCTTCGGCTGGGGAGTCGAGCTGAGCGACGACGATGGGCCGTCGGCCGTGGAGGGGTGGGACTCGCTGGCCCAGATCCGCCTCGTGCACGAGCTCGAGAGCCGCTTCGACGTTCGCCTGCCCGACGCGGCGCTGCTCGAGCAGCAGACCGTCGGCTCGCTCAAGTCGATGGTCCTCGCGCATGGCAGCTGAGCTGCGCTTCACCGCCGCCGAGGTGGAGCGCTTCGCGCGGGCCAGTGGCGACGCCAACCCGCTGCATGTCGATGCCGGAGTTCGCGGCGGCGACCGCGTTCGGCGGGCCCGATCGTCCACGGAGCGCTGGTCGTCATTGGCATGTTGGGGGCGCTGGCCCCGGAGGCCCAGGCCGCCGTGCGCTCGCTGCGGGCCAGCTTCGCCGGTCCGCTGCCGGTCGGCGCGGGCGGGGAGCTCGCGGTGATCCCCTCGCCGCGGGAGCCGGACGCCTGGGAGGTGCGGCTGACCGCGCGCGGGCGGACCCTGGCCCGCGTGCAGACGCGCGCCCACGGCCCAGCCGAACGTGAGCCCCTCACCGTCGCCGGACCAGGTGGGGGCCTGACGGCGCAACGGACCACGCCGGCCGAGCCCCCGCTCGAGCCGGGCTACGCCGTGGCCGGCGCCTGGTCCCCCGGGCCCGAGCTCGGCCAGATCGCCGCTGCGCTCGGGGCGGACCGCGTCGAACCGGTGCTGCTGGAGGGCCTGGCCTGGGCGAGCTACGTGGTCGGGATGGAGGTGCCCGGGCTGAACTCGCTCTTCTCCGGCCTGACCCTGGCGCTCGAGGCCGACGCGTCCGGCGCCGGCCGCCGGGAGCCACCGGCTCGTGCTGCGCGAGCTCGACGACCGGACCGGGCGCCTGATCGTGGGCGGCCACCTGGGCAGCCCGGGCGGCGCCGCCACCGCCACGATCGAGTGCTTCGCGCTACCGGTCGCGCCGGATCCCGATCCGCACGTCCTCGGGCTTGACGCTCCGGTTGAAGGGAGGGAGGGACCGGTGGTGGTCATCGGTGGAAGCCGTGGCTTCGGCGCCTCGCTGTCGCTGGCCCTGCTGGCCCGCGGCCACGAGGTGACCGTCGCCTACGCGACCTCCCGGGCCCGCGCGGAGCGACTGCGCGGCTTGGCCGGGCCGGCGCGAGATCGTCTGCACCTGGTCCAGCTCGACGCCGCTGATCCTGCCGCCTGCGCCGAGCTGGCCGAGCGCCTGACCGAGCCGCTCGCCGGGCTCGTGTTGAGCGCGGCTCTGCCGCCCGTGCCGCTCGGCGCTCACCGCGAGCTCGGCCGTCGCGCTCGCGGACTACGTCGGCCAGAGCGTGCGGCTGGCCGCGGCCCCGCTCGGGGCGCTGCTGCCGCGCCTGGACCCGGAGTCGGGCTGGGTGGCGATCTGCTCGTCATCGGCGCTGGCCGCCCCGCCCCGCGAATGGCCGCACTACGTGGCCGCCAAGGGAGCGCTCGAAGGCCTGGCGGCCTGGGTCGGCGCCGCCCACCCGCGCCTGCGCACGGTCGTCGTGCGCCCGCCGCGGATGCTGACCGCGATGACGAGCACGCCGAGCGGCCGGATCGACGCCGCCGACAGCGATGAGGTCGCGCTGTGGACCGTCCAGCGGCTGGCCGCAGAGCCGTTGGCGCCGGGACTGACGGTGCTCGAGCCCGCAATCCGGGAGGCGGTGAGCTCCATGAGCAGCGTGCCAGTGGACCGCGCCGACGTGTGGGAGGCGCTCAGCGCCTACAGCGACAGCTACACCTGTTACAGCTCCGCGCTGGCCACGTGGGCGGCGCTGGGGGAGGACGGCGCCGCCGTGGCCGCGGCTCATCAACGCCGGTCTGTGGCTGGCCCTGGTCCGTGACGGGGCCCAGCGCTTCGGCTTCAGCCACTTCGAGCCTGGGCTCCAGGCGCGCCTGGGCCTGGCCCGCGCGGGCAGCAGCGGACGGCGCGGCGCAGGCGGCCGAGGGCGTGCTCGCCGAGCTCGAGCGCAGCGGCCGCGTGATCGTCGCCGGCGACGGCTTCAACCTGCCCTGGCACGTCGCCCACGGCCGCCGCCACGTGCCGCATTGGTACGTGCTGGCCGGCACCGCGGATGCGCCCGAGGTGCTCGATCCCTTCGCCTGCCGCAACGAGCTCGGCGTGCAGCAGGCGGACCGGCGCCCGGTGGCGCGCGAGGAGCTGGGCGAGCTGCTGCCCGCCCTGCCCCGTGAGGACCCGGTGCTGGCGCTGCGGGAGGTCTTCGCCTTCGGTGAGCCGTCCGGTCCACTCGGACACCCGCCCGTGGCAGTGGTTCGTGCGTCGACGCCGGCTTGACGCCGCGGTGGCTCGACGCTCGGCGCCGATGCTTCGGCTTGACACCGATGGGTCGGCCCCGACGCGATCCGCCTGCTCGCCGCCCACTTCCGCGAGCACGGCCAGGATCAGGCGCGCGTACGCGCAGGCCGACGACCTGTGGTCGATCGGCCGCCACCGCGCGTTTCTCACCCGCCGGGCGGCCTCGGTGGCCGAGACCGACGGCGGACGGAGATCTGGCCGCCTGGGTGAGCGAGCACATGCAGCCGCTGGCCAAGCGCTGGGGCCACATCGCGCCACTGATCATGCAGGCGACCCTGGCGCTGGGCGCCGGGCGTGAGGCTTCGGGCAGCCTGCGGGACACGCTCGAGGACCTCGCCGCGCGCGAGGAGGCGGCGGCGCGCGCATTCCCCGGCAGCGCCGCGGCCAGTAGCATCTGAGAGAACGAGCGGCGGGCAGCTGCCCGGCCGGACAGCCGACGGTGCGGCTGCGCGTAAGGGGCAACGAGGCGGTAAGGAGATTTTTGATGCAGGAAACCTCGCCGGAGACAGTCGGCTTCCGGCTCTCGCCGCAGCAGGCGCAACCGCTGGTGCTCGAACGCGGCAACGCCGTGCAGGTCGCGCTGGCGCTGACCGGGCGAACTGGACCAGGCGACCCTGCAGTCGCGGCTGGCGGCGCTGGTGGGCCGCCATGAGATTCTCCGCACGCGGCTGCAGACGCCGCCCGGGATGCGTGGCGCGCAGCAGGTGATCGCCGAGCAGTTGGATCCGGCGTCCTCGCACCGACCGGACGCCAGGCTCGACGCAGTGCTGGCTGACGAAGCCGCCGGCATCGACGCCGAGGCGGGCCGGTCCTGCGGGCATGCCTGCTCGAGCGGCGCGGGCCGACGGGGCCCCAGGTACTGGTGCTGAGCGCTGCGGCCGGTGTGGCCGACGAGGAGTCGCTGCTCGCGCTGCTGACCGAGTTGACCGGCGGCCAGAGCTCCGGCGACGAGCCGCTGCAGTACGCCGACTACGCGGAATGGCGCCACCAGATGCTCACGGGCGAGGAACCCGCCGACGCTCAGGGCGTGGCCGTCTGGAAGGAGCGGATGGAGGCTCTGCCCGAGCCGCTGCCGATGCTCTTCGGTCTGGCCCGCCCGTCCGATGCCGGGAGCCGTCGAGAGCCTGCCCATCCGGCTGCTCCGCGGTGAGCGCCGAGACGGTGGCGAGCGCCGCGCAGGCTGCCGGCGCGGCCGCCGGCGAACTGCTGGAGGCGGCCTGGCATGCGCTGCTCCTGCGGCTCACCGGCAGCGACGAGCTGCTCGTGGCCGGGCGCGTGGACGGACGCGGGCAGGGCGACCTGGCCGGGGCGATCGGACCCTACCGCCAGCGGGGAGCGATCCGCACTCAGGCCGGCCCGGACACCACCGGTGCCGAGCTGCTCGATCAGGTGCGCCGCGAACGGGCGGCGGCGGTGCGCTGGCAGGATCACGCCACGGCCGAGCAGCTGACCGCGCTGACCAACGCGGCCGGCACGGGCTTCGCCTTCCACGACGGGGTGCGCCGCGGGCGGCGAGCTGCTCGCCCTGCGCGGCGCGCGCGAGCGGCTGGCGCTGGAGCTGTCGTTGCGCGCGCACGGTGGGGAGCTCATCGGGCGAGCTGCGCTACGACCCGGAGGCGTTCGATCGGGCGGATGCCCAGGCGCTCGTGGCCCGCTACGAGCGCGTCCTGGCCGCCGTGGTGGACGACCTGCAGGCTCCGATCATGGCGCTGGCGCTGAGCGACGCCGCCGAGCGCGATCAACTGCTGGCGCAGGCTCGCAGCCGCGAAGCTGCGCCGCGCCACCGACGTGCCTGTCCACCAGCTCTTCGAGCGCGTGGCCGCCCGCTCGCCCGAGCGGGCCGCGGCCGCCGGCGCCGCTGACGCGCTCACCTACGGCGAGCTCGACCGGGCCGCCAACCAGCTCGCCCACCATCTGCGCGAGCTGAACGGGGACGCTCAGCACGCCCGTCGGGGTCTGCCTCGACCGCACGCCGCAGATGTTCGTGGCGCTGCTGGGCATCCTCAAGTCCGGCGCGCCGTACCTGCCGCTGAACGCCGAGCACCCACGCGCGCGGCTCGAGCACCAGCTGCACGAGTGCGGCGTTCGCGTGATCGTCAGTCAGACCGCGCTGGCCGACCGCCTGCCCGAGCCCGAGGCGGCGCTGGTGTGTATCGACGGCGACGAGGCGGCGATCGCGGCCGGCCGGACGACCCCGCCCGAGGTGGCGACCGGCCCGGAGGATCTGGCCTACGTGATGTACACCTCCGGCTCGACCGGCACGCCAAAGGGCGTGCAGGTGACGCACGGAAACCTCGCCGCGTACACGCTCGGCATCATCGAGCGGCTCGGCATCGAGGAGGACCCGGAGCTCCGCTTCGGGCTGGTCAGCGCAATCAGCACCGACCTCGGCAACACGGCGATCTTCCCCACCCTGGCCAGCGGCGGCTGCGTGCAGGTCTTCAGCGAGGCCGCCATCACCGACTCCGCATCGCTGGCCGGCGAGCTCGGTGGGGAGCACCTCGACGCGCTCAAGATCACGCCCTCGCACCTGCGGGCGCTGCTCGGCGACGACGCGGCCGCCGCGTTGCCGCGCCGCTGGCTGCTGGTGGGCGGCGAGGCGCTGTCCTGGGATCTGGCCGGGCGCGTGCGCGAGCTCGCTGCCCGACTGTCGGCTGGTCAATCACTACGGCCCGACCGAGGCGACCATCGGCTGCCTGACGCACGCCGTGGAGAGCGCAGCGCGCAGCGATGCGGCCACGGTGCCGATCGGCACGCCGCTGCCCGGGGTGACGGCGTACGTGCTCGATGCACGGCTCGAGCCGCTGCCCGCCGGGGTGCCCGGTGAGCTATGCATCGCCGGGGCCGGCGTGGCCGCCGGCTACGTCAGCGTGGCGCGCCGAGGACCAGGCGCGGTTTGCCACCGGCCCGGCCGGCGAGCGCATCTACCGCACCGGCGATCGCGTCCGGCGCCTGCGCGACGGGGCGCATCGAGTTCCTCGGCCGGCTGGACGAACAGGTGAAGATCCGCGGCTTCCGCGTCGAGCCGGGTGAGATCGAGGCGGCGCTGCGCGAGCACCCCGCCGTGGCCCAGGCCGCGGTGGCCGCGCAGGACGACGGCCGCGGCACGCTCGAGCTCGTCGCCTACCTCGTGGCGGCCAGCGCGCCGTCGGTCGAGGAGCTGCCGCGCCTTCCTCGCGCACCGCCTGCCCGACTACATGATTCCCTCGGTCTTCGCCACGCTGCCGGCGCTGCCGCTGACCCCCAGCGGCAAGGTCGACCGCCGCGCGCTGGCCGCCACGGCCGAGGGGATGGCCGAGCGGGGGAGCGAGTACGTGGCCCCGCGCGATGAGATCGAGGCGGAGATCGTGGCCATCTGGCAGGAGCTGCTCGGCGTCGAGCGGGTCGGCGTGATGGATGACTTCTTCGCCCTGGGCGGGCACTCGCTGCTGGCCACCCAGGCGATCATGCGCATCCGCCGCTCGCACGGCGACGTGCCGCTGCGGGCGTTGCTTGCCGCACCGACGGTGGAGAAGCTGGCCGAGGCCGTGCGCGCCGCCTCGACCAGCGCGCTGAGGCCGACGGCGCGGCGTGCGCCGCCTCGGCCGCTCTCAGCGGTCGGGATGCGGTGACAGCGCGGTGGCCACTTCGCCCGGCTCGGTCAGCCAGGCGGAGCGCAGCAGCGACATCACCGAGTTGGCGTTGTTGGGCAACACCGACAGGCGGTCGCCGACGGCGACGGCGGGACCGGCGTAGCCCTCGATCACCGCGTGGTGGTCGTAGAGCCGCGTGATCAGCGTCCCGGGCTGGTCGAGCAGCTCGCCGAAGCCCTCCAGCCAGCGGGGAGCATCGCGTCCGAGCGCCTTGCCCCCGGCGTCGAGGACGATGCGATCTCCCTGCACCGCCACGACGCTCGCCACCACCTCAGCGAGAGCTGCGAGCGCTCCACCGATCCCAGGTTGAGCTGCTGACGGTCGCCGAAGACGTAGGTCCCGGGCCGGTACTCCGTCGCCACGCCGCCGCGGGCAAAGGGCATCGTCGGTGTGGAACCGGCGCTCACGTGCTCGATGGCAAATCCCGCCTGGGCCAGCCCATGGGCGGCGGCGGCCAGGGCGCTCTGCTCCTGCTCGGCGGCCTCCCGCGAGTTCCCCGGCAGGTAGGAGTGGCCCGGATAGGAGAAGACGCCGGTGACGCGAAAGCCGCGGTCCGCGCAGCGGCTCGCGCCAGCTCCGCACACTCCTCGGGCAGCACTCCGGTGCGCCGGCAGCCGGCATCGACCTCGATCATCACCGCGCGGCGAGAGGTCGCTGCCAAGGGCGGCGCGCAGCCGCTCGACCGACATCAGCCGAGTCGATGGCGAACGTCACTCTGCCCTGCAGCGCACGCCTGCCTCCAGCGCCGGCGCCGCGGCAGCCGTCGACCTGAAGCAGGCTCGACACGAGGACCGGGCAGCCGAACTCGCGGGTCACGACGCGACAGCTGGGCCGCGGTGGCCACCGTGAGCCCGGCCGCGCCGTGGTCGAGCTGCAGCCGCGCGATCGGCGCTCGTGCGGTGCGTCTTGAAGTGCGGGCGCAGAGCCGCGCCGAGGCCGGTCACGCGCTCCTGCATCTCCGACACATTGGCGCCGCAGCCGCTCGGCGTCGATCCGCACGAACGGCGTCGGCACCTCGGCTCAGCGCGGTGCGGGTCGTCGCGGTGGCGCTGCGGCCGCCACCGCCGCCCGGCGGCATCGCCATCAGAGCTCCTGCGAGTCGAGCTCGGCCAGCAGCTCGTCCAGCTCGTCGCCGCTCGCATCGCCGATCATCTGCGCCGCGATCATCGCGGCGAGCCCGCGCACGGTCGAGTGGTCAAAGACGCTGCCGAGGTACAGCTCCAGGCCGAAGCTGTCCTGGACGAGCGGCCAGCATCCGCACCGCGAGCAGCGAGTGGCCGCCGAGGTCGAAGAAGTCGTCGTCGATGCCCACGCGGTCGACGCCCAGGACCTGGCGCCAGATCGAGGCGAGCGTCTCCTCGACCGGCGTCTCGGGCGCCACGTAGGACTCCGCCATGTCGGGGCGGACGCCCTCGGGCATGGGCAGCGCGCGCCGGTCGAGCTTGCGGTTCGGCGTGGTGGGGAACCGCTCGAGCGCCATGAACGTCGACGGCACCATGTAGGGCGCCAGCTTGGTCTTGCACATGCGGCGCAGGGCGTCGACGTCGACGCGTCCGGCCCTCGACCGGCACGACGTAGGCGACGAGGCGCTGGTCGCCGGGACCGAACTCGCGCACGACCACGGCCGCGCCGGCGACGTCGGGGTGGCTGTCGAGGACCGCCTCGATCTCCTCGAGCTCGATGCGGAAGCCGCGCAGCTTGACCTGCAGGTCGACGCGGCCGAGGATACTCGAGCGTGCCGTCCTGCGCGCCAGCGCACGAGGTCGCCGGTGCGGTAGAGGCGCGAGCCCGCTTCGGAGGAGAACGGGTTCGGCGACGAACTTCTGCCGCCGTCAGCTCGGGCCGGTGCAGATACCCGGGCGCCAGACCGTCGCCGCCGATGTAGAGCTCGCCGGGAACCCCGATCGGGCAGCGGCTGCCGGCTGGGGTCGAGCACGTAGAAGGTCGTGTTCCAGAGCGGGCCGCCGATCGGCGGCGAGCCCTCGCCCGGCTGCGAGCTCGAGCACCGAGGACCAGACCGTCGTCTCGGTCGGGCCGTACACGTTCCACAGCGACCCGCAGCGGGAGCGAAGCTCCTCGGCCAGCGCGCGCGGCAGCGCCTCGCCGCCGGCCTCGATCTTCAGGCGTCGGCTTCCCTTCCATCCCGCGTCGACGAGCAGCTGCCAGGTCGTCGCCGTGGCCGCCATGATCGTCGCGCCCGTGCGCGCCATCCAGTCGGCCAGGTCGACGCCGTCCATCGTGGCGTCGCGCGGGATCATGACGAGCCGCGCGCCGACCATCAGCGTCAGGTAGAAGTCCGGCACGGGCAGGTCGACGGCCTGCGTGGCCACGTTGGCGATGACGTCCTCCTCGGTCATGCCGGGTGTCTCGCGCATGTAGGCGAGCAGGTTCGCGACCGCGCGGTGCGGCGTCAGGACGCCCTTCGGCTGGCCGGTCGAGCCCGAGGTGTAGATCACGTAGGCCGGCTGCTCGGGGTCGACCTCGAGCCCGAGCGGCTCCGTCGGCTGGGCGGCGATCCGCGGCCAGTCGCGGTCGATGCAGATCACGCGCGCGCCCTTGGGGTCGACGATGCCGAGCAGCCGCTCCTGGGTGATGAGCACCGGCGCCTGCGAGTCGGCCAGCATGAACTCCTGGCGCTGCGGCGGGAACGTCGGGTCGATCGGGAGGTAGGCCGCGCCGGTCTGGAGCACGGCCAGCATGGCCACGATCAGCGGCGCGGAGCGATCCACGCAGATGCCGACGAGGCTGCCGGCGCCGACGCCGGCGTCATGCAGCTCGTGAGCCAGCTGGTTGGCCCGGTCCTGCAGCTCGCGGTAGGTGAGCCGCTCGGTCTGCGTCGACGACGGCGATCCGCTCCGGCGTTCGCGCCACCTGCTCGGCCACGAGTTCGTGGATGCAGCCGCCCGTCGTACGGGTGGGCGGTGTCGTTCCACTCCTCCAGCATGCAGCCGGCGCTCGGCGCTCGGTCAGGAGCGGCAGTTGCGAGATCGGCTGGGCGGGATCGGCGAGGACGGCCTCGAGGATCGTGCGGTAGTGGCCGACCAGCCGCTCGATCGTGCCGTCGTCGAACAGGTCGCTGGCGTACTCGACGGTCGCCTGCAGCGCGCCGGTCGGCAGCTCGCGCACCATGAACGAGAGATCGAGGCGCGACCACTCCCAGCCCGGGAACGTCGAGCTGCTCGAGTGGCGCGGCCGTCGATCGCTGCGGCTCGCGCCGCGGCGACGTCGTGGCTGAAGAAGACCTGGAACGACGGGCGAGTGGCTCTGGCTGCGGTCCGGGTTGAGCGCCTCGACGAGCCGCTCGAACGGAAGCTCCTGGAAGATCTGGGCCTCCATCGCCGTCGTCTTGACGCGGGCGAGGAGCTCGGCTGAAGGCCGGGTCGCCCGAGACGTCGGTGCGCAGCACGAGCTGGTTGGTGAAGAAGCCGAGCAGGCCGGCCGTCTCCTCGTGGTGGCGACCCGAGGCGGCGGTGCCGATCACCAGGTCCTCGACTCCGGTGTAGCGGTGCAGCAGCGCGTTGAAGGCGGCCAGCAGCAGCTGGAACATCGACACGCTCTGGCGCCGCGCCAGCTCTCGCAGCGGCTCGGCGAGCTCGGGAGCGATGGTGAAGCGCCGGAGCGTCCCGCGGTAGCT
>CAVZTL010000006.1:0-4583 GCA_963778215.1 uncultured Actinomycetota bacterium
GTAGGTGTCGTTGATCTGCTTGAAGCGATCGAGATCCATGAAGAACACCGCCGAGACCTTCTTTGAGCGTCGGCTGACCCGAAACGCGTGCTCAAGCAGCTCTAACATCAGCACCCGGTTGGGCAGGCCCGTCAACGGATCATGCAACGCAGCTTCGCGTGACTGATCAGAGGCATCCTCCAGATCAGATCGCGCCTGCGCGTTAATCGAGATATGCCGCCGCGACGTCCGCCAGGGTCTGGGCGGCGACCAGCGATTCGCGTGACAGCGGCCCCACCGTGTCCCGGTACAGGTCAAGCGCCCCCAGCACCTCGCGCTCCCGGTGGCACAACGGAAACGTGAACACCGCCACCAGCCCCGACGCCAGCGCCCGCGGCGCGAACGCTGGAAAGCGCTCCTCGAGATGCAGGTCGGGCACCGAGATCGCGTGGCCGGTCTCAAACGCCGCCAAGCACGGCCCCTCGCCCAACTCCGTCTGCAACTGCTCCCATCGCAACGCCGAGGGATCAGACGCCGCGATATAACGCGGGTCACGCCCTGGCGCGATCAACGTCACCCCCGCCGCCGTGACCGGCAACATATCGACGATCCGCCTGACGAGATGATCCAAGATCCCCTGGATCGGGAAGTCGGTCACCATCGTGCGAGCAAACTCGCTCAGTACATCGGACAACTGCTCCTCAAGCACGATGTACCGTCCGGCGAGCGACGCGCGGTCCGTCCGGAGCGCGCTGGACGGCCGCCCCGGCACAGCCCACCAACCCCCGTCCTCGAGGACCCGAAAACGTCACCGACGGCTTCATTGCTCCTGACCTCCAGGGCATGGATCCATGGCACCGACCAGGTATCGGTCGACAGGCGGACACCGGCCAAAGGCTAGAGCCGAAACATCATTGCTCGCCGAGGGGCAGAGGCGAAGCAAGCACCGACTATACCCAGCACAGCAGCCAGACCCAGCAACCCAACCCAAACGTGCTAGCGCCAGCCCAGTCGCGAGGCTAGAACCCCGAGCCAGCATCGGTGCCACATGCGCACGGCCGTCGCCTCCAGCGGCCGCAGCTACCGCAGGACCCTCAGGCCTCCCGAAGTGGGTTGCCAGAGCTCGGACATGCCTACCACCGCTGCCGGCCACCATGATCGTCCATCGATCCGCGCCCCCCGCGGCAATCGGAGCGCCCACGGTCGTCCCAACCGCACGTCCGCGATCGACCCTCGCTCCCCTGACGCGCCGTCTCGCCCTCCCGAGCTTCGTCCAGCCCGTGCTCATCCTCGCCGTTGGCACCGCCGCTCTGTCGGCCGCCGCCGGGTACCTACCGGTCCTCGGCGCCCGCCACCATCTCGACCCGCTCGCCACCGGCGCCCGCGTCTCTCTGATGGCCGCCACCGCCGCCCTCATCCAGCCATGGGCCGGGCAGGCGCCGACCGCGACAGCCTGGCCTCGTCCACCGGGTCGGTCGCGCTCCTCATCGCTGCCGCCGGCATCGCGATCTGGACGCCGATCGCCTTCGCCAATCTTGCCGGCTCCGGCCCGACGATCACCTCGGGCAAACCATGGGAGCCGGTGAAGTCGGCCGCGAACTCGGTGACGCCGGAGGTCCCATTCTCGTTGGCGCCTTCGGCCCCATCGGCCTCCCCGCCGGGCTGCTCGCCCTCGCCGCGAGCATCAGCATCGGCGCCATGGTGACCTTGCGACTGACCCCCTCGCGGCAGTGAGCCAGATACCAGCAGCCAAAAGGGACGACATCACCACGTAGTCATTTCCGCGTGCCAAAATCCGGGGCTGATCATCACCATTGCCCCTCGCCGGCGCGCGCTCTCCACCCCTCCGGTATGCGCTATGGCTACGCGGAGAAACACGTAATCTCGCCCCCGAGCACCGCACCACAACTACCGACTCAACCCACGGAACTTCGCTTAGTCCGCACCTAAGCCAACAGTCGTCACAGTCGGCGCTCCTCTTTTCTGGGGCAGTGCATGACCTCTTGGCGGCGGTCCAGGAGGCTTTGGTCTGATGGAGGATCCACCCGAGAGCGCGCACTCCCGCGGCCGGGCGGATCCTTGCGCGAGCGTCAGAGCGTCGCTTGCGCGGGAACCCGGTCCTCTGGAGTCCAGCGACGGGCGACGCTGGGGACGCCCTGCCGGGGCAGTTCGACGGGGTCGTCGGCGAGGAGGACGTGAACGCGGTCGACGAGTGGCCCCTCGCCGGCCTCGACCATGACGCAGCGGACCAGGGTGCGTAGCTCGCCGCGCTGCTCTTCCGGTGTGAGGTGATCGAACGCATCTGACAGCCAGACGCGGCGGTTGACGCGCTTGTGTGTCTGCGCTCGGGTCTCCTGGATCTTCGCTGCCTCCAGGCTCGCCGACGCCTCCCGGACCAGCTTGTCCAAGCGCTCGGGACCGAGCGACCTGCGCATGTTCAGCGTCGAGACGTCATCGAGGATGTGCTCAGCGTCCATGCGCGCACGTTGCGCGGCCTCGAAACGCTGATCGTCGGCTGTCTCGAGGCCGACGCGGACAGCGAACTCCTTCGCGGAATCCACCACCAGGCGCTTGAGGATGTCGTGCTCGGAGCCACGAATCCGTGCCGGAGCCGCGCATTCATAGGTTGCGGACTGCTCGGCCAACAGCGTGCGGCACAGCCAGCGATAGTCGCCGGCGCGGGTGATGAGCGGCTTGAGGGCGTATGAGCACCCAGCACACCGGGGGAGCCCGCCGATGACGTTGACGCGCCCCGCGCGCGGGGGTGGCGCGCCCGGGAGCACACGGTTGGCGGCCTCAAACAGCAGCGGGTCGATGAGCGCCGGATGAGCGTCGGGGTGGACGTGCTTGCCGTGGTACGCCACGCCGAGGTAGACGCGGTGGGTGACCATCCGGCGCAGCATCTGATGAGTCAGCTTGCGGCCAGTGCCCTGACGGACGCCGCGCTCGGTCAGCTCGCGCGACATCGACGCCCACCCGCGCCCGTCCGCGCGCTGCTCAAAGATCCACTTCACCCATTTCGCCTCGGCCGTGTGGATGACCAAGCGTTTGTCGCCGTTGCGGCGATAGCCAAACGGCGTGCCGCCCATGTGCCGTCCCTTGTCCATGATCGCGCGCTGGTGGACCACCGCCGAGGTCTCGCGATAGCGCTCTAACTCGTTCTCGGCCATCGCGAAGTGCATCGTGGTCGCCATCTTGGCCGTGCGCGTGGAGGTGTCGATGGTGCCGTCGGCGGCCGCGATCCAGCCGCCGGCCTTCTCCAACTGGTCCAGCAGGCCGAGTCCATCGAGCGCCCGCCTCGAAGCGCGATCGCCACGCGCCACCACGATCCCGTCCGCGAGCGTCGGGACAAGCCCCATCGCCTGTTCCAGTCCCGGGCGCGTGAGGTGACCGCCCGAGCGGTTGAGGTCGCGGATCTCGTCCACGACGTCGATTCCGCGCTCCTGGCACCACGCATCGATCGCAGCGCGTTGAAGGTCGGGAGACTCAAAGCGGCCGCGCTTCGCCCGATCGCCGACGACGCTGACGCGGATATAGGCGAGCGCGGTTCGGCCATTCAGGGGAGAGCGCTGCTCGTGTGTCGATACCCCGAGCTCCTGGGGCTCTTGCGTCACTTGCTAGTCCTGGTTCAGCGTTCTCGTCTCACGTAGTCCAAAGCATATCTTTGTATTCACCCGCGAGGAGCTGCTGCGCGACGTCTGGGGATATCAGAGCGCTGGGCGCACCCGGACGCTGGACAGCCACGCCTGCCGGCTGCGGGCAAAGCTCTCCTGCGACACCCACCGGCTGGTGATCAACGTCTGGGGCGTGGGTCTGCGGCTCATCGATGGCTAATGCACTGATGCAAGGCCGCCAGCTCGCCACGGCACAGCAGGAGCGACTCCGGGCTCCTGGGGGTGGGGCGGCGGGCAGCCCCTCAGACCGTGGCCACGCCGGCACCGGCGGTCAAGCGATTGGGGGCCCGCTCGGCAGAGCCTCGCGTACAGCCAGAAGTCGTTGCCAATCGCTTGACAGACCGGCGCCGATAGAGCGTGGCCCGGGTCGGGGCATGCCCGCACCCCACCACCAGGAGCCCCCGATGGCCACCACCACCGCAAGCCGACCAGCCGCCAACTCGCCTACCTCAAAAGCCTCGCCGACCGGACCGGCCAGACGTTCACCTACCCCCACACCAGCCGCCAGGCCAGCCAGGAGATCAACCGCCTCAAGCACGCCAAGCCCAGCACGCGCACCGAGCGATATGTCGAGCGCAAACTGATCGCCGATCAGATCGCCACCGGCCCGCTGGACGCCGCGCAGGTTCGTGACGACGAGATCCACGGCTACGGGAGCTCCGCCACCTGGGTCCAGAACCGCGAACAAGACCCCCCACCCGCCGGAGGACCCCGGACCTGCCGCTGCGCGGCGTCGCGCGCCGACCGTGGGTGAGCGAACCGAGCTGGCGCGATACACCCTCACCGAAGGTGAGCGGATCCTCTACGGCCAGCGAATCGACGGGATCGTCCGCGTCACCGACCGACCCGCCCACGCGGGTGGCCGCGCGTACCTCGTCGAACGCGGCTTGGAACTCAAGGGGGAGCTGGATGCCCTCGTCGCCGACTACG
>CAVZTL010000007.1:0-569379 GCA_963778215.1 uncultured Actinomycetota bacterium
TCGCCGAAAGTGGGATCAGCGGCCGTGAAGGAGCGCGAGCAGGACACGCGGCGCCGCCGCATCGACCCGAAGCTGGCGGCATCCGGTTGGGCGATCGAGGAGGCGACCAAGGCCACGCCGGCCGACCTGTCGATGCCGACCGCGCTGACCGAGCTCCCGACCCACGACGGCCCGGCCGACTACGCGCTGTGTGCCGACGGCCGGGTGCTCGGGGTCGTCGAGGCGAAGAAGCTGACGATCGGGCCCGCAGGGCGTGCTCACCCAGGCCGAGCGCTACTCCCGCGGCATCCAGCAGCAGCCCCGCTACCAGGGCGAGTTCGGCGTGCCGTTCCTGTACTCGACCAACGGCGAGGTGATCCGGTTCCACGACGTGCGCCGCGAGCCGCAACCGCTCCCGGCGACGTGTCGGCCTTCCACACCCCGGACGCGCTCCGCGAGATGCTGCGACCGCGACTTCGACTCGGAGCTGGCGAAGCTGAGCGCGATCCCGCCGCAACCAGGGCCTCCGGCCCTACCAGATCGAGGCGAACCAGGCGATCGAGGACGCGATCGCTGCCGGCAAGCGCCGGATGCTCGTCACGATGGCGACCGGGACGGGCAAGACGCTGATGACGGTCAACGAGATCTACCGGCTGATGAAGTCCGGCGTCGCGCGCCGCGTGCTGTTCCTCGTCGACCGCCGGGCCCTGGCCGCCCAGGCCGTCCGGGCGTTCGGCTCCTATCGAGGCCGAGCCGGGCCTGAAGTTCGACAAGGTCTACCCGGTCTACTCCCAGCGCTTCCAGCAGGCCGACCTCGGCGACGAGGACGTTCGACCCCAACGTCATGCCCAACACGCTGCTCACCAAGCCCAAGCTCGGCGACGCGTTCGTGTACGTCTCGACGATCCAGCGGATGACGATGAACCTGTTCGGCGGCGCGGCGGCGCTGACGATCGACGGCGAGGCGGTCGAGGCCGACGTCGAGAAGCTCGACATCCCGATCCACGCCTTCGACCTGATCGTCGCCGACGAGTGCCACCGCGGCTACTCGGCCAAGGAGCGCGCGATCTGGCGCGACACGCTCGACCACTTCGACGCCATCAAGATCGGCCTCACCGCGACCCCCGCCGCCCACACGATGGCCTACTTCGAGAACCTGGCGTTACCGCTACGACTACGAGCGGGCGGTCCGCGAGGGCTACCTCGTCGACTACGACGTCGTGAAGGTCAACTCCGACGTGCGGATCAACGGCGTCTTCCTCGCACGAAGGGGAGCAGGTCGACCAGGTCGACACCGAGAGCGGGCGCCAAGCAGCTCGACCTGCTCGAGGACGAGCGCGCGTTCGACGCCACCGAGGTCGAGCGGGAGATCACCGCCCCCGACTCCAACCGCAAGATCCTCGAGGAGCTGAAGAGCTACGCCGACGAGCATCGAGGCCGAGCACGGCCGCTTCCCCAAGACGCTGATCTTCGCCGCCAACGACCTGCCGCACACCTCGCACGCCGACCAGCTGGTCGACCTGGCCCGCGACGTCTTCGGCCGCGGCGAGGCGTTCGTCGCCAAGATCACCGGCCGCGTCGACCGGCCGCTGCAGCGCATCCGCGAGTTCCGCAACCGGCCCGAACCCCGGCATCGTGGTCACGGTCGACCTGCTCACGACCGGCGTCGACATCCCGGACCTGGAGTTCATCGTCTTCCTGCGGCCGGTCAAGTCGCGCATCCTGTTCGAGCAGATGCTCGGGCGCGGCACGCGGCTAGGGCGACAAGGCACCCGGACAAGGATCGCACTTCACGGTCTTCGACTGCTTCGACGGCACGCTGATCGAGTACTTCCGCGGCGCCACCGGCGATCACCGCCGAGCCGCCCGAGGGCGACGGCAAGAGCATCGGCGAGATCATCGAGGAGATCTGGCAGCAACGAGGACCGCGACTACAACATCAAGCGCCTGGTCAAGCGGCTGCAGCGCATCGACAAGGAGATGTCCGGCGAGGCGCGCGACCTGTTCGCCCGGTTCATCGCCGACGGCGACGTCGGGCGCGTTCGCCGAGGATCTGCCGACGCTCGCTGCGCAGAGTCGTTCGCCGCGACGATGCAGACCCTCCGCGACCAGGACTTCCAGCGACCTCCTCGACGACTACCCGCGCGGCCAGCGGACGTTCATCGTCGCGCCCGACGTCACCGACACGGTCGGCTCGGAGTGGCTCATCCGCGGCGCCGACGGCAAGCGAGTACAAGCCGGACGACTACATCGACGGCGTTCGCCGAGTTCGTCCGGGACAACCCGGCCGCGATCGAGGCGCTCGCGATCCTGCTGTCTCGGCCCAAGGACTGGAGCCCCGACGCGCTGCTGGCGCTGCGCGATGCGCTGCAAGCGCGCGCCGCAGCACTTCACCGAGGCAGAACCTGCGAGCGGGCCTTCCGCGCCCGCTACCACAAGGCGCTGGTCGACATCATCTCGATGGTGAAGCACGCCGCCGCCGACACCGCGCCGCTGCTGACCGCCGAGGAGCGCGTCGACGCGGCCGTCGCCAAGGTCGTCGACGGGCGCGAGCTCACCGACGACGCAGTCCGCGTGGCTGGATCGGATCCGGCTGCACCTGGTCGAGAACCTCTCGATCGACCGCGACGACTTCGACGCTGATCCCGGTCCTGTCCGACCACGGCGGCTGGGGCCGGCGCGAACCGAGTCTTCGACGGCGCAGCTCGCCGAACTGCTGGCCGACGTCAACCGAGGAGCTGGTCGCGGCATGAGCCGAACGACGTGGTCGGCAAGCTCTGGGGCTTCTGCCACACCCTGCGCCACGACGGCGTGGACTACGGCGACTACATCGAGCAGATCACCTACCTGCTGTTCCTGAAGATGGCCGACGAGCAGGGGATCACCGAGATTCCGGCCGAGTGCGACTGGCCGTACCTACGGAAGCAGAGCGGCACGGCGCTGACCGAGCACTACGACGACGCGCTGCGCACGCTCGGCAAGCAGCGCGGCATCCTCGGCGACATCTTCGCGGCGCAGCCAGAACCGGCTTCAGCAACCCGGTCAACCTCGCGCAGCTGATCAAGTCGATCGACGAGACCGAGTGGACGAGCCTCGACGTCGACGTCAAGGCCGCCGCGTTCGAGGGACTGCTGGAGAAGGCGGCCGCCGAGGGCAAGAAGGGCGCCGGCCAGTACTTCACGCCGCGGCTGCTGATCCAGTGCATGGTCCGCTGCATGCAGCCCGATCCGCGGGCGAGCAAGGACTTCACGATCGGCGACCCGGCCTGCGGCACCGGCGGCTTCCTCGTCGCCGCCTACGAGTGGCTGAAGGAGCAGACCGGCGGCGCCTTCGATCGCGAGACTGCCAAGCGGATCCGGACGCAGACCTACTTCGGCCAGGAGCTCGTCGCCCGGCCGCGCCGGCTGGCGCTGATGAACCTGTACCTGCACCAGGTCGAGCCGCACATCACGCTCGGCGACTCGATCTACGAGACCCCGACGAGCCAGCGCTTCGACGTGATCCTCACCAACCCGCCGTTCGGCACCAAGGGCGCGAACCAGGCGCCGGACCGCGACGACTTCGTCGTCGAGACGAGCAACAAGCAGCTCAACTTCCTCCAGCACGTCCTCACGATCCTGAAGCCCGGCGGGCGCGCTGCGCGATCGTCGTGCCGGACAACGTGCTGTTCGCCGACCAGGCCGGCGAGGTGTTCAAGGTGCTGATGGAGGACTGCGACGTCCACACGGTGCTCCGCTGCCCGCGCGGCACGTTCGCGCCCTACACCGCGGGCACCAAGACCAACGTCATCTTCTTCACCAAGGGCGAGCCGACCAAGACGCTCTGGATCTACGACGCCCGGGCCAACGTCCCGACGATCACCAAGAAGTCGACGGCCGCTGACGCCGGCGCACTTCGCCGAGTTCGAGCGGTGCTACGGCGACGACCCGAACGGCCGCGCCAAGCGGTCCGCAGTCGGACTCGCCCGACGGCCGATGGCGACAGCTTCACGCTCGACGAGGTCATCGAGCGCGGCTACAAGATCGACAGCTTCAAGTGGCTGCGGGACGACGAGCTGGACGACCCCGACGAGATCCTCGATCCGGCGGAGCTCGTGACCGACGCGATCGCCGAGCTGCAGGCGGCCGTTAGCGAGCTCCACGAGCTCCAGAAGCTGCTCGACGTTGCCGAAGCCGTGCCGTGAGCGAGCTGCCCGAGGGCTGGACCGAGCAGGCGCTCGGCTCGATCGCTGACTGCCGGCTCGGCAAGATGCTCGACGCCGAGAAGAACCAAGGGAGAGTTGCGACCGTACCTGCGCAACACGAACGTCCAGTGGGGCACGATCGATCTCTCCGACGTCAAGGAGATGCGAATCACCGATGACGAGCGCGATCGCTACGCGGTTCTGCCGGGCGATCTGTTGGTCTGCGAGGGCGGGGAGCCTGGTCGCTGCGCGGTCTGGAAGGACGATCGCGAGATGTACATCCAGAAGGCGTTACATCGTGTTCGGCCGCTGAACGGCACGTCGGTCGAGTACCTCCGGTGGTTTCTCCAGCACGCGACGTCAAGCGGAGCGCTTGAGAACCTGTACACCGGCTCGACAATCAAGCACTTGCCCGGGCGTCAGCTCGCCCGGATCATCGTTCCTATGCCGCCGGATCACGAGCAGCGGCGCATCGCGGACTGGCTGGACGAATTCGATGCCCGCCGAGCGTCGATCGCGGACCGGCTAGCGGCGGCGCGCGCGATCGTCGACCGCCTCCGCACCGCCATCTTCGCCGCCGCCTGTTCGGGCCGCCTGACCGCCGACTGGCGTGATGAACACGGAGCCCCGCCGTCCGAAGTATCCGACCGACCAGCCGCTACCTGGAAACCGACTCGCCTCGGTGACATCGTGCGAATCGCGACTGGTGCCACGCCTCTCCGGAAGAATGCGGCCTACTACAAAGGCGGGACAATCCCGTGGGTCACCAGTGGTGCGGTGAACGCCGGGATCATCTCGGAGCCGACGGAGCTGATCACGCCGCGCGCTCTCGCCGAGACGAATGTCAAGCTCTTCCCGCCCGGGACGCTGCTCATCGCGATGTACGGCGAGGGACAGACGCGGGGGCGCGTCGCCGAGCTTGCGATCGAGGCAGGTACCAACCAGGCGCTGGCGGCCATCGTGTTCGACGACGCGTCGGCACCGTTCAGGCCGTACCTTCGCCTGTTCTTTGAGAACGGCTATCAGCGGATGCGGGCGGCGTCTCTCGGCGGCGTCCAACCAAACCTGAGCCTTGGAATGTTCAAGGAAACCGTATTGCCCTTCCCGCCGCTTGAGGAGCAGCGCGAGATCGTCAAGCGCGCCAATGTCGCCCTCGCCACTTCAGATCGGCTTAGTGCGGCGATCACGTCCGCGGAGAGGTCGCTCGGCGACGCGTCGCGAGCTGCGCTACGTCGTGCTTTCCGCGGTGACCTAGGCCCGGGCGATGATCGCCCGGCAATGAACCCGCTCACGAAGAACCCGACGGAAGCCGCAGTCGCGATTCCTTGAGATCGTTTGTGGGCGTGTGCCTAGGTCGCCCAAGCGATCACGTCGAGCTCGTCCACTCGGCCGGCGAAAGCGCTAGCGGTGGGGCGCGGTCGTTTCAGGTGCGCGGATTGGACTTCCCCCGGTTTTGTGGCCATCTGAGCGCTTGCGTCCGCAAGTCTGCGAAAGGATGGTTTGCATGCCGAAGTCGTCGTCCGCCGTATCCGCCTGAGTTCCGTCGTGAGGCGGTCGCGATGGTCCGGTCGGGCCGGACGGTCAAGGAGGTCGCTGAGTGCGCTTGGGATGACCGAGCAGTCGCTGCGCAACTGGGTCAAGCAGGAGCAGCTCGACCGGCATGAGCGTGACGATGGGCTCACGAGCGCTGAGCGAGAGGAGCTGCGCCAGCTGCGCCGGGAGAACGCCCGGCTCAAGCAGGAGCGCGATCTGCTCAAACGAGCCGCGGCCTTCTTCGCCAGGGAGACCGATCAGCGGTGAGGGTGTACCGGATGATCGCGGCGGAGAAGGCCAGAGGGTTGCCGGTCTCCCTCGCTTGTGAGCTGCTTGGTGTCAGCCGGTCTGGGTTCCGCGAGTGGGAGACGCGTCCGCCGTCTGATCGGGCGCTCACTGACGCGTGGCTGATCGAGAAGATCCGGCAGATCCACGAGGCCAACCGCAGGGTCTATGGCGCCCGCGCGGATCCACGCCGAGCTGCGGATGGAGTCACGGCATCCGGGTCGGGACGCAAGCGGGTCGAGCGGCTGATGCGCCAGGCCGGCCTGTCAGGCCTGGTCCCCAAGAAGCGCGGGCGCACAACGATCCGGGTGCCCGGCGTCCGGGTCGCTGATGATCTGGTGAAGCGCCAGTTCCGGCCCGAGCAGCCCGAACGTGCTGTGGTTCACCGACATCACCTATCTGCAGACCTGGGAGGGCTGGCTGTACCTGGCCGCTGTTCAGGACGCCTACAGCCGCCGGATCGTCGGCTGGCAGATGGCCGACCACATGCGCGCCGAGCTCGTCGTCGACGCGCTGCAGATGGCTGTCAGCCGGCGCCGGCCAGAGCCCGGGCTCATTCACCACTCCGACCAGGGCTCGCAATACGTCGCGCTCGGCTTCGGGCAGGCGTGCGCCAAGACCGGGATCGCCCGGTCGATGGGATCCACCGGCGTGTGCTGGGACAACGCCGTGGCCGAGACGTTCTTCGCCACCCTCAAGAAGGAGCTGGTCTACCGCCACTCCTGGCCCACCCGCCGCGAGCTGAGGCGAGATCTTCGAATACATCGAAGCGTTCTACAACCGCCGGCGCCGACACTCCACGCTCGGGATGCTCTCCCCGGCCGACTACGAGAACCAGGCTCTCGCAGCAACTTCGTGTTGAGCCACTACCTATCCATCAAAATCAACAACAACAACTACCCCCCAGACGCAAGCGGTCAGCTGGCCACCGAACCGGGGGAAGTCCACACCGACACGAGATAGTCACTGTCGGCAATCCAAAAAGCCACCACCGCAGCGCCGAGCAGAACAAGCTTCCGGTTCAGGCGCCACTCACCCACCGCCACCGCCCCGACCAGCAACCCAAGCAGCGACAGGTCACAGATCGGGTAAGCCAAGTTAGTCCCGATCGCCAGGAGCCCACCTTTGGCGCTGGCCATCACCGGCTCGACCACCAGAGCGGCGCTAACCGCGCCCGTGGCCAGGGCCGCCGCGGCGGCGTCGGCGATTAACGTCCGGGACGCGTTCCGGGCTCGGCCCCTGACCAGCGAAAGGATCCCGGCGAACGCCAACGGACAGAACAGCAGATAGCCCGCATCGGCCCATGACGGCACCGGCGGGCTGCTCAGCCCCGAGAGTTTCAGCTGCCAGTACACGTCCCCCGTCGCCCAGCACAGCGCCCCTATCCCGAACAGCGTCCAGCCGCGCTCGGTTCGGCCCCCCCGCCAGATCAGCAATAGACCCGCTAGCGCGAACGCGACGTCCGGCGAGATCCCGGAATACGGCACCACCCGCAGCAGCGAATGTGCGAGAGTGTCACTGAGCTGCTCGCCTACCTCCCACAAGCTCAGCAACACGAGCGCAACCAGCACAAGCGGCGGGACGGCCGATCGCAAACCCGTCGGCCCCGCCGGACGGTACCGCGCCAGCGCGTGACGCGTGCGAAAGTTCATACAACCGTGATCGGCGCGGAGCGCCTCATGCTTGACCGAGTGGCTGAGCTTTAGTTGGAAAGCCCACCCCCAACAGTGGACGGACGACGTGTGCGCATAAGTGGGTGGCGGTGTGGGCAGCGTCGGCTGGCCGCCGTGAACCTCGCTCCCAGTGCCCGATCCCGGACTGGCTCGAACTCCAAGTCCGTTCGCCGAACCAAATGTCGCCGGGGCGTCTCAACGGTTTGTGCCGGTTCTCTGGATAACCGTGTCGACCAACAGCGCACGAACACGCCGGATCGGCGTCAAGCCCCAGGACCCGGCCTGACCGTGCCTCCTTCGATGGCGGCGCTCCTCAAAGTGGAATTCACAGACCGTGCGGAACACCATCGACCGCGGCGATTTGCCAGCCGTGCGGTTTGGGTCGCGGCGGGTGCCGTTCAGGCCGTGGACTTCGACGCGTTCGTTGGGGTCACGGCGAGGTAGCCGGCACGCCGGGGGTTCGATGACGCGTCCCGCGACGTCACGGTGCTGCTATGCCGCGGCATCCGGAGGACGCCGCAATCGCGCTCAGGGAGCTGTCTGTCGCGGCGTCGGCGCTCGCCGCAGAACTCGGGCCGCGAGGGATGACGTCCCAGCCGCGGCACCTGCTTGACACGCGCGGCGTGTGGAGGAGACTCAACCGATGGGCCTTGAGTGGAGCCGAGTCCCGGGAACCGATGACTGGCAGCTGGTGGATGCCGCTACTGAACAGGTCGTGAGGCTCGTTACGGTGCGGCATCCGCGGGCTGGCGAGTTCGGAGACACGACGTTCGTGGTCACAGGGGATGCTCACGACGACAGTGTTCACACCTCGGTCGCCGAGGGTAAGGCTGCGGCCGAGGAGTCTCTGGCGCCCTGGGAGAGCGCCCTGATCGCTCGTAGACGCCACGAGCCGTCGTCAAGCACGGGCTACCCGCGTGGAATAGGTTGTCGAAATGACTGAGCTTGTCTACAGCATCCTGATGAACGGCCATGCACCGTTTGAGGGGCTTGGTCAGCCATTCATATCTTCACCGAGACGGAAGGGCGACACCTTCTTCATCACGTTCGGGAGCGCAGATCCAGAGCCGGACTTTCGGCTCTGGGACAGCCTCGTGGGCCATAGTGTGCGAGTCGTCAGACGCACCCGAGACAATCGCGCGGAGGCGTGCGGGGGAATCTTGGAGTCGATCGACCCGATTCGCGTCCACGTACAGGGCACCGGATGGAAGCCAGGGCAGTCTGATAGCTGGTGAGCGGTCGTGGACTCGAAGCGGTCGAAGCCCCGCCCCCGGAGGGGAACCTCCTTGAGGCGATCGAGTCCGCCGACCCGAAGCGAGCGCGACCCCTACCCGCCGAGCTCGACACCCAAGGCGCCGAGGAAAGGCCGTGGTGACTGACAATTTGCCCAGGCGGGCTACCTATGGCGGAGGTTTTGAAAATGAGCGTTCGCGTCACAGGTCATGTGAGCCTTAAGGATCGGCAGGGCGGGGCCGGTCACAGCGCATGACCGTCCAGACCTGCTCGTCGATCAATTGATCACTCTGGTCTTGGCGGCGGTGCTTTCTGCCCTCGCGCGAGGCGACAACGAGGACGCCGTGATGCGGGAGCCGGATCACGGCGTCCGCGCGCGGTCCAGCCGATCTCCCAGAGATGTCCGTCGAGGTCATGAAAGTACCCCGAGTAGACGCCCCACGGGCGGTCATGCGGTGGCTCCGTGAGCGTCTCGCCCGCGGCCTCGGGAGGTGACGGCCGGATGGCCGATGTCGTCATAGCCGGTCCATGCATCGGTCCGGACTTTGCGCAGGCAGGTGGCTACAGCTCAAGGTGAGCGCGTGCGGGGCTCGCGCTGCCGCTCCGGTGGCGAGCGCCGGACCCGAGGGAGACCCCTCCCAGCCCTACGGTCAAGTTCAGTCCAGCGTCTCGCCTCGTGGCGCAGTTGCGCCGTTGGTGGCATTCACGCGTGAGTTGAGTTATGGCCGCAGGGCCGGCACCACGTTGGACAGTACTCCTTTCGGCGAGTGCCTCGTGGTGATGGTGTTACTTCGACCGCTTGTAACTGGCTTGAATTGGAGTAGTGTCGTTCAAAGGGTCCCGGCGTACAAAGCCGGAAGCTTGGGTCAGCTAGCCATGCTGCGCACGCGCACCCTCCTGAGCCACGCCCCACACTGCCGGTGTGATACCGGCAAGCATGCGAGCGCAACCGTGGCGCAGCCCGGAGGTTTGACGCTGGACGCCGTCCCCATGTTGCTGGGCAGCGGTCATGAGCGACCACAGCACTCCAGAGGAGAGCACGAATGACCACAGCCGATGTAGCGACATCAACTGATGTAGCCCGAGCCAACATCGAAGCGTTCAATACCAGCGACTGGGCACGGTTGGCAGCAACCTTTGCTGAGACGTGCGTGTATGACGAGTTCGCTGCCCATCGACACCTGGACGGCCAGGAAGCGATCGTGGAGGCCAACCGCGGTTGGAAAGAGGCGTTCCCGGATGCCGAGGGGAAGATCGAGCGGGCCATGGAAGTCGAGGGCATCGTCACGCTAGAGCTCACATGGCAGGGCACCCAGTCAGGTCCTCTGCACATGCCGGACGGTGACATCCCCCCATCGAATCGTCGAATCAACCTCAAAGCCGTGCAGGTGTTCGAGATCGAAGGGGAACACATCCAAAAGGCCCGTCACTACTTCGATCTAACCAGCTTGCTGCAGCAAATCGGAGCCGCCGCCTAAAGAATCTGTCCCCCGGCTCCGGCTCACCGGCCGGAGCCGGCGCGAACTACCTGTCAACGAAAGAAGGACACATGAGCGTTACCACCCCAAAGGTCGTCGGCCCCACCGACGGCAAGGCAGGCTTCCTAGGAAGTATCGGAGTGCGCTTCATGATCGACAGTGCCGAAGCTGGCGATCGCTTCTCCTTGGTCGAGCACCCCATGTCGGCCAGGGCACTCGCCGCGCCGCTGCACCGCCATCACAATGAGGACGAGTACAGCTTCGTGCTCGAGGGTCGTATGGGCGCGCTACTCGGTGACGAGCACGTTGAGGCGGGCCCGGGGGTCTCGTCTTCAAGCCTCGCGGGCAGTGGCACACGTTCTGGAACGCTCGCGACGAGCCTTGCCGGATCCTTGAGATCATCTCTCCAGCCGGGTTTGAGCAATTCTTCGTCGAACTGATCGACCTTGGCGGTATCGCCGGAGCGACCCCCGCTCAGCTTGGGAACTTTGCCAACGTTTCGCCCTTGAGATGGACCCCAGCAGCGTGCCTGACCTCGTCCAGCGCTTCGGAGTTCGTTTCCCGGCCGACGCGCTCGCCTAGGAGTCAAAACGACGACCCTGCATATCGAACCCCCCATCACTGACCTCGACGTTTGGCTTGCCGCTTTCGACCGCATGGCGGACGCGCGCGCGCGGGGTCACGGCACAGCGCGCCTTACACCCGGTCGACGACCCCAATTACATCGTTGTCGATCTCGACTTCAACACGACCGCCGAGGCTCAAGCATTCCTCGCGTTCCTCAACAGTACGGTGTGGTCGTCAGCCGACAACGCTCCGGCCCTTGCCGGCACCCCGCAGACCAAACTCCTCCAACCCTGGCCGCTCAGTAGACAGCTTTCGCGTTTCGATTCGTCGCGGGAGTCTGCGTCACCTGTCGACGAAGGGACGTAGCTCGATAACGCCGAAACGCGCGATCGGATGCTTGGCCGAGAACTCGATAGTTCTTGGATGCCCGTGCATTCAAGAAGAGGGGAGGCCCGACGCGGGCGCAGCTATCACTTCCCGCGGCGCTCGCTCGATGAGGATGTTCCCGCTTCTGACAGAAACAACGGTGGTCGCATCGACTTGAGCCAGCACGCCGCCTTGGAGTCGCAGGCCCTGTTTCTCTATCTCCTCCGCCCAGGCTTCGGCCTCGGAGCCGATGTGCCGTCGCTCCTCAGCCGTCATCTCGATCGAGCCGTCACGACAAGCCAACATCAGAAACTTCATGGCACACGTCTCCGTTGTTATCGATTCGCCCTCGCACGAGGCTGTCGGATGGGGCTAGGACCGGTCGCTTCTCCTCGACGATCGAACAGAGCCTAGTTGCCGGGTGTGAGGGTAAGGGCGCTCGCGCAGTGCCGGCACTTGGTCGCGGCTAGGGGCAGATCAGCGGACAAGCAAAACGGGCAGCTCTTGGTCGGGCGGGTTCACCGAACACGCTCGTGCCACGCTTAGCCATGTAGACGCGGTACGGAACCACGATCACAAAGTAGATGACGGCCATGAAAATCACGAAGTAAAGGATCGCCGAGATGAACGCGCCGAAGTTGACCAATTGGCCCTTGACGTGAACCCCGAGCCCAGACGACCCGCCGCCCCCTGCCGCGTTGACAAGCGGAGTGATGATGTTGTCCGTAAACGCCTTGATCAGTGTGCTGAACGCGAGCGCCACGACCGCCCGACCGCGATCCGACCAACTCGCCCTGCATCAAAAAACTCTTGAACCCGCGCATCGAAGCCTCCCCGTAGGTTGTGGGGCCAGAAGCCCCATAGTGCTAAAGCGCACAATATCGCCGAGGCGAGACTCGAGCACAGCTTGGGATACCTCGCTCATCTTTCAAACGTTGGGTCATGATCACCGAGAGCGTGTTTGAAGACTTGCGATGGTCAAGAAAGCTGGTCAGGTTCTGCGGACTTCCACGGTTTTGCCCTGTCGTACCCGCTAGATAAGGTTCGGTAGCCGTGGTCGCCGTTCATTCCTCAGGCAGGCCTCACTTGTGGCATACCACTTCTCGCAGGTAGCCGTCGACGACGCGTCCGGCGCGCCATCGTCGGGAGGGTGAGCTGCAACGCGGCGGAAACGGTCCTGACCCAACGATCAGTGGGGTGGCGCGTATGTCCGCAGAACGCACATCAGCAGAACGGTTCAAGGTCAGCCTGTTGACCAGCATCCTCGAAACGGAAACCAATCTGGGTGATCTTGAGCGGGTTATGACGGCGCTGGTGATCGCCGCCCGTGAGCTTGGCGTGACCTGGATTGAGATCGGCACGTTGCTTGGAGTCTCCCGAGTAGTCGCACGGGACCGGTTTGTCAGCCCGGGCAATTCTGGGCGCTCCCGCGCCGCTGCGGAATAGGGCGCAAACCAGTCTCGCGTTCCGTACTGTTTGGCAAGACAGTGCTTGGCATTAGCCGGAGAGCGACGCCGCAGGCGCGGACGTTCGGTCGGCCGCTGGGAAACTCCCGCCCTGTCCGACCACCCTTGTATGGGGCGAACAAGACGCACGATGCTCGACCTAGCCGTGGAGATCAAGGGCAGCTGCGACCTCGTCGCCAAGCTTCGGGCGAACGATTCACCTGAAACTGAACGCCTACCGGCTTAGTGTCCGCGGGGCCCCTAGGCAAACTCGCGGGAGCCGGCGTAGCCCATTCCGACAGAACAATGGACGTCCGGGCCCCAGCCGGCAAGCCCGGACGTTTCGATGCCCCGTACCCAGAGTACCTGCATGCCGGCGTATCGCAATCCGTAGAAAACACGGATCTTTAGCCAGCTCTATCCGTAAATTGCATCACGGATAACATCCTCGCCTGCGCCAGCGTGGGTCAATGAGGGAGTAAGCCCCACATCGCGATCAACGGGAATGCGCGTAATAGGTGCGTACGGCTAACGGAGTATCGCCCGGGCGTGTCGTCAAGCTCGTCGGGCGATCGGCCCGCGTGCCTAGTCTGCTTCGGCCTTGGCTCTGGCTTGACCACGTTGTAGGTCGGCTTTGACCTGATCTTGGCTTTGCACCCTACGCTGTACGCGTCAGACAGGATCTGGGCCGCGATCTCCCGGCCTTCGAGGCCGAACGTGAGCGCCCCCGCGAGTCGGGAGCATTCCCACGAGCGCGGCGTACGTGATGGTCACGATGGCGGTGGCGATCCGTAGTTGGTTGAGAGCCATGAACATCGAGATGGCCATGATGAGGCCGGGAATGACCGCTCGCACGATCCGCCCGGTCGGGGGTGTCGCCAATCAACCGATGTGCTGCCGTGACGATCACTCCCGCCAAAACAGCGGCGATGACGAAGATCAGAATAGCCGCGATGATGTTAGGCAGGTAGCTCTGGACCTTCTGATGAACGCCGTGAGTGTCGCGATCTTCAGCGCCCCGACCGCCGCCGAGCTGGCGAACAGGAAAAATGAACTAGAAGACCACCAGACCGATCAGCTTGCTAGGCGCGGCATTCGGGGAGACGCGGGCTACCTACCGCCCGCGTCTGAGCTAGCCAACGCGTGATCGTTCGCGATCTGCAAACCTTGTCAATCGCGGCGCGAACCAGCCGGGCGATGATGTAGCCCACGATCGGATCGCAAAGAACCCGATCCCGATTCGGGATGAAACCCAGAAGCCCGTTCAGCGCCCGCTGAAGGCTCTGAGCAACCTGCACCGCAGCGACGCCGACCATGCTTTCCGATCCCCGATTTCCGTGACGCTGGCTGGCGTGACTAACCACGCTAAGAAAAGTCCTGTCTGTCCCCGCCCGAACCGACCGGAACAAGGCTTCCCGGTCGAGAGATCCCAGGGCGAGCAGGGTCTGTTGACCCACAAGGGCGCATTGAGGCTGCCGATGTACTCCCAGAAGCGCACGAACGGTAGGTTCGCATTACCGTCTAAGCAGCGGGGGGCACTCCCCGAGGATTACCGGGCCGCGCACTGCGCGTCAACGAGGCTTTACGCCAGCTCAAGGTTACGAGTCGCACTGCCGATAAAGGGCGGGTGATGTCCTCGAGATGGGCCATCACCGATCGGATGGGAGCGCTCCAGGTTCGCGTGTTTGCCTGGCTCAGGCGAGACGACGGGCAGGGACTATTGGAGCTCGTTCGATCCTCGCCTTCATAGCGATACGTCGCGCTGGCTGGGGGGCGAGGTCAACGACGCGCTCAGTACGTCGGAAGCTCTATCCAGACCTGAGGAGTGCTCGGCGGGCCAGCTCGGCCCGTCGATAGGCAGGCCCAATATCAACTCTTGGCATCCCGGGATTCCGGGAACCGAAGATGATCTGCGTTCCGTCAATGGTCCTAATCGAGTTAGCCCTCATGCGCGCTCAAGGGACGGTGCCGAGTCGTCGATGAGAGCGGTGATGGCATCGAGATTGGGCATAGTCGATCGGATGAGAGCGCTCCACATTCGTGTAAGCGAGTGGCTCGCACAGGACGAACGGTTGGGCATTCCGGAGTATGCGTTGAGCTTCGCGCTAGTCGGATGCGTACCTGATCGCGATCGCCGACGACCGTGAGTAAGCGGCGCTGAAGCTCTCGCTGTCGTCAAGGCCGCGGGGACCATTCAAATCGGGGCGATCGTCGTGATTGGTCGCACCGTCGGGGTGGGCGTCGAGGGCGTGGCGGATCTCGATGGTGAGCTCGCTGATGCGGGCAACGATGGGGTCCAGGGCGCTGAGCATCGCCAGCACGATCTCTCGCCGTGCCCGGGTCTCTAGCTCCCCGGCCCGGCTTTTCGCACCGGCACGTAGCTTGCCCAGCAGCTCCTTGGCTGGTTTGCGGCCCGGGTATCCGTGTTTGGTCAGGAACGCGGCGAGGCGCTGCCACCGAGATCGTGCGCGTCCGCGGGACTGGGGTAACGACGAAGGAACGCCAGAGCGATCTTTGAGTCCACCGAGGTGAACACCTTCGTGGCTCCCGGCCAGAAGCACGCGAGCTGATCGCGCAACTGGTTAGCCAGCACGATCCTCGTGCGCACCAGATCCTGCCTTGAGCGCGTCAGCACCCTGAGCGCTTTGGTCTGATCGCTATCAGGCACCAGGATCCTGAAGCGGTGACTGTCGGTCCGGGCGAGCTCCGCGAGAACGAAACTGTCGAACTGATCGCTCTTGCCACCAGCCACGGTGTAACGCGGTCCCGCTGCCCGCACCTGATTGGGGTGCACAGCGATCACCGTAAGACCGGCATCGAGCAACCGCTCGATCAGCAGCCCGTCCGGTCGCTCGATCGTTACCAGCTTCACCGCCAGACGCTGAAGCCTTGAGCACAACGCCCGCAACCCGATCTCTGAATGCCGGTAACGGCGTGCCTCAACGATCCGGCCGCGCTCATCCACGACACACACCGCGTGCTCCTCACTAGCCCAATCAACCCCAGCGAACCGGCTCTCGGTCATCACCCACGCTCCCTTCGATCTGTTGGAACACCAGATCGGCGCGAGGTACCCTGGCGGATGCTTACTGACGGCGCTCTAGGCGCGACCTCCTGTTGCCGCTCAATGGGCACCTCGACGGAACGTCGGGAGGCGCTGGTCTAAACCGGGCCCTCTGCACGGGCACGCCCAAACAGGCGCTCTCCCGACATCCGCCGACGTCGGTGTCGGTCATGGGGTGTCCTTTTGCGCAGGAACAGCTTCGATTGGGAGGTTTGCCAAGGTGTTGACACGTAACGTAACCTTCGCGGCACTGGCTGGCGAGGGAGTGAGCAACAGCACGGCGGAACACATTGTCGTCTCCGCAAGGCTCCGCTAAGGAGATCTTAAGGTGCACGGCGTCGTAACGCGGTGCACCCGTAGGTGCTCCCGTGCGACGTTTGTCAGTCACCTAATCGTCCGGTGCTATCCGTGCCAGCGGCCCACCCAACTGGGGAGGGTGCCGTGTTCGGGACCTTCTCCGCGCCGGACTACGAGCGACCACCGGAGATGAATGCCGCGCAGACCGAAGTCACGTCCGCCCATCGGAGCGTGAGGAGATCGTCCAGCCGTAGCCCTGTGAATGCTCCGGTGAGCACCAGGGCGGACTTCCTCCGCGACTCCATGCGTGAGGCGAGCAACCGGATCTCGTTGGGTGCCAGCGTCCGGAACTCGCTGCTGTAGCGGACGGTGGGACGGTTCACCAGATCCCCGGTTGACGGTCCCTTTGCGTCCCCAGCCAGATAGGATGGCTGTGCTGGGGACGCCCAGTGCGGAGGGATACTAATCCTCGACCGCGTCGCCTGCTAGCAGGGCGGGACGCCTGGTGATGGCTGGTTGATGGCCGACCCGTCGTTGATGAAGTGCTCGTTGATCCAGCCGTGGCCACTGCCTGGGCCGCTGGCCCAGCTCGCTTGTTCCCACATACTGTCTGTGGATCCCGGAACGTTGGCCGCGCCGCTCTGGTAGCAGCTCACTGAAATGACCGTCCCTGGGTAGAAGCCGTTGCCCGCAACCGCCTCAGCTGTGTTCCAATCCGGACCCGAGCGCCAATAGATTCCCCCAGACGCATTTATCACCGAAAACTGAGGTGCCGGCGGTGGGGGCGGCGGCGAGGAGGAACAGGGCGGGACGCCTGGTGATGGCTGGTTGATGGCCGACCCGTCGTTGATGAAGTGCTCGTTGATCCAGCCGTGGCCACTGCCTGGGCCGCTGGCCCAGCTCGCTTGTTCCCACATACTGTCTGTGGATCCCGGAACGTTGGCCGCGCCGCTCTGGTAGCAGCTCACTGAAATGACCGTCCCTGGGTAGAAGCCGTTGCCCGCAACCGCCTCAGCTGTGTTCCAATCCGGACCCGAGCGCCAATAGATTCCCCCAGACGCATTTATCACCGAAAACTCGCCAGCCGACAATGGAGTCGGAGTCGGAGTCGGAGTCGGAGTCGTAGTCGGTGTTGGTGTTGGGGTCGGAGTCGGAGCGGTCTTGATGGGACTCTGCCCAGGGCTGGTTGTAGAAGGGCCGGTCGGAAAAACGTAGTACTCGCCTGCACTTCCGACGCATGAGCCGCTGAAGGCTGCTTTGAGTACCGACAGGACAATGCCAGCGGGCCCTCCCTTCACAGAAGTGACCCCCGCTTCAGCGAGTTGGGCGTTGCAGCCGCTAGGAAGCCGGGCCTCGATCCAACTGATCACCTTGCCGTCGACCCAACTCCCGACCTTCTCGAGTACGCATTGCTCAAGCTCCTGGAGATCAAACGTTAGACAAAGCGAACCTGTCACCTTGCTCTTGATCTTGCTAACCAGGGTTGTAAATGGTGACAGCTGCGTAACCCACACGACCCGGTCACCGACATGCGTTCCTTCGGTCAACCAAACGTCGCCCACTCTGTGTACGATCGTGTCTGAACGTCGGATTAGCGGGATCGTAACGCCAACAGTGCCGTGCCAGTGCGGGCCTATGTGAACATCGAAGACGTGGCGGCCGAGGGCAGATATGGTCACGAATCCCGAACGAGACATCACCCCTGGCGGAACGATGACTGCCTCGCCGGACCGAGTGCGCACATCAGCCCCTATGTTCTTCTCAACGAACCTTCGGACGAGGACCCGGGTATGCGATGAACGATGATTGGACCCCTCGGCGACGGACGTGGCACTAGCCAGGCAGGAGGCTATGCCCATCGCGATCACCAATCTGAGCAGCGTTCTTCGTGACGCTGAGGTGCGAGTTTCGGCACGACGTCTTGTTTGGCCAAACATTCGCATCCCCGCTTAACGATCGGCTGTAGGTCGCCGCCAGCACATGTAGCGGCGAAGCGCACGACGACGCTATCGGAGACGAAAGCGCGCTGTCAAGGCGCGAACGGCGCTGCTCTTGACCAGGGGTTAGGGGTCCCTCGTTGAGCTCACTGCCAATGGCTAGCGGCCGAGGCCTCACGGTCGGGTCTGGTCCCCGCAGAGTACGTCCATCGAGCCGCTGCGCTCATGCACAGGACGGAATCAGCTTCTAACGCAGGACAGGGGTCGTGTTGCGCATCCCGGCAGGCGCTCTGCGGACAGGTCCGCCGCCTCGCGACGCTAGACCCCTCGGCTTCTCGCTGATGGACCACTACGCCTTCCGAACGCGATCGAAATACTGGAGATGGGATCCGAAATCCTGATCCATCACAAGTGAAGCTGGCTCCACGGGTCATACCGACCAGAACGCGTGCGACCGCATTCCTCAGCGCGGCCTTCGGTTGCCGTGAGTGCGTTGGCGCCACACCGCGCGGCGGCCAGTAACGGCGGTTCACCTGCCTTCGTTCGTCCGACTGCGGGAAGCCCGCCTGCTACCAACCTGTTACCAAAATGAGCGAATCTGACGAAATCCCAGGAACCGGAGCAGCTGGATTGGCAGGGTTCCCGGGCCATATGAGCCGGATCAAGCTGGCTCATAACCCGAAGGTCGCAGGTTCGACTTTTGCCCCGCCTACGTGGTCCTCTGTGTTCACCGCGGATTGCGGGGCGCCGACAGCGCGGTGGGCTATTGATCCACGCTACCGGCTGGCGAGAGCTCATCAGGCGTTAGCCACACGCGAAACCGCCAGCTGGCCATGGCGGCTCCAAGCAACAGTATCCCGACTGCCGCCATCGCGGCACGGAGGCTCATGGCAGCGGCCAGGAGACCGACGAAGGATGGCCCGACGAACAGGCCGAAGTAGACGGCGGTGGTCATGCGGGAGAGGCCCCGCAGAGGGGAGACCCCGGGCAGGCGGGTGCTCAGCGCGAAGGAGACCGGGATCAGAACTGAGAGGCCGCAGCCCAGGAGCGCGTACCCGACCAGGACAACCAGCACGCTGTGACTGAGGGTGATCGTGAGGACGCTGACCGCGGCGAGAAGGGCCGCACGCAGGTCAGCCCCGGCGTAACCGAAGTGCGCGATGGTGCGGTCACCCGTCAGGCGCCCGGCGGTCATGCCGAGGCTGAAGACCAAGAGCGCCAGAGGGGCCTCCGCCGGCGCGGCGTGGATCTCCTCGCGCAGGAACAGCCCGCTCCAGCTGACCACCGCCGCCTCGGCGACGATCGCCACAAGGCCTATGCCGGCCAGCGCCAGCAGACGGCCACCATTTCCGGTGGCCGGCTCGGGTCGCTCCGGCTCCGGGTCCACAACATGGACGCTCGCCGGGTGGATCTCGGGTAGGTGTGCGGCTGCCACGCGGGTGGCAGCCGCACAGACCAGGCCAATGACCACGAAGTGCAGCGCTGGGGAGATGTGCAGGGCGATGGCCAGCGACCCGATCGGGGCAAAGACGAGCACCGATCCGGAATAGGTGCCGTGCAAACCGGATAGCAGCGACCTCCCGCGTTCTTTCTCCAGCGCCGAGCCCGCCGCGTTCATGAGGATCTCGACGGTCCCCAGGAAGAACCCCCAGACGATCAGTGCGAGGGTCAGGAGTGGCAGCGTCGGAGCCAGCGCGGCCAAGGGCAGCATCACCGCTGCACCCGTGACGCCGACGCGTGCTGCGCGCGTGTTGCCGAGCCGGCCGACCAAAGCCGGCGCCACCCGTGAGGCCGCAAGCAGCCCGATCGCAGGACCGGTGAGGGCCAGGCTGAGCGCGAAGTTGGAGAGATGGAGGTGAGCCCTGATCTCCGGGATGCGCGAGGACCAGCCGGCGTCGAGGATGCCGAAGGCTGCGAAGAGAACGGCGATTGCCAGCCAGACCGTGCGGCCGGCCATCTCGGCCTCCAGCATCTGTCCACCGGAAACGGTGACGGGGCTCTTGACCTTTCGAAGTGACATGGGTTAGTCTGATGTCAGAATACAGACGTCAGACATCTGAACTGTCGAATGGTGATTGAAAGAAAACCTCTTCCGTCGCGTGTGCGGGACCTGATCCTCGACGAGATCCGCTCGGGCAAGCTCGAGCCGGGACAGCAGTTGCTCCCTGAAGGGGCCCTGAGTGAGGAGTACGGAGTCGGTCGGTCCACGATCCGTGAGGCTGTGAAGCTGCTCGTCAATGACGGTGTGATCGACGTTCAGCACGGACGTGGAAGCTTCGTCACTGGCCTCGCGATGCTGGACACGGAGCGGCCGATAACCCGCTTTGAAAGCGTCACCGAGATGATGAGCGCGCTCGGTTACAAGGTCCAGAACCGCGTGATGAGCGTGGCAGAGCGGATGGCGACCGCGGCGGAAGCCGCCGAACTGCAGATAGAGCCGCACTCGTCCATCATCCAGCTCGAGCGCCTGCGGCTTCACGAGGGCAGGCCGTTCGTCTTCACCGTCAACATCCTGCCGCGCGAGCTGCTCGAAGGCCCGCTCGAGGACATCCGCTGGGCTTCGTCGATCATCGACCTGCTCGACGAGCGCGGCTACGGGGTGGTCGCGTCCTCGGCGCACATCCGCGCCACCTCGCCACCGGAAGCACTGATCGCGTTTGGGATGGACGTTCCGATCGACCCCTGGCTGCTGATCTCCGAGACGTGCGTCACAGCCTCCGGTCAACACGTTCTTGTCGCGCACGACTACCACCGCGGGGACGCCTTCACCTTCAACGTAGTCAGACGCCGCTACTCGGACTGAGTCGAGGGTCTATGTCACTAAGGAGCCACTAACTCATGAGCACCGGCACCGGCGGGCCTCTGCTTGAGGTCCGCGGTTTAACCAAGTCATACGGGCCTGTTCGCGCCCTGGAAGATGCAGATATAGAAGTCTTTCCCGCGGAGGTGCACGCGCTCATCGGTGACAACGGCGCCGGCAAGTCGACGTTCATCAAGGCGCTCTCCGGAGCGGTGATCCCCGACTCCGGATCGATCGTCTTGGAGGGGGTCGAGCAGCACTTCATCTCGCCCAAGGACGCTCAGCGAGCGGGAATCGAGACCGTCTACCAGGACCTTGCGCTCGCCTCGACGCTCGACGCTGCGGACAACGTCTTCGTCGGCCGGGAGAAGATGCAACCGGGCTGGCGCGGTCGACTCGGTTTTGTGGACCGCAATGCCATGCGCGCGGAGACCCAGCGGGAACTCGAGAAGCTCGGCATCCAGCTGAAGTCGTCAAGAGCACCCGTCTCGTCACTCTCGGGCGGGCAGCGGCAGGCTGTCGCGATCGCTCGGGCGGCGCTGTGGGGCAGCCGGCTGCTGATCCTCGATGAGCCGGCTGCGGCCCTCGGTGTGCAGCAGACAGAGCACGTGTTGCGTCTTGTGGAGCGGCTGCGGGATGAGCGCGGGCTCTCGGTACTACTGATCACGCACAACCTCCCCGAGGTATTTCAGGTCGCGGACAGGGTGTCTGTCATGCGTCTGGGGCGGCGTGTGCACGTCGGAAAAGTGTCTGAGGAGACGACGGAATCGTTGATCGCAGCGATGACCGGCATCAAGGAGTCCGCGTTGCGGGAGGTCTTGTCGTGAGTGTCGCGTCAGCGGGTTCGAACGAGCACACCGCCGGCGGGCCGAGCGGTGGACGGCTGCCCCAGAAGCAGGACCGGGCCGGCCGCGTCATCACCGGGATCCTCGTGCATGAGAACTCATTCTTGCTCGTGATCGTCGCGATGCTCGTGATCGCCTTCACGATCCTGACGCCGCCGGGGACGTTCTTCTCCAGCACGAACTTCAAGTCGATGGCGCTCGACACGTCGGAGATCCTGATCCTCGCGGCGGGGTCGACGTTCGTGGTGATCGCGGCTGAGATCGATCTGTCGATCGGGTCCATCACGGTCTTCTCCGCCGTTGTCTTTGCCAAGGTGGTCGCGAGCTTGTCGGGCACCTCCGGCGCCTTTGGCGGCACAGCCCACAACCTGGCCTTTGCCATTCCGGTCGCGGTCGTGGTGGCGGTGCTCGCCGGAGCGGGCTGGGGCGCGCTCAACGGCTTCCTCACGGCCCGGCTAAAGATGCCGTCGTTTGTGGTGACCCTGGGAACGCTCGGCATGGCGCTCGGAGCGGCTCAGCTCCTGACGGGCGGCCTGGACGTGCCCGACGTGCCGCAGCAGCTTCAGGTCAACTTCGGCGGCGCCGACCTGGTTGGCATTCCCTGGCTGGTGATCGTGACCGCGGTGATCGTGGCCATCCTGTGGATCATCCTGGCGAAGACGCGGTTCGGCTTACGGACCTACGCGATCGGCGCCAACGGGGAGGGGACCCGGCGTGCCGGCGTGAACGTGCGACTGCATTTGATCGCCGTCTTCGTCCTCATGGGTGCCATGGCCGGCATCGTCGGCGTGCTTGATGTGTGCCGCTTTGACACCGCATCGATCAATGCGCACACGCAGGACAACCTGACGGCCATCGCAGCGGTGGTCATCGGCGGCACCAGCCTGTTCGGCGGCAAGGGCCGCATGAGCGGCACGGTGATTGGCGCGTTCATCCCGGCGATCCTGCGCAACGGCTTTGTGCTGATGGCCGTGCAGCCCTTCTGGCAGAACGTCGCCGTCGGGGCGGTGCTGGTGCTGGCCGTCTACCTCGACCAGCAGCGGCGTCAGCGCCAAGCCCCGTCCTGATCACGTCACAAACTCGTCGCAACCCTCACGTCACACATCGTCGCAACCAAACGAAGGAGGAGGTGCCTATGAAACGTCTACTGGCTGGTGGTGGTGCGCTAACTGCGATCCTGATCGTGGCGCTGCTCATCTCGACCTCGGCAACGCTGGGTTCCGTACCCAGAGCGCACGTGAAAGCACATGCTGCTTCAAAGACGCTGAACATCGCGCTGGTCACCGGTGACAACCACGATCCGTTCTACGTGACCATGCACAAGGGTGCGCTGGCCGCGGCGGCCAAGATGAACGCGAAGGTCAGCTGGAATGGCCCGTCGGTTTACGGGGCGGCCGCCCAGATCTCGATCCTCGACACAATTCTGGCGTCGAAACCCAACGCCCTGCTGGTCGCTCCCGATGACGTCAAGGCCCTGATCAACACGTTGCATCAGTTCGATCAGGCACACGTCCCCGTCATCACGCTCGACACGGACGTCAACAATCACTCGGTCCGGCTCGGAAACATCACGTCCAACAACATCCTCGGCGGCAAGGTTGCGGCGCAGTTCCTGGCCAAGAGCCTGCACAAGGGGTCACAGGTGGTCTACGTCGGCGAGCCGACCGGTATCTCCACCACCGACCAGCGTGAGCGGGGATTCATGATCGGTGCCAAGGCGGTGGGCTTCAAGGCCCTGACTCCGCAGTTCGGCACCGACGACGATCCCAACACGGCCACGACGCTCGTCTCCGAGCTGCTGCAGCGCTACCCGAACCTCAAGGGGATCTTCGCTTCAGACACCTCGTGGGGACAGGGCGCGGCCACGGCAATCCAGAACGCCGGCAAGACGGGCAAGGTGAAGATCGTCGCGTTCGATGCCGAGCCGGAGGAGGTCGCCGACCTCAAGCGCGGAACCATCCAGGCGCTGATCGTCCAGAAGGCCTACCTGGAGGGATACGACGCCGTCGAGTATGCGGTGAACTACATCCGCAATCACAAGAAGGTTCCGGCTGAGACGAACCCGTCCTTCGTCGTCGCGACGAAGAGCAACATCAATCAGCCCTCTGTCCTGAAGTATGTCTACTCGCAGAAGTAGGGCACTTGTTCCGTAGAACCATGAGCCCGGACACGCCCGCAGTAACGGAGCGTGTCCGGTCCCTGTGGCTCGAGGAGGCTCTCGTCGACACTGTCGGCGAGAGTCCCCTCGAAGGGGACCGTCGCGCCGATGTGGCGATCGTCGGCGGCGGCTATGTCGGACTCTGGACGGCGCTGCGCATCAAGGAGATCGATCCCGCCTGCGAGGTCGCGGTTGTGGAAGCCGATGTCTGCGGGACCGGAGCATCCGGACGTAACGGCGGCCAGCTGCACGCCTGGTGGGAGCGGCTTGACACGCTGATCGCGAGATTCGGGCGCGAGGACGCACTGCGTCTGGCCTCCCAGAGCGCGGAGGCGATCGATGAGATTGGCCGCTTGGAAACGGAACAGGGTCTCGACATCGACTTCCGCCTTGGTGGCTGGTTGTGGACAGCCACCACCGAGGCTCAGCTCGGCGCCTGGGAGCCGGCGCTGTACGCATGCGAGCGTAACGGCGTGACCGGGCTGCGTCGCCTCGACCCGGACGAGACCCGGCGTCGCACTGGATCGAGCCTTCATCTGACCGGTGTGGTCGAGGACCATGCCGGCACGATTCACCCGGGGAAGCTCCCGCAGGCCCTCCGCTCCCTGGCCCTGCGGCGCGGGGTGCGCGTCTACGAGCATTCACCAGTACGGCTCGAGCGGTCACGACCGCCGCGATTGCACGGCCCCGCGGGAGTGCTGACCGCGGATCGGGTGGTACTCGCCGCCAACGCCTGGGCGGCTCGCATTCCCGAGCTGCGCCCGCACCTGTTCGTGGTCGGCAGCTACATCGTCGCCACCGAGCCCGTGCCTGGATTGATAGAGCGGCTGGGACTCGACGCCGGGCAGGCGATCTGCGACTCCCAGGCGCGCGTCACCTACTACCAGGCGTCCAGGAGCGGCCGTCTGGTGTTCGGGCGGGGTGGCGGTCGCGTCGCTCCGCTCGGGCGGGTGGGGGGCTCGTTCGATGCCAGCCAGCGCTGGCATCAGGACGCGGTCGCCGAACTCCGACGGATACAGCCGGAGTTCAGTGGCGTGCGCATCACCCACGGCTGGGGTGGACCGGTGGATGTCTCGCTGGCCTCGGTCCCATTCTTCGGCGGCCTCGAAGGCCGCGACGATCTGCTCTACGGGGTCGGGTGGAGCGGCACCGGGATCGGTCCCTCGGTGCTCGGAGGCAAGATCCTGGCGTCGCTCGTGCTCGGGATCGACGATGAATACAGCCAGAGCCCGCTCGTACGCCAGCGCCTCACTGACACCTATCCCCGTGAGCCGCTGCGAACGGTCGGCGCACTGCTGGTGCGCGAGGCAGTGGCTCGCGAAGCGGCTGCTCAGGCGGAGGGGCGCCGACCGAGCCGCGTCGCGGTTGCAACAGCCGCGCTGATACCCGGTGTCAAGCGCTGACTCGGTTACCGGGACGTGGAACGCACGCCCCGCGACAAAGCTAACGAACGCCCGCCCTTGCGCCGGGCAGCGACTCAAGGAGGACTCATGTTGGAGCAGGTTGAGATGTTGAACTTCGATCCTGATCGGTTCAAGAACATCCAGAGCGGTGCCGTCGCGTTGGGCGAGCCGCTCCGGGAGACGATCAACCATCTTCTCGATCAGGGGGCGCAGAACGTGTTCTTCCTCGGCGCGGGCGGGGCCGGCATGCTCATGCTGCCGGCGGTGCAGTTGCTCCAGCGCAGCGGCTCATTTCCTGCGCATCTGGTGAAGGCCGCCGAGTTCATGGCGACCGGGTGGAGCGAGTTCGGCGAGCACTCGATCGTCGTGCTCCCCTCCCTGTCGGGCAGCACGACGGAGAGCGTCGACGTCCTGCGCTACAGCCAGGAGCGCGGCGCGAAGGTGGTGGCGCTGACCGGACACGCAGACAGCCCCGTCGGCCAGGGTGCCGACCACAACTTCACCAACTTCGCCGAGGATGACACCTCATCGGAGTCCTTCTACGTGCAATCGCTGTTCATCGCCCTGGCGATCCTGGACCGCACCACGGGCTCCAGCCGCTTCGACGCGGTAAGCGCTGAGCTTGCCGGGCTGCCGGAAGCGCTGCTTGCCGCGAAGCAGAGCTTTGAGGACCGCGCCAGCACGATCGCCGAGGAGATCAAGGACGACTCCTACCACGTGATCACCGGTGCCGGACCGACCTGGACGCAGGCCTGGTACTACGGCACCTGCATCCTCGAGGAGATGCAGTGGATTCGCACCCGCCCGATTCACGCGGCCGACTTCTTCCACGGGACCCTCGAGCTCGTCGAGGACGGCGTCAGCGTCATGATCTTCAAGGGCGAGGATGAGACCAGGTCGCTGACCGAGCGCGTGGAAGCGTTCGTGCCACGGGTGACCGACCGGATCACCGTGCTGGATTCCGCGGAGTACGCGCTGGAGGGAATCTCGCCGGAGACGCGGGCGCTGATCTCGCATGTGGTGCTCGCCACTCTGCTCGAGCGGCTCAGTGCTCACCTTGAGCAGCTTCGAGACCATCCGCTCACCACGCGGCGCTACTACAAGCGTGTCGATTACTGAGCCCACGCGCGCTCAGAACGGTGCCGATGGCCAGCACGTCGCTGTGGTCGGCAACCTGTGTCTGGACGTCGTTATCCGTGGCCTGTCGCACCTGCCCCAGTGGGGGCAGGAGGTAGAGGGCGTCGACAGCCTCCAGGTACCCGGCGGCCAGGGTTTCAATGCGTCCGTGGCGCTGGCCACGCTCGGCGTACGAACATCGCTCGTCGCGATGGTCGGTGACGACGATCGCGGCCGAATGATCCGCGACCAGGCGGCAGCGGCTGGCGTTGGCGTGCAGACTCTGTGGACACATCCCACGCTGCCCACCGCGATCACCGCTGCGCTGGTTCGCGCTGACGGAGAGCGGGCCTTCGCATCTGACTTCGGCTGCCAGCGCGAATGGAGCCTGCCGACAGTGACGGACCAGCTGGCGACGCTCGGACCGGTCACCCATGTCTTTCTGGCAGGTCTGCTCAACATCCCCGGCTTCGACCTCAACGAGCTCGTGAGCTTCCTGCGCGCCCTCCGCGATCAGGGGGTTCAGGTGATACTCGACACCGGCTGGGACGCGCTTGGCTGGGGTCCGGATCGCGTTGCCGGGGTCCGGTGCGCGCTGCAGCAGGTGGACTGGTTCCTGCCCAATCTCGATGAGGCGCGCGCGCTGACGGGCAGTACCAATGCGGTGATGGCTGCCCGGGATCTGCAATCGTGCTCGCCCGGTTCGGTCGTGATCAAATGCGGATCGGACGGCAGCATCGGCCTGAGTGGCCGGCAGGAGGTGCGGGCATACGTGCTGCCAGTCGAGGTCGTCGACGCCGTGGGTGCCGGCGACACGTTCGACGCCGGCTTCCTCGCGGGTCTGCTGAACGGTGCCGGCCTTGAGGGAGCGATGCGCCTGGGCGCGGCGGCCGCCGGCCTTCGCCTCTCCCGTAACAACCGCGAACGCCAGTGGCCAGCCTACGAGCAGGCCGTCGCGGTGGCCCCGCAGGTCGCGACTGAAACCCCCATCAACGGACGATAGGCAATGACACTCACTCCCGTAAGAGAAGACTGGTCCGCTGTTGCCGCCGCCCTACGACCTGAAGGCCGAGCCTTCATCGACGGCGTCCACACCGAAGCGGCAACCCGGGAGACGATCGCCTGCGTCAGCCCGATCGACGGTCGCGAGGTCGCCGCGCTGGCCGCCTGCGGCGAGCCGGAGATCGACCAGGCGGTGAAGGCGGCTCGGCGTGCCCACGACGCGGGTGTCTGGTCGGCCGCCACTCCCCGGATGCGCAAGAACGTCCTGCGGCGGCTATCCGAGCTCCTCTTCGAACACACAGAGGAGCTGGCCGCACTGATCACCATCGACATGGGCAAGCCGATCTCGGAGGCGCTGCGTGAGGTCGACTCGACCGTGCGCCACGTGGCGTTCTATTCCGAGGCGGCCGACAAGATCTACGGCGAGGTTGGCCCCAGCGGCCCAGGCACCTTCGCCTTCGTCACCAAGGAACCCGTCGGCGTCGTCGGTGCCGTGACGCCATGGAACTTTCCGCTCCTGCTGCCCGCCTGGAAGATCGCTCCGGCACTCGCGGTCGGGAACTCAGTGGTGGTGAAGCCTGCCGAGCAGGCTTCCCTGGCGGCCATTCGGCTGACGGAGCTGGCCTCTGAGGCAGGCGTGCCCGATGGAGTGTTGAACGCCGTGCCCGGCAGGGGCCCCGACGCGGGCCGCGCCCTCGGGCTCCATCACATGGTGGATGCCGTGGCGTTCACCGGTTCCACAGCTGTGGGCAAGCGCTTCCTGGAGTACGCGGGACAGTCGAACATGAAGATGGTCTGGCTCGAATGTGGCGGGAAATCGCCGACCATCGTGCTGGCCGACGCTCCGGACCTCGAGCTGGCCGCCGCGACGACCGCTGAATCGATTTTCCATAACAGCGGGCAGGTGTGCAACGCCAGCTCGCGGCTGCTCCTGCAGAGCTCGATCGCCGACAGATTCCTCGAGCAGATGGTGAGGCTGACCCGACAGTGGCAACCGGCGGACCCGCTCAGAACGGACACGAAGATGGGCGCGCTCGTCGACGGCACTCAGCTGCGCATGGTGCTCGACTACGTCCAGGTGGGCATCGAGGAGCACGGGACGGTTCTGACCGGTGGCGCGCAGGCGCGCACGGAGAGCGGCGGCTTCTACATGCAGCCGACGGTCATGGCCGGGGTCAAGCCCTGCGCCCGCATCGCGCACGAGGAGATCTTCGGCCCCGTCCTGGCCTGCAGTGTCGCCGACTCGACGGAGGAGCTGCTGCAGCAGGCCAACGACACGATCTACGGTTTGGCCGCTGCGATCTGGACCTCGGACCTATCAACCGCCCATCGCGTCGCCCGCCGCCTGAACGCGGGATCGGTGTACGTCAACTGCTATGACCGCGGTGACAACTCGCTCCCCTTTGGTGGTTTCAAGCAGTCCGGTTACGGGGTTGATCGGTCGCTGCACGCGATCGAGAAGTACACGCGCCTGAAGATGACCTGGATGGAAGTGTGAGCGGAACCCTTTTCAGCGTCGACGACACCGCCAGGTGGGTCGAGAGTCGCCCCGAGCTCCGGACCTGGGGTGCGGTGCGTTCCGTGGAGGAGATTGGGGACGGGAATCTCAACCAGGTGTTTCGCGTCCAGTGCGAGAGCGGCTCGATGATCGTCAAGCAGAGCATGGCCTTCGTCCGCATCGACCCGAGCTGGCCTCTGGCCCCGGAGCGGATCGAGCACGAGGCACTCTCGTACGAGCAATGGAACAGGCTGATGCCGGGAGCCGGTCCGCGCCTCCTCAGCTTCGACGCGGCAAACCATGCACTCGCGGTGGAGGACCTGCGTCGACATCGGGTCTGGCGTGGTGAGCTTCAGAACGGCGAGGTGCAAACCGGCGCCGCCGCGAGCCTCGGTCGGCATGTTGCGGATGCGGCCGAGCTGCTGTCCGCCGGTGCGCTCGAGGCCCAACCCGGAGACCTGCCCGATCGCGCGCGGAACCCGGTCATGACCCAGCTGATGGACGATGTGATCTTCACCTTCCCGTACGTCGAGCACCCCCACAACAGCTTTCCTCAGGAGGTGGAGGGGCTGGTGGACAGCATCCGAGCCGACCCGAGCTACATGTCGGCCAAGGAGGATCTCGCCGCACATTGGCGCTCGAGTCGCGACGCGCTGATACACGGCGACCTCCACACCGGCAGCGTTATGGTCCTTGGGAGCGACGCGCGGATGATCGATGCCGAATTCAGCTGGGTCGGGCCGATCTCATGGGACGTGGGGGAGATGGTGGGCAACCTGCTGATCGCTGGGATTCACGGGCGCGTCACCCACTCGCCGGTGGCCGCCGAGCTCGACCGCCTCGCGATCGAATTCTGGTCGGCCTTCGCCGCGCGACGTGCCGAGGCCAACCCCGAGCGAGCCCCTGTCTCGGCCACCGCATCCATCGATGCCGAGGTTGTGGGCTATGCGGGCCTCGAGATGGTTCGCCGCGTCATCGGCTCGGGTAAGGCCGATGAGATCCAGGCCCTCTCACCCGAGCCGCGAGCCCTCGCCAGCGAGGCCATACTGCGCGCCGGAGCGGAGCTCGTGCGCTCCCACCGGGAGCTCGACCGCGAGCGGTGCCTGGACCTGATCGACCACGTGCTCGCATGAGCTACGAGCGCGAGCTCGGCGTGGCCAGCCAGATCGCCCGCGACGCGGGGGACCGGCTGCGAGCTCACTTCGAGCGCGGTACCACAGATTCGACAATCAAGGATGGAGATGCACGAGAACCGGTGACCAGCGCGGACCTGGAGGCGGACCGCCTGATCTCTACCGGAATCAGACAGTCGTTTCCGAACGATCTGATCCTGACCGAAGAGACGGCGGCATCACCGCCTGAGGCAGCGGGTTCGCCAGCCGGGTGCCGCCGCTGGGTCGTCGACCCCTTGGATGGGACGTCCAACTTCATCGCGGGGGTCCCGTTCTGGGCGGTGAGTATTGCGCTGGAGGACGACGGCGAGTGCGTGCTCGGCGTGGTCTACGACCCGATCAGAGATGAGCTCTTTCAGTCGGCTCGGGGCCAGCGCTCGACCTGCAACGGCGATGAGATCCGGGTCAGTGCGGGATCGCTGTCAACCGCGGTCGTGGCCGTCCTGCTGAATAGCGAGCGCAGGGCGCAGCCGGAGGTTCGGCGATTCTGCGCTGCCGTGCGGGCCACGCGAGAGTTCGGTGCCACCGCACTCGAACTGGCATGGGTGGCCGCCGGACGGCTCGATTTCTGTCTGTTCCGGCGCGGCGACCGGCCCTGGGACTGGCTCGCAGGCGCGCGACTGATCACGGACGCGGGCGGCGAGCTCACCGCGTTTGGCGCCAGCATCCCGCAGGCCACCCTCGCCGGAGCGCCACCGTTCGTGCACCAGGCAATCGCGCTCAGTGCAGCCAGCACGTGCGCGACCGGCTCACCTAACGCTGCCACTCATGAACGTCACGACTGCTCCCAGGTTCAGCGCGTGGCGGGCCCATAGCATGTCGCCCGAAGCCGAACGGCTCCGAATCCGAGCCTCACTGAGTCAGCTGATCCCCGTACACGTAGATGTCACCGGAGGACGAGAGCCGGTTTATCGTGGCTTCGGCGCAAGTCGGGGTGCCAAAGTGAGCGAGTCCCATGCAATTCGGAGCACGCAATCGCGCGGTATGTGGCGCCCAAGCTCCTCCGGCTCCGCCGAGACCCTCCCATAACCCTCAGGTCAAAAGGCTGATTCGCACTTTGACGACCGGCCGCCTTTGGCCGACGCTTGTTCACGCCACAATGCTCTTCGCGGCTGCGGCTATCCAATCGCCCGCGCGGCGACGCTCATGAGTAGTACGTGCTTAGCTCAGGCCCTCGAAGCAGAGGTACTTGAGCTCGAGGTAGTCATCGAGACCGTGCCGCGAACCCTCGCGACCGAGGCCCGACTCCTTGACGCCGCCGAACGGCGCTGCCTCGGACGAGATCAGGCCGGTGTTGATCCCGACGACGCCGTACTCGAGCTCCTCGCCGAGCCGCCAGGCGCGGCCGAGGTCGCGCGTGAAGAAGTAGGCCGACAGGCCGGACTCGGTGGCGTTGGCCAGTGCGACCGCCTCTGCCTCGGTGGTGAACTGGAAGACGGCGGCCAGCGGCCCGAAGGTCTCCTCCTGGGCGAGCAGCATCTCGCTGGTCGCGCCGGTGAGCACCGTCGGCTCGTAGAAGGTGCCGCCGCGGGCGTGGCGCTGCCGCCGAGTGACGACCTGCGGCGCCGCGTGCGACCGCGTCGTCGACGTGGCGCTCGACCTTCTCGACGGCCTGCCTCGGTGATCAGCGGGCCCTGAGTGACATCGGGCTCGTGCCCGGCGCCGACGCTTGAGCGCCGGCCGCGGCCTGCGTCAGGCGTGGCGACGAACTCGTCGTGGATACCCGGCCTGCACGAGGATGCGGTTGGCGCAGACACAGGTCTGTCCGGCGTTGCGGAACTTGGACGCCATCGCGCCGGTCGACGGCAAGGTCGATGTCGGCGTCATCGAAGACGATCAGCGGCGCGTTGCCGCCGAGCTCGAGCAGCATGCGCTTGACCGTGCCCGCGCACTGCGCGGCCAGCAGCTTGCCGACGGCCGTGGAGCCGGTGAACGTCAGCGCTCGCACGTCGGGGTGCGAGGTCAGCACCGCGCCGACCTCCTGGGCAGGCCCATGCACGACGTTGAAGACGCCGGCCGGGATTCCGGCTTGCTCGGCCAGTTCCGCCAGCGCCAGCGCCGAGAGCGGCGTCTCGCTGGCGGGCTTGAGCACCATCGTGCAGCCGGCCGCGAGCGCCGGGCCCGCCTTGCGCAGGATCATCGCGGAGGGGAAGTTCCACGGCGTGATCGCCGCGCAGACGCCGATCGGCTGCTTGATCGAGACCGTGCGCCGGCCGTGCTGGTTGGTCGGGACGACGTCGCCGTAGGCGCGCTTGGCCTCCTCGGCGAACCACTCGACGAAGCCGGCGCCGTAGATGACCTCGCCCCGAGCCTCGGCGAACGGCTTGCCCTGCTCGGCGGTCACGATCGCGCCCAGTTCGTCGGCGTTCTCGACGATCAGCTCATACCAGCGCCGCAGGATCGCGGCGCGCTCGCGCGCGAGCATCCGCGACCACTTCCGAAAGCGCGCTTGGCCGCGGCCACGGCCTGCTTCGACCTGCGCGGCCGAGGCGCTGGCGACCGATGCGAGCAGCTCGCCGCTCGCGGGATCGTGCACGTCGACGGGCTGGGCCTCACCGTCGATCCACTCGCCGTTGATGTAGAGGTTCTGCGCGAATCAGGTGCCCGGTGCCCGATCTCCGGGCTGCTCGAGCTAGGCATTGCTCGAGTCTCTCCTTTGCGGGCTCAGCCGCCGCGAGCCCGTCCATGTGGCGGATCTCCATGCCGTCACGCACCCAGGTCATGCAGGCGCGCGTGTTCGGCGCGCCATCGACCATGACAAGGCATTCGAAGCAGACACCCATGCCGCAGTAGAGCCCGCGCGCGGCCCCGCCGCGCGTCGTGCGCGGATCGCCGCGTCGCCGTCGGCCGATCAGCGCGGCCGCGACGGTCTCGCCGAGGTGCGCCTGGTCAGCGGCTGCTCCGTCGACGGTGATCGTGACCGCGGCGCCGCGCCGGACTCCCGTCCGGAAGCGGCGCTCGGCTCACGCGGTCGGCCTCGGACGCTCGCTCGACTCGGGACAAGGATCCGCTCCTCGACCAGGATCTCCCGGATCTGGCGCAGCGCGTCGGGATCGGTGACCGGCAGCCGCGGCCGGCGGACGGTGCCGCCCGGCTGGCCGATCATCGCCATGATCGCCTTCAGCTGGCTCTGGTAGTGGCCGAACTGCCCGCGCCAGCCGCCGGGCAGCCAGAGCTTCTCGAAGATCCGGTCGGTGCGCGCGGCGTGCGCCTCGCAGTAGGCGCGTGTCGCCGGCCCAGTGTGCCTCCCAGAAGCGCGGGTCGGTCGTCATCGAGGATCGCGCCACCGCCGATGAAGCCGTCGCCGCCGATTTCGGTCAGGGCCTGCGTAGCCGGCGCTCGACATGAACGGCCCGAACACGCGGGCGCGATCGACGACCGCCCGGGTGGTCTCGACGAACTGTCGAAGTCGCCGGTGCTGTCCTTCAGCGCGACGACGGAGTCGATGTCCACCAGCCGCGAGCGAGCTCGGGGCTGAAGTCGACGTGGGTGCCGCTCGGCCAGTTGTAGAGCATCAGCGGCGCCTGCGGGCAGGGCGTGCGAGATGTCCTCGTAGAAGGCGACGATCTCGTCGTCGAGCGGCGTGCAGTAGGCCGGCGCGCTCGCGGCGAAGCCGGAGGCGCCGGCCGCCATCGCGTGCGTCGGCGAGCTCGATCACGGCCTTGGCCGTGTAGTCGCTGCAGCGACGACGACCGGGACCCGTCCCGCCGACGCATTCGATCGCCGCCTCGGCCACGGCGCGGCGTTCGGCGTGGCGTCTGTGAGAACCACTCGCCGGTGGTGCCGTTGATCAGGACGCCGTGGAGACCGTGGGCGATGTAGTGCTCGAGCAGCGCCTCGAGCAGGTCCAGCCGCAGCTCGCCGTCCTCGCCGTAGGGCGTCGGGCACGCCGCCCAGTAGCCCTGCCAGGACACGTCGTTGCGATCCATCTGTCCGCCTTTCAGGTGTGCGCCGGCGGTCGCCGAGGCGGCGCGGTCGGGAGCGAAGTGATCTGGGATGCGGCGAGCGCGCGCCGGGGTTGGCGAGCGTCTCGGCGAGCATCCGCGCCATCAGCGGGCCGAGCGTGAAGCCGGTCGTCGCCATGCACGTGAAGTAGCCCGGGACGCGCTGGCTGACGCGCCGACGAGCGGCTCGAGGTCGTCGGTGAAGGCCAGCGCGCCCGACCACGTGCGCAGCAGCCGCACGCCGCCGAGTGCGGGCAGGACCCGGAGGGCGACCGCCGCGTTGCCGGCGGCGCTCTCCCAGACGGTGCGGTAGCGGCCGGCTCGTCAGCGGCGCCGGCGCCGGCCAGCCGCCGCCGATGATGAAGGTGTTGTTGGAGGCCTGCTTGAGCGTCAGCCGCCGGCCGATGTGCTGGACCAGCGGCGTCAGCAGCCGCTCGCGCGGCTCGGTGACGTTGACGTGCAGGCCGTCGCGCCGCACCGGGTGCTGCAGCCCGAGCATCGCCGCGATCTCATTCGTCCAGGCGCCGGCGGCGTTGACCAGACGTCGGGCGCGGATGCTGCCGCGGCGGTGCGGACCGTGAAGCCGCCGCGCTCGCGCTCAATCTGACCGCGCTGCACCGGCGCGTGCGTGCGGATCGCTGCGCCTGCCTGCGCGGCCCGCAGCGCATAGAGCGGCGCCGCCAGCAGCGGATTCGCGTGGCCCTCGGCCGGGCAGTAGGTCGCGCCGATGAGGTCGGGCGCCAGGTACGGCGCGAACGCGCGCAGCTCCTCGCCCTCGAGCACGTGGGTCTCGAGCCCGGCCTCCTGCTCGATCCGCTGCTTGGCGTGCAGCAGCGCGAGCTCGGCCTCGGTCTCGGCGACCATCAGGCCGCCGGTGACATGCATCTCGAGCGACCCGTCGAGCTCGGCCTCGAGCTCCTCCCAGAGCTTCGCGCCCTCGACATAGAGGCGGATCTCGGGGAGCAGGCGGTGCGGCGACGGCTGTCGACCTCGAGCCCGGTCAGCTGGTGGATCGCGATCTGGAGATGGAAGCTGCCGGCGTTCGTGCCGGACGCCTCGCGGTTGAGCTCGCCGCGCTCGAGAAGCGTCACGTCTCGACGCCGTCGCGCGCGAGGTAGTACGCGAGCGCGCACCCGATGAGCCGCCGCCGATCACGAGCACGTCGGTCTCGGCCGGCAGCTCGGCGCGTTGGTCTCGCTCAGCGGCAGCCACGCGCGGCGCGCGCGCGCATCAGGAGCGTGGTGCGGCGGCGGTCGGTGAAGAAGCCATGGTCCTCGATCGAAGTCGTCGGCGATCGCGCCGAGCGGGACCGGTCGGGCGGGCAGCCGCGGGGTCGCCGGCGGTCACGTCGGCGATCGCGCACGCCGTGGCGCTGCGCGATCAGGCGCGGCGATCGTGCCGCTGGCAGTTGCGGCCCTGGCACAGCCCCATGCCCGCGCGGGTCAGGCCCTTCACGACACCGAGGTCGCGCTGACGCTGCGATGCGCCGGCTCGAGCGCGAGCGCGCGTGACCTCCTCGCAGCGGCAGATGACCGTGTCGGCGGTCGAGAGCTCGTAGATCCCGGCGCCCGACTCGGTGCATGCGGCTCAGCGCCGCGCGGAACGCTGCGGCGGCGGCGCAGAGCCGGCGCCGGAGTGGCAGCCGCCATCTGCTCTCGGCCTGCGCGCTGAGCGCGCCGAGGTCGAGCGCGGCGCCGAGCGCCGGCGAGCCGGCCCTCGTCGATCGCGACCAGCGAGCCCTCGACGCCGGTGCCGTCGCCGGCGGCGTGAGATGCCCGGCGACGGTCGTGCGCATCCAGTCGTCGAGTCGCGCGACCGCGCCGCCGCGGTCCTCGTCCTCGTCGAGCGCGCAGCCGGCCAGGCGCAGCAGCTCGACCGACGGCAGGAAGCCATAGCCGAGGCAGAGCGTGTCGCAGGCGACCCGCTCCTCGGTGCCCGGGATGACGCGCCAGTCGCGGTCGACGGCGGCGTGCACGACCGCCTCGACGCGCCCGTCGCCCTCCGCGGCGACCACGATCCGGCGGTAGCGCAGCGGGATCGCGCGCGCGCAGGAGCTCGTACCGGTAGCCGACCGCATCGCGCAGCAGCGAGACGTTGCCCGGGGCCGCGCCGAGCATCGCCGAGCGACATCGCCTGGCCCGGGCGGCGGGCCCGGCCTCGCAGACGAGCGCGATGTTGGCGCCGTAGTGGTGGAGCTGCGCCGGGAACGCGAGCGCAACCGGGCCGCTGCCGGCGAACACGATCCGCTCGCCCGGGAAGCACGCGCTGGGTCTTGACGAGCGTCTGCGCGCCGCCGGCCGTGAGCACGCCGGGCAGCGTCCAGCCGGGGAACGCGACCGGGCGGTCGTAGGCGCCGGGGGCGAGGATGATCCGTCGCGCCTCGATCGCCGAGGTCGCGCGCTTCCTCCTCGCAGACGATCGCACGACGTGCCCTCGATCGCGAGGACGCTGGTGCGCAGCCGCACCTCGACTGCGGCTGCATTCACGACGCGTCGATCAGCTGCCTCGCCGGCGGCGTAGTCGCGGCCGATCGCGCGCGGGTTCGTCGACCTCGAAGCCGGGGCCCATGCGCTTGTAGATCTGGCCGCCGAGCGTGACGCGCTCGTCGACCAGCGTCACCGACAGGCCGGCGGCGGCCGCTTGCGCGGCCGCCGCCATTCCTGCAGGCCCGCCCCCGACGACGAGCACATCTGTCGTCGAGCGCGGGAGTGTCATCACTTGCAGGCGGGCACTCCCGGGAAGGACTTCACGCCGAAGTCCTTCTCGTAGAGCGTCGCCAGCGTGCCGTTCTTGTCCTCGGTGCAGAGGAACTTGTTCAGGTACTTGGTCAGCGCGCGTGTTGCCGTGCTGCACGCCGTAGGAGCCGTACTGGACGTCCAGCGGCTTGATCTTGGCCTGGGCGAGCTTGCCGGGGTTGGCCTTGTTGTACTGCGCCAGCAGGTAGTCCTCGACGACGATCGCGTTGGCCCGGCCGGTCGCGACCAGCGAGAAGTCCGAGTTCTGGTCGGCCAGCGCGTTGATCTTGGCCTTCGGGAACGTCGTCTTGGCCTGGGTCTGGTCGGTCGAGCCGAGCAGCGCCGTGATCGTGTCGTTCGGCGTGTTCAGCTGCGAGACCTTCGTGATCTTGCTGCCGTCGGCCTTCGGGACGCCGACGATCTGCGCGTACGGCACGTAGGCGTTGCTGAAGCTGACGACCTTCTCGCGCGCCGGCGTGTGGCGAGAGGCCGACGGAGACCATGTCGAACTTCTTGGTCTGCAGGCCCGGGATCAGGCCGTTGAAGCCGAGGTTCTTGATGTCGAGCTTCACGTGCGCGTAGGCCGCGAGCTTGTGCAGCAGGTCGACGTCATAGCCCGGCCGGCGTGCTGCCCTTCAGATACATCTCGGGCTTGAACTGAAGGTCCATGCCGACGACCAGCGTGCCCGTGGTCATCAGCCCGGGAGGTGCGCTGGCCGCCGCCTTGGCGCCGCGCTGCGCCGCGCTGCCGACGTACTGCCGACTGCGGACGCCGCCACCGCTACGGCGGCGGCGCTCCCCAGCGCCGCCGTGGTCCTTCTTCCCAATTGAACATTGCAACAGCTCCTTGTCTCTTATGTGATGCCCGGATGGACGTCACTGTGCTGGCGTACCCTCTTGCTGCCAGCCGGCCTCGATGCGCGCCATGACAGCTCTCGACCCGGCGCCGGCGCCGGCCCTTCGCCGCGCGGGCGAGGCGCCCGCGCGGCGGTGTCTGCATCGTCTTCTCGATGGTGCGGAAGGCGAAGTCGACGATGAACGCGACGGCGATGTAGAGGATCGCCGCCGCGGTGTAAAGCGTGAAGTACTCGTAGCTGACGCTGGCCAGGTTCTGGACCGTCGCGAACGAGCTCGGTCAGGCCGATGACGAACAGCACCGAGGTGTCCTTGATCATCCCGATCAGCATGCTGCCGATGTTGGGGATCGCGATCTTCGTCGCCTGCGGCAGGATCACCGAGACGAAGATCCGCAGCCTGCTCATGCCGAGCGCGAGCCCGGCCTCGCGCTGGCCGCGCGGGATCGCCTCGAGCGCGGAGCGGTAGATCTCGGAGATGAACGCCGAGTAGAGCAGCGTCAGCGAGATCACGCCGGCGACGAACACCGAGAAGTTGACGCCGGTCGCCTCGGAGAGGCCGAAGTACACCCACACCGCGGTGACGATCACCGGCACGCCGCGGAAGACGTTGATGTAGCAGCGTCGCGAACCAGCTGAGCGGCGGCTTGGACATGCGCATGACGGCGAGCAGCAGCCCGACGGCAACCGACAGCGCCAGGCTGACGCGCGGCGACCTCGACCGCGACCAGCAGGCCGTGCAGCAGCGCGCCCGCGGTTGTGCCCAGGCGTAGCTCCACGTTGATGAGTGGAGGCGAGGGTGATCACAGGACCGCCGAGACGAACTTCTGGAGCCGGGGGTTGGTGCAGGTGTCGAACAGCGTGCGGTCGCCGGACTCGACGATGCAGCCCTCGTCCATGAACACGTTGAGGTCGCCGATCTCGCGGGCGAAGCCGATCTCGTGCGTGACGATCACCATCGTCATGCCGCCCTCGGCGAGCTCGCGCATGACGGCGAGCACCTCGCCGACGAGCTCGGCGTCGAGCGCCGAGGTCGGCTCGTCGAACAGCATGATCTTCGGGTCCAGGCTGAGCGCGCGGGCGATCGCGACGCGCTGCTGCTGGCCGCCCGACATCTCGCCGGGGTAGTGCGCCGCGTGGCGCAGCAGCCCGACGCGCTGCAGCGCGAGGGCGGCGCGCTCCTCGGCCTCGCGGCGCTTGGTGCCGCGCACCGCGCGCAGCGGCAGCGCGACGTTCTCGAGCGCCGTCAGGTGCGGGAACAGGTTGAACTGCTGGAAGACCATGCCGACGGTGCGCCGCAGCTCCAGCGGATTGCCGCGGCGGACGCCCGGTTCGGCGGCCGGGCCGTACTCGACACCGAAGCACCTTGAGCGAGCCGCGGCTCGGCTCCTCGAGCAGGTTGATGCTGCGCAGCAGCGTGGACTTGCCGGAGCCGGACGGGCCGAAGATCACGACGTGCTCGCCGGCGCGGACGCACAGGTCGATGCCGCAGAGCACCTCGTTGGCGCCGAACGACTTGCGCAGGCCCTCGATCACGACGACCGGCTCGCCGAGCGCGTGGGCGCGGGCAGGGATGACTGCTTCGATCTACCAAGGGGCGTGTCGGTGTCGGAGCCAGGCATCGACTGGCCGAGATCAGCGATCAGAGCTGCTCGGATAGCGACTGCATGTGCGCATAGTGAACGGTCACGATAATGCGATGTCAAGCCGCCAGCTGGACAAAAGCTCGTCGTCCAGCTGGCGGCAAATGCACCTGCGAACCAGGGATATCAGCGGATGTTTGCGGCGCCGTTAACGTCGAGCGTGGCGCCGGTTAGGTGGCGCAGACGCCCGGTCGCGAGATACGCGATCAGGTCGGCCACCTCGCGCGGGCGGCACCATCTCCCCAGCGGCAGCATCGCGTTGACGCGCGTCGATGCCGCCGCGGGCCGCGGCCGAGATCTCCGACATCGGCGTCCGCACGATCCCGGGCGCGACGACGTAGGCGAGCACGCCGTCGGCGGTGTGGTTGCGGGCGATCGACTGAGTGAGGTTGTGGAGCGCCGCCTTCGAGGCCGCGTAGGCGGTGTGCCGCGGCAGCGCCGAGCCGCGTTGCGCCGCCCAGCTCGAGATCGCGATCAGGATCCCGCTGCCGACGCTCGATGAAGTGCGGGAGCGCGGCGCGAATCAGGTTGGCCGGGGCGACACACGTTGGTCTGGAAGCGTCCGCTCCCAGCCGGCGTCCCAGTCCTCGTCGGCGGCGTCGAACGGAAGGTTCACGGCGACCGCCGCGTTGGCGACGATCACGTCGACCTGCCCGCGCCAGGCGAGCGCCTGCTGCCAGAGCTCGCGTGTCGCCTCGGGCTGCTGCGAGGTCGGCCTGGACCAGCAGCGCCCGCTCCGGCGGCACCGGCGCAGGCGGCTTCGGCGCCCTCGCGATTGTTGCCGTAGTGGGCGACGAGATGGGCGCCGCGCTCGAGCAGCAGCGCGCGGTGACGCTGCCGATGCCGCCCGAGGCGCCGGTGAGCAGGATCACGCGGCCGTCCAGCTCGTCGCTCACGCCAGCCTCCGTCGACCGGCAAGCAGTTGCCCGGTGATGCCGCGGCCAGATCGCTGGCGAGGAACAGCGCCGTGCCGGCGACGTCATCGCTCGTCGCGATGCGCCCGAGGCTGGTCATTGCGGCCGCCGCCTGCAGCGCCGCCTCGAGCGTCGGGTCCGCCCGACTCGGCGCGCGCTGCGCCATGCGGACCCGCAGCGCCTCGGTGGCGACCGGACCCGGGCCGACGGCGTTGACCCGGATTCCGCGTGAGCCGAGGTCGATCGCGGCGGACCGCACGATCCCGAGCACCGCGTGCTTGCTCGCGACGTAGCTGGTGATGTTGCCGTCGCCGCGCCAGGAGTTGAGCGAGCCGATCGCGACGACCGCGCCGCCGTCGCTCATCAGCGGAGCCGCGTGCTTGAGCGTCGCGGCGACGCCGCGCACGTTGACGCGAAGAGGTTGTCCCACTCGTCGAGGTCGAGCTCCGCGACGCGCGCGCCACGGCGGGACGATCCCGGCAGCCGCAACGACGAGGTCCAGCGGGCCGCCGAGCTGCTCGACGGCCGCGGCGCAGGCGCGCTCGATCTGCCGCCTCGGAGCGCACGTCGGCGGCGATGCGCGTGCCAGCCGTCGGGCACGCGTCCCGGATCGCGGTCAGGTCGAGCTGGCGCCGGTTGCGCCGGCCTCGTGCGAAGCGCTCGACGATCGCGGCGCCGAGTCCCGTTGGCGCCGCCGGTGACCAGCGCGCGCCTGCCGGTGAGGGAGATCGTGACCCCGGCGCTCACGCGGCGACCGCCGCGGCACGCAGCACGCGCGAGCTGCTCGGCCTGATCGTCCGCCTCCCAGGTCAGATCGACGATGACCTCGTCGACTCCGGCGCTCGCCAGCGACGGCAGCGCCTTGGCGACGAGTCTCGGCCCGCCCGGCCGATTCGACGATGCGCAGCACCGTGCGGATCGCTGACGCCGTCGCGCCCGGCCTCCGCGCGCGGCTGCGATGACGCGTCCTGGCCTCGGCGATCGGCTGCGGATCGAGTTCCGGAGCGGACTGCTGGCCCGAGCCAGCCGTCGGCGATCGCGCCGGCGCGACGCGAGCGCCGTGGCGAGTGGCCGCCGAGCAGGATCGGGATCTGGTGTGCTGGCGTCGGCAGGCAGAGCGTGTCCGCCGGCAGGACGTAATCCTCGGAGCTGCGCGCGGCCGGGATACCCGGTCCAGCACTCGCGCGCGATCGCGATCCACTCGCCCAGCTGGGCGCCGCGGCGTGCGAACGGTGACGTTCAGCGCGTCGAACTCCTCCGCCAGCCAGCCGGCGCCGAGGCCGAGCTCGAGCCGGCCGCGGCTGGCTGCGTCGATCGATGCCGCCTGCTTGGCGAACATCACCGGGTTGCGCAGCGGCAGAACGAGCACGGCGGTACCGAGCCGCACGCGCTCGGTCGCGGCCGCGGCCAGCGCCAGCGCGACCAGCGCCTCGATGTACGGGCGTGTCGCTGCGCCAGGTCGCGCGGCCGTCAGCGGCGAACGGGTAGCGGCGAGTTCGATCTCCCGCGGCATGACGACGTGGTCGGAGACCCAGATCGAGTCGGCGCCGCTGCGCTCGAGCGTGGCGCGCGAGCTCCGGGATGCCGCGCTCCATCGGAAGCGGGCCGCTGTTCTGGAGCTTGGCGCCGATCAGCACGTCTTGAGTCAATCAACCGGGACGTGCACGTCAAGCGTACGTTTGCTCGGAGAGTGGACAGATGTCGGCAGCTACGCGGATATTGTTCGCGGCGCTGGCGGAGGTCGGCCCAGGCCGGTCTCAGCGACTACTCGATCACGAAGGGAGGCCACGATGAGCCCTGTGCTGAGCCCAGGACTGTCGCTGGGGGTGGATCACATCGGGGTCGGGGTCTCCGACATGGACCGCTCGCTGGCCTTCTACGCCAGGCTGGGCTTCACCGAGGTCGCCTTCGATGAGGAGCTTGAGCTGCCCGGGCTCGAGCGCGTCGCCGGCCGTCCGACGGTGAGGGCGCGGGTGGCGATGCTGAGGCCGGGCCGGCCGACGGCGCTCGGCATGGCCGCCGTCAAGCTCGTCTCGACCACCGACCAGGCGCCGCCGCCGATGCCGGAGGGGATCGGTTGGGGTGAGCCGGGCGTTTGCGAGGTCTGCATCCACGTCAAGGATCAGGCCGGTACCTACCGCCGGCTGCTCGACCGAGCACGGGGTGATCGGCCTGATGGAGCCGAACGAGGCGCCGCTTCCGCCCTACGACACGCTCTGCAGCCTCTCCTACATCGCCGACCCCGACGGCACCAAGATCGAGATGATCGAGTGGCATGACCTCGAGGCCGGCTGGCCCGTCGACGACGGTCCCCAGGGCGTCAATCATGTGGCGTTCGGCGTGGCCGACATCGAGCGCACGCGCGCGTTCTACCGCGAGCCTCGGGTTCACCGGGATGCTGTTTGAGAGCGACGGGTTCTTCGAGCCGATGGATCCCTGGTACGCGCCCCGCACGCCGCCGAGCCAGCACATGATGCTGCTGACCAACCCTCACGGCGCCGGGATGGAGCCGGTCCAGCACACGCCGCCGTCCCCCGAGATGCGCGGCGAGTGGGGACACCTGGGCAGCTTCGAGTTCGCGATCGGCGTGCGCAACATCGAGCAGGCTGCCGCAGCCCTGCGCGGACGCCGGTATCGAGCTGCTCTGCGACCCGCAGACGGTCAGGCTCAGCGGCGGTGGCAGTTGGAGCTACGCCTACTTCGTCGAGCCCGACGCCACGTACGTGGCGCTGACAGAGACCCGCTACTGAGGAGCGCCGGCCAGCGGGCCGGCGCTACACGACGTTGGCCAGGTCGCGCTCGATCAGCTGCGCGGAACGCTGCAGGGGCGGCAGCAGCTCGCGGCGAACCGACTCGGCGTCATGGCGGCCGACGTGCGTGGAGAGGTTGACCGCCGCCACCACGCGCTTCATGCGGTCGTGGATCGGGACCGCGACCGCGATCAGGCCCTCCTCGAGCTCCTGGTCGACGATCGCGAATCCGTCGGCCCGCGCTTTGAGGATCCGCTCCCGCTGCGTGTCAGGGTCGGTGGCCGTGTGCGGCAGGAACCGCTCGAGCCGCGCCGAGGCCAGGTAGGCCTCGAGCTCATCGTCGGGCAGGCCGGCGAGCAGCACGCGCCCCATCGAGGTCGCGTGCGCCGGCATTCGCGAGCCGACGTTGACCGCGATCGTCATCAGCCTCGTGCCGGGAACGCGCACCACGTAGACGACGTCGTGGCCGTCGAGGATCGACGCCTCGCTGGCCTCGTCGACCTCGGCCACGAGGCGCTCGAGGTGCGGGAGCGCGACGTTCGGGAAGCCGAGTCCTGAGAGGAACGAGTAGCCGAGGCTCAGCACGCGCGGGGAGAGCGCGAACGTGCGGCCGTCGGTCGTCATGTAGCCGAGCTCGACCAGCGTGAGCAGGAAGCGCCGCGCGGTCGCGCGTGTCAGGCCGGTCTTCGCGGCGACCTCGCTGACGGTCTGGCGCGGGGCGGCGGCGCCGAACGTCTCGATGATCTCGAGCCCGCGGGCAACGCGACTGGTTGAAGTCGCGGGAGCGCTCCTGCGGCTCCGCGGCCTCAAGCTCGTCTCGTGCTCCGGAGAGGGGTTGACTCGCCACGGCCCGCGATGTTATTGGCCGAGGTCGGGCTGACCGGCCCGCCAGTTTGGTGATCGGCGGCGTCGGAGTCGAGCAGGCGACGTCCCTGCTCCTGTGCGATCAGCGCGCGGTCGCGCCAGGCGACCCGCTGCTCCCACTCGGACAGCGGCAGCAGCGCGCGCCGCTGGGCGGTCACCTCGGCGACGAGCTCGTCGTCCCAGGGGTCGTCCTGGCCGCGCTCGGCGCCCATCCGCGCGTAGGCGGCCCCATGCGCTCGGCGTGCTCGGCGATCCCGCCGCGCGTGTTGAGGTCGGAGGTCTCGAACGGGCCGATCACCGCCCAGCGCCGCCCGAGACCCTCGCGCATCGACGCGGTCGAGCTCGTCGACGAGATCACGCCGTCGCGCACGAGGCAGTAGGCCTCGCGCAGCACCGCGCCCTGCAGGCGGTTGTAGACAAAGCCCTCGATCTCGCGTCTGACGTGCACCGGCGACATCCCGAGCCGCCTCAGCAGCTCGGAGGTGCGCTCGATGACGTCCGGGTCGGTGAACGGCGCCGGCACCAGCTCGACGACCGGCAGCAGATGCGGCGGGTTGGCCGGGTGCACGACCAGGCAGCGCGCGCGCCGCGCAGCTCGGCCGCGGTCTGCTGAGATCGTCAGCGCCGAGGAGAGCTCGCGAGCACCGCGTCCGGATCGGTGAGCGCATCGAGCGTCGTCGAACAGCTCCCGCTTGAGCTCGAGCCGCTCGGGCGCGCACTCCTGGACGTGGACGGCGCCGGACGAGCGCCGTCGCGAGCTCGGTCGTGCATGGTCACACGCGCGGCGACGTCGGCCGGCGGCTCCGCGAGCAGTCCCGCGTCGGCGAGCGCTGTCGAGCCGCTCGTGCGATCTCGGTCGACGGCGGCGCGCAGCGCGCTCGGGATCGGGGTCGTGGAGCGGCGACCGGATGGCCGCCCGCGCGCAAAGACGATCGCCCAGCTCGTGCCGATGCTGCCCGCGCCGATGACCGCGACCGGATGCGCAGCATCACGCGGCCACCGCCGCGCCGGCTGCTTGCGCTGATAGGCGCGCCAGGTCGTGGCCCAGCGCTCGGGGTCGTCGGCGCCAGAGCCGTCGACCTTGTGGATCGCCTGGTTGTGGGGCGCCGTCCTGACGATCTCGGGAGTCCTCGTAGGCCTCCGCGACGACCGCCGCGAGCACGTCGATCCAGTAGTCGATGTCCTCCTTGGACCAGAGCTCGCCGGCCTCCGGCGTGAACGGCTCCGGCACGATCCACGGCTCGTGGCTCAGCCAGAACGCGTCGATGCCGAAGTCGACCATGCGGTTCTGGACGTCGAGCACGGTGACGCCGGTGTCCTCGGTCACCTTCCCCAGGCTGTAGCGCGTCATCTCGAGCCGCGGCGCGGTCAGCTCGGGATAGGACTTGGTGACCCCGCGGATCGCCAGCAGCCGCGCCTCCATGTAGTTGTTGGCGAGCACCGAGAGGTCGGCGGCCTGCCGGATGCCCGTCGGCGCCCATCGCCCGCGCCCAGGAGTAGGCCTTGACGACCTGGGGCACGTTCCCCCAGAACTCGCGCACGCGGCCGATACTGAGCGCGCCGTCGTGCTCGAGTCGGTAGCGGTCGCCGTCGCGCCGGACCAGCGGGCGCGGCAGGAACGGCACCAGCTCCTCCGAGCAGCCGTAGGCGCCGACCGCGGGGCCGCCGCCGCCCTTCGGCGCGCCGAAGGTCTTGTGCAGCATGAACATGCAGGCGTCGAAGCCGAGCTCGCGGGCGCGCAGCCGGCTCATCACGCCGTTGAAGTTCGCGTGGTCGTAGAAGGCGAGGCCGCCGGCGTCGTGGACGATCTCGCACCCAGCGCTTGATGTGCGGGTTGTAGATCCCCATGTCGTCGGGGTTGTTGACCATCAGCGCCGCGGTGCGCTCGCTGACCGCGGCCTCCAGCGCGGCCACCGACGGGTAGCCGTCGTCCTCGAGCGGAAGCGTGATCACCTTGAAGCCGGCGGCCGCCGCCGTCGCGGCGTTGCACGGGTGCGCCTGGATCGTCGTGATGACCTCGTCGCGCTGCGCGAGCTCGCCGCGGTGCGCGTGGTAGGCGCGCGTGATGCAGGCGTGCGTGTAGGCGGCGTCGGCGCCGCCGCCGGGCTGGAACACGAACTGGGCCATCCCGGACAGCTCGCAGAGGATCTCGCTGAGGCCGTGCGACGATCTGCGAGCACGCCCTGGAGCGTGTCCTCGTCCTGGCCGGGGTGGAGCTCGGCGAGCCACGGGCGCGCGGTGATCAGCTCGTTGAGCCGCGGGTTGTACTTCATCGTGCAGGTGCCGAACAGGCTGATGCCCATCATCCCCAGCGTCTCCTGCGACAGGTGCAGGTAGTGGCGCTGGACCTCGAACTCGGTCAGCTGCGGGCAGCTGCGGCGCCTGTCCGGCGGCGCGCGCCGGCCGGACCAGGGCGTCGAGCGCGCCGACGGCGGCGCGGACGCTCGGCGCTCGGGCTCCGGCATGAGCATCCCGCGGCGCCCGTCGCGGCCCATCTCCATCACGATCGGCTCGTCCCAGACCGCCGCGTGGTAGCGGCGCAGCGCGTCGGATTGCTCATGCCGAGCACCTCCGTCAGCGCCGCGCGAGGCGGTCGATGTCCGTCCTGGGTGTGGACCTCGGTGACGCAGTACAGCGCGGACTGGCCGAGCTGCGGGTGGGTGGTCGAGAGGTCGCCGCCGCCGAAGATCCCGCGCTCGCGCAGCGCCGGCGTTGATCTCGGCGACCGGTCGGCCGGTCGCGTTGAAGTCGACGACGAACTCCTTGAAGAAGCCGGGCCAGCGGACCGCCGACGCCCGGCAGCTCGGCGATCCGTGCCGCCGCGTAGTGGCTGCGCAGCAGGATCAGCTCGCCGAGCTCGGCGAAGCCGGCGGGCCCGAGCAGCGACATGTAGGCGGCGTTGACGACCGCCCACAGGTAGACCGAGTTCCCGGTCCAGTCGTTGCCGAGCTCGCGCGAGCCGTAGGAGGACTGCTCGAACAGCGTCAGCGCGAAGCCGCGCTCGCCCTCTCGCTGGTCGGGCAGAGGCTGACCTGCAGCGTCGGGTACTCGCGCGCGTAGCGCTCCTCGTCGCGGCTGGCGATGAAGCCGCCGACGCCGCCGCCGCAGTTCATGTGGACGCCGAGCGGCTGCGTCGGGCCGACGGCGATGTCGGCGCCGAACTGGCCGGGCGGCGCCAGCACGCCGAGCGAGATCGGGTCGACGCCGACGATCGTCTCGGCGCCATGCGCGTGCGCGAGCGCGGCGATCCGCCTCGCGGTCCGCGCTCGATCACGCCGAGCGCGCCCGGCGTCTCGAAGTAGACGGCGGCGGTGCGCTCGGCGAGCGCGGCCTCGAGCGCGTCGAGATCGAGCGCGCCGGTGGCCGGATCGTGTCGCGACCGTGACGAGCTCGATGTGGCCCTGCATGCCCGGCGGCTCGCAGTAGGTGCGGATCACGGCGAGCCGCTCGGGGTCCATCAGATCGGAGACGAGCACCTCGTGGCGGCCGGTCATCCGCGCCGCCATGCGGATCGCGTGGCCGGCGGCGCAGCCCCAGCTGTAGACCGGGCAGGCCGACGAAGTCGAGCTCGAGCAGCTCGCCGAGCTGGCTGGAGAACTCGAACCAGGCCTGGTTGCGGCCGTGGTCGGAGGAGGGCGTGCCCCAGACCGGCGTCAGGAACTCGGTGCGCGACGCGATCTCGTCGCAGATCGCCGGCACGTGGTGCTGCCAGCAGCCGCCGCCGAGGAAGCTGAGCGCGCGCCTCGCAGTCGACGTTGCGCGCCAGCGTGCGCTCGCAGGTGGCGCGACAGCTCGACCTCGGAGGCGAGCGCCGGCGGCAGCGCGATCGGCCGTGCTGGTGATGTGGTCGGCCGGGATCTGGGCGAACAGCTCGTCGGCGTCGGCGACGCCGACGGCCGCGCAGCAGCTCCTCGCGCAGCGCCGGCGCCGAGTTGGCCATGTACGGATGGGCTGTGCTGGTCACTGCTGCTCCTCGTCGTCGCTAGCTCGAGACGTTCATGACGATCTGCTGGCGCGGGCCGACGTGGACGCGCACGTAGCCGCTGCAGACTGCGCGTCGAGCTCAGGGTCGCCGGTATCGACCCACAGCGTCGGCGGAGCGAGCGCGAGCAGCTTGTCGGCGGCGCTCAGGATCGTGATCCGGTCGCGGCCGATCCGCCGCCAGCACGCGCGGGCCGAGCTGCCGGTTGCCGCGCCCGAACAGCGCACCCTGGCCGCCGACCAGCCCGACGATCAGCCGCGCATCGCGCGCTGCCGGTCGAGCAGCGCGAGGATCTGCTCCTCGGTCAGGTCGCGGCCGATCGACACGACCGTCGCGGACGGCATCGACGCCGAGCAGCGTGCCGCTGTCGCCGAGCGCGGCGAGCACGGCGCGGTCGTGCTGCCGGGGCCGATCAGGTACAGGCAGCCGGGCTCGAGGTCTGGCTGCGACGCTCCCGGCAGAGCGCCTCCAGCGTCGGCGCCGGGATTCGTGCGCGAGCCCGCCTTGGCCGGCAGGACCAGGCGCGGCAGGTCGGGGACGCGAGCGCTGCCGTAGAGGATGCTGGAGACCCGTGCCCTCGCGCGACGGCCTGCTCGTCGACGTCGGCGATGTCGGCGCGCTCGCAGCCTGCAGCCTGCCGGACCGCTGCAGGAGGACGGCTTCGCCGGCCCGCGCGGCCGCCTCCGGGCTGTGGGCGAAGACGCCGGAGTGCATCTTCACCCCGGCCGGGATCCCGAGCAGCGGCAGCTCGATCGCCGACGGCGTCGTGGATGTCGCGCGCGGTGCCGTCGCCGCCGGCGAACAGCAGCAGCTCGACCCCGGCGTCGCGCATCGCCTCGCCGCGGCGCGCGGTGTCGCGCGCCGACGTGGCCGCCGCGACGGACGCTGCCGTGGTGCGTCACCGTAGAAGCCCGGCCTCGCGGGCCACGTCGGCGCCCATCACTCCCGGCGCGGCCAGCAGCTCGAGCCGGTCCGCACCCTAGCCGCCAGCGCGCGCAGCGCGCGCGACTGCTCGCGGCGGGCGCCTGCGGGCTGCGCCCCGCGGCGCGCGCGCCGCGGCGACGGTCTCGGGGCCGTCACTGCCCTTCAGTGCGACGGCGCCGCCGATCCCGGCGATCGGGTTGACGATGATCCCGAGCCGCGGGCGCGCGGCCTCGGCGCTCGGGCATCGTCTCAGACGATCTCCGCGGCGACGACGTCTGCCGCCTCACGCGCGACGGCGACGATCTCATCGATCTCCGCTTCTGTGATCACGAACGGCGGCGAGAAGGAGATCGTGTCGGAATCCGGCAGCGCGCGGGTGATCACGCCGCGCTCCAGGCACTCGGCGTCGACCCGGGCGGCGACCCTGCCGATCGGGTCGAACAGCTTGGTCGGTCCCGTGCCGGCCGTGAACTCGACGGCGGCGATCAGCCCGTGGCCGCGAACCTCGCCGACGAGCGGATGGTCGCCGAACGCCTCGCGCAGCCGCGCGTTCAGATAGGCGCCGCGCTCGCCGGCCTGCGCGACCAGGCCGTCGCGCTCGATCAGGTCGAGGTTCGCCGAGCGCGCAGGCGGCGGCCAGCGGATGCGAGGTGTAGGTGTAGCCGTGGCCGAAGGCGCGCTCGCCGCTCTCGTCGGACAGCACCCGCCAGACGCGCTCGGAGACGATGCAGGCCGACAGCGGGACGTAGGCGGAGGTGATGCCCTTGGCGACCGTCATCAGGTCGGGCTCGATGCCGAGCAGTCACTGCCGAACCAGGTGCCGAGCCGGCCGAAGCCGCAGACGACCTCGTCGGCGATCAGCAGCACGTCGTGCTCTGCGCAGGACCTCCTGGATCGCGGGAAAGTAGCCGTCGGGCGGGACGATCACGCCGCCCGCGGCCTGCACCGGCTCGGCGATGAAGGCGGCGACCGTCTCGGGGCCCTCGGCGAGATCAGGGCGTCGAGCTCGGCGGCCAGCCGGGCGACGAAGTCGGCGTCGGTCTCGCCGGGCGGCGCCTCCCGCAGCCGGTAGGGCGCGCGTCGTGTGCAGGATGCCGTCGATCGGCAGGTCGAAAGCCGGCGTGCATCGCCGGCGAACCCCGTCAGGCTCCCGACGCGATCGAGACCCCGTGGTAGCCGCGCTGGCGCGAGATGATCTTCTTCTTCTGCGGCGGCCGAGCAGGTTGTTGTAGAGGCGGACGAGCTTGATCTGCGTGTCGTTGGCGTCCGAGCCGCTGGTGCCGTAGAGCACCTTCGACATGCCGCTCGGGCGCGAGGTCGATGATGCCGCTCGGCGAGCAGCGCCGGCGTGTCGGTCGCCATCGACGAGAACGAGTGGTAGTAGGGCAGCCGCAGCGCCTGCTCGTGCAGCGCGTCGGCGAGCTCGCGGCGGCCGTAGCCGACGTTGACGCACCAGAGGCCGGCCATCGCGTCGATGTAGGCGCGGCCATCGCTCGTCGTAGACGGTCGAGCCGGAGCCGCGCACGATCATCCGCCGCGGGCCGCTCTGCTCGTGGCGGCTGCAGCACGCTGAAGGGGTGGAAAACGTGCCGGCGGTCGGTTTCGCTGCGGGATTCGGTGTTGGAGGGATGGTCATGATCCAGTTTGTGCTCGGAATGCGGTCGAACGTCCGCTATGCGAACTCTGGCATATACGAAAGTGATCTGGTGTGGGCGACACGACTCGCGGCATTGCCCGTACCGTCAATGCTCGCATACCGAGCGTATGGACGCAATACGAGCATTCTGATCTCCGCGAGGACCGCAGTAAGGGGCTACGGCTGTTAATCGTTGACGTCCTCGCTCTGGCTTGATCACGGACGGGCCTGGGTAGCCCTCAAAACAGATGGCCAAGAACCACAAACTTTTCAAAGTCGCCCCCGAGCGGGTGTACGAGGTCCTGACCGATGCCGGCAAGTACGCGGACTGGGTGGTCGGCGCCCACAAGATTCGTGACGCTGATGACTCTTGGCCGGCAGTTGGCTCGCGGTTGCATCATCGGGTTGGGGTCGGTCCGTTCAAGCTCAACGATCACACCGAGGTGGTTGAGACCAAGCCCGCCGAGAAGTTTGTCCTGCACGCGCGGGCGCGACCGTTGGGCACCGCGTTGGTCACCATGCTCCTGGAGCGCAGGGGCGCCGATACGTTGGTGACGATGACTGAGGTCGCCGGGGACAAGCTCTCGCGCATTGGGATCAACCCGCTGACCGACTGGCTGCTCCACCTGCGCAACGTCGAGTCACTGCGTCGGCTTGCCCGGATCGCCGAGTCCGGCTCGTAACACAGAGTCCGGGTCGTAACAACGCGCGAGTCGTAACAAAGCCCAGGTCGTAAAGGGGCCTGACCTTCAGGCTCGCCAAGGTCGTATGCGCCGGTCGGCCAGCAGCGCGCGAGCAGCGGAGCGGCCACCCATGCCCTGCACGGAGCCGCCCGGGTGAACTGACGCCCCACTCACGTACAGCCCGCGCAGCGGCGTCCGGTGGCGGCACATCTCCGGTGCGGGGCGGAAGATCAGCTGCTGATCGAGTTCGAGCGATCCGCCGCCGAGGTCGCCGCCCACCAGGCTTGGGTTCTCGCTCTCGGTCTGGACCGGGTTGCGGAGCGAGCGGGCCAGCACGGTGCCCCGGAAGCCAGGAGCAAAGCGCTCCAGCTGGGCCTCGACTCGGTCGGCGATCTCTTCATCGGAACACGCGTACCGAGCCGGCACGTGCGTGTAGCAATAGAGCGTGTGCTGTCCGGCCGGTGCTCGGGTGGGGTCCTCGAGCGTGTGCTGGCCGACCACGAGCGCGGGCCGCTCAGGCACCTCACCGCGCTCGGCGGCCTGGGCTGCCGCCGCCAGATCCGGCACCTCGCCGCCGACGTGAACGACCGCCGAACGGCGGGCTTGAGCTGCGGCCCAGGGCACCGGCGAGGACAGTGCGTAGTCGAGCTTGAAGGCGGCTGTGCCGTAGCGCCAGATGCGCAGACGACGGATCAGGCGGTCGGGCAGCGCCTCGGCGGGCAGCATTGCCGCCAGCGGACGCGCGCTGATCGTGGTCACCACATCACGCGCCGGGACCTCCTCGCCGCCACGCAGCGCCACCCCTGTGACCCGCCCGCCCTGGACCAGGATCCGCCCGACGTGAGCGCCGCAGCGAACCACAACGCCCTCCCGCTCGGCGATCCGCTCGAGCGCCGCGACCAGCTGACCCTGACCGCCGGCGGGAAACGGCCAGCCGTGCGAGTGGGCCAGCAGCTGCAGGAGAAAGCCGAACGCGCCGCTGCCGGCCGCAGAGGGGGGAAGGCCCGAGTGCTGGGCCGAGCCGGCCAGCCAGGCCGTGGGCCGCGTGGCTCCGTCGAAGACGTCCAGGCCGAAGGCCTCAATCGAGCCGGTCATGCGTCGGGCCAGCAACAGCGCCTCGCGACGCAGGCGCACGACCAACTCGAGCTGGGCTCGCCCGGGGGAGAGGGGACCCAGAACGGACTCGGCCATCGCGCTGGCCAGGGGCCGGTAGCGATCGATGAGCGCCTGCCAGGCCGCACCCGCTCCCGGGTGGATCCGCTCAAGCGATGCGCACGTGGCGGCCAGGTCGCGGTTCAGTTCGATCGCCGTCCCGTCCTCGAACGGATGCGCCATCACCGTGCTCGGGTTGATCCAGCGCAGCCCCTCGGCCTCGAGCTCGAGCTCACGCATCGCGGGGGAGGCAGCCGTCATCGGGTTGAACGCCGCGCAGTGGTCGTGGATGAAGCCGGGCAGCGTCACCTCCCCGCTCGACGAGGCTCCGCCCGGGGTGGGGGCGTGTTCCAGCACCGTTACCGCCATGCCGGCGCGGGCCAGGTTGATGGCGCAGACGAGGCCGTTGGATCCGGCCCCGACGATGACCACGCGCTTGTCCGGGCCCATGTCGGACTAGGTCCTTCTCGTGCCGGTGCGGTCGGAAACGTCGCGGCGCGGCCAGCTGTCGGAAGAGGAGCAGATGGCCGTGGGCTACCCGTTCAGTGCCCGGCGCTCACCACAGTGGACTCAACGGCTCAGCACGTGGAACTCAATGCGATATACGAGCGTGTCTTCGCTGATCGGTCCGGCGTGAGCCGCCCGTGCGCGCAGCGCCTCGCGGTCGGACTCGCCGGCACGCCGCACGTCCGCCGCGTCGATGGCCGAGAAGGGGACGAGCTCGACCGCGTCGACCTCGATCTCTCCGAACCCGACGCTGTAGCGCCCACCCACCTTCACCCGCGGCCGTTTCCACAAGCGGACCGAGAGCGTGATCTCACCGGCCAGGACGTCGCTGCGCAGCTCGGGGCTGAAATCCATCGAGACGGACGCTAGATCAAGCTCGGCCCGAGCGGGTAGGGAAGGACCATGACCAACGCTTTCTTCACGCCCATCACGGTGGGCGACTTCGAACTTCAGAACCGCATTGTTATGGCGCCGATGACCCGCAGCCGCTCGGATGAGCAGGGCCGGGTCCCGAGCTTCGCCGCCGACTACTACTCCCAGCGAGCCGACGCCGCTCTGATCATCTCCGAGGCGACGAACATCTCACCCCAGGCGGTCGGCTACGCCCTGACGCCCGGGATCTGGTCGCAGGATCAGGTCGAGGCCTGGCGCCCTGTGGTTGAGGCGGTGCACGAGCAGGGCGGGTGCTTCCTGCTTCAGCTCTGGCACACCGGACGCATCTCCCACCCTGATCTCCACGGCGGAGAGCTGCCGGTGGCGCCGTCGGCGATCCGCCCTGAGGGCCAGGCGTTCACCGCCCACGGGATGAAGGACCACGTCGAGCCGAGAGCCCTTGAGACCGAAGAGATCCCGCGCATCGTCGAGGACTATCGCCGCGCGGCCGAGAACGCGAAACAGGCCGGTTTCGACGGCGTCGAGGTGCACTCGGCCAACAACTACCTGCTGGAGCAGTTCCTGCGCGACTCCACCAACCACCGGACCGACCAGTACGGCGGAAGCCTGGAGAATCGCCTGCGCTTTCCGCTCGAGGTCGTCCAGGCGGTCGTCGACGTGTGGGGGGCCGGTCGGGTCGGTATCCGGCTCTCACCCGCCACCACCCAGCCGGGTAAGACCCCGCTGGACTCCGACGTGATGGCCACCTACGGCACGTATCTGGATCGGCTCAAGGCGCTCGGGCTGGCCTACACGCACTTCATCGAGGGGGTGACCTACACCACGCGGGAGTGGCCAGACAACGTCGACTTCGCCGAGCTGCGGCGGCGCAGCCCCGGTGCCTACATCGCCAACAACGAGCTCAGCGTCGAAGAGGCCGAGCGCCTGCTGGACGACGATGAGGCGGACCTGGTCTCCTTCGCCCGGGCCTTCATCGCCAACCCGGATCTGGTGCAGCGCATCCGCATGGGCGCGCCGCTGGCCGAGGCGCCGCAGGAGTACTGGTACGGCGGTGACTCGACGGGATACTCCGACTGGCCGGCCATGCAGCCGCAGGCGGCCTGACCGAGCTTCTCAGCGATCGTTGAGCGCCACGAGGGCGAGCACCTCGGTCCCGTGGCGCTCGACGAAGGCCGGTCCGACACCCTTGATGCCGGCCAGCTGCTCGCTCGAGGCCGGGCGCAGCGTGGCGATCGCCTCGAGCGTGCTGTTGTGGGCGACGGTGTAGGCGGGCTTGCCGTCGCTCGCGCGCATGCGCCACTCGCGCAGCGTCTCGAGCAGGGGGAGCGCAGCCGGGTCCAGGGGAACGGCGTCGCGTGACTGGCCCGACCTGGCCGCCCGGGCCGGCCTGAGGGACGCCGGGTCGGGCAGGCCGATGGTGTCGGGGTCGCACACGTCGCAGCAGCGTCCGCTGGGTGCCACGGGGCTGGCGTCACCGAAGTGGTCAAGCAGCGTGCGGCGACGGCACGCGCCGGAGCTCGAGGCGAACGCCTCCACCGCGTGATAGGCGGCCCAGGCGCGATCGCGCGCCTCCTGGCAGATGGTCGCCACCCGATTGGATGTCTCCGAGCCGGTCAGGGTCACCGCCAGCTGGCCGCCGCGGGCCGGTTCCAACCGGCACAAACCGGCCCGTTCGGCGATGCCCAGGCTGACGCGGTCCCGGTCGGCCCGCGGCGCATCGATCACCACGGTTCCGTCGTCGGCGGCTGCCTGCAGCCGTCGCGTGTAGGCCAGGACGTCGCCGGCCTCCACGGCATCGCCCTTGATGAAGTTGATCAGGCGGCCCAGGTCCGCCCGGCTGGCCAGCAGGATCGCCCGTCCGGGCAGCCCGTCGCGCCCCGCGCGGCCGACCTCCTGGTAGTAACCCTCGACGCTCTTGGGGATCGCCCAGTGCACGACCGACCGGACATCGGCCTTGTCGACGCCCATCCCGAACGCGTTGGTGGCCACGACGATCTCCGCGTCACCGGACATGAAGCGGTGCTGCGCCGAGGCGCGCTCATCGGCCGGCATGCCGGCGTGATACCCGACGGCGAGCAGCCCCTCCAGACGCAGCTGTTCGCTGACCTCCTCGACCTCGCGTCGAGTCCCGCAGTACACGATCGCCGGGCGCATGGCGGAATCGGCCAGCGCCAGCGAGAGCAGCATCTGCTTGCGGGCCTTCGAGCCGGTGCCCTCCAGCGGGATAACGTCAAAGGAGAGATTGGGGCGGTCGAAGCCGGCGCGCAACGCGTGCGGATCGCGCAGACCGAGGCGCTGGCTGATCTCGCGACCGACCTGCTCGGTGGCCGTGGCCGTGCAGGCCATCACCGGGGGTGAGCCCAGACGATCGATGACGCCGCGCAGCCGCAGGTAGTCGGGGCGGAAGTCGTGCCCCCACTCGGATACGCAATGCGCCTCGTCGACGGCGAACAGATCGACCCGGCGCTCGGCGACCGCATCGAGGAAGCTCGCGGACCCGAAGCGCTCGGGGGAGCACAGGATGATCCGGGCCCGGCCGCTGCGCACGCTGGCCAGGGCCTCCGCCACCGCCGCGGAGTCCATGCCCGAGGCGATCATGGCCACCGGGTGGCCCCCCTCACGCAGGCGGCGATACTGATCGGCCATCAGCGCGATCAGCGGTGAGACGACGACGGTCAGATCCGCCGTGGCGATGCCCGGCAGCTGATAACAGAGGCTCTTGCCTCCGCCCGTCGGCATGACCACCAGGCTGTCGCGGCCCTGCAGGGCGGCCACCACGGCATCCCGCTGCCCAGGCCGGAACTCGGCCAGCCCGAAGTAGGCCAGCAGTGCGTCGGCATCGAGGGGGCCGTCGTAGATCCGCTCGTCAAAGTCGGCGACATCGATGCGGTCGAGCCCGCTGAGCGCCCGGCGCGCCTCCTCCTCGTCGTCGGCGCTGGTGAACAATCTCGCCTGAGCTGGCGGCCGGATCTGAGCCGTGGCCAGGGCCCGCGCCTGCGGGGCTCCGGCGGAGCGCTCTGTGGCGGACATCGAGCGCCACAGCGACCGCAGCTGTTCCAGCTCGGCCAGCACCTCCGGATCGGAGCGATCGGCGGCGATCCTCGGCATCAAGGCCACGGCCCGGTCGGAGAACTCGTTCACGACGTCCAGCCTAGGATGGGCCCAGGACGGCAGCCACCGGCATCGAGCCGACCTGACCCACGCACAGGGCCGCCGCGCGCATGGCCAACTCGGGACCGCCCACCAGGTAGCCGGCGGCCAGCGCGTCGCCCGCGCCGGTCGTGTCGGCCACAGTCACCGGCAGGGCGTCGAACGAGCCCTCGGGGAAGAGCGCTCCGCGTGGTCCGCGCTTGATCACCCAGCCAGCGTCAAGATCAGACAGCACAGCGTGCTCGGCCTCGTTGGCGAAGACCAGCTCGGGCCTGAGCGCGGCGACCAGTGAGCGGAAGCGCTCGACGCCGAAGCGCTTGATGTCCGGCGCCGAGGCCAGATCCAGGGTGACCCGGGACGCCAGCGCCGCCGCGGCCAGCGCCGCCTGGGCCTGGGCCTCACGCAGCAGGCAGTAGCCCGACACATGGAGGATGTCGGCCGACGCCACCCAGGACGGATCCAGGGCATCCGCGGAGAGCAGGGCGGCGACGCCGGGGTCCGTCACCATGGTCCGGGCGCCATCAACTTCGCGGGTGGACACCACGACCCCGCCGCTGCCCTCTATGACCGGGCCGCAGATCTCGACACCGCGAGCCACCAGCTGACCACAGGCGATCGACGCCCCGTGATCGGTGCCCCGCGCGCAGATCAACCGGGCCCGGGCGCCCAGGGCAGAGACCCAGGCGGCGACGCTGGCCGCCTGGCCGCCGGCGCAGAGCCGGATCGAGGCCGGCGTATCCCCGTCGGGCACCAGCGGGGCCCGCGGAAGCACCACGACGTCGAGGTTGAGGTCGCCGATCGTGCAGATCAGGGGAACGTCGCGGGACTCGCCGACCCAATTTGCGGAACTCACACCCGACATGATCGCGTCGACGGCGGCAAGACCCGCCATGCCACGGCTCGAGACCCGCCGTGCGCTGCTCCAGGACCCGCCCCGCCGTGGCTTCAGAGCCCGCTCCGGCGCGGAGGCGCAGTACGGTTCTTGCTCGATGTCGACAGCGCGCTTCACCGACCAGATCGCGGTCTCCACCGCCGTCGCCGAGGCGCTGGCCGAAGCCGCGCCGGTGGTCGCGCTCGAGTCCACGATCCTCACGCACGGACTTCCGCACCCGGACAACGTCCGGGCCGCGCTGGAGTTCGAGCAGACGGTGCGCGACAGCGGCGCGGTGCCAGCCACGATCGCCGTGATCGACGGCGTCCCGCACGTGGGCGTCGAACCCGAGCAGCTGGAACGGCTCGCCGGGGCGCAGGCCACGCTCAAGCTGAGCGCCCGCGACCTCCCGGTGGCCATGGCCCGCCGGGCCAGCGGCGGGACGACGGTGGCGGCCACCGCGCTGCTGGCCGCGCGCGCGGGCATCCGGGTGTTCGCCACCGGCGGCATCGGCGGCGTTCATCGCGACGCGGCCCAGACCTTCGACGAGTCGGCCGACCTGGGGATCCTGGCCCGCTGCCCGATCACCGTGGTGTCCGCGGGCGTGAAATCGATCCTGGATATCCGCGCCACGCTGGAGCGCCTGGAGAGCCTGAGCGTCACCGTACTGGTCCACGGCACCCGCCAGTTCCCCGCCTTCTACCTGCGCGACAGCGGGATCTCGGTCGACTTCGCCATCGCCGACGCCGCCGAGGTGGCGGCGATCATGCGGGCCGCCGACGCGCTCGAGCTGCCCGGCGGCATCCTGGTGGCCAACCCCCTGCCCGAGTCCGCCGAGCTCGACCGCGACACCCACGACCGGCTGCTGGCCGACGCCCTTCAGGCCGCTCACGCACACGGGGTCACCGGCAAGGACACGACCCCGTTCCTGCTCGATTACCTGCACACGCATTCACAGGGCACGAGCGTCGAGGTCAATTTGGAGATCGTGCGCGGCAATTGCCGGCTCGGGGCCCAGATCGCCGCGGCCTACTCCGCCGCGGCCAGACACCAGTAAGACCTCGCCTCCGAGCGGCCGCCCAACGGCCGATAGCCGTCACGTCTTGGGCAAGACTGAAATTTGGAGTAGCCCAGCGCTCGAGCGATCGTTATTGTGCGCGACTGATGTCCCGAGGAACGGATCTCCTACGTAGTCGCCTGGCGCACACCTCGAAGTACGGCCGTCGCCTCATCGCCGGAACGGCCGGTGCGATCCTCGCCGCAGGTTTGCTCGCGGCGGCGGAGACATCGGCCTCGACGCCCAAGGCGGCCACGCCGTCGGTGGCCGTCACGGTCGGCCGCTCGGCCGTCGGCCCGGGGATCGCACCCGGCTTCGTCGGGGTTGCCACCGAGTTCTGGAACGTCCTGGCCGAGGTCGGCACCGATCCGCGCAAGCCGGATACCGCCTTTGAGCAGGTTGTCCGCAACCTGTCCCCGGACGGAGGGCTCAGCCTGCGCATCGGCGGGGACAGCACCGACTGGACCTGGTTCCCGATCCCGGGCATGAGCACGCCGCCCTGGGTGCGTTGGACGATGACGCCCACGTGGGCGGCCGTGACCAAACGCCTGGTGAGCGATCTGCACGCGCACCTGATTGTCGGGCTCAACATGGAGGCTCAGAGCGTCAAGATCGCCGAGGCCGAGCTCCAGGAGATACAGACGCAGGTGGGTGGCTCGGCGCCGATCACCTTCGAGCTGGGCAACGAGCCTGAGCTCTATGACCACTTCCCCTACTACCACACGGCCAGCGGCGCCGTGGTGCTCGGCCGTCCCAAGAACTACTCGCTGCCCGAGATGAGCGCGCAGTGGAACCAGCTGGCCAATGGACTGCCCCACGTCAGGCTGGCCGGACCGGGCTTCTCCGGACTCAGCGCGCTGCCGTTCATCGGCCAGTTCCTGGGCAGCACCCACCGCCTTTCCGTGCTCACGGTGCACACCTATCCGCTCAAGTCCACGCGTTGCACCGGCGGCGCACCTCCGCAGGAGAGTGAGCTGTTCGACCCGCACTCGCTTCAGGACCTCGCCTCCGGGCTCAACGCCTGGACCACCGAGGCCCACCACCACGGAGTCGGGGTGCGCGTGGACGAGATGAACTCGGTCACCTGTGGCGGGCAGCCGGGCTTCACGGGAACCTTTGGCCCGGCCCTGTGGATGCTGAACATCCTTCCGCTCTACGCCGCCGACGGCGTCAACGGCGTCAACATCCAAACCCGCCCCAACACGGCGCAGAACCTGATCCAGACGAACTTCACCACCGCCGGCTGGCGGGTGGTGGTTCAGCCTGAGTACTACGGTCTGCTGACGTTCGCCAAGCTGACGCCGCCGGGTTCGCGGATCCTCCAGGTGTCGGCGACCAAGCCCGGGCTGCTGGCCTGGGCCGTGCGGACGCCGCAGGGTCAGACGCACGTCGTGGTGACCAACATCAACCCGAGCGCCGTGCCGGTGGCGATCAGGGCCCCGGGCACGCCGGGCCAGGCCACCGAGGAGGCGCTCAGCGCCCCGGGCGGCCTCACGGCCTCCCACGGGGTGACTCTCGGTGGTCAGTCGATCTACCCGACCACCGGTCAACTGATCGGTAGGCCGCTCACCAGCATCGTGCACCCCACGGCCGGCGCATACGACATCACGGTCCCGCCGGCCACCGCCGAGATCCTCACCTTCCGCTCGTAAGGGCCGCGCGCCCCGCCGGCCGCCGACCCGGTTGGTCGTTCCCGGTCGGAGGGGGACCAGTGCGTCAACCCCTGCGCACTTCTTGTTCAAATCGCGCGCATTTGTGGTTAGATTGCGCAACCGTGACCCACTTTTCCACCGAACTCGCCAGCCAGCCGTCCGTCTGGAGGAGGGCTCAGTCCCTCACGGACAGCCTCAGGTCCAAGCTTCCGGCCGACGGCTCACGCGTCGGCATCCTGGGCTGCGGTACCTCCCTGTACGTGGCCCAGGCCGTCGCCATCTACCGCGAGCGCCAGGGCCACGGGGAGACGGATGCCTTTCCCGGATCGGAGGTGCCCGCCGGCCGCGCCTGGGAGCAGGTGATCGCGATCTCGCGCTCGGGCACCACCACGGAGATCATCGATGCCGTCAACGCGCTGCCGGAGGGCACCAGCGTGCTGGGGATCACCGGTGGGGCCGGCTCGCCGCTAGGCCAGGTGCTCACGGACGAGCTCGATCTGCCCTTCGCCGACGAGCAATCCGTGGTGCAGACCCGTTTTGCCACCACCGTCCTGACCCTGCTCCTGGGCGCCTACGGGTGGGACGTCGGGGCCTCGGCTCAGCGGGCCGAGCGCCACCTGACCGAGTTGCTGCCCGACTGGGCCGGCGAGATTCAGCAGTTCGTCTTCCTCGGGCGCGGGGTGGGCATGGCTCTGGCCCAGGAGGCAGCGCTCAAGTTCCGGGAGATCCTGGCCACCTGGAGCGAGGCTTACGCGACCATGGAATACCGTCACGGCCCGATCTCGGCCATCAACGAGCGCAGCCTGGTCTGGATCCTGGACGACCAGGAGCCGTCGATCGACGAGCAGATCCGCGCCACCGGCGCCCGGGTGATTCGGGGGCAGGGCGATCCGCTGGCCGAACTGGTGCGCATCCACCGCTTCGCCGAGGGCCTCGTCGATCTGCGCGGCATCAACCCGGACCAGCCGCCGCACATCGGGCGCTCAGTCGTACTGGCCGGGGATCGCTAAGCGGTGCTGATCCACGCTGGAGAGCAGGCTTGACGCCGCCCGGCGCTGGAATCCTGGCCCTGGATATGGGCGCGACCAAGCTCGCGGCCGGGATCGGCACGGCCGATGGCCAGATGAACCGGGTGGCCACGGCGCCCACGCAGGCGTCCGACGGTGCCGAATCCGTCCTCGCCCGGGCCCTCGAACTGGCCCAAAGGGTGTACGCCGAGGCCACCGCGGCCGGTGAGAGCGTCGAGGCCGTCGGCGTATCCACCATGGGCTACACCCACGCCGACCGGGTCGAGTTGGCCACCAACGTGCCGGGCTGGACCGCACTGCGCATCCCCGAGGCGCTCGAGCGGGCCTTCCCGCAGCTACCCATCGCCATCGGCAATGACGTGCACGTGGCGGCTCAGGCCGAGCTGGCCTGGGGTTCGCTGCAGGGTGTGAGCGACGCGATCTACCTGAACCTCGGGTCCGGCATCTCGGCCGGGATCATCTGCCGCGGCAGCCTGCTCACCGGCGCCGATGGGGCCGCCGGCGAGGTCGGCTACTCCCTGTTCCGCGGAGGGCCCGAACCGCAGATGGCCGCCGACGGCATCGGTCCCTTCGAGGCCTGGTTCGGTGGGGCCGGCGCCGCCCGCCGCCTGGCCCAGACGGGCCTGCCGGCCTCGGTGGCCGAAACGCTCGAGCTGGCCGAAACCGACCAGGCGGCGCGTGGGTTCATCGACGAGCTGTGGACCGGGATCGCCGTGCTGATCGCCAATCTATGCGTGGCCCTGAACCCCAGCGTGGTCTGCCTGGGCGGGGGCTATGTGCGGGGCGAGTCAGGCCTGCTCGAGCGGATCGGCGAGCTCACCCGGCGGGCGGTGCCCCACCCGCCCCAGATCAGACGCGCCCACTTCGGGGCCGACGCCTCGCTGCGCGGCGCGGTGGCCCTGGCCCAGACGAAAGGCCTCGGCGAGGCCAGGCCGCCACGCGACCCGATCGGAGCCGGCGCCGAGCTCGCGCGCCAACCGGAGACCGGAGCGATCGCGTGATCCTCACCGTCACCGCCAACGTCGCGATCGACCGCACATACGTGATCGACCACCTCGACATCGGTGCCGTGCACAAGGTCCGCCGCGCCTACGCCCACACCGGGGGCAAGGGCGTCAACGTGTCCCGCTGCGCCCACAGCCTGGGCGCGGAGACGCTGGTCACCGGCATGGTGGGCCGGGCCGGCCTAAATGACGCGGCCGGCGACCTGCAACAGGCCGGCCTGCCCTCGAGCCTCTTCGCGGTGGACGGCGCGCCCCGCCAGACCGTGACCGTCACCGCGCAGGACGGCACCACCACCGCCTTTGACGAACCCGGGCCCACGGTCACGGCCGAGACCTGGACGGACTTCACGGCCCACGTCGCCCAGCTCCTGGCCGGAGCCGGAGCGGGAGCGGGGGCCGGAGCGGGAGCGGGGGCCGGATCGGGAGCGGGGGCCAGATCGGGAGCGGCGGCCGGAGCGGGATCGGGAGCGGGGCCGAGGCCGAGCACAGTCGCAAACGCCAGCCCGAACATGATCGTGATCGCCGGCAGCCTCCCGCCGGGCAGCCCCGACGACGTCCTGGCCGGCCTGTGCCAGGCGGCCAACCGCCACCGGGTACCGGTCATCCTCGACGCCAGGGGCGCGGCCATGCGGGCCGCGCAAAACCACGCCCCCCTGGTGGCCAAGCTCAACCGCGCCGAGCTGGCGGAGACCATCGGGCGCGAGCTGACCAGCCAGACCGACGTGATCGAGGCGGCGCAGGAGCTGCGCAGCGCCGGTGCCCAGCACGTGGTCGTCACGCTCGGCGAGCACGGTGCGATCGGCCTGGGCGATGAGCTCTGGCGGGTCACCCACCCGGCCGCGGAGGGCAATCCGATCGGGGCCGGCGACGCATTCTCCGCCGCGCTGGCCATCGCGCTCATCCAGCACGCTCCCTTCGAGCAGGCCCTCCGCCATGGCGCGGCTGCCGCGCTGGCCAGCCTCAACACGCCAACCGCCGGGGCGCTCGACGCGGCCGACTTCAGGGCCGCGCTGGCCACCATCGAGACCCACCCGATCAGCCCGGCCGTGACCCGATGAGCACCTTCATCCTGGCCGTGGACCATCGCAACTCGCTGCGCGGCTGGCTGGGCTCGCTGAACGTTCCCCAGGCCGAGACCGACGCCACGGCCCGCCGGCTCAAGCGTCTCTGCGTGGAGGCGCTCGCACAGGCCCGACCCCAGCTCCAGCCCGACGAGACGCCGATGCTGCTGATCGACGAGGAGTACGGCAGCCAAGCGATCGCCGCGGCCCACAGCCAGAAACTGCCGATCGTGATCCCGGCCGAGCAGAGCGGCCAGGCGGAGTTCGACTTCGAGCACGGCGAGGACTTCGGCGAGGCCATCGAACAGGTGGAGGCGGACGCCGTCAAGGCGCTCGTCCGCTACAACCTCGACGGCGACGGAGAGGTCAACGCCCGCTCGCGGCTGCGGCTGCTCGCGTTGCAGGACTACCTGCGTCAGAGCGAGCGGCGCTTCATGCTCGAGTTGCTGGTTCCGCCGACGGCGGAGCAGAGCAGCCAGCTCGGTGAGCGCTTCGACGCCGAGCTGCGCCCGAGCCTGACCGTGGCCGCCATCGAGGAGCTTCTGGCCGGCGGCCTGCGCCCCGACTGGTGGAAACTCGAGGGCAACAACGACCCGGCGGCCGCCCAGGCGGTGGCCACCGTCGGAGCGTCGGCCGCGGAGCTCGGCTGCCTGGTGCTGGGTCGCGGCCAGGATCGCCAGAGCGTCATTCACTGGGTGCAGACGGCTGCCGCCGTCGACGGTTTCGTCGGCTTCGCGGTGGGCCGGACCCTGTGGACGGATCCCTTCGCGGCACTGGTCGCCGGCGAGATCGACGAGCCCGAGACAGTCAGCCGGATCGCTGACGCGTACCTGGACATCGCATCGGCGTACCGGGCGGCGCAGCCGGCCACCGCCGGATCAGACGGAAATAGCTAACCAACAGTCCAAGCAGTGGGAGGAGCAGGATGAGATCGAGAATCAGAATGGGGACCGCGGCAGCGGCGCTGGCCGCAGTCGGGCTCAGTGTCGCCACGGCGACGAGTGCCAGCGCCTCGGGCAAGCCGGCCTCACTGGCCGGACAGACCATCAACGTGGCCATCGCCTACCCGGCGCCCAAGGCCGACCTGGCCCAGTTCACCAAGCAGACGGGGATCAAGGTCAACTGGAACTACGTGCAGTGGGACTCGCTGCAGACCAAGATCGCCGCGGCCGCCCAGGCGCACAGCTACTTTGCCGACGTGGCCGACGTGGACTGGTCCAAGGTCGGCGAGTACTACGCGACCAAGTGGTTCACGCCGCTGAACAAGTACTTCCCGCTGGCCGGCGTCAAGGCGCAGTTCCCGCAGGCGCCGGCGTTCATCCGCAACGGTCAGCTCATGGGCATGCCCATGGACGGATCGCTGCTGGTCACCACCATCAACGAGAAGGACCTCAAGGCGGCCGGCGTCAAGACCGACCCGACGACGCTGGCCCAGTACCAGGCCGACCTCAAGGCGGTGGCGGCCAAGACGTCGGTCAAGCACCCGTTGGACATCCCGTTCGCCGCGGCCGAGGGCCTCTCCACCTACTGGTATGAGATGACCGCCGCGTTCGGCGGCAACGTGCTGAGCGCCAACTACAAGCCGCTCTTCACCTCGCCCTCCTCGCCCGGCTACAAGGCCCTGACCTGGATGGTCAACGCCTACAAGACCGGCCTGGTGCCCAAGGCGAACCTGAACATGCAGGACTACCAGGCGCTCGAGACCGATCAGGCCCACGGCCTGACGGCCAGCGCGTTCTCGGACTACTCGGGCGACCTGGGCACGATCTACCAGGTCCCCTCGGAGTCCAAGGTGGTGGGTCAGATGAAGTACATCCCGACCCCGGGGGCCAGCGGTGTCGGCTCCAACCTGGGCAACCCGGACGGCATCGGCATCCCGGCGCAGGCCAAGCACGTGGCCGCCGCCGTGGCCTTCATGAAGTGGATGGAGCTGCCGGCCAACCAGGCCGCCTTCGCCGGTGCCAGGGGGGCCAAGGACGTGATCCAGACCTTCCCGCTGCCGGCCAACCGCGGCGGCCTGGCCGATCTGGTCAAGTCCAAGAAGGTGCCCGGGGCCGCCACGCTGGAGTCGCTGATCGAGAACCACGCCAAGCCGATCTTCCCGGCCGGCGCTCCGCCGTGGTACTCGCAGTTCTCCAACGCGGTGTACACCAACATCCACGAGGCCGCCTCCGGTGGTGAGTCCGTGTCCGCCGCGATCAACGCGATCGCCTCACAGGTGAAGAGCCTCGGCGGGTGAGCCGTCACGGTCGCTGGGGCTGCCCGCGCTTGGGCAGCCCCAGCCCCGGCCTCCCCTTGGGATGAACCACCTCCACCAGCCATGAGCGCCATCCGCCTGCCCGGCCGCCCAGCGCGGGTCAAGAACCAGAGGATCCGCCGGGGCGCGGGCGAGACCGCGCTGCCCTACGCCATGGTCGCGCCGCTGCTCGTGTTCATCGGCGCGCTGGCCCTGTATCCGACCATCAAGACGGCCTATGCGGCGTTCGTGCACAACGACGCGCTCGACCCGCCGACGCACTTCGCCGGATTCGCCAACTTCCAGGACGTCTTCACCAACTCGCAGGTCCGCGACAGCCTGGTCAACACCGGCATCTACGTGATCTTCGGGGTGGTGCTGTCGGTCGGGATCGGCACCTTCTTCGGGTTGCTGCTGCAGCGGCGGTTCCGCGGACGCGGGATCGTGCTGGCGCTGATGGTGCTGCCCTGGGCGCTGCCCGGCGTCGTCGAGGGCGTCATCTGGTCCTGGATCTATGACCCCACCTTCGGAGTGCTCAACTCCGGGTTGAAGACCGTCGGCGTGATCAACAGCTACCAACTGTGGATCGGCACGCACCAGCTCGAGACGATCTTCTTCATCTCGCTGGTCCAGGTGTGGCAGATAACGCCGCTGGCGGCGATCCTCGTGCTCGCCTCGTTGCAGGCGATTCCGGCCGAGCTGTATGAGGCGGCCGGCGTCGACGGCGCCACCAGCTGGCAATCGATCAAGCGCATCACGCTGCCGCTGATCCGCCCCGGGTTGGCCATCGCGGTGGTGGAGGGGCTGGTCATGTCACTCAACATCTTCGACCAGGTCTACGTGTTGAACTCGGGGGCCACCACGGGCTCGTCGCTGATGACCGAGACCTACCAGATCACCTTCGGCAACCTGAACTTCGGGGACGGCTACGCGCTCTCCCTGCTGGCCACCGTGACCACAATCGTGCTCTCGCTGCTGGCCGTGAAGGTCATCTATCGCAAGGTGGAGTACTGATGGTCCGCCAAGGTCGCGGGCGCAGGCCCTGGCTGCGCGGCCTGGGCATCGCCGTGCTGCTGCTGTGGTCGCTCTTTCCGGTCTACTGGGCGCTCAACACCAGCCTGCAGACCAACGCGCAGGCTCAGGGCAGCCCGCCGACGTGGTTTCCGACGCACTTCGTGTTCTCCAACTACGAGGCCGTCTTCGGCGTCGGACCCTCCAGCGCCTCGACGGCCGGCGGCGTGGGACGCGCGCTGCTCAACTCGTCGATCGAGAGCCTGGGCGCCACGCTCCTTACTTTGGTCATCGCCGTGGTCGGCGCCTACGCCTTCGCGCGGCTGCGCTTCCGGCTGCGCGGCTTTCTCTTCTACATCGTGCTGGCCACGCTGACCCTGCCGGTGTACGCGACCCTGATCCCCATCTACGAGATCCTCACCAGTACGCACCTGGTGAACACTTACATCGGCATCATCTTCGTCTACACCTCTGGCTTCCTGCCGCTGGCCATGTGGATTATGTACAACATGTTCCAGGCGCTGCCGGCCAGCATCGAGGAGGCGGCGGCGATCGACGGCGCCACCAGCCTCCAGATCTTCCGTCGCATCGTGCTGCCGATCGTGCGTCCCGGTATGGCGGCCGCCGCGATCATCACCTTCCTGTTCGGCTGGGGGCAGTTCATCTTCCCGCTGGTGCTGAGCAGCACCAACACCACACAGCCGCTGACCGTGGCCCTCTCGGCCCTGGCCGGACGCCACGTGGTGCCCTACACCATGATCAACGCCGGCGCGATAGTGGCCATCGGCGTACCCGCCCTTATCGTCTTCTTCCTCAACCGCTACATCGTCGACGGCATCGTGGCCGGGAGTGTCAAGTGAGTGCCACCGAGACACCGGGGCGCGACGAGCGCCTGGTCTCGATCGTCGAGCTGGTCGAGGCCGCCGAGCACCCGGTGACCGTCGAGTGGCTGGCCGAGCAGCTATCGGTGGCGGGCGCCACCATCCGCCGCGACACGCGCGTGCTCGAGCAGCAGGGCGCCGTGGCGCGCTCGTGGGGGAAGGTCGGCCGGCCCGGCGGCTTTGTCGAGCAGCCGATCGGTGAGCGCGCCTCTCAGCATCCCGCGGAGAAGCGCCGGATCGCCGCGGCCGCGGCCAAGCTGGTGCACGACGATTCGCTGGTCGGTCTGACCGGCGGGACGACCACGCTGGCCGTGGCCCGTGCCATCGCCGGCCGCCGCCGCCTGACCGTGGTGACCAACAGCCTGAGCATCGGCATGCAGCTGGCCCCGCGCAGCAACATCCGCCTGATCCTGTCCGGCGGCGAGGCCCGCAACGCCTCCTTCGAACTCTCCGGCCCGCTGTCGGTCTCGGCCATCGGCGCGTTCAACCTGGACCTGGCCATCCTCGGGGTGGACGGCTGCGACGCGCGCGGCGGTCTGACCACCTATGACCACGCCGAGGCGATGACCAACGCGGCGCTGGTGGAGCGCGCCTCCCGGGCGATAGTCGTAGCCGACTCGAGCAAGCTCGGCCGGACGGGCTTTGCCCGGATCTGCGACGTGACGGCGGTCGAGACGCTGATCACCGACGACGGTGCCAGCGATGAGCAGGTGGCGGAACTGGTTGAGGTGGGGGTGAACGTCGTACGTGTCTGACCGTGAAAAGCCACATGAGGAGTGGAGCATGAAGAGCAAACCACAGAAGTTGACACCGCCGGTGTCAGTCGTGCTGTTGGGTCTGATCGCAGCGCTCGTCCTGCTGGCCGTCGGCCCGGGTGGGGCACGCGCGGCCAGCGCGCCGAACCGCGCGGCCGCCGACCCGACGCCGGTCATGGGCTGGAGCAGCTGGAGCTTCCTGCGCTTCGGCGTCAACGCCGAGCGGATCGACAAGGAGGCCAGCGCACTGGTCAGCACGGGACTTTCCAAGTACGGCTACAACCACGTCAACATCGACGACAACTGGTACGTCTGCCCGGGCCCCGGCGGTCCGACCGTAGACCGCTACGGCCGGTGGGTGGTCGACGGCACTGAGTTCCCCAACCACGGCGCCCAGAACGGCATCGCCGCGGTGGCGGCCTATGTGCATCACCTCGGTCTGAAGTTCGGGATCTACGAGACGGCCGGCATCTCCCGGGAGGCCGTGACCCAGAAAACGCCGATCGACGGCACTCCCTACACGGCCAACCAGATTGCCGTCAACCTGCCGCAGAACAACTACGACTGCGGCGGCATGGACCACATCGACTACGCAAAGCCCGGGGCCCAGGCCTACGTGGACTCGGTGGTCGACGAGCTGGCGCACTGGGGCGTCGACTACATCAAACTGGACGGCATCACCGACCAGAACCGGGCGGACATCAGGGCCTGGTCAAACGCCATCAGCCAGTCCGGCCGGACCATGGCGCTGGACATCACCGAGGGCGAGTACGGCACCGAGCTCGCGCCGACGCTGGATGAATACGCCAACCAGTGGGAGTTCTCCCCGGACATCGAGATCAACGGCCCGGATGAGGGCTCGGCCAACGCGTGCTCCACGCCCCCCTACGAGGGCTGCCGCAGCGTTTTCCCCTTCACCAGCTACAGCTGGTGGTTCGATCGTTTCGATGCGGTCGCGCTGTGGCAGCCATACGGCGGCCCCGGCGGCTTCAACGACTACGACTCGATCGAGGTGGGTGACGGCTCGGCGGCCAGCGGCATGTCGGTGCCGGCCGAGCAGAGCCAGCTGAGCCTCTGGGCGCTGGGCTCGGCCCCGTTGATCCTCGGTGTCAACCTGACCAGCTCGGTGACCAACGCGTTTGGCACCAGCCAGGGGCTGACCCGTGAGGGGCTGCGGATGCTGGAGAACCGCGGCGTGATTGCGGTCGACCAGGACGCGATCGACGCATCCCGGATCTATGAGTCGAGCGTGGCTCAGATCTTCACCAAGCGTGAGCCCAGCGGGGACGCCGTGGTCGGGCTGTTCGACACCGTGCAAGCCCCCGGGGCCACACCCGAGGTGATCACCACCACCGCATCGGCCCTGGGCCTGCCGGCCAGCCCCGGCGGCTACCGGGTGGAGAACCTGTGGACCGGCTCGCGGGAGACCATCTCCTCAGCCGGGCAGATCGAGGCCACCGTCGCCCCGGAGGGTGTCGCGCTGCTGCGCGTCATCCCGGTTGGGGCGGCCGGCTGATCAGTGGACCAGGGGCGCCCGCCGGCTCGCGGCGGGCGCCCCGACTCTGTCAAGGACACCAGGAGCGGCATTGGCATCGATTGAGTTGGGCGCCATCAACAAGGTCTACCCGAACGGCTTTCACGCCGTCCATGACCTGGATATCGCCGTCGCCGACGGCGAGTTCATGGTGCTCGTGGGCCCCTCGGGTTGTGGCAAGACCACTGCGCTGCGCATGGTCGCCGGCCTCGAGGAGGTCACCAGCGGAACCGTGCGCATCGGCGAGAAGGATGTGACCACACTGCCGGCGCGCGAGCGGGACATCGCCATGGTGTTCCAGAACTACGCGCTGTACCCGCACATGACGGTGGGGGAGAACATCGGCTTCGCCTTGTCCCTGCGCCACCTGCCCAAGGCTGAGATCAAACGCCGGGTCAGGGAGGCGGCGGACGTTCTCTCGCTGACCGAGTGGCTTGACCGCAAGCCGGCCCAGCTCTCCGGCGGCCAGCGTCAGCGCGTGGCCATGGGCCGGGCCATCGTGCGCGAGCCCGCCGTGTTCCTCATGGACGAGCCGCTGTCCAACCTGGACGCCAAGCTGCGCGTGCAGATGCGCGCAGAGGTCAGCCGCATCCAGCGTCGCCTGGGCGTGGCCACCATGTACGTCACCCACGATCAGACCGAGGCGATGACCATGGGTGACCGCGTCGTGGTGCTCAACGCCGGTGTGCTGCAACAGCTGGACAGCCCGCAGGTCCTCTATGACAACCCGGACAACCTGTTCGTGGCCGGCTTCATGGGCTCACCGGCCATGAACCTCTACGAGGCCACGGTCAGCCCGAACCTCGACGCGATCACCCTCGGCACCCAGAGCCTGGCCCTGCCGGAGGGGGTGAGGGCAAAGCGGCCCGGCCTGCGCGCCTACGGCGATCAGAAGGTCGTGGTGGGCATCCGTCCCGAGAATCTCTCGTTGGCGCACGGGGGCGGCGGCGACGATCGGGTTCTGGCCGTCGACACCGAGCTGGTCGAGGCGCTGGGCTCCGAGCAGCTGCTGCACTTCAACCTCGACGCCCGCCGCATCCACGCCCCCGGCGTCGAGGACGCCGACGAGGTGAGCGAGGCCGTGGCCGGCATCGGTGTGGCGCGGATCGAGCCAGAAGGCCAGATCCGGCACGGCGAGCGCGTGCGCCTGTCCGTGCGCACCGACCTGATGCACTTCTTCGACCCGGCCACGGGCCTGGCCATCCGCGCCTGACCGAACAGCGATTACGAAACCGTCCAGCGGGCAGAGATCGTCCCGGTGTCCCATTTCCCGAAACTCGAGAGTCCACTGGCGTCCTTGGACACGCTGGTCGGCGACGGCATTGAGCGTGCGGTGATATGGAAGCACCGTCGGCGGCTGGGCCGCCACCATCGGCTGCAGTCGCTCGAGCCCGGCCCGGGCTGGTGGGCCCAGGGCGATCCGCCGCCCCGCAGCGGTTGTGAGCTGGAGGTCCTGATCGACGGGGAGACGGCCTTCGCAGCCATCGCCGAGGCACTGCAGAGCGCCCGGCGCTCGATCTGGGTGACCGGGTGGCACATCACCCCCGGGTTTGAGCTGAATCGCGGCCCGGACGCGCTGTCCATCGGCGCCCTGTTGGCCCAGGCGGCCGAGCGGGTCGACGTGCGCGTGCTGGTCTGGGCGGGCGCGCCGGTGCCGCTGTTTCACCCCACGCGCAAGGAGGTGGCCGCGGGCGTCCAGGAGCTGACGCGGGCGACCAAGATCCGCTGCCTGGAGGACCCGCGCGAGCATCCGTTCCACTGCCACCACGAGAAGACGCTGGTCATCGACGGCGAGCTTGCCTTCGTCGGGGGCATCGACATGACCGACATGGCCGGCGACCGCTGGGACTCGAGCGACCACCCGGCGCGGCGGCGCCTGGGCTGGCACGACGTCGGCACCCGCCTGCGGGGGCCTGTGGTGGCCGATGTGGCCGCGCATTTCGCCCTGCGCTGGCGCGAGGTCGCGGGGGAGGCGCTGCCGCTGCCGGAGCCACCCGCCCCGGCCGGCTCGCACACCGTGCAGGTCGTGCGCACCGTGGCCGAGGACATGTACGAGCAGTTGCCCGACGGGGACTTCCGCGTCCTGGAGTCCTACATCCGCGCCATCCGCCAGGCCGAGCGCTTCATCTACCTGGAGAACCAGTTCCTGTGGGCGCCGGAGATCACCGACCTCCTGGCCGACAAGCTGCGCAACCCGCCGCATCCGGATTTCCGGCTGGTCATCATGCTGCCCACGCGGGCCAACAACGGCCAGGACGACACGCTCGGTCAGGTCTCGATCCTCAAGGACGCCGACTCGGGCGATCGCCTGCTGGCCGCCACGCTGCGCTCGCTCTCCGGCGAGCGCGACGACCGTCTCTACATCCACGCCAAGGTGGGCATCATCGACGACCGCTGGATGACCGTCGGCTCGGCCAACCTCAACGCGCACTCGCTGTTCAACGACACCGAGATGAATGTGGTGACCGATTCAGCGGAACTCGCCCGAGACACCCGTATCCGTCTGTGGTCCGAGCACCTGCAGCTCGACCCGGAGGAGATCTCGGGGCTCGAGCCCCACCGTGTGGTGGACGAGCACTGGCGGCCGATCGCCCTGCAGCAACTCGAGCGGATGCACTCCGGGGCGCCGCCGACCCACCGGCTGCTGGCGCTGCCCGGCGTCTCGCACCGGGCCCGCCGCCTGCTCGGACCGCTCAACGGGCTACTGGCCGACGGCTGATCCGGTCAGGACGGCCAACGGCCTGTCTGCCGGCCAGGGCAGCCGCCGGCCCGCCTGCGGGCGAGGGCTCAGTCCTCGGGCCGAAACGGCCCTGGCGTGGCCTCGATCTTGGGGATCGAGAAGCGGGCGATCGTGCCGAAGCCGCCGGGGGCCGGCTTACAGGCCTGAGCCACGCCGGCGTCGCAGGCCACCGAGAGGAAGATGAAGGCGTCCTCCAGGCTGAAGCCCCACTGGTCGACCAGCAGCCGCGCCGCCTCCTCGGAGACCAGGGCCAGCGCCTCATCGAACTGACCGGCGGTGGCGTGGGGCAGCCAGCGGTCGGCCAGCTCGGTCACCGGCCAGGTGGCCTGCCGGCCCTTGAGCAGGTCGAAGCGGATATCCACCTCGCCGGCGATCTCGATCCCGGTGAAGCAGATTTCGCCGTCACCCATGGACGCGTGCATGTCGCCCACGGCGAACAGCCCGCCCGCCTGGCGCACAGGGAAGAAGATCCGGGCGCCCGTGCCGTGGTGGTGATCGTCCAGGTTGCCACCGTGCCGGCCGGCCAGGCCATTGGACAGGACCTCGCCGTCGGTGGCCACGCCGACGACGCCCACCATGGGGCGCGCCGGGAAGCTCACCCGGTCGTTCATGCGGACCTGGCCGTCGACCACCTCGAACATCCGGGTGAGCGGCGCTTTGACCTGCTCGATCAGCTGGCCGAAGCCCGGGATCAGGGTGGCCACGCCGAAGCGCACCGGGCGGATATCCAGGATCTCGGCGATCAGCGAGTCGCCGGGCTCGGCCCCGCGCACGGCGACCGGGCCGGTGGCACTGTTGATCCGCTCCAGGTCGATCCCGGTGACCAGGTCGTCCTCGGACTGGATCTGCCCGGTGAAGCAGTCATTGGTCTCGAAGGTGACCGTGTCGCCGGGTTCGACCTCGAGCACCGGCTCGAGCTCGGGCCCGAACTCCCAGATGACCTGCTCGCGGGTCAGTCGATGGTGGTGGCTCATGATTGGACCTCCTCATCGAGATGCACCAGTCCGACATCGATCACCCGCTGGCGGTCGCGTGTCCACACCACGGCCAGCGAGATGATGGCCACCACCATGAAGCCCGCTATGCCGTAGACCATGTAGGAGAACGGCGCCGAGAGCGGCGCGATGAAGGAGAAGACGTGGATGCCGGTGGCGGCCAGCCACGCCGGGATGAAGGCCAGCACGCCCAGCAGGGGCACCAGCCCGTGGCGGATGGCATGGAAGTTCCCAGCCCGGTAGAAGTACCCGAAGCAGGCCACGTTGACGATCAGGTACACGCTGACCAGCAGGATGGTCAGGCCGGTGCCGACCATGGCAAAGGCCACCGTCGGTCCGTAGCCGAAGCCCAGACCCAGCGTCACGCCCAGCGTGACGGCCATGGTGACGGCCAGCCCCACGACCGGCGAGTGGTGCTTCTGGTTCACGATCCGGAAGAAGGACGGGAATGCGCCAACGCGCCCCATGGCGTAGGACGTGCGGCTGGCCACGTTCACACCGGCGTTGGAGTTGGCCACGGTCGAGTTGACGATGGCCAGGAAGACGAAGAACCACATGAAGCCGAACAGCGTGCGGGCCAGGCCCTCCCAGGAGGCGGCGCCGGTGGTGGTGAACCCGCCGAACCGGGCCGGCCCGTAGGCCACCGTGGCCGCGTAGGTGGTGAACACGTAGAGCACGCCGATGCCCAGCGTGGCCAGCAGCACCGCGCGGCGCACCGTGCGCCGGGGATCCTTGGCCTCCTCGGCCAACGGCGTGGCGCCCTCGAACCCGCCGAAGGCGAGGACCGTGAAGACCGACCCGGCGAACACTCCGCTCAGACCGCTGTAGTTCTTGGGCGTGTAGTGCGTGGTGAACACGTTCAGCGTGTTGGCGCTGCCGGCGTGGATGATGAACAGCGCACCGACGACAACGAACACCAGGATCTCGATGCACCCGAGGATCGTCCCCATGCGGGCCGAGACGAGGATCCCGTAGAAGCCGGCGGCGCCCACGATGGCCATGCCCAAGAGCGCCCACGGCCACCACAGGCCGGCTGGGAAGCTCAGCTCGGTGTGCAGCGTGGATGCGGTGGTGAAGCCCAGCTGAAGCAGGGTCAGCGGCGGGATCAGGGCCCCGACCAGTGCATAGGCCCAGGCGACCAGGTAGCCGATCGAGGGGTGCAGTCCGCGCGCGGCGTAGGTGGCCAGCGACCCGGACGAGGGCAGCTCGCGGGCCAGTTCCCCGATGCAGTAGGCGCAGAGCAGGCAGGCGATCAGGGCGAAGATGACCGACAGCGGCAGGGCGCCGCCGGCAAAGGCGGCCCCGGCCGGAATCGACGCGGCCACGGCCGCGCCGGGTGCCATATCCGTGACGCTCTGGAACAGCACCTCGCGCAGGCCAATGGCATCACGGCGCAGCCCGTGCTGCGCGCCGGCCGCCCCCGACGGCCCAGCCGCCCCAGACGCAGAATCAAACGTCGCCACGGCAACTCCTCTCAGCTCGATTCCTCAGCGAAATCTTCACTGCCCGATGCCGGGGGAATTTGAACGTCGGGGACGGCTGGTCCTCATAGGCCTCGCAGGACCAGCATCGACCGATCGAGCAGCTCCACCGTGTCACCGGTGCCGTGCTCGCCCTCGGCCGCACCTTCCACGCTGGAGAGCACCACCTGCCAGCGCCCTGTAAGCCGCTCGGGGATGGTGAACTCGATCGGTTCGTAGTGGGCGTTGAACAGCAGCAAAAACGACGCCCCCTCTATCGGGTTGCCGTAGCGGTCGTGGTTGGGGATCTCCTCGCCGTTGAGGAACATGCCCAGAGCGCGGGCGTCCCCGCGGTCCCAATCCTCCTCGCCCATCTCCTCGCCATCCGGGCGCAGCCACAGCACGTCGGGCAGCTCCGAGGCCCGCTCCTCGCCGAGCAGGAAGTCGCGGCGGCGGAACACCGGCTCGCGGGCGCGCAGGGCGATCACCCGGCGGGTGAAATCCTGGAGCTCGGAGTCGACGCTGTCGTCCCAGGCCAGCCAGGAGAGCTCGTTGTCCTGACACCACGCGTTGTTGTTGCCGTTCTGGGTGCGGCCCATCTCGTCGCCGCCCAAAAGCATCGGCACGCCCAGGGACAGGACCAGCGTGCCGATGAAGTTGCGCTGCTGCCGTGCGCGCAGCGCGATGATCGCCGGATCGTCGGTCGGCCCCTCGGCGCCGCAGTTCCACGAGCGGTTGCTGTCGGAGCCGTCCTGGTTGTCCTCCAGGTTGGCCTCGTTGTGCTTCTCGTTGTAGGCGACCAGGTCGGCCAGGGTGAAGCCGTCGTGGGCGGTGATGAAGTTGACCGAGGCCGCCGGCCGGCGCCCGTCCCCCGAGTAGAGGTCGGCCGATCCGGCCAGGCGCTGGGCGAACAGCGACGCCGCCGCCTCGCCGCGCCAGAAGTCGCGCACCGCGTCGCGGTACTCGCCGTTCCACTCGGTCCACAGCACCGGGAAGTTGCCCACCTGGTAGCCGCCGGGCCCGACGTCCCAGGGCTCGGCGATCAGCTTGACCCCGTTGAGGATCGGGTCCTGGTGGATCACGTCGAAGAAGCCGGACAGCCGGTCCACCTCGTATAGCTCGCGGGCCAGGGTGGCGGCCAGATCGAAGCGGAAGCCGTCCACGTGGCACTCGAGCACGAAGTAGCGCAGCGAGTCCATGACCAGCTGCAGGACGTTGGGGTTGACATGGTTGAGGCTGTTGCCCGTGCCGGTGAAATCCATGTAGTAGCGCGGATCCTCGGGGCTCAGGCGGTAGTAGCTGGCGTTGTCGATGCCCTTGAAGGACAACATCGGACCCAGGTGGTTGCCCTCCGCCGTGTGGTTGTAGACCACGTCGAGAATCACCTCGATGCCGGCCGCGTGCAGGGCCTTGACCATGGCCTTGAACTCGTAGAGCTGCTCGCCCCGGGTGCCGCTCGAGCTGTAGGCGGCATGGGGGGCCAGGAAGCCGATCGTGCTGTAGCCCCAGTAGTTCGACAGTCCCTTGTCGATCAGGAAGCTCTCATCGGCGATGTGGTGGACCGGCAACAGCTCGACGGCCGTCACACCCAGGTCGGTCAGGTGCGCGATGGCCGCCTCGGAGGCCAGCCCGGCATAGGTCCCGCGTAGCTCCTCGGGCACGCCGGGATGGCGCATGGTGAAGCCCTTGACATGGGTCTCGTAGATGACGGTGCTGCTCCAGCTGCGGCCCAGTAGCCGGTCATCGCCCCAGTCGAAGTTCGGGTCGACCACGACGCTGCGGGGGATCGCGGCGGCGTCATCCTGGTCATCGGGGGTCAGGTCGGCGTCGTCGGAGCCGTCGGCCACGTAGGGCAGCGCGTTGGCCGCCGTCCAGTCCACCGTCCCATCGATCGCCTTGGCATACGGATCGATCAGCAGCTTGGCCGGATTGAAACGATGGCCGCTGGCCGGTTCGTAGGGGCCGTGGACCCGGTAGGCGTAGCGGGTGCCGGGGCCGACCCCGGGCACGTAGACGTGATGTTGGAAAGCCGTCTGGTCAAAGACGTGGATGCGGTGCTCGGTGCCGTCGTCGTCGAACAGGCACAGTTCGACGCGCTCGGCGTTCTCGGAAAACAGCGAGAAGTTGGTGCCCTTACCGTCCCATGTGGCGCCTTGGGGGAAGGGCCGCCCCGGACGCAGATCATCGAGATTCATTGCGCCAACGCCTACCCCGGGCCGACCGGGAACAACCGGTTTACTTTCTGAGCAGCTGCTCCACGGCCGACAGCCCCTGCGCGAGCTCGACGAAGCTCGTCGACAGCGGTGAGAGCCCGATCCGCAGCCCCTGAGGCGGACGAAAGTCGGGAATCACCCCTCGCTGCCACAGCTGCGCGGTGAGTTCCCGGAAGGCTGGATGCTCGAGCGTTATGTGGCTGCCCCGCCGCGCGCGCTTGCGCGGCGAGGCGATCCGCGCGCCCAGGGGGACGAGCTGCGCGTCGGCCAGCTCGAGCGCGAAGTCGGTCAGGGCGAGGGACTTCTCGCGCACGGCGGCCAGGCCGGCCCGGTCGAGCAGCTCGAGCATGTCCCGCATGGCCAGCATTCCGACGATCGGCGGGGTGCCGCTGATGAAGCGCCGGATGCCGGAGGCGGGCGCATAGCGCGGGCCCATGGCGAATGGCTCGGCCGCCCCCATCCAGCCCTGGATGGGTTGGCGCAGCTGGTCCTGCAGCCCGGCCGCGACGTAGGCAAAGGCCGGGGCGCCCGGGCCGCCGTTCAGGTACTTGTAGGTGCAGCCCACGGCCAGGTCGACGCCGTCGGCGTCCAGGGCCAGCTCGACGACGCCCGCGGAATGGCACAGATCCCAGAGGATCAGGGCACCGGCGGAGTGGGCGCTGACGGTGATCGCGGATATGTCGGCCATGAAGCCGGAGCGGAAGGCGACATGGCTGAGCACGACCAGCGCCACGCGCTCATCGAGCACGGCCTGCACGGCCTCGGCGGTGACGCCCGCATCCGGATCCGGATCGATCCAGCGCAGCTCGAGCCCGCGCTCGGCCGCGATCCCCTCGACGATGAAGCGGTCGCTCGGGAAGTTCTCGGTGTCGGCCACGATCACATCGCGGCCCGGCCGGCCCTCGACGCCGGCCCGGATCAGCTTGTAGAGCTGGACCGTGGTCGAGTCGCCGACCACCGTCTGACCGGGCGCCGCCCCGAGACAGACGCGGCCGATCGTGTCCCCGAGCTCGGTGGGCGCCTGCATCCAGCCCTCGTCCCAGGCCCGGATCAGGCGGCTGCCCCAGATATCGGTGACGAAGCTGGCCAGGCGCTCGGCCGTGACCCGCAGCGGCCGCCCCAGCGAGTTGCCGTCCAGGTAGGCGATCACCCCGTCGGCCGCGAGGAACTCGTCCCGGAGCGAGGCCAGGGGGTCCGCGCGGTCAAGCGCGACCGCGCGGGCGAGCAGCGGCTCGGGCATATCGATCTGGGCGGGGCTGAGGTCCATGGCGGCTTGACGAGTTAGTCATGCTATGACCAACCACCCACCGCGGAGCCCTGACATGCCCACCTGTACGCACCTCAACCAGGTCGAGATAACCCAGCTGCCCGAGTCCGTCGATGGCTGCGAGGACTGCCTGCGCGACGGCGGCGTCTGGCTGCATCTGCGCCTGTGCCTGACCTGCGGCCATGTCGGCTGCTGTGACGACTCGCCCTCGCGCCATGCCAGCCACCACGCCCGGGAGACCGCGCATGCGCTGATTCGCTCGCTCGAGCCCGGGGAGGACTGGAGCTACTGCTTCGTCGATGACCTCGGGATGGTTATCCCGGAGATCACGGGGCACACCCGCATTCCGCCGTCGCCGATGCTGACATGAGCTTCACCGCGACCACCACCCGGCCGATGCTGTCGGCCGGCCAATTCGAGACGCTGCGCGACTACGGTGAGGAACGCACGGCGGCCGTCGGCGACGTGCTCTACAGCGTGGGCGACGCGACCTACCCGTTCATCGCGATCATCGAGGGGGAGGCGGTGGTCCTCGACGCCTCGGGCAACGAGATCATCCGCCACGGCACCGGTGGCTTCCTGGGGGAGATGAACCTGCTCACCGGGCAGACCGTGTATCTCACGGTGATCGTCACCCAGCCGATGCGCTACATCTGCGTGGAGCGCCAGCGCCTGCGCGACATCATCGCCGACGACGCCACGCTGGCCGACATGCTGATCGGGGCATTCATCGCCCGCCGGGAGGCTCTGCAGAGCGTCGAGGGCATAGGGATCGAGATCATCGGGCCGTGGTCCTCCGCGCAGACGCGCTCGCTGGTCGAGTGGGCGCGGCGGGCGCGGTTGCCGTACACGCTGCGCGACACTGATCACGACGACGGGGCGCGCGAGGGCTTGGCCGGGTTGGATCAGGGTCCGCTGCCGCTGGTGCGTCTGCCCGGCGGCCAGGAGCTGTGGGGTCCCGCGCCGGGTGAGCTGTTCCGGGCTCTGGGGATCGGGCTGGAGCTCGCGCCGCGCGAGACCGTCGATCTGTTGATTGTCGGGGCCGGGCCAGCCGGGCTGGGCGCCGCGGTGTACGGAGCCTCGGAGGGCCTCAACACGCTGGTCATCGAGTCCTCCTACCTGGGCGGCCAGGCCGGTGCCTCACGACGGATCGAGAACTACCTCGGGTTCCCGGCGGGTATCTCCGGAGCCGAGCTGACCACGCGGGCGATCGCCCAGGCCCGGAAGTTCTCCGCGCGGACGGCCACGCCCTACCGCGCGATCGCCCTGGAAGCCGGGTCGGACCGGCATGTGGTGCGTCTCGAGGACGATCACTGCGTCGAGGCGCGGGCGGTGATCCTGGCCACCGGCGCGCAGTACCGGCGCCTGCCCGTGGCCGACCTGGATCTCTACGAGGGCTGCAGCGTGTTCTACGCCGCCGGCCCGCCCGAGGCCAAGCTGTGCGGCGGCACGCGCGTGGGCGTCGTCGGGGGCGGCAACTCGGCCGCGCAGGCCGCCATCTGGCTGGCCCGCGGCGGCGCGCACGTAACGCTCCTGCATCGGCGGGGCGATCTGCGCGAGACGATGTCCGAGTACCTCATTCACGACCTCGAGCGCTACGCCGTGACGGTCCGCGACCGCAGCGAGATCGCGCAGCTGCGAGGCGGTGACGGGCAGCTCGAGGGCGTCGAGCTCAAGGACGGCACGTCGCTCGAGCTTCGCTTCCTCTTCCTGTTCCTGGGCGCCGATCCCTGCACCGATTGGCTCGACGACACCGTGGCCCGCGACGAGCACGGCTTTGTCCTCACCGGCACGGCGGCCGGGGCCGACGGGCTGCTCGAGACCAGCGTGCCCGGCGTGTTCGCGGCGGGCGATGTGCGTTCAGGTTCGGTCAAGCGCTGCGCCACCTCGGTGGGCGAGGGCGCCATGGCCGTGCGCTATGTCCACGAGTGGATGTCCAGCGTGCCCGCCTAGTCGTGGCCGGTGTTGGGTCCAGGGCCGGGTGGTGGTTCACGGCCCGAGACGATGGATCAGGGGCCGAGCGCGACAGCCGCTTCCGGCGTAACCACCTGCAGGCTGAAGCTCTCCTGGAGGTAGAGCCGCACCTTGCGATTCCCGTGGGAGTCGTAGCCGACCGCGAGGTCCTGGCCTGACTGGAGCAGGAAGTCGCCGCCCCGCAGGCTGACCACCGCCCCACCGCTGACGCCAGGCATCCAGACGATTGGCCCACCGAGGATCTCACCCAGGTGCTGAACCAGCAGCGTGCCGCCGTTCTCGGCGGTTTGGGTGGCCAGAAGATGGTGCTCGGGATCGAGCGCGAGCGCGTAGGGACCACCGATGCCGGCCATGCGCAACTCGCTGACGGCGCCCGCGATCACCCGGGGGAAGCCCAGCGGGTCGGCGCCCAGGCTCCGTTCCGGGTAGGGAGACATCTCGGCGATGCCGTCCATGACCTCAGGCAACCCGTGCATGACCGTGGAGTTCTCCGCCGTGGCGATCTGACGCGCCGCGCGGCCGAGCGACTCGAAGTCCGCGTCGAGGGCACCCCGGTCGATGGCCTGAAGCTCCGAGCGGGCGACGCTGAAGTCGGCTCGCAGCTCGACCAACGGCTGCACCTGCCGCTCGAGCACCGAGACGCCGTGGATCGGGGCATCGTCCACCGGTTCCACACGGCCGAGGTTGGTGGCCGAGTGCTGCCAGCCGAGCGGGCCGGAGAAGTCGACCAGCCGGCGCGCGCCGAGCACCGGCTCCAGGCGCTGCCGCGCCTCGCTGTCAATCTGATTCCAGGCCAATTCGCTGATCGGCGCGTGCGAGCGCAGCAGGTGATTCATGATCGATCCTCTCTCAGGCTACCGATCTGCAGCGAGCCGTCACTGGCTGCCGTCGCTGCCGCTGCGCCTGCCCCTGCCGCTGGTGTAGGCGCTGGCGCGCCCGCGGCGGTGGCCGGCGCGACCTCGGCAGTGGCCGGCGCGACCCCGGCGGTGGCCGGCGCGACCCCGGCGGTGGCTGGCGCCGCGGCCGGGGGCGGATCGTCGAGGAACTGCGCATCGGGCACGAAGAACAGACTGCCGGTCACCGCGGTGGAAAAGTCGAGCACCCGGTCATATTCGGCATCCCGCCCGTTGCCCATGAACATATTGGTCAGCATCTGCTCGATCAGCGCGGCGGTCTTCGCGTAGCCGATGAAGTAGGTGCCGAACTCGCCGGCGCCGACCCGGCCAAAGGGCATGTTGAAGCGCATGATCTGCTGCTGCTCGCCGCTGGGGTCCTCGATCGTGTTGAGCGCGACGTGCGAGTCGGCCGGCTTGAGCTCGTCCGGCAGCTCGATGTCGTCGAGCTTCGTGCGGCCGATGATGCGCTCCTGCTCCTCCACGCTGACCGCGTTCCAGGCGGTCAGGTCGTGCCGGTACTTCTGCACGATCACATAACTGCCGCTGGTGAACCCCGGCTCCTCGTCGCCGATCAGGACGGCCTGGGCGGCCGCCTCCCCCTCAGGGTTCTCGGTGCCGTCCACGAACCCGAGCAGATCGCGGTCGTCAAAGGAGCGGAAGCCATGAACCTCGTCCACCACGCGGGCGACCCCGCGTAGACGGTCCATCAGGCGCGTGGCCAGCTCGAAGCACAGGTCGAGTTCGGTCGCGCGCAGATGGAAGAGAAGGTCACCCGGCGTGGCCGGGGCGGAGTGCTTGCTGCCCTGGAAGCCGGGAAACGGGTGCAGCTCCGCCGGGCGCGGGGCACCGGCCCCGAACAGACGATCCCACATATCCGAGCCGATGCCCGTGACGCAGACCAGATCGCCTTCCGGGATCCGGAAGCCGACCGACCGCTTGAGCCCGCTCACGTCGGCCAGCAGTTCGCGCACGACCGGCTCGCCCCCCGGCGCCACGGTCAGCACCAGGAAGATCGCCGCTCGGCTCAGCGGCGACAGGATCCGCTGGCTGGGCGGTGGCGCGGCCCCGGGCCCGTGGCTCACGAGGATTGATCGGACTCGGGGGAGAGCTCGAACCAGACGTGCGTGGAGCCCTCGCGGACGCCCCAGCTGTCGGTCAGCTTCTCAACCAGCTCAAGGCCCCATCCGCCGATGCTCCGATCCCCGCGTGCGGTGGGGACAAAACCGCTGCCCGCATCGACGACCTCGCAGCGGAAATGCTGCGGGCGGCGGTCGTCGATCAGCAGCACGACCTGGTCGCCGCTGCCGTGTACCACGCTGTTGGTGACCAGCTCGGACACGAGCAGAGTCGCATCTTCCCAGGGCAGCCCCTTGACCGGGGGCTCCAGGGCAGCCAAAGCTGCGCGTGCCCGGGAGGGCGCCATCTCGTTGCGCGGGAACTCATACCGGCAAAGCATTTCAGGAATATTCTGCCCGACTTCGCGGATCCAACACGTAGATTTTCGTGCAAAAGCCTGTGCGGGCCGGTTTGTCCCGCTCAGTAAACTTGTCTGTTGTGGAGCGGTACCTCACTGCCGAGGACGTGCGCGGCGCAGCGAGGCGCCCACCCGGATCCGCCGCGACCCTGGCCGACGACTTTTCTCAGGCGCTGCGCGCTGGGGACGTGGGACCGGCTCGAGGGTTGATCCTCGGGGCTCTGGCTCAGGGTGTCGCGCCCGGACGCCTCTATGTCGACGTGGTGCGTCCCGGCCTCCAGCAGCTGGACCTCGACGGCCCGGCGGCTGAGTCTGGCCGTGAGACGGCCGAGCTCGGCCAGGCGCTAATCGCTGACCTGGCTGGGGCGTTGCCGCTGACCCTGGGAGGAGGCGCCGGGCGAGCGGCGCTTCTCAGCTGCGGCGAGCTGACCATCGAGCGGCTCGACGGTGACGTGGTGGCCGCCTTCCTGGAGGCCGATGGCTGGGCGGTTCAGCGCCACCGAGGGCCGGAGGCGGCCCTGTCGCTCGGGCCGGCCTCGCGCGCCGGGGGTGTCGAGTTGGCCGTGGCCGTGGTCGCCGGCCCCGACGCGGCCCTGCGGCTGGCGGCGGCCTGCACCGACATGAACCGTCTGCCCGATCCTCCGGTCTGCCTGCTCTGCGACTTCACCGGGCGCTCCGACTGGCCCGCCGCTTCGATCGCTCTGGGCGCCGATGCCCTCATCAGCGATCCGCAGGAGCTGCTCGAGCAGGCCGCCCGGCGCTTGCCCGCGGGCGAGACCCGGCGCTGGGGCGTGAGCATCGCCACGCGCGACGATGCCCTGTGGCTGGTGCCGACCGGCAGGCTCGACGGCACCAGCGCCGAGCGGCTGGCCGAGGTCGTCGAGAGCCGCATCGGCCGGTTCTCGAAGCTGGTCGTCGATCTCCGCGACCTGGCGGAGATCTCGCCGGCCGGCGTCAAGGGGATCCTCGAATGGAGCCGGAACGGCCCGCTCAAGGATGTTCCCGTGCAGCTCGTCGGCGACGCCGACGTCCGTACGCGCATTTCGGCGCTCGGGCCCGCCGCGGCCGTCCTGCCTCTGGCCGACGCCGCGGCCGTCTGAGAGAAGCTCGTCGTCGGCTCTGATCCGCGGAGGGCTTGCCGGTCAGCGCACCAAGCCCCCGGCGCAGTCCGGGATCGCCACCTGCGCCACAATGGCCGCAGAGCGGGTCCGGGTGCTTGACCCCCGTGAGACCCCAGAGCAGAATCACCCCACCGAGCAGCCAGAGGGAGCCGCCGTGATTCACGATTCACTCCTCGATCTTGTCGGGGGGACGCCGCTGGTCCGAATGTCGCGGATCAATCCGAGACTGCGGGCGCAGCTGGTCGCCAAGGTCGAGTACTTCAATCCAGGCGGCTCGATCAAGGACCGCGTCGCAATAGCGATGATCGAGGCAGCCGAGCGCGACGGTCTGCTCCAGCCGGGGGGCACGATCATCGAGCCCACGTCGGGCAATACCGGCACCGGCCTGGCCATTGCCGCACGGCTCAAGGGCTACAACGTGATCGCGGTGATGCCCGACAAGATGTCGCGCGAGAAGATCGACCTGCTGCGCGCCTATGGCGCGGAGGTGGTACTCGCGCCGACCGATGTCCCGCCCGACTCGCCGCGGTCCTATTACCGCGTGGCCGACCGTCTCACGCAGGAGATTCCGGGCGCCTTTCAGCCCAACCAGTACCGCAACAAAGCCAACCCGCAGGCGCATTACGACTCGACCGGGCCCGAGCTCTGGGAGCAGACCGGCGGCAAGATGACCCATCTGGTCATCGGCGTGGGAACGGGGGGGACGATCACCGGCACAGCCCGTTACCTGCGCGAGCGTGATCCCAACCTCACGATCGTGGGCGTCGATCCCGAGGGCTCGATCTACACCGGTGGCGAGGACAACGTCCACCCCTACCTGATCGAGGGCGTGGGTGAGGATTTCTGGCCCCAGACCTTCGACCCGAGCGTGGTTGACCGCTGGGTGATGGTCTCCGACCGGGACGCCTTCCTGACCACACGGCTGGTCGCCCAGACCGAGGGCATCCTGATCGGCGGCTCGGGCGGGATGGCCCTGCACGGCGCCCTGGAGGTGGCCGCCGAGCTTGACGATCCTGAGGCCCTGGTGGTGGTGATCCTGCCGGACGGCGGACGCTCCTACCTGTCCAAGATCTTCTCCGACCCGTGGATGAAGCAGCACGGCTTCCTCGAGCGCGACCACGATCTGCTCGTCGGTGACGTGCTGACCCACAAGCGGGAGGCGGGCCAGACCCCGACGTTCGTGAGCATCGAGGCCGACCACCCGGTGCGTGAGGCGGTCTCGCTGCTGCACCAGCACGGTCTGTCCCAGCTGCCGGTGATCAGTGCCGGCAACGGCGGCCACGTGATCGGCGCGGTGGGCGAGCGGGGCCTGCTGCGGCACGCCGCCGGAAACCCGTCGCTGCTCGATGAGATGATCGAGCAGGTGATGGAGCCCCCGTTCCCGTCGGTGTCCGTCGAGGATCCCGTCCGCGCCGCAATCGAGCTGCTGGTCGGAGATCAGCAGGCCCTGCTCGTCACCCGGGATGGAACGCCGGAGGGAATCGTCACCCGGACTGATCTGCTCGAGGCCCTGGCGACCTAACATCGACCCCATGAAGAGCGACCACTCAGACCTCGGCTTTGGGACGCGCGCCGTTCACGCCGGGCTCACGCCGGACCCGAGCTTTGGCTCGGTCATCCCCGCGATCCATCAGACCTCGACCTACCGCCAGCCGCGCCCGGGCACGTTCGTCGAGGACTACGACTATTCGCGCTCGGCCAACCCGACGCGCAAGGCGCTCGAGGAGGCGCTCGGCGCGCTCGAGGGCGGCCTGGCCGTGGCCTTCGCCTCCGGCCTGGCCGCCGAGCACGCCGTGATCACGGCCACCTGCCAGGCCGGTGCGCACATCGTGCTCCCGGCTGACCTCTACGGCGGCACGTACCGGCTGATCGACAAGGTGCTCAAGCACTGGGGCCTGGAGTACGACCTGGTCGACCAGACCGACCCCGACGCGCTGGCGCGGGCGATCCGGCCGGAGACCCGGCTGATCTGGGTCGAGACACCGACCAACCCACGTCTGGATGTCGTCGACATCAAACGGGTGGTGGCCGCCAAGCGCCACGCGCTGGTGGCTGTCGACAACACCTTCGCCACGCCGGCCAATCAGAACCCGCTGGCCGACGGTGCGGACTACGTCGTGCACTCGACGACCAAGTATCTGGGCGGGCACTCGGACGTGGTCGGCGGGGTCGCCGTGACCACGGACCCGGAGCGCTATGAGCAACTGCGCTTCGTCCAGAACTCCGTTGGCGCGGTGCCGGGGCCGTTCGACTGCTTCCTCGTGCACCGTGGCCTGCGCACCCTGCACCTGCGTATGCAGGCGCACGCCAGGAGCGCGGCGGCCGTGGTCGAGTTCCTCAACGAGATCCCGGAGGCCACCGACGTGCGCTGGCCCGGCTTCAGCGGCATGGTCAGTTTCCGGCACCCACACGCCGAGGAGATCGTCGCCCGCACGCGATTGTTCACGCTGGCCGAGTCGTTGGGGGGCGTCGAGTCTTTGATAGAGGTCCCACAGGCCATGACCCACCAGTCGGTCGAGGGCTCGGCGGCCGCCGTCCCGCCCGACCTGATCCGCCTGAGCTGCGGCATCGAGGATCCCGAGGACCTCGTCGCCGACCTGCGGCAGGCGCTCGAGCAGCCGGCCAAATCGCTTGATCCACCCGCCGTCGGCCTGCCGAGCTAGGTGCCGGGCGACGGCTGGGCGCACGGCGGCGGCGTAGCCATCGCGACGAGCGTCGAGATCATCCAGGCCCGCCTGCGGCGGGTTCCGGAGGGTTTTGTCACCACCTATGGCGACCTGTCGCCCGGCGCGCCCCGCCAGGCGGGACGGGCGCTGAGCATCGCCACCGACCCGGACCTGCCCTGGTGGCGGGTGGTGCACAGCGACGGCAGCTGGACCCAGGGCGAGCGCCAACGCGGCCGGCTTCTGGCCGAAGGCGTCCCGATCCGCGGCGAGCGGGTGGTGATGCGCGAGGCGCGCATCGACCCCGAGGTGATCCTCTAGTCATCCCGTCGCTGCGGCGCGGGGTGGGTCGACCTCACTCCTGGGGCAACGTGCGCGGCAGCCCGAAATGTCCGAGCACGCTGTTGTCGAAGCGGGTGATCGCCGAGACCGCGTTCCCGGCGAGCGTGAACACGATCATGCCGTAGGCGTGGAACACCCCTGAGGTCTCATCCCGCACGTACATGCCCAGGGCGGGCTGACCGTTGGAGCGGGTGGGCAGCATCCGGAACTCGCGCCCAGGGCGGAAGGCGACCACCGACATGAACTGGCCACCCAGCTCGCGACCGCGGTACTCGAGCGGCATCGGCGGCATGCGCATCCAGACGTCCTCGGTCAGCAGCGCGACCAGCGCGTCGACGTCGGCGGTCTCGTAGGCGATCGTCAGCCGGCGCATGAGCTCCCGTTCCTCAGGAGAGTCGGGCGTGGGGGGCGGCGAGTGGTGCAGCTCGGGATCTTCAGCCAGCGTCGCCCGAGCGCGTTTGAGCGCGCTGGTCACCGACTCCTGGGAGCTGTCCAGCATTTCGGCCACCTCGGCGGCGTGAAAGCCCATCACGTCGCGCAGGATCAACACCGCGCGCTGGCGCGGCGGCAGGGTCTGCAGCACCGTGATGAAGGCCAGCGAGATCGCCTCGTGGGCGGCATACCGCGCCTCCGGCCCGGGGGCTGCGTCGGGTAGGCCCTCGAGCAGCACGTCGGGGTAGGGCTCGAGCCAGACGATGTCCGTCTCCCGCGTGGGCTCGGGAACGGGCAGGTCCCCGAACTCAGCGCCCATGGGGGCCCGCCGGCTGGTGGCACGGAGGCTGTTGAGGCAGCGATTGGTGGCGATCCGGTAGAGCCAGGTGCGCAGCGAAGCCCGCTGCGCGTACCCGTCGAGGCCCCGCCAGGCGGCCAGCAACGTCTCCTGCAGGGCGTCCTCGGCGTCCTGTAGCGAGCCGAGGATCCGGTAACAGTGGACCTGCAGCTCGCGCCGATACGGCGCGGTCAGCTCGGCAAAGGCCTGCTCGTCCCCGGCGCGGGCGCGATCCAGGAGAAGTTCGGTCACGGTCACATCCTTCCATGTGGCTCACTGGAAATACAGACACCGAGGCCGGCGATAACTGGGCGTTAAGCGACCGCCCAGTTTGCCTACCGGCCCGTGTCTGCTTTGACGTAACCCGTCATCCGGCGCCCAGGCGCCACGCAGCCAGGAGGCAAACATGCCCAATTACGTCTTCACCTACCGCAAGGCCAAGGACCAGCCGCTGAACATGGAGGAGGCCGACGCCTGGTTCAAGTGGTTTGACGAGATCGGCGAACACATCACCGTGCCGGGCTCGGCCGTGGCCAACTCGCGCCAGGTCGGCCACGTCGACGGCGGCCAGAGCGTCAGCGGCTTCACGGTCATAACCGCTCGCGACCTGGACCACGCGACCGAGATCGCCCAGGGTTGCCCCGCGATCGCGCTGGGCCACGGGCTCGAAGTCGGCGAGCTGCTGGAGGTCCCGGCCACCGCTTGATCGCCTCGCCCATGTCGTTCACCGTGCCATTACTTCGTAATGACGAAGTTTTGGATAGGAGAACGCTCTGCCCCGCGGGCTAGGCACTCGGCTCGGCGGAGGCGGCGCTCGGCGCGTCGGCGCCGGCACTCGGCCGGCCGGCGCCGGCGCTCGGCCCGCCGGCGCCGGCAGCCGTCCCCGCCGGCGGCGCGGGTCCGGCGGCCGCCGCCGCCGTCCCGGTTCCGGCCGGCGCCGCCACGCCGCCCGCCAGCGAATCCGAGACGAACACCATGACCAGAGCCGCGATCGTCGCCATCACCAGGAACGCCACCAGCGGATGGTGAACAACCGTCTGCACCAGGATGGCGATGACGATCCCGCCGGCATTACCGGATAGCCAGATCAGAGCGGTGGCGCTGGTGCCCGCGGGTCCGGCGCGCCGCTCGGCGATCTCCAGGATCACCGGCAGCGCCGCGAGCATGAGGAACCCGATCAGCGCCGCGCCGGCCACGATGGCCGGCACCCACTTCCACACCCCGAAGAGCACACATGCGCCGCAGGTGGCCAGTCCGGCCGCCCGGAATAGAACGTGATCCCGACGGGCCCGAATCACCGCCGGGGGCAGGATGACCGATCCGAGCACCCCCGCCACGACCGCGCCGACCAGCACCCAGCCCGCCGTCGAGGCGGAGATCCCGGCCGGCTTGAGCAGCGTCTGCAGCCAGGTGGTCAGCGCGATGAACAGCCCGAAGCCGATGAACGAGATCAAGGCCAGACGCCGGATCCCGGGCTCGCGCCACACGGTGCGAACCCCGAACAATCCGGTCACATCGCCGCTCACCAGCATCCCCGGACTCAGGGCGAAGATCGCCAGCATGGCCAGGGTGGCGACGACGCCGAAGGCGGCATCGATCACCAGCAGCGCGTGCAGGTGCGCGCCGCCGAGCGCCGAGCCCAACACCAGCGACAGCAGCATGCCCAGGAAGATCCCGGCCGAGCCGACGGCGATCCCCACTGGACGGGAGTCCTCGCTCAGGTAGGCGCTGGACAGCCCGGTCACCGCGTTCAGGATGAGTGGCTGAGCCAGGGCGACCAGGCCCTGGCCGGCCAGCGCCCAGCCGAAGGTGTCACCCAGGCGCAGCAGGCCGCCGATCGCCGTGAGCACCGCCCCGACGGCCAGCGCCGGGCGAAACCAGCGGTCGAGCAGGGAGGCCGCGGGCGCCGCCAACAGCACGTAGAGCAGCGGGAAGATCTCGGCCAGCCAGCCGATGTCGTTCACGCTGACCCCGTAGGCGTGGGCGGAGGGTGTGGTGATCGGCGTGAAGGTCAGCCACAGCATCTGGTTGGCGGCGCCGACCAGCGCGTAGGTGGCGATCACCGCCCAGTTATCGCGGGCAGCCAACCCCGGCGGTCAGCCGGCGCCTGGCTCATAGGAAGCACTGCCCCTCGCCGCGATACGTGGGGACCTCATCGACGATCTGGTCGCCGCTGACCAGGTAGAGCCGGTCGAAGCGCTCACACAGCTCACCGGCTTTGGCGTGACGCATCCACACGCGATCGCCGATCTTCAGCCGGTCGGCCACCCAGCCGCGCAGCGGCGTCTGCGTCTCGCCGGCGCCCTCCTGCGGGTCGAGCCTCAGGCCGGCCGGCCACCAGGGCCGGGGGAGACGGTCGGCGCCCGCCGGCCCCGAGGCGGCATAGCCCCCGCCCAGAGCGGTGACCACACCCGGGCCGGGCCGCCGCACCACCGGCAGCGTGTAGAACGCTGCGGGACGCGGGCGAAACCGTGTGTAGTCATCGAACAACGCCGGTCCGAACAGGCCGGACCCCGCGGTCAGCTCGGTGACCCATGGCTCGGCAGAGGAGAACTCCAGGCTGCCGGTGCCGCCGGCGTTGACGAAGCCCAGGCGACCGGTCACCACCTCGACGGCGGCCACCAGCTCGCGGCGCCGCTCGCGCAGCTCTCGCCGGGAGGTCGCCTGCATGGCCCGGATGGCCAGCCCGCGCAGCGGTCGTCCCGCCGGGTGGTCGCCGAGGCCGGCGATCTGTCCCTCGTAGGCCATCATCCCGACCAGCCGCAGCCCCGGCCGGCGCGCGATCTCACGCGTCAGGCTGTTCACCTGCTCGGGCGTGTGCAACGGCGAGCGCCGCGGCCCGACCCGCACCCGCCCGCGCAGCAGCCACAGCCCGGCGTCGGCCTCGAGGCACACGTTGAACGGGCCGCCCAGCGATGTGAGCAGCTCCAGGTGCTCGACCGCGTCGACCATGACCGTGATCCTTTCGTCGGGGGTCCCGCTTGACCCCCGACTCGCCACAGCGCTCAGCGCCCGCCGGTTGACGCTGGGGTAGCCGACCACCACATCGCGTACTCCGTGGTGGGCCAGCCATAGTGCCTCGTCCACGGTCAGGGCGAGCACGCCCCGGAAGGCGTGATCCTCGCCGGCCAACAGGCGCTCGAGCAGCGCCCGGCAGCGCAGCGACTTCGAGGCGAGCCGGATTCCCTTGCCACCGGCCCGTCGGACGAGGGCCGCGCGGTTCTCGGCAAAGGCGTCGAGGTCCACGCAGGCGAAGGGCGGTTCGAGCTCCGCGCAGGCCTGCGCGAGTCGCTCGTGGTCAGATGACGTGCTCACCGTGCGCATGTTCTAATGGACGGGCATGTCGGCTGCCACTTGGAGCAACTGGGACGGTCGCCAGCGCTGCACGCCCCAGGCCTTTGAGCGCCCGCGTGATCTGGCCGAGGTGGCCGCCGCCCTGATCCGCGCCCGGGAGGCGGACCGCCCGGTGCGGGTGGCCGGTTCCGGGCACTCGTTCACGGGGCTCGTGCCCACCGATGGCACGCTGATCTCGCTCGAGCGCATGAACCGCGTGCTGTCGGTCGACCCGGCGAGCGGCCTGGTGCGGGTGCAGGCCGGCATCACCATCGGGCAGCTGAACACGCAGCTCGACCGCCACGGGCTGGCCTTCGAGAACCTGGGGGACATCGACCGGCAGTCGATCGCCGGCGCGACGGCCACCGGCACGCACGGCACCGGGAGCCGCCTGGGCAACCTGTCCGCGCAGCTGCACGCTGTCGAGCTGATGCAGGCCGACGGCACGGTCCTGACACTGGACGAGGCCTCTGATCGCGACGGCTGGCGCGCCGCCCGAGTGAGTCTCGGTGCCCTGGGCGTGGTCACGGCGGTGACGCTCAGAACGGTGCCCGCCTACCGCCTGCACGGCGTCGACGGCCCGGCCCGGCTCGAGCCCACGCTGGAGCGCCTGGACGGTTTGTCGCAGGCTCATCACCACTTCGAGATGTACTGGTTTCCCTACACCGACACCGCGCTGATGCGCCGCAATGACCGCACCGAGCGGGTGCCGCAGCCACGCGCGAAGCCCCGGGCCTACCTGGAGGACATCCTCCTGGTCAACCATGGCCTGCAGGCCTTCTCCCGCCTCGGGCGCCGCTTCCCGCACCTGATCCCGCTACTCAACCGGACGGTGACCCGATTGGCCGGGTCCAGCGACCGCACTGACGTTTCGCACCGGATCTTCGTCTCGCCGCGGCTCGTGCGCTTCACGGAGATGGAGTACGCCATCCCCCGCCGCCACGCCGCCGAGGCGCTCCGCGCCATCCGTGACAGCATCCACCGCCGACGCCTACCGGTCAACTTCCCGATCGAGGTGCGCTTCGTCGCCGGGGACGACGCGCTGCTCTCCCCGGCGTACGGGCGCGACACCTGTTACATCGCGGCGCACGTGTTTGACCAGATGGAGTACGAGGCCTACTTCCGCGTGGTCGAGGAGATCATGGACGGCTTTGATGGCCGTCCCCACTGGGGCAAGCGTCACTTCCAGACCGCCCAGACGCTGGCCCCGCGCTACCCCGAGTGGGACCGCTTCCAGGCGGTCCGGGCGCGCCTGGATCCGGAGGGGCGGTTCACCAACGCGGAGCTCGACCGGGTTCTCGGCCCGCTCCACGCGTAACCCTGAGGCCTCTCGACCTGCTTAAACCGAGGAATCGGAGCGGGAGCGGGCCGATGTGCTCAAATCAGCCCGAAATTCGCGCGTTTTTGGAAGAAGCGGCCCCGGCGTGGCCTGATTGTTCGGTTTGAGCATGTCCGCGTGAGCCGCCATGGCGCGAGTCAGGTGGGGGCGGTCCAGCGGGACCGCCCCAGCCGCGTTAGCCCGGCAGCGGGTTACCCAGCTCCTTGGCTTCGTCGAGCCGCGCCATGTCGGCCGCATCCAACTCGATCTCGCCGGCGGCCATGTTCTCCTCGAGGTGCGAGACGTTGGTCGTACCCGGAATCAGCAGGATCCGTTCCGAGCGGTGCAGCAGCCAGGCCAGGGCGATCTGGGAGGGGGTCACGGCATGCTTCTCGGCCACCTCGGCGATGGCCGGGTCGGCCGCCAGCTGCTTCGGGCCTCCGGTGAAGGCGGAGCCCAGCGGGAAGAAGGGGACGAAGGCGATGTCGCGCTCCTCGCACAGCGCCAGCTCGCTCTCGTCGCCGCGGTTGACCAGGCTGTAGGCGTTCTGGACACAGGCCACGTCGACCTGCTCAAGGGCGCGGCGGATCAGGTCGCTGTCGGCGTTGGAGATCCCGATCAGGTCGAGCTTGCCCTCCTGGCGCATATCCTCGAGCGCGCCGAGCTGCTCGGCCAGGAGGTCGCGGGAGTCGTCCTCCATCAGCCGCAGGTTGACGGCATCCATGCGCTCGACCTCGAGGGTGCGCAGGTTGTCCTCCAGGCCCTGGCGCAGATTCTCGGGACGGTTCCAGTGCAGCCAGCCCCCATTCTCGTCCCGGCGGGCGCCGAGCTTGGTCACGAGCCTCAGATCCTCCGGATACGGGTGCAGCGTGTCGTGGATCAGCTGGTTGACGACGTTGGGGCCGTAGTACTGCGAGGTGTCGATGTGGTCGACGCCCAGCTCGAGGCTGCGGAGCAGCACGGCGCGGGCCGCCTCCGGATCGCGCGGCGGGCCGAACACGCCGGGTCCGGCCAGCTGCATCGCGCCGAAGCCGATGCGGTTTACGGGCTTGTCGCCCAGTCGGGATGTCGTGGTCATGGGTGACAGCTTGGCGCTCCGGACGTCAGGACGTCAGCTCATGGCGGGGTTCACCGCGCCCGATTCCCGATTGAGCGGATGTACGTCGGGTAGAGGGCCAACATGTATTTAGGCTTGGTTCTCATCGTCCTGGCGATCCTGTTCGTGATCGTTGGGATCGTTTCAGGCGGGTTCATCACGGTCGTGCTCCTGGTGCTGGCGGTCATCGCCGGGGTCGCTGCCGTGGTCATGCTCTGGACTGCGCGCGCGGCCGGGATCACCTCGACGCTGACCAAGCAGCCCGAGCGACAGTCACCGCGACGCGTCGAGCCTGGCGCGGGTGCGCCCGCGGGCGAGGTGCCGGCTACGCCGGACGAGTACGTCGAAGCCCGCCAGAAGAGTCAATGACACGGAGCGCTTCGGCGCCCGCAACACGAAAGGAGCTGGATCCGATGTCGAATACAGACAGTGCCGTGAGCATCCTGGATGACTCACGACGCGAGGAGCGCGAACACGTAGTCGAGCTCCTGCGCAAGGCGTATTGGATGGAGATCGAGACGGTGATGAATTACGTCTCAGCATCGATCAACCCGGACGGTGTGCGCGCCCGCCGGATCGCCGAGTCCCTCGAGCAGGACGTTCAGGAGGAGCTCGGTCACGCCAAGCTGTTCGGTCAGCGGATCAAGGACCTCTACGGCGTGGTGCCGAGCTCGGTCGACTTCGCGCCAGAGCAGGAGTTCATGCGTCCGCCCGAGCATCAGACCGACGTCGTCGGGCTGATTCGGGGCGTGATCCAGGCGGAGAGCGGCGCCATCGAGCACTACAACCGGTTGGTCGCCGAGACCGAGGAGATCGACCCGGTAACCCAGGACATGGTGATCGGCATCCTCCGCGACGAGGAGGGCCACCGGCGCCTGTTTGAGGGCTTCCTGCGTGAGTACGAGCAGGAGGGGAAGGCGTAATGGCCGGCGAGTTGAACGGTAAGAAGATCGCGTTCCTGGCCACGGACGGCGTCGAGCAGGTGGAGCTGGACGCGCCGCGCAAGGCGGTGCAGGAGGCCGGCGCCGAGGCGGTGGTCGTATCGCTCGAGGCCGGTGAGATCCAGGCCTTCAACCATCTCGACCAGGGCGACAAGATCAAGGTCGATGTGACCGTCGAGAAGGCCGATGCGTCCGAGTACGACGCGCTCGTGCTCCCCGGTGGAGTGGCCAATCCTGACTTTTTACGTCAGGACCCCGGCGCGGTCAGCTTCGTCAAGAGCTTCTTCGAGCAGGACAAGCCGGTGGGCGTGATCTGCCATGGACCGTGGACGCTGGTCGAGGCCGACGTCGTCCGCGGCCGGACCCTCACCTCCTGGCCGAGTCTGCAGACCGACCTGCGCAACGCCGGTGCGGCCTGGGTCGACGAGGAGGTCCATGTCGATGGGCGCCTGGTCTCGAGTCGCCAGCCAGACGATCTGCCTGCCTTCAACCGGAAGATCGTCGAGGTGTTCGCGGGGAGTGGCTCATGAAGATCGGCTACTTCCTGTCCTCGGAGGAGTTCAGCCCCAAGGATCTGGTCGCGCAGGCGGTCAAGGCCCAGGAGACCGGGTTCCAGGATCTGTGGATCTCCGACCATTACCACCCGTGGAACGACGAGCAGGGGCACAGCGGATTCGTCTGGGCGACCATCGGAGCGATCGCTCAGGCCGCGCCGGGCATGGGGGTTACCACCGCGGTGACCTGCCCGACGGTGCGGATTCACCCCGCCGTGATCGCTCAGGCAGCCGCCACGGCTGCCTTGCTGCTCGACGGTAAGTTCACGCTCGGCGTCGGTACCGGCGAAGCCCTGAACGAGCACATTCTCGGTGACCGTTGGCCCTCGGCGCCGGAGCGGCGGGAGATGCTCGAGGAGGCCGTTGAGGTTCTGCGCGAACTGTGGCGCGGCGGTGTCAAGAGCTACCGCGGCAAGCACTACGTGGTCGACCACGCGCGGATATACGACCTGCCGGCTGAGCCTCCGAAGATTCTGGTCTCCGGCTTCGGCCCGCGCTCGATCGAGCTAGCCGCCCGGATCGGGGACGGTTTCGTGACCGTGGGCCCGGACGCCGACGCCGTCGAGCAGTTCCGCTCCCAGGCGAAGTCCGGGGGGCTGGTGGCCGGAGGGTTGAAGGTCTGCTTTGACGACGACGAGCAGCGGGCCAAGGAGACCGTTTACCGGCTGTGGCCGAATGAGGCCCTGCCTGGAGAACTCGCTCAGGTGCTGCCCACCCCCGCCCATTTCGAGCAGGCCAGCCAGTTGGTGACCGAGGACCAGGCGACCCGGGACGTGCCCTGCGGGCCCGATATCGCGCGCCACGTTGCCGCCATTCGCGCCTACGAGGAGGCCGGATTCGACGAGCTCTACATCCAGCAGATCGGGCCTGGTCAGGACGAGTTCTTCGCCGCTTACCAGGAGCACGTGCTGCCGCAATTTCAGGCCGAGCGCGAGCTCGCGCGCACGAGGGGCTAGGAACACCGCCTCGGAGAGAGGGTCCGCGAGCCAGACATGACCAGGCTTCGGAGTGCGCTTGTTGCCCTGCTGGTCGCGGCCCCGTTCTACTGGCTGCTGATCGACACGACGTACTCGCCGGACCTGATCGCAGGTGGCGTCGCGGTGGTGATCGCCGCCGGCGCCTACACGGCCGCCCGCTTCGAATCGACCGAGAACGCGGCCTTCCGGCTGCGCTGGATCGCGGTGGTTCTCCGCGAGCTGGCCAAGGTTCCCCAGGGGATGTGGATCGTGTCATCGTGCCGGCGGTCCTGCTGCTGCTGGCGGCCGGTCTGAACTTCGTTCCGGGGGCCCTGGACTGGGCCTCCCGGGCAGCGGGTCTGCTCGCGGACCATCGGGCCTACGCCGCCTGGGTGCTGCATGGAAAAACTGTGCCCCTGCCCGTGGAGCCGCACGACCATGCCTCCCTCACCGAGATCCTGGCCTCGAGCGGCGGCGCCCTGTTGGCGGTGGGCCTGGCCGCCCTGGGGCTCTTCGGGCGGCCGCTGCGCGAGGCGCTTCCACGTCGCGTCCGTGAGACCGGACGGGCGACGGTCAAAGCCGTCCGCGGCGCTCATTCCGGTCACATTGGCGACTACATCGCCTGGTGGACGGCCGGCGCGGCCAGCTTGGGGGCCGTCTGCCTGCTCGCGCTCCGCTGACCAGCCCAGAGCTGGTCTCAGGATTCACAAACAGTTCACAACTGCAGTAAAGGACTGTAGGTTAGACCAATGCATTTCACCGAATGGAGCCTGCTCTGGAGGCTCGGCCTGGCCCTGGTCCTATCGACGGTGATCGGCGTTGAGCGTGAGATCCGGCAGAAAAACGCCGGCATGCGCACCTACGCGCTGGTGGGGACCGGCGCGGCGCTGTTCATGCTGGTCAGCACCTATGGCTTCGCTGACGTCTTGCAGAACCGGCTGATCATTCTCGACCCCTCGCGGGTGGCCGCGCAGGTCGTCTCGGGCATCGGCTTCATAGGTGGCGGCCTGATCTTCGTGCAGCGCAATAACGTGCGCGGTTTGACCACGGCGGCCGGCGTGTGGGCCACGGCCGGAGTCGGTCTCGCCGCCGGGGGCGACCTGCCGGTGCTCGCCACCGGCGCCACGGTCGCCTACATGCTCGTGTCCGTGGGCTATCCGTACATCACCCGACACCTCCCGGGTACGGCTGCCCTGCTCTCACCGCTGCTCATCACCTATGTGGACGGGGCCGGCGTGCTGCGCAAGCTGGTGGCGGACTGTTCCGCCCACGGCTTTGCCATCTCCGATCTGTCGGTGGAACGGGAGACCGAGCACTCCGACGATGAGAACGCGCCGCAGCGCACCGTCACGGTCAGGCTGGCCCTGCGGGGCCGCGGTTCGATCGCCGAACTGACCGCCGAGCTGGATGGTCTGGACGGCGTGCTGCATGTTCGCGCCGGCGACGTCAACGTGACGGCCCCGGCTGACGCCTGAGGACCGTCGGTGCCGCTGCGGCGCCTGCGCGTCACACCGGCGGTTGCGGAACGCAGGTCTGGGGGTAACCAGTCAGGACCGCAAGCGACTGCCCCAGGAGGTCCGGCCATGGCCGCCCCAGATGACAAGCAGAGGGACCTCGACCGTGACCGGGTCGGGCACGATGGCCACGAACTCACCACCGACCAGGGCCTCAAGGTCGACCATACCGACGACTCGCTGACCGCAGGCGAGCGTGGGCCGACGCTGATTGAGGACTTTCACTTCCGCGAGAAGATCACGCGCTTCGATCATGAGCGGATCCCCGAGCGCGTCGTGCACGCCCGCGGGGCGGGCGCCTACGGGGTGTTCACCTGCACCGAGTCGCTGGCGGATGTGACCGCGGCGGATTTCCTCTCCGCGCCGGGGCGCAAGACGCCGGTGTTTGTGCGCTTCTCGACGGTGGCGGGGTCGCGCGGGTCGGCCGACACGGTCCGCGACGTTCGCGGGTTCGCGACGAAGTTCTACACGCCCGCCGGCAACTTCGACCTGGTCGGCAACAACATGCCGGTGTTCTTCATCCAGGACGGGATCAAGTTCCCGGATTTTGTGCACGCGGTGAAACCCGAGCCGCCGAACGAGATCCCGCAGGCTTCCTCGGCCCACGACACGCTGTGGGACTTCATCTCGCTCCAGCCGGAGACCGCCCACATGATCATGTGGCTGATGTCCGACCGTGCGCTGCCGCGCTCCTATCGGACGATGCAGGGCTTCGGCGTGCATACCTTCCGCTTGGTCAACCGCGCCGGAAAGGGCACGTTCGTCAAGTTCCACTGGCGTCCAGCCCTGGGCACCCACTCGCTGGTGTGGGACGAGACGCAGAAGATCGCCGGTGCGGACCCCGACTTCAATCGCCGCGATCTGTGGGAGGCGATCGAGTCAGGCGACTTCCCCGAGTGGGAACTCGCGGTCCAGCTCGTGCCCGAGGCCAAGGAGCATGCCTTCGACTTCGACCTGCTGGACGCAACCAAGCTGATTCCGGAGGAAGAGGTTCCGCTGCGGGTAGTCGGACGCATGCAGCTGAACCGTAACCCGGACAACTTCTTTGCCGAGACCGAACAGGTGGCGTTCCATGTCGCCAACGTCGTCCCGGGCATCGACTTCACCAACGACCCGCTGCTCCAAGCGCGGCTGTTCTCCTACCTGGACACGCAGCTGATCCGGCTCGGCGGTCCGAACTTTGCGCAGCTGCCGGTCAACCGCCCGGTGGCCCAGGTTCATCACCACCAGCGCGACGGCTACGGCCAGCACCGCATCGACGTCTCGCCGGTCTCCTACCACAAGAACTCGATTGCGCAGGGCTGCCCAGCTCTGGCCAGCGCTGCCGAGGGCGGCTTTCACCACTACCAGGAGCGGGTGGACGGCCGGAAGGTCAGGGCGCGCAGCAAAAGCTTCCAGGACCATTTCAGCCAGGCAACGCTGTTCTGGAACTCGATGGCCGACTGGGAGCGCGAGCACATCGTTGACGCCCTGCGCTTCGAGTTGGGCAAGGTGGAGCGGCTCGAGATCCGCGAACGGGTGCTCAAGGACGTCCTCGTGCCGATCGACCGTGACCTGGCCAAGCAGGTGGCCGAGGGCCTCGGTCTGCCCGCACCCAGGGGCGGCGCGAAGAACCACGGCCGCAGCTCGCCGGCCCTGAGCCAGGCCTCGAATCAGCCGCAGTCACCGGCCACCCGCCGGGTGGCGGTCCTCGCCGCGGACGGAGCCGACGCCACGGCCACCCGCGCTGTGCTCAAACGGCTCAAGCAGGCGGGAGTTGTGGCGGAAGTGCTGGCACCCCACGGCGGAACGCTTGAGGGCGGGCTCGAGGTCGACCGCGGCTTGCTGACCATGGCTTCAGTCCTCTACGACGCGGTGCTGGTGGCCCCGGGGGGCCCGAGCGCGCAGGAGCTGAGCGGCAATGGCGCGGCGATCCGCTACGTCGCGGAGGCGTTCAAGCACGGCAAACCGGTCGGCGCGATCGGCGATGGCATCGAATTGCTGCGCGTCGCGCCGCTGCCCGGGCTCGAGCTCGACGCCGACGGGATTCATGAGGCCGCCGGCGTGGTCACCTCCGCAAGTGCACGCTCCGCCACCAAATTCGCCGAGGCGTTTTTGAAGGCGATTGCCGCGCACCGGCACTTCGATCGCGAGCTGGCGGCGGTGCCGGTATAGGCGCCACGGAGCTCACGCCGCAGCGCATCCGTCGCCTGCGGCTGCGTCGGGCCGACCGCTCGATTCCGGGGTTGCGGCGCGTGCGCCGGGGCCGTGGCTTTGCCTACCTGGACGCCGACGGAGAGCGCATCAGCGACGACGAGACGGTCCAGCGCATCGAGCAGCTGACGATCCCGCCGGCCTGGCGCGAGGTATGGATCTGCCCTGACCCCAGCGGCCATCTGCAGGCCACCGGGATCGATGCGGCCGGTCGCACGCAGTACCTCTACCACACGATCTGGCGCGAGCGGCGCGATCGCCAGAAGTTCCGGGAGATGGAGGAGTTCGCCCAGGCCCTGCCCCGGCTGCGCACGCAGGTACGGCACGCGCTGGAGTCCGGCGGCGAGCCGTCGCGCGAGCGGGTGGCGGCGGCAGCCACCCGGCTGCTCGATGTGGGCCTCTTCCGCGTCGGCAGCGAGCAGTACGCCGACGAGTCCGGCCACTTCGGGTTGGCCACACTGACCCGGGAGCACCTGCACTGGCGCAACGGCGCCGCCGTCTTTGACTTTGTCGGCAAGAGCGGGGTGCGGCACGTGCTCGAGATCTCCGATCCACTGAGCGTCGATCTGATGCGTCAGCTGTGCCGGCGTCGCTCGGGCCCGCCCGAGTTGCTCAGCTACCGGCGCGGGCGCAGCTGGTGCCGGCTGGGCAGCGACGGCATCAACGAATACATCAAGGCCAATGCGGGCGAGGCGTTCAGTGCCAAGGACTTCCGCACGTGGAACGCGACAGCCCTGGCCGCGGCTCGACTTGACTATTTCGAGCGGCGTCCCACGCCGCGCCCGCGCTCGCGGCAGCGGGTGATCAAGGCGGTGGTGAAAGAGGTATCGGAGATGCTCGGCAACACTCCGGCGGTGGCCCGCCGGTCCTACATCGATCCGCGCGTGCTCGACAGCTACCTGTCCGGCCGAACGATCGGTGTTGACATCCAGCGCGTCGGCACGCTGGCCGAGGTGGGAGATCGCCGCCGGCGCGAGGTCGAGCGCGCGCTGTTGCGCATGCTCGGCTGAGCTCGGGAGCTTGACGGCAGGATCTAGGCAAACGACGTGCGGCCGGGCCGCGCGCCCATCGGTCCGAAATCACTCAGCACGCCTTCCAGCTGATCGATCCGTCGGGCTGCCGTGTGGTCTCGGAGCACACGCTGCCGGGCTCTCGCCGCCATCGACAGCCGGGCTTGCACGCTGGTCTCGACCAGCGCCCGCAATACGTCGTCGGCTGAGCGGACGACCATGATCTCCTTCTCCGGCGTGAAGAAATCGTCGAGGCCGGGCCAGTCGTCGGTGATGATCGCCGTTCCGCAGGCTGCTGCCTCGAACAGCTGCCCGCTCGGAGACCAGCCTGCGTCGCGCATGGCGTCCCGTGTGAGGTTGAGTGCGAAGCGCTGCGCGCCGTAGAACACCGGATGCCGAGCCGGCGCGACGTGTTGGATGCGTGCGACGTTGGCCGGCCAGGCGGGGGTCTCCGGGTACTCCGGACCAGCCACCACGAAGCGGCGGGCGCGGAGCGCCCGCGCCGGGGACAGGAGCAACGTCTCCAGACGCGACTGACGGTCGGGACTGTAGGCCCCGAGGTAGCCAAGGTCCCAGCAGGGCCGGCTGGCTACCGACAGGTAACCCCCGGGATCGATCACGCCGTAGAAGGGCACCGCGCGCCGCGCGCCGAACTCGCTCTCCAATCGGTGCAGCGTGGAGCCCCCGGCGGAGGAGAGATACAGGTCGAAGCGGGCGATCAGCGCCGGGGTCAGGAATGGACATGTCGCACTCGCCAACTGGCTGAGCGTCAACGGCGTGGCCGCGTCGCAAAAGGCAGTCTGGCCCTCGGCCGTCTGCAGCACGTATTCGGCCACCGCCACGCCGTCGGGCACAGAGGAGCCGAGCATCACCAGGTCGGCGCCGGCGATCTGGTGGCCGGCCAGGTCCGCCAGTTCCTCCAGCGAGCCGTAACGGCACAACTGCGCCCTTTGCCGTTCCGGGAGGTCGCGCGTGTCCTCAGACCAGGCTACGTCGGGCGCGCAGAAGACGACCTCATGGCCGCGCAAGGAGAGCTCGCGAACCAGCGCCCGGTAGTTGCGGACGTGGCTGTGACCACCAGATGAGGGGCTGGTCGGCCCGAGAAATACGACCTTCACCGGCGGCGCTCCGAAGTCGCCGTGCTTGCGTGGTGTTGGCCGCCACCACCACCCAGCACGTCCAATGGGCTGAGAACCCGCATCCTCCCCATTGTCGGCTTCGTGCGGCGTTCGGCCCGCACATTTCCTGGCAGCTCACCCCGCGATGTCCCGTTTCGGCGCTGAGGGGCTCGGGAAGGATTCGAACATATGCCAACACAGCTTCAGCTACTCAGACAGCACGGCACCAGTCCGTGGATTGATTTCATCAACCGGCGGTTTCTCGAGGAGGGCGAGCTCACCGGGCTGATCGACGAGGGCATCGTGGGGATCACCTCCAACCCGACGATCTTCCAGAAGGCGATCGCCGACGACGAGCTCTACGACGACCAGCTGCAGAAGCTGGCGGAGGAGGACCGCGAGCCCTACGACGCGTTCCTCGAGATCGCCGCCGAGGACATTCGCAATGCCTGCGATCAGCTCGCGGACACCTTCGCTCGACCGGGGGCCAACGGGATCCGCGATGGCTGGGTCTCGCTCGAGGTGGATCCGCGTCTGGCCCACGACGCGGAGGGCACGCTCGCGGAGGCCCGGCGGCTGCACGAGATGGCTGACCGACCCAACCTGCTGGTCAAGATTCCCGGCACCCAGGAGGGGCTCGAGGCGGTTGAGTCGGCGATCGGGCTGGGGATCCCGGTCAACGTGACGCTGCTGTTCTCGCTCGAGCGGCATCGTCAGGCCGCTGAGGCCTACGTGCGCGGCCTGCAGCGCCGCCATGAATCGGGCGGCGATCTGCGCGCGCTGGCGTCGGTGGCCTCCTTCTTTGTTTCGCGAGTCGACACCGAGGCCGACCGCCGTCTGGATGAGATCGGGGGCCACGACGACCTCAAGGGCAAGCTGGCGGTCGCCAACGCCAAGCTCGCCTACCAGACCTACCGCGAGGTCTTCTCGGGCCTGGAGTGGGAGGAACTGGCCGCCGCCGGTGCGACGCCGCAGCGGTGCCTGTGGGCCTCGACGTCCACCAAGAATCCTGATTATCGGGATGTCATGTATGTGGAGCAGCTCATCGGACCGGACACCGTGAACACGATGCCGCCCGAAACCATCAAGGCGTTCCTGGACCACGGACAGGTCGGGCGTACGATCGACGACGACGTGGACCGGGCCCGCCGCACGCTGCAGGCCTTCGCCGATGCCGGAGTTGACTACGAAGACGTGGTCGAGACGCTCGAGCGGGAGGGCGTTGACAAGTTCACCGACTCCGGCCACGACCTGATCGATTCGGTCGCCTCGAACCTCCGCGGCGCCGCAGCAAAATGACCCTCACGGTCGGTGATTTTCTGCTCGAGCGTCTGGGCGTCTGGGGTGTCGACCGCATCTACGGATATCCGGGTGATGGGATCAACGGGATCATCGGTGCGTTCCAGCGTTCCAATGACGGAGCCCCTCGCCCCGAGTTCATCCAGGTCCGCCACGAGGAGATGGCGGCCTTCATGGCTTGCGGACACGCCAAGTTCACCGGCGAGCTCGGCGTTTGTCTGGCCACGTCGGGCCCGGGCGCCGTGCACCTGCTCAACGGTCTCTACGACGCCAAGCTCGACCATCATCCGGTGGTCGCCTTCGTCGGCCAGCAGGCCCGCACAGGCCTGGGCGGCAACTACCAGCAGGAGATCGACCTGGTCAGCCTGTTCAAGGACGTCGCCGGGGAGTACGTGCACATGGCGACCGAGCCGGCCCAGATGCGGCACCTGATCGACCGGGCCTGCCGCATCGCCCTGGCTGAGCGGACCGTGACCTGCGTCATCATCCCCAACGACCTGCAGGAGCAGGACGCGGTGCAGCAGCCACCGCGCAGCCACGGCACCGTGCATTCAGCTCCTGGGTGGAGCCCGCCGCGGGTGATCCCCGCCGAGGCGGATCTGGATCGTGCCGCTGAGGCGCTCAATGCGGGCGAGCGCGTGGCCATGCTGGTCGGCCAGGGTGCACTCAAAGCCGGCGCGGAGGTCGCCGAGGTGGCCGAGAAGCTCGGCTGCGGTGTGGCCAAGGCGCTCCTGGGCAAGGCGGTGCTGCCGGACAACGCCCCGTACGTGACGGGATCGATCGGACTGCTTGGGACCAGGCCGTCTTACAACATGATGGAGAACTGCGACACGCTGCTCATGGTCGGCTCGAGCTTCCCGTACTCGGAGTTTCTGCCCCAGGAGGGGCAGGCGCGGGGGGTCCAGATCGACATCGACGGCCGGATGATCTCGATTCGCTATCCAATGGAGGTGGGTCTGGTCGGTGACAGCGCGGAGACCCTGCGGGCTCTGCTGCCCCGGCTCGAACGCAAGTCGGATCGCAGTTGGCGCGAGCAGATCGAGTCGGACATCCAGGCGTGGTGGAAACTCATGGAGGAGCGCGCGCAGGAGCCGGCCGATCCGATCAACCCGCAGCTGGTCGTCGCGGAGCTCTCCAAGCGGCTTCCCGAGGGGGCCATCATCTGCGCCGACTCGGGCTCGGTCGCCAACTGGTACGCGCGTGACCTGCGGCTGCGCGAAGGCATGATGGGCTCGCTCTCCGGCACGCTGGCGACGATGGGGGCCGGGGTGCCGTACGCGATCGGCGCGAAGTTCGCCCATCCGCGCCGACCGGTGTTCGCGTTGATGGGCGATGGCGCGATGCAGATGAACGGCATCAACGAACTGATCACGATCGCCAAGTACCGGGATCGCTGGCCGGACCAGCGGCTGATCGTCATGGTGCTCAACAATCGCGACCTCAATCAGGTCACCTGGGAGCAGCGCGTGATGAATGGCGACCCCAAGTTTCCGGGGTCGCAGGATCTGCCCGACTTCCCGTACGCCCGTTATGCCGAGATGCTGGGCCTGAAGGGCATCCGCGTGGACAGTGCCGATCAGGTCGGAGCTGCCTGGGATGAGGCATTGAGCGCCGACCGTCCGGTCGTCTACGAGGCGATCACCGATCCCGAGGTGCCGCCGCTGCCCCCGCACATCACGATCGAGCAGGCCCGCGCCTTTGCCTCATCGGTGATGAAGGGCGACGAGCACGCCTCGCGCATGGTCAAGGAATCGCTGCGGCAGAAGCTGCCTGAATTTCTCCACCGGGGGTGAGACTGATGGGAGAGGAGCCGACGGCATCGGACGGCGAGCTCACGGTCTCGCGCGACGAGATGCGCGCAGCGGTGTCGGACGAGCGTTCCTGGGAGGCCGCTGCACGGGAGTTGGGGGTGAGGGCCGGGCTGGGGTTCATGCTGGCCACGGGCATTCCCGCTGATGGCAGCGGAGTACCCGACCTAACCGGCCGACTGGCCGGAGGACCCGCTCTGAGCAGCCCGCAGAAACTGGTAAATCCGCGTGTGCATAATCCATTGCGCAACGAGCGGGTCGAGGCGTGGGTGCGTCAGCGGGCAACCAAGGAGTTGATCTGATGGCTTCGGAGTCGATGTGATGGTTTCGCTCGCGGACTGGCCCGTCGTTCGGCAGCTGACGGGCACCGACAGGTTCGGCCGAGGTCGCGCCGCCAAGTCGCCGGGCTCAAAGCAGTTGGTGCCGCGTACCGCCTCGGCTGACCGCGTGGTCAAGTCCGTGTGTCCCTACTGCGCCGTGGGCTGTGCCCAGAACGTCTACGTCAAGGACGAGCAGGTCATCCAGATCGAAGGCGACCCTGATGCCCCGCATTCGCGCGGCCGGCTGTGCCCGAAGGGATCGGCCACGCTGCAGCTGACCACCGGATCCTCCCGGGAGCGGTTCGTGCTGTACCGGGCCCCGTACGCGACCGATTGGCAGCCGCTCGACCTCGACACCGCGATGGACATGGTGGCCGAGCGGGTCGTGAAAACCCGCGAGCAGGGCTGGGAGTGGGAGCGCGACGGTGACCGCACCCGCCGCTGCATGAGTATCGCCGCGCTGGGCGGGGCCACGCTGGACAACGAGGAGAACTATCTGATCAAGAAGTTCCTCACCGCACTCGGCGTGGTCCAGGTCGAGAATCAGGCACGCGTCTGCCACAGCTCGACCGTGGTGGGCCTGGGCACCTCCTTTGGCCGCGGCGCCTCGAGCACGCTGCCCGGCGACCTACAGAACTCCGACCTGATCGTGCTTGAGGGCTCGAACATGGCCGAGGCGCATCCGGTGGCCTACCAGTGGGTGGTCGAGGCCAAGAGCCGTGGCGCCAAGGTCATCCACGTGGATCCGCACTACAGCCGCACAAGCGTCCTGGCCGACATGTTCGTGCCGATCCGACCGGGCACCGATATCGCCTTCCTCGGTGGCGTGATCAATCACGTGCTGCAGACCGAGTCTGATTTCCGCGAGTACGTGCTGGCCTACACCAATGCGCCCACGATCATCCGTGAGGAGTTCGAGGACGCGGACGCGGAGGGGATGTTCTCCGGCTTCGATGCGGAGAAGCGCGAGTACGACCCGACCAGCTGGCAGTACGAGGGCGCCTTTGTCGCCGCCGCCGCGGGGCAGCGAGACCAGGAGGGCAATCTGAACCGGATGGGCACCGGAGGCGAGGGCCAGGGTGGGGAGGATGCTCGCGGGGAGATCAAGCTCGACATGACCCTGCAGCACCCGCGCTGCGTCTACCAGATCCTCAAGCGGCACTACGCCACCTACACGCCGGAGATGGTCGAGCGCGTGTGCGGGATTCCGCCGGAGCTGTTCCTGAAGGTCTGCCAGCTGTTCATCGACAACTCCGGGCGCGAGCGCACGACCTCCTTCGTGCACGGCGTCGGGTGGACCCAGCACACGATTGGCTCGCAGTACATTCGCTGCGCGTCGATCCTGCAGCTGCTGCTCGGCAATATGGGGCGTCCCGGCGGCGGGGTCATGGCGATGCGGGGGCACGCCTCGATCCAGGGCTCAAGCGACATCCCGACGCTGTTCGACACGCTGCCCGGTTACATCCCGATGCCGCACGCGCACTCGGCGGAGGGCCTGGATGCCTTCGTGGCCGGGGACGCCCCCAAGCGCGGCTACTGGGGCAACATGCGCGACTACACCGTGAGCCTGCTCAAGGCCTGGTGGGGCGCCGCGGCGACCGCGGAGACCGATTACTGCTTCGACTACCTGCCTCGCCTGACCGGCAGTCACTCCACCTATGACACGGTCATGGAGCAGATCAAGGGCACGGTCAAGGGCTACATCCTGTTCGGACAGAATCCCGCGGTCGGCTCGGCCAACTCGCGCATGCAGCGGCTGGGCATGTCCAAGCTCGACTGGCTCGTGGTCCGCGACTTCTCGCTGATCGAATCGGCCACCTGGTGGAAGGACGGCCCGGAGATCGAATCGGGCGAGATGAAGACCGAGGAGCTCGGGACCGAGGTCTTCTTCTTTCCCGCCGCCGCCCACACCGAGAAGGACGGCACCTTCACCAACACGCAGCGGATGATTCAGTGGCACCATCGGGCCATTGAGCCGCGTGATGAGCAGCGCAGTGACCTGTGGTTCATGTATCACCTGGGGCGCCGGATTCGGGAGAAGCTGGCCGGCTCCGGGGAGGAGCGGGACCGCCCGGTGCTGGACCTGACCTGGGACTACCCGACCGAGGGCGACTACGACGATCCGGTCGCCGAGGCGGTGCTGGCGGAGATCAACGGCTATGACGCGAGCGGCCGATACCTCTCGGCCTACACCGAGCTCAAGTCCGACGGGAGCACCGCCTGCGGCTGTTGGATCTACTGCGGTTGCTTCGCCGATGGGGTCAATCAGACGGCGCGACGGACTCCGGCGCGCGAGCAGAACTGGACCTGTGCCGACTGGGCCTGGGCATGGCCGGCCAACCGCCGGATCCTTTACAACCGCGCGTCGGCCGACCCCGAGGGCAAGCCGTGGTCGGAGCGCAAGAAGTTGGTCTGGTGGGACGAGTCGGCCGGCAAGTGGACCGGCCTGGACACGCCCGACTTCGAACTGGAAAAGCGGCCCGACTACCGGCCCGAACCCGACGCCACCGGGCCTGCCGGCATCGCCGGCGATGACCCGTTCATCATGCAGGCCGACGGGCGGGGCTGGCTTTATGCGCCGGCCGGGGTGGCCGACGGGCCGCTGCCGACGCACTACGAGCCGCAGGATTCGCCGGTCCGCAACCTGTTGCACAAGCAGCAGCGCAGCCCGGCGCGGCAGGTCTACGAGCACGAGAACAACCGCTATCACCCGACGCCGGGAGAGCCGGGCGCGGATGTGTTCCCCTACGCGGTGACCACCTACCGCCTGACCGAGCACTTCACCGCCGGCGGCATGAGCCGCTGGACACCCTACCTCGCCGAGCTCCAGCCCGAGTTCTTCTGCGAGGTGTCCCCCGAACTGGCCGCCGAGCGGGGTCTCACCCACGGGGACTGGGCGACGCTGATCAGCGCTCGAGGGGTGGTCGAGGCTCGCGTGATGGTGACCGACCGGATGACACCGCTGAATTCGGACGGGCGCGTCATCCACACCATCGGTATGCCCTACCACTGGGGCCCGAACGGGTATGCCCGGGGTGACTCGATGAACGAGCTCTCCTCCATGTCGCTTGACCCGAGCTCACACATCCAGGAGGTCAAGGCGCTGACGGTGGACATCCAGCCCGGACGCCGGCCCCGGGGCAGTGACCGGTTGAAGCTCGTGAAGAGTTACCAGGAGAAGGCCGGCATAACCGCGAGCACGGGGATGGAGATATGAGCGAGCCGGCCGATTCTCATCCGGCACCGAATGGGGCCGGCGGCGCCTCGCTGCTCGAGGTGCTGCTGGTCGGCGGTCAGGATCCGGCCGCCAGCGCCGGATGGGAGACCCACCCCCCGCGGCTGGGCTTCTTCACCGACACATCCCTGTGCATCGGCTGCAAGGCCTGTGAGGTGGCCTGTAAGGAGTGGAACCAGGTCCCGGAGGATGGCCTGAACTGGACGGGCTTCTCACACGACAACTCCGAGGGGCTGGGCGCCGACACCTGGCGCCATGTCGCCTTCATCGAGCAGCGCGAACCGCTCAGCGGTCACGTGCCCAACTTCCAGCGTGAGAGCGATGGCTTCCGCTGGTTGATGTCCTCGGACGTGTGCAAGCACTGCACGCATGCGGCCTGCCTCGACGTGTGCCCCACGGGCGCGATCTTCCGCACGGAGTTCGGCACGGTGGTCGTGCAGGCCGATGTCTGCAACGGCTGCGGGTACTGCGTACCGGCCTGTCCCTACGGTGTGCTGGACAAGCGCGAGGAAGACGGCCGGATCTTCAAGTGCACGCTCTGCTACGACCGCCTGCAGGACGGGCAGGAGCCGGCCTGCGCCAAGGCCTGCCCGACCGACTCGATTCAGTTCGGGGAGCTCGACGAGCTGCGTGAGCGCGCCGACCAGCGGGTGGCCCGTATGCACGAGACCGGTGTCACCGAGGCTCGACTGTACGGCCACGACCCGGATGACGGCGTGGGCGGTGACGGCGCGTTCTTCCTGCTGCTCGACGACCCCGAGGTCTACGGGCTGCCGCCGGATCCGGTGGTGACGACCAAGGATCTGCCGCGGATGTGGCGCAACGTGGCCATCGCAGCCGCGGTGCTGCTCACCGCTGGACTGGTCTCCGGCGTGGGAGGCGGGCGATGAGGGCGAATCACGAAGGGCCCGGCCACCGCGGCCCGGCCGGCGCCGCCGAGGCCGGCTCGCGGCAGGCCGGTGTCCAGGATGGCCGGCCCGACTCCTATTACGGCATGTCGGTCATCAACCCGCCGGTGTGGGAGGAGCGGGAGATCGCCGGCTATCTGTTCCTGGGTGGCCTGGCGGGAGCGAGCTCGCTGTTGGCCGCGGTGGCCGAGGCGACCGCTCGCCCGAAGCTGGCCCGACGGTCCGGGCTGTGTGCCAGCGGGGCAATCGCCCTGTCCCTGGCGGCGCTGATCAAGGACCTGGGTCGGCCGGAGCGCTTTCTCAACATGATGCGCGTGTTCAAGCCCACGTCGCCGATGAACATCGGAACCTGGATCCTGGTCGTCTACTCGCCGCTGAACCTGGGCTCGAGCGCATCGCGCGTCACCGGGCGCCATCGCTTCCTGGGTCGCGCCGCCGGCATCGGCGCCGGTCTCACCGGGACGCTGGTGACCACCTACACCGGCGCGCTGATCGCGGATACCGCGGTCCCGGTCTGGCACGAGGGCCATCGCGAGTTGCCGTTCCTGTTCGCCAGCTCGGCGGCCATCGCCGCCGGCGGGGCAGGACTGATCCTGGCCCCCCGGCGGGAGAACTCGCCCGCCTGGCGGCTGGCACTGCTCGGCGGTGTCGGAGAGCTGGTCGTCGGCCAGCTCTATGAGCATCGTCTCGCGCGGGCCGGGGTCAAGGAGGCGCTCGACTCCGGCACGGCCGGCCAGCGGATGAATCTGGCCAAGGCTCTGACCGCGGCAGGCGTCGTCACCGCGGGGCTGCTCGGGCGCCGTAGCCGAGCGGCCGCCGTGGCCGCCGGCGCCGCCATGGTCGCCGCGTCCGGGCTGACCCGCTTTGGCATCTTCGCCGGTGGGATGGAGTCGGCGCGCGACCCGCGCTACACGGTCGAGCCGCAGCTCAGGCGGCTCCGAGAGAAGGGAGTGCGCTGATGTTACGGAGTGCCATGTACTGGGCCGAGGCTCAGCCTCAGGCTGAGGTTCCGGCCTTCCCGGACGAACCAGCCACGCCGATCGTGCCCGACGCTCCGGTGTCTCCGGCCGTGCCGGACCCAGGCACCCCGGGAGACCCGGCCACGCCTGCCTCGGTTCCGGGACCGAGTGAGCCTGCCGACCCGATCGTGCCCGAACCGACCCAACCCGATCTCCCCTCAGAGGACTCCAATGACTGAACCCAGCCGCGACCACGACCCCGCCAAGGACCCGCCCGGGGCCGTGTCCAACCAGAATCACGAGGAGAATCAGAGCGAACACCGCGCGGACGGTACTCATCCCGAACCCCGGACCAGCGGCCGCGAGCCGAAGAAGCCCGAGCCCCGGGATCCGTCATCGGGGGCGGCCAAAGAGGGATCTCAGGCCACCGGTAATCCCCTGAACGCCGGCTGATTTCCGCCCGCGGCCGGGGCGGTGGCGCGGCGCCGAGCCCGTGGGTCACGCCATGGGACTGGGCTCTTATGCACCTCTCATGATCGCTGCTTAGGCTCGGCCGAGAGGCTATGAGCGGACCGAAGCACCTATGGTCGGGAGATTGGGAGAGCGACTCGGCGCGCACCGCCGAGGATCTGGCCCATGCGCCGGGGCCGGTGTTCGACGCCGAGCCTGAGCCCGCAGCGCCGGCCGCCGCCGCACGGCGCTGGAGTAGAAGGCAGCTGGCCGTCGCGCTCACGACGGGAGTCGCGGCGGCAGCCCTGACCGTCGGCCTGGTATCGGCGCTCGGAGGGTCAAGCCCGCCCCGGACTCACCACGGGACCGCGGCAGCCAAGCACTCAGGGGCCACCGCCCAGAGGCCCACCGGCGGCCAAGCCCCGATCAGCCCGTGCCAGCAGAATCCGACCGCCTGTACCAAGGCGACGCCCGTGGTCTCCGGCCCCACCGCCGACTGGGAGGGAATGGAGATAGTCACGAGCCCGGCCGGGATAGTCATCAGCACCATCCACCTGGGTAGCGCAGCCGACCGAGCCGGGCTCGAGCCGGGTGACGCGATCGAACAGATCAACGGCCATCCGATCAGCCGCGTCGAGCAGATCCGTCAGGACACGGCCCGCATTGCCGTGGGCCGGCAGGTGCTGATCTCCGTCCTGCGGGCCTCCTCGATCCCGCAGGCGGCAGCGCTGCCGATGACGGAGCGACCGACGATCCATCCGTGAGCTTTGGCGCGCCGCTTGTCCTGCTCGGACTGGTAGCGCTGCCGGCGCTGGCGGCTCTCTACGGGTCCGAACAGCGGCGGCGGGCCGCCGCCATGAGCGCGTTTGTGGCCACACCGCTCTTGGCCTCCGTGGCGCCGCGTCGACCCGGTTGGCGGCGGCACGCGCCGTACGGGCTGCTCGCGCTGGGGATTGCCGGGCTGATCCTCGCCGCCGCGCGCCCGCAACACGCGGTGCAGCGACCGGTCGCCGACGCCACCGTGATGCTGGTCAATGACATCAGTGCGTCGATGACGGCGACCGACGTCAAGCCGTCGCGGCTGGTGGCGGCCAAGCGGGCCGCCACCAGCTTCGTGCAGCGCTTGACCCCAGCCATCCGGGTCGGGTCGATCGAGTTCGCGCGTCATCCGGTGCTGCTGCAGGGGCCGACGACCGATCACGTCCTCGCGCGGTCAGCCATCGCGTCGATTCGGCCGGGCGGCGGGGGCACGGCCATGGGCAACGCGCTCGAACTCGCGCTGAGCCAGATCAAGCTGGCGCCGAAGCTCGGCGCCAAGCGTCCGCCCGGCTCGGTGATCCTGATCTCGGACGGAGCGGCGAACGTCGGGACAGATCCGGTCACCGTCGCCGGCCAGGCCAAGCGCCAGCACGTGAGGATCTACACCATCTCGGTGGGGACCGCACGAGGGTTCGCCACGATCCCCCACCGCAACCGAAAGGTCACGACGGCGGTACCGGTCGACCCAACCGAGCTCGGGCAGATCGCCCGGGCCTCGGGTGGCCACGCCTACCTGGCGCCCGACTCGGCCACGCTGGGCGCGATCTACTCCGACCTGGCCAAGGCGCTCAGCCACCGCCGTGTCGAGCAGCTGCTGGTCGGGTTCTTTGCCGGGGCAGGGCTGCTGCTGGTGGCGCTCGCCGCGGGCCTGTCGCTGTTGTGGTTTGCCAGGCTGGCCTGAAACGAAGAAACGGGAGGACAGATGACCGAGATGGATGAAATCCACCGCTCCCGCGAGGCGGCACGGGCCGGCCTGCAGGAGGCGTTGGGCGAGATCAAGCGGGTGATCGTGGGCCAGGACGCGATGCTCGAGCGCGTGCTTGTCAGCCTGCTGGCCGGCGGCCACGTGCTGCTCGAGGGCGTCCCCGGGCTGGCCAAGACGCTCACCCTGAAGACGCTTTCCTCGGTGCTGGGCGGCAGCTTCGGGCGAATCCAGTTCACCCCCGATCTGGTGCCGGCCGACCTGGTCGGCACCCGCATCTGGCGGCCGGACACCGGGGGCTTCGACACCGAGCTGGGACCGGTATTCCACAACTTCGTCCTGGCTGACGAGATCAACCGCGCTCCGGCCAAGGTGCAGTCGGCGCTGCTCGAGGTGATGCAGGAACGGCAGGTGACCATCGGCGGGACCACCTACCAGGTGCCTCACCCGTTCATCGTCATGGCCACCCAGAACCCGATCGAGTCCGAGGGCACCTACCCGCTTCCCGAGGCGCAGGTCGATCGCTTCCTGATGAAGATCCTGCTCGACTATCCGACCCCTGGGGAGGAGGCCGCTGTGGTGGGCCGCAGCCTGCGGCCGCCGGTCGAGGTGCGCATGTGCCTGAGCCTGGCCGACCTCGAGCGCCACAGCGCGGCGGCCGCGACGGTGTCCGCTGACCGCGAGGTGATCGCCTACGCGGTGGCGCTGGCCGACGCCACCCGGCATCCGGCCGGCCACGGGCTGGCCGACATGTCCGGACTGCTCGAGTTCGGCTCGAGTCCGCGCGGCCCGATCGGCCTGGTCCAGGCGGGGCGCGCGCTCGCCCTGTTGCGGGGACGCTCGTACGTGGTCGGGCAGGACATTCGCGACCTCGCTCCCGACGTCCTGCGCCACCGGCTGGTGCTCTCCTACGACGCGCTGAGCGACGGCATCACCGTCGATTCTCTGCTCGAGCGGATCCTGGCCGCCGTCCCGGCGCCCGACGCTGGTCTGATGCGGACCGCCGGTGATGGCTGGTCCTGACCCAGCTGCCTCGGCGGCCTCGCCGCAGCTTCGGCCACCGGCTGGAGCGCGCGCGCCCGACGGAGCCCTGCGACCGCCCGACGCCCGCCAGGGTCCGGGCCCCATGCCGTTTCCCCTGCTCGATGCGCTGGATGTGGCCATCAACCGCCTGATCGCGCGAAACCTGGCCGGCAGCCGGCGGGCTACTGGCGTCGGTCTGGGCACAGAACTGGCGCAGCTGCGGCCCTACGAGGCCGGCGACGACGTCCGCCACATCGACGCTGCCGCGAGCGCTCGCACGGCGGCATTGCACGTCCGTGTGCACGTGCCCGAGCGGGCGCTCACCACCTGGATCGTGCTCGACCTCTCTCCGTCGATGGCCTTTGGCACGACCCGTCGCCTGAAGGCCGATGTGGCCGAGGGCGCCGCCATGGTGTTCGCCCGGCTGGGTGTGCGGCGCGCCGGCAGCCTGGGGGTCGTCGCCTTCGGAGCGCCCGGCGGCCCGCGGGTTCTGCCTCCGCGGGGCGCCAAGCCCGGCCTGGTCGCGCTGCGCAAGCTGCTCGAGCAGGGGGTCTCGCCCGATCAGCATCAGGAGCCGGGTGCGCTGGAGGCTGCGCTGGCGCGCACCTTCAAACTGTCCAAGCTGCCCGGTCTGGTCGTGGTGGTCTCCGATTTCCGCGATCAGCGCGATTGGGAGCGGCCGCTCGGCGCGCTGCGCCTGCGCCACGCCGTGATAGCCATCGAGGTGGGAGACCCGGCTGAGGCTGCGCTTCCCTCCGTTGGGCGCCTGTCGCTGGTCGATCCCGAGACGGGTGCGCTGGTGCGCGTGGACAGCTCGAACCGTCGCCTGCGCGAGCGCTTTGAGGCACTGGAGGGCAAGCGTCGGGCTGGGGTGGCGCAGGAGCTGCGTCGGCTTGGCGTGCACCACATACCTCTGTCCACCGACCAGGACTGGCTGGTCGAGCTGGGGCGCCGGCTGCGATGAGCTTCGCCGACCCGCTCTGGCTGCTCGCCCTGGGGCTGATTCCGCTGGCGCTGGTGGCCCAGCGTTTCTCCCGCCGTCACGCGCGGACCTACGCGGTCCGCTTCCCGGCGGCGGCCACGCTTCAGCAGGCCCTCGCCGAGGGCAGTCATCGGGCGTGGCGCCGGGCCCTCCCGCTGGCGGCCCTGCTGGCCGCGGTCGTCGCGATCGTCCTGGCCATCGCGGCTCCCCGCGTCACCCAACGGGTTCCAATTCGGGCGGCCTCGCTGATGTTGGTGCTGGATCACTCCGGCTCGATGGCCTCCAGTGACGTCCGGCCCACGCGTCTGGCCGCGGCGATCCGCGCGGCCAACACCTTCATCGACCAACTGCCCGCGAGTGCCCGCATCGGTGTGGTCGCCTTCTCGACGAGTCCCGACACGGTGCAGCAGCCGGCGACCGACCACGCGGCGGCGCGCCAGGTGATCGACAACCAGCGGGCCGGCGGTGGCACCGACACCGGTCCGGCCCTGCAGGTCGCGCTGCAACTCCTGCACGGCGCCCGGCGCAACCATCCGCCGTCAGCCATCGTGCTGCTCTCGGACGGCGCCGCCAATCTCGGGGTCAGCCCACTGACGGTTGCCGTGCAGGCTCACCACGAACGAATCCCCATCTACACCGTGGCGCTCGGCACGCCCGGCGGGGTGCTCAGTGAGGGACTGTTCGGCCCGACCGTCCCGGTGCCGCCGGATCCGCAACTGATGGCGGGGATCGCCCGCGCCTCGGGGGGGCGTGCCTATAACGCGCATACCGAGGAGTACCTGCGCTCGGTCTACGCGACTCTCGGGCGCCAGCTCAGCACCGTCGCCCGCCCGGAGGACGTGAGCGACTATTTCCTGCTGGCGGCGGCCATCCTGCTGCTCGGGGCGATGCTTGGGTCGGTGCGCACGTCGGCCCGCCTACCTTGAGCTGATCCATAGGCGGTGGAGGCTGGTGCCGGTGCGAGGCTGGCGCCGGGTCGGCGCCAGCCTCGCGGTGACTGCAGCTACGACTGACGGGCGGTGTCCGCCACCTGGGCAGCGTTCTCACGCGCGCTGTCGACCAGCTCGGAGGCGTGGGCTTGGGCGCTGTCCTGTACCTGCCCCCGAACCTCCTCGAAGACCTCCTGGGCCCTGCCCTCGGCCACCTGGGCCGTCTCCTGCACGAGCTGCTTTCCGTGCTCGACCGCTTCCTGCGTGGTCTCGGCCAGTTGCCGCTTGGCCTGATCAGACGCTGGTCCCAGTCGCTCATCCTCGACGCGGGTATGGGGCATCAGCATGCCGGCCAGGAAACCCACCGCCGCGGCACCGATGGTCAGCCCCAGGGGGTTCTCCTGGGCGAGACCAACTGCCTGACGAGCTCCGTGCCTGATGTCGTCGGCGTCTGGAGTGGCTGAGCTGAGCGTGTCTCCGGCTCCGCTCACCTTGGCCTTCAGGCTATGCACTCCCTCGCTCACGCGGTCCTTCGTGCGAGCAGGCACATCCGCCTTGTAGCCCAAAGCGTCCACCGTGTCGCCCATCCGCTCCCGGGTGTGCTCTATTTCTTCGCGGATGGCAGCTGGGTCTTGGCCCATTGCACGTCCTCCTTCACTGTCTCAACGGTTTGCTCTGGAATTGGGGGAGTGGCCTCGGCCACGCGCTGCTTGCCCTGCAGCGCCAGTCCGGCGGCGCCCGCGGCGTAGATCACGGTGACGATCAGCGCAGCGACCCACACCTGCATCTGGGTGGCCAGCGCAGCGATCACGCAGGCGGTCAGGCTGAGCGCCGCCAGCAGGCCGAGCAGCCCTGCGCCGCCGAACATGCCGATCCCCAGGCCGGCACGCTTGCCCTTCTCGGTCATCTCCGCCCGGGCCAGCGCCAGCTCCTGATGCACCAGGGTGGAGAGGTCGTCGGAGAGCTGCTTGAACAGCGTCCCCATCGACTGTTCCCGGAGATCCGGGTCAGAGTTTGCGGTAGTCATTAGATCCCAACCTCACCGGTCCCGCTCTGGGCGTGCACGGCGGAGGGGTCGAGGTCGCTGTGAACCGGGGGCGGCCCCGAAGGCGCGGGCGGGGACCATGCTGGCTGTTGCGCCGCGCCCGGGTAGCGCTGCGGGGGACTCGGATACCGCTGCTGGGTCGCGGTCGCATACCGCTGTCGGCTCGACGCCTTCAGGAATCGAGATGCGGCAAAGCCGAGCCCGAGCCCTCCGACCGTGGCCGCCCACGGCTTGCGACGACCGAAGTCCTCGGCATCCGAGAGCAGCGTGTCCGCGTCCTTCTCGTGCAGGTAATCACCTACGCGCTGCGCGTAGTTGGCCAGGCGGTCGGCCACATTGGCCGGCCCGTCCTTGCCCTGTTCGCGCAGTGAGTCGCTGACCGCTCGTAGGTCGGCGGTCTGGGTGCGGATCTGCTCCGCGGCCTGTGAGCTGCGCTGCGCGATCTGCTCACGCAGCCGCGCCTGCACTTCGCCGGCGGCCTGCTGCGCTTTTTCTTGCGCCTGCTCGGCCGCCGCCTGCGCTTTAGCCTGCGGTCCGTCCGAGGACGGATCGCGGTGGGCGCCGGTGGTGGTGGTGATGCCGTTCACTTCAGGTGTGGTGTAAGTCATATGAAGGTCCTTTCCCTCAAGGATTGCTTGAGCACTGCCACGGCGCGCCCATCGCCAAACCGTTTATCGCGCTGTCAACCAGACGGGCCAGCCGACCGTCAGTCGCCGGGCCGGAGCGCGCTCGCGTCCCCTCCGGGAGGCGAGCGGCCTGGACGCGGGGTAGGGTCCAGGCCATGGAATTTGGCATCGGTTATTTCCCCACCCACGACGGCATCGGCCCGGGCGACGTCGCCCGTCTGCTCGAGCAGCATGGCTTTGAGTCTCTGTTCTTTGCCGAGCACACGCACATACCCGCCAGCCGCGAGAGCCCCTGGCCGGGCGGCAGCGAACTGCCCCACAAGTACTCGCACACCTATGACCTGTTCGTGGCGGCCACCGCCGCCGCGGCAGCGACGTCACGGCTGCGAATCGGCACCGGCGTGTGCCTGGTGACCGAGCGCGACCCGATCGTCACGGCCAAGGAGGTCGCCTCGGTCGACCACCTCTCCGGCGGCCGTTTCGAGTTCGGCGTCGGGGCCGGCTGGAACCGGGAGGAGATGCGTAACCACGGCACGGATCCGCGGACCCGCATGCGGCTGCTCAAGGAGCGGGTCGAGGCGATGAAGGCCATCTGGGCTGACGACGAGGCGAGCTACCGGGGCGAGTTCGTCAACTTCGAGCGGATCTGGTCGTGGCCCAAGCCGGTGCAACGCCCGCACCCGCCGGTACTCGTTGGCGGCGACGGTCCGACGGTACTCGACCGCGTACTCGACTTTGGCGACGTGTGGTTTCCCAGCTATGCGGGCGCCCAGACGCTCGAGCGCGCCGCCGAACTGCGCGCCCGGGCCGACCGCCCGATCGGGTTTCAGGTGATCGGCGTGCCAGCCGACGCCAAGGACCTGGAGGCTCTCGTCAAGGCAGGCTGTGGCCGTGCCTGTCACTGGCTTCCATCCGGAACCCGCTCGACAGTAGAGTCCGCCCTGGCTGAGTGGGAACGCGCAATCGCACTTTTCACCGGGGAGGCGTAGGAGTCCGGGCAGAAAGCAGGTTCGCCCGCCCGCCCAGAGGCGCAGCTGACGAACCACGAACAAAAGGGGATCGCGATGGGATTCGGGGACAAGCTCAAGGAGCTGAAGGACCAGGCGCAGCAGGCCGTGGCCGAGAACAAGGACAAGATCCAGGGCGCCGTGCAGGTCGTCGGCGAGGCGGCCAACACCAAGACCCACGGCAAGTACGCGACGAAGATCGCCAAGGTGGGGGAGAAGGTCGAGGCAAGCGTCGACAAGTTCGCCGCTCCGGGCGATGACCTCGATCCCGGCGCTTCAGCCGGCGCTCCCACCAGCACTCCAGCAGGCGCTCCGACGGATGCCCCGCCCAGCGCACCGCCCCCGCCCCCGAGTGCCCCCCCGGAGTTTGAGTGAACCAGGGCGCGTAGCGAGCAGCCTGCGGGATCCCGGGTAGGGTGAGGCAGGCATGCCGTACGAGATCACCATCGCCGACCCCGACGCCGGCTTCGAGGCGACCTTCGTTCCCGAGATCGGGATGATCGGCACCTCCCTGCGCCACGAGGGGGAGGAGCTTCTGCACCAGGGCTCTGGGCTCGAGGCCTACCGGAGCCAGGGCTCGACCTTCGCGCTGCCCCTGCTTCACCCCTGGGCCAACCGACTGCGCGCCTGGGCTTTCCGGCTGGGCGACCAGCAGATCACGCTCGATCCCGACTCGCCGATCACGCACCGGGACGGCGCCACCGGTACCCCCATCCACGGTCTACTGACGGCCAGTCCGTACTGGAAGGTCACCGATGCCGACCGCAACCGGTTGACGGCGGAGCTCGACTTCGGGCGGGTGCCGGAGTACATCGCAGCCTTCCCGCTGCCCCACACCGTGCGCTACACGGCGACGGTGACCGGCACCACGCTCTCCGTCGCCATCACGGTCGAGGCCACGGGCGATGTCGACGTCCCGATCTCCTTCGGTTTTCACCCGTATCTGACCCTGCCCGGGTCGGACCGGCGCAGCTGGCAGCTCGAGATCCCCGTCGCCCAGCATGCGCTGGTCGACCAGCGCATGCTGCCGACCGGAGAGTTGGTCGAGCTGGCGCCCAATGAGCTGGACGGGCCGCTGGGCGACCGCACCTTCGACACGAGCTATCCGGCTCTTCACGGTGAGCGGCCTCGATTCACGCTGGCCGACGAGCGCCGCCGTCTCGTTCTCACCCACGTCTCGGGGTATCCCGTCACCCAGGTCTACGCGCCCGAGGCGTCGCCGTTCATCTGTTACGAGCCGATGACGGCCCCGGTCGACGCGCTGATCTCCGGCGATGGCTTGCGCTGGGTGGCGTCCGGGGAGCGGTTCGAGGCTATCTTCACTCTTTCTGTAGAGAAACCCTGACGCGGAGGTCACTGCGATGGAGGCCTGGGACGCAATCAGCTCGCGCCGCAACGTGCGCGAGTTCACCGACGAGCCGCTGCCCGACGAGGCGCTGCGCCGCATCCTCGAGGCGGGCTGGCGCGCCCCCTCGTCGCGCAACTGGCAGCCGTGGGACTTCGTCGTGGTCACCGACCGCGGGCAGCTGGAGGAGCTCTCCAAGGTCTGGCAGGGAGGCGCCCACATCGCGCATTCCGCCGCAGCCGTGGGCCTCGTCATCGATGAGTTCGAAGCTGGCTCGCGCGACCGTGAGATCGCCCTGTATGACCTGGGGCAGGCCTCCCTGCAGATGATGGTCGTGGCCGCCGACCTGGGCATCGGTTCGGGCCACTCGGCCGTGGGCGACCAGGCGCTGGCCCGCCAGGTCCTCGGTCTTCCCGCTGGGAAGGTTCTGCAGTACGTGATCGACTTCGGCTATCCGGCCGACCGCCCACTGAAGCCGATCCGGAAGCCGAACCGGCGCGAGTTCGACGAGGTCGTGCACCGCGGCACCTGGTGAGCGGGGGGCCGCGCGGCGGCCGGATGCCCACGCCAGCGAGCCGCGGATGAACCGTGCGGGATTCTGCACATTTCATCCACAGCTTCGAGTTCGGGGGCTCGCGTTCGCGTTCGCGTTCGAGTTCGAGTTCGAGTTCGAGCTCGAGCCCCCGAACTCGAGCCCGGGCTGCGCGCGAGCGCGGCCGAGGCTCAGGTCTTACGCCAGCGCTTCTCGGCTCCGCCGGCGAGCGCGGCATCGGCGCCCGAGTCGGTCGCCACCGCGTGCAGATGTCGGAACGGCCTGCCCTCGCGCAGCTCCCGCACCACGCCGTCGATCAGGCCGCCGTCGGCCAGCTCGCGCCCGTCGGTGACCGCGTCGATCACCTCGCGCTTGCGCTGAATCAGGCGGACCATCGTCTCGTCGATCGTGTCAGCCGCGAGCAGGTACCAGGCCGTGACGGCATCGCGCTGGCCGATTCGGTGGCAGCGGTCCTCCGCCTGGTCGTGGATCGCCGGCGTCCATTCCAGCTCGAGGAAGCAGACATTGGAGGCGCGCGTCAGCGTGATCCCCTGGGCGGCCGCGCGCGTCGCGCAGATGATCAGCTGGGGCCCGTCCGGGCTCTGAAACGCGTTGATCGCCTTCTGCCGCGCGTCCATGCTGTCCTCTCCGAGGATGTGCACGGCATCCGGAAAGCGCGCCACCACCGCATCCTGCACCTCGCGATGCCGGGCGAAGACCACCAGTGGCTCGCCCGAGGCCAGAAAGGCGTGGATCCAGTTGAGCGCCGCGGGCAGCTTGCCCCGCGCGGCCAGCCGCTGCAGCGTCGTCAGCTGGGCCAGTCGCTCGGCGCGTAGGGTGGCCGCGATCTTGGCGTCGAGCACCTTGAGGTCGAGCGGTTGGCTGCGCAGCCACTCGACCACGTCGTGCTCGGCCAGCCGGTACTCCTCCTCGTTGCCCAGGGCCACCGGGACCACCACCTGACGCTTGGCCGGCAGTTGCGGCAGCACCTCGGACTTGAGCCGCCGCACGAAGCAGTGGCGGCGCAGGTGCCAGTGCAGGCGCTCCTCCGAGAGCTCACCCTCGAATTGGCGGCTGAAGCTGGCCCCCGAGCCGAACTCGTGAAGCCGTCCGATGACCCGCAATTGCGCGATCAGCTCGTCGGCGTGGTTCATCACCGGCGTCCCCGTGAGTGCCAGCCTCAGGCCGTCGCGCGGCACCGCCTCGGCCAGCCGGCGCACCGCCTTGGTGCGCTTCGCGTGCGGGTTTTTGCAGTAGTGGGATTCATCGGCCACCAGGGCTCGTGGCCCGCCGGCCACGAGCCCGGCCAGGCGCGCCTGGACGATCTCGTAGTTGAGGATGGTGATCTCGGCCGCCTCGATCGGCGCCGCCTCGCGACCGCTCAGCACCTGCTGGGAACGGTGAGGTAACCAATGGGCCGTCTCGCGGGCCCACGTCAGCTTCATCGAGGCCGGGCAAACGATCACAGCGGGGAAGGCCCCGTCGGCCTCGAGTGCGGCCAGGGCCTCAACGGTTTTGCCCAGTCCCTGTTCGTCGGCCAAAAAGGTGCGGCGGGCCTCGAGCGCATAGCGGACGGCGACCCACTGGAAGGGGGCGAGCTCGCCGCCCAGTCGCTGGGCGACATCGGCCAGAGGCTCGGCAGTGCTGGCCCGGGAGGCGGCCACCGCCCGCTGCGCGGCGCGGTGCTGCGCCGCCATCTCGGCCAGCGCCTGCGCCGCGTGCGGCGTGACCTCGACGCCGTGCATGCCGATGAACGCGTCGAGCTGGTCGACGATCCAGGCGTCGAGCTTGAGCTCGTTGGCCGCCGCCCCGGGGAGCTGCTCAAAGGCGCTTTGGATATCTGGGTCCCAGAAGGTCTCGAGCGTGAGCCGCTCGCCGGCCACGCCACGGGTCAGGATCAGCCGCGCGGCGGGCGGGTCCTCGCCGCACTCGAGCGCCTCAATGCAGCGCCGCGCGCCAAGGCTCAGCCGCGGGTCGCGCAGTTCGACGATCGCCGCGGCGGCCTGTGGCGTGAGCGGGACCAGCCAACGGCCCTCGAGCTCGTGCGCGCCGTCGAGCAGCTGGTCCGGCGGCATTCCGGCAAGAGTGTCGAGCGCGAACCAGCCGCGGCCGTCGTAGCGGGCCGTACGGACGTGGCCGACCCACCGCCGTTCTGCCGCAGCCAGCCACTCGTCGAACTCCACGGTGCGCCGGAGCTCCGGGCGGTGCTTCAAAATCTCGGCGAGCTTGGCGGCGACCCAGCCGTCCGCCGGAGCCGACCACTCCCGGCGGTCCCAGTCGAAGCGGCGCCCCGGAAGGGTGCGCACGGCGGCCACCAGTGGGCCGTCGTAGGGGAAGGCCATCACCACCTCCTGAGCCTCGCCGTCACCGGTGGGGCGGAGGGTGACGTTGGGCTCGTCAGGTAGCGCGCGCACGGGCGATCCTGTCGACCAGGTTCGCTCGGACGGTTGGCCACTCATCGTCGATCACAGAGTAGAAAGCCGAGGAGACCTTGCTGCCGTCGGTCTCGCGGATCGAGTAGTTGCGCCACACGCCCTCGAAGGTTGCTCCCAACTTGGCCAGCGCGGCGCGCGAGCGGGCGTTCTGCTCGTAGGTGTCCCAGTCGACGCGGATGGCGCCGAGCGTCTCGAAGGCGTACTGCAGTTGCAGGAACTTGGCCTCGGTGTTGGCCCCCGTGCCCCACACGGTCGGGGTCAGCCAGGTCCAGCCGATCTCCAGGCCGCGGTCCGCCTCCCGGATGGTGCAGAAGCTGGTGCTACCCACCGGCTGGCCGGTGGACTCGAGGATCGTGGCGAAGTGGCTGTCGCCCCCGGATTGCGCCTGCTCGAGGCAGGTGCCGAACCACCGATCAAAGGCGGCGTCGCTCTCGCCGGGATTCAGGGACCAATAGTCCCATATCTCCGGCGGCGCGGCGGCAACGCGCAGCCCGTCGTGATGGCTCGGATCGAGCGGCTCGAGCCGCACGATCTGTCCCTCGAGCGTCGGTTGCAGATTCCACATGGCTCCTTGAGCCTACGGGCTGGGGTGGCGGGGTCAAAGGCGACATAGAATCCGGGACTCTGTGAGCGGCGCTGATCTCGATCAGGACCGCTGGTCATCGCCGCAGGGCAATGTGACCGGCCTGGGCATCGTCGCTTCATACGGTGCCCGATTCTGGACTTTGGTGATCGGAATGGGGCTGGTGGCTGGAGTCAGCGCCGGGCTCCTGGTGCTGCTGCTGCGACTGGTCGAGCGGTTCACCTACGGAGGACACGGCTACTCGGTGATCCGGATGGCTGCGGCCGACCCGGGTTGGCAGCGGCTTCTGGCCCTGCTGGGAGCGGCCGGAATCGTGGCGATGGGACTATGGGCGCTGCGTCGCGGTTCCCCGTCCGGTAGCGCTGAGGTATCAGACGCGCTCTGGATCCACTCGGGGAAGCTCGCGCTCATACCCAGCCTGGGCCGTGGTCTGATGTCGATCGTCACCGTCGGGATGGGCGTCTCGCTTGGGCGGGAGGGCGCCCCGCAGCTGTTCGGGGCGGCCTTCGCCAGCCGCCTGTCGGACTGGGCGGGTCTGCCACTCTGGCAGCGGAGGCTGCTGGTGGCCGCCGGCGCCGGAGCCGGGTTCAGCGCTGTCTACAACGTGCCGCTGGGCGGGGCGCTGTTCGCGCTGGAGGTGCTCTTGGGGACGGTGGCGCTGCCCCTCGTCCTGCCGGCGCTGCTGATGTCGCTGACCGCGACCGCTGTGGCCTGGATATTCCTCGGCCACCAGGCGCTCTATCGGGTGCCAGCGACCAACTTCTCGGCCTCACAGCTCGTCTTCGCCGCCATCTTGGGCCCGGTGATCGGCCTGGTGGCCACGGGCTGGACGTGGGTGATCGGCCTCATCGCAGCGCGCCGTCCGGTGGGCCTCTGGCGCTGGCTGGCGCCGCCCCTGGCCTTTGGCGCGCTGGGCCTGCTCTCCATGGCTTACCCGCAGCTTCTGGGCAACGGCCGCGGGATCGTTCAGTTGGCGATCGTCGGCAATCTGAGCCTGGGCCTCCTGGCCGTGCTGCTCGTGCTCAAGCCGTTGGTCACCGCGGCCTGCCTGGGTTCCGGCGCGCCCGGCGGCCTGTTCACTCCAACCTTTGCCTTCGGCGTGCTATTGGCCGGCACGGCAGGCTCGATCTGGGGTCACATCTGGCCGGGGTCGGTGCCGGGCGCGTACGCGCTGATCGGCGGCGGCGCCTTTCTGGCGGCGGCAATGCAGGGACCGCTCTCCGGGATAGTGCTGATCGTCGAGCTCACCGGGCACCTCGACTCGCTGGTCGTGCCGACGCTGCTCGCCGTGGTCGAGGCCACGGTGGTCTCGCGCAAGCTGGGCGCACACTCCATCTACTCCGCGCGCGTGGACGCCGGCGGCGTCTCGGCCGCCGTCCCGCCGGCGGATGCCGCCTCGGCGGCAGCGATTGGTGCGCTCGACTCGGCGCTGCCCGACCATCTCGCCCCCTCCCGGCCCGGCGGCACGAACTAACCCGAGCGAGGAGTGGCAATCCGCAGGCGATTGCCGTCCAGATCCTCCATGTCGCATTCCCGACCGGCCAGGCCCGCCTCGTCCACCGGGACCCCGAATTCCTTGGACACCGCGTCGATGTCGTTGACGTACAGGTGAATCAGAGTGTGGGGAACGGCGTCACCCGTGTGTTCGGAGAGGTATATGCGCACGCGGCCGCGAGCGATCGATACGAACCACGGGAAGTTCGGCTCGAACTGGTGCTCCCACTCCTTGGCGAACCCCAGGCGGGCGTACCACTCGACCGCTCGGAGGGCGTCCTTGACGCGCAGAACGGGCACCACCTCCTCGTCCATGGCCTGAGCCTAACGGCGGCGCGGCTTCGACGACAGGTCGAGCTGGCCAGGCACAACGGCGTGACCCGCGGCGCAGCGTAGCTCCGTGTGCACGGAACTTCCGCAGTCCGTGTGGGTCACCTCGACCCGCGCGCCATCGGGGAAGAGCCAGCGGTCACCCCAGCGCATCATGGCCACGAGCACCGGCAGCAGCTCGCCGCCCTTCTCGGTGAGCCGATAGCCGTTGCGGGTGCGCTGGCCGGGCTCCTGGTAGGGGGTCTTGTCGAGCAGCCCCTGGGCACTCAGCTCGCGCAACCGTTCCGCCACCACCGGTTCACTCATCCCAGTGCGCTCGACGAACTCTTCGAAGCGGGTCGCGCCGTAGAAGGCCTCCCGCAGGATCACCAGGGCCGACTTGGTGCCGACCGTCTCGAACGTGCGGGCGATGGGGCAGTTCTCCCCAGGCGCCGGCCAGGACGATCGAGGCGCCAGCTGGCCGGTCATGTGGATCTCGGCGGTTGCGGTCATGGCGTCCATTGTAGCTGGCATAGGTAGACAGAAGCCAGGTTTGCTAGGGTGCTGACTATGAGAACCCTAAGTCAGCTTCGCCGGCAGGACGCATCCAGTTCGCTCGTGCTGCTGATCGTGTGCGCGGGCGTGGTGCTCGCCAGCCTCGATCTGTTCATCGTCAACCTTGCCATGCCGAGCATGGCCCGCGACCTGCACCAGCGCAGCCTGGGCACGTTGTCCTGGGTGCTGAACGCCTACGCGATCGTCTATGCCGCGCTGCTCGTGCTGTTCGGTCGGCTGTCGGAGGCGCGCGCTCGCCAGAACGGGTTCCTCCTGGGCGCGCTGATGTTCACTCTGGCTTCCGCGGCCTGTGGGGCCGCCTCGAGCCTGGGCATGCTGATCGCCTTCCGAATCATCCAGGCGATGGGTGCGGCGCTCTTGACGCCGGCGTCGCTGAGTCTCGTGCTGGCCACCGCCGCGCCCGAGAAGCGACCGGGGGCCGTGCGCACCTGGACCGCTGTGGGCGGGGCGGCCGCTGCGCTGGGCCCGGTGCTGGGCGGTTTGCTGGTGGCGCTGAGCTGGCGCTGGGTCTTCTACGTCAACGTGCCGATCGGGCTGGCTGCGGTGATCATCGGCTGGATGAGGCTGCCCCACGTGCCTGGGCATCCCGTAAAGGCTCCCGATGCCTTCGGCGCGGGGCTGGTCACCGGCGGCGTGGCGCTGCTCAGCCTGGGCCTGGTCGAGGGCAACAGCTGGGGCTGGGGTTCGCTGCGGGTGCTCGCGGCGCTCGGCGCCGCGGTGGTGCTGAGCGCCGGCTTCGTCGCGCACCTGCTCCGCCACCCCAACCCCCTGTTCGACGCGTCGTTGTTCCGGTCCCGGGCCTTCCGGGGCGCGTCAATCGTCGCGGTCACATGGTCCATCGCCTTCGGCGCGATGCTCCTGTCGATCGTGCTCTGGATGCAGGATGTCTGGGGCTGGTCAGCGCTGCAGACCGGCTTGGCCTTCGCCCCAGGCCCGCTGATGGTTCCGTTGTTCGGCCTTGTCTTCACCGGTCGTCTGATCGCCCGGTTCGGTCCGGGCCGGGTGATCGGCGTCGGTGCCGGCATCTACGCCTTCGGCGTCGCCTGGTGGGCCTGGCGGGCCGGCGTGCACCCCAACTACCTGGGTCAGGTGCTCCCGGGGACGCTGATGACCGGGGCCGGGGTCGGGCTGACCATGCCGACATTCATGTCGACCGGCGCCGGCGCTCTGCCTCCGCACATGTTCGCGACGGGCTCGGCGGTCCTCAACATGCTGCGGCAGGTCGGGCTCGCCATCGGCGTCGCCGTATTCGTCGCCGTGGTCGGCTCCCCGCGAGCCCCGGGCGCGGCGTTGACCGCCTGGCAGCGCGGCTGGATCGTGATTGCCGCCATCGCCGCGCTCGCCGCCGTGATCGGCGCGGTGGGCCTGAGGCGCGCGCGCTCAGCCGGCGCTGATCCGGGCCCGGCGTTGACGCTCTCGGAGGCTCTGACCGCCGACTGAGGTCCATGGCTGTCCGCGGAGGGTTAGGAACATCGCCGGCCGGGGAGCCACATGCGGCACAATTGCATAGGTCAGCTTCGGGAGCCGCTCCGGGTAACGGGGGAGGAGGTGCAGGCAGATGTCAGGACCCAAGGGCATGGTCGATGTGTCGCCTACGTGTACGCGTAACCCTGCGCGGCAGCTTGCCTCGGGCGGGGCTAGACCTCGACGCCTGCCGCAGCTCGGGCCCGCGCCCAAGGTGGCCGAGTACGCGCTGGCCGGTTCGGTTGGGGTGGGGCAGGCGCGACGGTGGTGTACGCTCAGCGCGCTATCTCGACTAAAGCAATCGAAATTCACGACTTAATGGCTTCGATTCTGGACAACGACGCGAGCTCCGCCCCGGCGGAGCCCACAGGCGGGGGGGCGTCCCGCGCACTCGAGCTCGAGCTGCGCAACGTCCAGAAACGCTATCCGGGGCGGCGCGCTGCGGCGATTCCGGATCTCAGCCTCACCGTTCCAGCCGGCGAGGTGTGTGTCCTGGTCGGGCCCTCCGGCTCGGGCAAGACGACGGCGATGCGGCTGATCAACCGCATGATCCCGATGAGCGGCGGGGACATCCTGCTCGGCGGCCGCAGCATCCTCGAGCGCGATCCGACGGAACTGCGCCGCGAGATCGGCTACGTGATCCAGCAGATCGGCCTGTTCCCGCACCAGACCGTGTACGACAACATCGCCACCGTCCCGAAACTGCTCGGCTGGCCCAAGGACCGCATCGAGCCCCGTGTGCGGGAGCTGCTCGAGATGATCTCGCTCGACTTCACCGAGGTTGCGCAGCGCTATCCCAATCAGCTCTCCGGTGGCCAGCGCCAGCGGGTCGGCGTGGCCCGTGCGCTGGCGGCGGACCCGCCCCTGCTGTTGATGGACGAGCCGTTTGGCGCCATCGATCCGATCAACCGGACGATCCTGCAGGACGGTTTCCTGGCGCTCCAGGCGACGGTGCGCAAGACGGTCGTGTTCGTAACGCACGACATCGATGAGGCGATCAAGCTGGGCGACCGCATCGCCATCCTGCGCGAGGGCGGAGTGCTCGCCCAGTACGCCCCGCCGGCCGAGATCCTCGAGCACCCGGCCGACGACTTTGTCGCTGAGTTCGTTGGGGCCGACCGCGCGCTCAAACGCCTTGGACTCGCCACCCTGGCCGACGTCAAGCTGCCGCCCATGAACGGCGACCAGCCGGCCGGCGATGTGCCTTTGAGCATGAGCGTGCGCGATGCGCTGGCGGCGGTGCTGGCGGCCGGCGGGCGGCCACTGCGAGTGCTCGGAGCGAACGGGGAGGTCCGCGGGCTGGCGACGCTCGACGCCATCGGCCACGTGTTTGACGGCAACGCCGAGCGGCGGCCGGATACCCAAGCTGGCCGACCGAAGGCCGCGGAGGAGCGATGAACCCCCCTCTGCTGTTCGCCTCCGGCGGCCCGGTCATCCCGACGTCTCTGCTCGGCTCGGCGCACCAGTACGCCTGCGAGCGGGCCAACCGCCTGTTCTGCTGGGATTGGTTCCGCAGTAACTGGTCCAGCACGCTCTGGCCGGCCCTGCGCCAGCACATCGTGCTGGTGGCCCTGGCGGTCGCCATCGGCTTCGCCATCTCGATGACGCTGGCGCTGATGGCCCACCGCTACCGGCGATTCGAGCAGCCCGTGATCGTGTTCACCTCGTTCCTCTACACGATCCCGTCCCTCGCCCTGTTCGAGCTGCTCATCGGTGTTCCGGGGCTGGGGCTGAGCCGGGCGACCGCCGAGGTCGCGCTGGTCGCCTACACCCTTCTGATCCTGTTTCGCAACATCCTGGCCGGTTTGCGCAACGTTCCGGCCGAGGTCCTCGACGCCGCCCGGGGGATGGGGATGAACCGGCGGCAGACGCTCACGCGGGTCGAGCTGCCCCTGGCCCTTCCGGCCATCATTGCGGGCCTGCGCATCGCCACGGTGAGCACCGTGGCCCTGGCCACGATCGCGGCGCTGGTTGACAGTGAGGGTCTGGGGGTTCCCATCATCAGCGGGATCAACGACCAGTACTTCAAGACAGAGCTGATCGCGGCGGGCGGCCTGGCTGTGTTGCTTGCGGTCGCCGCGGACGGGCTGCTCGTGGGCGCCCAGCGGTTCCTGACGCCGTGGTCGAGGATGCGGGCGGTCTGACCAGTGGGCAAATTCGTCGACGCCTTCAAGTTCATCTTCCGCAACGGGCAGCTCCCAGGCCAGCCCCACTTCACGACACTCACCTACTACGCGCTCGGAACGCTGAAGGTCACCGCGATCGCCATGGTGATCTCCCTGGCCATCGCTCTGCCCATCGGCATTGCCCTGGGCCATCGCCATCGCGGCTCTTTTGTGGCCATCAACCTGGGCAACGTGTGGCGTGCCCTGCCGAGTCTGGTCGTGCTGGCCATCGGGGCTGCGTTCCTGGGCATCGGACTCAAGAACGTGCTGCTCGCGCTGGTGGTGCTGGCCGTTCCGCCGATCATCACCAACGCCTACGTGGGGATAGACGAGGTCGATCGTGACTTGGTCGATGCCGCGCGGGGCATGGGGATGACCGGCTGGCAGGTGCTCCGGCGGGTCGAGTTGCCGCTGGCCGTCCCACTGGTGATGGCGGGAGTGCGCACCGCGGCGCTGTTCGTGGTTTCGACGACCACGCTGGCCGCCTACGCCGGCTACGGCGACAGCCTCGGTGAGATCGTCAACAACGAGGCGGGTTACCACCTTTCCGGCGTGCTGGGCGCGGCGATCTGCATCGCCGGACTGGCCATCGTCATCGAAGTGGTCCTGGCGCTCGTGCAGCGGGCCATGACGCCGCCGCCGCTTCGGCGGGCCGAGCAGCTCGCGCTGCCCGACGAGCTGATGGTGCCGGTTATGGAGGGCGTATGACGGCCGTATTGCTCCCAGAGACTTACGAACGAAAAACAAACAGGAGGAAGCATGAGGTTCAGTGATTTACGACCAGCCCGGTTGGTCGTGGCTGCCCTGGCGGCAGCAGCGCTGGTTGGCGCGCTGGTCGGCTCGGCGGGTGCCCGGACGCCCCGCGGACTGCCCGGCGCCGGCAAGCCGGCAATCGTGCTCGGAGACAAGAACTTCCCCGAGGAGAACATCCTGGGCGACCTGTATCAGCAGGCGCTCCAGGCCAAGGGCTATAAGGTGACGCTGAAGCCGAACCTGGGATCCACGGAGATCGCCTGGAAGGCGCTGAAATCCGGTCAGATCCAGGCCTACCCGGAGTACGACGGCACGCTGCTGGCCACCGTGGCCGGCATCACCAAGAATCCGGCCAATGCCAAGGCGGCGGCCACGGAGACGAGCAAGTGGGCGTCCAGGCACGGTTTCACCTTCACCAACGTGACGCCGTTCTCGGACTCGGACGCGATCGCCGTGCTGAGCACCTACGCCAGGAAGAATGGCCTCAAGACGATCGGTGACCTCAAGAAGCTCGGGGCGGCGGTCAAGCTCGGCGGGGCGGCGGAGTTCCAGACCCGTTATCCCGACGGGCTGATCGGCCTGAACAAGATCTACGGCGAGCACCCGACATTCGTGCCGCTGAGCATCCCGAGCTTCTACACAGCTCTGGACAGCAACCAGGTCAACGCGGCAGTGGTGTTCACCACCGACCCGCCGCTGAAGACCGCGAAGTACACGGTGCTCAAGGACACGAAGTTCATCTTCGGCTTCCAGAACGTCGGCATGGCCTTCAAGACCAGCGTCGCCAAGGCCGAGGGTGCCGCCTTCACCTCGACGATCAACGCGGTCAGCCGCCTGCTCACGCAGAAGGCGATCATCGTGCTGAACTCGGCAGTGGAGGTCAACAAGGTCTCGGCGGCCAAGGCGGCCAAGGCGTTCCTGAGCGCCAACCACCTGGGCTAGAGCCGACGCGGCGCCATCGAGGCGCCATTCGAGGCGGACAAGGGGGCCCCTCGGGGCCCCCTTTCTTCTGGAGTGTCGATCGAACCACAAATTGATCGGCCAAATTGCGGACCAAACGCAGGAACGGCGGGGGTATCGGCGAATACGTCTCTTTTAATGGACGCAGGAATGCCGCACGCCGGCTCCTGGGTAGCTAAGCTGCTGCGCGTGCATTTCCGCGGACGCGTGCTGGCCCTGCTCGCTCTCATTTCGCTAGGACTATCCACCGCCCTCTCCGCCCATGCGGCGGTGCGTCCACGGCCCCGGGCGCGTCCTCGCGTTCGTTGCCACGTCCCCAACGTGCGCGGTCAGAAGCTGGCCGCGGCGGTGAAGCGCCTGCGGATGGCCCACTGCGCGGCCGCGCACGCCAGGGCGTCGCGGACGACTGAGGTCGTCGGCCAGCGCCCGGTCGCCGGTCACTTGGAACGGGGCGGGGCCAGGGTCACGCTGTTCCTGGGGGCCAGGATCAAGACGACGCCGCCCCACAGGGTGCCTCCGCGCCAGACTCCTCCGCACAAGACGCCCCCACCCGCGCAGCCTGTGCTGGCCGGAACGCCGGCCTCGGCGACGCCCGAGCCAGTCGGGATCCCGGGCAGTTGGAAGTTGATGATGAATTCGGACTTCAGCACCAACTCGATGAATTCCTCGCTCTGGCGAACGGGGTGGAGCTCAATTGGCGTGAGTCCTCCGGCGAACGCCAACGAACTGGATTGCTACAACCCGCGTAACGTCTACCTGCCAGGCGACGGCACCCTGCACCTGGACGTCACCGCGGTTTCCTCCACCTGCGGGGGCAGCACCAAGCCCTACACAGGCGCGATGGTCACGACCAACCCGGCCCGCGCACGCTCGGGGGGTTTCCAATACGTCTATGGCGTGCTCGAGGCGCGGATCTTCCTGCCCGCCGATGGCTCACTGTTCGCCGACTGGCCGGCCTTTTGGGCCGATGGCCAGCACTGGCCGCAGGACGGGGAGGACGACGTCATGGAGGGCATCTACGGCATGCCCTGCTGGACCTTCCACAACCTGGCCGGGATGGTTCACGCCTGCATGCACACCATGACGCCCGGATGGCACACCTTCGCCTCCGATTGGCAGCCGGGCTCGATCACCTATTACTACGACGGGGTGACTGTCGGTACCGATACCAGTGGCATCACCTCGTCGCCCATGTACATCATCCTCGACAACACCGTGCATAACAACGAGCCGACCGTCACCGTCGCCGACTCGATGCAGGTGCAGTACGTCCGCGTTTGGCAAGCCGGCTGATTGACCGACGGCCACGACCACGAGCAGCCCGGCCACGAGCATGAGCATGGCGGCCACGATCATGACCACGATCACCCCGATCACGAGCACACGCTGATCGTTGACCGCCTGCCCGAGGGCGCCTGGAAGGTCGATCCCCACGGCAGCGAGGTGCTGTTCACGGCGCGTGCCTTTGGCGTCCTGCCGGTGGCCGGCGTCTTTGAGCGGTTCAGCGGCGAGATATCGGTCGATCCATCCGGTGGGGTGAGCGGAAGGCTGGTCGTGCAGACCGCCAGCATCAACACCGGATGGGCCCGGCGCGACACGAAACTCCGCAGCGCCGCCTACTTCGATGTCGACCAGTACCCGGAGATGACCTTCACGCTCGCGAAGATCGAAGCGGGTCAGGCGGACCACATGAACCTGAGCGGCCGGCTGCAGATCCGGCAGAAGGCGGCGCCCCTGCACTTCCCGGTGTACGCCATTGCGCACGGGGATCACCTGCACCTGGAAGGACAGGTCCTGGTCGACCACGATGTGGCTGATCTCGGCTGGGCCAAGCCGTTCTTCGTGGGTGGCCGGTTGCGCGCCGAGGCTGCCCTGACGCTGATCCGCGCCGGAACTTAGCCGGCCGGCCCCGCCTCAGGCACCCATAACAGCTCCCGTAGCCCGCTCGCGCGGCCCGCTGGCCGCGCGACCGCCTCACGCACCGACTCCTCGCCACCAGCGAGCACGAGCGTGCGGCGAGCGCGGGTGACCGCGGTGTAGAGCAACTCGCGGGAGAGCAGCGGTGAGTCCGGCTCGGGCAGCAGGAGCGCCGTGACGTCGAACTCGGAGCCCTGGCTCTTGTGGACCGTGGTGGCAAACAGCGGCTCGACGTCCGCCAACCGTGAGGGCGCGAGCTCGATCGTCTCGCCGCCGGCGTCAAACACAGCCCGCAGCTCGCCATCCGGGCCGCGCACAACGACGCCGGTGTCGCCGTTGTGCAGGCGCAGCTCGTAGTCGTTGCGGGTCGCCAGCAGCGGCAGGCCGGCATAGCGCGCCGTGCTCGGTTCGAAGTCCGCCACCGCCTCGCGCAGCCACGATTCGACGGTTTCCGTCCACTGGGCCACGCCGAGGGGGCCATGACGATGGGCACAGAGCAGGCGAAAGCCCGCGAGTCGGTCCAACGCGGTGGCAGCATCCCCCTGCCGGGCGGCGGCGATCATCGGGGCGTAGGCGGCCACCGCGTGCTCGCGCAGCGCGGCCGTGTCGCCCATCGGATCCTGGACCCAGGTGATGCTTGGCTCGCCGACGCCCAGCGCATCGATCGTCGCGTCGGCGTCTCCGCGGCGGATGGCCTCGGCCAGCGCGCCGATGGGGGGGACGCTGCGATGGCCGCGGCGCAACACTGCCACGGCATCTCCGAAGGAGCGCGCCTCAATGCCCGGGGGCGCGGCACCGGTCACCCGGGCCAGGGTGGCTCGCATGCCGGCACCGAACTGCGGCAGCTCGGCGGCCGGGCCGACGATGTCCCGCAGGACCGCGCCAACCTCGATGGCGGCCAGCTGATCGGGGTCGCCCACCAGCACGAGCCGGGCATCGTCACGGACCGCCTCGACCAGCCGCACCATCAATGAGAGCGGGACCATCGAGGTCTCGTCGACGATCACGAGGTCGTGGGGGAGACGGTTGCGCGCGTCGTGGCGGAACCTCCCGCCGGGCAGCCAGCCCAGCAGGCGGTGAATGGTCGAAGCCCGCACGCTGCCGCCAACGGCCTCCTGCAAGCGCGCGGCCGCCTTGCCGGTGGGGGCGCACAGCCCGATCAGCGGTGGGCGGGCCCGGTCGGCCAGGGCGTCGGTCAGCCCGACGATCTGTGCCACCGTGGTCGTCTTGCCGGTGCCCGGCCCCCCCGCGATCACGGTCAGGTCGCGCAGCATCGCGACCGCCGCCGCGGTGCGCTGCTCGGCAAACTCCTCGGCCGGGAACGCCTGGCCGATCGCTGCCTGTAATCCGGCCAGATCGCCGACGTCGGTCCGCATACGGTTCCGGGCGGAAAGAGATACGGCCAGGCGTCGTTCCTCGCGCCAGTAGCGGTCCAGGTAGAGCCGGGTACCGACCAGCCGCAGCGGGGCCACGACGTCCTCGTGGCGGCCGACCAGGGCGCTACAGGCGCGCATCAGCTCGGCATCGCCTGGCTCGAGCTCAGAGAAGGAGTGGCCCTGACGGGCCGCGGCCACAGCCAGCGCGATGCAGCGAAGCACCTCCGGATCGTGGATGCCGCCGATCCGGCCGAGCGTCGTTGCGGCGTGCACATCCGCCGCGATCAGGACCTCGTCGCGGTTGAGCCCGGCGAGCGGCTCGGGGGCACGCAACGCGAGCTCCGGGCCGAAGGGATCGCGCTCAGGCGGCTCGGGTGAAACGCTCACTCGCTCTCACCCCCGGCCAGCCGATCGCTCAGGGCGGCGACCAGCCCCGCGGGCGGACGCCAGGCGAACACGCCGAAGTCGGGCTGCTCAGGTCCCAGCATTCCGCGCAGGAACAGGTAGCGGACACCGGCCAGGTCGGCCTCCGGGTCGTAGCCGGGCAGCCGCCAGCGCAGATAGCGGTGCAGGGCCACCGAGTAGAGGAGCGCCTGCAGCACGTAGTGGGAGCGCTGCATCTCCACGCCCAGCGACGCCGAGGCGTAGTGCGCCGCGGCGAGCGGCTCGCCGGCCGGGGCCAGCCAGTTGGTCTTGTAGTCGACGATCGCGTAGCGGGCCCGGCCGTCCGCCAGGCCCCTCACCCGCAGGACCAGGTCGATGCTGCCGTTGAGGTATCCGCGCAGGGCGGCAGCGAGAGTCGGGTCTCGGAGCCGCTGCGCGTAGCCGGCCACCGGATCCGCACGTGGCACCAGCTCCTCCACCAGCCCCGCCACATCGGCCAGGCTGACGGCGCGGACAGGTTCGTCCCCGCCGGCCAGGGGCAGCTCGAAGGCGAGCTCATCCAAGCGGTCGGCTCGGGCCACACCGGCGAGCGAGAGCTCCCCCAACTCGCCACCCAGCGGGGTGGCGAGCGCCAGAGCCAGACCGGTCGCCGCCACCGCGGGCGAGCAGCCCAGCAGCTCCGGACGGTGCGCGGTCTGCGCCGTCAGCCAGTCTCGCAGCGTCGCGCTCAGATCGGCGGCGTCGAAGTCGATCTCCTGCAGGGCCTGGTGGATAAGCGTGCCCAGCTGCGGTCCGCTGGCCATCTCGGAGAGCGGCAGCTCCGACGGCATGGGCGCGGCCACGACGGCCGGCTCGTCGGTGACGCCGGTCTCCTCGGGCTCCGAGGCCACGATCGCGTCGTGCGCGGCGGCGGTGAGCGCGCTGTAGGAGGTGCGCCGCCAGGCCGTGTCGATCCCCCGCTCGAACCGGGCGCGATCCAGTGCAGCGTTGACGTCCAGCGCCGGGCTCCAATGCGCGGGCAGGCTGACCCGGGCCGGCTCGACCGACACGGCGTGGGGGGCCAGCTGGGCTACCTGCTCGAAGCGGGCGCGCGCGTCGGCCTCACGCGGGCGGCGTCCGCCACGCCAGTCGACGTATCCCTCGGCGCCCTGGGCGAACAGCAGACGGCCCAGCGGGGAGTCGTTGGCATACCACGCACTGGCCCACCAGATAACGGCCTGGTGGCGGGCGCGGGTGAGGGCGACATAGGCGAGCCGCAGCTCTTCGCCGCGCTCCTCCATGTTGTGCGCCAACAGGTGCGCCTGATACCCCTCGCCGCTCAGGCCGACGTCAACAGCCCGCCGGCCGTCCTCATCGTGAAAGTAGACGGGAGTGCCCGGTTTGGCCAGGCCCCCGGCGTCCCACAGAAACGGGCAGTAGACGACCGGGAACTCCAGCCCCTTGCTGCGGTGGAAGGTGAGCACCTGAACGGCGTCGGCATCCGAGTCCAGACGGCGGGTGCGTTCGTCATTGGATCCCTCGCGATCGGCGGAGTCGATGCGCTGCCGCAGCCAGCCGGTCAACGCCGCCACGCCGAACTGCTCATCGCCGGCGGCGGCGCCGAGCAGCTGGGCGACGTGCTCGAGGTCGGTGAGGCGCCGCTCGCCGCCGACCAGTGCGAGCAGCCGGGCCGCGGTCTGCTCGCCATCGACGATCGTCTCGGCAAGCGTGGAGACGCCGTGCTCGCGCAGCGTCCGAGCCCAGGCGTGCAGGCGCTGGTGCAGCCGCTCGAGTTCCGATTCGGTCGCGGCGGCCAGCTGGGTGGCGGTCCAGCCGAGTAGTGAGGTGAGCGCCGCAGACCGTGCCCGCGCCGGGTGGGAGGGTCGCTCGAGGGCCTCCAGGAGTCTCAGCCAGTCGCCGCCGCTGGTGTGGCGAAGACGCTGCCCGAGCCGCTGATCACGGCGGGCACGCCGACCGCCTCGAGCGCTTCCTGGATCAGTCGGGCGTTGCGGTGCGTGCGCACCAGCACGGCCACACATCCGGGCGCGATGGGCTGGTGGCCGACCGGGTCGCCTGCCTCGTCGCGCAGCTCGATGGTGGCACCGGAGTTGAGCAGGGTGACCACATCCGCCGCGAGGTCCCGGGCCACGAAGGCACGCGCCGAGTCGGCGTTGGGAAAGCCGCTCGCCGTGCGAACCACCGATGTCTCGTCACCGTCGAGTAACCGCACCCGCAGCGCTCCCGGGCGGGGGGCACCGACCAGGCGCGGGAGTTCGATTGACGGGCGCGGCCGAGACGCTCCGGTAGACGATCCCAGGGTGACCCAGCCGGGCCTGACCAAACAGCGCGTCGAGCCCGTCGAGCAGGGCTTGGTCGCTGCGCCGGTTCACGCTCAGCGTCGCTCGCGCGCCGGCGCTCTGCGCGGCGGCAAGGTAGGCGTAGACGTCAGCGCCGCGGAAGGCGTAGATCGCCTGCTTGGGGTCGCCGATGAGCACGAGCGTCGTCGGCCCGTGCCCGAAGGCCCGCTGCACGATCTCCCACTGGATCGGGTCGGTGTCCTGGAACTCGTCGATCAGCACGACTCGGTACCGGGCCTGGAGCATGGCCACGGCATCGGCCCCGCGCAGGCCCTTGAGCGTGTCGAGGAGCCGCGTGAGCTGATCGTCATGGGTCATCAACCCGAGCCCGCGTTTGCGTGCGCCGAGCTCATCACGGACGGCCTGACTGAGACGCGAGCGCATGGCCTCGGCCGAGCCCTGGCGCGGGGCCACCGGATAGATCGGCGCCAGCGGGTTGTCGATCGCGATCCGCGCCACCTGCTCGGCCTGCTGGCGGGACATCGTGAGCCCGTCGCGATCGCGATAGAAGCGGCGCACGTAGAGGTCGTCGATGACCTCGCGCGCCAAATCGTCGATGGTGTCGACGAAGCTCACGCTCGGATCGCTCTCGGCGAGGGTGCCGAGCCCGTCCAGCACCTTCTGGCAGAAGCCATGGGTGGTTTCGATCGTCGCGGCGTCGAAATTGGCAATCGCGTCGGCCAGTCGTCTCTGCCGCTCGCGCACCACCTCGATCGTGTCTCCGGCCAGCCGGTCGATCACGTCGTCGATGTGGGTCGGCGGTGCGCCCGCGGCCACGCGGGCCAGTTGCGCCTCGGTCAGCACCAGCCGCTCGCGCACCCGTTCGCGCAGCTCGCTGGTCGCCACGCGCGTGAAGGTGACCAGCAGCAGCTGATCCAGGTGCTCCACCACGCCCTCGGCGATGAAGCGGGCGGCCAACGCGGCGATCGTATAGGTCTTGCCGGTTCCCGCACTGGCCTCGAGCACCGTCACGCCGCTCGGCAGCGGGCCCTTCAGGTCGAACGGCGGGGCGTCGAAGCTGGGTGTGGTCTGTGCCATCAGCTGCCCACCGCCTCACGAGACAGCAGCGGCTGCCAGATCGCCGTGGCGAGCGCGGCGAGTCTCTCCAGATCGAGCTCGGAACCGAGGGCCAGGCGGTGCTCGGGCTCGGCCTCCTCCCGCTCACGGTATCCATAGTCGGTCCAGCCCGAGCGCCACTTCAGCATCGCGGCGGCCACGGGATCCTCGCCCGCTCGGGCGGCTTGCACGTAGGCGTGGGCGGTTTCGCAGGGCAACGGCAAGGGGCCACGCAGCCCCTCGGCGCGCAGCAGCATCAGCGGCACCAGTTCTTCGAAGGCCGCGGCGGCGCGTACCGCAGGCGTTCCGCCGAGCTGGGGTATCCGAGCGATTTGGATCGAGCCGGGCTGCCCGCCGCGGCCGACCGTAACCGCTTGAAACGGAATGTCGGGGTGGGCAGCCGTCAGGGCCAGGAGCCGGATCCACGTGGCCAAGCGCTGGCGCGGGCCGAGACGGGAAAAGCTGGCGGAGACCAGCACGTGCCCGGATACGTCGCCGACGGTCCCGGTCAGTCGCGTTCCGTCCGGCAGGGTGAGGTTGGTCTGCTCCGAGCGGGGATGGTGTCCCAGCGCCTCGGCGCGAACCGCCTTGGCCATGGCCTCCACATCCGGCCACAGGTGCTCGAGCACCGGTCGCCCGAGCTCGCCGGGGGGGAGCGTCCCCCGGGCGATCTCGGCCAGAGCGGCCTCGCGCGGTTCGACGCCCGCGAGTACCGCTTCGAGCAGGCGCTGCCCGATGCTCCAGCGCTCCAGGCCATCGAGCTCGATCGGGAGCGCGTCGTCGATCTCATCCTCGTCCAGCTGCACCGAGATACCCAGCCGCTGGCGCAGGAAGGCGCGCACCGGCCGCTGGAAGAAGGAGACGAGCTCAGCCAGGGTCACCAGGTCGGCTCCGGTGGCCGGGGCCAGCGGCTCCGGCAGGAACCGCGGTGGCTCGTGGCGCGGCGCCAGGAGGGCTCGAGCTCCGGACAGGGCGGCCGTGTCGAAGCTCCAGGGCCCGTCGGCCGCGCGCGCCGGATCCGAGTCCCGGGATACGAAGTTGCGCGTATCGAAGGGCTGCAGCGGATGCCGGATCACGATCAGCTCCCGAGCGCGGCGCCCAGTGCCCGTCGTGCGGTGCACGGGCGGTGGCGTCAACCACGTCGAGCAGTTCGCCGACGGGCACCGCGGGGGGTAGCGGCGCGTTGGTGCGCTCGTCGTTGCCGCTGTAGGTGATGATCAGCGCCTCCTGCGCGGCGAGCAGCGCATCGAGCAGCAGTTGGCGATCCTCAGTGCGCGGATCACGGTCTCCGGGTCCGGGATCGGCCAGCAGCAGGTTGTCGCCGTCGCGCGGGGTGGGGCGGGGAAAGCGCCGTCATCGAGCCCGAGCAGGCAGACCACCCGGTGCGGCACCGAGCGCATCGGCACCAGGGTGCAGAAGGTGAGATGTCCGCTGCGGAAGTTGGCCCGCGTGGGCCGACCCTCGAGGCGCTGGGCGAGCAGGGCCCGCAGCTCGGGGAGGGACAGTTGGGTGCCGCTGCCGCCGGATTCGTCGATGATCTCGCTCAGGATCGCGTCCAGCTGTCGGCGCTGCCAGGCTTCGTGGGCGGGCGCGGCGGTCAGCGCGTCGGCTGCGCCGGCCAGCGCCGCGGCCCAGGCGGGTACGGTGCGGGACCCGCTCAGCGACCGCAGGGCGGCATCGAGCCGGTCGACGAATTCGCTGAAGCGTCCGGCGAGATCGATCTGGCTGCTCTGGATGGCGGCGGCGGGAAGCACGCCGCCGAAGGGGGACTGGGCATCTCCGTCCATGGCAATCCCCAACAGCAGGCGCCGCAGCCCCGCCGACCAGGTTCCGGCTTCGACCTCCGTTAGCTTGAACGCGGCCCGCCCGTCGGCGTCCAGCCCCCAGTGGATATGGGCGGCGGCGACCCAGTCACGGATCTGCGTGAGCTCGTCATCGTCAAAGCCGAAGCGTGCGCGCACCGGTGCTGCGTCGGCCAGATCGAGGACCTCGGAAGCGGTCACGCGGCTCGAGGCCAACTCAAGCAGGCGCGCGGCGATGGCGAGGATCGGGGTGGTACGGCGCAGCGACCGGTCGGCCAGGCGGACCCGCAAGACCGGGGGTTCCCCGTCCGCGCGGTCCCCTGCGCCGCGAGGCGCCTGCTCTGCCTCCACGGGCGCCCGCCCGCCGAAGGCCGCCTCTATCAGCGGAGCGAAGGACTCGATGTCCGGGCACATCACGATGACGTCGCGCGGTTCGAGCGTCGGGTCATCGGCCAGGCGATGCAGGATCGCCTCACGCAGGACCTCGACCTGGCGCGCTCGCCCGTGACAGGCGTGGATGCGGACGCTGCGATCGTTCTCGTCGACGGTCAGGCGGCGGTCGGTCTCGGCCTCGCGCAGGGGGGGTCCGGGGGGAGGCCGATCGGCCCGGATGTCGCTTTGCAACGCGTTCAGCAGCGTGCTCGGCGGCTCGCAGGCGGGTCCCGCGGGGAGCTCATGATGACGGTCCTGACCCAGACCCTTGACCAGCATCTGCAAACCCTGCGAGTCGCGGCCCCACGAACGGAGCAGGCGGTTCTCGGCGAGGTCCTTTTCCCACATGGCCGGAGAGGGATGCAGCAGCATCAGGTGCACTTCGCGGCCGGTGGCCAGGGCCTGCAGGACCTGCACGTGACTGATCGGGAGCCGCGTGAGCCCGAAGATGGCCAAGCGCGGAGGCAGTTCGACCAGGCCTGGGTCGATGGTCAGCGCGGAGCAGGCGCCGGCCAGGCGCTCGGCCAGGCTGGGTGCGCCGATCCTGGCCCGCAGGCGCCGCCAGAGCTCCGGCTGCCAGCCGGCGGCCGTCCGCTCGTCGACGCCGCCTGACTCGCCCCGGGCCCATGCTTCGATCAGCGTTGGCCGGCGGACCGCGTACTCGTGGAATAGCCTGGCCACATGCGCGAGGCGCGTATAGCGCTGTTCGGGCCCCTCGCGCAGGTGGCGGCCGAGCGGCGCCAGCCACGCTTCGTCGATGGCCTCCTCGACCACCTCAATCAGCGGCCAGACCAGGCGCGCCGGTGCCCACGGATCCCGGTCGGGCGAGATCCCGCTGGCTGTCGCCAGCGCACCGGCGACCAGTGTGCCGGGGAAGGGGAACGCCACGTTCGCGCAGACGCCATCGCCGACGCCGGGGCGACTGCCCAGGCGCGCCGAGAGGCGCTGCGTCAGCCAGCGCTCGATACCGCGCGTCGGGACCGCCACGAGCTCGGCCGCGAACGGGTCGGATCCGACCTCGGAGAGCAGTCCGGCCAGTGCCTCAGCCAGTACGTCTGCCCGTTCTGCGCGATGAATGACCAGCATGATGGGTGAGCCTCTGAGTGAATCGCGGATGACTGTCCTACATCATGCCTGCGATCCGCCGCGCCCTCCGGCTGAACCCCTAACCTCAGCGCCCATGCGACTGGAGGGGATCGAGACCGGCGACATTGTCGAGATCGACCGGCTGGGCCGTAGATTTCATGCGCTGGTCTCCGGCAACGCGCCGGGCGGTCTGGCCATACAGCCGCTCGACCGGCGGGTCACCTACCGCTCGTGTCGCGCGCGCGAGGTGGTCGCGCACTGGTCAAAGCGCGGCCGTCCACGGATCACGACCGATCCGCTTGAGCCGGAGGTGCTGCAGCTCGAGTTCGACCTGACCGCGAGGCCTCAGTGAGCTCGCGGTGCCGGCTGGGCGCGCCCCGGTCGACATGGTGGACACTGGCAGCGCTTGTCGGGCTGGCGATCTGGGCTGGGGGAGTGGGTGCAGCGCGTGGTGCCGTGCCGGCGCTGCACGATCCGACTCGTTCGCTCGCCCTCGATGAGCACGTTCGGCCCGATTGTGGCGGCGTGCGCGACAGTTCGGCCGCCTGCCTCGACGAGTCGGTGGCGATGCTCAACGCCGGCCGGAGGAGCGAGCGGCTGGGGCCACTGGTCCTGCCGGGCAACTGGGTCCGGCTCACGGTCGCCGAGCAGATCTTCGTGCTCACGGAGCTCGAGCGCACCGCCCGCGGGTTGCCGCCCGATACGGGTCTGGCCGCCGATTGGAACGCGGCCGCGCAGGCCGGAGCCGACGCCGGGGCGGACCCCACCCGCGGCGGGGCCGGGGCGCGCGGCGGCTTTCTGTCCATCTGGGCCGGCGGCCAGCCCAACCCGATCGTCGCGATGGTGGGGTGGATTTATGACGACGGCTATTTCCCCGACCACACGACCGTGAACATCGCCTGTTCGCGGGCCACGCCTTCGGGCTGCTGGGGACACCGCAACGCGATCCTGCGTGACAGCGCCGCTACCGCCTGTGGGCACCGATGCGCGGTCGGCGCGGGTTACAGCGCCACCGGTTTCTCCGCCGCTGCACCGGGCACGGCGCGCGAGTCCTACGCCGAGGTCTTTGGCATCGGCGCGGGCGACAACCCCGATCCGCTGATGTTCCGCTGGGCCGCGGAACTGTCGCAACTGCCGGCGTGCGAGCGCTCCGGAGATCGCTGCAGCTGGACCGCGCGGCCGCTGGTGACAGCCCAGGGGGCGTACAACATCCGCGGGCGTCCGCGGGGAACCTCGCTCGTCCGGCCCTGGTTTCCGGTGGGCATACGCTGGGTCACCAACAGCAGGGGCGCCGTGTCGGTGACGATCGAGGCCGGCATGAGACTGGGCAGCCCGCAGGTGCTCGCCACCCAGCGGGCCAAGCGAGTGGCGCTACGTGTGGTCAGGCGGGGCAGCGCCCGGTTTCTCGCCACCGGCCGGTTGACCGGCGGCCGGTGGACGCTGTCGATCGAGTACGGGACCGCCGCGATCGACGGTCCCCGGCCCTCCTCCATCACGGTGCTGCGCGTTCCATGAGCCGCCAAAGGTCGCCGATCCCTACGCTGTGCGCGGTGAGTAGCCTCCGAAAGGGAACGTGATGAACGACGACTGGCGTGTCCAGGTCACCTGCCCGACAACGACGACAGCGACCAGCCTGAGCGAGGCCCTGCGCGAAGGTGGCTTCCAGCACAACATGCCGGACACGGCGGGGGATCGGGTGATGGTGTCGGTCGACGGCCATGAGCTGTTCCTCTATGCCGGGACCCGCGTGCAGGCTGAGCGGGCGATCGAGGCGGTGAAGACGCTCGTCGCCGAGTCCCGCGTGAGCGTGCGGACGGAATTGCGGCGCTGGCATCCGGTTTCCGAAGAATGGATCGACGCCGATCTGCCGCTGCCCGCCGCCGAGGCGGCCCACCTGGCCGAGCACGCCGAGACGATCGAGCGCGAGCGCGAGGAGTCGGCCAAGCTCGGGTACACGGAATTCGAGGTGCGCATCGAAACGGGCTCCCATCGGGAAACGCTCGAGTTGGCGGAGAAGCTCAGGCACGCGGGTACACCCTGTCTGCGCCGCTGGCGCTATCTGCTCATCGGTGCCCCCGACGAGGCGGCCGCGAACACGATCGCTGATCACGTCCGCACGATCGCCCCGGCCGGCAGCAAGATCGAGGTGGAGGGCACCGTCGCCGCGGTCGAAGCCGAAGCCGGATTCAACCCGTTCGCGGTCTTCGGCGGCCTGGGCGGGTAAGCGGGCAGGCGGCCGGCGGGCTGCTCGGGCCTGCGGCGCCGGTGCGCGCCGCCCGGCCGGCTCAGACCGTGACGACGATCTTGCCCGAGGTGTTGCCCTCGAGCATGGCCTCGAAGCCGGCTCGCGCGTCGGACAGGGGCAGCGTCTGGCTGATCACGGGCTGAATCTGGCGCTGCACCATGAGCCGCATCAGCCGCTCGAGTTCATCGCGCGTACCCATGGTCGAGCCGACGACCGAGAGCTGCAGGAAGAAAACGCGGGTGAGCTCGGCGGGGGGCGCTGCGCCGCTGGTCGCCCCTGAGATCACGATCACGCCTCCCGGCTTGAGCGCCTTGACCGAGTGCGACCAGGTGGCGGCTCCCACGGTCTCCATCACGGCATCGACCCGCTCGGGCAGCCGGGCGCCGGGCTCAAAGGCTTGGTCGGCGCCCAGCGAGACCGCCAGCGCACGCTTCGCCTCGCTGCGGCCGGTGGTCCAGACGCGGAGCCCGGCGCTCGAGGCGAGCTTGATCAGGGCGGTGGCCACGCCACCGCTGGAGCCCTGCACCAGCACGGTCTGGCCAGGCGTCAGGCCCCCTCGCGTGAACAGCATGCGGTAGGCCGTCAGCCAGGCCGTGGGCAGGCAGGCGGCCTGCTCAAAGCTGAGTTCGGGGGGCTTGGGCACGAGGTTGCGCCGCGGCACCATCACCCGCTGCGCCAGCGTGCCCGGGTGAAGCTCCGACAGCAGGCTGCGCTTGGGATCGAGTGTCTCATCGCCGCTCCAGCCCTCCGAGCTGATCACGGCGTGGACCAACACCTCGTTGCCATCGGGATCGACGCCGGCGGCATCGCAGCCCAGGATCATGGGCAGGCGCTCGGCGGGAGGCCGACGCCGCGTAGAGACCAGAGATCGTGGTGGTTGAGCGACGCCGCTCTGACGTTCACGGTCACCCAGCCGGGGGCCGGTTCGGGGTCGGGGCGGTCGCCGATCGTCAAACCGGCCAGGGGATCGTCGGGGCTGACGGCGGACGCGTAGGCGGAGAGCATGCTGGCATCATCGCTGACTCGTGCTGCGAGTGCTCAAGCGGATCGCCGTCGACGTGACTCCGATCCGGGTGTCGCGGGACTTCCGGCTGCTCTCGATCGGCGGCGTGATCTCGAGCCTCGGCACCCAGGCGGTGCTGGTCGCCCTGCCGATCCAGATCTACATCCTCTCACACTCCGCGGTGCTGGTGGGCCTCCTGGGCCTGTTCGAGTTGGGCCCGATGATCGTCGTCTCGCTGGTCGGAGGCGCGATCGCCGACCGGCGCGACCGGCGTCCGGTGCTCGCGGCCGCGCAGGTCGGCGTGATCATCGTCGCCGCGCTGTTGTTCGCGCTGTCGCTCGCCGTCCACCGTCCGCCGGTGCTCGCGGTGCTCGTGCTCGGCGGCCTCCTGGCCGGCTGCACGGCGCTCGACGGTGTGGCCCGCGGCTCGATCCTCCCGGGCATCCTCGGCCCCGAGCATCTGCGCTCGGGCATGGCCTTCAGCTACGGCATGTACCAGGCGACCGGCATCGTCGGGCCCGGGCTGGGCGGTCTGGTCATCGCGCTGGTGGGCGTGCGCTGGATGTACCTGGCCGATGCGGTCAGCTGCTTCGGCATGCTGATGGCGGCGCTCTGGCGATCGCGCCGCAGCCGCCGCACACATCGGAGGGGCATCCACCGGTCGCGCAGGCGATCACCGAGGGACTGCGCTTCGTCGTGTCCAACAAGGCGCTCGCCGGCTCGTTCGTGATCGACATCAACGCGATGCTGTTCGGGATGCCGCGGGCGCTGTTCGTCGTGCTGTCCGACCCGTCTACCACGCGGGCGCGGGCGGCACCGGGCTGCTCTACTCGGCGATCGCCGTGGGCGGAACCGTCTCGGTGCTGGCCTCCGGCTGGGTCCAGCACGTCAACCGCCTCGGGCGCGCTGACGATCGCGATGGTGGTGCTCTGGGGGCTCGCCATCGGTGGCGGCCGGACTGGTGCGGACGATCCTTCCGGCCGCGATCTTCCTGGCGATCGCCGGCTGGGCCGACGGCATCAGCGCCGTCTGCCGCTCGACCATCAGCCAGACGGTCACCCCGGACCGTCTGCGCGGTCGCATGAGCTCGGTGTTCAGCCTGGTCGTGACCAGCGGTCCGCGCCTCGGAGACATCGAGTCCGGCCTGGTGGCCGGACTCGCTGGTGCTCCTGGATCGGTGCTGATCGGTGGCGCCGGGTGCATCGCCGGCGTCGGACTGACGCTGCTCGCCTTCCCGCAACTCGCCGCCTATGAGGCGGACGTCGAGCTTGCGCGGATGAGGCGCGAGGCGGCGGCCGGACCGCCCGTGGGGCCAGCGGACCGCCCGTGGCTACCGACCGTTCCGGTAACGCGCTGCGGGTTCGGGCCCGCCGAGTCGACCGCATCGGATTCGACCGGGTTCCGCCCGGCTGATCGGCCGGGCGACCGGGCTGCTCGGCGGGACCGGGTCGCCCGCCATCGGCTCGGCCGCCATCGGCTGCCGCCTCGGCTGCGACCGGTTCGCCCGCCACCGGTTCGGCCGCCATCGGTTCGGCCGCCACCGGTTCGGCGGCATCGGCTCCATCGCCAGGGCCGGCCGCGAGACGAAGCGACCCAGGGCAAAGGCGGCCAGACCCATGATCACAGCGCCCAGGCCGTAGAAGTAGCCGATCAGTTCGAAGGTCTGCCGGATGTGTCCGAACAGCGGCACGCCGATCGGGCCGGGGCCGTGTTCCCACAGACGGCTCACGGCCGGCCCGACCGCGAACCAGGCGCCGCCGGCCATCGCGAACCAAGCACCGAGCGTGCCGCTGGCCCGGTGGCCGGACTGCACAGGATCAGTCCGCCGATGACCACAGCCACGCCGGGCAGGATGTCGAGCCACAGCCGGTTGGCTGAGTAATGCCAGGTGGCGTGCGAGCCGAACGCGTACCCGAAATACGGCCCGATGAACGGAATCAACCCGCCCCAGAGCGCCCAACACCACAAGGATCAAGCCACTCAGGGCTCCGGTTTTACGGGAGATGCGCACGATGTACCCCTTTCGGGTCTGGAGGTGCAGATCCACCGGGTTAAACTGCCCGGATCGCGCCTTGTGTAAGCCGGCCCACCAACCGCCTCAGCGGTGGAGCCACTCCCGGCCGTGCTCATACAGCCGCTCGAGCTCAGGGCCCTCAAGGCCCGGGCATGTCGCGCTTGACCTCATATCCGACCAGCGTCTGCACGTAGGCCAGGTGCCGGTAGCCCTCGGGGAACCCGGCTAGCCGGTCGGCGTCGAGCGCCGGGACCGCGCCGGGGGAGACAGGGGTCAGCCGATCGATCTCGTAAATCGGCTGGCGCAGGACCAGGCCCCAGCGGCCGTCCCGACGGGCGAGGAAATCGTAGAAGCGGCCGGTGCAGACGACGTCGCAGAGCACCGCATGGACGTCGACGCGCTGCGTGATCGTCATCTTCGTCTGTGCGACCGCCCGGTCCTGGTTCAGGTCGATCGTCGAGCCGCCGAGGAAGTGGAGGATGCGCACGCCACGGTCCCAGCCCTCCTGGCTGACCCGGATGAATTCCTCGTAGGGCCCCTGCCACCAGGTGGCCATCATGCGGCCGTCCTCGTGCCAGACGGTGCGGAAGCGCTCCCAATCGCGGGCGTCGCGCCAGAGCGCCCAGTTCTCGATGAGCTCGCGGATCTCGCGTCGGTCGTCGGCTTCGGTCATGGCCACAGGGTAATGTCCGCGGTGCCCATGAAGCAGCTCACGGCCAGCGCCACCGGCGTGGCGGACGCAGCGATCGATCGCTGCTACGCGCACCTGCTCGACGTCGAGGGCTACCCGCAGTGGTATCCCGACGGGGCCAAGCGCGTAACGGTGCTCGAGCGCGACCCCGAGGGGGTGGCGACGCACGTCGACGCGGTGCTGGCGGCTGTCGCCGGCCCGTTGCGCAAGGAGTTTCCGGTGCGGCTCGCAGTTCGGCCGAACCGGCCGACACGCATTGCCCTCGAGCGCGTGGCCGACGACCGGGGTGATCATGAGGAGCTGTCGATCGCCTGGGGGCTGAGGGCCCTCGGCGAGACCCAGACGGAGATCACGGTGGAGCTCGGGGCACGCCTTGACGTGCCGATGTTCCTGCCCGTCGACCCGGTCGCGCGTGAGGTCGCGAACGGGTTTCTCCAGGCTGCCCTGCGCTCGCTGTAGGACCGGACGCTCACCCTGTCCTGCCGGCTGGTCGACGTTCGTCGTCGGGGTAGAACGCTGAGTTCTTGGCAAGGACTTCTTGTGACGCGCTATCTTGTGACAAGGGTCCTTGTGGATTCCGTGACGCCCAGTCAACCAAAAGCCCGACGGAGGATCGCGATGTCGCACTCACTCAATCTCATCGAGGGCCTCGCCCAGGACCGCCACGCGGAGCGCTACCCCGACGCCCGCACCGGCGGACGGGCCTGGATCAGCGGACGCGCCGGAACCCGAGCCAAGCACCGTGCGAGCTTCGAGGCCCGTGCGCTCGAGGCAGCCCGCTACCGTGCCGGCTGGCTGCTCGTTGGCCTGGGGCTGCGGCTGGTGGCCGGGGGAGGCGCAGGCGGCCGCTCGCCGGGGTAGGCTGGTCGGTCAGTGAGCAGCGAGCGACGCGAGATCAGCGATGCCCGCACCATGCGGGCGATGGCTCATCCCACGCGGCTTGCCCTGCTCGACCTGCTTCGGCGCGAGGGCGATCTGACCGCGTCCCGGGCGGCCGAGCTGCTGGAGGACAGCCCGGGAAACATGTCCTGGCATCTGCAGACGCTGGCCAAGTACGGGTTCGTCGAGGAGACCGGGGAGGGCAAGGGCCGTAGCCGGCCCTGGCGGCTCGCCGCCAGCCGCAACCGATTTCTGTCCACCCCCGACGACCCGGAGGCGGCCGCCGCCGGCGGGGCCCTCGCGGCGCTGGTCGTTCAGCGAGCGGCGGAGCAGCAGCGTGAATGGCTGGCTGCCCATGACACCTACCCTGCGCCATGGCAGGACGCCGCCTTCCTGACCAACAGCCTGACCTACCTCACCGCTCAGGAGCTGCAGGACCTCGCGACGGAGGTGGCGGAGCTCTTTGCGCGGCACGCGGAGCGCGTAGAGCGGCGCCAACGGCCGGCTGACGCGTTGCCGGTCCACCTCACCGCCTTCGGCCACCCGCTGCCGCCCACCCAGAGCGGCAACTGACCTCAGCTCAGGCCGGAAGCGAGCGCCGGAGCTTGCTCCTCGCCCTCGCGCGGATCGATCCCAACGGCATCGGCGATCAGCTCGTAGGAGCGCCGACGGGCCTCGTGGTCGTGGGTGATCGTCACCACGATCACCTCATCGGCCCCATAGGCGTCCGCGACCTCGAGCAACTGCCGGCTCACCGTCTCCGGCGAGCCGATGATTCCGCGGCGGCCCTCGGTGAAGCCGCTGTCGGTGGGTTGCCCGATCGACCGCAGGTACTCAAGCGCCTCATCCGGCGCAGGCACCGGGATCAGATGGCCCTGCCGCAGCATGCGCATGGCCATGCGGCTCGAGCTCGCCAGGTATTGAGCCTGCTCGTCGGTCTCGGCGCAGATGGCCCAGACAGCCACCGCCGTGCGCGATACGTGGTCGGAATGATGCTCGGCGTGGCGACGGCGATAGTCGGCGGCGAGCTCCGCGCCATGGGGATGGATGAAGTCGGCAAACGCGTAGGCGAGCCCGAGCTCCGCCGCCCAGATGGCGCTCTGCGGCGAGGAGCCGAGCAGCCATCGCTCAGGTTGAGCGGGGCGGCCGGGCAGCGTCTTCTCGAGTCGGGCGAAGGGGTGGTCCTGCGGCAGGTCTTCATCGAGGTAGGCCAGGAGCTCGGCCAGTTGCGCCGGAAAGTCATCGGGCGCCGCCTGCCGGCGGTCGCGTTGCAGCGCAAACGTCGTCAGCGGATCGGTGCCGGCCGCGCGGCCGATGCCCATGTCGATCCGCTCGGGAAACAGGCCGGCCAGGATCGAGAACACCTCGGCCACCTTGAACGGGCTGTAATGCGGCAGCATCACACCGCCGCTGCCCACGCGGATGCCCCGGGTCGCCGAGGCGATCGGACCGATCAGCACCTCCGGCGCGGCGCCAGCCAGCATCGGCCCGCCATGGTGCTCGGCCACCCAGTATCGGTGGTAACCGAGCCGATCGGTCAGCTGGGCCAGGTCGATCGTGTTGCGCAGTGCGTCAACGCCGGTCAGGCCCTCGGCAATCGGCGATTGGTCAAGAACGGAAAGGCGCACACATTGATGGTAGGTCGCGGCCAGCTGGTGGGGTTCAGCTGATCGCCGTGCCGATCAGGCGGCCCACCAACCGCACATAGCCGTTACCCAAGAGTCGCTGGCTCTGGCTGCCCGCCGAGAACGTGATGGGGAAGCAGTAGCTGGTGCCCGAGCTCCCGCTCGAGCCGAGCGCCACCTGCACCTTGGTCTCAGCCAGCCTCTGACCCGAAGAGCCCCGGAAGATGACGGTCAACTCAGGGCCGAGCCTCAGGAACATGGGGCACACCCCGTGGACCGTGGACGCCTTGAGCAGGTCAAGGGCGCCGACGAGATGCCGGACCGTCGCCGTCTTGGTCAGCGTCCTACGAACGGCCTTGTGTGGGCCGTTTCCCTGCAGCGGAAAGGTCAGCGTGACATTGATCCGCTTTACCCCAGTTGGTACGCGATCGTGGGACAGCGCCGGAGACGCCAGGGCCAGGAAAAGGCCCAAGGTGACGACCGCAGGTAGTAACCGTCGCATAAGCCAAGGGTAGAAAGGGCATGCAATGTTTTTCTGCCGCCAATCCCGCAGGGGTGCGCCCCCCCGGCCGGGTGGTTCGCCCCGCTGACGGCTGGAACCTGGCCGCTACACACTGGAAGCTCCCATGCCAGTGATTGCGACGATAAGGCCGACGACTCTCCCTGGCCGAATCCGTGGAAAGCGTGGAATCGGTGGAGCAGCCGTCGCATCCGTGGGATCAAGCCTCCCGCAGGGCATCGTCGAGTCCTCGGAGATCGAGGCGCGGCTGGGTCTCTCGCCCGAGTGGATCGCGCGCCGGACCGGGATCCGAGCCCGCCATGTGGCGGCGCCTGACGAGCGGCTCGACACTCACGCCACAGCGGCAGCGGCGACTGCCCTGGAGCGGGCGGGTATCGACGCGGCCGACGTCGACCTGGTCCTGGTGGCCACCACCACGCCCGACGAGATCATGCCCAACGCGGCGCCACTCGTGGCCAAGGCGTTGGGTGCCACTCGCGCCGGTGCCTTCGACGTCGGAGCGGCCTGCTCGGGCTTTCTTGCCGCGCTGGCCACCGGCGCGTCGATGATCGATGCCGGCCGCGCCGATTGCGTGGTCGTAATCGGAGCTGACCTCATGACCCGCGTGGTCGATCCGGCGGACCGCGGAACCTCGGCGGTGTTCGCCGATGGCGCCGGAGCCGTGGTGCTGATCGCCAGCGGAGAGACCCGGATCGGGCCGATCCTGATCGGCAGCGAGGGCGACACCGAAGGCATCATCTATGTCGGTCGCGAGGATCAGCTGATCCGCATGGCTGGGCATGAAACGTTCAAGATCGCGGTGACAAGGCTGTCTGAGACAACCGCGGACGCGGTGGCCGCCGCGGGTCTGGAGTTGGAGGACATCGATTTGTTCGTCTACCACCAGGCCAACGCACGGATCCTCAATGCCGTCGGGGAGCGTCTGGGCTTGCGCCTGGAACGCGTCGTCGACTGCATATCTGACCTTGGAAACACCTCGGCGGCGACGCTTCCGCTCGCCCTCGACCACAGCGTCCAGTCCGGGCGCCTGCGGCCGGGCGACCGCGTGCTGGTCGCCGCCTTTGGCGGCGGCTTCATCTGGGGCGCGACCGTTCTGGAATGGGGAGTGGCAGCATGAGCGCAATACTTTCGAAGACCGAGCTGGAAACCCTGACGCCGATTGAGCGACTCGAGGCCCTCTGCGACCCGGGTTCGCTTGACGTGATCCGATCAGAGGTCGTGTCCGGGCACATGGGTCTCAAGGCCCGAGCCGGTGACGGTGTCGTCGGCGGCGCCGGTCTGGTCGATGGCCGGCCCGTGTTCTGCTATGCGCAGGACAACTCCTATGTCGGCGGATCGCTGGGTGAGATGCACGCGGACACGATCGTGCGGGTAATGGAGCTCGCCGACCGGGCTCGCGCTCCAGTCGTCGGCTTCGTCGGCTCCGGTGGCGCCCGTATGCAGGAGGGTGTTCGCGCCCTGGGCGGCTATGGGCGCATCTTCCGCCAGACGGTTGCCCTGTCGGGCAAGGTGCCCCAGATCTCGATCATCAGTGGCCTGTCCGCCGGTGGCGGTGCGTACTCGCCGGCGCTCACCGACTGGATCGTGATGACCAAGGATTCGAGCATGTTCCTGACCGGTCCCGGGGTGGTCAAGGAGGCTCTGGGTGAGGATGTGACGGCGGCTGAGCTGGGTGGCCACAAGGTCCATGAGCGCAACGGCGTGGCTCACTTCGTCGCTCCCACCGATGCCGATGCGGCGCTGCTGGCGCGCGACCTGCTGGGCTTCCTGCCCAGCCACCGCGACCTGCCGCTCCCGGTGATGGAGCCGCGGCCCGCCGGCGCCCAGGACCCCTCGGTGCACGTGCCCACCAACCCGCGCCAGGTCTACGACGTGCGCTCGGTGATCTCCGGCATCGCCGACGGCGGCGACCTGCTCGAGGTCGCTCCGGGTTGGGCCCGCAACCTGGTCACCGCCTTCATCCGTATCGACGGCCACCCGGTGGGTGTCATCGCCAATCAACCGCGCTACATGGGTGGCGTGCTCGACACCTCGAGCTCGGAGAAGGGCGCTCGCTTCGTCAATCAGTGCGACTCCTTTGGGGTTCCGATGCTGGTGCTGGTCGACACTCCCGGCTTCATGCCCGGCACGAGCCAGGAGCGCGACGGCGTGATCCGTCTCGGCGCGACGTTTGTAAGTGCCTTCGCCAAGGCATCTGTTCCCAGAGTGACGGTGATTCTGCGCAAAGCCTTTGGCGGTGCCTTCATCACTATGAATTCCAAGGATCTGGGAGCTGATTACGTGTTCGCATGGCCGCAGGCGGAGATCGGTGTGATGGGGGCCAAGCCCGCCGTCGGCATCATCCATCGCCGCGAGTTGGCGGCGGCTGAGGATCCTGAGTTGGTGCGCGAGGAACTGGCCGAGCGCTACGCCGAAATGCACCTGCGTCCTCAGGTGGCCGCCGCCACCGGTCACATCGATGAGCTGATCGAGCCTGAGATGACGCGCCAACGCGTCGCCTGGGCGCTCCGCTCGCTGCACAGGGCATGGCGGTGAACACCGGTCGGGTCTTTCTGACGGGGGGTACCGGCTTCATCGGGATGGAGCTGTTGGTGCGCTACCTGGAACGGGGCAGTCGCCCGGTGACCTGCCTCGTGCGCGCGGACTCGGACGAGGCCGCGCGGGCTCGCCTGGACAAGATCCTGGACGAGCTGATCGCCAACGGGGCCGAACTCTTCGCCCACCGTGTGGAGGCCGTCGCCGGGGAGCTCACCGAAGAGAATTTGGGCCTGAGCGACGAGACTCGCGCGCGACTGGCCGACGAGACGACGACGATCATCCATTGTGCCGCCAATGTGTCCTTCGACCAGCCCCTGGAGGACGCCCGCCGCATCAATCTCGGCGGTACACGGCGCATGCTGGAGTTTGCCAAGCTGGCCCAGCAGAGCGGTGGCCTGACCCGTTATGCCCAGGTGTCGACCGCCTACGTGGCCGGCACGCACACGGGCCGCTTCACCGAGGACGACCTCGACGTCGGCCAGGGCTTCCGCAACACCTATGAGCAGTCGAAGTTTGAATCGGAGCAGATGATCCGCGCCGAGGCCGACGAGCTTCCGTGGATCGTCCTGCGTCCGAGCATCGTCGTGGGTGACTGCTCGAGCGGCTGGACGGCGGCTTTCAATGTCATGTACTGGCCGCTGCGAGCGCTGTCCACCGGGCTGTTCCGCTCGGTGCCGGCGATGCCCGAGTCACCGCTTGACATCGTCTCCATCGATTACGTGGCCGACGCCATCTACGAGCTGTCCGAGTGTCCTCAGGACTCCGCGCACCGGACGTTCCACCTGACGGCCAGCGACGACGCGTCGACCTTCGCCGAGATCGTTTCGCTCGCCGCTCGGTATTTCCGCCGGCCTGAGCCCCAGACGGTGCCGCCCGCGGAGTTCGCCGCCGGCATGAGCTCGTTGTCGGATGCCGCGATCGAGGCCAGCCGGATCTACTTCCCCTACTTCGCGATCGCGACGGTGTTCGACAACGCACGCACCCGGGCGCGGCTCTCGCAGGCGGGAATCCAATGCACCCCGTTGCGCGAGTATCTGCACCGGCTGCTCGACTTCGCCACCCGCAGCCGCTGGGGCAAGCGCCCAATCGGGCGCGCCGAGGCCACCTCCGGTTAGGCGGCGCCCGTCTCGCCACCGCGAGCGCCCGCTCGCGCCGAGTGGCTGGGCGATACGGTGAGCTGATGGCTGCACCTGCCCACCCCGATCATCAGCTGGGCTCCGCCGAGGACAGCGGCGGCGCCGTTCCGGTCGAGGCGCTCGAGCTGTTCGCCGAGGTGCTCTCCCAATCCGAGCACGAGGCGGCTATCGGCGACGACTTCTATGACCGGCTGTGCGGCGCCGTGTGCCGCCTGGCCCGGCTGCGGCGCGCGATCATCTTCCGCTACGACCCAGCCAGCCGTCAGGTGCGCGCCGCCGGAGCGCATGGGTTGGACATCGAGGGCTTCGCCGACGCTCACATCTCGGTCGATACCGCATCGTTCGCTGCGCAGGCGATCCGTGAGGACCAGGTTGTGGAGACGGCCGGCGACGTTCGCGATCAGCTGCCGGTCGAGTATCGACGCTTCGTGCCGGAGCCGGCCCGCATAATCTGCGGCCCGATGGTCGCTGCCGGCCGCGCCATCGGCGTGATCGTGGCCGAGCGGGGAATCGAGGAGCCCCGGCTGGATCCCTCCGAGCGCCACCTGCTCTGGACACTGGGCAAGGCGGCCGCGCTGGCCTCGGTGGCCCGCAATGTGGCCACGCAGACCGAGACGGCTCGCCAGCTGCGTCAGCGGATCGACCTGGCTCGCGAGGTCCACGAGGGCGTGATCCAGCGGCTGTTTGGACTTTCCATGGTGCTCGACGGCGCGGGTGAGCTTCCCGAGGAGGTGCGGGTGCGCTGCGCCAGTGAGATCCAGCTCGCTTTGGGTGAGCTGCGAGACACGATCCAGCGGCCGCTGGGACGCCGCTCGCGGGCCACCCAAACCACCTTTGCCGCTGAGCTGGCGCGCCTGACGAGAGCGGATCTGAATCTCAACTTGACGGTTAGGGATGACGCCGCCGGGAATATTCCCGAGGAGATCGAACCGGTGGCGCAGAGCGTTCTGGCCGAGGCGATCCGCAATGTCCGCAAACACGCCGAGCCCACGGAGGTCGTGGTGCGTACCGCCCAGGCTGACGGTGCCTTCGTCCTCGAGGTGACCAACGACGGAGTCCGGCCTGGGCCGGCGCACCAGCCGGGAATGGGCCTCCGGCTGGCTGCGTTCGAGGCGCTTCAGAGCGGTGGCATCGTCGAGTTCGGACCCATCGCGGAGCACAGTTGGCAGGTGCGCTTGGTGGTACCCGTCGATGCCTGAGCCCGCGGCCCAGGCGGCCACGCGCAGCGCGCAGCGTCTGCGTGTCCTGGTGGTCGACGACCACGACGTGGTGCACTGGGGCTTCCGACTGATGCTCACGCAGCAGCCGTGGGTTGAGCGATGTGTGGCCGCCTCCAACGGTGAGGACGCCATCGCGCTGGCGCGTCGCTACCGGCCGCACGTGGCGGTGGTCGACCTGTTCATCGGGGAGGAGTCCGGCGCGCAGGTGTGCGAACGCCTGCGCGAGGCAGAGCCATCCACGCGCGTGCTGCTGTTCTCCGGCGCGGGCGAGATCTCCGCCAGCGCTGCGCGCGCCGCGGGCGCCTCCGGATTCGCCTACAAGGACTGGCCGGCCGCCAAAATCGCCGGGGCCGTGCGGCTCGTCGGCCTGGGAGGCAGCGTGTTTGAACGCCAGGACCGTTCCGGTGTGTTGGGGCTGTCCGAGCGCGAGCGCGAGGTACTGCATCTGATGGCCGCCGGATCGACCAACCCGGAGATAGCCCGGGCCCTGCATCTGAGCCCCCACACGATCAAGGAGCACACCAGTTCCCTGTACCGCAAGCTCGAGGTACGCAACCGGACCGAGGCCGTGCAGCGGGCCCAGCGCCTGGGTCTCCTGGCCTGACGGAGAGACTCATCTAAGCTCTTGCCGCCGGCTGCTTGAGTAGACAGAGCAATGTCCGTAAGTCATGAACTCACACGAACGGTGGACGTCCTGCGCTATGTCGTGGTGCTGATCGCCATCGCCGGTTTTGCCCTGGCCTTCTTCGGCTGACGCCCGGCGGGGCGATAAGCTCCGCCACCGACCATGCAGGCACACGAGCAATCCGGGAGCCGCGCGGCGATAGTCACCGGTGCGTCGCGAGGGATCGGTCTGGCCATCGCGGAGACGCTCGCGGCCGACGGCTACGCGGTCACGCTGAGCGCGCGTCGTCCGGAGCCGCTGGCCCAGGCGGCGGCCCGGTTGGCGGACCGCGGCTACACCGTCCACCACGTCGCCGCGAATCTGGCTGACGAGGACGGGATCCGAGCCATCGTGGCCGCACACCGCGATCGCTTCGGCCGCCTTGACGTGCTGGTCAACAACGGCGGCGTCGGTATCGGCGCCGCGGCCGGCGAGCACCAGACCAAGCTGATCGACCTGCAGCTCGACGTCAACCTGAGGGCGATCGTGCTCATGTACCGTGAGGCTCTGGATCTCCTACGCGCGGCCGGCGCTGAGCATCAGCGGGCGCAGGTCGTCAACGTCGCCTCGATCGCCGGAAAGCTGCCGGAGGCCTGGCTCTCGGTCTACTCGGCGGCCAAGGCCGGTGTGATCGCCTACACCCAGGCGATGAACCGCGAACTGGGGGCGGACGGCATCCGCTCGGTCGCCCTGTGTCCGGGCTGGGTCGACACCGACATGACGGACTTCATGAGGGACCGGGTACCGCCCGAGGAGATGATCCGCCCCGCCGATGTGGCGGCCGCGGTCCGCTTCGTCCTGGAGCTGTCACCGGCCGCGGTGGTCCCCGAGATCGTCTTCCAGCGGCCTGGTGGTGGGTACTGAACGATCTCCGGCCCGGTCAGCTGAGCGCGCCGGCGAGGCTTCGGCCCAGCGGGGCCGGAAGCCGAGGATCAGCGCCAACCGTGGCTGATCTGCGGTCCGTTCGGGAAGGACTGAGCTTCATCGGCGCGGATGACGTGCATGACCGCGTTGATCAGGGCCAGATGCGTGAAGGCCTGCGGGAAGTTACCCAGGTGGCGGCCGGTGCGCGGATCGATCTCCTCGGCATAGAGCCCGAGGGGCGAGGCATAACCGAGCAGGCGCTCGCACAGCTCGCGGGCCCGGGTCAGCTCGCCGATCTCGGCCAGAGCTGACACGAGCCAGAAGGAACAGATCAGGAAGGTGCCCTCGCGCCCGTTGAGGCCATCGTCGGTCTCCTCGGTGCGGTAGCGCAGCACGAGGCCGTTCTCGGTCAACTCATCCGCGATCGCCATCACGGTGGCCCGCACACGCGGATCATCCGGCGGCAGGAAGCGCAGCAGCGGGATCAGCAGCATGGCCGCATCGAGCGAGTTGGTCTCGTAGTGCTGCACGAAGACGCCGCGCTCGTCCACGCCGTTATCGCAGATGTCGGCATGAATCTCGTCGGCCGCCTCCTGCCAGCGTTTGGCCAGATCCCAGTCCTCCCGAATCTCGGCCAGGCGGGCGCCGCGATCACAGGCCACCCAGCAGAACATCTTCGACGAGGTGAAATGCTTGGGCTCGCCGCGGACCTCCCAGATCCCGCGGTCGGGCTTGCGCCAGTTCTTGATCGCCATCTCTACTTGTCGGCTGAGGATCGGCCAGACGCGCTCATCCAGCGAGTCGCGTGAGCGCGTGTGGAGATAGACCGAGTCGAGCAGCGCCCCCCAAACGTCGTGCTGGGCTTGGCGGTAGGCGTCGTTGCCGATGCGCACCGGACGGGCACCCTCGTAGCCGCTGAGGTGGTCGAGCGTCTGCTCCTCGAGGTTGAGCTCACCGCCGGGCCCGTACATCACCTGGAGATCCTCGTGGCCACCGGCCACATCGGCGATGAAGTAGAAGAAGTCGTTGGCCTCCCAGTCGAAGCCGAGGGTGTACAGGGCCCACAGCATGAACGTCGAGTCGCGGATCCAGCTGTAACGGTAATCCCAGTTGCGCTCGCCCTGCGGCGACTCCGGCAGCGACGTCGTCGCCGCGGCGATCAGCGCCCCCGTGGGGGCGTAGGTCAGGCCCTTGAGCGTCAGCGCACTGCGCTGAAGATGGGTGCGCCAGGGGTGGTCGGGGAAGGTGCCACGGTCCACCCAGTGCTGCCAGTGGTGAGCCGTCCACACCTGGCGCTCGTAGGCCTCCTGGAAGTTCTGGGGCGGCGCGTGCTCTGACCAGTACAGCGCGCAGTAGACCTGCTCGCCCTCCTTCATGCGGTGGCGCGCCGTGGCGCGCGGCCCCTCAAAACCGATCCGCAGGTTCGTGCGCAGCCCGAGCCGGACGTCGCAGCCGGGGGCGGTGGCCATGCCGTCGCTGTAGCCCGGGCCGCTGTACTCCCAGTGGACGGCCTTGGTTCCGTACTCGAACACCGGCTCACAGTCCATGACGATCTCGACCTGGCCATTGACGCAACGAATCGTGCGCAGCAGCACGTGGTCGGCGTCGTAATCGGTGGGGGCGCGGCGGTGGGTGCCGGAGCGCTCGTCCTCGTGATGCCAGCCGCCGATCAGCAGCGCGTCGCGGACGATGATCCAGCCGGAGCCGGTGCCCCAGCTGGTCTCGAGCACCATCGTGCCGGGCAGGTAGCGCCGGGCGGCGGGCACGCTGATTCCCGAGGGGCCGAGCCGAAAGGAACCCGCGTCGCGATCGAGCAGGGCGCCGAAGACACTTGGTGAATCGATACGCGGCAGGCACAGCCACTCGATCGCGCCACTGGGGGCGACCAGCGCCGTGGTCTCGCAGTCCGAGAGGAATCCGTACTCCGCGATCGGCGGGAAGGGGCTTCCGCCCAGCAGGGGCGCCGGCAGAGGCGTAGCGCGCATCCCGGGGATCGCGCTGATGTGCGGCGCCAGCGGCGCGGCTTCGATTGGAGTCTCGAACGGCTCGTTCATGCCCTGATAATCGGCAGTTTCCTAGGAGGTTACGAGTAGAAGCGTTGGTTAATCGATTTTGGGGCGGCAAGCTGCAGATTGGCGACCCGTCATCATGAAGCCCTATGAGTAGCGGTGGACACGGGATCGGAGCGATGCACGGGGCCAGCGGGGGCGGCAGCGCGATGCGTCAGTTCCGCACCCCGAAGAAGGACCAGCCGGAGCTGCTGGACCCGACCCGCGAGCGCGATGGCCGACGAATCCTGCGTCTGTTCAGACCCTACCGGTCGCGGCTGACGGTGGTGCTCACTCTGGTCGTGGTCTCGGCTGCCATCAGCATGCTCAACCCGTTCCTGGTCAAGTGGGCGCTCGATGACGGGCTGCTCAGGCACAACAACACGATCCTGACCGAGACGGTGCTGGGCATGATCGGGGTGGCGATCGTCTCGCAGGCGATGAGCGTGTGGCAGACCTACATCTCCAACGCCGTCGGGCAGCGGGTGATGCATGACCTCCGGGCCGCGGTCTACCACCGGCTGCAGAGGATGTCGCTGGCCTTCTTCACGCGCACGCGCACCGGTGAGGTGCAGTCGCGCATCTCCAACGACATTGGCGGCCTGGACAACGTGATCACGACCACGGCCACCACGATCGCCTCGAACGTGACGACGGTGATCGGCGCGATCGTGGCCATGGGCATCCTCAACTGGAAGCTGGCTCTGATCTCGCTGTGCTTCGTGCCGCCCTCGGTCTGGATGACCCGTCAGGTGGGCAAGCTCCGTCGCCGCATCACCTCTGAGCAGCAGCGGCGGCTGGCTGACATGAGCGCCCTGGTCGCCGAGTCGCTCTCGGTCTCGGGGATCATGCTGGGCAAGACGATGGGTCGCGGGGATGACCTGGCCGACCGCTTCACGGCGGAGTCGCGTGGCATAGCCGACCTCGAGGTGCGATCGCGCATGGCCGGCCGCTGGACGATGGCGACGATCCAGTTCGTGTTCTCGGCGACCCCGGCCATCATCTACTGGTTCGCTGGGCAGTCGCTGGTGGGGGCGATCCAGATCGGCACGGTCGTGGCCTTCACCACCCTGCAGACGCGTCTGCTCTTCCCGATTCAGTCGCTGCTCGGCGCGGGGGCCGATGTCGAAGCCTCGCTGGCCCTGTTCGATCGCATCTTCGAGTACATCGACCTGCCGATTGACATCGTCGAGGCAGAGCATCCCGTCGAGCTCAATCCTTCTCGGGTGGTGGGGGAGGTGCGGTTCGAGAGCGTGTCATTCCGCTACACCGACGTCATTGGCCAGGCGGCCAATCAGGACGGGACGCCGTGGACGGTGCGGGATGTCGATCTGATCATCCCGGCCGGGACGCGCACCGCGGTGGTGGGGGAGACCGGAGCCGGCAAGACCACTCTGGGATACCTGGTGGCTCGGTTGTACGAGCCGCAGAAGGGCCGGATCACCATCGACGGGGTCGACATCCGCGAGGTTTCGCTCGACTCGCTGGCGGCCACCGTGGGTGTGGTCTCGCAGGAGACCTACCTGTTTCACGCCACGGTGCGCGAGAACCTGCGCTTCGCGACGCCCGAGGCGACCGATGAGGAGATTGAGGACGCGGCCCGAACCGCCCGGATCCACGACCTGATCGCGTCGCTCCCCGACGGGTACGACACCGTGGTGGGGGAGAGGGGCTACCGGTTCAGCGGTGGGGAGAAGCAGCGGATGGCGATTGCCCGGACCGTGCTCCGAAATCCGCCGGTGCTGGTTTTGGATGAGGCCACGTCCTCCCTGGACACGCAGACCGAGGCCGCCGTGCAGGCCGAGCTCGAGCGCCTGTCCGAGGGGCGCACGACGATCACCATCGCCCACCGGCTCTCGACGGTGCGCGACGCCGACCAGATCGTGGTGCTCGACGAGGGCGTCATCGTCGAGCGCGGCACGCACGAGGAACTCATGGAGCGCGGGGGTTTTTACGCCAATTTGGTGAGTCGGGACGTCGCTGGAGAGCCCGCGGGGGGTTAAGCGCGCCTACTCAGTGCCTCTACTTCGTAATGACGAAGTTTTGGCAGGGAGAAGCGTTGGTGAGGCTGGTCACGCGCCAGCATGGGCGTATCACCTGGGCTCAGCTCAGGGCGCTGGGCGCGTCAGATGGGACGATCGGCACGTGGATCCGAGATGGGCGCCTCACGCGCGTCCTGCCGAAGGTCTACGCGGTGGGCCATACGGCGCCGAGCGCACGGGCCGAGCTCTGGGCTGCGGTCCTCTATGCGGGGCCTGGATCCGGGCTCGACACCAGCTCCGGCGCCGGCACCAGCTCCGGCGCCGGCACCAGCTCCGGCGCCGGCACCAGCTCCGGCAGCGGCACCAGCCCCGACACCGGCCCCGACGCGATGCTCTCGCACGCATCGGGCGCTCACCATCGGGGGTTGATCATCTATCCGCCGGACGTCATCCACGTCTCCACGCCCCACGTCAGGATCAAATCGATCCCGGGAGTGATCCGGGTCCACACCGGACGCCACCTGGAGCAATGCACGCACGACGGCATTCCCACCACCTCCGAGGCCCAGACCGTCCTCGATCTCGCCGCGACACGGGACCTCAAGCTCGTCCGGCGGGCGCTCGCCGTGCTCGACTACCACGGCCGGCTCGACCTCGACGCGCTCACGACGATCGGCGGGAAGGGTCGCCCCGGCAGCCGGCTTCTCAGAGAGGCCCTAGCCATCCACCAACCCGAGCTCGCCCGCACCAACGGCGAACTGGAGGAGGCGTTCCTCTACCTGTGCGAGCGCTACGAGCTGCCGATCCCCCGCTTCAACGTCTGGGTCCACGGGGTGCAGCCGGACGCCTACTGGCCGCAGCATCACCTGGTGGTCGAGGTCGATGGGCTGGGCAACCACTCGAAGCCCGCCCAGATCCGCTTGGATCGGCGCAAGGAGCTGACGCTCAGGGCGCACGGCATCACCGTGGTCCGCTACGACTGGCCGCTCGTCCAGCGGGCTTCTCAGGAGGTGTACGCCGACCTGCTCCGGCACGGACTCGCCCAGCCGGCCGGCCGAGCCTCCGAGGCCGCGAACGCCGTTCCCTAACCTGTGGGTCATGACTCCTTCTCTCTCCGCCACCCTGTACAACGACCCAGCCTGCCCCTTCGGCTACTCGGTGAGCCCGGCTCTGCGGGTTATCGAGTGGCGCTACGGCAGCCAAATCGACTGGCGCCTCGTGCTCGTCGGCCTCAGCGAGGACACCTCGCGCTACGCCTCCCACGGCTACACCCCCCTGCGCCAGGCCCAGGGGAACATCAGGTTCCGCGAGCAGTGGGGTATGCCCTTCGGCCTGATGCCCAAGCCCAGGCTCGCCCACTCCTCCCGCGCCTGCCGCGCCGTGATCGTGGCGCGTCGGGAATGGCCGGGCAGCGAGTGGGCGGTGTTGCGGACGCTGCAGCTGGCCAACTTCAACACGTCCGCGCTGCTTGATGAGGACGACCACCTGCGCGAGGCGCTGAGCGTCGTGGAGAGCATCGATGCCGATCGCATCGTCGCCCTGATCGACGATCCCGAGGTGGTCGCCGAGTACGAGCGCGACAAGGCGGAGACGCGCACCGCGGCAGGCTCGCCGACTGAGCTCCAGGGCAAGGCCGGCAACAGCGACGGGCATGTGCGCTACACGGCGCCGTCGGTCGTGTTCACACGGGCGGCCGATGGACTGAAGCTCGAGGCGGGTGGCATGCAGACGGTGGAGGCCTACGACGTGCTCGTGGCCAACCTCGACCCGACCCTCGAGCGCCAGGCTCCGCCCGAGGACCCGGCTGAGCTGCTCGAGTACTTCAGCTTCGGTCTGACCACCCAGGAGGTCGCGCTGCTGCTGACGGCCGGCAACGACCTGCCGGACCGCCACGGCGCCGAGCGCGCGCTGCTGGCCCTGGCCGTCGAGGGGCGGGCCGAGCGTCACGCGCTGGGCGACGATGCGCTGTGGTCAGTCCCCGGCGGGCAGCGACCCCCGCGGCTCGGGAGCGCATCAGCGGGAGTATTGGCCCGCTAGCCAATACTCCCGGCCACCGGGCTCAGCTCTCAGATCCAGGGGTTGGTGGCCAGCTCCCGGGCCACGGCCTCGGTGACGTGGAGTGCGTGCGCCACCGTCCGGTAGTCGATGTTCTCCGGTGTGTCGGTGGGGAGGTGGTAGTTGGAGAGCGCCTTGTGCTTATCGATCGATACCAGCAGCGCGGTGGGGTAGCGGGCGTGGCTTGGGATCACCGCGTCGGTCGAGTTGCGGGCGCGCATGCCGCGGCGCAGCGGCGCGCCTGAGCGGTCGGCGACACGCGCGATGAGATCGCGGAAGCGACGGTCGTAATAGTCCTCCATGACCACGGGGCCCTCACCCTCACACATGGCCAGGATCGGTGAGCCCACAGTGTCCAGGGTGAGAAACCAGGTGCGGTTCTGGGGCAGGTGGGGGAAGTGGTCGCGGGCAAATGAGTTGATCCCACCCTGGATCACCTCCTCGGCGCCACAGGAGACGAGCATCACGCGCAGTCCCTCGATCGGCTCGTCGCGGAGGCGCTCGGCGAGCGCAACGAGCACCGCGACCGCGGACAGGTTGTCGTTGGCGCCGGGCACCACCGGACTCGAGTGGATGTTGGCCATGGTCGCCGTGGACACGGCGGCGATTGCGGTGCCCAGGGCGGTGAGTGAGCGGCGCTTGAACGCCGCGCCGAGGGCGACGGAGGCCGGCCCGGCCAAGACCAGCCACCAGAGCGGAAAGGAGGTGTCGAGCCGCTCGACCAATCCGGGGAACTCGTGCGCGAGCCAGGCCTGGAAGCGCGCGTCGAAGATGAGGCCGGTCGAGGCCGCGTCATGGTGAGCCAGCACGACGAGGGTCCGTTCGGCGTCGTGGTCACCGGTTATGGCCACCACGTTCTGGGTGGGCCGGGCCCGGGTCAACCGCCGGCGCACCACGCGGTGGGTGTTGGCCACGTCGTCGGCGATCGCCGCGCCGGCCAGCGCGGCGATCAGGCCGCCCGCCCGCCGCCCGCGAGGCTGAAGGGCAAGCAGTCCGGCCAGGGCCGCGATCGCGGCGAGTGCTCCGATCGGCTTGGCGTAACCGTCGTGATACTCGGCCGGTTCGACCTCAGCCTGACAGCCGGTATCGCGCAGGCGCTGCGCGATCCAAGCCGCGGCCTCGGCCTCGCCCGGGGAGCCGGGGGCGCGTTCGAGTCGCGCCAGCTGCTCGATCACCTCGCGCAGGGCCGGATGGATGGTCGGTGCGGTCATCGGGCGAGACCCTACCGCTCGGCGCCAACCCACGGACGGACCCGGTACCGCTCGGCGTCAACCTACTCGACGCACCGCGGGGGAGGGCGGCGTCAACCCACGGACGCACCGCGGGGGAGGGCGGCGGCAGGCGACGTAGAATCGGACGAGGATGCCGTCTCTATTTACGAATGTCGCCGTGGCCCGGGCCGCGCAGCGGCTCCCCGTGCTCAGGCGCCTGCCGCTGGCTCGGCTGGTGGTGCTGGCCGAGGTGGCGCTGCTGGCCAAGACTCACCTCGACCGGCTGACGCCGGCCGAGCGCCGCCGGATGCTGCTGCTCGTGCGCGACGCCAGGGGTCGGCCGCGCAACCTGTCCGAGCGTGAGCGTCGCGAGCTCGGCAAGCTCGTCGCGAAGGTCGAGCCGAAGGCGTTCGCCAGCGAGGCGGCGCGGAAGTTCTCTCCGCTCCGCTCGCGGCGCTAGCGGCCCGCTGGCCGCCCCGGTCAGTCCGTGATCCTGATGTGGCCCGGCTGGCCGGCCACGCGCTCCAACCACGCCTGGATCCAGGGATACGGCGACAGGTCGAACTCACCTTCGGCGGCCACGTGGGTGTAGGCATAGACGCTGATGTCCGCCACGGTGTAGCGGTCGCCGACGAGAAACTCCTTGCCGGTGAGGCCGCGCTCAAGCGCCTCGAGCCCCCTGCGCCCGCCCTCCTGCTTCTGACGCCACAGACCCTGCGGTGGCTCCAGATCGAAGAGCCTGAAGAAGCGGGCGACCGCGACGTTCGGCTCGATCTCGTACTGCTCGAAGAACTGCCAGGCCAGGGCCTGCTGGCGCGCGTAGGGGTCCTCCGGCAGGTACGGGGTGCCCTCGGCGAGGTAGTCGATGATCGCGTTGGACTCGAACATCGAGCGGCCGTCGTCCAGGACCAGCACCGGCACACGCAGGACCGGCGTCAGGTTGCCGATCACCGTGGGGCGGTGACTGCGGTCGACCACGTCCAGCTCGTGTAGCTCGAGCTCCATGCCCAGATGTGCCGCCAGCAGGCGAACCTTGTAGCAGTTGCCGGAGACCGCACTGTTATAGAGGCGCATGCTGGGGAGCCTACCGAGCCGGGACGGTGCGCCGGGCGGGGGTCAAATTGCCGGACTTTGGGGCGATCTTGCAGGGACTCGGCAGGCCGTAGCGAAACGGCCATTGGGCGAGAACCGATGAGTGGGTCCCGGTTCGCCGCGTTCGGTAGCACGAGCACTTGACCACAACCTCATCACCCGTTGCCCCCACCATCCCTACGCACCCTGACCAGGACGATCGAGACCGATGTGTGCGTGGTGGGCGCGGGCCTGATCGGGCTGGCCCATGCGCACGCCGCTCGGCGCCGGGGGCTGAGCGTCGTGGTGTTGGAACGGGACGGGCGCGCGGTTGGCGGGAGCGTGCGCCATGCCGGGCATCTCTTCTTCTCAGCGCTGCCGGTTGGGGGGGCTCTGGATACCGCGGAGCTGGCGCGCGAACGCTGGCTCGAGCTGATCCGTGAGGCGGGTGCGTTCGTCACCGAGGCGGGCACCCTGATCGTGGCGCGACACCGCGACGAGCTGGCCGTGCTCGAGTCGGCGGCCGCCGAGCGCGGGCCTCGTGCGGCGATGCTCACCCCGGATCAGGTCGTCGACCTCGCGCCGGTGGCACGCCGCGGCGTGGTGGGTGGCTTCCATGGATCACGCGATCTGCGTGTGGACCCGCGCTCGGTCACCGCGGCGCTGGCCCGCCTGGTCATGCGCGACCCGCGGGCCCGTCTCGAATGGGGTGCGCACGTCCACGCCGTCGAGCCGGGTGTGGTTCACGCCGACCAGCTCCGCATCCGGGCTCAGGCGATCGTGGTCTGCCCGGGCGCCGACACCCGGGTCCTGCCGCCGTCGTTGGCGCCGCGTCCTGAGGGGGTGACGCTCTGCCGCCTGCAGATGCTGCGCCTGGCCGCACCCACCGGCCGCCGCTACGCGCCGGCGCTGGCCACCGGATTCACCCTGCTGCAATATCCGGCCTTCGTCGCGCAGCCGGGGGCGGCAGAGTTGCGCAGACGGCTGGAGCTCGAAAGTCCGGAAGCGGTCGAACGCGGAGCACAGCTCCTCGTCACCCAGCTGCCCGATGGCGACCTGGTCATCGGCGAGACCAGGGCCTATGAGAATGCGCTCGCGCCGTTTGCCCCCGAACGGGGCTATCGCCTGTTGTTGGCGGAGGCGGAAGCGCTGCTCGGGATCTCCGCGGCGGTGCGTCAGCGTTGGCTGGGGACCGAGGCCACGACGGAGAACGGCGCGGAGGGAGCCGACTTCTCGGTCACCGCGCCTCTGCCCGGTGTGAGAGTCGTTCAGAGCCTCAGCCCGCTGGCCGCGGCGCTTTGCCATGTGAAGGCCTCAGAGGTCCTGAGCGAACTGCTGTTGGAGGCCACGCCGCGCGGAGAAAGCCGGCGTGCCGGAAATCCAGGTGGCCGACCGCCGGCGCGTGATAACCGGCGTACGCGCGCACCCCGAGGCGTTTCGGGCTCGGGTCGCCGCGCAGGTTTGATCCGCCGCAGGCGTTCTCAGAGCACGATCGGCGCGGCGAGCCGAACCGGAGGGCCTGGCGGGGGCGGTGGCTCGGTCTCGAACGTGTCGTCGCCGAGTTGCCGGGCTAGCCAGACGACGTCCCGCCACGCCCCGGCCTTCCAGCCGATGCGACGATAGGTGCCCACCTCGGTGAAGCCAAGCGACTCGTGCAGGCGCAGGCTGGCCGGATTGGGCAGGCTGATCCCGGCCAGCAGACTGCGGTAGCCCTGGTCCTCAAGCAGCGCGAAGAGTGGCTCGTACAGTTCGCGGCCCAGGCCGCGGCCGCGATAGTTCTCGCCGAGGTAGACGCTGACCTCGGCCGCCCAGCGATAGGCGGCGCGCTCCCGATGGACGCCCGCGTAGGCAAATCCGGCGATGCGACCTGCGTCGTCGGCCACCAGAAAGCTGTGGGTTCGGGCGATCCGCTCCATACGTTGCGCGAACTCGAGCTTCGAGGGGGCCGGGCCCTCGAAGCTCACGGCGCTGGCCTCGGCAAACGGTGCGTAGATGGCGAGGCAGCCGGCGGCGTCGTCGGCTTGGGCGTGGCGGATGACCATGGGTCCAGGCAATGTAGTGGTCCGGCTAGAGTCGCGAGGAGTGGACCGCGCCCATGACATCGTCCTGTTCGGCGCCACCGGCTACGTGGGCGAGTTGGCCGCCGAATATCTGGCCGCCCATGCTCCGGCGGGGGCAAAGGTGGCACTGGCCGGCCGCCATCAGCCTCGGCTGGAGAACCTGAGACAACGGCTTCCCCGGCCTGACCTGGGGCTGCTGGTCGCGGATGTGGGCGACGCCGACTCCATACGGACGCTGGCTGAGTCGGCCCGAGTGGTGGTGTCCACCGTCGGGCCCTATCTGCTCCACGGAGAGCCGCTGGTCGCCGCCTGTGCTGCGGCCGGGACCGACTACGTGGACGTCACCGGCGAGCCGGAATTCGTGGATCGGATGTACCTGCGCTATCACGGCGCGGCCAAGCAGAGCGGGGCGCGCCTGATCCACTCGTGTGGCTTTGACTCGCTCCCCTACGACCTGGGCGCGCTGTTCACCGTCTGCCAACTGCCCGACGACGTTCCCATCGCGCTGCAGGGGTTTTCGCTCTCCAACGGCGGCATCTCCGGCGGCACCTTCCACTCAGCGGTGAACGCGATGGGAAGGTTGAAGGAGGCGGGAAGGCTCTCCCGGCAGCGGCGGTCGGTGGAGCGTCACGCCCCTGACGGCGTGATCGCCGATGGGCGCACGGTGCGCAGCGCCCACGCGCGGCCACACAACGAGCCGCTGGCCGGCGGCTGGGTGGTCCCGGCCCCGACGATCGATCCGCAGCATGTCCTTCGCTCCGCCCGCCTGAATCCGTTGTACGGCCCGGACTTCAGCTACGCGCAGTACATCGTGACCCGTCGGCTGACCCGGACGGCCGGCCTGCTCTTGGGCGTCGGCGTGACAGCCACCCTGGCCCAGCTCGAGCCGACGCGGAGGCTCGTTTTGCGACTCAGGTCACCGGGCAGCGGACCCAGCCCGGAGCGTCGCGCTCGTTCCTTCTTCCGTGTCAGGATGGTCGCCGACTACGGCTCGGATCCGGCCCGCCGGCGGCTCATAACCGAGGTCCGCGGTGGCGATCCAGGCTATGGCGAGACGGCCAAGATGGTGGCCGAATCGGCGTTGGCGCTGGCCTTTGACGACAACCTGCCGCAGTGCGGGGGAGGCCAGTGGACACCGGCGCTCGCCCTGGGGGAGCCGTTGATCGGCCGGCTGGTCCGCGCCGGGATCGTCTTCGCGGTGGTCGAACCGCCCGGGGCGTCAAGCTCTACTTGAGCTCGGCTGAGCGTTTGCCGAGCAGCTGGCGGGCGATCACCAGCTGCTGAATCTGTTGGGTGCCCTCGAAGATGTCCAGGATCTTCGCGTCACGGGCCCATTTCTCGAGCAGTTCGTCCTCCGCATACCCCACGGCCCCGCAGAGCGCGACGCAGCGGAGGGTCACATCAGTGGCGACCCGACCGGCCTTGGCCTTGGCGATGGAAGCCGCGACGGTGTTGGGCACACGGTTGTCCGACATCCACGCGGCCTTCATGGCCAGGAGCCGGGACGCCTCCCAATCCGCCTCCAGACCGATGAACTCGGCCACCGCGGCTCCCTGAGTGGCGAGCGGCCGGTCGTAATCGATCGTCACCCCGGCCTCCTCAAGCAGCTCGCGCGTGCGCTCGAGAGCGGCCCGGGCGACTCCGACGGCCATGCCCGCGATCATCGGGCGGGTGTTGTCGAAGGTCTGCATGACCCCGGCAAAGCCCTCTCGCGTGGTCGCGATCCCCGGGGAGCCCAGCAGATTCTCCTTGGGTACGCGGCAGTTCTCGAGCACGAAGTTCGCTGTGTCCGAGGCCCTGATCCCGAGCTTGTGTTCCAACCGGTCGAGCCGCAGGCCCGGGTTGTCACGCTGCACCACGAATGACTTGATGGCCTCCCGGCCAGCGGAGCGGTCGAGTGTGGCCCAGACGACGATCAAATCGGCGCGATCTCCGGAGGTCACGTAGATCTTCTCGCCATTGAGCACGTACTCGTCGCCATCGAGCACAGCCGTGGTGCGGATGGCGGCCGAATCCGAGCCGGCCTCCGGCTCCGTGATCGCCATGGCCGCCCACTTGCCCCCGAAGCGCTCGAGCTGCTCCGGGGTGGCGATTGCCCGGATGGCGGCTTGGCCGAGGCCTTGGCGCGGCATCGTCAGCATCAGGCCGACGTCACCCCAGCACATCTCGATCAGGCCGACCAGGCTGGCCAGACTGCGTCCGTTCACGCTGCCGTCGGCCGGGCCGTCGGCCACGGGTGTCCCCGGGGAGTCATTCGTGTTCAGGCCGGCCTGAGCGGCATTGGCCTGGGCGACGAGTTCAGCCAGCGTGTCGAGCTCCACCGGATAGGCATGCTCGGCGCTGTCGTATTTACGCGAGATCGGGCGCAGCACGTGCAGGGCGGCCATGTGCGCCTGGTAGGTGAGCGTTTCGAGCTTCTCGGGGATTTCGAGGTTGATCATCCGGGTCTCCAGACACCGGCGCTACAGCGCCAGCGCTCCCTCCATCATTCCAGCGGCCCGCAGATCCCGGTACCAGCGCTCCACCGGATGTTCCTTGGTGTAACCGTGCCCGCCCAGCAGCTGTACGCCGTCGGAGCCGATCCGGGTGGCGTGTCGAGCGGCCAGCGCACGCGCGAGCCCGGCCTCACGGGTGAATTCGCGGCCGGTCTCGGCCAGGCGCGCGGCCCGGTAGGTGGCCAGCCGCAGCGCCTCCACCTCGATGGCGATGTCGGCCACCATGAAGGCCACCGATTGCCGATTGGCTATCGGCTCGCCGAAGGCAAACCGCTGGTTGACGTAGGCGCTTGTGTAATCCAGCACGGCCTGCCCGGTGCCCACGGCCAGCGCGCACCAGCCGAGTCGGGCCAGGGCAACGAGCTCACGGTAAACCTGAGGGTCAGAGTCGCCGAGCAACGCGCTCCGGGGGAGCGTCATCTCGGCAAACGTCGCCTGCCCGGTCGCGGCGGCGCGTACTCCCATCGCGGGCGTTGCGGTCAAGGTCATCCCAGCCGTCTGCGCCTCCACGATGAACAGGGACGGAACACCCTCGAGGTCGGCCGCGATGAGCAGCAGCTCAGCTTCGGTCGCCCTTGGCACGAGCGCCTTGGCTCCGTGCAGTACGAAGTCGCGCGCCGGCGTGCGCCGGGCCCGGGACCGCAGCCGGAAGGGGTCGTCGAGCACGCGCGGTTCGGAGATGGCGATCGCCGCGGCCGGGGGAGAGTCCCCGGCGAAGGCCGGGAGGTAGGCGGCCTGCTGGGCCGCGTCTCCCCAGAGGCCCAACGCGGTGGCTACGCCCCCCGGCGCCAAGCAGGCCAGCGCGATACCCATGTCACCCTGGGCCAGCGCCTCGGCGATGAGCGCACTCGAGACCGTTGAGCGGTGCTCGAGCACGCCACCGTGAGCCTCGGGAATTCCGAGCGCGGTCAGGCCGAGCTGGGTGGCCATGGCCAGCAGCTCGGGCGGTGTGGCACAAGCCGAGTCGGCCGCCAGCGCCGCAGGTCGGACCAGCTTGCGGGCAAAATCGCCCACCGCCTCGACCAGCATCTGCTGCTCGTCGGTCGGGGTGAGGTCGAAGCTGCTGGCGGCGATCGCGCTCGGCTGGCGGGCCGGACCAACCAGGTCTGCTTTGGCTGACATATGCCGATTATCTTGTGCTGACGGATTTCGCGTCACGCGGGGCGGCGGTCGCGGTCTGGGCCCGCCGCGCCACACGACTCTTACGAAGCTCTAGCAGTGCGACGCCACGATCAGGGCAGACGGTAAGAACCGAGTAGAGCTTCGACAGGAGAACATCATCGCCATGACCCGAATCATGAAAGTTCTGCCCGTGATCGCCGGTGCGGTCGCCGGTGCGGTCGTCGCGTTGCTGGTGGCCAATGGCGGCACGACCAAGACGGTGATCGAGCCGGTGGCCTCCCCGAGCACCAATTCGGTTCCGACGGCCTCCAGGAAGACGATAAGTGGTCTCAGCGTCAACCAGCTCTACAAGATGGACAGTCCTGGCGTGGTCGACATCGTCGTCAACTCGGTGCAACAGGGGTCCAGCAACGGTTTCTTCAGCACGCCGTCCCAGAGCACGCAGGATGAGGGGGCCGGCGTCGTGTTCAACAAGCAGGGCGACATCCTCACCGACGAGCACGTCGTGGCCGACGCGACGAGCGTCCGCGTGAACTTCCAGGACGGGGTCAGCGCCGCGGCCAAGGTGCTCGGCACCGATCCGTCCACCGACGTCGCCGTGATCAAGGTCGACGTCAAGGCGTCCGAGCTGCATCCGATCGCCTTCGCGAACTCCAACCAGGCCCAGGTGGGCGATCCCGTGGTGGCGATCGGCAGCCCCTTCGGCCTGCCGGAGACCACCACCGCCGGCATCGTCAGCGCGGTGGGACGCAGCATCACGGCGCCGAACAACTACACGATTCCGGGCGCGATCCAGACCGACGCGGCCATCAATCCGGGCAACTCCGGCGGTCCCCTGCTCGATGCCGGCGGCCAGGTGCTGGGCCTGAACGACCAGATCCAGACCAGCAGCGGGGATAGCTCAGGCGTCGGCTTCGCCACCCCGGCCAACACCGACGCTCAGGTTGCCGAGACGATCATCGCCGGCGGCAAGGTCGAGCACCCCTACGTCGGCGTCTGCCTGAACGATTCGCCGAGCACCCCCGGGGCTCAGATCGCCACCGCGGGCGGTGCCACCTGTCCGACCGGTGCGGTCGTGGCCGGATCGCCGGCCGCCAAGGCCGGCCTGGTCAGCGGCGATGTGATCACCAAGATCAACGGCACCTCGATCCCCAATAGCAACGGCTTCATCTCGGTGATCAGCGGCTTCAAGCCCGGCGACACCGTGACTCTGACCGTGGTCACCCCGCGCCACAAGACCAGCCACCTCAAGGTGACTCTGGGCAACCGCCCGGCGGCAGCACCCACCGCCGGCTAACCGTAACCGCCGGTCCGCCCGGCGGCGGCACCTACCGCGGGCTAACTGGTATGTGCCGCCGGCTCAGGCGCTCTCAGCTGATCGTGGGTACGGCGCTGGCCTGTGTCCGCTCCATCAACTCTCGATGGACCGAGCGGGCGCCTCGCGGCCGGCGTGTCCAGCCGCCGTCGGCGCCCAGCGTCCAGGCGTTGGTGTCGTCCGCCAGGCACCGGTCGAGTGTGTCGTTGAGCTCCGCACGCAGCTCCGGCCGCTCGATCGGCACGAGCAGTTCAACCCGCGAGTCCAGGTTGCGCGGCATCATGTCGGCCGAGCCGATGTACATGCCGCACTCGTCGCCGAACTCAAACGAGTAGATGCGCGAGTGCTCCAGGAAGCGGCCGACGATTGAAACCACGTTGATGGTCTCGCTGATACCGGGCACACCCGGTGTCAGGCAGCAGATTCCGCGCACGTTGAGATCGATCGGCACCCCGGCCCGAGAGGCGCGGTAGAGCGCCTCGATACAGCCCTGGTCCACCAGCGAGTTCATCTTCAGGCGGATGCGGGCAGGCTTGCCCTCCCGTCGGGCCTGTGCCGTGCGCTCGATCAGTTCGAGCAATGGCTCGCGCATGGAGTCGGGAGCCACCAGCGTCTTGCGGCCGCGCCGGGGGTGGGCATAGCCCGTCAGGGCATTGAACAGGTTGGCCACCTCCTGGCCGATCTCGCGGTCGGTGGTGAAGTAGCCGAAATCCTCGTACAGGCGTGCGTTCTTGGCGTGGAAGTTGCCGGTGCCGATCATCACGTAGTGACGGACCTCGTTGTGCTCGCGACGGACCACGAGGATCGCCTTGGCGTGCGTCTTGAGACCGGGAATGCCGTGGACCACGTGCGCGCCGACCTCCTCGAGTTCACGCGACCAACGGATGTTCTGGCGCTCGTCGAAGCGCGCTTTGAGTTCCACCATGCATACGGCCTGCTTGCCGTTCTCGGCCGCGGTGATCAGCGCCGGAACCAGCGCCGAGTCGTCGGATGTCCGGTACACGGTCATCTTGATGGCGAGCACGTTTGGATCCTCGGCGGCTTGGCGCACCAGCCGCTCCACGCTGGCGGAGAATGAGTGGTAGGGGTAATGGACCAGGAACTCGCCCTCCCGCATCTGGGCGAAGATGTCCGGCTGGTCGCCGGTGTCCTCGGGACGGGGCCGCAGGGCCGGGTGGGTCAGCGGCGTCCATGAGTGCTGACGCAACTCGGGATGGCCGTCGATTCTGACGATCTGCCAGAGATCGCTGAGGTCGAGCATGCCCTTTTCGTTGTAGACCTGGTTGTCCTCCAACTCCAGCCAGTCGACCAGGCGCTCGCGCATGTTGGGCTCGATGTCACTGGAAACCTCGAGTCGGACGACCTCGCCGAAGCGGCGACGGCGCAGCTCATCCTCCACGGCGGCCAGCAGGTCATCGGCCTCATCGGAGATGTCGAAGTCGGCGTCGCGTGTGACCCGGAAGAGGCTGTGGGACACCACCTCCATCCCGGGGAAGAGAGTGTCCAGGTGCTCGGCGATGATGTCCTCGAGCGGCACGAACGTGCCCTTGGAAATCTCCACGAATCGGGGCAGCACCTCCTTGGGCACCTTCACGCGGGCATACAGCTCGGTCTCGGGGACCGGGTCGTGGAGATGCACGAGCAGGCTGAGCGAGAGGTTCGAGATGTAGGGGAAGGGCCGGCCTGGTCCGATCGCCAGCGGGGTCAGGACGGGGAAGATGTGCTCCAGGAAGTGCCGCTTGAGCTGTTCGGAGGAGGCCCCGGACTGGGCGCAGGAGACGATCCGGATGCCCTCAGCGGCCAGCGCCGGCCGAATCGAGTCGCTGAATTGCCGGGCATGACGCCGATCGAGCGCCCGTGCCTTGCCGGCGATCGCCTCCATCAGCTCGGTGGGCGTGAGACCGTCGGGGTAGCGGCGATCCACGCGCGCCTCGATCTGCTCGTGCAGGCCGGCGACCCGCACCATGTAGAACTCGTCGAGGTTCGAGGTGTAGATGGCCAGGAACTTCAGCCGCTCAAACAACGGCACGGTCTCATCCTCGGCCAGTTCGAGCACGCGCTCGTTGAAGGCGAGCCAGGACAGTTCACGGCTGATGTAGAGCGACGGGTTGCGAAGGTCGGGCTCGCCCGCCTCGCCGGTCTGGGCTTCGGCCAGCACCGAGTCGGTCACGAATCGGCTCCCTCACCGGCTATCGCTGCCAGCTCGCCAGGTGTCATCAGCACGACCAGCTCGCCTCGGTGCACCGCGGCGATGCCTCCCTTGCGCAGATGCACCCGCGCACCGGTCATATCGCGCAGCACCGCCGGCATCGCGGGGTTGTGGCCGACCAGCACCACGTCGCCGCGGCCGGCCGCCAGCTGCTCGGGCTCATACGTCGACCCGGCCAGCGCCGGTTCGGTGACGATCTCGAGGCCGAGTGGCTTACAGGCGAGTTGCGCGGTCTCCATCGCCCGCCGCTTGGGACTCGAGAGACAAGCGTCGAGGTGCACGCCGAGCCGGGCCAGGGCGACCCCGGCGATCCGGGCCTGCTCACGCCCGCGTTGGGTCAGAGGACGCGCCTCATCCGGACGTCCCTCGGCTGCCTCGGCATGACGCAACAACCAGATCATGAGACGAAGACTACGCTGCGCTGCCCGCGCGGCAACAGGATTCCGTGCGTGTCACCCGATCACCAGGGGGCGGTGGAACGTGCGCTCAAAGGCCTCATCGTCGCCGTAGCGCTCGACGCTCCAGCGCGGCAGCGTGAGGTCGCCCTGGGCATGCAGATGCAGGGCCACTCCGTCACCGTTGGTCTTGAGTCGCACCTGGTTGACGGACTGATCGCGCCCACGTTCCAGGTGCTCGGCCAGTCTCAGGATGACCGAGCAGCGCTCGAGCATCGCCTCATCGCCCGGACGGCCGAGCTTGGCCCACTCGCCGAGCTTGGGTACGCCCTTGCGGTGATACCGCGTCATCTGCGCGATCAGGGCGCGCTCGCGCGGGTCGAAGCCGGGCAGCTCGGCGCTGACGATCAGGTACCGGGAATGCTTGTGGTGGTCCCCGTAGGAGATCGTCATGCCGACGTCGTGCAGCATCGCCGCGGCCCAGAGCAGCTCGGCCTCGCCCGGCCGCGCCTCGAGCAGCCCGCCCTCCACCAGCGACTCGTGCATCTGCAGGGCCAGGCGGGCCACGTGCTCCGTGTGGGGAAGGTCCGACTCGTATTGGGTCGCCAGGTTGCGCACGGCGGCCCGACGCACGTCGGAGAACAACGGGTGCTCTTCTCCGAGCACCGTGCGGGCCAGGAATATCCCGTCACGCAGACCAGCTTCGGTTGCCTCGATACCGGCGAAGCCTCCGTGCTGGACGACCGTCTGCAACGTGACCGCGGCGGCCAGGATGATGTCGCCGCGTCCCGGCTTGATCCCGGGCACGGTCCGCCGCTCGCCCACGGGCAGCCCGGCCAGTGTGCTGACGAGCTCATCGAGGGCTTCGGCGCTGACGACGTAGCCCTGAATCCCGATGTCGATCCCGCCCGAGGAGCCGAACTGCGCGCGTTGCGCGGCCGCCGCCAGGTTGCGCACCGCGCCGCCGGTGCCGACCAGGCGGCCGCCGTGGTTGGCCAGCCACCCGGCTTGCTCGAGCTCGGCCGCCACATGGCTGCGCAGCCGCTGCAGATCCTTCTTGCGCGCCGGGCGGTCCGGATCGGAGTCGGACAGAAACGACTCGGTCATGCGTACGGCGCCCACCGGGAAGGATGCGACGTCACGCTCCTCACGTGCATCAACCCGGGTCAGCTGCAGGCTGCCGCCGCCGATGTCGAGCACGACGCCGTCGGAGATCGTTGTGCTGTTGGCCGCGGCAACGTATCCGTAGTGGGCCTCTTCGCGGGTGGAGAGCACCTCGACGCCGTAGCCGGTCGCCTCGCGCACGCGCCGCAGAAATGACTCGCGGTTGCTGGCGTCGCGAATGGCGCTGGTGGCAAAGACGTGAACGTCGGCGTCGTCCAGACGGTTGGCCCGGCAGAAGCGGGCGAAGATGGTCAGCGTCTCGAGGCCGCGGTCCATGGCAGCGTCGCTGAGAGCGCCGGTCGCGGCCAGGCCGCTGCCGATGCGCACAGACTCGTAGAGCTCATCGGTCTGCTTCCACCAGTTGCGTCCCGCGTCATCGCCGTAGCTGTAGATCACCAGTCGCCAGGAGTTGGAGCCAAGGTCCACCACCGCGACATGGCGCGGTTCGGTGCCGGCCAGTGCGGCCGCCCGGGTGGTCCTCCAGCTCATGCACTCATGATCCGCTCCAGACCGGACGGGAGGGCCCCTCCGGAAGCGAGACGGCCGCCGGTGGCCAGCCGCTCACGCAGGGTGGCCCGCCGGGACAACCAGCGGATGGCATCGACCAGGGCCACCGGATCGTCAGGGACCAGGAAACCGCTGCGCCCGTTCTCGATCAGCTCCGCCGCGCGGCCACCGTCGACGGCCAGGACGGCCAGGCCGCTGCGCTGTGCCGCCCGGATCGTGTCCGCGGTATCGGCCGCGGTGGTGGGCGAGATCAGCAGGTCGGCGCTGTGCGTCAGCTCTTGCAGTTGCGCACCATCGGGCGTGCCCAGGAAGGTCGCCACGCGCCCGAGGCGGTGCTCGAGGGCGGCGCGCTCGCCTCCGTCACCGGCCACGAGCAGGTGCAGGCGCGGGTCGCGCTCGTGCGCGGCGAGGCATGCGTCGGCCAGCTCGTGCACGCGATGCTCACGGTCGAGCGGGCCGACATAGATCAGATTCGTGCGGGCGAGGACTCCCTCGCCGCTGGCGGGAAGATGCATGGCACGAGGATCGCCCCCCGGGGCCGGGGACTCGTGACGACTCGGAGAAGCGCCTGTGAAGAAGCCGATAACCGCTCACGCCTCGGTTTCCTCTGAGCGGCCGCCCGGCGGGGCGCGGCTAAACGGCTGGTTCCCCCCGCAGGAAGCGCGTGGCGGTGAGCCCGGCCAGGATCGTCATCAGCACCGCGCTGCCCACGCACCACTCGCAGATCTCCTTGAGCGTGAACAGCTCACGGTAGGTGAGGTACAGGCTGAAGCCGCAGCCGATGAGAGCGATGCAGAAACCCGCCGCACGTCCGAGCTCGCCCTTCACGAGCAGCGAACCGAGAATCCCCAGGTACCCGAACAGACCCAGCCAGGCCACCGGAATGCCGGCCAGCTTCGAGTAGACCGACGACTGCACCTTCTCACACGTCGACACCCCGTGGTGGGCGCCGATGCAGGCCAGGGCGCCGAGGTGGTAGTGGACGTAGGTCAGGTACCCGGCCTCGAGCGTGCCGATCAGCGCGATCACGAGGACCACCCGCGTCAGCCGGCTGGTGTCGGCCAACTTGATCGGGAGGCTCATGCGTGGCGACGGACTGGGACGGGTTGTGGCGATGGAGCTACCCGACGGTCTTGATCGCGTCTACGTACGTGGTGTACCCGCCCTGCGGAAGACCGACGATCGGGGAGGCGGCACCCTTCGGGCCCCTGACCACGACGGTCGGCGTTGACGCGTTGGCCGGGCCGCCGTCGACGCTGATGCCCTGCTGGCTGTCGGTGCTGAGCTGGGTCTTGAGACTGGCCAGCTTGCGGTCGGACATCCACTTCCTGAAGTTCAGGCCGCGGATCTCCTTGGCCAACCCCTCGAGGTAGCTCTCGCTGACGTAGTTGTTGCCTTCGGCGCCCTGCTGGTTGTACATCAGCTCGACGTAATACCACTCCTTGCCCTGCAGGCCGGCCGCCTCGGCCGCCACCTGCTGCTGCGCGAAAGCGCTGGTATCGGGGTTCTGCCCCGAGGCGGTCTCGAGCGACTTGTAGACCAGCTTGGCCTTACCCGTGCGGACGTACTGGGTGATGAGTTGGTCCTCCCAGCCCGAGCCTGACTCGCCCTCCGGGTTCTTGAAGCTGGCCGGAGCGGCCAGCACGTCGCAGACCGAGCATTCCAGGTCGCCGTACTCAGTGATGGTGACCTTGGCCTTGGGGTTCCCGAGCGTGTTCCCCGACTCCGGAATTCCAGCCAGGATGCTGTTGACGTGCTTGACGGCCGTCTTGGCCTCCGGGCTCTCCGGCTTGATGGCGGACCCGCCACCGCTGGTCGAGACGACGACCGCAACGATGATCACGATCACCGCGATGGCGATGGCGCCACCGAAGATCTGAATGCGGCGCGTGCGCTGCGCGTTGGCCGCCGCGGCCTCTTCCTGTGCGAGGCGCGTCGCACGCGCCTGTTCTTTTTGCTCTTTTCGGGACGCCATGGGCGCGGACATTACAGATTGCCCATAAGAGGTTGCGCAGAACGGCCTGCGCATGAATCGGTGCACTTTGCGTGTAAAGATCCTGTGACCAGACCCCGTGGAAGCGCAGGCTTGGCCGCGAGAGCACTTATGCTGCCAGTCATGTCGCCTGATGCAAGGGACGCGCTCATGGGCCACGCAGCCAGCGCTGCGGCTCAACGGGCCAACAGCCGCCTGCGTCTTGCAGTCATCGACCGTGACCCAGGCTTCATGCAGGTCCTGTCCAACCGGCTGGACGCGCTCGGTTGGGAACTGCGAGGTCTGTCCAGCGCGGTCACGGTAGATGCGCTCGTGGGAATGCGGCTGAATGCGCTCATGGTTGACCTGGCCGTCCTCGGCCCGGGCAGCTGGGAGTACCTGGAGCGCGTCTGCGGTCGCCTTCCCGGGCTCGCTGTGATCGTCTGCACCGGACCGTCGTCGGTGGCGCAGCGCGTGCGCGGCCTGCGGCTCGGCGCCGACGCCTGGATGAGCAAGCCCTGCCACGCGGAGGAGTTGATCTGCGTGATTGAGGCAGCCATCCGCCGGCACCGTCGCACCGAGATGCCGCAGATCGAGGCGGCCACCACGATCGGCGAGATCATGGTCCGGCCCGACCTCTACCAGGCGTACGCGCACGGCGTGAGCCTCGAGCTGACCGCTCGGGAATTTGAGATCCTGCATCTGCTCTCGCAATCGGATCGGGTGTTGCGGCGCGAGGAGATCTACGAGCGCGTGTGGGGTTACGCGATGGCTCACGGCGACCGCTCGGTCGACGTCTTCGTGCGCAAGCTCCGCCAGAAGCTGCGTACCGCCTCGCCGGTGTGGAGCTACATCCATACGCACTTCGGCGTCGGTTACCGGTTCGCACCCGAGCAGGACGGTGGCGAAGCGCAGCATGAGGCCGAGCCGGTGGTCGAGGCTGTCGGCCCAACCGAGTTGCCTGCGGCCATCGCCGTTTGACGCCGGGCCAGCGCGGCCCGTCGCCGGCCGGCTCCAGCGGGAGCCGGGCCGGCGCTGAGACGGCCGGAAACAACCCGGTCACAACTTGTTCACAGGTGGTTCACGAGTCGGTAACGCCGACTGCGCTCCGCTTGTCAGCATCAGGGCATGTCCGTCAGCACCTCCGAGCGCCCGGAATTCCTCAGCAACGGGCCGCTCGAGATCATGCCGGACGAGCATCTGGCCCGGGTCGATGGCCACACGCTCACGCTGTCGCTGCGAGAACTGCGGCTGCTCACCGAGCTCGCCCGGCGGGCGGACCGAATCGTGTCGCGTGAGGAGCTGTTCGAGCTCGTGTGGGAGCGCTCGATGCGGCCGGGAGACCGCTCGGTGGACGTGTACGTCCGCAAGTTGCGCGTGAAGCTCGAGACCGCGCTGCCCGCGTGGTGCTTCATTCACACGCACTTCGGTTTTGGCTACCGGCTTGCCGCCGAGCCAAGACAACCGATCGAGCCGATGGCATGATCACTGCTCCAACCGCGAGCGAGGTGAGCAGACAACGATGGCTGAGACCGATAGGCCGGCGACGGGGCGTCATCCGCCGCAGCAGGCCTGGTTTCGCGATGAACTGAACCGGCTCGAGCAACAGGTGATGGGCGGTCTGGACCTCGTGGTCTCCCAGCTCGACCGCGCGCTGGAGGCGATCAACTACCAGGACATCGAGCTCGCCGGGATGGTCGCGGCCGATGACAGCCGCATCGACGGACGCTACGTCGAGGTTCATCAGGGCGTGCTGTCTCTGCTCGGGCGCCAGGCCCTGTTCCTGGACGACCTGCGGCTGGCTTCCGCGCTGCTGCACAGCATCCGCTGCATCGAGCGGATGGGCGACCAGTGCGCGAACATGGCCAAGCTGGTGCCGCTCTCCGGTTATGAGGCACCCAAGGATCCGACGATCCTCGAGTGGATCGAGAGGATGGGCATCATCGTCCGCCAGGAGGTGCTGCAGGCGCGTGACGCCTTCCACACGCGCCACGTGTCCCTGGCGGCCGATCTGGTGCGCCAGGATCAGGAGGTCAACCGGCTCAATCGTGACATCTTTCGGCGCGCCGTCGACGTGGGGGACGACCCGGAACTGCGCGAGTGGGCCATGTTCATGGTGCTGGTGGCCCGCTGCCTCGAGCGCATCGGCGACAACACCGTGGACATCGCCGAGCAGACGGTGTTCATCGTCACCGGCCTCTACCGGCAGTTCGCTCAGGCGCCCGAAGAACCGTTCTGAGGCGCCAAGTTTGGCCCCAGGGCCAAAGACCGGTATCGCCGGCGACCATACGCTCCTGGCGGATGGAGCTCAGACCTCGGCAGATCGTGGCCTTTGGCGGCGGCGGATTTTCCATGGAGTGGGGGAACACCCTGCTCGATGACTTCGCGCTCGGCCTCACCGGCGCGGAGCGGCCGCGCGTCTGCTTCCTGCCCACCGCCAGCGGGGATGCCGACCACTATGTCGTGCGCTTCTACCGGGCGTTCTCGTCCGAGCACTGCGAGCCGTCGCACATCTCGCTGTTCCGGCGCGAGACCGGAGTGGGGGACCCGCGTGCGCACCTGCTGGCCCAGGATCTGATCTACGTGGGCGGCGGGAGCCTCGTCTCGCTGCTCGGCACGTGGCGGGCGCACGGCTTCGATGAGATTCTGCGCGAGGCCTGGGAGGCCGGGGTGATCCTGTGCGGCGGCTCGGCTGGCGCGTTGTGCTGGTTCGACCATGCGCTGAGCGGCTTTCACGAGGGTCCGGCCCGCGAAATCCAGGCGCTCGGCCTGCTGCCCTTCAGCTGCGCGGTGCATTACAACGAGGAGCGCGGGCGGCGGGAGGCCTACCTGGATGCGGTGGCTGAGGGCATGCCGGCCGGCTACGGGGTGGGCGACTCGGCGGCGCTGCACTTCGTCGGCACCGAACTGGCCGAGGTCGTTTCCTCGCGGCCCGGGGCGACGGCGACCCTGGTCAGCCGCGGCCCGAACGGGATGGCGGCCGAAGCGGCGCTCCCGGTGCGCCACCTCGGGCTCAGCGCAATGGCTGAGCTGCGTGACGCCGCGTTGGCTGCCTGACGTGGAGGATCCGCGCCGGATCCTGGCCATGGGGGGTGGCGGCTTCACCATGCCTGCGCACGACCACAGCGATGCCCTGGACCGCTTCGTGCTCGAGCTCACCGGCCGGGAGGTGCCGCGCATCTGTTTTCTGCCCACGGCCAGCGGCGACCCCCGCGACCAGGTCACGCGCTTTCATGAGCGTTTCGGGGACTGGCCCTGCGAGCCGTCGATCCTCTCGCTGTTTCATCTCGGACGTGATCGCATCGACCCGGTCGCCCACATCCTGGCTCAGGACGCGCTGTACATCGGCGGCGGCTCGATGCGCAACATGCTGGCCATCTGGCGCGAGCACGGGATCGACGAGGCGATGCGGACGGCCTGGCACCGTGGCATGGTACTCGCGGGGTTGAGCGCCGGCGCGATGTGCTGGTTCGAGGGTGGGGTGTCGCTGAGCGGCGGCCAGCCCGAGGTTGTCCACGGAATCGGCCTGCTGCCCGGCTCGCTGTCGGTGCATCTCGACGGGGAGGCGGAGCGCCTGCCCGTATATGAACAGGCGGTGGGCACCGGTGCCCTGGCCCCGGGGTACGCGGCTGACGACGGAGCCGCGCTCGTCTACCGGGGAACGCAACTGGAGGAATGCGTGGTCTCACGCGCCGGGGCCCGAGTGGTGCGGATCGAGGCGGATGGCTCCGGGGGCGTCGAGCGTCGCGCCGAACCGGTGCGGCTGCTTCCGCGGGCCGTCGGCGGCGCTCCGGGAGAGCCTGTCCGCGAGCCCTACGGTGTCTCGGAGCTGCGGGCGCTGCGGGCCGGCCGTCACCGCTGGGATTGACCCTCGCGCCGCGCCTAATCGGCGGTGGGGCGTTGCCCTCAGGCCAGGGCCTTTTCCACCGCCTCGAGCACCCGAGGTGGCTGGAACGGCTTGACGACAAAGTCCTTGGCGCCGAGCTTCACGGCCTCCAGGACCTTGCTCTCCTGGCCGAGCGCAGAACACATGATGATCCTCGCCGAGGGGTCGATCGCCATGATCTCGGCCAGGGCGGCGAGGCCGTCCTTCTCGGGCATGGTGATGTCGAGCGTCGTCAACTCGGGGCGGAGCTCCTGCCAACGAGCCACGGCCTCGATGCCGTTGCCGGCCTCGCCGACGACCTCGTGGCCCCCGTTGGTGAGCGCGTCAGTCAGCAGCTTTCGCATGAAGGCTGCGTCATCGACTATGAGTACACGGGCCATTTCCAATGCTTCCTTTCGTACGTTCAGTGGAGCCGGACTTGGCGGGCTCGAGGCCGGGGGCGATCTGCTTCGGGTCGCGGGCTTCGGGTCGCGGGCTTCGGTCATGGGCTGCTCCGACCTGGACCGCCGTCCGGCCCGGGCCGGCCAGTGAGAGCAGCGAGGTACGGGTGCCGCCGGCCAGTTGCGAGGTGACCTCCGCCCCCACGGTTACGCGTGCCGTGCGGCCGCGGTTGCCGCCGATCTCCTCCGCCCGGATGGTGATCCCCTCCTTGGCCAGAGCCTCTCGCACCGCCTCGGCGTTGCGGGCACCGATGTCCAGGCTGGGGCCGACGCTGAACATCCGCGCACCGCCCACCAGCACGGCTTCAACCCGCCGCCGCGCCGCTCCCGCGCCGACCAGCCGTCCGATCAGGTCCGGGACGGCGAGGTCAGCGAACTTCGCCCTGGGTTCGGTCTGGCCCTGCGACTCGGGCAGCACGACATGCGCGAGGCCGGCCACATTGGCCATACGGTCCACCAAGGCCAGCCCGATGCAAGAGCCCAGGCCGATGGCGACGAGCTCATCTCCGACCGTATCCGACACGGCAAGCTCACCCATGCGCACATTCTCCATGAGGCTGCGGACCGCTTACGCCGTGGTTTCGGCGAGGCCCAGCGGGGCCAGGAGGTCCTGGACCCCGTCGGCGTCGGGCAACAGCAGGAACGAGAGCTCGCAGGGCTCGCCGGCGATGTTGAGCTCCGTATCGAGCACGAGGGCGAGATCGCCTTGGCCGACGGCGCCGGCGAGCACAGTCGCCACGATCGCTCCGAGCAGATCGCTGATCACCTGGGGTGGGCCCGGCAGCATCGACACTCCGGTCATGGAGCCGAGCGCTGTCAGATACGCGGCCCCGAAGATATTGCCGATCTCGCCCAAGGCCGAGTCACCGAGGTCGCTCCCGGCTTCGACGCCGAGCAGGCGGCAGAGTGTGGCCGCTCCCTCGGGCGCCACGAGCAGGAGGATGGCGCCGCAGACCTCGCCCTCGACCCCGAGCACGATGCCGGTGACCTCCTGCCCGGGGTCACCCGCGGCGTCGACCGCGTCGGCCAACGGCAGGGCAAAGGCATTGGGCACGTTCAGATCGACGTCTCGCCCCAGCAGCTGCGACAGGGAGGTCGCCGCCGGGCCGGCGGAGATATTCGCGAGCTCGCGCAGCGCGTCGAGCTGCATATCGGAAAGGCGGCCGGTCACTGGTCGCTCCTCGGAGTGGTTGTGGTGAGCATGTGCAGTTTCAAGTTGGCAGGGGTGTCCAGAGGGATCAGACAGGGGTCAACGGGCGACGGTGAGTGCGTCGCAGTCCACGATCAGCGCGATCTGGCCATCGGCCAGAATGGCGCCGCCCGAGATGGGCTGCCCGTCGGACACGATGGCCGGGAGCGGCCGGGTGACCAGCTCACGCTGGCCCACGAGCTCATCCACGGTCAGGCCGATGCGCTTGTCCTGGCCGCGGACGATCGCCACCAGGTCGTGCTCGCCCGCGGCGGCACGACCGAAGGTGGCCGCGCCCTCCAGCAGCGGGATCACGCCGTCCTCGAGCGATAGCACGCGGCGCCCGGCTATCTGCGCAACCGTGTGCTCGCCGAGTCGCAGTGTGCGCTCGACCCGGTCTATCGGGATCGCGAACGGCGCGTCGGCGACGTCCACCAGCAGAGCGGACACGATGGCCAAGGTGAGCGGGAGCCGGATCTGAGCGCTCGTGCCCCGACCGGGTACCGATTCGATGAGGACCTCGCCGCCGAGCTCGCGGATCTTGGTGCGCACGGCGTCCAGGCCGACCCCGCGGCCCGAGATGTCGCTCGTCACCTCCGCGGTGGAGAAGCCAGGGGTGAACAGCAGCTCGATGGCCTCCTGGGTGTCGATGCGCCCGGCCGCCTCCGGAGCGATCAGCCCACGGTCGATAGCCCGCCGGGCGATCGCCTCCGGGTCGACCCCTCGACCGTCGTCGCGCACCTCGATGACCACGCTACCGCCCGCGTGGCGCGCGGCGATGGTCAGGGTGCCGGTTCGCGGCTTTCCGGCCGCGGCGCGCACGTCCGGGGGCTCGATGCCGTGGTCCAGCGAGTTGCGCACCAGGTGAACCAGCGGGTCGCCCAGGGAATCGATCACCGTGCGGTCGAGTTCGGTGTCACGGCCGACCAGATCAAGCTCGATGTCCTTGCCCAGCTGGGTGGAGAGGTCGCGCACGAGCCGCGGGAAGCGCATGAACACCACATCCACCGGGATCATTCGGACCTGCATCACCATCGACTGCAGTGCCTGCGAGCTGCGCGTCAGGTTCTGGACAGCATGCTGCAACTCCGGGGAGTCGATGCCGGCCGTATAGGCCTCCACCGCGGTGCGATGGATGACGAGCTCGCCCATGAGGTGCATCAGCGTGTCCAGGCGCTCGGCGTCCACACGCACCGTGCGTGCGGCGGAGTGACCCGGGACGACCCTGGGCGTGCGATCTGCCTCCACCACTAGAACGGCGTCGGGGGAAACCGTGGGAGGGGTGAGTGAAGACAGCTGACCATCCGGCATCTGGCTGACCTCGACGCTCGCCACGTCCGATATTCGCGTGGCGCTCTTGGCCAACTCGGACTCCGCGTGGTCGGAAACCACCCACGCTTCGATCTCCCGGCCCTCGAAGTTCTCAACCGCCTCGGGCGTGGGGATGCTGCCGATCGTCTCGCCGAGCGAGCCCAGCGATGCGAACACCATGTGCGCGCGCACCGCGGGCATCATCACATCGGGATCGAGGGTCACCCTCACGTGGAGGATGCGGCCACCGGCCTCCCGCACCGCGGCCAAAACAGCGGGGTCGGGGATCTGGGCGCCTCCAGCCCGGTCGACCGCCTGGTCCGGAGTGCGGTCGCGGATCAGCTCGCGCAATTGCTCGATCAGCGGCTCGGGCACGAGGTCCTCGCTGCCGGTCCGCTCGATGGCTTCCACGGCGCCCTGGAGCGCGTCGAGGCAGGCCAGGACGGTGGTGATCGCTGCCTCGTGCAGTCCGTCGGTCCGCTGCCGCAGCAGCTCGAAGACGTCCTCCATCACGTGCGTGAGCTCGGCGATGGCCGAAAAGCCCATGGTCGCGCTCATGCCCTTGAGGGAATGAGCGATCCGGAAAATTCCGTCGATCGTCTCCCGGTTCGAGGCGTCGTCCTCGAGGGCGACGACGGCCAGGTTCAGCTCTTGGAGATGCTCGTGCGCCTCGGCCAGGAACATCGGCATGTATTCGGAGGTGTCCATCAGGCCTTCCGATAGATGAACGGCTGTTGCGGGGCGAGGCCCAGCGCGCCCGGGGCGGAGACGCGCTCGGTCGAGCCGACGACGAGAAATCCGCCCGGGCGCAGCGCCCGGGCCAGACGCGAATGCACCTCGTCCCGGATCGGCTCCGCGAAGTAGATGACCGTGTTGCGGCAGAGGATCAGGTCGTAAGCGCCAGTCCGCGGCTGCATCTGAAGCAGATCGCCCTGGTCGAAGCGCGTCATCGACCGCAGGTTGAGCTTGGCTCTCCAGCCGTCCGCCACGCGGTCAAAGCCGACTTTGAGGAGCTCCGGTGGAGCCGTGCGCGCATCCTCCTGGCTGAACAGGCCCAGGCGTGCCCGCTCGATCATGCGCTGATCGATGTCGGTACCGGCGATCGAGACGCGGTGGCCGGGCAGCGCCACCTGGCAGAGCGTCGCGAGCGTGTAGGACTCCGCCCCGTATGAACATCCGGCGCTCCACGCCCGGACCTGGCCCCGCTTGGCCAGGTCCGGCAGCAGGCGGTGCTGGATGACGTTCCACTGCTCAGGGTTGCGCCACAGCTGGGAGACGTTGATCGTGATGCGGTCCAGTAGCTCCTCGAGGTGGCGAGGATCGCCGCGCAGCCACTCAGTGGCATCGGTCAACGAGGCCACGCCCTGGCTCGAGTAGAAGGTGCGAAGCCGGCGTTCCATTTGCGGGCGCTTGTACTGAGCCAGATCGATGCCGGTCAGCCGGCGGACAAAGCCGCAGAATTCCACGTAGTCATCGACCGAGGTGACGGTCATGCCGCAGCCTCCGCGGCGATCGCGTCGGCCAGCTCGTGCAGGGGCACAACCTCGTCGGCGAGCTTGGCCTCCTCGATGGCCCTGGGCATCCCGTACACCGTGCAGGTGGAAGCCGCCTCGACCAGGACGCGGCCACCGTGGCGCTTGACCTCGCCGGCGCCGACCAGCCCATCGTTGCCCATACCGGTCATCACCACGAGCAGGGTGCGCTCGCCGAAGGCCCGGGCGGCGTCGGCGATCATCAGATCGGCGCGCGGGCGAAGCGCGCCGATCTCCGGTTCGTCGCTGAGGCTGACGCGGCCTCCGGGCCCGACGCGCATGTGCTGGCCGCCCGGGGCCAGCAGAGCCACCCGGGGATCGAGCGTCTCGCCACCATCGCGCCTCCCGGACGTTGAGCTCTGAGGCCTGATCGAGGCGGGCGGCCAGAGATTTGGTGAAGCCCGGGGGCATGTGCTGCACGATCAGGGTGCCCACCCCGAGGGGGGCTGGAAGCTTCGGCATCAGCGCGGCCAGGGCCTTGGGCCCGCCGGTGGAGGTGGCGATCAGGACGGCGCGCGAGACACTCGAGCGCAGCGGCCGACGCGCCGGCCGGATCCCGGAGCGGCCGGAGATCAGCCCACGCGGGCGGCTGGTGGCGGCCCTGAGCTTGGTCACGAGCGCCTCGGCGAAGCCGTCGAGGCTCTCACCGACGGCGGGCTTGGCCACCAGGTCGAAGGCGCCCTCGGCCAGGGCGTCGACCGCGCGGGCGCCCTGCGTCGGGGAGAAGGCGGAGACCACGATGACGGGCATCTCCGAGCGGCCGCCCTTACGGAGGGCACGGAGTACGCCGATACCGTCGAGGCCGGGCATGGACAGGTCGAGCATCAGGGCGTCCGGCCGCTCCCGCTCACAGGCGGCCAGCGCCTCGTCGCCGTTGGCGGCGCTGCCGACGATCTGAACCCCAGCCCGTGACAGCGAGGATGAGACGATGTGGCGCATCATCGCGCTGTCGTCGGCTACGACGACACGGGGCGGGCTCTGGATCGACATCTGGGGCTGGCTCCAGGTTGACGGTTAGGCCGCCTGCGCAGCCGGCTGGCCCAGGACCCCGAGGATGGTGCCGGGGTTGAGCAGCACGACCAGGCGATCACCGAGCTTGGCGATGGCCTCAATCAGCTCGGAGTCGGCGCCGGGTACTTCCTCAAAAGCGGTCTCCGGCACGGTCAGAACCTCGTCGACGTCGTCAACCACGACGCCGGCGGTGTCCTCGCCGGATTCGACGATCACGATCTTCGCGGTCTGGCTCAGCCTGGACTCGAGCCCGAGGCGAGCGGCCAGGTCGTACACCGGGACAATGTGGCCGCGTAAGCTGATCACTCCGCGAACCCAGGCGATCGGCGAGGCGACCGAACGCGGCTCGTTGTAGCGGATGATCTCGTGCACGTGCTCGATGGGGAGCGCGTACTGCTCGGCACCCAGCGTGAAAACGACCAGCTGCCGCGCAGGGCTTTCCTCCGACATGGGCTGCCTCCTGAAGTGGTCTTAGCCGGGCCACGACGCGGCGAGCGCGGACCCGTATCAGGCTCTTTCGGCGCTTCACCGCACAGCTTTAGCCGTGAAGGCGTTAGCGCACGCCCGCGTCCACGGTCGTCGGGCGCGCGGGATGAGGCCCGCTGCCATCATCCGCCGTGGCCGGGCGGGTCGGCAGGCTCAGGGTGAAGATCGCGCCGCCGCTGGGCGCATTGGTGACCGTGACACTTCCGTGATGCTGTGCGGCGGTCTGGTGCACGATGGCCAGGCCCAGGCCACTGCCCTGCTGGGCCCGCGAGTTCGCGCCACGGTAGAAGCGGTCAAACACGTGCGGCAGATCCGTCTCGGCCACGCCGTCGCCGTGGTCGCGCACGGTGACGCCCAGCTCGTCCACGGTCACCTCGATTGGGCCTCCGTGCCCGGCGTGCAGGGCGGCGTTGTCGAGCAGATTGTTGACCGCGCGCATCAGGCGCTCGGGATTGCCGTGCACCCACATGGGCGTGAGGTGTTCCCGGAAGTCGACCTGTGGAGTGTTGCGGCGAGCTCGGTCCAGCGCCTCCTCGGCCAGCCGATCCAGGCGGATGTCCTCGACGTTGGTCGGGGGCGTGTCCCCGCGCGCGACCTCGATCAGGTCCGAGACCAGCGTGCTGAGCTCCTCGCTCTGCTCGACGACGTCGGTCAGCAGGCGATGGCGGTCCTCGTCATCGAGCTCGGCGCCGGACAGGAGGACCTCGATGTTCGTGCGCAGGCTGGTCACCGGCGTCCGCAGCTCGTGCGAGGCGTCGGCCACGAGCTGGCGCTGGGCGGTGACCGAGGCGTCCAACTGAGCCCGCGAGCTCTCCAGACGCTCCAGCATCTCGTTGAAGCTGGTGGCCAGCTGGCCGACCTCGTCATCGTCGTGCACGGCGATGCGCTGGCTGAGATCGTCGGTTTCGCCAATCAACTGGACCGTGGCGGTGACCTCCGCGAGCGGGCGCAGCACCCGCCGTGTGGCCATGCGGGCGAGTTGGGCGGCCAGGCCGACCACCAGCAGGAAGACCAGCGCGAGCGTCCAGCGCAGAGTGCGCAGGACGCTGTCGACGGCGTTGAGCGGTTGGGCCAGTTCCAAGGCAGCCGTGGGCTGCCCGTTCTGGGGATAGAGAAGGGTCAAACCGACCACGTACAACCGCATCCGGACCCCATCCACCGTGGTGGTGGTCAGCAGGGTGCCCCGTGTGCCCGCGGCCACGCTCTGTTCAACCGAACCGTGCGGCAGAGTGACGTTGGAGGTGGACTCGTACTGCCCGCTGGGTAGAACCACCTGCTCGTAAGCCAGGCCTGAGCCGGGCGCTCCCTGGGGTATGGGGTGTCCCAGGTTGACCCGGCCACTCGAGAGGACCGTCGTGGCCTCCGCTCGCAGCGAGCTGTCGACCTGGCTGAGCAGCCGATTGCGTACGGCAAAGTACGAGATCAGGATGGCGATGGCCACGGCGACCGCCACGGTCGCCGCCGCCACAAGGCTTATGCGTCTGCGCAGCGGCATGCCCGAGCGCTCAGTCTCGCAGGACGTAGCCGATCCCGCGCACCGTGTGCAGCAGGCGCGACTCCCCGCCCTCCTCGGTCTTGCGGCGCAGATAGCCGATGTAGACGCCCAGTGCGTTCGAGGTCGGACCGAAGTCATAGCCCCAGACGTTCTCGAAGATCGTCGAGCGTGTGAGCACCTGACGGGGGTGCTTGAGGAACAACTCGAGCAGCAGGAACTCGGTCTTGGACAGTTCGACCAGACGATCGCCCCGATACACCTCGTGGGCCACCGGATCGAGCACCAGATCCGTGAAGCGCAGCGTCTCAACGGCATCGCCGTCGTCGCCGGCGCGACGCAGCAGCGCACGCAGGCGCGCCAGCAGCTCGCGCAGGGCGAAGGGCTTGACCAGGTAATCGTCGGCGCCCACGTCGAGTCCCAGGACGCGATCGTCGATCGCGTCTGCGCGCGGTGAGCATCAGCACCGGTGTCTTGTCGCCCGCCGCGCGCATGCGCCGGCAGACCTCCAGGCCGTCCACGCCCGGCATCATCACGTCGAGCACGACCGCATCGACGGGCCGCTCGGCCAGGCGATCGAGCGCCTCCTCGCCGTTCTCGGCCAGCTCCACCTCATACTTCTCGAGCCGCAGCGCCCGCTCGAGCGCGCGTCGAACCGCGGGCTCGTCGTCTACAACCAGGATCTGTGGCATTGCCCTAGATCATCGGAAGCCCGTGTGAATGTTTCCGAAGAAGCGAGCACGGATCAGATAAGGGGGCGGAACATCCCCCCGTGGAAGACCAGGGCGCCGCCCTCACGCAGTCCGCTGAGCTCGAGTACCTCGCCCAGCACCAGCCAGTGGTCGCCGCCCTCATAGCGCTCGTAGATCCGGCAGTCGATCCAGGCGGCCACATCGTCCAGCAGCGGGGCGCCGGTCGCCGGGGCCGGTGACCAGCCGACCTCCGCGAACTTGTCGCCGCCCGAGATGGCAAAGCGGCGGGCCAACTCCTCCTGGCCCTCGGCCAGGACGTTGGCGCAGAAGACGCCGGCCGCCTCGATGGCCGGCCAGCTCGATGAGGTCTTGGCCACGCACACCGCCACCAGCGGCGGCACAAGCGACACCGACATGAACGAGCCAACCACGAGCCCGCTGGGTAATGCGCGCTCGCCGCCGGTGACGACCACCACACCCGTGGGCAGACGGCCGAGCACGGAGCGGAAGTTCTCCGAGTGCGGTTTGGTCAGCTCTGAGGGATCAGACACCGAACCGAGGCTATCTAAAGTCCGAGCCAGACCAAGAGCGGTGCGTGATCTGAGGGCTTGAAGCCCTTGCGGAAATCCCGATCGATACCGCAGGCCATCAGGCTGTCGGCCATCTCGCGGCCGACCAGCGCCAGGTCGATGCGCATGCCGAGGTTCTTGTGGAAGTTTCCGGCGCGGTAATCCCACCAGGTGAACTGTTGTTCGTCCGGGTGCAGGTGCCGGAAGGCGTCGATCAACGTTCCGGCCTGCATGAGTGTTGTCAGCGCGGCGCGTTCAGGCGGGCTGACATGCGTCGAGCCGATGTAGGCAGCCGGGTCATGGACGTCGGCGTCGGCCGGGGCGATGTTGAGGTCACCACCGATGACCAGACCCAGATTCTCGCCACGGATGGCGGCGGCCCGCTTGGCCGCCGCCTCCAGGAACCCGAGCTTGCGCGGGAACTCGGGGCTGTCGAGCGTCCGGCCGTTGGGGACGTAGGTGCTGACGAAGCGCACGCCGGAGACGGTGGCCTCGCACCAGCGCGCCTCGGTCGCCACCGCGTCTCCGGACAGCCCCAACAGGGGTTGCTCCGGCGCCAGCGGGCGCCGGATCAGGAGCGCGACACCGGCCCACTGGCCGCCCGAATGTTGCACGACCTCGTATCCAGCCTGCTCGATCTCGGTCCGGGGGAAGTTCTCCGGCGTGCACTTGGTTTCCTGAAGCGCCACGACATCCGGCTGGCGTGTCTCGAGCAGCTCCAGAACCCGCGGCAGCCGCACGCGCAGTGAGTTGACGTTCCAGGTTACGAACAGCACCGCGGCCAGATTAGGCGCTCGCGCGGCCGGCGGCGTCCCCATCGGCAACGCCGCACGACATCGGCAACGCCTCTAGGATCATGCCTCCGATGGACCAGATTCAACTGCGCAACCGCCTGCTCGTGGCCACCGGTATGTGGCGCGAAACCACGGGGGAGCCACTCCCGAAGATGCCGCCCGGCGACCCCGTCGCCCAGATCGAGCAGTTCGAGCTGCGACTGGTGGACCGGCTCTGGGAACTGGCCACCCCGGAGAAGGCGCGCGAGATCGCCGATCGCACCTGGGACCTGGTCCACGACCGTCCGGACTCGGATGCGGTCAAGCAGCGCGTGGTCGAATGCCATGAGGCCCTCGCGCGCATGACCCACCTGGGCGACTGACGGGCCGATCAGTCGGCCAGGACCGGCGGCGGCGGGTCCTCGATGCGGACGGGTTTGGGCAGTCCGACGGCCGCGTAGGCGTCCGCCATGTCGAGGGTCTCGTGCGCGAGTAGCTGCGTGACCAGCTCGTCGAGCTGCGGGCGGTGGTCGCGCAGCAGCGTCAGTACTTCCCGATGCGCTTCCTCGACGATGCGGCGCACCTCATGGTCGACCAGTTCCTGAGTTTTCTCGGAGGTCTCCGACACGCCCGGCAGCAGCATGCTTGAGCCCTCGGAGGGGAGCACGGCAATCGGCCCGATCGCTCGGCTCATGCCCCAGCGTCCGACCATGAAGCGGGCGATCCGCGTGAGGTGCTGGATGTCCGATTCGGCGCCGGTGGTGAGGTCGCCGAAGACGATCTCCTCGGCGCAGCGGCCACCCAACGCGACCTTGATCTGCGCGTGCAGGTGGCGCTGGTCGAGGTTGAACCGGTCGGCGTCCGGGGCGGAGAAGGTCACGCCCAGAGCCTGACCGCGCGGGATGATCGAGACCTTGCGGACCGGATCGGCGCCGGGGGTCAGCATCCCGACCACCGCATGGCCGGCCTCGTGATAGGCGGTCCGCTTGCGGTCCTCGGCGCTGATCACCACGCTGCGTGCGGCGCCCAGCACGATCCGCTCGAGCGCGTCCGTGAAGTCCTGCTGGTTGACCACCGGATGGGTGCGTTTGGCGGCCAACAGCGCGGCTTCGTTGACGAGGTTGGCCAGGTCGGCCCCGACCATTCCGGGTGTGGTGGAGGCGATCTGGCCGAGGTCGATCTCGGGTCCGAGGGGCACCGAGCGTGTGTGCACCTTGAGGATCGCCTCGCGCCCGACGCGGTCCGGCGGCTGCACGACGACCCGCCGGTCAAAGCGCCCAGGCCGCAACAGGGCCTGGTCGAGGATCTCCGGCCGGTTGGTCGCGCCCAGCACGATGACGCCGGTGCGGGCGTCGAAGCCGTCCATCTCGGTCAGGATCTGGTTGAGCGTCTGCTCGCGCTCGTCGTGCCCGCCACCGATGTTCGGCCCCGCGGAAGAGCGGGAGCGGCCCACGGCATCGAGTTCGTCGACGAAGATGATGGCCGGCGCCGCTTCCTTGGCCTGAGCGAACAGGTCACGTACGCGAGAGGCGCCGACGCCGACGATCATCTCCACGAACTCGGAAGCGGACATCTGGAAGAACGGCACGCCGGCCTCCCCGGCGACGGCTCGAGCCAGCAGCGTCTTACCGGTGCCGGGAAGTCCGCTGAGCAGCACGCCACGCGGAATCTTCGCCCCCAACGCCAGGTATTTCTCGGGCTCGCGCAGGAAGTCGACGATCTCATGCAGCTCGTCCTTGGCCTCGTCGATGCCGGCCACATCGGCAAAGGTCACCGGTTGGTCGAGCGCCTCGACCCGTCTGGCGCGCGAGCGGCCGAACGACATCAGGCCCCCGGCGCCACCGGCCGACGCCGCCCGGCGCATGACGAAGAAGATCAGCAAGAGCAGCAGCAGCGTGGGGCCGAACCCGAAGATGATGCTCTCGAAGATCGACGGCCCGGTGTTCGGGTTCTGAGCGTTCTGGGTGACGTTCTTCAGCAGGTTGTTCAGGGTCTGCTTGTCGGCAAACTCGGGAACCTGGGTGGAGAAGTCCTTGGTGGGTGCGGCCGCCGGCGAGTTGGCCGGATAGCGGATCGCGGTTATGAACGTGCCCTGTATGGCCAGTTGGTTGCTCACGATCGAGCTGACGTTGCCGTGCTTGAGCTGGGTCAGGAACGTCGGGCTGTACGGGATGCGAACGCGGTTGGGGCTCAGGGCCGCCGATGACACCCACAGGTTGATCGCGAACAGGAAGCCCACGATCACGGCCAGAACCACCCACTGCCTTCGCGGGCCGCCGCCCGGTCCGCCCGGTCCGCCCCCGCCCCGCATGCTGCTGTTGGACGGGCGGTTGCCGGGTGGCTGGGCGCCGCGCCAACTCGGCGCCGGCCCCGACGGGGTCTTGGGGCGCTGGCGACTGGCCGGCTGCAACCGGTTGCCGGGTGGGCCTGTGGGTCGCGACCAGCCGCTGGACTGGCGGCCGGGTTGCCGACGCGGATTCTGTGGATCAGCCATCCGCACTCATTGTCGCAAGCACGCGTCGATTACTGCGGAGATCAGCCTTCTCGCGGGCGTGGGTCGCCCGCATGGGCCCTCAGTTGGCCTCAAGCCTTCGGCGAAACGAGTCGGCGCCCTCCACGGTGGCGCCCTCGGCGTGGGCACGCTCCACGAGCGCACGATCGGAGGTGACCACGCGGACGGCGTGGGGCTGGGCATCGGCCTTCAGCAGGCGCACGATCTCGTCGTCGGCGGCGTCAGCCTTGGGCCTGGGAGCGTGCCTGACCTCGATCAGGGTCGAGCGGATCGGGGGCGAGGGGGGCGCTCGAACACGACGATCACATCCTCGCCCTCGCTTGCCGCCCAGCGCTCGAGCTGATCGACGAGCCTGAGCATCGCGGCGTCACGATCCCTCCACCACCTGTCGGGTCGTGTGCCGATCACGTTCATGCCGTCCACCAGCCAGCGCATAACCACATTGTCCCCGGGTGCCGTGCGTATGCATATGGGCCGGTCTGCCGACATCTGACCGGCGCCAAAAGGTCTTGTGAACATGCCGTAACTCCGGGATTGCAGGGGTTCAATCGGGCCGGTTTGCGTGCTAGCGTGCGCGCACGTAAGGTCGCCGTCGATGCGCCGGCGACGCAGAGAAGGTGCAGGCACCGGTGGTCGGGAGACGTCCTCGCGGTTGAAGCACTGATAGCTGGAGGAATCTCCGTATGCCGACAGGAACAGTCAAGTGGTTCAGCGACGAGAAGGGCTTCGGCTTCATCACGCCCGATGAGGGCAGCCGGGACCTGTTCGTGCACCACACATCGATCGCCGCCGACGGTTATCGCTCCCTCGCCGAGGGCGCCAAGGTCTCCTACGAGGAGGAGGCCGGGCCCAAGGGCCCCAAGGCGATCAACGTCATGAAGCTCTAGCCACTCGGCCGAACCCTCAGTCCGGGCCGTCGGCCGAACCTTCACTTCAGGCCGCGGTGATCGCGATCGCCGCGGCCTGTGAACGCGGAACCGCCGGCGCAAGGGGCGTCAGACGACGTAGCCGTCGGCCGGCTCCATCTCCAGCCCGCCGGCCTGCCATTCGAGCATCCCGCCGCTCATGTTGTGGGCGTCGTACCCGGCCTGGACAAAGGCCTCAGTGGCCATCGCCGAGCGGCTGCCCGAGCGGCAGTAGAAGATCACCGGCGTGTCCCGATCGATGGTGGACGCCTGCGCTGTGAGCTCGCCCAACTCGATCAGGCGGCTCCCGGCAATACGGCCGGCGGCGTGCTCGTCCGCCTCCCGTACGTCGATCAGCTGCACGCCGCCGGCGCGCAGTAGCTCCGCCACCTGCTGCGGCGTGTAATCCTCGGCCATCGCCTGAGAAGGCTACTTCAAGATCGGCGCCGCCCTGCCGATACAGCCCGATATCGAAGTTGTGGCTGTCGGTGGCATTCAGTGTTGTCGGACTGTTATGCTGCCCGCCAGCACACCCAGCCGAGTCCCATTCGCCGAGGCGAACGGGAGCGGGGGAACCAGTTGTTGAGTCGCGATCAGCGGCTCTAGGGGCGAATCGCCACATGGATCGTGGCGTAGCGCAAACTCTTTCAGCGCGAGCCCGACAGCTAACCCCGTAGGCGCCAGAAAGAGAAAGGGTTGGTTTGTCGCATCCGAAAGCTGTGACCGGTTGGCGCCGACTTGCAGCCACCTGCATCCTGTTCTTCGCCGTCGCGGCCGGGCCAGCCGCTGCGTCGGGGGGTTCTGGCGGATCCGGGCTTGGATCCTCCGGGACCACGCCTACGACCACCACTACGACTACGACGCCCGCCACAGCGCCGACGTCCCCCGCGCGGTCCTTCTCCCCGCCGCCGGCAAAATCTGGCTCTAAGACCTCCTTGTCTCCGTCGCGTCCACTGGGCAGCCGCGATCTCGCGATCGGTATGCGCGGCTCTGATGTCACCGTGCTCCAGCGCGATCTCACCGCTCTGAATTTCGGCATACCCGCTACGGGCCGATTCAATTCGCTTACGTTGGCCCGCCTCAAGGCGTTCCAGCGCAGGTTCGCGCTCACCGTCGACGGGGTGGCTGGTCCGACCACGATCAGCCAGCTGAAGCGCCTGCTCAGCCGCAAGCTTCACATCACCGAGACGGCCCTGGCGGCCAGGGAGCTCGCAGGCGGCACGGCCGTGACCGCCACGGAATCGAATCAGCCGCTTCCGGCCGGGGACTCCGGCTTGACCGGCGGGGTTGGTCTCGGCGGCACCACGGCCACCGCGGGCGCCAGCACCCAGAGCTCGTCTGAGGTGGACGCCACCCTGATCGACGGCATCGCCGTCCCGGCGCCCAACACGCCCCAGGCCATCGTCACGATGCTCGACGCCGCCAATCGGATCGCCTTTGATCCGTATATCTACGGCGGCGGTCATGGCTCCTTCAACGCCGCGGGATATGACTGCTCTGGCTCGGTCAGCTACGTGCTGCACGCCGGCGGTCTGCTGGCCACTCCGCTCGATTCCGAGCAGTTCCTGCAGTACGGGCTCGCCGGCGCGGGCAACTGGATCACGATTTACACCAACGGCCCGACCCACGCCTACATGGAGATAGCCGGTGTGTGGTTCGACACGGCCGCCCAGACGGCGCTCAACGGCAACGACCGGTGGTCGCTCACACGTATCGCCGAGCCCGGTTACGGGAAGTTCGTCGCGCGCCATCCGTCCGGCTGGTAGCCGGCCTGGCCGGGCGCGCGAGCGCGAATGAGACTGAGATCGCCCCGAGGGTCAGACGGCCCTCGGGGCGATTGCGCATTTTGGTCGCCGGTGAGGCGCGAAGGCTCGACCGGAGCGGACCCGGCAGGGGTAGGATTCAAGTTGTGTCAGCGCTGATCGACCTCTACACCGTTCCGCCGGAGTACCTGGAGTTCCGGGACACGATCCGCCAGATCGCCCAGGACAAGATCGCGCCGCGCGCGGCAGAGATGGACGAGCGGGCCGAGTACCCCCACGATCTGCGCCGGCTGCTCGCCGAGCAGGACATCCTGGGGCTGCCGTTCGAGGTGGAGCATGGAGGCACCGGCACGGGCACGCTGATGCTGAACATGGCGGTCGAGGAAATCGCCAAAGCCGATGCGTCCACGGCGCTCATCCTGATGATCCAGGAGCTGGGCACCCTGCCCATCAAGCTCCACGGCTCCGCGGAGCTCAGGAACCGCTTCCTCCCGCGCTGTGCGACCGGCGAGTTCTCACCGGCCTTCGCGTTGTCTGAGGCCGAGGCCGGATCCGATCCGGGCGGCATGCTCACCACCGCCCGGCTGGACGGCGACGAGTGGGTGATCAACGGCTCCAAAGCCTGGATCACCAACAGTGGCATCGCCGACTTCTACTGCGTGTTTGCCGTGACCGATCGCGAGGCTGGCCATTCGCACGGCATCACCGCCTTTGTGGTCGAGGCCGATCGTCCCGGTTTCAGTGTCGGCAAACTCGAGCATAAGCTCGGCATCCGCGCCTCACCCACGGGTTCGCCGGTTTTCGAGGACGTGCGTGTCCCCGCCGCGAACGTGATCGGCGAGGTGGGAAGGGGTTTTTCGGTGGCCATGAGCACGCTGGACCGCTCGCGTCTGGGTGTGGCCGCGCAGGCTCTGGGCATCGCGCAGGGCGCCACCGATTACGCGGCCGCCTACGCCCGGGAGCGCAAGGCCTTTGGTCAGCCGATCAACAACTTCCAGGGAATCCAGTTCAAGTTGGCCGATATGGAGACCAAGTGCGCGGCCGGCCGTGAACTCCTGTATCAGGCCTGCTGCAAGGACGACCGCGACGATCCCGACCTGGGCAAGTACTCGGCGATGGCCAAACTCTTCTGCTCGGACGCGGCCATGGAGGTGACGGTCGAGGCCGTTCAGATTCTGGGTGGCTACGGCTATGTCAGCGAGTATCCGGTCGAGCGGATGATGCGCGACGCCAAGATCACCCAGATCTACGAGGGCACCAACGAGATCCAGCGCCTGGTGATCGCCAGGACGCTGAGGTAGCGATGACGCGAGCACCGGTGAGCACCCGCAGGATCATTCTGTCGGCGCTGGCTGCCCTGGTATCGGGGTTCGGCATCTTTGCCCTGGCCACCGGCTTCAGCTCGAGCGGGCTGCTGAGGACGGTCGAGCTCGGGTCGGTCGTCGTGCTGGGCGCCGCGATCATGACCAGCGTGATCGTGCTGTCGCTCGTGCACTTCGCCAACTGGCAGTCGCCCGCGTCCGAGGACGACTTCGAGGCGCTCGTGCAGCGAGCTGAACGGCTGGCCGCGGAGGACCCGTGGACCGTGGACGACGTCGGCGACTTCGGCGAGACCGACGAGTACGACGCACTGGTGCTCGACTCCGAGGAGGACTTCCAGTCGCTGGTCCGCTCGGCGATCGATGAGCTGCCGCTCGAGTTTCATCGCGCACTCGAGCACGTCGCCGTGGTGGTCTCAGACGGCGGCGCCGCGGTGCGCACGGGTCGCGGGCGGCGCGGCGCCTACGGCCTCTATCAGGGCGACACCATCGTGCAGAACTACTTTCACGACCGCATCGTGATCTTCCGGGACACGCTGATGCGCGACTTCGGTCACGATCCCGATCTGCTGCGCGAGCAGGTCACCCGCACCGTGCGCCACGAGCTGGCCCACCATCTCGGCTGGGATGAGCGCGGCGTCGGCGGACTCGGCCTCTAGCCCCTCACGCCGCTCCCGGAGCCAATCGCGTAGCGGAGGAAGAGCGTGCCCTCACTCTCGAGCGCGGCCACCAGCTGCAGCTCAGCCGGTGCTTGGAGCGGTGGTCCGCTGAGCACCGCCGGACCCGACGTCCCGCCCACCAGGGCCGGAGCGAGCGTCAGGAACAACTCGTCGACCAGGCTCGCGCGCAGCAGCGCGCCGAACAGCTTCGGACCGCCTTCACAGAGCAGCGTCCGTACGCCGTGGTCGTGACGCAACGAGCGCAGCGCCGGCTCGAGCGTCGTCTGCGGCGCGTGGACGACGGTCGCGGCCAAGCGGGCCGTGACCGGAGGGGTGGGCGAAAAGACCACCGCTCGCGTCTCGGGTTCGGCGAACAGCGGGATATCCCACGGCAGCCGGCCGCTGCGGCTGATCACGGTGGCCAGTGGCTCGGCGGAACGGCCGGCGGCCACGCGACGCTGGCGCCGCGGCGCGCTGGGCAGCAGGCGCTTGTACTGCTCGGCCTCCAGCGTTTGCGTGCCGGCGAGCACCGCGTCGGCGCGCTCGCGCAGGGCGTAGAACAGGTCTCGGTCGACTGGGCCGGACAGCTGACGCGACTGGTCGCCGACGGTCGTGTGCCCGTCGAGGCTGGCCACGAAGTTGGCGATCACGTGGGGCCGGTCGGGGGGCGGTGCGAACTCGAGCGACTGAACGTAACTGAGAGTGTCGATGTCCGGGCCGGGCGGGAGCAACCGGCGTAACAGATTCAGTTCCACGGCCGCGAACGGTAGCCTGCCCGCCATGGAACCTAATGAGTCGACGAAACCGGACCGCAACCTGGCGCTCGAGTTGGTGCGCGTGACTGAGGCGGCGGCGCTGGCCGCGGCGCGTGAGATCGGACGCGGTGACAAGGAGGCCGCCGATCAGGCCGCCGTGGACGCGATGCGCCACGTGCTCGACACGGTTTCGATGGACGGAGTCGTCGTGATCGGCGAGGGGGAGAAGGATGAGGCGCCGATGCTCTACAACGGCGAGCACATCGGGGACGGGACGCCGCCGCTCGTGGACATCGCCGTGGACCCGCTCGAGGGCACCAGGCTGACGGCACTGGGCATGCCCAGCGCGCTGACCGTGATCGCGCTGGCCGAGCGCGGGGCGATGTTCGACCCCGGCCCGTGCGTGTATATGGAGAAGCTGGCCGGGGGACCGGACATCGCCGATCTGCTCGACCTCGAGCGACCGCTACCCGAGACGCTCGAGCTGGTCGCCGAGCGTCGCGGCAAGAGTATTCGCGACGTGATCGTCGTCATGCTCGACCGGCCGCGCCACCACGAGATGATGGCTGCGGTACGCGAAGCCGGCGCGCGCACCCGGCTGATCGTGGATGGCGACGTGTCGGCATCGCTGCTGGCCGTGTCCGATAACTCTCCCGTGGACGTGCTGTGGGGTATCGGTGGCACCCCGGAGGGCGTGATCTCGGCCTCCGCGATCAAATGTCTGGGCGGCCAGATCCTCGGGCGCCTCTGGCCGCGTGACGATGACGAGCGCCAGAAGGCCACGGCCGCCGGTTACGAGCTCGGTCGTGTGCTGACCAAGGACGACCTGGTCAGGGGAGAGCATGTGTTCTTCGCCGCCACGGGCGTGACCGACGGCGACGTGCTGCAGGGCGTGCGTTACCACCCCGGCGGCAAGGCCTCGACCGAGTCGCTGGTGATGCGCACACGGTCGGGCACCGTGCGCCGGATCAGCGCGCGCCACGACCGCGCGAAGCTGCGCGAGCTGAACGCCGGGTTCGATATCTGAGGTAGCCGGCCAGGCGCCTGGCGGCCGGCCAGGCCTGGCGGTGGCCACGCCTGGCGGGCGGCGCATGGCTGGCGGACGCTCAGCGGCGCCGGTCGCGGAAGCGTCGCACCTTCGATTCGGCCAGTTGCAGTCGCGCCAGCGAGCGCAGAAAGGCATGCGTGACGAGCACGTGCACGAAGGACTGCGTGACCGTGTAGACGGGGGTCCCGAGACGGGAGGCGATCGACGGGTAGAAGTTAGCCACCTCCACATCGACATCGAGTTTGGCCGGGTCGTTGGCGAAGGTCTCCCGGTGTACCCGGATGGCCAGAAAGCCGGACCCGCGGCCGGCTCGGGAAACGAGTAGGCCGTCGCGGATCGCCCAGGTGACGCTCCCTTGGTCGGGCTCAACGATGTAGTCGGGCCGGTCGAAGCGCAGCAGCGTCAGGGGCCTGATCAGCAGCACGATGGAGCGCTGATCCTCGGTGTAGACGACGCGGATCAAACCGAGGGTCACGCGGGCGAGAAACAGCCAGTAGGTGCGGCCGAGGTTCTCCAGTTGAGCGGGTGTCCACAGCCGCTCGAGCTCGGCTCGCGGAAGCTCCAGGTGCGCGGACTGAACGGAGTGCACCGAGCCATCCGCGGCGACGCTGGTGGAGTTTCGCGGCGAGACGATCGAGGCCCGGGCGGGAGACTGGCGTCGGCGCCGGTGGCGGGACAGAAGCCAGGCGAGAAAGGCCCCGAGGGTCGCGGCTGCGGCTGCCATACACCGATTGTGCATCAGCTTCGGCGAACCGACAGCCGGTTTTAGATGGCCTTTCAGCTGTGCGCCGCAACCGCCGAGGCGGGCGTGGGGGAAAGCGTGCCGACGGTGACGGTCTCTTTGACGCCCAAGGCGTGCGCCGTCGCCATCGTGAGATCCCAGCTGGCCCGGTTGGCGAAGGGTCCGCGGTCGATCACCGGCACGGTGATCTCGCGTCCCTTATAGAACACCCCGACGCGCGCGCCACAGCGCAGCGTGCGGCTGGCGACGCCCAGCGTGGCCCGGGTGAGGCGCTCGCCGCAGGCGGTGCGGTGGCCCCAGAATCCGGGGCCGTAGAGCGTGGCCACGGCGTTCCGGAAGATCGGGATGGTGAGCGGGGCGGTCTCGAGCTCGCTCGACGCGGCCGAAGCCGAGGGCGAGGAAAAGGAGCGGAAGCCGATGCCGAGGGCGAGCCGCCGCCGGGCAGGCCGCTGCCGCCGTTGCTCCCGGGGGAGCCGCCGGCCAGCGCGATGGCGGTGGCGAGGCGGGCGCGTAGCGCCACCCGGGCGCTCGTGGCCGGCGTCCACTTCACGCTGAAGCCGCCGGTCGGCCTGATCGCCGCGGTGGCCACCTCGGACCAAAGGCGGCCGCCAGGCCTGGCGGCGTCGATGTCGATCGTGGCGCCGGCGTCGCGGGCCGGCGCCTGGCCCGTGATGGTGAGCGGGTGGCCTTGGGTGCCCGAGGCGGCCACGGTGAGCGTGATCCCATCACCGCTGGCGTTGACGACGCCGCTCAATCGCACGACGTCCACATGGGCGGAGACGCCCGCGGGTTGCGTCGGTGCCGTCGCGCCGGAGGTCCCGCGCCCGCTGCCGCCCAGGCCGGCGCCGCCGCTCCCGTGGGTCCCGTGGCTTCCATGGGTTCCGCGGCTTCCATGGGTCCCGCGGCTTCCATGGGTTCCGCGGCTCCCGTGGGTCCCTGCGGACTCCCGTGGGTCCCTCGACTCCCGCCGCTGCGGGGAGCTCGCGCGAGTGCGCTGGTCGGCGCCGCGACGAGCAGGCCCAACGCGCACGGCACAGGCACGCACACGAGCCAACGGCGCATACGACGATACGTGGCTGAAAAGCCCATGGATTCTCGCTGTGAAGTTGTCGGCGGCAGTTATCTCTTCGCCTACGGGGTGAGCTGACGGGCTCGCGCTTCGTGCGCTACCGATGCGGTGTGGCATCGGATTCGCCCCCGCGACGCCCGGCAAGGCGCCGCAATGGTTCCCCCGCCGATCTCCCGCGGACGGGCGATCGCTCGGCTGAATGAAGGACGAAATTATATGGGCAAGGCGGACCCCAAAGACAAGCCTGAGGATGGCACCGCTTCGGAAGTGCACGAAACGCCCGTGGTTGCGAGCTTTCTGGCCCGACGCGGCGCCCATCGCATTGACGCCCTCCCGAGGTCATCGGGCCGCGGGCTACCCTCTTCTTCTACCTCATGCAATATTTCCCACAAGCGGCCATTTGTGCCTAGAAGCCCCGGTTCGGCTTCAGCTGTGAAACCTTCAGGTCGTTTAGTGCGTAAGTAAGTAGCGGGCGAGATAAAATCGCACCATGGTTGAGTGGGTGGAGTGCGCGAACCTTGGGCCGCGCAGCCACTTTTCGAGCGAGCGGGGCAGCCCGGCTCGCTGGGAACACGACGGAAACGGAACCAGATGTCAGTAGCGGAACTGCAGGAACTCGAAGAGGTCAAGGCCCTCGTCAACCGTGGCCAGCAGCTCGGCGTGCTCACGTTTGCCGAGATCAATGGCGCGGTGCAGGAGCTCGACCTTGACGAGACGGACATCGAGGAGCTCCACGGCTTCCTCGAGCGGGCCGAGATCGAGCTGGTTGAAGAGGTTGATCCGGCAATCGCCGAGGCCGAGGTCGAGCGCGCACCCGACAAGCGCGGCCGGCGTCGGGCCAAGACGGCTCTGGACCTCAAGCCGGACATGACCACGGACTCGCTGCAGCTGTTCCTGAAGGACATCGGCAAGGTGCGCCTGCTGACTGCCCAGGAGGAGGTCGACCTGGCCAAGCGGATCGAACGCGGCGACCTGGACGCCAAGCAGAAGATGGTCGAATCGAACCTGCGCCTGGTCGTCTCGATCGCCAAGAACTATCGCAACCAGGGGCTGCCGTTTCTCGATCTGATTCAGGAGGGGACGCTGGGCCTGGTGCGCGCGGCTGAGAAGTTCGATTACCGCAAGGGCTTCAAGTTCTCGACCTACGCGACCTGGTGGATCCGCCAGGCCATCGCCCGTGCCCTGGCCGACAAGGCGCGCACGATCCGCATCCCGGTCCATGTCGTGGAGAAGCTCAACAAGATCGGCCGCGCGGAGCGCAAGCTGGTGACTGAGCTCGGCCGCGAGCCCACGGCCGAGGAGATCGCCGAGGTCACCGGCATCGAGCCTGAAGAGGTCGAATCGATCAAGCGCTCGGCTCAGGCGCCGGTGTCGCTGGAGAAGCCGGTGGGTGACGAGGAGGAGTCCGAGTTCGGCCAGTTCATCGCCGACGAGCGGGCCGAATCGCCCTACGAGCGCGCCGCTGAGATCCTCACAAAGGAGGCGCTGCGCGAGGCGCTGGAGAACCTCAGCTACCGCGAGCGACGGGTGCTCGAGCTTCGCTACGGCCTCGGCGGAGAGCATCCGCGCACGCTGGACGAGGTGGGCCGCACCTTTAACGTCACGCGCGAGCGCATCCGCCAGATTGAGAATCAGTCCCTGAAGAAGCTGCAATCGCTGGCAGAAGCGCAGAAGCTGCGCGACGTCGCCTAATAGGCTACGCCTCGTGGCCTAGCCGATTTTGACGCGCTCCCGGCCCTGATTTTTGAGGCGCCCCCCGGCCCTGAAGGCCGGGGGGCGCCTTTTCGCTTTAGGCGAACAAAACCGGCGCAGAGGGGGTCAATCTCCCACCGCCAACGGCTCTATTAAGCGTGGAGGACAGCGCGCGGGCCAGCGACGGACGTTCAGTGACAGAAATGTCCATCTACGTCCACAGCTTCGCTGCCCGGCAGGGCGGACATGTGACTTGGGCGCAGATGCTCGAGGCGGGGTTGACGACCCGGACGATCAGCCGGTGGGTGGCCGGCGGCAAGCTGATTCGGGTCTATCGGGGCGTCTACGCCGTCGGCCACCGGCAGACCAGTCCCCACAACGTCGCCCACGCCGCTCTCCTGGCCGGAGGACGGCGTTGTGCCTTGGCCGGTGGGTGCGGACTCGTTCTCTGGAAGGTCTGGCGGCGCTGGCCGAACGTGCCCGAGATCGTGACGGCCGGCGACCGGCGGCCGTCGGGGTTGGTTGTGCACCGCTCCACAACGCTCCTGGTACGCGATGTGCAGAAGGTGGACGGCCTGCGGGTGACCAGTCCCGCCCGCACGCTGCTGGACACCGCCTCTCGCCTCTCGCCCAAACAACGCACGCGCGCGGTCAACGACCTTCGGCTGCGCGGTCTGTTGACGCTCGGCGCGCTGGAGGACGTACTCGAGCGCAATCCGCGTCACGAGGCCGTGACGCTGCTGCGGCCGAATCTGGAGCTGGCCCAACCAGAGCCGACGCGCTCCGTGCTGGAGGATAGATTCCTGCCGCTCCTCCGCCGGCACGGCCTGCCGACGCCCCAGATCAACGTCCGCGTCGCCGGGTACCGCGTGGACGCATACTTCGCCGACCATCGCCTGATCGTCGAGTTGGACGGCTGGGGAACTCACCGGTTCAAGGAACGCTTCCTCGAAGATCGCCGGCAGGACCGGGCCATCCTGGCCGAGACCGGCATACCCACTGTGCGTCTGCCGTCAGAGGATGTGGATGACAGTGTGATCCCGCAACTGCAAAGGGTGCTGGAGGGACGGTTCTAGGATCAATCAGATGCGCAAGCGGATCGGATTTCTCAGTTTCGGGCACTGGCAGGACTCTCCGGGGTCGCGCACACGCACGGCTGCCGAGGCGCTCAGCCAGACGATCGAGCTGGCCGAGGCGGCCGAGCAGCTCGGGATCGATGGTGCCTACGTGCGTGTGCACCACTTCGCGCGGCAGCTGGCTTCGCCGTTTCCCTTGCTGGCGGCGATCGGGGCGCGGACCAGGACGATCGAGATCGGGACTGCTGTGATCGACATGCGCTACGAGACGCCTCTGTACATGGCCGAAGAGGCCGCGGCGGCCGATCTGATCGCCGGCGGACGGCTGCAACTCGGCCTCAGCCGCGGCTCGCCGGAACCGGCGCAGCAGGGCGCGCGCAGCTTCGGTCATGTGCCGCCGGCCGGCCAGACCGAGGCTGACGCGGCGCGGGCCAAGACCGCGTTCTTCCGTGAGGCGATCGCCGGCCGCGGCGTCGCGCGATCCGATCCGGCCATGACCGGTGGCGAGTTCAACCTGCCCATCCAACCGCAATCGCCTGGCTTGATAGACCGCATCTGGTGGGGTTCGGGCACGCGCGAGACCGCCCGATGGGCTGCCGCGCAGGGGATGAACCTGCAGAGCTCGACGTTGCTCTCCGAAGACACGGGCGTGCCCTTTGGCGAACTCCAGGCTGAGCAGATCGACATCTTCCGCGACGCCTGGATCGCCGCCGGCTGGGAGCGCGAGCCGCGGGTCTCGGTCAGCCGCAGCGTGCTGCCGATCGTGACCGACGAGGACCGTCTGTACTTTGGCGGTCGCGACGAGGCTCATGATCAGCTGGGCCGCCTGGAGGGCACGCTCGCCCGCTTCGGACGCAGCTATGCCGGCGAGCCCGACCGAATCGCCGCGGAGCTGGCCCGAGATCCAGCCGTGCAGATGGCCGACACCGTGCTTCTGACCGTTCCCAATCAGCTGGGGGTCGAGTATTGCGCCGGCATGCTGGAGATCATCGCGCGGGAGATCGCTCCCGCGTTCGGCTGGGCTGCCCAGACGGCGGCTGAACGGGGCCATGCTTCACACAGTGAAGTAGCCGCTAAAATTGGGCGATTAGCCATGCCGACTGCGGATACCTGCCCTGTCTGTCGTACCGCCGAGGTTGTCTGCGGCAAATGGACGCTCGTGCTGATCAAGGAGCTGGCTGAGGGTCAGTCCCGGTTCTGCGAGCTCGAGCGGGCGCTCGAGGGCATCAGCCCGCGGACGCTCTCGTTGCGCCTGCGGGCGCTCGAGGAGGAGGGGATCCTCGCTCGCTCCACGTTTCCCGAGGTGCCGCCGCGCGTCGAGTACGCGCTGACCGAGAAGGGGCGCGCCCTGGTGCCCCTGGTCGAGGACATGCGCGCCTACGGCCTCCAGTGGTTGACCGACGGCTGCGACGCCGCCGTCGACGTGGCGCTCGCCACCGTCTGAACCGGCGGCATCCGGCCGCAACCGGCCGCATCCGGCCGCATCCGTCTGCATCCTCCAGCTGCAACCGCGCCTGCATTCGCAGGATCTGAAACGTGTCTGCCGAAACGGCAGGCGTGAGAAATCTGACCCTGCATGAGCTGCTCGAGGCGTTCACGACCGACGCCGGCCTGCGGCTCAATCTGGCCGCCTCCGAGGGCGATGAGATTCCCTTTGAGGTCGTGACGACTGACGGGCGCCGCTCCGGGCGGATCCCGCTGTACTGCTACCGCCCGTTGACGGGCGACTTCATCCGCGCCCGCCTGGGCCTGCTCGCGGCGTTGCCGACCTACGCGCCGGCGGCACGCACGCTGGAGGGCGTCGGCGGCCTCGAGCTGTATCTGCGCTCCCGGGGGATGAGCGCCATACCAGGCCAGTCACGCGACCAGACCGACGCGGTTCTGCGGGAGTTCCTCGCGCGGGTGTTCGAGGAGCGCAGCGAGTTCGGGTTCGATGCGGTGCGCTTCGAGGTCGCCTACGAGGAGCTGGAACGGGCGATCTACCAGGGACGTTGCGTCACCGAGGTGGTGGCCTCGCTGCTCGGCATCGACCTCGATCCCGGCACCAGCGAGCTCGCCATCGGCGAGGGGCTCTCGATCGTGCGCTGCTCGTCGCTGGCCGGCGCTCCGCCGGAGCTGGCCGCCAATGAGCAGCAACTGCTGTTGGTGCTGCGCGTCGCCCACGACCGCCTGCAACGGCCGTCTGTCTCGTTCGCCCGTAGCCGTTTCCGTCGCCTGCTCACGGCGCTGCGCCTGTTTGAGAAGGGTGGCTTTGCCATCGGGCCGATCGGCTACTCGCGCATCGACGATGGCGTCTGGTCAGCCGTACCGCTCGGATCCAGTGGGCGGCCGCGCCGGCTGACCCTGATCCCCCGAGACAGCGAGGACGAGCTGCGCGCGTTCTGCAACCTGATCGCGCGACGCATCGGATCCCATCCGGTCCCGGGCGGCCGCGGCCAAGACAATTCGGGGTCGGGCGAGGCCGTGTGGGCGCTGTCGAGATTCGAGATGGGCTGTGAGCGTGGGGCCCCGCTCGAGGCGCTCACGGACTACCTGCTCGGCCTGCGAGCGCTGCTCGAGCCCGAGGGTCCGGGCAGCGGCAGGCTGGTCATGCGCCTGTCGATGATCTGCGCCGCACCGGCGGAGCGCGCGGCGCTGGCTGAGCGCGCCGCGCACGCGATCTCACTCGAGCGCGCGGTGATCGCTGGACTGGCGCCGGCCGACACGGGCGTGAACACGCTGGTCGACGAGATGGCCGAGCACCTGCGCGCGATCCTGCGCGACGTGCTCTGCGGCCATCTCGGAGCCGATGTACGAGCTTTCGCGGACGAGTTGCTGGCCGAGGCGGCCGACGACGCGGAAGCCGCCGCCGTGTAGCGTCTGTCCCATGTTCCATGTCGAGATGCGCGCGGGCATCCAGGTCGTGCGCGAGTTCAACCTGAGCACCGAGCGGCTGTGGGTGGGCTTTCTCGCACCGCTGGTGGGCAACCAGGACTTCAGCGTCGAGGGGCACGAGTTCACCCCCCGGAGCACGCGAGTGAAGGTCTACGAAGGGCCGTCCCTGCGCCCCGATCAGCTCAGCCTGGGGCGGGGCTGGCAGAACGTCGAGCGGACGGCGAGCGATGTGACCGAGCGGGTGCTTGAGCAGGCGCGCGAGCACGCCGCCGAGCGGGCCCGCGAGTCCAAGGTGGGCTCCGCCGACGCGTCAGGCCTGCGGCCGCACGAAGCGCTTCCGGCCGCGGCCGAGCTGGTGCGCGAGCGTCTGCTCGGGCGCATTGCCGCCGGCCCGCTCCCGGCGGCCGAGATCATGGCCATAGCCACCGAGTTGATGCCCCAGGCCGGCGACCGGGAGCGGGTCGAGGCCGCGCAACGGGCCGCATGGGTGCTGCTCGAACGCGGCGTGGCTCAGCTGACGCCGAGCGGCAGATAATCCACCGGCTCGCCGTGCGCCAGGGCTCCGCCCCCCGCCGGGATGCGGGCGAGGCCGTCGGCCAGGGCGGTGATGGCCAGCTGGTGGGATTGCTGGCCGGAGAGCGGCTCGACGTCGCCGCCGGCCGTCCGTCGGACGCGGATGAACTCGTCGCGCTCGGGGTTCTGATCCACCGAGCGGGCGAGCCTGACCCGCGTGAAAGCCGGCCGGGGCTGGCAGGCCCCCTGCAGCGCGGCCAACGCCGGGCGAACGAACAGCTCGAAGCACACCAGCACCGACACCGGGTTGCCGGGGATGCCAAAGAGGAGAACTCGGTCCCGGTGTGGTGGCTGGCCCGCTGGCCAGCCACCCGACTGGCCCGCTGGCCAGCCACCCGACTGGCCCGCTGGCCAGCCACCCGACTGGCCCGCTGGCCAGCCACCCGACTGGCCCGCTGGCCAGCCACCCGACTGGCCGGCCGGCTCGTCGTAGACCCCGACGCTCAGCGGTTTTCCCGGCTTCATGGCGACCCGCCAGAAGAGCTCGCGCACGCCCAGCTCGCGCTGCACCTCGCGGACGAGGTCATGCCCGCCCACGGACACGCCGCCGGTGCTGATGACGACCTCATGCGACAGCGCCCGGCTGATCGCCTCACGGTGGGCCTCGCGCGTGTCCCCGGCCGTGGGCACCACCGTCACCTCGGCGCCGGCTGCCTCCAGGGAAGCCCGGAGCAGCGGTCCGTTCGAGTCGTAGATCTGGCCGGGACCCAGCCGCTCGCCGGGCGGGCGCAGTTCGCTGCCGGTGGTGAGCACCGCGACCTGCGGACGCCGGCCGCAGCGCAGCGATCCGACGCCCAATGACGCGGCCGCGCCGATCTGCGCGGGGCCGATGCGCTGGCCCGCCGAGAGAACCTCGGTACCGCGGCGGACATCGCCGCCCGCCGGCCTGACCGCGTAGCCGTGGGGCACCGGGCGGGCAATCCCCACGTCGCCGCTGGCGGCGACGGTGACCCATTCGATCGGGGCGACGGCGTCGGCGCCGTCCGGCAGAACGGCGCCGGTGGAAATCGTCACCGCCTGCCCGGATCCGACCCGGCCGGTGAACGGCGAGCCCGCCGCCGATTCGCCGATCACGTCAAGGCGGCCCGGCGTATCGCCGTGACGCACGGCATAGCCATCCATGGCCGAGTTGGTGAAGGGCGGCAGATCCAGCGTGGCCACCACCTGCTCGGTCAGATAGCGCCCCGCGCAGGCGGACAGCGCTACGTCCTCGTCCCCCAGCGGATGAGCGTGCTGCAGGACCAGCTCGAGCGCGGCATCGACGGGCAGCAGTGGACTGTCACTCATGCAAACAGCTCCCGGTGTATGGCCAGCAGGCCCTCGATGTCATGAACGTCCTCGGTGAAGTCGGGAACCTGCAGAAGCGGCTTCCCCGAGAACTCCCCGCGCAGCCGCTCGATGTTCGCCGCATCGCGCTCGGCCAGCACCGCGTGGTCGGCCAGGCAGGCGGCCAGGCGCGAGGCCAGGTCCGCGGGGAGGTCAAGCGCGACCTCCCCGTGAGGGACAGGCTCGTTCACGCGGTTGATGATCGCGCCGACGAAGGGCATGCCGCTCTCGCGCAGTGTTTGGCGGAACTGGATGGCCTCCTCGACGGGTCGGTCCTGGGCCGAGGTGACCAGTACAAACGCGGTCTCCGGAGCATGCAGGAGCGCCTCGACGCGGTTGGCGCGTGCTTCGAACTCCTGGGTCATGCCGCCGAGCAGACCGAAGAAGGCGGTCAGGTCGGACACCAGGTCAACGCCGGTGACCAGCTTGAGCGCCCCCAGGACGGGGGCCGCACCGAGGCCGATCAGGCGCCGGCCGATCCCGGCCGGGCGGAGCAGCATCTGCAATGCGCCGCCGCCCAGAAAGGCGGTCAGCCGACCCGGGGCGTTGAGGAATTCGGCCGCGTTGTGGGCCGGAGGCGTATCGAGGACCAGCAGGTCGTAGTCCGCCTCGGCCAGCTCGTAGAGCTTCTCGATGGCGGCGAACTCCTGCGAGCCGGAAACGGCCGACGAGAGCTGCCGATAGACACCGTTGCCCTTGATCTCCTCGGCCCGCTCCGGGGTCGGGGCCACATGGTCGATCAGCTCGTCGAAGGTGCGCTTGGGGTCGAGCATCAAGGCCCAGAGCTCGCCGCGCAGCTCGAGGCCCGGCAGGCTCTCCGGCGAGATCAGCCGCGGCTCGTTTCCGAGCCGCTCGAGCCCGAGCGCATTGGCCAGGCGCTGGGCAGGATCGATCGTCACCACGACGACCTTCAGCCCACGCGCGGCCATCCCCAGCGCGATCGCGGCGGAAGTCGTGGTTTTGCCGACCCCACCGGCACCCACGCAGATGCATACGCGCCTGCCCTCCAGCAGTTGGGGAGCGTTCACGCGGACAGCTCCTGGGCCAGCCGCTCGAGTTGCTCGAGCGTCAGGCTGCGGGTGAACAGGTACGGCAGCACCAGCAGGCGCTCGGCGAAGGCGCTGCGCAGGCGCTGCTCCTGGGCCTGCTGCAGCGTCGCCCGTCGGTGCTCGGCCAGGGCCACGGCCGCGGCGGCCGCGATCGGCCCGGGGTCGGCCGGAGATCCCGTCCCCTCGCGCTCGATCTCTGCGGTGAGCATCGCCACATCGGCCGATGTGAAGCGGTCGGGGTAGCGGGCGTTGAGGATCACGGCCTGCAGTTCCAGCGGATCGGGCGACGCAGCCAGTGCATCGCGCAACTCGAGCGTCTCGTTGACCGGCATCTCCTCTGGGGTCGATACCGCCACGATGCCGGTGAACTCGGGGTCGGCGATCGTCTGGGCGATCGTCCTGGCCTGATGGGCGATGGGGCCGACCTTGGCGATCTCCGCGAACACGCGCGGGGTGCGCAGGATGGCGGCACCGTGGCCCGAAGCGGGGGCGTCGACGATCACGAGGTCATAGACGTCCGCGTCCTCCGTACGTCGCTCCCACTGGGCGAGCTCCCAGAGCTTGCCCATGCACAGCATCTCGCGCATTCCCGGTGTGGCCATGGCAAAGGCCCCGAACAGCCGGCTCTGGCGCAGCGCGAGGCCGGCGGCACCGGGGACCTTGACGTTCAGGTATTCCTCCATCGCGCTCTGCGGGTCGACGGAGATGCGAAACAGGTTCGGCGCGACCTTGGTCTCGCGAAGGTCGCCCTCGCCGTTCAGGTCCGCGACGATCGTCCGCCGGCCGGCGCGCGCGGCAGCCAGGCCCAGGGCCAGCGCGACGGATGTCTTGCCGACCCCGCCCTTGCCGGTGACGAAGATGAGACGGCGTTGCAGCACCGGGAACGTCATCGGTCAGGAACATACCCCAGGGCCCGCTCGCTCCCGCGATTGAAGGATTACCCGCCGCTTCTGCGAATACAGGCGCGAATGCCTCTCTTAGCCACAAGCCCTTTCCCGGAGGAGCGCCCGTGACGGCCAGCCTCGAGGTGATTGCGTTCGCCAACCAGAAGGGGGGCGTCGCCAAGACCACCACCACGCTTAATCTTGCCTGCGCCTTCGCAGAGGAGGGCCACCGTGTCCTCTGCTGTGACATGGACCCGCAGGGCAACCTGACGATGTCTCAGGGCATCGATCCGGACAATCTCACCAAGTCGATGTATGACGTACTCGTGCATCGGGTTTCCATCCGCGAAGTGATCCACAAGCGCGAGGTGGATGTCGCGTGCGCGTCGATCGACCTGGCCGGAGCCGAGATCGCCATGTCCACGATGATCGGTCGTGAGCGGTCGCTCGAGCGCGCCCTGAACGAGGTCTCCGACGACTACGACTACTGCTTCATCGACACTCCACCGAGTCTCGGTCTCTTGACGATCAACGCTCTCACCGCGGCAAATCGCGTCATCGTCCCCGTCCAATGCGAGTATCTGTCGATGCGGGGGCTGATCCAGCTGCAGAACACGCTCCAGATGATTCGGGAGAACCTGAACCCGGACGTGGTGATCCAGGGCATCCTGCCGACGATGGTCGACACCCGCACGCTGCACGCGAAGGAGGCGATCGAGCTGCTCGAGGAGAACTTCGGCGATCAGGTTTTCGCTTCACGCATTCGCAAGACGGTGCGCTTCGCGGAGGCGCCCGTGAAGGGTATGTCGGTGCTCAAGTACGACCCTGACGGAATGGCGGCTCACTCCTACCGTCAGCTGGCCAAGGAGGTCCTCGCCAATGCCCACAGCTAAGCGCGCGAGCATGCGAGAGGGACCGCTGTCGCAGCTCTTCCGCAAGACGGCGGAAACCGCGTCCCCGGACGCCGAGGACCCGACCGCCGAAGTCGTCGAGCCGTCGCAACCCGAGGCTGCGGCTCCTGCTCCCGCTGTCGCAGAGCCGGCTGAGCGGCGGTCGCACCCGCACCCATCTCTGGCGCCCTCGATCCACAGTGAGCCGCCGATCGCCGATGGCGGCGTGGGCACGGGCCAGCCCCGGCGCCCCGGTGTGCCCTCACCGCAGGAGCGCCTGGAGTCGGCCTTCGCCGTCGATATTCCGACCAGTCTGTTGGACGATCCGCGGGCTCCGGCCCCGCAGCGGAGCACTCCGGTGCACGACGTGTACGCCCGCTCCGATGGGCACTTTGAGCAGCACTCGGTGGGCCTCAAGCCCATTGGCCAGCCGGTGATCCGGGTGGTCGGGGTCGGCGGCGCCGGGGTGAACGCGGTCAACCGCATGATCGAGGCCGATATCGAGGGCGTTGAGTTCATCGCCATCAATACCGATCTGCAGTCGCTGCAGACCTCGGCTGCATCGACGACCCTGCACATCGGCGACTCGATCACCCGCGGGCTCGGCTCCGGGGCCAATCCGACCCTGGGTCGTCAGGCGGCGCGCGATGAGTACGACCAGATCAAGGCCGCCCTGCGTGGTTCTGACATGGTGTTCATCGCTGCCGGAGCCGGCGGCGGTACCGGCACGGGAGCCGCGCCGGTGGTGGCGTCCATCGCCCGTGAGCTCGGCGCTCTGGCCGTCGGCATCATCACCCGCCCCTTCCAGTTCGAGGGAACGCGCCGCCGTGACCAGGCCGAGGCGGGGATCGCCGCGCTGGCCGAGGCCGTGGACACTCTGATCGTCGTGCCCAACAACCGCTTGCTCACCGTGCTGGACCGCAACACGACGATGGTTGAGGCCTTCCGGGTGGCCGACGACGTGCTGCGTCAGGGCGTTCAGGGCATTTCGGACCTGGTGACGCTGCCCGGCCTGATCAACCTGGACTTCGCGGATGTCCGCACGATCATGTCCGACGCCGGCAGCGCGCTGCTCGGGATCGGCATGGGCACGGGCGAGCGGCGGGCCATCGACGCGGCTGAGGCGGCCGTTGCCTCGCCGCTGCTCGAAACCAGCATGGAGGGTGCCCGCTCGATCCTGCTGTCGATCACCGGCGGCTCCGACATCTCCCTGTGGGAGGTCAACGAGGCGGCCAAGGCCGTGGCCGAGGCGGCGCACCCCGACGCCAACATCATCTTCGGGGCCATGGTCGACGAGAAGATGGACGACGACCAGGTCTGGATCACGGTCGTCGCCACCGGCTACGACCAGCGTCAGCGGCGGCTGATGGAGCCCGCCGGCGAGCCCCGGGTCAGTCGCGTCGCCGAGCCGCAGCTGGCCAGCGTGACGCCGCGCTCGCCGCGTTCCGCCGAGGTGATGGACGTCCCTGAGTTCATGCCTCGAGGCTGAGGGCACGGCTGCGGTCAGCTCACCGCAACCCGCCAGGGCTAGTCCTGCAGGATTAGTTCTCCAGGACGAACTTCGGCCCGCGACGGATTTCGCACCGGCTTGGGGCTAGGCTGCGTTCGATGCTGACCTTCGGCGCCGCCCACCTGATCACCACGTTCCAGGCGATCGTCCTCGGCCTCCTGCAAGGCGTCGCCGAGCTCTTCCCGATCTCGAGCCTCGGGCACACGGTGATATTCCCGCACCTGTTCGGCTGGAACAACATCGTCAGGTGGGAGTCGCAATCGGAGTCGCCATGGCTGGCCTTCATCGTGATGCTTCACGTGGGCAGTGCCGTCGGACTGCTGCTGTATTTCTGGAAGGACTGGATCGCGATCATCCGAGCCTTCTTCGTGACGCTGGCCAAACGCCGGGTGGAGACGCCGACGGAGCGCTTGGCCTGGCTGATCATCATCGCCACCATCCCCGTGGGCATCTTCGGTCTGCTTCTGGAGCACCCCCTGCGCACCCTGTTCGCCAAGCCGCTGGCCGCCTCGATCTTCCTCGTGGTCAATGGGTGCATCCTGTTGGCGGCCGAGCGCTACCGGCGGCGCGCTGAGGTTCGGGAGCTGGCCCGGCGCGAGGGAGCCAAGACCGATGGCGGCCGTCAGCTGGACACGCTGGCGTTTCGTGAGGCGGCCGTGATCGGCGTCGCCCAGTCCTCGGCGCTGATCGCCGGCATCAGCCGCGACGGCGTGTGCATGGCCAGCGGCCTGGCCCGCGGGCTCGATCACTCTGACGCCGGTCGCTTCGCCTTCCTGCTCGCCACGCCGCCGATTCTGGCGGCCGGCATCCTGAAGTTCGGAGATCTCACCGGCCCGCTGGGCAACGGCGGCGTCCGCGGGGCGGCCGTGATCGCGGCGGTCGTGGCAGCGATCACGGCCATCGTCACGGTTCACTTCCTCACGCGCTATCTGCGCACCCGTACGCTGACGCCGTTTGCGGTCTACTGCCTCGTATTCGGCGCGGCGATGGTCGCCGTCAACGCCTGACCGCCGCGGGGGGCTGCGCGGCGATTTCGCTCAGCCGAATCTGACCTTGCCGTTTGACTTGGCCCGTGCCTGCGCGCGGTCCACGAAGTCGAGGCGCTTGAGCGCGGCGCGGAACAGCCGGGTGACCAGTTCCAGACGGGCGTTCTCGGAGCGCAGGCCAAGCAGCCCCTGCTTGGCCTCCAGGCCGAAGTCGACCGTTGCGGCCATCGCATAGGCGCTCATCACCTCGAGCTGATCGGGGCCCGGCGTGCGGTCGGTGGCCCGGCGCACGAGCTCGGCGTAGGCGGCCCGCGCCGCATCGATGAGGTCCTGCTGAGGCGTCTCTGCGGCATCCCCGAGGAACTCGATCACGCCGGCCGGGTAGGCCAGGTCGCGTTGGCGCTCGATCACGCGCAGCGGTCGGGTGCCGCGGGCGAGCAGGTTTATGCGCCCATCCTCGAGCTTCTCCAGGACCCGGTCGATGCGGCAGGCGCAACCGATCTCGTGGAGGCTGTCGTCGGCCAGCCAGATGATGCCGAACTCGCTGTCGGCGGCCAGACAGTCCTCGATCATCGCCTTGTAACGCTCCTCGAAGATATGCAGCGGCACGACCTCCTCGGGGAGCACCACGAGCTGCAGGGGGAACAGCGGAAAGCGGCTGGCCAGTCCGTCGGACATCGGCCTCACGCACCCACGGGAGTGCGTGCGGTGAGCAGCAGGTTGTAGAACAGTGCGGGCGGCAGATGGGGCTCGAGCGCACGTCGATCGAGCTCCTGCAGGCCCAGGTAGCCGTGGAAGGCGTAGCGCCGCCACCACATCGGAACGTCCTCAGCCGCCGCCGTGGCCTCCAGCCCGCGGTTGAACCAGCCGAACCAGTTGGCCAGCAGTTCCTCGCCGCGCACCGTCACACCGGTGAAGCCGGCGCCGGTGGCCAGCCGTTCGAGGTCCACCGGCGAGAAGGCGTGGATGTCAACCTGGCCCTCGAGCTCGTGGCCGGAGTCGTCCGGGTCGGCCGGATCGTGGCCCAGGTGAGGGGCGGCCGCCGCACGCAGGGCCCGGCGCCAGAGCGGGGCGGCCAGCCTCGCGGCGCGCTTGGGCGCGCGGGCGATGCGGTCGCCGAGTATCGACGGCTCGCCGGCGAACAGGATCGTCCCGCCGGGGCGCAGCACGCGGTGGAACTCCGAGAAAGCGCGGTCGAGGTCGGGCAGGTGATGGAGCACGGCATGGCCGAGCACCAGGTCAAAGCTCTCGTCCGCGAACGGGAGCGACTCGGCGTCTGATTGCACACAGCTCACCTGGGAGAGCCCGAGCCGTCCGGCGTTGTTCTGCAGCGCGTCGAGCATGCCACAGGAGATGTCGGTGCAGGTGAGCTCCTCGATCAGTCCGGCCCGCATCATGTTCAGGCTGAAGTAGCCGGTGCCCGCACCGATCTCCAGCGCGCTGTCAAACGCCGGCGTGACACCTTCCCCGAGCAGCTTGCGGACCTTGCCCAGCACCTGGCCCCGGCCCGTGGGGCCAAAGTCGATGCCCCATTTCGCGTCGTAGGTGGCAGCAGCCGCGTCGTGATAGCGCGTGTTCACGTCTCGGATGTGCTCGTGCGAGCGGAGCGCCTGCATCGCGCGGGGACGTTACCGTGTCGCCGGTGGCGGTGGACTTGTACATCCAGGAGAACCAGCCCGCGGGAGTGCCGCCCCTCACCTTGACCGGCGAGCGCACACTGCCGGACGTGCCCGCCGAGAACTACTGGTACCGCCGCCACGTTGCCGTCTATGAGTGGATCGCGGCGCGGGTGCCGGACAGGCAGGTGATCGACATGGCCTGCGGCGAGGGCTACGGAGCCGCCATGCTCGCGCGGACGGCCGCGACGGTGATCGGTGTCGACGCCAATCCGGAGGCCTTCGCACATGCACAAGCGCGCTACAGGCAACCGAAGCTCAGCTTTGAGCGCGGGCTGGTCGAGCACTACGGACAGCCCGGTATGTGTGACGTGATCAGCTTCCTGCAGACGATCGAGCACGTCGCCAATCCCGAGGAGATCCTGCGCCATCTCAAGAGCCTGCTCACACCCGGCGGCGTGCTGTACATCTCCACGCCGAATCTGCTGACCCTGGCGCCCCCGGGGGCCGAGAAATCGGACAATCCCTGGCACCTCAAGGAGTACCGCGCGCACGACTTCCGGGCACTGTGTGAGTCGGTGTTCGACTCGGTGGAGATGTACGGGCTCTATCACGCCGGCCGGTTGCGCGCGCACGGCGTTGCGCTCTGCCTGGGCTGGGACCGGGTTCACCGAGCCCTCGGCCTCACGAAGTTGTTCTATGACCGGTTCACGCCGAGCATTCAGTCGCGCGACTTCAGGCTCTCGGACCGGCTTCCCCTGCACCGCGCGCTCGATCTTCTCGCCGTCTGCCGCTGAAACGGGTCATCATGAGCCGCTCCGCGTCGCCACGAGCAGCACCTCGGCCGCATCGCGGTCGGCGTGCTCGAGGTCGGCCAGCGCGTCGGCCACCTGGGCAAGCTGCTCGGGGGTCACGTCGGTGACCTCGGTGGCGAACCGGCTCATCCAGCGCGCGGCCGCCTTGGGATAGCGGCGGTCCCGGTTGCGGGCCATCAGGTACAGGATCTTGGCCGCATCCTGCAGCCCCACGCGAGGGAGCTCCCGGCTGGCGCTCACGGCGCGTCCCAGGTCGCCATCGGCCAAAGCCCGCTCGAGGCGCCGGTTAACCGCGCCGTATTTGCTGCCATCGGAAGTCATGGGACCGGGCATGCTGGCGCCTGGCTCGGACGGAACGACACGAACACATGTTCGGTGGCGATCTTGGGTGGATGAGCCGGCCCAAGCGGGGCCGGCGTCGCCTGGCATACCCGGCCGTGGCGCCGGAGCGATCTACTCGATGATGTCGAGCAGGCCGGGGGAGAGCTCCACCCGCAATCCACCCGCCGCCGCTATCTCCGCCACCTCCTCGGGGCGCTCGGCGCCGCCGGCCTGCAGCACCAGGCGCGCCACCTCACCCCGGACGCGCTTGGCCATGTGGGTGATCACCGTCCGGGTGCCATCGGAGGCCTCGGTGAACCCGCGGACGGCCAGGCGCGTCGCGCGGCGCGGCTGCCAGGCCGCGGCGTAGGCACCGGAGCGCAGGTCGAGCACGAGGCCGCGATCGGGCAGGGAGGCGCGCAGCGGCTCTCGCCAATATGCGGCCAGCCCGCCGATACCGGGTGGCTTGGCGCTCATGTCGAGACGGTAGGCGGGAATCCGGTCCGCCGGCCGCACCACCCCCCACAGCGCGCTGGCAATCAGCACGCCGTCCCAGGGGAGATCGGCCAGGCCGAGGGCAGCGAACAGCACGCCGGTGTAGAGCTCGGCGGCCGGGATGGCGGGCGCACTTCGCAGCCCTGGATCGACGGCGTCTATCAGGCGCTCGCGCGCCTCGCGCAGGCGCGGATAGACCAGGGTCGACGGCGCAGCGCGACGACCGCGGTCTGGCGACGCCTTGCCCTGCGAGGGCGGGAGGAGGACGAGCACGAGCCAGAGGCTAGTGTCGTATCACCACCCTCGTGCCGCCCTCCGGCTAGTCGTTGATGTCGAGGACCGGGCGTGATGTCCGGCAGCTGATGTCCCTCGGCCACGTGCTCGTTCGGGACCACGGCAGTGCCGATGGCGAAGAACTCGATCACGTGGCTGCCCCAGCCATGGCTGTTCTCGTGCAGCTTCACCTCGACGATGCCGAGCACGCCGTCGCCGATCGCCTCGGCCTCCTTCTGCATGCGTTCCATCGCCAGCTCGCGGGCGTCGTAGAGCGCCTGGGTGTACTGCTCGAGCTCGACGTTCTTGCCGGTCTGCTTGATCGACTGCATCATCCCGCGGTGGGCGACGTGGTAGACGCAGCTGCCCATCACCATTCCCACCGGGCGCTTGCCGGTCTGCATCAGCGTCCAGAAGGCCTGCCCCGAGAGATCGCTGGTGAACGGGCGCCCGTTCGGCGCCCGGTGCAGGCGGCCCTCCTTGTGACGGATCGCGGTTCCGATCGCGATGAACTCGGCCATGTCGGCGCCCCACTCATAGCGCCCGATGTCCAGGCGGACGCCGACCACACCGTCCGCGCCGAGCTGGTCGGCCTCCTCCTCCATGCGCGTCATGGCCAGCTCGCGGGCGTTGTACATGGCCTGGCTGAGCACGTCGAGCTCCTGGTTCTGGCGCAGGTTCGCGAACTGGTAGCCGACGTGGTAGATGCTCGAGCCCACGACCAGGCCGACCGGCTCGAAGCCGGCCTTCTCGACGCACAGGTACTCGTTCACCGTCAGGTCGGAGGTGAACAGCCCGCGGGCGTTCATCTGCAGACGCTCGCTCGAGTGCGCGGCGAGGCCCTCGGTGCTGGTCGGGTCGTAGTCGGCCATTGGCTCCGTAGCTCCTCTCTCGGTTACTCACCGAGATTGATCGACATCACGGGCCCGGGAGCGGACGCGGGGTGCGGGTCGCGCGCCCCCAGCCGGATCGCGGTACCGAGGACATTCATCGTCACGTGGAAGTAGTGGTAGCGGTATCCGGTCTGCTCGTACTCGTGGTGCTCGATGGTGTGCGCCAGCGTGGAGATCACGATGTTGTTCGCGCCAACCGCGTTGGCCTGGCGCCGGACCTCGAGCATCACCCGATTGCGAGCGTCGTAGACGCCCTGGGCGATCTCGGTGATCTCCGTGTTCAGACCGCGCGCCGCCGCCGCCGAACAGCGCCGCCGGCGTTCATCACCCAGCTCGAGCTCTGGCCGAGCTGGACGGAGAGCACGGTGGTGTGACCCACGACGCCGCGCACCTCGGCCCCGATGCGCCGCAGCTTGTCGACCTCCTGGCCGGACAGGGTGCACATGGCGAGCTCGCCATCCGGGCTGCGGGGCAATGTGGTCTCGCGCACGGCGGTGCCGAACACCACCAGCTCGACATTGCCGCCGTCCCCCACCGAGCCGGCGTTGATCTCGATACCGATGACGCCGTCGGCGCCGGCGAACGCCGCCTCCTGGCCCAGGCGATCGGAACGCATTGTTCCGCGCCATGTTCCAGGGGTCGGACAGGGCGCGGATCTCACCGCTGACGTAGAAGCCGCCCTGGGATCCGACCCAGCCGTGCTGCACCACTGATGAACCCATCACCTGGGCCACCGGCTGCAGACCGGACGCCTGCGCCAGCGCATATTCCTTGGCGCTGAGATCGCTGGTGAAGAACGGCGAGCTGGCCGTGGCGACCCGCTTGAGCCGCTCCTCGGCCCCGAGCGGGATCCCACCCAGCCGGATGCGCTCGAGGTCGACCTCGGCCGCACGCTGCTCGTCCGGTGTGGGCTGCGTCGGTCGCTGGCGTCCGAACAGGGGCATTGTCATGATCCTCGCACAGCCGCCGCGTGTCCGGCTCGAGAGAAGTCCGATATTCCCACGAAAGGAGCCCGATGTCAGACGCAGACAGCCCGGTCAACCTCGCCACCGCGGAGAACCCGCAGGGGCGGATCAACGTCGCTTCGGCCCTCGGCTCCGCCACCACGGCGATGTATGTGTACGACCTCGATCCTGGAGAGGCGTCATGTCCCTACCACTATGAATATGAGGAGGAGTGGCTCCTCGTGGTCACCGGTTCGGTGGTCGTCCGTCGCCCTGACGGCGAACAGGCTCTCCATCAGGGCGACCTGGTCCGTTTCGAGCCTGGCCCGGCTGGGGCTCACAAGATCATGAACCGCAGCAGCTCACCGGCGCGCACACTGATCTTCTCGAGCGCCCGCACGCCGGCCATCTCGGTCTATCCAGACAGCGACAAGGTCGGAGTGTTCTCCGGCCATCCGGCCGACGATTACTTCCTCCCGCGCGGGAACGCGGTGCCCTGGGCTCATGGCGAGGACGGTTGGAACCGCGTGGACTAGCGGCGATGGGAACGCGCGGATTGGCGCGAGGGGAACCGCGCGGATTAGCTGCGATGGGAACCGCGCGGATTAGCTGATCGCCCCTGGCCGCTCGCTTTGCCCTGTGCGACTGGTCCAGAGCGGAACCTTCCCGGCTAGATCTCCAGCAGGATCTTTCCGCGGGGCCCGTGCTATGGCGCAGCGTCGCGATCGCTTGCTCGAAGTCAGACAGCGGGAAGCGGTGTGTGACCAGGCCGCTCAGGTCAAGCGCTCCGGAATTCAGCAGCTCCACCACCTCGCGCCACGCGTCGCGGGTATAGGCGAAGCTGCCGATGATCATCACGTCGCCGTTGACGACGTCATCGACAGGCAGGCAGCACCGGCTCGGCGCCCGGGTAGCCGAGCAGCAGCACGACCCCGCCACGGCCCGGAGCCGCCAGTGCAGCGGAGGTGGCGGCTGCCGAGCCTGCTGCTTCAACCACCAGGTCGTAACCGGTGCCCGCCGCAGCGGGCACCGTCGTGAACATGTCGATTCCGATGGCCGCAGCCAGTGATGCCTGATCGTCGCGGGCGCCGAGCATGACCACCGTCGATGGCTGTAACTGTCGTGCGAGCAGCGCCGCGAGCAGCGCGACCGTGCCGTCGCCGACCACCAGCACCCGCGCCCCCGGCGCAGGTTTGGCGCGTGTGAGCGCTCGCCAGACCACGGCGGCGGGCTCGACGAGAGCGCCGGACTCCCAGCTCACACCTGCGCCCAGTGGATGAATCAGCTCCGGCGGAGCGAGCAGCAGATCGGCAGCGGCTCCGTCGCGGATGAAGCCGAGCTCGTCGTAGGTTTCGCAGCGGTTGGTGGCTCCCCGGAGGCACTCGTCGCAGTGTCCGCAGGGGACGATCCCCTCGACGACGACGCGGGTGCCGGCATCGATGGCACCCGCGGGGCGCAGCGAGGGTTCCGGCGAACTCATGGCCGATCACAAGGGGGTAGCGCACGAAATTCGGGTCGATCGTCCCGTCGAGGATGTCCAGGTCGGTGCCGCAGACCCCGACGACCCTCGGCGCCACCAAAGCCTCGCCGCCGTTGGCGGTGAGATCGGGTCGCTGCTGTAGCTCGATCCGGCCCGGCCCGACGATCGTGAGCGCGCGCATCAGACATGCGTCTCCGCAGTTGGGACGATGCCACCCATCAGGCCCGTGACCTGATCTGCGCCGGCCCTGACTCGCAGCCCGAGCTCGGCGATTCTGTGAGCCGGAAGGTCACGCTTGATGCCGATGGCGGACAGCGCTCCCGGCGACCCGTCCAGCGTGGTCGAAGAACGGCGCGCCCGACGCAGAACACACCCTCCGCATCCTCCTCGTCATCGATCGCGTAACCGCGCCTTCGGGTCACTCAAGATCCAGGGAGAGGTCGTGCGGGTTGGTGATCGTCTTGACGGTGCGAGGCGGCATGCCGGTCTCCTGCATCACCCGGTTGACGACGTCATCGGAAGGTTGGCCAGGATCGCCTTGCCGGCCGAGCTGGTGTGCGGCATCTCGCGTACCCCGAGCGGCGCGCTGAAGCGGATAGCGCCGTGGGCATCGACGCGCGCCACGAACACCGGGAACCCCTCGGTCGCGACCGCGGCTCTGCACGTCAGTCCGGTGTCGCGCACCATTTCCGCTGAGCACCGGCTCGCAGATCTGCCTGAGCGGGACACTCCGGGTGGCGACATCGCCGAGTCGGACGAGCGCCATTCCCAGCAGATAGCGGGGCCCCGGATCGACAGCCCGGAGGAAGTCCGCGTCGACAAGCGTGCGGACCAGGGCGTAGGTCGCGCTCTTGGAGATGCCGAGACCCCTTGCGGCATCCGAGAGCGTCAGCCCCTCGCTTGGACCATCGGCGACCAGGTCGAGGATCGTGAGAGCGCGCGCGACACTGCCGACGCGATAGCGCGCGGCCCCATTCGGCTTGCCGTGGGGCGTGGGTGTCGCCTCGATGGTCACTTCTCAGCGATAACTTGTGCTGGGCCGGGCAGTAGCAGGCGGCACGATTAAGAAGCCGTTCACGTTGCGACAGATCCTATCGTGTTAGGTACAGCCGAACACCTGACGGCGTTACTGCACATCAACAGAATCAATTATCCCTGAGGATATTGACTAAGGGGAACAACCCATGGTTAGCTAACAGCATTGATGAATGCTGTTAGGCATAGCCGAACACTCCGCGACGACGTGAGCTGGCATCGCGAGCGCCGGGCGAGTGCGATCGATCGTGTCCGCGGGCTTCTGAGTGACCGGGGTGCAGGGGTGCCGTCCTGACCCGTCCGGGACGGTGTCGTGGGCGAGCGGTGCGATCAACCCCCGATCGACCGAACAGCGGCGAGGACACGGTCTGGTTCGCCGTCGGGACCGATGCGGTCACGTTATCACGACCGAGGTCGAGCACGATCGGATCCAGGCTGAGCTGCTGCCCCCCGACACAGGGCTCGTGGCGGTGCCCTGGTGGGACCCGAGGCGCTCGTGACGTGCGGCCGCGGATGCGCTTGGACTGCCGCGGCGGCAGATCGGCTCAGACGGTCACCCTGGATTCGGCGTCGACCTCGGACATGAGCTTACGGCCATGCCCGGCTGGACGCTCAGCCGCGCCGAGCAGGACGAGCTCAGGGCGCTCGGGCGCCGACGCGGCGTGCGGCAGTCGAGAACGCACTGCGCCGGTGGCGGCCGGGTGCTTGGACACCGACGTGGCGGCCGACATCGTCCATCACGTGGAGGCCGGCGGTGGCGACGCGCCGGTGGTGCTGGTCGGAGCGGACGAGCGGGTCGGTCGGTTCCGGCACCCGGTGGCACTGCGGACGCGAGACCGTCGAAGATGGTGATGGCGGTGCTGGTCGCGCGACGGCATGGGCTGCATGTCGCGCTCACCCGCTATGTGGCGGCGGTCCGACGCCCGAGCTCGACTGCGGACCTTGGACCGTGCAGCAGATCCACCGGCAGCGCGCTGGCGTCCGCGCGGCCCGGGGTGACGTTCGGCGAGCTCTATGCGGGTCTGGACGACGGCATACCGGGAGGCCGGACATGCCGAATGCCTGGGAGGGCCATTATCAGGGTGGGCCGATCGGTTACGGGCAGCGCGAGTTCGAGATCGCGCCCTGCCAGACCGACAGTCGCCTGGTGGTCGGTTCCCATCTCTTCCGGTACCGCGATCTGGCGTTCAATCCCAGCCTGCCGGGCGGCGCCAAGGACGAGGACACGTTCCTGGTGACCGCCGACGGCATCGAGCTCATAACCACGACCCACGACTGGCCTGCCGCGGATGATGCTGAGTCCGCAGCGGCCGGCCATCTTGCGATTCGGAGGTGCGGCATGAACCAGAGCGCGATCGAGGTAGGGACGCGTGACTGTTGACGAGAAATACGTGACCGCCGACGAGATGTTGTCGGCGAGTGGCCTGCCGGCGGAAGCGCTGTCCCGTGACAGCCGCAAGACGTTCCCGGACGGCGCCAACATGCGCCTCGAGATTCCGTCCGTGGAAGGACCCGGGGTGCTCGCGGCAGTCCTCGACGAGGCGGGTAAGCGCGGCGTCGTCGTCAACAGGGTCTCGCAGGGCAGCGGCGCCATGCTTCAGAGCGAGGCCGAGCTCAAGGAGATGGCGCGGATCGGCGCCGACGCCGGGCTGGAGATCTCGCTGTTCATCGGGCCACGCGAGGAGTGGGGGCTGGGCGCGATGTCCCGCGGGCCCGGACGGCGCGGCGCTGGCCGGGGCCGTACGCGGGATGCGTCAGCTGCGCTACGCGGTCGATGACGTTCTGCGCGCTGTCGAGTGTGGGATCCGTGGCTTCCTGGTCGCCGACCTCGGGCTGTTGCGCGTGCTCTCCACCGCGCAGCGTGACGGGCGCATTCCGGCGGAGGTCGTCTGGAAGGTCTCGGTGATGCTGGCGCCGTCCAATCCGGCCACGAGCGCGCTGCTCGAGGAACTCGGGCGCCGGCACGATCAACCTTCCGACCGACCTGACCCTGGCCGAACTCGCCGAGATGCGCGCGGCCTGCGACCTTCCCTTGGACCTTTACGTCGAGGCGCCCGACTACCTCGGCGGAGTGGTGCGCGGAGAGCAGACTCGTGGACCTCGTCGCTGCCTGCGCCGCCGCTCTACGCCAAGTTCGGGCTCGCGCAACTCGCGCGCTGCTCTACCCATCGGGCATGCACCTGCAGCAGGACGCTGAGCTGATCGGGCGGGAGAAGGTTCGTCGCGCCGCAGATCGCGCTCGAATGGGCGGCCCGCAGCGGCCGTCAGCTCCGTCAATCCGAGCCCGGTGCGGCGGGTCTCGCGGTCCCGGCCCCTAACTTGACGGACTCGCCCGCAAACCGGCTGCGCAGCGCTGCGTGGTTCGTCGGTGACGACGAGGTCGCGCTCGCCCATCGCGTCGTGCTGCGGTCGGTCGGCGTCGACGGTGAGATCGACGGCACGCGGCCGGTCATCGGCATCGCCGACTCGAGCTCGGAGCTCAACCCCTGCAACCTGCCGCTGGCCTCGCTGGCCGAGCCGGTTGCCGCGGGGGTTCGCGCAGCCGGCGGCATTCCCCTGCGGTTTCCGGTGATGAGCCTCGGCGAGGACCTGATGAAGCCGACGGCGATGCTCTACCGCAATCAGCTCTCGATGGAGAGTCGAGGAGTACATCCGGTCTTACCCGATCGATGGCGTGGTGCTGCTGGCCAACTGCGACAAGTCCGTGCCCGGGTGCCCTGATGGGGGCGGTCAGCGCCGACATTCCCACCCTCGTCCTCACCGCCGGGGCGCGCGCCCCGGCGAACGTTCAAGGGCCGCCGGATCGGCACCGGCACAGATCTCTGGCGGGCCTGGGACGCGCGGCGCGCGGCGAGCTGGATGACGCAGACTGGCGCGAGCTCGAGCGCTGCCTCGCCTGCGGCCTTGGCGCGTGCAACACCATGGGTACGGCGTCGTCGATGGCGGTCGTGGTCGAAGCGCTCGGGCCTGTGCCTGCCCGGTAGCGCCTCGATCCCGACCGGAGATCCCGGCCGTGATAACGGCCGCCGAGCAGCACCGGGCGGAGGATCGTGGAAATGACCCACGCCCGGCTCGGGCCGAGCGAGGTTCTCACGCTCGGCGGCCTTTGACAATGCGGTGCGGCTGCTCAGCGCCGTCGGCGGATCGACCAACGCGGTCCTGCATTTGCTGGCGCTGGCCGGTCGTGCCGGCGTGCCGCTGGATCTCGACCGCATCGGCCGTGTGGCGGCCGAGGTACCGGTGCTGGCGAACGTCGAGCCTTCCGGGAAGCTGCTCGATGCAGGACTTCCATGAGGCGGGAGGGGTGCCGGCGGTGGTACACGAGCTCGGCGAGCTGGTCGACGGCTCAGCGCGTCACGGCGTCGGGCCGCCCGTGGGCGCAGGAGGCCAGATCGCCGAGCACGTGGCGAGGCGATCACGACGCGGAAGGCCCCGCTGGCCGAGGGCGGCAGCTTTGCGGTGGTGCATGGCTCGCTGGCGCCCAACGGAGCGCTCGTGAAGACATCGGCCGCCAGCCCGACGTTGCTGTCGCACAGTGGCCCGGCTGTGGTGTTTAGCTCCTACGACGAGATGCGCGCGCGCATTGATGATCCGGAACTCGAGGTGGTGGCCGAGAGTGTCCTCGTGCTCGCCGGCGCCGGCCCCGTGGCTGTTCCCGGAATGCCGGAGTGGGGGATGATCCCGATTCCGGCGAAGCTGGCGGCCAACGGGGTGCGCGACATGGTGCGGGTGACGGACGCCCGCATGAGCGGCACGTCGTTCGGAACCTGCGTGTTGCACGTGGCGCCGGAGGCGGCGGTCGGCGGTCCGCTTGGCCTGGTCCGGACGGCGACATGATCACCCTCGACGCAGCTGGCGGGCGGCTTGATCTCGAGGTCGATGCGCGCGGGCTGAGCGACCGCAGAGCCGACCATGTGCCAACGCTCGCCGAACACCTACGCGGGTGGCCGGCGCTGTATCAGCAGCACGTGACCCAGGCCGATCTCGGCTGTGACCTCGACTTCCTGCGAGCGGACACCCCGGCCAAGCGCCGGTTCGTGGCTCCGGTGGTGGGGCGCTCGTGATGGTCAGAAATTTCTTGGATCGACAACACAACAGAGGAGGAGTCAATGCGTAAGGCGTTAGGGTCAGTGCGACGACGCTCGTCGCGTCGGCCGTGGCCGTTGCTTCCCTGGTGGGCGTTGGGGTCGCCGCCGCGTCGTCACACGCACACGCCGGTGCTGTCATCCGTGTCATTGACACTATGGGAGAACTACGGCACCGAGCAGAATGCGACGGCGACCAAGGCGCTCGTGAAGCGCCTACGAGAAGATGCACCACGGGGTGACGATCAAGGTGGTCAGCGAGCCGGCGGACAACTATTTCGCACTGCTTCAGGCGGCTGCGATCTCCGGCAACGGCCCGGACATCGCGGTGATGTGGACCGGGTCTGTTCACGCTGCAGTACAAGTCATACCTGACCAACCTGAAGGGGCTCGTTCCGCCATCGGCGCTGAACAAGATGCAGGGTCTCCAGTGGTCAGCTGACCAGCTTCAAGCCTAGTCCAACGGCTCCTATGTGATGCCGCTGGAGCAGCAGTTCTACATCGGCTTCTACAACAAGTCGGACTTCTGCCAAGGCGGGCATCAAGTCGGTACCCGACCGACTGGTCGCAGCTCTACGCCGACTGCTCCAAGCTCAAGTCCGCCGGATTCACCCCGATGGTCTACGGCAACGGCGGCCAGGCGCTCGGCGCCGAGTTCTACCCCTGGTACGACGCGAGCTACATGATGATCGGGCAATTACTCGCCGTCGCAGTGGAAGGGCCTCTACAGCGGGGCGATCCCGTGGACCGGGCCCGCGGTGAAGGCGCAGTTCACCAAGTGGGCGGGCCTGAACAGCAAGGGCTGCACCAACAATGACGTCCTGACCGACACCACGAACCTCAGCCAGTTCACCTCGGGCAAGGCGGCGATGATGGTCGACGGCACCTGGGATACCCAGAAGTTCACTGACGCCATGGGCTCGAAGGTGGCGGCGTTCGTGCCGCCGTTCTCCAATACGCCGATCAAGGGTGTCGTCCAGTACCCGGGCGACGGCTTCTCGATCACCAACTACTCAAAGAACAAGACGGCCGCCGCGGCATTCCTGGCCTTCCTGGCAACGCCGGCAGGCCAGCGCGATCATCAACAAGGCGGGTCTGATCCCGGACGTGACGGGGACCAAGACCACCAATCCGGTGAATCAGCAGATGCTGAACTTCGCCAAGCACGGCTACACGCCCTACCCGATGCTCGACAACGTCGTTCAGGGTGACGTCGTCAACGCCGGCAGCAAGGTGTTGCCCGTCGGTGCTGGCCGGCAAGATGTCGCCGGCTTCGGCGCTGGGCCAGATGAAGGACGCCTGGCAGCAGCTCCCCTCGGCGCAGCGCGGGAGTACGTACAACTAGTCGGCACCGAGCTCGGCGTGCCGGTGGGCCGTCACGGCTCGCCGGCAGGCGGCGCCTCGCGAGCGACGTATCAAGGGACCAGGAAGACGCATGACAACCCAGACCGGCAGCGGCGACGCCGCCACGACAGACACGGACGGGTAGACGGCCCGGCGGCCGGCCTGGACGCCCGGCCGCTCGGCGCTGCAGCGTGAGCGGGCCCGCACCGGACGCCTGATGATCCTGCCGGCGGCTGATTCTCGTGGTCGCCGTGCTCGGGTATCCCGATCGGCGAGGCTGTCTACCACTCGATGACGCAGTGGGACGGTATCCAGTCCACCTGGATCGGCCCCTCGGCCTACACGCAGACCTTCAGTGACCCCACCTTCTGGCGGGTGATGGAGAACAACGCGCTGCTTCTGCTGGCCATCCCGTTCGCGGTTCTCATCCCGCTGGGCATCGCCTTCCTCTGAACGAGAAGGTTCTGGGCTGGCGGCTCTTCCGCACCATCTACTTCCTGCCGACCGCCATCTCCTGGGTCGTCATCGGCATGGTGGCCGAGCGCTTCTTCGCCCGGAACGGTTCGCTCAACGGGATCCTCTCCGGCCTCGGCCTCGGGTTCATCCAGACCGACCTGCTCTCCAACGAACACCAGGCGCTGCTCGCCGTGGGTCTGACGTTCGTCTGGTCGATGGTGGGCACCAACACGATCATCTTCCTGACCGGGATCGCCACGCTCGATCCATCGCTCGCCGAGGCTGCGCGGGTCGACGGCACGAACGCCTGGCAGCGGCTGATCCACATCACGCTGCCGCAGTTGCGCCGATTCATCCTGTTCGCGTCGGTGCTGACGATGATCAGCGCCTTCACCGCCCTGTTCAGCCTGATCTTCGTGATGACCGGCGGAGGCCCCGGATACGGCACCACGACGCTCGAGTTCTTCGTCTACCAGAACGCGTTCGGCCAGGCCAACTTCGGCTACGGCGCGCTGCTCGGGGTGATCCTGTTCGTGATCATGGCCGTCGTCGGGCTCGATCCAGCTCGTGCTGCTGCGGACGGGGGACTGAGCGATGGCTCAGCCACCGGTCCAGACATCACCAGCGACCGGGCTCGGCGGCGAGCCAGGCGCGGCGAGCCGCTGCGACGTCGCAGGCAGCGCCTGCGTCGCGGGGTGATCTTCGCGGTCATGGCGCTGCTGGCCGTGGTCATGCTCTACCCGTTCTATTTCATGATCTCGACCTCGCTGAAGACCGAGAACCAGTTCGTGAAGGCGGCGGCGGCTTCTCGTTCTCGTCGTGGTCGGCCCTCGGCGGCACGCTGCCGTGGGCGCACGAGCTCCTGAACTCGACGATCGTCTGCGCGTGCGCGATCGTGATCATCGTCGCCGTGGCCTGCCCGGCGGGATTCGCGTTCGCCAAGCTGCAGTTCCGGATGTCGAACTTCGTGCTGATCGGGGATCGTCGCGGCGATGCTCATCCCGGTGCAGTCGATCATCATCCCGCTGTACGTGAACGCCGCGCACCTGCACGTCGTCGACTCCTACTTGGCGGCCGATCGTGATCTATGCGGCGCTGGGCACGCCGTTCGCGACGTTCCTGATGACGGCCTACTACCGGTCGCTGCCGGATGAGGTCGTGGAGGCGGCGATCATCGACGGCGCACACTTCACATGGGGGTCTTCCGCCGCGTCGCGCTGCCGATGTCCGGCGCCGGCGCTGGTGACGATCGCCGTGCTGCAGTTCATCCAGATCTGGGATGACCTGCTGGTCGGGCATGCTGTTCCTGCAGAACCAGAGCGAGCGCACGATCACCGTCGGCCTCGGCACCCTCGCGTCCGGCCGCGTGACGAACATTCCCGTCCTGATGGCCGGATCGCTGGTCAGCGCGGTCCCGGCGATAGTCGTGTTCCTGATTTTCCAGCGCTTCCTGGCCAGCGGCCTCACCGCCGGCATCAGCAAATGAGCGAGCTTCGAAGTGGTCGACCCGGCCGGTATCCAGCTCGGCGAGCATCCGATCTGGGATGCTGGGCAGCGGGCGCGTCGGCTGGGTCGACGTCTTCGCCGGTGCGCTGCGCTGGGTCGGCGGCGGCGACATGGAGTGCTGGCAGTTCCGGCACCCCTGGGGGCGGCGGCGCTGCGCCGATCCGGTGGGGTGGTCGCGGCCGCCGGCGATGGCATCCATTTCCGCGACGCGGCCGGCCGCACCGACCGGGAGCCGATCACCGGGTTTCCTGCCGCGGCGATGTTCGCTTCAACGACGCCGCCTGCGACCCGACTGGCAACTTCCTCTGCGGGACGGTGTCGCTGCACGGTGAGCGCGGCCGCGGCAGCCTCTATCGCGTACGTCCCGACGGCGAAGATCGAGACGCTCGCTCTCGGGCGTGACCGAATCCAACGGCCTGGCGTGGTCACCCGACGGCGCCACGCTGTATTACGTCGACTCCGGTGAACCCGTGGTCAGGCGCTACGCCTACCGGCTGACCGGCCGCCGCAGCGCGGCGAGGATCTGTGCTCGGTGCCCGAAGGACAGGGAATTCCCGACGGTCATGTGCGTCGACGTCCGACGGCGCCGTGTGGGTCTGCCATCTGGGAGGGCGGTGCACTCTGGCGCGTCTCGCCCGCGGGAGAGCGCTTGAGGTGCTTCGAGCCCCGGTCAGCCGGCCCACCTGCCCGAGCCTTTGGCGGGCCCGGGCTTGAACGGCTGTTCGTGGCGACAGCCTGGGAGGGCATGGACGAATCCGAGCGCGCGAGCCGTGGGCCGGGCATCTGCTGGCCTGCGAGCCGCGCGTCCCTGGCGGTGCTGTGTCCGCGTTTGCGGGCTGACGACTGACTGACGACGACGATCCACTCTGGAGACTCCAGTGACAACTCAATCGATGGATCCACGGACCGGGCAGACATTCGGGCCGACAGCTCGAGGACAGCGACGAGGAGCAGGTCCGGCTGGCCTGCCTGGAGGCCGAGCGGGCAGCGTCGCTCTGGGGCCCGCTGGCCCCGGATCGCAGAGCCGCTGTGCTGGAGACCCTCGCCGACGCCCTGGACGCCCAGTCCGATCGACTCGACCGGCTGGCCGATCGGAGACCGCGCTGGGTTCCGTCCGGCTGACCGGGGAGTTGGCTCGCACGACGTTCCAGCTCCGCATGATGGCTGACGCGCTGCGCGCCGGGACCTACATCGCGCCGCTCGTGGATGACGCCGTTGACGGCGCTCCGCCGGCCGGACACCCGGAGATCCGCCGGTCTGCTGATGCCGATCGGGCCGGTCGCCGTGTACGCGGCGAGCAACTTCCCGTTCGCTTTCTCGGTTGCTGGTGGCGACACCGCGTCGGCCCTCGCGGCCGGATGCACGGTGGTCATCAAGGCCCACCCGGGGCATCCGCAGACCTCGGAGGCGGTCCACCAGATTCTGCGCGCCGCGCTGGTCGAGGCGGGATTGCCGGAGGGCATGATCGGGATGGTGCGTGGATTCGAGGCCGGTGAGCGGCTGATTCAGGATCCGGCGATCCAGCGCCGGCGCGTTCACCGGATCGCAGCGCGGCGGACGGGCCCTGTTCGATCTGGCCGCCGGACGGCCGGATCCGATCCCGTTCTACGGCGAGCTGGGCAGCGTCAACCCGGTCGTGGTGCTGCGCTCTGCGGCGGCGCGGCCCGAACCTGGTCCGCGACTACGTGGACTCGCTGCTGATGGGCGCCGGACAGTTCTGCACCAACCCATCGCTGCTCTTCGTGCCCTCGGGCGAGGAGCTGGTGGATGAGATCGCCGCTGAGATCGCCGGCCGTCGACCCGGGCGTTCTGCTCTACCCCGGAGTCGTCCGAGCACCTGGAGCAGAGCGTCGAGCGCGTGGCGTCGGCAACAGGCGTGCAGCGTCCTGGCCGGTGCGCACGCAACCGCGTCGCCGCGGAGGGCGACGGGAGCCTGAGCCGCAGCCCGCTGCTGTTCGGTGTGACGGCGGCTGAGCTCATCGAGGACCGCAACGGTCCTGCAGACCGAGTGCTTCGGTCCGGTCGGCGTGCTCGCGCAGTACGACACGATCGCTGAGCTGCTCGTGGTGCTGGACGACATGGACGGCGCTCTGGCCGGATGCGTTCACGGCGAGGTATCCGACGGCGACGCCGCGTGCTGTGGTGGCGGCCGTGGCCGATCGGGTCGGTCGTGTCGTGTGGAACGGCTGGCCGACCGGCGTGAGTGTCAACCGCGCACAGCACCACGGCGGGCCGTGGCCTGCCACGACCAGTCCGCTGCACACATCTGTCGGCGTCACCGCGATCCGGCGGTTCCTACGACCGGTCGCCTTCCAGTCGGTGCCGTCCGAGCTGCTCCCGGGCGCGGCAGTGCCAGCCGACACCGTCGCTCACCTCGTCGATTAGTTGCGGCTGTGAACCAGCGCAGAAAGGCAGAACCCAGATGGCCACAGTGAGCTACGTCGACGCGACCTGCGTCTACCGCGGGAGCAACAGCACCCGCGGTAGACACCCTGAACCTGGAGATCGCCGACGGCGAGTTCATGGTTCTCGTTGGCCCTTCCGGTTCGGGAAAGTCAACCGCCCTGCGCATGCTTGCCGGTCTGGAGCCGGTATCCAGCGGAGAGATCCGGCTGAACGGACGCGACGTGTCCTTCGATTCGCCCAAGGACCGCGACATCGCGATGGTCTTCCAGAGCTACGCCCTGTATCCGCACATGACCGTGGCTGAGAACATGGGATTCGCCCTGAAACTGCAGGGCGTGGCCAAGGCGGAACGGGCCGAGCGCGTGCGGGAGACCGCGGCCATGCTCAACCTCGAGCCGTACGTGGACCGCAAGCCCAAGGCCCTCTCCGGTGGCCAGCGTCAGCGGGTGGCGATGGGCCGGGCGATCGTCCGCGAGCCGAGCGTCTTCCTGATGGACGAGCCGCTCTCCAACCTCGATGCCAAGCTGCGCGTCGAGACCCGTGCCAACATCTCCGCGTTGCAGTCTCGCCTGGGCACGACCACCGTCTACGTCACCCACGACCAGGTCGAGGCAATGACCATGGGACACCGGGTGGCTGTGCTCAAGGACGGTGTCCTGCAACAGGTCGACACCCCGCGCGTGCTCTACGAGCGTCCCGCCAACGCGTTCGTGGCCGGGTTCATCGGCTCGCCGTCGATGAACCTCAATCCGGCGGACATCGAGGAGGGCGGAGCCAGGATCGGCGGTACGTTCGTGCCTCTCGCACGCGATGTGCTCAGCTGCGTGCCGCGCTGCTGGGCTCAGCCGCATCACACTCGGCATCAGGCCAGAATCCCTGGCTCTGTCGGGGAACGACGGCCTGGCCGTCGACGTGATGCTCGTCGAGGTGCTGGGGGCGGATGCCTACGTTCACGGGACCATCGCCGGCCAGGAGCAGAGGATGGTCGTGCGCTGCGACGGTCGCAGTCACCCCAGCATCGGCGAAACGGTCAAAGCAGCGGTCGGATCACACAGAGGCCCACGCCTTCCACCCGGACACGGGCGAGCGGATCGGCTGACGCGATCAGGCGTCCGCGGCGGAGCTCTGGTGTGGAGCCTCAGTTCGCAGATGGCGCTCGACGCGCCGGTCGGGCACGAGCCAGAGCAGCGCGACGATCACGTACATGGCCACGCCGAACCACCGGTCGACGAAGGTGAGCCCGATCCCGAGGCAGTAGAGCAGTGGCGAGACCTTGCCCTTGACGTCGGAGCTGACCGCCACGCGCAGCTTCGAGTGCTCACCCTCGCCGCGAATCAGCGTGGTCTGCAGGATGTAATACGCGATGGCGGCGGCCAGCAGCACGATGCCGTAAAACGCCACCGGCGTGGTGGGAAAGTGGTGCGTGCTCATCCAGGCGGTGCTGAATGGAGTCAGGGATAGCCAGAACAGCAGGTGCAGATTTGCCCATAGGGCACCGCCGGTGACCCGGGACACGGCGGCCAGCATGTGATGGTGGTTGTTCCAGTAGATACCTAGGTAGATGAAGCTGAGCGCGTAGGCCAGGAAGACGGGGAGCTCGCTGTCCAGGGCGTGCCACGTCGCGCCCCGGGGGATGTGCAGCTCGAGCACCATGATCGTGATCAAAATCGCGATCACACCGTCGCTGAAAGCCTCCACCCGCCCCTTGGACACAGCCAGAGGCTATCCGGCCGGTGCGACAGCCCCCATCCGGCCCGAACTACTCGTAGCGCAGTGTGCGCGGGCGTGGTCGCATGCGCAGCAGCCGCGCCGGGGCGCCGCCGACCACCGCGTCGGTGGGTACGTTCTTGGTCACCACGGAGCTGGCGCCGACGATCGCGTTGTCGCCGACCGTGACGCCACGCAGGATGCACGCCCCGTAGCCGATCCAGACGTTGTGGCCGACGTGCACGTCGCGTTTGTAGATGCCCTGCTCGCGGATCGGGCGCTCCACCTCGGCGGCGCCATGATCAAAGTCGATCATCATCGTTCGGTCGGCGATGATGCACTCGCGGCCGATCGAGATGTGCTGGTAGCAGGAGAGCGTGCATTCCTGGCCGAGTACGGACCTGGCTCCGATCTCCACCGTGCCTTCATGCGCCCGGATCTTGGTGCCGTCTCCTATCCAGGACCAGCGACCGAGCACGACCTTGGCGTCGCGCCCGATCTCGAACGTGACGTCGCCGCACACGAAGCACAGGCCGTCGGTCACCAGCCGTCCGCGCCAGCGCAGCTTCAGCCACAGCCAGCGCGTGCAGAGCACGACGTAGCCCCAGCGCAGCATGTGGTGATCGCGGGCGAAGCGCAGGAAGGCTAGAGGGCCGCCGGTGAGCGGTGCCGGAGGTCTTCGCGGTGGGACCGTCGCCACCGGCGGACGTGTGATCGTGCGCGTACGCGTTGCCACGCGGCAATGCTAGTGCCGAGCGTCGGGTGAGATCGTCATGATCCGCGTCGATGACCGAGCCCGGCCAGGCCACCCCAGAAACGCTCGCCGACCGACTGCTGGCCGGCGACCGGCGTGCGCTGGCGCGGGCGATCACTCTCGTGGAGAACGATGACCCGGCCGGCTGGGAGGTCGTGCGCCAGGTCTACGCGCACACGGGCCAGGCGGCGATCATAGGCTTCACCGGGCCTCCGGGCGCCGGAAAGTCCACCCTGATCGCCGAGCTGACGCGGCTCGAGCGGGCCGGCGATCGCACGGTCGCCGTGCTCTCGATCGACCCGTCGTCGCCCTTCTCCAAGGGTGCGCTGCTCGGAGATCGCATCCGGCTCAGCGATCACTTCCTCGATCCCGGCGTGTTCATCCGCTCGATGGCCAACCGCGGCGCGCTCGGCGGTCTCAGCGAGGCCGCGTTGCAGACCGCGCTGCTGATGGACGCCAGCGGCCGCGACCTGGTGCTGCTGGAAACCGTGGGGGTCGGACAGGCGGAGGTCGACGTGATCGACCACGCCGACACGGTCGTACTGGTGCTGATGCCGGGGGCCGGAGACTCGATCCAGGCGCTGAAGGCGGGCGTCATGGAGATCCCCGACGTGATCGTTGTCAACAAGGCCGACCACCCGCTGGCCGACGCGATGGTTCGCGAGGTGAGGGCGGCGCTTGCCCTCGGTCCGCACGCCGACTGGCCCGTGCCGGTGCTCCGCACACGCGCCACGAGCGGTGAGGGCATCGAGGAGCTGATCGCGGCGCTGGCCGAGCACCGGGCCCATATCCAGGCCGCCGGAACGCTGGGCGAGCGCCGCCGGCGCAACCTGCGGGGCGAGGTCCTTGCCCTGACCACGCAGCGGTTGCGGCACGAGCTCGAGGCGACGATCGCCAACGATCCGGCCGTTGACGAGCTGCTCGACCGGGTGGTCACCCGCGAGCTCGACCCTGCGTCGGCCGCGGCTGGCATCCTCAAGATCATGAAGTCGAGGAGCCAGGATGCCGGCAGCCATTGAGGCGGTTGATCTCCGCAAGCGATATCCCCCGGACGTGCAGGCCCTCGACGGCGTCGGCCTGTCGGTTGAGACGGGCACGATCTTCGGCGTGCTCGGCCCCAACGGAGCGGGCAAGTCAACCCTGACTCGGGTGCTGTGCACGCTCACGCGCCCCGACAGCGGCAGCGCCACAGTCGCGGGGATAGACGTCATCGCGAATCCCGTTCACGTGCGCCGCACGATCGGGGTGGTCGGGCAGAAGCATGGGTCCGACCCGAATGCCACCGGCCGCGAGAATCTGGTGCTGCAGGGCGAGTTCTACGGAATCACCGGCCGGGAGCTCAAATCCAGGGTGGCCGCGGCGCTCGAGCGCTTCGAGCTGGCCGCGGCGGCCAACCGCCAGGTGCGCACCTATTCGGGCGGCATGGCGCGGCGGTTGGACATCGCCATGGGCTTGCTGAACCGACCCCGGGTGCTGTTCCTCGACGAGCCGACGACCGGACTCGACCCCGAGGCGCGCGCGCAGATGTGGACCTACATCGCGAGTCTCGCCGCCGACGAGCAGATGACGATCTGGATCACGACGCACTACATGGATGAGGCTGACACGCTGACAGGCCACCTGGCGATCGTCGACCGCGGACGTATCGTCGCGCACGGAACGCCGGATGACCTCAAGCGCCAGGTTTCCGGTGACGGCCTGCATATCGAGCTGAACGAGCCGGGCGGGGTCGACGCTCGGGCGGTGCTCGAGGGCGTCGAGGGCGTGGGGGAGATCGAAATCGACGGACGCGCTGCTCCGGGCGCGGGCCCGGGACGGCGGCGCAGCCCTGCCTTCCGTGCTGGCCGCGCTGGACGGCCGGAACATCGGCGTCGCCTCCGTGAAGGTCTCGCGCCCGTCGCTTGACGACGTCTACCTGCGCTTTGCCGGGCGCGCCTTCGCCCAGGCCGACAGCGAGTTCAAGTGAGCACGGCATGACCGCGCTGCGTCAGACCTGGCAGGTGTTCATGCGCGGCATTCGCACGCTGATGCGCCAGCCCGCGTTCCTGCTTATCACGATTATCCAGCCGGTCGTCTGGCTGCTCCTGTTTGGCGCGCTGTTCAAGTCGGTTTCGCGGATCCCCGGCTTCCATGGCAGCTACATCGACTTCTTCACGCCCGGCGTGGTCGTGATGCTCGCCCTGTTCGGAGCGGGCTGGTCCGGGATGGCCTTCGTCGAGGACATCGCCAACGGGGTGATGGAGCGCATGCTCACCTCGCCGGTCTGGCGCGGCTCGCTGAACGTGGGCTGGATCGCCTACGAGGCCGTGGTGATCATGGTCCAGACGGTCCTGATCGTGCTGCTGGCGTTGATCCTCGGGGCCGACTTCAAGGGCGGCATCATCGGGGTCATCGTGATGTTCTTCATCGGCGCGCTGCTCGCCTCTTCGGTGGCGTCGCTCTCCAACGCCGTCGGCGTGCTCGGGCGCCGGCGTGAGACGGTGATCGGCATCGTCAGCTTCTTTCAGCTGCCCCTGACCTTCCTCTCGACCGGCATGATGCAGAGGAATCTGCTGCCGCATTGGATGCAGATCGCGACCAAGTACAACCCGGTCAACTGGGCGGTTGAGGGAGCGCGCGCGGCGGCCATGCAGAAAACCGACTGGAGCATCGTCGGCACGCGCGTGGCCCTGCTTGCGGGCCTCGCCGATCGTGGCGGGCTTCGCCACCTCACGGGCTTTCGCCCGCTACCAGCGGTCGCTCTAGGCGCCCAGGGCTCGCGCGATCACCAGCTCCTGAATCTCATCCGTTCCCTCGCCGATGGTCAGGATCTTGGCGTCGCGGTAGAAGCGGGCCACCGGGTATTCCTCGATGAAGCCGTAGCCGCCGTGGATCTGGACCGCCTCGTCAGCCGCGTGGACGGCCAGGCGACCGCTCTTGAGCTTGGCCTGCGCGGCCACCAGCGAGAAGTCCCGGCCGGAGTCCTTCAGCCAGGCGGCCTTCTGCACCAGTAGACGGCAGGCCTCGATCTCCGTCGCCAGATTCGCCAACTTGGCCTGGATGGTCTGAAAGCGCGAGATCGGGCGACCGAAGGCTCGCCGTTGCTTGGCGTAGGCCAGCGCCTCATCCAGAGCACCCTGGGCCAGGCCCACACCCATGGCGGCCACCCCGATGCGGCCGATGTCGAGCACCTGGAAGAACTGCGGCAACCCACGCCCACGCTCGCCCACGAGGTTGTCCTCGGGCACGCGGCAGTCGCTGAAGCTGAGCGGCCGTGTGTCCGACGCGTGCCAGCCCAGCTTGCGGTACGGCGGCCCCGGCTCGTAGCCGGGGGTGCCGTTCTCGACCAGGATGTTGGAGATCTCCCGGTGGCCGTCACCGGCGCCGTCGCCGGTCACCGCGGTGATCACCACGAGCCCGGAGATATCGGTGCCCGCGTTGGTGATGAACTGCTTGGCCCCGTTGATCACCCACTCGCCCTCCTCGAGGCGGGCGCGCGTCTGTGTGTTGCCGGCGTCCGACCCGGCCTCGGGTTCGGTGAGCCCAAAGGCGCCGAGGACCTCCCCGCGGCACATTCTCGGCATGAAGCGCTGCTTCTGCTCCTCGCTGCCGAACAGGTACAGCGGCTGGGTGCCCAGCGAGGTGTGGGCACAGAGGGTGATGGCGACCGACGAATCGATACGCGTGAGCTCCTCGACCACCAGCGCGTAGTCCTGGGTGCTCCCTCCCGCGCCTCCGTACTCGGGCGGAAATGGGATCCCCATCAGGTCGAGTTCGCCGAGCTTGCGGACGATCGCGTAGGGGAACTCGTGGTCCTGATCCAGTTGCTCGGCCACCGGGCCGATCTCCGTCCGTGCGAAGTCGCGCACGGTCTCGCGCAGCAACTGCTGGTCTGAGGTGAGTTCAAATTCCATGCAGGCACAATACGATCAGGACGCCGCGCTCGCGGCACGAGCTTCAGTCACAGAGGGAGCAGAGCCATGCCCAAGACCGTCATCCTGTCTGCCGCGCGAACGCCGATCGGGAAGCTCGGTGGTGGCCTCTCGAGCCTTGATGCCACCACTCTGGGCGGCGCGGCGATAGCTGCGGCGCTCGAGCGGGCCGACGTTTCCCCCGAGCAGGTGGAGCACGTGGTGATGGGGCAGGTATTGCAGGCCGGCCAGGGTCAGATCCCGTCCCGCCAGGCCCAGATCAAGGCCGGTATCCCCAAGGAGGTCTCCTCCGAGACGATCAACAAGGTCTGTGCCTCAGGCGTGCGGGCGGTGGGGATTCTGGACGCGGCGATCCGCGCTGGAGACCTGGAGATCGGTGTCGGCGGAGGCATGGAATCGATGTCAAATGCCCCGTATCTGCTCAAGGGCGCACGTTTTGGCTATCGCATGGGCGATGGCGCCGCGCTCGACGCGATGGTGCACGACGGCCTGACCGACCCCTTCTCCGGACGCCAGATGTTCGACGAGGCCACCGAGGTGGGGGACGAGCTGGAAATCACCCGCCCCGACCTCGACCGCTGGGCGTTGCGTTCCCACCAGCTGGCGATCCAGGCGACGGACGATGGGCTGCTGGCTGAGGAGATCGTCCCGGTCACCGTCTCATCGCGCAAGGGCGATACCACGGTTGAGGTGGACGAGGCGCCACGGCGGGAGACGAGCCTCGAGGCGCTGGCCAAACTCCCCGGACTGACGGGCAAGGAGGGCTCGCACACGGCGGGCAACTCGCCCGGGGTCAATGACGGCGGCGGCGCATTGGTCGTGGCCAGCGACGAGTGGGCTCGCACCAATGACCGTCGCCCGCTGGCGACGGTCATCGCCCAGGCGCAGGTGGCCGACGAGTTTGCCTACCTCGCCCGGACGCCGGCCAACGCGGCGCTCAAGGCGCTGGCCAAGGTTGGCCTTACGCCCGAGGAGGTGGATCTGTGGGAGATCAACGAGGCGTTCGCTTCGGTGACCCTGCACAGCATCCGCATGCTGGGCATCGATGAGAACCGGGTGAATGTCAACGGCGGCGCGGTGGCGCTGGGTCATCCGATCGGCGCGTCCGGCGCGCGGATCATCGGCGCGCTGGTACACGAGCTGCGCCGCCGCGGCGGCGGTATCGGTTGCGCCGCCATCTGCTCGGGCGGCGGCCAGGGCGACGCCCTATTGCTCGAGGTCGCCGGTGCCTGAGGCCGTCACCGGTAACGACGAGGTTGCTCGCATCGCCGCCGAGCCGTCCGGGCGCGGGGCGGCGTTCTTTGACCTCGACAAGACGCTGATGCAGGGCTCCTCAGGCTTCCAGTTCGCGCGCGCTGTGCGTGAGGCGGGGCTGATCAGTCGGCGCCAGCTGGCCTCCGATGCCATGGCCAACCTGCGTTTCCGCCTGCATGGGGCCAGCGACGAGGAATCGGAGGCGCTGCGTATCCGCATCGCCACGTCGCTTGAGGGCGTCAGGGTGCGTGACCTGGACCGCCTCGGCGTTCGGGTGATGCAGCGAATATTGCCCCGTCTGTATCCGCAGATGCTGACGATCGCCTATACCCACCAGGACGCCGGCCGCCCCGCCTACATCGTCACCGCGGCGGCGCAGGACATGGCCGAGGTGCTCGCGCGGGTCATGACCTTCGACGGCGCGCTGGGCTCAAGCCTGTCCGAGGTGGAGGACGGCATCTACACCGGAAGACCGACGGGCTCGTTCCTCTATGGCGGCGCCAAGGCGGTGGCCATTCAGCATCTGGCGGCGCGCGACGGCCTCGATCTGTCCGCCTGTTACGCGTATTCCGACTCGGTGTCGGATGCCCCGATGTTGCGTGCCGTCGGGCACCCGGTGGTGGTCAACCCGGACGCGGACCTCGAACAGCTGGCCGGCGAGGAGGGCTGGGAGGTCCTGCGCCTGGACCGCCTGGGTCGGAAGCTCATCATCGCCGGGATAATCGCCGTGGCCGCTGCGGCCAGCGGCGCGACGGCGGCTGTGCTCGGCCGGACCCGTCGCGGAATCGAACCACCCCCCAGGCTCAGCCCCCAACCATGAGCACCATCGAGCGCAAGATACGAGTTGTCGTCGCCAAGCCGGGCCTGGACGGCCACGACCGCGGGGCCAAGATCATCGCCCGGGCCCTGCGCGACGCCGGCATGGAGGTCATCTATACCGGTCTGCATCAGACCCCCGAGCAGATCGTCGAGACCGTGATACAGGAGGACGCCGATGCTGTCGGTCTCTCGATCCTGTCTGGAGCGCACATGACGCTTGTCCCGCGGATCCTGGAGCTGATGAAGGCCGAGGGCCTGGATGACGTGCTGGTGACCGTCGGCGGCACGATCCCGGCCGAGGACATCACCGAGCTGAAAAGCCTGGGGGTGGCTCAGGTCTTCACCCCGGGCGCCTCAGCGCAGGCGGCCATTGACTTCATTCGCTCCGGGGTTCGGCCCTGATAAGAGCCAGTTGACTGACCAGTCAATCGGGTACGATGTGCCCGTTCTAGTGATGCTGAGGAGGCACCCTTGAAGATTTGCGTCCTGGTGAAAGAGGTTCCGGACGCCGCTGTTGAGAAGCGGATTAGTCCTGCGACGGGGCGGATGGATCGGTCGGGTGAGAGGAATTTGAACCCGTATGACACTCATGCGATTGAGGCGGCGATGCAGTTGCGTGAGGGTGGGGCGGTGGCGGTCGATGAGATCGTGGCGGTGACGATGGGTCCGGAGTCGGCGGTGCGGGCTTTACATAAGGCGGTTTCGTTGGGGGCTGACCGTTCGTTGCATTTGACCGATGAGGCGCTGGCGGGTTCTGATGTGGCGGCGACGGGCTATGCGTTGGCCAAGGCTTTGGAGCGGGAATCCCCGGATCTGGTGCTGCTGGGTCAGCAGTCTGATGATGGGGAGTGCTACACGATCGGGGCGGTGGTGGCCGATCATTTGCGGATGCCGTCCTTGACGCAGGTGATCAAGCTTGACGTGGAGGGCGATGCTCTGCGTTTGGAGCGTCAGGCTGAGTATGGGTATGACACGGTGCGGGTTCAGTTCCCGGCGGTGATTTCGGTGGGGGATGCCATCAATGAGCCGCGTTACCCGTCTTTGAAGGCGATCATGGGCGCGAAGAAGAAGCCGCTTGAGACGGTCGCGGCCGGTGATGTGGGGATCGATGTGTCGTTGGTGGGTGGGGATGGCTCGCGGGTGCTGTGTGGTGAGTTCAAGGACCCGCCGGCCAAGGCGGCCGGCCAGATCATCGAGGATGAGAACACCGATGAGACGGTGGAGAAGATCGTGGCGTGGCTTGAGGAAAGGAAGCTGATCTAGATGGCCGATGTTCTGGTCTACGTTCTGCATTACGAGGGTGCGCTGAACAAGAACTCGCTGGGTGCGGTGTCGGAGGGGGCCGCCCGCGCGGCGGAGATCGGCGGGGCGTGTGATGCGGTGGTGGTGGGTGGTTCGGATCTGAGCGACGATCTGTGCCGCACGCTGGGTCGCTATGGCGCGCGCAAGGTGTTTCGCGCCGAGGGCCCCGAGGGGCTCGCGCAGCCGGTGGTCGACGTGCTGGACAAGGTCATCGCTGAGAACGGTCACCGGTACGCGATCTTCGGGGGTGGTCTGCTGGGTTTTGAGATCGGCGCCGGGCTGGCCGCCCGCCGGCAGGCTGGCGTGACGATGGAGGTCACGGCGGTCCGGGTCGATGGTTCTGAGTTGGTGGCCGAGCGCCCGATCCTGGGTGATTCGAAGATCTCGGTGTCCAGGTATCGCGGTGATCTCGGGATCATCATCGGCCGTATCAACGCGTTCGAGTTGCGGGAGTCGGGCTCGGGTGATGCCGAGGTGGTGGACGTGACGGTCGAGTATTCGCCGTTCTCCGGTCAGGCCGAGATGGTCAGCCGCGGGGAGCAGCGCGGCGCCGATGTGGATATCGAGGGCGCCGACATTCTGGTCGCGGGTGGTCGCGGTCTGGGTAAGGCTGAGGGGTTTGAGTTGGCCGAGGGTCTCGCGGCGGCCTTTGGCGGGAACTCCGCTGTGGCCGCCACCCGGGCGGTGGTGGATGCCGGCTGGTACCCGTATGCGGCGCAGATCGGGCAGACCGGCAAGACCGTCTCCCCGAAGCTGTACCTGGCGGCCGGGATCTCCGGCGCGATCCAGCACAAGGTCGGGATGCAGTCCTCCGAGAACATCGTCGCCATCAACAAGGACTCAAACGCGCCGATCTTCGAGTTCTCCGACCTCGGGATAGTGGGTGATCTGAACAAGATCCTGCCCAAACTGACCCAGGCGATCAAGGCCAAGAAGGCGGGCTGAGCCGTGGCCGCCCCAAGCCAGTTCCCCCCTCCGGTTGATCCCCAGGCGGAGTTCATCAAGCGTTCGCTGGATGCCGAGGACGACCTGATCGAGGTCGGTGTGGCGATCATCGGCGGGGGTACGGCTGGGTTGGCGACGGCCAATCGCCTGCTGCAGCTGCTGGGGGACGACCCAGAGCTGATGGAGTCGCTGGGGGAGGTCCCCGTGGCGGTGATCGAGAAGGCCAAGGTGTGCGGCGGGCACGTGATGTCCGGTGCGGTCATGCGGCCGGGACCGCTGCAGGAATTGTTCCCTGACATGTCGCGGGAGGATTGGCGGCGTGAGCGGTTCGCCTTCGGTGAGGTGACCAAGGAGGCGGTTTACCTGGTCCCAAACGAGAAGCGGGCGGTCAAGATCCCCACGCCGCCGAACTTCAAGAACCACGGCAACGAGGTGATCTCGGTCGCGGCTCTGGCGCGCTATCAGCAGCGCGCCGCGGAGGAGGGCGGCGCCTACGTGCTGACCGAGACCGCGGCCACGCAATTGATCGTGGTGGACGGCGAGGTGGTGGGAGTCCGCTCGGGCGACAAGGGGCGCGGCAAGGACGGCGAGCCGCTGTCAAATTTTGAGCCCGGGACCGACATCAAGGCCAAGGTCACCGTGCTGGCCGAGGGTAACTGGGGACACCTGACCGGTCCGGCGATCCGCGAGTTCGGCCTGGCGGAGAACCGGGAACCGCAGGTCTGGGAGCTCGGGGTCAAGGAGATCTGGAAGGTCAAAAAGCCGCTCGATCGCGTTATCCACACCCTGGGTCCGTGGCCGCTGTCGCTCAAGGCGAAGTACGGCCAGATCGGCGGCACCTGGCTGTATCCGATGAAGGATGAGGCCACCGGCGAGGATCTCGTGTCAATCGGCTTTGTCGTGGACCTGGAGTACCGCGACGCGACGACCTCAGCCCACGACCTGCTGCAGCTGTTCAAGACCCACCCGCTGATCAGGGAGATTCTCGACGGCGGTGAGCGCGTGGCCTGGAGCGCCAAGGCGCTACCCGGCGGTGGCTACTGGTCGATGCCGAAGCTCTCGATGCCCGGTGCGGTGATCGTCGGTGACGCCGGCGGCATGGTCGACACGGTGGCGCTCAAAGGGGTCCATCACTGCATAAAAGCCGGGCAGCTGGCCGGCGAGGCGATCTACCAGCACCTCAAGACCGGCGCCCCGCTGGAGAAGTACGAGGCGGCGGTCGCGAAGTCCTCCATCGGTAAGGAACTCTGGGAGGTGCGGAACACCCGCCAGCCGTTCCAGAAGGGCTTCGTGCGGGGCGGACCGATGGTCAACCTCGGCCTGATGACCAAGGGACTGCTCCCGCTCGGCCGCCTGAAGTGGCATCGCAACGACGAGCAGGACATGTTCATCGGCGACACCGCGGCCAAATACCCAAAGCCGGACGGCAAGTACACCTTCGACAAGCTGAGCTCCGTCTACATCTCCGGCAACGCCACCCGCGACGACGCGCCCAACCACATCCGCGTCCAGACCCGCGTGCCGCGCGAGATCGCCGAAACCTGGAAATGGATGTGCCCGGCCGGCGTTTACGAGATCCCCGACGACGCCGAAGCGGGACATGCGGCCGGCAACGGATCGGGCGAGGTCGACGTGATCGTCAACTACACCAACTGCGTGCAATGCGGAGCCATCACCGCCAAGGGCGGACGGCTCACCACACCAGAGGGTGGAGACGGCCCGCTCTACACACTCGCTTGATCTGCCTCGCGATGGCTATGCTTGGTCTTAGCTATGAAGACTGACATTCACCCCAATTACGTAGAGTCCCACGTCACCTGCACGTGCGGGAACAGCTTCACGACCCGCTCGACGAAGCCTCAGATCCACGTCGAAATCTGCGCCGAGTGCCATCCGTTCTACACCGGCAAGCAGAAGCTTGTCGACACCGGTGGCCGTGTCGAGCGCTTCCAGCGCCGCGCAGCCAAGGGCCGCGCTGCGGCCCGCCAGACGACGAACGCTTAGGCGTTCTGATCCGGCGTCCCGAATGAGTGAAGCGGCGGTCAGGGAACCAAACCTGACCGCCACCCGGGATGCGCCCCTGGGCGGCCAGGCCGTGCTCGAGGGCGTGATGATGCGGGGCGTCAAGCATTGGTCGGTGGCCGTGCGGAAGCCGGCTCCCGAGGGTGCGCCGGACGGTGCGCTCGGCGAGCTTGCCGTCCAGGAGTTCCGCTTCGCCGACCGGCCGCGCTTGCGTCGGTTCGCCCGTGTGCCGGTCCTCCGGGGCGTGCTCGCCCTGGTGGAATCGCTGGCCATCGGCTTTAAGGCGCTCTCCATCGCCGCGATGGCGCAACTGGGTGAGGAGGACGCGGAGGAGCTCTCCGGCGGCATCTGGGTGGTGATCGTGGTGATTGCCTTTGCCTTTGCCATCGGACTGTTCTTCGTGGTGCCCGTCACCCTCGTGAACCTGGTCAAGCACCAACTCGGCTCTTCGCTGCTCTTCTGGCTCGTGGAAGGAGCTTTGCGGACCGCGATCTTCCTCGGCTACCTGACGCTCCTCTCGCGCATGCGCGACCTGCGCCGTACCTTCGAGTACCACGGCGCGGAGCACAAGACGATCTCCTGCTACGAGGCCGGCGACGAGCTGACGCCGGAACGAGCGGCCAGATACTCGCGCCTGCATCCCCGCTGCGGGACCAGCTTCCTGCTGGTGGTGATGATCGTGTCGATCTTCGTCTTCGCCGTGGCCGGTCTGCATGCCTGGTGGATCCTGGTGCTCACCCGGATCGTCGGCGTGCCGGTGATCATCGGCGTCTCCTTTGAGCTGATCAAATGGGCGGGACGCAACCGGGCTCGCCGCTGGGTGCAGGTCGTCATGTACCCAGGCCTGCAGCTCCAGCGGCTGACCACGCGCGAGCCGTCACTCGATCAGCTGGAGGTGGCGATCGCCGCGCTCAATGCGGTACTCGCTCACGAAACGCCCGGCGACTTCAACGCCGACGAGTTGGTCGGAGTCGAAGTCGTCGCCTGAGCCGCCTGCTGCGTTGTCGTGCCCGATGAGCCGGATTGGTGGCGATGCCCAGCAGCCAGGGCCGCGCGGTCGAGCGATCGCGGCGGCGTCGTCGCTCGTGCGGCTGGGCCCGGGCGCAAGTCTCATCAACCGGTACATGTGATTTCAACCCCACGCTGGTTCCCGACGGCCACCTAAACTCGGCTGACGATGCTCGACGAACTTGTAGCCCAGATAGCCGCCCGCTTCCAGGCGCTGGAGACAGAGCTGAGCGACCCGGCGGTGATCGGCGACCGCGACCGCTTCACCGCGGCCTCGCGGGCCTACCGCGACCTCGAGCCGGCGGCCAAGCTGGCCGTCGAGTACATGCGCGTGGCCGACGACGCCGCCGGCGCCCGCGAGATCCTCGCCGAGGACAACGATGACGCCGAGCTGCGGGAGCTGCTGCGCAGCTCAACCGAGCGGCTGGAGGAACTCGAGGAGGAGATCCGGCTGGCCATGGTCGAGCGAGATCCGAACGACGACAAGAACGTGATCATCGAGATCCGTCCGGGAGCGGGGGGCGACGAGGCGGGGCTGTGGGCCGGCGACCTCTACAGGATGCTCACCCGCTACAGCGAGCGCCTCGGTTTCAAGACCGAGCCATTGGACATCGGCGACGGCACGTATACGTTCGCCGTCAAGGGCGACGGGGCGTATTCCGTGTTCAAGTTCGAAGGCGGCACCCACCGCGTGCAGCGGGTACCCGAGACGGAGTCACAGGGTCGTATCCATACGTCGACCGCGACGGTCGCGGTCCTGCCCGAGGCCGACGACGTGGAGGTCGACGTGGATCTCAACGATCTACAGATCGACGTCTACCGCTCCTCGGGGCCGGGTGGCCAGTCGGTCAACACGACCGACTCCGCCGTGCGCATCACCCACAAGCCGTCCGGAATCGTCGTCTCGATGCAGGACGAGAAGTCCCAGCTGCAGAACCGTGAAAAGGCGATGCGCGTGCTGCGCGCGCGCCTGTACGAGCGGGCTCTGGCCGAGCAGCAGGCCGAGGTGTCCGCGTCGCGCTCGGCGCAGGTGGGCAGCGGCGACCGCGCCGAGAAGATTCGCACCTACAACTACGGTGAACGGCGGGTCAAGGACCATCGGATCAACCTGCTGCTGCACAACCTCGACGGGATCCTCATGGGTGAGCTCGACGAGTTCACCGACGCCCTACAGGATGACGAGAAGCGTCGGCGCCTAAAAGACGCCGCGTGACCACGCTGCGCGACGAGCTGGCCGGAGCGACCGCGTCGCTGGCCGAGGTGGGCTGCGAGAGCCCGAGGCTGGATGCGGAACTGCTGCTCGCCCACGTGCTCGGGGTGGACCGCGCCCAGCTGGTGATGCGCGGCGAGGAGCACATGGCGACCGATGACAGCACCCGCTACCTGGCCCTGCTCACCCGACGGGCCAAACGTGAGCCGATCGCCTACATCCTCGGGCGCAAGGACTTCCGTCACCTGACGCTGATGGTGGACCCGCGCGTGCTCATCCCGCGACCGGAGACTGAGCTGCTGGTGGAGGTTGGACTGACCCTGCGCGAGGGGCTCCGGGTCGCCGATGTCGGCACCGGTAGCGGCGCGGTGGCGCTGGCGCTCAAGCAGGAGCGCCCTGATCTGCAGATCGTCGGGGTGGATTCGAGCTCCGGAGCGCTGTCGGTGGCTCGCATGAACGCTCAGCGGCTGAGAGGTGAGGTCGAGTGGGTTCAGGGCGACCTGCTGGACGGAGTCACCTGTGATGTCGTGCTGGCGAATCTGCCCTACATCGCCGACGACGAGCTGCTCCCGCCCGAGGTGGCGCGATATGAGCCGCCCACGGCGCTGCTCGGCGGCCCAGACGGCCTCGACGTGATCCGGCGCTTGATCCAGCAGGCGGGCTCCCGCGCGGAGATCTCGCTCATCGCCCTGGAGGTCGGGCACACGCAGGCGGGCGCCACGGCGGTGCTGCTCGAGCAGGCCGGCTTCGGGGAGGTCGAACGGCCGCGCGACCTGTCGGGCCACGAGCGCGTCGTCGTGGGTCGTCGATGAGTGAGTTCGAGCGTGTGATCAGAGACGGCGGCGTCGTTCTGTTCCCCTCGGACACGGTGTACGGACTGGCCTGCGATCCCGAGAACCCGGCGGCGGTTGAGCGGCTTTACGCGCTCAAGGGGAGGCCCGCCGAGAAGGCCGCGGCTGTCATGTTCTTCGACCTCCCCGCTGGGTTGCGGGCGGTCCCCGGGCTGGGACACAAGACGCATGGTGTGCTGCACAAGCTGATGCCGGGTCAGGTGACCGCACTGCTGCCCAATCCGGCCCATCGCTTTCCGCTGGCCTGCCGAGCCGATCCCGACACTCTGGGTCTGAGGATCGTGTCGGTGCCAGAACTCACGGACATTCGGGTCCCGGTGCTGCAGTCGAGCGCCAACCCGTCCGGGGGAGTCGACGCTCGGACTCTGGGCGAGGTGGCGCCGGCCATGCGGGCCGGCGCTGATCTGGTGATAGACGGGGGAGACCTGCCCGGCACGGCCTCGACCGTCATCGACCTTCGGGGCTACGAGTCGAGCGGGACCTGGAAGATCACGCGACTCGGCGCGGTCGATGAAGCCACGGTGGCAGCGGCGGTGGGCCAGCCGTGGGGCTTTGATCCGGCGACCTACGCCGAGACGGTGCGCGACGAGATCCCCGGATACGACGAGTTCCAGGATCAGGTGGCACGCGTTGCCGTCGAGGCCCCGCAGGTCAGGCGCGTGCTCGAGCTTGGCACCGGCACGGGGGAGACGGCCAGACGCCTGCTCGGCGCGCTGGGTCCAGCCGCGGAGCTGGTCTGCCTCGACGAGAGCGCGGAGATGCTCGCTGAGGCGCGCAAGGTGCTGCCAGGCGACCGCGTGCGGTTAGTTCAGGGCCGGCTTCAGGATCGGCTGCCCGCGGGGCACTTCGATCTGGTCGTGAGCTCACTGGCGATTCACCATCTTGACGACGTGGAGAAGCCAGACCTCTTCGCTCGGATCCGAGCTGCGCTGACCCCTGGCGGCCGCTTCGTGCTCGCCGATGTGATCGTGCCCGACCGGCCCGCGTTGGTGTCGATACCGCTGACTGACGGGTATGACAAGCCGAGTCGGCTGTCCGATCAGCTGCACTGGTTGCGGCGAAGCGGCTTTGGCTCGGTCGACGTCGTCTGGTCGCACGACGACCTGGCGATTGTGCTGGCCGGATGAGCCTGTTGGCTGGCTGCTCACCCCGCTGGATGAGCAGCGCCGGCCGCTGGTAGGCTCGCTTGCCATGACGCAGCTTCCCGCCGACTACTTCAACGCACCCCTGGCCGAGGTCGATCCTGAGATCGCTGAGATCCTCTCGCAGGAGCTCGGTCGCCAGCAGCAGACGCTCGAGATGATCGCCTCGGAGAACTTCGTGCCGGTCTCGGTGCTCGAGGCGCAGGGCTCGGTGCTGACCAACAAGTACGCCGAGGGCTATCCCGGCCGCCGCTACTACGGCGGCTGCGAGTTCGTCGACATGTCCGAGCAGCTCGCCATCGACCGTGCGAAGGCGCTGTTCGGGGCCGACCACGTGAACGTGCAGCCGCACGCGGGAGCCCAGGCCAATATCGCCGTCTACCACGCGCTGCTGCAGCCGGGCGACAAGCTGATGGGGCTTGAACTGGCCCACGGGGGCCACCTCACGCACGGCATGAAGCTGAACGCGTCCGGGCGGCTGTATCAGATCGTCACCTACGGGGTCGATCGCGAGACGAGCCGGATCGATATGGATGAGGTTGCGCGCATCGCAGGCCAGGAGCGGCCGAAGATGATCGTGGCCGGCTGGTCGGCCTATCCGCGCCATCTCGACTTTCCCCGGTTCCGGGAGATCGCCGACGAGGTGGGGGCCTATCTGTTCGTCGACATGGCCCACTTCGCCGGGCTCGTCGCCACGGGTCACCATCCCTCGCCGATCCCCTACTCAGACGTGGTCGCCACGACCATCCACAAGACGATCGGTGGTCCGCGCTCGGGCATGATCCTGTGTCGCGAGGAGTACGCCAAGAAGATCGATTCGGCCGTCTTCCCAGGCCAGCAGGGGGGCCCGCTCGAGCACGTAATCGCCGCCAAGGCCGTCGCGCTGAAGATCGCCGCCTCCGAGGCATTCAAGGAGCGCCAGGAGCGCACCCTGGCCGGCGCCAATTCCCTGGCCGAGGCGATGTTGGGCGCCGGCAACGGCATCTCGGTGCTGACGGGCGGCACCGACGTGCACCTGATCCTGGTCGACCTGCGCGACTCCGAGCTGGACGGCCAGCAGGCGGAGGATCGCCTTCACTCGATCGGGATCACCGTGAACCGCAACGCGATCCCGTTTGACCCGCGTCCGCCGATGGTCACCTCGGGGCTGCGCATCGGCACCCCGGCGCTGGCCACGCGCGGGCTGCAGGAGGCCGATTTCACCGAGATCGGTGAGATCATCGTCGCGACGCTGTCGCCGGGCGACTTCGAGTCCCGGCGCGCAGAGCTCAGCGAACGCACGGCGGCAATCGCCGATCGCTACCCGCTGTACGCGAGCCTCGCGCCGTACGCGTCGGTCTGAGTTCGCCCTCTCGCCCGCGGGCGCCGCGGGCCGAGATGTGGCGGCTGTGTGCCAAAACCGGCCCGGACGGTAAAACCACGGCTCTGAGGGTGGATATTCGGCGGCATGGCGGGCCACACGCCGCCGAGGTGGTCGCCGGATTTCGCGTCATCCGGATCACGGCGAGGCAGCTCGACGGCACCCCGGAAGCCGTGATCGGCCGCATCGCGGCAGCCCTTGTGCAGTGATCAGCCCGCTGCAGTCGGCGTCTGCTGGCATGCTTAGGCCGCCGTATGCGTTACCTGGATGCCGTCTACGCCTTTCTCGTCGCGACGGCAGTCGCCGCGCTGCTGACGCCCCTGGCCGGCCGACTGGCCCGCCGGGTTGGCGCCATCGCCTATCCGTCGGAGCGGGGCATGGCCGACAAAGCCACCCCTGAGCTCGGAGGCCTGGCGATTCTGGCCGGTGTGCTGCTGGCCGCCGCAATCTGGTTACCGAGCAAAATCCCGCTCGAGCTATCACAGGGTGAGCTGCGCGGCTCGGCCGGGGCCGTCCACACCTGGCCCGTGATCGGCGGCGCGGTGCTGATCGCGCTGATCGGCGCGATCGACGACGCCAAAGATCTGAAGCCATTGACCAAGCTGATCGGCCAGATCGGCGCGGCGGTCATCGCCGCCGCTGGTGGCGCGGTGATCAAGGGCCTGACGCTGCCCTTCATCGGCTACCTCGCCTTCCCGGGCGGCGGCAAGGAGCTGACCGTCATCTGGCTGGTGGCGTTGATGAACATCGTCAACTTCTCCGATGGTGTGGACGGCCTCGCGGCCGGGGTCTGCACGATCGATGGGGCGGCCTTCACGGTGATCGCCTTCAACGTGCAGGGCGGGAAGAGTGCGGCCGCGGTCCTGGCCGCGATCACCGCCGGAGCGTCGCTGGGCTTCCTGTTCCACAACCGCTACCCGGCCAAGATCTTCATGGGTGACACGGGCTCGAACCTGCTCGGCTACCTGCTCGGGGTCGCGGCGGTCATCGGATCGCTCAAGACCAACGCCATCTTCGCCCTGGCTGTGCCGTTGCTCGTCCTGGCGGTTCCCTTCATGGACACCAGTTTCGTCGTCGCCAAACGGCTCAAGTACCGGCGCAAGCCCTGGCATGCCGACGCCGAGCACTTCCATCACCGCATGGCCCGCATCGGCTTCAGTCAGCGCAGGACGGTGGCGTATCTATACGCGTGGACCCTGATGTTGGCCGGCGTGGCCCTGGCGCTGCGGTTCGTGCCGTACTCGAACCACCGCGGGCATTATTACCTGGGCTGGAGCATCGTGATGGGTGTGATCCTGCTCCTGGCGCTGGTCGCCAGCGTATACCTGGTCTACGTGCTCGAGATCTTCAAGTTCAAGCGACTGCGTGGCATCCAGATGCGTCGGGTGGACCCAGACACGAGTGAGCACGACATCGTGGCCAGCGTCGAGCGCGAGCTGGAGACCGGCGAGTTCGAAGCGCTCGACGACCCGGGAACCGGCGGGTCGGAGCCTGACGGGGCCGACCCCAACGAGCCGAGGCCTGACCGACCGGATCCAGACCAGTCGGAGCCGGGGCGATGAGCCGCCTACAGAGGGCGGTGCTCGCCCTTGTCCTGGTGCTCACCGCTCTGGCCGCTGTCGGCCGCTACGTCAGCGCTATCCCGCACCTTGTCGCCTTCGTCTTCGCCGCGCTGGCGCTGGCGGGGCTGGCCTGGACGGTCTCCTTCGCCACCGAGCAGATCGGCATGCGCTACGGGCCAGCGGCCACCGGCGTGCTGCAGTCGACCATCGGCAACCTGCCCGAGTTCTTCGTCGTCCTGTTTGCCCTGCAGGCGCACGACAAGACGGTCGCCGAGACCGCCCTGATCGGATCGATCCTGGTCAACGCCCTGCTCGTGCTCGGGTTGGTGCTGGCGACCGGCTCGAGCCGGGAGCGCGACCGGATCATGCGCTTCAAGACGGGGCTGCCGAACGACACGGCGACACTGATGCTGATCGCTTCGCTGACGATTGTGCTGATCGCGCTCGTGAGTGGTTCACACGATCCAGCCGGCCGCCACGTTCAGACCATCAGCATCGTTGGCGCTGGGGCACTGCTGCTCGTCTACGCGGTCTGGATGCGCCAGTACCTGCGGGGCGATCAGGCGCCGGACGCCGAGAGCGCGGAGCGACCGCGCGTGTCGATGCGCACGGCGGTCTCGCTCCTGATCGCCGCCGGAGTCGGCTCGGCGTTCGTCTCGGATTGGTTCGTCAGCGCGCTCGAGCCCACGATCCACCAGGTGCACCTGTCGCAGTCGTTCGCCGGAATCGTGATCGTGGCCATTGCCGGCAACGCCGTGGAGAACGCCGCGGGCATCTATCTGGCCTACAAGGGCAAGCACGATCTGGCCATCAGCGTGGTCAAGAATTCGGTCGCCCAGATCGCGGCGTTCCTCTATCCGCTGATGGTGCTCGTCTCGCTCGTCACGGCCACCCACCTGACCTTCGCCCTGGCGCCGGTATGGGTCGGAGCGCTGATCGGCACGGCGATTCTGATCTGGCAGATCACCGGGGACGGGGAGGCGACGCCCTTCGAGGGGGCGGCGCTGGTGGCGGTGTACGTCGTCCTGGCCATGGTGGCTGCCTTCGAGAGATAGTGCCATCTGCTAAGCTGACGTTTACGTAAGAAAGCAGTTTCTCGAGCAGCAAAGGATTCGATGACCGCCACGAGCACCGCCCCGGCACGGGCACGCCGCCTCGGCGTTGACGCAGGCCACGACAACTACAAGTGGTGGGCGCTGTCATGCACGAGCGTCGGCATGCTGCTGGCCACGGTCAACTCCGGCACGCTCATCATCGCGCTGCCGGACCTCGAGCGGTCACTGCACACCAGTCTTCTGACGCTGGTGTGGGTGATCCTCGTATACATGATCGCCTCGACCGTGCTGGTGCTCAGCGCCGGTCGCCTGTCGGATCAGTTCGGACGTAAGAACGCTTATATCGCCGGATTCATCGCTTTCGCTGCCGCGTCGCTCGGCGCGGGTTTCTCGAGCGGCGGCACCGAGCTGATCGTCTGGCGGGTGCTGCAGGGCATCGGCGGCGCCTTCCTGTTCGCCAACGCGGCCGCGATCGTCACCGACGCATTCCCGCGCGAGCAGCTCGGCGTGGCTATGGGCACCAACACGATGGTGGCTGCCGTCGGCCTGGTCATCGGCCCGGTGCTGGGTGGCGCGCTGGTCGACATTTCCTGGCACTGGGTCTTCTGGTTCAACGTTCCGTTCGGTCTCCTGGGCAGCCTCTGGGCGTTCTCGATCCTGCGCGAGATCACCGGGCGGGGTGAGGACACGACCTTCGACTACCTGGGCACGGGTTCGTTCCTGCTTGGACTCACCGGCCTCGTCCTGGGCATCTCCAAGGGCGGTATCGAGGGCTGGCACGGTCCGGTCGTGTTCGGTGGCCTGATCGCCGCGGCGGTCTTCCTGCCCGTGTTCGTAATCATCGAACGCCATCACCGCGCGCCGATGCTCGATCTCACGATCTTCCGCAACCGCCTGTTCGCCGCCGCCTCCGCCGCCGCGTTCCTCAACGGCCTGGCGCGCTTCGCGCTGATGTTCGTGTTCGTCTTCTACTTCCAGGGCGTGCAGGGTGACTCGCCAATCCTGGCCGGCCTGAAGCTCGCGCCGCTGGCCGTGGGCATGCTGATTGCCTCTCCGATCGCCGGCATATATGCCGACCGCCGGGGCTCGCGGGCGCTGGCTTCGATCGGGATGCTCGTCACGGCGCTCGGTCTGGGGCTGATGACCACCCTGCACCAGGGCACGAGCTACTGGTGGCCCGGGATCTTCCAGTTCATCGTCGGCGTCGGCTCGGGCATGTTCAACTCGCCCAACACGGCGGCGATGATGGGCGTCGTCGCGCCGCACCGGCGCGGCATCGCTTCAGGCGCCCGGGTGCTCGTGCAGAATACGGGCGCTGTGCTCTCGATTGCCTTCGTCATGGCGGTCGTCACGACCGGAATCCGGCCGACCGTTCTGTTCAGCATCTTCTCCGGATTGGGCACCCGCATCGGTTCCAATGAGATGAGCCCGTTTCTGTCGAACATGCACCTCGCCTTGTGGTGCATGACCGGTGCGTCGCTGGTCGGCGCCGTCGTATCGTTTGCGCGGCCGAAGCACGTCGCGCATCAGGCGCAGGACAGCCCCTCTGCGGCGGCTGGCTCTGCGGCGGCTGGCTCTGCGGCGGCCGGCTCTGCGGCGGCTGAGGTCCCGGCCGAGGCTGCGGCGGCCTGATGACCGCCACCGCCGAGCCGGCACCGCTTCCGGATCAGGGCCCCGCGGCGCACACGATGCGCATCGGTGAGGTCGCCGAGCTGACTGGCACCACGCCGCGCACGATTCGCTACTACGAGGAGATCGGGCTGCTGAGCGGCGGAACGTCGCGCGAGTTGGGTAAGCATCGCTGCTACTCGCAGGCCGACGTCGACCGAATCAGGGAGATCGTTCGCCTAAAGGACCTATTGGGCCTGAGCCTGGACCAGCTCTCACAGCTGTTGGAGGCTGAGTCCGCCCGAGCCGACATCCGCCGGGAGTTCGAGGAGACCGATGACCCGGAGCGCCAGCGGGAGCTGCTGGTCCGGTCCCAGGGCCACATCGCCAACCAGCTGACGCTCGTGCGTGGGCGCATCGACGAGCTGTCAAAGCTCGAGGCCGACCTCAGCCAGCGGGGGCAGCGCGTCCGCGACCGGCTGAGCGACCTATAAGCGGTCTGGGTGAGCGGATCAGGCAGCCTGAATAGAAGAATCGGTCGCAAGCCGAGCCGCTTCTTCTATTGCGTTCCGAAAATCGCCCATTCTTGAGAGAAGCTCGCCAAGCACTGGCGATTATTCGATCCCGGCAGGTTGCTGACGGGCGCAGGCTGGCTGAGCCATGCGTCCGGGGGCGGCGCGAGCGGTGGCGGCCGGCGCTGGCCGGGAGGTGCGCGAGCCAGAACGCGGACGAGGCATTTGTACCAAGGCCGAGAAAACGGCTGCAATCAGCCGGGGTTTGCGCAGCGCCTGCCGCCGAGCGCAGTACATTGAGTTGGCGTTGCGGAACATTCCAGGGCCTCCTGCCGTGACATCTCGTCGCCGGGCTCTCTCCTCTGCTCGGCACACAGCACCCAAAACCATGCGTACGTCACCTCACCCGGACCAACGTCGGCTGGCCATGGCCGCAGCCGGCTTGCCGGGCTGCGCCGCAGCGCTCACGACGCTGGCCGGCATCGTCAACGTCGTCTCAGCGCTATCGCCGGATGTCCGCTGGCGCGGCCATCTACTGTTGCACCTGGAGGGTGTGGGGGCAATGCGGATCTTTCATGCGCTCGCGCTGCCCGCCGGCGCTGCGCTGCTGCTGATCTCGCCGTACCTGTTCAAGCGCCGCCGTCGCGCCATGCAGGTGGCTATCGCCCTGCTGCTGACGATCGGGCTGGTGAACCTGCTCAAGGGCCTTGACTATGAGGAGTCAGCCTTTGGCTGGGCCGTGGCCGCGCTTCTGTACCTGGGCCGCTCGGGATTCGCCGTGACCCACGCGCCGGTCAGTCTGAGATCCGCCGTCTGGCGCGTACCGCTCGTCGGTGCCCTCGGCGTCGCCTTGGTGAGCTTCACCGACTGGATGACCAGCGGCCGGCCGAAGCTGGACTCGATCATGGACGAATCGGGCGCGCTCATGAGCTTCCGGCGCGGACGGGCGCACTTCGAGGCCCACACTCTGAGGGCATTCGGACACGTGGTCAGCTTTCAGTGGATGCCGCTGGCCATCCATCTGGTTGAGATCGCCACTCTGCTGGGCATGGCGTACGCGCTCTTCCGCCCGCTGGCCACGCCCAGCGCGTGGCCGAGCGGGGCCGTCCGCCGGCGGGCGGCGCTGCTCGTGCGCCAACACGGTCAGGACACCTTGAGCTTCTTCAAACTGCGGTCCGATGAGCACTACTTCTTCAATGCGACTCGCACCGCCTTCGTCGGATACCGGGTCGAGGCCGGGACCGTGTTGCTCTCCGGTGATCCCGTCGGTCCGGCGGAGGCATTCGGCGATCTGCTGCGCGAGGTGCGCGGTTTCGCCCGGGCGCGCGGACTGAAGCTGGCGGCGCTCGGAGCCAGCCAGGACATGGTCCCGATCTTCCGGGCCATGGGCCTGCGCACGCTCTATATGGGCGACGAGGCTGTGGTGGATGCGCGTGCCTTCTCGCTGGAGGGGCGGCCGATCCGCAAGGTGCGCCAGTCCGTGAACCGCCTGGGCAAGGCCGGGTACACCTCGCAGCTGGCCTCGCTGGCCGAAATCGACGCGCCGACACGAGCCCAGATGGAGCACGTGCTCGATGTGGGCCGCATCGGCAAGGGCGAGCGCGGCTTCTCGATGAGCCTGGATGGCGTCCAGTGCACCAACCAGCAGGACACGCTGTTCGTGCTCGCCCGCGACGGTGAGGGCAGGCTGCGCGGAGTCCTGCACTTCGTCCCGTGCTATGGGCGCCGGGCGATGTCACTTTCGATCATGCGACGGGATCCGAGCACGCCGAACGGGCTGATGGAGTTTCTCGTCGTGGCGGCCATCGAGGGCCTGCGCGAGCGCGGGGTGGAGGAACTGTCGCTCAACTTCGCCGCGCTGACCAAGCACATCCGTCAGCCTGAGGGGACGTTCGAGTATCTGTTGGGTCGAAGCGCGAGCGCGCTTGACCGCTACCTGCAGGTGGAGAGCCTGTACCGGTTCAATGTCAAGTTCCAGCCCCGCTGGAACCCTCGCTACCTGGTTTACGAAGGCCGGCTCGGCCTGACTCGGGCTGCTCTCGCGGCGATGTGGGCCGAAGGTCAGATGCCCAAGCCGAGGCTGCCCAGGACGGCGCGGCTCAACGCGCGCATAAGTCAGCGGACCTTAAAGACCGCGAATCGCTAGCATGCGCCGCCCAACCTTTGGGCAGGCCACCGCCCAAACGGGATATGACCACTTTGTATCAAAACGCCCATTCGCCTGAGCGGGTAACCGTGACCGCGTTCAAATTCCTGGATGTCGTATTTGTCGTGATCGGCGCGATCATCGCGCTCGCGCTCGGCGCCCCCGCCTTCGGCGTGATCGTGGGCGCGGCGGGCTGGATTCTCCAGCGCGTGATTCAGGTCACGGACCGCCGGTTGACGGCGCGAGTGGATGATTCGCTGCGCCGCGCGGGCTACCGAGCCGCCGAGTCCTTCGGCCGGATCTGGCTGTTGGCCGGCGCGATCATTCTGGCCGGGGTGGCCGGCGGCCGCAAGGATGGCCTGGCGGCTGCGATCCTGATCTTTGCCACCTACTCAGTCGCGTTCGGGCTGAGGATCATCAGTGGCCCACCGACGGAAAGCGAGCTTTAGAACATGAGCGCGATCACGGCACCCGCGCCCACAGGCAAGTCGGCGCCGAGCAACCCGCCCCAGAAGAAGGGCATGAGTCCGCTGCGCAAGGCACTGCTCGGCGTGGGCGCGTTCTACCTGCTCGGTCTCGTCTTCTTCATCGCCGTTCTGGGTTTCAAGTCGCACAAGGCGTCAGCCGTGGCCAGCGGTGTGTTCACGCCGACCAACGAGTTCAAACTCGACACCTGGTTCAGCGTGGGCCCGGTCGCCTTCAACAAGGCGGTTCTGTACGTGATCCTGGCCGCCGTGGTTACGGTCGGCCTGCTCTTCTACGTGGCCAACCGCCTCAAGCACCGCCCTGGGCGCATGCAGGCGGCGGTTGAGATGTTCTACGGGCTGACGTCGTCGATGACCAACGACAGCCTGCATGACCAGAAGTTGTCGCGGAAGTACTTCCCGCTGATCGCCACCCTGTTCATCTTCATCATGGTCTCGAACCTGATCGGCTACATACCGCTGCCGATCAACTCGCTGGACAAGTTCAAGATCTTCGGCGCCCACATTCCGTCCTTCCAGATCTACGCGGCCGATACCAACGTCGCCTTCCCACTGATCCTCTCGCTGCTGGTCTTCGGCCTGTTCAGCTGGGAGCGCTTCAAACACCACCATTACAACCCGATCGCGGCTATCAAGAGCCTGATGCCGGCCGGGATCACCGGCCCGATCAAGCCGATGATCTTTGTGATCGAGATCCTCTCCTACTTTCTGCGCCTGATTTCGCTGACGGTCCGACTCTGGGCCAACCTGCTGGCCGGTCATATGCTGATCGCGTTCATGGGCGGCGAACTCGGCGTGCTTGTGGGCGATCCCTGGGTGCAGTGGTTGCTGCTGCCGATCGGGATCGCGATCTACGCTTTCGAAGCGGTGCTGATCGCCAGCCTGCAGGCCTTCATCTTCTCCATCTTGACCGCGATCTACCTCGGTGACGCGGTCACCAGCCACTAGCCATCAACAAGGAGCTACCAAGTACATGTTGTTCCTCCACTTCCTGTCGATCTTCCATCCGCTCATCAGTGCGGTATCGCCTGACCTGTACGGCAAGAAGGCCGGCGAGGCGATCGCCCTCGGCGTAGGTGCCGGCGGTGGCGCAGCGGGCGCGGGTGCCGGCATCGGCTCCGTGTTCGGTTCCGCGATCCAGGCCAAGACCCGTCAACCGGAGCTGCGCCAGGACATCGAGCGCGACCAGTGGCTCGGGTTCGCTCTGACCGAGGCCTGCTTCTTCTACGGCCTGGTCGGCGGGTTCATCGCTGCCTTCCTGTTCTAAGCGCCGATGCCTGCCGCCGCACATATTCCGCTAGCGTCCTCGGGCTCGTTCCTGATCACACCCAACGTTGGGCTGATGATCTGGGTCCTGGCTGTCTTCCTGATCGTCTTTCTGATCTTGCGCAAGTGGGTGTTCCCGGCCATCGGTGCCGCCCTCGACGCGCGGGCCAGGTCGATCTCCGAGTCGATCGACTCGGCCGAGAGTCTGCGCACCGAGGCCGACCAGGTGCTCACCGAGTATCGCCAGCGGCTGGCCGAGGCGCGCGCCCAGGCCGATGAGATCGTCACTCGTGCCCGTCAGGCCGGGGAGGCCCACCAGAAGGAAGCGGTCGAGACCGCCCGCGCGGAGCGTGAGCGCCTGCTGGAGCAAACCCGCCGCGACGTCGAGGCCGAGACCCGCCGGGCGATCGACCAGATCCGTCGTGAGGTCGCCGATCTGACCGTGCTGGCGACCGAGAAGGTCACCCGCAAGGTGCTGACCGGAGAGGACCAGCGACGTCTGGTTGACGATGCCCTCAGGGACCTCGACTTCAGTGTCCTCGGCGGAGGCGAGGGTTAGTCCTGGCCAGCGGGCCAGGACGACCCCGAGACAAGTACCGGCATGGAAGAGATCTCTCAGGTATACGCGCGCTCGCTGTTCGAGGTTGCCGAGGAGCAGGGCAACCTGGACGTCGTCAAAGCGCAACTCGACGAGTTCGCCACGGCGCTGCACGAGAACCGGGAACTGGCCGTGTTCTTCTTCTCGCCGTACTTCGCGGCCGAGGAGAAGAAAGACGGGCTGCACCGAGCCGTGACGGGTGCCGAGCCGGCCTTCATGAACTTCCTCGAGGCGCTGATCGAGCGCCACCGGATGCCCGCGATCTTCCGGATCAGGACTGACTTCGCTTCGCTGTACGACAAGACCAACAAGCTGCTGCCGGTGACCGTGACCAGTGCCGTCGAGCTCGATCAGAAGACGATCGAGAGTCTCGGCAAGCGAATCGGCGAGCAGACCGGCAACGAGATCGAGCTCTCCAGCCAGGTCGACCCCGAGATTCTGGGTGGGATCGTGCTGCGGGTCGGCAACTTCATCATGGACGCGTCCATCCGCACGCGTCTCGAACAACTTCGCCGGGAAGTGGCGCAGGCCTAACCGGCCGAGCACGTCCCGCACCTAAGCTTTCACCGAACCAGGACTGGGCCAAGGAGCCGTAACGAACCATGCAGATCAAGCCAGATGAGATCACCTCAATTCTCAAGAGCCGCATCGAGGGCCTCGACACGAGCAGCGCCGACCTGGCCGAGGTGGGCACCGTGCTGTCCGTCGCCGACGGCATCGCCCGCGTTCACGGCCTCGAGAACTGCATGTCGTTTGAGATGCTCGAGCTTCCGCACGGCGTCACCGGTCTCGCGCTCAACCTCGAGTCCGACAACGTCGGCGCCGTGCTGTTCGGCCACTGGGAGAGGATCGTGGAGGGGGACACCGTCCGCCGTACGGGCCGCTTGCTGGAGATCCCCGTCGGCGAGGAGCTGCTGGGCCGGATCGTCGATCCGCTCGGCATCCCGCTGGACGGCAAGGGCCCGATCCGCACCTCGGAGTCCCGCCCGATCGAGCACAAGGCTCCGGGCGTGGTTCAGCGCCAGCCGGTCAAGGAGCCGATGCAGACCGGCATCAAGGCGATCGATTCGATGATCCCGATCGGCCGTGGGCAGCGCGAGCTGATCATCGGCGACCGCCAGACCGGCAAGACGGCGATCGCGGTCGACACGATCATCAACAACAAGGACACCGGCGTGATCTCGATCTACGTCGCGATCGGTCAGCGCAAGGCCACCGTGGTCGCGCTGGCCAAGGCGCTGGAGGACGCCGGCGCCCTGCAGAACACGATCATCGTCATGGCGGCCGCCGACGAGTCGGCCCCGATCACCTTCCTCGCGCCGTACGCCGGCTGCGCGATGGGCGAGTACTTCCTCTACAAGGGCGGGCACGCGCTCACCGATCTACGACGATCTGACCAAGCACGCCTACGCGTATCGCCAGATGTCGCTGCTGCTGCGCCGGCCGCCGGGACGTGAGGCCTATCCGGGCGACGTGTTCTACCTGCATTCGCGGTTGCTGGAGCGCGCCGTCAAGCTCAACGACGACCTGGGCGCCGGATCGCTCACCTCGCTGCCGATCATCGAGACGCAGGCCGGCGACGTGTCGGCCTACATCCCGACCAACGTCATCTCGATCACCGACGGTCAGATCTTCCTCGAGCCGAAGCTGTTCAACTCGGGCGTGCGCCCGGCCATCAACGTCGGCATCAGCGTCTCGCGGGTGGGCGGCGCCGCCCAGATCGGCCCGATGAAGAAGGTGGCCGGCCGTCTGAAGCTCGACCTCTCGCAGTTCCGTGAGCTGGAGGCGTTCGCGCAGTTCGGCTCCGAGCTGGACGCCGACACGCAACGGACGCTGGCCCGCGGTCAACGCCTGGTCCGCGCCCTGAACCAGGGCGAGCGTCAGCCGATTCCGGTCGAGCAGCAGGTCGTGCAGATCTATGCCGCCACCAATGGCTTCGTGGACCGCATCAACGCCGACCGGGTGGAGCACTTCCTGGCCGGCCTGTCGGACACGGTCAAGGCCAGCCACTCCGAGCTGCTCGAGAAGATCGCCGGGGGCGACTGGTCCGATGACACGGTCAAGGCCGTCCAGGAGGCCGTCCAGCAGTACGCGGAGGACTTCGGCTACGACCTTGATGAAGAGGGCCACCCGCTCGAGGAGGGCGTCGAAGTCGCCGCGGCGTAAGCCGAGCGACTGAGGACCCAGCACTATGCCTTCGCAGCGAGACGTCCGCAACCGCATCTCGTCGGTTCAGAACATCCGCACGATCACCCGTGCCATGGAGATGGTGGCGGCGGCGCGCCTGCGCCGGGCCGAACAGCGCATCGAGGCGCTGCGCCCCTACGCAGACGCCATCCGGCGGATGACGCGTGAGGCGGCCGAGGCGGCCGGCCAGCTTCCCAGCCTGCCGATCCTGAGCGAGCACGAATCGGTTCAGAAGGTCGGGATCCTGCTCGTGGCCGGTGATCGCGGCCTGGCCGGCGCCTTCAACTCGCAGATCGTGCGGGCCGGTGTGGCCGGCTCGCGCGAGCACGCGGCGGACGGCCGGCAAACGGTGTTCTACGCCTCTGGTCGGCGTCCCGCCTCGTCCCTGTCGTTCCGCGGGCTGGAGCCGGCGGCGTCGTTCACCGGCTTCTCGGATCGTCCGGCCTACGCCAACGCGCGGGAGATCGCCGAACGGGCCATCGCCGCCTACGTGGACGGCGAGATCGACCGCCTTGAGGTCTTCTACAACGGCTACATCTCGCCGATCACGCAGGTCGTGCGACGCGAGACGCTGCTGCCGCTGCAGCAGGCCTCGATCATGGGCGACGAGGGCGAGGACGATGAGGCTCAGAGCAGCGGCGATGAGCCGAAGAGCAAGGCGCTGGTCGAGTACGAGCCCGATCCGGACGAGATCCTCAGCCGGCTGGTGCCCGACTACGTGGAGATCTCGATCTTCCGGGCGCTGCTGGAGTCCACCGCGTCCGAGCACGGAGCGCGGATGACCGCGATGCGCAACGCGTCGGAGAACGCCGGCGTGCTGATCGAGGATCTCACTCTGCAGATGAACCGCGCTCGTCAGGCGGCCATCACGCAGGAGATCATGGAGGTCGTCGCGGGCGCCGAGGGCGTCTCCTAGCGGCGGCGAGACAAGTTTTCTAGAGCATCTGAGCAGACTGAAACTGGAGCGAAATGGCTGTCACAACAGAACAGAACGTCGGGCGGATCGAGTCGATCCAGGGAGTCGTCATCGAGGCCGTGTTCCCGGACAAGCTGCCCGAGATCAACCACGCGATCACGATCAAGCGTCCGGCCGCCGCGGCGGGCGAGATCGATGAGGAGATCGGCGGCAGGCGACGTGCTCACGCTCGAGGTGCAGCAGCACCTGGGCGATGACCGCGTGCGCGCGGTCGCCATGGACTCGACCGACGGCCTGGCGCGGGGCACCGAGGTGCTCGACACCGGCGGCCCGATCAGCGTTCCCGTCGGGCGCGACACGCTCGGCCGCATCTTCAATCTGCTCGGTGAGCCCATCGACCTCGGCGACGAGCTCGATCCGGAGACCGTGCGCTGGCCGATCCACCGCGACGGCTCCGTCGGTCGAGGATCTCAGCCCGACCACCGAGATGTTCGAGACCGGTATCAAGGTCGTCGACCTGCTCGCGCCGTACGCCAAGGGCGGCAAGGTCGGCCTGTTCGGCGGCGCCGGCGTGGGCAAGACCGTCATCATCCAGGAGCTGATCCACAACCTGGCCAAGGAGCACGGCGGCCTGTCGGCCTTCTGCGGCGTGGGCGAGCGCTCGCGTGAGGGCAACGACCTGTGGCTCGAGATGAAGGAGTCGGGCGTCATCGACAAGACGATGCTCGTCTTCGGCCAGATGAACGAGCCCCCCGGAGCGCGCATGCGCGTGGCCCTGTCGGGCCTGACCATGGCGGAGTACTTCCGCGATGAGGAGGGCCAGGACGTGCTGCTCTTCATCGACAACATCTTCCGCTTCGTGCAGGCCGGCTCCGAGGTATCGGCGCTGCTCGGCCGCATGCCGTCGCAGGTCGGCTACCAGCCCACGCTGGCCTCCGAGATGGGTGCGCTGCAGGAGCGCATCACCTCGACCCGCAAGGGATCGGTCACCTCGATTCAGGCGATCTACGTCCCGGCCGACGACCTCACCGATCCGGCCCCGGCCTCGGCCTTCGCCCACCTCAACGCGACCACCACGCTGTCACGGGCGATCTCCGAGAAGGGCATCTACCCGGCCGTCGACCCGCTCGACTCGACCTCGACGATCCTCAAGCCCGACATCCTCGGCGAGGAGCACTTCAACGTCGCCAACGAGGTCAAGCAGGTGCTGCAGCGCTACAAGGAGCTGCAGGACATCATCGCAATCCTCGGCATCGACGAGCTCTCAGACGACGACCGCCTCACGGTGAACCGCGCCCGCAAGATCGAGCGCTTCCTGTCCCAGCCGTTCTTCGTGGCCCAGCAGTTCACCGGGCTCGAGGGCACGTACGTCCCGATCGCCGAGTCGATTCGCGGCTTCAAGGAGATCCTCGAGGGCAAGCACGACGAGATCGCCGAGCGCCACTTCTACATGAAGGGCGCGATCGACGAGGTTCTCGAGTCCGCAAAGGCCGACAGCTAGGCATGGCGCACACCAAGTTCCCAGTCGAGATCCTCACCCCCGAAGGCGAGATCTTCAACGACGAGGTCGAGATGATCTCGACCCGGACGACCGTGGGCGAGATCGGCATTCTGGCCAACCACGCGCCGCTGCTCGGCATGCTCGAGCCGACCGAACTGCGCGTGTACCGCTCGGAGGGTGAGATCCTGCGCTTCGCCCAGTCCGAGGGTTACCTCCAGGTCGGCGGCAACCACGCGATGCTGCTCGTTCAGGAGGCCCACACGCCCGACCAGCTCGACACGGGGACGCTGCGCGAGCGGCTGTCCGAGGCCGAGCGCGAGCTGGAGGCGGCCGGCGATGACACCGAGCGCCGTCGCGTCGCCCTGCGTGAGCAGAAGCGCTGGCAGGCCTTTCTCAAGGTCGCCGAGGGCGCCTGAGGGCTGAATTTGGTCCAAGGACGGGCTGGCTGGCTTTGCCAGCCCGTTTTTACCGCGGCTGAAGGTTGCCGCCCGTGGGCCCCTCTATCCTGCCTGCGATGGCCAACCCGGTGGAGCAGTGATGCGGTTGATGCCGCGCAGCCGCTGGGGCGTCGCCTGGCGGGGCTTGGTGGCCTTTGTCGTGGTCGTGGGCTGCGCGGCCGGTGCCACGGCGACCGCCGGCCTGCTCAAGGTCAACGACATCGTCCAGAAGCTCGATCTGACCAAGGCGTTGCCCACCAAACAGCTGGTCGATGCCGGCACTGGGCCAGCCGCAGACGCTGCTGTTGGTCGGTGTCGACCACCGCTACGGTCAGGGCAGCACTCCGGGCAACACCGACACGATGATGCTGGTGCGGATCAACGACAAGTCGACGACGATCAACACGCTGTCGGTCCCGCGTGATCTCGGCGTTCAGGTCCCGGGTATCGGATACGACAAGATCAACGCCGCCTACGCCAGCGGCGGCGGAGTCACTGCTGATCAAGACGCTCAGGGCGGACGTCTTCCCGGCACTGCAGGTCAGCCACGTGCTGATCGTCGACTTCTCCAGCTTCTCCAACCTGATCAATGCGATCGGCTGTGTCTACGCCCAGGTGGACCACCGCTACTACAACCACAGCCAGGGACTGCTCGATCCCAATACCGACTACTCGAGCATCGATATCCAGCCCGGCTACCAGAAGCTGTGCGGCGGGTCCGGCAGCCACCTGGGCGGCCCCGGTACGGCGCTGGCCTTTGTGCGGTTCCGCCACAACGACTCGGACTTCGTCCGGCAGGCGCGGCAACAGGCCTTCCTGCGCTGGGCCAAGCAGAACTTCAGCTCCAGCGAACTGTTGAGCAAGCAGGCTGAGTTGACCACCGACTTCGGCAAGGACGTGCAGACGGACGGCAACCTGCACTCGACTCATGGCGTGCTCGAGCTGTTCGACCTGGCCATCAACGCCGATGGCAGCGCGCAGAAGTCGATCCCGTTCCCGGGCACCGGCAACGTGCCCAACTCGAGCAACCTGACCTTCAGCGAACCGGCGGCCGAGCAGGCCTATCGGCGGTTCATGACGCCCACGCACGCCCCGGCGGGTACCGGCACGACCACCACGATCACGCCGCCGACCACAGGTAAGCACCACCGGCGCAAGCGGCCGCACTTCGTAGCGCCGGCCGGGATGACCTCCGATCCGGGCGACGGCAATTCTCAGGCGGCGCACCTGGGCAATCCAGGGCTGCCCGTCTATTACCCCAAGGACATCCCGGACAACTTCGTCTACTGCTTCTCGTTCACCGGGAACTGCAGCATCGGCTACGAGGTCCAGGTGAATCCACAGGCTTACGCTGCGTCCTATCCGCGCCACTACGAGATCGATGGCTTGGACGGCAAGCACTACCCGGCCTACGTGATGACGCTCGTCGCCTCCTCCGGTGGGGTGTCGGACACGGCCACCGGTGAATACGCCACCGTGGAGGGCACCACCTGGCCTGGAGCCGGCCATACGGGCGGTCCCCCCATCCTGCGCAGCCCCTCGGCGATCAAGGTGGTCAACGGCAAGGTGCTCTACGAGTACTCGCAGGGGGGCGTGCTGTCGGTGGTGGCCTGGAAGACCCGCCGGGCTGTGTATTGGATCTCCAACACGCTGCAGAACAACATCCCGAACAACCAGATGGTGGCCATGGCTGCCACGTTTACGCCGGCCAGCTGAGCTTGCCGGCGGAGCACCCGGCCGCGCCGGGCGACGGGCCGAGCCGCTAGCCTCTGCCAGCCTATGGGCAACGTGCGCGAGCCGATCGCCGTGATCGGCACAGGTTATGTCGGCCTGGTGACGGCCGTCGGGTTCGCGGAACTCGGCAACGACGTCTGGTGCGTTGACATCGACCAATCCAAGATCGATGGGCTCAAGCGCGGCGAGATCCCGATCTACGAGCCCGGCCTGGCCGAGTCGGTGGCCGCCAACGGTGAACGTCTGCACTTCACCACCGAGCTCGCGCCGGTGCTGGAGCGCGCCCGCCTGCTGTTCGTGGCCGTCGGAACGCCGTCCACCTATTCCGGCGATGCCGATCTCTCCGCGGTGCAGGCGGTCATAGCCTCGGTACCCGCCTCCGATGGTCATGCGATCGTGATGAAGTCGACCGTGCCCGTCGGCACCGGCCGCGCGATCCGGCGAGAGCTCGAGCGCACCGGAAAGGGCGGGTTCGCCTACGTGTCGTGCCCCGAGTTCCTCAAGGAGGGCGCTGCCCTGGATGACTTCCGGCATCCGGATCGCGTCGTCGTGGGAGACGATGGCGACTGGGCCGGCGACGCCGTGGTCGAACTCTACGCGCCGCTCGGCGCGCCGGTGGTCCGTACCGACATTGCCAGCGCCGAGATGATCAAGCTGGCCTCCAACGCCTTCCTGGCCACCAAGATCTCCTTCATCAACGAGATCGCCAACGTCTGTGAAGAGACCGGCTCCAACGTCCTCGAGGTGGCTCGGGGCATGGGGCTCGACCGGCGCATCGGCCAGCACTTCCTGCGGCCGGGGATCGGCTACGGGGGGTCCTGCTTTCCCAAGGACGTCTCGGCGCTCAAGCAATTGGCCGGCAACTCCGGGTACCACTTTCAACTGCTCACGGCAGTGATCGAGGTCAACGAACTGCAGAAGCGTCGCGTTATCGCCAAGTTGCAGAAGCATCTGGGGACCCTGGTGGGCAAGAGGATCGCCTTGCTCGGTCTGGCCTTCAAGGCCGAGACCGATGACATGCGTGAGGCCTCCTCGCTGGTTCTCGCCTCGCGCCTGCAGGGCGAGGGCGCCCAGGTCCGCGCCTACGATCCGGTCGCCGGTGAGCAGGCGGGTAAGCTGATGCCGGGGGTGGTGATGAGCGGCTCGGCGATCGAGGCGGTGTCTGGCAGTGACGCGATCGTGCTGGTGACCGAGTGGCCCGAGTTCGGACAGCTCGACTGGCAACAGATCGCGGCGGTCACCAGTGGACGTCTGATCGTCGATGGGCGTAACTTCCTGGATGGCGAGGTCGTGCAGGCGGCCGGCTTCGCCTACGAGGGCATCGGCCGTTGAGCAGCCAGGGCTGTCTGTAGCCACATCAAGGAGAAGGCGATGCAGGCACTGATTTTGGCGGGTGGAGAGGGGACGAGGCTGCGGCCGCTGACCTCGCGCGTGCCGAAGCCGGTCGTGCCGTTGGTGGACCAGCCGTTCATCGGCTACATGTTCGACTGGCTGTGCAGTCATGGCATCGACGACGTGATCATGTCCTGTGGCTTCCTGGCCGGCGGGGTCCGCTCGGTGGTGGGCGACGGGTCGGACTTCGGCATCCGTCTGCGCTACATCGAGGAGCCTCAGCCACTCGGCACCGGCGGTGCTCTCAAGTTCGCCGAAGATCTGCTTTCCGAGCGCTTCTTCATGCTGAACGGTGACGTCCTCACCGACATCAACCTGACCGAGCAACTCGCCCAACACGAGCGCACCGGGGCGCGGGCCACGCTCGCGCTGATCGGCGTCGACGACCCTACGGCCTACGGCCTGGTCCGACGCCGCGCCGATGGTAGCGTGACCGAGTTCCTGGAGAAGCCCGGGGCCGATCAGACGCTCGACACGAACCTGGTGAATGCCGGCGCCTACATTCTGGAGCGCGAGATTCTGGCCGATATGGCCCCGGCCGGGACCAACATCTCGATCGAGCGCGACGTCTTCCCGAAGCTCGTCGACCACGGCCTGTATGGGTACGAGGCGAGCGGTTATTGGCTGGACATCGGCACCCCGACCCGGTACCTGCGCGCCACCTACGACATCCTCGAGGGCAAGGTGATGACGAAGGTGGGAGCCAGACTGACCGAGGCGGGCATGCGGCTGCTCCCGGAGGGAGGCGTGCACGGACGGATCGCCGCTCCCGTGTTGATCGCGGACGGCTGCGGAATCGCGGCGGATGCCTCCATCGGCGGCCGCGTCGTGCTCGGCCGGCGGGTGGAGATCGGGTCAGGCGCCACCGTCGAGGACGCCGTGCTGCTGGAGGGGGTCACCGTGGGGGCACGCACCCATATCAAGGGCGCCATCATCGGGCCCAACGCGACGATCGGCGCGCGCTGCACCATCGACGGGCACGTCGTCATCGGGGAGGACGTGACGATCGGCGATGACAATGTCCTCACCGCCGGCGCCCGCGTGTTCCCGGGAGTCACGCTGCCGGATGGAGCCATCAAGTTTTGAGCTCCGGACGCACCCTCTCGCGTGACGCGGTGGCCGAGGTCGACGTCAGTGGACAGTTCGACGAGGTGCTCGGGCTGCCCGATCACCTGCGCGATGCGCTCTGGCGGGTCGAATCGGCCAGCCTGCGCCCGCACGATTCTCCCGGCGGCCTGGTCATCGCGGGTGTCGGCGGCGCATCGGCCGGGGGGGCGCTGGCCCGCGCGGCGTTGGGGGATGGAGCCTCGCGGCCGATCATGCTGGCGCGCGACTACGGGCTGCCGGCCTGGACGACACCGGACACCACAGTGCTGTGCTCGAGCTATTCGGGCAATACCGAGGAGACCCTCGCCGCCTACGACGCGGCGCAGGCCCTGGGGGCCAGGACGATCGTGGTCACCACCGGTGGCAAGCTCGCCGAGCAGGCGCGTGGGGATGGGGTGCCCGTGGTGCCGCTGCCGGGTGGGTTCAATTCACGCGCGGCCATTGGCTACCTGCTGGTGGTGGCGCTGGAGGTCGCAGCCCTGTGCGGCGCCGGCGAGAGTATGCGCGCCGAGGTCGATGTCGCGGCGGAACACGCCGCCAGCCTGGCGGCGAGTTGGGGGCCCGAGTCGGGCGAGGAATCGCTGCCCAAGACGCTCGCGCGCGGGCTCCACGCCACGATCCCCCAGATCGCCGGGGCCGCCATCACCGCGCCGCTCGCCTATCGGTGGAAGACTCAGATCAACGAGAACGCCAAGGCGCCCGCCTTTGCCGCTGAGCTGCCCGAACTCGACCACAACGAGCTGGTCGGCTGGGACGGTGCCCGCGAGCTCGGCCCCTTCAGTGCCGTCTTCCTGGACGATTCCGATCTCCATCCGCGTGTGCGTCAGCGCATCGAACTGACCCGCGGCCTGATCGCCAGCCGTGGGGGGGCGACCTTCCGGATCGAATCGATCGGGCAGACCCGTCTTCAACGCCTGGTTTCGCTGCTGCTGCTGGGCGACCTGGTGTCGCTCTACCTGGCCGCCCTGCGCGGCGTCGACCCCGGTCCGGTGGCCGTGGCTGACTCGTTGCGCTCGGCGCTCAGCGGCGGCTAGCCACACGATTGGCGGGCAGGTCAGGACCGGGTCACGGGGCGGTGGATGGATGAGCGAGGTGAGCACAGTCGAGGTCCGCGGGCTGAGGCCGGGTGACCGCGCCGCGTGGGAGCGCATGTTCCGCGCCTATATCGACTTCTACGAGCGGACGCTCGACGCGGCAGAGTACGAGCGGGCCTGGGCCAGACTGCTCGACGACCACGAGATTCACGGGCGGGTGGCCACGCTGGACGGCGCGGCGGTGGGTATCACGCACTTCCTGCGGCACGCGCACACGAATTCCGCCGACGTGTGTTACCTGCAGGATCTGTTCACCGAGCCGGAGGCCCGCGGCCGGGGGGTGGGCCGGGCCCTGATCGACGAGGTCATGCAGTGGGCGAGCCAGCAGGGTTGCAGCCGCGTCTACTGGCTGACGCAGACCGGCAACGAGCGAGCCCGCCGTCTCTACGACCAGGTCGCCCAGGAGCGCGGCGTCGTCGTCTACCAGCGCATGCTGTAGCGGACCACGCCGGCGTCAGTCGGCTGGCCGGCCTGGTGTTCAGGATCTGCGCTCGGCGAGCTGCTCGCGATAGCTGGCCCAGGCGGCGTCGTAGCGCTCCTGCCGCTGGGCCTCCTTCTCGCTGTCCGTCAGCATGCGGAAGACGATGTAGACCAGCGCGATACCCATGATGACCGACTGTTCCAGTGCCATCACCACCCCAGCCAGGTTCTGGTCCACGCGCGCCGTCAGACCCCAGTAGTGCGGGTGGTCCTGGTACCAGGGGTACAGCGAGTGGGTGGAGAAGGCCAGCACGATGCCGAGCACTCCGACAAAGAACTTGGTCACCGCCATGTACACGATCGGTCCCATCCCACCCAGGGCCAGACGGCCGCGGATGGGGGAGAGCAGATGCCACCAGTACAGCATCCCGGCGGTCATGAAACAGACGTGCTCGAGCACATGCACGCCGCTGTGGTCGAGGGCCAGGTCGTACATGCGGGGCACGTGCCAGAGCCCCATCAGGCCGATGTACAGGAACACCGCGAAGACCGGATGAGCGGCGAATCCGGCACGCTCCTCGACGATCGTCAGTCGACGGGTGGCCGGACGGAGCAGCCCCTTGGTCAGGCTGAGAATGAACAGAATCGGCATCACGTCCAGCAGGAGCACGTGCTGGACCATGTGGACGAACATCACGTCGGTGGACATCTCATCGACCGGCGAGATCAGGGCCACCAGCACCGTGAGCATGCTGCCGGCGAACAGGGCCAGGCGCCCGAAGCCGGGCGGGTGCGGCATGCCGGGCCGGCGCGCACGACGCCACGCCCAGAAATAGACGACGCAGGCGGCGCCGACACCGACGATCACGCTTGGTGAGAAAGTCCAGACGATCGGTGGCGACATGATGGGAAACGGGTGGGGTCTCCGATTCTGACACCAATGCTCGCCCGGGCCTGGCTTCGTCCTGCGAATGATTCGGCCGGAGTGGGCTCGGTCGCGTCGACAAACGCCGCGGATGCAACTATGGTGTTACTGACCACGAATCACTCCCTTCTTCAAGGAAAAGGAGGTCGATCGATGCGAATCGAGGTCAAGGGACGGAACGTCCCGGTCTCAGACGATCTGCGCGAGCACGTTGAGCGCAGATTCCGCGTGATCGGCAGGCAGGTGTCGGACCTGGCCGAGCTCGAGGTCGAGGTGTTCGAGGAACACAACCCCTCGATCGCCGACTGTTGTGTGGCCGAAGCGACCCTGCACCTGAAGGGGGTGACGTTACGGGCCTGCCATGCCAGCCGTGAGCTCAAGCACTCCGTGAACGTGGTGAGCGACGAGCTCGCCGTGCAGGTCAAGCGGCATCGCGAGAAGCGACGTAAACGGCGGGAGGCGCGCAGCCCGACGTTGCCGGATGTCGTCGCCGGGGCCGGCGCCACCCCGTCCTCCGCCGCCGAATTCGGCTGACGCACTGAGCCCAGTCGCGACGAACGTTTTGGGGGCGGCCCAGCGGGGCCGCCCGCAACGTTACGGTTCTGCGAGGGCCGCCAGCCGCTAGTACCCTAGAGGTATGTCCTTCCTCGACCGCGCGCTTCGCATGGGCGAAGCCAAGAAGTTCAAGTCCTACGAGCAGCGGGTGGCCCAGATCGGCGCGTACGAGGCCGAGATGGAGAGCTCGACCGAAGACGAGCTGCGCGCCCTCGCCGACGAGTTGCGCGAACGCGCGCAGGGTGGCGAGAGTCTCGAGTCGCTGTTGCCGGAGACCTTCGCGCTGGTACGCGAGGCGGGCCGCCGGGCGATGGGCATGCGCCACTTCGACGTGCAGCTGATCGGTGGCATGGTGCTCCACGACGGCGCCATCGCGGAGATGCGCACCGGCGAGGGCAAGACGCTCACGGCCACCACCGCGGCTGTCCTCAACGCGCTCACCGGGCGCGGTGTTCACCTCGTCACGGTCAACGACTACCTGGCCCGGCGCGACGCGCTCTGGATGAAGCCGATCTACGACATGCTGGGCTTCAGCGTGGGGATCCTGCAGACGATGCAGTCCTACGAGGACAAGCAGCTGGCCTATGCCTGCGACATCACCTACGGCACCAACTCGGAGTTCGGCTTCGACTACCTGCGCGACAACATGGCCACCACGCTGGAGGAGAAGGTCCAGCACGGTGGGCGTCCGAAGCCCGAGTCGGGCTCGCCCTACCACCATTTCGCGATCGTCGATGAGGTCGACAACATCCTGATCGATGAGGCGCGTACGCCGCTGATCATCTCGGGCGCACCCGAGCTGGCCGCTGATCTGTACCTGAGATTCTCCAAGCTGGCCCCGCAGATGGTCCTCGGGAAGACGCCCGACGGTCTGCTGCCGCCCGAGAAGAAGAACTTCGTCGCCGACTTCGACTATGAGGTCGACGAGAAGTACAAGACAGTGTCGGTCACCGAGCGCGGGGTGGCCAAGGCCGAGCGCTTCCTCGGCATCGACCACCTGTACCGCGCCGAGAACGGGCACCTGGTCAACCACCTGAATCAGGCGCTGAAGGCCGAAGCGCTGTACAAGCGAGATGTTGACTACGCCGTGATCAACGACGAGGTCCAGATCATCGACGAGCACACGGGCCGCATTCTGGAGGGACGACGCTGGTCGGAGGGTCTGCACCAGGCGGTTGAGGCCAAGGAGGGTGTGCGCGTCCAGGAGGAGAACCAGACCCTCGCATCGGTCACGCTGCAGAACTACTTCCGCAAGTACGACAAGCTCGCGGGCATGACCGGCACGGCCGCCACCGAGGCCACCGAGTTCATGAAGATCTACAAGCTCGAGGTGGTTCAGATCCCGACCAACGCGCCGATGGTGCGGGCCGATCAGAACGACCAGGTCTACAAGACCAAGGAGGGCAAGTGGAGCGCGGTGGCCCGGGAGATCGAGGCGCGCCACGCCCAGAGCCAGCCCGTCCTCGTCGGCACCATCTCCGTCGAGGTTTCTGAGCTGCTCTCAGCCCGCCTGCAAAAGAAGGGGATTCCCCACACGGTGCTGAACGCCAAGCCCGAGCACGCCGACCGCGAGGGCGAGATCGTGGCCGAGGCCGGTGCGCCCGGCGCCGTCACCATCGCCACGAACATGGCGGGCCGCGGAGTCGACATCAAGCTCGGAGGCAACGCCGAGCATCTGGCGACGCTCGAGTTGCACAAGCTCGGCTTGGAGCCCGGAGGGCCGGACTGGAACGAGCACTACCAGCGCGTGCTGCCGGAGATCGATCAGCGCGTCGAGGTGGCCCGGGAAGAGGTGATGGAGGCCGGCGGGCTGTTCATCCTGGGCACCGAGCGCCACGAGTCACGCCGCATCGACAACCAGTTGCGCGGTCGTGCCGGCCGTCAGGGCGACCCGGGAGAGACCCGCTTCTTCCTGTCCGCCGAGGACGACCTCGTGCGGCTGTTCGCCGGTGACCGCATCTACAAGATCCTCGACCGCCTGGGCTCCTACGACGAAGAGGGCAACGAGGAGCCGATCGAGGCCGGCATGCTGTCCAAGCAGATCGAGAAGGCCCAGAAGAAGGTCGAGGAGCAGTACTTCCTCATGCGCAAGCACACGCTCGAGTACGACGACGTGCTCAACCAGCAGCGCGAGGTGATCTATAACTATCGCGACGAGGTGCTCGAGGGGCGCGATATGGGCGATGTCGCGCAGCAGGAGATCGTCAACGTGATCGAGCGCCTGGTCCTCGAGTACACCGCCGGCGACTTTGTCGAGGATTGGGACGTCCCGGGTCTGCTCACGCGGATGAGGGAGCTATTTGAGCCGAGCGACGAGCTGCTCTCGATCGATCCGGACCGGGTCGATCGAGAGGACCTGACCACGCGACTGCAGGACGAGGCTCTGGAGCGGTACGCGCAGCGTGAGCAGGAGCTGGGGGAGGTCAACGACGAGACGCTGATGCGCGCGCTCGAACGCTACCTGCTCTTGCAGATCATCGACCAGCGCTGGCGCGAGCACCTGCACGACATGGACTATCTGCGCGAGGGCATCCATTTGCGTGGACTGGCTCAGCTGGACCCGTTGGTCGCGTACAAGAATGAGGCGTTCACTCTGTTCGGCGACCTGATGAACCTGATCTGGCATGACTTCGCGCGGATGATCTATCACGTCGAGGTCACCGTCGAGGAGATGCCGCCTCCGGGTTATGAGGACGCGCCGCAACCGATCCCCACGCGCACGCCCAGCCCGGCGGCCAGTTCGGCCACCGGCGGCGGCCGGGTCAGCTACTCCGGTGGCGTCGTGCCCTCCGGCGCCCAGGCGCTCGCAGCGGCGGCGGCCGGTGTAGCGGAGACTGAAGTGGCCGCTGCGCAGAACGGCGCCCCGGTGGTTCAGCAACGCCACGCGGACTCGAATGAGCCGGGACGCAACGACCCCTGCTGGTGCGGGTCGGGCAAGAAGTACAAGAAGTGCCACGGCGCCTGAACCAAAGGCAAAATCCCCCGTACTGACGGCGGGCCGTCAAGCCTGGTTTCCACTCGTTCAAGCGTGATCGGCGTCCCGTCGATGGCCTCATGGGAACGCTCGCTCTGGAAGTGTGGGCATCATCTGAGCTGGCATGGTTGGGCCCGTCCAAATTCGGCGGGACGGGCCCAACCTCCCCACCTAGACAGCAGGCGACTTCCGAGGCCTGCGCGGCCTACCGAGGCCTCGCGGCCCCGCGCAGCCTAGGACGTTAGGCCCGACGGGCGGGGTGGACGACGACCATGTGGACCACGGGCGTCGAAGCTGGCGACAATGCCGGGCACTTCTCGCCCACCACTCGGAGCTCGCCAATCAGCGAGACCCGCTCGCCGGGCGTCAAGCTGGTGATCCCGTCACCGAGCCGGAGCTTCAGTTTCGCGCCGGTGAAGGTGTAAGACACGGTGGTGCCCTTGTCGTTCTTCGCCCAATGATTGGCCTCGTTCACAGCGACGACCAGCGTGCCGGTCCGCAGGTCGCTGTTGGTGTCTTTCACCAGCGTTGAGGACGTTACGGTGCCGGACTCGACATAAGCCACACCGTGCGCCTTGCATTTGTCGGAATGCTCGTGATGAGTTGGGCTTGCCGCCGCAGGCCCCGCGACCGCGAGTGCGCCAGCTGCGAGTGCACCCGCAGTTGCCAGAGTGCCGACCCTTGTGTTGAACCTCATGCTGCCTCCTTTAGAAACCATGCGTCGGGCAACCTTGCCTTGGCAACCCTGCCCCGACGCCGGATTTTTGCGCGTGACACCTCTCGACGCGCTTACCGTTCAAAATGCCTGGTGCTTCGGCATCGGTAGGTCAGAGCTATCCGCCCTGGTTGGGCGTAAAACTGGACACATGTTGTGCCGCATCTCCCAAGGCGCCCGACAGGCCTCCGGCCTTCAGGCTGGCGCAGAGTCAGCGGGGAGGTTTGCCGGCCGCTCGGACTGCAATACGCGTTCCGAAGACATACGCGTTCCGAGGCCGTGGAGAAGCAGGTCAGGCCCGCCGTTAACGGGCCTGACCGGTTCAACTCGCTTTGCGCTAAAGCTAAAAGTAGTGTCGGCGACCCCCGACCGCCCGATCCATGGAACCCAACACGAGTAGGATCAGTCCTACGATCACCAAAATGGCGCCAATAACCCACAAGATGTGGATGGACGCCACCGCGCCGATTATCAGCAAGATGATTCCCAAAATGATCATTTGCCCTCCTGCCTCTGGTTGATGCTTCGCGCCGGTTACTAACCCGTTTAGCTACTTGCTAACCCGTGTTTGTAACCGCCGGGAACGGCAGGCCCACCGGACGCCCCCGGGCCCCGGTCAAGCCGATCCATGTCAACGCTGCTTTCCGGCCGTTCAAGGGCGGCCAAACGTGGACCGATGTGGCACCGGGGACGCTCGCTCTGTACATACCGGGCAAGGGGTTGAGCATCATTGGGCCCGTCCAATTCCTGCGGGAGGCGGGCCCAACCCCCACCCACTGGGCGCTGCTACGCCCACCTCCTGGGCGCTGCTTTCTCTGCGAGGTGCGACGAAGACGTTCGCCGGCGAGCATCTCGGCGCCTGACGTAAGCTGTCCGCTCAGACATGGCGGAAACCGAGCATCTACGGGTATCGGACGAGGATCGCGAGGACGCGGCCGCGGCGATCCGCGAGCACTATGCCGCCGGGCGTCTGAATGGGGCGGAGTTCGAGGACCGCCTTCAGGCGGTCTACGCGGCGCGCACGCATGGGGAACTCGCCGCGCTCCGCGCAGACCTACCGGCGCTGCCGCTGAGCACCGCACAGATGCGCGCTCTCAGCGCCCAGAGACGCGCCGAAATCAGCCGGCGGGCGGCGCAGAACGCGGGGGGGAGCTTCGCGCCATTCCTGGTTTGCACCCTGATCTGGGCGGCCAGTGGAGCCAGCGGATTCTTCTGGCCCGCCTTTTTGCTCATCGGTCCGGTCGCCATGATTGCGCGTGTGGGCTGGGCAGTGTACGGGCCGGCCCCGGACCTCGATGCCGCCGAGCGCGAGATCCGATCCCACGGGCAGCGAAACCGACAGCGGCAACGCCGCCGGCGCCGGCACGGGTAGGGCCGAGCCCGACCAGGCCGCTCCGCCCGGCTACTGCTTGACGAAGCGGACGCGGGTGGGCTCGAACACGAAGGTGACCCGTTGCTCGCCGGGCGCCAGCCAGGGATAGTCGCGCCCGATGTACTTGTGGGAAAGCGTGTTGATGTCCTCGGTGCCGTGCTCGGTCGAGCTGGCCACCGTGCCGCGGATCTCCACGAAGCTGTACGGGTTCTGCGGATCCATGACCACGAGGGTGGCGTGCGGATCCTGCTCGAGGTTGGCCGGCCAGCGGCGGCCGAGAGCGCTGTTGACAAACAGCCTGCCGCCCTCGTAACCGACCCACACGACGGTCGAGAGGATGCTGCCGTTGCCGTTCTGGGTCGAGAGCACACCGTGATTGGGGGCGGCGAGCAGCGCCTGCACGTCTGCGTCTGTGAGATTGGTCATGGCCCCAACTCTAGAGCTCGCTGCTAGGGTGGCCCCGATGTCGACTCAACCCACAGAGCCCCTCTCACAGCGGCTCACGGCCATCCGCGAGCAGCTAAAACTGCTCGCGGACTATCTTTGACCCGGCTGGGTTGAGCGAGCGCACGTCCGCGCTGGAGACGGAGATGGGCGAGCCCGGCTTCTGGGATAACCAGGAGCGCGCGGCTCAGGTGAGCGCCGAGCACGCCCGCGCATCGCGCAGGCTGGACACCTTTCGGTCCATCGAGGGCGATGTCGAGGATCTGGGCGCCCTGACCGAGATGGCCGAGGAGGATCCATCGCTGCAGAGCGAGGTGCTCGAGCAGGTGGCAAGCGTCGAGGAGCGCCTGCAGGCGCTGGAGGAGCAACGCCTGTTCTCCGGTCGCTACGACGCCGGAGATGCCTTTGTGACCGTCAACGCCGGCGCCGGCGGCACCGATGCCCAGGACTGGGCCGAGATGGTGCTGCGCATGGAGATGCGCTGGGCCGAAAAGCGCGGATTCCAGGTGGAGTTGCTCGAGGCGTCGCCGGGGGAAGAGGCCGGGGTCAAGTCCGCCACCTTCCTGGTCAAGGGCGAGAACGCCTACGGCCTGTACGGCAGCGAGAAGGGCGTGCACCGGCTGGTGCGTCTCTCCCCGTTTGATTCGGCCAACCGCCGCCAGACCAGCTTCGCCGGGGTTGAGGTATCGCCGGTGGTGGAGGACGTGGGGGCAGTCGAAATCGATGAGGATGACCTCCAGGTCGACACCTACCGAGCCAGCGGAGCCGGGGGCCAGCACGTCAACAAGACTGATTCGGCCGTGCGGATAACGCACCGACCGACCGGGATCGTCGTGCAATGCCAGAACGAGCGGTCGCAGTCCTCCAACCGCGCCGAGGCGATGACGATGCTGCGCTCGAAGCTGGCCGAGCGGGCTGAGCGAGAGCGCCGCGAGGAGATCGCCCGCGAGCGGGGGGAGGCCCAGGACGTCAACTTTGGCTCGCAGATCCGGTCCTACGTGCTGCATCCGTATTCGATGGTCAAGGACCATCGGACGGACTTTGAGATGGGCGACACCAGTCGCGTGCTCGACGGGGACCTCGACGGCTTCGTCCGGGCCTATCTCCTGAAGGCGGCCAATGTCGCCTGAGCCCGACCCCCATCCGGCCGAGCAACCCACCGCGCCCTACCTCGAGGCTGTGGCCGCCTACGGGCTGCGCGGTTCCACGCGTTTCCACGTCCCCGGACACAAGGGCGGAGCGGGCGCCGACCCGGGGCTGCGTAGCGCCCTCGGGGAAGCCGCGTTGCTGCTCGACGTACCCCAGGACATCGAGGGCATCGACCTGGGCCCGTCACCCACTCCGTATCAGCGAGCCGAGCGGCTGGCCGCGGAGGCCTACGGCGCCGCGCACTGCTGGTTTCTGACCAACGGCGCGACCCAGGGCAACCACGCTTTGTGCCTGGCGCTGGCCGGTCCGGGCACGCACGTGCTGTTGCAACGCAATTCCCACGCGAGCATGATCGATGGTCTCGTGCTCTCCGGCGGCCTGCCGCGGTTCGTTGCGCCCGAGTACGACAGAGAACTCGGGATGGCGCACGGGGTGACACCGGAGGCGCTCGAGGCGGCACTGGGTGAAGGGGCCGCGAGTGGCCCCCTGTCCGCGGCGTTCATCGTCTCGCCGACCTACTACGGCATGGCCGCCGACGTCGCCGGCTGTGCCGAGGTGGCCCATCGTGCGGGCGTGCCCCTGATCGTCGATTGCGCGTGGGGTGCGCACTTTGGCTTCCACGCGGCGCTGCCGGCTTCGCCGCTCTCCCTCGGCGCCGACGTGATGCTCGCCTCCACGCACAAGGTGGTCGGCAGCCTCACGCAATCGGCCATGTTGTTGGTGGGACACCAACCCACCGAGCCACGCATCGACGTCGGCGCGGTCAGCCGGGCGGTCCGGCTGGTGCGTTCGACCAGCCCCAACGCCCTACTCATGGCCTCGCTCGATGCATCCCGCCGGCAGCTCGCGGTTCACGGCGAGCTGCTGCTCGATCGCACCATCCAGGCGGCGGCCAGGGCACGCGAGGCAATCGAGCGCATCCCGGGCTGTGCCATCGTCGGTGAGCAGTGGGTCGGCCGCCCCGGGATCGCCGCCTGGGATCCGTTGCGCATCGTGATCGACGTGCGCGGCACCGGGCTCACCGGGTATGGCGTGGCCAGCGCGCTGCGGGCCTCCTATGACATTCATGTCGAGCTGGCCACGCACGCGACCGTGGTGCTGGTGCTGGGGATCGGCCAGCCTGTGGAGCCGTTGGATCGCGTGGCCCACGACCTGGCCGAGACGGTGAAGAGAATCTCGAGCCACTCGGCTGAGCGGTTTCGCGCCGGAATGGAAGCCATCCCGGACCCGGACTCGCTCACTCTCACCCAGCCCCCGGCCGAGCTCGGGGCGGAACCGGCTGTCCCCCCCGTGACGCGTTCCTGGGCCGCAGCGAGGCCGTGCCGGTGGAGCAGGCCATCGGTCGAATCTCCACCGAGGCCGTCGCCGGCTACCCGCCCGGCGTGCCGACGCTGCTGCCCGGCGAGCGGGTCACCGCCGAGGTGGTCAGCTACCTACGCGCCCTGGTCGAGGCCGGTGCGCGACTGCACGGTGCCGCGGACCCCAGCTTTCATACGCTGCGCGTATTGGTCTGACGCACGGTCGCGACGAGGTCAGGGCGTGGCGATCTCGGCGCTGTCCGGCGGCAACGTGAACCAGTAGCTGCCGGCCACCGGTGTCACCGTCTGCGTGCGTGCGGTGCCCTGCCAGGTGCCGCTGGAGGAGATCGTCTGGCCGCCGAAGGAAGCCGATTGCGACCAGGGCGACGAGGCGGTGAGGGAGCTCACGGTCAGCGCAGCGGTCGTGGGCAGCGCCACCTGGACGCGCTCACGCTGGAGGGTGTCGTTGATGAGCGCCAGGCTGTAGCCGTTGTCGGACTGCACGGCCCACACCTTCAGGTTGTTGGGCAACGCTCCGGTGACCTGGTTCAGCTGGGCGTTCGGCCCCAGGGTGTGGGCGAACGCGGCGATCCCGTACAGCAGGGGCGCAGCGGTGAGTCCCGAGCCTGGGATCGACTGGATGGAGGTGTTGGGCTCGTCCGCTCGCAGATGAAAGTTGACACCGTCGACGCCGGCGCCGACCAACTCGTAGAGCTGGTCGAGTCCCCAGAGGCTGGTGGCAAAGGTGTCGGTCACCGCCGGCAGCCCCAGGCAGGTGGAAGATCCGAGCTCGGTGAGCCGGAACGGGATGCCCGCGTTGTGCGCGGCTGCGATGGCCGGCGCGAACCCGGCGGTGGCCTGACTGATGTCCGTGGCCCGGAAGTAGCGATGCAGTTCCGGGAAGCCCGCGGAGCCCGCCGCCGCGCAGGCGTTGTAGGCGTAGTAATGCTCAGTGGCGAGCCCGACCTCGCTGGAGTCATGGGCGAGCAGCGAGACCAGCCAGGGGGCCGTCGTGCTCGAGAGCTCCGGTCCGGCGAGCGTGAGCCCGGGCAGGTGGCGCCTGAGCACGTTCGCGTACAACGAGAACAGCGCGGAGTAGCGCAGCGCGCTGAACCGTCTCACCCAACTTGCGCTGGTGCGGGTGATGCCGTCGTAGCCCTGCGGGTAGAGGTTGGGCTCGTTGCCGATGGCCACCGCGCTCAGCGTTCCCGGGGCCAGGCTGTTCTCGGTGAAGACCCGCTCGGCAGCCTCTACGAGATTGACGGCCATCTGCGGATCGTGGTTGGCCGCGTTGACGTTGAGAACGGCCTGGCTGCCGGTGGCTTTCAGCAGGCCGGCGAGTGACTGCAACCACGGATTGTCGATCGTGACACGGTCGGCGGGCGGGGCCAGGTACTGCGGCATGATCTGGGACGTCTCGCCGTTCCAGTAGGCGGTGTCGGCGTAGGTGCCGCCCACCCGGAACACAAACGGACCGTCGCCGCTGGGCGTGATCAGCTTGATGAACTGCGGAAATGCCGGCTGCTGGGTGAAGGCCTCCATCTCCTCGACGTTCACTGACAGTCCCAGAAATGACGTCGGCACCACGTGCAGCGCCGTACCCGTCACGGTTACCCGGGAGGTGGGTATCGGCGCGCTCGCGCGGCGCAATCGTGCCCCGGCCGGAGCGGCGGTCAGCAGGATCGCCGACGCAGCGATGGCCCCACCGAACAGGCGCAACCTTCGGTGTGGCGCCGGGTTCCAGCGCTGACGGAGAAGCTTCATCGGACCACTCAACGTTGAGATTGCGTTGCAAGTTGCCGATGCCCCTGGCAGCGCTGCCACCCTGGTAATCGACTCATGCCGTTGCTAAACCGAACAAGCCCCACACACCGTAAGTTGCGGTCGGCCCTGGCCGCACTGGTCATGGGGGCCGCCTTGATGATGCTCCCGGCCGCGGCGTCCGCTGCGCCGATCGGTGTCACCGGGTACCCGATCACGCTCGACACGGCGCCCGCGGGGAGCAGTTCGGTCACCGAGCCGGCCATGGCGCCCGCGCCCGACGGCTCAGACGCCGAGTGGTTCGTGGTGAGCGGCCGCACCCAGAAGGTGCTGTCGATCTCGCCGACCGGGCAGGTGTCGACCGTGGCGGGCGGCCTGGCCTCCGACGCGGGCGCCCCCGTGACCTACGCCAGCGTCGAGGCCGACGGGTACGACTGGATCCTCGACAATGACCAGGGCCCGGGGAATGTGCTGTACGCGGTCGGGGCGGCCGACTCGCCGAGCCCTGGTCTGAACCCGGTGGCGCGCTTCGGCGACTACGGCGAGGACATGACGCTGGGTCCCGACGGCGCGCTCTATGTCTCTGACAATGCCGGGATCATCAGGTGCCAGATCACGGCCGCCCCGTCCGCGGCGTGCGCCACCCTGACCGTCCCCGCTCCGTTCTACACCGGGGCCGGAGCGTTCGCCATCGATGGCGGCGGCGACGCTGTCTGGTTCACCGACGGACTGGGAGAGCTGGGTGCCTACACCACCGCCGGTTTCAGTGGGCCCTATCCCGCCGGCGCCGTGGCGGATGCCAGCACAGATCCTGGCACCATCGTCACCGCCCCCAACGGTTACGTCTATATGGCTGGCGGCGCCTCGACCAATCCCGGCGGCAACAACGAGATCCTGGAGCTCTCGCCCGGCGATCCGCAGGCGGTGCGCGTCGCCGCTGCGGGACTGGGCAACGTGGTGGCCATGGCCGTCGGCCCGGACGGAAACGTGTGGTTCCTCGACGCCGGCGGCCATGGCACGGTGGACCAGCTCAACATCAGCACAAACATCGTTTCCGTCTTCGGGCTGCCCAGCGGTTTGTCCCTGCCGTCCCGGGGCTGGCGGATGGCCAGCGGCCCCGACGTGCCCGACGTGAACGGAGACGGCCAGCTCTTCTTCACCGCCGCCACGGGTCAGGGCAACGCCGCCGTCGGCGAGGTGACCGGGATTCCCTTCCCGCTCGCGGCCGGTGCGCTGGGGTTCAACTCGGCGATCACGGTGTCCAGGCGACATAGGGCTGTGCTGACCCTGGTCTGCGCGGGCCAGAGCAACGCCGCGTGTCAGGGAGCGATCAGCCTGAGCGTCCGGGCCAGGGTTCCGGTGCGTGTCCAGGTGCGGGCGGCCCGCGGGGGCGGCCTGGACCGGTACCGCACGGTCACGCAGACCAAGCGGCTCACCTTGGCCAAGATCACCTACGACGTGCGCGGGGGCGAGTCCACCCGTTCGGCCCTCAAGCTCACCAGCGCGGCCTACAAAACGCTTGAGCAGGTGGCGGGCCACAGCTGGAATGCCACGGTCAGCAGTGCGGCCACCCTGGGCACGGTGAGCGGCTCGGAGCTGATCATGACCGGCCCGACGCCCAAGATGAAGCCGAAGCCGAAGCCGAAACCGAAACCGAAGCCGGCCCCGAAGAAGCACCGGCGGCCCACGCGGCACCGGCCCACGCAGTACCGGCCCAGGCAGTACCGGCCCAGGCAATAACCCGGTTCCCGATCGTGCCGGGGCGGTTGTGTGCGGGCCCGGCGCGTATCCTGCCCGCAGTGGATCAGCCGGAACTAGAGGCACTCGTTCAGCGCGCGCTGGCCGAGGACATCGGCGGCGGCGACGTGACCACCGTCGCCACCGTCGCACCCCATACTCACGCGATCGCCCGCATCACGCAAAAGGCGCCGGGCGTCGTCTACGGACTGGAGGCGGCCGGCCTGGCCTTCCGCATCGTGGATTCCGAGGCGGTGCTCAACCAGACCGGGCCTGAGGGCATGTGGCGCGAGAACGGACCGGTGCTGGAGGTCACCGGCTCTGCCGCCGGCTTGCTCGCGGCGGAACGGACGGCTCTGAACTTCCTGCAGCAGCTCTCAGGGGTGGCCACCTTGACGGCGCGCTGCGTCCAGGCCGTTTCGGGTACGGGCGCCCGCATTCTGGACACCCGCAAGACCGTGCCCGGTCTGCGTCTGTTGCAGAAGCAGGCGGTGCTGGCGGGCGGGGGGCTCAACCACCGCATAGGCCTGTATGACGCAATTCTGATCAAGGAGAATCACGCGGCGATGGCGGGTGGGGTGGGCGCCGCCGTGCGCCAGGCCCGTTCGCACGCGCCCGAGCTGCCGCTCGAGGTCGAGTGCAGCACTCTCTCGGAGGTCGATGAGGCGTTGGCCGTGGCCGCTGAACTCGGGTGCTCCAGCGGGTTTCGGATCCTGCTGGACAACATGGCCCCGGCGCAGCTGGCCGAAGCGGTGGGTCGGGTCGGCGGTCGGGCCGAGCTCGAAGCCAGCGGCGGCTTCAGCCTGGGCACCATCCGGGAGGTGGCCGAGACCGGCGTAGACTTCATCTCGGTCGGGGCGTTGACCCACAGCGCCCCAGCTCTCGATCTCTCCCTCCTACTCGAACCCTTGCCATGAATCTTCCGATGCTCGGTCAGGTGGAGGCTCCTTCCCCCGCGCCGCTGATGCTCGAGAACATCCCGGCGCTCCAGGCAGAGGTGCGCACCCTGGCCCGCGCGCGCGGCGCCGTCATCCTGGCCCACAATTACCAGCTGCCTGAGATACAGGATGTGGCCGATTACGTGGGAGACTCTCTGGGCCTCAGCCGCCAGGCCGCTGCCACCGATGCCGACACGATCGTGTTCTGTGGCGTCCACTTCATGGCGGAGACTGCCTCCATCCTCTCGCCGGGCAAAACGGTGCTGATCCCGGATCTGGACGCGGGTTGCTCGCTCGCCGACTCCATCACCGCCGAGCAACTGCGGGAGTGGAAGCGCGACCATCCCGGTGCCATTGTCGTCATGTACGTCAACACCACGGCTGCCGTGAAGGCTGAGACCGACTACTGCGTGACCTCGGCGAACGCGGTCGATGTGGTGGCCCACATCCTGCGTGAGCACGGTCCGGACACCGAGATCCTGTTTGGCCCGGACATGTTCCTGGGCGCCTATGTGGAGAAGACGCTCGGCTGCCGGCTTATCGTCTGGGACGGCGAATGCCACGTGCACGCCGGTATTCGGCCCGACGACATCAACGCCGTACGGGCCGCTCATCCCCAGGCCGATTTTCTCATCCATCCCGAGTGCGGTTGCTCGACCAGCGTGATGGAGTACGTCGCGGCCGGCGACGTCGCCTCGACCGGTGTTCACATGCTCTCAACCGGCGGCATGCTCGACTACGCCAAGCACTCAGCCGGGCAGCGCGGAACCGCGATCGTGGCGACGGAGATCGGCATGCTGCATCCCCTGCGCGAGGCCGCTCCGGACGTTGACTTCATCGCGGCCAACGAGGCTGCCGCCTGCCGCTTCATGAAGATGATCACCCTGCCCAAGCTGCGGGACTCGTTGCGCGATCTCGAGCACGAGGTCAAGGTCGACGCCGCCACGGCCGATCGGGCCAGAGCCCCGATCGAGCGCATGATCGCCATCGGCTGACGGCCCGGGAAAAGTGGTCGAGCTACCCAGTACGCGGTAGCGCCCCGCTCAGATGAAGACCAGGAGGTCGAGGCCGTGCCAGACGGCGTCCTTGACCACCGGCGTTGAGTCGCGCTTGCGCTCGAATTCGGCTCGCGTATAGCAGTGCACGTCGGCGAGAGCACCCATCTCGAGCCCATCCCAGAGGGACGTGGCGACGTACACCCGTTCCAGCCAGGGGATCTCGTCGAAGGCGTCGGAGACGAGCACGATGGTGTATTCGAGGCCTCGCTCGGTGAGTGCCGGCTCGCCTGGGCTGCCGGTGAAGGCCGGACCGCCGAGATAGGCGCCGTCGAGCCGCCAACGATCGCCAACCCGTTCGAGGTAGCGCCGCAATTCCGCTCGGTTCAGCGCAAGGGTGCCCGGCACGCCCTGGATTGTCCACCTGGCGAAGGTCGGTTAGCAAGGGGCGCGACGGGCAAACAACAGGGCCCTAACGCGTCCTCCCATAACGGGCAACAGCCGCCACCACGCGACCGAGCACGGGGATGGCCTGGTAGTTCGAGGGACCGTCGATCATCAGCGCGAAGGCCAGGCCGCCGCCGTCGTGCGCGTCGCAGTACCCGGCCAGATTGGTGACGTTGTCCAGCGTGCCCGTTTTGGCCACGCAGCGGCCCTGGGCCGGGGTGCCCACCCCTATCTGGGCGACGGTCCCCTCGCGGCCGACGACCGGGAGCGCCGCGTAGAGCAACCGGCCCGTCGACGTGGCCCAGACCTTGCGCAGCAGCGCTACGACATCCGCGGGCGTGGTCTGGTCGCCGCGGTCGAGACCAGAGCCGTCGGCCACCTTCGGATGCAGCCCATAGTCGCGAGCGATCAGCTGCGTGATCTCTCCGGCCCCGGCGGCGAGGGTGCCCTGGCCGGCCAGCCTGGCGCCCAGCTGCTTGGCCAGCATGTCGGCGATGAGGTCGTCGGAGGGGACGTCCATCAGGCGCACCAGCACTGACAACGGGGGCGATCGCACATGGGCGAGTTCGACCGCGGCGGAGGGAGTGGGTTCCGTGTGGGCCGAGGCACCGATGCGTACCCCCATGCCTCGAAGCGTGAGGGCGAGTTCGTGAGCGGCGAAGACGGCCGGTGACATCCGGGCGGTGCTCATTCCGTGGTCGTAGACCAGGGCACTCATCTCCCCGCCATAGTCAGGCGTGTCGGCCAGGTAGTTCGTCGCCGGGCCGCCTGGGTCGCTGTCGAACAGGGAATCGTCAGCGAACAGGCGTCCGGTCACGCGGCGGATTCCGGCTCGACGCAGCTGTGTGGCCACCTGCAGGGCGGTGGGTCCATAGCCGCCGTCGTAGAGCTTGTTCCAGTTTCCGTCGCCGAGCGTGGGGTCCCCGCCTCCGTGCAGATAGAGATTCCCGTGCCACACGCCACCTCGACCCAGGCCGCCGGTCCCCAGCACCGTCGTCTGCAGGCGCGCGCTGGGCCCCAGTAGGTTGAGCGCCGCGACGGTTGTGTAGAGCTTCTCCACCGAGGCCGGAGGGCGGGGGACTGTGGCCGCCCGCGCGTCCAGGACCTGGGCGGACGGGAGGTCCTCAACGAGCAGCCCCAGCTGATGGCCGGAATGAGCCAGTGCCCGTTTGATCTGGCGCTGCAGGCGGACAGCCGCGGCGTCCAGGGTCGGCGAGGCGCCTCCCGTGGTGGTCGTTTCGCCAGCGGCGCGTGGCTGGAGCCTCGCCGGGGCGAAGCTGGCCGCCTTGGCGAACGCACCGGTCGTGCGCTGGGCGTGCCCCTGGCCGCAGGCGCTCAGGGTCGCCGCCGCCGCGCAGGCGGCGGCGAACACGCGAGCCCACTTAGGCAGGCTGAAACTCCTCCACGCTGTGCGGACCCACGCAAGCGACGGAGAAATCCGTCGAGATTCCGGCAGCGACCTCTCGTACCTCGTCGAACGTAACCGCATCGAGCGCAGCAATCGAGGCATCAGGATCGACATCCTGGCCGAAAACGATCGCCTGCGTGGCAGCTGTCCGGGCAATCGCGCCCGTGTTCTCGAAGGCGATCGCCCGGGCGCCCGCGGCATAGGCGCGAGCGCGCTCCACCTCGGCCTCGGTGGGCCCGTCGACGCGGAGCTCATCAACAATCTCAGCCATCCGCCGGAACGCTTCGACGCATTTGCCGCTGTCGAGTCCTGAGCTCAGCTGAAGCACCGGCACGTCCGCGTAGGCGTGGGGGTAAGAGCTGACCGAATAGCAGAGACCGCGCTGTTCCCGGATCTCATCGAACAGGCGCGAGCCCATGGAGCCGCCCAACAGGGTCGAATAGATGGTCAGCGCGGCGCGCTGTGCGGGGTCACTCACGTCGATCGACGGGCGGTAGGACATGCGCAGATGCGACTGGTTGGAATCCCGTTCGGTGACCAGAACCCGAGCGGCGTGCCCCGGCGCCGGGTCGTAGCCTTCGGGGACCGGCAGCGCCTCGAAGCGCTCGAACAGCTCGTCCAGGCCGGAGTCCGGGCCCAGAGTGTCGAGATTGCCCACGGCCAGCGCGGCCCCGCGACTCGGCGCCCACTGGCGGTCGCGGAAGGCAATCATTCCCTCCCGCGTAAACGTTTCCGCCAGGTGCTCGGCCGGACCGAGCACTGGTCGGCCGAGCGGGTGCTCACCGAACACGGCCTCGTCGATCAGATGCTCGGCGACCGCGGCAGGCTGATCGTTGTACCGAGCGATCTCCTGGACCACCACTCCGCGCTCCTTGTCGAGCTCGACGGGATCCAGGGCAGGCCTGCCCACAAAATCGGTGAGCAGGTCGGCGGCGTCAATGCCCTTGGTCGAGCGCGCGGTTATGTGAAAGGCCACAAGGTCGTGGCTGGTGTAGGCGTTGAGGACGGAGCCGTTGCGCTCGGCCGCCTCGTTGACGTCGCGATAGGTCTTGTACTTCTCGCCGCCCTTGAAGACCAGGTGCTCGAGAAAATGCGCCATCCCGTTTTCCTCGGGCCGTTCGGTGCGGGCGCCGGCGTCGAACGCGACCATCAGCGTGACCGCGCGTGTGCCGTCCATGGCGATCCTGTGCAGCGGCAGGCCGTTGCCCAGGAGTGAGGTGGTTATCGTGGCCATGGACACAAGGTAGCGGGCGCCCCAGCGGCAGAAGCGGCCCGGTTTCGCCTAAGCTCGGCTTTACAAAATCCAGCTGCAAATGTGCTTGCATGCAGGACCGCTGCTGGAGTCGGCGAGGAGCGGGTCGCTACGCTGGGCCGACCCTATGGCGAACACAGATTCCAGAAACCGCAGCCGCCGGCAGGCACTCCGTACCGATGCTGCACGCACCTATGCCCGACAGCCACCGAACCTCCAACGACCGGCTTCGGCGGTCGCCACGAACACCGTGATCGAGTTTCGTGGCGTCAGCAAGCAGTACGGCACCAGCGTCTATGGCCTGGACCAGGCGACGTTCGCGGTGGACCGCGAGGACTTTGTCTTCGTCATCGGCTCAACGGGTTCGGGCAAGTCGACCGTGATGCGGCTTCTGATCAAGGAGCTCGAGCCGACGGAGGGAACGATCCGCGTGGCCGGCCGTGATCTATCGACGATCAGTCGCAAGCAGATCCCGTTCTACCGGCGCAATATCGGTGTGGTGTTCCAGGATTTCAAGCTGCTGCCGAACCGCACCGTGTACGACAACGTCGCGTACGCGCTGCAGGTCACGGGCCATTCGCGCAAGGAGATCCGCGCGAAGGTCCCCGACATCCTGCGCCTGACCGGGCTGGCCACCAAGCTGCACAACTACCCCGACCAGCTCTCGGGGGGCGAGCAGCAGCGCGTCTCGATCGCGCGCGCCTTCGTGAATCATCCCCCGCTGCTGCTGGCCGATGAGCCGACCGGAAACCTGGATCCGGAGACGAGCATCGACATCATGCGGCTGCTCTACCGGATCAACCGCACCGGCACGACCGTGCTCGTGGCCAGCCACGACAACACCATGGTGGACAAGATGCGCCGGCGCGTGCTCGAGCTCTCCCGGGGGCGGGTGATCCGCGACGAGGCCACGGGCCTCTACGCACGCGACGAGTCGACGCGCGAGTTCGCGCAGCGCCTGCGTGCCCCCAACGAGACACCCAAGATCCTCTAGCCGATGAAGCACAGCCTCGGCTTCTTCCTGCGCGAGTCGCTGCGAGCGATGCGTCGCAACGCGGCACCCAGCTTCGCGGCGCTCGCCACGATCACGGTCACGCTGATCGTCGTTGGCGTCTTCATCCCGATCGTGCAGGCGACGACGGGGGCTGCCAATAGCGCGGCTGGCAAGGTCATGGTCGACGTGTATCTGAAGACCAACGCGACGGGCGTGGCCGACGCTCGCGTTGGCAAGGAGCTTCGCAACCTGCCGCACGTCAAGCGGGTGGCGTTCGAGTCCAAGGCCCAGGCGCTGGCCCAGCAGAAGAAGGCCAATCCGCTCGCCTACCAGATCCTCGGCGGCGTCAACCCGCTGCCCGACACTTTCCACGTCTATCCCTCCGCGCCGGAGTACGTGCTGGGGATCCGCTCGGCCATCAGCGACGCCGGCGGGGCCGGTCACTTCCTCGACAGCTCCATTCACCGGGTGTCCAACCACACCCAGGACACCCGGAAGTTGCTCACGGTCACCCACTTCGTGACGATCACCGCCGCCGCGCTGGCCGCGCTGCTGATGGCGGCCTCGATCCTGCTCATCGGCAACACGATCCGGCTGTCGCTCTACGCGCGGCGCCGCGAGGTCGAGGTGATGAAACTGGTTGGCGCCACCGACTGGTTCATCCGCTGGCCCTTCGTGATCGAGGGCATCATCGTGGGCGCCTTCGGCGCCGTGCTGGCCATCGCGACGCTCGCGATCACCAAGCTCGCCGTGCTCGACCCGCTCGCAGCCAACTGGAACCTCATCGAAGCTCCCCGCACGATTCCCTTCCTGCCTCTCATATTCGTGCTGGTCGGCGCCGGGATCGTCGTCTCGGCGATTGGCTCCGGCATCTCCTTGAGGCGCTTCCTCCGCGTCTGAGGGCCTGCCGCTCCGCTGAGCGGCAGACTTCATGGCTACGCTGCCAGGGTGTTCTCGGCACGCCCCAACTCGACGCTGCGCTCTTGGCTGCTGGCGCTGGGCGCCGTTCTCGTGCTGGCGGTGGGCCTGTGGTTCGGTGGTCATCCGAGCTGGCTGCCCGCCCCTCTACGCAGCGCGTTCGTATCCCAGACCGACAACGAGCGGCTCGTCCAGACGACGCTCGACCTGATCGCCAAGGACTACTACCGGCGGGTGGACACGGGGAAGCTCCTGAACACCGGCTTGGAGGCAGCCGTGGCGAGCCTGGATGACCCGTACTCCCACTACTTCCCGCCGGGGCTCTACCGGTCCTTTCAGCAGCAGACCAACCCGCAGGTGGCCGGCATCGGCGTCGAGGTCGCGGTCGAGCCCGTGCACGGTGGGATCGAGGTCGAGGAGGTCTTCCAGGGTTCGCCGGCCGCCCGCGCCGGCCTGCGCCATGGCGACATCATCACCGCAGTGGGCGGCACCTCGCTGAGTGGCAAAACCGTCGCGCAGGGCTCAAAGCTGATCAAGGGCAACGTCGGCACTCAGGTCAGTCTGACCGTGCTACGCCACGCGACGCACCGCACACTGACGATCACCCGCGCGAACGTAACGGTGCCCGTGGCCTCGTCGAAGGTGTTGAAGGTGCACGGCAAGCGCATCGGCTACCTGCTGCTCAGCCAGTTCGCCCAAGGCGCGGCCGACGAACTGCGCCAGCAGTTGCAGGGGTTGCTCAGGCAGCACGTGCAGGGGCTGATCCTCGATCTGCGTGACAACCCCGGCGGCCTGCTCGCCCAGGCGGTGGGGGTCGCCAGCCTGTTCATCAAGAGTGGAACGATCGTGAGCACGCGCGGGCGAAGCCAACCGACGACGGTGTACACCGCGCTGGGGGACGCGATCGCGCCGCAGCTTCCGATGGTGGTTCTGGTCGACCGCGGCACGGCATCGTCTGCGGAGATCGTCACCGGAGCGCTCAAGGATCATCAACGCGCCAAGGTCGTCGGCACCCACACCTACGGGAAGGGCGTCTTTCAGGAACTGATGCCGCTGTCCGGCGGTGGCGCGCTCGACATCACCGTCGGTGAGTACTTCACCCCCAACGGGCACAACCTGGGTGCCGGTGGGATCAAGGAGGGCAAGGGGATCGCTCCCAACGTCTACGTCTACGACAATCCGAATGCCCCGGGAACGCGCGCACTCAAAGTCGCGGAAAGAACAGTCGGCGCCGAGGTCCACTGATCCGGCCGCCCGCGGCCTCGTGGCCGTGGTCGAGCGCCGGGGCAAGTTCCTCGTGGCCGAGCCGTTCTTCGGTCCAGGCCCCAGGCTCGCGCTCAGTCGCGACACGCGCTACGACGCGGGCGACCTGGTGCTCGTGACGCCCGGCGTATCCGGTCGCCGCGGGCAGGGTTCGCGCGCACGCGTGCACCAGCGGATCGGTCGGCCAACCGTCGCTCGCGACGTGATCGAGGCACTGATGCTCGACCGTGGGCTCGCGCGCGGATTCGAGACCCCGGTCACCCGAGCGGCTGTGGAGGTCTCTGGCCGGGAGATCGCTGCCGGCGAAGGGCGCCGCGACCTGCGCGAGCTCCCGACCTTCACGATCGACCCGACCACGGCCAAGGACTTTGACGACGCGGTGTCCTGCCAGCCGGCCGACGGCGGCGGCGGCTGGGTGGTCTGGGTGCACATCGCCGACGTCAGCGCGTATGTGCACCCCCGCTCTCCGATTGACCGCGAGGCCTACCGACGGAGCACCAGCGTGTACGTCCCGGGCGCCGTGGAGCCCATGCTCCCGCACGAGCTGTCGAGCGGCGTCTGCTCGCTGGTCCCCTATCAGGACCGGCTGGCCGTCACGGTCGAGATGTTGATCCGGGGTTCCGAGGTGGTCAGCGCCGCCTTCTACCGCTCGGTCATCCGGTCCGATCAGCGCCTCACCTACGAGCAGGTGGACCGTATCTTCGCCGGCTCCGAGCGGGCTGAGGGTGAGTGGGGGCAGGGCCTGGCCGGCGCCCGTGCAGCGGCACGGGCGCTGGAGGAAAAGCGCTCGGCCCAGGCCGCTCTGGTGCTCGAGTCCTCAGAGCCGGAGTTCGTCTTTGACCGACGCGGCAACGTCGACGGCGTGGCTGCGGTCCTGCCCACCGAGTCTCACCGGCTGATCGAGTATCTGATGATCGCCGCCAACGAGCAGGTGGCCAGATTTCTCGAGTCGCGCAAGCTGCCGGCGCTCTACCGGGTGCACGAGCGGCCCGAGCCGATGGCGGTCGAGCGGATGCTCGACCAGTTGGCGTCGCTGGGCGTGCCGACGCCGCCAATGGCCGGCGGCCCGCTCACGCCGCAGCAGGCGAGTGAGGTCGCCGGAGAGGCCTCGCGGATGGTTTCCGAGTGGGTGGTGGCCCACGACGGAAAGGGCGCCCGCGCACTCAACCGGATCGTGCTGCGATCGCTCAAGCAGGCCTACTACGACGACCGCAACCGCGGCCACTCTGGCCTGCGGCTGGCGAGCTACTGCCATTTCACCTCGCCGATTCGCCGCTACCCGGACATCATCTGTCATCGCTCGCTGCTCTCGGCGCTCAGTGGTGACGAGCCGGTGCCGGAAGCCTCCTGGGTGGCCCAGGCAGGCCCCTGGACATCGGAGCGCGAGCGGCATGCCATGACCATTGAGCGCGACGCCGACGACGTGGCCCGCTGCTTCCTGCTGGAGTCGACACTCGCGGCCGAACCGCACGGGGGCTTGGGTATGGTGTTCGAGGGCGAGGTGGTCGGGGTGATCGGGGCCGGTGCCTTTGTCGCATTCGGGCCGCGGGGCGAATACGAGGGCCTGCTGCCGGTGCGTCGCATGCGCGATGACTGGTGGGAGCTCAATGAGCAGGGCACGGCGCTCATCGGGACTCGTGGCGGGGGCGCCCTGCGACTGGGGGACGGGATCGCTGTCAGTATCGGAGGGGTCGACGTGCCGCGGGGTAGGGTGGACCTGTTACCTGTGGATAGAGACTGAACCATGGCCAAAGCAAGCAAGAAGAAGACCGCGCCGGGCGACGTGGCCACCAATCGCCAGGCGGCGTTCAAATACAACCTGCTCGAGCGCTTCGAGTGCGGCATCGTGCTGACCGGGACCGAGGTGAAGTCGCTGCGGGACGGAAACGCCCAGCTCAAGGACTCCTACGCCACGATCAAGGACGGCGAGCTCTGGCTCATCGGCGCCTACATCGCCCCCTATCCGGCCGCCTATCGGGAGAACCACGATCCTGAGCGCTCGCGCAAGCTGCTCATGCATCGGGGCGAGATCGAGAAGCTCACCGGCAGTCTCAACGAACGGGGCTTCACGCTGGTCCCGACCCGCCTGTACTTCTCGGGCGAGCGCTCTCGCGCCAAGGTGGAGATCGCGCTCGCGCGGGGCAAGGACCTGTACGACAAGCGCGAGTCGATCAAGAAGCGCGACATGGCGCGCGACGTTCAGCGCGAACTGCGTGACGTGAGCCGCTGAGAGGGGCCCGGCGAGGGCGAGAAGCGAACTTTGGACGTACGGTTCGCAAAACGAACACCGTACGTCAAGAGTTCGGGTTACCGGGGGGATTCGTTCGGGTTACCGGGAGGATTCCAGGGTGCTCTTGAGGCGATCCAGCCGGCCGGCCCAAGCCGCGTCGGCGACGCGGATCCAGCTGGCCGCCGGCCCCAGCGCTCCGGGGCTCAGGCGATAGTGGACCTCGCGCCCTGAGGTGCCCGGCTCTCGCTCCACCAGGCCGGCCCCGGCCAACGTCGACAGGTGCTTGGCCACCGCCTGACGCGTGATCGGCAGCTCGGCCGTCAGCACGGGCACCGACGTCGAGCCGTCGCGAATGAGGGTCTCCAGCATCTGCCGGCGTGTGGGGTCAGACAGCGCCCCGAACACCAATCCGAGACGGTCGCTCACGCGCAGACAGGCTCGAGGCTGGCGGCCAGCTGCGCCATCGGCAGGCTGGCGGGCTGGGTCTCCGTGACGGTGACGCGGGTTCCGTCCGGCGCGGCGACGACATCGACTTCGACATATCGCGCTGGGTCTGCGTCGCTCTCGTGCCACCACCACCAGCTGATGTGGTAGGGGGCCATCGTGCGCTCGACCACGACACGGCGATCCGCATCGCTTTCCAGCCATCGCTCTCGACCCTCCTCGGTGGAGACGGCTTGCCATACCTCTTCAAGCGGCGCATCGATCGTGATCTCGCGGGTCACGCGGTCGATGTCAGTGGTTGTGTCGCTCACTGGTCGGGCTCCTGATCGGGTTTGGTGACAACCAACTGGTTGCTATGGTGCCGTGACAACCAAACAGTTGTCGAAAGGATAGCCCATGCCACTCGTACCTATGGTCGTCGAGCAGAGCGCGCGCGGTGAGCGCTCGTTTGATATCTACTCGCGGTTGCTCAATGAGCGCATCATCTTCATCGGCTCGGCGATCGACGACAACATCGCCAACCTGGTCGTCGCCCAACTGCTGCACCTGGAGAGCCAGGACCCTGACAAGGACATCTCGTTGTACATCAACTCGCCCGGAGGTGTCGTTTACTCCGGTCTGGCCATCTACGACACGATGGGCTTTATCAAGCCGGACGTGCAGACCATCTGCTTCGGCGTGGCGATGAGCATGGGGTCGCTGCTACTCACTGCGGGCGCAAAGGGGAAACGGCTTGCCCTACCCAACAGTCGGATCCTGATCCACCAGCCCTCCGGCGGCTTCCAGGGACAGGCCTCGGACATCGAGATCCATGCCCGCGAGACGCTGGCGCTCCGCGAGCAGATCGATGAGCTCTACGCCAAGCACACGGGTCAGAGCCAGGATCGGGTGCGCGACGATATGGAGCGCGACCGCTTCTTCACGGCAGAGCAGGCCTGTGAATATGGGCTGGTTGATCGGGTGATCTCCCAGCACGAGTTGAGCCGCCAGGCCACCGGGTTCCGCCCCGGTCCCAGCGGCCCCTGACGCACATGGCCCATGGCGCGCGCGGCTCGATCGGCGCGGGCGACAGCCTCGGCGGCGGGCTCCTGGTGGCCCGCAATGAGCATGTCCATCCAACTTGACGAATGTGAAGGCCGTCTGACGGGAATCTACACAAACGTGTGCATCAAGCAGACGTATGAGGCCGCCGCAGCCGGTGGCGGCCACCGATCCAGGCAGGAGAATTGACATGCCGACGCAGCGGTCCGCGCAGGTAGAGTCGTTGGTCGTACGGGTGGTCTCCGGCAACGATCCGGCCGGCCAGCTCGAAGCACTGTGCGAACTGCGCCGCGAACTCGACTCGATCGAATCGGAACTCGCGGCGGAGGCGATCCGCACGGGAATGTCCTGGCGCGAGATCGGCGCGGCTATCGGCGTCTCCAAGCAGGCGGCGCACCGACGCCATCGCGAAAGCGTGGCGCGACTGGTCAAGGAGGTCGAGCCCTCCGTGTCCAACGGGGCGGGAGGCGTCAATGTCTCTGTTCCGGCCCGACGGGCGGTCCGGATCGCGCGCACGGAGGCGGCAAGCCTGGGCAGCGATGAGGTGGGCACCGAACATCTCCTGCTCGGAGTTCTGCAGTGTGGCGATGACCACGCGGGGGTGCTGCTGCGCCGGATGGGGGTGACGCTCGAGGCCGCCCGCGACGCGGTTCAACCGACCACCGAGCAAACGCTCGAGGCAGCGCGCCGGGCATACGCGAACAGCGAACGGGCCGGAGCCGCCACGATCGTCTCTCCGGTGGCTCGCCGTATCCTGGAGCGGGCGCTCACGCACGCGGCGGCACGAGACTCGAGCGAGCTCACGGCGCTTGATCTCCTGCGCAGTCTGGTGATGCACGACGAGTCCGGCGCGGCCCGCACACTCGTGCGGCTGGGCGTCGACCCGAGCCGGCTCAGGAGCGAGATCGCGGCTGCACCGGACGCCAGGGCAGTGCCGCGCGTCTGACCCTGCGCTGACCCGCAGCAAGCGATCGTAGATCAGGCGCGCGGCTTCGCAGCTGCTCTGACGTCTGCCGCCAGCCGCTGCAGTTGCTGATCGGCCGTACGCATCCGTCGGCTGGGGGCCGTCACGGCGCGCCTGCCGGGTGCCTGGGCAGCGGCCGCCGGCCTTCTGACGGGCCCGCTGCCGCCCTGGGCGATGGTGACTGCGAGAGCGGTCCCGACCACCGCCACCAGGAGCGCCAGGCTGGCGATCAGGCGGTTTCGCAGGTGCGCCGCCAACCGTCGAGGCTGCTGTGGCCGCCTCAGCCGCGGGGTGGGAGCTTCGCGTCTCACTCTCGTGGTGGGAAGCTCGCGCCTCATCCGCGTGGTGGACGGCTCGCGGCTCATCCGCGTGGTGGGGGCCTCGCGCGTCGCATGCGCGCGGCGAACCACGGGCTGGACCTCGGTGGGGCCCTCCGTCAGGAGGCTGAGAACGGCGTGGGCATCCGGTGGGCGCTCCCCAGCGTCGGGTTGGGTGAGCCACCTGATCAAATTCGACAGCTGGGGCGAAGGTGCAGCATGCGCGGCGGCTGTGCGTAGCAGGATGCCCAGAGCGAACAGATCGCTCTGCCGGCTGGGCGCTTGGCCTTCGATCAGTTCGGGGGCAAGGAAGCGCAGGGTGCCCACCACTTCATCGATACGTGTGATGCGGCTGGAATCCTCCAGCCGAGCGAGACCAAAGTCGGTCAGGCGGGCGTGCCCCTGGCCGTCCAGCAGCACGTTGGCGCATTTGATGTCCCGGTGCAGGACTCCGTGGTCGTGTACGCAGGCGATGGCGGAGAGAAGCTCCACGGTGAGCGTCTCGAGCGCCCCAGCAGTAAAGGCACCGCGATCCAGGGTCTCGCTGAGCGTCGCGCCGTCGACGTATTCCATGACCAGGTAGGGCGGCGCAGCGCTGATGCTGTAGTCGTAGACCTGAACGAGGTTCGGATGCTGAATCCCGGCGTGGGTGCGCGCCTCTCGCGCAAACCTGGCCACACCCTCCGGGCTGACCGCCAGCGCGTCGGAGATGACCTTGATGGCCACGGTGCGCTGTAGCCGCTCGTCGCACGCCCGCCAGACGGTGGCCATACCGCCAGCCCCGGCGAAACGCTCAAGCCTGTAGCGGCCGCCGACCATCTCTCCGGGACTCAGGCGGCGCGTGGGCAGCCGGTGGGCATCAAAGGCGAGGTCAGTCATTGCCGCCCCCGCGAGGCGCATCGCGCGGCCCGCGACCGCGACGGTCGTCGCCGTGCCCGTGCGTGAATTGGCTCGGGCCGGTCGGCTGGTCATGACCGCGGCCGGGTCCGCCGCGGCCGGGTCCCCGGGCAGTTGACGGCTGACCGCCAGCCACTGGTGAGGGAGTCGGGACGCTGGGGGGCGTGACGGTGGCCGCTGCAGGGGTGGTTGGAGCGGAAACGGTGCTTGCTTGGCTTGCCGGGTTCGCGGCCGGAGTCTGCCGTGGGATCTGGATTACGGTGAGATGCGCCTGGCGGTCGAGGCGGCCGGCTATGGTTCGGCTCAGTTGGCCGGAGCCGTGGAGCGTCCTTACCTCGGCCACGAACTGTCCGAGCACCGCGTGAGCCGCCGTCCCGTGGCCGGCCGAAAAATCGGTGCGGGCTCGCGCCACCAGCCTCAGGAGACTCCTTTCCGCCGCGGCATGAAGGGAGTTTCCCGGCCTCCGGGCGGATGCCCCGCAACCGGCGAGGATCAGAGCGGCCAGCGCCGATACGAACAACGGCGACCGCATCGTGTTCCAACGGACCACAGAACTAACGTAGCCGTGCATGGGCGTGGGTAAACCCAAACCATGCGGGGACCGCTAAAATAACATCAGACATACCCCCGGGGACGACAGGCTTCGACGTGGTCGGATCGTGGGGGTGGTTGCGAGTCGAGGTTCCCGGGAGGCCTCGTAAAAAACCTGGGAAACAATAAGTGCGGACACGCACAATTTTGATCTTGGCCTCGCTGCTTAATCTCAGCTAGCTAAGACTCATCTCGGCCTCCGTTCGCCCACGGCGGTGGATCCGGGATCAATAGTGGGCTTGCTCAGCGAGGATTTGTTCCCTCCGATCTGAGGACAACTCAGGGAACTGGCTCCCCCCAACCCGGCCGGCGAGGCGAGTGGGGAGCGAGATCAGAGCGCCGGCTACGCTCGTAGACGCCATCTCTTACGCGACCGCGGACGGGGGTTCAATTCCCCCCGTCTCCACTAAAACCGATAAATACGTCATTCCGGAGAAGTCCGCGAACGACGATGTGAGGGTCTCAAGCTTCTGTTCGCCGGGGCGTGCAGTGGGCCCCTAATGCCTGGTGTGCAGTGGTCTTATGCCTGCACTATCCCTAGTTGGTCTGCATGCTTTCATCGAATATGACGTATCGGTTCTTGCCGGCTTGCTTGGCTTGATACATCGCAAGATCGGCGTCGCGTAAGAGCTCGTCAGCCGTCGAGCGCTGACCGTCTGCGATTCCTATGCTGACTGAGCACGCTTGTGGTTCTCCCGCGGAGCCTTGTAGTTCGAACGGTTCACGCAGTACCGCTAAGAGGCGCTCGGCAACGAGCTCCAGACCGCCGGAGAGTGTCTCGTCCTCGACTAGCACTATGAACTCGTCGCCTCCTAGGCGTCCGACTGTGTCGGTCCCGCGCACGACGCTGGACAACCGGTTGGCGATGATTCGTAGAAATTCGTCCCCGGCCGCGTGACCGAAAGTGTCGTTGATGTGCTTGAACCCGTCGACGTCAATGAACATGGTGGCGGTCGGAGTGCCCCGGCGTCGGGCTCTGGCGAGCATCAGTTCGGCGCGGTCGAGAACGAGGGCCCGGTTCGGGAGGTTGGTCAGCCCGTCGTGCGTGGCCTGGAAGCTGAGCTGCTCGGTCTTCTCAGAGACGAGCCGTAGTGCTCGCGAGCGGCCAGTGAGCAGGACGAGCGCGAAGAAGAGAACTGCACTGAAGAGAACACCGCCGAGCAACAGGACTCGGGAGTTGCCGTTGGCGAGAATGTCCGCGCTGTTCACACCTGCGAATGTCTCGACCGACGTGCCGTCGTGCAGGTCGGTTGTCGTTCGGATGGCGTGGCCCGGAGCGCGGCCCGCGCTGAACGTCAGCGTGTTAGACCCGGTGGTGTCGCGAAGCCTGACCGCGAATCCGGGATGCCCCTTGAGTGCCGAGTTCAGCAAGATCCGCGGTGCGATCACGATTCCCGTCCAACCTACGAACGCTTCACGGCGATCGACGGGCGTCAGAGGTATGCGTCCGCCACGGTACAGGGGCGTTTCGATAGCCAGCAGTGGAGCTTTGCTCAGCTGGGGGAGGCTGATGGCGTAGTCATAGCCCTGGCCAGAGGACCGGCTGCGGATCAGGTGCAGATTTGACGCGCAGTAGTCGGCACCCGCCGGGATCCGACGCTGTTTGCCGCGCACCTGGGACCACGAGACAAAGCAGTAGTACGGTCGAACGCCTGCTGGAATTATCGCGAACGTACCGTGGGGCCCGATCGGACCGACCGGATTGGATCTGGCACCAGTCTCAAAGGCGCGCAGTCGCGAGTGCGGCACAAAGGCGAGGCTGGCAATTCCCGAAAGCTCCGGGTAACTTGCGAACGCGCCCTCGTCTCGGGTCCAGCGCCTGAAATCGGCGCTTGAAGCGGTCGGATTCTGGAGATCGAACACACCAGCGCTGACAACGAGTTCCTTCTCTCGCGCGATCGCCAACCGGAACGTCGACGCGATCTGAGCTGAGGCCTGCGAGACAGCCTGACGGGACCTCGCGGCATCCGACCGTGCGACCGAACCCGCCGCCAACAACGTGCAGCCAATACCGACCAGAGCCAACGACGATACGCCCGCGCCGCGAACACCCCGACGCCTGGCGTGGCCAAAACTCCCTGGTTGCGTCGCTGACGCCATCGCCCCAAACGGGCTCCCACCGCGCCAGCCCATAAGTGCTCCCAGCCTAGAACTGCGTTAGCAGCCCGAACGGACCACCTCCTAGCTATATCGACGCCCCGAAGCAACAACATGAATCAACTTCGCAGCTGACAATCGAGTACCAAACTCGATCCGCTGCACAGTTTTCCTGATGTCCTCTGCCGAGTGCGTGCTCGGGAAAACGCGTGAGAGTCGGCGGTTGCATCATCTAGACCGACGACACGATGGGCTGGATCGCCTCCAACTCCAATTATCAGACCCCGAGTGTCAATGGCCACCGTCACCCGAGCAGATTGACCCGGCCGCCGTCACCGTTCCTGCAGCGCGGGGATAAGCAGGCCAGCCGGTCGACGACTACCGGCTAACTCTTCTAGCGCCGTTCAGTACTGGGGCGGTGTCGCCGTGTGAGGTGCCGTGTAGTGCTATGGCGGCTTCGTATCATCTGTTGCAGCCGTACGGGTGCGGCTATCCCACTGCGGCCGCGGGATTGACGCGGTAAGACGGTCGCATCGACTCAACTCGACCCGCCGGCAGTTTCGAGGGGTCAAAAGGGAGGCCATTCATGGCCGATTTTCGTAACTCCCAGGAGCACGACGGCGCCGAACGGAGACCCTGGCTAGCAGAGAGGCGCTGTCCCGCACGGACGGTCTTGGAACGTGCCGAGGAGCTCGCGCAAACTGGTAGCTGGGACTGGAACCTCGAGACCAATGAGCTTCTGTGGTCGGACAACATGTTCCGTCTTTTGGGTTTGCAGCCTGGGGAGGTGACGCCGTCCCCAGAGTATGTTGCCGGGCGGATACATCCCGATGATCGCGATCGGGTGCAGCGGGAGCTCGATTCATCCAGGCAGCGCGGGACCCTGCCCGATTTCTCATATCGCGTGTCGTGGCCCGATGGATCCATGCACGTGTTGCGTTCCCTTTCGGACGTCGCGACGGAAAGCGATGGTCAGCCCTCGCGGCTGGTTGGCTCTGTTCAGGACGTAACCGAACTCTTCGGGGCGCTTCGGCAGACGGCTGAGGCGCTCAATTTGATGGAGACCCTCCAGTCCGCGTCGCCAGTCGGTTTTGCGTTTGTGGGCCGGGATTTTCGCATCGTGCGCGTGAACGCGACTCTCGCTGAGATCAGCGCTGCCGGCCCTGAGGAGCTGATTGGCCGCAGTGTTGCAGATGTAATTCCTGACCTCTGGGTGCATCTGGAAGCGGTTTACCGCCAGGTGCTGGAGACCGGGGCGCCGGTCGTCAACGTTGAGGTCGACGGGGAGCTGTCCTTAGCCAGGGGTCACCGCTTTTGGCTGGTGAGCTGCTATCCGGTCCGGATTGAAGACCAGGTGATTGGGATCGGAATTGTCGTTCTCGACATCACCGAGCGAGAGGAGGCGGATCGTCTTCGTACCGCCGTGATGGACACGATGGCCGAGGGTCTCTACGTGGTAGACGGCGATGGATGTTTGACACTCATGAACTCGGCAGCTACCGAGATGCTTGGCTGGACTGAGCAGGAGCTGCTGGGCAAACCCGTGCATGCGGCGATCCATTTCCAGCATGCAGACGGGTCGCCGCACTCAGAGGCGGACTGCGCGCTATTGAAGGTCAGGACCGAGGGACGGCACGTTCGCATGAACGATGAAGCGTTTACGCACAAGAACGGGACAATCGTTCCCGTTGGCTATTCGGCAGCGCCGCTTCGAGTAGGGGCGGCGCTACGAGGTGTCGTTGTCGTATTTCGCGACACGAGCGCGGAGAGCTCGGAGGCGCAGCGACGCAAGCGGGAGCTGGACAAGCTCGCTTGGGTAGGCCGCATCCGGGACGCGCTAGATGAAGACAGGATGAGGTTGTACTCACAGCCGATCGTTCCCCTCAGTGGCGGCGAGCCAAGTCAGGAGCTCCTCTTGCGCATGGTGGGACCAAGCGGCGAGATCATCCCGCCCGGGAGCTTCCTGCCTGTCGCTGAGCAGTACGGACTGATAGCTGAGATCGACCGTTGGGTCGTCGTTCAAGCAATCCGCCATGCCGCCCGCGGACAACGCCTCGAAGTGAATCTCTCGGCGACCACGATCAGTCACCTCGACCTGCTGCCGTTGATCGAGCGGGAGCTACGCGACACGCACACCGATCCTACGAACATCGTCTTCGAGATCACGGAAACAGCGCTGATGCACAACATTGAGGCGGGAGAGATCTTTGCACGCGGACTGACGGCGATTGGCTGCCAGCTCGCGCTCGATGACTTCGGGACCGGGTTCGGCAGCTTCACATACCTGAAAAAATTGCCGATCACCTATCTGAAGGTCGACGTTGATTTCGTGCGTGACCTCGCAGCCAATGGGGACAACCAACATCTCGTTAGAGCGATCGTTGGCCTGGCCCGCGACTTCGGCTACCAAACGATCGCCGAGGGAGTCGAAGATGCCGAAACATTGGCGCTCCTGACTGAATACGGCGTGAACTACGCTCAGGGCTTCCACCTCGGCCGACCAGCACCCATCGACCGGTAGCACGCGAGGAACGTGGCTGATTCCGGATCTACGCCAACGGATACGAGCGCTGCGTCACAAGGCGGCAGTCCGGACTCGCCGCGGCGTCGCGCCTGGATGGGGATCAACCAGCAGGGGTTGCCGCAACAGGCAGGGGCCAGCCGGGTCGGGAAAGCTCAGTGAGACGCAGTGCGGCACGTGCTGCGCTCGGCTGTTGAGATCTAAGACATGACCCAGCGGGTGATGGACGAGATGCGCGCCATTACGAGCAGCGCGCTGGCGAATACGACGATTGGTGGCTCGGCGCGGGACTGTTCTGCGAGCCGGACCGTCTTGGCTGGCGCCAAGAGGTGGAGCAGTTTGTCGGGATCATCGGTTCCGGGGCTCCGGCGCGCGTGCTCGACGTGCTGTGCAGCACTGGGTGCCTGACGCGGCACCCCCAGGGGGCCCTCGGGGCCGAGTTGGTGGTCGTTGACAGCGCCCGCCGACCCGAGATGGAAACCGGAGCAGTGGCAAGTGCGGACGCTGAACGACTGATCACGTCATACGGTGTACAAGCGCCTTCTTCACCGGAGAGGATCTGGCCGAGGAACTGGGTGGCGGGCGCCGTCCTGCACGCCGGCCGTTGGTTCGTGGCCGTCGCGAGCCGACCCCACAGCCGTCGGGTATCGGATGCGCCCGATCCAGGCGCCGTGTTAGGCTCGCCCGCAGCTATGAGCAACTACGCAAATCCCGTTCTCACCAGCCGTACGCTCCCGACCCGTCGGGTGCTCGGCGATACGCTCCCCGGCGAGCGTTCGCGCGACCTTCTGCTCGTCGTCGCGGGCGCCGGGCTGGTCGGCCTTCTGGCCCAGATCTCCATTCACCTGAGCTTCACCCCCGTCCCGATCACGGGGCAAACGCTGGGCGTGCTGCTGGTGGGCACGTCCCTGGGGCTACGGCGTGGCGCCGCCGCCCTGATCCTCTACGCAGCAGCCGGACTGATCGGAGTGCCGTGGTTTGCCGCCGGTGGCAGCGGCTACGTCGGCCCGAACTTTGGCTACATCCTGGGCTTCATCGCCTCCGCCGCGGTCTGTGGGTATTTGGCCGAGCGCCGGGCCGACCGTCGCCTGATCTCGTCCATTCCGGCGATGATCGTCGGCGAATTCGTCATGTACGTGATCGGCGTCACCTGGCTCGGCGTGGCTTACCACTGGAGTGCGGGCCAGGCCATCTCGGAGGGTTTCGTGCCCTTCTGGATCGCCGATGCCATCAAGTGCGCCCTGGCCGCCGGGCTGCTTCCCAGTACGTGGAAGCTGCTGGGCGAGCGTAGTTAGCGCCAACAGCAGGACGAGCTACGGGGTGCGCGCCAGCGGGCGCGCACCCTCGTTGTTAACGAGCCTGCGCAATGGTGGCCGTGATCGTCAAAGTCGGCATCGCGATCAATTCGGCGCTGGGTTCGGCCGAGCGACTTGTTCGGCGCCACCGGCCGGTCGCGGAGCAGGATCAATGAGTGCCGCCATACCCGCCTGGCGTCTCCGCGGGCGACGTTGAGCCGGGACGCTCTGGGCCATACTGCGATCGTGTCCTGGCGCGGTGGCAATGGCTGAGCGGTCTGCAGGCGCTTCGATCGCCCACGGCGTCGTAGTCGCGTCGCGCTGGACCGCGCGCCAGATCCGCGGCGAGGTCGTGCGGCGAGTTGGCGGGGCAGCCCGGGCGCGGGTGATTGTGCTCTTCGGACTTGTGCTGGCGCTGAACGGAGCGGATACCGCCACGATCGGCGCGGTCGCACCCGAGCTCGAGAAGAGCCTGCATATCGGCGCGGGATCGATCGGACTACTCAGCTCGGTCACCCTGCTGGTCGGAGCGGTGGCGACGCTACCCGTCGGCCTGCTCGTGGACCGGACCAAGCGCATCCCCATGCTGGCGGCCAGCATCGTCCTCTGGAGCTTGTCTTCGTTGCTGAGCGCCTTTGCCGGGAGCTACTCGACGCTGCTGCTGACCCGGCTGCTGCTCGGTGCCGTGGTGGCCACGGCCGGGCCGGCCATCGCCTCGCTCACCGGGGACTATTTCCCGGCCCGCGAGCGCGGACGAATCTACGCATACATCCTCGGCGGCGAGATCGCCGGGAACGCCGTGGGCTTCATCGTCTCCGGGAACATCGCCGTGGCCATCGATTGGCGTGCGGCCTTTGTCCTTCTCGCCATTCCGGGCTTTTTCCTGGCGCGCGAGCTGTATCGCACCGTGCCGGAGCCGCTGCGCGGTGGTCAGAGCCACCTGGAGCCCGGCGTGGAGGATCTGGTGGAGGCGGCCGCCCATGCTCGCGCGCGCTCCGACGTCGAGTCCGACTGGTTCGAGGAGGAGAAGCCTTTATCCCGTCGGGATGACCTGGCCCAGGAGGCGGCGCGACAAATGGGCTTGGAACCGGACCCGGACCTGGTCCTGATTCGCGATCCACGAACGCTCAACCTCGCCGATTCAGTGCGTTACACGCTCTCGATTCCGTCGAACGTGATGATGATCATCAGCTCATCTCTGGGGTACTTCTTCTTCTCCGGTCTGACCACCTTCGCGCTGCTGTTCGTGCGCGGCCATTATGGCGCCAGTGCGTTCACCTCAGACCTGGTCCTCGCGCTGCTGGTGATGGGTGCCCTGGTCGGCACGCTTGTCAGCGGCTGGCTCGGTGACGCCCTGCTGCGCCGTGGCATGCTGGCCAGCCGCGTCTGGCTGCCGGCCGGCTGCTACCTGGGTGCCGCGCTGCTGCTGATCCCGGGGTTCATCTCCACGCACCTGACACCGGCGTTGTGGTTCGACGTGGCGGGGGCCGGGCTGCTGGCCGCGGCGAATCCGCCCCTTGATGCGGCCCGGCTGGACATCATGCCGGCCGGGCTCTGGGGACGTGCCGAGAGCATCCGGACGGTCGTCCGCTCCCTGGCGCAGGCCATCGCTCCCCTCCTGTTCGGAGAGCTCTCCTCCCTGATCGCCGGGTTCTATCCGAAGTCGGCTCCGATCGGAACGCACCCGACGGCTGCGGTCAGCATCCGCGAGGCGCACGGCTTGGAGATCACCTTCCTGCTGCTGCTGACCACTCTGGCGGCGGCCGGCGTGGTGCTGTTGCGTGGCCGCCACAGCTATCCGCGCGATGTGGCGACCGCAGGCGCCTCCAATCAGGGGTCGGGTGAGGCGGGGGCCGGTCCCCGGCGCAGATCAGGCGAGCTCGAGCTAACCGACGACAGGCGGATCGGCCGCTTGCGTCGCCAGCGGAGGGACGACCGGGGAAGCGACCGCCGGCGCTGGGATTGACCCGAGGTCGGGGGGTGGATCGCCTGAGGGCCGGTCGGAGCTGGGCGAGCGCGGGTGCGGGTGCCGTGATGCCCGCCTGCGCGGCCCGCCCTGCGCTGGCCGCCCTCAGAGCAGATCGCGTCCCGGGGGCGCTTCAAAGTCGAGCGCCGGCATGACAGCCATAATCCCCGCCGGATTGATCGAGTCGTGCGTGCCGTAGTAATGCGCCCGGATCTCATCGAAGCAGACCGTGTCGCGGACCTTGGGCCACTGGTAGAGGTCGCGCAGGTAGGGCCAGAGGTGGCTGTACTCCGCGAGCTTGCGCAGCGAGCACTTGAAGTGGATCTGGTAGACGGCGTCGAAGCGGATCAGCGTTGTGAACAGGCGCCAGTCGGTTTCCAGCGGCTGTGCTCCAAACAGAAAGCGGGATGAGCTCAGGCGCGTGTCGAGCTGGTCGAGCGCCTCGAACAACTCGGCCACCGCACGTTCGTAGACGCGCTGCCGTGTGCTGAAGCCGGCCAGGTAGACGCCGTTGTTGACCCGATCGTAGATGTGCCCGTTGAGCGCGTCGATCGCCTCGGCATGCTGGTCGGGATAGAGAACAACGGGGTGCTCGGCCACCGGCGCGAAGACCGTTGAGAGCATGCGCAGGATGTCCGCCGACTCGTTGTTGACGATCGTGCCAGTGTGCTTATCCCACAGAACCGGGACGGTCACCCGCTCGGTAAAGCCCGGGTCCACCGCGCGGTAGGCCTCAGCCAGGAAGTGGAAGGCATTGACCGGGTCCTCATAGCGGCCCGGTTCGGTGAAGGCCCAGCCACGCTCGTCGCGAATGGGGTCGACAAAGGAGATCGAGATCGCCTGCTCCAGCCCCATCAGCCGACGCCCGATGATCGTGCGGTGGGCCCACGGGCAGGCCCGGGCCACGTACAGGTGGTAGCGGCCGGCCTCGGGAGCGAAGCCACTGGAGCCGTCGGCGGTGACCCAGTGGCGGAAACGGCTCTGCTGACGGACAAAGCCGCCATCGCGGTGCTCGCTGTCGGCGATCGCGAAGGGGTGCGGCGCGTTGGGCATGAATCCGACTATAGGGTCGCCAGTCTGCCGCGGCGTCGGCCGCGCTTTAGTCAACGGGCGAGCCCGTCGAGCATCAGCTCGAGCACCCGCCGGCCGGCATCGTCGTGCACCTGCCTGGACGCTCGGGTTGCCACGAAGAGCAGGCGCACGTCGAAGGCGGTGGCGTCGCTACGGATACCTCCCTCGGCGCGGGCCAGATCGATGACCCGCGTGAAGGCCTTCTGCGTGGCGGCCGCCGCGACCTGGACCTCAGCGTGACCCTCCACCTGGCTCCAGGCCGCCCCGAGGAAGTCGTCCGCTGCGTGGCGCTGCACGGTGAGCCAGAGCATCTCCCTGAGCGCCTGCCAATGCTCCCCGGGGCTGGCGGCCACCTCCATGGCGGCCCGTTGGGTCTGCCGAAGCCGACGGATGACGAGCGCCGCCAGCAGATCGCGCTTGGACGGGAACTGCCGGTAGAGGCTGCCCACACCGGCTCCGGCCTCGGCCGCCACGGCCGGCATGGGGGCATCCAGGCCGTCGCGGGCGAAGACGCGGCCGGCGGCGCACAGGATGCGCTCGTGTTTCTCCTCCGTACTGAGGGCTGACCAGAGCAGCCCGGGCTGAACCTCCGTCCACTCGTCAGCTGGATAGGCAGATTTCTCGACGCCGCTGGAAGCCACCGGAATGCTCATTCCGCTACAGTACCAGCATGTCATCTGAGTCCGCGCAGAGTGCCGCGCATCCGCATCTGCCGCATCGCACCCACGCCGTTCACCCCAACCTGATTCTCGCGGTGCTGTGCATCGCGGGACTGGCCTACTCGGTGCTCTCCTCGGCAGTGATCCCCGCGCTGCCCACCTTCCAGCATGCCCTTCACACCACGGAGACCGGCGCCACGTGGCTGCTTACCGCCTTCCTGCTGTCGGCCTCGGTCGGTACATCGGTGATCGGGCGCCTGGGGGACATCTACGGCAAGGAGAAGCTCCTGCTGTGGACGCTGCTGACCCTGGCCCTCGGCACGTTGCTGGCGGCGCTCTCAGACTCTCTGGCCCTGCTGATCGTGGCCCGCGTGATCCAGGGCGTCGCCGGTGGCATCTTCCCGCTGGCCTTCTCGATCGCGCGCGACGAGTTCCCGCGCGAACGCGTCGCGGGCAGCATCGGGCTGATGTCATCGATTCTCGGTGTCGGGGGCGGCTTGGGCCTCGTCGCGGGCGCGCTGATCTCAGAGCACCTGGGCTGGCACTGGTTGTTCTGGATTCCGCTGATCGTCACCCTGGTGGCGGCGGCGTGCACCTGGCGCTGGATTCCGGAATCACCGGTGCGCGCCCCGGGTCGCGTGAATTGGCTGGCCGCCGCGGTCATGGCAGTCGGCATGAGCCTGCTGCTCGTCGGCATCGCCCAGACGACGATCTGGGGCTGGGGCAGCGCGAAGTCGCTGGCGCTGATGATCGGAGGCCTGGTCGTGATCGCGGGATGGGTGGGCATCGAGGTGCGCAGTGACCAGCCGCTGGTCGATATGACGATGATGCGCATCCGGGGTGTCTGGACGACCAATCTGGCCGCATTCCTGATCGGCGCCGGCATGTACTCGTCGTTCATCGTGTTCCCGCAGTTCGCGCAGCTGCCCAAGAGCACTGGGTTCGGATTTGGCGCGTCCGTGGTGGTCTCGAGTCTGTACCTGTTGCCAGCGGCCCTGGGCATGGTTGCCCTGGGCAGCCTGGCCGGCCGGGTGGCGCGTCGCTACGGATCCAAGTTCGCGCTGGTCGTCGGATCCGCCATCACCGCGCTGGCCTTCGTCTGGTCCGCGGCGCAGCACGGCCACCCGTACGACATCCTGATCAGCTCTGCGCTGCTCGGCGTCGGAATGGGGTTCGCCTTCGCGGCCCTCGGCAACCTGATCGTTGGGGCGGTGCAACCGCATCAGACCGGCGTCGCCAGTGGCATGAACACGGTAATGCGCACGCTCGGCGGGGCCCTTGGTGGTCAGCTGACGGCGACCTTCATCGCCGCCCACACGCTGCACCGCCTACCGACGGTCACCGGGTTCGTCGAGTCATACTGGATGGCGGCCGGGTTCCTGGTCGTGGCCGCTCTCGCCGGGCTGCTCGTTCCCGCGGTACGGGAAGCCAGATCCGCGCCGGCTGAGGCCCAGACGCTGGCACCGGAGCGCGCTGCGGCGTAGCGTACGCGCAACTTTGCGCCGCGCCTGCATTGACATCGGCTCCAACACCACCCGTCTGCTGGTAGCCGACTGCGACGGCACCGACCTGATCGAGTGTGGTCAGCACCGCGTGTTCACGCTGATCGGCCGCTCGCTCGATGCCCGCGGGAGCGATCCCGGCGGAGAAGTTGGCCGAGGTTGTCGAGGCGGTCGTGGCCCAGCAGGCGATCGCCCGCCAACTGGGCGCCGTCGAGGTGCGCTGTGTGGCCACGGCAGGGGTTCGCCGGGCTATGAACGCCGACGCGCTGGTGCGCCTGGTCCACGAGACCTGTGACGGACTCGAAGTCGAGATCCTCACGGGTGCCGAGGAGGCCCGGCTTGCCTTCATCGGCGCGGCCTGGGGAGTTGGCGCGGGAGCTGAGAGCGGGCTGGGAGTGGTGGATGCTGGGGGAGGCTCCTCCGAGTTGGTCGTCGGGGACGGGCCGGCGCACGTGCGCTGGTGGGTTTCCCTGCCGCTGGGGTCAGGCGATGTCATGCATCGCTGGTTGCCTTCGGACCCGCCGACGGCGCGCGAGATCGACGACGCCAAACAACGGGCGCGCGAGATCTTCGCCGGCGTTCAGTCTCCGCCCGAAGTGCAACGACTCGTGGCGGTGGGGGGCAGCGCCACGTCAGTTCGACAGCTCGCGGGGGCAGTTCTCGACCTGGACGTCCTTGACCATCTGCTCGGGGCGGCGCAGCGATTCAGCTCGGTGGACTTCGCCCGTCGGTTCGGCATCGACGTGCAGCGGGCCAGGCTCCTGGCCGGCGGACTGGTCATCCTCCGAGCCGTCTGCGAATTGTTCGGGGCGCCGCTCGAGATCGGCCGCGGCGGCCTACGCGAGGGGCTGCTCCTGCAACCGCCTCATCAGTGAATGCCGGGCCACCGGTGGGCGGTCAGCGAAGGGCGGCTACCAGCCGCCCTTCCACTCTTCCGAGCCGGCTCGGCGCTTGGCCGCATCCACGCGTGCGTGCTTGCGATGGTCAAGCCACCCCTGGATCAGGGAGAAGACGATGATGATCACCGGAAAGAGTCCGATGATGATGAACATCGTGTAGGTGATCGTCTTATCGCTGGTCGGACCCCAGATGCCCTGACCGCCGTGCGTGGTGGCCAGGGCTGCGGGCGCACCGGCGAGCGTCGCCGCCACGACCCACAGGGCAAGGAGAACAGTCCGCCTACGACTCATTGGCCGCAAGGCTACCGGAAGCGGCGGCTTCACGCACCGCGTCCAGCGCTTCGATCAACACCGGGTTGTAACGCTCGGCCGAGTCCTCTGCGGCCATGGCGGAAACCTCCAGGTGGCGTACCGGCGCCTCGAACACCGGTGCTGCCAGTGACGCCGCCAATTGCCGCTGCTTGACCGGTGGCACGGCGTCATCGGCGCTGGTCAGCACCACCGCCGTTGGGAAGGTCTGCGGCCCAAGCCAGGAGCGCGAGTCGAAGCGCCCGAGCTCGCGGCCGGCCGTGGCGATGTCGCGGGCGCTGTGGCGCGTCATCTCCGAGTGCACCCAGGCCGTCTTCGGGCCGGCCCCGAGGCCAGCTCGCCTGAGCGCGGTTCGCCAGCCGCGACCAGGCGCCACGGACAACCCGAGGCCGACGAACGGCATCGCCCGCCAGGCGCGCTTGAGCTCCTCCTCCTGCCAGTGCTGCGCGGTGCCGCTGAGGACCAACCCGGAGACGACGTCGGCATGGTCCCGCGCGATCAGCTGCCCGATGGCACCGCCCATGGAATAGCCGTACACGAGGCAGGGAGCGATGCCCAACGCCCTGATCACGGCCGCCGCGTCAGCCGCGCAATCCACGAGCCGAAACGGGACCAACGGGCGGGGGCCACGGCCATGACCGCGATGATCGATGGCCACGACGCGGTATCCAGCCGCGATCACGTCGTCGTACAGCCCGCCGAAGTTGAGGTCCGCGCTGCCCACCCACCCGTGCAGCATGAAGACCACCGGGGCTCCGGCGGGCTGGGCGTGATCCAGTCCGGAGTCCCGCAGAAAGAACTCGGCGCGGTCCGGAACCACCAGCGTGCGGGCGGGGGGAAATTCGTGCGGGGGGACGGGGGGCGGTTGGCTGACGGCCACACGATGATCCTAAGCGCCCGCCGCATAACAACATCAACCGTAGGGCTGGAGCTTCATTCTTGGTGCCGGTACTTCGTAATGACGAAGTGGAGGTACGGAGAAGCACCGCACCGCCCCGCTCTCACAGGTGAGGCCGTTTCTCGCATATCGCCGCAAGCCCAGCTGGGTGGTGATCGCACCGGCGGCGGGGATCGCCGGGCGCCTACCATCATCGCCGTGGCCGTCGTCATCGCATCAGACCTCAGCAAAGACATCTCTGGCGAACCGCTGCTGCGCGGCATCTCGTTCAAGCTCGAGCGCCGCGACCGCATGTCGCTGTCCGGCCGCAACGGTGCGGGCAAGACCACGCTGCTGCGCATGATCTCGGGAGAGGCCTCGGTCGACGGAGGCGAGCTGGTGCTGGCCAAGGGCACGAAGATCGCGCTGCACGACCAGCGGCCTCCGCGCGATCAGGCGATGACGCTGCGCGACTACGTGCTCTCCGGAGCGCCCGAGCTGATCGCGCTCGAGGCCGAGCTGCAACAACTCGAGCAGCGGATGGCCGGTGGCGACTACGAGGAGCCGACCCTTGCCGCGTACGCGGACGCCCAGGCCGCACTCGAGCATGCCGGCGGGTACACCTGGCGCGAGCAGGCGCTCGCGACGTTGCACGGCCTGGGCTTCAAGAATGACTCGGCGCTCGACCGCCGACTGGACACCTTCTCCGGCGGTGAGCTCACGCGCGCCTCACTCGGGCGCGCACTGGCGGGCAGTCCCGATCTTCTGCTCCTGGACGAGCCGACCAACCACCTGGACATCGAATCGCTCGAGTGGCTCGAGACGCATCTCAATGCGCTCGATGCCGCGGTGATTCTCATTGCGCACGACCGCTGGTTCCTGGAGTCGGTGGCCACGGCGGTACTCGAGCTGGAAGCCGGGCGCGGGAGGTTCTTCCCGGGTACGTGGCATCAGTGGCGCACCGAGAAGGCCCAGCGAGAGCTGGCTCTGGGCCGCGCGATCGAGCGCCAGGAGGCCGAGATCGCCCGGCTCGAGAAGTTTGTCACCCGCTTCCGGGCCGGAACCCGCGCGCGTCAGGCGCAGTCGCGCCAGAGGCGTCTGGACAAGATCGATCGGATCGATCGCGGCGAGCGCGACCGCGATGGTCTCGCCTTCGCCTTCAAGCCACCCGAGCGCAGCGGGCGCGTCGTCTTCGAGTTCGACGATGGGCGAGTGTCCATTGGCGACCGCGTACTCCTCGACCAGGCTGAGCTGTGGCTCGAGCGCGGGGAGCACGTATCGGTGGTGGGGCCGAATGGGACCGGCAAGACGACCCTGATCGAGACGCTCGCCGGCCAGCGGCCGTTGGCCGACGACGCAACGCAGGCACGCGACTCGACCGGTATGGCGCTCAAGCATCGCCCCGCCTCGGACCCCTCGCCCGCTGGCGAGGGGACCGGCCCGATCGTCACCGGCAAGCTGCTGACCGGACACAACGTCAAGATCGGCTTCCTCTCCCAGCACTCGGAGGACCTGCACGCCGGCAGCGCTCGCACCGTGCTCGAGGCGTGTCAACACCGCACCGGGTTGACCCCGGCCAACGCGAGGGCACTCCTCGGACGCTTCCTGTTCAGCGGTGAGGAGGCCGAGAAACCGCTGGAGGCGCTCTCCGGAGGCGAGCGCCAGCGCCTGTCGCTGGCCATCCTCGTGCAGTCGGGCTCCAACGTGCTGATCCTCGACGAGCCCACCAACCATCTCGACGTGGAGAGCCGGGAGGCCCTCGAGGACGCCCTGGGGCAATTTGCCGGGTCGTTGTTGCTGATCTCCCATGACCGCGCGCTCCTGGACGCCGTGGGTACGCGCACGATCGCCTTCGAGGACGCCACCCTGCACTCCTACATGGGGGGCTGGCCCGAGTATCTGCGCGTGCGGGAGGAGCGGGCGGCCGATCAGGTGGCCGCCAAGCAGGCAGCCACGGCGGCGCGCGTGCAGTCGAAGCCCAAGCCGGCGGCGAAGCGCGCCGCCGGCCAGATTGATGGCCGGGGTGGCTCAGCCAAGCAGCAGGCCAGGCTCGAGCAGCAGATCGAGCAGGCCGAATCGGCGCTCCAGGCGATCGAGGACGAGCTGGCCGAGCCGTCGGCATGGTCGACACCAGCGCGTTCGGCCGAGTCGACGGCCAAGCACGAGACGGCGAAGCGGGCCGTCGAGGATCTCTACGCGCAGTACGAACGGGTCGCCGGATAGACCGACGGTCAGGTCCTCAGCGTGAACTCGCGTTACCACCGGCTGGCGGGCTGATGGAGGGGCGCGAAGGAGAGGTCAATGCGGAAAGGCGACGCGAATCACCAGCCCGCCACCCTCGCGCGGACGTGCCTCAATCGTCCCGCCATGGGCTGTGGCGATCGCCCGCGCGATTGACAGACCCAGGCCGACGCCCGGTACGGCTCCGGTCCGCTCGCCTCGGGCGAAGGGCTCGAACAGCGGAGGGATGAGCTCGGTGTCTAGCACCGGCCCGGAGTTGGCGACGAGGAGTTGTGCGGCGCCGTCGTGGTCGAACGTGCGCAGCAGGATCTCCCCGCCGTCCAGGTTGTGGCGAACCGCGTTGTCGACCAGATTGCCGACCAGCCGCTCGATCAGCACGCGATCTCCCGTTATCAGCGCCGGCCGCGTGTCGGCATCGACGCTCACGTGCCTGCTCTCGATCTGCGCTGCGGCCGCGTCGAGGGCGTCCTCAGCCGCCGGGGCGAGATCGACCGCCGTGCGCACGCGCGGGGAGACTTCGGCGGAGGACAGTGTGAGCAGCGCCTCGACAGTGGCTGCGGCTCGGTCGACCGAGCGGCTGACGCTGTGCGCAGTGCTCAACAGCTGCTCGGAGGATGGATCCGGCTGCTTGGACAAGGTCACGTCGAGCGCGGTGCGGATCGCGCTCAGCGGCGTGCGCAACTCGTGGGCGGCGTTGGCGATGAAACGTTTGCGGCTGGAAGCGGCCGCCTCCATCGGCTCGATCACGCGGCCTGAGATCAGCCAGCCCAGTGCCCCAGAGAGCAACGTGGCGGCTCCCAGGCCGACCAACGCAACGTCCAGCATCGTCCCGAGCGTCGCGTCACGCTGATTCTGCGATCCGATTCGGGCAGCGTTGATCAGGCGGGCGGCGCATCCCTTCTCGACCGCCGGCTTCGCGCTCTGCGTCTTCTGTTTGCAGAGCGCGTCGATGCGGGCTACGCCCAGGCTCTTGAACTGGTTTGCCGGCTTCGGCAGATGATCGGCCAGCAGTCCGTAGCTGAGCGCCAGCAGCCCCGAGCCGGCGACGAGGAAGAGGACCGCGTAGAGCAGGGTGAGTCGGGCCCGCAGGCTCATCGCATGCGATATCCCCACCCGATCAGCGTCTCGATCGGGTCTGGCTCGCCGAGCTTGCGACGTAGGCGCGCCATCGTCACGGTCACCGTGCGCGTGAACGGATCGGCGTTCTCGTCCCAGACGGTTTCAAGCAGCGACTCCTGGCTGACCACCTGGCCGTCGGCGCTGAGCAGCGCTTCGAGGATGCCGAATTCCTTGCGGTTGAGCTGGAGCAGGCGTCCGTCGCGGGTGGCCGTCCGGTGGGCGCGATCGACCGTGATTCCGCGACGCGCCAGCACCGGTGCAGTGGACGGCTCCCGACGGGCCAGGGCGTGCACACGCGCCACCAGTTCCTCGAAGGCGAACGGCTTGGTCAGATAGTCGTCGGCGCCGAGGTTCAGGCCCTCGACCCGATCGGCGATCGTCGTGGATGCCGTGAGCATGAGGATTCTTGCCCGGGCACCGTTGTCTCGCAACTGGCGGCATACGGTGTCGCCGTGAACGATGGGCAGATCGCGGTCCAGAAGAATCACGTCGTAGGGCACGGTGAGGCTCTTATGGAGGGCGACAGCTCCGTCGCCCGCGGTATCGGCCGCGATCCCGCGATCCCGCAGGCCCTCGGCGATGTGGTCGGCGAACTCGGTCTGATCCTCTACGACAAGTACTCGCATGGCCTGTCCATGGTCGCTGAGCCCGAATCACAAAGCGGTTACAGGGAACCCGGTGGTGTTGCCCGGATGTAATTGAACCGCGCGTATGACTCGTGGCATGAAGAACATACGGAGTTCAGGAGCCGCACTGGTGGTGGGGCTGGCCTTGAGTATCGGGATCGCCGCATGTGGCGGGACCACCACCCACACGGGGACCCGACAGGCGTCACTGTCTCAGGGGGACCGCGATTTTCTCGTGTTCACCCGCTGCATGCGCTCGCACGGCGTACCCCTGTCCGATCCCTATCACCGAGCTGGTCATTCGGGTCTCACACTCGATCTGCCGACCAAAACCCCAGCCACGATTCGCGCGTATGCACGCTGCGAGCACATAATCGCGTCCGTCGCAGCGTTGAAGGAGGCTGGGATGCGCGCCCGCCAGCAGGCGCTGAGCCCCCAGCAGGCGACGGCTCGCCATCTCGGGCTGCTGCATTACGCGCGCTGCATGCGTGCCCATGGCATCCCCATGCTCGACCCGGATACCAACGGCAACCTCAACCTCGGCACTGTCCCGGGGGCGGCCGACGTCGGTCGCTACTCGCCACTCTTCCGGCGCGCCGACCATGGCTGCCGAACGCTGCTGCCGGCGGGTGTGTCTGACGACGGCACCGGACCGTAGGCCGGTTGGGGTCGCGGGCACGGCAGCACACATGGCGCGGCTGCGGGCGTTGATCGCGCCCGCAGCCGCATGCTGTGAGGAGTCGCCGGTCAGGCGCGGAGCGCTTCTGTGGGGCTTAGCCGGGCGGCCTTGGCGGCCGGATACAGCCCGGCGAGCGCACCGATGAGGAATCCGGCGGTCGGCGCGGCTACGAGCGCGTAGAGAGGCACGACAAAGGGCTCGTGCTGGGCCGCGGCGTACACCTCGGTGGCGCCGGCGCCGATGGCCAGGCCGGATACCCCGCCGATCGCTGCCAGCAACGCGGACTCCGCGAGGAATTGCAGCGTTATGTGCCCGCGGGTGGCACCGAGCGCCCGCCGCAGCCCGATCTCGCCCCGCCGCTCGAGCACCGATATGACCATGATGTTGGCGATCCCGATGGCGCCGACCAACAGCGCGACGGCCCCCAGGCCGAGCAGGAGGGTGGTGAACTGCCCCTTGGCCGCTGCGCGGGCCTCGAGTACATCGGAGGGACGGTCCACGCTGATTCCGCTCGGGTCCTGAGGGTTCGAGGTGGCCGGCAGCCGATTGGCCACCTGGGCCACGTTGTCCTGGCCGCTGCGTACGTAGATCTCGCTCGGTTCCGGCAGCGCCTGGAAGATCCGCCGGGCCATGGGGAGCGAGATGAAGGCGACCGAGTCGAGCGAGGGATCGAGCTTGACCGCATTGAGGACCCCGACCACGACGAACCAGTGGCTGCCGATGTAGAGCATGACGTGGCCGCTGACCCGGCTGATCTGTAGCGTTGCTGCTGCCTGGGCGCCAAGGACCACCTCGGGGTAGTGCTGGCTGACGGCACCCAGAAAGTGCCCTGAGGCCAGGGTGGTGCCGACCACCCTGGGCAGGTTGTCACTGGCCGCGTCGACCCCGATGCCTCCGGTCTGCTCGGCCGGCACGTAGGGGGTTCGGTAGACGTTCGCGTTGCTCAGCTGGTAGATCGGCGCGTCACCCTCCACATCCTGCATGTGCCGGATCATCGGCACCGAACTCGGCGCGAGCACCGCCGTGTTGCCCAGGAAGTCCGTCCCGGGCGAGACGGTCAGCAGGTTCGTTCCCAGAGCATCGATCTCGGCGATCAGGTTGGCCTGTGCCGAGGAGGACACGCCGACGACCGCGACCATGGCCCCGATCCCGATCGCGATGCCAAGCGCGGACAGCGCCGCTCGCAGCTTGCGCGTGCGGAGGCCCTGGAAGGCCACGCCGAGTAACTGGTGAAAGGGCAGCTGCGCCCGGTCCGCCGGCCCCCGGGGGTTCTGCGGCTCGGGCCCCGGGGGGTTCTGAGGTTCCCGCGGCGGGAGGTTGGCGCCCGCGGTCACGAACATGTCGCTCATGCGCGCTCGTCTTCGACGATCTCTCCGTCACGCATGTGCAGGCGCCGCGGGAACTCTCCGGCGATGATGACGTCGTGGGTGATCAAAACCAGCGTGGCACCGTCCGACCCAAGTTCGTGCAGCAGGCTCAGCACTCCCGCGCCCGACCTGGAATCGAGATTCCCGGTGGGTTCGTCGGCCAGGATGATCGCCGGACGCTTGGCCAAGGCGCGCGCGATCGCCACCCGCTGCCGCTCTCCGCCGGAGAGCTGCCTGGGCTTGAAGTCCAGCCGGTGGCCGAGTCCGACGCGCTCGAGGGCCAGGCGAGCGAGGCTGCGTCGCTGCCCGAGCGCCATGCCCGTGTAGAGCATCCCGGTGGCGACGTTGTCCACGGCGGTCATCGATTCCTGCAGGTGAAAGGCCTGGAAGACGAAGCCGATCCGGTGGGCGCGCAGGCCCGCCAGCTCACGGTCCGAGGCCTTGATGGTGTCGTATCCGGCGACCCGCACGGCGCCGGACGTGGGTCGTTCGAGCGTTCCAAGGATCGTGAGCATCGTGGTCTTACCCGAGCCGGAGGGGCCGACGACGGCGACCTGGTCTCCGGCCGGCACCGAGAGGCTGACAGCGCGCAGCGCCGTGACGGCACCGGGATACTCCTTGGTCACCTGAGAGAGCTCGATGCTCATCCCTGGGAGTCGGTCACGGGCAGACCGGGGTAGACGCCGCGCCCGGAGATCTCGACGTAGCCGGCTGCGAACAGGCCCGTCTGCACCCCAATCAACCTGTGCGGAGCATCCGCCTCCTGCACCGCGAAGCTGCTCCCGGATGTGGCCAATAGGGCGGTGACGGGAACCGACAGGACGTGTCTCGCCCGGCTCTGCACGAAGCTGACGCTCACCGATGCCTGATCAAGTCCGCCGCCCTTCGCGGGTCGATCGAGCACGATGGTCACCGGCACTGTCGCGCTTCCCGAGCTGCTGCTGGCTCCGGCTCCGGCGCCGGCCCCATCCCCGCTGCCCGAACTCGAGCTCGAGCTCTGAGCGACCGGGCTGACCGCGGTGACTCGGCCGCGGACGTTGCTGCCGTTGGGCATCTTCACGGTGACGTGCTCGCCGATTGTGGCCTCGGATTGCGAGCTGGCGCTCAGATCGACGGCGACCACGAGCTTGGTGGAGGAGGTGGTGAGCACAGCGGTGGCGTTGCTGCCACCGCTTGTGGCGGGGGTGCTCCCTGGGTTGCTCGTGGTTGCGTTGTGGCCGGATGCGTGGCTGCTCGGATTGCCTGATGAAGAGCTGGGGGAGTGCGACGCGCGTGCCTGGGCCTGCAGCTCACGCTCCTGCTCGCGGACCAGACGCAACAGCTGCTGGAGCGTCTGGCGGCTCAGGTTGTCCTGGCCGCCGTTCGGACTCGTCGTCGTCCGGGTCGTGGGCGGCGTGGTTGTCGTGCCAGCGTGCGGCGCAGAGGTGGAGTAGTCGACGAACTCGGCACCCGAACTGCCGGTCGCCTGGTGGTAGCTGGCGGCGGTCGACCCGACGGTCGTGTCGACCGATTGGATCATTTGAGCGCCGGGCAGAAAGACAACCTGGCCCAGGCTCAGCTGGCCGGTCTCGGCCTCGCCTCGGCGGTACTGCATGACATCAATGCCCGCGGTGGTGGCCGCCTGCCACTCATCGTCGACGACGATCCCGTCGGGGTCGTACCCGAGCTCGACCAGGTTCCGGTTGAGTTCGTAGACGTCCGGTCCGCTGACGTCGGCGGCGGTCAGCTCGCGGTAGGCGGGCGTCGAGCCGTTCATCAGCACCACGGGCTCGTTGTCCACGGTGAAGAGCGTGTGGCCGGGCCGAACCACGTCGCCCACCGCCGGAACCCAGGTGATCGTGCCGCTCAGCCGGCTGTAGACGGTCTGCTGCCTGTCGTAGCTGAGCGTTCCGGACTCGGTGTCGGTCGCGACGAGGTTGCGGCGCTCCACCCTTGTCGCGCCGGTCGTCGTGGTTCCCGTTTTGTTGCTGTGGGGCGTCGCGGGGTGGTTGAAGACAACGATCACCACCACGGCGACGGCCACGAGTATCGCCAGCGTCGCCCCCCAGCGAGCGCGGTGACCAGGCAGGCGCGGTTTCGGTTTCGCCATGCTCAGCTAGGTGCCTTCAGGGGGTTTGCGAAGCATGCGCGCATTTGTACGCGCCGGGGGGTTACATCCCGGGAACAGAGGTCGTCACCTTCGCGTAACCGCGTACGAGCTGCGCTTTCGTCCGCGGCACTGGGGAACCCCGGCAGCGGCTTTGAAGCTCGCGTCACCAGGGCCTTCTAGACTCGAGTCCACGATGTCAGCGCCCTTTGAGGCCCGGCAGGTACGGATCGCGCTCGTCGACGACGACAGCGGTCTGCTCACGATGCTCGAGCGGCGCTTCCGGGCAGCGCGCTGGGAGTACGAAGCGCTGACCTACGCACCGGGTCCGGACCAGCTCGCCGCCATGCGGCTGCACGCAGTCGTCCTGAACCCCGTCCTGAGCGGAATCGACTACATCGAGCGCATCGGCCATGCGCAGCCAGGGCTCGCGATCCTCGTCGTCTGCCGCCCAGCCCCCGTGGCCGATCGAGTGCGGGCCCTGCGCTCCGGCGCGGACGACTGGATCACCAAGCCCTGCCACCCCGAGGAACTGGTCGCCCGCATTGAGGCGGTGATGCGCCGGCGCCGCAGTGGTGAGCTGCCGCTCGACGACCAGCCGCTCACCGCCGGCGACCTGACGATTCGCCCGGATCGTTTTGACGCGTATGTGGGAGACGAGCCGGCCGGACTGTCCCGCAAGGAGTACGACCTGCTGCGTCAGCTGGCCTCGGTTGACGGACGGGTGCTCGAGCGCGAGGTCATCTACCAGCGCGTGTGGGGCTACGCCATGGTGCGCGGCGACCGCTCGGTCGATGTGTTCGTTCGCAAGCTCCGCAACAAGCTCGAGTGCGTCTCACCCAATTGGCGTTACGTTCACACCCACTTCGGCGTCGGTTATCGCTTTGCCGCCGAGCGCCCGGACGGAGCCGGGGCGCTCGCCGGCAGACCCGATACGGCCGGCACGGAGCAGCCCGGGGGAACCCCTGTGCCCTTGGATCTGCCCGCCCTGCGCTGAGAATTCAGGACACATGAACCAAAACGTCCGCAACGCCCTGGTGATCGTCGTCCTAGCCGCGATCGTGTACGCGTTCGGCAGCACCGGTGACTTTGCCCTGAACACACTGGTCACGGCGATCGTGTTGGCCTTCTTCGCCGGGTTCGCCTGGGTTGCCGCGCGGCTCTACCGCGAGCACCGCACGGATCTCTACGCGCTGGGCACACGGAGCCGCGCGATCGCCTATGTCGCCGTGGGCGTCGGTGCGCTGGCACTGACCGCCGTGAATCGCTTTACGGCCAGCGGCGTCGGCACGGTCATCTGGTTGCTCGTCCTCGGCGGTTGTATCTACGCGCTGTACGTGGTGTGGCGCTCGAGCCGCGAGTACTAGACATACAGCAGTCGGGGTGGCCGCACTTGGCCACCCCGACTGAGCCGACGCTGTGAAGGGCTCCGCCTAACCGCGAAGGTCGAACCGGTCGAGGTTCATGACCTTGTCCCAGGCGGCCACGAAGTCACGAGCAAACTTCTCGCCGGCGCCGTCATGCGCGTAGACCTCGGCCACCGCCCGCAGCTCGGCGTTGGCGCCAAAGACCAAGTCAGCGCGACTGGCCGTCCACGACTCGCCGTTTGCCCCGGTGCCGCTGTAGAGCGCCGATCCGTGGTTGTTCGCCGTCCACGCCGTGGCGACGTCAAGCAGGTTGACAAAGAAGTCATTGGTGAGCCGTCCCGGGGTGGCGGTGAGACATCCCGTGGCTGAGCCGTCGTGGTTGGCCCCGAGGACCCGCAGGCCGCCGACCAGCACGGTCATCTCAGGTGCGCTGAGGTCGAGCAGGTTTGCCCGGTCCACGAGCAGATACTCGGCCGGCAACCGAACGCCGGCCCTGACGTAGTTGCGGAAGCCGTCGGCCCTGGGCTCGAGCGCCTCGAACGACTCGACGTCGGTCTGCTCCTGGCTGGCGTCGACCCGTCCTGGGGTGAAGGGAACGACCAGCTCGTGGCCGGCGTCCCGGGCCGCCTGTTCGATCGCGGCGCAACCGCCGAGCACGATCAGGTCCGCCATCGACACGTGCTTGCCGCCTGTGTTGAACGCCTGCTGGATGTCTTCCAGGGCGCTGAGGACGGTCCCCAGTTGCGCTGGGTGGTTGACTTCCCAGCTGCGCTGCGGCTCCAGACGGATGCGGGCACCGTTGGCGCCGCCCCGCTTGTCGCTGCTGCGGAACGAGGCAGCCGAGGCCCACGCCGTCAAGACCAGCTGCGAGACGGTCAGGCCGGAAGCGAGGATGCGTGACTTGAGGGCCACGATGTCCTCAGCCCCGATGACCTCGCTCGGCGCGGCGGGGAGCGGGTCCTGCCAGAGCAGTTCCTCCTCCGGTACCTCCGGTCCGAGGTAGCGGACAACCGGGCCCATGTCGCGGTGCGTCAGCTTGAACCAGGCTCGCGCGAAGGCATCGGCGAACTCGTCCGGATGATCCTTGAAGCGGCGCGAGATCGGCTCATACACCGGGTCCAGGCGCAGCGCGAGGTCCGTGGTCAACATCGTCGGCTTGCGCGGGGCGCCTCCGGCGTCCGGGGCGGGAATGATCGCCGGGGCATCCTTGGCCACCCACTGGTGGGCTCCGGCCGGGCTCATCTCGAGCTCCCACTCGAACCCGAACAGGTTCTCGAAGAAGTCGTTGCTCCACTGGGTCGGGGTCGAGGTCCAGGTGACCTCGAGGCCCGAGGTGATCGCATCCTGCAGGACGCCGGCGCCGTAGCTGCTCCTCCAGCCGATGCCCTGCTGTTCGATCGGCGCAGCCTCGGGTTCAGGCCCGACATGGTCGGCCTTGCCGGCACCGTGGGTCTTGCCGAAGGTGTGGCCGCCGGCGATCAGCGCCACGGTCTCCTCGTCGTTCATCGCCATGCGGTGGAAGGTCTCCCGGATGTCGCGGGCCGCGGCCAGCGGGTCGGGGTTGCCGTTGGGGCCCTCCGGGTTGACGTAGATCAGGCCCATCTGGACCGCCGCGAGCGGCTCTTCCAGGTTGCGGTCGCCGGTGTAGCGCTCATCGCCCAGCCAGACCGTCTCTGGACCCCAGTAGACGTCGGTGTCCGGCTCCCAGGCGTCGACCCGCCCGCCACCAAAGCCGAAGGTGTCAAAGCCCATCTGTTCGAGCGCGACATTTCCGGTGAGGACGATCAGGTCGGCCCAGGAGAGACTGTTGCCGTACTTCTTCTTGACCGGCCAGAGCAGCCGGCGGGCCTTATCGAGGTTGACGTTGTCCGGCCAGCTGTTCAGTGGCGCGAAGCGCTGCTGACCCGACCCGGCCCCGCCGCGGCCGTCGCTGATCCGGTAGGTGCCGGCGCTGTGCCAGGCCATGCGGATCATCAATGGACCGTAATTGCCGAAGTCGGCCGGCCACCAATCCTGGGAGGTGGTGAGCACCTCGGCGATGTCCTGCTTGACCTCCGCGAGGTCCAGGCTGGCGAACGCCTCGGCGTAGTCGAACGAGTCGCCGAGTGGGTTGGCCACCGCCGGGTTCTTGGCCAGGATCTTGAGGTTGAGTCGCTCGGGCCACCACTCCGAGTTGGCGTCGCCGCGGGTGGGGTGGGTGAGGCCGTGCGCGACCGGACAGCCGCCCTCGACGGGGCTGGCGGTCGTGTCGTTCATCTCGCCGACTACGGCGTCTGGCCTTTGAATGTCGGACACAAAGATCCTTTCGAACTCAGTTGGTATGCGCTTGCGGCTCCAGCGCGCCGGTCGGCGCGGCGGAGCAGGTGGGGCACAGGCCCCAGTAGATCACCTCGGCCTCATCGATGGTGTAGCCGTGGTGTTGAGAGGGCGTCAGGCAGGGCACCTCGCCGACGGCGCAATCGACGTCGGCCACCGAGCCGCACGAGCGGCAGACGATGTGGTGATGGTTGTCGGCCACACGAGCCTCGTAACGGGCCAGCGAACCTGAGGGCTGGATCCGTCGCAGCAGGCCGGCCCTCGTGAGCGCTTGCAGAACGTCATAGACGGCCTGATGCGAGACATCGTCGAGCCGCCGCCCGACCGCATCGATGATCGAGTTGGTGTCAGCGTGCGGATTCTCGTGTACGGCGGTGAGCACCGCGATCCGGGGGCGCGTGACGCGCAGTTGCGCGGAGCGGAGGCTCCGTTCGATCTCCAGACTCGTGGGCACGCTGCCAGTGTGCTGCCTTGTCTTGAATCAGTCAAGTTAAGCTCGACGTCGCGGACGTTCGATGTCCCGCGGGCGGGCTATGGGCCTACGCCAGGGACAGAGAATGTCCGCGACACGCGCATAGACTCGAATCACCATGTCGATCGTCCGTGCCGACCGCCGCCGCGAGCTCCCCGATGAGCCCGGCGTGTACCTGTTCCATGACGCCAGCGGGAAGGTGATCTACGTCGGCAAGGCCGTGTCGATCAAGAAGCGCGTCGCCTCGCATTTCTCCAACCCGAGCACTCGGGCGGGCCGCGACCTGCTGCCGATGATCGACCGGATCGAGGCGCTGGTCGTGCACACGGAGTCCGAGGCGCTGATCGTCGAGCAGAACTTCATCAAGCAGTACCAACCGCGGTTCAACATCCGCCTGCGCGACGACAAGTCCTACCCGTACATCGCAATCAGTCTGGACGAGGACTTCCCCCGTGTGTATTTCACACGCGAGCGGCACCGGCGCGACCGCGCGTACTTCGGCCCGTTCTCGAGCGCCAAGCGCACGCGGGCCACGCTCGAGGTGCTGGGCAAGGTGTTCCTATTCCGCACCTGTGACGGACCGCAGCCGGGGCGGCGCAGCGGTTCACCCTGCCTCGATTACTACATCAAGCGCTGTGAGGCTCCGTGCGTCGGCTACGTCAGCCGCGAGGATTACCGCGCCGGAATCGACGGTGTGATCGCGTTTCTGTCGGGCCGCTACAAGGAGATCGAGCAGCGACTGGCCTTCGAGATGAACCAGGCGGCGGCCGAGCAGCGTTATGAGGACGCGGCGCGCGAGCGCAATCGCCTGCAGGCGGTCAAGCGACTGCTCGAGCGCCAACGCGTGGCCATGGAGCAGGGAGGGACCTTCGACGCCATCGCCGTGGCCGTCGCCGAAGGCGAGGCCAACGCCCAGGTACTGCAGGTGCGTGACGGTGTGCTGTCGGACCGCCAGAGCTTCTATCTCGAGAACGCGGCCGATGCCGACCCCGGCGAGGTGACCGAGGCTTTCATCATTCAGTACTACGCCTCGGCGATGATGATCCCACCGCTGGTCGTCGTCGAACCGGGGATGCCGAACGTCGAACCCGTGGCGCTGGCCTTGTCCGAGCGCCGAGGCACGGGCGTCGAAGTTCGCGAGCCCGAACGGGGCGACAAACGGCGCATTCTCGAGCTGGCCCAGCGCAACGCGCGCCTGGCGCTCGACCAGGAGAAGTTGCGTTCGGAGCGACGCCGTCAGCAGCGGACGGAAGCGCTCGATCGGTTGCAGCAGGCGCTCGGACTCGATGCCCTGCCGCTACGGATCGAGTGCTACGACATCTCCACGCTGATGGGCACCAACACGGTGGCGTCGATGGTCGTCTTCGAAGGCGCGGCGCCCAAGAAGTCCGACTACCGGCGCTTCAAGGTGCGCAGCGTGGGGGACGCAGCCGCGCCGGTGAGTGAGCGCTCCTCAGACGCTGCTGGCCAGCGAGCCGGCAGCGGAAGGCAAAGGGGTGATTACGGGCCGGACGACTTCGCCTCCATGGAGGAGATCCTGGGCCGGCGGATGGCCCAGTTCGAGGCGCAGGAGGATCGGTCGCCGCACGACAAGGAGTACGACCCGAGTTTTGCCGCGCTGCCCAACCTGATCGTCATCGACGGAGGCAAGGGCCAGCTGGGAGCGGGGTTGCGGGCGCTGAGGGGATTCGTCGAGCGCGGAGTGGCCGTGGTGTCGTTGGCCAAGCGCATCGAGGAGGTGTTCATTCCCGGGCGCCCCGATTCGCTCGTCCTGCCCCACGACACGCCGGAGCTGCAACTGTTGCAGCGGCTCCGGGACGAGGCGCACCGCTTCGCCATCACCCACCACCGACAACGGCGCGACCGCGTTATGACCTCGTCGATCCTGGATGGGCTGCCGGGGGTCGGGCCGGCGCGCAAGCGCGCGCTGCTGACCCACTTCGGCTCGCCGGACGCCGTGCTCGAGGCTTCGCGCGAGGAGCTCGAGTCCGTTCCGGGGATTCCGGGCAAGCTCGCGCGCGACCTGCACCGCGAACTTCACAGGACGGGAGTCTGATTATCCGCCCCACTTGGTAAACCCCATGTTGGGGGACCATGGGGCGTTACAAAGTCGACACACACCGTGACAGATAAGGCACACGCGTCAGAGGCCGGTGAGGAAACCACGCTCGCGCTGCGCGACCTGGTGGTGATCAGCGGGTTCTCGGGCGCCGGCAAGTCCACGGCCATGGCCGCCTTCGAGGACGAGGGCTACTTCTGCGTGGACAACCTGCCCTCCGAGATGATCAGCTCGTTGGTCGAGCTGTTCACGCACGAGGGCTCGAAGGTCGCCTACGCCGCGGTGGTCTCCGACCTGCGCGCCGGCAGCTACTTCGAGGGACTCGCCGAGGTGCTCGATCGTCTGCAGGAGCTGGGCATCAACCACCGGGTGGTGTTCCTGGAGGCCAGCGAAGAGTCGCTGCAGACGCGCTATAAGGAGACGCGCCGGCGCCACCCGCTATCACCCGATGGCAGCGTCGCCGACGGCATCGAGCGCGAGCGCCGGGCGCTCGCCCCGTTGCGGGCACGCGCCGACGTCGTCCTCGACACGACCGGGATGACCGCCGGGCAGCTGCGGCGCAAGCTGGCCGACGAGATGCTGCCGAGCCATACCCCGGGGCGGCTCGCGGTCACCTTTGAGAGCTTCGGCTTCAAGTACGGCCCGGCGCGCGACCCGGACCTGATGTTCGACGTGCGCTTTCTACCCAATCCGCACTACGAGCCGACGCTGCGGCCGCTGACGGGACTGGACCCCCGGATCGTCGAGTTCATCGACCGCAATGGTTCGTTGAGCGCCTTCTATGAACGCCTGCATCCGCTGCTCGACTACCTGCTGCCGCAGTACCTGGCCGAGGGCAAATCGCATCTGGTGGTGGCGGTGGGCTGTACGGGGGGCCGTCACCGCTCGGTGGCCATCGCCCAGCACCTGAGCGAGCGCTACCAGCCCGCGCCCGAGTATGTGGTGCAGGTCATCCACCGCGACGCCGAGCGCCCCGCGTGATCGACCACATCGGCTTTGAGGTGGCCGACCTCGCTCGCTCGGCCGCCTTCTATGACCCACTGTTCTTCTCCCTCGGGGCGCGGCGGATGTTCGAGTCAGACCACGCCCTGGCTTACGGTGTCAACGCGCCCGAGTTCTGGCTGGTGGTGCGCGGACGGACGCCGGCGCCCGGATACGGGCACATCGCACTGCGGGCCAGCGGGAAGGCGGCGGTCGATGCGGCCTACCGGGCCGGGATGGCCGCCGGCGGGGAAGATGACGGGCCGCCCGGCCAGCGACCGCAGTACGGCAAGCGCTACTACGCCGCGTACCTGCGGGACCCTGACGGGCTCAGGGTGGAGCTAGTCTCCAAGCGCTGAGGCAAACCCGGAGCAGCGTCCGTCCGGCCTCGCCGGGGGAGGGTCGCCCGCCGCTAGGCGTTAGCCTTCGACGCGCGTGCTCCTGGGGGTGCCGCCGGGCTTCAGGGCGCGAACTTCAACCACGTGGAGGGTCAATGGCAGTTCGAGTAGGCATCAACGGCTTTGGGCGGATCGGTCGCAACGTGTTCCGCGCCGCCGTCGAGCAGAACGCGGACATCGAATGGCTCGCGCTCAACGATCTGGTTGATCGTCGGACGATCGCCCATCTGCTCAAGTACGACTCGAACTACGGACCCTTCAAGGGCAAGGTCGAGGTGACCGACCACGGTGTGGCCGTGGACGGCAGGGAGATCCGCGTGCTGGCCGAGCGCGATCCGAGCGCGCTGCCCTGGGGCGAGCTCGGGGCCGACGTGGTGATCGAGTCGACCGGCTTCTTCACCGACCGCGAAAACGCGAGCAAACATCTCGATGCGGGCGCCAAGAAGGTGGTGATCTCGGCGCCGGCGACCAACCCGGACGTGACGGTGGTGCTCGGCGTGAACTTCGACGAGGCCTATGACCCGTCAGCGCACACGATCATCTCCAACGCCTCCTGTACCACCAACTGCCTGGCGCCGGTGGCCAAGGTGCTCCAGGAGACGGTCGGTATCAAGCATGGCCTGATGACAACGATTCACGCCTACACCGCCGATCAGCGTCTGCAGGACATGCCGCACAAGGATCTGCGTAGGGCCCGCGCCGCGGCGGTGAGCCTGATTCCGGCCACCACCGGTGCCGCCAAGGCCATCGGGCTGGTCATCCCCGAGCTCCAGGGGAAGCTCAACGGCTTTGCCGTGCGCGCCCCGGTCCCGACGGGCAGCGTCGTCGACCTGACCATCGAGGCGGAGCGCGCGACCACCCCAGAGGAGATCAACGCCGCGCTCAAGGCCGCCGCCGGCGACGGTCCGCTCAGAGGCTACCTCGAGTACACCGAGGACCCGATCGTGTCCTCCGACATCGTCGGCAACCCCGCCTCGTCGATCGTCGACGCCGAGCTGACCTCGGTGGTGGACGGCACGCTGGTGAAGGTCGTGGCCTGGTACGACAACGAGTGGGGCTACTCGAACCGGGTCGTCGACCTGGTTCAGAAGCTCTAGGCGCCCCCCGGGGGCTCTGGGGGATACGCGATGAAGACGCTCGGGGACCTGAAGGATCTGACCGGTAAGCGGGTGCTGGTCCGTGTCGATTTCAATGTCCCCCTGGATGGCGCGGGTGGCGTTGCCGATGACACCCGCGTGCGCGGAACACTGCCGACGCTGCAGGAGCTGCTGGCCCGCGGCGCCCGCCTCGTGCTGGTCTCGCATCTGGGCCGGCCCAAGGACCACGAGCCCGGCCTGTCACTCGCCCCGGTGGCCGCCCGCCTGAGCGAGCTGCTCGGCGTACCGGTCAAGATGGCGCCTGGGGTGGTCGGCCGTGAGGTCACTCAGATGGCGGACGCGCTGGGGCCCGGTGAAATCCTGATGCTGGAGAACGTCCGCTACGAACCCGGCGAGACCAAGAACGACCCCGAGCTGGCGGCCGCGCTCGCATCGCTCGCGGATGTCTACGTGGACGACGCCTTCGGTGCGTCACACCGCGCCCACGCGTCCACCGTCGGAGCGGCACAGCTGATGGCGCAGCATGCCGCCGGACGACTGCTAGAACGAGAGGTGACAACACTGCGCGCGTTGCTCGAGGCGCCGGCCCGGCCGCTCGTGGCGATCCTGGGCGGCGCCAAGGTGAGTGACAAGATCAACGTGATCGAGCGCTTCCTGGAGGTGGCCGACACCATCCTGATCGGCGGCGCCATGGCCTTCCCGTTCCTGAAGGCGCAGGGGCACACGGTCGGCGATTCGCTGTGTGCCGACGAGGACGTCGCGCACGCCCGGCGCCTGCTCGCGCTCGAGCACAGCGCAGCGGGCCACCTGATCCTGCCGGTGGACCTCGTCCTGGCCGACCATTTCGGCGCGGACGCCAAGCCTGAGCAGCTCGACGGGGTAGAGGTGCCCGAGGGCCGCATGGGTCTCGACGTGGGCCCGCGGACCGTCGCCGAGTACGTGGGCCACGTGGCCGCCGCCGGCAGCGTCTTCTGGAACGGCCCCATGGGCGCGTTCGAATTGGAGCCGTTCGCGGCGGGAACCCGGGCAGTGGCCGAGGCGTTGGCCATCGCCCCCGGCACGACCGTCGTCGGCGGCGGTGACTCGGCGGCGGCGGTGGAGAAGTTCGGGCTGGCCGGCCGGATGACGCACGTCTCGACCGGGGGCGGTGCCGCACTGGAACTGATCGAGGGCAGAGCGCTGCCCGGGGTGGACGTCCTCGTCTAGGGACGCATATGTATGGAGGGACGTCGTGACCGGTAGGACGCCGCTGATCGCGGGCAACTGGAAGATGCATAAGACCGTCGCCGAGGCGGAGGACTTCATACAGGCGTTGTTGCCCCGCGTATCGACCGCGGACGGCGTGGATGTGGCGATCTGCCCGCCGTTCACGGCGCTGACGGCGATGGTCGATTCGACTCGCGGCTCGCGGGTGCAGGTGTTCGCCCAGAACATGCACCAGGCCGAGGCTGGTGCCTTCACCGGCGAGGTTTCGGCGGCCATGCTCTCCGAGCTGGACATCCAGGGGGTGATCCTCGGACATTCGGAGCGACGCGAGTTGTTCGGCGAGACCGACAAGGCGCTGGCCCTCAAGGTCCCGGCGCGCTGGGCGCCGGGCTGTTTCCGATTCTGTGTGTCGGGGAGACCGAGACCGAGCGCGAACAGGGCGACACCGAGCGCAAGCTGCGCCACCAGATCCAGGAGGGTCTCGTCCAAGGTGGCGGCCGAACAGATCGCCGGTTTGGCTATCGCCTATGAGCCGATCTGGGCGATCGGTACCGGAAAGGTCGCCGAGCCGGAGCAGGCCCAGGAGGCAGCGGCCTTCATCCGTGCCCTGATCGCCGACCGGGCCCCCGAGCAGGCCCAGCAGGCTCGGATCCTTTACGGCGGCAGCGTCAAACCCGAGAACGCCGCGGAGCTCTTGGCGCTGCCGGACATCGACGGTGCGCTGGTCGGCGGTGCCAGCCTCGATGCCCAGGGCTTGGCCACCATCGTCGCGGCCGCGGGATGACCGGGGGTACGAACGGGGATCTCTCTGCCGGCCGGTGCCGCTGCGCCGCCGGCATCGTCGGCGGTGCTGGTCGTGCTGGACGGGTGGGGACTCGCGCCGGACGGCCCGGGCAACGCCGTGTCACTGGCTCAGACGCCGGTGTTCGATGCGCTCTGGGACCGCTATCCGCACTCGACGCTGACGACCTGCGGACTTGCCGTGGGGCTGCCCGAGGGGCAGATGGGCAACTCCGAGGTCGGCCACATGAACCTCGGTGCCGGGGCGGTCGTCATGCAGGATCTGACCCGCATCGATCTGGCCGTTGCGGACGGCGGGCTGGCCCGTAACGAGGTGCTGCGGGCCGCCTTCAGCGACATCCCCTCCGGCGGCCGCGTGCATCTGATCGGGCTGGTTTCGGACGGCGGCGTGCACTCAAGCATCGACCAGCTGCAGGCGCTGATCGGCCTGGGCCGCGACCTCGGGGTGCGAGGATCTGGTGATCCACGCCTTCACCGACGGGCGCGACACGCTGCCGCACGCCGGGAGCGGCTTTCTCGAACAGGTCGAGCGCTGGACGAGCCGAGGCGGGCGTCGGTCGCATCGGCAGCGTGATCGGCCGCTACTACGCGATGGATCGAGACCGCCGTTGGGAGCGCGTACAGCTGGCCTACGACCTGCTCGTGCACGGGCGGGCCGAGCACCACGCCGAAACGGGCGCTCAGGCGCTGCGCGACGCCTACGCGCGCGAGGAGACCGATGAGTTCGTGCGGCCGGTGGCGGTCGGCGCGGAGGCATGTATCCGCCCAGGCGACAGCGTCGTTTGCGTTCAACTTCCGCCCCGACCGCATGCGCGAGATCACCCGCGCGCTGGCCGAGGACGGCTTCGGCGAGGTCGATCGCGGGGGCGCCGCGGTCCTGACCCGCTACGCGACGATGACCGAGTACGAAGAGGGCTGGACCTACCCGGTCGCCTTCCGGCCGGCGCGCCCCGAGATCACGCTTCCGCAGGTGATCGCCGACTTCGGCGGCCGCCAGCTGCATGTCGCCGAGACCGAGAAGTATCCGCACGTCACGTACTTCTTCGGGGGGGCGAGGAGACGCCGCAGGAGGGCGAGCGGCGCGAGGTCGTGCCCTCGCCGCGCGACGTCCCGACCTACGACTACAAGCCGGAGATGAGCGCCCCCGAGGCAGCTGCCGCCTTTGTCGACGCCTGGCGCTCCGACAAGCCGGTGTTCGGGATCATCAATTTCGCCAACGCCGACATGGTCGGTCACACCGGCGTGATCCCCGCGGCGGTGAAGGCGGTCGAGACCGTCGACCGCTGTCTCGGCGAGGTCGTGCGGGCGGTGCACGAGAGCGGCGGCGTGCTGCTCGATCACCGCCGATCACGGCAACTCCGACCACATGCTCGAGCCGGACGGCAGTCCCAACACCGCGCACTCGCTGAATCCGGTGCCGGTGATCGTGACGATGCCCGGGTTGGAGCTGCGCGACGGCGGGGTGCTGGCCGATGTCGCGCCGACGATCCTGCAGCTGCTGGGGTACGAGCAGCCGTCCGCGATGACGGGCGTCTCGCTGATCTCGGCCTGACGCTGATCTGTACGCGACGCTGGGGGAGAAACCGACCCCTGACGGTCGGTTTCTCTCCCAGCGTCCGGTGGGGGCGGTCCGAAATCGGGCGTTCTCCACCCTCGGGTGGAGAACAAATATCCACCCGACGATCAACCCCTGCGCCGATGTGCAAACGGCCGTCTGGAATCGATGATTCTCGTCATGAACACAACCACTTACATCATCGATTCAGCCCTCGTCCTTCTCGTCCTGCTCCAGATCAAGGAGCGCCAGCTCACCACGCGTCAGCTGATCCGCCCGCTCGTCATCCTCGGCATCGCGGTCGCCTCCTATCTGCACGGCATCCCGACCGCGGGCAACGACCTCGTCCTGGTCGGCGTACTCGCCGTAGTCGGGGGTGTGATCGGGATCGCCAGCGGCGTGACCGTGATCATGCACCGCCGCGCCGACGGGACCGTGACCTTCCGCAGCGGATGGATCTCCGGCTTCTTCTGGGTTCTGGGCATGGGCTCGCGCTTCGCCTTCGCCTGGTGGGCCAGCCCACGGCGGCGTCCAGCTCGATCGCGAGCTTCAGCGCCAGTCACCAGATCACCGCGGCGAGGCATGGACCGCGGCACTGCTGGCCATGGCGATCTTCGAGGTCTGCGGCCGCACGCTGATCATGGCGCTGCGCTGGAAGGGCACCGACGCGTCTGGCGGCCCTCCCAGCCCGGGCCTAGCCCACTAACGTCCCGTCCATGCTGATCGCTTCCGCCAGAGGCCGGCTCGGGACGCTGCTGCGGCTGGCCGGCCTCGGCGCGGTCACATGGAGCATCTTCCACTCAGGCACCGCGCCCGCCACCAGCGGGCGCGGCCTCGTGGTGCTGGTCGAGTTTGTCCCGGCGGTGATCGCCTGGCTGGTGTGGACGTTCTGGTCCTCGCGCCAGACGTTCATGACCCCCGACCTCTACGTGCTCGCCGTATGCGGCGGACTGCTCCAGAGCGCGCCCCGAGCAGCGCCGCGAGCGTCTTCGCGTTCGTCGTGGCGATGGGCGCAGCCGCGCGCTGCGGCTTGGTCCACGGGCTGGTGATGGCGGCGCTCGGGGCGGCTGCCGTCGGGGTGGGCGCGATCATCTATGACGGGGACGCAATACCGGTGCTGGCCTACACGCTCGGCTTCGCGGCTACGACGCTCGGGGGAGCAAACATCCGCCAGTCGCGGTTGCGGCTCGAGCAGACGCGAACTGCTGCTGGCCCAGACGCAGCGCTCGCACGAGGAGCAGCTGCGATCGGCCCGACTCGAAGAGTCGGCGCGGATCGCCCGCGACATCCACGACGTGCTCGCGCACACACTGGCCGGCCTGGTGATCCAGCTAGAGGCCACGGATGCGCTGCTTGGCTCAGGGCACCGAGCGTGAGGCGATCCGCGAGCGCGTTCAGCGCGCCCACGCGCTGGCCCGCGAGGGCCTGCAGGAGGCGCGCCGTGCGGTCGGAGCCCTGCGCGGCGATCAGCCCGTGACCGCCGCCGCACTGATTCGCGCGCTGGCTCAGCCAACACGAGGATCCGATAGACCTGAGCCTGACTGGAGACGGGAGCCGGTTGAGGGGCCGGTCGGTCAGGCGGCCTTGCGCGTGATCCAGGAAGCCCTCACGAACGTGCGCAAGCACGCCCCCGGCGGCGAGGTCAAGGTGACGGTCGTGATCCAAAGCGACCAGGTGGACGTATCGGTGGAGAACCGGGTGCTCGTGCCGGTGGCATCGTCGGGGCTGGCGGCCACCGGAGGGGGGTACGGGCTACGCGGAATGCGCGAGCGTGCCGCCCAGCTGGGCGGCACGCTCGCTGCCGGACCGACCCCGGAGGGTTGGCGGGTCGAGTTGCACCTGCCCCTCGAACGCTCGACGGCCAGACCATGAGCGGCGTGATCCGCGTGCTGGTGGTTGACGATCAGGCGTTCGTGCGCGAGGGGCTCATGACATTGCTGGATGCGGCGCCGGGCATCGAGCCGGTGGCGGCGGCCCGGGACGGGGCCGAGGCCGTGAGCGCTGTGTGGGGAACACCGTCCGGATGTCGTTCTGATGGACCTGCGGATGCCGAATGTGGATGGGGTCGAGGCCACGCGCCAGATTCGGGCTGGTTATCCCGATGTGGAGATCGTGGTGCTCACCACCCATGCCGACGAGGCGTCGATCCTCGACGCCCTCAGCGCCGGAGCGCGGGGCTACCTGACCAAGGACGCGGGCATCGCCGAGATCGCCCGGGCCGTGCAGGCGGCCGCGGCCCACCAGGGGGTGCTCGATCCGGTCGTACAGGAGCAACTGCTTGCCGCGGCCACCGCCAGAGCCGCGCCGACACCCCAGGGTGCGGAAGCCGGCGGTCAAGCGAGACCGCCGGCCATGCTGCCGGATGAGTTGACTCCGCGCGAGGCAGAGGTGCTCTCACTGATCGCGCGGGGCCTATCCAACCATGAGATCGGCATGGAATTGTTCGTCAGCGAGGCCACCGTCAAGAGCCACATCAACCATCTGTTTGCCAAGATCGGCGCCCGGGACCGCGCGCAGGCGGTGCATTACGCCTACACGCATGGTCTGGCCGGCTGAACTCCCGTCGAGGGGTCAGGCGTCGCGCCGCAGCAGCAGCACGGCAGCGATGGCGATCATGGCGACCGTGTAGCCGCAGAACAGCGCGAATCCGCCCCACGCGGAGAAGGTGTTGGGGTCGCTCAGGGCCTGAGCCACGGCGCCTCCCGCGTTGGAGGGGAGATAGGGATGGATCGCATTGGCGGTCGTGCTGGGCAGGATCTCGATCAGGCCAGGCAGCACGAAGAACACGCCGACGAACAGGGCGATGCCACCCGCGGTGCGCCGCACGATCGTGCCGAGCGCGATGCACATCGCCCCGGTGACGGTGGTGAACAGGGCTGCGCCGAAGATCGTGCGCAGGGCGTTCGGAGCGCTCAGGGCGACGTTCACGTGGTGCTCGGTGAAGAGTGCCTGGCCGCCCAGGAAACCGATGAACGCGGCAATCACCATCAGCACGAGCGTCACGGCTGTGAAGACGAGCAGCTTGGCCCACAGGACCGGCAGGCGCTTGGGGGCGGCCATCAGGCTCGAGCGGATCATGCCCGTGTGGTACTCGCCGGTCATCGTCATCACCCCAAGGATCGCCACCGCCAGCTGGGCCAGATGCCAGCCACCCAGGCTGTGGTCGATGGGGTTGATGGTCAGGCGGTCCTGGAAGCTCAGGTGGGACCAACGCGCCATTTCGATCAGGGCGATCAGGGGTCCCAGTCCGGCCTGGGCCAGGAACGCGAGGAACAACGACCAGCGAGTCGAGCGCAGCGTCCACAGCTTGGTCCACTCCGACCGAATTACACGCGGCAGCGTCACGCGCTCGTTGGCCCGGTCGCGGTCGAAGCTCACGTCGGGGGCGGTGGTAGCGCTCATCGGTCAGCCTCGGCTCCCGACGTCGCGCCGACCGGCATCGTGATGTCTGTCGCCGTGCCCTGGGCGTGCTGAAATTCAACCGACTCCTTGGTCAGAGTCATGAACGCGTCCTCGAGCGACACCTGGAGCGGGGTGAGCTCGTGTAGGACCAGTCGTTGCGCGGCCGCGATCTCGCCGATCTGTTCGGTGGCCAGCCCGAAGACCTGGAGCGCGCCATCGTCGAGCGTTTCGCTGCGACCGCCAGCAGCCATGACGGCCTCAGCCAGGGGAGTCGGCTGGGGCGAGCGGACGCGCACCGGCGCGCCGGAAGAGGCCTGGGCGACGAAGCTCGCGACGTCCGTGTCGGCGATCAGGCGTCCGCGACCGATCACGATCAGGTGGTCGGCGGTCTGCTCCATCTCGCTCATGAGGTGCGATGACAGGAACACCGTGCGGCCTTCGGCGGCCAGGCCCTTGAGCAGATTTCGGATCCAGCGGATGCCCTCCGGGTCAAGGCCGTTGGCCGGCTCATCGAGGACCACCGTGGCGGGGTCGCCCAGCAGCGCGGAGGCGACGCCGAGCCGCTGGCCCATACCGAGGGAGAAGCCTCCGACGCGCTTGCGCGCGACGGAGTCCAGACCGACGAGCTCGATCACCTCATCGATCCGTTTGCGCGGTATTCCGTGCGTCTGGGCCAGGGCGAGCAGATGGTTGTACCCCGAGCGACCGGTGTGCACAGCCCGGGCCTCGAGCAGCGCACCGACCTCGTGCAGCGGTGCGGCCAGGTCCCTGTACTGCCTGCCGTTGACGGTCGCGGTGCCCCGGGTCGGTCGGTCCAGACCGAGGATGAGCCGCATGGTCGTGGACTTGCCGGCTCCGTTCGGGCCGAGGAATCCCGTGACGGTGCCGGGTTTGATCGTGAACGTCAGATCCTCGACGGCTACGCGTTCGCCGTAGTGCTTTGTCAGTCCGTGGACCTCGATCATCCGCCATTCACTCTAGACCCTGGTCCGCGGCGCTTGGTTCGCTTTACGAAGCGTTTACTCAACCCCTACCTGCGGCTGAGTCCGCTGGGCTGAATTGTCAGGCGGCGTGCGTGCGATGGCCGTCGGGCATGCCAAGATCGCAGTCATGACCGGAACCCAGGTTGGGCTCGTAGCCTCCGTCTTCATCGCCTGTTCCGTCGAGGCCGTTGAGGCTCTGACGATCGTTTTGGCGGTCGGCACCACTCGCAGTTGGCGCTCGGCGCTCTGGGGTGTGGGGGCGGCCCTCGTAGCTCTGGCGGCGGTCACCGCGGCGCTGGGTCCGGCGCTGACGGCGCTCCCCATCAACGTGCTGCGAGGCGTGGTAGGCGGGTTGCTGCTGGTCTTCGGTCTGCAGTGGCTGCGCAAGGCGATTCTGCGCGCCAGCGGGCTCAAGGCCTTACACGACGAGGATGCGGCATTTGCCGAAGAGGCAGAGGCGGCGCGCGAGGCCGGCGCCGTCGGATCTGGTATCGACGGCTACTCGTTTCTGATCTCCTTCAAGGGATCGTTCCTGGAGGGGCTGGAGGTCGTCTTCATCGCACTCACCTTCGGCTCCAACCAGCACGACGTCCCGCTCGCCGCGGCCGCAGCCGGAGCTGCGGTTCTGGTGGTCACCGCAGTGGGAGTGGCCCTGAAGGCGCCCCTGGCCCGGGTTCCCGAGAACTCCCTCAAGTTCGTCGTCGGTGTGATGCTGACCTCGTTTGGGGTGTTCTGGGGTGGCGAGGGCGTGCATGCCCACTGGCCTGGGGGCGACGCTGCGCTGCTGGTGATCGTTCCAGCCGTGCTGCTCTTTGCGCTCGCCGCGGTCGTGTCGCTACGCCGCGCCCTCGGGGCCGGCGAGCGGACAGACCAGGCGAGGGTGCGGGCGTGAACACCCTGCGGCGGTTTCTCAGGTTTCTGTGGGACTTCGTCATCGGCGATGACTGGCGCATCGCGGCTGCCGTGGCCGTGGCGCTGGTGGTCACGCTCGTTCTTTCCAACAACGGTGTGGCCAGCTGGTGGCTGCTGCCGCTGGTGGTGGCCGTGATTCTCAGCGTCTCGGTGTGGGGTGTCGCCCGCAGCCGACTGTGATGGATTGACGAAACCGGGGCACGCCCATCATGATCGCGTCCACTTGAAAAGGGGGCGGGCGTGGCAGGTGACGAGGCGTGAACGGCGTTGGCCGACTGCAGGATCGGATCGCGGTGGTGACCGGGGCCGGCCACGGCATAGGTGCGGCAACTGCTCGGCGGCTCGCGCGCGACGGCGCCATCGTCGCCGTGTGTGACATCAGGGCGCAGGCAGCGGAGGAGACGGTCGCGCTGATCATGGCCGAGGGCGGGCGGGCGCAGCCGTTTGTCGCCGACGTGGCCGATCACGCCGCCGTGGTGCGGCTGGTGTCCGACGTCGAGCAGGCGCTCGGTCCGATCGAGATTCTGGAGAACAACGCCGGGCGCCTGGTCCCAGGGACCGCGCTGACCCAGGAGATCGACGAGTGGGAGCGGACGCTGGCCGTGAACGTCGGCTCGGTGTTCCTCATGTGCCGTGCCGTGCTCCCGGGTATGCGGCAGCGCGGGGGCGGGGTGATCGTGAATACCGGCTCGGTCTCCGGACTCGTGGGGGAGCCTGATCTGGTCGCCTACAACACGTCCAAGGCGGCGATCATCAATCTCACGCGCCAGCTGGCCGCCGACTACTCGCGGGAGGGGATCCGGGTCAACTGCGTCTGCCCCGGCTGGATTCGCACCGGGTTCAACGACCCGTTGTTCCCGGGCTGGAGCGAAGAGGCGATCCAGGAACTGGTCGAACGGCAGGTGCCGTTGGGCCGCCAGGGAACGGCTGAGGAGATCGCGGACGCCGTGGCCTTCCTCTGCTGTGACGATGCTCGCTACATCACCGGCCACGCGTTAGTGGTCGACGGCGGTCTGACGGCCACAAACCTCTGACAGGACAGAGCACGCACGCCTATGAGCACTGCAGCCGAGCTACCTCCGGGACAGCCCTGGAGCAACTGGGTGGGGAACCGGTCCTGCACCCCGCGGTACTCCGCGGCGGCCCGCGACGAGGACCACGTGGCCGCGCTGGTTGCCGCGGCGAGCGGGCAGGGCCTGGGCGTAAGGGTGGCGGCGACCGGGCACTCGTTCACTCCCGTGGTCGAGACGGACGGCCTGTTGCTCGATCTGAAGGAGCTGAGCGGTGTGCTGGAGGTCGACTCGGATCGGCGGCGGGCGACGGCGTGGGCCGGGACGCAGATAAGCGGCTTCTACCGGCCGCTGTGGGACGCCGGTCTCGCTCTGATCAACCAGGGAGATATCGACACCCAGCAGATCGCCGGCGCCGTGGCGACCGCCACACACGGCTCAGGTACCCGGTACACGCACCTGTCCGGAGTGGTCCGACGGGTACGTCTGGTCACCGCCTCGGGGGAGATTCGCGAGATAACCGAGAGCCAGCCCGAGCTCCTGCGGGCCGCCCAGGTCTCGGTGGGCATGCTCGGCGTCATGACGCAACTCGAGCTCGAGGTTACGACGGCCTACCGGCTCAAGCAGCGCGTCGATCTCTGGCCATGGCAGGAGGTGCTGGAGCGCTGGGACGAGCTGGTCGACGGACACCGTCACTTCGGCTTCTTCTGGCTGCCCAGCGAAGAGTCGGGAGCGCTCTACAACCTCGACGCTCACGGGCAAGTCATGACCGACAAGTGCTACGTCAAGATCTACGACGAAGCCACCCCGGATGAACCCGACGACGCGACGGAGGGGCGGCGCGTGGATCGCTGTTACCGGATCTATCCGATGATCTACGACGCGAACTTCCATGAGCTCGAGTACTTCGTACCGCTCGAGCGATCCCCCGATGCCCTGCAGGCGCTCCGGGAACTGATGCTCCGCAGCCTGCCGCAGTCGGTGTATCCCATGGAAGTCCGTACCGTGGGGCCCGACGATGCCTACCTCTCACCGAACTACCGCACGGCGACCACGGCCATCTCGGTGTCCGGCCAGCCCGGAACGGACTATTGGGACTACCTGCGCTCGGTCGACGCGCTGCTCAACCAGTTCGGAGCGCGGGTGCACTGGGGCAAGCTGCACTTCCTGACTCCCGAGCGGCTGCACGCGATGTACCCGGAGGCCGACCGGTTCATCTCAATCCGCCGCGAACTCGATCCGGCCGGAACTTTTCTGAACCGACACCTGCGTGAGCTCTTCGCGTGAGCCCGTTTGAGCTGCAGCGCCCTTTGCCCGCGAGGGGCCAGGGTGACCGGGCCGTCCAGTGCTGGCTCGGGCGCTACAGGTCCGCCTTCAACGTGGCGATAAGCACCTAGAGAGTCAAACGCAGTCTCGCGCTTATCCGCCCAGCCTCCGTTTGCCGCCTCTTTTCGGCGCAAGCTTGCCGCCAGTCTTCTGGTTGTGACCTCGTCAAAGCCAAACCTGCCGCTGACTTGCGGAGATAGGAGCAGCATGAGACTCAGGACAACACGAGGCCTGCTGGCGGTCGCAGGCACGCTGGCGGTTCCCTTTGCGTTCGCCGCCACCGCTTCGGCCGCAGACACGCAGGCCACCGTGACGATTACCGGCGGCGCGCTATCGATCACCGCGCCGGCCAACGCCGGGAATCTGGGCAGCATCGTCAACACGGTGCTCGGTGGCACGATCAGCGGACCGCTGGGTCAGGTGCAGGTCAATGACGCACGGGCGGCCGCGGCGGGCTCCGGCTGGGTGGCAACGGTCATCTCGACCGCGTTCACACCCTCCGCAGGACCCACAATTGCCGCTGCCAATGTGGGCTATTCGGCCGGGGCGATCACGCAGGTCGGCACCGCGACGTTTACGGCGAATAACCCGAACGACCTCGCCGGAGTGGTGCCCGCAGTGACGGCCACAGGGATCACCGGCGATAACTCGGCGACATGGAATCCGACTATCAACGTGTTCGTGCCGGGTGGTACGGCCGCAGGCGTCTACTCCGGAACGATCACGGAATCCGTCTCCTAGCCGGCGAAGGACATTACGGTGATGACGGTCCGTGCGACGCGACGTAGCGTCGGAACCCTCGCGGGATGCGCGCTGGCGCTGCTCGGTGTGGGCGCATCGGTCGCCGGCCCCGCCGGGGCGACGTCGGCATTGCACGCCAAGCGAGCAGGTCGGGCAGCCATCCCTGGGAGTCTCGGTGTGCAACTCCTGGACACTCCCCGCGCGACGGCGCGCGATCCGCTGGCTCGGCTCTACATCGTTGATCACCTCCATCCCGGCGGCGTAATCCACCGTCTGATCGAGGTCTCGAATACGACCAGGTCGATGATGCCCATCGTTCTGTACCCCGCGGCCGCCACGCTGGACAAGGGCTCGTTCGTCGGCGCGGCTGGACGCACCGCCAATAACCCGTCTTCATGGACACGAGTCGCCCCACGGGGAGCTGAGATTCCCGCCGGGGGCCGCCTCGTCGCGCGGGTGACCATCTCCGTGCCACGGGACGCGCCCGCCGGCCAGCAGTACGCGGTCGTGTGGGCGGAAACCCGCTCGACACCTCTGGCTGATCGAGGTATCACCGAAATCAGCCGCGTTGGCATCCGCGTCTACCTCTCGGTCGGCGCCGGTGGCGCGCCACCGCCTAAGTTCGTTGTCCAACACCTGGCTGCCCGGCGCGGCCCCGACGGCCGGCCCGTGGTCACGGCGACGGTTCGCAACACCGGCGGAATCGCGCTCAACGTCTACGGAGCCCTGCGGCTCACCAACGGCCCGGGGGCCTCGAGAGCCGGTCCATTCGCGGCCAAACTCGGCAGCACCCTGCCGATCGGTGATGCCGAGCCGATCAAAATCATTCTGGATAAACATCTGCCGGCCGGACCCTGGACCGCGATTCTGGCGCTACACAGCGGCCTGCTCACCGCCCGGGTGCGGGCGACGATCAGCTTCCCAAGGACTGCGCGTTCTTCTCCAGAGGTGCCTCTTGTAGGCATCATGGCCGCGCTGCTCCTCATCGCTGGCCTGATCGTCGTGGCCGGGCGAGGCCGAATGCGACCACCCAGTCCGCGCGCGAGACGATCCAAGCTGCGTCCCGCAACGGTCGGCGGCGGCGATCAGTAATCGCCGCATGTAGCGGTCTTGATCTCGATGATCCTTGTTGTTCGTGCGGCTCGGGGTCCGTGGGCCGCCGCATCAATGAACATCACGCCGGCCCGTATGGACCACGAAAGCGGGCGACGGGGGTCGAACCCGCGACCTTCGGCTTGGGAAGCCGACGCTCTACCAACTGAGCTACACCCGCAATCTGGGCACATTCTATGGGCAGCCGGCCGGCCGGGAGGTGCAGCTACTCTGGGGCGATGCGCAGGTATGTCGTGCCGGGTGTGGTTTCGCTGATCGCAGTCGCGCTGCTGGCCCTCCTGGCCTTCGGCGTCACGCACAGCGGCCCGAGCAACCAGTTGGCGGCCCGGGTCAGCCGGGGTCAGACCCCTGCTGCGCCCAACTCGACGGTCAAGCTTCAACTCCTGGGCTCCTCGCGGAAGACGAGCCTGGAGCAGCTCCGGGGCAAGGTGGTGCTGGTCAACGTCTTCGCCGGCTGGTGCGTGGCCTGCCAGCAGGAGGTCTCGATCATCAAGCACGCCCAGCAGGTCCTCGAGCGGCACGGGGGTGAGGTCGTCGGCATCACCTACCAGGACTCGACCGGCGACGCGCAGGGCTATATGCAGAAATATGGCCTGCGCTACCCGGTGCTCCTGGACCCGGGAGACGGCTTTGTCGCGCCCTACGGCGTCACCGGCGTCCCCGAGACGTTCATCATCGGCCGCAACGGCCACGTGCTGGCGGCTCGCACCTACCAGCTCTCCAGCCGATGGATGAACCGGACGCTCAGCCGCGTGCTGGGTGCGCCGGCGTGAGTTCGCGTCGCCTGACCGGGATGTTCACGGCGATTCTTGCCGCGCTGGTGGCCAGCGCCGCGATCGCCACAGCCGCGACAGCCGCCACCCCGAGCTACAGCTCCGCCCTCAGCCAGTTCATGTGCACCTCCTGCCACGAGCCGCTCGAGCTGGTCAACTCCCCGCAGGCGATCTCCGAGAAGAGCTGGATGCGGCACCTGCTGGCGGAGGGCCTGGACATGTCACAGCTGAGGGCGGCGATGGTCGCCCAGTACGGGCAGGAGGTCCTCGCGCGACCGCCGGCCAGCGGCTTCAACCTGACCATCTACATCCTGCCGCCGGCGCTGTTCGTCGGCGGTCTCGCGCTGCTCGCCTACACGCTGCCCAAATGGCGCCGGCGATCGAGACGAGCGGCGGCCACCCGACTCCCCGGAGCCGCGCCGCTGGACACCGACGACGCCCAGCGGCTGGCCGACGAGCTCGAGAACTTCATCTGAGCCCGCCGCCTACCTACATGGACTCTGGCGCGCTGACGCCCAGCAGCCCGAGCACCAGCGCCAACTGCGTCTGGGCGGCCACGCAGAGGCCGATCCGAAACGACTCGCATGACTGCGGCTCGGCGCCGACCACCTTGCAGTCGCGGTAAAAGGCCGTGAACTCCTGGGCCAGCTCGAGCGCATAGGCGGCGATTCGGTGCGGCGCCCGGCGCTCGGCGGCCTCCGCGATCTCCTCCGGAAGGGACAGGAGCTTGCGGATCAGGTCCCGCTCAGAGGTGTGGAGCTCGCCCGCTGGCGAGCTCCAATCGGCTCCGGCCGCGACAGCCAGACCCACGCGCTGATCACCCAGCCTGGCCAGCATCGACGCAATGCGAGCGTGGGCGTACTGGATGTAAAAGACCGGATTCTCCGACGACTGCGAGCGCGCCAGATCGAGATTGAGGTCGAGCGTGCGCTCGTGCGAGCTCTGCAGCATGAAATAGCGTGTGGCATCCACGCCGATCTCATCGAGCAGGTCGTCAAGGGTCACGAAATCCCCGCGCCGCTTGGACATGGCGGCACGCTGATCGCCCTCCACCAGGTGCATGAATTGGAGAATGAGGATCTCCAGCCGGGCAGGGTCGTTGCCGAGTGCCTGAAAGGCCGCCTTCAGCCGCGCCACGTAGCCGTGATGGTCGGCGCCCACCGGGAGTAGCTGGCGCTCATAACCGCGGTCACGCTTGTTCAGCATGTAGGCCACATCCGCGGCGAAGTAGGTCGGCTCCCCGCCCGAGCGCATCAGCACCCGGTCCTTGTCATCGCCGAAGGTGGTTGTCCGCAGCCACACGGCACCGTCGTGCTCGTAGACGTGCCCGGCCTCGCGAACCTGGGCGACCGCGCGGTCGAGGGCGCTGGGCGCGCCCTCGTGCAGCGTGCGCTCGCTGAAGAAGGTGTCGAAGGAGACGCCGTAGCGGATGAGCGTCGCCTGGATCTTCCCGAGCAGGAGATCAACGGCACGGCGCGCGATCACATCGATGTCGATCGACTCGTCACCGGCGCCTTCGATCTCCGCGGCCAGGTCGGTCACGTACTCGCCCTGGTAGCCGTCCTCGGGCGGCTCCTGGCCTAGCGCTCGCGCTCGAACCGACTGACCCAGCCGACGGATCTGAGTGCCTGCGTCGTTGAAGTAGTACTCCCGCCAGACGGTGTGGCCGTGGTGCTCGAGGATGCGACCAAGCGAGTCGCCGTAGGCCGCGTGACGACCGCTGGCGGCCACCAGCACAGCGGTGGGGTTGGCCGAGACGAACTCCAGCAGGATCCGCTCGGGGTGGGCGGCGCCATCTGAGCCGAAGCGCGCCCCGGCGTCCAGGAGGTCACGCAACGCCGCGCGGTGCCAATCATCGGACATCACCAGATTGAGAAAGCCGGGACCGGCCACCTCGTAACGGCTGAGTGCCCCGCCGAGCTGATCCTGCAGGTGCCCGCCGAGCTGAGCGGCGATATCGCGGGGGGGCGACCGGAGCGCCGGGGCCAGCAGCATGGCGGCGTTGGTCGCGAAGTCCCCTTGGTCGGCCCGCTTGGGATGTTCGAGCTTCATCGTCGAGCTGAGGTCCGTCTCGCTGCCACTGCCACGCAAGGCAGTGGCAGCAGCACTCAGCGCCGTCCTCAGTTCGGCGATCGGATCGCTCATGATGGGAGCCCCGGCGTCAGGGCTCGCCGCGCCATCTCGCTGCCCGCCATTGTGTAGGGGGAGATCACCTCGTCGGCGCCCGCATGGATCAGCTTGCGCTTGGTCTCGTCGATTGCCGCGCGAGCAATCACGCGCACCTGGCTCGAGAGCTCGCGCGCCGTGAGCGCGATGAAGATGTTCTCGGCGTCCGAGTCCACACAGGCGATCACGGCTGCTGCGCGCTCGATTCCCGCGTGCAGCAGAACCTCATCGTGGGAGGCCTGCCCTTCGATATAGGCCACCCCGTCGTGCTGTGCAGATGGGCGATTGTCGGGATTGGGGTCGATCACGACGACCTCGGCGTGGTTGGCCCGAAGGTCGCGAGCCACCTGTCGGCCTACGCGTCCGTAGCCGCAGACGATGAAGTGGTCTGTGTAGGAGTCGATCATCTTCTGGATACGGCGCTGCTCCAGGAGGCCGCTCAGCTGCCCGGAGACGAAGAACTCGGCGACGGTCGCCAGGCCGTAGAAGAGCGTACCTATCCCAAAGAGTTCGAGGACGGCGAGGATCACGCGACCATCGGTGTCCTCAGGCGTGGGCAGGGCCCCGACCGTGGTGATCTTGTCCAGCGCCCAGGCGCAGCCGTAGCCAATCGAGGTGTGCTCGGCCGCGGCGAAGGCGACTGCGCCACTGAGCGTGACCGTGACCAGGGCCACAAGCAACAGGACGAGGCGACGGGCAAAATGACGCTCGGCCATGGCCTAATGATCCACCACGCGGCCAGCCCAGAGGCGCTGCCGGGTCGAGGCGGCCGCGCTAATGGTGATACGTCTCGCCGGCGATGATCTTGTGGCCGCGGTAGATCTGCTCGAGCAACACGACGCGGGCGAGCTGATGGGGGAGAGTTATCGGCCCAAGGGAGAGTTGGTGGTCGGCCCGGTCGAGCTTCAGACCGCCGAACGGGCCTCCGATCACGAAGCACAGCGCACGACCGCTGACCCGCCGCTGTTCGAGAAACACGCTGAAGCCGATCGAATCGAAAGGGGTTCCAGCCACATCGAGCAGGGAGACGAACGCTCGGTCCGGGATACGGGCGGCCACGGCAGCGTCCTCGCGGACCTCGATCAGTTCGAGCTTTGCGTAGCGCCCGAGCAGCTTGGCGTAATGGGCCACGTCATCCACGAATGGCGGGCGCAGCCGGCCCACGGCGACGACGAGAACACGCACCGATGGGATACTAAGTACTTATGGATCAACCCCAGCAGCCCGACCGTCACATAAATATTCACTTTTCGCCGGAGTTGATGGCCGGCCATTACTCGAATTTCGCGAACGTCAGTCATTCCGACTACGAGTTCACGATCACGTTCGCGCGCGTAGACCACGAGATCGAGGACGACGAGGTCCCCGGCGTGGTGGTGGCCCGGGTGAACCTCTCGCCGAAGTTCATGCACGAGCTGATAGATGCCATGCAGGACAACTACGCGAAGTGGCTGACCCGCGAGAACATCAAGAGCCTTCCCGAGTTCGGCGGTGACCGCCCCCTGGGCGACGATCCGCTCGACGACGAGGAATAGCGCTTCCGGCTGATCTCGACCGCGGGAGCACCGATGCCGTGCCGGTAGCGATCATCTCCGACATACACGCCAACCGGCAGGCGCTCGAGGCAGTTCTCGGGCAGATCCGTGCCGCCCAGTGCGACGCCATCTGGTGCCTGGGCGACACCGTCGGCTATGGCGCCGATCCGGATGCGTGCGTCGAGCTCGTGCGGGAGCATGCTGACATCTGCCTGGCCGGGAACCACGACCTCGGGGTGATCGGTTCGCTCTCAGTGGCGGACTTTTCGGACGGGGCGCGACGGGCGGCGGAATGGACGACGAGCGTGATCTCCGACGCAACGCGCGCGTTTCTCGAGACGCTGGAAGCCTACGACGAGGGGCAGACGGTGAGTCTGTACCACGCGAGCCCGCGCGATCCGGTCTGGGAGTACGTGCTCTCACCGCTCCAGGCTGAGCTCGCCTTCGAGGTCCAACCGCAGCGGGTCAGCGTGGTGGGTCACACCCACGTGGCCCTTGCCTTCCATCGCTTCGACGGTGAGACGGCCACCGGGGAGACGCAGCACGACGGAGATGAGCTCGATATCGGGGTCGGCTACTGGCTGCTGAACCCAGGCAGCGTGGGCCAGCCACGCGACGGGGATCCCCGCGCCGCCTGGCTCGAGCTCGATATGGAGGGCTGGACCGCCGCCTACCGGCGGGTCGAATACGACATCGAGGGAGCCGCCTGGGCCATCCGCGCGGCGCGACTGCCTGACGCTCTGGCGGAACGGCTGAGCTTCGGGCAATAGCTTGCAGTTGGGCCCAGAGGGCCCCCAGATACCGGTTTTGGCCGCAGCAGTGGCTAAAGTCGATCGGGGATGGGCTTCGCACACAGGGCATTCGTTGCTGCTGGCGTCGGCTTCGCCGCGTCCGCGATCGTGGGCTGCGGCAGTAGCGGAGGTCGTTGGCTTTCACAATCCGAAGCGAGCACGTTGAGCGGCCAGCTCAACCAGATCACGCAGGCCCTGGATGGCGGTGAGTGCGGGCAGGCTCAGCGTTACCTGGCGGATTTCCAGAACGCCCTGAGTGGGTTCGGCGGTGTGAACTCCACACTCGTCGCCAACCTGAATCAGGGGGCGAGCACGATTGCCCGGTTGACCAGCCAGCAATGCGCGACGCAGACGACAACCACGGTCAAGACGCACACGACCAAGACCCGCACCGCGACAACCACGACTACGACCGCCACGCAGACCATCCCCACCTTCACTCAGACCATCACCACGACCACGGTCTCCACGCAGACCTACACGCAGCCGTCGACGTCGACGACCAGCACTACGGGGGGCGTCGGGCCGACCGGCACGACGTCGACGACGACGTCTACGTCAACCACCACACCGAACGGCGGCTCGGGCCTGGGCGACACGTCGACCGACACGTCCACCGATACGGTTCCCGCGACGAGCAGTCCGACCGACTCCACGACCACCAGCGGGTCCGGTAACGGGGGCGGCTTCTGATGAGCACTGCATCGGTCATCAACGGCCGCTACCGGGTCGAGGGGCGTCTCGGGGTGGGCGGCATGTCCACCGTTCTGCTGGCCCTCGACGAGCGGCTCGAGCGCCACGTGGCCGTAAAGCTGCTGGCCGAGCACCTGGCCGACGACCCGACCTTCGTCTCGCGCTTCAGACGGGAGGCGCTGGCGGCGGCGCGACTCGTGCATCCCAACATCGTCCAGGTCTTCGACTCGGGCTTTGATGGGTCGGCTCACCAGCACTTCATCGTGATGGAGTACGTCCCAGGCCAGTCCTGCGCGGAGATTTTGCGCGACCGGGGCCATCTGGATGTCGACCAGGCGATCGACATCATCGCGCAGGCCTGTCGCGGCCTGGACTACGCCCACCGCAACGGCGTGGTTCACCGTGACGTCAAACCCGGCAACCTTCTGGTTTCGGAGAGCGGAGTGGTCAAGCTCGCCGACTTCGGCATTGCCCGGGCCACCGGCCAGTCGAGTATCACGCAGGTTGGCTCGGTGCTGGGTACTGCGGCCTATCTCTCGCCGGAGCAGGCCCGCGGGGAAGAGGCCGGCCCCCAGGCCGATCTCTACTCCCTCGGAGTGGTCGCCTACCAGCTCCTGTCCGGACGGCTGCCGTATGAAGCCAACTCGCTGTCGGAGCTGGCGCTCAAGCAGCAGCGCGAGTCACCAATTCCGCTGCAGCGCATAAATCCGCATGTGCCGACCGCGCTGTCAGAGTCGGTGGCGCTAGCCATATCCGTCGTTCCCGAGGAGCGCCCTCGCACCGCCACCGAGTTGTCAGAGCTGATCGCCGACGGAGCGCAGGGGATCTCACCGTGGTCGGACGAGGCGCCCACGCGTCACCTGGGCATGAGCACGGCGGCAACGCGGGTGGTTCCGGCCCGTGACCGCGACCACCCCACCCAGGAGACGAGAGTGGTTCAGCGCGCGCCGGCTGCGCCGATTGCACCGCGTCCGCCCAGGACCGTCCCGGCGCGGCGCCCGGTTCAGCAGGAGGTCCCGGCATCGGGTGCGCCACGGCGCGATACCCGCCGTACCGGTCGTCGGCTCGGCGCAATTCTGACGCTGCTGCTCCTCGTAGTGGTGGTCGTGGTGGTCCTGGTCGTGGCTCTACACCAGGGGTCTGCTTCGGTCGTCCAGTACAGGCAGATCGTGGCCCACGGTTGGCGTGATGCCGTCAGCCAGGTTCAGCAACTCATCTCCAAGTACACGAAGTAACCGGTCGCGCGCGTCAGCGCACCGACGGTGCGGCCCCGGCCATGAAGGCAGCCGCCGTGTCGGCCAGCTCAGCCCGGTCGATGGCGTCACGCAGGTCGGCCATGAGCCGCTGGATGTAGCTCAAGTTGTGCAGCGTGAGCAGCCGCGGGCCTGTGGTTTCGCCCGCCTTGGCGGCATAGTGGATATAGCCACGGGTGAAACCGGCACTGCAGGCGGGGCAGGGACAGCCGTCCATGATCGGCTCCTGCGACCCGCGGTAGCGCGACTTGGCCAGATCGGCTCGCCAGCGGGCCGTTGGCTCGGGCACGATCGCCACACCGTGGCGGGCCAGACGCGTGGGCATGGCGCAGTCGAACGTGTCGATCCCGAGACCGACCCCGACCAGCAGATCGTCGATATCTCCGATGCCCAGCAGGTGCCTGGGCCGTTCGGGACTTACGCGTTCCAGGGCAGCCGTTGTCCAGTCCACGACGCCATGCATCTGCGGCTTGTCCTGCCCGAGGGAGCCCCCGATCGCGATTCCACGGCAGCGGCTGGCGGCCACCGTCTCGGCCGACTCGACGCGTAGGTCAGGTTCGACGCCCCCCTGGACAATTCCGTAGACGACCTGGTCGGAAGGACCATTCTGCTCATGCCAGTCGAGGCAGCGCTCGAGCCAACGGTGGGTGCGGGCCGTGGACCGGGCGGTGTAATCGCGGGTGACATGGAAGGGCGTGCATTCATCAAAGACGAGTGCGATGTCCGAATGTAGGGCGGCCTGGACGGCCATCGACGTCTCGGGTGCCATGAAGCGCTCACCGCCATCCACGTATGAGCGGAACCGGACACCCTCCTCGGTGATGGCGCGGATGCTGCTGCGCGAGCTGCCTCCGGTGCCCGTGCGCCCGCGACCCTTTATCTCATCGGCCACGCCACCGTGCCCCATCGAGAAGACCTGAAACCCGCCGGAGTCCGTGATTATCGGCCGGCGCCAGCGCATGAACGCCCCGAGGCCTCCGTAGGCGTTGATCTGGTCGGGACCGGGGGAGAGGTACAGGTGAAACGTATTGCCGAGCACCATCTCGTAACCGAGCGCCTCCACGTCCCGGGGGTCGAGCATCTTGACGGCTCCGCGAGTGGCCAGAGGCACGAACGCCGGCGTTTGCACCTCGCCGTTGGCCAGATGCAGCGTGCCGGTGCGCGCGCGGCTGTCGGCGGCACGGGTGCGGATGTCGAACATGGCTGGGAAACTAGTGGGTCGCTGCGGTGGAGAGCGGCTTGGCCGTATCGCGCTCGCGGTCGCCGACGGCGCTACGCTCGACGCGGTGCGGTTCGCTCCGCATGCTCACCAAATGAGAAGGCTGACCTGCCGGGATCTTCGACGACAGGTCACCTGAGCCGGGCCGGGAGGATCCTCCCCGAGCGATCATCGCCCCGCCTCGGCCCACCACCAGCTACCGCATACGTTCGTGCAAAGGAGTAAAGATGCCGCAGGCCCGCAGATCCGGATCGAGCCCGAGTAATCCCGCCGCCCAGAGGAGCACCTCGGCCCAGTCGGCCGCCGGTAAGCCGACCCCGGCCCGGGCGACTGCGCGGAAGGCGGGTGCCGCGACGACCGCCGCGAGCAAGGCAACCGCAAGCAAGTCCAGGGCAGGCAAGCCCGCTGCGAGTCGAGCAGCGTCCACCAAGCCGACCGCATCCAGGTCCGCCTCAGCGAAGCCCACGGCCGCAAAATCGTCCTCGGCGAAGCCAGCGACGGCGAAGTCCGCCACGGCAAAGCCCGCAGCGGTGAAGTCCGCCACGGCGAAGCCCTCAGTGGCGAAGTCCACCGCGGCGAAGCGTCCGTCGGCCAGATCCGCGGCGAGCAAGTCAGCGGCGAGCAAGTCAGCGGCGAGCAAGCCCGCCGCCAAGAGTGCGCCTCGCGTCAGCATCCACGTCAACACGGAGAACGTTCAGGTCGACGTCATCGCTGAGCGGCTTCGCAAACTGAACGAGAAGATCATCGACTTCGGTCGCGAAGCGGGCGAGAGCACGTTGACCAGCTACGAAAGAGCGCTCAAGACGATCGCCACCAGCGTCCAGCAGAGCTCGGCCAAGGATGAGCTCGAGTGGATCGGGCACCTGGCCGCCTCGCAGGCCAAGTTTGTGCGCGAGATCACCGACAGTTGGGCCAAAGCCGCGCGCGATCGTCTCAAATAAGTAAACGAACAGAGCGGGCCGGGGAGCCCCTGGCCCGGTCTCTGTGGGACAATCTCACCTCGAATGGACCCGAATCGCAAACGTGCGATCCGGTTGACGGTCGCCCTGACCGCAGCCCTGCTGCTGGCAAGCGCGCTCATCTACGTGAGCTTCAGCGCCGGTCGCGACGAACTGACCGCATCGCAACTTCTCAACAAGGCCCGCCCAGGGGGGCAGTACATCCTGGCCGGTACCGTCGAGAACGGCTCGATCCGCCGGATCGGGGAGGAGACCGACTTCAGCGTGCTCAATCCCAAGCGCAGGGTCGCCGTGGCGGTCAACTACACAGGCGAGGTTCCGGACCCGTTCGCGCAGGGGCGCCCGGTGATGGTCACGGTGACCGATCAGGGCGGGAAGTTCGTCGGTCAGCCGAACTCTCTGACCACCAAGTGCCCGTCTAAGTATCAGGCTGTCTCCGGGGCTCTCAAGAACACGGCCGGGATCCCCGCCGGCCCAGCGGTCGTCGGTAGCTGATGGCGCAGCTTGGGCGCGTCATCCTGCTCCTCGACCTGGCTGTCTGCCTGTACGGAATCGGCGCGTCGGTCTACGGGGCGCAAACGCGCCGAGATGAATGGGTAGCTTCCGGCCGCCGCGCCGTGTATGCGCTGGCTGCGCTGAGCATCATCGCCTTTGTGCTGCTCGAGATCGCGTTTCTGCGCGACGAGTTCAGCTTCAAGGTCGTGGCGGACACGTCCGCGGCGGCCATCCCCGTCTTTTACAAGTTGACGGCGCCATGGTCCTCCCAGCAGGGCTCGTTGCTGCTATGGGTGACGCTGTCCTCGCTCTGGTCGAGCCTCGCGCTGTATCTGACGCGTCGCCGGCTGCGTGAGATCGCGCCCTACGCCACCGCGGTGCTGCTCGGGCTGGACGGCTTCTTCGCGGCGATCGCGTGTTTCGCGGCCAACCCGTTCCAGACGACGTCGACAGCCTTGACGCCAGCCAACGGTGCCGGCCTGGACCCGCTCCTGATGCACCCGAGCATGATGTTTCACCCGCCGATGCTCTACACCGGATACACGCTGATGGCGATCCCCTTCGCATTCGGCGTCGCCGCGCTGATCACCGGTCGACTCAACTCCGAGTGGATCCGCGACACCCGCCGTTTTGCGCTGGCCGCATGGTTATGCCTGGGGCTCGGCATCATCCTGGGGGCGCGCTGGTCGTATACGGAGCTCGGTTGGGGTGGCTACTGGGGTTGGGACGCAGTCGAAAACGCGGCGCTGATGCCCTGGATCGTGACCACCGCCTTCATCCACTCGATCCAGATCCAGGAGAAGCGAGGGATGCTGAAGGTTTGGAACGTGTCGCTGGTGCTGATGTCCGGCACGCTGGCCATATTCGGCACCTTCCTGGTGCGATCCGGTGTGCTCGATTCGATTCATGCCTTCGGCGCGTCTACGCTCGGAATTCCGTTCGTGATCCTCCTGGGAATCATGTTTGTCACCTCGGTGGGGCTGGTCGTCTGGCGCCGTGATGCGCTGGCTTCCGAGCATCGGCTCGACTCGCTGGTCTCGCGCGAGGCCATGTTCCTGCTGCAGAACATGGTGCTCGTGGCGATCACGTTCGTGATCTTCTGGGTGACGCTGTTCCCACTGATCTCTCAGGCGGTGACCGGTATCAAGGTATCTGTCGGGCCCCCGGCGTTCACCCCGTTCGTGGTGCCTCTGGCGCTCATCCTGGTCCTGCTGAGCGGGGTCGGGCCGCTCATCGCCTGGCGCCGCGGGACGGTGGTCAACCTCCGCCGGCAGTTTGTCTGGCCGGTGTCTCTCGGTGTAGTGGTGACCGGAATGGTTCTGGCCCTCACCGATGCTGGTCGCAAGCCCCTGGCTGTGGTCATGTTCGGGCTCGGGGGTTTCGTGATCGGCACCGTGTTGCAGGAGTTCTACCGTGGCGCCGCGGCCCGGCGGTCCATAACGCGCGACCCCTGGCCCGTGGCCGTGCTCGCCCTGGTTCGGCGCAATCGCCGCCGCTACGGCGGCTACATCGCACACCTCGGCTTTGCCGTCATGCTGATCGGCGTCGCCGCGTCGTCGTCGTTCCAGCACTCCCGCAACGTGACACTGCGACCCGGCCAGACCGCTTACAACGACGGCTACGGCTTCCATTACGTGCGACAGACCGTGCGGGTCGGCGCCGAGAGGATCTCGTTTGGAGCGATCCTCCGTGTGACCAAGCACGGCCATCCGGTCACGCGGCTGCACACGATGCAGAGCTTCTACCCGTCCACCAACACATCCGACGGCTTCATAGGTCGCTTCTTCGACAGCTCGAACGCCGACAGCCAAATCGGGCTGGACGCCGGGCCGGTGCGGGACATCTGGACCGTGGCGGCCGCGGATCTCACCCCGCTGCGGCCGCTCGTGGACAAAGGCGACAGGCTCTTCACCAATGAGTACAACTCATTTGTCACGCAGGTACGCAAGCACTTCCCTCCGCGCGAGCAACAGGCGGAGCTCAACCTGGCGCTGAACCGAAGCAACTTCTGGATCGCTCGTGACCAGGCTGTCCAGGGGATCGCCAACCAGTACCTCAAGCACCCATACCCGATCCAGTTCCTGCTGATCGTCTCGCCGCTCGTGACCTGGCTGTGGGCCGGCGCTGCGATCATCTTCCTGGGGGGGCTGATCTCCCTGGTGCCGCCGGCGCGGGTGGCTCGGCGCCGGCGAACCCGCACCCAACCACCACGCGTGGCCGTGCGCGAACTCGCATAGTCCGGCGGGACACGACCTTGGCGTATCTGATCCTCGTGGTATTGCTGGTCGGCGTGGTATGGCTGGTCAGCGCTCCGCTGCGGCGAAGCTCCGTCGCTGTCGGTGCTCCGGACCCCGTCGAGTTTCGCGAATCGATGCAGCGAATCGATCTCGAGGCGGCGCGCGACGCCAAGTACCGGGAGATCCGGGACGCGGAACTCGACCACCAGACCGGCAAGCTGTCCCACGAGGACTATGAGGCGGTCGACTCGACCCTGCGGGCTGAGGCGGTCGAGCTGATGCACCGGCTGGATGATCTCGGCGAGGACGGGGTCGTGGGCCCCGGCGTCGACCCCCACCGGCCTTGACGCTGCCGGGGCGGCCGTTCAGAGGTGTGGCCCGGCTTCCGGAAAGCGGCTACCATCACCGCCCGAGATGACTTTCGTGCTCGACGTGATCCAGGTGTTCATCAGCGTCATGCTGGTGTTCTTGGTGCTCATGCACTCCGGCAAGGACTCCGGCCTGTCGGGCTTTGGCATGGGCGGCGGTACCGGGGGTGGTAGCGGCCCGTTCGGTGGCGGCGGCGGATCTCTGGTCGAGCGCAACCTCAACCGTTGGACCGTCCTGTTCGCGGTGCTCTTCGCCGTCAATACGATCGTCCTGATCAAGGTCGCCTGACGCAATCGTCAGTCTGCGACCGTCAGTCTGCGACCGTCAGTCTGCGACTGTCCGGTCCTGGATTGATTGGGGCTCGATGGAAAAGGTAGTTCGGGCCCGATTAAACGGGCCGGTAGCGGGGCGCTCCGGCGATTGGCGGCGCAAGGTCCTCGGGACTGTCCACGAGGACGAGCATGGCGTCGACGTTGGTTATCGCCAACAGGCGGCTGATTGATTCACGCCCGCGCACTACCGCGAAGTTGCAGCGATTCATTGCAGCGTCGCGGTTCTGGCGGAGCAGCTCACCGATGCCCGTGGCGTCCATGAACGTCAGTCCACGGAGATCCAGAACGACGTGACGGAAGCCGTCGGCGTCCAGATTGAGGCTCTCGAACGCATCCCCAAACTGTCCCACGGTGGCCAGGTCCAACTCGCCGTCCACGCCGAGAACGGCAGTGCGGCGGTTGGTCTGAAGCCTGACTTGGAACCCGCCGGTTGGGTCTGATGGCTGGGACAACGCGGTCCCTTCCCGCTCTTCTGTGAGTGCGTTTCGCAGCGGGCAGAAGAACAGAGGACCCAGAGCGGTACTTGAAGTGTACTTGCAGCGGCGCTCTCGACCGACACCACTTCCGCGTCCGGAGCAGCGATTCGCCGGGCGGCTCCCCGCGTCCCAAGGGTAGTGCCCGGCCGCTCTCATTCCTGGACGCGGAAGCGAGAGGAGTACTGTGGGTTGTGTGTTGACGCTTGAGCTTGTGGCTGAGGGACCGGATTGGATGGGTGCGCTTCGGACCGCACTGACGCGTGCACCAGGTGTGCCTGAGCGTCGCGCGGACCAAGACCCTTGGGCTTCGCCACCATTGACCAGGCCGCGGCGTATCTCTGACGACCTCGGCTGGCTGCGGGCGGCCATGGATGAGCCAGAGGCCTGTGGATTGCGCGAGCTGCACGGCACAGCGGCCGCCGCGCTATGGGTGGCTCAAGAGGACCCGGAGGCGGCCGGGCGTCTGCGTCGGCTTGATCAGCGTGGCGTGCTCGGAGCGGCAGGGTTCCTGCTCAGCGACGTCGCCGACGACGCGTACCCGCAGTAGCGCCGGGCGCAGTTCCGGAGCGCCGGACGCAGTAGTAGAGCGCCGAACGCAGTTCCGGCTCGACGTCGGGCCTTCAGTCAATTACGCAGACGGTCATGAGCCGCAGGATCGGCTGCTGCGCAGCGAGCGTTATGCCTGGGGATCGGCGATGCTGGAGGCCGGCCAAACATAGAGCGCATCCGGCGTCTTCTCCTCGTTCTCCTCACCATCCGTCAGTCGGATCACGCAGAGCCCGTGTCTCTCGTAGAAGCGACGGGCGCCCCGGTTGCGCTGAAATGTCCACAGGCTGAATCCGGCAGGACGCCGCGCCTTTGCGTGCTCGAGCAGCGCGCTGCCGATGCCGCGACCGGTCATCTCCGGTTCGACATACAGGTAGTCGACTGTCGCGTCACCAAGCACGATAAAGCCCAGGTTCAGCCCGTACTCCTCCCAAATCCACACCTCCCCTGCGGCGACGACCTGCCTGAACCAAGCGCGGTGCTCCTCCAACGTGTGCAGGGTCGGCAGGAAGCTCAGTGTCCCGTAGGAGCGCTCGTACAACTCGGCCACCGAATCGACATCAGCCAGGCCGGCCGCGCGGATCATCGCCCGATCGTAGAGCTGCCGATGCGCTGTTCACAGCCAGCGTCAGCGGGAAAGTTCCGACGAGATGAGTGCGCCGAAGGCTTCGACGACTTGAGGGTCGAACTGCGTGCCGGCGCAGCGACGCAGCTCGGCGAGCGCCTCGGCTGGAGTCTTCGGCGGTCGGTAGGGCCGCTCGGCGATCATCGCGTCGAACGAGTCACACACCGCCACGATTCGCGACGCCAAGGGGATGGCCTCCCCGGCCAGGCCGTCGGGGTAGCCGTTGCCGTCCCAGCGCTCATGACTGGCTCGCACGAGCACCGCCACCGACCGTAGCGCGGGGGCGGCCCGGAGCATGCGTTCGCCGACAATCGTGTGGGTGCGCATCACGGCGAGCTCCTCGTCGTCCAGGGGACCGGGCTTCTCCAGGATGCTGGCGGAGATGGCGAGCTTGCCGATGTCGTGGAGCTCCGCGGCGCGGATGGCGTCATCCACGGCGTCATCGGGCAACCCGAGTTGGCGGGCCAAGCGCTCCACTTGATCAGTGACCTCCTGGGTGTGGGCCCGCAGCGGCGGCTGTTGCTCACCCAGCGCCAGCAGGAGCGCATCGCGGACCTGGTAGCGGGCCCCGCCGGGCCTCCGGCGCTTGCGCTCATACATGCGGCGGTCAGCGAGGCTGAGCGCGCCGGCCGGATCGCTGGCCTCCTGCCCCAACTGCACCGAGCCCCACGAAGGCGCGACCGACCAGTCGCGGCCGGATGCCGTGAGGGCGGTGATCTGGGCGCCGCCGAGTGGGTTTCCGGCCTTGTCGGTAGTCCCCGACGGTGCGAGCGTGCAGAACTCGTCTCCGCCCAAGCGGTAGGCTCGCCCTCCAGACGGTAGAGATGCGTTGAGCGCGGCGGCTAGCGAAGCCAGCAGTTCGTCGCCGGCGCTGTGACCGTGAAAGTCGTTGAAGTGTTTGAAGCCGTCGAGGTCGAACATCATCAGCTGATGTGGCGTACCGCTCGCGCACGTGTCGGCAAGGTCGCGGAGTAGCCGGCGGCGGTTGGGAAGGCCGGTGAGCTCGTCGGTCAGCGCCAGACGGCTGCTGTCGGCAAGGCGTTGAACCTCGCGCACCGAGAGGACCAGCCGAACGATGACCGTCGCTATGGCCGCAACCGCCAATCCCAGGGCAATTGGGCCGAGGTTAAGCGGGTCAGCCAGCATCAGAATGATCATCGCGGCCACGGCGGCCGCGATCGGCACCGCGCTTGCTGCCAGGGCACCCGGCGGGCGCCGACGAGGGCCGGTGTCGACCTCTACCAGTGCAGCGGCAGCGAGCAGGGCCACCCCCGCCGACCAACCGGCGTTGGCCCAAGCGCCGCCGTAGGTGGTTCCCTCGAGTACGGCGGTGAGAGTCAGTACGTCGCCGATCGTGATGCACAGAATGGCCGCGCCGATCAGATGACCAACGGCGCCCAACCGCCACCCGAGTACCGACCCGGCCCCCACCAGCAGCCCAACCACGGCGACATCCTCAATCGGGTAGCCAAGTGTGGAAATGACTGCCGAGAAGCTATTGGCGTGGACCGTCGCTCCGGCAAAGATCACCGCAGCGATCACGGCGCCCGCCCCGAGCGCGACGATCCCGGCGTCGAGCCACGCGCTAAGCGGTACCCGTCGCAACCGGACCCGCACATACCGCAGCACACCCGCCGCGAAAAAGATCGGGAAAGCGAGATACCCTGCGTCGCTCCAAGACAGTCCGGCCGGCGGTGGGGCGGGGTAGTAAGCGAACGCGTAGTAGAAGTTGGCAAAGGTCCAGCACACGAGCGCGGCCGTGAAGGCGATCCAGGCCCCGCGATCCTGGTTTCGGGAACCAGCGCGTATGGCACACACCACCGTCCCGAGCAGAAACAGGTAGCTGGTGCCCCAAGTCCAGAGCCAGTCCAGCGTCGCGCTGCTCAGCAGCCCAAACCCAGCCGCGACAAACGCCACCGGCCCGGCAACCAGCACGCCGATGGCCGCCCGTCCTGCCAGTCTCTCGGCCACCGACGAGCGGGGCACCGCGCCGGTGGGGGCGATTTCTGAGATGGACGTCATCTACCCTCCTATCGACTGACGCACTCTCAGGCTGAAGCAGGTGGGGCCATAGGGCTGACGCCCTGTGGTTCGGCCGGCGTTCGATGCCTCCTACAGCGCCAAGTCCTACACAGCGCTCGCGCATGTCGATGCTGTCACCGGCGGCGCCGTACCCGTCTATCCGCCCGAGACACCACTCGGACTCAGGATGCTCTAGCTCAGCTGCGACCAGCACCGCTCCTGCGCGGACAGCTGACGAACCGGGCACTGGACTAAGGGGACTAAGTCCGATAGCGTGAGCTGCATATGGAGCCCGTTTCGATCCATGACGCCAAGACGCAGTTCTCAAGGCTGGTGGCGCGTGCCGAAGCCGGAGAGGAGATCATCGTCCGGCGCGGCCCAACGCCGGTGGTAAAGATCGTTGCGTATCACGCTCCAACGACTCCGCGTCACCCCGGCGCCTTGAAGGGGCAGATAGTCATTGCTGAGGACTTCGACCAGACGCCGGATGAGTTTGCCGAGTACACCGAGTGACCCGGATGTTGGTGGACACTCATGCCATGCTGTGGTGGCTGAGCGACGACGCGGCGCTTTCCCATGCCGCACGGGCGGCTATCGCCGATCCTGCCAATGAGCCGCTCGTCAGCTCGGCAAGCGTGTGGGAGATCGCGATCAAGCGGGCGCTCGGCAAGCTCACAGCACCAGACGACCTTCCAAACCAGGTTGAAAGCGCGGGTTTCTCGTGGCTGCCCATCACCCCGACGCATGCCTGGCAGGTTCGCGAACTTCCAGGTCACCACCGCGACCCGTTTGATCGGGTTCTCGTTGCGCAAGCCATTGCCGAGCAATTGCCGATCATCACCGGCGACCCTCGCTTCAACGACTACGGCGTTGAAGTCTGCTGGTGAAAGGCATGACCGCTGCCACGGGCCCGGGCCAGAGACGGCTCCGGGCACCGGTCCAGGCCACGGCACCGCCCCCTTCGCGCGGGCCTTGGTCTCACGAAAGCCCTATCTCCCATCTCTAGTCGAGGTTGACCGCGATGTATTTGGTTTCGAGGTACTCGTGGATGCCCTCGTGGCCGCCTTCCCGGCCGAAGCCTGACTGCTTGACCCCGCCGAAGGGAGCAGCGGCATTGGACACGATGCCTTGGTTTAGGCCGATCATGCCGGTCTCCAGCGCCTCGGCGACACGGATGGCCCGTTTGAAGTCTTGGGTGAACAGGTAAGCGGCCAGGCCATACTCGGTGGCGTTGGCGGCCTGGATTGCGTCGGCCTCGCTGGCGAAGCTGACCACCGGCGCTACCGGCCCGAAGATCTCCTCGGTGAGCAGACGTGTGTCCTCGGGCACGCCGGCGAGCACCGTGGGCTCGTAGAAGTAACCTGGCCCATCGACAGCGTGGCCACCGGTCAGGGGCGTGGCGCCGCGCCCGATGGCGTCGCCCACCAGCTCGGCCACCTTGTCCCGCTGCTTGGCGTCGATCAGCGGTCCCAGTTCGACGCCCTGCTCGGTCCCGCGTCCGACCTTCAACCGGCCGAGCCGGTGCGCGAGCCGTTCGGAGAACTCCTGGGCGACCGATTCGTGCACATGGAAGCGGTTGGCGGCCGTGCATGCCTCCCCGCCGTTGCGCATCTTGGCCAGCACGGCGCCCTCGACGGCGGCATCCAGATCGGCGTCCTGGAAGACCAGGAACGGCGCGTTTCCACCCAGCTCCATGGACAGCCGTAGCAGCGTCTCGGAAGCCTGTGCCATCAACAGACGTCCGACCGCGGTCGATCCGGTGAACGAAAGCTTGCGCAGACGCTGGTCGGACAGGAGCGGCTCGGTCGTCGGCCCGGCCTGGCTTGAGGTTATGACGTTGACGACGCCGGCGGGAAGTCCGGATTCCTCCAGGATCTCGGCGAAGGCCAGCGTTGAAAGCGGCGTCTGCTGTGCCGGTTTGATGATGACTGGGCACCCGGCGGCCAGCGCAGGCGCCGCCTTGCGCGTGCCCATGGCCAGGGGGAAGTTCCATGGGGTGACCAACAGACAGGGGCCCACCGGCTGCGCCATGGTCAGGATCCGTCCACTGCCGTTGGGGGAAACCGCATACCGTCCGTCGATGCGCACCGCTTCTTCGGAGAACCAGCGCAGGAACTCGGCCGCATAAACGATCTCCGAGCGGGATTCGGACAGAGGCTTGCCCATCTCCAGCGTCATCAGAAGCGCGAGGTCGTCGGCTCGCTCGATCATCGTCTCGAAGGCGCGGCGAAGTATCTCAGCGCGCTCGCGGGGAGCGTGGGCGGCCCATTCCGGACCAGCTTCAGCCGCCGCGGCCAACGCGGCTACAGCATCGGCGGGCGAGGCGTCGGCCACCTCCACCAACACCTCTCCGGTGGCCGGATCCTCGACAGGAAGCGTTCCGTGCTCACCATCTTTCCATTTGCCGCCGATAAGGAGTTGATGCGGGACAGATTCAACAACGCGACGCTCGTCGCCGGCCAGGGTCATGCTCATGTCTAGAACCTACCTCACTCTGCGCACCTACTCCCCGCGGGCGCTGGCAGCGCTTGGCGTGATGGTGGCCGTCGCCGCCTGCGGCGGCAGCTCGGCCACACCCCCGGCGAGTACGACGAACGCCACCGCGCCGGCGGCGAGCGGCGGTGCCACCGCCACACCCACAGCGGCAGGCGTTGTATCGGCAGCCACCCTGGTCAAGGCGCCGGCCGGTAACGGTGGCTCGGCGCCGGTCACCAAGCAGCATGCACCACAGCTCCAGACAGCTTCCGCGCGGCCGCTGAGCGTCGCTTCCACGAGCATCGGCCACGCCGCCGGCGGGGGCGACGTCATCAATGGTGGCACCCAGACTGTGGTGGTGAGCAGCTCGGCCACCGGCGGCTCGGCCGGCTCGAGCTCCGCCCCCACAAAGACCGCTGCCCCTAAGCCAAAGACCGCCGCCCCCACCGAGACAACCCCCAAGCAGACGACGGTTCCGGCCAAGACCACCTCGAGTGTGCCGCCCACCCACACGGTTGCGCACCATGCTGCCCCGGTGAAGACGATCGTGCATACGGTGTACCGGAACAAGGTGCACACCGTTTACCGGAACAAGGTCCACACGGTGATCCACACTCATACCGTTACCAAGATCATGACCAAGACGGTGACCAAGACACTTCGCCCAAACGCCCCGACGGCGGCCTTCCTGTCGGCCAAGCATCCGGCGTTGGCCCAGCCCAGCTTCACGGTCGCCGGCAGCAATATCGGCTGTGAGATTGGTTCCAGTGGGGCGCGCTGCTCGATTCAGGCGCGTGTCTGGGCCGCTCCGGCGCAGCCAGCCAGGTGCCGGGCCGCTTGGGGCGACACCATCTCCCTGCCGCCCCACGGTGCGGCCAAGTTCGTCTGCGGCGGCAGCAGCGAACCTGCGCCTAACGCAAAGGTGATCCCGGATGGCTGGGATGACACGGTTGGCGCAGTGACCTGCCAGGTCCGCAGCATTGGCGTCGACTGCTTCTCAAAGACCTACCACGGCTTCATCATCAGCCGGACCGGCTACGCGACTTACTAAGCAGGCCAAGGCGGCAACTAAGCAAGCCAAGGCGGCGACGGAGGCGCCGGAGGGTGAAAACCCGATCCGACGCCTCCGCCATGCGTTGCCGGAGTAGAGCGAGGTGGCTCTCAGGCGGGGGACGCCACCGGCGCGGTCTCGAGCGCGACCGCGAGTACCTCGTCAATGGTCATCGCGAAATGGAAGCTCATGGCCTCACGCACCTCCTGTGGGACCTCATCCATATCGCCGCGGTTGCGCTCGGGCAGGATCACGTCAGTGAGTCCGGCGGCGTGAGCGGCCAGAACCTTCTGCTTGACACCACCGATCGGCAGCACCCGGCCCTGAAGCGTGACCTCGCCGGTCATGCCCACCGTATGGCGTACCGGCCGTCCGGTGAGCAGCGATACCAGCGCGGTGACCATGGTGACCCCGGCGCTGGGGCCGTCTTTGGGAATGGCGCCGGCCGGAACGTGCACGTGGAAGGACTTCTCCTCGAAGTGACTGCGATCGATGTGCAGATCCTCGGCATGCCCGCGCACGTAGGAGAGGGCGATCTGCGCCGACTCCTTCATCACGTCGCCCAGCTGCCCGGTGAGCGTCAGGCCTGGCTTCCCCGGCATCGCCGTCGCCTCGACGAAGAGCACGTCGCCACCAGCTCCCGTGACGGCCAAGCCGGTTGCCACGCCTGGAACGGCGGTGCGGATGGCCGACTCCTGGAAGAACTTCTGGCGGCCCAGCGCGTCGCGCACCGATTCGAGGTCGATGCTCACCGGGGCCACGGCCTTGCCTCCGGCGATCTGCGTTGCCGTCTTGCGCAGCAATGTGCCGATTTCCCGCTCGAGGTTGCGGACACCAGCCTCACGCGTGTACTCGGTCACCAGCGTGTGCAGGAGATCGTCACCCATCTCGACCTCTTCGGGGCGCAGCCCGTTTCGGTCCAGCTGACGCGGCCACAGGTAGCCGCGGGCGATGGCGACCTTCTCGGATGTCGTGTAGCCGTCGAAACGGATGACCTCCATGCGGTCGAGCAGCGGGCCGGGGATGGTGTCGGCGACGTTCGCGGTGGCGATGAACATCACCCCGCTGAGGTCCACCTCAACGTCCAGATAGTGATCGCGGAAGCTGTGGTTCTGCGCGGGGTCCAGGACCTCGAGCAGCGCCGAACTCGGGTCGCCACGCCAGTCCGCGCCGACCTTGTCGACCTCATCGAGCATGATCACCGGGTTCATCGTGCCCGCATCACGCAGGGCGCGGACCAGGCGGCCCGGGAGGGCCCCGATGTAGGTGCGCCGGTGGCCGCGGATCTCCGCCTCATCGCGCACACCACCGAGCGAGATGCGGATGAACTCACGCCCAGTGGCGCGCGCGATCGACTCGCCGATCGAGGTCTTGCCGGTGCCGGGAGGCCCAAGCAGGGTGAGGATTGCGCCCGAGCGCTTGTCCTCGGAGATCCCGCGCTCCTGGCGCAGCTTTTTGACGGCGATGTATTCGACGATGCGGTCCTTGACGTCATCCAGACCGGCGTGGTCGGCATCGAGAACCTCGCGGGCGTGTTGCGGGTCCAGACGCTCCTCGGAGCGCTTGTCCCACGGCACCGCGAGCAGCCAGTCGAGGTACGTGCGAATCACGCTTGACTCACCAGACTGCTCGCCGACGCGCTCCAGGCGCCCCAGCTCCTTCTCGGCCTGCTCCCGAACCTCATCCGGCATCCCGGCGTCGGCAATCTTGGTCCGATACTCCTCGACCACCGAGGCGTCGTCCTCGCCCAGCTCACGCCGGATTGAGTCCATCTGCTTGCGCAGGAAGTAATCGCGCTGCTGCTTCTCGGCGCCGGACTCGACGTCATCACGGATCCGCTTGCGGATCTGCAGCTCGGCCAGGCGTTCGCGCTGGAAGCTCAGGGCCAGCTTCAGTCGCTCGGCAACTTCCACCTGCTGCAGCAGCTCGACGCGCTGCTCGTAATTCAGGTCTGGGGAGTAGCCGGTGGCGTCGGCGAGGGCGCCGGGCTCAGTGATGCCCCGCAGGAACGACTGGACGCGGCTGTCGGCGCCGAGCAGTTCCAGGATCTCCTCGACCACCGCGCGGTACTCACGCTCCAGTTCGCGGAGCTCGCGCCGCGGGACCTCTCCGGTCGGGTCGGGTCGCTCGTCGACGTCCACGTACAGGCGACCGTTGGGCTCCGTGATGGCGGCCCCGGCGACCCCGCGATGTAGGCCCTCGACCACGACGGCGCGGCCACCGCCGGGCAGGCGCACGGTTTCGCTAACCGTTGCGACGGTGCCTACGCCGGCAAATTCATTTTCATGACGAGGCACGAGCAGTACGCGCTCCTCGTCAGCGGTGTCCACGGCCAGCGTGACGGACATGCCTGGGAAGACAACCGCGTCGTCGAGCGGGACAAGTAGCAAGCGGGTCATCAAGTCTTCACTTTCCACAGGGACTAATAAATCGTAAGTAGAGCTTACCACCTCACGTGCCGAAGCGCGCGAGGATCTCAGTGCAGAGGACTAAGATTATCGCACGTGGCGTCTGACGCCTTTGATTCGACCGTCGGTTTTGGGAAGATCAGAGCTGATGAGTGACGAGAAAACTGACGGCAAGCCGAGCGACGTACTGGCCGCGGAGGTGTTCGTGGTGCCCGCGCCCGACCCGGCGTTGCAACCCGAGGTGCTGCGTCTGCCGGCCGATCTGGTGGGCGACGAGCCGCGCGACGTACTGGCGGCTGAGGAGTTCGCAATGCCGGCCCCGGATGAAGCTCGGGTCAAACGTCGCCTGCCGGAGAAACCGCCGACGCCCAAGCTTGTCGCCATCGTCAGCGCGCCGGTGATCGGCGGCCTCTGGCTGTGGCGGCGCCTGCGGCGCCGCGGCCCCAAGTCCTAGCGCTGCTTCTTCTTCGCCGGCAGCAGGTCGGTGATCGAGCCGTCCTGCAGCTCGGCGGCGAAGGCGATGGTCTCCGACAGAGTGGGGTGCGGGTGGATCGTCAGCGCGATGTCCTGTGCGCTGAGCCCGGCTTCAAGCGCGAGCACGGTTTCGGCGATGAGATCCCCGGCGCCGACGCCGACGATTCCCGCGCCGAGCAGGCGGTCGGTCTCCGGATCGAACAGTAGCTTGGTCAGACCCTCGGGCCGTCCGAGCCCGAGCGCGCGGCCGGACGCGGACCAGGGAAAGGTGGCCTTCGCGTAATCAATTCCCTGAGCCTTGGCGTCGGTCTCGGTCAGCCCCATCCACGCGACCTCCGGGTCGGTGTAGGCAACCGACGGCACCGTCAGGGCGTCGAACGCCGCGCCCGAGATTCCAGCGATCACCTCGGCCGCGGTCTTGGCCTCGTGCGTGGCCTTGTGGGCCAGCATCGGACCACCGACGATGTCGCCGATGGCGTAGATCCCGGGGACGTTGGTGCGCTGCTGGCGATCCACAGGGATGAACCCGCGCTCGTCGACGTGGACACCGGCGCGGTCAGCGTCGAGCGTCCGGCCATTTGGAACACGTCCGACGGCGACCAGGATGCGGTCGAAGGTTTGGTCCTTGCCCGCGGAGAAGGAAACGCGGAGACCGTCTTGTGAGGCTGTCACACCGGTGACCTGGGTACTCAGAAGCACGCCGGCGTAGCGCTCCTTGACCCGCTTGTGCAGCGGACGCACCAGGTCTGCGTCGGCGCCGGGGATCAGCTGGTCCAGCATTTCGACCACTGTGACCTTCGACCCCAGCGCGTGGTAGACCGTGGCCATTTCCAGACCGATGATCCCGCCACCGATGACGAGCAGGCGACCGGGGATCTCGCCAGGCGACAGTGCGCCGGTCGAGTCGATCACGCGCGGATCCTCTGGCAGGAAGGGTAAGGTCACCGAGCGCGAACCGGCGGCGATGATGCAGCTGTCGAAGCTGATCTCACGTCCGCCGACCGCGATCGAACGGGGGCCGGTGAAACCGGCCATGCCGGTCACCACCTCGACCTTGCGTTGTTTGGCCATTGCGGCCAGCCCACCGGTCAGCTTGCTGACAACGTCCTGCTTCCAGGCGGTCAGCTTGGCTAGGTCGACCTTCGGTGGGCTGAAGCTGATTCCGTGCTCTGCCATCTCATCGGCCTCGGCGATGACCCGAGCGGCGTGGAGGAGGGCCTTGGACGGTATACAGCCGACGTTCAGGCAGACGCCGCCCAGGGTCTCGTAACGCTCCACGAGCGTGACCTCCATGCCCAGGTCGGCCGCTCTGAACGCGGCGGTGTAACCACCCGGGCCGCTGCCTATGACGACGACATGGGATCCCGGGCCGCTCGCCGTGGGGGGGGTGGAGGCCGCTGCGGACGAGGATGGAGACGCAGGCGCTGCCGATGGTTCAGTGGGCGTAACGGAGGCGGCGGCCGCTGACTCGGCCGGTTCGATCGCGGATCGCGTGTCCGCGGTGTCCAGGGTCAGGATCACCGAGCCCTGAGCGACCTTGTCGCCTACCTCGACTTTCAGCTCCTTGACGGTGCCGCCGAACGGCGCCGGCACGTCCATGGTGGCCTTGTCGGATTCGAGCGTGACCAGCGGGTCCTCCGGCGCCACCGCGTCACCGGGGCCAACCAGCACCTCGATTATCGGGACCTCGCCGAAATCGCCGATGTCCGGGACCTTGACCTCTACGACGGTCACAGGAGCGCCCTGCGCAGGTCGCTCACGACCCCGATCAGGTGGGCGACAAAACGTGCCGCCGCGGCGCCGTCAATGACTCGGTGGTCATAGGACAGGGACAACGGCAGCATCAGACGGGGCAGGAAGCTGTCCGTCGCTTCGTCCCAAACCGGCTTGAGTTGAGAGCGGGTGACGCCGAGGATGGCAACCTCAGGCGCGTTGATGATCGGCGTGAAAGAGGTGCCACCGATCCCGCCGAGGGAGGAGATCGTGAAGGTGCCGCCGGCCATTTCGGCCGGTCCCAGCTTGCCTTCCCGCGCTTTGCTCGACAGTTCGGCGAGGCTGCTCGCGATCTCGACCAGACCCAGGGTGTCTGCCCCCTTGATGACCGGCACCACCAGACCGCCGGGGGTATCGGCGGCGAAGCCGATATTGAAGTACTTGCGCAGCACGAGCTCCTCGCCATCAAGCGCGGAGTTGAACGTCGGGAACTCGCGCAGCGTCGAGACCGTCGCGGCGATCAGGAAGGCGAGCATGGTGAACTTCACGCCGCCGTTACCCTGCTCGGCGTTCAGTTGTCTGCGCCACGCCTCGAGCTCGGTGATGTCTGCCTCGTCGTTGTGCGTGACGTGGGGGATCATCACCCAATTGCGCGCCAGGTTGGGCGCCGAGATTCGCTGGATCCGCGTGCGTTGGACCCGCTCGACCGGACCGAACTTCTCGTAGTCGACGACCGGCCACGGTGCCAGCCCGAGGCTGGCCAGGCTGCCGTTCGTGGGCAACCCGGCCGCTGCGCCAGTGCGGTCGCCTGCTGCGTCCACGCCACCACGCGCCGCGGACCGGACGTCTTCGGGCGTCAGGCGACCCTTCCGGCCGCTGCCGGCCACGCCCTGCAGATCCACGCCGAGTTCTCGCGCGATCCTTCTTACCGCGGGACTTGCGTAGACACGTGAGTCGCCGTTGGTGCTGGCCTGGGTACGGCTCGGCTCAGGTCGCGCCGGCGGAGCCGGTGGAGCCGGTGGAGCCGGAGCCTCGTCGGCCTCGGCAGCGATCTCCGTGATGCTTGCCGCGTCGGACGGAGTGGGCTTCTGCGCCACCATCTGCGGCGGTGCTGCCGACGCCTCCTGCGTCTCGCCGGCGGACTGGCTCCCGTCGCCCGGGCTGGTCTCAAGATCAAGGACCAGCGAGCCCTCAGAGACGTGGTCGCCGACCTTGAGGTGGATCGCCTTCACGGTGCCCGCGGCCGGCGACGGCACATCCATCGTGGCCTTGTCGGATTCGAGCGTGACCAGCGGGTCCTCGGGCGCGACACTGTCCCCGACGGAGACCAGGATCTCGATCACCGGCACCTCGCCGAAGTCCCCGATGTCGGGAACGGTGACCGCCAACTGCTGGGCGGTTGCGCTCATACGGTGGTCGGCATCGGTGCCGCCGGGTCGATCTCGTACCGCTTGATCGCCTCGGCCACCTGCTTGGCCTCGACGATGCCGTCGTCGGCCAGCGCCTTGAGCGCGGCGACGGCGACGTGGTAGCGATCCACCTCGAAGAAGCTGCGCAGCGCCTTGCGGTAGTCACTGCGGCCGAAGCCGTCGGTCCCGAGCACCCGATATATCCGGGCCCGGTCGCCGGTGCCCGAGCCGTCCACCCAGCCGCGGATCTGGTCGGCATAGGCGCGGATGTAGTCGGTTGAAGCCACCACCGGCCCCTGGCGCTTCTGGAGTTGCTCGGTCACGTAAGCGACCCGGGGCTTCTTGGCCAGCGGGTTCAGCGTGTTCCAGCGCTCGACCTCGATGCCCTCGCGGCGCAGTTCGGTGAACGAGGTGACGCTCCAGACGTCCGCCAGCACCCCGAAGTCCTGCTCGAGCAGTTCGGCGGCTGCCAGCACCTCGCGCAGGATGGTGCCGGAGCCCAGCAGCTGAACGCGCGGTTTCTTGGCCCGTGGTGAGCCGGCATCGCGCAGCAGGTACATCCCGCGCAGGATGCCCGCCTCGGCACCCCGCGGCATCTCCGGGTGCACGTAGTTCTCGTTCATCAACGTCAGGTAGTAGAAGACATCCTCCTGCTCGGCCACCATCCGGCGCAGACCCTCCTGAATAATCACAGCGACCTCGTATCCGTAGGTCGGGTCGTAGGCACACACGTTGGGCACGACCGAGAAGAGCACGTGACTGTGGCCGTCCTCATGCTGGAGTCCTTCGCCGTTGAGCGTCGTGCGGCCGGCGGTGCCGCCCAGCATGAAGCCGCGCGCGCGGCTGTCGGCCGCGGCCCACACCAGGTCGCCCACCCGCTGGTAGCCGAACATCGAGTAGTAGATGTAAAAGGGGATCATCTGCTCGCCGTGGGCGCTGTACGACGTGGCGGCGGCGATGAAGGAGGACGTCGAGCCAGCCTCGGTGATGCCTTCCTCGAGGATCTGTCCCGCCCTGTCCTCTCGGTAATACATGAGCTGCTCGGAGTCCTCAGGCTTGTACAGCTGGCCCACCGGCGAGTACACCCCGACTTGGCGGAACATGCCCTCCATTCCGAAGGTCCGGGATTCGTCGGGCACGATCGGCACAACCCGTCGGCCGATCTGCTTGTCACGCAACAGAGTGGCCAGCACGCGGACGAACGCCATGGTGGTGGAGATCTCGCGCTCGCCGGAGCCGTCGAGCTGTGACTGGAAGGCGGACAGCTCGGGGACCTGGAGGGCTTCCGCCTTGCGTCTGCGTGACGGCAGAGACCCGCCCAGCGCCGCACGCCGCTGGTGCAGGTACTGCATCTCAGGCGAGTCGTCCGGCGGCTTGTAGTACTCCGCCGCGCGTACCTGCTCATCGGTGAGCGGCAGCTCAAAGCGGTCGCGGAAGGCCAGCAATGCCTCCTCGGCCATCTTCTTGGCCTGATGGGCGATCATCTGGCCCTCACCCGAGGTGCCCATCCCATAACCCTTGATCGTCTTGGCCAGGATCACCGTGGGACGACCGACCTGGCGCACGGCGTGCGCGTAGGCCGAATAGACCTTCTGCTGATCCAAGCCGCCGCGGTTCAGCTGCCAGATCTCGTCATCGCTCATGTGCGATACACGCTCGAGCAGCACCGGGTCCTTGCCGAAGAAGTGCTCGCGGACGAACTTGCCGTCGCGCGACTTGTAGGTCTGGTACTCGCCGTCCACGGACTCGTTCATCACGTGCACGAGGCGTCCGTCGATGTCGGCCTCCAGCAGCGCATCCCAGCGCGATCCCCAGATCACCTTGATCACGTTCCAACCGGCTCCGCGGAAGTCCGACTCGAGCTCCTGGATGATCTTGCCGTTTCCGCGCACAGGGCCGTCGAGGCGCTGCAGGTTGCAGTTGACGACCCAGATCAGATTGTCGAGCTGCTCGCGGCCGGCCAGACCAATCGCGCCCATCGTTTCGGGCTCATCCATCTCTCCGTCACCGAGGAACGCCCATACCTTGCGGCCGGTCGTGTCCGTCAGGGAGCGGTTGCTCAGGTACTGCATGAACCGTGCTTGATAGATCGAGGTGATCGCGCCGATCCCGAGGGACACAGTGGGGAACTGCCAGAAGTCCGGCATCAGCCAGGGGTGGGGGTAGGAGGAGAGGCCGTTGCCGCCGACCTCCTGCCGAAAATTGTTGAGTTGCTCTTCCGTGAGGCGGCCCTCGAGGAAGGCGCGCGCGTAGTTGCCGGGGGAGGAGTGGCCCTGGAAGTAGACGAGATCGCCACCGTGCTCTGCGGACGGCGCGTGCCAGAAGTGATTGAAGCCGACCTCATAGAGGGTGGCCAGAGACTGAAAGGAGGCGATGTGGCCGCCGAGCTCCGACGAGTGCTTGTTGGCGCGCACAACCATCGCCATCGCGTTCCAGCGGATCACGGAGCGCAGGCGCCGTTCGATCTCCGGGTCGCCGGGGATCGGTTCGTCCAGCGAGGCGGGGATCGTATTGACGTACGGGGTGTTCAGCGACCCGATCGGGCCGCTACCCGCATGCTGGGCGCGCTCAACCACTCGGCTGAGCAGATGCCGTGCGCGCCCCATGCCGTCGTGCTCGACCACGGCGTCGAGGGCATCGAGCCACTCGGTCGTCTCGGTGGCATCGATGTCTACGTCACCATCGGGGGAGTTTCCGTGGAGGATCTCAGTCATCTCAAGCTCAGGCAGTCTCGTAGGGAGCAGGCTCTACGGCGGAATATAGACGTCGAGGCTGAGGACCAGCGGGCGCCAGAAGCCAACATTCGGATACGGTCAGGCCATGACGCTCAGCGAGATCGAAGCCCCGCTCGGGGCACCCTGGGGACGCCCGCTGGTGGGCAGATTCGAGCAGCTGGTGGTCGAATCTGAGGCGCTCGCCGGCAACGCATTAGGAGACCCGACGCGGCGACCGCTTTATGTCTACAGCTCGCCCGGAGTCGCTGCCGGGACCGCTACCGGAGTGAGCTGCGTGCACGTGCTGCAGGGCTTCAGCGGGCAGCTGGACGGATGGCTGGCGCGTAAGCCGTTCGAGCCCCTGTTCGTGGAGCGCCTGGACGCGATGTTCGACGAGGGGGACTGCCCGGACGCAGTGATCGTCTTTGTCGACGCCTGGACGTCACTGGGCGGATCGCAGTTCCTCAACTCGACGGCCACCGGGGACTACACCGACTACCTGTGCGACGAGGTCGTCCCATTTGTCGACAGCCGCTATCCGACCGCGGCCACGCGCGGGCGTAGGGCTGTGACCGGGCACTCCTCCGGCGGATACGGAGCTCTGGTGCTGCCCATGCTCCGGCCCGACCGGTTCGGCGCGCTCGTGGCCCACGCTCCCGACACGCTGTTCGAGGCCTGTTACACAATGGATTTTCCCCGTGCCGTGCGCGTATTGCGCGATCATTACGAGGGCTCCTACGCGATGCTGCTCACGGATTTCCGGCAGGCCGACCGCTTCGACTGGGACCGTTGGGGCGAGGCATTGAACGCCTACGCCATGGCCGCCGCGTACTCGCCGGACCCCGATCAGCCCGGGGGGGTCCTGCTGCCGTTTGACACGCGCACGGGCCAGCTGATCCCAGAGGTGTGGGAGAGGTGGCTCGCCCATGACCCAGTCCGCATGGCGGCTCGTCACGCCGACGAGCTGCGAGGTCTGCGGCACATCCATGTCGAGGCGGGCCGCTCCGACGACTACATGCTCGACGTCGGCAGCTCGGCGTTCTCCGCTGAACTCGACAGGCTGGGCGTCGAGCACAGCTTCGAGCTGTTCGACGGGGGACACGGCGGGACGTCCTACCGTTATGCGCCGGCCATCAGGAAGCTGCTGCTGGCCCTCGGCGATTCCGAGGGCTGACACCCGGCCTGCCGCCTACGCGGAGCGATAGGAGCTGCGCGCGAAGGACACCAGCGGGCATGGCGCGACGGTCGCTCGGATCTCGACCTGCCCGTGAGGCTCGACGGCCGGCTTGGTCGAGTTCGGCGACTCGCCCCAGAGGACGGTCACCGATGAGCCGACGGGGGCGCGAGCGGTGTCGAGGCTGGCCAGCGATACGAAGGCGCGCTCGTTGTAGATGTAGCCGCAGTCGTGAGAGACGCCGACGGGCTCGCCTGCCATCTGGACGGTGTCGACCTGGTAGAGGCCGTAGCGGGCCTTGGGCAGCTCAATGAACTTGGCCGGATGTCCATCCCCGAGCTGGCTGGCGAATACCTCGGCCACGTCGTGGGGATTCCACACCAGCGTGACCTTCTCCCGCGATGGCCTGCCCGACTTCTGTTCCAGCGCCTCGCGGCCGACGAACTCGTGATCAAAAGCGATCATCTTGCCGTAGCCGAGTTCGTACGGGCTAAGGTAGTAGTCCTCAACGCTCTGGGCGTGGTGACTGCCCGCCAGTGACCCGGCCTTGACCGCTGGCAGCCATTCGCGGTAGGCCTTCATCTCCTGGCCCGAGAAAATCGCGGCAAACGGCGCCGGTACCCAGCCAGACTCGAGGTTGGCCGTGGAGTAGGCGCGCGAACCCACCGGCACGAGCCCGAATGGCTCGCCGGCCTCGAGTAGCGCGTCGCGGATGCGCTGGCCCTGCTCCCAGGGTCCGAAGAGCTCGAACCCGGGTTGGCCCGCCATGCCGTGGCGCAAGGCGTCGACGGGCAGACCGGCGATCTCGAAGTTGGTCATGTGGAAGAACCTGGTGTCTGGCACTTCGCGTCCGGTCAACGCCTCGACGATCGCCGCGGCCGTCGGTCCTTGAAGCTCGAAGCGGTACTGCTTCGGTGGTCCGGAGCGGCGGACGATCGAGTTCTCGTCGCGCTCCAGCGCGACGTCCCAACCCTGGTCCAGCGCGTTGAACTCGACCCAGTCGAGCACCATGGGGTGGCCCACCAGGTCGAAGCTCCCGTCCGGCAGGTGAAACAGGATCGCGTCGCCGATGATGAAGCCGTCCGGGTTGACCGCCACGTACTGCTTGGCCTTGCCCGGAGTGAAGTTCGCGAAGGTGTTGACCGCGAGGCGCTCGAGCAGTCCGGCCGCGCCCGGTCCCCTCAGGAACAGGTCGGTCATGTGATGGGACTGGTCGAGCAGCGCACAGCTGTCCCGCCAGGAGGCCTGCTCGCTGCGCCAGTTGCTGAACTCCGCCCGCACCGGAAAGGTGTGCGGGGGTGCCTGCGCATTGCGCAGGAACTCGACCGCGCCGCCGGCGCCGGAGATGGCGGTTTCGAGACTCTCGTGGCTCATTTCTTCCTGCCCTCAGTGTGGTTAGGCGTGTGACACGGCAGACGTGCGGTAGTTGTCGCGGGCGTAGGCCTCATACGGAGCCGGCGCGACGGTGGCGCGGATCTCCACCTGGACGTGCGGCTCGACGGTCGGCTTGGTCGAGTTGGGGCTCTCGCCCCAGACGACCATCACCTCCGTGCCGGTCTCGGCGTAGTCGTTGTCGATCGTCGCCAGCGAAACGAACGCCTTTTCGTTGTAGATATAGCCGCAATCCAGCGACAGGCCGACCAGCGCACCGTCGCTGTCGAGCACCTGATCGGTCTGAAACAGGGCGTACCGCGACTTGGGCCATTCCATGAACTTGGCTGACTTCCCCGGGTCGAGTTGGCTGCGCATGACGTCGGCCACATCGTCGCGGTTCCAGACGAGCGTGACCTTTCGACGGGGCGGGCGGTCGGCGATCCGCTCGAGCGCGGCGCGACCGGGGAAGTCGTGATCGAAGGCGACCAGATGCGAGTAGCCGACGTCGTAGGGGGTGACGTAGTAGTCCTCGATGTCTTCCGCATACAGACTGCCGCCCAACGCCCCGGCGCGATCGGCGCTGCGCCACTCGCGGAACTCCTGCATACCCTCACCGCTGAAGATGGCCGGCAGCGGCGAGGGCACCCAGCCGGATTCCAGGTTGGCCGTGGCGTAGGCGCGCGAGCCAGCCGGAAGCAGGCCGAACTCCTGGCCGGCCTCGAGCACCGCGCTGCGCACGGTCTCGCCGTGCTCCCACGGGCCAAAGAGCTCAAACCCAGGCTGGCCTGCCATGCCGTGGCGCAGGGCCCGCACCGGCAACCCGGCGATGGCAAGCTCGGTCAGATGGAAGAACTTGACCTCGGGCGCGGGAGCGCCGGTGAGCTTCTCGATGATTCTCATCGCCTGGGGACCCTGGACCTCGTAGCGGAACAGCTTCGGCGGCCCGCTGGGACGCTCGAAGGAGTTCTCGTCGCGCTCGATCGAGACGTCGTAGCCGCCCTTGATTGCGTTGTAGTGGACCCAATCGACCAGCGTGGGTGAGGGGCTGACGAAGTCGAGTTCGTCCTCGGCAAGGTAGAAGAGGATGCCGTCGCCGATCAGATAGCCCTCGTGATTGGCGCAGACGAGCTGCTTGGCCACGTTGGGCTGGAAGCGGGAGAAGTTGTTGGTGCCGATCTCGGCGAAGACCCTGAGCGCGTCGGGACCACTGACGAACAGATCGCACATGTGGTGTGATTGGTCGAGCAGCGACGCGGTGTCGTGCCAGGCCTGCTGCTCCGATCGCCAGTTGCTGAATTCCGGCTTCACCGGGAACTGGTGGGGGAGTGCCGGGTTGTTGCGGAGGAACCCGACGGCGCCACCGGCTCGCCGGATCGCCGTTTCCAAACTCTCTTGGCTCATCTGATCTCTCTCTTGGGCTGCGACGGCTGCTGCTGCCCCTCAGATCCTCAGGCCTGAGACCAAACAAGTAAAGGCGAACTTGCTTGGCTGAGTTATGAGCGATACTCATGTGGTGCTGAATCTCCGCCAGGTGGAGTGCTTCGTGGTGGCCGCGGAAACGGGGTCAATGACCGCTGCGGCTGAGCGGCTGCGGGTCACCCAGTCCGCGGTGTCGCTGGCGATAGCCGGACTCGAGCAGACCCTGGGCATGGACCTGTTCGTCCGCCTGCGGGGCCGCGGTTTGGAACTCACGCCGGCTGGCCGCGAGCTGCTCCTGCCCGCCCGCAATCTGATGGCTGATGCCGAGGCGATGCGATCGCAGGCCGACCTGATCGGCCGCGGCCTGTCCGGACGGCTCACGGTGGGCTGCTTCGGCACCGGCGCACCGCTCGTGTTGCCCGCGCTGATGGAGACCTTTGAAGATCGCCACCCCGGGATGTCGCTCGACTTCATCGAGGGATCGACCGATGTGTTGGAGGCCGCGCTGCTCGAGGGTCGCTGTGAGATCGCTTTGATGTACGACGTCGGTCTGCACGTCGCGCTCGAGAAGGAGCCCCTATACAGCACGGTGCCCTACGCGCTGCTCGCGCCGGGGCATCCGCTCGCCGGGCGATCCAGCCTGACGCTGACCGAACTGGCCGCGTTTGACTTCGTGGCTCTGGACGTCCAGCCGGTGCACGAGCACCAGCTGGGGCTGTTCGCGCACGCGGGTGCGATGCCTCGGATCCGCCACCGGACGTCGAGTTACGAGCTGCTGCGGTCGCTGGTGGCCCGCAACCTCGGCTTCACGCTGCTGATCAGCCGTCCCTACGGCGATGTCAGCTACGAGGGGCGGCCGCTGGTGGCCGTGCCACTGGCCGGCGAGGTCAAGAGCGTGGACGTGATCCTGGCCTGGCCCCCCGGAGTGCGGCTCACGGTACGGGCCCGAGCCTTTGCGGCACATTGCCGGCAGCTGCTGCCGGAACTCTCCAGGTACGACAAATCGCTGGTGCCGGTCGGCCCCGGCCACCCGCCGCCAGTCAGAAGCGGACCCGCTCCAGATCGCGGAGCGCTCGGCCGCACTCGCTGACCAGGCCACGGCCTGTGAGCAGCATGGCCGAGAGGCCCCAGAAGACGATCACGGCGTCGATGCTCTTGCGTCCCTGGCTGTCCCAGTAGTCGTCGGCCAGGTCAAACCACAGGGCGAACTCGTCGAGCGTGAGCGCTGTCGCCAGGCCGGCGGTGAGCGCTGCGGCCCGTGAGGCGGCCCGGTGCTGCGGGTCCATGCCGATCCCGATCTGCCAGGTCCACAGGTACCCGAGCGTGATCTGGCCGATGATGCCGGGCGTGCTGTGATGCAGGTGTCGGCCACCGAGGCTGAGGTTGCGGAAGGGGCCGCGCTGGGCCCGAATCGCGTGGGTGACGATCCGGCATCCCGCGAAGCCGATGGTGAAGCCCGTGGCGTGCAGGAAGGCCCGCTCACGCCGCGGGTTGGCGAAGTGGCGGCGGTAGGCGTCACGCAGCGCGAAACGCTCGGGCAGCGCGGCGTCGGGGTGATCGGGATCCGGATGGAGCGCCATGGTCGGCTCAGGCTACGAGCTGAGCCGACCTGGCGCCACCGTTTCAGGAGTTGTTGAAGCGGCGGGATTGGCCCTGACGCTTGGGCGTCGGGCTGAACTGCCCGCCCCGCCCGCTGCGACCGGACTCCGTGGTGCGGCTGGACTGGCCACTGCGGGCATGGCGCCCCGCGGTCGGCTTGCCGGAGCGTTGCGGACCGCCGCTGCCATTCTTGTGGCCCGGTTTGAACCCGCCCGCGCCGACGCTGGGACGGCTGCCCGGCAGGCCGTGCTCAAGTCCGAGCTCCCTGGCGATCTGGGACACTTCGCGGTTCTGGTCGGGCGAGACCAAGGTGATCCCGATGCCGGTAGCCCCGGCGCGACCTGTGCGGCCGATGCGGTGCACGTAGGTCTCGGAATCATGCGGCGGATCGAAGTTGATCACGTGTGAGATCCCCCCAACGTCGATGCCGCGGGCGGCGACGTCGGTGGCGACGAGCGTATCGACCTCAAAGGCCTCGAACTGGGCCAGCGCGCGCTCGCGCTGGCGCTGGCTCTTGTTGCCGTGCATGGCCACCGCGGCAACACCATGGCCGGAGAGCTTCTTGACTAGCTTGTCGGCCCCGTGCTTGGTCCGCACGAACACCAGGGTGAGATCGCGTTTGCCGCCGAGATGCTCGAGCAGCGAGTCCATGCGGGATTCGTGGGTTACCTCGACGAAGCGGTGCTCGACGTCGACCGAGGCGCGACGTTCAGATGGGCCCAGCTCGTGGAACACGGCGTCGTTGGTGTAACGGCGGGCGGCCCGACCGGCCTCGCCGTCCAGCGTGGCGGAGAAGAAGAGCGTCTGCCGGCTCGGCGGGCACAGTGCCACGATGCGATCGAGGGCCGGCCGGAAGCCCATATCGAGCATGCGATCGGCCTCATCGATGACCAGCGTGCGCACGTGGTCGAGCGTGAAGGCCCGGCGCTCGAGTTGATCCTCCAAACGGCCGGGGGTGGCGACGATGATGTGAGCGCGCGCGGCTGCCTGAGCCTGCTTGAGCAGGCCGACACCGCCATAGACGGCGGTGATGCGCAGCGCCCGAGCCTGGGCGACGGGGCGTAGCTCATCGACGATCTGGGTGGCGAGCTCACGCGTGGGGGCCAGCACGAGGGCCGCGGGGCGGCGCGCTTCGGCGGCTGTGCGATCGATCACCGGGACGCCGAAGGCGAGCGTCTTGCCGGAGCCGGTGGGTGAGCGGGCCAGCACGTCGCGACCGGCAAGCACATCGCCGATCACGGAATTCTGGATGGCGAAGGGCTCGACGATTCGCCGGGCGGCAAGTGCGTCGATGACCGCTTTGGATACGCCGAGATCGGCGAAGGACTGCTTGGGCATGGGTTCTCCTGGGCGGCCCGGTTGGGGGCCACGAACGATTCGGGAGGCTTTTAGCTGACCCGAATCGCGCTAAGGAGCGCGTCCATTGAAAGCAACTGCCTCACGGCCAGCGGCGCCGACCGTGCCCTGAAGGTAGCAGAGCATCGAAAAATGCCCGCTCACGAGCATTCATAAGCGATAGCCCTGGCAAGATTCGAACTTGCGTCTCGCCGGTTATGAGCCGGGTGCTCTGACCGCTGAGCTACAGGGCCGCCGCGAGCAAGGTAGCGGGTCAGAGGGTGGATCCGTATCATTCCGAGGCGATGCATGTGATCGCAGGTTCCATTCTCGGACTCGGCGAGTCCCCGAGCTCTTTCGGCACGACGCTCGCGCTGGCTCTCACGTTCTTCGTCGTCATGGGCGGCGTCGTCAACTTTCTGGTCGGCTACATCGTCAGCCAGGTGACGGTCGAACGGAAGCAGAACCAAGAGCGCATGCGCGAGTACGACGCTCGCGAGAAGTCCTGAGCGACGCACCACCGGTCGTGAAGGCCGGATAAACCGCCGGGAAGGAACGGTGGCGTCCTGCGTCGAATCAGTCGCTGCCTATGAAGCAAGCATCCGCCACCCCCGCGGCGCCAGAGGCGCCCCACGGCCATCAGGCCCTATCCGCTTACATCACGGCCCGTTTTGACGAGTTCTCGCGGTCGCAGAAGGACGTAGCGCAATACATCGTCGACCATCTGGACGAGGCGGCCTTCCAAACCGCTGAAGAGCTGGCCCGTCGCGCCAACACCTCCTCGAGCACCGTCGTGCGCTTCTCGCAGGCGCTCGGCTTCGAGGGCTTCCCAGAGCTGCAGCAGGCCGCTCGCGATGAGTACCGCCGGCGTACGGCGAGCGGCGCGGCCGAAACCTTCGGATCGGGTGCACCGCTGTTCTCGCTCGATCACACCGAGTTCGAGTCCTCGCTGGCCGCCGACCACGTCAACGTGGAGGACACCGCGCACAAGCTGTCGCGCTCGGAGGTCGAGGCGGCCATCGATGCGATCGTCACCTCGGAGAAGGTCCTGATTGCCGGAACTGACCAGATGGCGTTCTTCGCCAGCTATCTGCGTCATCTGCTGATGCTGCTCGACGTGCGGGCCGAGATCGTCGCCAGCCCGTCGCAGGAGGCCCTTGGGCGCCTGAGCCGGATCGACGAGCAGACGCTTGTCGTCGGGCTTTCCGCCGGGCGCCCGCATCCGCTGATCACGCGAACGATGAAGCTGGCGCGCCATCGGCGGGCCAAGACGCTCGCGATCACCGATGCCACGCTCTCTGAGGTCGCCCGTCTGGCTCGGATCCGCCTGTACTACTCGTCCAACACGCCGGCCTTCGTGCGGTCGCACACGGCCCTGCTGTCCATCATCCAGGCGCTGGCCTACGGGGTCTACAGCCGCGACGCGCAGCAGTACGACGTCAGGATCAAGGCTTTCCGCCTGAAGTAGCCGAACGAAGCCGTGGCCGGCGGTCCGCTTGACCGCCGGCTCCCTCACCCTGCGCGCGCCACGTACAGCGACTGCAGCGAGCGGCCGATGCGGCCCTCGGTGTCGAACAGCACGGCCTGCGCGAGGGCTGACTCGCCCTCGATGATCCGCGTGTGGGCCTGAAGCGCCACCCACTCCGAGCGCGCCTCGCGCTCGATGTAGACGGTCAGGTCCGGGTTGATGAACATCCACTCGTTCCAGCTCAGCTCGTTGCTGATGCCGTTGGGGAAGTCCGCGGCCACCAGCAGCCGCTGGAGTGGGGTCGGCTCCTCGCCGGCGATCACCGGCACCTTGAGTCGGAACCACACCGTTCGCGGGCCGAGCTGGTCCGGTTGACCGTCGACGTAGCGCAGTTCGACAGCCCCGCCGGGAAGTGACCTGGGGTTCCACATCGGACCGGGGCTGCCGACCGTCTGGGGAGCGGCCGGCGTCTCCTCGACGGGAGTGCCCGCGCCCAGCGGGGCGCGGGCGACGCGCAGGGCACGGGCCCGCACCAGCTCGCTCCCATCTGGGGCGTTGAGGGTCGCGTCGAGCAGTTGCACGCGCCGCCCCGGGCGCAGCATCCGGGTCTCGACATGCAGTTCGCCGAGCGGTACCGGTTTGAGCAGCTCGTAGGTGATGCGGACGATCCTGAGGTCGGGCTGGGGCTCAAAGCGCTCCAACTCGCCGCCCAACAGAGCCGCGGGAGCACCGCCGTGCTGGGCGTTGGGATCCCAGGGTCCGCGCGCCAGGTCGGTCGCCCAGAACGCGCTGCCGCGCCGCTCGAATATCGCGTCGGTCGAGGTCGGCGGCCGGTGGGTCACCCCAGCCAGGCTATCTCGTGAGAGGCTGGGGAAGTTTGCTGCCAATTTCTGCACATAACGGCCACAGCTTCCGCCGATTCGGCCAATCCCCGGCGGGTTACACTGGCCGTATGAGCACAAACGGCCACATCTCACGCGACGAATCCACTTTTACTGTCAAGGCCGGCCTGGCCGAGATGCTGAAGGGTGGCGTGATCATGGATGTGGTCACGCCCGAGCAGGCCAAGATCGCCGAGGACGCCGGAGCCGCCGCGGTAATGGCGCTCGAGCGCGTGCCGGCCGACATCCGCCGCGACGGCGGCGTTGCCCGCATGTCTGATCCGGAGATGATCAAGGGCATCCAGGAGGCGGTCACCATCCCGGTCATGGCCAAGGCGCGCATCGGCCACTTCGCCGAGGCGCAGGTGCTCGAGGCACTCGAGGTCGACTACATCGATGAGTCCGAGGTGCTGACTCCGGCTGACACGGTCAACCACATCGACAAGTGGGCCTTCAAGGCGCCCTTCGTGTGTGGCGCGACCAATCTGGGTGAGGCGCTGCGGCGCATCGGTGAGGGCGCCGCGATGATTCGCTCCAAGGGCGAGGCGGGCACCGGTGACATCGTCAACGCGGTCACCCATTTGCGCAAGATCCGCAGCGAGCTGCGTTGGCTCTCGACGCTCGGGCCGGAGGAGATCGCCGCCGCCGCTAAGGAGCTGCAGTCGCCCCTGCCCCTGGTGCGCCAGGTGGCCGCCGAGGGCAAGCTGCCGGTCGTGCTGTTCTGCGCTGGCGGGATCGCCACGCCGGCCGATGCCTCGCTGGTCATGCAGCTCGGCGCCGAGGGCGTGTTTGTGGGTTCGGGCATCTTCAAGTCATCCGAACCGGCGCGGCGCGCCCGGGCCATCGTCGAGGCGACCACGCACTACGCCGACCCGGCCCGAGTGGCCGCCGCCTCCACCGGCCTCGGCACCGCTATGGAGAGCATCGAGACCTCGAAGCTCAACGCCGAGCAGCTGCTCTCGCCGCGCGGCTGGTGAGTGACGCGGCGCCGGAGGGCTCAGCTCCGCTTGTCGGCATCCTCGCCCTCCAGGGAGGGTTTGAGGCACACGAAAGAGTCCTGCGGCGGCTCGGGGCGCAAACTCGCCAGGTGCGCGTCCCGGCGGACCTGGCGGGCCTGGACGCGCTGGTGTTGCCCGGCGGCGAGTCAACCGTGATGACGCTGGGCATCGAGCGGGAGGGCCTGAAGCAGCCGCTGTGCGAGCTCGCCGCGGCCGGCACGCCAATCCTGGGCACGTGCGCGGGAATGATCATGCTCGACCGCGCCCACCTGGGCATTCTCGACGTGCTGGCGGAACGCAACGCCTTTGGCCGCCAGTTGCACTCGTTTGAGGCCTCGTTCGAGGTGGATGGCGTGGCCGGCGGGCCGGTCCACGCGATCTTCATCCGTGCGCCCTGGGTCGCCGAGCACGGGGCGGGGGTGTCCGTGCTGGCCGAGGTCGACGGACATCCGGTGGCCATCCAACAGGGAAAGATCGTGGCCCTGTCCTTTCACCCGGAGCTCACCGGGGAGGATCGGTTGCATCGCTTCTTCCTGTCGGTGGCAGGATTCGACGGGAACGCCTCGAAGGAAAGCTGAATGCGGTCACCCCGTTTCGTTCCAACGGCCACCGCAGCGGTGATCGCCGCGCTTATCGGCGCCGGTTGCGGCGGTTCGGCCTCCACCTCGAATCAGACCGGGACGCGCTCCACGGTGACGGTCACCGTGACCACACCGAGCTCGACAAGCCCACCGTCGGGGACGGATACCGGCCCGCTGACGAACACCACGGCGACGCAGACGAGCACCACACGGAAGCTGGCCAGTGCCTGCCGAGCGTCTGATCTGACCCCGGTCTACCTGGGCTCCAACGGCGCGGCGGGGACCATCGTGCTCGGGTTCGCGCTGAAGAACACCGGTGCCACGACGTGCCGCACCTATGGCTGGCCCGGAGTTCAATTTTTATCGTCCAGCGGCGCCACGCTGCCCACCGGGTCGGTGCGGACGACGGGCGACGTGGTCGGCTCCACTCCGGCGACGGTGCTGACGCTGAAGGCGGGCGAGGAGGCATCCTTCCGCATGGTCACCAGCGACATGGGTCCCAACGGCAGCGCCTGCCCCACGGCGTCGGATCTTCAGATCTACGCCCCCGACGACACGGTCAAGATGAAGGTATCGGTCGCCGGAGTGGCCGCCTGCGGTAAGGCCACGCTGTCGCCGCTGATGCCCGGGGCGAGCGCCTTTGCCGGCCAAGGCGGCGGACAGGGCTCGGCCGGCCCGAGCAGCACCGGGGGCAGTGGCGTGGGTGGCGGCTCCACCGGCGGCACCAGCACCAACGGCGGATCCGGGATCTAGCCCCGAGCCGAACTAAGTCGCGGTGAATCGGCTGACGCCGTTCTCGTGCGTCTCCGCGGCGGTGCCATCGGCCAACAGCAGGTCGAGGTGCCCGAGCACCTCGCTCAACGTCAGGTAGGCCTGGCTGATGGCGATCTCGCCCCACATCTTCAGCGCGACACCATGAGCAGTGAGCGGCTCGCTTCCGATCAGCTCGAGGATCTTGTGCGCCCGACGATCGTGGTCACGTAGTCGCCCGTCGATCAGCTCGACGTGGTTGGTCACGGTGTCGCCGTGGCCGGTGAGGACCATGCTCACATCCATTTGGCGAGTCGCCCGCAGCGAGTTGGCGTAATCGATCAGCGGCGTCGGGCGCGGCCCATCCGTGCGGCCGTCGAGCGGGCGGGAGACCAGGGCGTTGGACGAGATGTGGGCGAGGAGGTGATCGCCGCCGATCAGCAGGCCCGACTCGGCCTGGTGGAAGACCAGGTCCGAGGGGCTGTGGCCGGGCCGATGGTGCACGCTGAACTCGCGGCCACCCATGGTGAGCCGGTCTCCGTCGTGGAGCGGGCGCGTGATCGTTCCGCGTGACCCGTAGGCCCGCAGGCCGCGGGCCAGTACGCCCAGGAGCACGTTGATGTCGTTCGGCACGCCGTTGGCCGTCATCACGCTCTGGGCGTACTCGTCGTCGCCCCGCGCGCCGGTGGGAAAATCCTCGAGCCAGGGCACGAGCGCGGCGAAGGCGGCGACTTCAGCGCCCGAACGGCGGGAGAGGATCTCGAGCAGCCCCTCATGGTCCATGTGCTGGTGGGTGAGGACGATCAGCTCGAGCTCCTCGATGCCAACGCCCACCTCGGCCAGAGCGCGCTCGAGGTAGTCCAGCGATGTCCCCGAGTTGATCCCCGTATCGACCAGCGTGAGCGGATCGCCGGTCAGCAGGTAGCAGTTGATCCGACCCACCGCGAACGACGTGGGAACAGCGATCCGGTGGACGCCTGGGGTGAGCTCGTCGGTGAGCGCCTGGCTCACGCGCGGATCAGCGCCAGGAGCTGGTCGCGCTTGGCTTCCATGTCCTCCTCGGATACGAGCGACTCGAGGCATAGGCGCAGCAGCGGCTCGGTGTTGGAAGCCCGGACGTTGAAGTGCCAATCGGGATAGTCGATCGAGATTCCGTCCAGGCGACTCTGCTCGGCATCGGAGAAACGCTCGGCGATCTCCTCCATTTTGGCCGGGCCGTCCTCCACCTCTGAGTTGATCTCGCCCGAGATGAAGTACTTGTCGCGCATCGGAGCGAGCAGCTCGGAGAGCTTCGAGCCGCTTCGTGAGAGCTCCTCCAGGATCAGCAGCGCCGGGATCGTGCCGGAGTCGGCGCAGTAGAAATCCTTGAAGTAGTAGTGGCCGGACACCTCACCGCCGAAGATCCCGCCCTCGGAGCGCATGCGGTTTTTGAAGAACGCATGGCCGACACGGTTGACCAACGCGGTCCCGCCCAGTTCATGAACGAGGTCGGGCACCGCGCGGCTGGCCCGAACGTCGTAGAGAATCGTTTCACCCGGGTTCTTGCGCAGCATCGTGGCGGCCAGGATGGCGGTCAGGAAATCACCGTCGACGAAGCGCCCGGTGTCGTCGATGAAGAAGCAGCGGTCGGAGTCGCCGTCCCACGCGATGCCCAGATCCGCCCCTTGGCGCCTGACCTCGGACATGATGAACTCGCGGTTCTCCGGGAGCAGCGGGTTTGGCTCGTGGTCGGGAAACTCGCCATTCGGAATCCAATAGGCGGTGACCAGGTCCAGGCCAAGCTGCTCGAGCAGTGGGCCGACCATCGGACCGGCCATGCCGTTGCCCCCGTCGACAACCACCTTCAGGGGGCGGATCGTCGCCGGGTCGATGAAGGCCATCACACGCTGGCCGAAGTCATCGTAGATTTCGACCCGCTCGACGCTGCCGCCGCCCGGCTCGGGACCCAGGCCCTGGATCGCCAGGTCCCGCACGTCGCCGATGCCCTCATCGCCGGACAGCGCGACCGCCCCCCGCCGGACGAGTTTCGCGCCCGTGTAGGCCTTGGGATTATGCGAGGCGGTGCACATCAGCCCGCCGTCCAGGTCGCGGGAACCGACGAGGAAATACAGCATCTCCGTGCCCACCTGGCCGGCGTCGAGCACGTGGGCGCCTTCGGCCGACATGCCTTCGGCATAGGCTGCGGCCATCTCCGGTGCGGTCAGACGCATGTCGCGACCGAGGCCGAGCCTCAGCTCGCCCACCGGCTTGCCTTCGAGATCGGAGATCACGCGGGCAAACGCCCGACCGATCTCGCGCGCGCCGGGGGCGTCCAGGTCGCGCCCATGGATGCCGCGTATGTCATAGGCCTTGAAGATTCCCGGCGAGATGCTCATCGGGCGTGATCGTACCCGCGAGCCGGGGGGAGGCATTCCTTCGCGCTGGCGCGCAATAGACTCGATGGTCATGTCAGGGCATTCCAAATGGGCTTCGATCAAGCACAAGAAGGCGATCGTGGACGCGCGGCGCGGTCAGCATTTCACCAAGCTCGCGCGGGCGATCACGGTGGCGGCCAAGGAGGGGGGCGGCGACCCGGAGGGAAACGCCTCGCTGGCCTTGGCCATTCAAAAGGCCCGCGATGCTTCGATGCCCAAGGACAACATCGAGCGGGCGATACAGAAGGGCACCGGCGCCGGCGCCGACGCCGAGACCTGGGAGAGCGTGCTGTACGAGGGCTACGGCCCCGGGGGCGTGGCGATGCTGATCGAGGCGCTGACCGACAACCGCAACCGCACCGCCGCCGACGTTCGCCACATCGTCGGCAAACACGGCGGCTCGCTGGGCGAGCCCGGTTCCGTGGCCTACCTGTTCGAGAAGCACGGTGTGATCGTGGTCGACGCCGAACGCTATGGCGAGGACGACCTGATCGTGGCCATCGACGCGGGCGCCGAGGACATCGTGCTGGATGAGGGCGTCTACGAGGTCATCACCGCACCAGCCGAACTCGCGCTGGTACGCGATGCGCTGGCCGGCGCAGAAGTCGAAATCGAGAGCGCCGACGTGACGCAGCGGCCCAAGGCGCGCGTGCCGGTGTCCGAGGATGACGCGGCAAAACTTATGAAACTCATCGACGCCCTCGAGGAGTCCGATGACGTGGGGGCTGTGCACGCCAACTACGACGTCGACGCCGAGGTTCTCGAGCGCATTGCCGGCTGACGGCACCGCGCCGCGCACCGACTCCCGCTACCCTCGCACCGCGATGACTTTGAAAGCAGCGATGACGGCGGTGGCGGCCGCGGCGGCGGCTATCGGCCTCGCGGCGTGTGGCGGCAGCAGCAAGGCCGGGGGCGTGATGCTCGCTCCGGGTGGCGGTGCGACCAGCACGACCGTCACCCCGGCGACGGCTACAGCTACGGCGACCACCACTACGACCACCCCGGCGGTGGCCACGCCGACCAGCGGTCCGCTGGCCAAGGAGCCGACGATCAAGAAGCCGACCGGCGCGGCCCCAAGCAAACTCGTGATCCATGATGTGATCAAGGGCACCGGTGCGGCCGCGGCATCAGGCAAGACGGTCTACGTCAACTACGTTGGCGAGCTGTACTCGAATGGCAAGGTGTTCGACGCCTCATGGAAGGACACCCCGGGCAAGACGTTCAGCTTCGTGCTTGGCCAGGGTCAGGTCATCAAGGGTTGGGACGAGGGCGTGGCCGGCATGAAGGTCGGCGGCCGGCGCGAGCTGATCATCCCGGCGTCCCTGGCCTACGGCAAGAGCGGCAGCGGCTCGACCATCCCGCCCAACGCCACGCTCGTCTTCGTGGTCGACCTGATCAAGGTCACCAAGTAGGTCTTCGGCTTCGGGTCGCAGCGCCCGGGCAGGGGGCTGCGACCCGCGAGCCTGTGGCGCCGAGGTCAGACCTCCTCGGAGACCTCGATCTGCACCTTGTTGGGATAGAAGGCCACGTACCCGGAAATCTGGCTGACCGACGGATACGGCGTGCGGTACTGCCAAACGGCGTCGTCGATCGCCTGCCGCGTGTTGGGGTCGACCACGTCGTAGTACGACGCATCGCCCTTGTACGGACAGTGGCTGGTCGTGCTGCTCGGGCGCAGAGCCGCGGGGTCGACGTCGGCCAGGGGCACGTAGTACACCGCCGGGTAGGCGGCCTCACGCAACTCCAGTGCGTCCGTTGTCTCGGCGATCGTCTGGTCGCCCGATGTCACACGCACGTGGCCACCGTACGGTGCGATCTCGATTGGATGATCAGGGCCGGGGAGCAGCGGTTCGGTTGGGGTGCTCACGGCGCCTCCTTGGTCGCAGGGGTCGAGGGGACAACGTTAGCCCGCGCCGAGTGGTGTCCGGCCGCGTTCGGTTTGTCGGGAGGCGTCCGACCCGCCGCGTTGAATAGGCGAACACATGATCGTTTTGGGAATCGACCCCGGGATCGCCAACACCGGCTACGGAATCGTTGCGAGCGCCGGGACCCGCCAGCAGGCGCTGGCCTTCGGCGTGATCGAGACCCCGGCGTCGGTGCTGGCCGAGGCCCGGTTGGCCGAGATCCACACTGATGTCGGCGAGCTCATCACGCGTTTTGCGGTCGATGCTGTAGCGGTCGAGGATCTCTACTTCGGCGCGAACGTGGTGAGCGCGATGGCCGTCGGCCAGGCGCGGGGGGTGGTGCTGCTGGCGGCTGGCCAGCGCGGCGTACCGGTCAGGGCGTACACCCCCCAGCAGGTCAAGGCCGCCGTCTGCGGCAGCGGGCGAGCTGACAAGCAGCAGGTGGCGCGGATGGCCGCCCGGCTCCTCGGGCTGGCCTCACCGCCGCGCCCCGACCACGCCGCTGACGCGCTGGCCGTCGCCCTCTGCGACCTGAACAGGGCGCCGCTGGCGGACGCCATCGCCGAGGCCGTCGCGTGATCGCCCTGGTCAGCGGGGCGGTTGCCGTGCGGCGCTCGGATCACGTGGTCGTCGACTGTGGTGGCGTGGGTTACCGGCTCTCGGTGTCGAGCGAGACGCTGCGCCAGGTTCCCGCCGTGGGCAACCACGTGATGCTGCACACCCATCTGATCACGCGCGAGGACGCGCTCCTGCTGTACGGCTTTGCCACCGAGGAGGAGCGGGACCTGTTCCTGCTGCTCCTCGGGGTCCAGTCGGTCGGACCAAAGGTGGCGCTGGAGGTGCTCTCGGGCGGGCCGGCCCGTGAACTGCTGGCGGCGATCGCCGGGGGTGACGCGGCCCGCTTTCAGGCCGTCAAGGGCGTCGGTAAGCGAACCGCGGAGCGGATCATCGTTGAGCTGCGCGAGAAGGTCGGTGTCAGCGTGCCGGAACAGGCGATCCGAGTGGCGCGCAGCAACGATCCGCACACGATCGCACGGGAGGGGCTCATAGGGCTGGGCTACAGCCCCCAGGAGGCGGACTCTCTGCTGGACGGCCTGATGGGTGACTCGCCGGAGGATCTGATCTCTGAGGCGCTGCGGGCGGCCCGCCGATGACGATCCTGAGCGCAGAGCAGCTACCCGAGGACGACGTCGATCGCTCGCTGCGCCCCCGCCGGCTCGAGGACTTCATCGGCCAGGAGGCGTTGAAGGAGCAGCTGGCCGTGTCCATCGCTGCCGCGGCCAGCCGTGACGAGGCGCTCGACCACGTGTTGCTGGCAGGTCCGCCCGGGCTGGGCAAGACCTCGCTGGCCCAGATCGTCGCGGCCGAACTCGGAGTGCCGTTTGTGCAGACGGCCGGACCGGCGCTCGAGCGTAAGGGCGACGTGGCCGCTTTCCTCACCGCGCTCGAGCCGCGCTCGGTCTTCTTCGTCGACGAGATCCATCGCCTCCCACGGGCGCTTGAGGAGACGTTCTATCCGGCCATGGAGGATCACTGCCTGCCGATCACCGTGGGCCAGGGGGCGGGGGCGCGGATCGTCACCATCGATCTGCCGCCGTTCACGCTGATCGGGGCGACGACGCGGACCGGCCTGCTCAGCACGCCGCTGCGGGACCGCTTCGGCATCCAGCACCGGCTCGACCACTATGACGCTCGCGAGCTGGCCAGGATTGTGCGGCGCTCGGCTCGCCTGCTCGGGGTGGAGATCGAGGATGGGGGAGCGCTCGCTGTGGCTTCGCGCTCCCGGGGCACCCCGCGCGTGGCCAACCGACTGCTCAAGCGCGTGCGTGACTACGCCGAGGTGCGAGGCGCCGGCGTGGTCAGCGCGGACATCGCCGCGGCAGCCCTCGACCTGCTCGAGGTCGACCAGGTCGGGTTGGATCGTCTGGATCGGGAGATCCTGCGCACCATCTGCGAGAAGTTCAGCGGCGGCCCGGTGGGCCTGTCGACCCTGGCCGCCTCCATCGGTGAGGAGCAGGACACGGTCGAAGACGTCTACGAGCCGTATCTGCTCCAGCGCGGGCTGATCGAGCGAACTCCACGCGGGCGGGCGGCGACTCGGCGCGCCTTCGAGCACCTCGGCCTCGCGCCTCCGGCGGCGCAGCTAGGCTTGCTCTGAGCGGCCGTGGGCGCATCGCTCGCACAGAACCGCTGCTTTTAGATGACTGACTATCCTGGGCGCGACATGGCGCACGAGCATTACTTCATCTGCCCCCATTGCGGGAACCGCTCGATGGGCATGGACCGCAATGCTGGATTCCGGCGTGAAGCCCGTGGCTGCGAGAAATGCGGATTCGCCTACCTGTTCGAACTGCTCGACGACTACTACCCGGCGCCGGCGGCGGCCTTCTTCGCCTGTGATGCAGAGGGGAGGATCGTCGACTGCGGTCGCGGCTCCTTCGAGCTCACCGGCCTGCGCACCGAAGCGGCCATCGGGCAGCCTCTGCAGACGGCTCTGGGAATGAGCTTCACCGACGGCGTCGATCACATGGCGACGGCGCTCGAATGGGAGGTCCGGGTCAGCGGCAAGCCTGTCGTGCTCAATGCCGGAGCCGAACGGGCCAGTGCCGTGGCTGACATGTTTCCGGCCTACGACGACGAAGAGGGCGGCCTCCTCGTTGTCTTGACGCCCGCCAACGGGCGTTGAAATACGGCCCTAACAGCGCCGAAAACGATCCTCTTCTAGCATCAGGGCTTCCGCGATGACTGACCGCAAACGCCACGTATTCATCCTGCTGCTCGTGGCAGGGCTCATCGCCGCGTCCGTCGTCTTCATTGCGACGCGCCCGACGCGGCTGGGTCTTGACCTCAAGGGGGGTGTGGAGCTCGTCTACAAGGCGACGCCCACGGCGGAGACTCCGGTGATCACCCCCGACGCGTTGCAGCGGGCGGTGGACGTGATGAACAACCGCGTCAATCAGCTCGGCGTCTCGCAGCCGCAGATCACGACCGACGGCAAGGATCTGATCGACGTTCAGCTGCCCAACGTGACCAACGTCGCGCAGGCCGAAGCGCTCGTCGGCAAGACCTCCCAGCTGTTCTTCTACGACTGGGAAGCCAACGTTCTCACACCAAGCGGCCAGCCGGCCGCCAACGGCATCCTGAGCGGCGATACGTCTTCGGTGGCGCTGAGCCAGGGCAACGAGCCCAGTGGCGGGGGCATCGGGCCCGGTTACAGCAGTTCCGTGGCAGGCGCGATGACCTTCTACCAAGCTCTCCAGCTGGCCGCCAAGCAGCCGCTCCTCAAGAACGTCACCGCTACCTCGGGCTTCGGCAACCAATACTTCCTGGTCGGCGCGCCCGGCAGCTCCGCCTGTGCCGTTCTCGCGGCTACGCAGAGCACGAAGGTCCAGAAGGGCGTGCACTGCCTGATCGCCCAGACCCAAGCGCCCAATAGCACCAGTCGAACGAAGGCGGTCAAGCAGCTGAAGGCCGGGCTGTCGTCCGCTGAGACCACCGGCGCCCAGGTGGTGGAGGTCAAGCAGGGCACCCAGATTCTCCAGGCATCGCCCGGGAGCTTCACGAAGTGGCCCAAGTTCGGCTCACCCGGCGCTGGATACTTCGTGATCCGCGACCGCGTCGCGCTGACCGGGGGCGAGATCACGAATCCTCAGTCGAGCACGGACCAGACGGGCGCGCCCGATGTCACCTTCGGGTTCAAGGGCCAGGGCGGCAACGCCTTCCAGAAGGTCACGGGCACGATCGCCCAGCGTGCGTCGCTGGCCAGCCCGCCCGGACAGCAGCTAAACCAGCACTTCGCCATCGCCCTGGACAATCAGCTCGTCAGCGTCCCGTCGATCGATTTCAAGCAGTTTCCCCAGGGGATCCCGTCGAGCGGCGGCAGCGAGATCACCGGCGGCTTCACCACAGGCACGGCCGCCCAGCTCGCCACACAGCTGCGTCTCGGCGCCCTGCCGGTTGGTCTCACCCAGATCTCCGAGGACCAGATTTCGGCCACGCTCGGTTCGCAGGCGCTGAACCAGGGCCTGGTCGCCGGCGCTGCCGGCCTCGCCGTCGTCATCCTGCTGCTGGTCGCGTACTACCGCGTGCTCGGCCTGATCGCCGTGGGTGGCCTGGTCGCCTACGGCCTCTACTTCTACGCGCTGATCAAGGTGATCCCGATCACGATGACGCTGGCCGGTATCGCCGGTCTGATCCTGACGATCGGTGTGGCTGCCGACGCCAACGTCGTCATCTTCGAACGTGTCAAAGAGGAGATACGCGGCGGAAGATCGATCCGCCAGGGCATCATCACCGGCTATCGCAAGGGCATAACCGCGATCATCGACGCCAACGTCGTGACGGTGATGACCGCGTTCATCCTGTTCGTGCTGGCCACCTCGAACGTCAAGGGGTTCGCCTTCACGCTGGGTATCGGCACCTTCGTCTCGCTGTTCACGGCGGTGCTGGCCACCCAGGCGATCCTCACCACCATGGGCGATTCGCGTGTGATTCAGAGCCCGTCCGCCCTGGGCGCAGGCGGGGACAAGCGTCATTGGCGCTTCGACTTCATGGGCGCCAGCCGGTACTTCTTCTCGATGTCGGGTGTGATCCTGCTGATCGGCGCGCTCGCCGTCGGCGGCCGCGGGCTGAAGCTCGGCATCGACTTCACGGGCGGCACGCAGATCTCCGTCGGCCTCGAGCACACCGCCAGCGTCAGCCAGGTCAAGTCGCTGGTCTCCAGCGTCGGCGCGCGCGATGTGACGGTGCAGGCAATCAGCCGGAGCAAGACGCTGGGCAGCCACGGCTTCCAGATCGCCTCGAAGTACCTCTCGCAGCCGAAGTACGAGCATCTGCGCAACCTGTTCCAGAGCCGCTACGGCATCCACGGCGGCGCCCGGGGCTTCAACGCGACCTCGGTCGGACCCACCTTCGGCTCGACGATCACGCACAGCGCGCTGGTCGCGATCATCGTCTCGCTGATCGTCATCTCGCTCTACGTGGCGCTCAGATTCGAATGGAAGTTCACCGTGCCGGTGCTGATCGCCCTGATGCATGACCTGCTGATCACGGCGGGCGTGTACGCCTTGGTGGGCCGAACGGTCACGGCCGACACGGTGGCCGCCCTGCTGACGATTCTCGGCTACTCGCTGTACGACACGATCATCGTGTTCGACCGAGTGCGTGAGAACGTGCCGCGCATGCCGAGAGCCGCGTTCTCCCAGGTGGTCAACCGCTCCATGTCCGAGGTGCTGACGCGGTCGATGATCACAACCTCCTGCACCCTGCTTCCCGTGATAGCGCTGTTGATCTTCGGCGGCACCACGTTGCGGGACTTCGCCTTCGCGCTGCTCATCGGTGTGGCCTCCGGGGCGTACTCCTCGATCTTCATCGCCTCCCCGGTGCTGACACACTGGAAGGAGCGCGAGCACGCTTACCGGGCACGGCGCGCACGCATCGTCGCCGACGTCGGCTACGTCCCCGCCTACGCGGATGGCGGAGACGTCGACCCGACGCCGAGCAGGGTTCGCTCCACGGGACGCCTGACCGCGCCAGCCGACGAGAACGTGTCGGCGGCCGAGTTCGAGCAGATGAAGCGCGATCTCGGTCTCGACGTGGCCGAGCAGCCGCGGCCCCGTCCTTCGCGTCTGGCCGAGCGCACGGCGCACACCGAGGAGGACGACGGGCCCGTGACGCCAGCCGCCCGAGCGTCGCGCTCGACTCGATCGACGCTTACGCCACCGTCGCCGGTCGAATCAGTGGCTCCTGAGCCGCTGCCACCGGTCACCCGCGACGACAACGCCGCCACAGCTGAGCCGACTGCTGTGAATGAGGACGAGATGGACGGTCAGCCGCCGGTCACGCCGGCCCCGGATGTGCCGGAGAACGAGGGCGTGGCCGACGTGCCGAAGCCCCCCCGGTCGGCCCGTCGGCCCCCGTCGCGCAAGCACGGGAGGAGACGCTGATGGGTCTGCTGGCCTGGGCCATGATGGGCCTCGCGATCTGGCATTTCACGATCTGGCTCCCGGACCGCTATTGGGGCGGAATCGTCGGCGCGTTCGTCGCGGCGATCATCGGTGCCCTGCTCGTGGGCCTGATCATTCACGGATTTTCGGTCCCCGGCCCCCATAACACGCATCTGGTCACGGCGCTCGAGGGGATTCCCGGCGCCCTGATCGGGATCGGACTGATCTACGCCGAGGGCGCCCGGCGCGAACGCGCTGGGGCCGAGACCAGGCTAGGTCTGAGCTAGCGCCGGACGACGAATCGGCTTACCGCCCAGTGGCCCGGGTAGCATCGTGGCCATGGGACTGATCGACGCTGCCACCGCTCCTTTGCGCTACGTCCTCTACGGCGTCGAACGTGAGGCGGCGGCGGTTACCGATTTCAGCGCGCTCGAAGCTCACGTCCTGACAGCGGTTCAGGCGATCCGGGAGACCACAGCGCACGTCGAGGCGCACGCCCAGGTGATCGAGCGTCTGGCCGCCACCCTGGTTCCGTTGACGGCGGCGATGGCCGAGTTGTCCGCACAGATGCCGGCGCTGGTTGACAGCGTGGGTTCGCTCAACGCCCGGCTGGATGCTTTCTCGGAGGTGCTCGAACCACTGGCGCATGCCGAGCATGATCTGGCCCACGCCGAGCATGAGGTGACCAAGATCGGCAACATCTTCTCGCGCCACAAGACCACGCCGGCGTCTTCCGAGAGCTGAACGGGCCCGTTCCGAGAGCTGGACCGGCGTCTTCCGGGAGCTGAAGGTGCCGGCGTATACAGAGAGCTGAACGGGCCGGGCGCCGGGCGCGGGCGCGCTTCCGTCGGAGGCGCCGCCTAACCTGCGGTGATGGCCAGCGTCACCTTGCTCGAACCGCTCCCTGTGCCCGCGACGCCACCGGTGGTGGGGCGTCCGCCGACCCGACTGCAGCTGGCTGGTTATGACCTCCCGGCCGCGCTCAGGCTGGAGCGCGAGCTGGGCATCGGTCATGTGCTCTCGCAGATCCTCGTGCGGCGGGGGCACGCGGAGGCGAGTGCGGCGCGGGCCTTTCTGGCGGCGGATGAGCGGCACGAACCATCACTGTTCGCCGGCCTGCCCGCCGCCCTGGACCTGTGCTGGCGACACCTGCGCTCGGGTAGCCGGATCGTCGTTCACGGCGACTACGACGTGGATGGGGTGTGTGCCACGGCGGTGCTCGTGCGGGCCCTCCGAGCCCTGGGGGGGGACGTCGGTTGGTACCTGCCGAGCCGCAGCGAAGATGGCTACGGTCTGGCCGCCGCGACAGTGGAGCGCCTCCGGCAGTCCGGAACCGGCCTGCTGGTGACTGTCGACTGCGGGATCACCGCGGTCGAGCCGGTGGCGGCCGCACGAGCCGGAGGGCTCGACGTGCTGGTCACCGACCATCATTCGCCGCGCTCCGACGGCGCGCTGCCCGACTGCCCGATTGTCCATCCGGCCGTCTGCCGGTATCCGTCCCCGGACCTGTGCGGCACTGCCGTGGCCCACAAGCTCGCGGAGGCCCTGGGTGCGCCGACGGCGGCCGAGGACCTCGAGCTGGTGGCGCTGGCCACGGTGGCCGACCTGATGCCGTTGCGGGGGGAGAACCGCCGGCTGGTGCGGGAAGGTCTGGTCCAGATGGCGGACACCAGGCGTCTGGGCTTGCGCGCGCTGATGCGTGTCTCGCGCACCGATCCGAGTGCCCTCGATGCCACCTGTCTGGCCTTCCGGCTGGCCCCGCGGATCAACGCGGCGGGCCGTATGCGGCGGGCCGACGCGGGACTCGAGTTGCTGCTGACCGACGACGCGCAGCGGGCCGAAGAAATCGCGCAGGAGCTCGATGCGGTCAACGCCGAGCGTCGAGCCGTCGAGCAGCAGATCACATGGGAGGCGGAGGCGCTGGCCAACGAGATGGGGGAGCGCAGCGCCTACGTGCTGGCCGCGCCGGGCTGGCATGCCGGGGTGATCGGGATCGTGGCCTCAAAGATCGTGGAGCGCTACAACCGCCCCACGATCATGCTCGCGCTGGACGCCACCAACGCGGACGCCGCGGCCCATGGGTCGGGCCGCAGCATCCCGGGGTTCGACCTGCTCGGCGCGCTGCAGGCCACCGGCGATCACCTGACGACCTACGGCGGCCATCGGGCGGCGGCCGGTCTGAGCCTGTCGCCCGGGGAGATCCCGGCCTTCCGGCACGCCTTTGAGCTTCATGCCGACGAGTTCCTGACGCCCGAGCTGCTTGCCCCGGTCGAGCGGGTTGATGCTGTCGTGACGGCGGCGGATATGTCGCTCGAGCTGGCCGAGCAGTTGCAAAGGCTCGCCCCGTTCGGCCACGGCAACCCCGAGGTCCGCCTCTACGTGGCCGGGGCCAGCTTCGACGGCCTGCGCACGATGGGCGACTCGAGTCAGCACGTGCGCTTCAACGTGGTCTCGGGCGGTGCGCGGGCCAACGCGGTGGCCTTCGGCTGCGACGGTCGTATCCCGGGCGCTGACGGTGCTCCGGTCGACGCCAGTTTCAGGCTCGAGCGCAACGTCTGGAACGGCGTGGTGGAGCCGCGCCTGATCCTGCAGCATGGGGTGCCGTGCGAACCCTCGGAGATTCAGGCCCTCGGCGAGCCCGACGACTACCTCACCAGTGTGCTCATGGAACTCGATCGCGACCTCGACGACGCCTGTGGGCCGGGCGCTGGAAGCGAACATGAGCCTCCGCCATGGGCGGACATCATCGACGGCGGGGAGCGCACGCTCCTGGACTGGCGTGGCCGGAGTCCGCTGGCGACCGTCGCCGATGCCCAGTCCGCCGCGGGTCCTGAGGCTCCAGTTCTGGTTATCTGCGCAGATACACCGCGCCGACTCGCAGCTCTGGCCAGCCGCCGCGGAGGGTTTGCGCTGATCAGCCACACATCACTGCTTGAGGAGCCCGAGATCCTTGCCGATTTCGAACATGTGGTTGTGCTCGATCCACCGGCATCGCCGGTTCAGGACCAACTGAGCCGTCTGGGCGACGGATACACCCATTTGGCCTGGGGCGAAGCTGAGCTACGCTTTACCAAGCAGATGCATGAGTTGGAGTACGGTCTCCGTACGTCGCTTGTGGCCCTCTACCGAACCCTGCGGGATCGGGGAAGGGTGGCCGGCGAGGAGCTCGAGCACCTGCTTCGTGGCGACGGACCGCACGCTCGCTCCGCTCGGTTGTCGGGGCGCTTGCTGAGGGTCTTCACGGAGCTCGGGCTTGTCAGCCTCGATCCGGATCTGCCGGGCTTGGCGCTCGCCGACGCTCAGCCGACTGAGCTGGAGCGATCGGCGGCCTACAGGGCCTACACCAAAGTGAGTGAGGACGGTCAGCGATTCCTGAGCGGGTTAGAACCACGACGAGCCAACTGATCCCCGCCGACGATCACGGTTCGGCGCTGGGTGACGGCTCCGTGCTCACCGACGGTGCGATGCTGGCCGACGGCCCGGCCATCGCCGGCGGGTCGGCGCTGGCGGGCGGTTCCGGGCCGGGCATCGACTCGGCCCCATCGCACACAGCCGCGATAGCTGCCGGCACCACCACCCGAAACCCTGGCGCTCAGCCCAAGGCTGCCTCCGCTGGCCAGGACACGCCGGGCACCGATCTCAGCGAGTTCGAGGAGGGACTTCTCAGCGACCTGTTCGCGGTCGTGGAGGAACATGCGGATGAGGCGGCCATCGCCGTCGATCGCGAACGGGTCCGCGAGAGCTTTGTCTACTCCTGCCGCCACCACGCGGATCAGCGTCGCCGATCCGGCGAGGAATTCATCGTGCATCCGGTCAGCGTCGCCAAGATCTGCGCCGGGATGCGCCTGGACACCGAGACGTTGTGTGCCGCGCTGCTCCACGACACCGTGGAGGACACGCAGGCTTCGCTGCCCGACATCGAGGAGCGCTTTGGCGAGGAGATCGCCGGCCTGGTGGATGGCGTCACCAAGCTGACTGGTCTGACCTTCCAGTCCCGCGACGAGGCGCAGGCGGAGAACTACCGCAAGATGATGGTGGCCATGGCCTCGGACATCCGGGTCATCCTGATCAAGCTGGCCGATCGCCTGCACAACATGCGCACGATCGACGCGATGCCCAAGCAGAAGCAGATCGCCACGGCGCGCGAGACACTCGACATCTATGCCCCGATCGCGCATCGCCTGGGTATCCACGCGATCAAATGGGAGCTCGAGGACCTGGCCTTCCAGACCCTGCACCCGCGCAAGTACAACGAGATCAAGACGCTGGTGTCTCAGCAGCGCGACGACCGCGAGCGCTACGTCAACGGCGCGGGCGATTACCTGTCCAAGGAACTGATCGAGGTCGGCATCACGGCCGAGATCTCGGGTCGCGCCAAGCACTTCTACTCGATCTACTCGAAGATGACCAAGAAGAGTCGCGAGTTCAACGAGATCTACGACCTCACGGCCATGCGAGTGATCGTCTCGTCGGTCAAGGACTGCTATGGCGCCGTGGGGGTCATCCACTCGCTGTGGAAGCCGCTGCCCGGGCGCTTCAAGGACTTCATCGCGATGCCGAAGTTCAATATGTACCAGTCGTTGCACACCACGGTGATCGGGCCCGAGGGGCGGCCGCTGGAGATTCAGATCCGCACCCGCGCGATGCACGACCTGGCCGAGTTCGGCATCGCCGCGCACTGGATGTACAAGGACGGCGCGACACCGCCCGGCCGGCCAGCCGGCAAAGCGGGCAGCGACGCCGTGATGCGAGACCCCGATGGCAAACTCAAGTGGTTGCGGTCGCTGGTGGACTGGCAGAAGGACGTCTCCGACCCGCGCGAGTTCGTCGAGACGCTCAAGGTCGATCTGTTCGAGGATGATGTCTTTGTCTTCACCCCCAAGGGCGAGGTCAAGTCGCTGGCCGTGGGGGCCACGCCGCTGGACTTCGCCTACGAGATCCACACCGATGTCGGTCACCGTTGCGTCGGCGCCAAGGTCAACGGCAAGATCGTGCCGCTCTCCTATCAGCTGCGCTCCGGGGACATCGTCGAAGTCCTGACCTCCAAGCGCGAGCGCGGGCCGTCGAGGGACTGGCTCTCCCTGGTCAAGACGACGCGCGCCCGGAACAAGATCAAGGCCTGGTACAAGGCTGAGAGCCGCAAGGACACCGAGCACGCCGGCCGTGAGCTGCTTCAGGAGAACCTGCGCAAGCAGGGCCTGCCGTCCCAGAAGATCGTCGCCTCGCCACTGATGGCCGAGGTCATTCGCGAGATGGGCTTCCGTAAGGGCGACGACTTCTACATTGCCCTGGGGGCGGCCAAGATCTCGCCGCAGGTCGTCATCAACAAGCTGATGCAGCGGCTCAAGGAGGGCGAGGCCGCGGAGTCACAGCCCACCGCAGCCGCCGATCTCATGTCCTCGGGGCGCCGGCGGACCCGCTCGACGACATCGTCCAACCGCTACGGCATCAACGTGGATGGCATTGACGAAGTGATGCTGCGGATGGCCAAGTGCTGCCATCCGGTTCCCGGCGATGAGATCGTGGGCTACATCTCGCTGGGCCGCGGGATCACGATCCATCGCGACGACTGCCCGAACGTCGAGGTGCTGCGCAAGGACCCGGAGCGCTTCACCCCCGTCGCCTGGGACGGTGACGCGGAGACCTCGTTCCAGGTGGAGATCGAGGTGCAGGGCTGGGATCGCCACCGGCTGCTCGAAGATATGTCTCGGACCTTCGCCGAAGCGGGCATCAACATCATCGAGGCGCGCTGCACGGTCAACCATCCGATGATCCGTAACCAGTTCGTGGTCGAGGTGGGGGACACGCGCACCCTTGACCAGGCCATTGCGCGGCTGCGCAACATCGACAACGTCTTTGACGCCTACCGGGTCACCCCCGGCGCGGCCGGCTGAGGCGGGCTTCAGCGCTCCCTGCCGTGGGCCGGTGGCTGACGCCGGATGCGGGTCAGATGGGCGCTGGTGCTGGGCGATTTGATGACCACCAGGGCCTCCCCGGTACCCATCGTGCTCACCTGTTCGGGCTCGACCCGATAGCGGTCGACCAGACGCGCGCTCGTCGAAGCGTCCGTGCCGAGACGGCTCGCGCCTGACCGGCGCTGATAGCTGGCCTCCCAAACCCGCACGCTTCCCGCCAGCTGGGCCACAGCCGTCGCCGACGCCGGCACATCCTGGCGGTGGGCGATCTTGAGCGCGGTGTTGCCCAGGATCTGCTCCCGCAGGCCTCGGCCCGCGCGATCAAGGTCAGCTAGCTCCTGGGTGGCGAGTAGCACGCCGACGCCCGCCTCGCGTCCGCGGGCCAGCAGCGCGAGCACATTGTCGGAGTTCAGCGCCGAGAACTCATCGATGGCGACGACCGCGCGTGGCCGCTCAGCGTCGCCTCTGCTCAGGCGGGCACCCGAGGCGGCGACGAGGTCCTGAACGGCGAGGGTCCCGAGCATCGAAGCGAGCCCGCCGTATGTGCTCGAGTTGAGGCTGAACAGCACGACCTCGCCGCCGGACAGGGCGCGGCGCAGGTCGAGCGTGCGGTCCGCCGGCCCTGGCTCGAGCAGCGGGCCGGTGTGCGACTCGGTGAGCACCGCGAGCCGCGAGGCGAGTCCACGAACCGCGCTGTTCTGGTCCGAGGTCAGCGAGCCGAGATATTCGCGGATGTGCTCAGCCCGGGCCGCCGAGGTTTGACGGCTGGCCGCCGCCAGGCGCGCCGGTGTCATCAGTTCGACCACGCGTGAGAGCGTGAGCGGCCGTCCCGGTGAGCGACTCCAGCGCAACCTGGATGGCCAGCTGCAGGTAGCGCTCCGCCGCCCGCCGGTAGTGCGGTTCGGTGAAGCGCTCGGTGCCGAGCAGCTTGTCCTTCAACTCGGTGGCGTTTCCGGCGGCCAGTGGATTCCAGTGGGTCTGCCCGTCGGGCGTCCACTCGACAAAACGGCGAGAGGCGGCAGCGGCGCTCGCCTGCAGCTGCGCCGCGAAACTGGGACTGCCCTTCAGATCGATGGCCACCACCGGCCGGCCCCGCCTGATCTGGTCGTCCAGCAGAGTGAGCAGCGTGGTCGACTTCCCTGCGCCGGTCGCCCCCAGGATCAGGCCATGCGCGGCAAGGGTCCGCTCGGGAACCTCGACGACCCGGCCGGTGCTGTCGCGGCCGATCGCGATGGTGGGGCCGAGGGCGGCCCGCCGGGCGATCTCCGCATCCCGTGCCTGGACGTGTTGGAAGGCGCGCCAACCGGCCCGGCCCACGACACCGCAGAGCATCCACGCGAGGGCCACACCCGGAGGCAACGCCATCAGGGCGATGAAGCCGAGCGCAGGCCACCACAGGTTGCGCGTACGCAGCCAGCTGGGCGGCGGCGGATCACTGGCCGGCCCTGGGGATCCGGGATTCCGGTCTGCCGGCTGCCGCGCTTGCATCATCGCTGCAAGCCGTGGGCTCGCACGGCAGTCGAAGCCGGCCGCGCCGTCACTCGTGAACCTCCGGCCCGGGCCCCCGCGATTCCATCGGCGGCCAGCAGCTTGACGTGTATACGCTGACCGATGCGGGCTCGCTCAGCCGCCGTCGACACGCGCTGGGCGATGCGCGGGTTGCCGACCAGGTAGAGCACGTGGTCGATCCTGGCGTCGGTTGCGTACGCGAGCATGATCCGGTCCATGCGTCCGGTGCTCTTGCTGGTCAGCTCGAGCTCGACGGCCACGCGGTGGCCGCTGGTCGTATCGAGCATGAGATCGGGGTAGTGGTGCTGGGGGCTGCCGTGGCGCCCGAACAGGCCCAGCCCAATTCCCCACCGAGCCCGACCGCCGGACCCCACGGCCGCGGCATCCTGCGCCTGCATGGCGCGGTCTGACGTAAAGGCAGACAGCTCACCGAGACTGCCGGCTCGGGCGGCCAGCCACAGCCAGGCGACGCCGACGTCATGGCGATATTCGTTCAGGTTGAGATACGGGGCCCCGAGCGATGAGCCGATCGTCCGCAGGCCCCGGGCCGTGATCTTGGCAGCGGCGGGCTGCCCGGTGAAGATCTGCTCCAGGTGGACCAGGCGGGCATCGTGCAGGCGCCGCAGGCGCCGCACGGCGGTGCGTTCGCTGACCCCCAGGAGCAGCCCGACCTGGGGGACGATCAGGAGTCGGTGCTCGGCCAGCGGGCCGAGGACCGAGAGTTCAGTCTGGGTCGGGGAGGGCTCGGCCGTGGGCGCCATGATCAATAGAGGCCGTGGCCAACCTCGCTTGACCCCCCGGCCGTGAGGCTTCGGGCGCAGCGTGCGGGAATTTGGGGCGTGTCAGACTTGGGTGCGAGATGGCGGAGGAGGTCCGGACCGACGAACAGGCGGCGCGTGAGGCCGCCCTGGTGAACGAGGTGATCGCGTCGTTCGCCAATACTTCCGATCTCCGGCTCAGGTTCGTGCTCGAGACGTTGGCCCAACATGTCCATGCCTTCCTGCGCGAAACGCGGCTGACCGAGGCGGAATGGCGCGCCGGGATCGACTTCCTGACCGCGGCCGGCCAGATCAGCGACGACCGACGGCAGGAGTTCGTGCTGCTCTCAGACGTGCTCGGCGCCTCGATGCAGACGATCGCGATCAACCACCAGCTCTACGCCGGCGCCACCGAGGCCACCGTTCTCGGGCCGTTCTTCGTCGCCGGCGCACCTGATGTGGCGCTCGGCGGGGACATCTCCTTCGGGGCCCCTGGAGAGCCCTGCTGGGTGCAGGGCGGTGTCTCCGATACCGAAGGACAGCCGCTGCCCGGTGCTGTGATCGAAGTTTGGGAGTGCGACGAGGAGGGCTTCTACGACGTCCAGTACGGCGCCGGCCGCACGGCGGCGCGGGGGCGCCTGCGCGCTGACCAGAGCGGCGAGTTCCGGTTCTGGGCGCTCACCCCCGTGCCGTACCCGATTCCGCATGACGGCCCGGTCGGCCGGCTGCTCGAGGCCGCGGGCCGCACGCCGATGCGGGCGCCGCACCTGCACTTCCTGGTCAGCGCACCCGGCCGACGCACGCTGATCACGCACATCTTCGTGGAGGGCGACGACCTGCGGCAGGGGGGCGACGCGGTCTTCGGGGTCAAGGAGTCGCTGGTGCGCGATTTCGAGCGCCAGAGCCCTGGGACGCCGACTCCGGACGGCCGCGAGCTCGGGCCCGACCGCAGCTGGACCCGCGTGCGCTTCGAGATTGTCCTCGCGCCGGACGGCGTCTGAGCCGCGGTCAGGCGAGAATCGTCAGGGCGCCCGGCGCGACCGAGAAGCTGTGCTCGGTGGCGCTGCCGACGAAGTCGCCGTCCACCTGCACGGGCAGCGTGCGGTCGTCGAGCGAGCGGATCCGCACCAGCTTCTGGGCGCTGAACGGCTCGATCTGCCTATGCCCGGTGACGTGACGGCGATGTGAGAGCGCCCGCCAAGCGATGGACGGAACGTCCAAGGGATTCGCGCGCTTGAGGACCAAGCCGGCCAAATCGCCGCTGTCGAGCGCCGCGCCCTCGGCCATCTCGACCCCACGGCGGCCGAAATAGGTGTAGGGAGACCCATTCTGGATGACCACGGTGACACCGTGAAGGGCTGTGTCATGGTCGGCCGGCGAGCCAAGTTCAGCAGCCAGCCGCGGCGGCCTGAACAGATAGCGGCGCCCAAAGGTGGTGGTCGCCACCCACGCGTAGTAATACTCGCCGAGCCGCGCCTTGAGCCGCGGGCGGGAGTCGACGCGCTCGACGACGCAGGCATCGAGCCCCACGCCCGCCGAGAAGAGGAAGTAGCGCTTATCGACGCGGCCCAGGTCGACCTGGCGGGTGGGCCAGCGGCCGGCCAGCCCGAGCAGGTGCTCGGTGGCATCCACCACATCGGCCGGGATGCCGAGCATCCGGCAATACACATTGGCTCGGCCGCCGGGCAAACAGGTCAGCGGCGTACCGGTGCCGGCCAGGCCGTTGGCGGCCTCGTTCACGGTCCCGTCCCCGCCGAAGGCCACGACCGCGTCGTATCCCTCCTGAGCCGCCTCGCGGCAGATCTCGGTCGCGTGGTCGCGCCGCTCGGTGTCCACTGCGTCGACGATGAAGCTGCCGCGCAGCGCGGAGATCACGAGATTCCTCAGCCGACTTGAGACGGTCGTCGCGTACGGGTTGACGATCATCAGCAGGCGCCTTCGCTCCTCGTCCTCGGCGGTGCTCGGGTCGGCCACCAGATCGAGGGTTCGGTCGTAGTCGGTTGCACTCACTGACCAAAGTGTCTCAAACCGGCGACCGGACCTGCCGAGGGTCGGGGCGGCGGCGGAAAACGCGCCAGCCGCCAGCCGCCGGCCTGAGTCTTTATACTTTGGCTCGCATAGCAGTACGCATCCAGAGGGGTGGAGGGAAATGGCCCTACGAAGCCCCGGCAACCGACCGCAAGGAAACGGTGCCAAGTCCATCAGGCTCCAACGACAAGCCTGGGAGATGTGGGTAGGGCGGTTCCAACCTCCGACCCCTGATACCCGGCGGAGGTTTTTTCATATGCCGCCAGAAGCGCTGCGCTGTAAGGAATGCAAGACCGAATATCCGCTCGAGGCGCGCTACGTCTGCGAGCAGTGCTTCGGCCCGCTCGAGGTGCGTTACGCATCGCGTGAGGGACTCGACCCCGCCGAGCTCAAGCGGCGGATCCAAGCCGGGCCGTACTCGATCTGGCGCTACGCGGACTTTCTGCCCGTGGAGAACCCGCAGTCGGCGCTCGGCGCCGGCTGGACCCCGTTGGTGCGCGCCGACCGGCTGGCCGACGAGCTAGGCCTCGGCGAGTTGTGGATCAAGAACGACGCGGCCAACCCGACCCATTCGTTCAAGGACCGGGTAGTTTCGGTCGCGCTGGCTCGCGCACAGGAGCTCGGCTTCACCACGATCGCCTGCGCCTCCACCGGCAACCTGGCCAATGCCGTGGCCGCGCACGCCTCGGCCGCCGGCCTTGAATCGTTTGTGTTCATCCCCTCGGACCTCGAGGAACAGAAGGTTCTGGCCACGGGGATCTACGGGACGAACCTGGTGGCGGTCAAGGGCAACTACGACGACGTCAACCGACTCTGCACGGAGCTGGCCGGGGAGCACGAGTGGGCCTTTGTCAACATCAATATGAGGCCCTACTACGCCGAGGGGTCCAAGACGCTGGCCTTTGAGATCGCTGAGCAGCTCGGCTTCGATCTGCCCGACCGGGTGGTCGGCCCGATCGCTTCGGGCTCCCTGTTCACGAAGCTGGCCCGCGGCTTTGAGGAGTGGCTCGAGGTCGGTCTGCTGGAGGGCCGGCTGCCGATCTTCAATGGCGCCCAGGCCGAGGGGTGCTCGCCCGTCGCCACGGCGTTCAACGAGGGCCGGGATTACTGCCGTCCGGTGAAGCCGGAGACGATCGCCAAGTCATTGGCCATCGGCAACCCGGCCGACGGCCCTTACGCGCTCGAGCTGGCTCGTCGCAGCGGCGGATCGATCGACGCGGTGACCGACGCCGAGATCCTCGCGGGGATCAAGCTCCTGGCGCAAACCACCGGCATCTTCACCGAGACCGCCGGTGGGGTGACCACCGCGGTCTTGCGCAAGCTGGCTGAGCGCGGCGACATTGGCCAGTCCGAGCGGGTGGTCGCGGTGATCACCGGCGAGGGCCTGAAGACCCTCGAGTGCGCGCGGGGCACCTTCGAGGCGTGGGAGATCGAGCCCAACGCAGATGCCTTTGAGCAGGCCCGCGAAACCCGTCTTGGTGTGACCGCATAGACAGGAGAGCCAGATCAGATGTCAGTCAATGTCAAGATCCCAACCCAATTGCGGGCCACCACCGGCGGAGAGGCGGTGGCCACGGTCGAGGGAACCACCGTGGCCGAGGTACTCGACGCGCTCTACGCGCGCTTCGACGAGCTGAAGGCCCGCATCGCCGACGACGACGGTCTCAGGCGCTTCGTCAACGTCTACGTGGGGGGTGAGGACATCCGGTTTCTCGACGGGCTGAACACGCCGGTGTCGGATGGGGCCGAGGTGACCATCCTGCCGGCGGTGGCCGGAGGCAGCTGAGAGGAGTGGCCTTCCTGCGCCGGGCCTGCGGGCCTTTCTTCGTACTCGCGGGGGCAATGCACTTCGTCCGGCCCCAGTTGTACCGGCGGATCATGCCCCCGTACCTTCCGGCGCCGGACGCTCTGGTGTATCTGAGCGGAGCGGCCGAAGCAGCCGGCGGCCTCGGCCTGCTGCTTCCCCGCTGGCGCGCGCGGGCGCGCTGGTGGCTGGTCGCAACCCTGATTGTGGTCTTCCCGGCCAACCTGCATATGGCCCGGCACCCTGAGCAGTATCCGGAGATCCCCGGGGGCGCCGCCGCGCTGAAGCTGCGCCTGCCCTTTCAGGGGCTGTTCATAGCCTGGGTGCTGGCCGCTGGTCGGTCGGCCGGCGTTGCCTGACCGACTCTCGCCGGCCCCGCCCCGCTAGCCGAGCAGGCCGTAGAGCGTGAGCACCGCGCGTGCTCCGTCGACGGCGATCGCCGGCTCGGCCGTTAGGCCCGACGCGCGGGCGGACTCGATGTTGAGCGGATTGTCGTCGAGGAACAGGACGCGGTCCGACGGGACCGGCAGGCGCTTGATTACCCGCGCATAGATCTCCGGATCGGGCTTGACCGCGGCAAGCTCGAAGGAGAGGAAGCGGTAGCGTTCCTCGAACAGAGCGCTCAGCGGCCAGTGGGAGATCATTCCATGCCACTGGAGCGCATTGGTGTTGGACAGACAGCCGACCGAGACACGAGCGCTGGTCTCCCGGATCATCTCCTCGGCGCCGGCAAACGGCGCGTCCAGGAAGGCCGGGAAGATTTCGAGAAACTGGGCGGCCGAGTAGGGCAGATCCCATTCCTTCACGACTCCCTGGGCGAACACCTCGGGGCTGCACCCGCCCGACTCGAAGCAGCGCACCACCGGACTCATGAGCCAACGAGCGGCCACGTCAAGTTCTGAGGCGCTGCCACTGAGCTCACGCAGAACCTGGAGCCCGGCGAAGCGAGCCAGGACCCCGCCGATGTCGAACAGGACGATCTCGATCGGCTCGCCCGCCTCCGCCGACGGGCGAGCGTAGAGCCGATCGCTCACTCGGCGACGTTCAACACGCCGATCGGGCAGCTCACCCCGGTCCCGCCGAGGCCGCAGTAGCCGCCGGGATTCTTGTCGAGGTACTGCTGGTGGTAGTCCTCGGCGTAGTAGAAAGGTCCCGCCGGCGCGATCTCAGTGGTGATATCGCCGTAGCCGGCGGCTTTCAACTGGTCGGCGTAGGCCAGCTTTGAAGCTTCGGCGATCTGCCGCTGCTCGTCGTCTGCGTAGTAGATGCCCGAGCGGTACTGGGTACCCACATCATTGCCCTGGCGCATCCCCTGAGTGGGATCATGGCTCTCCCAGAAGTGGCGCAGGATCTCCGCGTAGGAGATCTCGGTCGGGTCATAGGCCACCAGCACGGCCTCGGTGTGCCCGGTGCTGCCGCTGCAGACTTCCTCGTAGGTGGGGTTGGGGGTGAAGCCCCCCGTGTACCCGACGGCCGTCGTGTACACGCCGGGCAGCGTCCAGAACGCCCGCTCAGCCCCCCAGAAGCAGCCCAGGGCGACAACCGCTGTTTCCAGCCCGACCGGAAACGGCGCCTTGATCGGGTGATTCAGCACGGTGTGGGTGCCGGCTACCGGCATTTCCTGCTGGCGACCGGCGAGCGAGCGCTCGGGGTCGATCATCTTGGTCTTCTCACGCCAGAGTTCGAACATGATCCAAGCTTAGAGCCCGGCCGATCCGGCGCGCCCGCCTCGGGCGCTAAGAGGTCTCAAGGGCAGCACTCAGCGCAGCGCCGCCCTGTAGAAGCGCCGACTTGGTCAGCGTTGAGAACTGCGTCGCCAGGGTCGCGATGCGGACGATCAGGCTCTTCTCGGTGGGAGCCTCGTAGCTCTGCATGAGCTTCGTGAGACTCGCTAGAGCGAGGTCCGCCAGGGTGGACGCTTTGTCATAGCTTTTGACAAAGGCCCGGGTGCCGTCGGGAACCTTCTGTGGGTCGGTGCCGGCGAGTTCGGCGTCCTGACAGAGCTGACTGGGTAGCATCTCCAGCACCGCCGTCTCAGCGTTGACATAGCGCTTGGCCACCTGGGTGGCGCCACTGAGATGCGCCCAGTGCAAGCGCAGCAGGGTGTTGGAAAACTTTGTGAAGGCCGGCAGCAGCTGCCCGTCGAAGGTGATGGACAGGTCATCACCCATTTCCTCCCCCACAACGATCAGTGTGTGCTGGACCGCGCTGTTGACCGCCTGGGAGGGCTGGGTCAACGGCTCAAGGGCACTCTGGCAGCCGTTGCTGCTGGTGATCGTCGCGACGTAGGCGTTATCAGCCGCCTGCGCTGTCGGAACGCCGCCCAGAATGGTGCTCAGATAGGTCGCGTAGGCGTAGAGCGCCCTGCGGTTCGGGGCAACGTTGGCGGGGAAGGCGGCCAGGGCCGACCCCGGGGCCAGCCGCACCATCGATACCGGCGCGCCGATCTGTGGCGAGGCGAGCGCCGAGGCAGGCGCCGCGAGCGCGGCGACGGCTATGACCAGGGCGGCTACTTGTTTCATCGGGTGCACATAAGACTTTTTTCGGGCACCCCATAGACACCATTCCCAGCCTGGAGTTTCGCTCCCTGGCCACTTGTTGGACACGCAGTGCGGCACGGCGATTCCGTGCCCGCGCGCCCCGACAGTCTTCACCGACGCGGGCGACCCGAAGGGCGAGAGTTGTTACGACGTTTGGGAGCTCAGGCCGACCTTCAGGTGCTCGGCCAGATGGATCCCACCGTTAAAGCCTCCTCGGGGCGGGTAGGAGTAGAACAGAAATTCTGACAACTGAAGGGAGTTTTATGGTCAGCGACCTCGTAATCGCAGCTGTCATCACACTGATCGCCGTGGTGCTTGGCATCACCGTGCATCCACTGCTGCTACTGCTCATCATCTTCGCGATCTTGTTCCTGGTGCTTCGCCGGCGGTAGGCGCCAGACCAACAAAAGCCCTGCGAGCGTGTCGCAGGGCTTTTTTTAACCTCCGGGCATGATCCGGGCCGGGGATGCCTCGTCCCGCTCCGCCGCCCGCCGCCTCAATGCCGGTAGCTATCGGGAATCGCTATGCCGTACTCACTCACGAGTTGGCAGAGGGAGGGGGCCAGCTGTTGGCCGAGGACCATTAGTTCATCCTCCGGAACGCCCACGGCGGCCATCGCCGCGCCGGCGGCGTTCCACACCAGCCTGAGCAGCTGCTCGGCTGTGAAGAAGTAATCGCCGTCAGGGCAGGGCCCGGTGCCCGGGGCGGCGACTCCGTACGCCTGCCGAGTCGAATGTATGCGCCTGCGGTAATGCGCGAACGGTTCCATCGTCCGGTGTTCGCTCGCGCCGCCGCGACCCCTCCTCGAGCGAGACATGTCAGAGATCTCCTCTCCCGACGGTGAAATGGCGTCACGCCTGATTGCCGACGCTCAAGCTCACCATCCCTGCCTGCCGATCCAGGGCCGGGGCGCACCGCTTGGGGGTGTCTTCGTCGGGGCAGCGCCGCCAAGCATGCCAGGGAGGCTGGGCCCGTCGAATGGCGGGCCCAGCCTCTTTGAGTCTCCAGGCGCCCAGGCTCGCGGCGCAACTACCTCATGGTTGCTCGAGCTTGAACCCGACGCGCATCTCCACCTGAAAGTGCGCGATCTGATCGTTCTCGATGTGGCCGCGAATGCTTCTGACCTCGACCCAATCAAGCCCCCGAAGGGTCTGCGAGGCGCGCGCTACGCCTGAGCGCATGGCCTCGGCGATGCTGTCGGGTGAGGTGCCGGCAATCTCGACGATCTTGTAGGTGTCTGAGTCAGACAATGCTGCGCCTCCGCTCTCGATGGGATCCTGCGTTCGGATCGTGTCTACCCCGAGAGGTCAGCGGGGCTAACCGCAGGGATGCGGCACCGGCGGATCGCAGTGGTCTTTGGCCGTCCTTCCCCGGGTCTTCGAGGCCTACGGGCTGCGGCGGGGCGCTGGTCTGCGTTGATCAGGCACCGCACCGGGCCGGGCCGGGCCGGGCCATAAAAGCAGTAGCCAGATGACTTCATCCCAGGGGCGACCGGATGTTGTTTGGCTCGCATCGATCGGGGGAGCTGCTAGGTGGTGCCAGACCTGAGCGCATTGCGCCAAAGCTTTAGCGAATCGCGCCTCGCCACCCCGGAGGCGGTTCGTCTAATCCGCAACTCGGTAACGGACTACGCGAGCGCGGTCGGAATCGCAGGGTCCCGGCTCGAGGATGTGCGTCTTCTGGTCTCCGAAGCCGTGACCAACGTCCTCATGCATGCCTATCGCGACCAGCCCGGTCCGGTACACGTGATAGCCCGAGTGGTCGATAACGAACTCTGGGTGCTTATCGCCGATGAGGGAGTCGGCAATAACGTGCCCACCGAGCGCCCAGGGCTAGGCATGGGGCTTGTCCTGATGACAACGATGTGCGATGGGTTCACGCTGGTTGATCGCGCGGAGGGTGGAACCGAAGCGAGGATGCGCTTCTTGATCCCGGCGAGCCCTGAGCAGATCACCCGCGAGGATCAGTAGCGGCGGCTACCTCGCCCGCGGCATCGGTCTTCTCTACCACAACGAACCTGTCGGTGGCGTCCACCACGACCTCTACCTCCGGGAGGTTGTGACCATCGACGACCAGGAAACGGCGTGGGAACTTCCGCACTTGCTCGTATTCCTCGAGCGAAGCCTCGACCGCCTCACCGCAGATCAACCGGTAACACTCACAGCGAAACCGGATGAGCTTCTCGGGCTCGTTAGGCCACTGCCCGCGCTCGATCGCCTCATTCGTCTCACGGAAGAGACCCTCGTTGTCAGCGAGCCGCCGCTGGGTCTCCTCATCCACCCGGTCATCGTGACAGGTCGTGGCTCATGCCGGCTCCAAAGAGTGGCGCCCGCGGGCGCCCGCGGTGTGCATCGCAGGGGCGTTACTACCAGTCGGGGTGAGAAGGCAACTGCGTGTGACGCGCCGAGCACGGCGCGGTCCTGGTCACGACGATCAGGGAAACGGGCAGTCCTCCTCGCCCTCTGCTTCGGGCGCCTCAACTCGGAGCCCTTCTCTGGCGGAGGAACTCGCAGAGAAGTAGTTGTTGCGCGCTCGGCTCCGTGTGGCCGGCGGCTTTGACCGGCGGCGACCTAGCCGAAGAGGGGCGATCCTAGGCTCTGCGCTTCCAAATGCTTCCAAGGCCGCACTCTCTAATGGAGAGCACGTTTGTCAAGGGGTTAACGCCGGATGCCCGCGGCTGTGGCGGGCATCGTGTCGGTCGGGGGGCGGCGGGCTGGCCTGGTGCGCGACGCGCGGTCAGACTCTGATACGCGGGTGCGCGGGTTGGCTACTGCCGCAGGACCGGGTTTCGTCGTGAGAGCCCGGCTGTCTAAGATCGAGCGTGGCCCGGGCGGCTGCTCATAGCTTAGGTCGCGGATGCTCTCGCGCGTGTGCCAGGTCCCGCCGCCTCCTCGACCGACGTGGCGTCGAGCGGCCGGGGTCAGTCGGCGCGCGCGAGCGCCCAGCAGAACCCGGCGAGCTCGCGGGCGACGGCGACCGCGACGATCGTGCGGCGCTTGCCGCGCTGGTCGGCGAGGCGGCGCCAGACGTGGTGCAGCCGTCGTTGCGCCTGCCAGGAGATCGCGATGATCGTTGCGGCTGGCCTTCTTGGCGGCGCTGGAGCGGTCGTGCCGCGGGCGGGTGTCTTGCGGTAGTGCCAGGCGGCCTCGACCAGCAGCCGGCGGGCGTGCCGGGAGCCCGGTCTTGGTGATCGAGCCTTGCCGGCGGGTCTGGCCGGAGCTGTTCTCGGACGGGACCAGCCCGAGGTAGCTCATCAGCCGGCCGGGCGCTCGAAGCGCGTCGAAGTCGCCGATCTCGGCGCACAGCCCGACCGCGGAGAGCGTGTCGATCCCGCGCAGGCAGCGCAGCCGGGCGACGGTCTGCGCCCATGGCGAGCCCGGCACGAGCTCGGCGATCGTCGCCTCGAGCTGGTCGCGGCGCAGCTCGAGCGTGTCGATCGCGCCGAGGTAGTCCAGCAGCGTCGCCTGCGCGCCGCGCACCGAGGTCGCTGAGCGTCGAGAGCCACGCGCGGTGGCGCTGCGTCCAGTGTGCTCGCGGTGTCCTCGTAGACGGACGTCGTGACGCAGCAGCAGCTTCGCCAACCGCTGCCGGGCGCGCATCAGATCCCCGCGGACGTCCTCGCGCGCGCGCACCAGGTCGCGCAGCGCCTCCTCCTCGACAGCTCGGGACCCGGACCGGGTGCAGCCCATCGATCATCAACAGCCGCACCAGCCGCTCCGCGTCGCGCTGATCGGTCTTGATCTTGTCCTGCGGCCGGGCGCTCGATCTTCCCCGGCGCCGCGACCACACACCCGATCCCGGCCGCCTCAGCGCACGCGCGAGCCCGTACCCGGTCGGCCCCGCCTCATACGCCACCCGCGTCGGGCCCGGCAGCGCGGCGCAGAACCCAACGACCTCCGCCGTCTCGCCCGACAGGCGGCGGACGAGCGAATCTCCCCCGACTCGGCGTCGATCATGCACAGCGAGCACGCTTGCGCGCGTGCACGTCGAGGCCGGCCCAGGTGCGAACCTGTGCCATGGTCGGCTCCTCCTATGCGGTTGTGGGCCGGCCGCGCGGGTGCGCACCCGCAGCGGCTAGAACATCACCCCACGAAGCGCGTCGCGGAGGGACCGGCCAATATCTACAGCCCGGCCGGACGACAACCTCCATATGGTCTAGAAAATCCAATGCGCCCGGCAGGATTTGAACCTGCGACCTTCCGCTCCGGAGGCGGACGCTCTATCCCCTGAGCTACGGGCGCTCTGATGGCGGGGACGCCAGAGGCGAGATTAGCGGCCCGGGGATAGTAGGACAGGCGGCGGCCGCTCGTGATGGCCGGTGTGCAAGGCTTAGGGCATGGAGCTCAGCAAATTCGGACTCTGGATCGGCCGCACGCTGGGGGAGGGGCAATACGGCGAGGCGGCCAGGCTGGCGGAGGAGCTGGGCTTCGGGGCGCTGTGGCTCGGCGGCTCGCCGCGACTGCCGAAGCTGCGGGCGATGCTGGAGGCGAGCGACGCAGATCGTCATCGCCACCGGGATCGTGAACATCTGGCAGTACGAGCCGGATGTGCTGGCCGACGAATTCGCCGCACTCGAGGCGGAGTTTCCCGGCCGAGTGCTGCTCGGCATCGGGATCGGGCATCCAGAGGCCACGCAGGAGTACGAGAAGCCGCTGGCCAAGACTCGGCGGTTCCTCGACGGCATCGCGGCAGTCGGAGCACCCGTCCGACGGGACCGAATGGTGCTCGCGGCGCTCGGCCCGAAGATGCTCGACCTCAGCTTCGAGCGGACGCTGGGCACGCACCCGTACTTCACGCCGCCGGCGCACACGGCGTTCGCCCGCGAGCGCCTGGGCAGCGGCGCACTGATCGCGCCGGAGCTGGCGGTCGTGATCGACAGCGGCGACCCCGCCGCCGCCCTCGGAAAGGCGCGCGACTACGCGGAGCTGTACCTCGGGCTGAGCAACTACACCGACAACCTGAAGCGTTTCGGCTACACCGAGGAGGCGATCGCCGACGGCGGAGCCAAGGCGCTGATCGACGAGTCTGGTTCCCCAGGGATCGGGCGAGCAGGTCGCCGGCGCGGTGCACGCCCACCTGAACGCGGGCGCCAACCATGTGTGCGTACAGACGGTTGGCACCACCGGCGTGCCGACGCGCGAGTGGACTGAGCTCGCGACGGCCCTCCTGGGCTGAGCCGAGCTTCCCCGAACTGGTCCCGAGCCTGCCCGAACTGGCGCGAGCCTGCCCGAACTGGGGCCGAGCCTGCCCGAACTGGGGCCGAGCCTGCCCAAACTGAATATTCGCGACGGGCGTTGGCGGTTCGCTTAAAGCTGCGCGATTTTCGGAACGTATCCGAATAATCGCCGGCGTGGCGCGCGATTATTCCGTGAGAACATGGCGGCGAGGCGGCTAGGTGCAGCGCCGGCTGACCGGCACGTTCATGCTGGGAATCGGCGGGGCCACGCGCTGGCAATAGGTGATCCGGCCGGAGGCCGGCTGGACCACGCCGTCGAACGGGTAGGTCACAACCTGGGCAGCGGCGGTCACCGCGCAGCGGAAGACCAGCCGGCGGCTGGGGCCACCCACTGAGCGGCAGGAGGAGGACCGGATCGGCCCGTCCATCGACCCGACGTTGATCTGGTGGTTCATGTAGGCGACCACGGCGGCCCGAATTCCGCGCGCCGGGGACTGGCCGGCCTTGAGCCTGACCACATGGGGGGCCTGCTGCTGTTGAACGAGGATCGTGTCCTCGCGGTTCTCCTCGCGGATGGCCTTGGGACTGGTGACGCCGGCAATGGCCGACACGTCGTTTGTCTCATAGTTGACGAACTCGACCAGCGCGATGACCAGCGCCGCGGCGATGGCGAAGGGCAGCGCCCACTGCGCCCAGAGGGGGAGCGAGCGGTAGCCGCGCCGGCCTCCTGAGCCACGGCCGCCCGAGTAGTCCTGAGCTGGCACACGCCGAGCGTATCGTGACCTTGACAGACTGGCCCCCATGGAGCTATCGGTCTTCTTCGCCGGAACCAGCGGGTCGCTGCCCACTCAGCGCCGCGGCCTACCCGGGCTGCTCATCCGCCGGGGCGGCGATCGCATCCTGGTCGACTGTGGGGAGGGGACGCAGCGTCAGTTGCTGCGATCGGTCGGTCTGGCCGATCTGGATGAGATCTTCATCACGCATCTGCACGCCGACCACTGGCTCGGCTTGCCCGGGATGCTCAAGACCTTCGACCTCAGGGACCGGGAGCGACCGCTCTACCTGCACGGACCGCGTGGCCTGAGTGACCTCATCCAGGGCGTCATGCGCTATGCCGGCCCCACGACCTACGGGCTCTACACGGTCGAGCTCGAAGACGGCGAGATCCTGGAGCGCGACGGTTATGAGATAGAAGCGGTCGCGGTCTCGCACCGGGGCGCGTCGCTCGGCTACGTCTTCCACGAATACGACCGCCCCGGCATCTTCGATCCGCAGAAGGCCCGGGAGGCCGGCCTGACCGAAGGGCCGGAGTTCGGTCGCGTACAGCGGGGGGAGACCATCAACGGAGTCACCCCGGACATGGTGATGGGGCCACCGCGGCCCGGGCGCAAGCTGACTGTGTCCGGCGACACTCGCCCCTGCGACGCGCTGCGCGAGGCGGCTCACCGCAGCGACCTGCTCATCCACGAGTCGACGTTCGCCATCGAGGACGCCGAGCGGGCGCATCAGACGGGCCACTCGACCGCCGCACAGGCGGCCTGGATCGCGCGCGAGGCGGAGGTCAAGTTGCTGGCGCTGAACCACTTCTCGATCCGCTACCCCGTCCGGGTGCTGCGCGACGAGGCGCGGGAGATCTTCGCCAATACCGTGATGCCGCGCGACTTCGACTCCATCGAGATCCCGTTTGCCGAGCGCGGTGAGCCGGAGCTGCGGCGGTGGTCAGACCGCGACCGGGACGGAGAGCCCTCGCCCGCCGAGCCGGCTGATAACTTCAAGTGAACTGTCGCCTTTAACCCGGTCCCGTGAGGCCAGGAAGGACGCAAATGCCGGACCCCACGGTCGCCCTCGACCGCGACGACATGCGCCGCACGCTGGTGCGGATCGCCCACGAGATAATCGAGAAGAACCCGCCGGACGAGGCGCACGAGTCTCCCGGCTTCGCGATCGTCGGAGTTCATCGCCGCGGCGCGGTGCTGGCCAGCCGGCTGCACTCCCTGACCAGCGAGCTGACCGCCGCGGAGGTGCCCTTCGGCACCGTCGACATCAGCTTCTACCGAGACGACCTGGGGATGCGCGCGCACGGGGCGGATGCCACACCGGTGGTCCACTCGACCCAGCTCGAGTTCCCGATCGCCCACCGCACGATCGTGATCGTCGACGACGTGCTCTACACGGGTCGGACGGCGCGATCGGCCATCGACGTCGTGTTCGACTACGGGCGGCCGGCGCGCGTGCAGCTGGCGGTGCTGGTGGACCGCGGCCATCGTGAGCTTCCGATCCGCCCGGACTACGTGGGCAAGAACCTGCCGACCGCGCGGGGCCAGCGGGTGAACGTCCACGTCGAGGAGGTCGACGGCAGCGACGAGGTCACGATCACAGAGGCGCAGAGGAGCCCCGCGTGACCCGGCACCTGATCTCGATCGATGACCTCGATCGTGGCGGGATCGAGCGCATCCTCGAGCGCGCGCGCTCCTTCGCGGAGGTATCCGGCCGCGAGATCAAGAAGGTCCCGGCGCTCAAGGGGCGAACCGTCGTCAACCTGTTCTACGAGGCCTCGACCCGCACCAGCTCATCCTTCGAGCTCGCGGCCAAGCGGTTGAGCGCCGACGTGGTCAGCATCCGCAGCGCCGGATCGAGCGTCGACAAGGGGGAGTCACTCAAGGACACCGTGCAGACGCTCAGCGCCTATGACCCGGCCGCGATCGTCATCCGCTCACCCTTTGCCGGTGCGGCGCAGCAGATCGTCGACTGGACCGACGCCTCGGTGGTGAACGCCGGGGACGGCAAGCACGAGCACCCGACGCAGGCGCTGCTTGACGTCTTCACGCTGATTCAGCGACTGGACAGCCTCGAGGGGCTGAACATCTGGATCGTGGGCGACGTCCTGCACTCGCGGGTCGCGCGATCAAACATCCTCGCCTTCCAGCGGATGGGGGCGACGGTCACCGTCTGTGGCCCTCCCACGCTCATCCCGCGCCGGATCGAGGCGCTGGGTTGCCGCTGCCAGACCACGCTGGAACGCCTGAGCGAGGCCGACGTGGTCTACGTCCTGCGCATGCAGCACGAGCGCATGCACGAGGCCTATGTTCCGACCCTGCGTGAATACGCCCAGCGCTACCAGGTGAATATGCCGCGGCTGCGCAGTGGCCAGGTGCTGATGCATCCGGGCCCGGTGAACCGCGGGGTGGAGCTGAGCGGGGAAGCGATCGACTCCGACCAGGCGCTGATTGGCGCCCAGGTGAAGTCCGGAGTCGCCGTACGGATGGCGGTGCTCTACGAGCTGCTGGCCGGCGCTCCGGTGCTGCAGGCGGTGGCCTAGCCGTGCGTCCGCGCGAGTGCTTGTTCCGGCGGCCGGCCCGACCGGCCGAGTTGCTGATCCGCCAAGCCCACGTGCTGGATCCGCGGGCCGGCATCGACGCGCCGCTCGACGTGCTCATCCGCCACGGGGAGATCGCCGAGCTGGGGGAGCCTGGAGCTTTGACGGGGTCAAGCGAGACCCCGTCAATAGAGGCAGCCGGAAAGCACCTGTTCCCGGCCTTCGTCGATCCCCATGTCCATCTGCGCACGCCAGGCCAGGAGCACAAGGAGACGCTCGAGACCGGAACGATGGCGGCCGCGGTGGGCGGGTTCTGCCAGGTGATCGCCATGCCGAATACCGCCCCGACGGTCGACCAGGTCAGCGTGCTGAAGGCGCTCACCGCGGCGTCGGCCGACCAGGCGGTGGTGCCCACGGGTTTCCTGGCCTCGATCACCATCGGCCTGAAGGGCTCGGAGCTGACTGAGATGGCCGCGCTGAGCGATGCGGGCGCGTTGGGCTTCACCGACGACGGCAAGCCCGTGGTGTCGGCCGGGTTGCTGCGCAAAGCGCTTCAGTACCAGCGCCTGGCCGGGGGCGTGATCGCGCTGCACGAGGAGGATCCGGCGCTCTCCGGGGACGGGGTGATGCACGAAGGGGCGATTTCCGCCCGCCTCGGCGTCGCCGGGATCCCATCGATCAGCGAGTCGACCTATGTGGCGCGGGATGCCGCGATCGCCCGGTACGAGGACGCGCGTGTCCACTTCCAGCACCTGAGCTGCGCCGAGTCGGTGGAGGCACTGGCCGCAGCGCGGGCCGCCGGGGCTCGGGTCAGCGGCGAGGCAACGCCACATCATCTGACCCTGACCGAGGAGGACGTGCTGGGCCTCGACAGCCGATTCAAGATGAACCCGCCGCTGCGCTCGGAGACCGATCGCCAGGCGGTGATCGAGGGTCTGCGCTCCGGCGTGCTCGAGTGCATCGCCACCGATCACGCGCCGCACGCGCGTCACGAAAAGGAGATGCCCTTTGAGCAGGCGCCGATGGGCACGACCGGATTGGAGACCTCGTTCATGGCCGTCTACACCGAGCTCGTGCGGCCCGGGGTGCTGCCCCTCTCGCTGGTGGTCGAGCGCATGACCGCAGGTGGTGCGCTGTATGGGCTGCCCGTTCCGCGGATTGCCGTGGGCGAGCCGGCCAATCTCGTCCTCGTCGATCTGGAACGAGAGTGGCTGGTGGGAGAGGGTGGCTACGCCAGTCGCTCGCAGAACTGCTGTTTTCACGGACGCCGGTTGAGCGGAGTGGTCGAGATGACGGTGGCCGCCGGCAGCGTCGTGTTCGCCTCGCGCAGCGCCGGGATCACGACGCTTACGGAGGTTTCATGAGCCGGGACGCATACGTGCTGCTGGAAGACGGGACCCGCTTGGACGGTCTCGCCTGTGGCGCCGACACGCACGCGGTGGGGGAGATCGTGTTCACGACCTCGATGTCCGGCTACCAGGAGGCCATGTCGGACCCCAGCTATGCCGGCCAGCTGATCGCCTTCACCTTCCCGCAGGTCGGCAACTACGGGGTGAACGAGTCGGCCATGGAGTCGGGGCAGATCCACGCCCGGGCCGCGATCATGCGCGCGGCGGTCGATTACACCGACGCGCCGAAGGCCCAGGCCGGCTGGCTCAGCTGGCTGACCGGGCAAGGGATCCCGGCGATCACCGACCTGGACACTCGTGCACTGGTGCGCCACATCCGCGACGAGGGCGCGATGCGCGGTGGGGTCTTCCCGGCCGCAGTCGCGGTGGGCGAGGCGCGCGATCTGATTGCGGCTGAGCCGTCGATGGAGGGGCGTGACCTGGCTCGGACGGTCAGCCCCGCGGCCCCCGTGGGGTTGAGGGGATCGCCGACCAGCGCCGGGAGTGAGGGTGCCGGCCAGGTCCGGATCGCGATGATCGACACCGGCGTCAAGCGCTCGATCCTGGCCCAGCTCACCCAGCGCGGAGTCGACCTCACCCTGTACCCCTGCACGTCGGGGCCTGAACAGCTGCTGGCCGATGACCCGGACGCGGTGTTTCTGGCCAACGGACCCGGCGATCCGGCGGCCCTGGACTACGTCGTCGAGACCGTGCGCGGAGTGGTCGGCCGCAAGCCGGTCTATGGCATCTGCCTGGGCCACCAGTTGCTATGTCGGGCGGTCGGCCTGGAGACCTACAAGCTGCCCTTCGGGCATCATGGCGCCAACCATCCGGTCAAGGATCTCACCACGGGCCGAACCGAGATCACCAGCCAGAACCACGGCTTCGCCGTGCTCGGGCCGGGTGGCTCCAGGCGAATCGAGGGCGACGAGCCGGTGCGCTGGGAGACCGACTTCGGGGCTGCCGAGCTCAGTCATGTGAACCTGTACGACCGAACGGTCGAGGGACTCACGCTGCTCGACGTCCAGGGGGGGACCATCCAATACCACCCCGAGGCCGGACCCGGGCCGAACGATTCGCTCTACCTGTTTGATCGCTTTGTCAACGAAATCCGGACGGCCGCTGATCGCTGATGCCCAGACGTGACGACATCCACAAGATCCTCCTGATCGGGTCCGGTCCGATCGTGATCGGCCAGGCGGCCGAGTTCGACTACTCGGGCACGCAGGCGGCGCGCGTTCTGATGCAGGAGGGCTACGCGGTGGTGCTCGTCAACTCCAACCCGGCGACAATCATGACCGACCCGGAGGTGGCGACCACCACATACGTCGAGCCGCTGCTGCCCGGGCCGCTGGAACAGATCATCGAGCGTGAGCGACCTGACGCGCTGCTCGCCACGCTCGGCGGCCAGACCGCCCTGAACCTGGCCAAGACCCTGCATGAGAATGGGGTGCTCGAGCGCTACGGCGTCGAGCTGATCGGGGCCAAGATCGACGCGATCGAGCGTGGGGAGGACCGCGATCTGTTCCGAGAGACGATGCTCGAGGCCGGCCTGCGGGTGCCGCGCTCGGCCATCGCGCACACGCTGGAGGAGGCCCGTGCCGCGGTCCAGGAGATAGGCCTGCCGGTGATCATTCGCCCGGCGTTCACCCTCGGCGGCGCCGGCGGGGGGGTGCTCTACGACATGGCCAGGTTCGAGGCCGTGATCGGGCGCGGCCTCGATGCCTCGCCCATCAGCCAGATCCTGATCGACGAATCGGTGATCGGCTGGGGTGAGTTCGAGCTGGAGGTGATGCGCGACAAGACGGACAACGTGGTGATCGTCGCCTCGATCGAGAACCTGGACCCGATGGGCGTGCACACCGGGGACAGCGTGTGCGTGGCGCCACAGCAGACCCTCCCAGACCGTCTCTACCAGCAGCTGCGCGACCAGGCGATCACGGTGATCCGCGCGATCGGGGTCGAGACCGGGGGATCCAATGTGCAGTTCGCGGTCAATCCCGCGACCGAGGAGATCATCGTCATCGAGATGAACCCGCGCGTTTCGCGCTCCAGCGCGCTGGCGTCAAAGGCGACGGGTTTCCCGATCGCCAAGATCGCCGCCCGGCTCGCCGTCGGCTACACGCTGCAGGAGATCTCCAACGACATCACGCGGGCGACCCCGGCCAGCTTCGAGCCGGCGATCGACTACTGCGTCGTCAAGTGGCCGCGCTTTGCCTTCGAGAAGTTCCCGGGTGCCGAGCCGGAGCTCACGACGCACATGAAGTCCGTGGGGGAGGCGATGGCCATCGGCCGCACATTCAGGCAGGCCTTCGCCAAAGCGCTTCGCTCACGCGAGCTCGACGCGCTCCCGGTGTTCCCAGCTGACGATCAGGCGTTGCTGGCCGGGGCGGCGCAGGCCGGCGCCGAGCGCTTTGACCATGTGCTCGAGGCACTGCGCCGCGGCCACAGCGTTGAGAAGCTGAACGAGCTCACGCAGATCGACCCGTGGTTCCTGCGTGAGCTGCATGCGGTGGCGACCGAGCCCGACGCCGTCTTCAGCGGCGAGCGGACGTTCAAGTCCGTCGACACCTGCGCCGCCGAGTTCGCCGCCAGCACACCGTACTTCTACTCGGCCTGGGAGCGCCCGCGGCCGGTCGGGCCGGACGGTGTGCCGGTTCCGGCGCACGAGGTCGACCGCGGATCGAACGCCAGCGTGGTGATCCTCGGCTCCGGCCCCAACCGTATCGGTCAGGGCATCGAGTTCGACTACTGCTGCGTGCACGCAGCTCAGACGGTGCGCGCGTCGGGTCGCGATGCGGTGATGATCAACTGCAACCCCGAGACCGTCTCCACGGATTACGACACCTCAGACCGTCTGTACTTCGAGCCGCTGACACTCGAGGATGTCCTCGGCGTGTGTGAGGTCGAGAGGCCCGAGGGGGTCATCGTGCAGTTCGGCGGTCAGACGCCGCTGAAGCTCGCGGCCGGTCTGCGCGAGGCCGGGATCCCCATCCTCGGCACCACGACCGATGCCATCGACCTGGCCGAGGACCGGGCCCGATTCGGGCCGCTGCTCGACGAGCTCGGCTACAAGGCGCCCCCCTACGCCTCGGCGAGCACTGCGCAGGAGGCTCTGGCGCGGGCGCCGGAGGTCGGTTTCCCGCTGCTCGTACGGCCGAGCTACGTGCTCGGCGGCCGGGCCATGGAGATCGTCTACAGCGTCGAGGGCCTGCAGAACTATCTGGAGCGAGTTGGCGTGACCGGCGGTGGGCAGCGCAACGGCACCGGACCGACGATCTACCTCGACCGGTTCCTGGAGGACTCGGTCGAGGTGGATGTCGATGCACTCTGCGACGGTGAGGACGTCTGGATAGCCGGGATCATGCAACACGTCGAGGAGGCCGGTATCCACTCAGGCGACTCGGCCTGCGTGCTGCCGCCACACTCACTGGGCGAAGAGATGCTGGCTGAGATCCGGACTCAGGCGACGGGGATCGCCCGGGCGCTGAGTGTCGTCGGGCTGCTCAATGTCCAGTTCGCCATCCACGCGAGCGGAGGGCTGCACGTGATCGAGGCCAATCCGCGCGCATCACGGACGGTGCCGTTCGTCTCCAAGGCGATCGGCCTGCCCGTGGCCAAGCTGGCCTGCCGAATCATGCTGGGCGAGAAACTGGCCGATATGGACCTGCCCGCCGAGGTGGCTACGGGTCATGTATGCGTCAAGGAAGCCGTACTTCCGTTCGACCGCTTCGCCGGCACAGACGTCTTGCTCGGCCCTGAGATGCGCTCCACGGGCGAGGTCATGGGCATCGCCCGGGACTTTCCGACGGCCTTCGCCAAGGCGCAGGCGGCGGCCGGCGCCAGACTGCCCCGCAGCGGGACCGTGTTCCTGTCGGTGGCCGACCGAGATAAGTCTGCGGCCACGGCGATCGCCACCCAGATTCATGACATGGGATTCAAGCTCGTGGCCACGCGTGGCACCGCCCGGGCGCTGGCGCGAATGGGCATCCCTGCCCAGACCATCAACAAGCTGAGCGAGGGATCGCCCCATGTGGTCGAGGCGATCGGGCGCAGCGAGGTCGATCTGGTCATCAACACTCCGGTCGGAACGGGCGCGCGCTCAGACGGCTATGAGATCCGCGCCGCCGCGGTGGCCCACCGGATCCCCTGCATCACGACGATGTCGGGTGGGATTGCGGCGGTCAGGGCCATTGCCGCGGCGGCCCACGGCGAACCAGAGGTCGTCTCTTTACAGCAGCTCTACGCGGAGTCATCACCCGTCTCCTGAGAGCTCGATGCGGCTGTCTCGGGGGTCGGTCGTGATATCTGGGTCCAGATGCGTGGCCTCATCCATTTGGCCAATAAAACTGCCTGCAAACCTGAGTTATTCCCGCAACCTTCCTCGACATGCCTGAAGCTTAGGTTGAGGTCGAGCCGAAATTGGCTGGTAAAGGTGGGATCCGCAGCTTTCAAGATGTATAGTCGCCCGCCATGCCGCCGGTCAGTGATTCCCCTACCAAAGCCATTGCTGCGCCCGAGCGTTCGCTCGTGCAACGGATGGAAGCGCTTCAACGCGCCAACGACATTCGCAGCCGCCGCGCCCAGCTCAAGCGCGACCTAAAGGCGGGCCGTCAGGCCATCCACGAGCTGCTCCTCGATCCGCCTGAATATCTGGAGACCGCAAAGGTGTTCGATCTGATGCTCGCCGTGCCGAAGTACGGCCGCGTGAAGGTTAACAAGATCCTGTCCACGTGCCGGATCTCACCCTCCAAGACGATCGGCGGGCTGTCCCAGCGGCAGCGCACCGAGCTCGTCGAGATGATGCGCCGCCGTTAGCCCGGCGCGTACCGGCTGACCTGCGCAGGCTCGCGGTAATCCCGTGGCCAAGGTGTTCGTGATCACCGGTCCCTCCGGAGTGGGAAAGGGGACGCTGATCCGATCTCTGTTCGATCACATCCCGCAACTCGGGTTGTCGGTGTCGGCTACGACACGGGCACCCCGTCCAGGTGAGCAGGATGGGATCGCGTACCACTTCCTGGACCGCGGCGAGTTCGAGCGGCGCGTCGCCGCCGGCGAGTTCGTCGAATGGGCGGAGTACTCGGGCAACCGTTACGGCACGCTGCGGTCGGAGCTCGACCGCCATCTTCGGGACGGTGTCCCGGTTGTGCTCGAGATCGAGGTGCAGGGGGCGCGCCAGGTGCGCGAGAAGATGCCCGAGGCCGTCCAGGTGTTCATAGCGCCGCCGTCCGGCGACACGCTCCACGCGCGCCTGGTCGGTCGGGGCACCGACACCCCCGAGCAGGTGCAGAGGCGGCTCGAGACCGCGTCGGCCGAGCTCGATGCTCAGCCGGAGTTCGCGCACGTGGTGGTCAACGACCGCCTCGAGGACGCCGTGGACGCGCTGGTGGCGATCGTTGAGAGCGAGTTGGCCAACCCCTAGACCCACACCCCTTGACCTTTGTGTCCATGCCGGAGAGCCGGACGATTGGCGCTGGCACAGGCGGCCGAGAAACCCGCGGCAGGAGTGCGGGTACTCTTGAGGAAGAACCCGCAAACACAGAACGAAAGACACAAGGCCTTGATCTCTCCCCGCATCGACAAGCTTCTCGAGCACGTTGACTCCGACTACGCCAGTGTGGTCGTGGCCGCCCGGCGCGCGCGCCAGATCAACTCGTACTACCACAACCTGGGTGAGGGCACGTTCGACGAGTTCCCGCCGCCGATGGTCGAGACTCGCTCCAAGAACTACCTGACGATCGCGCTGGAAGAGGTCGCTCAGGGCAAGCTGAAGTACCACTACCGGTAGGCTCTACGCCGCCGCGGGGCTGAAAGGGAGTTCGAGGTTGAGACTTCTGATCGGCGTCAGCGGGGGGATCGCCGCTTACAAGGCGCTGGAGACGGCGCGACTGGCCGTGAAGGCGGGTCACGCCGTCAGGGTGGTGCAGACACCCACCAGCCAGGCCTTTGTCGGTGCGGCGTCGTTTGCCGGCATCACCGGCGCGCCGGTGTTGAGCTCAGAGTTCGAGGTCGATGCCGCTCGGGGAGCGTATCCGGGCGAGCCCATGCCCGAGCGCGCGCCGATCAGCCATCTGGCCCTGGTGGAGCGCGCCGACGTCTACCTGATCGCGCCGGCCAGCGCCAACACAATCGCCAAGCTCGCGGCCGGCGCGGCCGACAATCTGGTCACCACCGCGGCGTTGGCGGCCGCCTGTCCGATCGTGGTGGCCCCGGCGATGAACAACCGCATGTACCTGAACCCGGCCACCCAGGCCAACCTCCGGATCCTGGAAGAGCGCGGCATCACCGTGGTGGCTCCCGGCGAGGGGGAGCTCGCCTCGCACGGGGAGCGCGGCGTCGGTCGCCTGCCGGAGCCCGGGGAGCTGCTGGCGGCCTGCGAGGCGGCCACGCAGCCTGCGATTCCCTTCGGCCGCGCGGCGGACACGCCCCAAGCCGGGGATTGGGCTGGCGTGAGAGTACTGGTCACGGCGGGGGGAACGCGTGAGCCGATCGACAGTGTTCGCTATATCGGCAACCGCTCGTCCGGACGTATGGGGCTGGCCCTGGCGCAGGCCGCTCTGAGGCGGGGCGCCACCGTGACCCTGGTCGCGGCCAATGTGGCGCTGCCGATGCCCGACGGGGTGCGAGTGGTCCGCGTGGAAACCGCCGCGCAACTCGGCGCCGCATGCGCGGAGGAGTTCCCTGAATGTGACGTGCTGCTCATGGCGGCGGCCGTCGCCGACTTCCGCCCCTCGTCCGCCGTCACTCACAAAGTGAAGAAGACCGCACCCGACGCCCTGAAGGCGGTCGACGTCGAACCCACCGAGGACGTGCTGAGCCGACTGGCCGCCCAGCGACGTGGAGACCAGGTCCTGGTCGGTTTCGCCGCCGAGCACGGCGACGGCGCCGTGGCCTACGGGCGCGAGAAGCTCCAGCGCAAGCGCCTGGACGCGATCGTCGTCAACGACATCTCCCGCACGGACATCGGCTTCGACGCGGAGGAGAACGAGGTTCTGATCCTCACCGGCGACGGTGGCCAACAGCACGTGCCGCGCTCGGCCAAGGGGCAGGTGGCCGAGGCGGTCATCAGCGAGGTTCAGCGTCTGCGCGCAGCCGCCACAGCACAGTCTGGCGCTCTCCCGCCGTCTGGCGTCCTCCTACAATAAGTAAAGCTATGGACGATGTGTACGAGCTCTTCAGTCGCGGCTCGGCGCTCCTGGCGGACGGACATTTCCATCAGGCCACAGTCCCTCTGCGTCGGGCCAGTCAGCTCTCGCCGGAGAGCACCTCGATCAGAGAGGCCTTAGGGCGTGCGCTCTTCCAGACCCGGCACTACAACGAGGCGGCCGAGGAGTTCCGCGCGGTGGTTGAGCGTGCTCCCACCAACGATTACGCGCTCTTCTGTCTGGGCCGTTGCCTGCAGTTGCTGGGCCGTTATGCGGAGGCGCAGCAGCCCCTGGCGCTGGCCGCCTGCATGCGACCGGGACGCAGCGACTACCGCGCCTATCGGGACCGCGCTCGTGACGCGGCCGAGCGCGCCGCGTCACAGCCAAACGAGCCTTCCTAGAGGCCGATCTCGGGGCGTTTCGGCACCCAAATTGGTGCTGACGCGGGTGCTTTCCGGTGCTACGCTAGGCGTACAGCTTCTGTAAGGCCGGAGCGAACCCGGTGGAAGTACAGGAAGTGGGCGCTCGCCCGCTTTTTTTTATGACTTTGATGACCTTGCCCGGAGGGACGAGTTGGACGCAGCGCTCACAGCAGATATCGAGGCCCGGATTGCCGTCGGCGCTCCCGATATCGAGGTGCTCCTCGTCGAGACCTCAGGTGAGTCGCTGCGCGTGTTCGTCGATCATCCCGACGGTGTGACCCTGGCTCATTGCGAGCAGGTCACGCATCTGCTGGGCGACTACCGCGAGCAGTACTCGATCGAGGTGTCCTCGCCCGGACCGGACCGTCCGCTGACCAAGCCCCAGCACTTCCGGCGCTTCCTCGGGCAGCGTGCCCATCTGCGCTTGCGCGAGGCCCGGGACGGACAGACTCCTGACGCGAAGCGCACGGCCAGCCTGACGGGCGAGCTGGTGGGCGCCTCCGGTCAGGAGGTGACCATCGCCGCCGGCGATGGGGTGGTTTCGATCCCTTATGAGCGGATTGCCCGCTCCAACCTCGTACCTGGTGACTGAGAGGACCCATGTCAAAAGAGATCCTTGATGCCGTCCGCGGTCTGGCCGCCGAGAAGAACATCTCCGCCGAGAAGTTGATGGAGGCGCTGGAAGATGCGCTGCTGTCCGCCTATAAGAAGACGCCCGGGTCGGCACCGTATGCGCGCGTGGAGATGGACCGGGACACCGGGGACTTCACCGTATGGGAGCTGAAGATCCCGGCCGAGCTGGAAGAGCAGCTGCTGGTCGAGGCGACCACGGACCAGGAACCGTCGGTCGATCCCGAGACCGGTGAGATGCGTGAGCCGCCGGCTCCAGAGATCGATCTCGAGAAGCTCAAGGAGTACGAGGACCAGATCGAGACGGCGGATGTCACGCCCGACGACTTCGGCCGGATCGCCGCCCAGACCGCCAAGCAGGTGATTCTGCAGCGCATCCGCGAAGCCGAGCGGGACATGATGTTCGAGGAGTACCGCGACCGTGTCGGCGAGTTGATCACCGGCATCGTGCAGCAGTCTGACTCGCGGTACACGCTGGTGCAGCTCCGCGAGCGTGTGGAGGCGCTGCTGCCCAAGTCTGAGCAGGTGGAGGGTGAGCGCTATGACCACTCCCAGCGAATCAAGGCGGTGATCAAGGATGTGTCGAACTCGACCAAGGGTCCGTCGATCATCGTCTCGCGGCGCGATCCGGAGCTGATCAAGTCGCTGTTCGAGCTTGAGGTTCCGGAGATCGCCGACGGGCTGGTGGAGATCACCGGGGTCGCCCGTGAGCCGGGCTACCGCTCGAAGATCGCCGTCGTCTCACACGTCGACGGCGTCGATCCGGTCGGTGCCTGCGTGGGGCCGCGTGGGTCGCGGGTGCGGATGGTCGTATCCGAGCTGCGCGGTGAGAAGATCGACATCATCCCCTACAACGACGAGCCCGCCCGCTTTGTCGCCAAGGCGCTGTCCCCGGCCCGCGTGCGTGAGGTGCTGGTTGACGACGAGGCCAAGCAGGCCACGGTGATCGTGCCCGACGATCAGCTGTCATTGGCGATCGGCCGCGAGGGGCAGAACGCCCGTCTCGCGGCGCGCCTGACCGGCTGGCGGATCGACATACGGTCGGAGACGGAGTTCGCTGCTGAGGAGGTCCAGACCGGGTACGAGGAGGAGGAGACCAGCGGCCGCTGCCACGCGATCCTCACCAACGGACGGCGGTGTCCGAACGCCGCGCTACCGGGATCCCGTTATTGCGGAATCGAGGCGCACCAGGCTCTCGAGGGCACGGGTTCAGACCAGGTGCCGTCCGACTCCGAAGCCAGCGCGTAGAGCCGGCCTGTCAGCCGCGCCAGGCAAACCACACTTCTACACTGGGAATCAGATGACCAAGTCCACCGAAGAAGCTCCGAAGCCGCGCAGCGCGCCCAAACCGGCCGCTGCCGCCAAGGCGCGCCCGGCGGCGGACAAGGCACCGGACGCGAAGAGCGGCGCTGCCAGCGCGGAGACCAAGCCGGCAGCCTCGCGCGCCGGCGCGGACAGTGCGAAGTCGACCAGCAGCCCGAAGGCCGCGGACAAGACGAAGGCCGCTTCCGCGACGAAGGCCGCTTCCGCGACGAAGGCGGCGGACAAGCCAAAGACCGCAGACGCGCCGAAGGCCGCCGACAAGCCAAAGACCGCAGACGCGCCGAAGGCCGCCGACAAGCCAAAGACCGCAGACGCGCCGAAGGCCGCCGACAACGCCGGCCACCAAGCCGGCCGCCACGGCCGGCCGGGCCAAGCCGGCTGCGCCGCCCCCGACCCAGACATCAGCGCCTGCGGCCAAGGCTGCCGAGAGCGCCCAACCGGCCCCGAAGCCCACCGCTCCCGAGAAGGCCGTGGCAGCGAAGCCGGCCGCCGCTGCACCCGAGGCCGCCGCACCGGCAACCGCTGCGCGGGCAACGGCTGCATCGGCCGAAGCGCAGCCAACGGCCACTGCACCGGCCGGGTCCGACACCCGCTCCGCCCCCGAGGGCGACCACGCGCACAAGCGTCCGACCCGCGACTCGCTCCAGGGCGAGCGCACCCCGGGCAACGCCGGCGGTCGCCGGCGAGTCGTCATCGACGCGCAGGCCTCACGCCGTGCGCCCGCCCCCGGCAGTCCGGGCGGCGGACCGGCTCAGCCCCCGCGTCGGCAGCGCCGCGGGCGGCGCCGACGCGGTGTCTATGACGAAGAGGCCGAGTCGCGTCCGGCCCAGACGTCGATGGGCGCCCCTCACGTGATCCGGATCAATTCCGGCTCGACCGTCAAGGACGTGGCCGAATACCTGGATGTGCGGGTTCCGGAGATCGTCAAGAAGCTGATGGAGCTGGGCGAGATGAAGACCCAGACCCAGACGCTGTCCGACGACACCATCGAGCTGCTCGGAACCGAGCTGGGCAAAGAGGTCGAGATCATCCATGCCGAGGACGAGACGGCGGCCGAGGTGGTGTTCGACGACACCGACGAGGAGTTGACTGAACGAGGCCCGGTCGTGACGATCATGGGCCACGTCGACCACGGCAAGACGTCGCTGCTCGATGCCATTCGCGAGACCGAGGTCGCGGCCGGAGAGGCCGGCGGGATCACCCAGCACATCGGCGCCTATCAGGTGCACCATGACAACCAGATGGTGACCTTCCTGGACACCCCCGGCCACGAGGCGTTCACCGCCATGCGGGCCCGCGGCGCCAAGGTCACCGACCTGGCGGTGATAGTGGTGGCCGCTGATGACGGGGTGAAGCCTCAGACGCAGGAGGCGGTCGACCATGCCAAGGCCGCCGAGGTCCCGATGATTGTCGCAATCAACAAGATCGACAAGGAAGGCGCCGACCCGGTCCGCGTTCGCACGGAGATGACCCAGCTCGGTCTGCAGCCGGTCGAATGGGGCGGCGACACCGACTTCGTCGAGGTCTCAGCCAAGACCAGGGCGGGACTTGGCGATCTGCTGGACACGATCGTGGCCCAGGCCGAGATCATGGAGCTGCGGGCCAACCCGGACGCCGCGGCGTCCGGCACGGTGATCGAGTCCAAGCTCGATCCGGGTCGCGGGCCTGTCGTCACGATCCTGGTCATGCGCGGAACGCTCGAGGTCGGCGACGCGCTGGTCGCCGGGGCTCATTGGGGCCGAGTCCGGGCCATGCACGATTTCACCGGCGCGCGCGTTGCGCAGGCCCTCCCGGGTGAGCCTGTGGAAGTTCTCGGCTTCGACGGTGTGCCCGAGGCCGGTGAACGCTTCCGCGTGGTCGAGCACGAGCGCCGCGCGCGCCAGTTGGCCGGCGAGCGCGCCAACCGCCTGAAGACAGAGTCGCTGGCTCGTCAGCGCAGCAAACGGATCTCGCTGGAGGACATCTTCGGCAGCGGTCTGCAGGAGCTCAATCTGGTCATCAAGTCCGACGTCGCCGGCACGCTCGAGGCGATGGAGGACGAGATCGCCAAGCTGCCGCAGGACGAGGTGTCGGTGAACGTGATTCGAGGCGCTGTCGGCGGTGTGACCGAGTCCGACGTGATGTTCGCTGCCGCATCAGATGCCGTGATCCTGGCTTTCAACGTCCGGCCGGTCGGCGACGCCCGTGCGGTGGCGGAGCGCGAGGGTGTGGAGATCCGTCACTACTCGGTGATCTATCGCGCCATCGAGGAACTCCGCTCGGCGATGCAGGGCATGCTGGCTCCCGACGAGGTCGAGGAGGCCGTCGGCACGGCCGAGGTCCGCCAGATCTTCCGCGCCTCCCGCGTCGGCACGATTGCCGGGTCTCACGTGACCGACGGGAAGCTCACCCGCGGTGACAAGGTGCGGCTGGTTCGCGACGGAACGGTCATCTATGACGGGGAGATCCAATCCCTGCGTCGCTTCAACGACGATGTGCGCGAAGTGGCGACCGATTTCGACTGCGGCATCGTTCTGCAGAACTATGCCGACGTCAAGGAGGGTGACGTCATGGAGGCGTACACCACGCGGCAGGTCGAGCGCGAGCTGGCCTGACGGCCACGCCGGGGCGAGGATAGGATGGCCGGGGCACGGATGCGGCGCGTCGACGAGTCGATGCGTGTCGTGCTGAGTGAAGCGATCTCAAAGGATTTGCAGGACCCCCGTGTGGGATTCGTAACCGTGACCGGAGTAAAGACCAGCCCCGACCTGCGCCAGGCACGTGTATACGTGAGCGTGCTGGGTGACGACGATGCCCGGACGGCTAGCCTCGACGCGCTGCAGGCGGCTCACGGCTTTCTCCAGGCTCGCGTCGCGCAGTCGCTGCGGCTCAAGCACACCCCGACGCTGACCTTCGACTACGACCCGACGGTCGACCGTGGGATGCGGATATCCGAACTGCTCCAGGATGATGCCCGTCCGGTCCTGGACAGGGAGGCCGGGGATGACTGACGTCGAGGAGCCGAGCGTCGTGTCGAGAGGCCGCGCTGCTGTGCTGGATGCGCTGCGCAACGCCACCCGGACGGTGGTCGTCACGCATGAGCACCCCGATGGCGATGCGCTCGGCTCGCTGATCGCCATGCAGCAGGTCCTCACGGCGCTCGGGCACGAGAGCTGCATGTTCGTCGCCGAGAGCGATCTGCCGCTCCCGTACGAGTACCGCTTCCTGCCGCTGGACAGCGTCATCTCCGAGGCGCCGGACGACCTGGGCACGCGCACCCTCATCTTCCTGGACTGCGGCAACATCGACCGCAATCCGGCGGCCGAGCGACTGCGGCCCGGCGACGGCTGGGGTCACATCCTCAACATCGACCACCACCACGACAACACACGCTTCGGCACGGTCAACTACGTCGACCCGCGCGCGTCATGCACGGCTGAGATGGTGTGGGATCTGGCGCACGCGCTCGAGGTGGAGCTCACGCCGGCGCTGGCCAGTGCCCTGTATGTGGGCGTGATCACCGACACCGGATGTTTCATGTACGAGAACACGGGCCCGCGCGCGCACCTGATGGCCGCGGAGCTGATCGAGGCCGGCGTCGACGTGCACGCGATCTACCAGCAGGTCTATGAGGGTGTGCCCTTCGGCAAGCTGGCCCTGCTCGCGCGTGGCCTGGCCAATGCGGAGCGCTACGACGACGGTCGCCTGACCGCCTCACAGCTGTCGGCCGAGGATTTTGCCGCCGCCGACGCGGAGGAGAACTATTCCGAGGGCGTCATCGACCATCTGCGAGCGGTCCGGGGCACCGCCATGGCGGCCCTGGCTCGAGACCGTCTGGCCGCCGCCGCTGACGCGTCCGGGAGTGAGGACGGCCAGCGGCTGCGAAAGGTGTCGCTGCGGGCCAGCGATATGCGCGTCGACGTATCGGCCATCGCCCGTGTGTTGGGCGGCGGGGGCCACCGGGCCGCCGCCGGCTTCAGCACCTCGATGCCCTGGAGTGAACTCGTCGGATTCCTGCGCGAGCAGCTCTCCGAGCAGCTGGGGAACCTTCCGCCGACCGAGTGAGCGCGCTGCCCGGAGCTGACGGGCTGCTGTTGTGCGACAAGCCCGCCGGCCTCACCTCGCACGACGTTGTGGCCCAGACCCGTCGCCGGCTCGGCCGCGGGATCAAGGTCGGCCACGCCGGCACGCTCGACCCGTTCGCGACGGGGCTGCTCATCGTGCTCGTCGGCCGGGCGACCCGAGTGCAGCGGTTTGTCATGGAGCTGCCCAAGCGGTACGTGGTCACGGCGCGCTTCGGTGCCACTTCTACCACCGGCGATCCCGAGGGCGAGATCTCCCTCACCGGGAACATCCCGGACGGTGATCTGGTGTTGCCCACCGGCGCGATCCGCCAACGTCCGCCGGTCTATTCGGCTGTGAAGATCCGGGGACAACGGGCGTATAAGCGGGCGCGAGCGGGGGAGACCTTCGAGATGCCCGAGCGCGAGGTGACCGTGTACCGCTTCGAGGAGACGCGCCGGGCCGGCGCCGAACGTGATTTCGTAATCGAGTGCTCGTCGGGGACCTACGTGCGCTCGCTGATCGCGGACCTCGGAGATGCGTACTGCACGGCGCTGCGGCGCACACGGATCGGCGAGTTCGACGTGCGAGACGCTGATCCGGAGTGCCTGCTCCCGCTGGAGCAGGCACTCCGCCACATCCCGGTCAACGGCTAGCCTTGGGGCGGCGATGCGCGTCACTGCCCCTGAGTGAAGTCGAGCCGCGTCCGCGGCGCGTGGCCGTGGGCGAGTTCGACGGGGTCCATATCGGCCATCGCGAGGTGATCCAGGGAAACGACACGGTGCTCACCTTCGAGCCGCATCCGGCCGTTGTGTTGAAGCCGGGGCGCGCGCCCAAACTGCTCACCAGTCTGGATATCAAAGCCGAACTGGTGGCCGAGCTGGGCGTCGAAGAGCTGGTGGTCGTCCCCTTCGACGAGCGCTTCGCGCAGCAGGCGGCCGCTGAGTTCATCGAGCGCGTGCTGGTGGCCACGCTGGGCGCCACGCATGTCTCCGTGGGGGCGAACTTCCGCTTCGGCCACTCGGCCCGGGGCACTGTGGATCAGCTCGAGGCCGACCGGAGGTTCCAAACGCGTGTGGTGCCGATGGTGGAGGTCGACGGCGTACCGGTGTCCTCGAGCCGTATTCGGACGCTGATCGGCGAGGCGGGCGAGGTCGAAGAGGCCGCCCGCCTGTTGGGCGCGCCGTTCCGTCTGCGCGGCGAGGTGCGACCTGGAGACCGCCGAGGCCGCGATCTCGGTTTCCCCACGGCGAACTTGATTCCCGACCCGGCGCTGGTCGCTCCCGCTCACGGCGTCTACGCCTGCCGGGTGGGCCACTGGCTCGCCGCCGTCAACGTCGGTGTGCGTCCGACCTTCGGGGCGGACCTGCATCCGCTGGTCGAGGCCTTCCTACTGGACTTTGACGGCGATCTGTACGGGCGAGCGCTCACCGTGGAGTTCATCGCGCGCCTCCGTGGCGAAGAGCGATTCGAGAGCGCGGCGGAGCTGATCGAGCAGATGCATCGCGACGTCGATCGCACCCGTGAACTGCTAGCCTCGAGGGTCGAATGAGTCTTACACAGGAAAAGAAAGCCGAGCTCATCGAGAAGTTCGGCAACTCCCCGCAGGACACCGGCAAGACCGAGGTTCAGGTTGCGCAGCTGACGGAGCGCATCAACCAGTTGACCGACCACCTGCGCACGCACAAGAAGGACCACCACTCGCGCCGCGGGCTGCTGATGCTCGTCGGGCAGCGCCGTCGCTTCCTCAGGTACCTCGAGCGCTCTGACCTCGAGCGATATCGCTCGCTGGTCAAGGAGCTCGGCCTGCGCAAGTGAGCCCACTGCCGGTCGGCTCACCCGTGCCGCCGCTCAGCCTGAGGCGGCCGGAGGACCAGACGTTCACGGAAGCGGACCTGGCCGGCCAGACGACCGTTCTGGTCTTCTATCCGTTTGCCTTCAGCCCGGTCTGCAGCGACCAGCTCAACCTCTACGACGATCTGCGGGACGAGTTCGCCTCGCACGGAGCGACTCTGTACGGCGTCTCCTGCGACTCGGTGTGGTCGCAGGCCGCCTTCAAGGAGCGCCTCGGCGTGCAGATCGAACAGCTCTCGGACTTCGAGCCCAAGGGATGCCGCCTGCCGCGCTCTGGGCGTCTATCACCCGGGCGGTTTCGCGCAGCGCGCGCTGGTGATCATCGGGCCTGACGCGACGGTCAAGTGGAGCTACCAGGCCGACTCGCCGGGGGAGCTGCCCGGGGCGAATCTGATCTTCGACGGCCTGCAGGCCGTCTGAACGGCGGCAACCACCGGGCCGGCGACGCGATGAGCGAGCTCGGCTCGGCTTCGGTCCCGGCGGTGGGCGAAGCGGACCACGTCCGCGGACCGGTCGGAGCGCCGCTGCCTGATCGAGTACGCCGACCTGGAGTGCGCCTATTGCGCCGCGCTACACGTCCGGCTCGAGGCGCTTGGTCAGCGGACCGCGTTGCAGGTCGTCTATCGCCACTTTCCCGTTCGCTCAGCCCATCCGCGTGCCTGGGCGGCGGCCTGTGCCGCGGAGGCCGCGGGACTCCAGGGCCGGTTCTGGGAGATGCACGACGCGATCCTCGCCGATCAGGGGCACATGGAGGATCCGCATCTCTGGCGGCTGGCCGAGGTGATGGGGCTCGACCTTGAGCGCTTCGAGGCCGACCGGCGGGGTGATGGGGTGGCCGCCCGTGTCCGCGCCGACTTCACCGGTGGCGTGCGGGCGGGGGTGGTCACCACGCCGACCGTGTTCCGCGACGGACAGCCGTTCACCGGCGCCGCTCTGCGGTCGTTGCTCTCCAGCCTGGAGCGGCTAGACGGCAGCGGCGGCCGGTTCGCCGCGCAGAGGGCCGCGAGTACTCCGGCGTAGTCAGCGCCGCCCGGACCAGGTCCAGGTGGCGCGACGATCGTCTCCGGCGAGAGGGGATGCTCGATCGGCGAGAACATGCACAGGCCCTTGATCAGCATCAACATGTCGGTCGCGGTTGACTCGGGGCGGATGGCACCGGCGCGTTTCCCGCGGGCCAACAACGCCGTGAACAATTCCATCAGGGCCACATGAGCGCGCTCGAGCTCGGGCGTGGCGAACAGTTCGTCGGTGGCGGCCTGGAGCAGCGCGCGGTTCTCCTCCTGACGCGCCACCAGCCCGGCCAGGAAGGTGAAGGTGACCTCAGCGTCATCCGGATCGCGCTCGAGTAGTTTCCGACCGATAGTCGAGCACCTCGCTCAGGCGTTCGGACAGCACGGCGGCAATCAGCTCATTCTTGTTCTTGAAGTTACGGAAGAGCGTGCCGCGCCCGACGCCGGCAGCGTCGGCGATTTCGCCGACGCTGACCTCGACGCCGTGCTCGCGGAACATGCGGTCGGCGGCTTCAAGCAGCCGCTCCCGGTTCGCCTGAGCGTCCTTTCTCATGCCGGTCAGTCTCTCACGCGGCGGCGGTGAGCGCCGCCGGGTCGAAGGTCGATGCCCTGCAGGTGCCGCTTGCGCAGCCAGCACCACCAGCAGCACGGCTCCGGCGGCCATCATGATCGCCGCGGCCAGGAAGGCGAGGTGATATCCGGACACGGTCGCCACCGCCCGGGTGGCCGGGGACGCGCCCGTGACGTGCTTGAGCAGGCCCGTGGTGTGATCGACCGAGAGGGTGGCCAGGATGGCGAGCCCCAGGGAGCCGCCGACCTGCTGAGCGCTGTTGAACAGTCCCGACGCCAGCCCCGCATCGTCGTTCTCGACTCCGGAGGTGGCCAGCAGCGTCAGCGGCACGAACACCAGGCCCATCCCGACCGACATCGGCACGAAACTGGCCAGCATGTCGGGGACGTAGGAGCCATGGACCGGTACGCGGGCGATCCACAGGATGCCGGCCGTGGCCAGAAGCAGCCCGAGCACCGACACGTTTCGCACACCGAACCGCGGGATGATCGCCTGCGAGATACCGGCGCCGATGACGATCCCCAGGGAAATCGGGAGGAAGGCGAAGCCCGCCCGCAGCGGGCTGTAATGCAGCACGTCCTGGGCGTAGAGGGAGACGAAGAAGAACATCCCGAACAGCGCCGAAGCCACCAGCATCATGGCGATGTTGGCGGTCGCGATCGAACGGATCCGGAAGATCGACAACTTCACGAGCGGCGCGGCTGAGCGGGCCTCCTGGGCCACGAAGATGGCCAGCAACAGGAACCCGAGGCCTAGCGCGCCGAGTGTCTTGCCGGAGGTCCAGCCCCAGGTCTGCGCCTTGACGATCCCGAAGACGATGGCCAAAAGCCCGGTGGTGACGGTGGCCGCCCCGGCCGCGTCAAAGCGCCGGTGGCCCAGCTCGGCGTGCGATTCAGGCACGAACCGCAGCGCCAGCATCACGGTGGCGATGCCCACGGGCACGTTCACGAAGAAATTCCAGCGCCACGAGACAAGGTCGGTCAGGACCCCGCCGAGCAGCAGGCCGAAGGCGGCGCCGCCGGCCGCGATGGCCGACCACACGCCCAGGGCCCGTGTGCGTTCAGCGTTGTCCTGGAAGGTGGTCATGATGATCGAGAGCGCCGCGGGCGAGACGAGTGCTCCCCGAGGCCCTGCAGGCCGCGGCCGAGGATCAGCATCGTCGAGTCCTGCGATAGGCCGTTGAGCAGCGACGCGGCGCTGAACAGCACGACGCCGGCCACGAATAGGCGCCGGCGCCCGAGTAGATCGGCCGCCCGACCGCCGAGCAGCAGGAAGCCACCGAAGATCAGCGTGTAGGCGTTGACCACCCACTGAAGGTTCGCGGGGGAGAAGTGCAGGCCACGCTGCACGGAGGGCAGCGCTACGTTCACGATCGTGTTGTCCAACACGACCATGAACTGCGCCAGGCAGGCGATCACCAGCACAAGCCAGCGGTTCGTCGTCGATGAGTCAGTGCTCACAGAGAGCCTCCGTAAGTAGAAGTGGACCGGTTGGTCCGCATAACCTAGCACAACCGGACCATGTAGTCCGGATCACGCTGGGCGGGCTTGACGGAGCCGCTCCGGCCCGCCCACCCGCTAGCATCACGTGCGTTCGGATAAAAGAGAAAAGAAGCGATGAACTCCGCCGACCGAAGGGCGGAGCAGAAGGGAATTACATATGTCTGACGCCGTGAAGCGCGTTAGTGTCGAGATCTCCGGGAAGGAGATCTCGTTCGAGACCGGCAAGCTGGCCAAGCAGGCCACCGGTGCCGTAGTCGTCCGCGCGGGCGACACCATGGTGCTCTGCACCGCCGTCGTCGGTAATCTCCGCGATACCGACTTCCTGCCCCTCACCGTCGACGTTGAGGAGCGGATGTACGCCGCGGGCAAGATCCCCGGCTCATTCTTCAAGCGCGAGGGTCGCGCGGGCGAGAAGGGAACCCTGACCGCACGTATGATCGACCGCCCGATCCGCCCGCTGTTCCCCAAGGGCTGGCGCTTCGAGACGCAGCTGGTCGCCATGCCGCTCTCGGTCGATCACGTCAACCCCTATGACATCCTGGCCATCAACGGTGCCTCCACGGCACTGCAGCTGTCGGGCGCACCGGTGGCTCACGCCGTCGGCGCGGTCCGCATCGGCAAGGTCGACGGCAACTTCGTCGTCAACCCGGACGAGCAGGATCTGTTCGACAACACCGATCTCGACCTGATCGTCGCCGGCACCGCCGAGGGCATCACCATGGTCGAGGCCGGCGCCAACGAGATCCCCGAGGCGGAGATCCTCGACGCGCTCGACATTGCCCACGACGCGATCAAGAAGCTGTGCGCCGCGCAGGTCGAGCTGAAGAGCCAGGCCGGCAAGCCGCAGATCCAGTTCGACGCCCCGGGCGTGCACGAGGACCTCTACGCCCAGGTTCAGGCCTCGCACGGTGCCGCTCTCGAGGCGGCCACCCAGGTGGAGGACAAGATCGAACGTCAGGACGCGACCGAAGAGGTCAAGAACGCGATCGTCGAGCAGTACTCCGGCGATCCGGAGCTCGAGGGCTACGCCGAGGCCAGGGCCCACGCCCAGCGTGCCGCCGACAAGCTCGAGAAGTCGCTCATCCGTGAGCGCATCGCGATCAAGAAGATCCGCCCCGATGGCCGTGCCTCCGAGGAGATCCGCCAGATCGACGTCGAGGTCAGCGTGACCCCGCGCACCCATGGTTCGGCCCTGTTCACCCGTGGTCAAACCCAGGTGCTCTCCAGCGTCGCGCTCGGTACCACGCGTGAGGAGATGCGGCTGGACACGCTCGGCCTGGAAACCTCCAAGCGTTATTTCCATCACTACAACTTCCCGCCCTTCAGCGTCGGGGAGGCCGGCCGCCTGGGCGGTCCCAAGCGCCGCGACATCGGCCATGGTGCGCTGGCTGAGCGCGCGCTCGTGCCGATGATCCCGAGTCAGGAGGACTTCCCCTACACGATTCGCGTCGTGTCGGAGACCCTGGAGTCCAATGGTTCCAGCTCGATGGCGAGCGTCTGCGGCTCATCCCTGAGCCTGATGGACGCCGGCGTGCCACTCAAGAAGCCGGTCGCCGGCATCGCCATGGGCCTGATCAAGGAAGGCGATGACTACATCGTCCTGACCGACATCGCCGGCGTCGAGGATCACCTCGGCGACATGGACTTCAAGGTGGCGGGCACCCACGACGGGATCACCGCGCTGCAGATGGATATCAAGATCACCGGCGTGAGCTTCGAGATCATGCGCGACGCCCTGGCCCAGGCCAAGAACGCCCGTGAGTTCATCCTGGGCAAGATGCAAGCGGTCATCGAGGCGCCGCGCGGCGAGCTGTCCAAGTACGCCCCGGGCATCTCCACGATCAAGATCGACCCCGAGAAGATCGGCCTGCTCATCGGCAAGGGCGGCGAGACGATCCGCTCGCTCCAGGAGGAGTTCGAGTCGCAGATCGATGTCAACGACGAGGGTCAGGTTCTCGTCTACGCGTCGAACCGCGAGCTCGGCGACGCCCTGGTCGACCGCATCCGCTCGATGACCAAGGAGGTCGAGATCGGCGACGAGTTCACCGGCAAGGTCGTCAAGACGACCACCTTCGGCGCCTTCGTCGAGCTGGCCAAGGGCACCGACGGGCTGCTGCACATCTCCAACGTTGCCCCGGGTCGCCGGATCGCCACGGTCGAGGAGGTCCTCAACAAGGGCGACGAGCTGAACGTCCGCGTGGTCGAGGTGGACCGCGAGCGCGGCCGCATCGGCCTGCGACTGGCCGACGATCCGGAGATCTCCGGCAAGAGCGCCGAGGAACTGGCCACCGTCGGGGCCGCGAGCAGCGGCAACGGCAGCGGTGGCGAGCGGCGTGACCGCAGCGACCGAGGCAGCCGCGACCGCAGCCGAGATCGCGGTGACCGCGGAGGCGATCGTGGCCCCCGGGGTCCTCGCGTCCGCGACAGCGACCCAGACCGCGGCTGACTAAAAGAGCAGTGACTCTCGAGCATCGCCTAACGACGCTCGATTCCGGCGTACGGATCGTGACGGAGACCATGCCCTCCGTCCGGTCCGTGTCGCTCGGCTTCTGGATCGGCACGGGCTCGCGGGGCGAGTCCGAGGCCGAGGCCGGTCTATCGCACCTGCTCGAGCACCTGCTGTTCAAGGGCAGCTCGAAGTACTCGTCGCTTGAGATCGACCAGATCTTTGACGGCATGGGCGCCGAGCTCAACGCCGGCACCGGCAAGGAGACCACCTCGGTCTACGCCCGCGTGATCGATGAGCACCTGCCCAAGGCCTTCGATGTGATCTCGGACATGGTCTTCCGCCCGACGCTCAGGGAGATCGAGTCTGAGCGCGCGGTGATTCTCGAGGAGATCGCCATGTACGAGGACGATCCCCAAGAGAAGATCTTTGATGTCCTCGGACACGCGGTCTTTCCCCAGCACCCGCTGGGGCGGGCGATCATCGGTCACGCTTCGGTCATCGCCGACACGCCTGAACCGGAGATCGCGCGCTTTCACGCCTCGCGCTATCTGCCGAGCAACGTGGTGATCGCCGCAGCAGGGGCCGTCGAGCACGAGGCGCTGGTCGCCCTGGCCACCGAGCACGTCGGCAGTGCTGCCACCGCTGGTGGTCCCGCTGGACCACCAGCCTTCCTGCCCGCACCGGCGGAGTCGACTGTGAATCGCCGCTTCGAGCGCAAGGACACCGAGCAGTTTCACGTGTGCGTCGGCGGACGCGGCCCCTCGCGCCATGACGAGCGCCGCTTCGCGCTGCGGGTCCTCGACACGATCTTCGGCGGTACGTCGTCCTCCCGCCTGTTCCAGGAGGTGCGCGAGCGCTACGGCCTGGCCTACTCGGTGTACTCGTTCACGAGCGCCTACCAGGACTCCGGCCAGGTGGGCCTGTACGTGGGCACGCGGGCCGACAACCTGCCCGAGGCGATGCGCGTGGTGGACGGCGAGCTCGCCCGCCTGCGCGACGAGCCGGCCACGGCGGACGAGTTGCTCCGCGCCAAGGAGAATCTCAAGGGCCGGGTGCTGCTGGCGCTCGAGTCCACCGGAGCCCGCATGAGCCGGCTGGGCTCGGAGATCCTGGCCGAGGCGCCGCTGCTCGGGCTCGACGAGGTCGTCGCCCGCATCGACGCGGTCAGCCTCGCCGACCTGGAGGAGCTGGCCAGCGAGCTGTGGGATCCGGCGCGGCTATCGGTCGCCGGCATCGGACCGGACGAGCAGCGGTTCGAGGACGCCCTGGCTGACTCAGAGGCGGTCCCGGCTCGGTGATTCGCGTCGCGGTCAGCGGCGCCTGCGGCCGGATGGGGTCCACGACCTGCGTGGCTGTGGAGGCAGCGCAGGACATGGAGCTGGTGGCCCGGATCGACCCGGCCCTGGGTGTCGGACTCGAGGACGTGCTGCGTGAGCAGCATCCTGATGTGCTGGTCGATTTCTCGATTCCCAGCGCAGCTGTGTCGAATGTCCGCACGGCGGTGGCGGCCGGCGTGCACGTTGTCGTCGGCACGACCGGGTTCAACGTCGATGAGGTGCGCGGGCTCGACGGCGCGAATATCTTCATTGCGCCGAACTTCGCCATCGGCGCGGTACTGATGATGACCTTCGCCGCGCAGGCGGCCCAGCACATGCGCTCGGCTGAGATCATCGAGCTGCACCACGACGGCAAGCTGGATGCTCCCAGCGGCACCGCCACCCTGACCGCGCAACGTATGCACGAGGCCACGCCGGAGAAGCCCGTGCCGCCCATCCATTCCGTGCGCCTGCCCGGCTTGGTGGCCCACCAAGAAGTGATCCTCGGGGACATCGGCCAGACGCTGACCATACGCCACGACTCAGTGGCCCGCGAGTCGTTCATGCCCGGGGTGCTGTTGGCCGTGCGCCGGGTCACCACCTTGCCTGAGAGCGTCGTCGTCGGCCTCGACCAGCTTCTGTGAGATGATCTGGCGGAAGTGTCTGTGAACTTCGGATCGATTCTCACCGCCATGGTGACCCCCTTCGACGCCGATGGCGCCCTCGACGAGGCAGCCGCCATCCGGCTGCTCCAGCATCTGTTCGAGAACGGCTCGGACGGCGTGGTCGTCTGTGGCACCACCGGTGAGGCCACCACGCTCGATGACGAGGAGCACCTGGCCTTCATCGAGCTGGTGATCGCTGAGACGCGGAGTTCGCATCCCGGCAAGACGGTGATCGCCGGCGTGGGCTCAAACGACACACGCCACGGGGTCGAGCTGACCAGACGAGCCACGGAGATGGGCCCGGATGGCCTGCTGTCGGTCAATCCGTATTACAACCGGCCGAACCGCCGCGGTGTGATCGCGCACTTCGAGGCGATCAACGCCGCCACCGATCTACCCATCGTGCTCTATAACATCCCGCAGCGCACCGGGTCGGACATGCCCAACGATCTGCTGGCTGAGCTCGCCGAGCTCGAGAACATCGTCGCCGTCAAGCAGGCCAACCCGGAGAACGTGGCCAAGATCGACGGCCTGCAGATCTACGCCGGCAACGACGATCTGCTGGCTACGGTGCTGGACCTGGGCGAGCCGGGGGGCATCCTCACCGGCAGCCATATCTTCGGCAACGAGATGCGGCGCATGGTCAGTGAGCAGGGGCGTCGGCACGTGATCGACGCCTCGCTGGCCGACGTCTACCGTGACATGGCCGTCGCTCCGGCCGCTTGCACCTGCAAGGCCGCGCTGAACCTGATCGGGGTGGAGGTGGGCGAGCCGCGGCTGCCCTACGTGCCACTCGACGAGAGCGAGACTGCGGTGGTCCGGGGCCTGCTCGAGCGCCACGGTCTCCTGCAACCCGCCGCCCGAGCGTGAGTCAGAAGCTGCGCGTCCTGCCGCTCGGCGGTCTGGGCGAGATCGGGAAGAACATGATGGTCGTCGAGTACGACGACTCGATCATCGTCGTCGACGTGGGTCTGCGCTTTCCCACGGCCGAGATGCTCGGTATCGATCTCGTGCTGCCGGACTTCTCCTACCTGCGCGAGCGGGTCGATGACATCGAGGCCATCGTCATCACACACGGTCACGAGGATCATCTCGGCGCCCTCCCATGGGTGCTGCGCGACCTGCGCGGCTACGGTGAGCTGCCTCCGGTCTACGGCTCGCGCCTGACGATGGCCATGGCGCGCTCGAAGCTCGATGAGCACAAGCTACGCGAGGTCGAGCTGATCGAGGCGGTGCCCGGGGAGGAGATCGCGGCGGGCGCCTTTGACATCGAGATGATCCACATGACCCACTCGATTCCCGGCACCTGTGCGGTGGCGCTCACCTGTGATCTCGGCACCGTGCTGATCACCGGCGACTACAAGTTCGATCAGACCCCGGTCGACGGTGAACCGGCTGACGTGCAGCGCCTGGCCGAGCTCGGCCGCCAGGGTGTGCTGCTGCTCTGCGGCGACTCGACCAACGCGGATCGCGCCGGATACTCGCTCTCTGAGCGGGTCGTCGGGCCCCATCTGGAGGAGGTCTTCGGCCGCGCGGAGGGGCGGATCATCGTGACCAGCTTTGCCTCGAACATCCACCGTGTGCAGCAGGTCATCGATGCCGCCGCGGCGCTGGGGCGCAAGGTCGCGCTGGTGGGGCGCTCGATGCGTAAGAACGTTGGCATCGGGCGGTCGCTGGGGCACATCGTGGTTCCGGACGGCATCCTGATCCAGCCGCAGGAGGTCGAGGACTGGGCTGAAGACCGGGTCGTCGTCATCTCGACGGGCTCCCAGGGTGAGCCACTCTCCGCGCTGCGGCGGATGGCCCACAACGATCACCGTCAGATAAAGCTGCGCGACGGCGACACCGTGGTCTTCTCGGCCACGCCGATCCCGGGCAACGAGCGGGCGGTGAACGAGACGATCGACCGGCTCTACCACATCGGCTGCGATGTGATCACCACCGCCGATGCGCCGATCCACGCGTCGGGTCACGGCTACGCCGAGGAGATCAAGCTGATGCTCAATCTCGTTCGCCCGCGCTATGTGATGCCGATTCACGGTGACCACAAACGCATTCATCTGCACGGGCAGCTGGCCGAGGCGGTGGGTATCGAGCCCGACCACATCTTCCGCGGAAGCAACGGGCTGCCACTCGAGATCGACGAGCACGCCGCCCGCTTTGGCCAGCCGGAGCAGTCGGGCATGATCTTCGTCGACGGCGTCGATATCGGCGACCCGTCTGACGTGGCCCTGCGCGACCGCCGGATGCTCTCGGCCGACGGCATCTTCATCGTGGTGGCCACCATCTCCGAAGCCGAGGGTGCCCCGGTGGCCGAAACCGAGGTGATCTTCCGTGGCGTGCCCTTCGTCGAGCAGGCTGAGGAGCTGCGTCAGGAGATCCGTGAGGAGGTTGACCGCTCGCTGGCCCGGGCCCACACAGACGGAATCAGCGCGGTGGATCTGCTCCAGGAAGAGCTCCACGACGACCTGGCCGCGTTTGTCTATGACCGGCTGCGACGCCGGCCCATGGTCCTGCCCGTCGTGGTCGAGGTCTGAGCCAGGTCCAGCTGCGCGGTCGCGGGCAGCAACGCATCGGCTTCGTCGAGCTCGCGTTCCGGAAAGGTGATCTCGAAGCGCGTTCCGCGCAGCTCCGGAAGCGAGGTCATCTTCACCGCTGCGCCGTGCAGGCTCGCCACGGCATCGACGATGGCCAGGCCGAGGCCGGTTCCGCGGGAACCGGTGTCACCGCCCCCGCGCACGAAGCGTTCAAAGACGCGGTGCTGAAGTTGCGGATCGATGCCAGGCCCGTCGTCCTCGACGATCAGCACGGGGTGGCCCTCGTGCATACCACTTGATGCGGTGACCCTGGTCCCCGGCGGGGTGTGGCTGAGCGCGTTCTCCAGCAGATTGAGGATCAGCCGATGCAGGTCATCGCCCAATCCATCGACCAGGGCCGGCTGGGGGTCGATGGTGACCTCGTGGTCCTCCAAAACGGGTCCGAGCTCGGCGGCGGCGTCCGTCAGGTGTCCGGCCAGGTCGGTCAGTCGCCGCTGCTGCTGGCGGCCGACATCGGCCCGGGCCAGCAACAGCAGGTCGGCCACCAAGCGGCGCATCCGGCGCGTCGAGCGCAGCGCGGACTTGGCCGATTCGGCCTGCTCGCCCTCAAGTTCGTCGGCCAGCAGCTCGAGGTTGGCCAGCACGCTGGTCAGCGGCGTGCGCAACTCATGAGAGGCGTCGGCCACGAACTCGCGCTGCCGGACCAGGGCCGTCTCGCTCTCATTTCGGGCGGCGTCGAGCGCGCCCAGCATGGACTCGATGGTCCGGGCCAGATCGGCCACCTCATCCTCAGCTTCAGGGTGAGGAATACGCAGAGACGGATCGCGCGTGCGTTCGATCTCGCGCGCCGCCTCGGTCAGTTCAACCACCGGACGCATGGCCCGCTGGGCCACGAGCAGACCGGCCAACAGCGCGAGAATGGTTCCGGCCAGAACCCCACCGGCCAGATAGATGCGGACCTCGCGGATGGTCTGATTGAGGTTCGAGAGCGGCTCGGCATACAGCATCACCGCGCGTCCCTGCGGCTTGATGTGGACCACCTCGGTGTCGACGTGGTAGCCGTTTTCGACAAAGCTCGCGCCGTTCACGAACCGACGCGCCTGGAACTGCGGCAGGTTGACACCCGGAGCGGTGTAGGTGCTGTTGGGCTGCGAGGAGCACAGGAGGGTGCCGCCGCGCGTGAACAGGCGAGTCTGGGCGGCCGTGTCCACGCCAAAATCCGTTATCGCCGTATTGCAGTTGACCACGGTCCCCGAGAGCGTGGGTTGGATCTCCGTGGCGTACTGCTGCGCCGCGCCGAACTGCTGCGTATAGAAGGCGTTGCTCACGTGGCGGTTGGTGAGCACGTCGGTCACCCCAGCCACGCCGGCCAGGATCACGAAGGTGAGCGCAGCCGAGCCGCCGCCCAGGCGCCACCTCACCGGCACGCGCCGGTAGGCGCCGAAAACCGGGCGCATCAGGCGTCGGAGCTGGCCGTCAGGCGTCATCGTCATGAATGTACGCCCGATCCGGCCCGACGCCGGCCCGCACCCGGTCCGTCGTCAGACCCGCAGCACGTAACCCGCCCCGCGGATCGTGTGCAACAGGCGAGGCTCGCCGCCCGCCTCGAGCTTGCGCCGGAGGTTGGAGACGAACACCTCGATCGTGTTGGTCATGGAGAACGGGTCATAGCCCCACACCTCGTCCAGCAGACGCTGGCGCGAGACGACGATGCGCTCGTTGCGCATCAGATACTCGAGCAGCTCGAATTCCCGCTGGGTGAGGTCGAGCTGGCGCTCGCCGCGGAGCACCTCGTGCGTGTCCGGATTCAGGCGCAGGTCGCCGACGGTGATCGCCGCCTGACCCCGGGGCGGCCGGCGCCGCAGAAGCGCGCGCAGCCGGGCCAGGAGCTCCTGGCGCTCGAACGGCTTGACCAGGTAGTCGTCGGCCCCGGCATCGAGCCCTTCCACGCGGGACTCGACGGCGTCGCGGGCCGTCAGCATGAGGATCGGGACATCGTCGGAGGCCCTCAGCGTCTTGGCCACCTCCAAACCGTCGAGCTTGGGCAGCCCAAGGTCGAGGATGACCAGATCGGGCAGGAAGGAATGCGCCTCGTCAAGCGCGGCCAGGCCGTCCCCGGCAATGCGAACGTCATAGCCCTCCATGCGCAATGAGCGCTGGAGCACCTGTGAGATCGCATCGTCGTCCTCGACGACCAGGACACGGGCGGGCCGCTCGAACTCATTGGCGATGCTCATAGCGCCCCTGATGGTACGCGTGGTGCCGCTGCCGCGGGAAGGTTCTTCAAGACTCTTTACAGTGGCTTGAGCCGGTGTTCGCCGGTGTAGACGTTGATGCGCCCGCGCCGGGCGAACCCGCACAACGTCAAGTTGCGGTCCTGGGCCAGTTCCACGGCCAGCGAGGTCGGGGCCCCGACCCCGACCAGCACCGGAGCGCCGGCGACGGCCGCCTTCTGCACCAGCTCGAAGGAGAGCCGGCCGCTGACACACAGCAGGTGCCGGCTGAGGGGCAGGAGGCCGTTACTCAGCGCCCAGCCGATTACCTTGTCCATGGCGTTGTGGCGGCCCACGTCCTCACGCACACACACCAGGCGGCCGGAGGCATCAAACAGGCCCGTCGCGTGCAGTCCGCCGGTGCGGGCAAATCCCGGCTGCACCAGGCCGTCGGGCAGGCTGGCCAGCCGGTCACGTTCGAGCGGCGGCTCGGTCCAATCCGGCAGACGTTCGCTGTGCACGTTGACCTCATCGATGGCGCCCTTCCCGCAGACGCCGCAGGACGAGGTGGTGTAGAAGCGGCGTGTGCCGGGCGTGCGGGCCAGAGGCCCGCTGACCACGACGATGTTGTTGGCCAGATCATCGGTCAGCCCGGCTGCCCGTGGCTCGCTGATCAGCCCCTCGCCGTAGAGGAAACCCAGCGCCAGCTCCTCATCGTGGCCAGGGGTGCGCATGGTGACGGCGAGCGGCTCGCCGTCCACGCGAATCTCCAGCGGCTCCTCGACGGCGACGGTGTCCTCGCGCCCGTCGTGGAAGATCGTCCTCAGGGCCCCGGGCGTCGCGTCCATCCGCGTCACTCTAATCTGGCCCCATGACCCGAGACGAATGGATCGAAGCGTTCGCGCGGGAGCTGGGCGTGTCGGCCCCCACGCCGGAGCAGACCGAAAAGCTGCTGGCGCTGGCCGGTACGGCCGCGCACTCCTCCGAGCGGCCGGCCGCACCGCTCGCCTGCTGGGTGGCCGGGCGGGCGGGCGCCTCGATCGAAGAGTTCCTGGCCGCCGCCGAGCGCGTCAACGCGTCCTGAGCCGGGCTTCGGCCAGCGCGAGGTCCTCCGGCGTGTTGATGCTCGCCTGAGCGGCTGAATCATCCGCTGAGGGCAACCCATGCACAGGCCGCGAGTGCGCATGAGTTGCCCTGAGCGACCGATTCGACTGCAGCGCCGTACGCAGATCCGAGAGGACCGCCCGCCTGTACAAGGACGGAAACGGCTGGTCGGGCCATAGCGTGGCCAGATCGTCTGGCATCTCGGCCAGGGTGGCCAGCGCGAGCGGATCTACGAAGGGCATGTCGCAGGGAAGGGCGACGACGGCCGGGAGCTTCTCGAGTGCGGTGATGACGCCCAGGAGTGGGTGGACCGGGGCATCTGGCTCGAGCAGAACCGGGACGTCGAGCTCGGGAAGCCGGGTGCCGCGCTTGGCCACGACGACGGCTGGCAGGCCCGCGGCGCGGGCGGCGGCCAGGGGATAGGTGATCAGAGGGCGCCCGGCCAGACGCACGAGCGCCTTGTCGCCGCCCAGCCGGCTGCCCTGCCCTCCGGCCAACACCGCCACGGTCACGTCCATGGCACGAGTGTCCCAGGCAGGGGACTGCCGCCGGGAGTCGAAGTACACCCTGCGTAGAAGATGGCTGCCGCCCGTACTGCGAACAAGACCCGGAAGACGACCGCCAGGAGCGGTAGGTCCGGCGGCGGCCAGCGGGCCGCGGCCGGAAGGAAGAGCTCGGCCAAGCGCCGGCCGCCGACACGGGCCACGCGCTCGCTTCTGGCCAGTCGCCCTGCGCTGCGCGGGATCCGCGACCTCGAGCCGCACCAGATCGACGTGCTGGCTCTGGCCATCGTGGCCATCGGGATCTTCCTCGGGGGTGTGGCCTACGGCTTCTGGGCCGGTGGCTCGCTTGGGCACGGCGTCATGAGGGCCCTTGAGCTGCTGGTCGGCAAGCTGGCCTATCTGACGCCGATCGGGCTCGTGCTCGGCGGGGCTCGTGTGCTGGCTCGCGACCTCGATGTGGCGCCGGCCACCCGGCCGCTGCGCAGTGGCACGATCTGCCTTCTGCTGGCCCTCGCGCTGGCCTTTGCCTGCGGCGTCTTCGGCCCGGGCCAAACGCCCAGCGCCGGGTTCTGGTCGACGGCGGTCATCGATCCGCGCGGCGGCCTGCTCGGCGGCGTCGAGTTCTACGTCATCGGCCACCTGATCTCCACGGCGGGCGCGGACATCCTCGCGGTCTTCCTGCTCATCGCCGGGGTGATCCTGTTGAGCGGCGCCACCTTCGCCTCCGTCATCAACAACAGCCGCCGGCATGCCTCCGCTCTGCGCCGCGGGCCCCAGGTGCGCAGCGCCACGCGCCGAGCCGAGATCGGGGCGGCTCGGATGCGACGCAAGGAGATGGACGATGACGAGCCGCTGATCGTGCCCGAGCCGGGCGACACCGAACTGATCGTGCGGGCCACCCATGTGGAGGCACCGGCGATCGACGTCTACGAGGATGCCGACGGTCAGCGCAGCTTCACCCTCGACCCGGCGGACGCGGCCGAGGATGAGCTCGCGCCGGTCGACCCGGCCGAATTCGACGATTTCGTGCCCTTTGACGGCCCGACCGACGGCGAGACGCAGGAGATGGACGCCGTCGACTACCAGGAGGAGGACGAGGAGCCGGAGACCGCGGTGGGCCCGCGGCGCGATGTCGACCCCAGCGAGCTGACCCCAGCTGGGCGCTACCGCGGGTCGGTCACCGAGGATCCCGAGTTCGTGTGGCGGGTGCCGCCGGCGCGCTTCCTGGTGCGCTCGACCGGAGAGGCGGCCAAGCCCGATACCACCGGCCAGGCGCAGACGGCCAAGTCCCTGGTCGAGGCGCTCGGGCACTTCGGCATCGAATCGAAGGTCGTGGGCCAGGTCAGTGGACCGCACATCACGCGCTACGAGATCAAGCTGGCTCCGGGAACGAAGATGTCCAAGGTGGCCAACCTCAAGGACGACCTCGCGTACTCGCTGGCGGCCACCGACATTCGCATCCTCGCCCCGATCCCCGGCAAGACCGCGGTCGGCGTCGAGGTGCCCAACCTGCGGCGCCGGATCGTGCACCTCGGCGACGTCTTCCAGGAGCCGCCGGCCGACTGGTCGCCGCTCACCGTCTGGCTGGGCAAGGACATCGCCGGACGTGCCATCGGCGCCGATCTGGCCAAGATGCCGCACCTGCTCGTGGCCGGCACGACCGGGGCCGGCAAGTCCGCGTGCGTGAACTCGATGTTGTCCTCGGTGCTGCTGCGGGCCACCCCACATCAGGTGCGTCTGGTCCTGGTCGACCCCAAGCAGGTCGAGCTCAACCATTACGAATCGATTCCCCACCTCCTGACGCCGGTCATCACCAGCCCAAAGATGGCGGCCAATGCGCTACAGAACCTGGTGCGGGAGATGGAGCAGCGCTACGGGACGATGTCGCTGGCGCGCACGCGTTCGCTGCCCGAGCTCAACAAGGTGCTCGAAGGTCGCGGGCAGAAGGCGCTCCCATACATCCTCTGCGTGATCGACGAGCTGGCCGACCTGATGATGGTCGCCCCAGCCGATGTCGAGGATTCGATCATCCGTTTGGCGCAGAAGGCCCGGGCCGTCGGCATCCACCTGGTTCTGGCCACTCAGTCACCGCGCGTCGATGTCATCACGGGGATGATCAAGGCCAACGTGCCCTCGCGAATCGCGTTTGCCGTCTCCAGTCAGACCGACTCGCGCGTGATCCTGGATCAGAACGGGGCCGAGTCGCTGCTCGGCCAGGGCGACATGCTGTTCTCGCCGGTCGGGACCAACAAGCTGCAGCGGATCCAGGGCGCCTATATCGATGAGGAGCAGATCGCCGAGCTCACCGAAGCCTGGCGTCGCCAGGGCGAGCCTGAACTGCGCGCGGAGCTGCTCGAGGAGGTCGAAGCGGACGGCGGCGACGGTTCCGAGAATGGATCTGACGACGGTTTCGACCCGGATGAGGATCCGCTGCTCGAGGAGGCCATCAGCCTCGTGGCCTCCATGGGCACGGCGTCGACCTCGATGTTGCAGCGTCGCCTGCGCCTGGGTTATACGCGCGCAGGCCGCGTGATCGACATGCTCGAGCGACGCGGGATCATCTCGGGGTATGAGGGCTCCAAACCGCGTCAGGTGCTGATCACGGAGGCCGACGTGCCTCGGATCCTCATGCATCTGGCCGAAGGATCGGGTTCGGCGCGGCCGTCCTCGACCCCGGTGAGCGACTCACTGGGCGGCCCCGCGGCCGCTGAGCTGGGCAGCCTGGACGACCCTGAGCTGCCGCTCGATCAGTAGGGCGGCCACTCAAGCAGCGCCCAGCTATCGTACGGTGACCCGGGAAACCCGCGCCCCTGCAGCCATTTGTGCAGGCCAGCGCACGGATCGCATCGTACGCTTGCAGCTATGGCCGAGATTGGCTCAACTCTGCGCGAGGCACGGATGCGCGCGCGCATCGACATCAGCGAGGTTGAGGTCCGCACGAAGATCCGTGCCAAGTACCTGCGCGCGCTCGAGAACGAGGAGTGGGGCCTGCTCCCCGGGCCGATCTACGTCAAGAGTTTCCTGAAGACCTACGGGGAGTATCTGGGCCTGGACACCCGCCTGCTGGTCGATGAGTTCAAGCGGCGCTACGAACGACCGAGTGACCACGAGCGCCCGTTCGCCCCCACCGCCCGCGAGCGGGAGCGCCGGCGGGCCGGACCCGGACGCCTCAGCAGCGCGTTGCTCTCGCCCCGGAGCCTGATCGTCATCGCCCTCCTGGTGATCGTCGCTGCGCTCGTCGTGATCAGCAGCCAAAATGGCAACAAGAACGCCACGGGGGCTGGGAATCCGATCGCGCCCTCGACGAACGACTCGGGCTCGCGGCATCACCATCGGAGCCGGGGAGGCCCCGGCACGACCACCACCAGGACTCAGACCGTCCCGCCAACCACGACGACCCCGCCGGTGGCCCGGCGGGCCACGCTCACGCTGGCGCCGACCTCCACGGTCTGGATCTGCGTCGAGAATCAGGCCGGCAAGCCCCTGCTGAGCCCCGCCGACTACAGCCCGGGGCAGACCATTCCGACCCTGCGCGCCCGCGCCCTGCTCGTCACCTTCGGCAACACGAGCGTGACCGTGACCGCCAACGGCCGGGCGTACCCGCTGAGCGGCGGCAACGTGACCAGCCTGAGGATCACCGCCCACGGCGTCGCTCCTTCGCAGACAGTGGCCAAGTGCCAGTGACCGACGCCGCGGTCTACACCGCCCGGGCTGCCGTCCGGGCCGGGATTCTGGTCACGGGCACCGAGGTCCTGACCGGAATCATCAGCGATCGGAACGGACCGTGGCTGTCCGAGCGGCTGCGCGACCTGGGTGTGGATACCGCGATGATTCAGATCGTGGGTGACCGGCCGCAGGATCTGCGGACCGCGCTGGAGCAGATGGCCGCGGCCGGGGTGGCCCTGATCGTCACCAGCGGCGGGCTGGGGCCGACGGCCGACGATCTGACCGCGGAGATCGTGGGCGGCTTCTGCGGACGCGAGATGGTGCTCGACGAAGCCTTGGAGCAGCGAATCGCGGACATCATCCAGAACGCGCTGCGCCGCTGGCCGGACGCCGATCGTGACGCTCTCCGTGCGGCCAACCGCAAGCAGGCGGTGATCCCCTCGGACGCCACGGTGCTCGAGCCGCGAGGAACCGCCCCGGGACTGGTCGTGCCGCCTGCGCAGGGCCGGCACACGCCGACGGTTGTCGTGCTGCCCGGTCCGCCCGGCGAGCTTCAGTCGATGTGGCCGGACGCCGTGGCCTCGGAGGCCTTCCGGCGAGCCATAACCGGAGCCACCGAGTACCGGCGAGAGATGGTGCGGCTGTTCGGCTTGCCCGAGGCCGAGATAGCCAACACGCTGCGGGCGGCCGACGCGGATGGTCTGAGCCTTGCGGCGCTCGAGATCACCACGTGCCTGAGGCGCGGGGAAATCGAGGTCTCGACCCGCTTCGAGCCCGATGCGCAGAGTGACTACGACGCCCTGCTCGCCTTCATCGCCGAGCGTCACGGCGAGACGCTGTTCTCACGCGACGGCAGCACCATCGACGACCAGGTCGCCGCCCTGCTGCTGGGCTGTGGTGAGACGATCGCCGTGGCCGAGTCGTGTACGGGCGGCCTGCTGGCCGCCCGCCTGACCGAGCGCCCCGGCTCATCGGAGTACGTCACCGGTGGGGCGGTGGTCTACAGCAACGAGGCCAAGTCGCACGTGGTCGGGGTCGATCCGTCATTGATCTCGTCCCACGGCGCAGTCTCCCGGGAGGTGGCGCGGGCGCTGGCCGACGGCGCCCGGACCACCTTCGGCACATCCGTGGGCGTGGGCATCACCGGCGTGGCCGGGCCGGGTGGGGGCACCGTGGAGAAGCCCGTCGGTCTGGTGTGCTTCTCGGTGGTCGCCGGCCGCCCGGCGGGAGACGACGCGCGATCGCTGACGCGCTCGCGAAACCTGCCCGGCGACCGTGCGGCCGTGCGCGAGCGCTCGACCACGGTGGCCATGCATCTCATTGCCCGTCTGCTGCGCGGCCAGAGCGACTGACGTTCACCGGACTCATGCTGTCGGTGAGCGGGCGCTCGAGGGCGCGGCTCGGTAGCCGAACTGTGACTCAACTGGCGCAACTTCGGCACAGATTTGGCACGGAGCGACGTTGTGCGAACAGATGTTCTGTGGTTCCGTCCGCTACGGGTCGTAACTTGACGATTCGCAGAGGCATCAGACAAGGAGCCAGACGAGCATGAGTGAACAGGAGAAGGCAGGGGCCAAGCTCGCTGCCGCATCGGCGGATCCTAAGTCCGATGCCAAGCGCCAGGCCGCGCTGCAGGGCGCGCTGACCCAGATCGAGCGGCAGTTCGGCAAGGGCGCCGTGATGAGGATGGGCGATCCAGGAGCCCGCGTCGCCGTCGATGCGATTCCCACGGGGGCCCTGGCGCTGGATATCGCCCTGGGGATCGGCGGGGTGCCGCGCGGTCGCATCGTGGAGATCTTCGGTCCCGAGTCCTCGGGCAAGACGACGCTCGTCTATCACATCCTGGCCGAGGCCCAGAAGCTCGGCGGCGTGTGCGCCTTCGTGGATGCCGAGCACGCTATGGATCCGCTCTACGCGCAGCAGATCGGCGTCGACATCGACGAGCTGCTGGTCTCCCAGCCCGACCATGGTGAGCAGGCGCTCGAGATCGTCGACATGCTGATCCGCTCGGGCGCGGTGGACGTGATCGCCGTCGACTCGGTCGCGGCGCTGACCCCACGGGCCGAGCTCGAGGGCCAGATGGGTGACCAGACCGTCGGCGCGCAGGCGCGGATGATGTCCCAGGCCATGCGCAAGATCACCAGCAACCTGAACCGGACGCAGACGCTGTGCGTGTTTACCAACCAGATCCGTGAGAAGGTCGGCGTGATGTTCGGGTCGCCGGAGACCCAGCCCGGAGGGCGCGCTCTGAAGTTCTACGCATCTCAGCGGCTCGACATCCGGCGGATCGAGACCCTCAAGGATGGAACCGAGGCCGTGGGCAACCGCGTGCGCGTCAAGGTCGTCAAGAACAAGGTCGCCGCTCCGTTCAAGCAGGCCGAGTTCGACATCGAGTTCGGTCGAGGCATCTCCACCTCGGGCTGTCTGCTGGACTACGGGATCGAGCACAACATCGTCACCAAGTCAGGTTCGTTCTTCTCCTACGGGGATGAGCGTCTCGGCCAAGGGCGGGGTAACGCCAAGGCTTACCTGGATGAGCACCCGGAGGTGGCCAAGGAGATCGAGGCCCAGGTGTACGCGGCGCTCGGGATTGGGCAGGACCTGGTCAAGCCCATTGAGCACACTGACCCGGACGAAAGCGAAGGCGACTTCGCCGACGATCTGGGCGCGGCGGCCTAGCGTCGGGACCAGCCGTCACGACACTGGCCTGACGTGGAGCAAACGCCTCCGGGCGAAGGTTTTGCCATCGCCTACGCGTTCGTGAACCGGCGCGAGCGGACCGTGGCTGAGGTCCGCTCGCGCCTGGAGCGCGCCGAGCTGGGCGCGGAGGAGATCGATGAGGTAATTGCCGAGTTGCTCGGGTTCGGCTATCTCGACGACGCCCGTTACGCGCGTGTGTTCACGCAGGACAAGCGTGCGCTCGCATCGTGGGGCAATGAGCGGATCGCTCGAGCGCTGGGCGAGCGTGGGGTGGAGCGTGACCTGATCCAGGCGGCGCTGGCCGAGGACGCGGGGCAGGATGGGTGGGGCGCCTGGGACGGTCTGGCGGCCGGCTCGGGCGCCGGCGGCGACTTTGCCGTGGGTGACGGCTACGGCGACGACACAGAGGCCAGCGGGGAATTCGCTCGCGCCCTGGCGCTGCTGTACCAGCGCTTTCCCTCCGGGCCGGGGGTCCAGCGAGACCGAGAGCGAGCCTTTGGCGTGCTGGCGCGCAAGGGATATGAGAGCGAGACCGCGGCTGATGCCGTTCGCGAATGGGTGCGTCGTACAGCCGTTTGATCGCGCTCACGGCGCGCACGGGGCGCGATAGCATCGCTGGCAGCGAACGAATGGTCGGGATGGCCGGTGAAACCGAAATTTCCTGCAAATCACAATGCTCTTTGATACCGGACACGCTCCCGCAAGGAGAAGATCCCAGCCGCTCGGTCGCTCCTGACAATTGAAGAGATTGAAGGGCTCGTGCCCGCATGGGCCCGTGGAGAGGAACGACCATGGACGTCATCGTTGCCGCCGCGTTGATAGCCGTAGGAATAGTGGCGGCTGCGGCTGTGTATGCGCGCGTGACCCGCGGCGCGTGGCCGGCCGTCCCCGCCGGAGCCTCGTTCGGGTCAGCGGTGGTGCCGGCTCCGGCCAGCCCTGACGAGCGACCTCTGCCACCCGCCGTGAGTAACGGTGGCGGTCGGGCCCACACCGAGGAGCTGCTGCAGCGCGAGCACGCACTGAGGGAGCTGGAGAGGCAGATCGCCGATCGAACCAGCCAGCTCGCCGATCAGCACGATGAGCTGGTGCGCGAGCTCGAGCGGATCTCCGGCCTCTCGGCCGCACGGGCCAAGACGCTTCTGATTGAAAAAATCGAGGACGACGCCAAGCAGGAGGCCGCCCGGCGTGTGCGCCAGATCGAGGATGACACCCGGCGCGAGGCCGACCGCCGGGTGCGCAACATCCTCGCCGTGGTGATGCAGCGGCTGGCCGCCGGGCACGCCGCTGAGACCACCGTCTCCGTGGTTCAGCTCGCCTCCGACGACATGAAGGGCCGCATCATCGGCCGTGAGGGGCGAAACATCCGGGTGCTGGAGACGCTCACCGGGGTCGACTTCATCATCGACGACACGCCTGGGGCCGTGGTGCTGTCCGGATTCGACGGCGTGCGCCGGGAGATAGCGCGGCTCACCCTCGAGCGGCTGCTGCAGGACGGCCGCATCCACCCGGCGCGGATCGAAGAGGTGTATTTCCAGGTCAAGTCCGAGCTTGAGTCCCACATCATGGAGGCCGGTGAGCAGGGGGCCTTTGAGGCCGGCGTGCCGGGCCTGCACCCGGAGCTGATCAGGTATCTGGGGCGGCTCAAGTTCCGCACCAGCTACGGACAGAACGTTCTGGCCCATTCGGTCGAGGTGGCCCAGCTGGCCGCGATGATGGCCTCCGAGCTTGGCGCCAGCGCCAAGACGGCCCGTCGCGCCGCGCTGCTCCACGACATCGGCAAGGCGGTGACGCACGAGGTGGAGGGGCCGCATGCCCTCGTCGGCGGGGAGCTGGCTCGCAAGTACGGGGAGACCGAGGCCGTCGTCCACGGGATGCAGGCGCACCACAACGAGGTCGAGCCGCAGACGGTCGAGGCCGTGATCGTGCAGGCGGCCGACGCCCTGTCCGGCGCGCGGCCGGGCGCGCGCGGAGAATCGCTCGAGCTCTACGTCAAGCGCCTGCGCGACCTCGAGGAGATCGCCAACAGCCACCGCGGGGTCGAGAAGGTCTACGCCATGCAGGCCGGTCGCGAGATCCGCGTGATCGTCGCGCCCGAAGCCATCGACGACGCAGCGGCCACCCTGCTGTCCTTTGAGATCGCCCGCAAGATCGAGAAGCAGCTGGAATACCCGGGCCAGATCAAGGTCACCGTCATCCGCGAGTCTCGCGCGGTCGACTACGCCAGGTAGACCAGGCTCCGACCCGGCCTCTGGCTCTACCCTGTCTGGGAATGTCCCGCAAATACCACCTGACCACCTTCGGTTGCCAGATGAACGAGCACGACTCGGAGCGGATGAAGGGCATGCTCGAGTCGCTCGGTTACCGCGAGGCGGCCGAGCGCAGCCAGGCCGACCTGATCCTGTTCAACACGTGCTCGATCCGGGAGAAGGCGGATGACCGCTTCATCGCCCATCTGAGCGAGGCCAACGCGCTCAAGCGGCGGGCTCCCAACACCGTGATCGGGGTGGGAGGCTGCTGGGCACAGTCGGTCAAGGACGAGGTGTTCCAGCGTTTCCCGTACGTGGACGTCGCGTTTGGGCCAGGCCAGGTCCACAAGCTGGCCGAGTTCCTGACGAGTGATTCCCTGACGGCGCAGGGGTACTTCGAGTTTGAGTCGTTCACCGGGGATCTGCCGGTCAAGCGCGCCCGCGATTTTCAGGGCTGGCTGCAGATCAGCGTCGGCTGCAACTGCGTGTGCTCGTACTGCATCGTGCCCTCCACGCGCGGCCGCGAGGTCAGCCGCGATCCGGACATACTGATCACCGAGGTGGAGCGGCTGGCCGGAGACGGCGTGACCGAGGTGACCTTGCTCGGTCAGAACGTCAACTCCTACGGCCGCGACCTGCCTTCGGATAAGCGCATCGCCTTCTCCGAGCTGCTGCGGCGGGTGGATGCGGTGCCGGGCATCGAGCGGATTCGCTATACGAGCCCGCATCCCAAGGACATGCGCGAGGACGTGATCCGGGCGCACGCCGAGCTTCCGGCGCTGTGCGAGCACGTGCACCTGCCCCTTCAGTCCGGCTCGAGCGCAATCCTCAAGCGCATGCGGCGCACCTACACCCGCGAGCGCTATCTGGACCGTGTCGCGCTGATCCGTGAGCATGTGCCTGACTGCGCGCTGACCACCGACATCATCGTCGGCTTCCCCGGGGAATCCGAGGCGGACTTCCAGCAGACACTGGAGGTCGCCGAACACGTCGGCTACGACGGCGCCTTCACCTTCCTCTACTCACCGCGGCGGGGCACCGAAGCGGCCGAAATGGATGGGCAGATCGCGCATGAGATCAAGGTCGAGCGGCTCGAACGCCTGGTCGAGGTCATCCAGCGACGGGCCCTGGAGCGGGCCCAGCGGTTCGTCGGACGCACGCTCGAGGTCCTCGTTGAGGGACCGTCGCGGACCGACCCCACACGCTTGCGCGGGCGGAGCCGTCACAACAAGGTCGTGAACTTCGATGGTCTTGGCCAGCCGGGTGAGTTCGTACAGGTCGAGATAAACGGAGCGACCAGCCAGACGCTGACGGGCGAGATGTCGCTCATCGCCCGCGCCGCCCGGTAGGGCCCGCTCTTATGGCGCGCATGTTCAGGAATCGCAACACCCGCACGCTCGATCGCATGTTCGAGACGCGCAGCGAGGCCTGGGCGGCCGTGGGCCTCGAGGTCGAGATCAACCGGCAGACGACGCGCAAGGCGGCTCGGCGCCTGCCCTTTGAACTGCTCGCGGTGATCGGGGTGATCCTGGGCCGGGACTGGGCTCTTCAGCACGGAACGCACCACGCCAGGGATCTGCAGATTGGAAAAACCGGCGTCGCGATCGTCGCGGTGCTCCTGGTCTTTGTGGTGGGCTGGATGTTCTCGCGCGATCTGGCCAAGGCGACGCCCGCGGTGTTCCGCCGCATGGACCCGGCCACCGCCGGAACAGTCGAGTTCCTGATCAGGCTCCTGGCCGTGGTGATGACCGTGTTGGGTGCCTTCGCCGTGGGCGGCATCTCACTCCAGGCGATCGCGGTGGGTGGCGGTTTTGCCGCGGTGGTCATGGGGCTCGCCGCGCAGCAGACCCTCGGCAACGTGTTTGCCGGCATGGTGCTCCTCAGCGCGCGTCCCTTCCGGCTCGGCGAACGCGTGCGTCTACAGGCCGGAGCCCTCGCCGGCGGGACGGACGGGGTCGTGGCCTCTCTGGGCTTGCTGTACACCACGCTCTCCCGCGGTGAGGAGCGGATCATGATCCCGAACACGCTTGTCATGTCGGCGGCCATCCTGCCGTTGCGCGAGCCCGAGCCGGTCGACGTCAAGGTCACCCTCAGCTCCAACATACGCCCGAGTCACGTACAGGCGATTCTGGACTCCAATGTGTCGGTTCCGACGCGTAAGGCACCCAGTGTGCTGCTCGAGGAGATCAGCGGCGATTCGGTGGTCGTCCGCGTCCAAGCCATCCCCGAGCGGCCCTCGGATGGGGCAAAACTCGCGGACGAGATCATCGCCGCGCTGGTCAGCGTCACCGGCCAGCACGTCGCGCCGGACGCGGGCGCCCCGCGGAGCTGACCGGTGGCCCTGCGGCCCGCTGGGGACCGCCCGAGCCTTCAGGCGGTTCTTCTCAGGGGTCAGACGGCCGCTTGTCCCGCTGGCCCTCGGTGACTCGCGCCGCGATGCGCGCGCCGCCCAGCACTCGCTGGGCCGCCGCCGAGACGCCGGGAGCCGTGGCCGCCAGGGCCGCGCCCATCCGCAGCCCCAGCGGCGCGACGGAGATCTCCCCACGGTTGCGCTCGATCGCCCTGATCACGGCGCTGGTGACCTGATCGGGCGAGCTGGTGCCGACTCCGGGCGGAAGCTTCACGCCGCTGTCGGCGAACATGCCGGCCTCACGGATGAAGCCCGGCAGGATCACCGAGACGCCCACCCCGGAGCGGCGCAGATCGGCCCGGACGGCATGGGCAAAGCCACGCAGCCCAAACTTGGCGGCGCTGTAGACCGAGGAGGCCGGCGCCGCCACTTTGCCGGAGAGCGATGAGATAACCACGATGTGGCCGCGGCCACGCTCAGCCATGCCCGGGGCCAGCGCGCGGATCAGGGCGATCGGCGCCCGCAGATCGACCTCCAACATCGTGTCGATCTGCGCTTGGCTGAGGTCGAGCAGATGCCCAGAGGCCGGCAACGCCGCATTGGCGACCAGGATGTCCACATCCCGAGTCTGGGCCGACAGGTGTTCCACCTCGACGCGCGACGACATGTCGGCGGCTATCGCTCGCGCACCGAGCTGGTCGGCCAAGGGCCCCAGCAGCTCGAGCCGTCGCCCGGTGAGCACCAGCTCAGCGCCGTGCTGCTGAAGCGTGTGGGCGAGTACCCGGCCGAGTCCCCCGGTGGCGCCGGTGACGAGCACCTTTGAGCCGGCGAGCTTCATCTGTCGCCGTCGAGCAGGCCGGGAATCACCGCTGCCACGATACTGGGCGACATGTCGCGCGAGGCTGTGATCGCACTGTTCGGGCCCACCGCGGTGGGCAAGACCGATGTCGCCATCGCCCTGGCCCGAATCCTCCGGTCCCGCGGCGAGCACCCGGTAGCCGTCTCGGCCGATGCCCTTCAGGTCTACCAGGGGCTCGAGATCCTCACCGGGGCAGCCACGCGCCTCGGAGCGGGCTCAGCTGGAGCACCGGCTGATCTCCTTTCTGCCGGTGGACGCTCAGTTCAGCGCGGGTCAGTACGCGGAGCTCGCCCACAACGAGATCGACGGGCTGCTGGCCGAGGGCCGGCGGCCGATCGTGGTGGGTGGGACCGGGCTGTATCTGCGGGCCGCCCTGGCCAACCTGTCGCTCAAACCGCCTCCGCTCGATGGCGTACGCGAGCGCTGGAGCGAAGTGCTGCATCGCGAGGGTCCCACGGCGCTGCACGCCCGGCTCGCCGAGCGCGCGCCCCGGGCCGCCGCCGAGATCGCTCCCGGCGACAGTCATCGCGTCCTGCGCGCACTCGAGCTGCACGAGGCGGGAGAACTCGAGCCATCGCGGACCGAATCAGAGCTGTGGACGCAGAGCACCCGCCACCCGACCCTGCTCGTGGGCCTTACGGCGGACCGTGAGCGCCTGTACGCCCGGATCGATGCTCGGGTCGACGCCATGATCGCCGCGGGGGTGGAGCATGAGGTCCGCACAGCCAGCGCCGGCGGACGGGCCAGCGCCACGGCCAGAAAGGCGCTTGGGTTCGACGATCTGCTGGCCGGGGACATCGAGGCGATGAAGCGGCGCACACGCAACTACGCCCGGCGTCAGCTCACCTGGATGCGCAAGCTTCCCGACGTATTTCAGGTCGACGTCACCGGGCGCAGCGCCGAGACGGTGGCCTCGGAGATCGCCCAGAGGTGGTCAGGCGCCTGACGCCACCCCGCGGACAATTCGCCAGTCGATGATCTAGCCTGCGGCCGGTGAACTTCGAGAAGTGGCAGGCACTGGGAAACGACTACGTGATCCTCGACGAGCGCGCGCTCCCGTTTGCCCTGACCCCCGGGCGAATCCGCAGACTGTGCGCGGCCCATACCGGGATCGCCTCTGACGGCATTCTCCTCATTTCCGGCCCCGACGAGCCCGGCTTCGTGGCCAACCTGCGGATCTTCAACCCGGACGGCTCCGAGGCTGAGCTATCCGGAAACGGTGCCCGCGAGGCCGTTCTGTACCTCCGGCGGCGTCGTTGGACCGAGCAGAACACCTTCTCGATCAACACTCCGGCCGGGGAGATACGCGCTCAGATCACCTCGCCAACGACCTGCACGCTCGACATGGGCCGGGCGCGGCTGACCAGTTTCGATTACCCGGACGGCGCGGCGGACGGCCAAGGCGAACTGACGGCAGCGGGGCGCTCGTGGTCGTTCCAGCACGTCCAGGCGGGCAATCCTCAATGCTCGATCGAGGTCGAGACCGAACAGGACCTGGCGCTGCTCGATCTGCCGGCGATCGGGCCATCCTTCGAGCATCACGCGCTGTTCCCCAACCGCACCAACGTGTCGTGGTACACGGTGCTCGCGCCCGGCCGCATTCGCGCCCGGATCTTTGAACGAGGGGTGGGAGAGACGTCGGCCAGCGGAACCGGAGCGATCGGGGCCGCAACGGCATACGTGCTCAGAGGTGGGGATTCGCCGGTGACCGTGGCGCTCGACGGCGGAGAACTCGAGGTTGAGGTGGGGGAGGACCTGCACATCAATCTGACCGGATGGGCGGTCCCCGTGATGCGCGGGACGATCGCCGAGGAACTTTTGGAGGACCTGCGTGCGACCGAGTAGCCGCCTGGAGAGGATCCCGCCGTACCTGTTCGCCGAGCTCGAGCGCAAGATCGCGGAGAAGCGCGCCGCCGGCGTGGACGTGATCAGCCTGGGTATCGGCGACCCGGACACACCGACCTACGCGTCGATCGTGGCCGCCGCCCAGGCCGCGGTAGCGGATCCGCGCACCCACCAATACCCGAGCAACCGAGGTCGCCAGGACTTCCGTGAGGCGGTCGCGGCGTTCTACGCCCGACGCTTCGGCGTGACACCTCGATCCCGAGACCGAGGTGATGCCGGCCATCGGCGCCAAGGAATGCATCTTCAACCTCAACATCGCCTTCCTCGACCCGGGCGACGTGGCCTTGGCCAGCGACCCGGGATACCCGGTGTACACGGCCGGCCCGATACTGGCAGGGGCCGAGCCCGTGCTCATGCCCCTGGTGCCCGAGCTGGGCTTCGCTCCGGATCTGGAGGCCATTGCGCCGGATGTCCGGACCCGGGCGCGGTTGATGTACTTCAATTATCCGAACAATCCGACCGGGGCGACCGTGCCCGACGGCTTCTTCGCTTCAGTGGTCGAACTGGCGGCGTCCAGCGACATCCTCGCGGTGCATGACAACGCCTACAGCGAGACGACCTACGACGGGTACGTTGCGCCGTCCTTCCTGGCCACGCCCGGCGCCAAGGAGGTGGGAGTCGAGGTCTTCTCGTGGTCCAAGGGCTACAACATGACCGGCTGGCGCTGCGCGGCGATCGTCGGCAATGCTGAGGCCATCGCTCACTACTGGCGGCTGAAGTCGAACATCGACTCCGGCCTCTTTGAGGCGGTCCAGCTCGCGGGCCTAGCGGCGCTCGACCCGGCGGTAGATGCGGACGTGAAGGCGATGAACGCCGTCTACGCCCGGCGCCGGGATCTCGTCTGTGCTGCGCTGGCGCAGGCAGGCGTCAAAGTGACAAACCGAAGGGCACGATCTACATCTGGGCTCCCATCCCTGAGGGCTTCGCGGACTCGGCCGCCTATTGCGAGCACGTGCTTGAGAATGCGGCCGTCGTGATCTCGCCGGGCGGCGCCTATGGACAGCAGCGGCGAGGGCTTCTTCCGGATCTCGCTGACCACGCCCGACGACCGGCTGCTTGAGGCCGTGGAGCGGCTGCGCACGCTGTAAAGGCTTGGGCGTGCCTCGCCGCGGTGTAATGTCGGATGGGTGCCGGCCGCTTCCACCACACCCCAAGACAGGCCCGTGCGCGCCAGCGCGCATACATGATCGCCGCGCTCCCGCAGGGCGGCGTGGAGCAGCTCGACGAGCTGCGCGAACTGCTGCTCACAGCGGGCGTGGACACGGTGGGGGCCAGCGTGCAGCATCGAGACCAACCTCATCCGAACACCTACCTGGGTCCCGGCAAGCTCGACGAGCTGAAGGACGAGCTGAAGCGCGCGGACGCGAACGTCGTCGCCTGCGACGACGAGCTGTCGGCGCGCCAGGAGCGCAACCTCGAGGAGGCGCTGGGCGTGCCGGTGATCGACCGCACCGCGGTGATCCTCGACATCTTCGCGGCTCACGCTCACAGCGCGGAGGGCAAGCTCCAGGTCGAGCTCGCGCAACTGCAGTACAACCTGGCGCGCATGCGCGGGCTGTGGACCCACCTCGAGCGGCTCGGCGGTGGCGTGGGCACCAGGGGCCCGGGCGAGACCCAGATCGAGACCGATCGCCGGCTGGCCCGCGACCGGATCTCAGCGCTCAAGCGCAAGCTGGCTCAGGTGCGCTCGAACCGGGGGGTAATGCGGGCGGAGCGTGAGCGGGCGCAATTCCCCCAGGTCGCGCTCGCCGGCTATACCAACGCCGGCAAGTCGACGCTGCTGAACGCTTTGACCGGCTCGGAGATCGGTGTCGGCGACCGCCTGTTTCACACCCTGGATCCGACCACGCGGGTGCTGCGCGCCGGCGGCCGTGACTATCTGCTGACCGACACCGTCGGCTTCATCCGCAAGCTGCCGCATCAGCTGGTCGAGGCCTTCGGCGCCACGCTCGAGGAGACCCGACTGGCCGATCTGATCCTGCACATCGTCGATGGGTCGGCGCCGGAGGATGATCGGACTGTGATGATCCGGGCCGTTGAGGACGTGCTGGCGAGATCGGTGCAGGGGCGGTGCCGAGGCTGCTGGTGCTCGGCAAAGTCGATCGGCTCGACGAGGGGGCCGCGCAGAACTGCGCCACCGCCACCCGGACGCGATCCTGACCTCAGCCGCGACCGGCGAGGGACTGCCAGAGCTGACGGAGGCTATGGAGCGCGAGTTCGCACGCGGCTCAGGCCCGTGGAGCTCCTGATCCCCTTCAGCGAAGGGGCGCGCCTGGCCGAGCTGCACGCGATTGCCGGGGACCTCCTGCGCGAGGACACGGCCGACGGCGTGCGGGTCCGCTCCGGCTGCCGGCTGCCGGTGGCTGCGCGTTTCGCGCATTTGAAGTGCCGCCGGCCCTAATCGGCGAACCTCGCGTGACCGGGTCGCCGACGAGCTCAGGGTCCTTCGCCTTGACCCGCGCGCGTGTTGCCGATGCGCGCATACCGGATGATGCCGGACTCGATCTGTACGCACTCGAGCCTGTAACACTCGATGCCGGGGAGCGGGCCTGCGGTGCGTACTGGGGTCGCGGTCGAAATCCCGGCGGGCCACGCGGGCCTCGTGATGCCGCGGTCAGGGCTGGCGTCGCGGCACGGGATCGCCCTGGTCAACGCGCCGGGACTGATCGACTCCGGTTATCGAGGCGAGGTCCAGGTTCTGCTGCTGAATACCGATCGCACTCAGACCTGTCAGCTCGCCGCCGGCGACCGCATCGCCCAGCTGGTTCTGATCGCGGTCGCAACTCCCGCCGTGGTTGAGGTGGATGCGCTCGGCCACAGCGAGCGCGGAGCCGGCGGCTTTGGTTCGAGCGGCGGGTTCGGTCAAGCCCGGCGTCCGCGCCTGGGCGTCCTGAGCGCCGGCGTCGAGCTCAAGCGCCGGCGTCAGCTCAAGCGGCGGCTTCACCGCTGGCCGGCTGAGCGTCGGGCGGGGGCCGGCGCGAAAATCGTCGGCGGCAGGATGATCCGTTGCCCTGGAGAAATTGCTGGGCGATCACCGCGGGCTTACGGCCGTCGAGCTAGGTATTCGGTAGTTGAGGCCGCGTATCGCGCGCGATGGTCAGGAGTGAGTCGACCTGATCGATCGTATTGCGGAAGACTGGCCCTTCCTCCGCGATGACCTTCGGCGTGGTGACCGGAACGATGTTGCCGAAGCCGAAAAAGTGCTTCGGATCTCGGAGCAGCCTGTACCGGGGCCCGGCGAGCTGCGGGTCGGTTGACGTCACGTAGGCTGCCTGCGCATTGCCGGTGTTCAGCGCCTGGTACTCCAGGCCGATGAGCGTCGTCTTGGGATAGGGGTGATCAAGTCCATATGCGCGCGATAGAGCGAAGAGACCGGTCGAACCCGTGCGCAGGTCCAACGGCACACTGATGATGATCCGAGGTCCCCGTGCCAGGTCGGAGATCGAGCGAACATGGTTCTGGGCCGCATACGCGGCGGTAACGGCAATCGCACTGGTATCGCTGGCCGGCGTCGCGGGCGTGAGGAGCTCATACCCGTGTGCTTGCGCATAAGCGGCGCCTGCGTCATATGACGCCGCCGAGCGTGTCGTACTGGTTATGAAGATGAGCGACCTGGCTGTTCCATTGATCGAGGTAATCCGGATAGATGTCCAGCGCGCCCTGCTGCATCGCTGCTGCGCGCACCGCCGGGCGGACCGATGTTCGGATCTGGAACCACTGTGTAGCCGCGCTGCTGAAGCGCCAGTTGGTATAGCTCGCCGATGATGAACTGCTCAGGCGTGTTCATATCGCCGAGGTGAATCGGAGGCTTACCAAAACCTGGTAAATCAGCCGCGGGTGTGGTCGACGTTGTCTTGACAACGACCGGGACCTGAGTGGAAGTGGCGCCGGACTGAAGTTGTGACCGTCGCGCGCCGTGTGCCCGGCTGACGCCGCGCCCGCACGCCAACCGACCAGCGCCCCGAGCCCGAGCGATCGCGATCGCCGCGATCGTCAGGAACGTGACGCGCGCTCATAGGCCGGCCGCCCTGCGTGCGTCGGCGTGCGCGAGATCCTCCAGCTCATCGTCGAGCGGCATGAGCGGCTCAGGCGCCCCTCCGCGGCGAGGCCGGTCAGCGATCAGCCAGTCGGCGAACCACGCATTCTTTGGCAGCAGCGGGCCGTGCAGGTAGGTGCCGATCACGTTCCCACGGCGAGCCCCCTCGTGACCGTCGGCGCCGTTGTTCCCGCGGCCACGCAGAGACCCGGCCAAGCGGCTCGGCTGTCAGCGCCGAGGTGTGTACGTCCTCCGTGGTTCTCGAAGCCGGCAAGGACTCTGCGCCCGTCAGCGCCCGGGAGATCAACCTCGATCGCAACGTTACCGATCAGCCTCGGGCCATCCGAGCGGTCGGTACGAACGTCCAGCAGCCCGACGCCGGGCAACTCCCGATCGCCGAGCTGGTACGCGTGCCCGAGCAACTGGTATCCGCCACAGACCCCCAGCACGAGCGCGCCGCGCTCCGCCGCTGCCGCGCAGTGCCTCGCGCTTGGTGCTCATGCAGGTCAGCTGGCGCAGAGTTCCTGATCCCGGTCCTGGCCGCCACCCATGTAGTAGAGGTCAGCGCCGTCCGGGATCCAGTGACTCGCCGATCCCGACACCGTGAAGCTCAAAGCCAATACCTCGCCACTCGCAACGCCGCCGCAGCATAGCAGGTTTCCGCGGTCGGCATAGATGTTCATCAGGTCCGGATACAGCGCGCAGACGCGCAGCGTGCGGGACTCAGCCACCGAGGATCACAACCCGACTGCCGATGTGTTCCTCGGAGGGCGCGATCTCGCGCACGTCGAGCGGACGCAGCCCGCGCGCGCGTGCCGGCCTCCTGAAGTGCTGGACACTGACAATGTCCAAGGCGATGCGGTCCTCGCTGCTCGTGCGCGTCCCCTCGGGCGTCGACGGCCTCCCGGCGCCGTTCGAGCACGAACGTGTTCCCAGATCGCCGACCGCCGTGGGCTGGCTGAAGTACGCCGAGCCGTCGAGTTCCGCGATGTCCGGCAGTGGCAGGTGATCGCCGTCGCTGCCACTCGAACTCCTCGAAATCCTCTGCGGCGGCGACGGCGATCGGCCAGCGACCCCGCCGGCTGACAGGTGCCGGCGGGCGCAGGTCGAGGAACGCGACGTGGCCGCGGCGCCGCCCAGCAGCTGGATCGTCTGCATGGGCGCGATGATCAACGGAAACGTGCGGCCGGGCAGCCGGAAGTCGCGCGCGTCGGCGCAAACGGTCTGCACAGGCAGGCCGTCGGCCCGACGCTCGAGCTCAGCCAGAAGCTCAGGGTCCTCGGTCGAGGGCGACGACCCGATGGCCCGCTGCGCGAGCGCGCAGGGTGACCCGTCCCGTGCCGGCCCCAACGTCAAGGAGAGCTTGGCCCTCAGGCACCCGCTCGTCGGTCAGGCTGAGCCAGAGGTTCAGGTCCTCCTCGTAACGGCCGCATTCAAGATCGTGCCAGATCGACTACGCTCACGCGCCGCCTCCCAGTACTGCGACACTAGTCCGCGCGAGACGATCTCATCCCGCAGCCCCAGCAGCGCCGTGTAGGTCGGCAGCGCGAAAAAGGCGCGGGCCGCCATCGGCGAGGGCCGTGTCGAGCGCCTGGCGGGAGATCGCGGGACGACCTTCAGCGCGGTCGGGAACACCAGCGTACTTAAGCCGCACCGCCAGCTCGGCCGCGCGCGTGTCCCGGCGCAGACGACGCGTCCGCACATGCGGCTCAGCAGCTCGAAGTCGGCATCCCAGACCCAGGAGACATCGCGACCATCAGCGATGTTGTCGTTGAGGATCGACCAGCAGGTCGAGCTGGTCGGACTCGAGCGCGAACGTGCGTAGGATCTCGTTGACGCCGGCCGGGTTCTTGATCAGCAGGATCTGCAGAGAGGTGTCGGCGACCGTGACTGTTTCGGCCCGACCAAAGGCGGCGGTCGTGGTCTGGAGCCCGGCGACGATGATCTCAGCGAGTCCGATCCCGAGCGACAAACACAGCGCAGCCGCCGCCAGCGCGTTGTAGACGTTGTAGAGACCCGGCAGACGCAGGAGGACGGAAGTGCTGCCCCTGCGGCGTGACGAGCCTGAAAGTGGCCGCGCTCGTGCCCCGCAGCGTGATCTGCTCGGCGCAGACACGCGGGGCCCGGACGCTCCTGGCCGCAATTCGGGCAATGGTAATGACCGAGGTGTCCGAGATACATCGCGTCATACTGGTAGGCCGCCCCGCATCGCCGGCAGTGCTTGGAGTCCGATGCATGCTGCATCTCCGGGAGAGCGAGAGCATCGTCCTCAACCCCGAAGTAGGTCACGTTCCCGCGTCCACGCCCAAGGTCGGCGATCAGCGGATCGTCGGCGTTGAGCACCAGCGAGCTGGTCGGGTTCAGCCCGGCGACGACCTCCGCCCAGCGGTCGGCAATGGTCTCAAGTTCGCCGTAGCGGTCGAGCTGATCGCGGAACAGGTTCGACAGCAGCACGGCCCGCGGATTCAGCTGTCGTGTAACCGTGTTCAGCCAGAATTCGTCGACCTCGAACAGCCCGGTGTCCCCGGCCATCCGCCGATGCGGGCGGGCGGCGGCCAGCAGCGTGGACGCGATACCCCCAGCCATGTTCGCTCCCGCCCGGTTGTGAACCAGCCTACGTCCCGCGTGCTCGAGGATAGTGGCGGTTATCGTCGCGGTCGTCGTCTTACCGTTGGTGGCCGAGATGATCGCGCTGCCCCGGCTCAGACGCTGGGCCAGCTCGGCGATCGCGTCCGGCTCCAGACGCAGCAGCACCTTCCCGGGCAGGCTGGTCCCGCCGCCGCGCCCGGTGACGCGGGCTACGCGGCCGACCGTCCGCGCCAGCCTGATCTTGGTTCCGAGCGCGCTCAACGCTTCACCGCCACCGCGGGTCCGGATCGAGCGGCAGCCCGAGACAGCGGGCGAAGTCATTTCCGCGACCACCGGGCAGCACGCCCATCACCTCGCCTGACGCGCGGGCCGAGTCCGCGACCGCTGCCACCAGACCGTCACCGCCGTAGCCCACCGGCATCTCCCCAGCAGCCAGGGCGTCTCGCGCGAGCGATCGCGCGTGAGTTAGATCGAGCGTCTCTTCGACGTGGTGCTCAAGCCCCTGGCGTCGCAGCGCGGCACACACTGCCGGCAGCAGGCGCGCCGCGCGCCCACCGCCCGATGACGGGTTCACGATCAGGCTGAGCATCAGCCGGAGAGTACGAGCGTCGCCAGGTCGGCCCCGATCGCGACCGGCGCCGGGTCGGTGGCTGCCTCGGCCTGATCGCGGGACGTAATCCCGCTGAGCACGATCGCCGCATCGAGTCCGGCCGCGGCGGCACCGCCCAGGTCGGCGGTCAGATGGTCGCCGATCACCAGGGTCTTCCCGCGGCCCATGCGGTCGAGCGCCACCTCGAAGACCTGTGGGTCGGGCTTGCCGACGAGCCGGGCAGTCGTTCCCGTGGCGTATTCCAGCGCGGCGATCACCGCGCCGGTCCCCGGAGCGATGCCGCCTGACGCGGGATAGTTGCGATCGCGACCGCCGGCAATCAACTCCGCGCCGGCGAGGATGGCGCGCGTGGCGGTGAGCAACTCCGCATAGTTGAAGTCCGGGTGCGCCACAGCGACGACCACGTCGGCTGTTTCGGCGTCCGGCCGGTCATTGACGATCCGATGGCCGGCATCGCCGACATGCCGGAACACCGCCGGTCCGCCGATGACAAAGACCCTGGCGCCGGGCGCGCGCTCGGCCAGCACGTACTGAATCGCGGAGCCGACGCTGACGATCTCCTCGACCGCCGCCGTGCAGCCGATCGCCCACAGCTTCTGCACGTATTCCTCCGGGGAATGACTCCCGTCGTTGGTGACAAAGGCCAGCCGCCGGCCGCTTGCCCGGATGGCCGCCACAGCCTCCGGGGCGCGGGGCGTGGCCGAGCCACCGACCCAGACGGTGCCGTCAAGGTCGAGGATCACCTGGTCATAGGAGACAAGCAGGGGGGACAGTCGCACGCCACCGGATTATCGCCAGGCCGAACTAAAGCCCGCCTAGGCGGTCTATGCGAACAGTGCCTCCTGAGCGGGTGGCGGCGGGTCCAGCAGGCACTCGGGACCGTCGTAGCGAGCATCGTTGACGGCCGGGCCGACCGGTCGCAACGCCAGATCCTCAGCCGGGAGCCCGCCGAGCAGCTCCTGCAACTGGGCGAGCGGCGCGTCGCGGGCAAGCCACAGACCCTCCGCCGCGCGCGGCAGGATCACCGGCATGCGGTCGTGCACCGGAGCGACAGCAGAGTTGGCGGCTGTGGTGATGATCGTGCAGCTGCGCAGCTGGTCAGGCTCACCGCGGTGCCAGACAGACCAGAGCCCGGCGAAGGCGAACAGCTCTCCATCGGCGCGGGTGATGTGAAACGGCTGCTTGCGGCGTTCGCCGGGCAACGCCTGCCACTCGTAGAAGCCGTCAGCGGGAATCAGACAGCGGAAGCGCTCAAAGGCGCTTCGGTAGGCGGGCCGTTCAGCGATCGTCTCCGCCCGAGCGTTGATCATCTTGAAACCGACGTTGCTTTCCGCGGCCCAGTTGGGCACAAGGCCCCAGCGCAGACGCTCGCCCCGCGGAACGCCCTCACGGTCGGTCGTCACCGCCAGAACGTCAGTACCGGGAGCGATGTTGTAATGGGGCTCGACCGTCGTCCATTCGGTGTTGGCGAAGCGCGCCCGCAGCTGCGCGGGATCAGCCGTGGTGAGCGAGTAGCGTCCACACATGACAGGCGCCTGGGCGCAAGCCGAGAATCAGCCGCGCGTCAGCGCCCGGCCGTGCGCGCGGCCGACGCCTCGCGCCGCTTCGCCATCGCCTCTTTGGACCGTCGGCGCGCGTAGAAGATGCCGGCGCCGACCGCCAGGAGCGCCAGCACGATGCCGTAGAAGATCGCCAGATCGAGGGATATTCCACCGGCGGCCTGGCCAATGCCCTCAACGATGCCGAAGCCGAGTCCGAGCACCGCGATGATCGCGACCAGCACGAGCACGATGCCGCGGATACGTGGGAAGATCCCAGCGCTCGACGGCGGCGCGACCAGTCCGATGATGCGCAGCCCGAGCAGCTGGCGCGAGCTCAGCGGATCGACACCGGGAAGCTTCGCGGCAGCCGCCTTGAGGTCTCCCGCCCGGCGTTCCGCCATGGCCAACGAGACATCCCTCATGCGCCGGATCTGCATGCGCTCCTGCGGGCGGGCCGCGGCCAGCGCCTTCTGAAAATGCTCACGCGCCTTCTTGGCGTCGTACTTCTCGGCGGCCCGGGCACCGAGGATCGCCTGAGCCGCGGCGCGGAATCGCGTCTCCGCCGCCAGCTCTTCGTCACTGCGGGATTCGAGGGCCTGCATGGCAGCGAGCTGGCCCTTCTGCTCGATGCGGATGGCGCGCGTTTGCTTCGGCATGCCGCGCAGTCTAGTGGGCCTCCATCCGGACCAATGAGCGGGCCGGCGTGCCTACGTGGCCACCAGTTGGGCGAACAGCCGGTCGAGGAGCGCCTCCGGCTCGTCGCACAGACCGCTGTGCACCGACGAGGTCTGGATGATGGTGCTGGAAGGGGCCACGAGCCAGTGGAAGCGCTCCGAGGGCGGCAGGGCGGCGATTGGCCCGGCATCGGGCTCCCCGGCCGCCACGCGTACGCGGGCATCGAGGTGCTCGCGCACCAGCTCGAGATCGAAGCCGGGGGCCAGCGCTTCGATACGGCGCGGGTCGAGCGCGACCCGCGCCCGAAGGAATCGGCGTGTCCGACAGAAGACGATCACGCCCACGTTGATGAACTCCTCGCGCTCGATACGCGGTACCAAGCGCAGTACCGCGTACTGGAATGGGTCAGACGCCACGGGCATCCTCCGCCTCTTCGACAAAGCCACGCGGCGGGGCGAGCCGGGCCTGGAGATAGTCCACATAACCGGTGCGAGCCGTCTGCGGGTCCTCGCCCAGCCACTCATCAGGCACCCGCGCGGCTGCCGCGGTGATGGCGGCGCAATCAAGTAGGGAAGACATGCGCGCGTCGGCCTCTGGCAGCGAGGCGGCCAGGGGCAGCAGAACGTGGTCGGAGATCAGGGGGAAGCGCTCATGGGCGCGTCCGATCAGGTCGCGAGCGCTGTGGTGCTGGTAGAGCGCCGCGCCGTGATCGATCAGCCAGGTCTGGCGGTGCCAGACGAGCAGGTTCGGATTGCGGGGGGTGCGGTCGACGTTGGTGGTGAACGCGTCGAACCAGACGATCTCCGAGGCGGTCGCCGCATCGAGGTCGCCCGGGCGAGCGGGGTTATAGTCCAGGGCCCCAGGCAGGAAGTCGATGCCGCAGTTCAACCCGGCGCTGCGAGTGACGAGCTCCTGGATCTCCGCGTCCGGCTCGGTGAGCCCCAGCTCTGCCTGCAGCTCAACCAGGACGATCTCCGGGACCCGGAGGCCGGCCGCACGCGCCAGCTCGCCGACGAGCACCTCAGCCACCAGTGCCTTCAGTCCCTGACCGGCGGCCCGGAACTTGACGACGTACAGCCCGTCGTCCTCGGCCTCAAACAATCCTGGGAGCGAGCCGCCCTCGCGCAGCGGTGTGACGTAGCGCGTTGCCGCGACCTTCCTCAGCATGCGACGATCATGTCAGCGCAGCCACCCACACGCACGAGGAGCGGGATTCCTATGTCGACGGCAGACTTCAATACCCAGGTGATCAACGAGTTCCGTGAGAACTCCGGCCAGGTCGGCGGCATGTTCGAGTCGATGCCACTGCTGCTTCTGCATCACACCGGCGCAAAATCGGGAACCGCTCGTGTCGCGCCACTGGCCTACCTCGAGGATGGTGGCCGCTACGCGATCTTCGCCTCCAAGGCGGGCGCTCCGGAGCACCCGGCCTGGTACCACAACCTGCTGGCCCATCCGGAGACCCGCATCGAGATCGGCGGGGAGACGATCGATGTGGTGGCCAGTGAGGCACAGGGCGAGGAGCGCGACCGTATCTACAACGAGCAGGCCGCCCGCTCGTCGCAGTTCGCCGGCTACCAGGAGAAGACCACACGCCAGATCCCCGTCGTGCTCCTGACGCCGAGGCAGTGACCGAGCTGGACTACGACTGGCTGGTCATCGGCTCGGGCTTCGGCGGCAGCGTCGCCGCCCTGCGACTGGCCGAAAAGGGCTACCAGGTTGGCGTGCTGGAGTGCGGACGGCGCTTCAGTGACCAGGACTTTGCCGAGAAAACGGCGGATTTCCGCCGCTACAACTGGGCCCCGCACCTGGGTGCGCGCGGGATCCTGCGGCTCAGCATCTTCAGGGACGTGTTCGTGCTATCGGGCTGCGGGGTGGGCGGCGGCAGCCTCGGCTACGCCAACACGCTGTACCGCGCACGCCCAGGGTTCTATGCCAACCCTGGGTGGTCGAAGCTGGCCGACTGGGAACGTGAGCTCGAGCCCTTCTACCAGGAGGCGGAGCGCATGCTAGGTGTCACCGACTACGACCGCGACGGCGTGGCCGATGTGCTGTTGCGCGAGTACGCCGAGGCGATTGGGGTGCAGGCGAGCTATCGGCGCACGCCCGTGGGGGTGTTCCTGGGCGAGCCGGGCCGGACGGTGCCCGATCCGTACTTCGGGGGGGCGGGACCGGAGCGCACCGGCTGCATCCGCTGCGGCAGTTGCATGATCGGCTGCCGGCACGGCGCCAAGAACACGCTGGTGAAGAACTACCTGTGGTTTGCCGAGAAGCTCGGCGTGCACATCCACGCTGAGCGCACCGTCACCGATATCCGACCGCTCGGCGACCCCGGCGGCGGCGACGGCTACGAGATCACCCACCAGCGCTCCGGCGGGCTCCTGCGTCGGGACATCGCCACCGTACGAGCCGGCGGCGTGGTCGTCGCCGCGGGCGCCCTGGGGACCAACCGGCTGCTCCAGCGCTGTCGGCTGAACGGCTCCCTGCCTCGGCTCTCCGACCGGCTCGGGTACGCGGTCCGCACCAACAGTGAGGCCATCATCTCGGTCTGCGCCCCTGAGGGATCGGGCTATGACTTCAGCGAGTCGGTTGCCATCACCTCGAGCATCCACACCGACCCCAACACGCACATCGAGGTGGTCACCTACGGCACGGGCGGGGACAGCCAGAGCCTGCTGCGCCAGCTCATGGTCACCGCCGGCCGGCGCGGCACCCGGCCGCTGCACTTTGCCTTGGCGGCGCTGCGCCATCCGCGGGAGGCGCTCGGCGCGCTGAAGATCCGGGGCACCTCGCGCCGCTCGATCATCCTGCTCGTGATGCAGACACTGGACAACTCGATGCGCCTGAAGGTCAAACGCCGCCTGCCGAACGGCTCCGTGGTGCTGACCACAGAGCAGGATCCGCTGAACCCCAACCCCGACAGCATCCCCTCCGCCTACGACGCCGCTCGCTGGTTCGCCCGGCGGGTCGGTGGGACGGCCTACTCGGGGATAACAGAGGCGGTGTTGGGTATACCCCTCACCGCCCACATCCTCGGCGGCGCCGTCATCGCCGGCGGACCGGAGGCCGGAGTGCTCGACGCACGCCACCGCGTCTTCGGTTACCAGAACCTGCTCGTCTGCGACGGCGCCGCCGTGCCCGCCAACGTGGGTGCCAACCCCAGCCTGACCATCACGGCTCTCGCCGAGCGGGCAATGGGCTTCATCGCGAACAAGAACGAACAGGAGGCACCCAGTGCGGTATCGCAAGCTCGGCAGCTCTGACCTTGAAGTTTCGGAAATCTCCCTCGGCGCCTGGCTGACCTACGCCGGCGGGATCGAGTTCGAACAGACCCGCGCCTGCACGGAGGCGGCCTTTGCCGCGGGGATCAACTTCTTCGACACCGCCAACGTGTACGGGCGCGGTGCGGCCGAGACGGCCTGGGGCGAGATCCTCTCCAGGCATCCGCGCGACTCCTACATCCTGGCCACCAAGGTCAACGGCCAGATGTCCGACGATCCGGCTGATCAGGGTCTGTCCGCCGCTCAGATCGCCAAGCAGATCGACGCTTCGCTGGAGCGCCTGCAGACCGACCACGTCGACCTCTACCAGGCCCACCGCTTCGACGTGGAGGTTCCGATCGAGGAGACGATCGAAGCGCTGCAGCGGGTGGTCGAGCAGGGCAAGGCCCGCTACCTCGGTTTCAGCGAGTGGACGCCCGAGCAGATTGAGGCGGCGGTGCAGATCGCCGGGCCGGACCTGTTCGTCTCCTCGCAGCCGCAGTACTCAATGCTGTGGCAGGCGCCGGAGGCGGAACTGTTTGCCGTCTGCGCCAAGTACGACATCTCGCACATCGTTTGGTCGCCACTCGCTCAGGGAGTGCTCACCGGCAAGTACAAGCCCGGGGAGGACCACCCGGAAGGCTCGCGGGCGAGCAGCGAGGCGATGAGCGCTGCGATGGGTCTGGTCATGAGCGATGAGGCCCTCGAGGCCGTGCAACGGCTGGTGCCGATCGCCGAAGGCGAGGGTCTGACACTTCCACAGCTGGCGCTCGCCTGGGTGCTCCGGCGTCCGGAACTGGCCTCGGCGATCGTCGGGGCGTCGCGTCCCGAGCAGGTGCACGCCAACGCGTCGGCCTCCGGTATCACTCTGTCCGCCGAGGTGCTCTCGGCGGTGGACGAGGCGCTGGGCGACGTCCCGCTCAAGGAGGCGACCCTGGCACCGTTCGCGCGAGAGGGTGTGCTGCACCGTTAGGTGCTCCGAGCCCCCAAAGTAAGCCCGGGCGGCCGTGATTTGGGAAAGGCGGGCGCTCCAAACGCCTGCTTTTCCCAAATCGCGTACGGCGCGTCGGTTGATTTGGGGGCTGGAGGGCGCTCGGGATCCGCCTACCACCAGGCGTCGAGCACACGCCGCCAGTTATCCCAGGCGATCCGCCTGATCTCCGGGGCAGTGAAGCCGGCGTGAGCCATGGCCTCAAGCAGCTTGGGGTAGCCGGTGACATCGCCGAGGGCGGAGGGCACCGTGGTGCCGTCGAAGTCGGAGCCGAAGGCCACGTGATCGACGCCGACGCGATCGGCCACGTAGCGGGCGTGCCTGACGATCAGCTCGAGCGGAGTCGTCTCCGGCTGGTTGGCGAAGTCCGGGCGCAGGAAGTAACAGGCGAAGACAATCCCCACGAGACCTCCGGACGCCGCCACGGCGTCGATCTGGTCGTCGGTCAGGTTGCGTGAGCACGCGGAGATTGCGTGTACCCCCGCGTGGCTGACGACCAGCGGACCGAGGTCGAGCCGGGCGACATCCCAGAAGCCGGCCTCGTTGATGTGGCTGAGGTCAACGGCGATTCCGAGCTCGGCACATCGGCGCACGAGGCGGATTCCGGCCTCGGTCAGACCGGGCCCCGTATCCGGGGTGGAGGGGAAGGCGAAGGGCACACCGTGGCCGAATGCGTTCGGTCGGCTCCAGACCGGACCGAGCGAGCGCAGGCCGGCGGCGTACCAGGTCTCCAGGCTGGCCAGCTGCGGATCTACGGCCTCCGCGCCCTCGAAGTGCAGCACCACGGCCGGCGGGCAAGTTTCGGTGGCCGCGGCGTCCACATCGGCGATTGAGCGCGCCACGCGCAACGCTCCCTGTCTTTCCAGGCCGAGCAGATGGCCGACAGTGGCAGCCGTCACGCCGGCAGCCCGCGCGTACTGAACCTTGGGCGGAAAGGGATGCACGTACGGGACGTCGGGCTGGGGGGATAGCTCACGATGCTCCTCGTGCGACTCCACGAACACCGCGAAGATTCCACCCCGCATGCCCGCCTCGCGCATGCGCGGAAGATCGAGATGCCCATCGCCGCCGCCCGTGGCCAGGCGGGCATGGTGCGCGGCGGTCAGGGCATCATTGTGGCCGTCAAAGATCGGAATGACGGCGGGTTGTCCACGTGATGCACCCATGGTCGGTGAGCTGACAGCATGACAGTGTGGACGTGCGCGACGGCACAGTGGCTGACTACCCGTGCCTGGTGGTCGGCTCCGGGCCTCCGCTGATCGTGCTCGCGGGCCTGGTGCCGCAAGCCGGGGTGGCGCCCGGACCGATGCGCTCCGATCACGAGCGGGCGGCGCGGCTGTTCGCCCGCGGCCGTGAGGTCTACTACCTGAATCGCCGCCCGGGGATGCTTCCGGGGACGACGATGGCGGACATCGCCGCCGAACATGCCACCGCGATGCGGGTGGCGTTCGGAGAACCGGTCGACGTAGTCGGCATGTCCACCGGGGGCAGCATCGCGCAACAGATTGCGGCTCAGCATCCGGAGGTGGTCCGTCGCCTGGTTCTGGTCAGTACAGGCTGTCGGCTCGGACCGGCGGCAAAGTCGGTTCAGCGGCGGGTGGCGGCGCGGGTGCGGGCCGGGGCGACGCGGGCAGGCCTGCGCGGTGTTTGCCGCTGACCTGGTGCCCCCGGGACCACTGGCGCTGATGGCCGGGATGGCCGGACGGCTGCTCGGGCCGCGATTTCTGGCGGTGGAAGGCCTTGACGACATGGCCACGATGGCCGAGGCCGAGGACGACTTCGCATTGGCCGGCCTGCCGACGATCGAGGCCCCGACCCTGCTCATCGGTGGTGGGCGGGACCGCTTCTACGGGCCGCAATTGTTCGAAGAGACGGCCCGACTGATACCTGATTGCCGGGTCGTGGTCAGGCCATGGCTCGGACATGTCTCGGTGTTGTGGTCTCCGCGCTCGCGCGCGGAGATCCGTGGGTTTCTAGGTGTCGGCTCAGAGTGGGCGGCGCGTCAGGCGACGGCTTGCGCGAAGTAGTGGCCCTGTTCGAGGTCCTCGATCAGGCTGGCCTGCTCGGGCTCCCAGCTGAGCCAGCGGCGGGTGAGCGCAGCCGAGGTGGGATTGTCGACACCGACGAACGCGGCAAGAAAGCCGAAGTAGGCCTCCATCTCGTCCGCGGCGATGCTGCGCGTCGGCAGGCCGAGCATCCGCCCGAAGGTCTCGGCGATCTCACGGAGTGGGACGCCCTCGTCTCCGACCGCATGCAGGCGCGTGCCAGCGGGTGCCGATTCGAGCGCGCGTCGGTAGAGGCGGGCGGCGTCGAGCGTGTGACCGGCCGGCCACACGTTGCGACCTTCTCCGGGGTAGCCGGCATAGCCCTGCTCACGGGCATTGGCGATCAGGGTCGGCACGAAGCCATGATGGTCTAGGTGGCTGTGCACCGTCGGCGGCAGCCTGACCACCGAGGTGCGCACGGCCTTCTCGGCCAAGCCGATCACATAGTTCTCCGCATCTACGCGCGGGCCGCCGGTGAGAACGTCCTCCTCCGTGCCGGGGCGGCCGACGATCCCGCCCAAGGCGAGCATCATGGTGCCAGAGGTGGTGACGAACGGCTTGTCTGTGCCCTCGAGTGCAGCGCCGATCACGCGGATCGCGGCGAGGTCCGCGGCGATGGCGCCGTCGCGGTCTCCGCCGAACATCAGATCGTGCTTGAACGCGAGGTGGATGACGCCGTCGGCCTGGGCGGCCGCTTCGCCGAGTAGGTCGAGGTCATCCAGGCCTCCCCGCAGAACAGTCGCCCCGGCCGCATCGACGCTTTCGGCGGCAGCATCGGAGCGGGCTAAGCCGGTGACCTGATGGCCGGCCAGGATCAGTTCGGGCAGCACGGCGGAACCGACGTGCCCGGAACCACCAGTGACGAAAACACGCATGAAAAGCCTCCGCTAGGCCGTACGATGACAGAAACTGACATCACTGTAGCAACGGTGTTGTCAGAGGCTGCCATCACCTAGAATTGGGGGAATGGGACGCTGGGAGCCAAATGCGCAGGGACGGCTCGAGCGGGCGGCGATGGAGCTGTTCGCCGAGGGCGGCTATGAGCAGACCACGGTGGCTGAGATCGCGGCGCGAGCCGGTCTCACCGAGCGCACGTTCTTCAGGCACTACGCCGACAAGCGCGAGGTGCTGTTCATCGGCTCGGCGGCGTTCCGCGGGCGCTTCGTGAACACCATCGCTCACGCACCCGACGGCGCGACCCCATTTGAGACGGTGACGCAAGCCCTGGAGGCCGCCGCCGAAGCGCTGGCCGAGTCCCGCGGTCGCGACTTCGCTCGGGCGCGTCAGCGCATCATCATGGCCAATCCGGAACTGCGCGAGCGTGAGTTGATCAAGCTGGCGGATGTGGCCGCGGCGATGGCGGCGGCGCTGCGCGAAGGAGGCGTGGCTGAGCCGACGGCGAGCCTCACGGCCGAGCTGGGGATCGCGACCTTCCGAGTGGCCTTCGAGCGCTGGCTGGCAGACGGGGAGCGTCGGTCGCTACTCGAGTTGATCCACGAGGCCCTGGCCAGCCTGGCCAGGGCCTGGGCGGGCAATAGTGAAACATCGGCCGTGGTCGGGTAGCCGGATAGCTGAAGCTCCCGCGCATTGGAGGAATCGTGATGACAGGTCTGGCACTTGACTGGTCAACCGCCGAGGTCCACGATGGGACGCTGGCGGTGGCCTTCAGCGACAAAGCGCCGAGAGAATGGCGTGAGGCTTTCGCCCGGGCCACCACGCTCCTGAGCCACGGCACGTGGGAGGTGAACGAGCTGAAAGCGCACAGCCTGCGCATAGCGCCAGTTCACCTGGGGGAGGAGGAGCGCGTCAAGCACTTTCTCGATAGCGCCATGCTCGAGGCCAACGCGACCATCATGAGCGAGGACGAGCTCTTTGATCCAGAGCCGACTGAAGAGGACAAGACTGATGGCGCCTCCGGCGGCCCATCACCAGATGAGGAGCTCACGGCGCGCTTTCGCGCGTTTGCCTGACAGCTTGCGCGTCGATGGCGCCGGCAATCCTTTAGGCTTGCCCTGTGCCGGAGACGCCCATGCAGGCTGTGCTGCGATCGCTGGACGCGCTTGACCTCGACGCTGCGGTAGCGCTGTTCGCCCCCGACGCCGAACTGACCACCGTCTTCGGCGAGACGGCAATGGGCGGGGCTCGAATCAGGTCTGTGTTGGGGGCGTTTTTGGGTGAGCTTCGAGGTGCCCAACACGAGGTGACTGCCGAGTGGAACCCGGAAGACGGGGTGTGGGTTGCCGAGATGTCAGCCCACTATGAGCTGAGCGACTTCAGCCGCCGTGGGCCCTATCGGCGAGCGATCATCCTGCGGACCGGCCCCGCCGGGATTGAGCAAATGACCATCTATGGGGCGCGTGAGCTCCCGCTGGCCGAATCCGGGCATGCCTATTCCGAGGTGCACGGCGCACACGGTTGGCTGCCCACGCTGTAGAACGTCGCAGTGATGCTGGAGTTCCCGGCCCGGCGGCTGGGGGAGGCGGCCGTACTCGGATTCGGCCGCCCGATCATCTAGACATGTAACCCCCAAGTGGGCCTGCGTGAGCTCGGTTCACTCTGGCACCCTGCTCACATGGGCTCGCGACCCGCCGCATCCGGAGACTTTCGCCTGCGCTCCGTGGCGATTGCCGCGTTTGCGCCGGCGACGCTCTTCGGCTTGGCCCAGGGGGCGATGCTTCCGGTGATCGTGGCTTCCACGTACGAGCGCGGAGCCAGCACCTCGCTGGCCGCGCTCATCGTGGCCCTGCTAGGCATCGGTTCACTGATCACGAACATCCCGTCCGGTGTTCTGGCCACGCGCTTGGGCGAGCGGAGGGCAATGCTCGTAGCGGCGGTGGTCACGATCTGCGGACTCGTCCTGTGTGTCGTGAACATTGGACGCGGTGCCTCGTCGCTCGCGCTCTACGGGCTGGGCGTGCTGCTGGTCGGCGCGGCGAGTTCCGTCTACAACCTGGCCCGGCAGTCCTACCTGACGGAGATGGTGCCCCGGCACATGCGGGCCAGAGCGCTCTCGACGCTCGGCGGCACGATGCGCATCGGCATATTTGCCGGCCCCTTCCTCGGCGCCGGAGCGACGCAGTTGTGGGGCCTTCCCGGGGCCTATTTCGTGAGCCTGGCCGCGATTTTCGTGGCCGCAGCGATCGTTCAGCGGGTACCCGATCTGAACCTGGGGGAGGAGCATCGGCAGGCCGCCGCCCAGGTCACGACGCTGGGCGTGGTGAAACAGCACTGGCGCATGTTTCTGACGCTCGGCGCCGGTGTACTCCTGCTCACCGCGGTGCGCCAGGCCCGCCAGAGCGTGATCCCCCTGTGGGTGAGCCATGTCGGCCTATCAGCGACTGACAGCTCGATCATCTTCGGCATTGCGGGGGCGATCGACGCCCTGACCTTCTACCCCGCCGGCAAGGTTATGGACGTGTATGGGCGCCGCTGGGTGGCTGTCCCCTCGGTCCTGATCATGGGCGTCTCCTGCCTGCTCATGCCGCTGACCCACGGGTTTGTGACCGTGTCGCTGGTGGCGGTGCTGATGGGCTTCGGCAACGGGATCGGCTCGGGAATCGTGATGACCCTGGCGGCTGACGTTTCACCGTCAGTGGGACGACCGACCTTCCTTGGCGTGTGGCGCGAGCTGTCCGATGCGGGAGCCAGCATCGGTCCGCTGATTCTCTCAGCGGTGACCGGCGCCGTTGGGCTCGGCGCGGGCATCGTCGTCAGCGGCGGAATCGGTTTTGCCGCGGCCGCCGCACTCGGCGTGTGGATCCCCCGCCGCCCGGTGAGCGGGCGGGCCGCCGCGCACGCGGACACAGTTGAGGTGTCGGGCCTGCTCGCGCGCTCTGAAAATGACACGAGCACCCGCCATCATTGAGGCATGGAAGACCGCGGGGTGCCCTTGGGCATCTATATCCACGTGCCGTTCTGTGCCGCGCGGTGCGGCTACTGCGACTTCAACACGTACGTTCCGACTGGTCCGGGGCAGCCTTCAGATTACGTCCAGGCTGCGCTGCGTGAGATGACGTATGCCCGTGCTGAGCTCGGCGATCGCCGCGTGAGCACCGTGTTCATCGGGGGTGGAACTCCCACGCTGCTTGGCAGCGATGATCTGCTGCGGCTACTCGCCGGCGTCCAAGACGCATTCGGCCTGCTGCCGGGAGCCGAGGTGACCACCGAGGCGAATCCCGAGTCGACCGATCTGCCCCTGCTTCGTTCACTGCGCCGGGGGGGCTTCTCCCGCGTGTCCCTCGGGATGCAATCGGCGTCGCCACACGTGCTGCGCACGCTGGACCGGGTGCACACGCCCGGCCGCGCCACCGCGGCGGCGGAGGAGGCCCGCGAGGCTGGCTTTGATCATGTCTCGCTCGACCTGATCTACGGCACCCCGGGGGAGACCGACGGCGATTGGGAGCGGACGCTCGAAGCGGCACTCTCGACTGCGCCGGACCATTTGTCGGCCTACGGGCTGGTGGTCGAGCCCGGCACCGCCATGAACCGTGCCGTCGCCGGCGGAACGCTGCCTGCGCCCGATGACGCCGATCAGGCTCGCCGGTATGCCCATGCTGACGAGTTCCTGAGCGGCCATGGCTTCGAGTGGTACGAGCTCAGCTCTTGGGCCACGAGCCCCGAGTCCCGCTGCCGTCACAACATCGGATACTGGCGTTCTTACGACTGGTGGGGCATCGGGCCGGGCGCGCACTCGCACGTCGCGGGAGTTCGCTGGTGGAACGTGCTGCGCCCGGCGGCCTACGCCGAGCGGCTGGGTCACGGCCGGTCGCCCGCCGCAGGTCGAGAGGTTCTCACTGACGAGCAGCGTGCGATGGAGTCGGTCATGCTCGGCTTGCGCGAACGCGGGGGCCTGGCGCTGGCGGCGCTGAGTCCGGCGGGCGCACGAGCGGCGGAACTCGAGCTGGCCCGCGGGCGCGTCACGATCGCGGGCGGCAGCGTCCAGCTGACGCGGAGGGGTCGGCTGTTCGCGGACGCGGTGATACGCGAGCTGGCTATCTGAACCTCGGCGGCGCCAGGCGGCGTCATTGGTCCTCGGGCGGCTGCCGCAGCCGCTTGCGCTCGGCCCGCACGCGTTTGTTGGCCTGGCGACGCAGCTTCGATGCCCGGCTGGGACGCGTGGGGGTACGTGGCCGGGCCACGCGCAGTGCCTGCTCGAGCCGGTCCTGCAGCCGCCCCAGGGCGAGCTCGCGATTCTGACTCTGGCTGCGGGCGTCCTGGGCCACCGCGGCAACCCGGGGTCCCAGGCGGGAGATGATCAGCTGCTTCTGCTCCGGGGACAGGGCGTCGGAGGCCTCGACGTCGAAGACCGCCTCAATCCGCGATGCGGTCACGTTCGCATGCTGGCCGCCGGGACCCGACGAGCGCGATGCCCGCACGGTGATCTCGGCCAGGGGGATCGCGGCCCGGTCGCCAATCCGCATCGGGTCTTCCATGCCCGAGAGGCTAGTGCGGACGCGTGACAGCTGCCGTGCGTATTCCGCGTCTTGGCCGGCTGACGACGCCGTGGGGCTCGCGGGCGCTCAGACCCATGGCTCGAACGGGGTGTAGGGCCGTCCCAATTCGAGGCTCAGGGACAGCCGTATCCGTGCGCGAGGACCGTCGAGACGTTTCTCGAGCGTAACGCCCGCGGCCAGCAGGTCATCCCAGGCATGCGGATAGGACTCCTCGGCCTGAACCGGGCCTGAGCCTGTGCGGGTGGTGAGTACCACGCGAACCGAGGCGCAGGCCGCGAGCAGGTCGGCGCGTACGGCCACCGGGACGGAGCCGGCGCCGAGCGCGTCGATCACGATCCCGGCGGCGCCGCTGATCGCCTGGACGAAGCGACGGCGGCCCGGGCTCCCGGTGAGCCGGACGTAGGCAACCGCGTCGGGGTCGGGGGCGCCGTCAGGAACGGTCCCCAGCCAGTTGAAGTCGAGCGGCTGCGACAGCAGCCGCAGCTGCCGATCGTGCACCGTGCCGATCCGTGTCCCATGTCGGGTGGCGAAGGAACTCAGCGCGACCGAATCGCGCTTGACCACATCCCAGGCGGGCAGCACCTCGTGGTTCATCACGACGACCGTTCCCAGCCTGGGTCCGAGCGGATCACGGGCGACCGTGATCGCGTCCAGAAGATTGCGTCCGCCGTCATACCCCGGTGTGCCGGGCGGCCGCATCGCCCCGCAGAACGCCACAGGGATTCGGGGCACACACTCGTTGATGAAGTAGGCCGCCTCCTCCATCGTGTCGGTGCCGTGCATGACGACCACGCCGGCGTGGGCGACCGCGATCCGCTCAATCTCACGAACGAGCATGAGCCAGTGCTCAAAGGTGGCGTCCTCGCTACCGATCGCGTACGGCTGCAGGTGCACGAGCGGTGCATCGAGCCCGTGAATTCCGGCCGCAAGCTCAGCGCCGGTGAGCGTCGGACTTCTCACACCGGACTTGGGATCGGCCAGCATGGCAATGGTCCCGCCGGTCGCGATCACTGCGGTCGGCGCCTCGGCCGCTGTCATGGAATTATCAGTCGCCCCTGTTGACATGTTTCGTTTCGCCGCACGGCGAAAGCAGAACGGTAACCGCTGCGCGCCTGGGTGGGCTCAACTTCAGCACAGCCTTCCCGGTGGTCAAGGCCGGCGGCCCAGCCACCGGGCTGCCGGAAGCTCTGAAGCGGCGTGGTTTTCTCCGTAGGCTTGACTCGATCCTTACTATCTGGCCATCGAAATGGTCAGCGCCACCTCGCGTCCGGTTGGAACCGCCCTGCAGCGGGGGGCTCACGAGTTTGCGACCACGGCCCTGTGGAACGACTCCGCGGACCCGCACGAACTCTCCCGATCGATCGGCTTCGGTGCTGTCGGTGCCACCTGCAACCCGGTGATCGCCTACACGGTCATCAGCCGTAATTTCGCCACTTGGGGACCGCGCATAGCCGAGATCGCGCAGAGGCATCCGCTGTGGAGCGAGTCCCAGATTGGGTGGCGTGCTGTCGAGGAACTCTCGATCGAAGCTGCGGCATTGCTGGCGCCGACATTCCGCGCATCGGGAGGGCGGAACGGTCGCCTGTCGATCCAAACCGACCCCCGGCTGCATCGCGACGCGGAGGCGCTGGTGGACCAGGCGGTTCACTTCTCGCAGTTGGCCGACAACATCATCGTCAAATTGCCCGCGACAGCGGTTGGACTGACGGCGATAGAGCAGGCGACCTACCGCGGGGTCAGCGTCAACGTCACTGTGTCATTCACCGTTCCGCAGGCCATCGCGGCCGCCGAGGCTATCGAGCGGGGGTTGGATCGTCGCGCGGCAGAGGGGTTGGCTGAGCGAGAGTTCGGCTCAGTCGTGACGATCATGGGTGGCCGCTTGGACGACTGGCTCAAGCAGGTGGCCGACCGCGAGCGGATCCTGATCCAGCCCGGCTACCTGGACTGGGCCGGGATTGCCGTCCTGAAGCGTGCCTACGGAATATTCCAGGAACGCCAGTACCGTTCGCGACTGCTGGCGGCTGCTTTCCGCAATGCGCTGCAGTGGTCTGAGCTCCTGGGCGGAAACCTGGTGGTTTCCCCACCGTTCGATTGGCAGCTGCGCATCAACGAGAATGAACTGCCGGTGGAGGCGCGCATCGACCGGCCGGTCGACGACGCGATCATCACGACGCTGCAGGAGAAGCTCGCTGATTTTCGCCGCGCCTACGAGCCCGACGGGTTGAGGGTGGATGAGTTCCTCGCATTTGGACCCACGCGCGTGACGCTGAGACAGTTCCTCGAAGCCGACGCGAACCTGGACGCACTGGTGCGCGACGTCCTCCTGCCAGCCCCATAGTTGCCCGCGAACATGGCAGTTCTCAATCAATGGCTGTTCCCCAAGGGGTCGCTCACCCGCGACGGTTGGGAGGCCGTAGTAGACGGCAACCTGCCGCAATGGAGCCACACTGGCCTTCACGTCGCGGAGCTCGACGGCGGCACGGTCGCACTCCCGGCCGCAGCGGTCGAACGGATCGTAGTTCCGCTGGCCGGCCGGTTCACCGTTTCGTATGAGGAAACCTCCGCCCTTCTCACCGGTCGCACCAGTGTCTTTGACGGGCCCACCGACGTGCTTTACGTGGCCAGTGGGCAGGCTCTGTGCATTTCCGGTCACGGCCGCGTGGCGGTCGCAGAGTCGTCGGCGACTGAGCCCAGGCCGAGCCGCTACATCGGCCGGTCGGAGGTTCCGGTCGAGATCCGCGGAGCGGGCCGGGCCACTCGGCAGATCCACAGCTTTGGATGGCCTGGCACGCTCGACGCGGTTGCTCTGCTGGTGTGCGAGGTGATCACACCGGCGGGGAACTGGTCGTCCTATCCGGGGCACAAGCATGATGAGTCGCTGCCCGGCAAGGAGACGCAGCTTGAGGAGATCTACTACTTCGAGGTGGCGCCGACCCGGGCTCCTGCGGCGCCGTCTGGCACCGACGCGTTCGGAATGTTTGCCACCTACTCATCCAGCGCGGGTGAGATCGAGACGCGCGCTCTGGTGCGCACCGGCGACATCGCGCTCGTACCGTACGGCTATCACGGGCCGGCAGCGGCGGCTCCGGATTACGACCTCTACTACCTGAACATCATGGCTGGACCTGAGCGCGATTGGCTGTTCTCCGACGACCCCGCCCAAGCCTGGGTTCGCTCGAGTTGGGCAGGACTGGAACCCGACCCGCGGCTGCCGTATACGCAGCTGTCTCCGGAGGTCACTCCGTGAGCAACCGCCGGCTGACGGTCGCCCAGGCTCTGGTCGAGTTCCTGGCGCACCAATGGACGGTCGACGGAGAGCGCAGGGAGCGGACGATCCCCAGCATCCTGGGCATCTTCGGCCACGGCAATCTGGCGGGCCTGGGGCAGGCGCTCAAGCAGTGCAACGTCTCAGACCCGACACTGCTGCCCTACCACCAGGCGCGCAATGAGCAGGCGATGGTGCACCAAGCTGTCGGCTTCGCCCGCATGCACAGGCGTCGCGCAACGCTGGCGGCGACCGCCTCCGTCGGTCCCGGCGCGGCCAACATGCTTACGGGGGCGGCGATGGCCACGGCCAACCGGATGCCGGTGCTGCTCCTGCCGAGCGACACGTTCGCCACGCGCGTCGCCGATCCCGTGCTTCAGCAGCTCGAGCAGCCCCATGACACCGGGATTCAGGTCACCGATGCCTTTCGTCCGCTGTCGCGTTTCTTCGACCGCGTGCAGCGCCCTGAACAGCTCTACTCAATCGCGCTGGCCGCGATGCGGGTGCTCACTGATCCGGCCGAGACGGGCGCTGTCACCATTGCTCTCCCGGAGGATGTCCAGGCTGAGGCGATCGACGTCCCTGAGGCCTTTCTGATCGATCGCGAGTGGCCCATTCGCCGCCCGCTCCCGGAGCAACGGGCACTGGATGCCGCGGTGGCGACCATCCGCGCGGCGCACAAGCCTCTGATCATCGCCGGGGGCGGCGTGCTCTATTCCGAAGCCGAGGATGCGCTGCGCGAGCTGGCCGAAGGGACTGGAATCGCCGTCGCCACGACTCAGGCCGGGGGCGGTGCCCTCGCCTGGGATCACCCGCAATACCTGGGCGGGGTGGGGGCGACCGGCACCTCCGCGGCCAACCGGTTGGCGGCGGAAGCAGACCTGGTCATTGGAATCGGAACTCGTTATAGCGATTTCACCACCGCCAGTCGAAGCGCATTTCAAAGCTCGGAGGTGAGATTCCTCAACATCAACGTCAGTCCATTTGACGCCTTCAAGCACGGAAGTCAACTGCCGTTGGTGGCCGATGCGCGCGAAGCCCTTCAGGCGCTGACGGCACAGCTGCAGGGTTTCCGAGTGGAAGCGGCCTACACCGACCGGACCGAACGCGAGCGTTCCCTGTGGAACGCGGTGGTGGACACGGCCCTGGCCCCAACGGGCTCGGAGCTCCCTGGCCAACCCGAGATCATCGGAGCGGTCCAGGCGGCCAGCGAACCTCGGGACGTGCTGGTGCAGGCTGCCGGGTCCTTGCCAGGGGACCTGCACAAGCTGTGGCGGGTCCGGGACCCGCTCGGATATCACGTCGAGTACGCCTTCTCCACGATGGGCTACGAGATCGCCGGCGGGATCGGTGTCAAACGGGGCCTGGACGCTCTGGGAGACGACCGCGACGTCATAGTGATGGTGGGGGACGGTTCCTACCTGATGCTCCACTCCGAGTTGGCGACCGCCGTCGCCGAGGGCATCAAGATCATCATCGTTCTGATCCAAAACGAGGGGTATGCCTCGATCGGACACCTATCGGACGCCGTCGGGGTGGATCGTTTCGGGACTCGTTACCGCTTTCGGGATCCGGAGAGGCTCAACTTTGAGTCCGGCGAGCTGCTGACCGTTGTGGACCTGGCTGCGAACGCGCGCAGTTACGGCATCGCCGTAACTGAGGTTCCGGCCGGGGCGGAGGCGATCTCCCATTTGAGCGCCGCGGTCCGGGCAGCCAAAGCAAGCCGCACGGCCACCCTGATCCATATCCGCTCCGACCCGTTTCAATACGGGCCGGAGGGCGAGGGTTGGTGGGACGTGCCGGTGGCCCAAACCTCGGACCTCGACATTACCGCTGAGGCGTACGCTGCCTACACCGAAGACAGGCGTCGGCAGCGTCCGCTACTGGGCTGAGCGCAATCAGCCTCTCTGCACCGAAACCGGCCCCGGCCAGCCGGAGGGTATGGCACCCGAAAGTCACTCTTACCCGGGAAGCCCTTGCCTGGGGCGCGCATTCGATGTAGGGTTTTTTAGAACGTTCCAAGGCGACGAGCTCAGCCCGCCAAATTCGGCGCCTGGGCCAGAAGGGAGGTTGCGGATCGATGGCGAACCTGACCACGAGCCAGACGATCACTGTGGCCAACGCACCCTGCAGCTTCGGCGCCTTCGAGCTCACGGTCGGCATCAATCCGAACGTTCCCGACCCTGTGGAGTTGCTCGACCAGGTCGCCGCGACAGGCTACGCGGGCATTGATCTCGGCCCGGCCGGCTATCTGGGCCTGGGTGAGGAGCTGCACGAGCGGCTGACCAGTCGCGGCCTCGGCCTGGCCGGTGGCTACCTTGAGTTGCCCTACACGGATCACGAGCGGCTCGTGGAAGCGATCGACCGCGATCTGAACGAACTTCTCACCGTCTTTGACGCAGTGGGCGACATCGAGCCTCGGCCGAAGCCGACACTCGCTGATCCCGGCTCCGAGCTGCGTCGGGCCAATCCAGGCCGGAGTCAAAAGGACCGCAGCTTCGGCTGGTCTGATGCCCAGTGGCGACTGTTCGCCGATGGGTTTGCCCGCGTCCACGAGTACTGCCTGAATCGGGGTTACGAGCCCACCTTCCATAACGAGACCGGGAGCTTCGTCGAGGCGCCGTGGGAGATCGAGAGGGTGCTCGAGCTGACGGAAGTGGGTTTCTGCCTCGACACGGGACACCTGGTAATAGCCGGTGGAGATCCCGTCGCCGCCGTGCATGACTGGAGCGAACGGATCAACCACCTTCACGTCAAGGACGCGCGTCGGACGGTTGTGGACAGCATCCTCGAGGACCACGGCGACACCGACGAGATCTGGCGACGACGCGCGTTTTGCGCCCTGGGTGAGGGAGATATCCCGCTCGACGCGGTTTTTGAGGCGGTGCGCACCAGCGGCTACTCGGGATGGCTGGTGGTCGAGCAGGACATCTTCCCGGAGGAGTCTGACCCACCCGGGTGGGCGGCTGGGCAGCAGCGCATCAACCGCGACTTTCTCCATTCTCGTGGCATCTAACTTGACGGGGACTCGACTCACGCCAATGCCCTGCCAGCCGAAGTGGAGTCCGCAGCCGGAGCCTTGCCGGGGGAGTCGCGGCCGGGTCGGCGCAAACTTGTCCACCCGGCTCGCGCACCGCTGTACCCTGTCGCCCATCATGCGGGTCGTGGCCCCGAGTGGCAGCGTGGCAAACTCCGCGGCGCCGGGGTCCCGATGCCGGGGAAGGGCAGGCGCTGAGCGCTCTGACCGCGGGAGTGTCACGCGTTGGCGGTAACCGACGTAAGCCCTCAGGCGCCGGCCACCTCCGTGGGTACGCCGGCGATCCAGTTCACCGGAGTCTCCAAGCGATACGGGACGCAGGTCGCGCTCCACCCGCTCGATCTGGAGATCCGCGATGGAGAGTTCTTCTGCCTGCTCGGACCGTCGGGCTGCGGGAAGTCCACGACGCTCAGCCTGATCGGCGGCTTTGCCTCGGCTTCGTCTGGAGAGATACGGATCAGCGGCGAGCTGGTCAACCAGACTCCGCCCAACAAGCGCAAGGTCAACACCGTCTTTCAGTCCTACGCACTGTTCCCGCACATGAGTGTGAGCGAGAACGTCGCCTTCGGGCTGCAGATGGCCAAGGTTCCGCGCCGGGAGGTGGAGACGCGGGTGGCCGAGGCGATCCGGCTGGTGGCATTGGATGCCTTCGCCGATCGCTATCCGGGGCAGCTATCGGGCGGCCAGCAACAGCGAGTGGCGGTGGCTCGCGCGCTGGTCAACCGCCCCGCCGTCCTGCTGTTGGACGAGCCCCTTGGAGCGCTCGATCTCCAGCTGCGCAAACGCCTGCAGGTGGAGCTCTCACAGATCCAGCGGGAGATCGGAACGACATTCGTATTCGTCACCCACGACCAGGGTGAGGCGATGACCATGGCCGACCGCATCGCCGTCATGAATGAAGGGCGTATAGAGCAGATCGGAACGGCCGAGGAGATTTACCGGCGACCGAATTCACGGTTCGTCGCAGACTTCATCGGCGAGTCGAACTTCGCCGAGGTCGAGTTCGTCGCCGGAGACGTCCTGACACTACGCGAGCGGGTTCGGCTGACCGCGCCAACGGCGGCAGCTTCGGGCACCGGGGTCCTAATGGTTCGCCCGGAGTGTGTCCGTCTCTCACCGGCCTCCGAGGGTGATTCGGGTCTGATCGGGACGGTAATCAAGGTTTCGTTTCTCGGAAGTGCCACGAGGGCAAGCGTCCGCTGCGCCGCAGTTGACGCGCCCTTCATTGTCGACCTGCCGAGCGGGCTCGATCACCAGATCAGAGAAGAGTCGCTCGTTGCACTGAGCTGGGACGTGAAGGACACGGTGCTCCTTGACGGGCCGGCCGGATGAATCCAACGATGGGAGCGAGGAGGAGGTAGTACGCATATGGATCGGGAGGAAGGACAGCAGATGAACCGCAGTCTGATGACTCGCCGCGACGCACTTCGCGCCGGGGCGGTGGGCGTGGGTGCCCTCGCCATGGCCGGTCGCGTCGGAACCGCGGCCGCGGCAAGCAGCAAGAGTCCGGTGTCCATCAACATGCTCACCTGGAACGATCACTACGACCCGAAGAAGCAGCTTCCAGCGATTGCCCGGCAGACGGGCATCACCGTTCATCCGACGCTGGGTTCGGACGACGGCACAATGTTCATCAAGGCCAGGCAGGGCCACCAGGAGTTTGCCGTGGTCTCGGCGGATGCATTGTGGGTTCCCTACTACGTGCAGCAGAAGCTGGCAGTCCCATTTGACATCAAGTCGTTCCCGGTGTCGAAACAGCTCTATCCCGCTTCACTCGACGTGCCGTTCTGGAAGTCATCAGGCGGATATCTCGCCTACCCGCGAGCCTGGTCGGCCCTGAGGATCTACTACAACCCGAAGTTCGTCCACCCGGCACCCACCTCTTGGGAGGTGCTGCTGGACCCCAAGTACAAGGGAAAGTTCGTTCGCGAAAACCAGCCCACGGACATCGTGGCTGAGGGCGGCCTGGCCACGGGTGCGAAGGACCCGTACAACATGAACGCGCACGAACTGAGCAAGGCCAAGCAGTTCCTGCAGGCCGCGAAGCCGGCGTTCCTGAACCTGGTCTCGCAAAATACGGGGGTCGTCAACGCGCTCGCCAACGAGACCGCCTGGTTCACCTCGGAGAACCTCGGGACGGACATTCGCGTCAAGAAGGCCGGTGGACCGCTGATCAAGGCGGCCATTCCCAAGGAGGGCGTGGTCGGGTGGCTGGACGCGGAGATGAAGATGATCGGCCCGGACGAGAGTCGCTTCGAGCAGTTCATCAACGCCTGGGGGCAGGCGGAATGGATTCCGCCGCTGTTCAAGGAGTTCGAGGAGGCGTGGTTCAACGAGAAGGCGTACAAGCTGCTCGTGAACATGGGGCTGGGGCATCTGGCCGACGCGGTCGGGTACAACGACCCCGAAGGGGCCCTGAAGGCCCACCTCAAGGGACCCCAGAAGAACCCGGGCGCCTACATCCAGGTGTTCAACGAGGTGTTCGGCGCGTAGCGTCATCTGGTCAGGCTGGTGGCGCCCCGAGGTGGGCGCCACCAGCCCCGACCCGTCCGCTCAGCTAACCCGTGGAAGCACTGTCCAGTAATTCGCTTGTCGCCTCCCCAGGGCCTGCGGGGACACCGTTCCCGCGCCGTCTGGTGAGCCCGCTCACGAGGCTCTCGCAATACCTCGGGTTCGCTCCCGCGGCGGTGCTCTTCGGCGTCTTCTTCGGCGCTCCGATGGTGATGATCGTCGCCTACAGCTTCTGGACCCAGAACGGGTACAGCATCGAGGCACACTGGACACTGGCCAACTACCAGTCCATCTTCAGCACTCCGGTCTACTTAGACACGTTCCTGACCACCCTGTGGATGACCGCGGCGGCCACGGCCGTGACCTTGGCCGTGGCCTTTCCCTTCGCCTACTGGCTCGCTCGCTACGTGCGCCGAGCCTGGCAACGCCCGCTGCTCTTCCTGGTGATCGTGCCGTTTTGGGTGAGCTACCTGCTGCGCGTGACCTCGTGGACGATCATTCTGGGCAACCAGGGCGCGCTGTCTCACCTTCTGGGGGTCTTCGGACTGAACACGCCTTCGTGGTTTTTGTATGACCGGCCGGCTGTCATCTTCGTGCTCGTCTACCTGTACTTCCCGTACGCGGCGCTCACGCTGTTCTCAGCCCTCGAGCGGTTCGACTGGCGCCAGGTGCGGGCGGCCAGAGATCTGGGCGCCACGCAGGCGCGCGCGCTGCGGACGGTGATGCTGCCGCAGATCAGACCGGGCATAACTACGGCCGTCATCTTCGTCTTCATTCCGATCTTGGGCGAGTACTTGACGCCGCAGCTCGTCGGAGGCACACGCGGCGTCATGGTGGGCAACCTGGTCGACAATTTCTTCGAGGAGGCACAGTTCGCTCAGGGCGCGACGGTCTCGGTGCTGATCGCTGCTGTGGTGGTCATTCTGCTCATCGTGTTCCGTCGCTCACTGGAGGTGGGTGAGATGTATGGCCGCTGAGGTCGACGGCGTCGAAATCGTCGCGCGGCGGGCCAGGCTCATGCGCGGCGCTCTCACCGGTTGGGGCGTTTTGATGTACGTGTTCCTGTTCGTGCCGGTGCTGTTGCTGGTTCTGCTGAGTTTCAACAGCAATCGGTACGGCAGCTTTCCCATCCAAGGCTTCACCACGGAGTGGTACTCGAGCGTCCTTCAGAGCCCTGATCTGCAGACTGCGATCAAGACCTCGCTGCTCATCGCTGCCGAGGTGACGGCGATCGCGTCCGTCGTCGGGACAGCTGCCGCCTTCCCGCTGGTGCGCAGTCGTCTGCGTTTCCGCGCCGGCCTGCGCGTTGCCTTCACGCTGCCGATCATGATTCCCGGCGTGCTCATTGGCGTGAGCCTGTTGTCGTTTTTCACAAACGTCCTCAACCTCCAACTGACCAATCAGACGGCGGTCATCGGACAGGCTGTCTACACGACGCCGTATGTCCTGCTGATCGTGGCTGCGCGTCTCGAGGGCTTCGACCGTGGGCTGGAGAGAGCGGCCAGCGACCTCGGGGCGGATGCGCTCCAGCGCTTTCGCCGCATCGTGCTGCCGCTGATCGCGCCGGCGATCTTCGCCGGGGCGCTGTTCGCGTTCACCATGTCGCTGGACGAGTTCGTGATCACGTACTTCATCATCGGGGCTCAGATCACACTGCCGATCTACATCTATACACAGATCAAGTTCGGCATCACTCCCGCGATCAACGCCGTGGCGACGCTACTGATCGTCGGCTCTCTGAGCATCGCCGGCCTGGGCATCGCCGTACCCCGGCTGATCAAGATCAGCCTCCGCCGTGCGCGGCAGGCCCGGAGGGCGCGGCCGGGGGGCGCCGGTCTAGCGGGACCGTCGCCCGACCTAAGCTAGGCGGCGGGGGCTCGGCGACGTCCACCCGCAGTGCGGGTGGACGACCTGGCTCGTGCGGGCGGGGCGGTCGATTCGCGTACGTGTAACTCGACCGGTACGCGGATGTGACGCGGGGCCAAGCTGGGACGCTCGATCCGCTCGATGAGGAGGGTGACCGCGCGCTCAGCCTGGAACATCAGGGGTTGCGACACCGTCGTCAGCGCGATCCGCTTCAGACCGGCGATGGTGATGCCGTCGAAGCCGACGACGGACACGTCGGCCGGGACGCGCAGGCCGATGGCCTCGCAGGTGTCGATCAGGCTGATGGCGCCAATGTCGTTTGACACAAAGAACGCCGTGGGAGCGTCGGCGGAGGCCATCGCCACCTCAAACGGGACATGGCGGTGGTTGATGCGTACGGTCGGGCTGCCCGGGCTCCAGACGAAGGTGGGAAGCGGCGCGATGCTGCGCCCGCGCATGGTCTGCCGGTAGCCCGAGGAGCGCGCCTGATCGCCGCTTCGTTCGACCAGGGGCGTGCGGACATAGGCGATCCTGGTGTGGCCCAAGTCGAGCAGATGCCGAGTGGCCAAACGCGCGCCCTCGGCATCCCGCGGGCCCACCGAATCGCCCCATGAGCCGCTCAAGCCGACGAAGACGATGGGGAGCCCGGCGTCCTGGAGGGCGTCATAGGCGGTGGAACGCTGCTCGATGAAGCTGAGCATGATGATGCCTGCGACTCGCTGAGTGAGCAGCATGTCCACCCCTGAGACGGCCATATCGGACGTCCCGGCAATGTTGCAGAACATCGTGGTGTAGCCCGAGCCGAACGCGGCGCGTTCAACCCCCTGGGCCATCTGGGCATTATTCGGGTTGCTGAGGTCGTCCAGGAGAACCCCGAGCATCGTGGACCGCTGCTGGACGAACTGCCGGGCCACGCCGTTGGGCCTGTAGCGAAGTCGCTCAATCACATCCAGGACTCTTGCCCGCGTGTCTGGCGAGATGTGGGCGACGCCCCGCACCACGTTGGACACCGTGGACTTGGAGACGCCCGCCTCCGCAGCTACATCCAGGATCGTAGGAGGCTTGCGCGGCTCCGCGACGGCCGTACTCTCCTCCAACTCCGACGTCATCGGCAGCCATCATAGCGGTCGGTATCGGCCCGGACCGGGCCCACACTTGACATCGCGGGCGCCGTGTCGATACGGTACCTGGAACGTTCCAGGGAGTGCCGGTTTTGAGTTCACCGATCAGGGTGGGCGTGATTGGCTGCGGAGTCATCGCCCAGGTCATGCATCTGCCGCATCTGTCACAGGCTCCGGAGTTCTACGAGCTGGCCGCAGTCTGCGACATCGCTGAACCGGTCGCCGAGGGATGCGCCGCTCGCTTCGGAGCCGGCGGCGTCTTCACAGACTGGCGCGACATGCTGGAGTCCGGCCTTGACGCCGTGTTGGTGCTGACCTCGGGCAACCACGCACCGATCGCGATCGCTGCGGCACAGGCCGGCGCGAATGTGTTTGTCGAGAAGCCCATGGCACTCTCGGTCACGGATGGGCAGGCCATGATCGATGCTGCCGAGAAGGCCGGTGTTTGCCTGATGGTCGGCACGATGAAGCGCTACGACCCGGCGTACGAGCGGCTGGCTGAGCTGCTCCCGGAGGTGTGCGACGACGTCCGGCTCGTCAGGGTCACGACGCTCGAATCACCCTTTGAGCCGTACGTGGCTCATTATCCGCTCCTGCCGCCGTCGCCCGGCCCCGCCGAAATTGTCGCCGAGTTGCGTCAGGCTGACGATGCGACCGTCACCTCGGTGCTCGGTGATGTCGACGAGACCACTCGCTTCGGGTACCGATGGCTCCTCCTGGACAATCTGGTGCACGAGTTCAATGCTCTGCGTGGAGTTCTGGGTGAACCGACCGAGGTGGTGTACGCCAACCTCGCGCGCCAGTCTGTATCGGTCAATCTGCGTTTCGGGGAGATCCCGTGTCATTTGTCCTGGGTGGACCTCATGCCGGGTATCGCCAGGTACAGGCAGGAGTTCGCGTTCTACGCCCCCGAACAGCGCCTGACCTTGGAACTTCCGTCGCCGTACCTGCGCAATGAGCCAAGCCGACTGATCGTCGAGGGCGGCGAGGCCGGCACGACGCACAATTGGTCCCGGGAGGAGATCGTCTCGTATGACGAGGCGTTCCGGCGGGAGCTCGACGAGTTCGCTGATTGCATCGCGACCGGGCGCGCACCACGCACGTCGGGGCACGACGGACTGGCCGACCTGCGCCTGTGCGAGGCGGTGACTCGCCGCCATCTCGGGCTTGAGCCAGATCTCGCGCCCGCCGAGCGCGCGCGCTCTGTTTCCGCCACCTGATGCCTCTCCAGGGCTGGAAGTGACCGGTTCCGGGGCGACACGCCTCGCTCTGATCGGGGCTGGGCGCATGGGGCAGGTGCATCTGGCCGCGCTGCGGAGCTCCGAGGAGATCGCGGTGGCGGCGGTGGTCGAGCCGTTCGCCGCGACGCGTGTCCGGCTGCAGTCCGAGGGGTTCGTCGTCTACAGATCCGTGCCAGAGCTCCTGGCCAGCGAGTCTGTCGAGGGAGTGCTCATTGCCGCTCCGACGGACCAGCATCCCGAGTTGGTGGCTACGTTCGCCTCTGCCGGCATACCGATGCTGTGCGAGAAGCCGCTCGGAGTCCGCCCCGAGGACACCCAGAGCGCAACGCGTGCGGCGGCGGAGGCCCACGTGCTCCTCCAAGTCGGCTACTGGCGGAGGTTCGTGCCTGAGCTGCGCCGGCTGCGCGACCAGATCGCCGCCGGCGAGCTGGGCCGGATATCCCTAATCTCGTGCATGCAATGGGATTCCGAGCTGCCGTCGGAGCAATTCCGTTCCCACGCGGGGGGGATCATGGTCGACATGGGGGTGCACGAGTTCGACCAAGTGCGGTGGCTGTTGAGTGATGAGTTCGAGTCGATCGCGGCCGTGCCGGCAGGCCGCAGCACGCGACCCCGCCCAGCGACAGACCCCGACTCGGCGGTGGTGCTCGCGACGACCTCGAGCGGTTCCGCGGTGACCATCTCGCTCGGACGGCAGTTCCCGCAGCCGGACTCCTGCTGGGTGGAGGTATGGGGGACAGCCGGCTACCAACGCATTCCCTTCATGTGGGGCACGGAGGGCGATCGGGTATTTCGAGTCTCGATGCAGACGCAGGCCGAGTCGTTTGCGCGGGCCGTTCGGGGCGCAGCCATTGAGGGCGCTCAGGCGGATGATGCGATCGCTGCGCAAGTTGTCGCATCAAGGGCGGCGGCGGCTCTCGGACAAGACGGTTAACCCGCTGAGGGACGTCGACCCTGATTTGCGTCGCGACTGCTGCCGAAACGTGGCAGGGTGCGGCGGCCCGGTGCGGTCGGCAGTCGAGCAGGCAGGCTGATGGCGATCATCGGTGGCCTGCTGGCTGCGATGGTGTGGGCCGCGGCAAACCTGGCGTCCTCCCGCGCGAGCCGCGCGATGCCTTCCGGATCGCTGCTGGCCGGAGTCGCGCTGGTCGGCCTGGCCGTGTGCGCCCCGCTGTTGGCCGCTGAGGGCGCACCGCATGACATGTCGGTGAGCGCGCTCGGCTGGCTGGCCCTGGGTGGAGCAGGCAACATCGCCGGACTGGCCTTTATCTACGTCGCCTACCGCGTGGGCGACGTCGGGCTCGTGGCTCCGATCACCTCGACCGAGGGAGCGATTGCGGCCGTGATAGCGATCGCGACCGGTCAACGCGTGCACGTCATCGTCCTCGTTCTTCTGGCCCTGATCGTGCTCGGGGTGGTGCGGGCGGCTGACGGTCAAACCCATCAAATCGCCCTGGCCGGTCGGCTCAATTGGGGGGTGGTGACGGTGGCAGGACTTGGCGCGATGTGCTTCGGAGTCAGCCTCTACGCGACCGGTCGCGCATCCGCCCACGAGCAGGTCGGATGGATCGCGGCGTCACCACGGATCGTCGGTGTCATATGCGTCGCGCTTCCTCTCATCCTCAGCGGCCGGCTCAAGATAACCCGGGCGGGGACCCCGGCTCTCCTGCTGTCCGCCTGTTGCGAGGTGGGTGGTTTCTGTTTATACGCCTACGCGTCTCACCGCTCGCTCGCCGTGGCCGCCGTGCTGGGATCGCTGTTTGCCGCCTTCGCCGTAGTCGGTGCCGCGCTGTTGTTCGGCGAGCGGATGAGTCCCGGCCAGTGGCTCGGGGTTGCCGTGATCGTCGCCGGGGTGGCGGCGCTGGGGGCCGTCCCGGCCTGAGCAGCCGACGGCTCACCGTGCACGACTGCGAGGCCGCCGGTATCCAACGAGCAGTGCGTTGCCGGGTCTCGCATCACTACCCTTTAGCTGTGTGAGACGGCGACGAGCCACAGGGAGGGGGGGCCGCAGTGCCGATCACCAGCGCCGGCTTACTGGTTCACCGGACTCGCCGCGACCGGATTGAGGTGCTGCTCGGTCACATGGGAGGGCCGTTCTGGGCCAGGAAGGATGAGCGTGCCTGGTCGATCCCCAAGGGTGAACACGGGCCCGACGAGGATCCGCTGGCGGCGGCTCGACGGGAGTTTCAGGAGGAGACGGGAAGTCCACCTCCGGATAGCCCAGCCACCTCTCTAGGTGAATTGAGGCAGCCCGGGGGAAAGGTGATCAGCGTGTGGTGTGCCAAAGGCGACTTTGATCCGATGAGCCTGCGGAGCAATACGTTCACCCTCGAATGGCCGCCCAGATCCGGAAGGTCCCAGGAATTTCCCGAGATAGACAGGTTCGACTGGTTTGACGTCGACTCTGCGCGCCAGAAGCTGGTGGCCGGACAGGCGCCTTTCCTGGATAGGCTGATCGAACAGACCAGGTGAGGCTTCGAGACCGTATGCCTAACCAGCCGAGCGGCCTCGGAGACGTCTCCTCGTCACCTCACGGCCAGCGGAAGCCGGGCACGGCGAAGTCGGCCACCAACGGGCTGGAGGGTAATCCAGGTGGTGGGTCGGCCTGGTTGTAACCCGATGGGGCCAGGTCATTGGGTGTGTTCGGGTGAAACAGGGCCGCCAGATATTGCGCTTGGCCGCGGCCTGGCCCGAGCTCGGTCTGGCCGCCACCGTATGCGCCAATTCGGTGCTCGGCGCAATAGTCGTAGGTCGCAAACAGATTGCGCAGCGTGCCAATTCGCGACGGCTTGATATTCACCATGCGCGGCGCGAAGGGGAGAGCCTCGATGTCCTCGATGCTGTGGATTGGGGCGTCCCAGGTGATTCGATCGTGTTCGGCGGCGAGGACCGCCGCCGCTTCGGGCGAACTGAGATCCGGATCCTCTAGCCATGCCTCCGGGAAGGCGTCCACAACCCTTTGATAAAGCACCGGGTCCGCGCTCTGGTCAACGATCGTCCCCTTGTACATGCCCTTGAAGTCGATCGAGTCGACCGCTCCGGTCGCGGCCAGCTGCTCGAACAACTCTGGCGTCCAAGAGCTGGTCGCATCCAGTTTGAACCGTAGCTTCGAGTCGAGCGCGAGGCGCTTGCTGACCGGCTCCAGCGTCGCAGGCTCGCCCAAGCGTAAGGATGCGACATAACGCATCGGATGCGGTTCACGACCCAGGGCCTGAGCGAGCGAGAGCTCAGCCTGACGCAGCGCGAGATCAAGCGCGGCGCTCTCAAACGCCCAGATTCGGAAGAGCCGAGAGACAGCCATCTCGGGGGGTAGGGGGAACAGGCTCAGTCCCTCCACGAGGTCACAGAAATCCGCGAGCGTCCAGCGGCCTGACAGTGGCTGAACGGCAGGGCGGCCTTGGAACGCGAGCTGCTCGTCGGCGCTGTAGGTGACATCCTCGCCCACGCCGACTTCTCCCTGGCCGTGGAGCCGAACCACAGTGCAATGCCGCACCATGTCAGGCGATATCGCAGCGCTGAGTCCCTCGAGCGTGTAACGGTCGACCCGGAGCGGCAGACCGGCTATGAGGTCAAAGGTGGCCACGGCGACAATGATCCCGCATCCGGTGGCCGGTCAGGTGAAAGCCAGCGCCGACTGACCGAGAATCCCATGCTCGTGGCCCGTCGCACCGAGATCGCCTAACTTGCCACGGGGCACGCTATGCAAGTACGCGACACACCTGCAGCCACGGAGGCTCATGACCTGGCGGATCGCTTCGATGTGATTGTGGTCGGCGCCGGGCTGATGGGTGCCGCGTCCGCCTGGTCGCTCGCGCGCAGGGGACAATCCGTCCTGCTCGTGGATCAGTTCGGGCCAGAGCACATGAATGGGAGCTCTCACGGGAGCGCCCGCATTGTCCGGCGCGCCTATGGCGATGCGCTCTACACCCGCCTCACCGGCCGGGCGTTCGAGCTGTGGCAGGAGCTCGAGCGGCAATCGAACCAGAGGATCCTGCGTGCTCTCGGCGGCATCGACTTCGGAACCAGCCGCGATGTCGCGGGCATCGCCGCACACCTCACGGCCCTCGGCATTCCGCACCAGGTTCTGCCGCCAGAGTCGGCCGAACAGCGTTGGCCGGGAATGCGCTTCACCGGCCGGGTCGTGTACCACCCGCAGGCCGGTACCTTGGATGCCGGGCTGGCTCTGGAGAGCTTTACGGCCGAAGGGCATCGGCACGGCGCTCAGTTGCTTTACAACACGAAGGTAGTGCGGATTCTGCCGGCCGAGGAAGGAGCCAAGGTCGAGCTCGCTGGTGGGCAACACGTGAGCGCAAGGTGCGTAGTGGCCGCGGTCGGCGGTTGGGCCGAGCCGCTCCTGGCCGGCTTGATACGGCTTCCGCCGCTCACGGTGACCCAGCAGCAGATCTTCCACTTTCCGCGGCTCGACCGGGACGCCCTGGCCTGGCCCAGCGTGATCCACGACGATGCCGAGCCGATCTACCATCTGGCTGGCGGGCGGGACGGCGGACCCGGCGACGATCGCAAGGTCGCCGAGCACCGATTTGGCACGCGCACAACGGCCGCCCGGCGCAGCGGCATCGTTGACCCCGCCTCGCGAGCGCGCGTCGTCGAATACGTCAAACGATGGTTGCCCGGACTGGATCCCACTCCACGCGGCGAGGTTACGTGCCTCTACACGTCGACGCCGAGCGAGGACTTCGTGCTCGATCGAGTTGGCTCGCTTGTCGTGTGCTCAGCGTGCTCCGGGCATGGGGCGAAGTTTGCGCCGGTGATCGGCGAGTTGACGGCGGACCTGGTCACCTCTCCGGGTTCTGCACAGATACCCGCGCGTTTCCGCCTGGCCTCCCATAGAGATTCGGGCCAAGCGACCAAGGGGTCAATCGTGGGCTCGGAGTGACTCGTTGACCTGCGGGATGACGCGCTGACCGTAGGCTGCCAGGGTGGCGTCCTGAGCGTCGTGCTGCAGATACAGCCCGTAATGATGAACCCCGATCGACGCAAGTTCACGAAGTCGGTCCACGTGGCGCTCGGGCGGCCCGATGAGGCAGAAACGCTCCACCACCTCGTCGGGCACGAACTCGGCGTGCCTGTTTCCCGCCCGGCCGTGTTCGTTGTAGTCGTATCCCTCACGGCCGGCGATGTATTCGGACAGGCTCTGGGGAATCGCACCACCTTCGCTGCCATAGCGATTGACGATGTCGTGGACGTGGTTTCCGACCATCCCGCCAAACCAACGACACTGATCGAGGGCATGCGCCCGCTGCTCCGCCGAGCCGTCAGTGACGTAGGCCGGCGCCGCCACGCACATCGTGAGCGCGTCAGGGTCGCGGCCGGCCGTCGCCGCCGCCTCGCGGACGGCGCTGATCGACCACGCGGTGATGTCCGGGTCGGCGAGCTGGAGGATGAAGCCGTCGCCCACTTCACCGGCCAGCTTCAGGGCGTTCGGTCCGTACCCCGCGACCCAGATCGGCAGGCGGCTGTCCGGGTTCCACGGAAACCGTAGGTTCGAGCCCTTGTACTGCACCGACTGGCCGTTGGCCAGCGCGCGGATCACTTCGATCGCCGCGCGCATGTCGGCGAGTTTCACGGGCTTCCCGTTGATGGCTCGAACGGCAGAGTCGCCGCGTCCCATACCGCACACCGTGCGGTTGCCGTACATCTCGTTGAGCGTCGCGAACAAAGACGCGATGACAGTCCAATCGCGGGTGGCCGGGTTGGTAACCATCGGCCCGACGATCATTCGGTGGGTGCAGTCGAGGATGCGACTGTAGATCACGAACGGCTCTTCCCAGAGCAGGTGGGAATCGAACGTCCACGCATGTGTGAACCCGTGGGTCTCCGCCTGTCGGGCGAGCTCAATGACCCGAGATGCCGGCGGGTTGGTCTGCAGCACGACTCCGAAGTTCACTCCGTTTCGCCTCCTCTCAGCGCGGCCGGATTGTCCAGTGCCCACGCCACCGTGCGGCCGTAGGCGTCGATGGCGACCCGCAACGCCTCATCGGTCGAATCCTCGACGGGCGCATGGGAAAGCGGGGGATCGGACTGGGCAAAGATCATTGCCGTGGGGACGACGCGCCCGATCTCGGTCGCGTCGTGCATCGGGCCGCTCGGAACGGGATCGCCGTCGCCGCCACCGGCATCGGCAACGGCCTGGCGAGCCGCCGCCACCAGCGCAGGGTGAAATGGGGTGGGTGTGGCGCTGAAGACACGTTTGATCTCGAGCGTGCAACCAAAGGCGTCCGCGGCGGCGCGGCAGGCGCTCAGAGCGTCCTCCAGCATCGCCGCCAACGCTTGAGGGTCGAGGTTCCGTTGGTCGAGCTGCATCTCGGTCCGACCGGCGACAGCGGTGATGACGCCAGGAGTGGATGCGAGACTCCCCACCGTCGCCACACCACCCCGGGCAATGCCACTCTGCCTGATCGCGAGCGTGGCCTGAGCAGCCGCCGCGAGTGTGTCGCGCCGCGCGTTCATGGGGGTGGAGCCGGCGTGAGCGGCCTGCCCCGTGAACGTGATCAGGTGCCGCTCGACCCCAAAGGTGCCGCTGACCGCCGAAGCCACGCGGCCGCTCTCCAGGAGAATCGGGCCTTGCTCGATGTGCAGCTCGAGGTACGCGATGGCCCCGTCCAGCGACGATGTGGCCCCAGGAGCCGCGTCCAGATCGACGCCGCAGGTCGTCAGCGCATCGGCAAGCGTCACGCCGCCGGAATCGCGGAGGCTCCGCACGTCAGCCGGAATGAGCGTGCCGGCACAGGCCGAGGAGCCCACGAGGCTGCGCGTGAAGCGCGCGCCCTCCTCATCGGCCCAGTCGACGAACCGCACACTTAGCGGCGGAAGACTGGGTAGAGCCGCCAGCCGGCGGACCGTCTCCAATGCGGTCATCAGCCCCAGCACCCCGTCGAGCCACCCGCCACCGGGCACCGCATCAATGTGCGAGCCGACAATCAGGAAGTCGTCCGACTCGCCCTGAACCGTGGCCCAGAGGTTGCCGGCGACGTCCTCGGTCGCCGGTAGGCCGATGACCTCGAGCTTATTGCGCAGCCATGCCCGTGCCGCGAGCCAATCGGGACTCCAGGCCAGTCGCTTGGCGCCGGCGAAGCGGCCGCCGCTGTGCTCGGCGATCTCGTCGAGATCAGCCATCACGGCGGCCGGATCGAGGGCGAGCCGGGTCATCCGGCGACGCCGACCAGCGACCGCTTGACAAAGCGCCCGTGTCCGGGCGCGGTGAGGATCTCACCTCGGTCATACACCAGGGTGCCGCGACAGAAGGTGTGGCGCACACTTGTTGAAGCGGTCTCACCCTCGTAGAGGTCGTAGTCGACGTTCATGAACGAGTTGGCTCTCCCGTAGTCGCGTGGAGCGCACGGATCGAGGACCACCACATCCGCGTCCTTGCCGGGTAGGATCGCGCCCTTGCGGCTCAGTCCAAACCGCCTTGCCACCGTCGTCGCGGTGCGGTCCACCAGTTGCGACCGGGTGAGCTTTCCGGCGATGACCCCTTCATCCCAGAGCTTCGTGAGCCTGTGCTGGATCAGCGCGAGTCCGTTGGGAACCAGGCTGAAGTTCTCCAGCCCGCGTGCCTTCTGCTCGTCGGTGAATGGACAGTGGTCCGTGGAGATGCTTTCGAGCACCCCACGCCGAACGTAATCCCATAGGGGATCGTGATTGGCGGCCTCGCGCAGCGGAGGCGAGCAGATGTAGCGGCAGCCTTCTACCCCCGGCCTGCTCAAATCGTCGATGGAGTTGGTCAGGTACTGCACGCACGTCTCCCCGGTAACGGGACCACCGCGCTGTTTGGCGGCCTCTATCTCCGCTGCCGCGAGGGCGCAGGTGACATGCACGACAAAGAGCGGAGCGCCGACGCTCTCAGCTATCCTCGCCGCACGACCCGTCGCCTCCGCCTCGACGAACTCCGGACGGGTGAGAGCATGGTGGATAGCCGAGGTCTCACCTTTGGCGAGCGCGCGCGTGACCAGGAGATCGACGATGTCACCGTTCTCGGCGTGCACCATGGTCAGCGCGCCCAGGTCGCGTGCTCGCTCCATGCAGGCGGTGAGCACGTCGTCGCGGGCCATGAGCTCACCCTTGTAGGCCATGAAGAGCTTGAACGAGCAGACTCCCGCCTCAACCATCGCGTCCATGTCGGCGAGCGCCGGGTCGCTGCCGTTAGTGATCGCCATGTGGAAGCCGTAGTCCACATGCGCGGCGCCCTCGGCCCGAGCCGACCACTGCTCGAGCGCCGAGCGCAGGTTGTCTGGCTCGCGCTGGATCGCGAAATCGACGAGGCAGGTGACGCCTCCCGCCGCGGCGGCGCGAGTGCCGCTGTCGTAGTCGTCTGAGGACATCATGCCCATGAAGGGCATGGAGAGATGGGTGTGGTTGTCGATGAGTCCGGGCAGGACAAAGCAACCGGACGCGTCGATGACCCGGGCGCCCTGCGGTGCGCTGAGCTGACCGACTGCGGCGATCGTCTCGTCTTCGATCAGTACGTCACCGGGAAACTCGTCGTCGGCCGTGACCACGGTCCCGCCGGCGATGAGGGTCGTCTCGCTCACTGCTCGCCTCCTGTGCTGTGTAGCCCGCTGCTGGTCGACCAGGGTCGGGGAATCATCCCATGATCGAGCCATCCTGCGGCAGGTACGCAGCGGGTGTGGTCTGGAAGTTGTGCTGGCAGTGGGGTGAGCAGAAGTAGTAAGACCGGCCGGAGTACTCGACGGTCTGTGCCTTGGCCCGGTCGACCTTCATCCCACACACGGGATCAGTAGCTCCCCGCCGGGCGGTCAGCAGCATCATCGCGGCGAAGATCGCCAACCCGAGGATGTTCAGGCCCAGCTTGTAGTCGAGCTGGACGCTGCTGAAGATGTCGGCTCGAGTGGGGCGCGGCCCTGATGGGATCAGCCCCAGGCGGCTGAAGATGCCATCGATGATGAGGGCGGCCAGAACCATCGTCCCAAACATCAGGGCGCTGATCCGGATCGCGTAGGCCGTGCCGTAGTACTTACGGTAGATGGCGAGGATGGGGAGGATGATGAGGTCGGCGAAGAGGAACCCGAGCACACCCGCGAAACTGATCCCCCCGGACCACAGAACTGCCGCGAGCGGAACGTTTCCGACCGAACAGACGAAGCTGAGCACCGCGATGATCGGACCGACCACGACATTCTCGACGGTGGGCAGCGGTGCGGGTGCGTGGCGAAGGAACAGTCCCTCAAAGAACCCGTTGCCGAGCTGCGCCAAGAAACCGGCGAGCACAAAGCCGATCGTGATCTCGCGCCAAAGCATCTGCCAATCGGCTCGAAAGTTATGAGCCACGTCAGACCAAGCTCGCGCGGAGAGTAGGCGTTGGCGCCAGGTCAGCTGCTCGGACGCCGTGTGATGCTGGTGGCCCGTATCGGCGTGCTGAGCATGCTCGCGGGCCTGACGCTCCAGGGTCCGGCCGACCATCAGTCGGTGGAAGACCGTCATCAGCACGATCATCACGATCCCGCCGAGGTATTCGGCCAGGGTGAACTGCCACCCGATGAGAACCCACAGAACCAACCCGAGTTCCCAAACCAAGTTGGTCGACGCAAATTGGAACGCCAGGGCGGAAGCCCCGCTCGCGCCCTTCTGAAACAGCGACTTGCCGACCGCAACGGCCGCGTACGAGCAGGACGATGAGGCGGCCCCGAGCGCAGTCGCCCAAGCTACCGGCCTGGCGCCAGACCCCCCCAACAGCTCCTCGACGCGCTCGCGTGGCACCCAAGCCTGCACGATGGCCGAGATCACGAAACCGAGCACCAGCGCCCACCAAACCGTCCAGGCCATGAGCAGCGAGTCGCGCACTCCGTGCCATATGACCTCGAGAACGCTCACCGGCCGAAAGCTAGCCAGATCGGAGGATCCAGTGACGGCCCGGCCGGGTGTGACCTTGAGTTTCGGCGCCGGAGCGGCATGCTGTGGCGAGAATGATCGAGGAACGGCTTCCGATTAACGCCGATGATGTGTCGGCGGCCGCGGATCGCATAGCGGGCGTTGCGAACCGCACTCCGGTGTTCAGCAGTCGCTCTCTTGATGAGCGGCTCGGCGCCACGGTGTATCTGAAGGCTGAATCGTTTCAGCGTGGCGGCGCATTCAAATTTCGCGGGGCTTACAACAAGGTCGCGTCGCTCTCAGAAGAGGAGTTGGCTCGGGGCGTGGTCACGTCGTCCTCAGGCAATCACGGCCAGGCGCTGGCGATAGCGGCACGCTTGGCCGGCGCCGAGGCCACGGTCTTCATGCCACGCGACGCACCCCTGTCGAAGCGCGCAGCCACGGAGGGATATGGCGCCCGGGTCGTCGAGTTCGACCGCTACGCGGATGACCGGGACGCCATGGTGGCGAATCTGGCCAAGCGTAAGGGCCTGACCCCCGTGCATCCGTTCGATGACCCATGCGTAATGGCGGGCGCCGGCACCTCGACCCTCGAGCTGCTCGAGCAGGTCGGTCCGCTCGACCTCGTGGTCATCCCGGCCGGGGGAGGTGGGCAACTGTCGGGGGGCGTGATCGCTGCGACTGGGGTAAGCGAAGCACCCCGGGTCATCGGCGTCGAGCCCGCGGCGATGGGGCAGTGGCGGGCGTCGTTGGCGGCCGGGCGGCCGGTGAAGGTAGACGTCGAAAGGACAATCGCCGACGGGCAACAGCTGCCGTCTCCGGGTGATCGCACCTTCGCAGTAGTGAGAGAACTCGTCGAGGACGTTGTCGGCGTCAGCGACGAACAAATACTGGGGGCGATGCGCTACCTCTTCGAACGCCAGAAACTCGTGGTTGAGCCCAGCGGCTCGAGCGCCCTCGCCGCTGTGCTGTCAGGTCTGGTCGACGTTCGTGGCCGGCGTGTCGGAGTGGTGCTCTCCGGAGGCAACATCGCCGTCGAGCGCTTTACGTCCCTGCTGGCCGATGGCCGCTGAGCGCCCCCAGGTTCGCCTGCTCGTCGCTGGCGGCACCATCGCCATGTCCGGTTCACCGGCGCATCCATCTACGGACGTAGTCGAGCAGCTACAGCGGCAGATGGGCGCAGAGGTCGAGGCCGAGGTCTTCGCCACCGTGCCGAGCGTGCATTTCACCACCGGCCAGGCACTCGCACTGTGCCAGCGCGCTGTGGACCTCGCCCGCCGCGGGATCCCGGTGGTCATCACGCACGGCACAGACCTGCTCGAGGAGGTTGCGTTTCTCTGTGACCTCATCTACGCCGGTGACGCACCCATCATCTTCACCGGCGCCATGAGGACCGCGACGACTCCGGGCGCTGACGGGCCGGCCAACCTGAGCGCCGCCGTTTCTGTCGCCGCGCAGCCGGAATCACGAGCGATGGGAGTGCTCGTGGTGTTCGCCGGCAAAGTGCACGCGGCTCGGTACGTCCGCAAGGCCGACAGCACCCACATCGATGCTTTCACCTCACCGCTGTCTGCTCCAGTTGGAGATATTGTGGAAGGCCGTTTCGTCCGACGCTGGGGGCCGCCAAGACTGCCGGCCATCGACGTCACCCAGCTCGACGCCACGGTGGAGATTCTGACCGCGGGGCTTGCCTCCAACCCGGCGTTCGCGACTGCTGCGGGCGCGCTCTGTGACGGGTTGGTCGTATGTGTCCCCGGTGGCGGACATACGCCCCCGAACTTCTTGACCGCCCTGCAAGAGGTGGCCGCCACCATGCCGGTGGTCGCCGTTCCACGGCCATGGCGCGGCGCCCTCTTGAGCCACACCTACGGTTTTGACGGAAGCGAGGTCGACCTGCGCTCAGGCGCCATTGTGTGCTGCGGGTCGCTGTCGGCGCCCGCGGCCCGTATCGCACTCATGGCGGGCCTGGGTGCGCGCCTGGGGACACCCGAGCTGGAGGGGCTGTTCAGCCGGTATGACCGGGGGGCTTAGCTCCAGAATGGCTCCTGCTGCCTTCCGTGGAGCGACGGGTCCGCCGGGAGCTGATCAAGTCCTGGAGCTGCGCGTCGCGCGTGGCCTACGAGCGCAACGACCGCGCTGGATCGTGAATCGTCGTGCGCTTGGAGGTGGAGCTACCGCCAACCACTGTTGCGCGCAGGACGACCGATAAGCGGCCGCCTTTGGTGTTCTGGAGGAGCTTGTGACCGGCCGCGGTCAGCTTGATCTTCACCGTGCGTGTCCCGCCGGCGGCAATCGAATAGTTGGCGTGCCCGATGACGGTGTTCTCCCGCTTGCGCCGGTGATGCTTGAGCGTCACGACGTGTGAACAGACGATCTTGATCGAACCATGGCACGCAGCAGCTTTCGTACCGTGGACACGGACGCTCACCGTTCTCCCTGAGACTTTCAGCCCGCCATGGCTGATATAGATCGTGAGCGTTGGCTGGGGCGGGGGGGACGCCGTGACCGTGATTGACACCGGCGCAGACGCTGTCTGGGGCGGTGGACTGGCCGCCGTTGCTGTTGGCAGCGTCACCCCGGCGGCGAGAAGAGCAAAGACGGCGCCGAGGGTGGGGTGGGCTTCGATCCCGCTCACCTCGACACCTGTATCTGTGTGGTAGCGGTCGCCGTACGGCACGAGCGAGGGCGTGTCGTTGATGTAGGCGACGTTACGGCTCATCAGCTGCCCGGCGACCGGGTAACCGTTGAGCCAAGCGGCTAGATAGAACAGCCAGGCGACCTTGTTGATGTCGCCTGCGGCGGTCTCGAGCGGCATCCCGTAGGTGGTGAGCTGGTTCAGGTAGAAGGCCGCCTGGTTTGCGGCGATCTCATCCGGCACCAGCGCGACCCCGATCACCATCTCGTAATAGGCGTTGTAGAGCGATGACCAGGTCCCGGTCGCGCCCTGCGCGACATTCAGGAACGTGCCCGCCGCCGCGTCGGTCGAGAGGTTCATCCACGGGCCCACGTTGCCGGTGGCCGCCTGCAGCCAGGTAGAGGCGTTGGCATTGTCGCCCAGGACGGTCGCGATCTGGCTTGCCGCGGCCAGTCCGACGATGGCCTTGATGCCGAGGTTCACAGATCCCGTCAGCGTCGCGTAGTTGGGAGCCCAGTCATCGGTGGTGAGCTGAGTGGCCGGGCTCGGCACCTGCGTCATCAGATACTCGGCCCACTGGGCCCACAGCTGCTGCCACTGGCTCAGAAAGGGCAGCGCCGTCGATGCTCCGACAGCACGGGCATAGGCAGCGGCCATGATCAGCATCCCGGCTGATTCCTCAATCGGCATCTGCTCCCCCGAACCGGGCACACGTCCGGAGGCAACCGGATAGACGCCCAAGTCGTGCACGCAGTAATACGGGTCGGCGATTCCGGACCAGGCCGAGGGGGCCTGCCAAGCCGAAGATGCACACCACTCCAGGATCGGCGCCATCACCAAGGGGATCAGTGCGGGATCCAGCCACAGCCAGGCTAGGAACGCCTGGTCGAAGATGTCAACCGTGTTGGTGTCGCCGTCGGAGGAGATCTCCTTGCCCAGCAGCCACGGATTCCCACGGGGACCGATGGCCAGCTCGGTGCCCCCGTAGCACTGGCGCAGCGCCAGAGCACACGCGGCCGCGTAGCCCGGTCCGGCGGCTGCCGTCGCGTCCGCCTCCAGCTGCGCGTCGAGCGCGGCCGCCCGCTGGCGTGCGGAGGCCCCGCCGGTGAGGAAGGCCGCTGTCATTTCCTGCCACCCCGGCCAGTAGGTCGTCCAGAGAGGCAGCAGTTGAGTCGCTGGCTGCCCGTAGCTGATCAACGGGGTGCGCACATGCCCGAGCGCAAAACTGGTCGAGCCGCCAGAGGTGCCCAAATCGACTGCCAAAGCAAATGCCGGCTGGTTCACGTTGATGGCTCGCGGGTTCGGGTCCGAATTGTTTTGCAGTGATCCGCTTGAAGCGAACTGGCTGCGCACCGTCACCGAATCGCCCGACTGGTAGGTGGGGGAGGCTCCAGCTGGCGCCGCCCAGACGACGGTGCCCCAGTTGGCCATCTGGGAAGTCTCGGTGAGCGGCTGCGGGGTCTGCAGCCCCACTGTCCAGTAGCGACCGGTCGTGTCGGAAGTCGTCTGCCAATCGATCAACGCGCTTTCATCTGAGGAAACCCACTCGCCGGTGATGTCGGCGTAGATCTGCACGTCGTGAGCGAGCCCGTCGGTGAAGCTCGCGGTGATGGTCAACAACGTGAGCGGGACCGACTGCAGCTGCAGGTTCCCTGGCTCGACCGGGGAGAGCCACTCTGCCACGAGCTCGACCCCACCGGCTTCAGCGGTGAAGATCGAGCGCGTAGCAGTCACCTCGGTCGAGACCGCCGTCAGTGCCGGCACCGCCGCGCCGCTGGTCAGTGCCGGCTGGCCCGCCCAGGCGTAAAGCTGGCCATCGATCCTGACCAAGCCGACGAAGCCGCGGGTGGCCCCATCCCAGAATTGTGGAGCACCGGCCGTGAGTGTCGTCGCCGGCAGCCAGGTGGACAGGTAGGGCGAACGCACGGCCAGCGGTATCGAGGGCGGGCGCACACCGGCGCCGCCAAGGGTCACGCTCGGCGCTTGAGCATTCGCCGCTGCGGGCTTTCTGCTCCCGGGCGCGGCCATCGCCACAGAACCATTCTCAGTGGCGTCCTGCAGCAGCGCTACAGCCGGCGCAGCCAGGGCTCCGGCTCCCATGACCTTCAGGAGGGTCCGGCGGTCGATCAGCGGAAGGCTCACGTCATCGGTCAGAAGTCATCATCTTAGAGGGCGATGCACAGCGCGATCAGCTGCATTCGGCCAGCCAGCGCTCCAGTTGTCACTCGGCCCGTGTCACCGGTGCACGGTTTGGCTGGTTGGATCCGGCGTGCCCTCGAAGCGGTGCAGAACTGCGCACCCCACGACCAGGACAGCGGAGAGCGCAGTGAGTGATGGTCCCAACACGCCCAGATTTACGGCGTCGATCAGTAGGCCGATGATGGCCGAGATGGCTGCTGCGCCCGAGGCGGCCGCGCCGATCTGCCAGGCGATCACTCGGGCCCCGTGCTCGGCGCCCACACGGCTCGGGGTCAGGGCGATCAGTGCGGGGAAAATGCCGGCGAGGGCCCCGCCGAGCACGACAAAGCCGGCCACCTTGAGAGCGACGGTGGGGGCTAGCCAGATGAGGGCGGCGGCCGCCAGTGACAGGCCGCCGCCTACCCGGACGATGGTCTGTTGACCTGGAGGGCGCGGGACCAGGGCCAGCGCGATGCGCACGGCTGTCAGAGCCCCCCAGTAGCCGAAAGTCGCTAGCCCCGCGGCGGCCGCGCTCATGTGCAGTCGGTCTCGGTCGAATACCGTCTCCCACTGGCCGGCCCCGACCTCGAGTCCCGTGTAAACAAAGAACACCGCGACACCAGCCAGCACAACCAGACGTCGCACGGGCTGGGCCGAGTCGTTGGCGCGCCCCCGGTCGTGGCCCGAATCACGCTTGGCGGCTTCCAGGCGGCGGTGCAGAAACCACTGCCAGGCGATCCACAGCTGGGCGGCGATCAGCACGACGTAAGCGGCGCGCCAAGACCCCACAAGTAGCGCCCCGGTCACGAGCAGGGGGCCAATTGCCGTCCCCACCCCGTATGCACCGTGCAGCAGATTCAGCAGGCGACCACGACCGGAAACACCGATCACGGCGTTGAGCCCTGCGTCGCTAGCGCCGCTGGCGATCCCGAACAGGACGGCCACGGACAACACCATGGCAAGGGCGGGGGCCACCGCGTAACCTGCGGCGGCCGCGCCTGCCATGACGGCAGCTGCGCCGAGTAGGGCTCCGACCCCAACGCGCCGCATTACCCCATTGACCAGGCCAGTCGCGAGAACAGACCCTACGGTCTGCACGAGCAGGATCACGCCGAGATCACCGATGGGGACGTGGAAGCTCCGGTGCATCGCCGGCCACGCTGTACCGAGCATCCCGTCGGGCAGGCCGACGGCGACGAACGTCAGGAGGCTGAGGAGATCGATCCGTCGCTGCGACATATCCGGCCCCGGCGGCGGGAGTCCAGGTCTGGCCAGCCTGTTCGGCTACCCACCCCGGGCCGGCGGTCTGACGATTGAATCTACAAGGGCGACTGGTCGTCCCATTCCTCAAGCCACGCCGGCGCGTGTTTAGCCGCCCATACTCGACTGACACGGCCTCGCAGCATGGCGCCCAGCGCCTCCCGGTCCGAGAGCGCAAGTGCGATGTGGCCCAGGATCATGATCACGATGCCGAACGCCAGCCAGTTATGCACGAATGTGGCGCCAGCCCGCCACGAGAGTGGGAAGGGTATGTACCAGCGTAGGAGCGCTCCCGTTCCGAGCATCACGAGCCCGGCGCCGACGACGAAGGCCGCGTTCAGCTTCTGTCCAGGGTTGAACTTTCCCAGGCGCGGTCGGCGAGCTGTCCGCTGGCGGCCCGAGGCGCTATCGACCAGTCCGCGCAGCCATTTCATGTCCTCCTCCGTCCACCGGTTGATGCCGCTGACGTCACGACGCAGCCCGCGGCCCCAATGGCCGACGAGTCCGAGCAGTAGCGGCAGCGGCAGCGCGAGCCCGACATACAGGTGCACCTGCTCGATCAGCCGGCGCCGGCCAACGAGGGCGATCAGCGGCGTGAAATACAACGCTGCGCCAGTGGCGATGAGGACCAGGAACAGCGAAGCGTTGACCCAGTGCACGCCACGCTCAACGCGGTCGAATCGGAGGACCACCCGTTGTTTGGACTCCTCAGCGGTGACATGCGTCGCGCCCATGGTGCTCGACCCTCACACAGCCTGGCCGGACGGGTGCCCGTTGATCCAGGCGTTGGCCGCGTAGCCGTTCTGCTCCCAGTACCCGAGCTCAGCGTGCCGCACGAGCTCAATCCGAGAGAGCCACTTGATCGATTTGTACCCGAACATTTCCGGTACGTACAGCCGTAGCGGGCCACCGTGCTCCCGCGTTACCGGGGCCCCCAACATCGAGTAAGCGACAATCGCTCCGGTCTCGCGCGCCTGCTTGATCGTGAGGCTCTCGGTATAGATCCCGTCAAACGACGTGAACTTGAACGCCGAGGCTGCGGGATGCGCGCCAGCGTGGTCGGCTAGGTCAACCAAGCGCACGCCGACCCAGTGGACGTCGTTCACCACCCAGCCGGTGACGCATTGAAAGTTATGCGTGAGTCGCGTCGCCGGAAGCGAACGAAGGTCGGCCACCGACAGCGATAGCGGCTTCTGAACGAGCCCGTCCACTCGCAGCCGAAAGTCGGCGGGCGCAGCGGGATAACCGTTGGTGACTGTGTAGAGCGTGAACTGGCCGCCGCCGGGCAGCACGCTCGCGATCCCGCCCGCATGCACCGAGTCGAGCAGACTGGTGATCCCGTCCTGCACGTGAGAGCCGAACAACGTTCCGAGCGCACCGAGTCCGAGCACCGACAGCACGGTGCGTCGCCCCACCGGTTTGCTCCACGCCTCCTGGCGGACCTCATCATTTGCCGCCCCGCCCTGTGAGGGAGCAGAGTCGTCGCTGGTCAGTCCATCCGGACCAAATGGCGGTTGATCAGTCATCAACGTGACCGATGTGCGACCGAGCGACCCATTGGAGGATGGGCGCCGGCAGGGGATGAGAAGAGCACAGCATGTCCAGTGATGTAGTCACGGCAGCCTGCGAATCTGTTACACGGTCGTTTTGGGGCCCCACCGGGGCAGCCCTCGGTCACCCACAGCGTAGCCCCATGCTCGAATCGGTAGAACGGCTAGCGCGGTGAGATGGCTCGGCTAGGCTGTCAGCGGATGCCTGCTCAGTCTCCCGTTCATGGCTCCGAGTCCGTTTGGAGCTATCCGCGACCACCCGCGGTGGAGTCCTGCCGTCGCGAGGTTCGAATCGAGCTGGCCGGTGCCGAACTCGCTCGCTCGCGGGCCGCGCTGCGGGTCCTGGAAACGAGCCACCCGCCGACGATCTACCTCCCACAGCGCGATGCGCGCACGGAGCTGCTGTTCGACAGCGACGCCAGACCTACCTTCTGCGAGTTCAAGGGTGTGGCCAACTACCTCGACGCGCGGGTCGGCGATCGTCTCGTCCGGACGGTGGCGTGGACCTATCGCGAGCCCACACCCGGCTACGAGGCGCTCGCGGGCCACATCGCGTTCTACCCGGGTCGGGTTGACGCTGCCTGGCTCGACGACGAGCGGGTCAAAGCCCAGGCCGGAGACTTCTACGGGGGCTGGATCACCAACGAGGTCCAAGGACCGTTCAAGGGCGCACCCGGCACATCGGGTTGGTGATCTCAGCCAGGTGGCCCGGCCAGCTCCGGATCGGCGGCGACCGCCCGACGCAACGCCTCGGCAAACCCGATCGGCTGGATGTTGAACAGTCTCATTCCGGCCGGATCTGTCACCACCGTAGCGACCGCCAAGCCCTCAATGAGCTTCCGCGCGACCCCGGCGTCCACGGGAGTGACCAGCCCGATCCATAGTGAGGAGAGCCAAGGGGTGATCAGGGGTACGGGGATCCGCGGACGACTGCGGATTCCGAGCGCTTCGCCCATACGATCGAGCATCTCGGCGTAGCTCAGGATGTCGGGACCGCCGATCTGGATCTCAAGTCCGGTTGTCGCCTCGAGTTCCAGCGCCGCCAGGAGGTAGCTGAGCGTGTCGTCGATTGAAACCGGCTGGGTTGCGTTGTTCAGCCACGCCGGAGCGATCATCGCGGGCAGCCGCTGTACGAGGTACTTGAGCGTGCGGTAGGACTCGCTCTCGGGACCCACCACCATGCCGGCCCGGAAATAGGTCAGCGCCGGACCATGCTGGCGCAGCAACTGGGCGGTTTCGTGACGGCTACGCAGATGGTTGGAGCGGGGCTCGCCCAGTCCGCCCAGGTAGATGACCCGCCGCACACCCTCACGCTTAGCCATGCTCGCAAAGGCCGTAGCGGCCGCGCGCTCGGTCGCCACAAGATCGCCGGAGGCGCCTCGCCCCATCGCGTGGATCAGGTAGTAGGCGACGTCGACCTCGTGCCCAGCTCCGGCCAGGCTGGCCGCGTCGAGCACATTTCCCTCGTGTAATTCATGGCCCTGGCTGGCGAGCTGACGCGCCCGAGCAGTGTTGGCGTCGCGGACCAGACATCGCACCCGCTGCCCATCCAGGGCCAACGCCGCGGCAAGGCGACCGCCTATGAACCCGGTCGCGCCGGTGACCAAGACGCGCCGGCTGTGAGCCGCTCCTGACGTCAGTCCCACTCGGACCCATCATGCCAGGACCTCAGAGCCATCACCGGCGGCCTTCGGCCGCGCACTGGGGGATGGAAACGGAAGCGCCCTCCACCCTCATATCGGTTTACATAAGGTGCAAACCGACGGCAAGCTACACCCGCACTGCTGTCCGGGCGCGGTAGGTTTGATCAATTGAATCCAGGCGAATAGGAGCCTTCCGTGCAGCTAACCCGCAGCAGTGTCGACACGATGAAGGGTCCGGACGACTGGTTCACCGGCGAGGTCTACATAGATGCGGTCGCCGGTCCCGCCGCCACATCAACCTTCGCGGCCGCCAGCGTGCACTTCGCACCCGGTGCCCGGACCGCATGGCATACGCATCCTCACGGCCAAACGATTTTCGTGACCGAGGGCCTGGGACTCTGCCAACGCGAAGGGGGTCCGATCGAAATGATCCGGCCGGGTGACCGAGTCTTCTTCGAGCCCGATGAGAACCACTGGCACGGAGCAGCACCCAACCGGTTCATGGCACACATCGCCATGCAGCAGAATGACGAATCCGGCAGCCCAGTCACGTGGGGTCGTCACGTCACCGACGACGAATACGCCGTGGCACGGTCGTAGTAGTCGCGCCTTCAATCCTCTAGACGAGGCTCAAACGCCCGAAACTTTCGTGGTCGGGTTACATAACGTGCATTATCGAGCATTCAAGCTAGCTCGTTCGTGGGCGGGTAAGAACGTCATGAATCGAGACCTAGCAGGGATGACGGACAGCATCTGCCGACAACACTGCGGTGTCATTTCAGCGCTCCGCAACAACGAATGCGTCAATGGGACGAGACTCCTCCCGCGTCCCCCCGGTCCGCAGTAGGGTTTCCGCGCGCTACGACGACAAGGAGGGTTGCAGCAACATGGCTGAAGCGGCGAGCACAGCGGTCTCGATCACACTCGCGGAAGACGAACTGTTGGGCGTCCATCTATTGGCGAAGCTCGAAGGGATCGCGCCGGGCGATGATCTGGCGTTTTCAGACATGCTGCGCTTCACGATGCAGCGCGGGATCATGGAGCGCCTGAAGAGCGCCGATATGGATTGGCCACCCGCGGCCGACGCCTTTGCGCTGGCCGCCCGCATTCACGCTCCGGCGACGGCGGAGGCGCTGGCCACCCTGCAGACCCCCACCCCGTCTCGCACCGCGCGTCTTCAGACGGCAGTGTTCGGCGTGGCCCTGGTGGCGCTGGCCATCGGCTTCATCGGCGGCTATGTCTTCAACTGGTCGTGGACGGGTTTCGACAGCAGCAATCAGGTGTGGGATTGGATGAACCTGCTGCTGCTTCCGCTCGCCCTGGCGATCTTTCCGCTGTGGCTGAGGTTCTCCCCCTACATGAGCGCCGCTCGCCGCCGCGTGCTCGGGATGGCCATCCTGGGTTTCGCCGCGTTCGTCGCTGCCGGTTACCTTGCGCCGCTCGCCTGGACTGGCTTCCGCGGCCAGACGCTCTGGGACTGGATGACCCTCATGCTGTTGCCGCTGGCGGTACTGACGGTCAAGGCCTGGCCATCCACCGGGCGCGATGTCAACGCCTTCCATTTCGCGGCTGCCGGGCTTCTGGCGGTCGGCCTCGTGGTAACGGTGGTGGGAGGCTATGCAGGCAGCTGGGCCTGGACTGGATATCAGGGAAACACGCTTTGGGACTGGCTGCAGCTCGGGCTGGGACCGGTCGCCGTCACGACGATCCTCGTGCCGCTGCTGACGAACCTCGCCACCGGCCGTGCCGACGTGCGCGCCGACCAGGAGAAGGCGCGCGCAATGCGCGCAGCGGCGCTCGCAGAGGCACGAGCACGAACCCAAGCCGCGAGCGTCAAGTAGGGCGGGGAGCGCATACCCCGCGCCGTCAATCTGAACTAACGGGATCGTTGCGCGGCGCTCAGGGTGCGCCCCGGTGCGATATGTTGCCGCGCGCCGGAGGCGCGAGTAGCGAAGACCAACCTGGAGGGTGCTGATGAAGTCTGTATTCCGCGGGGCTGGGGCAGGCGGGCGAGGCCTGATGCGGCGAGGGCTCTATCTGGCTCCCCTGGCCTGTTTGGCGATCGTCAGCGCGGCGCTCTGGATGCCGGCGACTGCGGCAGCGTCCTTCGCCACCGACATCGGCCAGATCCAGATCAATGGCTCTGCCCCCAACGCCGATGGCACGGGCCTCCAGGTGTCGGCGAGCATCACGCTGCCGCAGGGACCCTCGCCGACAGCGGCCGGGTACCTCCCCCCAGACACCACACAGCTGACGGTGACCAACCAGTCGTCCAGCTACACCGACATCAAGGAGGTCGACGGGGTGGGCAACAGCTCTCCCCTGCCACTGAACTCGGTCACGACGAGTACCACGGGGACCACCTGCACCGCCGACGGGACGGGCGCTTTCAAATGCACGGGACTTATCGTGCCTCCAGGGCAGAGCGTGCTGATCTACCTCTCCAATCGCGAGCCCAACGGCCCGCAGACGGATTTCGGCTTCGGGCTGGCGTCGCTCAACGTGATCTACGACAGCATCGAGGTCAACGGATCGCCGATGAACCCGCACGGTCAGGGTCTTCAGGTCACAGCGATCACGAAGCCAGGCTCGTGCCCCGACCTGGTCTATACGACGGCGTACTGCCTTACCGTCATCGACCTACCCAGCAGCGGCGCCCCGATGGGAGCCGTCACGCTCGACCCCAACTCTCCACCGGCCAACGCCAACAGCTCTCCGTTGTCCGACGTTCACTCGGAATTCGGCTTCGGCTTCTCTCTGGGGGACCCTCAATTCTGCGATCCAGACGCGGTTGGCGGATTCAACTGCCCGGCGCCGTTCGGAGTTCCGACCCAGGTATACGGCTTCGATTTCGCCGATCCGTCGTTCGCGGGCGGGCTCGGCGACATTCACGTGGATTTCGCGCCGACACCCTGCGCGAACACGGCTCGGGCCAACTCGATGCCGGCGATCGCCCGCATGGCCAAGTTGAACTGCAAGCCGCCGTCGCACACGAAGATCACGCAGGCGATAATCAGCCACAAGAAAAAGCAGGCCTTCTTTCGATTCACCGCGCACGGCACCAAGAAGTTCATCTGCGATCTCATGTTGAACGGGCACCCGCTGCACTACAAGGCGTGCACCTCGCCCAAGTTCTATGCCAACAAGTTGAAGAAGGGCCACTACCTCTTCTATGTCGACGGGACCAACCAGGGCGGCAACGACGCCAAGCCGGCCAAGTGGAAGTTCGCGATGAAGTAGCGCCGTCACTCTTGCTTCGATGCAAGAGCGCTCGCACCGAGGGCGTTCGCCACGCGCTTGGGATCGAGCCCGGCGTCCTGAGCACGCTTGAGAATCGAGTCGAGCGCGGGAAGCCTCGCCGCGTCAACGTGATCACTGGCGGATTTGGGCCGCTTCATCGCATCCGCCTGGGCAAATGTGACCATGGCGCGCTGGTCGGTGTCGTAGAGCTTCAGTCGCACAGCGCGCAACCCACCCCGCAGTTTGAGCACCGGCACCCCATGGAAGATGGGATTCTCATCATGAGCGCGCTGCAGGTTGTAATTCGGGATCCGGGCGTTCAGATGGTGAACATGGTGCAGCCCGATGTTTCCGGTGAAGAACTGAAGTGGCTTGGGCAGCTTCAGGTAGGAGCTCCCACGTAGCGCGGCGTCCGCGTAATTCCAGTCCTTGGTGTTGGCCCAATAGACATCGTCGAACTGGTGCTGGACGAAGAACAGCCAGATTCCGACGGCGCCGCCGATCATCACGGTGGGCACCTCTATCAAGAGAAAATTCTGCCAGCCGATGAGCCAGCACAGGGCGGCAAGGAGTGCGGCCAGGGCGAGATTGGTCCCGTGCACGCGGCGCTTGATACGGGCCCTGGCCGACCGTGGGACGAAGCGCGGCTGGAGGATCAGGGCGATGAACGGGCCGACGCCGAACATGATGACCGGGTTGCGAAACAGTCGGTAGGCCAAGCGCGCGGGCCGGGATAGGGCCTGGTACTCGGTGACGGTCATGGTCGGCAGGTCCCCCACTCCCCGACGATCGAGATCGCCGGCGGTTCCATGGTGGACCAGGTGGGCCTGCCGCCAGGACGCGAAGCAAGAGAACGTACACAGACCCAGAGCCGTGCCTACCCAGGCGTTCGCGCGCTTGCTTGGGAAGAAAGAACCGTGTGTGCAGTCATGGAAGACGACGAAGGTCCGCACCAGGAAGCCGGCGGTCGGGAGGGCCAAGCCGAGGGTGAGCAGGTAGGAGACGTGGAGGGTGAAGTACATGAGCACCGATAGCGCCAGGTAGGGCAGCAGTGAGCTGAAAACGTCCGCGACGCTGCGCCCGAGGTGCGGGTGCGCATAGGACTTAAGCCGCTCACGCAACGCGACTTCGTCGCTGGTCGCCATGGACCGGGGCGCGCGTGGCATATGGGCAGTGGCTGCCGCTGCCGTGGGGACACTCGTCATACCTACCTGACCTCCAAAGAGCGGGGACGCTTTCAGAAGTCAAGGCTGCGCGGCCTGAGCCAAGCTCGGACATCACGGCACTGCCCTCGCCTATTTACTCTACCCGTCTCGGAAAGGGCCAACACGCGGGTGTGAGAACACCCTGACTTCGCCTCAAGTGGCCGGCGGCTCCGGGCGCGACCGCTCGTCGTCGTCGACCAGGTCGGTCGGAGCCAGTATGAAGACCTCACACATGATGTCGGGGTCCTGCTGATTACCGCTCATGTAGCCGATCACGGGCCGGCCCGTTGCAGACTCGATGACCGCCTCGAAGCGATGTCGCATGAGGTCCTGGAATTCCATGCGCTGCTGGATAACGGCCAGGGTGCGGCCGCCCTCGAGCAGAGTCTGCTCGACGCGGGTAAAGCCCCCGCGCAACACGCAGACAACCAGGTCGTCTTCGTAGTAGGACTTTGCCCGGGTCGGCCCCCGGCCGTAGAACTCCTTGAGCAGAGCCACCAGGCCGTCCGAGATCGAGGTGAGAACCTCCCCGTGGTTGGGCGGATGCTGTCTCGCATTTAGCGGATTCACAGGCCTTCTGAGCGTACCGTGCCGGGCCCGGAGATCAAAACACCCAGGTGACCTATGCTTGGAGAGACCTCGTTCGGTTCTCGCCCTTCTGCCCTGCGTGCGCACTCGATTCGGAGGACGAGAGAGCAGGCCGTATGGCCATTCCCGACCGAGCGCTGAGCGGCGATGAACTGCTGAGTGCTGTAACCGGAGCGATGGTGGACTTCCACTCCCGCTACTACCACCGGGTACCGGTGACCGCCAAGACGGTCCTCTTGGGCGACGATCTTCTCGCGTGCGTGCTTGGCGGGGTCTACACGGACGTCGAGAAGACCATGATCGAGGTTCAGCGCAGCACGATCGTTCAGGAGACCCGCAACGAGTTCCAGAACGCCATGCAGGATAAGTTCATCAGCGCCGTCCAGGACCTGTCCGGCCGCCGGGTCCTGGCCTTCATCTCGGACCACCACGTCGGGCCTGACATCGAGATCGAACTGTTTTTCCTGGCGCCGTCGGTAGACACGAAGTCATCGACTGAGGCCGGCCGCGAGAAGCCGGCCCAGCCAAGCTGAGCCGGCTGGTGCGATTTGGTCACCGTCGCGCCCCGCGACCGTCCTGGAGCATCCCAGGGGGATTTGGTGGCGGTGGTAGTTTTCTGCCTGGAGGGCATCCCCGTGAGGCTGCTCACATGCGGCGGCAGCACAGCTCTGACTTCCGAGGAATCAGCTTCGATCCCGGAGGCGTGCCATGTCCCATGTACCACCCCCCGCGCCGCCAGAGGTAACGCGTGCGCCGCCACCCCCGTTCCAGTCCGAACTCGAACACAACGGCCGTGACGCAGCCTGGCTGCGTCTGCACGGCGAGCTCGACCTGACTTGCGCCAAGGACCTCACGGCATCGGTGGAGCGGGCGCTCTCCGGCGCACGACTCCTGGCGATCGATCTACGCGACCTCACCTTTGTTGACAGCGCCGGCATTCACGCGCTCGTCGACGCTGACAACCGGGCTCACCGAAGCGGCCGCCGGCTGGTGCTTGTCCGCGGAAGGGGTCAGGTTCGTCGCATGTTTGAGCTGTTGGGCGTCGCCGACTGGCTGAACATCGTCGACCTGAAACCGGTCGGCGTCACACCCTCGGCCCCACCCCCTACGCGGCCCTCGTGATCGTCACTCTCTAATCCCGCGGCACCCGCGGGCCGGATAGATTCCGGCCATGCTCAGACGAGCAGCCAGCTCACGCGACCTCCGATACCCCGTCGTCGCACGATGCGCTCCGGCCGCCGTCAGCGCGATGCTCCTGCTCGGCGCCTGCGGCGGCAGCGCACGAGCGCGGCCGCCGATCTGCGAGCTCAAGGCTCAGCAGGCAATCGCCCAGGATCTGAACGTCACCCCGAGCACACTCGGCTACGCCAAGTCGGTCGGTTCCAACGGCATGCCGGAATGCGAGTTCCAGGTCCGCACCCGCGGTCGCCGGGTGCGCGTGATGATCAACGTGGACAACGGGCCATCGGCGTACTTCCGGCTGCTGCGGACCGTCAGCGAGGCGGCGCAGATTTTTGGCCCACCCCCTCCTGGGTTCCACCCGCCCCGGGCCCTTCCGGGCCTGGGGCCCTGGGCGTCATGGTTCCCGAACAACCATCAACTCATGGCCACCAACGACGTGGACCTGCTGACGGTGACCGTGACCTGGCCGGGGGCGCGACCAGCAGCTGAGGTGAAGGTCGCCCGCGCAGCGGTAGTGTCCTACCTCAGGCATCGACACGGGCAGGGCAACACAATCGATTACCCCTAGGCGCTTCCCAGGTGAAGCCGGCGGGGCCGACCCGAGCGCTCATTACGCAAGGCTGGGCCGGCCCGCTGGCCAACCCAGCCTGGAGCGTTCAGCGAGGTGTGAACACGCCGACGGCGTTGCTTCCGTCGTCGACGAAGTACAGCTGGTCAGTAATCGGGGAAACGGTGAGCCCGAAGAGAACTCCGGCCCCGCCGGGCACGCTCGCGTCGTCCGCGGTAACGGTGGCGACCTGGACCCCTGAAGGGGTCAGCTCGACGATGTTCCCGTCACCGCCGTTGGCGGCCAGGAGGTTCCCGTTGGGAGCAAGCGTCAGTCCCAGTGGCGTGTTGAGCTCGCCGCCCGACGCCACCGTGGTGCCGCCATCGTCGATTGGCCACTCCCGAGTGTTCGCATCTGGAACCGCCGTGATGCGGTCGGCGTTCGTATCCGCGACATAGAGGGTGCCGTTGCTGCCCAGTGCCACGCCGGTGGGGCCGACCACCAATGCCGCAGGATCGGTCCGCTCCGGGAAGCCCTTGGCGATGACCGTCTGGTTGAGCAGCATCGGCGCCATGCCCGGGACCGTCAAAAAGCGCATGCGGAGCACGGTCCCTTGGTCGACGGTGCGAGGCGAGTTCTCAACCGTACCGTTCAGCACGTTGGTCACGTAGAGAGTGGTGAGGTCACCCTCTTCGGTCGCGGTCATGTCCCACGGCCCGTTGAGTGGCCCGCCGGCCACCCTCTCGATCAGCTCCCCGTGGCTGTTGAAGACCAGTATTCCGCCGGCTCTGGCCGTGGCGGACGTGCCGTCAGAGGTTGGGAGGTTGCCCGCGAACACGAACCCGCTCCGAGTCACGGCCAGTGCGGTGGTCAGCCCCACGCCCCCGCTGACAGAGGTCGGGCTGAGCCGGGCGAACACGGACGCGGTGCCCTTGCTGCCTGCGGGCGGGATCTGAACGATGGTGGTCCCGGTCCCCTGCTCACCCCCGTTGGAGCCGTCATTGTTGAAGTTGCTGACCAGCAACGCGCCCCTGTGCAAGGAGCCGACACTCCGCGGCACCGTGACGATCCCATAGGGATTTTGGTTGCCGTTATTCGGGACGGTCGGCGCCAGGGGCAGCGTCTCTTGCGGGACCGTGGCCAAATAGGGCGTCGCCGCCTCGGCCACCGCTGGGCTGAGCGGCAGCGCGAACGCAAAGGCGATCATCAGCAGCTTGGGCTTGAAACGAAGTCCCCGGCATCCCTGCTCCAGCCGGCGCACAACACGCGGGACGGAAGCGACCGAAAAATCTGCACCCATGACGATTTCCTCCTAGATATGCCGGCCGGGCGTGCTTGGCGGCGGCCGCCCTCAGTACCGGGTTCGCTTAGAGGACGCCCAAGCCGCGTGGTTCCTTCCCGGTGGATCGAGGTCCGGATCTCGCCGTCCATGCCACCTGGGCCGGCGGCGGCCATGCCTATGGCGGCTCCAGGCGGACCCCAGCTAACGTTGACCCGTGCCCACAATCGCAACGATTGGCGTGTACGAGTTTGATGGCCCCAGCTTCGTTCGGACGCTGGATGCCGCTGGAGTCACACAGGTGATCGACATCCGCCAGCGTCGCGGCGTGCGCGGTCCACAGTACGCGTGGGCGAATGCGAACCGCCTTCAGGCCCGCCTGGCGGAAGCGAGGATCGGCTACGAGCATCACCCGGAGTTGGCTCCGGACACGGAAATGCGCGAGTTGCAGTATCGCGATGACGCGCGCCAGGGCGTCGGCAAGCGTTCCCGCGAGCAGCTCTCACCGGAGTATGTGCTCGCCTACACGAGGGAAATACTCGACCTGGTTCCGCTCGAGCCGCTGGTGCGGCGGCTGCCGGTCCATGGTGTGGCGGCGCTGATGTGCGTTGAGGCAACCGCGGCAGCCTGTCACCGTTCGCTGGTGGCGGACCGGTTGGCGGAAAGGTTCGGCTTCCGGGTCATCGACCTCGAGCCCTCGGCCCCGACCGAAATCGACTTTCTCTAGGCCGGTCGCGCTCATTTGTCGGATCCGGCCTGTCCCATACGTGGTACCGATGAGAGCGGTCGGTGGGATCGCTCACCAGCCAAGGAGATAAGCCATGTCGCAATACCTGATCGCGGTCCACAACGGGCCTGAGACGCGCAGCCGCCCCGCGGCGGAGATGAGCGAGATCATCGCCGCGGTTGATGTCGTCAACGCAAAGGCCATGGAGACCGGCATCTTCGTGTTCGCCGGCGGCCTCCATGACCAGAGCGCCAGCACCACCGTGGATCCACGTAGCGGCCGGCCCGAGATCAGCGACGGGCCATACCTGGAGAGCAAGGAGTACATGGGAGGCTTCTGGGTCATCGATGTGGCCGACCTGGACGCCGCGCTGGCCTTTGCTCGCGAGGCCTCGGTGGCCTGCCGCGAGGTGCTCGAGGTCCGGCCGTTCATGGAGGGCCCGCCCGAGGGCGTGTGAGCGGACGCGCACACCAACGAATGCCTCCCCTATCCCCCTCCGCCCGGGCTCCCGATGATCCGGAGCGGGCTTTGGCAGCGAGGATCGCGCAGCTGCACCACAGCGAGTGGCCCCAGTTGGTGGCCACTCTCGCCCGGCGGTATCGAAGTCTTGACATCGCCGAGGACGCAGCCGCTGAGGCGTTCCTGGCTGCTGTGGAGCACTGGCGGGCGGGCGTTCCTGCCAACCCCGGCGGGTGGCTGATGATCACGGCCACCCGCCGCGCCATTGACCGGCTCCGCCGCGAAGCGCAGCGAGACCGCAAGTATGCCGCCGCTGTGGCGATCGGCCGAATCGGGTTGACCACATCTGTGCCCCTCGACCTGGCCGAAGCCACAGCCGCCGACGGTCCGATCGGCGACGACCGACTGCGCTTGATGTTCATGTGTTGCCATCCCGCGCTCTCCCGTGAAGCCCAGGTGGCCCTGACCTTGCGCCTGGTCGCTGGCTTGACGGTCGGAGAGATCGCGCGGGGGCTGCTCAAGACGGAGGCCGCGGTGGGACAGCGCATCACCCGAGCCAAGGCCAAAATCGTCTCAGCTCGTATTCCGTACCGGATCCCCGGCTCCGAGGACCTGCCCGACCGGCTCGACACCGTCCTGTCGGTGATCTACCTCGTGTTCAACGAGGGTTATCTGCCCGGCGGAGAGCGTGCCCTGCGGCCCGACCTGTGCGGTGAGGCGATCCGCCTGACACGTCTGCTCTGCGCCCTGTTGCCTGACGCCGACGAGGCCATCGGTCTGCTCGCCATGATGCTGATGACGGAGGCCCGACGCACCAGCCGAGTCAGCGCAGACGGCGAGCTCGTGCCCCTGGCGGAGCAGGATCGCGGAGCCTGGGACCGCGAGCTGATCGGCGAGGGCCATGCGCTCGTCCGTGCCCTGATCGCGGACGGAAGGCCACCCGGGCGCTACCAGCTCCAGGCTGCCATCAACTCCGTACACACCTTCGCTCGCGACATCCGCGACACCGACTGGGGACAGCTCGGCACGCTCTATGACCAGCTCTATGCGCTGAACCCATCCCCCATCGTCGCCCTCAATCGCGCGATCGTTATCGCGGAGCTCGACGGCGCGGCGGTCGCCTTGGCCGAGGTCGACCGACTCGAGCTGGGGCAATACCACGCCTGGCATGCCACGCGGGCCGACTTGTTGCGCCGATTGGGGCGCTCCGCGGACGCCGGCGCCGCCTATGACGCGGCCATCGCTACGGCGGTCAATCCGGCAGAGCTGAGCTATCTCAGAAGACGGCGGGCGAGTCTGGGCCGCGCGTGAACGCGTCCAAAATCCGCAAAAGGTCCGCCACGCCGGCCAGCGGGCCCACGATGATCACCTTCAGGCGTTGGCCTTCCGCGTCGTAGAGCCCCTCCACGCGCAGCGTGGCCCCGCCCGAACTCGAGGCCGCCAGGGCTGCGGCCGAGAGCGTACGCACAAGCCGGTCGCGGCCGGCGGATTCGATTCCGTTCAGCTCCACGACGCTGGACACCTCCGCGAATGACGGAACGGCCGCCGTCGGCTCCTGCGGCCGTCCCCCGCGTGGCAGGAGCTCTTCTGGCGCCCGGCCGCCGGCCGTGAAGGCTTCCAGGTCCGCGCGGGCAATCCGATATTGCTTGCCGATCCGCACGCCTGGGAGCCGACCCTGGCGCACGTAGTTCCGGACGGTACGGGGCTGCAAGCCGAGTATCTGGGCGGCCTCCTCGGCGGAATAGAGCTGGTCAGCCATTGGCGGAGCCCGATGTTATGTCTCCCACCGGACCGCACGAACGTCGGATACGGGTGTTTACAGTCTTTCACAGCCGATTTAGGTAGCCATAACCCGCGGTTAGGGGCTGTCGCTCCGCTTATAGGCGCCGCAAGTGGCGGTTATAAGGGAGTACGGGATTACCCGACTGCTATCGAGAGCCTTTGGTGGCCTTATTCGTGTCGGTTATAGCCCCGGCTGCCCACGCGGAGGTCGTTGGCGAGATCGCGCGCATCCGATCGGCACCCGATAACGCCGGCGATCGTGCTCCGAGGCCCCCTCACGTAGGTTTTGCCCGGGCGCCTCACGAGGCGGCAAGCTGCCGGCAACGCAGGCTTAACCGAATAAGCGGCCCGCCCCCCGGGTTTAACAACAGGAAAGGAAACGGTCTTCTCCGGGAGGCCCCGCAATGGAGGTTGTGATGCGGAAAATGATTCCCCTGGCCGTGGTGACTGCCGCGCTGTTCGGCGCGCCCGCAGCATTCGCGGCATCGTCGCCAACCGTTGCGGCAAGCGCGGTCACAGGCATCGGCCAGACGTACGCCACGGCGCACGGGACGATCAACCCAAACGGATTGGCGACCACCTATCAATTCGAATACGGCCCCACCAATGCCCTGGGCAGCTCAGTGCCGGCGGCCGCGGGCACGGTAGGAGCCGGCACGACCGCCGTAAGCGAGAAGAATCGCATCGGTGGCCTCTCGCCCGACACTACGTACTACTACGAACTCGTCGCCACCAACGCCGACGGGTCGTCAACAACTCCGATCGGGTCGTTCAAGACGACCGGCAATCCCGCGCCAACGTCGACCACTGACTTGGCCGCGAACGTCGAGCGCAACAAGGCAACGTTGGTGGGGACCATCGCGCCCAACAACCAGGCGACGAGCTATTACTTCCAGTACGGGCTGACGAGTGCCTACGGGTTCCAGACCCTGCTGGCGACGATACCGGCCGGCGCGGCACCGGCGCCGGTGACGGCGCTCCTGCCCGGCCTGGCGCCCGGAACGGTGTTCCACTTCCGGCTGGTCTCCAGTCACGGCCCGACAGCGACCACCTATGGAGCCGACATGACCTTCGAGACGTTGCCCTGGCCTCGTCGCCGTACGACGCTGGGGCTCGGGTTACGGCACCGCCCCACCGGCCGCGGCTCGGTGAGGCTGACGTCCAGCGGCACGATCGGCCTCGCGGCCGCCACGGCGGCGACGGTTGGCTGCCACGGAATCGTGACCGTGCGGTACTACTCCGGCGGCCATCAGTTGGCCACCGTCAAGGCCCTGGTCGGTCCGCGCTGTGGGTACGGAGTCAGTGTGCGGGTCCCCGATCGAGCGCGCACTCCGATCCGCTGGAAGGCCAGCTTCAGTGGCAACACCTACCAGGCGCCGGTCGATCGGTCAGGCCTGGTGCAGGTCGGATGAGCTGGAGCCTCCGGGTTCAGGTGAGCCCGGAGGCTCCCACCACCTCGCCGATGATCTGGGAGAGCTGGCTCCCCTGCCAGGCGATCGGAGATTTGCCGGGCACATCGGTGATCAGCCGCGCATTGGGGATCGCCGCGGCATAGGCGATCCCCAACGCCTCCGGATGCTCAGGATCGGCCGCGTCGCTGGATACCACTACGGCAGCCGGAACAGCGATGTCCGCCAATTGCGTGAGAGAGGAGAAGGGGCGCGAGCGGGGCAGCGCGTGGAGCGCATCGGCCAGCGCATCGGGGTGTTCGTGCTGCGAAAGCCGTTGGCATGTGAGCGTGCGAATGGTCTGCGCGAACTCAGGGGTGGTCCCCTCCGGCAGGCCGTAGGCATCGAGGAAGCCCTCGACGCCTCCGTCCCGCAGTCCCGCGGAAAGGCGATCCCAGCGGGTCAGCCGACCCGCCTCCCGATCCTCCTCACCGCTGTAGGCCGGCGTGATGACGACGATTCCGGCCACGCGCTCGGGGTGATTGAGGGCCAGGTTCAGAAGCGTATGCGCGCCCATCGAGGCCCCGGCCAGAACCACCCGAGAAACCCCGCGAGCATCGAGCACGGCGAGGGCATCCTGCGCGAGCAGATCGTAGGTGTAGCCATCGGCGGCCGGTGCGGGCGACGAGCGCCCGTGAGCGCGGGCGTCGTATTTGATCACGCGGTGCCCGGAGCGCTCGAGGGTCTTGGACCCCATCACCACATAGCGCCGAGTCGCCGTCAGGCCGTGCAGCAGCAGCACGGGACTGCCGGCGCCCGCCTCATCCCCGGACAGCGCGACACCATCGTTGTGCACCGTGAATTCCGTAGACACGGCTCGCACTCTAGGATCAATGCTGTATGGACGTCACCGAGGACACCTTCGCCACCGCCGTAATCGAACGCTCGAGACAGGTTCCCGTAGTGGTGGACTTCTGGGCGGAGTGGTGTGGGCCGTGCCGCCAGCTGGGGCCGCTGCTCGAACGTGCCGTGGCGGAGCGCGCCGGCCAGATCGAGCTGGCCAAAGTGGACACCGACCGCAACCAGAACCTGGCGCGGGCCTTTCAGATCCAGGGCATCCCGGCGGTCAAGGCCTTCAAGGACGGCGCGGTCGTGGCCGAGTTCACCGGCGCCCAACCGCAACAGGCGGTCGAGCGGTTCCTGGACGGGCTGGTGCCGTCGGAGGCCGATGCCCTCGTCGGGCAGAACGACGAAGCGGCCCTGCGGCGTGCCCTCGAGCTGGAGCCGGGACGAGCCGATGCCGCCGTACCTCTGGCCAAGCTGTTGCTCTCACGCGGTGAGACCGAAGCAGCCCGCGCGCTGCTCGAGAGCGTCTCGGGCAGTTTCATCGCCGACGGGCTGCTGGCCCGGATCGAGCTCGAGCAGTCCGGTGCTCCGGATCTGAGCCAGGCGTTTGCCGCGCTGGATGCCGAAGCAACCGAGAGCGCACTTCAGCTGCTCATCGACGCCATTCCCTCGGCCGGCGAGGCCAAAGACCAGATTCGTCGGGTGGTGGTGGGCGTCCTGGACGAGCTCGGAGCCGACAGCGACCTGGCCCGGGCCTCGCGCCGGCGGCTGGCCGTCGCCCTGTACTGAGACTCAGAGAGCCAGGGCCAGTTGTTCGGCTTCGACCTCGTCGGCGCTGAGACCCGCTACACGCACCCCCAGCAGGCGGACAGGCCGCGGCGGATCGAAGCCGCGCAGCAATTCAAGCGCCACCCGACCAACGTCGTCTGACCGGCTCACGGGGACCGTGAGGGTCCGGGCGCGGGTATGGGTGGAGAAGTCGTCCAGACGCACCTTGATGCCCACCGTGCGCCCACGGCGCTGCTGGCGGGTCAGCGCCGAGCTGAGCTCCTCGACCAACCGGGCCAGGATCGGCTCCAGTTCGGACAGGTGCCTGATGTCCGTGTCGAAGGTTCGCTCTCGTGATTCGGACACCACCTTGCGCTTCTGGGTGACCTCGCCAGCGTGCTCGAACCGCGCCAGGGCCTGCAGATGCCAGGCGGTACGGGCACTGAACACTGCTCCCAGGCGTTCCACGGGAGCCGCCGAGAGCTCGGCGACGGTACCGATCCCGAGCGACCCAAGCCGCTCGGCGGTCTTGCCCCCTATGCCGGGGATCATCCGACAGGGGGCCGCGGCGAACCTCGCGCATGCCTGCTCGCGGCTCAGGACGACAAAGCCATGGGGCTTCTCGGCGTCCGAGGCCACCTTGGCGACCAGCTTGTTCGGCCCGAGGCCAACCGAGGCGGTCAGTCCCGTCTGCGCGTGGATTTCCCCGACGATCCGGCGCATCCCCGCCTTCGGCGCCGGCAGACCGGTGAGCTCCAGATAGACCTCATCCAGGCCGACCACCTCAACCGTGTCGACGTGTCGCCCGATTATCTCCATCACCTGCGCAGAGGCGGCTCGGTAGTACGGAAAGTCGGGGGGCAGGAACACCCCCTGGGGGCACAGGCGCCGGGCGCGCGAGGCGGGGATCGCCGAGCCCACGCCGAACTTCCGCGCCTCGTAGGAGGCGGTGGTCACCACGGCTCGCGGCCCCGTGCCCGAGACGATCACGGGCTTGCCGCGCAGCTCCGGCCTGCGCCGGAGCTCGACCGACACATAGAAAGCGTCCATATCCAGATGGGCGACCACACGGAGCGGAAGATCTAGCGTCACGAACGGATGTTCGCACTCGACGCGGACAAATGGCCCGCGAATCAATCAGAGCGCTGTGCGCCGACCCCTGAGCTTGGGAAATCCGATGACGCCACGCTCCCCCACCAGCACGGACTGCTGAAGTCTCTACCGAGCATCTTGACGCTGACATAGACGGCGACGGTCCCCCGTATGCGAGAGCGGCTCAACCCAGTGCCCATGGCGGGCCCAGGGACAAGGCATCCAGGTTCCGGGCTTTTTTCGTCGCGCTCAGTGGCGCTCAGTCTCTGCTGAAATCGGCGGTCAGGGACCCGCTCTGTGACGGACCCGTGAGATTAAGCTTCGTGCTTTTGACGCATCCGGCGGGCGGTCAGACGCTGGAGGCCAATGCCAATCTTCTCGCCAACGCTTCCCTCGGGAGGCGCTGCGCCGATCTGGCGGGCAAGGCCGAGGTTGTCCCACTGCACCCAACTCTCGACGACCTTCCCATCCTTCCACCGATTGATGGTGATACCAGTGACCGACCCACGCACACCCGTCGGAGCGAGTCCGGCGAGCTGGCCACGGTGCGTCCCCTCGCTGTGCCACCGCAACCCGACCTTGTCGTCGGCCGTGATCACGTCATCAACGACCATCCGCACGTCCGGAAACGCCGCCCGATACATAGTCACCGTCCGCTTGTACATCTCAGCCCCGCCCAAGGCCCTCAACTCGAGCCGGGTGGCCGGATCGTGGCTGACCGCGTCCCCCGCCACAAGCTGATCAATCAGCGCAAGGTCCCCATCAGTAAATGTCTGCTCCAACAACCGGCGAGAGGCTTCCGCGAGACCATCGGGTCCCATCGCACCGGACAAATCGCCAGAACCAGTCGCCGCATCACCGGTCACAATCAGCCTCCCACTCGTTGTGCGGGGGAAGCCTACCGAATGCCAGATAGACCTTCTCGGTCCATGTGTGGTTACAGCGCACCCCCGAACGGCGCGCGCGTGGACCCCGGCCCAGATTAGGTCTGGATAGTGCTTCCGACGGTGCTGAGCACGTCGTCGGTCTTGCCCCCGAGCGTGTGCAGGGCAACGATAGCCACGACCGCGACCAGCGCGAGGATCAGCGCGTATTCCGGGATGCCCTGACCTTCGTCGCTCTGAAGCCACACGCACACATGCACGTAGAGCGCTCTCATGTGATCGGCTATGTCCAATCTCGATTTCATTGACGTCTTCATCGCCAGGTCGCCACGTACCCTTTAGGAGGGCGTGAAGCTACCTTGACGAACCCGCTCCTAGCCGGTGGTGGCGGGAACCGATTCTCAGCCACCTTGACTCTGATGCGAACATATGTTCGTGCGATCTTGGGGCTACACCCTCACACACAAAGACCCGGCTCGGCCGTGGATCATCCTTGAGACGCGCCACGAGATCGTCGAGCTCCCGGACGACGTTTGGTTCGGCGAGTGGCGCGGCTCGCGTTGGCCGACACCCGAATGGGAGGTCGAACTCGACCCCGGCTTGCACATGGCCTGGGTCGACTCTCAGCTCGGACGCACGCCGCGCTCATCAACCGTGACTCCACCGGCGCGGACAGAACACACGTTCGCCGGACCACATGGCTTCGGTGTCCGGTGACTGACGGCAAACGTGCAGCGGGGGTGCCGTTCAAGCGCGAACGGCACCCCCGGGTACAGTTTGTTCAAAGGCCCAGTGGCCTCACATGTTGGAGCTGGATTTGGCCAGGGAGAAATGCGGTCCCGTGACCTGGCTGGTTCCGTGCTCGACCAGACCCACGGCGTAGGCGGCCCAGAACTGCGCGACGGGCGGGTCTCCCTCGCCGCAGGGACCGTCCGAGTTGCCCGGATTGTTGAACCACAGGAAGCCGTCGGTGTAGGCGTAGCCAGTGTCCCAGCTGAGCGGACCCGTGCCGCGGCCCGGCGGGTTACACAGGTCCTCGTTGCCGTTGGCCTTGCGATTCTGGGGCACCAGCGGTCCGCGGCCGTTGTCGTCGGTCTGGACGATGAAGTGCTTGCCGCCGGTCATCTGGGCGATCTGCTGGCCGTAGTGCACGTCGGTGGTGGTCCAGTCGTTGTGGGTGGCGTTGACGTAGAAGCCCTGGGCCTGGCCGATGTCGGCCTGCCTCAGATATTGCGCGACGGTCGCCGCCGAGTTCCAGCCGTCAGGGGCGCCGGCGTCCATGTAGATCAGCAGGTGGGGGTCGGCGGAAAGGGTCTGCACGGCGTAGGCCAGCTCGGCCAGGCGGGTCTGGATCTGTGCGTGGCTCAGACAGTGCGTCTCCATCAACGAGTCCTCCTCGAGGTAGAGGACGACCCGGAAGTTGCCGATGCCGTGAGCGAGTTGCGTGATCCACCGCTCGAAACGATTCTTGATCGCGTTGGGGTCCTCACACGTGCCATGAACCAGCGAGTACGTGCTCAGCGCGATGGTCGTGTTCGGTTGGGCAGCCTGCGCATCAGCCAGGTACTTCTCGACCGTCGGGGCGAGCGTCGAGGCCGGCTGGTTCCACATCCAGAACCGGTAGGTGCCCGATCCCGGCGAGTCGGCGATGGTGTGCAGGGCCGACGCCCAGCTCTGATTGCCGCTGTATCGGCCCAGGACAGCGCCGGCCGGGCCCTGTGAGCCGAAGATGTACCAGTTGACGAACTGCAACGGATCCCCGTCGGTGGGCGCCTGCGCGTAGCCGAGCGGATTCGCCGCGTCGTGAGCGGACAGCGCATCATTCTGGAGCAGGTCGATGGTCGCCTGGTGGGGCTCGCCGAGCGGCTGCGGGCTGGCGCCGAACAGGTAGGCGCGTGCAGTGCGCATGGGGCCGTTGATGCCCTGATCGTGGACAGTCACGTTGAAGGTGACCGTGCTCTGCCCGGGCGCAAACTGCGCTTCGGTGTTGGAGATCTTGTCGAAGTTGTCGCCTGCCTCGGAGCTCTTGTTGGTGACTCCGTAGTAGAAGACCTCCGGCCTACTGAGGTCGCCGGATCGCTCGACGGTGACGGCGAACTGGCCGGCATTCTCGTTGACGCGATAGACGGCGCTGGAGAAGTGGACGCCCGCGGAGCCCTGCCCAGCTGAGCCGTCATGGGGCATGCGGGCCGCCAGTGTGGCGGGTGCGACCACGAGGCTGGTCAGCAGGACGGCGAGTGTGGTGGAAATTCGGAGTGAGAGGGGCACAGTCACGACATCGGTCGACCGGGAGCCGGGGCCGAGTGCAAAGCGCCGATCTCGACCATTTGTCGAGAGGCGCCGGTCAACCCCGGGTGCCGTCGGCGCGCGGCGAACGCTCTCAGACCGACGCGAACACCTCTCCTACACCCCACATTCCCAGGTAGCGCGCGGTGTTCTGGTTGAGATCGAAGCTCCGGCCGTAGACGTAGGGGCCCCGGTCGTCGACGGTGGCAACCACGGTCCGGCCCGCATAGGAGAGCGTGACCTTGGTGCCACACGGCAGCGTCTTGTTGGCCACCCCGAAGGTGGCGTGGAAACCGCAGGCGGTGTTTCCCTGGTCGTAATACCAGGAGGCGACGGTCGGGGCCAGGGTGACGATCCGTCCGGCCGCGGCCGAAGCCGCGCGAACCAGGCGGTCGCCGCCGTAGGCGACTCGGATCGTGGCGCCGAGTCCGCTGACGCGGTAGCGGATACCGAAGCGGCCGCTGCGTCGCGTGCGGCCGATGGCCAGCGTGCGCCAGTCACGTCCCGCGCGCTCGAGCAGCCTCACGGTGGCGCCGCGGCGCCCGGGCTTGAGCAGTCCATGGACGACAACGGTGCTCCCGAGCGGCGCGGCGAAGCGGCTCGTGCGCACGAGCAGGCGCGAGGCCATGGCGCGGCGCGTCACCAGTCGGGGGTGGTGGCTCGGTCGGCGGTGGTGGCCCGCCGACCTGGACGGAGACCTGTGCGCACCGGACGCGGCGGCCAGTGCGCCGGCTGCGACGCTGCCGAACACTACGACCGCGGTAACCAGGGTCAGCGTCAGGGCGCCGGATCTCATGGCGCTGGGGGCGCGCAAAATTCGTTTGGCTCTCATGAACTGAGGGCCTCCTTTATTCCGTTCCTCGACCCAGCGCCTACGGGGTTAGCTGACGGGCTCGCAGGAGACGCGGCACACAGTGCTCGCAATCCCTCCGCTACGTTTGGCGCCGGCACTCGGCCGGCCTTCGATTCGCCCCAACCAGTCGATTAGCACACCGACTGGCCAATGGTTCCCCCGCTCGCTGCGCTCCGGGCGACAGCGATTCGGCAGGTCGATCTATGACGCCGGGGAGAGTCGCAGAGCCATCACCCCACGTGTGTGACTGTGGTCACACATAGCGTGTTAGCAGATGGTTTGTGCCTGCAAACGGCTATCTTTGCCCGCCCTGCGACTGGCTCTCCGGCACCCCTGACGATGGGCTCAGCGGATGGATCGCGGGGAGATCGCGGACGGCGAGAGTGACCCTCGAGACGGCGCAGAGGCGCCCCTGATCGTCGGTCATCTCGACATCCCAGACCCAGGTGGTGCGCCCCGAATGCCGGCAGGTCGCGCGGGCGTCGATGGTGCCGTCGGTGACCGGCCTCAGAAAGCTCGTCTGGTTCGACAGTCCGCTGGCCAGTTTGCCGCGTTCAAGCAGGACCGAGACCGTCGAGTACGAAGCGAGTCCCTCGGCTACCGCGGCGTAGACCCCGCCGTGGACCAGGCCGAAGGGCTGCTTGTGCTCCTCCCGGACGACCAGCCGCCCGTGGGCCGAGTGCGCACCGAGCTCCAGCATCTCGAGGCCATAGAAGGCATCGAAGCCACGACTCTGAAGGAATGCATCCATGTCGGCCAGGGCTAGCACGATAACGCCTGGTCGCCCGGCGCGTCAGCCATACTGGATCAGCGAGTGGACCGGGTAGCCCTCGAGCTTCTTCCTTCCGTCGAAGGCCTGCAGCTCGACCAGGAACACACACGCCATAACCTGTCCCCCGAGCCTTCCGACGAGCTCGGCCAGCGCCCTCGCGGTGCCTCCGGTGGCCAGCAAGTCATCGTGGATCAGCACGCGCGCGCCCCCGGCAAAGGCGTCGGCGTGCATCTCCAGGGCGTCCACCCCGTACTCGAGCGTATATTCAGCGCTGACGGTCTCGTGCGGGAGCTTCCCGCGCTTGCGGGCGGGCACGAAGCCCGACTTCAGGCTCCGCGCCAAGGCTCCGCCGAGGATGAATCCACGGGCCTCCGCGGCGACCACAATGTCGATGTCAAGCTCGCGCGCGTATTGAGTCAGGCGCGTGACGGCGGCGTCCAGGGCGCGCGGGTCAAGCAGCAGCGGCGTGATATCCCGAAACAGGATCCCGGGTGTGGGGAAATCGGGTATGTCGCGCACGTAACTGCCAAGGTTGACGCCGTCCTCAGCGCGGCCAGCGGGCATCGGACGCACTAGGTGGCGATCTTGCGCAGGTCGCGAATGAGCAGCAGGTGCTTGAGATGCGTGGTCACCGAAGCCAGATTCTCCAGTGCCTCAACGGCTTCCTTGCGTCGCTCGGGATTGCGGGAGCGCAGGGCTGGCGCCAGGATGCTCTGGAGCAGCTGCGCCTCACGATCGGCCGAGGTGCGGAAGACGCGCAGGTTGCGGCCTCCCACGCCGTAGCGGGCGAGCTCGGACACGGCGCGCACGATCTCCCGTTCGGTGTCGTCGAAGTAGCGGGTCCCGGCCCGGATCTCGCCCTTGATCACGCCGAACTCGACCAGCTCGCCCACCAGTTTCGGGTCCGCGCCGGTCTCCTCGACGACATCCTCGAGCGAGTACAGCGCCCCGGGATCGCGGCTCACCGATGTCCGGCGCAAGCCACGGGTGTCGGCGGGGGGAGTGACCTCGCGGTCGTTGCGGCCGCCGGCCAGCTCTTGGCGGATCACCCGCAACGGGAGGAACTCGTCGCGCTGCAGCCGCAGGATTGTGCGCAGACGCTGGACGTCCTCCGGTGAGTAGAGCCGGTAGCCGCCCTGTGTGCGGCGCGGCGTGAGGAGCTTCTGGTCCTCCAAATAGCGGATCTTGGAGATCGAGATGTCAGGAAACTCGAGCTCGAGTGCCTTGCAGACCGCACCGATGGTGACCGCCTTCTGGCGGGGCCGGCCATTCTCAGCGGGTACCGGATCGGGAAGCTCGAGGGGAAGTTCGTTGCGCTCACCGGTCGCCATCAGTGCCCCAGGAATGCGAGTTTGTATTTGCCGATCTGCAGCTCGTCGCCGTCGTTGAGACGCTGCGAGTCGATTCGCCGGCGGTTGACATAGGTCCCGTTCAGCGAGCCACAGTCATCCAGGTAGTAGTGCTCGCCACGTTTGACCACCACGGCGTGGTCACGGGAGACGGTCACGTCATCGAGAAATACATCGCTGTCCGGCCGGCGACCGACGGTCAGGCGCGAACGCTCGAGCGGGAAGGCCTCGCCGGCGCGGCCACCGCCGGCGCGGATGACCAGCATCGGACCGCGTGCGATCCCTGCCTCGATCGGCATCTCCTCGAACTCGCCGGTGTCGCTGATCCGGTAGGTCGCTGTGGAGTCGCCCCCCTCCCCGGCGTCGGAACCGGCCATGAACGCACCACAGCGCTGACAGTAGTTGGCGCCGTCGGCGTTGGCGAAGCCGCACTCAGGACAGTGCTGCGCCACGGTCGCTTCAGTCGTCGCGGGACGACTGGTCGCCGGAGAGCTCGGCCGGGAGCTGATCCGGCGGCGGGAAGTTTCCGGTCAGTATGTCCGTGAGCCTCTGTACGTCGGCGCCGCTGATCAACAGCTCACCACTCTCATCCTTGCGACGCAGCCGACTGACCAGCTCCGCTCGGAGGATGTCGATCTTGCCGTGGAGAATGCGGCGCCGATAGGAGACCTCGATCTCCTCGTCGGTCATCTCCTTGATGAGATCCTTCAGCTCTTGATCGTTCAGTGAGCCTAGGTCTGGGAAAGTTTCCATGCGACTAGTCCTCCGTGCAGCTGCGACGGCGTTCGGTGGGGATCCGGGGTCTGAGTATAACCCTGCTGACCCTAGGGTCAAGCTGAGCTTGAGGCTTGTTTGAGCTGCTGCCTCCCGCTCCGAACGTACAGGACCGTGGCGGTCAGGGCTAAGGCGAGCCCCAAATAGAGCAAGAGCAGCGCCAGCCAGTGAACCCCGGCGATGGCGAAGAACGGTGCCCCCATGGTCGGACCGACGCCGAGCCGCCCGGCCCAATTAATCTGGATCTCGATACCCCGCCGCAGGCTGTATCGACTGAGTACGAGCATTAGAAGCTCCCGGGCGATCACCACGGCCAGCGCCCAGCGGGGTAGCAGCCGGAAGTCCCAGGCCACGACCATGCCCGAGATAACCAGCAGCCGATCTATCACCGGGTCCAGGAGCGCCCCGAAGCGGCTGTACTGGCCGGTCAGCCTGGCCGTGAAGCCGTCCAGATAGTCGGCCCATGCGATCAGGCCGAACAGCGTGGCCGCCAGCGCACCGCGGCCCTGCCGGCCGGAGAGCGCGACGACCAGGAACACGGGGATGAGCGCCAGGCGGATGAAGCCGATCGCGTTGGGGAGCGTCAGCGGGTGCAGGGGTTGATCCGAGCGAGTCGCCACCGGGTTGGGACCGGAGCGATCGAGGCCGAACAGGCGCCGCTTGGTCAGACGAGGTCGCGCCACAGGTCAGCGATCGCCGAAGCCGCGCCCTCCAGCGGGAGGGCGCGGGAGTCCTGGCCCCGACGCACCTGCACCTCGATCTCGCCGTTCTGCAGGGTGCGGCGACCGACCGTGACGCGCAGCGGACACCCCAGCAGCTCGGCATCGGCGAACTTCTCACCAGGGCCGGCGTCGCGCTCGTCGTAGAGCGATGTCCAGGCCGGCCGCCTCGAGCTCCTCATACAGCCGGTCTGAGAGCCTGCGCTCCTCACTATCGGGCTTGCCGAGGGTGACCAGATGGATATCGAAGGGCGCGATGGCCCGGGGCCAGGAGATGCCTCGGTCGTCGGCGAACTGCTCGATCGCGGCGGCCGCGATTCGGGCCGGCCCGATTCCGTAGCAGCCCATCCAGATCGGCTGGCTGGCGCCGGTCTGATCGAGGTAGTGGGCGCCCAGCGACATGCTGTAGCGGGTCCCGAGCTTGAAGATGTTCCCCACCTCGATTGCGGGCTCGATCCGCACCGGATGGCCGTCGATGGTGTCCCCCATGACGACGGTTCGGACATCACCGCGCTCGAAGTTGAAGTCGCGGCCCGGTACGACGCCGCGCAGATGCCGGTCGGGACGGTTGGCGCCGACCACATACCCGCCCGCGTCCGGGCTCACCGCGTCGTCGAGCATGATCCGGCAAGGCACGCCGACCGGCCCGATCGAGCCAGGAGGACCGAGGTGCTTCTCGATCTCATCCGCGTTGGCCTGCCGAAACGGTCCCTGCAAGGCCAGCCCCAGCTTGATGTCGTTGACCTTGTGGTCACCGCGGAGCATGACGAGCACGAACGATCCGTCATCCAGGACCACCGGATAGGCCTTGAGCAGCGCGCCTTCGGGCAGGCCGAGTGCCTCCGCCACCTGAGCAATCGTCGTCATCCCCGGTGTCGGCACCTCCTCAGGGGCCTGAGTGGGGACCGGCAGCGGCACGGGCTGCGCCTGAGCGCAGGCCACCTCCAGGTTCGCCGCATAGCCCGGGGCGAGGACGACGTCGTTCTCCCCCGCCGGGCAGGGCGCCATGTACTCATGGGCGCCGAAGCCGCCCATCGCCCCGACATCGGCCTCGACGCTATACCACTCGAGGCCGCAGCGGTCGAAGATCCGGTCGTAGGCCCGCGCGTGTTTCGCGTAGGAGACGTCCAGCCCGTCTCGGTCGCGGTCGAAGCTGTAGGAGTCCTTCATGACGAACTCGCGCGAGCGGAGCACCGCGGCCCGCGGGCGCGGTTCGTCCCGCTCCTTGGTCTGGAAGTGGTAGAGGATCTTGGGCAGGTCGCGGTAGGAGCGGACCACCGTGGAGATGTGGGTGGTGACCACCTCCTCGCTGGTCGGACCCAGAACCATGTCGGCGTCCTTGCGGTCCTTGAGCTTGAACAGCTCCTCGCCGAAGACCTCGTAGCGCCCGCTGCGCTTCCAGAGCTCGGCCGGTTGCATGATCGGCATCAGCAGCTCCAGACCGCCGATGGCATTCATCTCCTCGCGGACGATCTGCACGATCCGCTGATGCGCCCGCCAGCCGGCCGGCATCCATGTCCACAGACCAGCGCCCACCTGCCGAATCAGGCCGGCGCGCACCAGCAGCTTGTGACTGAGCGCCTCGGCGTCGGCCGGTGGCTCGCGCTCGGTCGGCAGTAGGTACTCGGAAAGGCGGGGCATCGTGCGCCAAGCGTACCCGCGGCGCGGAGCGGGCGCCCCGCGGCCGCCGGCGCCGCCGGGCCGGTTGCGCAGGCGCTCTGATAGAACGGCTCTACAGCAAGAGAACCTCTGTACAAGAGACTTTCAGCTCTTCGGAGAGAACAACGAAGACAGGAGTGACGCATGGCCTTTTCAGTACCGGACCTCCCCTACGCCTTCGACGCGCTCGAGCCCTATATCGACGCGCAGACGATGGAGATCCATCACGACAAGCATCACGCCGCGTACGTGACCAACGCGAATGCGGCGCTCGAGGGCACCGAGTGGGCCGACAAGTCGGTTGAAGACATCCTCAAGAACCTGAGCGCGCTGCCCGCCGACAAACAGGGCCCGGTGCGCAACAACGCCGGCGGCCACTACAACCACTCGCTCTTCTGGGAGTCGATGGGTCCGGGCAAGGGCGGCGAGCCCAGCGGGCGCGTTCGCCGACGCGATCGCCTCCACCTTCGGCTCTTTCTCTGACTTCCAGGGCAAGGTCAAGGCCGCCGGCGTCGGACGTTTCGGCTCCGGCTGGGCCTGGCTGGTCCACGACGGCTCCGGCCTCGCGGTCGTCTCGACGCCGAACCAGGACAAGCCCGATCAGCGACGGCCAGACGCCGCTGCTCGGCGTCGACGTGTGGGAGCACGCCTACTACCTGAAGTACCAGAACCGCCGGCCTGACTACCTTGACGCGTGGTGGAACACGGTCAACTGGGACACGGTCGCCGAGAGGTTCGCGAAGGTTTCCTAGGTCCCGTCGTCCGGTTGTCCCGGGCCCTTTCCTGCGCCGCCTCCGGCCACCGGCGGCTCGGGAAAGGACCGGGGCACCGAAGCTTGACACGTTCGTCATGCTCGATCTATGCACGTTGAGGTAGTCGAGAACCCTGCGCTCGACCGCTATGAGGCTCGGGCAGCCGGTGATCTGGTCGGCTTTGCCCAGTACCGGCTGGAGGGCGAACGGATGACATCTGACCCACACCGAGGTCGGTCCGAAGTACGAGGGCCAAGGGGTGGGCAGCCAGATCGCGAAGTTCGCCTTGGACGACGTGCGCCGGCGCGGTCTGGAGGTGGACCCGCGCTGCTCGTTCATCGCCGACTACGTGCGCCGCCATCCCGATGCGTACCTACAGCTTGTCGCTGAGGCCCTGCGCGAGCAGGTGGGCAATGCCTCGCCCCGGAGCTAATCAGGTTGGTGGCTCAGGCGCGGGTGAAGCGGCGGCCGGCGACCGGAGAAAGGGATTCGTCCAGCTTGACCGGACTCTCCGGGTCCGCTCCGTGGTCTGGCTCGGGCCCTTTATCCGCCACAGCCGCGGTGTCCGGCAGGGTCCCGTTCTCGCGCTCGGCGGCCTCGGCCTCGAGAGCCGCCAGCCGCTCGGGCGTCATCGCCGTCTCGTCCTCGTTCTCGGCCAGCCACTTGCGCGCCTCGGCCGCACTCGCCTCGTCGACGACACGACGTCTTGCCGGCCGCGTAGTACTTGTCGATCTCCTTGAACAGCTCGTCGACCAGATTCCCGGTGTCGGACCTTCTTGACCGTCTCGCCCTTCGCGTAGATCATGCCCATGTCCTTGGCGCCGGTGATGCCGAAGTCCGCGTGACGCGCTTCGCCGATGCCGTTGACGGCGCAGCCCAGGACCGAAACCTCGATCGGGTCCTCGTAGGCCTCGAGGCGCTTCTCGACCTCGGCGACGACGGTGTCCATGTCGAACTGCAGCCGGCCGCAGGTCGGGCAGGCGATCAGCTCCGGACCCCGGCGCCGCAGGCGCAGCGCCTTGAGGATCTCCCAGGCGACCTTGACCTCCTCCTCGGCCTGGAAGGTCGAGAGCGAGATGCGGATCGTGTCACCGATCCCGTCGGCGAGCAGTGCGCCGAGACCCACGGCCGACTTCAGCGAGCCCGACCACTTGGTCCCGGCCTCGGTGACGCCCAGGTGCAGCGGGTAAGGAATCCGCTCCGACAGCAGGCGGTTGGAGGCGATCGTGTTGGGCACGCTGGTCGACTTCATCGAGACCTTGAAGTTGGTGTAGTCCAGGCGCTCCATCAGCTCGACGAACTCGACGGCGGCGGTCACCAACGCCTCGACGGGGTTGGAGTACTCGAGCTCGCGCAGATGCTTCGGCAGCGACCCGGAGTTGACACCGATGCGCATCGGCGGTCGAGCTCCTTGGCCTTGGCGACAACCTCGGCGACCTTGTCGGGCCCGCCGATGTTGCCCGGGTTGATGCGGATGCAGTGCGCGCCGGCGTCCAGCGCCTTGAGCGCAAGCGTGTGGTTGAAGTGGATGTCGGCGATGATCGGGATCGGCGAGTCGCGCACGATCGTCTTGAGCGCTTCGGCATCCTTCTCGCGCGGCACGGCGCAGCGGACGATGTCCGCGCCAGCCTCAGCCACGCGCTTGATCTGGGCGAGCGTCGCCTCGATGTCGGCGGTCTCGGTCTTGGTCATGGTCTGCACCGCGACCGGGGCGCCGCCGCCGATCGGCACGTCGCCGACGTGGATCTGGTTCTTGGAGGCCATCGCCAGTCCAGTCTAGTGAGTCACGCCGGCTCATCCGACCCAGCAGACCGGCTTCCGAAGCCTCGTTCAATCGGGGAAACTTCCCACATGGAGGCAGGCGCTGAACTGATCGCGCGAGCGCGACTGATCTGCGGCGAGCAGCACGTGATCACGCACCCCGCAGTGCTCTCGACCTACCGCTCGGACGGGCTCAGCGTGACGGGCCGCTGCCGCTGGCCGCGATCCTGCCTGGCGGCGCGACCGAGGTGGCCAGCGTCGTCGCGGCCTGCGCCGCCACCGGCGTCCGTTACGTGGTGCGTGGCGCGGGCACCAGCGTCGAGCGGCGGACGCGCTGCCGGTCGCCGACGGCGTGCTGGTCGTGCTGACCCGAATGCGCCGGATACTCGCGGTCGCACGAGCACGAGGTGACGGTCGAGGCCGGGTGTGCCGCTGGCCGCCCTGCTCCCGCTCGGCGGCCGGGCCGTGGCTCGAGGTGCCCGAGCCGCTCGGCACGGTCGGCGGGCACGTCGCGGAGCACCGCGCGGCGTCGCCAACATCTCGGCCCTGGAGCTGGTGCGGTCCCGACGGCGCGCTGGTCGCATCTCGACTGCGCGCGCACCGGCTACGACATGGCCGGCGCCTTTCGCGGGCTCGCGCGGACGCGCCGGCATCGCGGCCGTCGATCACGCTGCGCAGCGGTGCGCCGACATGAGCGAAGCCGTCGTCCCGCAGCAGCTTCAGCGAGGCTGCCGCCGCGCTTGCGGGCGCGGCGGCCCAGGGACGGCCCGTGCGCATGGTCGGCGGCGGCGACCAAGCTCGGCTGGGGGGGCAGCGCGCCGGCGCGGGCGCTGCAGCTGCAGACGACCCATCTGAGCCGCGTGATCGTGCACGACGACGGCGCTCACGGCGACGCTCAACGCGGGAACCCCGATGGTCCGTGCGCAGGGGATGCTGGCCCGCGAGCGGCATGATGTTCGCCGCCGATCCGCAGCTCGGGCTCGGCCGCCGAGCCGGCGGCGACCGTGGGCGGGGTCGTCGCGACGGCAGACTCGGGGCCGCTGAGCCACCGCTACGGACCGCTTGCGCGATCAGATCCTCGGCGTCACGGTGGCGCTGGCTGACGGCACGGTGGTGCGCACCGGCCCGCGCACCGATCACGTGCCAGGACGGCTTCGACCTCGCCCGACTGTTCACCGGCTCGTTTGGGACGCTGGGCGTGATCCTGGCGGTCGACGTGCGCCTGCGTCCGCTGCCCGGGCGGACCGCGACGGCGCTGGCGACGGCGCTGACCCGCGCCGACTGCTCGCGACGCGGTGGAAGCGATCATCCCGCGAGTCACCCGCGACTGGAGGCGTTCGACGTGGCTTGGCGCTGCGGGACGCGGCGGGCTGCTGGCCCAGCTGGCCGGCGACGCGTGCCCGAACGCGCCCTGGCGTGGCCGCGACGATGCGGGCCTGCGGGCTCGAGGACGCAACCGTGCGGACCGACGACGCCGGGCTCTGGGCGCGCCAGCGCGCCGGCCAGCGTTCGGCCGAGCGCGCGCTGCTCCGGGTGCAGCATCGGCCCGAAGGGCTCGACCGGATCCTGGGGCTGGCCGACGAGGCCGATGCCACCGTGGTCGGCCGAGCGGCGCTGCGGAGTCGCGTACCTGACGCTTGGCCGTGACGGAGATCGCGCGCGTGCGCGCCGGCCTGCCGCCGGGAGCCGGCGGTGGCGCTGGACCTGCCGGCCGCGGCCGCGGAGCGGTCGATCCCTGGGACGTGCCGGAGGGGCCTGAGCTCGATCTGATGCGCGAGATGAAAGCGCAGTTCGACCCGGCCGGCGTTTGCAACCCGGGCATATTCGTCGGCAGCATCTAGAGCGACGATGACCTGCACCCGCTGCGGGCTCTGTCTCGAGAGCTGCCCGACATACACGCTCTGGGGCACCGAGCCCGACTCACCGCGCGGGCGCATCGTCCTGATCGAGGACGCGCTGGCGCCCGGGGGCCAGGTCACGGCCGAGATGGCCGTGCATGTCGACCGCTGCCTCGGCTGCATGGCCTGCATGAGCGTCTGCCCCGAGGAGGTGCCCTTCGCCGACCTGCTCGGCTGCGGCCGCGCAGCGCGATCGAGCGCGAGTGGCAGCGCCGAGTGCCGGAGCGTCTGCGACGACGCGCCGCGCTGGCCACGGCTGCCGCGGGCCGGCACGCCAGCGCTGCGGCCCGGCAGCCGATCCCGCATTACACCCCGGCGCAGGGCACCGCGCGTGGTCGCGTCGGCCTGCTGCTCGGCTGCACGCAGCGCGCGGCTCACCCGAGATCCACACGGCGACCCTCGGCGGTGCTCTCCGCCGAGGGCTACGAGGTGATCGCGCCCCGGCTGCCGGACTGCTGCGGCGCGCTCGAGCTGCAAGCCGGCAGAGCGCACCATGGCCTTCACCGCGCGCAGCCGACGATCGACGCGTTCGCCGCCGTCGGTGGCGTCGACCACGTGGTCTCGAGCGCCGGCACGTGCGGAGCCGCGCTCAAGGAGTACGGCCGCCTGCTCGGGACACCGGAGGCGCGCGCCTTCAGCGCGCTGGTGCTGGACGTGCACGAGCTGCTCGCGCGAGCGCCGCTGCGCTCGCGTCTCGGCTCGCTCGCGCTCCGGATCGCCTACCACGACTCCTGTCAGCTGCGCCACGCCCAGGGCGTCGCGGCGGCCCCGCGAGAGCTGCTCGAGCGCATCCCCGGCGTCGAGCTGCTCGAGTTGCCGGTCGAGGCCGGCGCCTGCTGCGGGGCCCCGGGCATCTACCGGATCGCCGAGCCTGCGGCGGCAGCAGCGCTCGGCGACCGCCAGGCTCAGGCGCGTTGTCGCAGCCGGCGCCGACCTGGTCGTCAGCGCCGATCACACCTGCATCGGGCAGCTCGAGCGCCACCTGCGGGAAGCTGGGCAGCCCGCTGGCCGTGCATCACCCGATCGAGGTGCTGGCGCGCTCGATCGAGGCGGGCCGGCCCGGCGCGGCTACCGGTCCCTCACTGAGCGTGGAAGCCCGAGCCGGCGAGCGTCGAGATGTCGTTGCTGAGTCCGATCACCAACAGCAGCAGCGATCAGCCGCAATGCCCACGAAGGTCGCGCGCTCCATCACGTCGAACGGGATGCGGCGGCCACGGATCTTCTCGGCCAGCGCCCAGAAGATATGGCCGCCGTCGAGCGGCAGCAACGGGAAGAGGTTGATGATCCCCAGCGACAGCGAGATCAGCGCGATGATCTCAGCGCCGCTGATCCAGCCGCGGCGACGTCCTGGCTGGCGATGTCATAGCCGCCCACGATGCTGTGCAGCTGGCGCCGCTCCTTGGCTTTGAAGATGTTCGCGATCGCCTGACCGTCCGCTCGGTGACGCGCCAGAGACCAGCGACGCTCTGGCCCGCGGAGTAGATCACGCCGTTGGATGCCGTCTTGGTCGGTGAAGCCGATACCGAGCAGCATCTCGCTTGTCAGTCGCGTTCCACCGCGGCCGGAGCTGCACGGTTTGGACCGCGTCGCCTCGACGGAAGACCACCGTGGCCGGTGTCGCTGCGCGCGCATCCATTCACCTGCGTGCCACCGGCGCAGGTGTGCTCGCCGATCGTGGCAGGGAACTCCTGGGCCGCCCTTGACCCCGTCCACCGAGACGATGCGGTCACCGGCACGAGCGCCCGGCCGCGGCGACCCGGCCACCACCTGGCCCACGGTATGGGTGGCCAGGGGCACGCCTTGCCGGTGACCAGTCGTGGCTCGTCGCCGATGAAGAACACCCAGACCAGCAGGAATGCGAGCACCATGTTCACGGCTGGACCGGCGGCGATCACGACGATCCGCTTCCAGGGCGGCTGGTTGACGTAGGCCCGCGCCTCGATCTCAGGAGTAGTCGAACACCTCGTTCGGGCTCATTCCGGTGATCTTCACGTAGCCGCCGAGCGGGATCACGCCGATCCCGTACTCGGTCTCGCCCCGATCCGCCGCTTGACGAACATCGGCCCGAAGAACAGCGAGAAGCGCTCGACGCGCATGCCGACGGCTTTGGCGGCCAGCGAAGTGGCCGGCCTCGTGCAGGAGGATCAGGAGCGGCGAAGCCGAGAAACGCGAGAAAGTAGGACATCCGTGCCTTTTCAGTGTGTCACCGGGCTGACTGAGATCGCTCGATTAACGGTGAATCAGACTGCGGCAACTCGGCGCGCCTCGAGGTCGGCCTCCATCAGCGAGTCGAACGAGTGCACCGCCTGCGCCGGCAGCCGCTCGAGCGTCTGCTCGATCACCTCAGCGATGCCCAGGAACGCCAGGCCGCCCAGACAGAAACGCGTGCACAGCGACCTCGTTGGCGGCGTTGAGCGTGCAGGGCGCCGTGCCGCCGGCGATACCCGCCTCGCGCGCGAGGCGCAAGCACGGGAACGTCGTCAACGTCGGGTGACTCGAACGTGAGCGCGCCGACCGCGGCCAGATCGAGCGCCGGCAGCGGCACCTCGGAGCGGTTCGGGTAGTGCAGGGCGTAGGCGATCGGCACGCGCATGTCCGGATAGCCGAGGTGGGCCAGCGTGGCGCCGTCACAGAGCTGGATCAGGCTGTGGACGATCGACTGCGGGTGCACCACGACATCGATCTGGTCGTACGGCGTTCCGAACAGGTAGTGGGCCTCGATCACCTCGAGGCCCTTGTTCATCAGCGTCGCCGAGTCGATCGTGATCTTTCCGCCCATCGACCAGGTCGGGTGTGCCAGCGCCTGCTCGATGCGTGACCTCGGCCAGATCTGCCCGGCGTCCAGCCCCGGAACGGGCCGCCGGAGGCGGTCAGCAGCAGGCGGTCGATGGTGCCCGCCCGCTCGCCGGCGATCAGCTGGTGCAGAGCCGAGTGCTCGGAGTCCACCGGCAGGATCTGGGCGCCGGTCGCCTCGGCCAGCTGGTTGACGAGCTCGCCGCCGACGACGAGCGACTCCTTGTTGGCCAGCGCCAGATCGATGCCCTCGCCCGAGCGTGGCGACTGTCGCGAGCAGCCCGGCTGAGCCGACGATCGCGTTGAGCACCATGTCGCAACCGGACTCGGTGACCAGCTCGACCAGGCCGTCCGGGCCGGAAAGGACGGTGCCGCCGGTCCAGCCTCGGAGGCGCGTGCCGCCGCATCGCGGTCGGCGAGCGCGACGCGGCGTCACGCCGAACTGCTCGCGCCTGGGCCAGCAGCTGCTGCCAGTCGCTGCCGGCGCTCAGGGCCACGACCTCGAGCTCGCCGCCGCTGCGAGGCGACCACATCGAGCGCCTGGGTGCCGATCGAGCCGGTCGAACCGAGGATCACCAGTCGGCGTGACATCTGCTGCTCCCAACGCTCCTAGCGGGCGATGTGGATCGCGATGTAGTAGCCGACGACGACCGTGAACATGATCGCGTCCAGCCGGTCGAGCGCGCCGCCGTGGGCCCCGAACATCGAGCCCGCGTCCTTGATGCCGACATCGCGCTTGATCAGCGACTCGAACAGGTCGCCGATCGGGTGCGAGCAGTCGCGATCGCAGATGCCGAGCAGCAGCGCCGTGCTGTGCGGCAACCAGGCCTGCTGGTACAGGCCGGCGCACGACCACCGAGACGATCGAGGCGAGCGCGCCGCAGCCCAGACCCTCGACCGTCTTCTTCGGCGAGATGGACGGAGCGAGCGGGTGGCGGCCGAACATGCGGCCCCCGAGGTAGGCGGCGGTGTCGCCGACGAAGGTGCCGACCATCACGTCGATCAGGATGCCCTTGCCGACCGCTGCGCCCGGGACGATCCTGTCGCAGCAGCACCGCGCAGGCGAAGGGAAGCCCGATCCAGAGCACGCCGAGCAGCGTGGAGGCTGATCGTCACCGCCCCGTCGTTGCTCTGACCGCGGCCCAGGATCGCCAGGAAGACGAGCGGCAGCGAGGCGAGCGCGGCGCCGACGACATCGACCAGCGTCCCGTACCGCGCGGCGACACACATGCCGATGGCGACCACGAAGCCGACGACCGGGCACCGGTCGCCAGTCGGCGAGCATCCGGTACAGCTCGCTCAGGCAGGCGCAGGCGAGGATCGCCATGAGCAGCATCCAGCCGATGCCGCCGATGTCGACGAAGACGACCGCAAGCACGGCCGCCGGCACACCGACGAGCACCCGCGAGAGCAGGTCCGAGCGCCTGCGCGGCGTGCGCGGGCGCGCCGCTCGTCTGGGCCTGCGGCATCAGCGGCCCCCGAAGCGCCGCTGGCGGGAGGCGAACTCGGCCAGGCTGGCCGCGAACGCCTCGCGCGTGAAGTCGGGCCAGAGCTCGTCCCGGAAGACGAACTCCGGAGTAGGCCGACTGCCAGGTCAGGAAGTTGGACAGGCGCTGCTCGCCGCTGGTGCGGATGATCAGGTCGGGATCGTGCATGTCGGGGGCATAGAGGTGACGGCGAAAGTCCTCCTCGTCTCCGCCGGTGAACGCTGCGGGCGGCGTCGAGGATCTCGGCGCGTCCACCGTAGTTGAAGGCGACGAACAGCGTGATCCGGTCGTTCTCAGCCGTCTCGGCCTCGGCCCACTCCATCTTCTCGATCAGCCGCTGCGAGACCGGCGCCGTCGCGACGCCCGATGAACCGCATGCGCACCCCCTCCGCCTTCAGCTCCGGGGTCTCGGCATCGATCCGCCGCGCGAACATGCGCATCAGGCCGGAGACCTCGGTCCTCGACCGGTTCCAGTTCTCGGTCGAGAACGAGTACACGGTCAGCTCCTTGATGCCGAAGCCGACGGCGTCGCGCAGCCGTGCCTTGACCACGTCGGCCCCGCCTCGTGTCCACGGATCGACGGCAGCCCGCGCTGCTTGGCCCAGCGGCCGTTGCCATCGGTGATGATCGCGACGTAGCGCGGGCCGTCGGCGCCCGGATCTGGCGCAGCGCCCTCGCCACTCAGAGCTCGGGACCACTCAGACCTCGAGGATCTCTTCTTCCTTGACCTTCAGCAGCTCGTCGAGCTCGGTGACGCGGGAGTCGGTGACCTTCTGCAGCTCGCCCTCGGCGCGGTGCTCGTCGTCGGCGCCGATGTCGCCGCCGTCCTTGAGCTCGCGCAGGTCCTGCATCACGTCACGGCGCACGTTGCGGATGGCGACGCGGCCCTCCTCGGCGATGTGGCGCACGACCTTGACCAGCTCCTTGCGGCGCTCCTCGGTCAGCTCCGGCAGCACGAGCCGGATCACGGACCCGTCGTTGGACGGCGTCAGGCCGACGTCCGACTCGAGGATCGCCTTCTCGATCGACCTTGATCGAGCTCTTGTCGTAGGGCTGGATCGAGAGCAGGCGCGCCTCCGGCGCGCTGATCGTCGCCAGCTGCTTGAGCGGCGTGACGGCGCCGTAGTAGTCGACGTTGATGCGGTCGAGCAGCGCCGGGCTGGCGCGCCCGGTGCGCACCGAGCCGAACTCATGGCGCGTCGAGTCGACGCACTTGTGCATGCGCTCGCGCGCATCGTCGAGAAGGCCGGAAACCAGATCGTCGTCGCTCATGTCTTTACGAGAGTCCCCACACGTTCACCGGACACTATCCGGTTGATGTTGCTGCCGTCGGCCATGTTGAAGACGACGATCGGCAGGTTGTTGTCCATGCACAGGGCGAACGCCGTCGAGTCCATCACCTGGAGGCCCTGGGTCAGCGCCTCCTTGTGCGTCAGCTCCGGGATGAACTGCGCGCGTTCGGGTCCTTGGCCGGGTCGGCCGTGTAGACGCCCTCGATGCCGTTCTTGGCCATCAGCACGACCTCGGCGTGGACCTCGGCGGCGCGCAGCGCGGCGGCCGTGTCGGTGGTGAAGAACGGGTTGCCCGGTGCCCGCCGCGAAGATCACGACCCGGCCCTTCTCGAGGTGGCGGATCGCGCGCCGGCGGATGTAGGGCTCGGCGACCTCTGAGATCGTGATCGCCGACTGCACGCGCGTCGGGACCTCGCTCTTCTCGAGCGCGTCCTGCAGCGCCAGCGCGTTCAGCACCGTCGCGAGCATGCCCATGTAGTCGCCGGTGGCGCGATCCATGCCGCGCGCGGCGGCCGCGAGGCCGCGGTAGATGTTGCCGCCGCCGACGACGATCGCGACCTCGACCCCGCGCCGGTGGACGGTCGCGATCTCCTGGGCGATCGCCTGCACGCGCTCCGGGTCGGTCCCGTACTCGCGGTCGCCCATCAGCGCCTCGCCGGAGAGCTTCAGCAGCACCCGCCCGTAGGCGGGTGCGCCGTTTTTGCTCTCTGTGCTCACCTGCGAGATCAGCGCGCGGATACTACGCGCCGATGGCGAAGCGTGCGAAGCGGCGGATGACGACGTTCTCGCCGGTGTCGGAGGCGAGCTTGGCGCGGATGTCCTCGATCGTCTCGCCGCCGTACTTGTCCTCGTTGACGTGCTTCTGGCGCAGCAGCACGACGCCGTCGAGCCACTTGTTGACCGTGCCCTGCGACGATCTTCTCGCGCACGTTCTCGGGCCGGTCGGCGGCCTTCTCGGTGGCGACCCGGACCTCGGTCTCGCGCTCCTCGGCCGGCACGTCGTCGTCGGAGACCGCCAGCGGAGCGGCCGCCGCGATGTGCAGCGCCAGATCCTTGGCGAAGCCGACGAACGCGTCGTTGCGGGCGACGAAGTCGGTCTCGCAGTCGACCTCGACCAGCACGCCGATCTTGCCGTTCGAGTGCACGTAGGTCTGGACCGTGCCCTCGGTGGCCTCGTTGCCCGGCGCGCTTGGCGGCCTGAGCCTCGCCGCGCGCGCGCAGCAGCTCGACGGCTCGCTCGAAGTCGCCGTCGGCCTCGGCCAGGGCGTTCTTGCAGGCCATCATCCCCGCGCCGGTGCGGTCGCGCAGGGCCTTGACGTCAGTCGCGGTGATCGCGCTCATCTAGTTCTCCTCAGTCTTCGTGTCGTTCGAGTCAGGTGCAGCGGTGCCCGGCGCCTGATTGGTGCTCGGCGCGGGCTCGGAGTCAGCCTCCGCCGACTCCGCCTGGGGCTCAGGCGCCTGCACCGAGGCTGGCGTCGGCGCACTCGTTGCGTCGGCGGTCGCGGCCGGTGCTTCGGCGGCCGGGGCCTGCGCCTGCGCTGGCTCGGTTTCGATGGCCGGCTCGACCGACGCTCCAGCCGCCGCGGCCTGCTCGACGGCCTCCTGCGTAGCCGCGGCCTGCGCGGCGGGAGTGGCTTCCTGCCGCGCGGCGGCAGCTGCCTCGGTCGCGGCCAGCGTCTCAGCTGCATTGGCCGCCGCCGCGGCCGCGGCCCGAGCCTCGGTCTCAGCGGCATTGGCCGCCGCCGCGGCCGAGGCGCGAGCCTCGGTCTCAGCGGCCTCAGCCTCCGCCTTGGCCTTGGCCTCAGCCTCGGCGCGGGCCTGCTCCTCGGCCTCACGACGCGCCTTCTCCTCGGCCTCGCGGCGGGCGCGCTCCTCAGCCTCCTTGCGCTCGCGCTCGAGGCGCGCCCTCTCCTCCTCGGCGCGGAAGACGCCGTGCGCCTCGGCGACGACGTCACCGATCGCCCGGGTGATCGCCGCGCAGGAGCGGATCGCGTCGTCGTTGCCCGGGATCACGTAGTCGATGCCCTCGGGATCGCAGTTGGTGTCGACCAGGCCGATGATCGGGATGCGCAGGCGCTGGGCCTCCTTGACGGCGATCGCCTCGGTCTTGAGGTCGATCACGAACACCGCGTCGGGCTGGCGCTGCATGTTCTTGACGCCGCCGAGGTTGGCGCGCAGCTTCGCGAGGTCGGCCTGCGCGGCCATGCGCTCGCGCGTCGGCAGCAGCTGCAGCTGGCCCTCGGTCTCGTAGCGCTCGAGGTCGTGCAGGCGCTTGATGCGGCCGGAGATGGTCTGGAAGTTGGTCAGCAGGCCGCCCAGCCAGCGGTGGTTCACGTACGGCATGCCGGCGGCCTCGGCCGTCTCCTTGATCGCGTCGCGGGCCTGCTTCTTGGTGCCGACGAACATCACGGTGCCGCCGCGGCGGGCGATGTCGGCCGCGAACTTCTGCGCCTCCTGGAGCAGCTCGTCGGTCTGCTCCAGGTCGATGATGTAGATGCCGTCGCGCTCGCCGAAGATGAAGCGACGCATCTTCGGGTTCCAGCGACGCGTCTGGTGGCCGAAATGGACGCCGGCCTCCAGCAGCTCTCTGATTCCTACTTGAGCCACTTGTTACTCCCTTGTTGAATTTGTGAAAAGCCACCGCCGGCCGATTTCGGTCGCGACTCCGGACTGTATTCCGGAGCAGGGCGCGACCCGGCCCATGCGGCGGAGGGTCGGATACAGGAACGTCAGTCTAGTGTAGGCGTTCAGGCGCTCTGGCGCGCGCGCGAGCTCGAGCGCGGCCTCGAGATCCTCGGGCAGCGGCGAGCTGACATCGATCTGGCTCACCGGTGACCGGATGCGGGAACGCCAGCCGCGCGGCATGCAGGAACTGGCGCTCGCAGCCCGAACCGGACGGGCCGCCATAGGCGCGGTCGCCGAGCGACCGGATGCCCGATCGCCTGCATGTGCACGCGAATCTGATGGGTGCGCCCGGTCTCGAGCGACACCCGCAGCAGCGCCTCGTGGCGCAGCGGCTCCAGCAGCTCGAAGTGCGTCCGTGCCTCACGCGGGCTGTCGGTGTCGATCGAATGCAGCACGCGATCGCGGCGATCACGCCCGATCGGCGCATCGATCGTGCCCGAGTGCGCGGGCGGGACCCCGTCGACCAGTGTCAGGTACTCGCGCCGCAGGTCTCGCGCGCCTGCAGCAGCGCCTTGAGCTCGCGATGCACCGCGTCGCTCTTGGCGACGACCAGCAGACCCCGAGGTTCCCGGTCCAGACGGTGGACGATCCCGGCCCGGTACGGGTCCTCCCCGCCCGCGGCGCGGTCCGCCAGCGCCTGCGCGAGCGTGCCCGTCTCATGGCCCCGGGCCGGGTGCACGACGACGCCCGCCGGCTTGTCGACCACGATCAGGGCGTCGTCCTCATAGGCGAACGCGAATACGTGCGCGGCTGCGCGGTCCGCTCAGAACCGGCGCCCGCCCCAACGCCTCCGCCTCGACGACGACCCGCTCGCCGGCGCGTGACCGGGTGGCGCTTCTGCACGCGCGGCCGTCGACCTCGACCAGCCCGGCGCGCGATCAGCCGCGCCGCCCGAGCGCGCGATCCGAGCGGCTCGGCCAGGAACTGGTCGAGCCGCTACGCCGGCTGTCCTCGGGCGCGACACGTGCCCGTGCCACTCGATCTCACGCATCACGGGGTCCTCGCTCGATCACCAACACCAGGATGATCACGCCGAAGGTGATCGAGGTGTCGGCGAAGTTGAAGGCCGGCCAGTGCGGCAGCTTGATGAAGTCGATCACCGAGCCGCGCGCGACCCGGTCGATCAGGTTGCCGACCGCGCCGCCCGACGAGCATGCCCGGTCGGGCAGCCACAGCAGCCGGCGCTGCGGCCGCAGCATCAGGAAGGCGACCAGGGCGACGAGCGCGACGCGGTCACCACGTAGACCAGCGCGCCGGTGCCCGCCAGGAAGCTGAAGGCGACGCCGCGTGTTGCGCTCATAGACGAGCGTCAGGCCGGGGATCACATGCCGGACCTGGCCGGGCTTGATCCAGGTGCCGAGCGTGTGCTTGGTCAGCTGGTCGAGCGCGATGACCACCATGAACCGACGAGCGCCGCCCGCGCGGCCGCTCGGCGGCGCGCCGCGTACGGCCGGTCAGCCACTGATCAGGTTGACGACGATCGTGCGGAGCACCCCGAGCACGATGATCGCGATGATCGGGCTGAGGTCGATCGCCGCCCATGCCGGGATCAGCCGCCGGAAGATCCGCAGGTACGGCTCGCAGACATCGCGCAGAAAGCCCAGCGACGCCGTCCAGGGCGCGCGAGTAGCCGGGCCGCAAGCCAAAGGCGAAGACGAAGTTGGCCAGGATGTAGAGCAGGAACAGCGCGACGTAGACCCCGAAGAGGTCCGAGACGTAGTTGGCGACGTCCAGCCGCGTGAGCGCGGCGAACAGCATCAGCGTCCGCCGTCAGGATTGACTACAGCCTCGATGGCATCCTGGAAGGCGCTGCCGAACCCCACCGCGCTCAAGCGCATCCAGGCCGCGAGCGGTCGAGCCGCCCGGCGAGGTGACCTCGCGCCGGACGGCGAGCGTGTCGTAACCCTTGGCCTCGATCAGAGCGGCGCTGCCGCTCATCGTGGCGGTGACCAGTTCTGCCGCCAGCCGCGCGTCCGAGACCCTTGCGCACGGCCGCGTCGACCTGGGCCTCCGCCAGCAGCGCCTGGTAGGCCGGGCCGACTCCGGAGATGGCCGTCGCAGCGCCCATCAGGCGCTCGGGCACGGTGACCAGCTTGCCGAGCCGGCCGAACAGCTCGAGCACCTGAGCTTCGAGCTCGCTCGGGCTGCGTCAGGCTCGGCGTAGACCACGACGCCCTGCCTGATCTCGACTGGCGTGTTGGGCATCAGGGCGTAGACCTCCACCCCGGGTACGCGTCGCGCAGCTGCTGGTTGGACACCCCACCCAGAACGCTGGCGACCGCCTGGACCGAGCCGGCGATCTCGCGCGCGACGGCGCTCAGGTGGTACGGCTTGTGGCAGAGCACCACCAGGTCGACCCGCTCAGCCAGCTCGCGGTTGGAGACGACACGCTCGCCGCCGAGCTCGTCGACCAGCGACTGGGCGCTGCCCGAACCACTGTCGGTGCAGAGCACGGGCTCACCCCAGCCGCGCGCCATAGCGCGCGCCATGCTCCCGGCCCCGATCAGTCCGATCTTCATCGCTGTGAAGGGTACCGACGCCTTGGCGCGCCAGCGGGCGCAGCCAAGGCAGCGCCAGCCCTACGACTGATTGAAAAAGCCCTTCTCGATCAGTCGCGCGCGCTCGTCCGCCGACACCTCGACGTTCTGCGGCGTGAGCATGAAGACCTTGTCGGCGATCCGCTCCATTCCGCCATCCAGCGCGTAGGTCAGGCCGCTGGCAAAGTCGATCAGGCGCTTGGACAGGTCAGAGTCAGCTCCCTGCAGGTTGATGATCACCGGAATGGCGTCCTTGAACTTGTCGGCCACGTCCTGGGCGTCGTTGAAGTTCTTCGGGGCCACGAAGTGCACGCGCACGTCGCCATTGCCACTCCGGTTGGGACGCGACGCCACGGGCCGCAGGACGGTCGTGTGGCGATCGTCGTCGCCGAAGATGTCGTCGAACTCGTCGCGACGCCTGCGGGGACGGGTATCGAGGCGGCGCACCGTGGGCCGTTCCCGGTAAGTGTCCTGCATCTGGACCTCCGGTTCCGAATACGGCTCGAAATCCTCGTCGTAGGCCTCATCCTCGGCGAGGCCGAAGTAGACGAGGGTTCGATGCCATGTGTCGCGAAATGCCATATCGGGCCTGAGTTCGGGTTTCCGTCTGATTTCCCTGCTAAGCGCAGGTCTGATTATGCCGCGCGCGGCTGGTAAAGGAAGGATCCGAGGCGAATGATGGTCGCACCCTCCTCCGCAGCCACAGCGTAGTCCTGGCTGGTTCCCATCGAAAGCTCCCGCAGCCCGTGGGCCTCCGCAAGTGCCCGCAGCGCCGCGAAATGCCGGCGGTTGCGCTCGGGATCCGGCGCCAGCGGCGGCATCGTCATCAGCCCCACCACCCTGACCGGACAGCGCTCGAGGAAGCCCGGCAGTTCGGCCGGCGCGATGCCGCTCTTGTCCGCGTCGCCGGCGACGTTGACCTCGATCAGGATCTGCGTCTCGGACGTCCCATGCCTGGCCAGCTGCGCCAGCGCCGAATCGCTGGCGACCGAGTGGATGTAGCGCACGTGCGGGAGCACCGCCGAGACCTTGCGGCTCTGCAGGGCGCCGATGAAGTCCCAGGTGAAGTCCGGATGGGCCGCAGCCTTGGTGAGCAGCTCCTGGGCGCGGTTCTCCCCCACGAGCGTGATGCCGCCTTCAGCCAGGGCCGGCAACTCCTCGGGCGGAAGGTACTTCACCGCTGCCAGGATCTGGACCTCACCCAGATGGCGGCCGGCCGCTCGAGCCGCTCGTGCACCAGCGCCGAGGTTGCGCGCGCACGTCCTCGGCGCGCAGCCCATGGATCAGCTCAACCACGCGACCGCCGCCTGGCGTCCGGTCTCGGGACCTTCGCGACGATACGAGAAGGTCAGCTCCGGGTCGCCAGCAGATCGTGCAGATGCCCGTGTCATGCATCCGGGCCACGCCGGCCTCCATCAGCTGGACGCGGGCGATCGCCTTGAGATCGAGGTTCCGGCCGTTGCGGAAGTCCTGACCACGGGTCTTGAACCGTCGGTGCAGGTCTTCGCCGACCTCGTAGCAGCAGACGCCCGGCACCCGGCCCGATGGCGGCGTTCATCACGCCCCCGCCGAGCTCGCGCAGCTTGGCCACGGCGCTTGGCGATCACGCCCGCGTCAAGACCACGCCAGCCGGCGTGCACGGCGGCGACGGCGCGTGGAGCGCGATCACGATCGGCAGGCAGTCCGCGGTGATGACCGTCGGTGCGATCCCGGCTCGGCAGTGACGACGCAGTCGGCCTCGAGCGGCAGCGGATCGGGCCGTCGGGCGGGCTGGCGACCGCCGACCACATGGTTTCCGTGCACCTGCCTGGGTGCGCACGAGCCTCATGCCCAGCCGCTCGCCGATCCGGTCCTGCGTCTCGCGAACGTCGCCCCAGGAGCGCGTGGTGAACACGACGTGGGCACCCGGAAGGTCGACGGCGATCTGACCTTCCCGCTCGTAGAAGGGCGCTGGCAGCTCCATATGCCGAGGCTACTCGCCCGCCTCCAGCGCCACCGCCAGCTGGGAGTCCCGGTCCGGGGCGTCGCCGTCCATCAGGGCTGATCTCGCCCGGGCCAGCGCGCGCCCGATCTCCGGCCCCTCCGGGATTCCGTGGCTGATCAGGTCGGCCCCATTTATGTCGAGGCTGCGGTGCCGCAGGTCTTCTAGCCACGTTATGGATTGGGCCGCTGAGCCGTGGCTGAACGCGAGGGCCACCGTCTCAATCCCGGCCGAACCCACGGATCGGGCTATCTCGGAGTTCGATGTGGCGTCGGCCAGGCGTCGCGCCAGGTCGGCCGCCTGCATCGAGGCCTCGACGATCATGTCTCGGTCACCGGCGGGGAAACCCAGGGGCTCAAGCTGGTCGAAGCCCAGGACGCAGGCCAGCACGACCAGGTCTGACCGCCCGTCTTCGGGCAGCACATCCAACGCTCGACGCGCCAGGCCCGCATCGAGCGACCAGGGCAGGCCAAGCTCGGCGGCGGCCAGGAAAGCGGCGACCGGGTCCGGCTCGTTGGCCAGCAGGCGCAACTCGTTGCCGATGCGAGCGCCGCTGACCGTGTCCAACGCGCCGCCGGCGATGGCCTGCTCGGCGAGTTCGCCAGTGCGCGACGCGACGCTGAACCCGAGGCGGGCAGCGTAGCGGGCCAGGCGCAACAGACGGGTGGGATCGTCGAGGAAACTGCGGTCGTGCAGGACGGCGAGCCGCCTGGCGGCCAGGTCGTCGAGGCCGCCATCCGCGGCGATCAGCTCGCCCGCGCGCCGCCCCGCCATACCGAGGGCCAGCGCGTTGACGGTGAAGTCGCGACGGCTGAGGTCGGCGCCGATGCCGGCGGGCTCGACGTCGGGCAGCGCGCCCGGCCGCGCATAGCTCTCGCTGCGGGTGCGGACCAGGTCGTAGCGATAGCCATCGCGCTGGACGCTGACCGTGCCGAACCTCGTCTCGCGACGGCTTGGGGAGCCGATTGCGGCCGCCAGCTCTGAGGGGTCGCCGTCCACGGCCAGGTCCACATCTATGAACTCGCGTCCCAGGAGGAGATCGCGGACGGTGCCCCCCACCAGGTAGACATCCCGATTGCAGATGCTTACCGCTGGAGCAATCGCCTCGAGCGGTGCGGCCCGCCGCGCCCGCGCGGCGAGTTCGTCCTGTGGGCGGATCTGCACCAAGTCATCTTCGCTTATGGGTACCCTGCTTGGCCAATGCGCTTCCCTAGGTCAAACCGGAGGACTTGGCTGCTGGCCATCGTCCTCGTCGTAGTCGCGGCGGTTGTTGCCGTCTACGCCATCCACGAGCTCGGCAAACCGAGCAACACGGTCAACAATCACGTGGCCTTCAACACGACGACCAGCCAGACGAACACCACGCCGACCAAGACCAAAGTCAACAACTTCGCGGTGCCCTTCTACGGCAACCAGGCCACCCGCACCCGCGACTTCACGGCCGTTGCCTCGCTGCACCCGCCCTTCAAAATGGCCTGGCGCTTCGGCGGCAACGCGCTGCTCGAGTTTCCCGCGACCATCTGGGGCAACAACCTCTACCTGCTCGACGATGGCGCCACCGTCAAGCGGGTCAACATCACCAGCGGCAAGCAGATCTGGGAGCGCCACCTGGGCACGTGCCAGGGCTGTGGACTGTCGGCCTCCACGCCGTCGCTCGACATCAGGCACAAGGAGCTGTTCGTCTCGGTCCTGTCGCTCAAGGGCAGCACGATCGGCGCCGTCGGCGGCGAGTTGGCCGCGCTGTCCATGATCAGCCGCAAGGTCCTGTGGACATTCCCGGTGGCCAGCGGCACGGAGTCCTCGCCGATGGTCGTCGGAAACTCCGTCTACTTCGGCGATCAGAGCGGCACCGAGTACTCGCTCAACGTGCGGACTGGACACGAGAACTGGCACTTCTCGACCGGCGGCTCGATCAAGGCCGGGGCCGACTATTACGACGGCAACCTGTACTTCGGAAATTACGCCGGCAGTTTCTATGCGGTGAACGCCAAAACCGGAAAGCAGGTCTGGTCGGCGACTCCAGGCGGTCAGTTCTACTCGACTCCGGCGGTGGCCTATGACCGCGTGTACGTCGGCAACAACAATGGCGCCGCGTACTCGTTCTCGGCCAAGGACGGCACCGTGGCCTGGTCGCGGGTACTGGGCAATTATGTCTACTCGGGGCCCGCGGTGGCCGATCCCAAGGGGCTCGGTCCCACCGTCTACATCGGTTACTACAGCGGTCACGCCGGCGGCCTCGACGCGCTCAACGCCAGGACCGGCGCACCGGAGTGGAGCTACAACGCCGGCTCGGAGGGCGCGGTATCCGGCTCCGCCACCGTGGTCAACAACACCGTTTACTTCTCGACCGTGTATCACCCGAGCAGCTACGGCCTCAACGCGATCACGGGCAAGAAGGTCTTCTACTACCCGGACGGCTCCTACACGACGGTCCTGGCCAATCAGAAGGCGCTGTTCCTGATGGGGAAGTACACGCTGTACAAGTTCGTGCCCAAGAAGTAGGGAGTCGTCCCGGCCGGCGCGGCGCCTCGTAGGGAAGCGGGGACCACGCTGCGCAGGCCGGTCAGCGGCTGAGCGCCGGGCTACCCTGGTCCGGCGATGCGCTTTCCCAGGTCAACGGGCAGGACACGGATGACGGCCGGGGCCCTGGCGGTCATCGTCGTGGCCGTCGCCGTGTACGCGATCGTGGCGTCCGGCAGTCCGTCGAAGCGGGCGACGGTGGTACCGAGGACCACGGCGAGCACGACGACCACCACCCCGCCGCCCAGCACCACGGCCACCGCCACCACCACGAAGCCTGCGCCGGCCCGACACCGGGTGAACCACTTCACGGTGCCGTTCTACGGCAACCAGGCAACCCGCACCCGGGATTTCACCGCGATCCGGTCGCTGAATCCGCCGTTCAAGCTGGCCTGGGCGTTCGGCGGGAACGCGCTGCTCGAGTTCCCGGGCACCATCTGGGGCAACAACCTCTACCTGCTCGACGACGGCGCCACCGTCAAACGGGTCAACATCACCACCGGCAAACAGATCTGGCTGAGACATGTCGGGCTGCTGTCGGCCTCCACGCCGTCGCTCGATGTCAGGGACAAGGAGTTGTTCGTCTCGGTGCTGTCGGTGAGCTGTGGAACGATCGGATGCGTCGACGGGGAATTGGCAGCGCTGTCGATGCGCAGCGGCAAGATCCTCTGGACCTTCCCGGTGTCCAGTGGCACCGAGTCCTCGCCGATGATCGTGGGTAACTCGGTCTACTTCGGCGACCAGGCCGGCACGTTCTACTCACTCAACATCCGGACGGGGCACGAGAATTGGTCGTTCTCGACCGGTGGCTCGATCAAGGGCGGCGCCGACTACTGGCACGGCAACCTGTACTTCGGAAACTACGCCGGCCAGTTCTACGCCGTGGACGCCCGCAACGGCCGCGAGGTGTGGGGTGCCAGCCCCGGCGGTCAGATCTACGCGACGCCGGCCGTGGCCTACGGTCGCGTGTACGTGGGCGATAAGAACGGGGACGCGTACGCGCTGAACGCCCGCACCGGCGCCATCGACTGGAGTGCGGGCCTGGGCAGCTACGTCTATTCCGGACCTGCGGTGGCTGACATTCCCGGCCTGGGACCGACGGTCTTCATCGGTTCCTACGACGGGGATCTGTATGCCCTCAACGCCGCCAGCGGCGCCGTCAGGTGGGCGGCCAACGCTCACGGATCGGTCTCCGGCTCGGCTACGGTCGTCAACGACACGGTGTACGTCTCGACGGTCTACTCACCCGGAAGTTACGGTTTCAACGCCCGCACCGGCCAGCAGGTCTTCTCCTTCCCTGACGGCTCATATACGACCGTGGTGGCGGACCGCAACGCGCTGTTCTTGATGGGCAAATACGTCCTCTACAAGTTCGTGCCGCGCGGGACGAAATTGCCGAGAGCGAAGCTGCGCTAGGCCGCACCTGGCGCGACGGTGGACGTTATACGCGAACTTCTGCACATAACGTCCACAGCTTGCGACCCGGAGGCCCGACGCGGGTAGTCGCACTGGATCAGGTTCGAGTCACCCGCGGCCACGCTGGCTCACGGCCGGCTTGGCTTGAGCGTGGCGCCGGTGACCAGCTCGACGCGCGCAAAACCGAGCCCCTCGTAGATGCCGATCGCGTGGTAGTCCGGATCGGCAGCGATCACGAAGTGGTCGACGGCGTGCTTGGCCATGGCGTCACGCGCGGCGGCGACCACCAGCCGGCTGGCGATGCCTCGCCGTCTGAAGGCTTCAGCGGTATCGACGGTCTGGTAGCGGGCCCGCCGGTCGGTGACGACCACGCCGAGTGAGCCGGCCACCGCGCCGTCGAGCAGGGCCACGTACCAGCTTCCACGTCCCGCACGGAAGATCGCGCGGAGCTCGGCCTGGCGGCGCCGCAGAAACGTCAGGTGGTACTCGCTGTCCGGATGCTCGTCCTTCGCGGTCGCCATCTGCACATCGAGCACCGCCGCCCACAGAGACTCGTCGGCATCGGGGTCCAGGGCCCGAATCTCCACCTCGGCGTTGGCCCGGGCGTGTTCGGTGATCTGGTCAGACCGCGCCACGAGGCCGCCGGTCCTCTCCAGCGAGAATCCCGCGGCCACCAATTCCTCCTCGGCCGCTCCAACGGTCCCATCCACCCGGTCCCAGGCGAAGGTGCGGTGGGTCACCTCGGGACGCGCGCCGAACTCGCGGGCGAAGCAGTGCGTCCAGCGCTCGCCATCACCCGGTTGCGGCGCGTCGTCGAACAGCAGGAAGTTTCCCCACCAAAACGTCGGGTTTCCGGGCGACTGGACCACCCAATAACCGTCACGGCGCTCGAGCGTGTGGTCGGGGGCCAACACGTCGATGTCGGTGGCCCATACGAGGCTGTTGATCGAGGGGGCCATGGCCGAGCGTGAAGAGCCAGCCCGAACTTACGGGGGCCAACATGATAGCCTCTAGTGCCTATGCGTTGTCGAAGTGGAAGTCACTGCCAGGAGCCGGTCCTCAAGGGCCGTCGTTTCTGTGCCACGCACGCGGCCGAACTTGACCGCATGCGTGAAGAGCTGAAGGACGCCGCCGCCGCCCGGATTGGTCGGGGTCGGCCCAAGCGGTCGTCGACTTGCTGCCGTCCGGGCTGCTACGAGCCCCGCGTTCCGCCCGCCGCGTATTGCGATGCTTGCGCAGCGGCCGGATACGTTGAAGAAGCCGCTTAGCGGCTCTTCTGGAACTGCCCTAGGAGGCCCTGGCGTTACCCGAGTGCCCTGGCACACGGCTGCGCCAGGGCCTCCTATGTTCCGCCGGGCGCCGGCCGCCTACGCCTAAGTTCCCCCGGGGGCACAGAAGTGGCTTCGATTCAAATTGGAGTCGGGCGAACCGGAATCCCCGCCTGCGCCAGATAGCGCTTGACCTCAGGGACCGTGTGCTGCCCGTAGTGGAAGATCGACGCGCACAGAACCGCGTCGGCGCCGGCGCTCAGAGCGTCAGCCAGGTGCTGCAGCGTGCCGGCGCCGCCGGACGCGATCACCGGGACTCCGACCGCGCCTGCGACGGCGGCGGTGAGCTCGAGGTCGTAGCCCGCGTTGGAGCCGTCCCGATCCATGCTGGTCAACAGGATCTCACCGGCTCCGCGCTCCGCCGCCTCGCTCGCCCAGGCCACAGCGTCGCGTCCGGTCGGCTGACGACCGCCGGCGACGTGGGCTTCCCAGCCGCGCCCGTCCCCGGTGCGCTTGGCGTCGATGGCCACCACCACGCACTGCACACCGAACTGGCCCGCCAGCTCGTCGATCAGCCCGGGGCGCGCCAGCGCCGCTGAGTTCACCGAGACCTTGTCCGCCCCGGCGTCCAGGACCGCCTGCGCGTCGGCCACCGAGCGGATGCCGCCGCCGATGGTGAACGGGATGAAGACATCGTCGGCGCTGCGTCTGGCCAGGTCGACGACCGTGTCACGCTGATCGGAGGTGGCCGTGATATCGAGGAAGACCAGTTCATCGGCTCCCTCCCTGTCATAGCGGCTGGCCAGCTCGACCGGGTCACCCGCATCACGCAGGTCGATAAAGGCGGTGCCCTTGACGACGCGGCCGCGGTCGACGTCCAGGCAGGGGATCACGCGCTTGTAGTGCGTCACGGCGCGGCGTCGAGCAGCGCCTGCCCCTCGCCGACCCCAAAGCGGTGCTCATAGAGAGCCTTACCGACGATGACCGCACTGAGCTTGGGCTCACCCAGGTCAGCCAGCGCCGCCAGATCAGCCAGCTGGCCGATCCCGCCGGAATACACGAAGCTGCCCGTCGCGGCCTCGGCAAAGGCCCGCGCACCGTCCACATCGGGACCGCTGAGCATCCCGTCGCGGTCGATGCTGGAATAGACGAAGCGCCCCACCCCTCGAGCCTGGAGCTCCGCCAGGGCGTCCGCAACGGTGAGATCGGTCTCCTCCGTCCATCCCGCCGCCGCCACGCGTCCGCCGCGCGCATCTATAGAGACGACCACCCGGTCCGAGTAGGCCGCCACGGCGGCGTCGAGGAACTCGGGATCACGAAAGGCCGCCGTACCCAGAATCACGCTGGATGCCCCACTCTCGGCCAGCTGACGGACCGACTCGAGCGAGCGCAGCCCTCCCCCACCTGCACGGGAACGTCCAACGTGCGGGCGATCCTCTCGATGTGATGCACGTTGGCCGGGCGGCCGGTGCGGGCCCCGTCCAGATCGACGACGTGCAGGGCGCGCGCTCCGTCCTGAACCCAGCGCCTGGCGGCATCCAGCGGATCGGAGTCGTAGTCGGTGCGCTGCGCAAAGTCGCCGCGTGACAAGCGCACAGCCTTGCCGTCGATGATGTCGATGGCCGGCAGCAGGATCATGCGTAGACCGGCGCTGGAGTGACAGCGGGCACGAGTCGAACGAAGGCGGCCAGCAAGGCCAGGCCGTCGCGGGATGACTTCTCCGGGTGAAACTGTGTACCGAACACCGAGCCGTGAGCGACGATCGTGGCAAAGCGCTCGCCGTACTCCGCGGTCCCCAGGATGGTGTCAGCCTTGGCCGGATGGGCGACATAGGAGTGCACGTGATAGAACGGCGCCCCGCGTCCGGGCAGCTCAGCCGTCAGCGGGGAGGGCCGCTCGAAGCGGACCTCGTTCCAGCCAATATGGGGGATCCGCAGCTCCCCAGCTTCCAGTGCGCGAACCTCGCCCGGAACCAGACCGAGCCCTGGCGTTTGCGCGCCGAGCTCAGTCGAGGTGTCGAAGAGCAACTGCATGCCCAGGCAGATTCCGAGCAGCGGCGTACCCGCCGCGACGCGCTCGGCCAGCCGGGCGTCCAGGCCGTAGCGGCGGAGGTTTGCCATGCCCGCGGGGAAGGCGCCGACGCCGGGGAGGACGATCCCGTCGGCCTGCTCCAGGTCGTGCTGATCGCGCGTGATGCTCACTGATGCCCCGACGTGCTCGAGCGCCTTCTCGACCGAGCGCCGGTTGCCCATGTCGTAGTCGACCACCGCGATACGCGGACGGGCGCTGCTCATTTGAGCGTGCCCTTTGTGCTGGGGACGCCGACCTCAGTGGGGTCGAGCGCCACCGCGGCACGCAGAGCTCGCGCGAAGGCCTTGAAGACGGCCTCGATCATGTGGTGGGCGTTGGTGCCCGCCTCAACCGTGACATGCAGGGTGAGCTTGGCGTTGGCGGCGACGGCGCGCAGGAATTCCTCGGTGAGCTCGTGGTCGTAGTTGCCGATGGCCCCCGGCGGCAATTCGGCCTCGAAGGCCAGCAGTCCGCGGCCGGAGATGTCGATCGCGCAAGCCGCGCGCGCCTCGTCCATGGGCACGCTGACATTGCCATAGCGGGTGATCCCGGACCGGTCCCCCAGCGCCTCGTCAAGCGCCTGACCGATGCAGATTCCCACATCCTCAACCGTGTGATGCGCGCCCGTCTGCAGGTCGCCGCTGGCCCGCACGTCGAGGTCCAGTCGGCCATGCCGCGCCATCAGGTCCAGCATGTGGTCAAGGAAGCCGACGCCGGTCTGGCGCACGCCGCTGCCGCGGCCGTCCAGCGTCAGCTCGACGCGGACCGCCGTCTCCCCTGTCTTACGCTCGATGGCGGCAGTGCGGTTCATGGCCTGTGATTGTCGCGGATCCGGATCTCCATCGACTGTGCGTGGAATTCGAAGCCCTCGGCCCGGGCAAGCGGCGCGGCGGCACGGGCCAGCTCGCTGGGATCTTCAATGCGCACCTCGGAGAACACGCGCCGGAAGTGCTGTGGACCCAGCGCGGAGGCGAACCGGGCGGCGCCACTGGTCGGCAGCGTGTGGTTGGAGCCCGCCACGTAGTCGCCAAAGGCTGTGCCCGTACCGACGAAGAGGCAGCCCGAGCGGGTGACGCGCCCGGCCAATTGCTCGGCCAGCGGGCCGAGCAACTCCAGGTGCTCCGGGGCAAAGGACTCGGCGAGCTCGAGCGCGTATTCGTGCGAGGGCACCAGGACCAGGCGGCAGATCGCCTCCGTGTCGGGCAGATCCCGGTGAAGCCGCTCGGCCAGGGACCCGAGCAGCTCGGCATCGGGAGATACCGCCACCACGGCTGCGCCGGCGCCGTGCTCGGCCTGAGCGATCAGATCGAGGGCCAGCGGTTCAAGCGGGAAATCGCCGTCGACGATGGCCAGCAGATCGCTGGGCCCGGCGAAGGAGTCGATCCCGATACGGCCCGAGAGCTGTCGCTTGGCCTCCTGCACGTAGAGGTTGCCCGGTCCGACGATCACGTCGACCGGGGTGACCGTCTCGGTGCCGTAAGCCAGCGCGGCGATGGCGTGTGCTCCGCCCATGCGGTAGACCTCGTCGGCGCCGGCCAGCACGCAGGCCGCCAGGATCACCGGGTTGATGTGGCCGTCAGGCCCCGGAGGCGAGCACACGGCAACCGAGGCGACGCCGGCCGCTCGGGCCGTCGCCACCCCCATCACGACCGTGCTCGGATAAGGCGCGCGTCCGCCCGGCACGTATACGGCAGCGCGCTGGACCGGGGCTTCGCGCACGCTGACCGTGTGGTGAGGGAAATCGACGGTGACGTCGGGATGAACGGCCGCGCTGGCCACGCGCGTGACATTGGTCAGCGCCAGGTCGATCCCGGCGGCCACCGCGGGATCAAGTTGAGCGTGAGCGGTCGCCAGTTCGTCCTGGCTCACGCGCAGGCCCAGTGGGTCGCTGCCCCGGGTGTCGTGCAGGCGGGTGTAGCGCAACACCGCCGCATCCCGCGCTGCCTTCACGTCGGCCACGATCGCCGCCACCGCTGAGGCCACCGAGCCGCCGTCGGGCACGAGGCTGCGCAGCTCGGCCGCCACATCGGTGGCCTCGCCACTGGCTCGGATGATCGGTGCGTCCATTCAGCCAGCGATCCTAGACACCAGCGCATCGATCGCCTTGGCCTTGAGTTTGTCAGCCACCGGGTTGGCGATCAGCCGGGCCGTGCATAGCGCGATCTCCTCGCGGATCACCAGGTTGTTCTCGCGCAGGGTGGTGCCGGTCGCGGTGAGATCGACGATCGCGTCGACGAGGCCGGTCAGAGGAGCCAGTTCGACTGAGCCCTTGACCTCGACGATCTCGGCCTGGCGCCCGGTCGACAGGAAGTGCCGGGTGGCTATCCGTGGATACTTGGTGGCAATTCGGACCACGCCCAAGCGCCGGAGAGCGTCGGCGGCGGGGTCCTCGCCCGCCTCGGAGGCGACGACCATCCGGCAGCGGCCGTAGCCGAGGTCGGCCAGCTCGTAGAGTTCGCGCTCGGACTGCTCCATCAGCACGTCCTTGCCCGTGATGCCCAGGTCGGCCGCCCCGGCCTCGACGTAGGTCGGGACGTCGGAGGGCCGCATGGTGATGATGCCGGCCTCCTCGAACAACAGCTTGCGATCGTTGTCCCGCACTGGCCCGGTATCGATGCCGAGACGGTCAAGCAGGTCCAGTGTGTCCCGGAACAGCGCTCCGCGCGGCACGGCGAGCCGGAGACCGGAGGCGGCCAGTGACTCAGCCACGGCTGCGCTCCTCCGCCCGCAGGGCGATGTGCACCCGTTCCACATCGAGCGCGAAGCCCACCGCCGGGAGGGCTCGGCCGTACTCGCCGAGCAGCTCGTCGTAGCGCCCGCCGTTGCCCAGCGACAGGCCATGAGCGGGGTCGTAGACCTGGAAGATCGCCCCGGTGTAGTAGCCGAGGTTGTGAATCAGTCCGAAGTCGAAGATGACTCGCTCCGCGGTGCGCGGTTCGAGCCGGCTCAGCAGCGTGCGCATCCCGGCGCCGGCGTGCTGCAGCGGTCCGTTCAGCCCTTCGAGCACCTCGGCGCCTCCCCGCATGCGCGGCACCCGCAGCAGCAGCTCGGCGTCGGAATCGCTCAGGGCTAGGTGTGCGAGTTCGCGTTTCACTCCGACAAAGTCACCCGTGGCGAGCTCGGTGAGGATCAGCGCGCGATTCTCGGCGTCGACGCCGAGTGACTCGAGCAGCGCCGGGTAGAGGCCGGCGTCGCCCACGCCGACCCGGAAGTTCTCAAGCCCAGCGGCCTCCAGCGCGTCACAGAGCACCGTCAGCGCCTCCACCGTGCCCTCCGGCCCGGGAGCTCCGATCAGCTCCACCCCGGCCTGCAGGACCTCCCGAGATTGCCCGCGCCGCGGCCGCACCCCGTGGTAGGCGTGGGCGAAATAACAGAAGCGCAGCGGCGGGGCGGCCGACCGGTAGCGGCTGCCGACCATGCGGGCGATGGGGACGGTCATGTCGGAGCGCAACACGAGCACGTTGCCGTGCTCGTCGAACAGGCGGTAGGGGGAGCTCACCGGCGTGCCCTCGCGGGCGAAGGTGCGCTCGTACTCGAGCGCCGGCGTATAGATCTCACCGTAGCCGGCGGCCTCGAACACCGCGCGCACGCGCTCCATCAACGCACGCAGCTCCCGCATCTCATCGGGCAACACGTCACGGGTTCCGCTTGGCGTCCGGTCCAGCATCAGCGCTCCAGTCTGTCGAAAAGGCCGCTGCGGCAGCGTTCAGGTGCGAGCGCTGGCATCCGCCACGCGCGTGATGCGGGCCCCAAGCGTGCGCAGACGCTCGTCGATGCGCTCGTAGCCGCGATCGATCTGGCGAACGTTGCCGATCTCCGTGATGCCCTCGGCACACAGCGCGGCGATCAGCATGGCCATGCCGGCCCGGATGTCCGGGGACTCGACACGCTGGCCGCGCAGCTTGCGCGGCCCGACGATGATCGCGCGGTGCGGATCGCAGATCGTGATCGCCGCACCCATCAGCTGCAGCTTGTCTGTGAAGACCAGGCGGCTCTCGAACATCCACTCGTGCACGATCACTGAGCCCTCGGCCTGGGTGGCCAGCGCGAGGGCCACACTGGTGAGGTCGGCGGGGAACGCCGGCCAGGGGCCGTCCTGGATCTTCGGGGTGTGGCCGCCGGCGTCGGCCTGGATCCGGAGGTGCTGGTTACCGGGGACGACCACGTCGTTTCCGTCGAGGTGGCTGCGCAGACCGAGGCGCTCGAAGATGAGCCGGATCATTCGCAGATCCTCGGGCACGGTGTCCTTGACGACCAGCTCGCCGCCCGTGGCACCGGCGAGCGCCATGAAGGAGCCGATTTCGATGTGGTCGGGCGCGATGGTGTGAGTGCAGCCGTGCAGCTGCTCGCGCCCATGCACCGTCATCACGTTGGAGCTGATCCCGTCGATCTCAGCCCCCATGCCGACCAGCATGCGCGCCAGATCCTGTACGTGCGGCTCGGAGGCCGCATTGCGGATGACCGTCGTCCCCGGCGTCAGAGCCGCTGCCATCAACGCGTTCTCGGTGGCCATGACCGACGGCTCATCCATCAGGAAATCGCAGGGTTTGAGCCCCCCGGCCGGGGCGGTGAGCTGAATGTTGGTCTCGATCTCGATCTTCGCCCCCAGGGCGCGCATGGCGTCGAAGTGCGGGTCGAGCCGGCGACGTCCGATCACGTCGCCGCCCGGAGGCGGCAATTCCGCGTGCCCGAAGCGCGCCAACAGCGGCCCGGCCAACAGGAACGAGGCGCGGATCTGTTCACCCAGCTCACGGTCGACCGTGGTTTGACGTACGCCGGATGCGTTGACGTGGACCTCTCCGGCGTGCGTCCAGGTCACGGCTGCACCGAGCGCGGCGAGCAGCGCGAGCATGGCGTCGACATCGCTGATCCGAGGGACGTTGCGCAGGATCACGTCCTGGTCGGTGAGCAGCGACGCCGCCAGGATCGGGAGTGCCCCGTTCTTGTTGCCCGACGGCACCACGGTGCCCGAGAGCGGCACACCGCCTTCGATGACAAACTTCTCCATAGGTCTCAGTAAGGTAACGGCATGGCGACCGGTACCTCTCGCAGCGACGCCTGGGAGCTGGTCTGCCAGTGGACGCAGAGCGACTCGCTGCGCCGGCACATGCTGGCTGTCGAGGCGGCCATGCGTGCCTATGCACCGCGCTTCGGCGGTGATGTCGAGTTATGGGGGCTGACCGGCCTCCTGCACGACCTCGACTACGAGCGCTATCCCGATCTGGATAACGGTCACCCGCGCTACGCCATGGAGGAGCTGCGTCGGCTCGGTTATCCCGAGGAGCTCATTCGCGCCGTCGGGTCACACGCGGACTTCCTAAGCATCTCGCGAGACACGCCGATGGAGAAGACGCTCTATGCCGTCGACGAGCTCTGCGGTTTCATCCTGGCCGTGGCCTACGTCCGACCGGAGGGCCTGGTCGGGATGACCCCCAAGTCGGTCAAGAAGAAAATGAAGCAGCCGAGCTTCGCCGCCGCCGTCGGCCGAGAGGAGCTCCTGGCCGGGGCGCAGGCGCTCGGGGTCGACTTCGACGAGCATGTCTCGACCGTGATCGCCGCGCTGGCTGAGTCCTCCGCCGAGCTGCTCCCGACGGCCTGAGCACAGCGGCAGAAGCCTCGAACTGCCCGTCGGCTATCGTCAGCGCCGATGTCGGAAGCCATCAGAATTGTCGTATTGGACGGCGATGAGACCGGGCAGGAGCTGCTGGAGGAGTCGCTGCGTGTTGTCGATCCGGAACTGCTCGGATTCGACGTCGAGCTCGAGCGTTTCGATCTCTCACTGGCGAACCGTCGCGCGACGCAGAACGAGGTGGTGCACGAGTCCGCCGCGGCCATGAAGGCGGCCGGCCTGGGCATCAAAGCCGCCACCATCACTCCCGAGGGCAAGGAGGACGTCGGGACGCCCAACGCGATCGTGCGCGAGGGTATCGGCGGCAAGGTCATCGTCCGGACCGGACGGCGGCTCCCGGGCATCGCGCCGATGGCAGGCGTGCACTTCCCGATCTCAGTCGTGCGGATGGCTGTCGAGGACGCCTACGGGGCCAAACAGTGGCGCACCGGCGAAGCGGGGGCCGACGACGAGATCGCCTACCGGGAAGAGCACATTACGCGCTCCACGTGCCGCGCGGTCTCGGAGTATGCCTTCCGCACCGCGCTGCGGCTCGAGGCGCGCGTGTATGGAGGTCCCAAATGGACCGTCTCGGCCATCTACGAAGGCATGCTCAAGGAGGAGATGGACGCCGCGGCCGCGCGCCATCCCCAGGTCGACTACCAGCCCGTGCTGATCGACGCCACGTATGCCGGGCTACTGTCCGGGGCCACCGACAAGACGCTCGTGATCCCGGCGCTCAACCGAGACGGAGATTGCCTGTCGGACCTGGTGCTGCCCATGTTCGGCTCGATCGCCGGGGCCGAGTCGATCCTGCTCGCCTTTGACGAGGCCTACAACACCACCGTGGCGATGGCCGAGGCCCCTCACGGCACCGCACCAGGCCTCCAGGGCAAGGACCTGGCCAACCCGTTGGCCATGATCCTCGCGTGCGGTGCCGTGATGCATCACGCGGCCGGCCGCCACGGCGCGGCGGCCGAGCGGGCCTCCCGCGCGATCTACGAAGCGGCTCTGGAGACGGTCGCCTCTGGGGTGAAGACCTTCGACCTGGGCGGCTCCGCGGGGACCACGGAGTTCACGACGGCCGTGGTCGAGCGTATCCGCACCAAGCGCGAGGTCTGGACAGCCCTCGGCTGATCGCTCCCCTGCGTGATTTCGCTGCTCTTTGCGGGTTTCCGCGCTGGGCTGTGGGGTAACTGCAAGGTAAGTTGCAGGAAATCGGGCCTTCTGTCCGACCCCGCACATAGCCTGCGAACATATGTTCCGTTTGACCACCACCCGTTTGGCCCACCGCGTCACCGATCTGATCGACGACATGCTGGTCGGCGACTTCGACTACATCATGGATGGCGAGCACCTGTACGCCGACGTCGACTACTACCGTGAGCATCCGCATCACGGTGACGAGCTGACTTGGACGCCGGCGGTCGGACGCGGCCTTGGGCCGCAGCGCACCGCCCTGCGCGGCCCTCAGGAGCGCCGGCCGGGAGCCGTGCCCACGCGGGCCGCCGTGTGCCTCTCCCCCGTCCGCTCGGCCTCACCACTTCCGGCAACTGCGGCCATGCGGAACCGCACTCACCGTTAGGGATCCGCACTCACTGGGGATCCGCACCCACGGCTTGCCTCGAGGCGCTCGAATCGGGGCCGAGCTTCACCGCATCAACCACACATGCCGCACGGCCTTGAAACCGACCGTCTGCTTCTGCGTCCTTGGGCGAGCGAGGACGTCGCCCTGCTGGCCAGGCTCAGCTCGAACCCGAGGGTGACCCACCACATCGGTCTGGGGCATACGTGGACCGCGCTGAAGGCCATCACCGTGTCCGACCGCGCGCTGGATCACTGGCGCGAACATGGCTTTGGGTGGCGCGTAGTCGTTCATGTCTCCAGCGGGACGGAGATCGGCCTGATGGCCTTGAACCGCATGGGAGACGGCACGGCTGGCCTTGATGCCGAGGAGCACGAGATCGGTTGGTGGCTCTCGCCGGAGCACTGGGGCTACGGATACGCCACCGAGGCCGCGCAGGCGGTCGCCGCCGATGCCTTCACGCGATTGGGCGCCCCGCACCTGACCGCGCGCATCAAACCGGCAAACACCGGCTCGATTCAGGTGGCCACCTCGATCGGGATGAGTTTCGAGTTCAACACCGTCGCCCAGCCCGGGGTCCTGGTGGCCGTCTACCGAGGCCGCCCGCCGGTCGGCCCTTCACCACCGACAGTCACCCCTTAACCACCGACAGTCACCCCTTAACCCACGTCAGTAGGCCGTTAACCACCTGGAGCCGCCTGACAGTGGACTGTCAGGCGGCTCCAGGTCAGGAAAA
>CAVZTL010000008.1:0-25343 GCA_963778215.1 uncultured Actinomycetota bacterium
TGAATCGCCCCGTGTAGATGGGTTCTCTGGGGTCCAGGGCCCGCAAATTGGGCGGTTTTCTGGACGCCCTGGACGTGCTCGACAGGATGGATGTTGCCACGCTGTTGCCACGAGCCTGGTGTCGGGCAGGCAGCGCCACCAGCTCACAATCCAACGCTGAGCGAACACTCGCCGGACCCGCAGGTCGCTTCTCGATCGCGGTGGTGGCGGCGTTTACGCTGCGAGCCAAGGAGGGCCGATGACCAGCGATGCCAACCCCGTGTCTCACGAGAAGCTCCTTCAGCGTGGACTGAGGCTCGAGTACGCCACGCTGGCTTGGAACGTCGTGGGGACAGTCGTGCTTGCAGTCGCCGCTGTCGCTGCTGGCTCGGTGGCGCTCACTGGGTTCGGGGTGGACTCGCTGATCGAGATCGTGGCTTCGGCGGTCGTGATCTGGCAGTTGAAGAGCGAGGAGGGTTCTGGTCGGGAGCGACGGGCGCTCCGCGTCATCGCCGTGGCGTTTGTATTACTCGCCATGTACATCGCGGTTCAGATCGTGGCGACGCTCAGCTCACAATCGCATCCCGGACGCTCGACGCTGGGCATCGTCTGGCTGGCTGCCACCGTGCTCGCGATGTTCGTCCTCGCGGCGGGAAAGCGGTCGACAGGTCAGAGACTCGGGAACCGCGTACTCCAGACTGAGTCTCGCGTCACGATCATCGATGGCGCGCTCGCGGCAGCCATCCTGACCGGGGTCGTTCTCAACGCGGCCGCGGGGTGGTGGTGGGCCGACCCGCTCTCGGCGCTCGTCATCGTCATCTACGGCCTGCGCGAGGCACATCATGCATGGAGCGAGGCAGGCTGACGGCCTCTGCTCCGGCTGAGCTGACAAGCCGTCGTGGCGCGCCGAGACCCGATACCGCAGGCGATTGCGAGCGGGTATCGTTCCGGGCTGGCGATGAAGCTCGCCGTCAACCGCGCCTCCTGGCGCTGATGGCTTCTACGGTCCGGCCCTTTGGCCCGACCCGGAACCGACCAGGAGGTGATCGCAACGGCCAATCGATCTGTTCAGCCCCGCCAGGCGACGTCTGCGCTGCCAAGCGAGTGGGCGAGCCTGCTGCGCTCGGATGAGTGCCCGGCGTGCCAGTTCCTCGGCAAGGCCGAGCGGAGCTTCTTCTCGTGGTTCGTCAACGAGAACCACGCCTCGGCGACGGTGCAGGCGCAGCTTCGCGCGAGCATGGGCATGTGTCCGGCGCACTCCCGACGGCTGATACAGGATCCTGGCGCCGGTCCTGTGGTGACGATGGTGGTGCGTGAGGGGCTTGCGGGCGCCCGGGCGCGGCTGCGTGACGAGCGCCCAGTCGGTCCGTGCCCGGCGTGCGCCTCACTCTCGCGCAGCGCCGCTGACGTGGCCCATCTCCTAGCCGACGGTCTGGAGCACGAGGACAACCGCAGGGAGTACTCGGAGCACCGAGGCGTCTGTCTGGATCACGTCTTCGCGCTCTCCGAGCTTGCGCCCCCGAAACCCATGACCGTCATCGCCCAACGCCTGCTCGGGAGTCTTCGCCAGCGGGACGCACCGGCCACCCTCGCCCTTCTGGCCTGCGCGGATCGTGATGGACCCAGGCGGGCGCGGTGGAGGATGGGGCTGCCCGAGTACGGCCAGTCACGTTCGACGATCGTGCAGTTGTGCGACCACCTCCGCGTCGATGCCTGCCCGATCTGCCTCGCCGGCGGCCTCGCTGAACGGCGCTATCTCGAGTGGTGGACGCACGCCAGCCACACCGACGACCCGTCGTTGCGCACTGATCCCGGTGAGCTGTGCAGCGCCCACCTCCACGACCTCGCGCTGGCCGACGCTCCTGCCGGACGGCGCGCCATCGACCGTAAGCGCGGGGCCACGATGCGGGCCCTGGAGCTCTTGCTCGCAGCGATGCCTGATATCCCGAGGGCGAGCAAGCGGCGACATGCCACCGACGCCGCAGTGAGCCGGGAGGTTCAGCGGATCCTCGCACCGCTGCACCGATGCCCGGCGTGCCGTGCCCAGAACACTGCAGAGGTGCGTGAGGCAGAGCTTCTTGAGGCGGCGATGGCGCTTCCCAAGGTCCGCGTGACGTATGAGGCCGGCCACGGTCTGTGTGTCCGTCATGCACGGCGTCTCGCGTCGGGCGCAGCGGCGCAGGTCACAGGCCAGCTCGTCGACGCCCGACTCGCGGTTCTGCAGTGGGAACTCGAGGAGATCCGCCGCAGGTATGCGTGGGAGTGCCGACACGAGCCGGCAGGACCTGAACACGACGCCTGGTTGCGGGGACTCGCTCAGATCGACGGACGCGTCCTCATCGGCGCTCCGGCCCGGCCCGAATGGAGTCATCCACTCTGAGATCAATCCGGCAATTCACCGGCCACGAGATGCCCACTTGCTCACTTTGCGCCGTCTCCCTCTGACGGCGCATGTCCCGGCGCTGGCCGGCTGGTTCTCTCCAGGCCGGTCAGCGCCGGTGAGCCTTCGATCATGCCCGGCGGGTGAGTCGTCACAGCCGATACACTGGAGGTGAGCGATGAGGCTCGCTCCTAAGCGCGGCTAGTGCCGCTGATGGCCTCTATTCCGATTAACCCTTGTGTGGAATGGAGGCAGCGAATGCTGGCATCAGCGCCGCGAAGTGACGAGTTGCGTACGGAGTCCGGAGCGGGAGCTCTCTCTGGAGACTTCGCCCGCGGACAGCGAGGCGCACTGCCGTCTCATCGGACACCACCGTACGATTTTGCGACCGGCCTGCGGCACCGCACCGCCCCGTTGACCAGCGGGGACTTTGCCACCGGCATGCGGTCTGTCGGGCCGTCAGCGCAGTCGATCAGAGACTTCGCGACCGGTCAACGACGGGAGGACATTGCCGCGGGTATACAAGCCGTCTCCACTGGCCTGGAATCACCAAGGGAGCGCGCCTAGCTCGTGTGACACCGCGCGGGCGGCGTCGCGCACGTGCCGCAGCAGATCAACCCGCGGCTGGCGGGCGTCGAGCAGACGCTCAGGAGGTCCAAAGATGGCGATCGCGCCGACGGCGGTGCCCTGCCGATCCATGATCGGAGCGGCAATCGACACCTGGCCCGGTGACAACTCGCCGATCTCGGTGCTCCACCCCTGCGTGCGCACGCGGGTGCACTCTCGATCGAGCTTCGCGGGACTAGTGATCGTCGCCTTGGTGAACGCCTCGAGCCCCTTCCCGTTGCGCGCGGCAACGACGTATGGGTGGTGAGCGATCAGCACCTTGCCCAACGCCGTCGCGTGCGCCGGAAGCAGCGAGCCGACATCGAGGGTCTGAAGGCTGTCGTCCGGACGGAACACGTGGTGGACGATGAGCACCTGCGCATCGTGCAGCGTGCCGATCCTCACCGCCTCCTGCGTGCGCGCCGCCAGCGAGTCAGACCAGTTCAGCGCGCGCGTGCGCAGCTCGTTGCCGTCGAGGTAGCTCGAGCCCATGTGCAGCAACGCGGCCCCCAGCTGGTACTTGCCGCTGTCGGGGTCCTGCTCGACGAATCCGACCTTCTGCAAGGTCCGCAGAAGTCCGTGCACGGTCCCCTTGGGAAGCTCGAGCTCGCCGGCGAGCTCGACAACACCCAGCCGACGAGTGCGGCCCGAGAGCAGCCTGAGGATCGCGGCCGCCCGCTGGATGGATTGGATGTGCCCGGGCATGCGCCAGCTGGTCGGTGCCGCCGTCCGCCTAGAACTCGTGCGCCGCGTCGCTGACGACCAGGACCGGCACGGGTGCACCCTCAATGAGGTCCTGGGTGATCCCCTTGAGCAGCAGCCGGCCGGCGCGCCGGTCGTGGTGGTGGCCGCAGACGATCAGGTCGGTGCCGTGGCGGTGGACGTAAGCCAGGAGCGCCCGCGCGGGTGTGTCGCCCTCGATGATCTCATGCGCGACCTCGACCCCGGCCCGCTCGGCTCGGTCCTTGACCTCGTCAAACGTGGCCTGCAGGTAACGATGTGCGGCGTCGCTGGACTCGGCCCGGTCGGCAGCCGTCTCGGCATGTGACGGCGAGTAGGCGATCGAGATGACGGTCAACTCGGCCTCGTATCGACGGGTGACGTCGATGGCGACGTCAAAGGCCCGCAACGCGACCTCCGAGCCATCCCAGGCAAGCAGGATTCGTTGAAACATCAGCGCAGGATGGGGATGAGGGACAGGGCCAGGATGAGGGTGACCAGCAGGTAGAGCAGATAGACGGAGAGGTGGCCCGATTGGATCCGGCGCACCACACCAGCGCTCCGGAGAACGATCACGGCGAGGGGCGCGTAGACGAAGCGATCGACGGCCAGCACCACGGAGGTCTCGAGGCGGAACTGCGGCCGGTGCGCGCCGCCCCCGTCACCGTCTTGCACGAGGCGGGTGCGGTAGCCCAGGGGCCCGCGCAGGATGACGCGCATCGGGTTGGAGTACGCCGAGGCGCGGTACTGCACCGCCGCCAGGGGGGCGCCGCTCCCTGTCACCCACACCGGCGCGCGCCTCGCGGGCCGCGCCCGGAGCGCTTTCGGGCGCGTTAGCTTGACCATCGCGACGGCCAGCAGCGCGTAGACGGGCAGGGTGATCGTCAGCCAGGTCGGGGCGAGCACGGAGAATCCGGCGAACACCGGGGTCAGGACGAGCGGGTGACTGATTGTGGTGGTCGCGAGGTTGAGGCCGAGGAGCGGCTGCAGCGCCGCGCCCACCGCATGGATCTCCCACGGCGCGACGGTGCCGAGGAAGAGCAGGATCACTCCGAGTCCGACGAGACCGATCGGCCATCGGGTGGGCTCGCGGACCCGGGCGAGGCGGTCGCGCGGCTGTCCGAGGAAGATGAAGCTGTAGAACTTCGCGAACGCGAGGAGACCGAGTCCGGCCGTCAGCGCCAGCGCGGCGGCGGCCAGCGCGCACAGCAGACGGGACAGCAGGGTGGGCATGCGAAAGCCCTGCAGGAGCGCCTCGAAGGTGAACCACTCGCTGACGAACCCGCCGAGCGGTGGGATTGCGGCCAGGGTGAGCGAGGACACGCCCAGGGCGACGGCGCTGAAGGGCAGGAGCCGGCCCAGTCCGCCGAGGGGGTCGATGCGGCGCTGCCCGGTGGCCTGCTCGATGCGGTCCACGGTTATCAAGGCCAGGGTCTTGGCCAGGTTGTGGGCACACACGTGCAGCGTGGCCGCGAGCAGTCCGGCGGCGGCGAGGATCGGCTGATGGGCCGACTGGCCGAGGTGCGCCACCCCGAGGCCGACGAGGACGACGCCCGCGTGCTCGACGGTCGAGTACCCCAGGAATCGCCTGAGGCTGTCCTGGGTGAGCGCGTAGACGATGCCCACCAGCGCGGTCAGGCCGCCGAGGATGAGCAGGACGTCGCCGCACCACACGGGCAGCGGCCCCAGGATCTGGAACTCAAAGCGCCACAGGCCGTAGAACCCCGCGCACAGCGCGACGGAGAGCCACGCCGCGCCCAGGCGAGGTGCCGCGCCGTAGCCGGCCGGCAGGCCGCCCTGGAGGGGCAGGACCCCGATCTTCGTGGCAAAGCAGGCCAGGAACAAGAGGAAGGCGATGCCGCGCGTGCCCGCCGGGAGCGCCGCCGCCGTCCACGCCGACAGCGCAAAGCTGTGGGTGTGCGCGTACAGAAGGCCCACCGCCGCCAACAGCGCGCCGCCACCGATCTTGGCCAGGGCGCCCGTCAGGTACCCGGCCTGCAGGTCCTCGGCGTTTCGTCCGGCGGCGGCGATCAGGTAGACGACGACCGTCAACGCCTCCCAGGCCAGGAAGAACAGGAACCCGTTGTCGGCGCCGATGGCGACGGCGACACACAGCACGACCAGGCCACCGAGGCAGCTGAGCGACCGCCCGACGGGTGAGGCGGCGGAGGCGAGCGCCACCCCTACCCCCGTGAGGCCCGTGAGCGCCAGGAAGATCCCGGCCAGTCCGTCGGCACGCAGCGCGCTGTCGCCGAGCCCGATCCACCCGCCGAGCTCCAGCACCGGCCGCCCCCCGCCGGCCGCGGCGTCAACGCCGACGACCACGAGCAGCACGCACCCGGCCGCAATCCACAGTGCGCCTGCGCGAGGTAGCCATGCCCCGAGGATCGCGCCGACCACCAGGGCGCTCATGGCGATCGCGTAGGCAACGGTCATGCGACGACCTCCGTCGGATCGAGCAGTCCCACGGCGAGCAGCAGCCCGTGCATGATCGCGATTGGTGCCGGAGGTGACCCTGGCACGTAGACGTCCACCGGCAGCACGCGGTCAACCCCGCCCGCGGTGAGGTCCCCTGGTGCGGCCAGACCTCCCGAGCACGCATCGGTTCCGACGGCGACGAGCGCCTTGGGCCCGGGCATGACCTCCCAGGTGCGCTGGAGCGGCTCCCGCATCGGTGAGGTGACGCCGCCGGTGACCAGCAGCACGTCGGCGTGACGCGGGGCGTTGGTCAAGAAGAAGCCGAGCCGCTGGATGTCGTAGTAGGGGTTCCAGAGCGCCTGGATCTCCCACTCCTCGGCCCCATCTGAGCCGCAGTCGATGTGCCGGACGTGGATGGAGCGCCGCAGCGCCGACGCTGCCTCGCCCAGGGAATGGCGGAGCGGCGCATCGTCGGGCAGGGCCTCCGGGACGACCAGCGCACCTCGCGTGCGAGCCGCCGTCTCGTACCCGCCTCCGAAGCGGAAGCGCTCGGGCGCCGCCAACACGCACTCGCCGCAGAGGATGCAGCGGCCGCGGTCCACCGATACTTCGCCCGCCGCGTCGACCGCGATGGCGCCGGTGGGGCACAGCTGCGCCAGCGCGCCGCTCGCGCGATGTGCGTCGCTCACCTCGATCTGACCGCGGTAGCCGATGGGAGGGTGCTCGGGGGCGTGCGGGTAGCGCGTCGTGACCCGGCCTCGGCGCAACCCGCGCAGCAGCCACTCGAGCATCAGCGATCCGCTCCCGCCGGGGTCAGGCCGAAGCTGTGCTCGATGAAGGCGAAGTCGGTTAGCACGTCGCTTCCGAACGCGTGATCAAAGAGGGCCCAGTTGCGCAGCGAGGGCGATGCCAGGTGCACGCGGTGGATCAATCCGGCGCGCACCTCGACCCAGACCACCAGCTCGCCCTGGGGCGCCTCTACCCAGCCGAGCGCGGCCCCCTCGGCGTCCGGGGGGATCGGGGTCTGGAGCTCCCCGTCGCCGCGGCGCAGGTGATCGATCGCCTGACGCAGGATCCGCAGCGACTCGAACGCCTCGCCGAACCTCACGTTGACGCGCGCCATCGCGTCGCCTTCGCGATGGGTGATCACCCGGAGACCGAGGCGGCGGTAATCGCCGTAGGGGCGCTCATGGCGCGCGTCGGTGGAGACGCCCGACCCACGGGCGAGCGGTCCGACCGCGGCATACTCCTCGACCAGCCCGCGGGGCAGCCGGCCCGCGCCAATCAAGCGGTCGGTCATGGAGGCCGTCCCCAAGAACAGGCGCGTGTCGCGGGCGAGCTGGGTCTCCAGGCTATCGAGGGCGATCGACACGCCGTCGAGGCGCAGCGCCCCTGCGTGGCGGACGCCTCCGGGGACGATGATCCCGCGGGCAAAGCGGCTGCCGGTGAGCCGGGCACGGAGCCGAGTGACCTGCTCTTTGAGGATCTGGAAGCGGGCTTGGCCTACGTACAGTGCGGTGGTCTCCGCCTCCTTGGCGATGACGTCGAAGTGACAGGCCAGCCGCTCGAGCTCGGCGTAGACCGCGCGCCATCGCTCCGCGGCGGGGGGCGGCTGGACACCGACGGCGCGCTCCACTGCCTGGCTGAACGCGCTGGCGTAGGCGACCGTGGCGATTCCGGCCACCCGCTCGGCCACGTACACCGCACGATCCGGGAGCAGTCCGGCGAACCGGGCCTCCATCCCGCGATGCTTGAAGAACGGCCGCGTCTGCAGCCGCTCCACCGTCTCACCGCCCGTCTCGATCTGAAACTGGATCGCCTCGAACACCCCAGAGCGCACGGGGCCATACGGGATCGTAAAGGCGTCCAGGCCGTGGACCGACTGATCGAGCGCGTCGGCGTCGGGGGTAGTCAGATGGGCCGGCCGTGGGCGCGCCGAGCGGGTGCACGCCGTGGCGCTCTGACAGTTCCCGCTCGGCCCATCGCGCCGCGGGCCAGAACTCACCCAGCGACCCGAAGGTGACCGGATCGGCGCCATCGGTGGGCGCGCGCAGGACCACCAGCGACCCGTGCAGCGCGAACACGCCGACCAGGGCCGGCTCCGGCGTGTCGGCGGCGAACAGCGTCACAAACCGCGCACCCGCGGTCTTGAGCATGTGGGCCGCGCGCCGGAACGCCAGCAGCTTCACGCGCAGGCGGACCTCGTGGGGCGGGCCCGGCTCACCGACCGCACCGAGATGCTCGGGCAGGTCACCGGGAAGCTCGTCGGCCCGTCGCGACGTGCTGGTCATCCCGGCACCGCCAGCCGATGCACGGCGCTGGTCAACAGCGAGCCGAGCTGCTCAGGGAGGTGGACACCGAGGGCGACCGACACGAACAGGCAGCCCGCCATGCCGGCGATCATCCACGCGCTCCGCTCCCGCACCGCAGCGGGCGCGCCCGCTGCTGCGGCCGCGCCCGGTTCAGGGCGGCTGAGGACCATGCGCGCCGCGTGCCAGACCACGCCGAAGAAGGCGAGGTTCACCCCGACCAGCAGCAGCGTGACACCCACATACTGGGGCCGGGCAAAGCCGCCGGCGACGATCTCGAACTCGCTGCGGAACACGCCCGATAGCGGTAGGCCGCACAGCGCCAGCGCCGCCGCGAAGAACATGCTTCCGGTCCACGGCATGGCGCGTACGGCGTCGGTGATCCCGTCCACCTCCTTGGTGTCATAGCCGCGCAGCAGCGATCCGGCGCCGAAGAAGGCCAGGCCCTTGGCGGCTGCGTGGGTGAGGACGTGCAGCAGCGCACCGGCCACCGCGAGCGGCGCCCCGAAGCCGATGCCCAGGGCGATGATCCCCATGTGCTCGATCGAGGAGTAGGCGAGCAATCGCTTGTAGTTGCGTTGCCGGATGACGAATAGCGCGGCCGCCGCCAGCGAGATCGCGCCGAAGACGATGAGGACGTGCTCGGCGAAGGACCGCTGTCCGCTGGCGACCGTGACCTGGAAGAAGCGCAGGATCGCGTAGAGGGCCCCGGACAGCAGCGAGCCCGAGAGCATCGCCGAGACCGGCGCCGGCGCCTCGCTGTGCGCGTCGGGCAGCCACGTGTGCATGGGCACGAAGCCGACCTTGGTACCGAATCCCACCACCGAGAGCACGAAGGCCAGCGCGACGGCATCGTGCGACAGGCCGTGCGGCGTGCTGCAGGAAGCGCTCGAAGCGCGGGACGTACGCGGCCCCGAGCAGGTGGGTGCCGGTGGCGTAGAGGACGATGATCGCGAGCAGCGCGATGCCCAGCCCGCTGGAGGCGATGAGGATGTATTTCCACGACGCCTCCAGAGCCGCGTCGGTGCGGTCGATGGCCACCAGCAGCGCGGAGACGATGGTGGTCAGCTCCACGGCCACCCACAGCGTCCCGAAGTCGGCCGCCAGCGGGACGAGGAGCATCGTCCAGCCGAACAGGTTCATGTAGGCGAAGTACCGCTTGGCGAACGCCGGGGCGTCGGCTTGGCCCTCGTCGACGGCCAGGTAGCCGATGGAGAACACGCCGGCGATGGCGTACAGCAGCCCGGTGGCCAGCAGGAACACGGCCCCCAGCGAGTCGACGCGCATCCACCCGCCAGCGGCGACGATCACCTGGCCGTGGCGGACCGACAGGGAGATCGCGACGGTCAGGATCAGCGAGACGATCCCCGCGACCACCGTCGCGGCACGGGCCAGATGCCAGCCGTCGACCAGCGTGAGGAGCGTCGCCACCAGTGGCACCGCCATCAGCGCGTAGAGAGACCAGCTCATCCGGTGAGCCTGTTGAGGACGTCGGTCCGCACCGCGGTGCGCTCGACCGCCAGGTACTGGACGAGGACGACGAAGACCAAGACGCCGACGAGCACGTCGAAGAGCAGCAACAGCGCCAGGATGATCGGCAGTCCCGGCGCGATGACCAGGCTCGCCACCGACACCGCGTTCTCCAGGACGAGGAACCCCAGTAGCTGAGACGGGGCATAGGGCCGCAGGACCATCAGCAGGAACGCCACGAGCACGCCCCCGACGGCTACCGGCAGCGCCGAGAGCGGGAGCGCCGCTTCCGCCCCGATGTGCACGGGTCGCAGCACGATGAACGACAGCGCGCACAGCGCGATGCCGATCAGGATGCCGCTCGGGACTCCGATCACGGAGGGCACGCGCGCCTCGGCCTCCAGCCGGCGCAGCACGAATCTGATCCCGAGCGGGAACAGCAGCGCCTTGAGCCCGATGGTGACCGCGGCCAGGACGTAAAGCTCCCCGCCGCCGCGCCCGGTGGCCGCGGTCCCGATCGCCAGCGCGGCGACAACGGCCGAGCCCAGCGCGTAGAGGCGCAACTGCTCCCACACGTCCTGGGAGCGCAACATGCCGTACTCGAGCAGAAGCACGAGCACCGCGGCGATCGTGGCGATCGCCCCGAACACGGTGAGCGTCTGGTCGCCGAACGACGGCTCGAACAGGAAGATGACCACCGCCAGCACCGCCAGCATGAAGCTCGCCACAGTGAACTCCGGGATCTTGTAAAGCCGCAGCTTGGCGTAGCTGGACTCGATCACCACCACCGCGACCCCGACCACGAGCGCCTTGGCGGACAGGAGGACGATCGCCAGGGCCACGACGTCCAGCCGACCGCTGTCGGCCATGCCCCACGGGACGACCAGGACGTTCATGAAGATCGTGAACAACAGGAGCTGCTTGATGCTCGAGCCCCAGCGCAGGAACGCCAGGCCAGGGCCGGAGTGCTCGGCGACGCGGCCCTCCTCGATCTGGCCAAACTCGAGCGTGCCGCCGTGACTCTCGACGGGGATGCGGCCCGTCTCGGTCAATACGAGCATGAAGAAGGCCGCGATCATCAACAGGTGGCTCGGCCGGACGACCTGGACCGCGGACGAGCGGATGGTCGCGCCGAACGCGTACGGCAGGTCGGTGTGCGTCGTCAGCGCCAGGACGAAGGTCACGAAGATCACGGTCGGCTCGTTGAAGGCACCGAATGACCGCAGCCGGCTGGAGCCCAGCTGGGCGTACGGGCTGCCGCTGTCCACCGCCGCCAGGGAGACGGCGAAGCTGGTCAGCGCGAAGATCAGACCGACGCCGAAGAAATCGGCCATGTACCCCAGCGGCAGCGGGAATGTGGTGAGCGCCGGGATGAGCAGCGGGATCGTCGCCAGCCCGGCGAAGCTCACGTAGGGCGCCGCCCGGAACACCGGCCCCGCCGGAGCGGGTAGGACCGTCTCCTTGCGCAGCAGCTTGCGAATGTCGTAGTAGGGCTGCAGCACCCGCGGCCCGCGGCGCTGCTGAACGATCGCCTCGGCCCGGGCGATGATCCCGCTCACCAGCGGCGCGAGCACGAGGATCGTGACAACCTGCAGAGTCTGGATCGCCCAATCGGGCAGGACCGGCATGGCCCTTGCTGCTCCTTTCGCTGGCTAACGCACTGCGTTGGCGAAAGGAGCCATCAGCCCTTTTCTTGGCGGGCGGTTCGAGGTGAGGCACTGCCTCACCTACGCCAGGACTCCATCTGTGCGCCCGGAACCATACCGCACCGTCATACCGAAACGTGGGCGGATGGCCGGCGCTCGTTATGATGCGTGAGAGGCGATGAGGCCCGCCTGACGAATTGCCGACCCGGCTGATGGCTTCTACCGAACACCCGATCCGGTGGAAGCCATATGCGGTCTCATCACGTCAGCATCCTCTTCAACAACGCGCAGGACGCGCCCGACGACGGGCCCGGCGAGGAGCCCGCGTTCCTCGCCGACCTGCGTCTGGACCAGGTCATCTCCGCGCTCACAGCCGGCCGCGAGAGCTACCGGCTGACGGCGTACCTTCATCGCCCGTTGCGCTCGGTCGAAACGGTGCGCTATCGCCACCACGTGCTGCGCGACCTCGAGCGCGAGCCAGTCCGAGACGCCGTCGTGGCGTTTGCGCGCGGCATGGCCCGGATGCGCACCCACCTCCATCTCGCCGACACGCTGCACAACCCGCGCCAGCAGCAGCGATGGTTCGTCAGCGCCGCCGCGGTCTACTGCGGCGTCGTGTCTGCCTTTGGCGAGGCACTGGCGGCTGCCGAGATCACGGCGCCTGGGCTGCGATCTCTCAGTGACTACCTCAGCGCATACACGCTCCTCCGATGGTTTCACCTCACTCAGCGCTGACACCCATGACCGTGAGGCCGAGCTCTCCGCGATCACATACGCCGTTCACCTCCGCGGCAGGCGCGTGACTGTGAGCGGCTACGACGGCGAGCCCGACGTCAGCGAGGAGGTGGCAAGCGCCTTCGCCAAGTTCCAGCAGGGCGATGGGCGCGACCACCGGGTCCGCTTCCGAGAGTTCTCCGACATGAACCACGTCGAGTCCCAGATCCTCGATCTCGTGGCGCGGCTGTTCGCCGCGCCGTTCGCGCGGCTCGCCGAGTACCGCAGGCGGCACGAGAGCTTCGTCGACCCGACCGTCGCCCGGTGTGAGCGTGAGGTCCAGTTCTACCTCGCCTACCTGGAGTACATCGCTCCGCTGAAGGCCGCCGGGCTGAGCTTCTCCTACCCCCGGGTGTCAGCCCGCTCCAAGGAGATCGCCGCGACGGCGACGTTCGATCTCGCCCTGGCGGCCAAGCTCGTCGCCAAGAAAGCGCCGGTGGTCTGCAACGACTTCCATCTGTCGCGGTCCAGAGCGCGTGCTTGTCGTGAGCGGCCCCAACAACGGCGGCAAGACGACGTTCGCCCGCACGTTCGGCCAGCTGCACTACCTCGCCGGTTTGGGGTTGCCGGTGCCGGGCCGTGACACCCGTCTCTTCCTCCCCGACCGCATCTTCACCCACTTCGAGCGCAAGGAGAGCATCACGACGCTCCGGGGCAAGTTCGAGGACGAGCTGGCCCGCATCCACACGATTCTCGAGCATGCGACGCCCGACAGTGTGCTGGTCATGAACGAGAGCTTCGGTTCCACCACTCTCCGCGATGCCGTGGTCGTCGGCACCGAGGTGATGCGCCAGATCCTCGCGCTCGACGCGCTTGGCGTCTTCGTGACGTTCGTCGACGAGCTGGCGTCGCTGGGCGAGCGCACCGTGAGCATGATGAGCACGGTGGTGCCCGGCGACCCGGCGGTGCGTACCTTCAAGGTGATCCGCAAACCCGCTGACGGCCTGGCCTACGCCTATGCGTTGGCCGACAAGTACGGTCTGGATACTGCGTCGCTGCGCCGCAGGCTCGCGCGATGAAGGCGTTTCTGATGCACGCCGACCGCGACTTCGACACCGAAGGCGAGCTGCCGGCCAACCACAAGGCGTTGACCGAAGACCTTGAGCTCACGACGTTACTCAACGCGATGGCCGCCGGTGACCCGCTGCTCTTCGAGGTCGCCAAGCGCGCGCTGCTTGAGAGGTTGACCGAGCCCGACGCGATCGGGTACCGCCAACAGGTGCTCGCCGACTGCCTGAGGCACCCCGGTGTGGCGCGTGACCTCTACGCGATCGCCGGGGAGGCCCTGGCGGCGCAGCGGAGCGTGTGGGGCAGCGTCCTGGAGCGTGACTCGCCGCATTTGATCTTGCGCACCTCGGTACGCAAGATGGCGATCCTCACGGGCTTTCTGCGACGGCTGCGCGAGCTCGCGGAGAGACACGCGACCAGGGTCGAGTCGGCCGGGTTGACGCGATTCTTCGCCATGCTCGTCGAGGAGCTCAGCGAGGACTACTTCGAGCTCATCGAGCGCTATCTCAAAGAGCTCGAGCTCAAGGGTGGGGTGCGATTCAGTGCGCGGTTGACGACAGGAAACAAGGGCGCGCAGTACACCTTGCGCCGCGCGCCCGACCAGGGGTTCATCGCGCGGATCCTCGATCGGTCCGGCTACAGCTTCACGATCGCCGACCGCGACGAGGCCGGAGCAGCTGCCCTCGCCCAGCTCGAGGACAGGGCGCTCAACCAGCGTCGCCGACGCGCTGGCTCGGTCGGTCGATCACGTCCTGGACTTCCTGAAGATGCTGCGCACCGAGGTGGGGTTCTACGTCGGCATGTCTGAACCTGGCCGATGAGCTGACCGCCCTCGGCGCGTCTATGACCACTCCAGAGGTTCTCCCTGTCACCGAGGTGACCCTCCGCGCGCACGGCTTGTACGACGTCTGCCTCGACTCTCACCCTCAAACAGCCGGTGATAGGCGAACGATGTCGAGGCCGACGGGAAGTCACTGGTGATGATCACCGGCGCCAACCAAGGCGGCAAGTCGACGTTTCTGCGGAGCGTCGGGCTGGCCCAGCTCATGGCCCAGTGCGGCATGTTCGTCGCCGCCGATTCCTACCTCGCCAACGCCTGCACAGGCGTGTTCACCCATTACAAGCGCGAGGAAGACGAGACGATGGAGAGCGGCAAACTCGACGAGGAGCTCGCGCGGATGAGCGACATCGCCGATCAGATCCACGCCGGCTGCCTGCTGCTCTGCAACGAGTCCTTCGCCGCCACCAACGAACGCGAGGGCTCCCAGATCGCCCGCCAGGTCATCGACGCGATGCTGGCGGAGAACATCAAGGTCGTGTTCGTCACGCACCTGTTCGACCTCGCCGATAGCTACCACCCGCAGCAGATGGGGACGCGCTCTGTTCCTGCGCGCCCCTCGCGGTGACGATGGCGCCAGACCGTTTCGCCTCTGCGAAGGCGAGCCCCTCCCCATCAGCTACGGGGAAGACACCTACCGCAAGATCTTCGGTGCCGCCGCAGCGGCGGCCACAGTGAGCCCGCCGTGAGGGTCAAGGCGCACGCGATCATCTGGATCGACGGTCTGCTCATCGTCGCCCGGCAGGCAGGCGGTGGGAGCCAAGCGGAGCTCACGCTTCCCGGCGGACACGTCAACGCCCACGAGTCCATCGCCGATGCGCTCAAGCGCGAGAGGTCTGAGGCGACCGGCCTTGAGATCGATCCCGGCCCCCTGCTGTATGTGTCCGAGGTCAACGAGTCCGCTCGAACCCACGACCTCGAGTTGATCTTCCTCGCCGAGGTCAGTGGGGTCCCCACGCTGCGCGGCCACTTCACCACGATCGACCTTGATGGCGACCCGCCTCCGGAGATCCGTCCTGCGCTCCTCGAGCAGATCGCAGCCGATTCCAGCAATGGCTGGCGCGGCACCCCGAGGTGGCTGGGAGTAACGCCGTCAGCGTCACCTGAAACTCACGAAGGCCGGCCAGGGGCGCGCTAGGTCGTCCGAAGAGGGAGCGAGGCGTGCACAGAACCGACGACGAGATCCACACCGCGCTCGCGCAGTTTCTCCAAGGGCGGCCGGAGTGGCCTGTCTATCGCGAGTTTCAACGCGCAGGACTGAAGAGCCTTCGCGACGAGGTCACCCCGGCGCGGTGGGGCGCGACACTCGGCCCGCCGGCTCGGCGTCCGGTTCGTGGCGCACCCACCCGGCCGCGCGCCGATCTGGACCGAAGACAGGATCCGGGAAGAGCTCCGCGACTACCTTGCCGACCGCGGCGAGTGGCCATCGCGCCAGCAATTCGAACACGATGGCCGCAAGCCCCTGCGCGACGCGATCAACCGCACCGGTGGTGCCGCTCGATGGGCAGCCGACCTTGGCTTTAGACGCGGCAACCAGCTCTCCGGTGCCCGGCGTGCCTGGACCCCCGACGTCGTCGAGACCCGGCTCCGAGAACTGATCGGTGACGGCACACGTTGGCCGTCGCGGCAAGAGTTTCAGGACGCGGGGATTCGGAGCATGCTGTCCTCGATCTACGCCCACGAAGGCCCTGCATATTGGGCGAGCCACCTCGGCGTACAGTTGCCTCCACTCAAAGCGACCCGCAGCCCCAAACGCTGGACCGAGCAGCGGATCCACCGTGAGTTACAGCAGTTCTACGCGGGGCGTGACGTCTGGCCCACCGAGCGAGAGTTCATCGCCGCCGGCCGGCGGGCCCTCTACGCAGCCGCGAGTCGGAATGGCGGGGTGGCACGTTGGGCGACAGAGCTTGGGTTGGTCCGCGAGCGCAGTCGCTCCCCATCTGCAGCCTCAGCCGCATCGGCAGCCGATCGAGGGTCGCGACGGCGGCTTCGGGACCTCACGTGAGTTGCCGCAGCGTCCGCTCGACGTCCTGGGGATAGAACGGCCAAAGGAACAGTGCGCGCTCGTGACCGGTCGAGTCGACGATGTACGCGGCCTCGGTATGGGTGATGTAGTTGATCGTGTCGCCGGCGATCCGCTTTGTTATGACCCTGACGCCGATGTTGTAGCGATGCCACACGGCTGCGAGCTGCGCCGGCCGTCCGACGGCCCACCGCCACTGTGGCACGAGGTGCCACTCGCGGACGTCTTGGCGCAAGTCGGCTCGCGTGTTCGCGTACACGTCAACGCTCACCGCGAGGATCTCCGGGCGCCGCGCGGCGGGCAAGTGCTCAACGACGTCGTTGAGGGCCTGCGCCTCCAGTGGGCACAGGTTTCGACACAGCGGGTCGATGAACGTCACGATCGCCGGCCGCCCTCGATACGCCGCGATCGACACCGGGTGGCCCTCCTGGTCGCGCAGCACGAACGCCGGCGCCGACCGGCGACCCGCGGGCCAGCGGAAGGGCGGCGGAGTGACCACGGAACCCCCCTGCGTGCCGGTGGCGACTCCGCGCTCGCGCAGGCTCTTGAACGCAAGAACCGAGCCGCCGCCCGCCAAGCCGCACAGGATCATAAACGCGGGCACCGCCCAACCCACTCGGGGCCGCCGGGAACCCTCGGGCACGGCCGTCCGGGTGGCCCGCGCCGTTCGCCGAGCCCTAAGTGCTCGGCGCGCCACCACGAGCAGGCAAGCGGCCAGCATCACCAACGCGGCGACCGCCGCCACAATGACCCAGACGCTCATGCCGCCACGAGCTCGCACTCGCGCGGCGCTCGTCGGCGAGGGCATTGCGGCCAGCCGGACGGGGATGCCGTCCGCGGTGGCAAGGCCGCGCACCGCGGTCTGCGCCGCGACGAGGAGCCCAGCCTCGCCCGGCTTGATGCGGACTTTCGCCAGCTGCTCGTACTCCCGGCGGGCTGAGTGCTTGGGCCAGTTGAAGCCGAACCCGTTGGGCATCACCACCAATAGCCGCCCTCGGTAGATCGATGACAGTTCCAGGCCAAGGAATCGGGCGTAGATCGTCGGCTTGCGCCACAGCGCGGTGATTGACCCCAGATCGTAGTCAGTCGAGATGATCGCCACCCGGATCGCGAAGCCAGCTCGGTTCGCGGCGGCCACCGTGGCGAGCAACTCGCGCTGGGCCGCCGACGGCGTTACTTCCTGCGAGGAGACGAACACCTGCCGGCCGACGAGGTAGTCACTGGCAGGATCACCATCGGCGCTGGCCGTCGGTGGGGACGCCGCGACAATGAGAGCGACCGCGGATACCGCCGCGAGGATCAAGCATCTATGCCCGACGCCTCTCAGCCGCTGGGGGCTGGGGGGCGCTGGCTCAGCTGACCGCATGAGGCTGATCTTTGACCCCGAGCGGCCGCGCGCGGAGGCTGAGCGTCCACGAGGCGAGGATGAGCCCCGCGCCGACCAGCCAGGCGAGCCAACTCGCCAAGCTGGCTGCGTGCCCGCGGGGCGGCTTGGTGACGACGATGTGGATGGTTGAGCTCCTGATCGGGCGGCCAGACGCCGCTGCCAGGTTCTCAACGCCGCCGGCGCCACGGAGCGCGAGATTCCGGCTCCTTGGCGGTGCGGGGGTCCGTGCGAGTTGCGCTTGCGCCGCGGGGGCGGTCATGCCCGGTTCGTAGAGGCCGAACCCGTTAGGCATCACCACGAGTACTCGGCCGGGGGCGACCTCCGACAGCTCGATGCCCACGTAGTCGGCGTACTTCTGGGGCTGGCGCCAGAGGCTGCCGATCGACCCGAGATCCGAGGCCGACGCAATCACGGCCACTCGTATCGGGTAGCCGGCGCGCGCAGCCGCGTTCAGCACAGCGGTCAGCCTGTCGATCTGGTCAGGGGTGGCCCCGGAATCCGGGGGGACGTCGCTGCTCTGGGTCGCCAGGATGTCGCTCGCCGGATCTCCGTCGGCGAGCGCGCGGCTGGGTGCCAAGACGAACGTCAGGGCGGCGAGACAGGCGAGGATGGTGTTCGTGATGGCGTAGCTGCTCATGAGCTTTCCGAGCGGTGCCGCGTCACCTCGTGGTCGGCCGCTTTGGTCGACGTGGTCATGTTTGCTTGATGAGGACGCCGAAGTCGTGGGCGAGGTTGGTCGTGTTGACGGGGATGCCGGCGCTGATCAGTGCTTGGACTTGGCCGCGGCGGTTGATGAGCCAGATGACGGCGGTGTGGGAGCTGTGGGGGTCACCGGGGATCTGGGGTGCGACGTAGAACGCCTTCCAGATGGGCGCGAGCGTGCGCTGGGGGCCGATCAGGTAGTGGAAGTTGGCGGGTTCGTGGTGCAGCGCCAGCCAGCGTCGCACGGCCCGGGGGGTGTCGCCGCGGGGGTCGACGGAGATGGCGATGACATTCATCTTGCGTGCGTTGGGGCCGAGGTCGGCCAGCGCGGTTTGGATTTCGCTGCCGATCAGGGGGCAGACGTCGACGCAGTGCACATAGAGGAAGGTGAGGGCGTAGGGACGACCGCGCAGCGCGCCGGTGGTGATCCTGCCGCCGTGGGCGTCGGTGAGGTCAAAGCTCGGCACGACGCGGCCGCCCAGCCCCGAGGGCATCGTGCTGGCGGTGACGAACGGCCCACTGCCGGTTGGTGATGGCGGGGCTGAAAGGCTTGAGGAGGTGCCACTGTCGTTGCGACTGATGAGTACCGCGATGATGGCCAGCACCAGCACGACGAGGAGGCCTGCCAGGGCCAGCTGTTTGGGACGCCGGATCATGGGGCCGCTTGGTGGAGCAGGGGGAAGGACCGGGTCGAGCGTGGAGGGAGGATGTAGTTGGCGCGCTTGAGGACGATGATGAACTCGTTGATCCCGTTGTTGACTGTGTCGGTGATCGCGGGGTTCTGCAGTTGCGCGTGGGCGGCGTTCATCGCGGTCCGGGTGGTGACGAAGTCCTCGATCGAGCGGTGGATGGAGACGAAGTGAAGCCCGGCTTGGCCGCCGTCGACGGTGTTGAAGTCGCGGCGAATGATGAGGGGCCGGCCGTGGCGTCGAGCCCTTGCAGAGCTCTGGGAGTGCCCGATCACCCCGTAGTGGTTGATCGCTTGGCCGAGGAGGCCGGGGTCGCTCTCGGCGTCGGTGGTGAAGTCATTGACCTGCCGGGGCGTGACCTGGGGGGCGTACATACGCGCGATTCGCTCCTTCTCGCTCAAATCGCGGTACCAGCTGTCCAGCCGCAGGCGCATGTAGCTGACCTGCATCGTGGTGCCGCCGGCGAACGGGCCGGCGGCGACGGTCACGTCCTCCTCGGTGGCTTGATTGCGTTTCAGGTTGGATTTGAACCCCATGAACAGCGGGGCGTTGCGAGCGACCGGTCGGCCAGCGGGGATCCCGCCGACGTTCTGGTGCGCTGCCGGGAGGCCGGCCCCGACGAACCCGGTTCGGGTCTCGCGCCAGCGCAGGGCGGCTGAGATCTCGACGGGCCCGTCCGCCCCCAGATCGGGGGCGCCGTGCACCAGCGCGGCTTCGATGGACGCCAGCCGTTGCTCGTCATCGCACGCGAAATGCAGGCACAGGTCGTAATCGTCGATCGCCGGCAGCTCGAAGTCCGACAATCCCTTCGCGATCGGGATCGGCGACGCCACCCCCAGGACTCGGCGGAAATAGCCGGGGGCCCAGCCGGCGGTGAATAGCACGCCGTTCGGGCTCCACGAGTAGCGGCGCTCGAGCGTTCGCAGCGCCGCCTCCAGCACGGTCACATGCGCCGCAGTCGCCGTTCCCACGACATCGAAGAACAACAGCCGGTCAAACCGCGGCGCCACCGGATTGCCGTCACGATCACGCGCCAGTGCCGCGGTCCAGGCGTGCTGGCCCTCGGGAAGCCCGGCGGGTTGAGCACCCAGGGGCACCGTCCGGAGCGGGGGAGACGGCTGTCGTTCGCCCTGAGCCTGCTCGAGGCCCACGCCCACCGCAGCGCCGCCGGCGGCCGCCACGCCCGCCGCCGCAAGCAGGCGGCGACGGGTCAGCAGGACTCTCCCATGGTCGGGTTCTGGTTGCCGGCTCATGACACCGGCTTCCAGTGGAAGGTGACGCTGACGCGATGGGGGTGCAGCCACACGTTCTCATACTCGACGTGGCGTGCGGACACCGGCGGGCTGACGAGCAGGCTCATCTGGTAGTCACCCCCGCCGGGCAGACTGACGTTGTTGCCGTAGTGCGGGCCCATGTAGGCCGAGATCATCGGCCACATCCGCTCGTCATAGACGACCCTTCCCGCCTTCTTGATCGTCGCCCACACACTTGCGTAGGGAAGGGCAACACCCGTGTGGGCATCATTGAGCATCACCATCAGGTGAAAGCTGGTCTTGGGCGGCGGCTTGACCACCTGCTCTTTGGTGCCGTCATAGAGCACGAACGGCACGGCCGTCATCGCCCGAGCCTGAATCCGCATCCCCTGCCAGGTCGCGCTGGCCAGCGGCTGGGTTGGGACCGGCTTGATCCCGTTGACCGATATCGACTTTGCTGAGGCCGAGCTCGCGGCCATGCTCATGCCGGCCATGCTCCCCGAGCTAGTCGAGGCGGCAGCGGCTGAGGTGGACGTCGTCTTGTTCGCGCTGGCGCAGCCGGCGACCAGCATGATTGCGGCGCCGGCCAACGCGCTCCGGACCAGCGCGCGGCACCGGCGAAATTCTGTAGGCATCTGATTTCTCCTGAAGGTCTGGAATCGGCACGCTCCGAGTGCGAGCTGGCACCACTCGCGGTGTCAGCAGTTCGATCACTCGTGGCGTCGCCTAGACGGCTGCATCGGTGACTGTCGTCCTCGGACCGGCTGTCTCCGGCGCGCGATGCACCCGGCGGGATGGCTCCGTGACGCCGATGAGCGGGTACAAGGCCGCGGCCAGCACGACGAACAGCAGGCCCGCGTTCGGGTCTGTAGCCCCGCCGGCGAACATGCCGCCGAAGCCCTGTCCTACGACCCAGTACGCCAGGCTGACCACGATCGCCAGGGCCAGGAAGGCCCGCGCTCGCCAGTTGACCGCGACCGCCAGCCCGATCGCCACGGACACGAACGCCAGCACGACCGCGATGACCAGCCCGTTGCCCTTGGCTCCGTTGGCGACCCAGTCCTGCACGGTGCTCAGCCAACTCATGCCCGACGGGGCGGCATTGAGCGCATTGTGGGTCGCGTTGGCGCTGCTGTTCGGAGCGATCAGCCACAGCCACCCCATCAGCACCCACACGATCCCCCAGGCAGTCCGCGCGCCGCGGACCCCGAGCAGGCCCCCCGGCCGATCGCCGGGCCACACGATCGCGCCGATGATGGCGTACAGCACCACGGCTCCGGGCGCGCCCGTCAACGGGCTGGCCATGTTCATGAACAGCATCCCGAACGCCTCGCCAAACCACCACACCACCAGCACCCACAGGAACGACACGCCGATCGCCGGCTTGACGGTTGGCCGCCACAGCATCCCTGCACCGATCGCGACTTGCGCCAGCGCCGCCAACGTGTTGAACAGCGCCTGATGCCCCTGGAGCGTGGTCGCCCCCCAGTTCATGCTGTGCGCCAGCCAGGAGGGCTGGCCGGCCGTCATTCCGGTCAGCATCGCGATGAAACCCTTGCCATACATGAACGACTGAAACTGCAACGCGCCGTCCAGCAGCCAGATCAAGCCCAGCACCGTCTGCAGCGCACGACGGGTATCTGACGCGAAGTAGACGCGGGCGCGCTCGCGCACCGACGCGCTCCGCGAATCTCGAAGCGAGCCGGTCCGAAGATCGGCAGCACTCGTAGTCATATTCGAACTCCTTGCGTAGCGGATGTCAGCAACCAAAGGGGTCGCCTGAGCCGCACGTGCCAGACGCGCTAGACCAGCGAACAGCGAATCCGACGGCCTCGATGCAACGCCACCGAGCCGCTCGCAGTCCGCCGGCCTGGCTCCTCAGAGCCGGCTCACACAGACCCGACAGAGCGCGCAGCGACCGTCACGCGGCACGCCACGCACCGCCGCTCTACGCCGGAGGACCCCGATCCGACCACCCGCCCGCCAGCGGCGCCAACCTCGGCAGGCGCACGTCCCGCGGGCGAGGCATGACAACCCTCGGCCTCGCGCGGGCAGGAACCGTGCGGGCGCGGCGCTCGGCGACCTCATCCAGCACCCAGCGAGCGCCGTGGAACGCCGCCGCCAGCACCAGACCCACGCAGACCGCGGCCGGAACCGACCACCAGCCGCCGTAGCCGAAGATCCCGGCCAAGCCGCCCGGATGTCCGGTGGCAAACAGACCCTCCAAAGACTCCTGTGAGAAGTAGATCGCGACCAGCGCCGCCGCGCACACCAGCCACAGCCCCACGAACGACATCGTGTAGCGCGCCGCCGATCGCTGCCCCGAAAAGGCTCGTCCCAACGCTCGCAGGAACCCGCCGATCACCAACGAGAGGGCCAGCACCAGCCACGGGACCAAGGAATGGAGATAGGAATGCCCGGTGCGCTGAAGCTCAGCTCCGGCGCCGCCACCGAACGCCAACAGGTAGCGCAGCTCATGCACCGCGAACGCAGCCGGAGGCAGCAACGCCGCCTGCGTCAGACCCCGGACCAACGACCGACGATCAACCTTGACCATGACCGCCGCCAACCATACCTTCAACCACCAGCCGCCGCCGAACGTGCGACGCAGACTCAACAGCGCGGGCGATCGATGCGACTGGCACTACGATCATTCCGTGGCTCACTTCCTTCTCATCTACGACCGAGTCGCAGGGCGTCTGCTGCGGGAAGCCGAGTACGAGGGCAGCGCGGAGGCGTTGCGTGCTCGCTTTCTCGCTGAGGTCGAGTTCGGCGGCCGGGCGGGAATTGAGATCGTTGCGCTGTCCTCAGACTCCGAAGATGCTCTGAGGAGAACACCACGCGCGCTATTTCCTGAATCTGCAGGAGCTGGCGGACCGAGCTCCGTAAGCAGCGGAACTCGAAGTGGTTTTTGCAGATGGGTGGTCAGAGCCGGGCTGCCCATCGACGAGCAACCGCGCAGAGCCGTCCAGAGCCAGACCGTCTGCAGCGTGGCAGTAATGCAGCTCGCCGCGTGGACCGCTCACAGCGGTGGGCGATCTGCTCAGGGCGACGCGGCATGCGCCGGCCGGGTGCTTGGCGGTGGCGAGACGCCGGTCTGGATGTAGCGGGCCGCAACGAGGCAGGCGATCAGCCCGAGGAGCTTGCGCAGCGCGCGTTCGGGGAGCCGGCGCTGCAGCCGGGCGCCGAGGTAGCTGCCGGCGAACCCGCCCGCGCCGAGGAACGCGCCGAGCGCCCAGTCCGGGGCAATCGCCCCGCCGTGGGTGCTCTGAAGGATTTGGTAGGTGAGGATCCCGCCGATCGAGGTGAGAAACGTCGCGGCGAGCGTGGCAGGCGCGACCTCGTAGGCGGAGTAGCCCAGAGCGAGCAGGATCGGGGCAAGGATCGACCCGCCGCCGATTCCGTAGATCCCGCCGACGGTTCCGACCAGGAGCGACAGGGCCCAGATCCCGGAGCGTCCTCGACGGGTAGGGCTTGGTGAGGTGGGCGGGGTCCGTTGGCTGGCGAGCGCGAGCCAGAGGCCGAGTGGGAGCAGCACGCCGGAGGCGACGAGTTGGAACGCGCGGCCGCCGGACAGCCACTCGACGCGGATGATCGCTCCGGCGATCACCCCGGGCAGCGTTCCGGCGACCAGCAGCCAGGTGAGCCGGTTGAGCAATCGTCGCTCGTGCCAGAAGCGCAGCAGGCCGCCCGGGACTGCGGCGACGTTGAACAGCAGGTTGGTCGGGGTGACGGCGGGGCTGGGAACGTGGAGCACGCTGAGCTGGATCGGCAGCAGCAACACCGCGCCGGATACCCCGGCGGGAGTGGTCACCAGCGTGAGCAGGAACGCGCACAGCGCGCCGACAGGCCATTCCCAAGGCACGCGGGCAGCGTAGACCCCGCACGCCGCCGTCGCTTGGACCCGTGGCGCGCCGCGGAATGGGGGGAAGAGCCTGCAACGTCACCGAGGTTGCTGTCCGCCCGCATCGCCGACCCACGAGCGCTTGACCCGTGAGCGGCCGCGTTAGTGCCCTTGCTCGGTCACCGCTTCGGGCAAGCGAGGAGCTGGGATTACCGCCCACGCCGCCGAGCACCCGTCCGGTCGCGATCGGCGCGATCTTTTGGCGCCGCGATCCTGCTTGCCGACGCATCGCGGCGATCTTGCAGTTCGCCGTTCGTAGCCGCGGTATCGCGCTGCTGGTCACCGAGCGCCGGAGAAGCCCCGGAGCTTGGCGAGCGCCTCAACAACCGAACGCTGTCTCCGCTTGCGGGCCCGCCGAATCTAAATGACACCGCTGACAACGGCCGTCGTCGTTCAGCTCGGACGAGTTACGCTGCGGCTTCGCTCTTGACCCGGGACCGCTCGACCTCGGTGAGTGTCTGAGCCTTGATGGTCTCGAGCAGCTCGATGCGCAGCGACCGGCTGGTCGGATAAAGGCCGACCCGTCGGCCGGCGCGCTCGATGCGTCGGCACCCCTCCTCGTCGCCGCAGATGTAAATCAGCGCGGCTGACTTACGGGCGATGATCCATCGCAGGTGCAGCTTGAGGATCGCGTCCAACCGACTTTTTGACTTGTTGGCGAGCTCGACCTCGATCGGGATGGCTCGCTCAGACAGGAACGCCACAAGGTCCGGGCGATGGCCACGGCGCTTGGAGCTATTGCGATCAACCCAGCTCAGCTCCCCGGACCATTCCGGAGTGCCGAGCACCTCCCGGGGGCCCAGATACCGCCGACCGCGGACGGTGGCCCAGGCTGCTGTCCAGGCGCAAGCGCTGTCGTGCGCCCACCAGGTCGCCGCCGGAGTCGTCGCGGCGACGAGCGGTAGACCGAGAACGCGTACCCCCTTGCGGGTCGCCCAGAACAGCGAGCCCTCGCCGCGGACCATGGCGCAGCGCTCCAGCCACCCCTCGGCCTCGAGCCGGCGCGCGTGGTGGCGTGCAGCGACCTCACTCCAGCCCATCGCGTACCGCCAAGGATCAAGCGGCGCCGGCCCGACCCTCGCCAGCCACTCAAGCCCTCTCATCGAGCCAGGCCCTGGTCGCAGAGCCCGACTCACCGCTTGCCCCTCAACTCCGCCACGCACCCGTCCGCGGCTTCACCTCAAACTGCTGCTGACCGTCATCAGGATTCGCCGCCGTCCAGCCCGCTCCCGCTTTG
>CAVZTL010000009.1:0-1341593 GCA_963778215.1 uncultured Actinomycetota bacterium
AGCCCAGCATCCGCGCAGAGGCAAAGTCCCGGCCGCGGCGATTGCTCTGGCCCTGGAACATGTCTGCGGTCGGTGATCGGATGGTGACGACAACGCAACGAGTCGGCGTTGGTGTTGGTCGTGCAGGCAGCGTTCGACATGATCTGTCTTTAGCAGGCGCCTTCGCCTTGGCTCATCGAGGTGGAGTCCGCTCCGGCTCGTACCGTGAATGTGACAGTCGAGGCGTCAAGTCGGCGAGGGTGCATGTCATACGAGGAGAAGTTTCACGCTCTCGCTTTCCGATCAGGGTGACGCGAGTCCTGAGGAGCACGGACTCGTGGAATCGGGCGTTGCGGATGTTGAAGAGATTCGGCCAGAGGATTTTCAGGGACGCAACAAGACCTGGCTAGTGACGTTCGATGGCACCGGCGAACGTGCGTATTTCAAGCCCGCGGGCGGCGTGAGAATTGCCGTCGCATCGATGTTCGGCCTCGACCGTGAGGAGGTTGTTCTGTGCGAGGCTGCAGCATGGCGTGTAGCGCATGCTCTCGGTAGCCCTTGGTTGGACCTGATCCCGCCATGCGTCGTCCGCTGGATCGATGCTGTTGATCCGAACGCACCTGGCTCGCTGTCGGCGGAGCGGTTCGGCGATCGCGAGATGTCCCTGTTCGGCTTGCTGCACGCGCCGCGCTCCTGTTTGCAGGGCGCTTTCATCGACGCCCTCATCGGCAACATGGATCGCAGTCTCACGAATTTCCGATATGAGCCCTCACACGGCGAGATGGCGATGCTTGATCACGGATTCGCCTTTCCCAACCAGAACGGCATCATCAACGAATGCGAGCTGTTGGAATGGAGACATCGACTGGAGCTAGCCGCGCTCACCAATGAAGAAATCGCGGCGCTTGAGACTGTGATCGAGAGCCCGGACTGTTGCGGCGTATCTCGCTACCTCGGCGACGAGCGCGCTCACGCGATGGTAGGCCGAGCTCGAAAGATGCGGGACACGGGGCGGCTGTTGCTTAGGACTGAGCTGCTACCTTGACATTACTCAAGAGCTAAGGCATATTTGCCGATGTATAGCCCAAGGAGCACCCCATGGTCCGCGTAGAGATCCGGCCAACATCCTGACGACGCCGTCGTGGCTACCGTTGAATCGCGGCCCGACGGGGTCTGCGTGTCGGGATCACACGCAGGTTTGGTGCAGCTGATTCCGCGCCGAGGACTCCCGTCTGGCCGAGTGGTCGATCCAAACGAGAGCCCCGACGAATGGACCCGTGGCCTCATCGTCTCGTTCCGATCGGTCGATCTCGCGGCAAGAATTGTCGACGACGACGATCCTCTGCCTGAGGACGATCCTCTGGATCGTGCGCCAAGCTGTCGCAGCAATCTGATGCCAAAGACCAAGACCTCGGACGTCGCAGTGAAGATGGTCGGGCAGGCCATTCGTCGCGCACGCCAGAGTCTTGATCTCACTCAAGCCGAGTTGGCCCGTCGCCTCGACGTAAACGCCAGCTACATCACGAACGTCGAAGCCGGCCGTGTCAATCTCACAGTCGGACAGCTCGGAGCGTTCGCGGAGGCTTTGGACACGGGGCTCCGCGTGGAGTTCCCGGTCGCTAGCCCGCTAGTCATTCCGCGCCCCGTCAAAGTCTTGTCCTGAGCCGGTCGTTCCGTCGAGCATCCGTCGGAGGATCACGCAATCGCTTTCGCTCTCGGGCGGCGCAATCCTCGCGGTCGCATTGGCGACGAATCGCCGGCCTCGTCCCGACTGCGTCGTCCATAGCGAGGGCTTATATGTGTTCTTGAGTTCTGGTCTTGGACATCTGGACGTCGGCGAGCGACGATCTGCAGCGCAGCACCCTCTCCTCCCTCAGAGCGCGCTCCGTACCGGCCTCATATTCCGCGTGTACGGAGCGTTCTCTCCTTGAGTGCCCGCACCGTGCGCGAACACGGAGCCGGACGGCATTGATCCCAGGGTCCCTTACGCGTTCCCGTGCTCGCCGGCCGCTCATCGGTATGGCGACATCTGGATCACGCCTGAGGTGCGCGCGCTGCTCGCGGGCGATCTCCGGGCCGGCTCTGGTCGCCCGGAGGTCCGGATCGTGCAGACATGCGACAGGCGGCGCTCGTGTCGCAAACCGTGGGGTTCGCTCGTTATGAGCCCTGTCAGCTGAGCCCGGCTCGGGAGGCATTCCTCCCGGTCGGTCTCAGGATCACCAAAGCCGCAGGGAGGTCGCCGTGTCTACCGCTTACCCCGATGCCGAATCAGCTGGTGAGTGAGACAGGCGAGGTGCTCTATCACAACCCGTTCACCCGGACGCTTGCGGAGACGCTGGGGGACTTCAAGATCCATGTCGAGCATTCGGCCGGGCTTTCGAAGCGGGTGCCGGTTCATCGTGTGCTCGTCCGCGAGATCGGGGAGGTGCTGACCGATCCCGCGGGTCGTGAAGGCCCAGCAGTTTGCGCTGCTCGGAGAGCAGGCCGACGCTCTTCAGGCCGCGGCGGCCGTGGCGGCCGGCTCGGGTTTCTGCGGCCGTCGCGGCTGGAGCGCCAGCACGAGATTCGGTCGCGGCGCAACAAGCAGCTCACGTTGCTGTCGGAGATCGGCCCTGAGCGAGGATCCAGCCGCGATCGCGCATGTCGCGCGCGAGCTCGGTGAGGTCGGGAGCGACTGGTGTTCCGTGGGATGCAGCTGCGTGCAGCCCAGGTGCTCAGCGAGGTCAACTCGCAGCCGCGTATCTGACGGACCTGTTGGGACCAGCGACCTGACGAGCGGCAACCTGCGCGTCATGAATACGTGGCAGACCGCCGCGGAGAAGATCGTCGGCCGCCGCATCGACCTCGGCATCACCGGCGACACCGACGCTGGGCCTGAACCTTGAGAGGGACCACGCGCTCGCGCGGACCATCTCGAGCGCGAGACAGGCGCTTGGCCTGGGCACCCCCGAACGAGGAGTCCACGCAGGCATCGGCTTCTAAGCCCGCCGTCTTGCGACCGCCCCGGTGGCCGCGACCGCCCCCCTCCCGGTCGCGGCCAGCCGAAGCTTCCTTGCTGCCATGCGTCAGAACCCTCAAAGCCCCCAACTGCACATGTTGCTGCTGGTCGTGCTGCTCTTCGCGCTCGCGACGCGTCAGCGCATGGATGCTGCCCGTCCTCGCCGGCTGGGTGATAACCGGGCGATTCCCGCACCTCGGGTTCTGGCACGGCATGGGCGGCCTGTTCCGCCTGCTCTTTAGCGAGCACCCATTCGACAGCGCCTACCGCCGCTCGCTCCGGATCGCACTCCAGCAGAGAGGAGCTGTTCTGGATGGCGATCGCGGCGGGCTGCGCGCTGGAGCTCGCGGCGTTGACCGCCGCGTTCGTTCACCTCGATCGCGTGACCAGTCGCCCGACCGCCGATCGCCGTTGGTTCCAGTTACGGGGCCTTCATCCCAGACCGTATGCGCGACCGCACATGGTCAGGCCGCTGCTGGTCGACAAGCCCGACCCGGAGCGGATCATCGTCGGCAACTACGACGGCGCGCTGCTGTCGATCCAGCAAGGATGTTCAGACGCTTGTGATCGCGCCACCACGGTCGGGCAAGACCTCGGGGCTTGTGATCCCGGCCGCGCTCGAGCACGAAGGGCCGCTCGTCACCACCTCGGTGCGTAGCGACGTGCGCGACCAGACGATCGCCCGCCGCCAGCAGCTCGGGCGTGTGTTCGTGTGGGATCCGTTCGGTGCGCACACGGATTCGTGGAACCCGATCCAGGGCTGCGACGGACTGGGGGCACGCGCTGCAGGTCGCGCGGTGGCTCGACGCAGGCTGTCGATCTCGGCTCGGGCGGCAACAGCGAGTACTTCGCGCAGGAGGCGCAGGGCATGATCGGCCCGCTGCTTCACGCCGCAGCGCTGTCCGGCCGCACGGTGATCGACGTCTACAACTGGATTCTCGAGCGGGAGGAGTCAGAGCCGGAGGCGATCCTGATCGCCAACAACGCCTACGACGCCAACCGGCGGCTCGAGAACGTCTACAGCTACACCGAGCGCCAGCGCGACGGGATCATCGGCATGGCCGCCTCCTACCTGCAGATGTACGCGCACCCCAGCGCGCAGACGCGCCTCCCACGCCAACGGTCACATCACCCCGCGAGGCGCTGTTCGCACCCAGGGCAGGCCAACACGCTCTACATCGTCGCCGGGCGCGAGTACCAGAAGCTGCTCGCGCCGCTGGTGGTCACGCTCCTGTCCTCGATGCTGCACTACCTCTCCGAGCAGGAGAACCAGGGTCTGCCGCAAAAACCACCGGCTCTGTTCGCGCTGGACGAGATGGCGAACATCGCGCCGCTTCAGAACCTCGCCGCGATCCTCTCGACATCGCTGCCCTCCGCCAGGTTCATAACGGTCTGGCACTCGGTCGCGCAGATGCACGCCACCTACAAAGACGACGTCGCCAACGCGCTGCTCGGCCTCTCACTGGCCAAGGTGTTCCTCGGGTCGATAACCGACCAGTACACGATCCGCGAGCTCGCGGGGCTGCTGGGCGAGCAATCGACGAACCGGGCGGACATGTCCCCGCACTCGATCACCGCGCAGGCGATGCAGCGCACCAGGTCAGGGCAAGGGCTGCTCATTCACACCGACTTCGCTCCCGTGTTCTACAAGCAGCGCCGCTACTACGACGACCCACATCTTCAGCAACTCGCCAACGCCGCGAAACCGAAAGCGGATCGTGCAGGGGTCGGCACCACGGCGGAGCGTGCCCGACCTGCGTCGCTCTGGGAGAGCTTCAGGCCGTGTCTGACCACGAGCCCCAAGCCCTCTACCCCAAGCCGACCAGGTCGCGGCCACGCTTGCCGCTGCCCGTTCTGCAGGCGATCCGGCGAACCTCGCGATGCTGCCGGCGATCCTCGGCTCGCTACTAGTCATCGCCGCAGTCGACACCAGCGTGCGCTTGGCGATCGTGCTGACGCTCACGGCGCTGCTGTTGATCGTCGCGAGACTCCGGCACGCAGTCCCCATCTCCGTGCTGCTGCTCACCGGATTCGCGGTAGCCGCACTCCTCCACCCGCCCATCGGCGCGGCGCCGCCGACCAGCGCCGCCGTCACACCACGGCTCCTAGCCACTCGTTCCGGATCTATCGACGCAAGGAAGCTCGATGTCTGAAAGACAGCCCACCACCGGACAACTCCGCCTGATCCGCGACCTGCACGTCGACCGCAAGCTCGCGGCGATCGGCTGCCGAGCAGGCAGCACCAATTCTCACCGAGGTAGGCCTGCTCACGCCCGAGCGGCTCGAGCGCGCCTCCGGGATCCGTCGTGACGACGACGGCCTCCTGCTGGGCGACGGTCGCCAACTCGCGTTCCGGCTATCGCGCAGCGAAGACCTCGACCGCGCCGCCATGAGCGGCGTGTACGCACGCTTGGCCGACCGGCTCAACGTCGAGTTCACCGCCCCCACCAGCTACGAGGCCGCCGACCGACAGATCGCGCGGTTGAAAAGCATCGTTCGCGGCCAAACCCAAGCCGGCTACGGGCTACCCCGCGATATCGAACCCTCAGACCGCGACGTGATCGGCGACCTGCAACGCGAGGCCAGCGAGAACGACCGCGTCCGAGCCAGCTACGCGCCCGACACCGTCGAGAACACCCCGAGCCGCCCCGAGTCAGAACAGCCCGGAGCGAGCGCCTCGTGGGGGCCGGGCAACAGATGGCCAAGCAGCACGTTCCCAGCCCGCGCGTCCGCCAAACAGATACAGCTCCTCGACAGCCTCGCAGCGATGGCCGGCGTAGAGGTGATGCCTGGCGAGACCACTCAAGACGTCGGCCGGCAGATCGACTCGATCGTCGAATCGATGAGCGCCCAGATCCACGAGATCCAACGGTTCCTCCAGGTCGAGCCCACCGACACCGAACAGCTGAAGCCCTGGGAACTCGGACGGCTGCTCAAGGACTCAAAGGTGGCGGCAATGAACGAACTGCGGACCCTCGAGCGAATGCAAGGTGTCACCGAGCCCGCCGCCCCGACCTCGTGGGCCGACGCCCGCGAGCGGATCGAGGAGCTGCGCGAACGACAGAACCTCGGCGGCGACTCGCTCTACAGCTCCCGGATGCAGAACACGGTGCCGTTCCACAACGACCCGCTCACCGCGCACGAGCGAACAATCCGAGCGACTCGGTCCACCACAGTCCAGCTCGCTGACCTACGCCGGGATCGGTTCGCGCCGAACCCCCGGACCGGCGCTGAACGCGATGCGCGCGACCGCCGAGCGGCTCTCCACGCTCGGATACACCATGCGCTCCGGTCACGCCCCCGGCGCAGACAGCGCGTTCGAAGTCGCCTCACAACAATCGGAGATCTACCTGCCATGGCAGAGCTTCGAGCAGGACCGACCCGTCATCGGCTCCTACATTCAGCCCCAGGCCACAGAGGCGGCCATGCAGCTCGCGTCACGAATCCATCCCGCATGGGAGCGACTCGACCGCGGGCCGCGCGCACTGCACGCACGCAACATGCACCAGATCCTCGGACGCGACCTGCAAAGCCCCGTCGACTTCGTCGTCTGCTACACGCCAGACGGCTCGCTGACCGGGTACGGCACAGACACCGGCGGGACCGCCACCGCGCTACGCCTCGCCTACCGCAACAACATCCCCGTCATCAACATCAAGCGCCCCGAGCACGCCGCCATGCTCGCCAGCTACCTGCAGGAAACCGTGCCCGAGCGGCGGCTACACCACTGCCGCGGATGGCTCGAGCACCACCTACCGGCCAGCGAACAGCAACTCACCGAGCTCCTGGACCTGCAAGTCGACGAGCGGCTCTCGCGCATGCTCCCCTCCCAAGCGCTCGCCGCGATCACCACCACCCCGCTGCACGAGATCGCTAACGGCACAACCGACTTCCCGTTCCAATACGACGAGCACGGCAACCAGACCGGCACCGGCCTGGACCTCATGCGCTGGTACGCCGACCAGCCCGGCGCCGACGCCGTTCACGCCGCGGCCTACAACCAGCTCGCCGAGCGCTGGAACCTCGGCATATCAGTCCCGGAAACAGCTTCACTTGCGCGCATGAAGATCGTTCAGATGCGCGAAAGGGTTTGGGACTTCCACTCCGCTGCACCTGCTAACGACACCAACCCACATGCTGGGGCCGGTGTCTGCTAGGCCCGCTCGAGGCTGCCACAGATGAGCGCCACGCCTGACGAGAGGCATCGGCTGACGGCGACCGACGTGATGACGGTCGGCGAGGTAGCAGAGTTGCTGCACGTTCCTGCATCGACTGTCGGCGACTGGGCGCGGCGCTCCATCATCCCGAGCAGAAAGCTCGGCCGGCGCCGCATCTTTATCCGCTCAAAGATCGAGGCGCTGGTCCTCGCGGACGATGAGCAGAACCAGCAATCCTGAGCCGTAGGCGATGGCCCAGCGACGTCGTAACAAACCTGGAACGATTACGACGCATGACGAGAACAACTGGCATCCCAAGTAGGAGCCCTTGCGGAGTCCAGGCGTAATCGCACGGTGAGGATGCGGAGCCCAGGACCCAGCCACAGAAGGACTGAGGACCCCGTACGTGGTGCGCCTGGCCCCGGTACGGCCCGCGACCCCAGAGCACAACGGCCCGTCCAGGAGCGCCCTCCGAGCGCTCCGTCGAGTCCTGGATCTCGGCAGGACGGCTGGGTGCAAAGCGCTCGACATGATGTCTGGATCAAGCTTGATCGCTCGGGACAAATCAGCGAGTACCGCCTGGATCGGGAGCTGGAGCCAACTGACGTCCTCACCTTGACCGAGGCGGCAGCGTTCTTACGCAAGAGCACGCAAACGCTGCGGAACTGGGCCGTCAACGAGCCAGCCTTCCCCGCCAAGAAAATGGGCGGCCAATGGGTCGTCATCCGTCCCTATCTCGATGCATTTCTGCTTCACGCCGGCACCTGAACCACGCGATCATCATGCGTCGAGTGTCGAAGTCGCTGGCAGCACCGCGCCTAGCTCGAGATGCACCCGTTCCGCGGAAACCGGGACCGTCGATTGCCACGAAGAGTCGCGCCGTCCAGCGGAAACAGGTGTTCGATGAGTGACGGCGGCCATGAGAACCTCCCCAACGACCAGGCCAACCAGAGTGGCAATTCAAGCCGCTCATAGTCTCAGCCAGATAGCCAGCTATGCGGTCATCCGTCCGCTCGCCCGGCGGGACCGTAGTCATGCGTTTGCGCGCAGTCGTAGCAGAGGGTCTTGTACCAGCGGAAAGGTCCGGACGTCTGAGACATCTGACCGGGTTCGCCGCAAAGCTCACAGGTAATGCTCGCGAGCCCCTCGGCACCTGCGACTAACTCTTCGGCGAGCTTGAGGCGGCGGTCGAACATAGCCTGACGGGCTGCGCCCTCATCGCTTTCGAGATAGGCCTCAAGCCGACTGCACCACAGCTCGTGGGCTGCACCCCACTCGCTGCGAGCGGCCTTCGCCTCCGCTTCAGTGACGCCATCGTCATCCGGAGTTGGCATGGCGGGTTCGGGATCGTCCGGGTCAGTAATTCCCTGGCCAGGGGACCAGTAGAACCGTAGGCCTCCGAACTTTTCCTTGACCTGCTCGAGCTCGTAGGCCGGGAACAGCGCCGCGATTCCTTCGTCAAGCTCGACCAGAATCGAGTACCAGCCGCGCGAGCAGCCGATCCACCGCCCCCAACCGTCAGGTATGCGCAGGAGCATGCGTCTCAGCGCGGCAGCATGCTCACCCGCATCCTCAGGTACATGCACAGCGTCGAGGACCTCATCCACATCAAGTCCCCGACTGATCTGGGATAGCGCCGCGAAAGCCGCGGCGAAGCCATCGGGATCACCGGTAGCCGGGGCAAGTTCGCGGGCCGCGTCCTTGAGTGCCTGCCAGCGGGCTTGCGTTTCCGTGCCCAGCTCGCGCGGCCCCGAATCTGGATCATTACTCATTTGTCCCACCTCGGCTTGACGCGCTCATGGTCGCGTTTGAAGCGTCTCGCGTGATTGTAGGTTCGGCAGTGGTCCGCTCGCCGGCTACATGGCAGACCTCGGCCTCCTCGACGTAGCAACGGCACAGTGCTCGGACACAACGCTCCACGCGCTCCGCGCGAGGTGACCTGGCGAAGGTTGAGGCCCAGATCTGCGCGCCGGGCGGGCAGCCGCCGCGCGACGTACCGCCAGCCGACCGCCCGCCGTCTGCTCCCCGAAGTTGACCGCATCAGAGCAAGTGGTAGCCCCGAGTGGTAGCCCCGACGAAAATCCCGCCAGCTTCGGCGCCCGCAAAAACAGAAAAGGCCCGGAAATCCGGGCCTTTTCTTAGTAGCGGGGGCAGGATTCGAACCTGCGACCTTCGGGTTATGAGCCCGACGAGCTACCAGACTGCTCCACCCCGCGGCGGACTAATAGTGATAGCAGATTGTCGCCGGTGTCCGCCGGCACGAATCGGCCCGTCAGCAGCGCCAAACCAGCCCAGCACACGCTCCCGACGAGCGCCGCACCGCCGAGAGCGCCGACCGCCCCGGACTCAGGTCTGGCAGACCGGGCACCAGTACGTCGTCCGCCCGCCGAACCGCCCGCGCGACAGACCGTGACCACACCGCGGGCACACGTGCGTCACACGCCGAGCCGGGACGAACTCGCCCGTGCTGACGCCGCCCTTGCGGATCGCGCTGCGGACCGCCGCCCGAAGCTCCCGCCGCAGTCGATCGAGCTCGTCCTCGCTCAGCGAGCCGGTAAGCCGATCTGGTGCGATGCGGGCCTGCCACAGCGTCTCATCGGCCAGCAGGTTCCCCACGCCGGCCAGCGCCCCCTGATCCAGCAGCCGCGCCTTGATCGCGGTGTTGCCCGCTCCGACGCGTGCGCGGAACTGGGCGCGGGAGATGTCGGCAGCGTCGGGCCCGACGTGGCTGAAGTCCGGGTTGAGGATCGCGCGGCCCAGTCGGCGGCGGTCCTCCAGCGCGAACCAGGTCCCGTCCTCGAACTCGACCGTGAATCGGTCCCAGCGCTCGTGCTCGGCCCGGCCGTTGAAGACCATGCGGCCGGCCATGCCCAGGTGCAGCCCGAGCGTCGGGCCGTCGTCGGTCTCCATCCAGAGGAACTTGCCGCGCCGGTGCGTGGAGACGAAGCGGTGCCCGGTCAGCGCGGAGTCGAGCTCGCCGGGCTGATGCGGGCGGCAGACGTAGGTGTCGCGGTCATCAACGTGGGCGATCGTGCGCCCCACGGCCTGCTCCAGGACCAGTCGCGCACGTTCGGCTTCGGGTAACTCGGGCACGGCTCGATGGTACGAGGACGGCTGTCACAGAGGCGGCACACATTCGTTGCACTTCCTCCACAAACGTGTCTTGTTCCGTCACAGGCGACGGCCGCATCATCCCCAGCATGGCAACCAATCGATCGCAAGCAGCTCGTTGAACGCCGGATGTTGGCGTTGTTGGAGGACAGCGGGCTGCCGCTACCAGACGAGGTCGAATATGGGACCGCTTGCGTTCGCTTCCTCTGGCTGGATCGGAAGGTCTGCGTCGTCGTCGATCTCGACGAAGGATTCGGAGAGGCGGAGGCGAATGGCGGCTATACGCGGGAGGGCATTACAGCGTGAGCAGGGAAGCTCACAGCCCTCTCCCGTACCCCAACACCACGGGTCGCCCCACCCGTAGGCTGGTCAGCAGCCGCCGCCGCGACGCGGCGGCTGCACCACCTGCCCCGTCGCCCTCGCCCGGGTCAGGAGAGATCCCCGCGGCCGGACCGGGTCCGGGCAGGACGCAGTGGCAGTAGCGGTAGGCCTCCCGGAAGCCCAGGCTCTCGTACAGAGCGAGCCCCGCAACGTTCTCACTGAATACCTGCAGGTAGGTCAGCGGCCCCTGGTGCTGAGCGAGCATGCCGCGTACCAGCTGCTTGCCGAGGCCCGGCGACGCTCCTCGGGCGCGACCGCGATGCAGAACAGCCCGATGATCCCTTCAAGCTCGACACTGATACCGCAGGCGCGGTTACCCACATGGCCAAAGCTGGCCCGGCCGGCCATGCGCGGGAACACGGTGTGGACGTGTTCCTCGACATCGCCTCGCCCGTCACACAGCGTCCAGGCCTCAAGCCACTCCGGCGTCGCGTGGTCAGTGACTTCCAGCGAGAACAAAGGGTCAGCCCCGGAGCTGACCACCTGGGTCTCCCCCGTCATCACCACCACCGCCTGCTGGATGCTCCAGCCGCGGCCCGAGAGCTCATCGAGCAACGGCACGTGCAACTCGAGCGGGCTGACCTGCACCCCGCAGTCGATCCCGTGCAAGGAGGCGAACTCGGCCACCCGCGCGAGCGCCGCGTCGTACTCGCCGACGCTCCAGCGGTCGCGCCGGCGTCAGGGCATGGTTGGAGCGGCCCCGCCCCGGCAACCCGGGCGTCGCCCGCAGCACCCAGCCGTCGGAGGTCGACTCGACGACGGTGGCCGGCCACGCATGCACGCTGTGGGACTCGATCGCCGCGACCCGCTCAAGGCCGGGGGCCGCCGCGAGCTCGCCGGTCACTTCTGAGAAGCGTACGGGTCCGGCTGAGCCTGAGCCTGCAGCACCGCGTCGAGCAGGCCCGGGAAGCGCTGCTCGAGCTGAGTCGGCCCGCAGCCGGTTGAACCGGCACTTGCCGTCGACGCGCTGGGCCACGACGCCCGCCTCCCGCAGAACGCGGAAGTGGTGCGAGCAGGTGGACTTGGCCACCGGCAGCTCGAGGCTGCCGCAGGTGCGCTCACCGCCATCGGCGAGCTGGGAGACGATGCGCAACCGGACCGGGTCACTCAGCGCGTGGAGGATCGTGGGCAGATGCAGGGCGTCGAGACTGGCCGGAACCAGCGGGTCGACCGCCGGGCTCGACCACTCCTCCGCCTCGACCACCAGGCCGACGGCCACGGCCGGGTCGATCGCGAGCGGTGGAAACGCCGCCTCCGATCTCACAGAGCTGCTCTCCCGACCCGTTTCAGTCACGCGACGCCATGTTCACAGGATAGTACGAGAAACGTCGAACGATGTGTTACAGTTCGACACCTGTCGTACCGAGGACGAGGAGAGGTGCCCGGAACACAAGCCACCGGAGACCGCGCATGACGCACGCCCTCAAGCAGCCCGTAAAGCCCCATCTCACCGCCACCCTGATCCTGGCCTGCCTCGCGCAGTTCATGGTGATCCTCGACGTCTCGGTGGTGAACGTCGCGCTGCCCTCGATCAAGCACGCCCTGGACTTCACGCGAGGACGGGCTGCAGTGGGTGGTCAACGCCTACACGGTGACCTTCGCCGGGTTCCTGCTCCTCGGCGGCCGCGCCGCCGACCTGCTCGGCCGCCGCCGCGTCTTCGTCTTCGGCCTCGTGCTCTTCTCGCTCGCCTCGCTCGCCGGCGGTCTGGCCGACTCGCGCACCGTGCTGATCATCGCGCGCCTGGTCCAGGGTCTCGGCGGCGCGGTGGTCGCGCCCGGCCTCGCTCTCGATCCTGACCAGCACCTTCACCGAGCCGCACGAGCGCAACCGCGCGGTCGGCATCTGGGGCGCCATGGGCGGCGCCGGCGGCGCCGCCGGCGTGCTGCTCGGCGGCGTCATCACCGACGCGCTCAGCTGGCGCTGGATCCTCTTCATCAACCTGCCGATCGGCCTGGCCGCCGCCTTCCTCGCGCAGCGGATGCTGCTCGAGGGCCGCAACGAGCACGCCACCCGCAACTTCGACTTCGGCGGCGCGCTGACGGCGACCGCCGGGCTCTCGGCGCATCGTCTACGGCATCGTGCGCACCGACAGCTCCGGCTGGGGCAACACCACGACGCTGCTGTCGATCGGCATCGGCGTCGCGCTGCTGCTCGTCTTCCTGGTGCTCGAGGGCCGCGTCGCCAAGGCGCCGCTGATGCCGCTGCGGCTGTTCCGCTCGCGCCAGCTCTCGGCGGCCAACCTGATCCTCGGCGCCGGTCGGCGCCTCGACCTTCGCCATGTGGTTCTTCCTCTCCCTGTACCTGCAGGATGTCCTCGGCTACTCGCCGATCAAGACCGGCCTGGTGTTCCTGCCGATGACGCTCGCGATCGTCGTCGGCTCGACCATCGCCTCGCGGATCACCATGCGCTTCGGCGCCAAGCGCCTGCTGGTCATCGGGCATGGCCGCGCTGGCGATCGGCCTGGCCTGGCTGAGCGACATCGGCGTGCATCCCGACTACCTCGGCGAGCTGCTGGTACCGGGTGTGCTGGCCTCGTTCGCGATGCCCTTCGCGTTCATTCCGGGCACGATCTGCGCCACCGCGGGCGTGAAGCCGCAGGAGGCCGGACTGGCCTCGGCGGTGGCCAACACCGCGCGGCTGTTCGGCGGCGCGCTCGGGCTGGCCATCCTGGCCACGCATCGCCACCTCGCACTCCAACGTCGCTGCTGCGCCATCCGACGGCCGCCGTGCACACGGCCAACCAGGCGCTGGTCAGCGGCTTCCAGCTCGCCTTCCTGGTCGGCGGCGCCGTCGCTGCGGTGGGCATGCTGGTGGCCCTGTTCGGCATGCCGCGGGCGCGGCCGAGCGAGGCCGTGGCGACCCGAGGAGCCGTCGTAGCCGAGATGTAGGCGAAAATGCGTGCCATGGCGCGCATCTTCGTTACGCGCGAGCTGCCCGGTCCGGCGCTCGCGCGGCTCAAGGAAGCCCACGAAACAACCGTCTGGCCCGAGCCGCTCCCCCCGAGCTACGAGCAGCTGCGCGAGCACGCGGCCGGGGCCGAGGCGCTGCTCACCCTGCTCACCGACCGCGTCGACGCCGAGCTGATCGCGGCGGCCCCGCAACCTGCGGGTGATCGCCAACTACGCGGTCGGCTACGACAACATCGACGTCGATGCCGCCACCGCGCGCGGCATCCCGGTCGGCAACACGCCCGACGCGCTGACCGAGGCCACCGCCGATCTGGCCTTCGCGCTGCTGATGGCCGCCGCCCGCCGGATCCCGGAGGCGGCGGCGTTCGCCCACAGCGGCCAGTGGCAGACCTGGGAGCCGGCCAACTTCCTCGGCGCCGACGTCTACGGCGCGACGCTCGGGATCATCGGCCTGGGCCGCATCGGCCAGGCCGTCGCCCGCCGCGCCACCGGCTTCGGCATGGAGGTGCTGACCACCGAGACGCGCGACCAGCACAACCTCGAGCACCTGCTGCGCCGCTCCGACTTCGTCTCGATCCACCTGCCGCTCACCGAGCGGCACGCGCAACCTGATCGGCGCCGACGCCTTCGCGCTGATGAAGCCGACGGCGATCCTGATCAACACCGCCCGCGGCCCGATCGTCGACCGCGAGGCGCTCGCCCAGGCGCTGCACACCGGCCAGATCGCCGGCGCCGCGCTGGACGTCACCTCACCCGAGCCGCTGCCCAAGGACGATCCGCTGTGGCAGGCGCCGAACCTGCTGGTGGTGCCGCACATCGGCTCGGCGACCTGGTCGGCGCGCGAGCGCATGACGCAGATCGCCGTCGAGAACATCCTGGCCGGCCTCGAGGGCAAGCCGCTCCCCTACCAGGTGCCCGCTCAGCTCTTCGACTGACCGTGCGGATCGCCGTAGTCGACGTCGGGACCAACACCACCCGGCTCTACCTGGCTGAGGTCACAGGCGGCCAGGTCACGGCCGAGCTGACGCGCGGTCAGCCGCGTGACCCGCCTGGGCGCCGGGGTCGACGCCAGCGGCCGGCTGGCCGCCGACGCACTCGCGCGCGAGTACGCCGTGCTCGACGAGTACCACCACATGATCCAGGCGAGCGGCCCCGACCGGGCGGTCGCGGTGATGACCAGCGCCGTGCGCGACGCCGCCAACGGCCAGGCGTTCGCCGACGACGTCTCCGCGCCGCTTCGGCCTCGACGTGCACGTCATCACCGGCGACGAGGAGGCGCACCTCACCTACCTCGGCGCCACCGACCAGCGCGACCCGGGTCAGGACGCCGAGGCGACGCTCGTCTTCGACATCGGCGGCGGCTCGACCGAGCTCGTGATCGGCCACGGCGATCGGCTCGACTTCCACGTCTCGACCCAGGCCGGCGTCGTGCGCCAGGCCGACCGCCACATCAGCATCCGACCCGCCCACGCCGGAAGAGCTCGCCGCGGTCGCCCAGGATGTCCGCAGCGTCCTCGAGCACGCGGTGCCCGCCGAGCTACCGCTCCCACCCCGGCCGCGCGCTCGGCGTGGCCGGCACACCTACCTCGCTGGCCGCGATCGCCCAGGACCTCGACCCCTACGACCCGGAGCGGGTCCACGGCTACGAGCTGACGCGCGGCCGAGCGCGACGCGATCTTCGCGCGCCTGTCCGCCGCTGCCGCTCGAGCAGCGCCGCCAGGTCACGGGCCTGCATCCCGACCGCGCCATCGCGATCCTGCCCGGGCATCGTGATCCTCACCGAGATCATGAACCTGTTCGAGCTCGACGCGATCGAGGTCTCCGAGCACGACATCCTCCGCGGCGCCGCCCTGCATTACGCAGGCCGCTGAACGCGACCTCCGGGCCGGGGGTCCCGCTGGACCCCGGCCTGGCTGAGAGGCTAGGACTCGGCGAGCCCCAGACGCCCGGAGATGTCGGCGCACTCGACGCAGACATCCTCGGGAATCAGCCCGGCCCGCATCAGCAGGGCGAACGCCTTGCAGCCCAGGCAGTATCCGAAGATCGACTCGAGCCCGGCCGCCGGGATGAACAGCGCGAGCACCACGTCGGCGGCTGTGTGGTCACCCAGGATCAGTCCGAACAGCAGCGCCAGCGAGGACATCACGGTGCCCATCGCCTGCGCGAAGCGCTTCGGCGGGCCGGGCACGTAGACCCTTCTCGCCCAGTCGCGGGCCCGACCAGGTTCATGCGCCGCCCAGCCCAGCGGGCTGAGCGTCGGCCCGGTGAGCACCCGCGCCCAGAAGCCGTAGGCCAGCGGGATCGTCAGCCAGTACCAGCCGGTGGCCAGCGTGACGATCACCTCGATCAGCACCACCGCCGCGACCGTGCGCGCCGCCTTGTCGTTGACCGGGTTGGGAAAGGAGAAGAGGTCCTTCACAACCTGTGAGTGTATCTTGACCAACCTGGTGGACTTTGGGCCCGGCTGGGCCGGGCCCGCCGCCACCTAGCCTGTCGTGAAGGTCCCCGTCGTGGTCGTCTGAGTGCTCGTCTGGCCGTTCGTCTGGCCGTTCGTCTGGCCCTTGAGCTGCGCCACCTGGCCGGCCAGCTGAGCCACACGGCCCTGTAGCTGAGATACCTGCCCGGACAGGGCAGCTTCCTTACCCACCCACTGCGAGACCTTGGCCGAGAGGGCAGCCTCCTTGCTGACCAATTGTGAGAGCTGGGCCGTGTTTCCAGCGTGGCTCACCTGCGAGGCGGTGTGGCTGACCTGCGAGGACAGCCGCTGCTGGCTCTGTTGCAGCGCAGCGATACGTGCGGCCAGGCTCTGCGTGGTGGCCGACTTGGTCCCGCCCGCCGTGCTCAGCGAGCGGATGCTCGACTGGAGACGGTCTACGCGATTGGTCAGGCCGACCAGAGCGGCGGTGTTGGCCGGAGCCTGGTTCACCACGCGGCGATTGTGATCTGAGCGGATCAGCGCCCAGACGGCAAGGCCAGCCGCGATCAGCGCGATCAGCCCGACGATGGTCAGTGCGGTGCGCAGTCCTTCAAGCCTCCAGGCCGCACGGCGCGGATCCTCCGCGTAGGGGTCGGCCACGTACGGGTCGGCGCGGTAGGCGCCGGGCGCCGGGCGCGCCGCCGCGGGGTCAAGCGGCGCCGTGGGCTGTTCGACGACGGGGCCCGGGGGCGGGTACACAGGCGGCTGTTCAGGCGGTACTGACATTTGACACTCCTCCACGAAGATTCCGGTCCAGAGAGATTCCCGCTCACCTGTTACCCGGAAAAGTGGGAGAACAAATCCTCGAGCTGGTCGTGGGCGCCGAATCCCACCCCCCGCGTGGGGGGTTGACTCATGTCGGCCGCGGCACCCGGCCGCAGGCCGGGCGTAGGTTTTGCCCATGTTGCCGCAGCAGCCATCCCAGGCGGTTGGTCCCAAGGATCAATTCAGCAGGCTCTGCGCCGGACTCGAGGAGTACGAACACCTGCCCGAGCTGATCCCCGGTGAGCGCAGCACGCGACTGATCACCCAGCGGAGTCCCGAGGACACGATCGACGAGTCGATCCTCGCCGGTCTGACCCAGCCCTGACCGCGGTAAGCGGTTAGCGCAGCCTCAACCGGCCGGCAGCAGCGGCTCGTCTATCAGACCGTTGGCCGCGCTGAAGGTCGTGGCCGCGATCACGGCATTGGGACCCTCGAACCAGTGCGTCCCAACGCTGATGGCCGGCGGCGACTTGACGCCGCGCAGCTGTAGGCCGCGGGTGGTCGCGTCCAGCGCCAGATCCAGCTTCTCGTTCCGGGAGGCGTTCACAGCGTCCGCCGGATTCAGGCCGGCCACGGCGGCCGCCTCCTCGATCACCACGGAGCTGGCGATGTCAAAGCCGCCGCAGAAGGCGAGCCGCATCAGCGCCAGGCTGAAGGTGGCTGCCGGTGCCCGCCTCAGCGGCGAACAGGGCGGCCCGAGCGGCGGGGCGGGCGTTCATTGGGAAGCGATGCGGCTCGACCAGGGGCAGCTCGAGTGACGAGGCCTGGCGCTCGGCCAGAGCCATGCGCTCGCGCGCCCACAGCGCTCGCTCCCGCGCTGACTCCGGGCCAGGGCGTTCAGAGAGCGGCCCAAGCACGGGGATCCACTCGATCGGTCCCAGCGCACGCTCAACACGCTCGGCGGCCAGATAGGAGAGCGGATCATCCAGGGCCAGGAAGAAAACGGGCAGCCCACCCACCGGGCGCGAGCGGTCGGCCAGACGTTCCGATATGAGGATCAGGTCGCCCATGACCCGTGTATCGGCAGAAGGCCTCGGAACCTTCGCGTCTCGTCGCCGAATCGACACAAAAGCTGCAACAAACGCCTTTGTGTTTTTAACGCCGTACCCAGGGGTATTTCAAACGTCTAAGAGGTGGTGCGTAAAGCAAAATCTTTTTCCAGCGCAGCTCAGGCGTAGACTCCGCCAGAGTCTGTTTAGACCGGATGGAGCGCCCAGATGCCCCAAGTCCCACCGCCCAAGAGACATCCATACGATCAGTGGTCGCCGGACGCCCGCGCGCTGGACCTTGTCGGCGATAAGTGGACGCTTCTGATCGTCCGCGATCTGGCCGCCGGGCCACGCCGTTTCGTTGAGCTGCAGCGAGTCCTGCCCGGGATCTCCACCGAGCAGTTGCGATCCCGCCTGAACCGGATGGTGGCCGACGGCATGCTGACCCGCAAGCGCTACCGCGAGGTGCCGCCCCGGGTCGACTACGAGCTCACCCCGCGCGCGCGCGACCTGATGCCGGTCCTGGCCGAGCTCGCTCTGTGGGGATACCAATGGGCCTGGAGCCAGCCACGGTCCGGCGAGCGAATCGATATGGGCGCGATCCTGCGACTGGTGCCGGGCTTGGTCCGGGCCGAGGGGCACCTGGGTGAGATCGAGTGCACGATCACCGACGGCCATCGCGACGGGGGGCCGCTCACCATCACGGTGACGATCGAGGAGAGCGCCAGCCGCGTGGCCGAGCAGGCCGCCGAGAACGCAGACACCCGCATCAGCGGAGACACCCGCGCCTGGGTCAGCGCATTCTCCCCCGGCGGCAACCCGAACTCGCTGCAGATGAGCGGCGACCGGGAACTCGCCGAGCACCTGCTCGGGCAGCTCACCCGAGCCGAGATGCAGACGACCGAGGGGATGGACCGCGCGGTGGCCTGAGCGCCGGTCGCGCCGAGACTCGCGTTTCCGACCGCAGCTCGTCGTACGTTTTGCGGTCTCTTGCTCAATGACCTGGTGAAGTTCGATGTGCTGTCCGTGTCGCAGTACGCGTCACGGTTGGGCCACGCCCTGCGGGACGTCGGCGCAGCCACACTCGACGGCGAGGTTCAGAACCCGAAGCTGACCTCGCGCGGGATGCTCTTCTTCCAGCTCACCGATGGGGAAGCTCACCTCTCGTGCAAGGTTTTCCCCCGCGATGTCGCCCGCATGGAACACAGCCCGAAGCCGGGCGACCTCGTCCGGGTTTCAGTCGACCGTCCGGATTTCTACGCCGCCAACGGCTCGCTCAGCCTGATCGTCAGCCAGCTCGCCCTGGCCGGTGAGGGCGAACTGCTCAGGCAGCGAGCCGAGCTCGTCGCGCGGCTCGCCGGCGATGGGCTGTGTGATCCAGCCCGGCGGCGTCCGCTGCCGGCTTTCCCGCGCGCCGTGGGCGTGATCGCCGGACACGGCTCCGACGGTATGAGCGATGTGGTCAGAGCGCTCACGGACCGCTGGCCGGCGGTGCACGTCATCACCTATGCCTGCGCGGTCCAGGGCAAGGCCGCGCCACGTCAGCTGATCGACGCGCTCGCCACGTTCCAGGAGCAGACACCCGTGGAGGTCATCGTCATGGCGCGCGGCGGCGGCTCTGTGCAGGACCTCGCGTGCTTCGACGATGAATCGCTGTGCCGCGCGCTGTTCGCCTGCGAGATCCCGGTGGTCTGTGCCATCGGCCACACCGACAACAACCCGGTGTGCAACCACGTGGCCTGGTCGGCCTACACCCCGTCACGCTCAGCCGAGATGGTCGTTCCATCAGTGGTCGAGGTTCGGCGGAACATCGCACAGGCCGGAGAGCTCGTGGCCGGGGTGCCGGCACGGCTCGAACTGGCCGATGAGCGCCTGATGGCAGTCGCCACCCGACTCAGCGCGGACGCCGCCCTCGACGCCCGCGCCCGGACTGTCGCTGAAGCAGCCGGCCAGGTGTCTCATGCGATCAACGAGTTCTTCCAGGCCCGCCTGATCGGCCTGGGCACCGCTCGCGCGGCTCTCGCCAGCACTCCTCGGCACGCCATGCGGGAGCTCGCCACCCAGCAGGCCACCCTGGCCTCAGCCCGCTCCACCCTGACGCGGACCCATGAGCGCGTGAACACTCTGGCCCAGCGCACCACGGAGGTCGGACGTCTGGTGGCTGCCGGCATCAACCGTCAACTCGGCAGCCACACCCATAACTACTCCCGGGCCGTCGGCCGGCTAATGGCTGAGGCGCTCACCGGCATCGAGCGGGCGGACCGCCGCCAGCGCGAGCTGTTGGCCCACACGGCGGAGCGCCTTCAGGCCGGCACCAGCGGTCGCGTGGCCGCCGCCGAGCGCGACCTCGGCCATATCGCAGCGCTCATCGCCGCCCGCGACTTCCGACGCCGCGGCTGGCTTTTGGCCGGCCAGGCCGGTCGGCCGGTGCGATCCGCGGCTGACCTGACCGCGGGTGGCCGGCTCGAACTTCTACTCCACGACGGCACCGCCACGGCGTCCGTCGAACAGGTCCATGTACACGAAGGAGCCGTCCGCCATGACTGAAGCCGTCACCGCCGCTGAAGCCACCCCCACGCCCGTCACCTTCGAGGAGGGCTACGAGCGCTTGCAGCGGATCGCCACCCGGCTCAATCAGGAGGACGTCCCCGTCTCCGAGATGTGCGAGCTGTTCGAGCAGGGTAAGGGCCTGGAGCAAGCCCTGACCGCATACCTCGACACGCAGCGGGCGCGCGTCGAAGCCATCCAGAACGGTGAGGGCATCCGCGCCTTCAAGATCGCCAGCGGGCCGCCCTCCGCTCCGGTCAATAGTGGCAGCGGCCCGGCGGATCAGGACATCCCGTTCTGAAGCTTGTGGCCACGCCAGCATGGGACCGTCTCAGGCGTTGCTGAGCGGACGCTCTGTGCGGTAGACACGCGCCTCGGCGCCCAGGAGTTCAATCGTTTTGGCGTAGGTCTCGCCCAAGCGCTCGGCCACCTTGATCGAGGCGGTGTTCTCCGGTCGGATCAGGCTGATCACCTCGTCGGCCTGCAGCACGTTGAAGGCGTAGTCGATCGCGGCGCGTCCGGCTTCCGTGGCGTATCCGAGCCCCCAGGAACCCCGATCCAGCGCCCATCCGACCTCCAGACCCGGCCAGCCCTCGGGTTGCCACAGACCGGCACGGCCCACGAACGCACCGGTCGCCCGCTCCTCCAGCACCCACTGTCCGTAGCCACGAAGCAGCCAATGGCCGAGGTGCACCGCCATTGACCGGAATGCCGCCGCCCGGTCAAGCGGAGCGCCGTCCTCCAGAAAGCGCATGACCTCGGGGTCGGCGTACATCCGCGCGTAACCATCGAGATCGGCCAAACGCGGTGCCCGCAGGCGAAGCCGCTCCGTTTCCAGCTCAGGAATCAAGGCCGCCCCATCCAGAAGCGCAGCGCGCACTCCGAGCGGTAGGGTCAGGTGATGGGCGGACGGCTCGGCATCGTGCTTTACGTGCTGGCGCTGGTCGTCGTCGTGGTCAGCATGGATGTCTTGTTCTTTAGGCATCTGTTCTGGGTTCGGCTGCTGGCAAATGTCGGGGTCGTCCTGCTGTTCGCGGCCTTCTACCTGCGGTTTCTGAAGCGAGCGTGAGCGGAGCTCCGGACGGCCCGGGGCGTGGCAGCGTCCCGGTGGTCAAGACCCGAGCCCACGCAACGCTCGCAGCTGGCTACCTGATGGGGATGACCAGGTTCACGGTGAGGGTGCGTCCGGGCCGGAGACGGACTGTTTGCCTGGCGCGCTCACCGATCAGCTCGGTCTCGACCGTGTATGGGCCCGTGCCACGGTAGAGCAGCGAAAAGCTGCGGAGCCGTGGCCCGGTTGTGCCCGAGTGCTCTGCTGTGACCAAGTGGCCGCGCCGGTCAAGCAGCCCGACCTGTAGGAATCCGACCACCTGGCACCGGTTCGAAGGTCCGCCGCACTCCTCGACCCGTCCCCTGACCCTGGCACAGCCCGACAGGCAGTAGGGCGTGCCGATCGGCTTGAGCCGAGCGTCCGCCGTCGTTCTCGTTGCCACGTTCCCACAGCCGATAACCGCCACAGCGCACAGAGCGGAAACACAGGTCCAGATCAGTGGCCACCGCGATCTGCGCATGGGAGAACACTACGCCGCACGAAAAGGACGGTCACGGCTTCTCGACACCCCTGCCCGCACCTGTGAGTATGAGCCGGATGGGCCTCGCTGCGGGAGCACGGAGAAGTGTCGTCGCATGGCTGGCGGTCCTGGTGACCGTGGCTGCAGCGGCTACCGGGGTGGCCCCCGCTGCAGGCCGATCTGGCGTCCGAGGACCTGTCCTGCCTCGAGGACTCCAGCGGGCTGGTCACGAGGCGCGGGCTGGGCGCCTCGTCATCGGTCACTCGGTCGACGGCCGGCCGATCGTGGCCTGGGTGTCCGGACCGTCAACCGCGGCCCGCCGGGTTCTGTTGGTCGGCGTGATCCACGGCAACGAGCAGGCGGGCCTCGCGATCACCCGAGCGGAGCGTCAGAGTCGTGTCCCGCCCGGCGTTCAGCTGTGGGTGGTGCCCGAGCTCAATCCAGACGGGGTGGCCGCCGACACCCGCCAGAACGCTCACGGCGTGGACCTGAATCGAAATTTCCCCTACCGCTGGCAGTACTACAGCGACCCGACGTATTACTCCGGGCCTCGGCCAGAGTCAGAGCCGGAAACGCGGGCGGCCATGCGCCTGGTCAACCGAATACATCCGACGGTGACGATCACTTATCACCAGCACATGGATCTGGTGGACGAGTCCGGGGGAGATCGTGGGATCGCCCGGCGCTACGCGCAGGTGGCCGGTATGCGACCAACCTGCCTGACCTTCCTGCCGGGTGAAGAGACCGCCTGGTCCAATCACACTTTTCCCGGGACGACCTCGTTCGTCGTGGAACTTCCGGCCGGACCCCTGGGTCCGGCCGCGCTCGCGCGTCAGCTCCGCGCCGTGCATGCCGTCGAACTGGGACAACGCTCTGGATCAGCGGCGCGATGTGACTCATCGACGATCGCGCAATAGACAGGCCGGCGGCCCGGGCCACCACAGGCCGGCGGCCCAGGCCCCAACAGCCCAGGCCGCTGGCCGGCCGGTCAGTTCGTCGATCAGGCGCGGATCTCGTTGTGCACGCGTGCCACCATCGGCTCGTTTGGCTCGACACCGGCCGCGTGGAGAATCGGCATCAGCGTCGTCCCGAAGGCGTCGAACGCCTCCTTGGACTCCCACACGTCGAACACCTGAATCTCACCGTCTGTCTCAAGCGCGATATGAGAGATACGGCCGGCAGGTGCTCCGGCGCCGGCTTCTTCGAGTTGCCTGAGCGTGGTGTCATAGCGTTCCTGCGTAAAGCCCTTGGCCATGATGTAGATCCCCAGCGCCATTCGATCCCCGATCCCCGCGCGTGTGAGCGCGATTAGTCCCGCAGTGAGGGGCGACTCTATGCGTTGAACCGACGATGCGGTCAGATCTTTGAGGCCTCGATCAGCCCGCCGCCACGCCGGGTCCCAGATCCTGGTCGTTCGATGAGTACCCGGGGCGGGGATCGAACCCGCAGTGCCCTTGCGGGCAGCGCTTTTTAAGAGCGCCGACTTTGCCAGTTTGTCTACCCGGGCGCGGGCTGGTCGGCGGCTGATCTTACCCGTGCGGCCAGCGGCAGCCGTACATATTTTCGCCGCATCTGGACATATTCCGACACGTGCTGCACACGCAACCGCAACTTTTCCGCTGCTAGGTTGTTCTCATGGGTCTGGAAGCCGAGATGGAAGTTTCTGCGCTCAGATACTCAGGGGGTACGGGGCTGCACGGCCGCTCGCCGCTGCTCCGCCTCCAGTCGGATGAGCGCCTGGTCACGCTGATCCGGCGCGGGCAATCAGAACGCCTTTGAGGTGCTGGTCGGCCGCTACCACAGCCGCCTGCTCGCCTTCTGCCGGCACATGCTCGGCTCGCGCGAGGATGCCGAGGACGTGCTGCAGGATGTGCTCACCGCCTCCTACAACGCGATGCTCGCCGACGACCGGCCGATCAACGTGCGGCCGTGGCTCTACCGCATCGCGCGCAACCGCTGCCTGAACCACCTGCGCCGCAACAAGGCCGTCGGCGTCGACTCGATGGACATCCACTTCGCCGAGCACGGGGCCACCACCGCCGACAAGGTGCACGAGCGCGAGGAGTTCCGCCAGCTGCTCGATGACATCCGCGACCTGCCCGAGACGCAGCGCACCGCGCTCGTGCTGCGGGAGATGGACGCGCTCTCCTACGAGCAGATCGCCGAGGCGATGGATACGACGGTCTCAAGCGTCAAGTCGCTGCTCGTGCGCGCCCGCGTGTCGCTCACCGAGGCGGCCGAGGCGCGCCTGCTGAGCTGCGACGAGGTCCGCGAGGAGCTCGCCGAGGTGGCGGAGGGCATGCGCCGCAAGCAGAGCGCCGCCGTCCGTCGCCACGTCAAGAACTGCGCGCGCTGCGAGGTCTTCCAGGGCGAGATGCGCAACACCAACCGCGCGCTCGCTGCGCTGGCGCCCGTCGGCCCCGCTGGCCTTCTTCCACAAGCTGATCTTCGCCCACCTGCTCGGCCACTCAGCGCGGCTCGGCGGGCGCGGCCGGCGCCGCCAGCGCCACTGGCGCCGGGTCGGCCGGCGCGGGAGCGGCCGGCGCCGCTGGTGCGGCCGGAGCCGGTGCAGCCGCCGGCGGGGCCGCAGGCGGCTCGGCTGGACTGGCGCCAGCGTCGGCGTGGGCGCGGTCGCCACCAAGGCCGCGGCCGGCACTCGCCGCGGCGGCGCTGGTGACCGCGGCACCGTGGCCGTGGAGCCAGCAGCACCCCCCACCATCGCAGGGTCCGTCGTCCAGCGCGCTCGTCTCGCGCTCGCTCAACTCCGGCCTGCAGAGCGCGATCAACGGCACCAGCCTGGTTGGCTCGGTCGGAGCCGGCCCCGGGCTCACCGCCGCCGCCCCGGTGCGTGAAGGCCGCCGCCGCTCCCGTGATCAAGGCGGCAGCCGCCCGTCAGATTCACGTGACGCGCCAACCCGTGAAGCTCACCACCGGCGCCGTCGCACCCGCGGTGAGCACTGACCACGCTCGCCCGACCACGACCGACTACACGCCCGCCGGACCCAGAAGGTCGACCCCGGCCGGCACGCCGGCGGTGTGGCCTCACCGACCACTTCCCTGCCCGCCGCTGCCGCGACGACCACGCCGACCTCCACCGGTGGAGTCGGCCCCGTGCGAGCCGTGACGACGATCCCGGCGCCGACGGCCTCCACCACCGGCGACGCCGGTGACCACGGCGCCGGCCGGCCCGAGCACCTTGTTGACCGTGACCTCGCCCACCGGCGCCGGCGCGGCAGCCACCAGCCCGTCGCCCACGAGCACCTCGCCGACCGGCCCGACTCCCACGAGCACCTCTCCCACGAGCACGTCGCCCACCGTGACCTCACCAACCGGCACGATCACCGCACCGGCGGGTACGACCACCGTGCCAACCCTCACCGCGCCGGCGACGACCGTCCCGGCGACGACGACGCCGTCGACCACCGTCCCGCCGACGACCACGCCGGTGACGACCGCGCCGACGACGACCGTCGCCGGTGACCGCCACGATCTCGGGCGGCCGGCGAGTACTGACGCTGCCCTAACCGGTCGGTCTGCCGACCGGGCGCGTACGATCCGGTCGTCTTGAATAGATCGACTTCGATCACTTCCTCCAGGTCGACATGCGCGTCGGCCGCGTCACCGCCGTCGACGACTTCCCGGAGGCGCGCAAGCCCGCCTGGAAGCTGACGATCGACTTCGGTCCGGAGATCGGGATCAAGCGCTCCTCCGCGCAGATCACGAACTACCCGCGCGATGAACTGCTCGGCACGCTGGTCGTGGCCGTCGTCAACTTCCCGCCGCGTCAGATCGGCCCGTTCATGTCCGAGGTGCTGGTGCTCGGCGCGCTCGACAGCCGAGCTCGGCGTGGTGCTGCTGCGCCCCGATCAGGACGCCGAGGTCGGCTCCCGCATCGGTTGAGCCCGCGCCGGGGGCCAGCGGGCCACCAGCGGGTAGGCGCCTCGTTCGGCCAGCCGGCCACGGACGCAGCGCCGACCTCAGGCCTGTGTGGGTCTGGCCCGGGTCCAGCACCACGACCTTCGAGCTGGTCTGCGACTCGACGTCTGACTTGAACGCCTGCGCGTCGGTCTCGATCGCCGGGAAGGTGTTGTAGTGGCAGGGGATCACGGTCTTGGCGCCGATCAGCTCGGCGGCGTCGACGGCGTCGAAGCGGTCCATCGTGTAGTGGCCGCCGATGCACATCAGCGCGTAGTCGATCGGGGTGCGCTTGCCGACCAGCTTCAGGTCGGAGAAGAGGCCGGTGTCGCCGAGGTGGTAGACGACCGTGTCCTTGAAGTTGATCAGCAGGCCGGCGGGGACGCTGACGGTGCCCTTGGGCGTCGTCGAGGTGTGCCAGGCCGGCACCATCTTGACCCAGCCCCAGTCGAACTCGACCGTGCCGCCGATGTTGATGTCCAGGGCCGTGACGCCGTCCTCCTCACCGAACTCGTTGGCGAGCTCGACGATCGCGAGCACCGGCGCGCCGGTGCGCTTGGCGATCGGCACCACGTCGCCGACGTGGTCGCCGTGGCCGTGGGTGACGAGGATCGTCGTCGGGTTCAGGTCATCGGCGGCGACCGTGGCCTTGGGGTTGCCGGTCAGGAACGGGTCGATCAGCACCGAGGTGTCGCCGTCGGCGAGCTCGAAGGTGGCGTGGCCGTAGTACCGGATTTCCATGTAGTCTAGTCCTCCAGGTCGGTGGCGTTCAGGTCCTGCAGTCGGAGCTTGCCCGGATGCGGCCTGGCCAAGCTCCCTGGCGAGCTCGAAGCCGACGGCGACGCCGACGAGCATCGTCAGGCGCGTCTCCTCGGCAAACAGCGTCCGGACCGCCACCAGGCGCTCGTCCGGGTCGCCGGCGCCGACCGCGTCCTTGACGGCGGCGTTGTGGGCGGTGTCGAACCAGCCGCCCTCGTGCAGGGCGCTGCCGAGCACGCGCTCGAGGCTCGGCGCCGCGCGGCTGACCAGCGCCTGTGCGTCGTTCAGCCGGCCCGGCTCGGAGAGCGCGGCGATCGCGGCGTCGATGTCGGCGTCCGAGAAGCTCACGCTCCCGAGCTTCGCAGATCAGGGTCTCGTGCAGCCTCAGTGGTGGATGCGCGCGAGCAGGTAGCCGAGGGTCAGCCCGGCGGCGGCGCCGACGCCGCGCCGCCACCCAGCTGGCGCTCGGGCGCGGCCAGCGGCATCAGCGCGATCACCGCGGCGAACACGCCGGTGCCGATCAGATCGCCGTCGAAGTCGCGCTTGCGCAGCAGCAGCGATCAGGTCGGGAACCGCCCAGGCGCAGAGCAGCGCCAGCGCGGCGCCGTTGCCGCCCAGGTAGAGACCGCCGTCGAAGCTTGCCGGCCACGGCCAGCCCGCCGGCGCCGCCGACCAGCGCCAGCGCGACCACGACCACCGGGCCGTGCCGGCGCTCCATCAGCCAGCCGTAGATCGCGATGATCAGCAGCGCGATGACCGCGTAGCCGGTGTTGTCGTAGACGAACGGCGCCGTGAACACCCGCCACCACTGGCTCGCCGGGTTGCCGTAGACCACCAGGTCGAGCGGGCTGATGAGGCTCGTGCGCCAGATCAGGGTGCCGACGACGCCGAGCAGCACGAGCAGGCCGGTCGCGTAGGGGTGGGCCTCGTGGCGGATCCCGGGGATCTCGCCCCGGCGCAGCCGCGAGAGCGACGGCGTCAGCGGCCGGCGGCCGGTCCGCTCGGTGATGCGGCCGTTGCGGTCGAGCTTCGGCGCCCGCTTGCGCAGCCGCGTGCCGCAGTACGGGCACTCGGTGATGTACGGGCTGACCTCCGATCCGCAGTTCTTGCAGACGACAAATAGATCTGGTCCACCGGTGCTCACGACCTCAAGTGTAAAGCGGTCAAGCAGCTCGGCCATGAGGCACCGATACGGGCTCCGTGCGCGCAGGTTTAGACTCGAAGAAACACGTTCCACGACATCGGGCAAAGGGGGGCTATATGCCTCTTGGATATCACGGAAAGCTCTACATCCTGGCGTTCGACCATCGCGGCTCGTTCCAGAAGAAGATGTTCGGGATCGAGGGCGACCCGACTCCGGAGGAGACCGAGACGATCTCCGACGCCAAGCGCCTGATCTTCGAGGGCATGCTCGAGGCCGTGCGAGCGCGGCGCCGAGGCCGGGCGCCACCGGCGTGCTGGTCGACGAGCAGTTCGGCTCCGACATCCCCGGTCGTGCGCGCGAGGACGGTCTCGAGCTGGCGATGCCGGTCGAGAAGTCCGGCCAGAACGAGTTCGACTTCCAGTACGGCGACGACTTCGGCGCCCACATCCTGAAGTTCGACCCCGACTTCTCGAAGGTGCTCGTCCGCTACAACCCGGACGACCCCGACGCCGAGATGAACCGCCGCCAGCTGGAGCGGCTCAAGCGGCTCGCCGACTGGCTCCACGAGCAACGACCGCAAGTTCCTGTTCGAGCTGCTCGTGCCGGCCACCGACGCCCAGCTCGACGTCGGTCGGCGGCAGCGACCGACCGCTACGACGCGGAGCTGCGCCCGGAGCTGATGCGCCGCGCGATCGAGGACATCCAGAACGCCGGCATCGAGGTCGACATCTGGAAGATCGAGGGCGTCGACGAGCGCTCGGACGCCGAGATGCTCGCCAGGCAGGCGCGCACCGGCCCCGGCCGTGAGGGCGTCACCTGCGTGCTGCTCGGCCGCGGCGCCTCGACCGAGAAGGTCGAGCAGTGGCTCGAGCAGGCGGCTCCCGTGGAGGGCTTCATCGGCTTCGCGATCGGCCGCTCGATCTGGTGGGACGCGCTCAAGGCCTTCCTCGACAAGTCGCTCGAGCGCGAGGAGGCGGCCGTCACTGATCGCCGACAACTACCTGCACTTCGTGACCGTCTACGAGGGCGCCCTGGTCCGCTGACGGGCCGAGCCTGGCGCGTCGCCGTAGCGCCGCGCGGCGCTGCCGGGCTGTGCCAGCAGCTACACGATTGACGGCAGAGTTCAGGTTTTCCCGCTAGGGTTATCGACCGATGTCGGCGATGAAGATGCGTCAGAGCCTCGCGCAGCTGGAGCAGGAGTTCCTCCAGCACAGCGAGATCGAGGAGCAGCGGCGCAAGCATCTCGCAGCGCACCGCGGCAGTGCGCTCGCGCCAGCGCTGGCACGCCCGCGAGCGCAAGCGCGGCTCGATGCGCTTCTACGTGCTCGCGCTGTCGCTGGTGCTGACAGCGGTGCTGGTGACCGTGGCGATGTTCGCCACGCTCTACCTGCTGCTGACCTAGCGCTCGACCTGAGCCGCGCCGCGTATTGGCCTGGGGACGGGCGGCTCTGACGTGCGTTAGCGCCGGGCGGGCTGCACCCGCCCCGCGCTAACTCCGGCGTTGTGCGGCTGCGGGCTCGCCCAGGCCCTGCAGGGCGGCGTCGACCTCGGCGACCACGTCGCTCGGCTTCAGGCCGTCGCGGCGCTCGTCCTGGATCTCCAGGTAGACCTCCTTGCGGAAGACGGGCACGTCGCGCGGTGCCTGGATGCCGATGCGGACCTTCTCGCCCACGATCGCCAGCACCGAGACCTCGATGTCGTCCCCGATCATGATGCTCTGATTGGACTTCCGTGTGAGTACAAGCATCCTTCTTCTCCCCGGCTGAGAGGTTGCGTGGGAATGCCTAAGCCCAGGCACACCATCCCGGCCCGGGCGGCCGGACAACCCCGATGCGTGAGCATACCCAGCGCAACTGTCGGCTTTCAACTATTTCCGAGCATAAGTTTCTGAGTAATCAGGCGGCGGCAGGCGTCCCCGTCGGAGGCGGGAGCGGTCCGATGGCCTACCCGCTGTATCCTCAGCCTCTATGCCAAGACGATCTTTGCGACCGGAGCTGAACCGGATTCGCGGTTGGGTGCGCCAGGGGCGCACCGATGCGTGGATCGCGCACCAGCTCGAGGTCACCGTTCAACAGATCCAAGCCTTCAAGCGCGAACAGGCGCTGGAGCCAGACGCGGATCCGGACACCACGGTCGCGCGTCGTCCGACTTTGATGACGAGATCGACCTGCGTGCCGAGGATGACGCGCTGATCGCCGCCGAGCTGGATGCTGAGGCGGCAAGCCGCCGTGACGGAGGCCGAGCTGAGGCCGAGCGAGGACGGATGACGACAGCGACAAGCCCAAGCGCCGGCGTGGCCGGCGTGGTGGTCGCACCACGCGCAGCAAGCGCAAGGCCGGCGGCCCCTGGGAGGCCACCTTCGACCACGGCGAAGAGGGCATCGGGCTGTGGCTCGACCCCGCCGTGCAGGACGACCCGGTCTACGCCGAGTCGTGGGCCGGGTCACCGTCCGGTCGAGGTCACGATCGAGGAGGACCAGATCGTGATCCGCCGTGCCGGCGCCGAGGAGTCCGAGGACTCCGAGGACCGACTCCGAGAAGGCCGATATGTCCGAGGAGCCTCGGGTTGAAGCAGACTGATCAGTGCGGGTCGCGCGGCACTGCGCGCGCCGACCTCACTCCTCGTCTTCGCGCCTGACTCCGCCACCCCAGTCGACCGCGCGGCGCGCGTAGCGGGCAAAGGCCGCCCCGGCGACCGTTCCCATGTCCCAGGCCTCCGGTGAGCTCGGGCGCCGAGGTGTAGGCGATCTCAAAGCACCAGTCGGTGCCCGCTGTCAGGTAGTAATCGGCCAGCTCGGTGGTCGTGAACTTGCCGCCCAGCCGACGGCGCAGCTCCAGGTAGATGTCGTCGCTGACACGCTCGAGCACGCGGCGCTCGGCCGGCTCAGCTTCGTTGATCGCGCCGCTGGCCGTCCTCCCACAGAAGCCGATCAGCACGTCGAAGTCGTCCGCCATCTACGGACGTCCCTTCCCGTCACCGGACGGCGGAGATGCTCAGTGGCCCGCGGCGGCACGTACACGTAGCGGCCGCTCGCCGGCCTGGATCATGCCGAGCTGGCGCGCGTCGCGCATGATCGTGGCCTTCTGGTGGAGCGCTCGCTCCTGCGCCAGCAGCTGGCGGTGCTGCTGCTTCAGGGACTCACCAGGCTGCGTCTCCTGCGCGGCCTGGGTCGCGCGCTGCCATCAGCGCGAGCCCGGCCTTCAGCCCGATCCAGCCGACCAGCGCGACCACCACCAGCATCACGAACCGGAACTTGCGATCCCAGCCGACCTTGGAGATCGGCAGGCGCTGCGCGACCTGCCGCGGGCGGGCGTGGGTCTCGTGCGACCTGGCTGTGCGCGCGTTCCGTGCGGCAGCGGTGTGACTTCTGGGCGGCATCCCTTTCGCCCTTCATTCGCCGCCCACGGATTCCTTCCTGCTGCAACGTCACTCTCACGCCGTTGCAACGTCAATCCCTCGCCGGCCGCGCTCGGGCCCGCGGCTACTGGTTGGCGGCGCGGAAGGCCTTGCGCCCGGGTACTCGGCGTCGGCGCCGAGCGCCTCTTCGATCCGCAGCAGCTGGTTGTACTTGGCCACGCGGTCGGTGCGCGAGGGCGCGCCGGTCTTGATCTGCCCGCAACCGGTGGCGACGGCCAGGTCGGCGATGGTGACGTCCTCGGTCTCTCCGGAGCGATGCGACATGACCGCCGTGTAGCCGGCCTCACGCGCCATCCGAATCGCCGCCAGGGTCTCGGTCAGCGTGCCGATCTGGTTGACCTTGATCAGGATCGAGTTGGCGACGCCCGCGTCGATGCCGCGCTTGAGCCGCTCGGTGTTGGTCACGAACAGGTCGTCGCCGACGAGCTGCACGCGGTCGCCGACGGCCTTGGTCAGCGTGCCCCAGCCGTCCCAGTCCTCCTCGGCCATGCCGTCCTCGATCGAGATCACCGGGTAGCGGTTGATGATGTCGGTCCAGTAGGCGCTCATCTCGTCGGCGCTGAGCGTGCGGTTCTCGTGCTCGAGCGGTAGGCGCCGTCCTTGTAGATCTCCGAGGTCGCCGGATCGAGCGCGATCGCGATCTGCTCGCCGGGGATGTAGCCGGCCGCGCGGATGCCCGCCATCAGCACCTCGAGCGCCTCCTCGTTGGAGGCCGAGGTTCGGGGCGAAGCCGCCCTCGTCCCCCACGGTCGTGCTCAGGCCGCGATCGTGCAGCGTCTTCTTGAGGTTGTGGAAGACCTCCGCGCCCATCCGCAGCGCCTCGCTGAAGGTGCGCGGCGCCGACCGGCACGATCATGAACTCCTGGAAGTCGATGCTGTTGTCGGCGTGCGCGCCGCCGTTGAGCACGTTCATCATCGGCACGGGCAGGATGTGCGCGGTCTCGCCGCCCAGGTAGTTCCACAGCGGCATGCCGCTCCTCGGCGGCGGCGGCGTGCGCGGCCGCCAGCGACACGGCGAGGATCGCGTTGGCGCCCAGGCGCGACTTGTTGGGGGTGCCGTCGAGGCTGATCAGCGTGCGGTCAAGCGCCGCCTGCGCGGCCGCGTCCATGCCGCGGACCGCGGTGGCGATCTCACCGTTGACGTTGTCGACCGCCTTGCTGACGCCCTTGCCGAGCCAGGCGGCGCCGCCGTCGCGCAGCTCGGTGGCCTCGAACTCGCCCGTGGACGCGCCGGACGGGAACGGCGGCCCGACCCCAGGCGCCGGACTTCACGCTCAGCTCCACCTCCACCGTGGGGTTGCCGCGGCTGTCGAGGATCTGGCGGGCATGAACGTGCTCGATCTGGCTCATCTGTGGGTTGGTCTCCTCAGGAGTTGGGCGCTATTCGGTGCAGACGCGCCTGCGCGTAGAAGGCGAGCTGCTCGTCAGCGGTGAGATCGTTCCAGTTTCTGCCCGTGCGATGCGGCCAGATCAACCCCAGCCTGCACGCGAGCGCGGAAGCGATCGGCCGAGGCGCGCAGCGCGAGCTCGGGATCGATCTTCAGCTTGCGGGCGACGTTCACCGCCGCGAACAGCACGTCACCGAGCTCGTGGAAGCGCTCGTCGTCGGTGCCGGCGGCGATCAGCTCGTCGAGCTCGTCGCGCACCGACTGCAGCGGTGCCTCGACGCCCGTCGAAGTCAAAGCCGCTCGAGGCGGCGCGGCGCTGCACCTTGCGCGCGTAGAGCGGCCCGGGCAGGTTCTCGGGCACCTCGCCGAAGACGCCTGGCTCGCGCCCGGCCTCGGTGGACTTGATCGCGTCCCAGTTGCGCAGCACCTCGGCGGCGTTCTCGACCTCGACCTCGCCGAAGACGTGCGGGTGGCGGCGGATCAGCTTCTCGCTCGCGTGCCGCGCCACCGCGGCCAGATCGCCCGCGCCGCGCTCCTCGAGCAGCAGCGCCAGGAAGTGGACCTGGAAGAGCACATCGCCGAGCTCGTCGAGCAGCTTGGCGTCGTCGCGACGGTGGGCCGCGTCGGCCAGCTCATAGGCCTCCTCGACCGTGTGCGGGACGATCGTGCGCTCGTCCTGCTCGGCGTCCCACGGGCACTCGACGCCGCAGGCGACGCGTGATCTCGTCCAGACGGCCGAGCGCGGCGGTGATCTCCGGAGTCGCCGGAGGGCACTAACTCGTGGTGCTGGTCTTGGTCGCGGTCGTCGCCGACGTTGCGGTCGACGAGCTGGTCGACGTTGCCGAGGTGCTCGTCGCCGTCGTGTTCGTCGCCGTCGGGCTCGGGGTGACGGTCGGCGTCGTCGTGGTCGTCGTCTTCGGCGCCTTGTAGTTCGAGCAGACGGTCTGCACCGCGTAAGGCGCTGCGGCAGGTGGACTGCTTGAAGAAGCTCTTCTTGGCCATGGCGACGACCTTGGTCTCGGCCGCCGTCTGCCCGGTGGTGGTCAGATTCGACTTGATCGCCGTGGTCGCCTTGGCCAGCGATCTCCTGTACCGCCGGGGTGATCTTGGTGACCTCGAGCACGTAGTAGCCGAAGACGCCCTTGACCGGCCCGACGAGCTGTGTTCACCGAGGCGCCGAAGATCGCCTTGTTGACGGCGGCCTCCTCCTCGACCGGAGGTGACTCCGGAGAGCAGCCCGCCGTTGGCCTTGGCGGACGCGTCAGCCGCGTACTTCTTGGCCACGGTGTCCCAGCTCTGGCCGCACTTGAGCGCGGTCAGCGCGGCCTGGGCCTGCGCCTGCGGTCTTGGTGCGCACCAGGTGCAGGTCACGGCTCTCGGGCGTGCCGAACGAAGACTTGTGCGCCGCGTAGTAGGCGGCGATCGCGGCTTGCGGTGACCGGCTTCTCGTAGCGCTTGAGCAGCTTGCTGTACAGCGTCTGGACGCGGAACTGGAAGAAGCATGTCCTGCCTGGTCTGCCCGCTCTCCTTCACGGTGGCGCAGCGCCGTCTTGGTCGGGTACTTCTTCTTGATGTACTTGTTGAACTGCGTGTCGAGGTTCGACGGAACCTTGATCCCCAGCTTGTGGGCCTCCGCCTGCAGCCAGTAGCCCTCGACCAGGAAGGCCAGGATCTCAGCGTTGTACTGGGTGAAGACCTGCTTGCAGTCCGCTTTGAGCGTGGACTCGGGCGCTGTCGCAGACTCGCGATACCGATGCGCAGCGATCTTCTCGCACGGTCGCGAAGTCCGTCGGGCTGCTGGAGACGATCACCGGCTCGGTCACGCCCTGCGGAGGCAGCACTGCGCGGCCTGCTCCTTGGCCGCGACGTACATCCAGTGGTTGAACGCCTGGAGGGTGATCGGGTTTCCGGCGACAGTGGCCACCGAGTTTCCGGGGATCGAGCTGCCGCAGCCTGCCACGGCGGCCCCCACCACAAAAAAGGCGGCAAGCGCCGCGAGCTTCCTAGAGATTCGCATCGGCGCCGATGGTAGCGGCCCGGCAGCGATGTGGCGGTGCGGTGGCTCGGGTCTCTTACGAAGTTCTTTGTCGCTCACGCCACGGCCGCGGCTCGGCCTCGGCGGCCTGCATCACCGACAGCAGCACGTCGGCGGCTCGCACCACCGCCTGGAACTGCGCGTGCGGCTCGCCGGCGCACCCGCATCGACAGCTGCGACTTGCCCGACTCATACAGCGCCTCCGGCATCTCCGCGCGCAGCGCCTTGACCCGCGTGGAGTCGAGCTCGATCGGCGTCACCGCCAGGCGCCCGCCCTTGAACGACACCGTCGGTCGCGCCCGCCTGGCCGAGCTTGATCCGCGCGATCTGCAGCAGCAGCAGGTTCTCGAGCGGCTCGGGGATCTCACCGAAGCGATCGACCAGCTCCTCGCGCAGCAGGCCGATCTCGGCGACCTCGCGCGCGCCGGCGATCCGCCGGTGCACATCGACCTTGGCCTGCTCGTAGGGGATGTAGTCGGCCGGCACGTAGGCGTCGACACCGACCTCGAGCCGCACCGGCTCCCACTCCTCCTCCTCGCCATCGCTCCCGGAGGCCGCCGCCTGGGCGGCCTGCACGGCCTCGTCGAGCATCTGCATGTAGAGCTCGAAGCCGAGCGCCGCGACGTGCCCGGACTGCTCGTCGCCGAGCAGGTTGCCGGCGCCGCGGATCTCGAGGTCGCGCATCGCCACCTTGAAGCCGGCGCCGAGCTCGGTGTAGTCGCTCAGCGCCGACAGCCGCTGGGCGGCCTCCGCGGTCAGCGCCGCCGAGGACGGATACAGCAGGTACGCGTACGCGCGCTCGCGCGAGCGGCCGACCCGCCCGCGGATCTGGTAGAGCTGCGAGAGCCCGAACATGTCGGCGCGCTCGACGATCAGCGTGTTGGCCTGCGGGAATGTCGATGCCCGACTCGATGATCGAGGTCGCGACCAGCACGTCGGCGTCGCCGCGCAGGAACGCCATCATCCGCTGCTCGAGCTCGGCGTCGTCCATCTGCCCGTGCGCGACCTCGAAGCGCATCTGCGGCACCAGGCCGCGCAGCCGCTCGGCCGTCTCGTCGATCGACTCGACCCGGTTGTGCAGGAAGAACGCCTGTCCCCCGCGCGCGTGCTCGCGCAGCAGCGCCGCCTTGACGAGCTCCTCGTCGTACTCGCCGACGTAGGTCTTGACCGGGCGCCGGCCCTCCGGCGCGGTCTCGATCACGCTGATGTCGCGGATCCCGGCCAGCGACATCTGCAGCGTGCGCGGGATCGGCGTGGCGCTCATCGCGAGCACGTCGACCCGCAGCTTCATCTGCTTCAGCAGCTCCTTCTGCTTGACGCCGAAGCGCTGCTCCTCATCGATGATCAGCAGCCCCAGGTCCTTGGCGCGCACGTCGCGCGAGAGCAGGCGGTGGGTGCCGATCAGGATGTCCACCTCGCCCGCGCGCGAAGGCGGCGATCGCCTCCTTCTGCTCGGCCGCCGGGCGGAAGCGCGAGATGTGCTCGATCCGCACCGGGTAGTCCTTCAGGCGCTCGGCGAAGGTCCCGTAGTGCTGTTGGGCGAGGATCGTCGTCGGCACCAGCACCATCACCTGCTTGCCGTCCTGCGCGGACTTGAACGCGGCCCGCAGCGCCACCTCGGTCTTGCCGTAGCCGACGTCGCCGCAGATCAGGCGGTCCATCGGCCGCGGCGCCTCCATGTCGGCCTTGACGAACTCGATCGCGTCGCGCTGATCGGGCGTCTCGGTGTAGGGGAAGGCGTCCTCGAACTCCTGCTGCCACTCGGTGTCCGGCGGGAACGCGATGGCCCTCGCGGCGCTTGCGCTCGGCGTAGAGGTTGAGCAGCTCGCCCGGCCATGTCCTGGGCCGCCCGCCGCGCGCGCGCCTTGAGCGTGTCCCAGCGGGTGCCGCCGAGCTTCGAGAGCGTCGGCCCGTGCTCACCGCCGCCGCCGACGTAGCGGCTGATCTTGGCCAGCTGCTCGACCGGCATGAACACGCGGTCGGTGCCGGCGAACTCGAGGTTCAGGTAGTCGCGCGTGACGCCGGCGACGGTCTTGGTGTCGAAGCCCGCGAAGCGCGCGACGCCGTGGTCCTCGTGCACGACGATGTCTCCGGTGCGCAGCTCGGCGAACGACCGCAGCGCGCCCCGGCGGCCGATCCGCACCGGTCCCTCGGGCGCGCGCCGGCGCCGGAACAGCCGGTGCTCGGGGATCACCGCCAGGTGGAACTGCGGGGCGATGAAGCCCTCGCGCAGCCGGGCGTGGGCGAAGGTCAGGCCTTTACCCGCTGACGGGGGTCCCGCTTGACCCCCGTCAGTCACCCAGCCAGTCCACCTTGAGCCGCCCGAGGTTGTACGCGGCGCGCTCGCCCTCGCCCTTGACCGCGAAGGTGACGACCGTGCGGTAGCCCGAGCGCGTCAGCTTCTCGAGCTCGGGCTCGGCGTCACGGATGTTGCGGGCGCCGACCTCGGCCGCCTGGCCGCGGAACTGGAACGGCTGGTCCTGGTCGATCGAGGACAGCCGGATGCGCGCGCGGCGCGTCGAGCTCGGCGGTGATCGCCTCGGGCTTGACGTAGAGCTGGTGGGCCTCGGTGTCGTGGAAGGCGGCGCACGACGTCCTGCCAGTGGTCGGCCAGCGCCGGGAGCAACCTCCTCCTCGGCGGCCAGCAGCACGCTGGCCCGGGGGTCGATCAGCTCGAGGAAGGTCTTGAAGTCCTCGACCGGCAGCAGCTCGGTGATGTCGGGCCGGTTCTCCTGCATCCTCGGCGCGGCGAGCTCGGCCAGCTCGCGGTACTCGGCCGCGAGCTCGGCGGCCGGCGCCACCTCCACCTCCTCGGCGTCGCCCAGCGAGCGCTGGGTGAACGTGCTGAACCACCTCAGCGACTCGATCTCGTCGCCGAACAGGTCGACGCGGACGGCGCGGTCCTCGGTGGAGGGGAAGACGTCGAGCAGGCCGCCGCGGATCGCGAACTGGCCACGGTCCTCGACCTGGTCGACGCGCTCGTAGCCGGCGGCCACCAGGTCGCCGGCGGTCTCGTCGAGGTCGAGCAGCTCGCCCTTGCGCAGCGTGAAGCCGTGCGGGCGCAGCGACGGGTCCGGAACCTTCTCCGAGAGCGCCACGGCGCTGCACGACCACGACCGGTGCACCGACGCTGGGAGAGAAACCGACCGTAGGGGTCGGTTTCTCTCCCAGCGTCGCGTCCTGGTCGTCGAGCAGCGCGTCGAGCGCGGCGATCCGCTGGCCGGTGAGGTGCGGCGGCGGCGCCAGGTGCGACTCGTAGGTGACGCCGCGGCTCGGGTAGTAGCGCACGCGGCGGGGCGCGAGCCACGCCCGCAGGCTGCGCGGCGAGCTCGCGCGCCTGGCGGTCGTCGCCGGCGACCACGATCGCCGGTTGGGTCTGGTCGCGGCCAAGCAGGGCCGCGATCAAGAAGGGGCGCAGCGACAGCGAGACGAACGCGCGTCCGCCCTCGGCGTGCAGGCGACCGGTCTGCGGATCGTCGTCGGCGTGGTGAAGCAGTGAGGAGAGCATGCGCTCTCTCTTACTTAAGCAGGTGATTCGGCGGCGTCGGCGGCCGAATCGATCAGGCGCCTGCACCTCGCGTCGCTCGGCTCCCGGAACTTGCCGAGCACGTAGGCGGCGACGAGCTCCGGATCGGTCGTCGGCGGGCGGCCCACGCCGACGCGCACACGCTGGAAATCGGCCGTGCCGAGCGCCGCCTTGATCGACTTCAGGCCGTTGTGGCCGGCCAGGCCGCCGCCGAGGCGGGTGCGGATATCGGCGAACGGCAGGTCGATCTCGTCGTGGACGACGATGATGTGGTCGGGCTCGACGCGCAGCTCGCCGCGGGCCGGGCCGACCGACTTGCCGGCCTCGTTCATGTAGGTCTGCGGCGTCAGGATCGCCACCCGCGGGCCCCCGACGCCGGCGCGACCGTCGGTGATCAGGCCGCGGTACCTGGACTTGGGCTTGCCGAGCTCCCAGCGCGTGCGCAGGCGCTCGGCGACCTCGAAGCCGATGTTGTGCGGGGTGCCGTCGTAGGCGGCCCCGGGGTTACCGAGGCCGACTATCAGCCAGTCGACGGGTGCGCTGCGGCGATGCAGCAGCGGCATCTGGGTGAGGCTGACGGCTACTCGCCGTCGGCGGCAGCGTCGTCGCCGCCCTCGGCCTCAGCCGCGGAATCCCCGTCGTCGCCCTCGCCGACCACCTCGGTCTCGAGCTCGATCTCGGAGCCGGTCGGAGTCGGCCAGCATGCCGCGAGAGGTGCGGATCGCGGCGATCACCAGCTCCGGGTCACCGATGATCGTGGCGCCCTCCGGCGCCTTGATGTCGCCCAGCGTTACGGTGCCGTTGATCTCGAGGCCCGCGATGCTGTGCTGGATCACGTCCGGGATCGCCGTCGGGCACGGCCTCGACCGTGACCTCGCGGACCGTGTTCTCGAGGACGCCGCCGATCTTGACGTCGGACTCCTCGACGTCGATCAGCTCGAGCGGCGACCTGGGTCTGGATGGCGACCTTCGAGGTCGACGCGCAGCAGGTCGACGTGCATCGTCTCCCCGCTGACGGGGTGACGGACGCGCTCCTTGAGCACGACCGACTCGGCGGCGGCGCCGTCGATCTGGAGATCGATCACGGCGCCCGCCTGCGCGAGCGTGTTGCGCAGCGTGCGCGCGTCGATCTGGAAGGAGACCGGGTCCTTGCCGCCGCCGTAGACGGTGCCGAGGACCAGGCCCTCGCGGCGGAGTCGTCGCGCCTCGCGCGAGTGACCGGGCTCGCGGCTTGTGGCGAGAAGGCTTGTGGACTGTTCAGACATAGGTGCGCTCGATGGTAGCGAGCATTGACGTTTTACGAATTTCCCTCTTCCGCTTCCGCGCGACGGCGGTAATCTGTGCGCAATGACGGAGTTCCAGCTGATGCTGTTCCTCATCGGGGTGCACATCTTTGGCTTCATCGCGGTCGGGTTGCTGATGCTCCCGGTGCTGCGCGACGACACGTCAGAACCGGACGAGGACGGCGGCAGCTCCGACGACGGCTGGGGCAACCGCCCCAACGTCAGACCCGATCCGAGCCGCTGGCCCGGCGGCGGAATTCCGCTGCCCGACGCCGAGCAGTCCTCCGTGCGCCTGCGCGAGCCCGGACGGCTCGAGCGACCGGCTCACCCATCCGGAGCGCCGCCCGGCCCGCGAGCCGGCGCCGACGCAAGCCGGTCCGCGCGAACGACTGAAGCTCGGCCGCGGCTAGACCACGCCGGGCGCCACGAGCACGCGCCACGGGCGGATGCTGACCCGGAACAGGCCCGAGCTGACGCTGGCGTCCCCGCGCGCGAGGTGCCGCACGTCCTCCAGCCGCCCGTCGCCCGGGAGCCTGATGATGGTCATCCCGGACCCATCCTCATCTGGCATCGGACCGGCCGCCACCAGGTACCCCGCCTCCTCCATCTGGCCCAGGAAGGCGATGTGCCCCGGGAACCGCTCGTCCTCGAAGACGGCCGCGCCCTGGCCGTCCGCCGGCGTGAAGAGCAGCGCGGCCCAGGTCGCCGCGGCTGGTTCGGTGATGTCGTCTGACGCCGAGTCGGCTGCGGCGTAGGTCGCCATCACCACAACCCAGCCCCCGGCGTAGTTGTTGCGGGCAGCCACGGCATCCTCGTAGACCTCCCAGCCGGCGTGGACGAGGGTGACCAGGGTTTGCTCGCCGTACTCGGAGAAAGTGACGGTCACCTGGCTGGCCTCGGTCTCGGCGCCCCCGGGATGCCAGGTCAGGGCCAGCCGCTCACCCGCTACCCACTCGGTTACCTCACCCCAGCTCGACGTCTGCTCCCCATGACGCTCGAGTAGCCGGCCGTCCTCGGTGAAGGCCACGCTGGCACCGTCGCCGAAGACGCCGTAAGTGGCCAGCGGCCACCACTCGCCGATACGGCGGGTGAAGAGCTCGAACGCCTGCGTGGGCTTCAAATCGACCGTCACCTCGTGTTGCAGCGGTGGAAGTGCAGCCATGTCTCACTCTCCCTGTTTCGATTGTTGCCGGATGCGGTCCGCTTCTACCTGTGCCGCGGCCGCGAACGCGGCAAGCACGCTGCCCCAGGTCTGATCCAGCCATTCCCGAGCGGCATCGAGACCCTCGCGGCGCAGGTGGTACACGTTTGAGGTCCCGACGCTTCGGTGCTCGGTCAGCCCGGCCTGGCTGAGCACGCGCAGGTGCTTACTGACCGCCGGCCGGTTGACCGGTAATTGCTCCGCCAGTTCGTGCACCGCGGCCGGGCCATTGCCCAGCAACTCGAGGATTTGCCGCCGCACAGGCTCCCCCAGCGCATCGAAGACCGCGGCCGTCCGTGCTTGGTTCCTCATCGGTAACGGTTACTCTAAAGGAACGGAGGGTCTGGCGCCAGAGGGCCGCCGCCCAGCCCGCGGCGGAAGTCAGGCGGCGTCGCTGAGCTGCAGAAAGCGTTCGACCGACGCTTCCTGGTGCGCGATCTGTTCGGCCAGGTCGTACGCGTGCCGCGCCGAGCGGTCCATGAAGTCGATCACGCAGCCCTCGGGGTCGTCGGTCAGTGGGTAGACGTGCGCGATCTCCTGCTGGATGCAGGCGATGCCCACCGGCGGAAGACCCTCGGCAAGGGTGCGCGCGTTGCACACCGGCGCGACGACAACCTGCGACTCGGGCGCGAAGAGCGAGGTGGGCATCAGACGCGGGAGCGGAACGCGTGTTGGCAACCCAACCGACATCCTGGTCACAACGTCGCCGAGCCGTTCGGCCAGCGCCTCACGCCACAGCTCGAGCACCACGTCGGCACCGAGCACGGCGTCGCGCAGCGTGCGCGCCTGTTCGGCGTAGAGCCGCTCGGCGTGATCGCGGTCGGCCGCCTCGGCCAGGTCGAGGTCGCACGGGACTCGCAGCAGCTGAGAGGGCGAGACGGTCGAGCCCGCTCCCAGGCTGCCGGGCGTCAGATACGTCTGGAGCGTGCCGAGGTCCGGGCGGGCGTAGAAGATCACGGTCACAGCCTCGCTGACCGGGAGGTGGTCGATCCGCAGCGACACGCTGACGGCCGAGGCCGCATCGAGCAGCGCGCGCTTGAGGAGTTCCTCGGCGTCGCCGTCCTGGCCTGCGTCCAATTCGTCCTGCATGACACACCTCCGAGCGCGAAGTGGGTTATGCATACCCATTTACGCACGTTTACCGGCGTCTTGCCATTAAGTGATTTATCGGCTGGCGTTAGGTGCGGGTTGAGCGGCGCCAATTGGGTAAGGTGCAGATGAGATGAAGAAGCTCGTCTACACCCCGTTCTCGATCGTCTTTTCGGTGGTCGGCTCGATCGTGGGCAAGAAGGCGTTCACGGCGATCTGGGAGCGGCTTTCAGCCGATCCGAAGCCAGAGGCGAAGGAGCCCGCGGTCGGCCTGGGGCGGGTCGCCGCCTCCGCGGCACTTGAGGGCGCCACACTGGCCGCCGCCACAGCGGTGGCCCGGCAACTGTCCGTGCGCGTCTTCCACTACATGTTCGGCGTCTGGCCGGTGAAGCCCAAGCACCCGGAGTCCAAGGCCAAGGTGGCCGCTGAGGAGCACGTGGCGTCCTAGGCCGCAGGCGGCCGACTGAGCCGCTGGGGCAGAGTGGCCCCAGCAGCGGCGGGGCCACTCTGGGCTAAGCCTCGAGCGTGCTGGCGGCTGAACCGCCCTGCACGCGCAGGGCCACCGCGACGGCCGCGACGGCGACGCAGAGCACCGTCAGGGCCAGCGCCCATCCGGCGTTGCTGTCAGTTCCGGTGGCGATGCCGTGGGCCACCGCGAGCGGCCAGCAGGCGTAGGCAGACCAGTGCACGAGCCGCCAGGTCTTGAAGCCGAGGCGGGCGCGGAGCAGGCTGGTGACGACGAGGGCGATCATCAGGTCGAAGGCCAATGCGCCGAGGCCCGTCCAGACGGGATCGTAGGAGGAGCCCCAGGGCAGGATGGCGGCACTGAGAGGCACCTTCACGTAGCTGTCCAGGACGATCGTCACGACGTGAATCGCGATCACGATCAGCGCCAGCAGCGACACGTCGCGGTGCACGGTGCGGATGGCGTAGCGCGGCCACAGCTCGTTGGAGACGCGCAGTGGACCGAGCACGCCCAGCACGATGATCGCGGTGAGCAGGATGAGCGCCACCATGCCCGTGGCGCGGGAGAAGTACCAGGCCCACGTCGAGCTGTTGGCCGCCGCCACGATCACAGCTCGTCACCCTCCGGCGGCCAGCCTGCGACGCGGCTGATCGCGCCGTCGTGCGAGACCAGGCGGGCTGGAAGTCGGTGGGCCTCGAGCCAGTCGATGGCGCCGTCGCCGAGCACGATCGCCGCCGTGCTGGCGATGTTGGCCTCCAGGCAGGAGGCGGCGGTGACACTCACGGTCCGCCACGGGCCGCCGACCGACCGACCGCTGGCGGGGTCGATCAGGTGACTCACCGAGTCCGGGCCGGTGCCGGAGCGGCGCACCGTGACCGAGGACGTGGCCAGGCCGCCCGCCTCGATGGCGACCATCTGCCCGGGGGTGTCGGCACGCCGATGGTCGTCGGTGACGCGAATGCCCCAGCCGCCCTCCGGACCGGTACCGGCGACCGCAATGTCGCCGCACAGGCTCACCAGGACCCCACAGCCGGCGGCGGCGCACGCCGCCTCGGCGGCCAGGTCCGCGGCCCGGGCCTTGGCCGTCGCCCCCAGGTCGAGCTGGACGCCGGCCGGCAGCCTGATGCTTCGGGCCGCCTCGTCCATCTTCACGACCCGGTAGCCCGGAACCGGCTCGATCCGCAGCGGCTGGTCGCTGAGCGGCGGATTGATGCGGTGGGCGACGAGCACCTGACCCACGGTCGGATCCACGGCGCCGCCGGTCAGACTCGCCGCTCGCAACGCCTCGCGCACGGTGTCGAAGAGCAGCTGGCTGACCACCACGTCCTCGCGTGGGGACTGGTTGAGCCGGGCCAACTCGGAGTCGTCGCGGAAGTTCGAACAGCTCAGGTCAAACGCCGCCACGATGCGCTTGACCTGAGCCAGCGCGGCCGGAAGGCCAGCTTGCTCGGTGACCGCAGCCACGGCCAGGCCACCCCAGAGCGGGAACTCGGCCCGCCCGAGTGTCTCTGGTGCACCGGCCGTGGACAAACTACGAGCCTCCGGAAATGGCCGAGCCGGCGCCCGAGGAGGAGCTGGGCGGGGTGCCGCCACCGAACAGGCTCTGCCCGCCGGATGACCCGCCGTTGTAGGTGCTCGCGCCGCTGCCGTTGCTCGAGCCGTAGGCCGAGGCGCCCGCGCTGATGCCGGAGCTTGCGCCGGTCCCGGAGCCGGGCTTGGCGTGCGCGCTTGCGTCGAGGTAACCGGCGAGCAGGCAGGTGGTCGCCACCGCACCGCCGACCAGCAGCGCCCGCGTGCCAGAGAGCCGATCGAGCACAGCCTGGCGGCGGCGGATCGCCTGTTGACGCAGGTGCTCGCGCCGGGGGTCGGGCTGCTGCGCGGCCGTGGACATGGGCAAAGACTGCACCAGGTGCTTCAGAGAATGGTAAGACTCGGGCTGAGTCGAGGCGCGGCCGGGGTTCGCGCCCCCGATCCGCTCAGAAGAGCTGGTTCTCGCCGCCGAATACGTCCGAGACGGAGCCGTCGGTGAAGATCTGGCGGATCGAGCTGGTGAGCAGGTCGGCTACGGACAGGACCTTGACGAACTCCGGCGCGCCGCCGGGCGGAGGCACGGTGTCGGTGACGACAACCTGCTCGAAGCCCGAGGCGATCAGATTCTCGAAGGCGTCCCCCGAGAAGAGACCGTGGGTCGCGGCGGCGTAGACGCGGCTGGCGCCGGCGTCCTTGACGGCGTCCGCGGCGGCCCGAAGCGTCCCGGCCGTGCCGATGATGTCGTCCACGATCACGGCCGTCTTGTCGCGCACATCGCCGATCACGTAGTTGATCTCGGCCACCTGTTGCGCCGGGCGCTCCTTGTTCAGGATGGCCAGATCGGCCCCCATCTTCGCCGCGAAGCGCTTGTTCAGCTTCACACGGCCGGCATCCGGCGCCACCACGACGAGGTCATCCAGTCCGAGGTCGGTGAAGTACTGGGTGAGGATGAACATCGCGGTCATGTGGTCGCACGGCTTCTGGAAGAAGCCCTGGATCTGACCGGCGTGCAGGTCCATGGTCAGGATGCGGTCGATGCCGGCCGACTCCAGCATGCGCGCGACCAGACGGGCGGTGATCGGCTCGCGCGGGGCTGACTTCTTGTCCTGGCGGGAGTAGCCATACCAGGGACAGACGGCGATCACGCGGTGAGCCGAGCCGCCCACCGCGGCATCCACCATGACCAGCAGCTCCACCAGCGCGTCATTGGTGCTGAGTCCCTCGCCCGCGTTGCCGATGATCGGCTGCACGATGAAGACGTCGGCGCCGCGCACCGACTCCTCGTAGCGGCAGTACACCTCACCGTTGGCAAAGGTCTTGGTCGTCACCTGTCCGAGCGCCACGCCGAGACGATCGGCGATCCGGCCGGCCAGAACTCGGTTGGCCCGACCCGAAAAGAGCATCAGACGCTTGCCCGGATCGGCGCGCAACTGACTGGACTCGGACGGCATTTCGGCGACGCTCATCGCCTCGAGGATGGTACGCGGAGCACAGGATGAACGGTTTCCGCCGGCCCGCTCAGCGCCGGTCGAGCTGGGCGTGATCGGCAGCATCGGGCTCGCTCCGGCTCTCCGCCGCGCCGGGCGCCGCGGGCGCATCGGCCGCATGCCGCTCGCGCACGCTGTTCGCGTAGCCCTCGATGTTCCGCTGGCGCTCGCGGGCAATCCCCAACGCCCCCTCCGGCACGTCCTTGGTGATGACCGAGCCGGCGCCGATCCAGGCGTCATCACCGACCTCGACCGGGGCCACGAACGTCGTGTCCACCGCGGTGTGCACGCGCGAGCCGATGGTCGTGCGGTGCTTGGCGTAGCCGTCGTAGTTGGCGGTGATCGTGCTGGCCCCGAGGTTCGTGTCCTCGCCGATGGTGGCGTCGCCGACGTAGCTCAGATGCGGCACCTTGCTGCGCGCGCCGACCTCCGTGTTCTTGGTCTCCACATAGGCCCCCACCTTCGAGGCCTCGTGCAGGATCGTGCCCGGGCGGAGGTAGGCGAACGGCCCAACGCTGACGTTGTCTCCGATTGTGGCCCCCGTGGCGCAGCTGTGGATCACCTCCGACCCGGACCCCACGGTGACGTCGGTCAGCGTCGAGTGCGGCCCGATCACGGAGCCCTCCCCCACGCTGGTCGTTCCGTACAGGGCGCAGCCCGGATGAATCAGCGTGTCGGAGGCAAGCCTGACCCCGGCGTCGATGACCGTGTGGTCGGGATCGATGATCGTCGCCCCGCCGCGCATCAGCTCCTGGTTGATCCGGCGCTGGGCTACCGCACGCACCGCCGCCAGCTGCACTCGGTCGTTGACGCCCATCGTCTGTTCCACGTCGTCGAGCGCGAGCGCCGTGACCACGTGGCCCTGCGCGCGCAGCAGCGGCAGCACATCAGGCAGGTAGTACTCGCTCTGGGCGTTGTCGTTGCCCACCCGGGCCAGCGCCGGCAGCAGCGCCCCACCGGCGAAGGCGTACACGGCGACGTTGATCTCCTTGATGGCGAGCTCCTCCGGCGTGGCGTCCTGCGGCTGTTTGGTCTCCACGACCTTCTCCACCGTTCCATCCTCGGCTCGCACCACGCGGCCGTAGCCGGTCGGATCGGCGAACGTCGCGGTCAGGATCGTGGCGGCCGCCCCGGTCTCCTGCTGGGCTTGGGTCAGCGCCGCGACGGTTCCCGGCGTGATGAGCGGCGCATCTCCGGTCAGGACGACCACCGAAGCCTCGGGATCGATGTGCTCCTCGGCGGCGCGGAGGGCGTCAGCCGTTCCGAGTGGCTCCGGCTGAACGACGGTGAGAACGTCGCCATCAAGCGTGGCCCGCAAGGGCTCGCCGGGGGCGTCGACGACGACGATCTTGCCCGCCCCCGCCTCCCGCGCTGCGGCCACGGTCCAGTTGATCATCGGCCGACCGCAGACCTCGTGCAGAAGCTTGGGCGTCTTTGAGCGCATCCTCGTGCCCTGGCCGGCGGCGAGGATGACGACGACGGGTCCGCTCACGATGCGTGATGCTAGACGAGGCGGCTGCGGCGGCCCGTCCTCGTCGGTCGATCGGTGGCCGAGCGATGGTCGAGCGCCGGTTGAGAATCGTCGTCGAGCGACCCTCGAGCGGTCGTCGAGCGGTCGTCGAGCGGTCGTCGAGCGGTCGTCGAGGGACACTCGAGCGGTCGTCGAGGGACACCCGAGCGCCTACCTGCTTAAACCGAAGAATCGAGGGCGACTCGGTCGATTCTTCCGTAGGAGCCCGATTTTCGTGCCCATTCGAGCAAATCGGATCAGCGTCGACCGATTCTTCGGTTTAAGCACGCTCCTGCCTGAGAAGGGCCCGGCCGGACGAGCACCCGGCCGCCCTGAAGCTGGGGAGCCAGGATTCGAACCTGAACTAAGGGCTCCAAAGGCCCCTGTGCTGCCGTTACACCACTCCCCAGTGCATTGTCCGGGCGGCAGATGTGAAGTTACTGCACCGCGCGAGTCCGAACCCGTCTCGTGGCGGCGCTCGGCGGACGACGGACGACGAGCAGCAAACGACAAACGACAAACGACGAGCGACGAGCAGCTACTTCCGCCCCAAACCCTTGGCCACCGCCTCGGGCAACAGCGGGTCGGCCAGCGCGGCCCGTACATCTGCTGGCCGGTGCAGGGCCCGCTCGCCCCGCAGCACACCGACCTCGAGCCCCGCCCGAGTGGCGGCGATCAGCACCTGGTTGAAGGAATCGGATCCGCGCCAGACCTGCTCGGGCAGGGCAAACAGGGATGGCAGCGGCCGGGCCAGGGCGATCAGGTAGAAGCCACCGTCGAAGACCGGCCCGAGGACCAGGTCGGCTCCGCCCGACAGGTCGATCCGTGCCGCCTCGGCATGGAGCGAGCTGAAGCGGGCCAGGTCCGGCCAGACGATCATGATCGGCCCGGTCGAGTGGGCGGAGACACGAGCGACCGCGTCAGCCACCCGGCCGGCGATCCCGTCGCCGTTCTGGGGGAACAGGATCGCGTCCTCGCCGGCCAGGCGTTGGAGGTCGCGGCCGGCGTCGGCCGGGTCATGGGCGACGTAGATCTCGCGTGGCTCGAGCTCACGGGCCCAGCGCAGAGCCTCCATCAGCAGTGCTGTCTGCAGCGCGACGCAGCCGTCGAGGCCGATCAGCGGCTCGAGCGCATGGCGCACCTCCCCGCGCCGGGGAGCCCGGGCCATGATCAGCACGGCGGGCTGAAGGCCGTTCGGCGAACCCGGATACGGCCGCGCCCGCGCGCTGGCGGCCCGCGGCACCATCACTCGGGCCCCTGGGCCGGTGACGGGGAGGGCGACACCCGCGGCGCGAACCGGATCACCTCACCCGCCGCCGCCGGGGGCGCCTCGAGCCCGGCGATCCGCGGCAGCGCCTCGCGCAGCAGATCCGCGAACACCGATGAGGACCGCTCCACCAGCTCGAACAGCGTGGTCACCGGCGTCGGCTCGCCGGGTACCACCTCGTTCGCGTAGTCGGTGACAAATCCGACCAGGGCAAAGGGCAGCTCGAGCTCACCGCACAGCACACTCTCCGGCCCCCCGGTCTGACTCACCGCCGAGACACCACAGGCCGACAGCTGCGCGATCTCGGCCGGCGTATTGAAGCGAGGACCGTCCACATGCCCGTAGATCCCCCCGCCCTGAAAGGCCAGACCGGCGTCGAGCGCGGCGGTCGCCAACAGATCGACGAGCTGTTCGCAGTACGGGCCGCCGTGCAGGACCCAGTGCCCGCGTTGCGGGTCTCCGACCTCATCAAAGAACGTGCACAACGACCCGTCCGGCAGGCGGTTCGAGATGAAGTACAGGTCGTCAAAGACCACCACCGACCCGAGCTCCAGATCCGGATCCACCGCCCCGCAGGCCGTCAGCCCGATCACGCATCCGGCCCCCCGCTCCCGCAGCGCCCAGATGTTGGCGCGATGGTTGACCGTGTTGGACAGGCGGGCGTGTCCGGCGCCATGGCGGGCGACATGGACCACGTCAACCCCGTGCCAGCGGCCTTCGGAGACCTCGACCTCACCGTAGGGCGTGGTGTCCAGCGCCGCCTGCGCTCCGGGGAAACCGGGCAGCGAGTAGGTGCCCGAACCGGTGAGGATCCCAACCCGCATCAGGGCCTCTCCCCCTTGGTGAGCCGCGTCACCGCGTCACCGCGGCACGCGCCCGCCCTCGGCTCCGGGCTCGGTGGCCGGCCCGCGCGGCGCGGCGATGCCGAGCACCCGCATGGCCTTCAGTCCCAGCGACAGCTTCTCCCGGCCGTCGGTCGACTGCACATCCAGGCCGGTGAGCTCGCGCACACGCTCGAAGCGGTAGCGGACCGTGTGGCGGTGCGTGATCAGCCGCGCGGCGGTTGCGTTGACGTTGGCGTCGCAGTCCAGGAATGTCGCGAGGGTGCCGAGCAGGTCGGTCTCGTACTGCTCGTCATAGGCCACCAGGGGCCGCACCGTCTCGTCGTAGAAGCGCCGGAGCTCGGCCGGGTCGCTCATGTAGGGCAGCAGCAGCTGGTAGGTCCCGGTGGCCTCGAAGGCCAGCTCGGCAAATTCCGGCTCGCCCTCCACCACGTTCGCCGACAGCATCGCCTCGTTGCCGGCCCGCTGAAGGTCGCGCGGATCCGCCACCCGCCGCGAGCGTCCAATCGCGAAGACGAACCCGGCCAACCCTGACTCGAGCTCGCGCAAGATCGCGGCGGACACCCGCCGCGTTGCCTCCCCATCGGCGTCCGGGATGACGATCAGCACGGTGCCGGCGTCCGCCTCGCTCGGCGCCGCAATCGCCCCCGGCGCGATCGAGCGCGCGCCGCGCCCCGCCACGGCCAGCAGCCGCCGCCGCCAGTCATCCTCGGTCGGGTTGCGCGGGTGGGCTCTCACCACGAGGGCGGCCGCCCCTGCCGCCACGTCCGTTCCGAGCTCCTTGCCCCGGGCGACCAGGTCGTCCCGGTCGGAGATCCCGCCGCGCAGCACCGCGCGCAAGAAGGCGGTGGCCGCTTCCTCCGAAGCCCGCTCGGGCGCCCGGACGCGCTCGACCTCCGAGGCAATCAGGGTCGTCACCAAACTCAGCATCGATGGATCTGGGTCGTGGTCACGAGTTCGCATGCGCAGATGCCCGACGGTCGCGTCGGCGACCTTGAGATCGATGGTCTCGACGTCGTCTCCATCGCGCATCAGTGAGCGCTCGTCAGCGGGTGAGCGTGCTGTGACGGCCAGGATCGAACCGCCGCGGTCGATCAGGATCAGGCTCGCGTCGAGCGCCCGTCCAGCTGCCCGCAGCACTTCGGGCAGGCCGGCTCCGCCCTGCACCGCGTCGGTGATGGCGGCGAGGGCCGACAGGTTGGGTCCCGGGCCGACGCTCGAGCTCATCGCCTCACCGTCAGCCATCACGACCGGGTCCACTGCCCGCTCAGAACCAGTTCGGCCATTGGAGGACGATCCATGCGCCGAGCACGACACCGACCCCCACAAAGGCAGCCAACACGTAGCCCGATAGGACGACGACCGCCACCCGCTCCCAGGCCCGGCGGTGGCTCTGCAGCGCCGGCGCGAGGACCAGGGTGATGAAGGCGATCAGCGCCACCAGAGCGCAGCCGCCGCCAACCAGATATGTGATGTTGGTGTTGCTCATACCCGTGGTTCAGGCCATCAGGTTAACGCTGGCGCGGCGAACTCAGCAGTCACCGGCTCCGCGCCGACCGTCCGCGGGTACCGCTCGCGCAGCTCCTGCGCCGCCGAAAAGGCTCGTCCGACTGCTCCAGGCCCCCACCAGATCCCCACCACCGTGGGCCCCGAGCCGGACACCATCGCCTGTGCGGCGCCGGCCGTCCTCAGGGCGTCGAGCGCCTCTGCGCACCACGGGCAGAGCGACACGGCCGCGGGCTCCAGATCGTTTACAAGCAGGTGATCGGGCAAACCTGAGCCCGGCTTCAGCGTGGCCACGAGCTCCAGGTAGAGCCGGTCCAAATCGGCTTCGGAGCGCGCCAGGCCCAACCGGTCGGCCTCGCGGTAGACCGCGGAGGTGGCCAGCGCGAACTCCGAGGGGACGACCACGAACGCATGCTCGGCCAAGGGCTCAAATGGCTCGACGATCTCTCCCGCCCCCGTCCCCAGCGCCAATCCCGGCATCAGCTGGCTCGGCACGTCCGCCCCCAGCTCGACCGCGATCTGGTCGACCTCCTCCGCCCGCCCGGGCGCGACCGCCATGGCCAGCCGCAGGGCGGCCGCCGCGTCAGCCGAGCCCCCCGCCATCCCGGCGGCTACCGGAATGCGCTTCTCGATCGCGATGCGCAGTCCCGGCCCAGCCCAGCCCCGGGCCCGCAGTCCGGCCAGGGCCTGGGCGGCCAGGTTCTCGCCCTCGACCCCCGGGCACACGACTAGATCGGGCTGTCCCGCGATCACCTCCAGTTCGAGCGTGTCCGCCAGCGACAACGACTCGAGCAGAGTGACCAACCGGTGCCGGCCGTCCTCCCGCTGTCCCCCCAGAAACAGAGACAGATTCACCTTGGCCGGCGCCAGCGCGCGCAACTTCATCCGTACAGTCTCCCGGCCAGCTCGACGAAATGAGCGGGCGTCAGCCGCTCCGCCCGCACATCCGCCGGCAGGCCCATCTCCACAAGCGCCTCCCGCGCGGGCTCGCGAAGCCCCGGATGGGCCAGCTGCAGAGACCCGGCCAGCGCCTTGCGCCGATGGCGAAAGGCATCATGGACCAGCCTGGTCACCGTCGTGCTGGCCCGCTGGCCCGCACGACGGCTCAAGCCCAGCAGGACGGAATCGACGTTGGGAACCGGGCGGAACACCTGCCGGGAGACCGGGCGCAGCACCTTGACATCGCACTCGAGCTGCGCCAGCACCGACGGGACGCCGTAGGCACCGGTTCCGGGCTTGGCGGCGAAGCGCTCCCCCACCTCGCGCTGCACCATCACGACCCACGATTGGAGGCTCGGCAGCTCGGCGATCGTGCGCAGGATCACGGTCGCCGCCACCCCATAGGGCAGGTTGGCCACCATCTTGTCGGGCGCCGGCTCCAGGTGAGCCAGGTCGAGCTCGACCGCGTCGCCCATGTGCAGCTGGGCATTGGCATAGGACTCGAGCAGCCCGCGCAGGTTGCTCTCGAGGCTGCGGTCGAGCTCGACGACGTGCACGAACCCGGCCCGCTGGGCCAGTCGCTGCGAGAGCACGCCGGGACCGCCGCCGACCTCCAACACAACATCCTGGTCGGAGAGCGCGGCGAGGCGCTCGATCACGTCGAGGATGTTGCGGTCGACCAGGAAGTTCTGCCCGAGCCTCACCAACTGAAGACGGCGGCCGCGGCCGCCTCCACCTCCAGGTTGAAGTCGTGATAGCTGACGCGGCGCTCGACGGCGATGGCCTGCGCCGTCAGCACGACATTCGCCGGCACGTTGCGCTGGCCCCGCACCGGCTGCGGTGATAGGTATGGCGCGTCGGTCTCGACCAGCAGACGATCGGCCGGGACCTTGAGCATGGCCGAGCGCAGGTCCTCGTTCTTGGGGTAGGTGACGTTGCCGGCGAACGAGAAGTACCACCCGGGATGGGCGAGGCATTCCTCGACCCGATCGGACATCGAGAAGCAGTGCAGGATCACCTTCACGCCCCCGGCGTGCTCGTCCAGGATGGCCAGCGTGTCCTCGTCGGCCTCGCGCGCGTGGATGACCACGGGCTTGCCGACCTCGCGGGCGATGTCGATCTGGGCGCGGAAGGCGCGGGCCTGGTCCTCGTGCGGCGCATGCTGGCGGTAGTAATCCAGGCCGGTTTCGCCGATCCCGACACAGCGCGGATGCTCCGCCAGGCGTTGGAGACCCGCGTATTCGCGGTCACCGAAGCCGGTCGCCTCGTTCGGGTGCACGCCGATCACCGCGTACACCTGCGCAAACCGGTCAGCGGCGGCGAGCGCGAGGGCCGAATTCTCGACGTCGGTGCCGACCGTGACGATGCGCGTCACGCCGGCATCGGTCGCCGCCTCGACCAGCTCGTCGTCCGGCGGATCGCAACTCGCGAGGTGGGTATGGCTGTCGATCATCGCGCCGCAGCGCCGGTCAGGCCGGCTGCTTTTCGCGCTTGGGGAACAGCGGCGGAACCGGCACGAGTGGCTTGGCATCCAGCGCCGCCAGCACCGTCGCACTGGCGTCTGGCATGTAGGGCTGCAGCTCGACCGTGACCGCACGCAGCCCCTGGTGAAGCGAGGCCAGCACCATTTCCAGTCGGGTGGCCTCCGCGGGCTGACGGGCGAGCTCCCACGGCTTCTGCTCCTCGACGTAGCGGTTGAGCCGCCGCACGCGTTGCCAGATCAGTTCCAGCGCCTGCGTCACCTCAAAACGATCGAATCGTTCGGCCACGTCCTCAGCCAGGCTGTTGAACTCGGCCGCCAGTTCCGAGTCGATCGCCCGCGCCGGCACGACGCCGTCGGCGTAGCGGGCGATCATGGATACCGTGCGGCTGGCCAGGTTGCCGTAATCGTTGGCCAGCTCTGTGTCATACCGAACCCGCACGCCGTCGAGGCCGACGTTGCCGTCCTGGCCGAACTGGACCTCCCGCATCAGATAGAAGCGCAGCGCGTCGGTGCCGAACTCGTCTATCGCCTCAAACGGGTCCAGTACGTTGCCCAGCGATTTGCTCATCTTGCGGCCGTCCTGGGCCATCAGGAAGCCGTGAGCGAACACGTGTTCAGGGAGCGCGATACCGGCCGCCAACAGCATGGCGGGCCAGTAGATCGCGTGAAACTTGATGATGTCCTTGCCGATCACGTGAACCTGGGCCGGCCAGTAGCGGTCGGTCAGATCTTCATCCGGTCGGGCGTAGCTGAGCGCTGTGTAGTAGTTGAGGTCCGCGTCGAACCAGACATAGAAGACGTGGCTGGGATCCCACGGGACGGTGACCCCCCAGGTCAGCTTCGCGCGCGACAGCGAGATGTCCCGGAGCCCCTGCTCGACAAACGCCCTGGCCTCGTTGCGGGCCCGAGTCGGCAGGACAAAGTCCGGGTGCTCGTCGAACAGGCGCGCCAGCGGCTCTTGAAACGCGGAGAGCTTGAAGAAGTAGTTCTCCTCCGACTCCCGCGTCAGCTCGATCTCGTGGATCGGGCAGCGATTGCCCTCCAGGATCTCGTTCTCGACTTTGAAGTCGGCACAGCGCGGGCAGTACCAGCCCTCGTACAGGCCCTTGTAGACGTACCCGTTGTCATAGATCCGCTGCATGACCTCTTGCACGCGTGCCTCGTGCTGCGGGTCGGTGGTGCGGATGAAGAAGTCGTTGGAGATGTTCAGCCGGGGCAACAGTTGCCTGAAGCGCTCAGCGTTTCTGTCGGCCAGCTCCTGCGGCGCGATTCCCTGCGCGTGCGCGGCGTCGGCCACCGGCTCGCCGTGCTCGTCGGTGCCAGTGAGGAAGAAGACATCCTCTCCGCGGCGGCGCATATGACGCGCGATCACATCGGCGGCGATCTTCTCGTACGCGTGGCCCAGGTGAGGCACGCCATTGACGTAATCGATCGCGGTCGTTATGAAGAAGGCCATAGTGTTTTCAGACTAGACGCTGAAGCGCGGACCGGAGTCCAAGGAGGGATTCGGGAGATGTTCAGCCAGACGGGTTGGGGCGTGGCCAAGATCGCGGCGCTGGTGGTGGCCCTGGGCGCAGGTAACGCATGGGCCGCCCCGGGCGCGATGCACGGGGGGAAGGTCAGCGGCCTCGTCCGGCCAATGGGCCTGACCCGGGCGGCGGCCAGCGGTCCGCCCAGTGCGGCCTTCGCCTGGAGCCCCGCCAGCCCGACGGCTGGTTCGGGCGTGGCGTTCTACGAGGAAACGTGGCCCGGTTCTGCCCCGATCACGAGCTACAGCTGGAACCTCGGTGACGGCACGACTAGCACGGTGGCGGTTCCCATCCACGCGTACACGTTGCCCGCCACCTACGCGGTCACGCTGACGGTCACTCAGGTCGGCGGAGCAACCGCGAGCTCAACACAGCTGGTCACGGTGATTGCGGCCAGCGCGGGCGCCGGGGGCGGAGGCTCCGGCAGCGCGGGGTCCAGCAGCGCGGGCTCCGGCAGCACGAGCGCCGGGGGTGCGGGCTCCGGCAGCGCGGGGTCCGGCAGCGCGGGGTCTGGCAGCGCTACCGGAGCCAACGGAACGGGCGCCCAGGTGGCTCGCCCCGGCTGGCTGAGTCGGCTGCTCGATGTGTCCGGCGGACAGCTGCGCATCCCTACCCTGCTCAGGCGGAACGGCGCCATGACGACCATCCGGGCTGCCACGGCAACGGGCAAGCTGAAAATCGCGTGGTACGCCGCGGTCAAACATCGCCGGGTGGTGGTGGCCCGGGGCGCCCAGTCGGTGTCGGCCGGCGTGACCGCTCACATCTCTATCCGGCTCACGTTGGCCGGTCGCCGGCTACTCGGGAGAGGCACAGGCGTCCGCGTCACAGCTGTCGGGAACTACGCCTTCAGCCACTCCCACATCAAATCCACCCGCCCGTTGAGCTTGACGCATTAGCGGACGGGCCGGGATACGGCAGGACGATCAGGTCACGCGGTGAGAGCTCGGTAGAGCCGGTTGGCGCTGGCTCCCGTGAGATCGGCCACCACATGGGCGGCCACACGGGGCTTGGCGCCGGAATCGACCAGCTTGCGTACCGCCTCGAGCGCGGGGCCGAGGTCAACGTCCGTGGGAGCCGGCGCGGGGCCGACGACCAAGACGACTTCCCCCCGGGGCGGCTCCTGGGCGTAGCGGGCGGCGAGCTCGCCGGCCGAGCCACGCACGACCTCCTCATGCACCTTGGTCAGCTCACGGCAGACGGCCACGGGCCGCTGCGGATCGAGGGCAGCCAATACGGCCAGCGAATCGGCGACGCGGCGCGGCGACTCGAACGCCACCAGCGTCTCGGTCCCGGCGAAGGTGGCCTCGAGCTCGGCGCGCTTGCGCGGGAGGAATCCGGCGAAGCGCCAGTGGTCAGCGGGCAGGGCGCTGGCCACGAGCGCGGCAAGCGCCGCCGACGGTCCGGGCAGCACCTCGACCTCGAGGCCCGCCGCGACACACGCCCGGACCAGCACGAAGCCGGGGTCGGAGACCAGCGGCATGCCGGCGTCGGAGACGAGCGCGACGACCTCACCGTGGTGCATACGCTTGACGAGCTCCGCTGCCCGCGACTTCTCGTTCTGCTCGTAATAGCTCACCAGCTTGCCGGAGACGCCGTAGTTCTTGAGCAACGTGCCGGTCCGCCGCGTGTCCTCGCAGGCAATCAGGTCAGCCTCCCGCAACGCCGCGAGCACGCGCAGGGTGATGTCGTCGAGGTTGCCGATCGGCGTCGGGCAGACGATCAGCTTGCCCTGTCCGATCATGAGTGCTCCAGCCGAGCGGCCAGCCCGTCGAGCGCGAGCGCGGCGGCCCCGACCATGCCCGCCTCGTGGGCGAACTGCGCAGCGACGACCGACACGGAGTCACGCAGAGGCGGCAATGCGCGGCGGGCCATCTCGGCACGAGCCGGCGCGAGCAGCCTCTCCCCTGCGCCCATGACGCCGCCACCGACCACGACCAGCTCGGGGTTGAAGATGTTCACGACGTTGGCGATAGCCACACCCAAACGGGTGCCGATCAGCTCGAGCACCGCGCCCGCGGCGGGGTCGCCGTCGTGGGCCAGCTCGGTGACCAGCGGCCCGTCCAACTCGCGCCCCTCGCGCAGGGCGCGCCCCAGGGCGGTGGCCGGCTGCTCGCCGGCGATCTGGCGCGCCTCCCGGATCAGTGCGGTGCCGGAGGCGAGCGATTCGAAGCAGCCGTGGTTGGGACAGTTGCCCTGGCAGGGAGGGCCGTTCAGGTCGATCACCATGTGGCCGATCTCGGCCCCGGCTCCGATCCAGCCGCGGTACAGCTCGCCGTTCAGGATCAGTCCGCTGGAGATCCCCGTACCGAGTCCGATCAGCACCATGTCATCCACACCCGTGCCGGCGCCGGCCCGATGCTCGGCGAGCGCTGCGAGGTTGCCGTCGTTATCGACAAACACGGGCAGATCGAGCCGTTCGGCCATGAGCGCGCCGAAGCGAACATCGGCCAGCGGCAGGTTGACCGCCATCAGCGAAGTGCCGTTTCGACGGTCGATCAGAGAGGGAATGCCGAAGCCGACCGCACCGATTTCCCCCGGAGCGGTGTTAACCAACTCTTGAACCGCGCTGGCCATAGTGTCGAGCAGAGCAGGGGTGTCCTGGCCTCGCATCGAACGTTGTACTCGTTGGTGTATCTGCAGACGATCATCGACCACTCCGGCCGCTAGCTTGGTGCCACCGATGTCAACGCCGATCACCAGTCGCGAAGGCATCCCGCCACTATAAGCAGCCGCTCTCAGGATTCAGCCGCACAGCCGCAATGTCAGATTTTCCCGACGAAGACGACGATCCACCGGCGCGCCAGCCGCGCCGTCCCCCCGCCCGAGGCGGCGGCGCCACGTATGCCGGCCGCAGCGGTGGCGGAGCGCCCGAACGCCCCTACAACCTGTACCGCTCGACGCCCCGCAGCCTCGGTGCGCGCCTGCGCGGGGAAACCGACACGGAGCTCGCGGCCCGGGCCGACGAACTTTCGCGCCAGCAGCCACCGCGGACCCCTCGCACCGGCGACCCGGCGGATGGGCCGGGACGCCTCTCGGGCGGGCCCGGGCGCTTCGGCGGGCTTGGTCGCTCCGGCGGGCCTGATCGCTCCGGCGGGCATGATCGCTCCGGCGGGCCTGATCGCTCCGGCGGGCCTGATCGCTTCGGCGGTGGTCCGGGCGGGCCCAGGCCGCCCCGGGGTCTGCGCCGGATCCCTGGGTTCCGCCCTTCGATGCGACCGCGTTTTCATCCCCTGCGGCTGCTCCGGTACCTCATCACCTTCTGCGTGTTCTGGGTCGTCCTGTCCGTCGTGCTGTTCATCGTCAGCGCCTCGGGGGGCAACCTGCCCGGCGGCAGCGCGACGCAGGCCGCGCTAAGCAGCGGCGGACCGATGCTGTTCTCGGCCAACAACATTCTCGTGGTCGGGCTCGATGTTCGGCCGCGGTCGGGCTACAGCTCGCACGAGGGGGGCGCCAACTACAACGAGAAAAACGCCGCCACGGACACGCTGATGGTCTGGCGCGTGGGCGGCGGCGTGTCGCGCAAACTTTCGATCCCCCGCGACACGCTCGTCCGGATCCCGGACTGCGGGGCCTACAGCGGCGATGAGATGAAGATCAACGCGGCCTGGGCCTGCGGTGGACCGCAGGAGACGATCAAGGTGGTCGAGGGTCTGACTGGGCTCAAGATCAATCACCTGATCGTCGTCAGCCTCGGCAACTTCGTCAAATTCATCGACGACATCGGCGGCGTGACGGTGAAGACACCGCGCATCTGCTCGAACATCTCGCACGGGACTTACGTCCTCAACCTCCGGCCCGGCTCCCACCACCTCACGGGCATTCAGGCCATCACCCTGGCCCGCACCCGGGACAACTCGTGTAACGCCGCCTACAACGACTTCAATCGCGAGAAGGAACAGCAGCAGATCATCTCCGGAATCAAGAGCCAGCTGTTCTCGCTGCACGCCTTCATCCACCTCCCCTGGGCCTCCTACGACGCGCCGCAGGCGATTCAGACCGACATGGGTCCCCTGAGCCTGGCGCAGCTGTTCGCGGCGGCCGAGATCGGCGGATCAGCGCCTGCCAAGACCCTGGGCGGTGCCTTCAGCACGTACAACGGCGCCGACGTGGTGATCAACAATCACGCCTCAACGGTGCGCAAGGTCCAGCAACTCTTGAACGGGTAGCCGGCCGGGCTGGGGGCCCGGGCCGGGCCGGAGGGCCAATCCACGTGCCGCGAGGGAAATCCGCCTGCCGCGAGGGAAATCCGCCTGCCGCCTGGTTCTCCGTACCTCCACTTCGTAATGACGAAGTTTTGGTTGGGAGAACGCTCTCCGGGCTAGGCCGCGGCCGCTTTGCTGTCTGACGAGGAGGACTTGCCCGAGTCGGACTTGGCGCCGTCAGACTTGGCACCGTCGCTCTTGCTCTCCGACGAGGACCCGCTGTCGGAGGAGGACCCGCTGTCGGAGGAGGAGTTCGAGGAGGACGCCTTGGCCGCCTCCTTCTCGCGAGCGCGGCGCTTGGTGCCGTAGTCGGTGTTGTAGAAGCCCGAGCCCTTGAAGTGCACCGAGACCGGGTGGAACACCTTCTGCACCGGTGCGCCACATACCTCGCACTTGGTCAGGGCATCGTCGCTGAAGCTCTGCATCACCTCGAACACGTGGCCCTTCTTGCACTTGTATTCGTAGATCGGCATCGCCCTCCAAACTATAGCTTTCCGGGGTGACATGAGCCTGGCACTCCGTAGTCGGGAGTGCCAAACGCCGTGGATACGAGGCTTCCCGGGGTGCGCCGCTAGCATGCGGCGCCTGATGGCTGACGACGTCGTGACGATGGAGAAGATCGTCTCGCTGTGCAAGCGGCGGGGCTTCATCCTGCCCTCGAGCGAGATCTACGGAGGCATCGGGTCGAGCTACGACTACGGCCACTACGGCGTGCTGCTCAAGAACAACGTCAAGGGCCAATGGTGGCGCTCACTGTTGCAGGAGCGCGATGACGTGGTGGCGCTCGACTCCGCGATCATCCAGCACCCGCGCACCTGGGAGGCGAGCGGGCACATCGGTGGCTTCACCGACCCGCTGGTCGATTGCCGCACCTGCAAGCTGCGCTTCCGGGCCGACAAGCTCGAGGACGGCCGGTGCGGGCAGAAACCCTCCTTCCGCCCCGGCGAGGGCCCGAACTGCGACCTGACCGAGGCGCGCAACTTCAACCTGATGTTCCAGACGACGGTCGGTCCGGTGCAGGAGGAGGGCTCGGTCGTCTTCCTGCGCCCGGAAACAGCGCAGGGCATCTTTCTCAACTTCAAGCAGTACCTGCAGTTCGCTCGCAAGAAGCCGCCCTTCGGCATCGCCCAGGTCGGCAAGAGCTTCCGCAACGAGATCACGCCCGGCAACTTCATCTTCCGCATGCGTGAGTTCGAGCAGATGGAGATGGAGTTCTTCGTCCCGCCGGCCGAGGCGGACCGGTGGTATGAGTTCTGGACCCAGGCGCGTTACGACTGGTACGTGAAGCTGGGCATCCGGGAGGATCATCTGCGACTGCGCGCGCACGATGCCGACGAGCTCTCGCACTATTCGAGTGCCACCAGCGACGTGGAGTATCTGTACCCGATCGGCTGGCAGGAGCTCGAGGGCATCGCCAACCGTGGCGACTTTGACCTCAGGCAGCACGCCGAGTACTCGCGCCAGAACCTCGAGTACGTGGACACCGCCAGTGGCGAGCGCTACCTGCCTTACGTGATCGAGCCGGCCGCCGGCGCGGACCGGGCGACGCTGGCGTTCCTCTGCGACGCCTACGACGAGGACGAGATCGAGGGTGAGATCCGCACCGTCCTGCGCCTGCATCCGCAGCTGGCCCCGGTCAAGGCCGCGGTGCTGCCGCTGGTCAAGAAGGACGGGCAGCCCGAGCTGGCCAGAGAAATCCTGGGGCGTCTGCGCCAGCGCATGCAGGTCGAGTACGACGAGGGAGGCGCGATCGGCCGGCGCTACCGCCGACAGGACGAGATCGGAACGCCCTGGTCGATCACCGTCGACCATCAGACGCTCGAGGATCGCACGGTGACGGTTCGCGATCGCGACAGCCTGGCTCAGCAGCGGTTCGCGATCGATGACCTCGCCGATGAACTGGAGCGGCGCCTGCGGGCGCCCTGGCGGTCACCGAAGCTGAATTAGACGACCGCGGCCGGAGCAAGTCCGGCCGCGATCATCTGCCTGCCCCCGGCCCCCGCGAGTCACCGCATCCTTGCCGGCCCGGCGCCCCCGGTCCCGTCCCGCCGGTCCCCGCATCCCCGCCGGTCCCCGCAGGCCCCGCATCCCCGCCGGTCCCCGCAGGTCCCCCCATCCCCGCAGGCTCCTGAGCGCAGGACCTACCAGCCGCCGCCGCCCGAGGAGGACTTGGACGAGCTGCTGGCCATGGCTGAGCCGCTCGCGGTCATGAGCCACCAGGTGCCACCGAAGCTCTTCAGACCCTGCCCTGAGGCCGAGCCGGCGCGATCACCGGCATAGGTGTAGAGCGGGTGACCATTGAGCGTCACTTGGTTCATGTGGTTGTGGTGCCAGACACCGACCTTGCCGGTCACGCCCCGGCCGAGTGCTGGACTCTTGGCCCGCGTGGTGACGGCCGGCCAGGCGCCCAGGCATTGCGCGCCCGTGCATTTGGGATGCGACGGGCTGTCGCCGGTCAGGAGGTAAACGGGCTTGCCCGCGGAGTCGACGAGCACCTTGTGGTACCTGTGGCTCGCGCCCGTGACCACCGAGACGCCGACCACCTTGAGGACGCTGGCCGATGCTGGATGGGCTGTGGCAGCGCCGGCGCTCTGAGCCAACGTGCCGGCCCTGCCGCCGGCGATCGCCGCCAGTGTCACGGCGATGGTGATGCTCCGAGATTTCCACACTGTGGTTCCCTCCTGGGCTCGCGTTTTGCGGTGTCGGGCCGGATCAAGGCCGGTTACCCATGAGGACGCCGGCGCCGCTCGCTTTCTTCCCGAGAAGTTGATCGTGGGGGTATTCGGGTCAACCCGGCGCGGCTTATGCTGGCCCGCACCATGAGCGAAGGGCACCAACTCGATGCGGAGTCGCTGGGCGACCACGTTGACCGCCTGTACCGCGCGGCATGGAGCCTGTGCGGGTCGCGGGAGGAAGCCGAGGACCTGGTCCAGGAGACCTTCGCACGAGTCCTGCTCAAGCCTCGGTTCCTGCGAAATGACGATGACATCGGTTACCTGTTGCGGGTGTTGCGCAACACCTTCGTGAGCAGCCGCCGCGCGGCCGCGCGGCGTCCGGTGACCAGTCCGCTCCCGGACGATCTGAGCCTGGTGGAGGACCGGTCGGCCCCCCGCCCCGAGGCGAAGCTCGAAATGAACGATCTCTACACGGCCATCTCCGCCCTGCCCGGGCAGTTCCGCGACGCGCTGGTGGCCGTGGATGTCGTCGGCCTCTCCTACCGGGAGGCGGCCGCGGCGCTGCGCGTGCGCGAGGCCACCCTGACCACCCGCGTGTACCGAGCCCGTCAGCGTCTGGCCGACCTGCTCGATCTGTGAGGGCGACGCGAGCGGATGAAGAGGGCAGCGCCCCGGATGGAGAGGGCGACGCGACCGGATGGAGAGGGCCGCGCGACCGGATGGAGAAGGCAGCGCGACCGGATCGAGGGCGGCGCGACCGGCGCGACCGGATCGAGGTCGGCGCGACGGCGCGAGCGGATGAGGTCGGCGCGACCGGATGGGGCGCCCGACCGGAGACGAGGGCGGCGGGATGCAGCCGTCCCGTGATCCGATCAGTTCCGAGTGGGATAGTCGGGAGGTTGATAGGCTGGCCGCACGTTCGGTCAGCCAGGCTCTTCTCGCTATCCGGGCGATTTGTCTCAACCCAGAAGAGCCAGAGAGGCGGTTGGTCATGGCTACCGCAAATCAGACGGTCCCGCTGCCGCAGATGCCGGCATGACTGACCGGCATGTGCGCATCCTGCGCTTCGTGGCCCTGAAACGCCAGTGGGAGCTAGAGGATCACGACGAGGCCGATCATCCTGAGGGAGCCGTGTCCGCGGATCGGCGACAACACCTCAAGGGTTTGGCGACGCGAGCCAAGACGCGCTTGACCGACGCACAGCAGCGCCGGTTTCGCCGTGAGTGAGGGCCGATCACGGACAGCGGTGCTCGGGCGAGACGCCTCACTCGCTCCGCGCGGCTGAGACCAGCCTCCAGAGGCGCGAGGGGGAAATGCCGGCACCGGAGAGCAGGCAGGTGTGGTTGCGCTCCTCCCAGACAACCACGACCCGGCCGTGGCTCCGCATCGTCGTGTAGGGGTCCCCGCGGGTGTGGAGACCGCCTAGCACCGGCGATGACACGATCGAGTACGCGATCCGCTCGCCCTGGGCGGCGTAGTAGACGGTCGTGACCGCCCGGTTTCCGACGCTATCCCGTCGCTCGCCCACGGTGCGCCAGCCACCTTGAGCCTGCCAGTTGGGAAAATGCAGCTGGCCGACGCGCGCGCTGAGATAGGCCGGTACACCTGGCTCGAGCGTGGGGGCCGGCGCCGACGGTGGGCGACGGGCCAGGGCGGCCGCCTGGGCCAGGGAGGGCGCCCCACTACCGCCCAAGGCCACGACGAGAGCCACGACCGCCGCGGCGGCGGCGGGCATTCCAAAGCTGACCGCTCCGAGCAGGGGCCGGCGGAAGCGCGGCCCGCGCTGCGAGCGCGCGGCCGCGCGCTCCCGCAGGGCCGCTACCTCGGACCGCAGCGACTCCGGGGCGCGGTCGCGCTGCGCCGCCGCTTGCAGCAGGCGCAAAACCTGATCTTCGCGATTGGGGTGGTCGTGGCGTGAGGACATGATTCCGATCGAGGGCGCAGCAACTCAAGCTTAAGGACGCCCCAGCCGGCGGCATTCTTCCCGATCAGACCAATCTTCCCGACCAGGCCGGCTCCGACCGAGATCGCCACACGGCGGGCTCGGCCGGATATGAGCCTCGCAACGACCGTTGTTTTGGGGTCCTCGACGCGGATGACTCCGCGGGCTAGGGCGTGCTCTCGGAACCGACACCGTTGCCCGAGGTCGCCTCCGGCGGGGAGTACTGGAACTCCTCCTCGGAGCCGAAGAGCGCGTCGAGCGCCTTGTTGCGCACGCTCTCGGACAGAGCCAGTGCGCTTCCGCCGCCGGCCACCAGCAGGAAGAGCAGCTTCCGGCCACGCCGCTTCTTCTGCTTTTTCTTCGTCTGCGGCTGCTCCTCAGCCTGGGGCTCTTTCCCCTTACGTTTTCCCATCTGTTCTCCCATAGCTCGTCGTCACCAACGTCCGGGGAGCATAGAACTCCACGTCGGCCGGCTCGGTCTCAGACCACGTATCGCGCCTGCTCGGCGGCCATCTCCACGCTCCCGCCAAAGGCCGCTTCGGCCGCAGCACGCAATTCAGCGACGTCGTACTGGTCTGAATAGTGAGTCAGGACCAGGCGTTCGGCGCCGGCCCGACGAGCCAGCTCGCCTGCTTCAGCCGCGGTCAGATGGCCACGCTCGCCGCCGGCGACCTGCGGGCCCGGTCCCTCCGTGGCCTCGAGCACCAGCAGGGCTGTCTGGCGAGCCAGTTCGACGATACCGTCGTTGGGGGCGCAGTCGGCGCCATAGGTCAGCCTCTCTCCCCCGGCGCAACGCACATCGCAGGCCCAGGTCGGGATGTAGTGCGGCACGGCCCGGAACGTGACCGTGAACGGGCCGAGTTCGAGCGGCTGGGCCGGGTCGTACTCGGAGAGTCGGAAACCGGTGCCAATCTGGTCGTCCATCCCGAGGGCCGAGGCGAACGCCCCCAGAGCGGAGTGCGCCCCCGGGGGCGCCCACAGCGGCGGCCGCGCCGGCGGCTGGCCGCCCAGGCGGTGGGCCAACGCAAAGCTATAGGGCAGCAGATCAAGAGTGTGGTCAGCGTGCAGATGGCTGATCAGTACCGCGTCGACGCCACGGGGGTCGGCGAAGGTGCGCAGCTTGGCAAAGACGCCCCCGCCGCACTCCAGCAGCAGCGTGAAGCCGTCATGCGAGATGAGATATCCGCTCTGGGCGCCGCCCGCGTCCGGCATGGCCGGTGACTTGCCAAGCACGAGTAGCTCCACTGTGGACGCACACTAGATGATCAGACTGCCCCGGTAGACGATCAGCTGGGCCCGGCCGGCGCAGGATCTTTTTCAGGCGGGCCGATTCTCAGGCATGCAAGGCCCCCTGTTCGCTTGCCGACGGGAACGCCCAGGCGACCTGCAGCCGTCGCTCCTGGCGGAAGTTGAAGCGCAGTTGACTCGGCGGGCGCAGGCCCTCAGGCCGATTCGGCCGATAGGTCGCACAGGGACCTGACTGACTGACAGCGCAGAGCATGTTCTGCTTGAAGAAGCAACCATCACACGAAACCTTCCCACCAGGGGTACGACCATTAGCCATCGAAGACCAGACACCTCTCGAATTGTGGAAGTTGCCGGCGCGCCGCCCAGCGCCCCGACGAGAGCCATCAAAGCGGGTTAGCCCCCCTTATGCGAACCCGTATTCCGGAAAACGCAACAGTTTCGTCACAATTGCTTTTCCCTGCTATTAGCGGACTTTTCTCATGGCTGGCGGGAAATGACCCGCATTTTCCGTAGCTTTCGGTGCCGATGCGGATCCTCGTAACTGGCATCACTGGCGCGATCGGGAGCGGCCTGGCCCCCCAACTCCTCGACGCCGGACACGACGTGCGAGCGCTGACCCGCCAACGGGAGGGCGCAGCGCTGGCTCAGGTGCCGGCCGGCGTGCAGCTTGAGACCGGCGACGCAGTATCCGGGGCCGGCCTGGAGCAGGCACTGGACGGCGTTGAGGTGGCCTATTACCTGATCCACTCGATGGAGCCTGGTGCGGCCGAGCCCTTCGGCGTGCGTGAGCGTCGGGCGGCGGAGAACTTCGGGCGGGCCGCGGCGGCCGCCGGCGTCAGGAGAATCGTGTACCTCGGTGGCCTGATCCCCCAGGGGCTCCCGTCCGAGCACCTGGCCAGCCGGCGCGACGTGGAGCGCGTCCTGCTGGCGGCGGTTCCCGATTCCGTCGCGTTGCGCGCCTCGATCGTGATCGGCGCGCGCTCGCGCTCGTTCCGGTTCCTGGTGCGCCTGGTGGAACGCCTGCCGGTGATGGTCATCCCCGCTTGGGGGGGCCACCGCACTGCCCCGGTCGACGAACGGGACGTGATGCGCTGCCTCGTCGCGACGGCGGCCGCCCCCCAACTGGGAGGCCACTCCCTCGATCTGGCGGGCACGGAGGTGGTCAGCTATCAGGAACTCATCGAGCGCATCCGTGACCACCTGGTGCTCCCCCGGCCTGCACTGCGACTGCCCGGCCTGACCTTGACCCCCATCGCCAGCCGGCTGTCTGCCCTGATCACTGGCGAGGAGCATGCTCTTATCGGCCCCCTGATGGCCGGACTCGAAGCCGATCTGCTGCCCCGGTCCGAGCTCGTCATGGAGCGGCTGGGCTTCCAGCCCCATAGGCTCGACGCAGCCATCGAGCGCGCCCTGCGCGAGTGGGAACTGACCGAGCGGCTGGCCGGCCGGTAGAACTTGTCAGGCGATGAGCACCGTTCACGTACAGATTGAAATTGACGCGTCCCCGCAGGCCGTATGGGACACCGTGATGAACCCGGATCGCCTCGCCGAGTGGGTCACGATTCATCGCGCGGTCAAGGTGAAATCACCAGACCCCCGCGAACCGGGAGCCCGGATGGACCAGGTCCTGCACATACTGGGCGTCTCGTTCAAGGTGCACTGGACGCTCGAGTCGGTTCTCGCTCCACGCCGGGCTGAATGGCACGGCCGCGGCCCAGCGCTCTCCCGAGCGCTGATCAGGTATGAGCTCACCGGTAGCCCCGGGGGCTCCACGCGATTTGATTATGTGAACGAGTTTCACCCGCCCGGCGGCCCGCTGGGCCAGGCTGCCTCGAGGGTCCTGATCGGTCATGTGCCGGAGCGCGAGGCTCACGAGTCACTGACACGTCTGAAGGCTCTGATCGAACACAAGTGACACCCGATATGGTTAACGGTCGGGACGCCGTTGGCGTTCTTACCTGACATAAAGGAGCCTCTATGGCCGGCTTTATTGACGCGGCTGTTCAAGACATCGATAGCCGCTTGAAGGAACTGAAAGAAGAAGAGGGTCGACTGCTGGCGGCCCGCGCGGCGCTCGCCGGCAGTGCATCGGCATCACGCCGTCGCGGCCCCGGCCGGCCGCCCCGTGCTGCCTCCTCGTCTTCCGCGGCGTCGTCTTCCTCCTCGCCCACCCCCTCCTCGCGGCGCAGGCCCGGACGGCCCCGCGGGCGGCGTGGCGGAAATACCCGGTCGGCGCAGGCGCTCGAGCTGGTGCGCAAGCAGCCGGGCATCACCATCCCGGAGATCGCCTCCGCGATGAAGATCGAGCCCAATTACCTATATCGCGTGATGCCGAAGCTGACATCAGACGGTTTGGTCAGTCGCGACGGGCAGGGATGGCATCCGGTCGAGCAGGCCGCTGCATAAATCCACAGTTAGCCTGACTAAGTGGGGGCCGCGGAGCGGCCCCCACTTATTTAACCGTCAGACTGAACTAAATCAGGCTTAACTCTCTGACCGCCTCGCGCTCCTCAGCCAGCTCAGACACTGAGGCATCGATGCGAGCGCGGGAGAACTCGCTGAGCTCGAGGCCCTGAACCACCCTGTACTCCCCGTCTGCACACGTCACGGGAAAGCTCGAGATCAGCCCTTCCGGTACGCCGTATGAACCGTCCGACGGGATTGCCATCGACACCCAGTCACCGCCCGGGGTGCCGAGGACCCAGTCATGCACGTGATCGATCGCCGCACTCGCGGCGGAAGCCGCACTCGATGATCCACGCGCTTCGATGATGGCCGCGCCCCGCTTCTGCACGGTCGGGATGAAATCGCCCTCGAGCCAGGCCTGGTCGTTGATCCTCTCGGCTGCGCTCTCACCGGCGAGCTTGGCGTGGAAGATGTCGGGATATTGGGTGGCTGAGTGGTTACCCCAGATGGTGACGTTGGTGATGTCCCTCACCGCGGTCCCGGTCTTCTTCGCGACCTGCGCGATGGCCCGGTTGTGATCGAGTCGGGTCATGGCTGTGAACCGCTGCGCCGGGATGTCTGGCGCATTCTGTTGCGCGATCAGCGCGTTGGTGTTCGCTGGGTTACCCACCACCAACACCCTGATATCCGAGGCCGCGTGGGCGTTCAGGGCTTGACCCTGCGGTTTGAAGATGCCGCCGTTGGCCTCGAGCAGGTCGCCCCGCTCCATCCCCGCCGTACGGGGGCGCGCGCCCACCAGCAGGGCGATGTTGGCGCCCTCGAAGGCCCGATTGGGGTCGTCGCTGATGTCGATTCCGGCGAGCAGCGGAAACGCGCAATCATCGAGCTCCATCGCGGTACCCTCGGCGGCCTTCACAGCAGCAGGGATCTCCAGCAACGAGAGCTGGACCTGGGTGTCGGGCCCGAGCAACGCGCCGCTCGCGATCCGGAACAGGACGGCGTAGCCGATCTGACCGGCCGCGCCGGTGACAGCAACCTTGACGGGTGTCTGGCTCATTTTCTCTCCGTGGTCATGGTGAAACAGGCGAAATTGAGGCTACGCCAAGTCGACTCCGTACACCTCGCCGAGCTTGATGCGTAAGTGCTCTACGAACGGACCCACCCTGATCGGCTCCCCCGCGATGCGCGCGAGCAACTCGCGGTCGGTGAAGCGTGAGCCGTGTTGGTAGACGTGCTCACGCAGCCACTCGCGCAGCGGCTGCAGCTCGTGCGAGCCGATCTGCTGGCCGATCTCCGGAAGATCGACGCGCGCCCGCTCCCAGAGCTGTCCCGCGATCAGGTTTCCGATCGCGTAGCCCGGGAAGTAGCCGATCAGTCCTTCGGCCCAGTGCACATCCTGCATGACACCATCGGCGTCAGAGGGGACCTCAATATTCAGGAACTCGCGCATCAGCGCGTTCCACGCTTCGGGCAGATCGGACACATCGAGCTCACCGTTCAGGAGCTGGCGCTCCAGCTGGTAGCGGAGGATCACGTGCAGGCCGTAGGTCGTCTCATCCGCCTCGATTCTGATCAACGACGGCTGGACGGCGTTCACCGCGCGGAAAAGCGCGTCCGGCTCCAGGCCGACCAGGGCACCGCGCGAAAACTCAGCCACGGCCGGCGCCAGCGCCGTGCAGAAGGCCCGGCTGCGACCAACGATGTTCTCCCACAGGCGACTCTGAGACTCATGCACGGCGGTCGAGCGGATCGTGCCGAGCGGTGTGCGCTGCAGCTCGGGATTCACACCGGACTCATAGAGACCGTGCCCGCATTCGTGCATGGCGCCGTAGAGAGCGGTGGGGAAGTACCCCTGGAAGAAGCGCGTGGTCAGCCGTACATCCGTGACCGAGAAGCTCGACTCGAACGGGTGCACCGTGTCATCCAGCCTCCAGCTGGCGTCATCGAATCCCATCCAACGCAGAACCCGGTCCACCAGCTGTCGTTGGCCGTCCACGGGATATCTGACGTGTAGCGGGCGCACGTCGATCTGCCGCGGCGCCAGCTCGGCGATGAGCGGCACGAGCTGTTCGCGCAGATCGCCGAACCAGTTGCTCACCTCGGAGGTGCGCAGCCCCGGAACGTAGTCGTCGAGCACCACGTCATAGGGGTCCTCGTAGCCGTCGAAACACGCCACGTAGTCGCGCGCGAGCTGGAAGTTGCGCTCCAGCACCGGGGCGTAGGCGCTGAAGTCGTTCTCCGCGCGGGCCTGCACCCACACGCGATAGCCCTGGGAAGCCGCCCGGCTGCGCGCGGTGGCGAGCTCAAGGGGCACGCGCCGATCCTTTTCGTACAGACGCCGCGCCTCGGAGACGAGACGATGCTCGACCGAGTCCGGCGGACCCTCGCTGAGCTCCACCGCGGCGGCTTCGAGCAGCTCGCCGGTCCGGGCGGACGTGAAGCGCTCGTGGGTGATCCGCTGCAGGGTGGCGAGGTGCTCGGCGCGCAGCGGCGCGCCGAGCGGCGGCATCATCGTTTGTTCGTCCCAATGGAGCACCGAGCAGGCCCGGCGCAGATCTGAGATCTCCGCCAGCCACGTCCGAAGCTCGGGCATTGCGTTAGCCATCCAAATAACTCCAGGTTGCCGAAGGCTGCTTGTGCCACCATTGCAGCATGTTCAGGGGCTCACGCTCGATCAAGCTTGTCACCATCGCCGGAATCCGTGTCGGGGTCGACCTGACCTGGCTGGCCATGCTGTTCGTCTGGATCTTCCTGCTCTCGGGATCGTTCAAGACGGCACTGCACTCCTCCAACGATGTTGCCTATGTGACGGCCGTGGTCACAGTGCTGCTGTTCTACGGCTCGCTGATAGTTCATGAGCTGGGTCACGCGATCGCAGCTCGGCGCGAGGGTATCGACGTGCACCGAATCGAACTGTTCGGGTTCGGCGGCACAACCTACATGGGCCGGGACTCGCAGACGCCCGGTGAGGAGTTTCGCATCGCCGCGGCAGGGCCGCTCGGCACCGTCGTATTCATCCTCGTCTGCCTGGGCGTTGACCTTGCCCTGGTCGGGCCGCACCGCCTGATCCACGTGGTGGCATTGGACGGCACGGTGACGATCACGCCGGTGCTGCTCGCGCTCAGCTGGCTGTTACCCATGAATGTGCTCATCCTGCTCTTCAACATCGTTCCGGCCTATCCGCTCGACGGTGGACGCATCGCGCGAGCCCTGGTCTGGCGCGTGACCGACGACAAGTTGCGGGGTACGCGCACCGCCGCCCGGCTCGGCGAGGGTTTTGGCATGCTGCTCGGCGCCTTTGGTCTCTACCTCACTCTGCGCAGCTCGAGCTTCATCGGGCTGTGGTTGATGCTCCTGGCCTTCTTCCTCTGGCAGTCGGCGCGGACTGCGCTCAGCGGCACGGCCGCCGCCTCCCGCGTTCAGGGGGTGCGCGTGTCAGACATCATGGATCACGAGCCGGTGATGGTGCGCGGCACCAGCAGCGTTGAACAGGCGCTCGACGAGTCGTTTCTGCGGTATCAGAGCGAGTGGCTGCCCGTGGTCGACGACGACGGCCGCTTCATCGGTATCGCTCGCCGGGAACGCGCCGAGGACCTGGTGCTCAGCGGACAGGGTGGCGCCACCGTGGGTTCGATCCTGGAGCGTGAGACAAGCCGGCTCACGATCGGCGAGGACCGCCCGCTGACCGACGTGCTGATGCTCGAGGCGCTTGGACGGCTCGGCGCGGTCATCGCCACCGGTGACGATGACACGCTGACGGGGCTGGTCACCATCGACCAGGTCCGCCGTGTGCTGGAGACGGTGCTGGTGGCGCCGGCCTCCTCGTGACCAGCCTCCAGGTCCCGGCGAAGTTGCCCGCGTGAGGTTCGGGGCCGGTCGGCGGTCTAGTAGCCTCACAGGCATGGGGGCGCTTTGGCGGAGGCGGCGCGGCTGGCTGATCGCAGCCAGTCTCGTGAGCAGCAGCATGTGCATCGCCGGATGCGGCAGTGCCGCGCACGCCGGGCGCGTGGAGGCCATGGTCGTCGAGCGCGCGGCCGACGTGTCGGCGGCGACCGGGCTGAAGATGAACATCAGCCTCGACGAGACCGTGGGCGGACCGAGCATCAATTTCACGGCCAGCGGCTCGTTCTCGCCCAAGACCGACGCCGGTTCGATGATGATGAACATGCAGGTCCCATCGTCGGGTGGCCCAGCCGCGCCGATGCGGATCGTGATCGAGGGCGGCACGATCTACGAGAGATTGCCGTCCGAACTGGCGAGCCAGATCCCCGGCGGCAAGCCGTGGCTGTCGGTCCAGGTGAGCCAGCTCGGCACGCTCAGCCAGATGCCCGGACTGGACTCGTTCATTCGGGAGAGTCTGATTTTCGCCAACCCGCAGCAGTATCTGGATTTCCTCGCGGCGGCCGCCGCTGGTTCCGCCAAGAAGATCGGCCAGGCCAGCGTGGGCGGCCTGCGCACGACGCAGTACCAGACCACGATCAACATCGCCAAGTTGCCGGCAGCCACTCCGTCGGTCGACCGCCAGGCGGCGCAGCAGCTCGCCTCGGTGTCGCGGAATCGGATCCATGCATCAGCCGTGCCGGTGGATGTGTGGATCGATCGGGCCAGCCTGATCCGCCAGCTCCAGACCACGGTGCGCGGCACCCTGGCCGGCCACGTCGTCTCGATCTCGATCACCGAGGACATCACCCACTACGGCGCTCAGCCGGTCTCCACGACACCGAACCCGGCGAACACCACCGACCTTCTGTCGCTGGTGCAAGGCCTGGCGCCGAGCTCCGGCTAGGCCGGGCGAAGCCGGCTCAGGCGGCCGCCTGCTGGCGCCGGGATGCCACGAGGTTGTCGCGGATCAGCAGCTCGGCAATCTGAACCGCGTTGGTGGCAGCGCCCTTACGCAGGTTGTCAGCGACCACGAACATGGCCAGGCCGTTGGGATGGGTCGGATCGCGTCGGACGCGTCCGACGAAGACCTCATCCCGGCCCTCCGCGCGCAGCGGCGAAGGCACCTCCTCGACGATCAGGCCGGGGGCCTGGGCCAGCAGCTCCTGGGCCCGCTCGATCGGGAGATGCTCACGCGTCTCGAGGTTGACCGACTCCGAGTGGCCGATCCGCACGGGCACTCGCACGCAGGTGACCGCGACGGCGATGTTCGGGTCGTCGAGAATCTTGCCGGTCTCGAACATCATCTTGCGCTCTTCATCGGTGTGGTCGTCGCCCGCGGCGAAGTTCCCGGCGGCGCCGATCACGTTGAAGGCGATGTGGTCGGGATAGATCCGCGGCTCGGGCAACGCCTCTCCGGAGAGCGACGCACGGGCCTCGGCGTCGAGCTCCTCGAGCGCCTTCTGTCCGGTGCCGGAGACCGACTGGTAGGTGGAGACGATCAGGCGAGTGATCCCGGCCGCGCGGTGAATGGGCGCGAGCGCCACCATGAGCTGCATGGTCGAGCAGTTCGGGTTGGCGATCAGCCCGTGGTGATCGCAGAGGGCGTGGGGGTTCACCTCAGAGACGACAAGCGGCACCTCCGGGTCGCGGCGGAAGGCCGATGAGTTGTCGATCACGGTGGCGCCGGCCTCGACAAAGCGCGGGGCCCACGCCTGGGCGGTGCCGCCGCCCGCTGAGAAGAGGGCAATATCGATGCCGCTCAAGTCGACTCCGTCCTCGAGCGCGCGCACCGTGCGTCCCTCGATCACACGACCGGCGGAGCGCGACGTGGCGAACAGTACGAGCTCGTTGTCCTGATCGAGCCCGCGCTCCCTCAGGCACTGCAACATCACGGTGCCGACCGCGCCGGTGGCACCGACGACAGCGATGCGATACCCGGCGGGCGGCCGCCTCGTAGCGTCCTGGGGGGAGCCTGTCTCGACGCCCGTGGCCAGCGGGCCACGGGCGGAACCGGCCTCGCTCATCGTGCGTCCCTTCCCAGGCCGCCCTCTTCCTGTATGTCGCTGGCCGACAGGCCAAAGGCGGTGTGCAGTGAATTGACCGCGGTGGGGACCGACTCCGCGCGGATCAGGCAGGTGATCTTGATCGGCGAGGTGTTGATCAGCTCGATGTTGATGTCCTGATCCCCCAGGACGCGGAAGACCTTGGCCGCCACGCCGGGGTGCGAGCGCATACCGGCGCCGATGATCGACACCTTCCCCACCTCGGGGTCTGTCTCGAGCTTGGCCGAGCCGAAGCTGGCGATCACTCCCTCGAGGGTGGATTCGGCGATGCGCAGATCCTCGGCGGCGCAGGTGAACGAGAGCTCCGCCTCGAAGCCCTGCGTGCGGGGCTCGTTCTGGACGATCGTGTCGACGTTGACGTTGGCGTTGGCCAGCGCCTCGAAGATCTCGGCGGCGGCACCAGGCCGATCCGGAACGCCGACGACGGTGATCCGAGCCTCCTCGGTCGAATGCGTCACGGCGGTGATCAGCGGGTGCTCCATCGTCTCGTCCTCTCCAATCACATAGGTACCAGGCCCGTCCTCGGAACTCGAGCGACAGTGGATGCTGACTCCGTGGGTACGGGCGTATTCGACCGATCGCAGCTGCAGCACCTTGGCGCCGGACGCAGCCATCTCGAGCATCTCCTCGAAGCTGACCAGGGGCAGCTTGCGGGCATCCGGAACGATGCGCGGGTCGGCACTGAAGACCCCGCTGACGTCGGTGTAGATCTCGCAGACCTCGGCGCCGACGGCGGCGGCCAGCGCCACGGCGGTGGTGTCCGAACCGCCGCGGCCCAGCGTTGTCACGTCGCGGCTGGTGGACACCCCCTGAAAACCGGCCACCAGAACGATCTTGTCCTCCTTGAGCGCCTCCACGATGCGATCGGCGCGCACATCGAGGATGCGCGCCTTGGTGTGGGAGGTGTCGGTCACGATGCCCGCCTGCGAGCCGGTCAGCGAGATCGCCCGGTGCCCCAGGTCGTTGATCGCCATCGCGCACAGCGCGCAGGAGATCCGCTCGCCCGTGGAGAGCAGCATGTCCATCTCCCGGGGATCCGGATGCGGTGAGACCTCCTCGGCCGAGCGGATCAGCTCGTCGGTGGTGTGGCCGCGGGCGGACAGCACGGCCACCACGCGCTTGCCGGCGGCATGTTGAGCGACGATCCGGCGGGCGGCGCCCTTGATCTTCTCGGCGTCGGCCACCGAGGTCCCGCCGAACTTCATCACGACTGTGGGCTGCGGGGACATCAGGGCCCTGAGGTTACGGGGTCAGAGTGCCCGGCGCCCGGAGAACGCGCGCCCGAGGGTCAGCTCGTCGGCGTACTCGAGGTCCGCTCCCACCGGCAGACCGGAGGCCAGGCGAGTGACCGCCGTTTCCGGCGCGATCGCCCGGATGCCAGCAGCTATGTGCAGGGCAGTCGCCTCGCCCGTGGTGGTGGGGTTGGTGGCGATCACCACCTCTCGAACCGGGAGGGTGGGATCGACGACGCGTCGATAGAGCTGCTCGATCTTCAGATCCTCTGGATCGATGCCGTCGATCGGTGACAGCGCGCCACCCAGCACGTGGTAGCGGCCGCGGAACTCGTGTGTGCGCTCAATCGAGATGACGTCGACCGGCTCCTCGACGACGCAGATCAGGTCCGCCTCGCGCCGTTCGTCCTGGCAGATGCGGCAGCGCGGCCCCTCGGCCAGGTTGAAGCAGATCTCACAGAAGCCGATCTTCTGCTTGACCTCACGGATTGCCTCGGCCAGGGCAAAGGCGTCCTCCTCGCTGGCCCGCAGCAGGTGGAAGGCCAGGCGCTGCGCCGTGCGCCCGCCCACTCCGGGCAGCTTCGAGAGCTCGGTGATCAGCCGCTGAAGCGGCGGGGCGTAGGTGTTCAAGGACGGTTGCCGTCTACAGGCCCGGAATGCCCAGGCCGCCGAGACCGCCCGGTCCGGCGAGCCCGCCGGTGGCGGCGCCGAGCTTCTGCGCCTGGAGATCCTGGGCCGCCTGGATGCCTTGGTTGACGGCGGCCAGCACGAGGTCCGAGAGCATCTCGGCATCGTCGGGGTCAACCGCCTCAGGCGCGATCGTGATCGACTTGAACACGAGCTCACCGGTGACCTCCACGGTCACGGCGCCGCCGCCGACCGTCGCCTCGACGACCTCGGACTTGAGCTCCTCCTGAGCCTTGGCCATGTCGGCCTGCATTTTCTGGACCTGCTTCATCATCTGCTGCATGTTGGGCATACCGGGCTGAGGCATCAGCTCTCCCCCTCTGAGTCGTCTTCCAGGATCTCTTCGGCTCCGAACTCGTCCACGAACCGCTGGACCAGCTCATCGTCGCTCATCGGCTTGACCTCCAAGAGGGGGTCGGCCTCCATCGGCTGAAGCGCCGCGTCCGAGAGCTCGTAGCGCAGCGTCAGGGTCAGGCCGGTGACGTTACGCACCGCCTCGGCGGTAGTGCGGCGATAGTCATCCTGCTCGGCCTTGCGCTTGTAGAACGCCGCCTCGGCCGGAAAGCACAGCACGAGCTCGCGCTCGGTCACCGATGTGGGGCGCGCGGACTCAAGCAGCACCCCGAGCATGGCATTCCCGCCTCGCACCAGCTCGATCACAGCGGGCCATAGGCGGTGCATGTCGCTTATTTCCGTGGCTGTGCCGTTGGTGGGTAGGCCCGCCACCGCCGGCGAGGGGACCTCGCTCACGATCGGCGTGGCCTGCGCCGGGGCGGCCTCGGGCTCGAGCGGTTCCGGTTCGGACGGGAATTCGGACTCGAGCGGCTCCGCTTCGGACGGGAATTCGGACTCGAGCGGCTCCGGCTCGGGCGGGAATTCGGGCTCGGGCGGCTCCGGTTCGGGCGGCTGCGAGCGCTCGGGAGCCAGCGAGAGAGGAGCCGGGGTCGCGGGCGACGCGGGAGACGAGGGCACTGCGCGCAAACCGCCGCCCCGCTCCAACCTCTCGATCCGCGCCAGCAGAGCGCTCATCGACGGGTCCATCTCCGGCGCGGCCGCCTTGATCAGGACGAGTTCCAACTGGATGCGAGGCTGCGCGCCGTTGGCCGTGGCCTCCAGCGCGCTGGAGACCAGCTCGAGCAGTCGCACGGCATCGGTCTGCGCCAGCGTCTGCGCCTGCTCGGCCAGACGCTGATCGCGCTCGGCTGTGACCCGCAACTCGGCCGGGACCTCCGCCAGCACCTGCACGGTCAGCAACTCGCGGGCGTGCACCTCCAGATCACGCAACACCTGCCCTGCGTCGCGCCCCGATGAGGCTAGAGCGGCGGCGGCGCGCAGCGCGGCGGCCGGGTCGCGGGCAACGATCGCGTCGACCGCTGTGGCCAGCTGCTCGGAATCGGCGACGCCGAGCACCGACAGCACGTCGGCCGGGCTGATGGTCATCTCGCCCGCGTAGGTCACGAGCTGCTCGAGCGTCCCCAGGGCGTCGCGGAAGGATCCGGTGGCGTGGCGCGCGATCAGCGCCGCGGCGCTGTCCTCGATGGTGATCGACTCCGCTGTGGCCACGCGTCGGACGACGGTGAGGACCTGCTCGGCCGTCGGGCGACCAAAGTCGAAGCGGTGGCAGCGGTCCACGACGGTGGGCAGCACCTTCTGCGCCTCGGTGGTGGCCAGCACGAACACGGTCCGCGGTGGCGGCTCCTCGAGCGTCTTCAGGAAGGCATTCCAGGCCTGGGTCGAGAGCATGTGGGCTTCGTCCAGGATGTAGACCTTGTGGCGACCGGACACCGGCGCGTAGGCCACCTTCTCGCGCAGCTCGCGAATGTCGTCGACAGAGTTGTTGGAGGCGGCGTCCATCTCGATCACGTCGAGCGAGTTCGCCGCCGCGATGGACAGGCAGGAGTCGCATGTCCCACAGGGCGACACGGTCGGCCCGCTCACGCAGTTCAGGCAAGCGGCCAGAATCTTGGCCATGCTGGTCTTGCCAGTGCCGCGCGAGCCGACGAACAGGTAGGCGTGGTGGATCTGGTCGCGCTCGACGGCGTGCGAAAGCGTGCGCACGACGTGCTCCTGACCGACCACATCGGCGAACGTGCGCGGCCGGTGACGACGATAGAGCGAGGGACCTGCAGACACCTGCGCGAGTCTAGGGGGTCCGGGCCGGGCCTCTGGCTGGCCCAGCTGCCCGGGGGCCACCTTGTCCGCTTCTCGGTCCGCTGGTGAGCCATGAGGTGGTCCGGTTCAGGAACTTGTGGCAGGCTGGAAAACCTCGCGTGCCGGAACCCACCGACATCACCACCTTCAACGATGCCCAGGCCCCGCCCGGCGAGAGTCCCTACCTGCCCGGGCACGGGCCGACGACCGATGTTGCGCTCGTCCCCTACGACCCGTCCTGGCCGGCCGCATTTCAACGGCTGGAAGCCCTCGTCAGGGAGGCGCTCGGCCCCGCGGTGCTGGCCCTCGAACATGTGGGATCCACGTCGATACCCGGACTGCCGGCCAAGCCGACCATCGACATCGACCTAACCGTCGCCGATGGCACCGACGAGGCCGCCTACGCTCCCGCCCTGGCCCAGCACGGCTTCACGTTGGTGATTCGCGAGCCCTGGTGGTACGAGCACCGGCTGCTGCGCTCCACCCAGCCGAGGGGCAACCTTCATGTCTGGTCTCCGGGCTGTCCCGAGCCGGCTCGGCACCTGATCTTCCGTGATTGGCTGCGCGAGAACCCCGAGGACCGCGACCTGTACATCCGCGCCAAGCAGGCCGCCGCGCATCGAACCCGCCTCTCCCGGGGCGACGTGATCGATTACAACGACCGCAAGCGGGATGTTGTCCGCGAGATCTACGGCCGCGCGTTCGCTGCTCTCGGTCTCGCGTAGCCGCGCATCAGGTGAAGGCCGAGGAACGATCGCCCGGATCCCGCCCAACGGCTCTCACGGGTCGGCGGCGGATGCGATCATCCCGACCTGATGGCCGACCAGATCCTGAATCTCAGCTTCCACGGCGTAGGCCGGCCGATCGGACGCGACTTCGCCCCCGGCGAGCGTGAGCTCTGGGTCACCCAGGAGACCCTCGAGGCCACGCTCGACGCGTGCATCGGCCGGCAGGACATCGGCCTGAGCTTCGACGATGGCAACTGGTCTGACCTCGACGTCGTGCTGCCCGCGCTCCAGCGCCGCGGTCTGCGAGCCAGTTTCTTCATCGTGCCTGGATGGCTCGGCGAACCGGGTTTCCTCAGCAAGCGCGACCTCAAGGAACTTCTGGCCGCTGGCATGACGATCGGCAACCATGGCCTGCAGCATCACGACTGGACCACGCTGGAGCACGACCGGCTCGAACACGAGGTCGCGCAGGGCCGGCGGCTGCTCGACGAGCTGACCGGCGCCGAGATCCACAGCCTCGCGATTCCCTACGGCGCCTATAACGACATGGTTCTCGACGTCCTGCGCCGACAGGGATATGAGCACGTCTACACCCGGGACGGAGGCCCCGCTGATCCCGAGGCCTGGCTGCAGTCGCGCGAAACCGTCGAGGGCCGAATACGAGCGCCGACGATCGCCGGCTTGCTCGAGCAGGTATAGGCCGCTGCGGGACGGATGGGTGGAGGTCCCGGGGTTGCGGCGCGACCCCGGTCGGACGCCGCGAAAATGGATCGTGCACCCTCGTTTGTGGTGTAAACCCGCGGGGCGGTCCTGTGGGTGACTCCGGTTTGGCGCCCCCTTCGCGCCTGGGGGTGACCGCTTAAGGCTGCTTCCTTCCGGACCTGACCTGGTTCACGGGCCTCCATCGCTTTGGGACCAGACCATCACCGTCACACACGAGATGCTGTCCGCGGACGTCCACCCCTCGTGAGGGAATTCAGCCCCGCTGGAGCGGATTGCGGGTTACAGGGCACCGCTAGCGCCCCACCTAGCACGATCCATCTGTGATCGTAGAGCCTGAGCGCCGGGCATGCGGAGCGGTCTTCAGAGCTCAGTTCGAGCCAGCGCGGCCGATAGTCTGCAAGGCATGTCAATCGGGGTTGTGGGTCTCGGGTACGTGGGTCTACCCCTGGTCGTCGCTTTCGCGGAGGCGGGCGAGGAGGTGATCGCCGTCGATATCGATCAGCGCAAGGTCGACTCGTTGCGGGCGGGCGATTCCTACGTGGAGGACATCCCGTCCGCGCAGCTTCACGCCGTGCTGCCCAAGATCCAGGCAGCTACGGATTACGCGCTGCTGGCACAGGCCGAGGCGATCATCATCTGCGTTCCCACGCCGCTGAACGACAACCGGGAGCCCGATCTGCGGCCCCTCGTGGCTTCGGCCGAGGCGCTTTCGGAAGTCGTGCGCGAGGGGCAGCTGGTCGTGCTCGAGTCGACCACCTATCCGGGGACGACCCGGGAGCTGCTGGTGCCGGCGATCGAGCGCGGCGGCTCGCTGAGGGTGGGCGAGAACGTCAATGTCGCCTTTTCGCCGGAACGGGTCGACCCCGGCCGCACCGACTACACGCTGAAGAACACGCCGAAGGTGATCGGCGGGATGACGGGCGCCTGCACGGACCGGGCCGCCGAGCTCTACGGTCGGGTGTGCGACCACATCGAACGAGTCTCCACGCCTGAGGCGGCCGAGATGACCAAGCTTCTGGAGAACATCTTCCGCTCGGTCAATATCGCCCTCATGAACGAGCTGGCCATGCTCGCCGAGCGGATGAACATCGACATCTGGGAGGTCGTGGACGCGGCCAGCACCAAGCCCTACGGCTTCATGCGGTTCGAGCCCGGACCCGGGATGGGCGGCCACTGCCTGCCCGTTGATCCGTTCTACCTGACCTGGCGGGCCCGCGAGTTCCAGATGTCGACCGAGTTCATCGAGCTGGCCGGCAAGATCAACCAGCAGATGCCGCACTATTGCGTGGAGCGCATCGAGCACGCGCTCAACGACGTGGCCAAACCGATCAACGGCTCAAAGATCGCGGTACTCGGGGTGGCCTACAAGGGTGGCATCGGCGACATCCGCGAGTCTCCCGCGCTGCGGATCATCGACGTGCTGCGCCGACGCGGCGCCGAGCTCGTCTACCACGACCAGTTCGTACCCGAGCTGCACGACCTGGGGCTGCACAGCTCCGAGCTGCCCGACGCCCTGAGCGGCGCCGACGCCGTGGTGCTGGTCACGGCCCACCCCGGCGTCGATCACGAGCAGATCGCGCGCGAGGCCTCGCTCTTCGTGGACCTGCGCGGGATCACGCGAGGCGTTGCCGGCCAGAACATCGTCCGGCTGTAGACGTTCTTCCTGCCTCCACTTCGTCATTACGAAGTTTTGGTCGGGTAAAGGCGCGATATAACCGCCTCATGGACCTGACGGCACCCGTCGCGCAGATCGTGGGCGATGCCCACGTCGCGCTGGACGTGCGTATCGAGGATGCCAGCGGCCTGGACGGCATAGCCCCGGTGGTGGCTCACCCGGGCAGCGCCGCAGGAGGTGCGCGATCTGGTCGCGTGGGCCTACCGGGCAGACGTGGCCATCCTGCCCGTCGGCGGCTGCAGCGGGTATTGCGGCGGGGCGGTGCCGCGGTTCGAGGGCCCGGGATTGGCGATTGCGCTCGACCGGGTCAACCGGGTGCGCTCCTTCGACCCGCTGTTGTGGCGGATGGAGGTCGAGGCGGGGGCGAGCACCGCCACCGTTCATCGGCTCGCTCGCGAGAACGGCCTGCTGTTTCCCCCCGATCCGGGCGCCGCCGAGCAGTCGCAGATCGGCGGCAACCTGGCGACAAACGCCGGCGGGCCGCACGCCTTCAAGTACGGCGTCACCTCGCGCTGGGTGACCGGCATCGAGGCCGTGATCGCGCCCGGCGAGCTGGTGCGCTTCGGCGGGCCGGTGCGCAAGGACGTGGCCGGCTACGACCTCCGCGGGCTGCTGATCGGCAGCGAGGGCACGCTCGGCATCATCACCGCCGCATGGTTGCGGTTCATGCCGGCCCCGCCGATGGCAATTCCGGTGGCGGCGGGTTACGGCTCGATCGCCGAGGGGGTCGAGGCGATCGAGTCGGCCCTGGCCTCAGGCGTCACCCCCGCCGCCCTGGAGTACCTGCAGGGCAGTTGCCTTCGGCACGCCCCACCCCCCTTCCTGGACGGCCCGGTCCCGGAGTTCCTGGTCATCTGCGAAGCCGAGTCGGAGGCCGAAAGCGCCGCGCTGGTCGAAGCCCTCGGCCCCGGCGCCGCGCCGCACGACCCCCGCGAGGTCTGGCGCTGGCGCGGCGGTGTGTCGCTGGCCGTCACCGCGGCACGCGGGCAGAAGATCTCCGAGGACGTCGTCGTGCCACTGGACCGGCTTGGCGAGGCGATCGCGCGAACGCTGGAGATCGGGTCCCGGCATCAGGTTGAGGCGACGTCGTGGGGGCACGCCGGCGACGGCAACCTGCACTCGACCTACCTCTATGACCCAGGGGATCCCGAGGAGAGTCAACAGGCCATGGCCGCCGCGCAGGAGTTGTTCGCCCTGGCCCGCGAGCTGGACGGAAGTGTCAGTGGCGAGCACGGCCTCGGGCTGCTCAAGCGTGGACAGCTGCTCGGGCAGTGGTCAGATGCAGCGGTTGGAGCGCATGAAGCCATCAAGCGCGCGCTCGACCCCAAGGGGCTGTTCAACCCGGGCAAGAAAGAGCCGCGCTGATCCTCCTGACCGCCGCAACTCCTCTGCGGGTTTGCCCGCAGAGGAGCCGTATTCGCGCGCATGCACTCCAGGGCGCAACCCTGATCCCAGGGCGCCGAGACGGGTCGATCATGTGGGTACAGCAATTGACGGAGGACACCATGGCTGAAGACACTCACAACTTCCCGCTCGCCAGCCCCCAACCACCGCGGAACACAGGCAAGTTCCGTAGGCTGGCAGGCCTCTCGATTCTCGGCGCGCTCGCACTCGTACTCGCCCTCATTGGCGTCGACGTGGCGGTCATAAGCGCCGCCCAGCGGCCGGCACCCCGCCCGATCGTGACCAAGCGCGTCGTCAAGGTCAACGGCACCGCCCAGGTCCTCGACACCGTGTACCTGTCGGTCTCCCCCGAGATCAAGCCCGGGCCCGACGGCAAGCTCCACGATGCGTTCAGCGTCACCAGTTTCAACGTCCGCGCCGGTCACCCCGTCAAGTTGGTGATCGACAACACCGACACCGCCAAGCACAGCATCACCTCGCCGGGAGCTGGCGTGAACATCGTCGCCATGCCCGGCAGCCACACCTACACCCTGGTCGTGCGCAAGAGCGGCGTGTTCCAGTGGTACTGCAATTACCCCTGTGACCCGTACTCGATGGTGCATAACGGGTACATGCGCGGAACGATCACCTCGATCTGAGGGCTCCGGCCCATTCGCACTGACGGAGAGTAGGGGCGGCCCGCTGGCCGCCCCTTTTCGTTAGGAGGCGACAACGCGGTCGCGACCGGAGCGCTTGGCTGAGTAGAGCCGTTTGTCGGCGAGTTTGACGAGCGCTTCCAGGTCTTCTGTGGCTTCGGCCGTGGCGACGCCGACGCTGGTCGTCAGCGCGAGCCCGTCGGCGATGTCAGCCCATGACTCATCGCGGATCGCCCGACAAATACGGTCGCAGCAACTGATGGCAGCATCTGCATCGGTCAGGGGCATCAGCACGAGAAACTCCTCCCCACCGCTGCGCACGACGATGTCGGAGGTGCGCAGGACGTCGCAGAGCAGCTCGGCCGCCCGGACCAGAACCTGGTCGCCAACGCTGTGTCCGTAGCGATCGTTGATCCCCTTGAAGTGGTCCAGGTCGACGGCCGCGACGCTCAACAGGGTGCCGATGGGCGCCCTGGAGGGTGCCTCGAGCTCGCGGGCGAGGAAACGCCGGTTGTGAACGCCGGTGAGCCAATCGCGCTCGGCCTGATCACGCAACTGCTCCTGCAACGCCTCGAGTTGGGTTGCGCGGCTCTTGAGCTCGGCGTGAGCTTCGGCGAGCTCGCGGTTCTTGACGGCCAGCGAGTCGCTCTCGCTGCGGGCCTGCCGCGCCTGCAGCACGGCCCGTTCGAGGCTGAGCTGCAGTTCGGAGATCTCGGTGAAGGCCTGCCGTTCGAGCTCCGCTGAACGGGACAGGGCATCGTAGGCCTCCTCGGTCCGGCCGGCCTCGCGCAGCGCCTCGGCCACCGCGGCCAAGATCGTGCTGCGGGTGTGCGGCATCCGCTCGCCCAGCCAGTTGAGCGCGTGCTCACCGGCCTGCTGGGCGTTGTCGTACTCGCCAAGGGTCATGCGGGCCACCACCTGAGCCCGCACGCTGGCGCCCAGGACGTATGGATTCGGCTGGCTGCTCTCAGCCAGCAGAGCGAGTGACCGCTCGGCGTCGCAGAGCGCTGCCGTGGGGTTCCCCGCGCGCAACTCGATATCGGCCCGGGTGGAGTGGATGACCGCCAGCGCAAAGCTGTTGGGGCGGGTCAGGCGGGCCAGGGCCAGCGCCCGGTCAATGGCCTGCCGCGCTCCGTCCGTGTCGCCGGTGGTCTCCCGATAGCAGGCGATGTCGTTGTAGGTGATCGCCTGCTCCCAGACATCTCCGGCCTCCACCGCGAGATCCAGCAGCCCCTCCAGCCGTCGGTCGAGCTCGCGCACGCTCACGTTGCCGAACACGATGAAGGCCGCCCGGCGGGCAAAGATCTGTAGCCGGACATCCTCACTGCGGTCGGCGAACTCGATCGAGCGCTCCGCGCCTGAAAGCGCGTGCGAGTAGGCGCCGGTGAAAAAGCTGACCTGAGCGCGGAGGGCGCCCACCTCCGCCTGAGCCACAAGATGCTCGTCGACACAATCGTTGAGCAGCTGCTCGGCCTCCAGAACGAGCGCAAGCCCGCTGCGGATGTCTCCGCGGTGGAGCGCAACGTGGCCCTGGAGCGCCAGGGCTCGGGCCCGGAGCGGGTGGCTGCCCAACGACTTGGCTCTGTCGTCGCAGCGGATGGCCAGCGCCAGCGTCCTCGTAGGATGCTCGCGAAAGCCCGTGCGGGCACGGTCGAGCCGGGCCGAGACCGTACGGCCCGCATCCTCGACGGGCGCTTCCTGGCTACTCAGCTGTTTCGTAACCGACATCAACCAGAGACCTATCGGCTCATTGCGCCCAAATCGAAAGGCCGCCGCGCGTAGTCGATCGAATGGTTGAGGCGAGGCAACCCTGGGCCGCTCACGCTAAAGTCATGTCGCCTTAGGGCGCGTAGCTCAGCGGGAGAGCGCTCGCTTCACACGCGAGAGGTCGGTGGTTCGAAACCACCCGTGCCCACTAACAAATTGCCCTGGTAATCGCGGCTTATTTAGTCCTGCACAAAGCTTCTCCGGGAACAGCCAGGCCCGTCACTAAGCGTTTTGGAAGCGTGAGGTCTCCGACCCGCTAACGGTGGAGGCCGACGACGGTGTCATTCCTGCAGCCACCACCCAGCGCTCGGTCGGACCCGACAGCGATCTGGTGATGATGGTGCTCCTGTGCTCTCTCCTCACCGGGTCACAGAGGCGGGATCTCCAGGGAACGAGTCCCCGGACGCAGGGCACAGAGACGGGCCAGCACGGGGTAGGCTTCTGTTCTGAAGCGCCGCGTAATCGCTTCTAAAGTGCGCGTAAACTCCAGGCCCGACCTACAAGGAGGCCGAGCGGGGCGACCGCAGTTATTCAGGAGTTCCCGATCGAAGGCGACGATCGAACAACACCGAACTATGACCTGGTCCAGGAGGCAGTCGGTGCACGCAGCAACCCTCCAGAGGGCGCGCTCGTGCACACGGCCGGGTTCGACGAGCAGGCCGGGGTGTTCCGCATTTTCACCGTGTGGGAGTCCCAAGAGGCATGGGAAGCGTTCTTTAGGGACCGGTTGATGCCGGTTGTCGGACCGATGATGGAACAGGGCGCCCGCGCACCTGAGACTCGCGTCTACCCGCTCCACGAATTCGTGAGCACGCAGTGAAAGCGTGATGACCCGGGCGTGGTCGCCGCTAGACAACGCTGCCGCGTTGATCGAGCTCCGTGAGCGCTGGTGGCGTACCAAAGCGGGCAACGGTCAGGGCAGCCCGGGTAACGGCGTCCGACCATCACCGAAGTCACGAGACACTTCGCAGGAGGTGGTGGTTGCGGGATCACCGAGGCCGCCGACGAGTGCCTGCGCGAAACAGTGCCGACGTGCAATCAAGTTATCTGCGACTGCATAGTGCAGTCCGGCCTCTGAGGGTGGGGTAGGGTTTTCGCGATGTCGCGACGGCCCACCAAGTTGCCTCTGGATGCGGATCAGAGGAAGGATCTCGGGGTGCAGCTCTTCAACTACACGTGGATGTTGTTGGAGAAGGCGGACCGAACCGATCGGGAGAGTGACTTGATGGTGGATGCCGCTCATGCATCTCGGCTGTTCTGGGAGGAGGCCGGCGCCCCTGCCAATCATGCACGGAGCGACTGGCAGGTTTCCCATGTGTACGCAACCGTGGGTTCAGGGGAACAAGCCGTCTCATACGCCGAAAAATGCTTGGCGATCTGTCAAGCCCACGCCATCGGCGACTGGGACCTCGCGTATGCGTTTGAAGCCCTTGCTCGCGGCTATGCGGTGGCTGGTGACTGGGAGGCCGCCGCCAGGTATGAGATGGCCTGTCGTGAAGCGGCCCAACAGATCGCGGGCGCAGAGGATCAGAAGCAGTTGCTCGACGATCTGACCACGCTGCCCCGACCGGGCGGGTAGCACGGCTCCTCCGGCAGCCGGGACCGGCGCGACTGTTTTGCCAAGGGACCATCACTGCCCGTGCTCGATCCAAGCGGCAGCATGCAGTCTGAATTTGGGTGGTCGCCACTCGTGGACGAAATCAGGTCGCGCGTGAGCCTTCGGCAGGACCAAAGAGCACCAGTAGCACGAGGTCTTCAGTCACCTCGTGAAAACGGTGCGCTTCGCTAGCCGGCACGAACAGCACTGTGCCGGGACCGACCTCGACCGTCTCATCGCCACCGGTGAATTTCGCGTGTCCGCCGGTGACGACGTAGATCTCATCCTCGGTGTGCGGCCGCTGCGTGTCGGCCGCTCCGGCGCGTAGAGAGTAGGTGCCGACGCTCAGGTCGCGGCTCGCGAATTGCTCGATATAGGTCGCCCCCGTGCTGTCGGGCTCGGTCCATCTGCCGGCCCCCTCGATGATCTTCACCTGCACATTGTCGGATACACGGTCCATGAACCCCAAACCTCCGACGCACCTCGGCAGAGCTCTGGCATAGGAGAATCTTCTCACTGCGGCTCTCGAAGCATGAAACTGTCTTTTGGAGGCTCTGTCCGGGGCCGGCCCTAGGTTCAGGCACATCCGAGACAGAGGCTTCGTTCGGGAGAACGCAGGCCTTAGCGCCCGTCGTGGGGCGCAGATCATGGCCCTGATCGGCATGCACATACATGGCTTGCGCGTCAAGCGCACGCTCCGCAGTGCTCAAGCGAGCGGCGGTGTGGTGCCGATAGCGATGAGGTGGATTTCACCAACTCAATAAAACCGAGCGCTCTCGCTGCGGCGACCGTGACCTGTTGCGTCGCGGCCCTGGCCATCGCTCCCGGAGCGGCCCTCGCGGCATCTTCGACCACGTTCAGCTATACGGGCGCTGTCCAGACCTACACGGTTCCCGCCGGGGTCGACACGATCAACGCCACCGCTGTGGGCGGTGCCGGTGGCAGCTCCGACACCAGCTCCAACGGCGGAGGCGAGGGCGGAGTGGTTACGTCGGACATCCCCGTCACCCCCGGCCAGACGCTTTACGTGTACGTGGGTGGCAATGGCGGCGGCGGAGCTTACGCCCCGGGCGGCTTCAACGGGGGCGGCAACGCGGCGCCCTACGATGGCGGTGCGTCGGGCGGCGGTGCCTCCGATATTCGCACAACCTCGGGTGACCTGACCACGCGCTTGCTCGTCGCCGGTGGCGGTGGCGGCGCCGGTTATGGATACGACACACCGGCGCAGGGCGGCAGCGCCGGCGCCGTTAGCGGCCAGGACGGGTCCGGCAACGACGGCTACGGCAGCGCCGGGGGCGGCGGCAGCCAAACCGCCGGTGGCACGGGAGGTGGGTCTGGCGGGAGCCTCGATGGCGGCGCCGGCTCACTCGGAACTGGCGGCGGCGCCGGCATGTTCTTCTATCCGCCCTATCAGGCGGGTGGCGCCGGCGGCGGCGGTTATTACGGTGGCGGCGGGGGCGGCGCGTTCGCTGCCGGCGGCGGCGGTTCGGACTTCGTCGAAGCGGGCGCCTACCTAACCTCGTACTCACTGGATTCCACTAGCACTCCGTCGGTCACCATCCAGCCCGTGGATTTGTCTGTCGGCGCTACGTCCCTTACGTTTCCCGGGACCCCGACTCAGAGCACCACAGCACCCCAGACGGTGACGCTCACCAATGTCGACTCCACGACCTTGCAGGTCACTGGAGAGACCTTCGACTACTCCAACGGACAAAATGGCGACGACTATTTCGTCAGCTCAGGCACGTGCGGCGGGACGATTCAGCCGAGCGGCACCTGCACCCTGCAGGTGCGGTTCAATCCGCAAGGCACCGGCGCCTCGAACAGCGGCATATTCATCGACACGACCGATTCAAACGGTGCGGCCAGCAGCGCGTATGTAGCACTTGGGGGTACGGCTACCGGCCTACCGCAGGGTCCGGCCGGCCCTGCTGGCCCTCAGGGTTCCACAGGTGCCCAGGGTTCCACAGGCGCCCAGGGAGCAACAGGCGCCCAGGGTTCCACAGGCGCCCAGGGAGCAACAGGAGCTCAGGGTGCAACGGGGGCGACGGGTGCCACGGGCGCCACAGGAGCTCAGGGCGCCACCGGAGCCGCGGGGGCGACGGGCGCCACGGGTCCCAGCCCACGGCCCCGCGGGCGCCACAGGAGCCACGGGTCCCGCGGGAGCCACAGGGACCACGGGCGCACGGGTCCAGCGGGCGCAATGGGCTCGACCGGTCCTCGCGGACTTGCGGTCAGGTACCCCTACGGTGCGCTGTTCTCGTGCCACTTCACCGCAGGGAATCGACGGATGAAATGCTCCATCTTCGATCCCGGGGCGGCCGGCCACATGGTCACCGCGACGTTGACGGCGTTTAGCGGCAGCGAGGGTCATGGGCGGGGCGTCGTCGCCGACGGCTCGATGCGTGGCCGTGGCGGCATCGAGACCATCCACCTGACCGCTTCCCGCCAGCTCGTAGCCGGCGTGTATCTGATCAGCGTGACCGTTCATCATGGCCGGGAGGACTACACGATCCGCCGGAGGGTTCACGTTAGGTAGGAGCCCATCGAGCCATATCTCGTTCGGAACGAGGGCGCTGCCGCGAGGCGGCGCCCTCGGCGTTGGTACAGCCAGTGCCGGACGCCGCTCAAGTGTGGCCGGCCGGTCGTCGATGCGTCAACCATGCAGCAGTTTGCGCTTTCCGGAGTTATCAGTGCTCTGTCGCACGCGCTCGATATCGCCGAGGGACAGCCGCGTGGTCACGCTGTGCGCACCTGTCTCATAGGGATGCGTCTGGCTGCTGAGCTCGACCTGGACGCCGATGAGCGCTCCGACCTGTTCTATGCGCTGCTGCTCAAGGACGCCGGGTGCTCAGCCAACGCAAACCGAATGTCGATTGTGTTCGACGCAGACGACCGTGAGGCGAAGGCGACATCCAAATTGATCGACTGGAGCGACCGGCGCTCGGCCTTTCTGTGGTCGCTGCGCACCGTGGCACCGGGTGCGGGACTGCGCAGAAAGGTAGATGTGCTGCGCCGTATCAGTGATGAAGGAGACGTCACGCGCAAATTCATGGAGGCGAGGTGTGATCGTGGCGCCGAGATCGCACGGATGCTCTTTCTCTCCGAGCGAACCGCGGCCGCGATCCGCAGTCTCGACGAACACTGGGATGGGAACGGCATGCCCGACGGCCTGCTGGGTGAAGCGATCCCGTTGCCAGCACGCATCCTATGTCTGGCCCAGACGATCGAGGTCTTTTACGCCACCGGAGGTATCCGGGCGGCGCGCAGGGTTGCGAAGCGGCGCCGCGGGCGCTGGTTTGATCCGACGCTCGTAGACGCGTTCCTGAACTTCGCCAGCGATCGTGGGTTCTGGGCCTCGATGGAAGCCCCGGACGTGGCGGAGTGGGAGCCGCCGGATCTCGCGCTCATCGGCGATGACACCCGGCTCGATCGCATCGCTGAGGCTTTCGCGCGGGTCATTGACGCCAAGTCACCGTTCACCGCGCGCCACTCCGAACGCGTTGCTGAGATCGCCGACGGGATCGCCGAGGTCCTTGGCTTCGACGACTGCGAGCGTAGGATCCTGAGGCGCGCAGCGCTTTTGCACGACATCGGCAAGCTCGCCGTGTCCAATCGGATTCTCGACAAGCCCGGAAAGCTGACTGACGAAGAGTTCGAGGCCGTCCAGACCCATCCCATGCACACGCTGCGAATCCTCGAGCGTGCACCATGCTTTGCGGAGCTGGCCGAACTGGCCGCCAACCACCACGAGAAGCTCGATGGCAGCGGCTATCCCCGATCGCTGACAGCCGGGGAGCTGGACCTGCCGATGCGGGTGCTTGCCGTTGCCGACATCTACGAGGCGCTGACCGCCGACCGGCCATACCGTGGTCCACTGACGGATGAGGAGGCGCTGGCCATCATTGACCGTGACACGCCCCACAAGCTCGACGCTGAGGTACGGCATGCGCTGGGCGTTCACATCGCCCGGGACAGCGCGACGGCCAGTCCGTCGTCCGCAGCCGCATAGCCAGACGTTCGTGAGGCACCCGTGCGTGCCTGGAAAGCCTGCGGGAACGCGCGAGACTTGAACTCTGGACGTTGTCGGAGCGTCTCCCCACCGGTGCTGATCCAGCCGCATAACCCGCCGGGCTCAAGTTCTCGGCGATCGCTGCCGATACATACGTACTCACGTGAGATCCGCGGCGCGCCCCCCGACGTTTAGGCTCGTGAGGCGCTCAGGTTCTCGCCGTTGTTTGGACGAAGGTTTCTAACCGCAAGTCCGGTCGCGCCCTCTGGGACTGACGCTTCCGCTATGGCTCAACCCGAGCAGCAAAGGAAGCGTATGGCCATCACAACGCCTGACAGCTCACTCATGAGGCCAGCGGACGACGCGCCCGTCGGGCTGCCCCTTCTACCCAAAGCTCCGACAGGGATCCGTGGCCTGGACGAACTCACCGGAGGCGGCTTACCCCGTGGACGCCCGACGCTCGTGTGCGGTCCGGCGGGCTCCGGTAAGACTTTGCTGGCCATGGAGTTCCTCGTCCGCGGAATCACCGAGTTCAACGAGCCCGGCGTGTTCATGGCGTTCGAAGAAACCCACGATGACATCGTGGCCAATGTCGCGTCTCTGGGGTTTGACCTAGCCGCCCTGGAGAAGGACGGCATGCTTGTGGTGGACCACGTGAGCGTGGTGGCCGCTGAGATGGTGGAAGCCGGGGACTGGGACCTCGACGGCCTATTCATCCGCCTCGGCGCTGCGATCGACACGGTAGGAGCCAAGCGCGTGGTGATCGACACCATCGAGACGCTGTTCAGTGCGTTCAAGGACGTGGCCACGTTGCGTTCGGAGCTGCAGCGCCTGTTCGTGTGGCTCAAGGCGCGAGAGGTCACGGTGGTGATCACCGGCGAGCAGGGCGAGGGCCGGCTGACGCGCCGCGGCATCGAGGAATATGTCTCTGATTGCGTGATCGTGTTGGATCACCACGTCTCCGAGGACGTGTCCACCCGACGCTTGCGAGTCCTGAAATATCGCGGCTCGCTCCATGGCACTAACAAATATCCGTTCCTGATCGGTCAGCGGGGCATCTCGATGCAGCCGATCACGTCGCTGCTGCTCCAGCACCCGGTGTCAGACGAGCGCGTATCAACCGGGGTTGACCGTCTTGACCTGATGCTCGGAGGCGGCGGGCCGTTCAAAGGCAGCTCGGTACTCGTCAGCGGCACCGCCGGGACCGGCAAGTCGACCCTCGCCGCGCAGTTCTGCGATGCGGCATGCGCGCGCGGAGAGAAGGCCATGTACTTCGCGTTCGAAGAATCCCAGGAGCAGATCATCCGCAACATGGGTTCGGTGGGAATGCACCTCGAGAAATGGGTCGAGGCCGGCTTGCTGAGGTTCCGCTGCGTTCGGCCCAGCCATCTCGGTCTCGAGGCCCATCTGCTGACGATGCAGAACCTCGTCGAGGACTTTGAGCCCGCGGTGGTTGTGATGGATCCCATCTCTGATCTCGTGAACGTGAGCGGCGTTGCCGATCGAGGTCGTGCGGCAACCGCGATGCTGACGCGCCAAGTTGACTTCCTGAAGGCCAAGCGCATCACGGCACTGTTCACAACGCTGGTCACCGAGGATCAGCGGGAGCCCGTCGAGCAGATGGTCGCCTCTCTGATCGACACCGTCTTGGTGCTCCGCACACTCGAGGGCAACGGCGAGCACAATCGCGTGCTCTCGGTGCTCAAGTCTCGCGGAATGGCGCATTCAAACCAGGTCCGTGAGTTCCTGCTGACCGATCGGGGCATCGAACTTGCCGACGTGTACGTGGGACCACACGGTGTGCTGACCGGCTCCGCGCGTTCCGCTCAGGAGGCGCAGGAGCAGTCGGATGCCGTCGGTCAGCAAGAGGAGCTTCAGCAACGCCGAGACGCTTTGGAACGGGCGCGTCAGTCAGTGGAGGCTCAGGTCGCTGCGCTATGGCGCGAGTTCGCTGATGAATCCGAGGCGGTCGACCAGATGCTCAGCCGTGGCGCGACCGGTCGGGAGGAGGGCGCCGAGCAGCGGCTGGAGCAGGGCCGCCTGCGCAGCAGCGATCTTCCCGAGCCCATCCCGCTCGTGGTTGGCGCCGCCGCCGGGCATCCGCTGGTGACGCGATGACTCACCCGGCCTCGACCGGTCAGTCCGTGGCAACGGATGAGCCGGAACAGTGGAATCTGCGACTCTATGTCGCCGGGCAGTCCCCCAAGTCGCTGCGCGCCTTTGCGAACCTCATGCAGATTTGTGAGGAGCACCTGGATTCGCGTTACGACGTTGAGATCGTCGATCTCCTGGAGAACCCGCAGCTCGCTGCCGGTGATGAGATCGTGGCTATCCCGACGCTCGTGCGCCGACTGCCGGCGCCGATGCGAAAGATCATCGGAGACCTGTCTGATTCCGACCGGGTGCTCGTCGGCCTGCAGCTGCGGCAGGCATGACGATGTCCGCGGAGCACGCACTGACCTTCGAGCAGTTCCGCCACGCGCTGGTCGAGCTCGGCGACGAGCAATATGAATTGACGCTGTTCGTCAGCGGGGCCTCTGACTCGTCGGCCCGGGCCATCGCCAACATCCGGGAGCTCTGCGACGTGCATCTCCGCGGACGCCACCAGCTCAACATCGTCGACCTCAACCAGGAACCGGCGCTGACCAGCCAGCACAACGTCATGGCGACACCAACGTTGATCAAAGATCATCCCTTGCCGATGCGGATGCTGGTCGGCGACATGTCCGATCACATCAAGGTGCTCCTCGCCCTGGATGTGCCAGACATCGCGACCACCCATGGCTGATCAATGAATGCAAGGCGCGTCGCGGCTGGCCGCTCGACACCGGCGCGAGCCCGGTCGAACGAAGATGAGGCACAGGCGCCCGCGCTTGCTGGTCCCGATGTTCATGCGCGCCTCAGCGAAGCCGAGGAAACCCTCCGGGCGATCCGGAGCGGAGAGGTGGATGCTCTTGTCGTCCGAGACGGCTCACCGGCCGCCCAGGTATTCACCCTGTCCAGCGCCGACCGGCCCTACCGACTGTTCGTGGACAACATGCGCGACGGTGCGGCGACCGTATCGGCAGCCGGAACCATCCTGTACGCCAACCGCCGACTCGCCGAGCTGATAGCTCGTCCTCTCCAGCACATCATCGGCTCACCCATCGCCTCGCTGGTCCCCCTCGGGGCTGACCGCATGCTGCAGACAAGCGGCACTCCAGATCGGGCCACCTTCGAACTCACGCTGGTCAGCAGTGCGGGACTGGAGATTCCCGTCAGGGTGAACACGTCAAGGCTGGACATCGAGTCCCAGCATTTGCTTTGCGTCACGTTCGCTGATCTGACCGAGCAGAACGCTCAGAAATTGGAGATAGATCGTCTCGGGCGCGAACAGGCCGAGAAGATGCACGAACTTGAATTCGCCCAAGCCGCGCTGACTGAGCAGGCGACGCACGACGCCCTGACTGGTCTGCCCAACCGCAATCTGCTCATCGATCGTCTCACCCAGGCCCTGGCCTCCGCCGAGCGCTCCGGACAACAGCTTGCGCTGATCTTCGCCGACCTCGATCACTTCAAAGAGATCAACGACACCGGGGGGCACGCCGCCGGAGATGCCGTGCTGCGCGAATTCGCCAGGCGGCTCCTGAGCGCCGTTCGGCCCATGGACAGCGTCTGCCGGCTGGGCGGGGACGAATTCGTGGTGCTGCTCCCTTCGCTGGACCACCGCAACGACGCCAGCGAGGTCGCCTCGCGTATTCGCCGGACCCTGGATCTCCCGATCGTCCTCGAACACGGCAATGTGACTGTGGCCGCGAGCATTGGAATATCGATCTGCGATCGCGCAGATATCGCCCAAACCCCCGATAGTCTGCTTCAACGGGCCGACAGCGCCATGTATCACGCCAAGTCCCTGGGCGGATCACGCACGGAGATCTTCAACGCGGCGAGCACGCCTACGGTTCACGCCGCCGACCTCGAGCCCTGGGTCAGCCGAATCCGCCAAGCGCTGGCCGACGATCAACTCGTGCTGCACGCTCAGCCCATCGTTGAGCTGGCGACGGGAACGGTTGTCCAGCATGAGCTGTTGCTGCGGATGCGCGACGGCTCAAATCAGCCGATTTTGCCATCGGCCTTTCTCCCAGCCGCCGAGCGATGCGGGCTGATCACCGAGATCGATGAGTGGGTCATCACCGAAGCTACGAAGATCGCCTCGCGGGGGGCCGTCGTTGCAGTCAATCTGTCGGCAGCGTCCATCGGCGACCCTCGAATGCTGGAGCTGATCGAGCGCGGGTTACTAAGTAATTCAACGAGGCCGGCCAACCTGGTGTTCGAAATCACCGAGACTGCCGTCATGCATGACATGGATCGGGCCACCCGGTTCGCCGAGCGCCTGGTTGCCCTCGGATGCCGCTTTTCTCTAGATGACTTCGGAACCGGTTTCGCCAGCCTGACCTACCTGAAGCGGCTTCCCGTTCAGCAACTCAAGATCGACATAGAGTTTGTCCAGGATGTTTGCCGCAGCCAGCGGGACATGTCGTGGTTCGGGCCATCGTCGCTCTCGCCAACGACTTCGGTCAACAAACGATCGCGGAGGGCGTCGAAAACCAGGATACGGCTGACGTCTTGCAGGATCTTGGCGTCACCTATGCCCAGGGACACCTGTTCGGTTCCCCGAAGGCGATCACTGAGCAGACCTGGCGGGCGCGGCCGAATTTCGCCGCTTCGCGCAGGCGTCATAAGCTGGTCGCCGCTGCGGCGGTGGCCGGAAACTGATCGCCGTCACGCCCGCGCGGTCACCACCCGTGGAAGAGGCGTGCCCCGCTCCCGCGGTCTGATCATGAGGGGACCTCGCCGTTGTGAGCCCCCGGTGTCGAGGCCGATTCGCGAGACGCCTCCGCCGCCTGGCTTTCGCGGGCCAAGAAAGCGCCGAGCTCGGCGATCGTGCTCATCAGGGGAGCCGGGAAGACGACCGTGGAGTTCTTGTCAACGGCAACCTCAGCCAGGGTTTGCAGGTTGCGCAACTGCAAGGCCAGCGGATGGGCCATCATCACATCCGAGGCGTTGGCCAGCTCCCCGGCGGCGAGGGCTTCGCCCTGAGCCGCGATGATCTTGGCCCGCTTTTCACGCTCGGCCTCGGCCTGACGGGCCATCGCTCGCTGCATGCTCTCGGGCAGCTGGATGTCGCGGAGCTCCACCACGGTGACCTTGATCCCCCACGCCTCGGTCTGCACATCGAGGATCTCACGAATATTCTGGTTGATCGCGTCGGTCTCCGACAGCGTCTCATCCAAGGTGTGGCGACCGACCACCGCACGCAGGGTGGTCTGGGCGATCTGATTGATTGCCTCCTTGACGTTCTCGATCGCGAGCACCGACCGAATCGGATCTTCGACCCGGTAGTAGGCCACGGCGGAGACATCGATGCTGACGTTGTCTTTGGTGATGATGCCCTGAGACTGAATCGGCATGGTGATGATCCGCAGTGACACACGGTGAATCCGCTGGACAAAGGGTATGATGAAGATCAGCCCGGGTCCGCGTGCATCGCCCTTGATCTTGCCGAGCTTGAACACAACCGCCCGCTCGTACTCCTTGATGACGTAGACAGAAGATCATGGTGTTGCCTCACTTTGGAGGGTTGGACCGCGTTGGTCGAGGCGACCGTTCTGGTCACCTCTTACACCGGCCGGAGGTTGGGGCCGGGGAGACCGCCCGCCAAGGGTCGAGGCGGACATCTCGGATCGTACTCTCGTCATGGGTGGCCGGACATGGGACTGGACTGGGCCGTCAAGCCGGACTTAGAATTCATGTATGCCAACCGAAACCGACGGGATAATCCATCTTCGAGTCCTGATCGCAAACGAGCGCAGGGACCGCTTGTCTGTGGTCGCCCAGACCGTAGTCGCCCTCGGGCACGAGGTGATCGCCCGAGAAATCGAGGTACGGGACGTCGGTGCCGTGACCCTCCGGGAACGCCCCGACGTCGCGCTTGTCGGCCTGGGCGATAGCTCGGAGCACGCTCTGGACCTGATCGACAAGATCGTCCGAGAATCCGCCTGCCCCGTGATCGCGCTGCTCCACGCGCCCGATCCGAGTTTCGTCAAGGAGGCCTCCAAACGAGGGGTGTTTGCCCACATCTCCGATCACGACGTGGAGGATTGGCAGAGCTCGATTGACATCGTGTTGCGGCGTTTCGCCGAATACCAGGACCTCCGGGGTGCCTTCGGCCGGAGGGCCTTGATCGAACGGGCCAAGGGGATCCTGATGGAGCGCCACTCGATCGATGAGGATGCTGCCTTCGAGATGCTGCGCGAGCGCTCCCGCATCGACAACCGCAAGCTCATCGACCTGGCCACCGCCGTGGTCGACGGCCACCGGCTACTGCCCAAACAGGCGCCCGCCGAGCCCTTGGAGACCTAACTCGCCCACGCCTCGGGCGCCTGCCCGTCGCGCGCGCTCACGCTACTGAGTTCCGCGAGTCAGTCCTGCCGTTTTCCCGACCGGACCTCGACTCCGAGCCGGGATAGAGAGGCTCAGGGCCGGGTGCCAGGCCGTGACTGGACCCTGAAGCCTGGCCGGCATGGGTCCCGGAAGCCTGGCCGGCATGGGTCCCGGAAGCCTCGTCGTCATGGGAACTGGGCGTCTCGGCGTCATGGGAACCGGGAACCTGACTGGGCAGCCCGGCGGCGGCATACGCATCCGCCTCGTCGAGCGTCTCCTGTTTCAGAAGCGTCCCGGCCAACGACTCCAGTTGCTCGCGGTGCTGGCCGATTACCTCGCTCACATGCTGGTGAGCCGTATCGATCAGCTCACGGACCTGGGCGTCGATGAGTTGCGCAGTCGCCTCGGATGTCTCGCGCGCACCGCCAAACGCGCTGCGTGCCTCCGCAGGGATGACCGACACAAACCCGATCGCTTCGCTCATCCCCCATCGACCGACCATCTGCCGCGCGATCGCGGTGACCATCTCGATATCGGACTCGGCTCCGGTGGTGATCGTCCCGTAGACGGCCTCCTCGGCCACGCGGCCACCCAGCCCAACCTCGATCTTGCCCACCAGATCCTCACGCGTGTAGGAGACCTGATCGTCGTCCGGGGCCGACAGCGTTACGCCCAGGGCTGCGCCGCGGGGGATGATCGACACCTTCCGGACCGGATCGGCCCCAGGCGTGAGCATCCCCACCAGCGCGTGCCCGGCTTCGTGAAAGGCGGTGCGCTCGCGGTCAACCGGTGAGAGCACGATCCCCCGTGGTGCGCCCAGGAGGATCTTCTCGAGTGAATCGGTGAAGTCCGCCGCCTGAACCTTGCCATGCTCGCGCCGGGCGGCCAACAGCGCCGCTTCGTTGGCCAGGTTGGCCAGATCGGCTCCGACCATGCCGGGTGTCGTCGCGGCGATCGCCTCAAGATCGACCCCCTCAGCCAGCGGGATGGAGCGTGTGTGAACCTCGAGGATCCGCAGTCGACCCAGGCGATCGGGTGCCTGCACGGCGACACGCCGGTCGAACCTGCCCGGGCGCATCAGGGCCGGATCGAGGATCTCAGGCCGGTTGGTTGCGGCCAGCACAATCACCGCCTCGGCCGGCTCGAAGCCGTCCATCTCGCTCAGTATCTGGTTGAGGGTCTGTTCGCGCTCGTCATTGGCGCCGGCCATCGACACCGAGGCTTGGCGTGACCGGCCAATCGCATCGAGTTCGTCGATGAACACAATGGATGGGGCGGCTTCCCGGGCCTTGGCGAAAAGGTCGCGAACGCGCGAGGCCCCGACGCCGACGATCGCCTCGATGAATTCCGAAGCCGAGATCGAGAAGAAGGCGGCGTGGGCCTCCCCCGCCACGGCGCGCGCCAACAAGGTCTTTCCGGTCCCCGGCTGGCCGGACAACAGCACCCCGTGGGGTATCCGCCCGCCGAGCCGCCCGTATCGACTCGGGTCGAGCAGAAAATCGACAATCTCCGTCAGCTCCGACTTCGCCTCGTCGATGCCCGCCACGTCGGCGAAGGTGATCCTGATCGTGGCCGGATCGATCCGGCGTGCCTTGGTGCGCCCAAAGGCGCTGAGTGCGCCCATGCCCCCGCCGGACTTTGCCGCCCGGCGCATGAAGAACACGAGCAGACCGACGATCAGCAGGGTCGGTCCGAACCCGAGCAGGACCGACTCGAGCACCGACGTGCTGCGGACCGTCGACTGGGCGTCTATCTGGACATGGTGGGCCTGGAGCATCGACGTCAGCTCGTCGTTGTTCCAGAACGTGGGCACCTGGGTGGCGAACAGCTTGGTCGGCGTCGTCTTCGGGTCACCGGCCGGATAGCGCAGGATGGCCTTGAACGTACCTTGGATCGTGTCCCCGGTGGAAGCGATCGAGGCCACCCGACCAGCCTGTACCTGAGATACGAAGAAGGGGCTGAACGGCACCTTCACGCGGGACTGCCCTGACGGCGCAAGCAGCACCGAGGTGACGATGTTCACCGCCAGAAGCGCGACCACGAACCAGACGAACCCACGCGTCTTATGCGGGGGCCGCGCCTGCGGCGACTCGGGCATGCCCCGGCCATCCGCGGCCGGCGCGACTCGCCATCCGCGGTGGTCGCGCGGGATCGGCTTCCTCGGATCGGTTTCCACCTGAGGCCGCCTGCGATCGTTCTCCACCTTGAGGACTCGAGCGTCAGTGCTGAGCGGCCGTGGGCACGCGAACCGGCGCTGGTGACTCGGACGGCATGCTGCCGCCCTCGTCGGCCCAGCGCTCCGTGTCCACACGCGTGAGCTGCGAGGCGCTCTTGGACGTCGACCCGCTCACGTGGGCCACGGGTCCGGCGGTCGCCGCCCCGGCGTCCGGGGCAGCCACCGCCGCGGCGTCCGGAGTGGCACGGTCATCCCAGACTGCGCCACAGGACCAACATTTGTCCTCCTGACGAGCCATGGGGGCGTCGCAGGAGCGGCACAGACGCGGAATATGTCGATTGAACCGGGTGGCCATGGCCGATCAGCTCTTCCTTCGGGTGGCCCTCTGAGCGCGATCGAACAGCTGACCGATTGCGCGTTTGATCGAGTACTGGGTCCGACCCGGGCCGGCCTCGTGGTTGAGACCTATATCTTCGGCGAGAACTCCCAGCCGAACTTTGCCCTGGCCCTTGGTTTCCTCGGTGCGCTTGGTGGTCATCAGACCCTCCAGCCATTGTTTGGGTTGCATACAGTCCGGCCTCGCCGGTGAGAACGCTCGGCGTACGACGCGACGTAGACCGCGGTCTAGCGTCCGGCCCGCGGCGCCCGGGTCAGCCACTGGAAGCGCACGCTGGCCAGCACGCCCAGGATCCAGCCGATGATCGCCGCAGCCAGCACCAGCCAGACGAGCGAAACCCGGGAACTGCCCACGAGCCAATTCACGCGTACGTGCGCGGTGTTCGTGGCGGCGAGCGCAATCAGGACGACGATCAGGGCAACGATGGCCATGGCATAGCCGTGGAGCCGGCCTTGATGGGCGCCGCGCCGCAGGCGGTCGCCTCGGGTCTCGACCGCGTTCGTGTCGGTTGCTGCGGCGACGTCGCCGGCACGAGCCGTTTCGGGTGGCGATGGGGCGAGCGGCGGTGCGCCGGCAGGCGAGTCCGGCATCCCCGCTGAGGCGGGGGACGCAACCACCGACGCGTAAAGGCTGCCCGGCGACCGGCGTAAGGTGATGCGCATGTGAGGCCGTCTTTCGGCAATGCGAGCGGATCGTGTCGGTCCTCTCTAGGTAAGCGCCACTCTAGCATGACATTCATATCTAGAATAGTTAGACTAGTGTTTTATGAGCCAGACGGTTGTTCCCAGGTGGACGTTTCTCACCAACCACGCGCAGGTCTTGGTTTGCATAGCCAACGACCCCGGGGTGCGGCTGCGCGAGATCGCCGAGCGCGTGGGGATCACCGAGCGCGCCGTGCATCGGATCGTGGTCGAGCTGGCCGATGCCGGATACGTCACGCGCGAGCGCCAGGGTCGCCGTAATCAATACACGATCAGGTCAAACCTTCCGATACACGACGCGATCGCCCAGAATCGCGATCAGAGCGTCGGACAGCTGCTTGATGTCCTGCTCGCCCCGAACCAAATCAACTCGGGTGCCGACAGCCCGAGTGACGCGAGCCCGGCCGCGGCGGCCGCGACTTCAGCGGGGAGCCAGTAAAGGTCAGTCCGGGAGCGGGGCGATCCGCTCCACCAGGGTGCGGGCCGCGGCGATCACCAGACCGCGGTCGTAGCTTGTCGTGAAACTGAAGCGCCGTTGCCGGTCGAGACCTTGGTCGCCCAGATCCTGAGCGACCAGCGCGCCGGCAAAGTGCGGGCCGATGACCAACACGCTCCACTCCCCCGCGAGTGGATCGCCCTCGGCCAGCGACGCGCCGCGTACTCCTGGTATGGGTTCCTCACCCAGGCCGACGCCCAGCGCCGCGCACAGGCTGGCGCTGCGGGCGAGGGTCTCGTAGCGGCGGGCGGTGGCCGGCGTGAAGTGCTCGGCGCTCTGAAAAGCCGAGAGGATCACGGAGCCCTCTCCGATGCGGAGGGCTCGGTTCTCCAGCAGGTGGCTCATGGGCAACAGCAGCTCCTTGGTGGCAGCCTCGGTCTGCCGACCAGCGCTGATGACCTCAAACGGAGTACGGCCAGCCCCGGAACGCTGCCGGAGCGAGCGCCTCGACCACGTATAACTCGCGCTGGGCGCCAGGGGCCCGGGCCGTCCCCACAACCAGCCCTGACCCAACGTCGCGCCCAGCGACCGGGCCACTGACACATGCGCCTCGGTCTCGATGCCCTCCGCCAGGATCGCCGCGCCGGTTCGCTCGCACTCAGCAGCGACCGCGCTGACGATGGCCGCCTGGTCGGTCGACGGGCGCTGCTGCACGAGGCGCAGATCGAGCTTGATCACGTCAGGTTCGACGAAGGGCAGCAGCGCGAGCGAGCGGACGTCGGCCCCCAGGTCGTCGAGGGCGATGCCGAACCCGGCGGTCCGGGCTTCGGCGATGGTGGCCGACAGCTCAGCCGGCCGGCTGGTCAGCGCGCGCTCGGTGATCTCGAAGACCAGGTCGAGCTCGGCCAGAGCCTGAGTCCAGCTGCCGGCAAAGCGCTCAGGGCAGGGCTGACCGAGCGCCGACGGCTCGCAATTGAGAAACAGGCTCTGCTTGCGCCCGAAATCGGCCTGCATGGCGGTGCGCACGGCGGTGACGCGGCACAGCCAGTCGAGTTCGGCCACCCGACCGGCGGCGGCCGCGGTGGCGAAGAGCGCGTCAGGCCGCTCCAACCGGGAGCCCTGCGGCCCTCGCGTGAGCGCCTCGTAGCCCACCGTCTCACCCGTCGCGATCTCCACGATCGGCTGGAACACGGTGGTGACCGCATCCTCGGCCAGGATCCGGTCGAGTTCCGCCAGGTCGGACGGCGTGGGCTCGGGCGCCGGCTCGATCACCGCGATCTGCCGTGGGCCATCCGGCTGGCCGGTGGGATGGACGTGAAAGGCGTTTTTGCCCGAGCGCTTGGCCACGTACATGGCGAGATCAGCGTGACGCAGCAGATCCTCCGCGCTCGTGGCATCGCGCGGATAGCTCGACACTCCGACGCTGGCTCCGATGACCACCTCGCCCCCGGCCAGCGAGAACGGTTCGTGCAAGGCGCTGACAATGCGGGCGGCCACCCGCGTGGCCGTGTCGGTCAGCGACCGTTTCCCGGTCATCATCACCAGGAACTCGTCTCCGCCGATGCGGGCGAGCAGATCGTCCGGACGCACGACCGAGCGCAGGCGGCCGGCGGCCATCCGCAACAGTTCGTCGCCCACGAAGTGACCGAAGGTGTCGTTGACGCGTTTGAAGTCATCCAGATCCACGAACACGGTCGCCACCTCGGTGAGCGTCTCGCGCGCGTCGAGGACCGCGGCGTCCAGTTCACGGTGCATCGAGGCCCGGTTGGCCAGGCCAGTGATCGAGTCGAAGTAGGCGAGCTCCTCGATCCGCCGGGCGGAACTCAGTCGGTCCGTGACGTCTTTCTGCACACCCAGATAGCTGACGAGCCGGCCCTGGGAATCGTGCTGCGGGGCCAGGGCAACCTCGTTCCAGAAGGACGAGCCGTCGGCCCGGTAATTCAGCAGCGTCACGTAGGCCTCGCGACCCTCCACGATGGCCTGCCGCAGGACGTCGACCGCTCGCGGATCGGTCTCCGGGCCCTGCAGCACGCTGCACTTGCCGCCGAGAACCTGATCGGCGCGGTATCCGGTGAGTTGCTCAAAGCCCGGGCTCACGTAGGTGAGTGGGCAACCTGGGGCGGTGGCGTCGGCGATTACGACGCCGGCGATATCGGCGCTGGAACTGCGCAAATCGGGCTGGGCGCTCCGCATATCTTCACTGGCTTTCGGCATCGACGCAGTCGTATCGACGCCCGCCCGGACCACCTTGAGCCGACGGTGAGTTCGGTTGACGATTGGCCGATCTTCGCCGCCCCCTGAGTCAGCCGTCCGAATCCCGGTCTGTAGCGGCGGCGGCCCGCCACGGCCGGTGCCCGTGCCTACCGGCTGACCAGCGCGGAGCGCGACGGCTCGAATCCGGGCCGGATCGCCCGAGCCACCCGCGAGCTCGCGTACCAGCTTCCGGACATGAAGCGCATCGTCGGGCCGAAGCTGACGGCAGCTGGCGCGCCGACGAAGTGCAGGCCGGACACCGAACTCTCCAGTCCCTTGCGCAGGAGCGGATAGCCGGCCTCGGTACGCAGGTCAGCCAGGATCTCCGGGGTGAGAAACCCGTACTTGGCCACGTCAACCCGGTAGCCCGTGCCGAACATCAGATGGTCGACCTCACGCGTGGATCCGTCGGACAGCGTGACCTTGAGTGATGCGTCAGTGGCCTCCGCGCCTGTCACGGTGGTCCCCAGGGTTAGCCCGATCCCGTCAAAGCGCACTTTCACAAAGTACGAACCGGCTGGCCGAATGGCGCGTTGGGCGATCCGGTCGCGCCTGGCCCGCGGGATCAGGTTGAACACCCTGGGCGCGGCGACCAGACGGCTGTACCAGAGCGGACCGACGTCGGTCGGTGCGTATGCGTAGCGGCCGAGGGGACCCATGAAGTGGATGGGTGACCAGCTCTTGAGCCACGTCAACTCGGGCCGGCGGACGACCATCTCCACCTCGGCTCCGCGCTCGGCCATGAGCACAGAGTTTTCGATCGCGCTCTGGCCGCCCCCCACCATCAGCACGCGCTGGCCGGCAAACACGCCCAGATCGGCGTGATCGCCGGTGTGCGAGATCAGCGCCGAGGGCAGGTGCTCGAACCCCTCCGGGATGTGGGAGAAGGCCTCGATGCCGCAGGCCACGACGACTCGTCCGGCCTGCAGCTGCCCCCCATCGGCCAGCTCTAGCTGGAAGCCGTCACCCGACCGGGTCAGGCGTGTCACTGAGCGGGTGTCCACATCGGGCACCGCGTTCTGCTGGACCCAGAGACCGTAGTCAATGAAGCGCTGCAGTGAGAAGGGGTGACCGAACCGCACGCCGATCTCATCCATGTAGCTGTTCAGCGAGTACGGACCGTTGAGCTCGATCAGGTTGGTCGCGGTGAAGTTCGAGCGCAGCCGCATCCCGGCCGGCATCGAGCGCCAGAAGCCCAGCGGTTCGCCGAACGCGTGCGTCTCAGCCCCGGCGCGCCGGAGCTGGACCGTGCAGGCGAGACCATGGGGCCCCGCGCCGATCACGGCGACTTCAGCATCCAGGTTGGTCATCAAAAGCCTCGCCGGCGGGCCAGATAGGGCAGCAGCGCCAGCTCGGCGAACCACGGGCGCGGGTCGTCGCGGCTGAACACACCCTCGATGTCCACTGACCGCAGCGACCTGAGGTACGCGCGTACGTCAAGCCGTCCGCCGAACAGCTCGACCGCGGCCGTGGGCAGATCGGTGGAAAGCCGGACCCAGGTCAACCCCGCCGGCGCCCGCAGACCCCTCGGCACCTCCAGGCCCACCTGGTCGGCATAGAGCAGGTACGGGAAGTCCACCCCCGCGAGCTGCCCGAGGCTGTGGTAGCCCCAGGTGCGAGCGTTCATATCCAGCAGCTTGGCCACGCCCTCGCGTGCGTCGTACTTGTACTCGAGTTCCACCAAGCCGTAGTAACCGATCGAGCGCAGGAACCGCTCCGACACCGCCGCCAGCTCGGGATTGTCGGTCGTCCGCACGAATGTGCTGGCGCGCCCGAACTCCATCGGATGTTGGCGGGCGCGATTGGCGGTCATGCTGGCCACCGCTTCGCCGTCCTTGAAGAAGGCGCAATACGACAGCTGTGCGTCTCCGCCGCCGGGTATCAGCTCCTGCACGATCACCTCCTCCGCGCCCACCACGGCGCTCGCGGCGGCAAATCGGTCCGCCAGCTCGGCCCGGTTGTCGGCCCGCCAGGCCTTGCAGCCTGTGGCGTAGAGAAAGTGCTCCTTGATCGCCGGCTTGACGGCAAACGGCGGCTGTCCGTCGATCAGATCCAGGTCCGCCTCGGTCCGCACGGTCCACGAGCGTGGCACCGGAACCCCCGCCTCCGCGGCGGCCCGGTAGGTGTTGCGCTTGTCCCAGGCCTGGCTGGTCACCTCCCACGCAGGCGTGGGAATCCGGAAATGCTCCATGAGCAGATCGCGGTGGCGGGCCAACGCAGCGACGGTTTCCTCACGTGTCGGGAAGACCACCCATCCGTCCACCGCATGGCGTTCGGCCACGTTGAGCAAGCCGGCGACGGTTCCCTCCTCCGTGCGCAGGTCCGGCCATTTGAAAAACTCCGACACATACCGCGAATGCCGGCCGACCGATCGCTCGTCGTCCATCACCACGACGGGGATTCCGCGCCGTCCCAAACTGCGCGCGATACCCAGGCCCTGATGATCGCCGCCGATGATCAGCGCACCGGCCTGAGCCTCACCAGACAGGCTGGCGCGTCCATGCGCTTCGCTCGATACCGCCTCGTCCTGTGGTGTTCCAGCCAACTGCGCACTGGGCTGCGTCCGGCCAGAGCGGATCGTGGTCACCCTACATCGCCCCCATCAACATCAAGCTTACGAATTTAACCCCGGCCAAATGTATCCGTATTTGACCCGGCGGCAATCTGCCAGTTTAAAGCTTATAGCGGAATCAGGCGCCGGCAAAATTCTGGTCGCTCTCCTGCAGCAAAAGCACGGTTAGAGTCGGCCCATGCTCGCTCTGCGCCTGGACCGCCCCACCCGCGGCGCCGCGCCTCGCCTGCTCGACTACGAGCACGAACGCGCCACGTTTCACCCGACGGCTCCCGAACGCTACAACCCGGTGCTGGCCATAGTCGACACGTGGGCCCGGGAGGATCCCGGCGCCCCGGCGCTCGTGTCGCTGGACGCCGACGGCGAACCCACCAGCGTGCAGTCTGCCTCTGAGCTGGCAGCGGCCAGCCGCCGGGCGGCCCGGGCCTTCCTCAACGCGGGCCTGGGTCACGGTGACCGCATCTTCGTGATGCTGGCGCGAAGCCCCGAGTGGTACGCGGCGCTGCTGGGCGCCATGCGCATCGGAGCCGTGCCGATGCCCGGCCCCAATCTCCTGACCCCGCATGACATCGCCGACCGCCTGCTGCGCGCGGGTGCCAGAGCCGCGGTGACCGACGCTGCGGGTGCGGCCAAGGTGGACGCCACACACGCCGAGCTCGGCGCCCGCTTCTGCGTCGGCGCCGATCCAGCGGGATCGGGCGCCGACGGACCACGCTGGAGCGACTTCAACTCGGCCTGCGCGGCCGCCGGCGACGGCCCGACGCCAAGCGATCCGACGCACCGCGACGACCCGCTGCTCCTGTACTTCACGAGCGGCACCGTCGCGTTGCCGAAGATGGTGGTGCACCGCCAGGACTACGCGCTCGCCCACATCGGCACGGCGCGCTTCTGGCACGATCTGCGGCCCGGCGACCTGCACTGGACGGTGACCGATACGGGCTGGGCCAAGGCCGCCTGGGGCGGTCTCTTCGGCCAATTCCATGAGCGCGCCTGCGTGCTGCAGGTGGCGCTCGGCAAGCCGGAAGCGGACACCATTCTCGGCATTCTGGAGCGACTCGGCGTCACCTCGTTCTGCGCTCCACCCACGCTGTACCGACTTCTCGTGCAGTGCGACTTCTCCCAGCACGAGCTGGGCGCCCTGCGTCACTGCACGAGCGCCGGCGAGCCGCTCAACCCGGAGGTCATCCGAGCCTGGAAGCGAGGCACCGGGCTGACCATCTACGACGGCTATGGACAGACTGAGACGACCTGTCTGGTGGCCAACTACCGCTCGCTGGAGGTGCGGCCCGGCTCGATGGGCCGGCCGATGCCGGGCTGGGACATCGACGTGGTCGACGATGACGGCAATCCCACGCCGACGGGCGAGGTGGGCAACGTCGTGGTGGTGCACGGCGGCCGGCCCCAGACCGGCCTGTTCATCGGATACGACGGCGATCCGGCGGCCACCGCCGGCGTTCTCCGCGGTCCGCACTACTTCACCGGCGACAAGGCGGCCAAGGATCCGGATGGCTACTTCTGGTTCGAGGGCCGCAGCGACGATGTCATCACCTCGAGCGCCTACCGCATCGGGCCGTTCGAGGTCGAGAGCGCGCTGGTCGCCCACCCGGCGGTGATGGAGGCGGCGGTCGTCGGCCGCGAGGATCCGGAGCGCACCCAGACGGTTGTCGCGTTCTGCATCGTCGCCCCCGGTCACCGCCCGAGCGCGGAGCTCGCCGCCGAGCTCCAGGAGTTCGTCAAGCAACAAACTGCGCCCTACAAATATCCCCGCGAGGTCCGCTTTGTCGACTCGCTGCCCAAGACGGTCAGCGGCAAGATCCGCCGCAGCGAGCTGCGCGAATGGCTGCGACAAGCCGAGGGCTGATCGCGCCTATGATCCAACTGGCTATCGGGGTAGCCACCTGTCGAGATCGAACAACAAGGGGATGACGGCCATGGCGAAGGCTTCAGCTGAGTGGAAGGGCGGACTTCAGACGGGCGGCGGCAGCTTCTCCGCCGGCGAGGGGATCAGTGGCCAGGTGTCGTTCAAGTCGCGCTTCGAGGACGGTCCGGGCGCCAACCCCGAGCAGCTGATCGCCGCGGCGCACGCATCGTGCTTCTCGATGGCTCTCTCCGCCGCCCTCGAGCAGGCGGGCACCCCGGTCGACTCGGTCCGCACCGACGCTACGGTGACGCTGCGGATGGTCGACGGCACACCGACCATCACCGCGATCGCGCTGAACACCGTCGGCGTCGTGCCGGGAATCGATCAGGCCGCCTTCACGGAGGCCGCGAACGGGGCCAAGGCCGGCTGCCCGGTCAGCCGGGCCCTCGCCGGCGTGCCCGAGATCACGCTCGAGGCAACGCTGTCCTGAGCTCTCCCCGCTGCTCGTCGCCCCGCTTGGCGACGAGCATCGCTGAAGCCCCGAACCCATGACCAATCCAGACCGCAAGCTCATCGCCGCCGCCCTGCTCGGCCAGGCGGCCGGGAGCCGAACCTTCACGCCTGAGGCCGTGCTTGTGGCTCGCGGGCGCCTCGCCGTCAGCCCTCAGATCCGCCAGGCCATTCTGGTCGCCGCGGCCGGTGAACTTGTCGGCGACAAGCTCCCCTTCGTCCCCGCCCGCACCAAGCCTCTCCCGTTCCTCGGCCGGATCGCCAGCGGAGCCTTCTGCGGGTGGCTGGTCGGCGGCAACCCCGGAGCCGTGGCCGGGGCGGCCGCGAGCACCGTCGCGACGGTCGCCTTCTACCAGGCGCGCAAGGCCGCCAGCGCAAAGCTGCCGGCCCTGGTCGCCGGCCTGCTCGAGGACGCGCTGACCATCGGCGTGGCCAGCCTGGCCGCGACGCTGGCCGGCCAGCGCGGCGTCAGTGCTGGCTGATCCGCGAGGTCTCAGCCGTGGTGGCGATCAGGTCACGCAGCAGGGAGTCGATACCGGATAGGCCGTAGACCGTTCGCTGGCGGCCCGCCCCCCCACCGCCCGCCACCAGTGCCGGCAGGCGGGCAAGGCCCTGAGCGCAACCGAGCTCCTCGGCGTAGGGCTGCGCGATGGCGAGCGCCGCATCGAGCACCTCCGGGAGCGGGTGGAGCTTCCCGGCACCATCGGGTAGTTCGGCGCGGACGCCAAAACGGGTGGCCCGGAACATCCCCTCCTCCAAGAGTTCGGTGGGCAGATCGTCGACCGGATCCTGATCGGCTGCCGCCCGTGCGAGACAGTGCGTGAGCGACACCAGCGCCTCGGTGTCCCGGAGGGAACTCTGGGCATCGAGCGCGCGAATCTCCACCGTTCCGAGCTTCGGGTGCGGTCGCAGCTTCCACCAGAACCACGTGTAATCATCCACGCCCGCCGCGCTGGTGAGCAGCTCGACCATGGCGCAGAAGTCGTCGTAGTCGCGCAGGGCGCGGGGTATCCCGGAACGCGGCCAGCCGCTGATCGTCACGCCGCGGGCCGAGGCCAGCCCGGTATCGACTCCGTGCCGGTAGGGCGAGTTGGCGCCGAGGCCCTGCAGCAGGGGCAGGTGGGTCCGCATCGCGTTGAATACCTTGATCGCCGTCTCGGCGTCGGGCATGCCCACGTGCACATGCAGACCGGCCACCGGCGTGGACACCGCGGCGCCGAGAAGACGGTAAATCCGCTCGTAGCGCGCCTTGTCGGAGATCTCCGCCTCATCATCGGTGGCTGTGGGGTGCGTCCCGGACCCCAGCAGGCCCACGCCCGTTCCCAGACAGGCGGCCCGGCGGTGGCCGAGCTGCTCGATCACATCCGGGGCGCCCGCGCAGACATCGCTGACGAACTCGATCATGCCGGCGTGAAGCTCGCGCTCGATGCCGGCCATGGCCGAGGCCAGCCGTTCGGTCACCGCCGCCGAGCTGTTCACCATGCGGCCGTTGACGGGGTCGACGAGAAACAGCTCCTCCTCCGCCCCGAGGGAGAACGGCTTGCCGGTTCCGAAGGCATGCTTCTTTGCAGTGTTGGCCATTCCCTCACGTATTCCCGCGATGTCGGGTTTCCTACGCATGCAACCGCATGGGAACGATCAACTATTGGCCATGGGGACGATGAGCGACTGGCCAGAGCCGATCAGCGCTCGCGGGTTCGCCGCTCCCCGCCCAGGTGGGGTCGGGCCTCCAGCTCCGCCAGCACCGGGCCCAGATAATCGCTGAGCAGCCGCTGGGCGGGCTGCCACACCGGATCGCTGCTGATTTCCAGGTCGACCCCGTGTTCACCGAGCATCTGCGAGCGGATGTACAGCGGCCGTTCGGCGCCCAGCAGCATCACATGCAGGGCCGGCCGCAGTGGGCGCGGCTCCACCGGAGCACCCGCCAGGGCCGCGATGGCGTGCGCCGCGACGTCCGCCTGATCGGCGGCGAGCCCGCTGTGCTTGACCGGCGTGTCGGTGATGTCACCCGCCGCGTAGACCCGCTTGAGTCCGTGCACGGCGCCGTGGGCGTCGACGGTGATGAAGCCGCGCTCGGCGCTGGTCGGAACCCCCGGCAAGGACGGCGCATACAGCTCCGGGAGGGCGACGACCTGGTCGACCAGGATCGAGCTGCGCAGCGGGTATAGGTCGATCCGGTTCTGCTCGCGGATCTGGCAGGTGGCGGAGGTGATCGTGGTGATGCCCGCTCGCCCAAGCAGCTCGGCGACCTCGCCGTAGGCATTCATCCCCAGCCCGGAGAGCGGCGAGTCCTCAGGCGTGACCAGCAGCACGGCCACGTCAAGGCCGCGCGCGGCAGCGCGGTTGGCCGTCATCAGCGCCAGCTCGTAGGCAGGCAGGCACCAGATGGGTAACGAGGGCACGATGAAGGCCACGCGGTTCAGCCGGCCGCTGTCGAGCGAATCCACGAATCCGGACAGCTGCTCGGCGAGGTGACCCTCATCCAGCGTCAGCCCATCTCTGAAGCGCGGGTGCGACCGCGCGCCCATGGCCAGCAGCGCCGCGTCGTAGGGCAGCTTGCGACCCTGGTCGGTGTTCAGCGTGCGGCCCGCCGGATCCAGCCACTTGAAGCGGTCGGACAGCAGCCGGGCGCCGGCGCGTTCGGCGATCTCGGCCACGCTGTAGCTGGCGGTCACCGGCGGCGTGAACGGCTCGCGCCCCAGCAGCGGGCGGTAGCTGAATTTCTCGTTGGGGGCGACGATCGTCATCGCCACGCGATCGCCGGCCAGCTCGTGCAGCGCGAGCGCCGCCTCGAGCGCGGCGACGCCGCCGCCAGCGATCACGACCTGGAACGCACCGTCCCCATCCTCACTCGGCGCCATTACAGAAGCCTACGCACCGGCGATAGCCCCGGGGGTTGGGGGCGGCTCACCCGGCGTGGACGCTGACCCCGGCCTGGCGCTCGTACTCCTCGAGGAAGTACAGCCAGAGCTCGCTGCGGGTCGGAAACGGCGCCACGGCGTGGGCCAGCCTCGACAGCGGCACCTCGGCGGCGACGGCGACGCTGGCGGCCTGCAGGAAGTCGTTGACGCCCGGCCCCACGAAGGTCACCCCGACCAGGATCCGGCGGGCGCGATCCACGACGAACCGCGAGGTGCCTCCCGCGCCGCGCCCGACGAAGCTCGCCCCGGCCGAGCTCGCCGTGGGTAGGTCGATGGCCAACGCGTCGATGCCGGCCGCCCGGGCACCGGCCAGCGTCAACCCCACCGCGGCCACCTCGGGATCGGTGAAGATAACCCGCGGGGAGCCGTGACGATCGGCCACCGCGCGCGCTCCGACCTCCCCCATTATGCGGTCGGCGGCGATGCGCGCCTGGTACTTGCCCATGTGGGTCAGCAGCGCGCGGCCGTTCACGTCGCCGACGGCGTAGAGCCACGGCCGGCCCGGCACCTGAAGCCCATCGTCCACCTCGACGTAGCCGCCGTCCTTGAGGCCCACGCTCTCCAGGCCGATGCCGGAACTGTTGGGCCGGCGCCCCACCGCGACCAGCAGGCGGTCGCCCGTAACCGACGTGCCGTTCTCGAGCGCAACGGTGATTCCGGAGTCGTCATGCCGCACCGCTACAGCCTTGGCGCCGAACAGCAAGTCGGCGCCAAGAGCGCCCAGCGCCTTACCCACCTCGTCGGCTGCAAACGGTTCCTCCTGGGCCAGCAGCGAGCCAGCCGCCTCAACCACGGTCACCTGCGAGCCGAAGGAGCCCCAGGCCTGGGCCATCTCGACGCCGACCACGCCTCCGCCCAGGATCAGCAGTCGAGCCGGCACCTCGTGCGCCGTGGTGATCTGGCGATTGGACCAAGCGCCGGCCTCGGCCAGCCCGGGGATCGGGGGCATCGAGGCCGTGCTGCCGGTGGCCAGGACCACCGCCTCGCGCGCGATAAGGGCGTCCGAGCCGACCACCACCCGCCGCTCGCCATCGAGCCGGCCCGCGCCTCGGAACAGCGTGATCCCGCGGTCCTTCAGCCAGGGCAGCTGGGCGGAGTCGTCCAGGTCATGGACCACCTCGTCACGCCGAGCCAGCGCCGCCTCGACGTTCAGCGACCCGGTCACGGCCTCCGACGCTCCCGGCACGCGCCGAACCTCATTCAGGACCTCGGCCGGGCGCAGCAGAGCCTTGGACGGCATGCACGCGTAGAACGAGCACTCACCGCCGACGAGGTCACGCTCGACGATCGCCACCGAGCGGCTCCCCCGCGTGGCCAGGCGCCCAGCGGCGATCTCCCCGGCGGGCCCCGCCCCCATCACGATCACGTCGAATGCGTGTTCCATCAGCCTGCTGAACCTAACGCACCACGCGCCGGGGCGAAACCCATGGTGAAGTCAGCCGCCGAGTAAAAGTCCGATAATCCTTGAGTCTGGCCACAAACCTCATGTGGCGTTCGTCACTAACTCCTCCGACTCAAACCTCCTCTAGATGACAACTGTTGCCACTCCTCCGCCCCGGCTGGGCGCGACCATGCGGCGCGATGCCTGGTGGGTGCAGCCGGTCTTTGTCGTGACCTCGCTGTCGCTCTTCGGCCTCTACACCATCATCCGCGTGATCGTCAACCAGCACTACGCGATCACCACCGACGGCGCGCATATGCAGTCGCCGTTCTTCTCGCCCGATCTCCCCGGGCTCATCTCGTTTCAGACCAGTCTCCCCTGGGCGTTCCTGGTCCTGTGGTCACCGCTCGGCCTGCGCACCACGTGTTACTACTACCGCAAGTCTTACTACCGCTCGTTCTTTCTGGCCCCCCCGTCCTGCGCGGTGGCCGGCGTGGCTCGCCGCAAGTACACCGGTGAGACCAGGCTCCCGCTGGTCCTGAACAACCTGCACCGCGTGTTCTTCTACTTCGCGGCGATCGTGGTGGCCTTCCTGTGGTACGACGCCATCCGCGGCCTGTTCTACCACGGGAGCTTCGGCATCGGGGTCGGCAACGGGATCATGTTCCTGAACGTGATCAGCCTGTCGGCCTTCACGTTCGGTTGCAACTCGTGGCGCCACATCATCGGCGGCAAGCTGAACTGCTTCTCCTGCTCGGCGACCAACCGCGCGCGCCACGGCGCCTGGCAGAAGGTCTCGATCCTCAACGGCCGCCACATGGAGTGGGCCTGGATCAGCATGTTCACCGTGTGGGGGACCGACCTGTACATCTGGCTGGCGTCATCCGGTGTGTTCACCGACCCGCACCACATCTTCTGATGGCACTGGAACACCACGACTATGACGTCCTGGTCCTGGGCTCGGGCGGCTCCGGGCTGCGCGCGGCGATCGCCGCGGCCGAGGCGGGCGCCCGGACCGGCCTGGTCTGCAAGTCGCTGCTCGGCAAGGCCCACACGGTGATGGCCGAGGGTGGGCTCGCCGCCTCACTGGGCAACGTCGCCCCGGAGGACAACTGGAGCACGCACTTCCAGGACACGATGTTCGGCGGCAAGTACCTGAACAACTGGCGCATGGCCGAACTCCACGCCAAGGAGGCGCCGGACCGCGCCCGCGAGCTCGAGCATTGGGGCGCCGTCTTTGACCGCACGCCCGATCGTCTGATGTCGCAGCGCGCCTTTGGCGGACACACCTACAAGCGCCTGGTGCATATCGGCGACCGCACCGGCCTGGAGATGATCCGCACGCTCCAGGACAAGACCGTGCACTCCGCCGTGGACGTGTTCATGGAAACGACGATCACGCGGCTGCTCAAGGACGGCGAGCGGGTGGTCGGCGCCTTCGGTTTCCGGCGCGCCACCGGCGAGCAGATCAGCTTCAGCGCCAAGGCCCTGATCGTGGCCACCGGCGGCAGCGGCCGCATCTACAAGATCACCTCGAACTCGCAGGACTGCACCGGCGACGGCTACGCGCTGGCCTATGAGGCCGGCGCCGAGATGGTCGACATGGAGTTCGTCCAGTTCCACCCGACCGGGATGGTCTACCCGCCCGGCGTGGCCGGGTTGCTGGTCACCGAGGCCGTCCGCGGCGAGGGCGGCATCCTGCGCAATAACGACGGCGAGCGCTTCATGGAGCGCTACGACCCCAAGCGCATGGAGCTCTCCACCCGCGACGTGGTGGCCCGCTCGATCTACACCGAGGTCAAGGAGGGGCGCGGTACGCCCCACGGCGGGGCGTACCTGGATGTCAGTCACCTCGACTCCGACTACGTCAAGCGCAAGCTGCCGAGCATGTACGACCAATTCTTGGAGCTGGCCGGCGTCGACATCACCCAGGAGCCGATGCAGGTCGGCCCCACCTGTCACTACTTCATGGGCGGCATCAAGGTCGACGCCGACAATGGCCAGACCCGCGTCCCCGGCCTGTTCGCCACCGGAGAGGCGAGCGGGGGCATGAACGGCGCCAACCGCCTGGGTGGCAACTCGCTGGGCGACCTGCTGGTCTTCGGCCGTCGCTCCGGTATCGGTGCGGCCGAGGCGGCCAACCGGTCCGAGGCGGTCTCACTGCCCGCTGAGGAGATCGCCGCCGCGCAGGCCGAGGTCGACCAGTTCCTGGGCGGTTCCGGCACCGAGAACCCGTTCCAGATGCACAAGGATCTCCAGAAGATCATGGGCGATGGCGTGGGCATCTTCCGGGACAAGGAGGGCCTCAGCTCGGCGATCGGCGCGCTCGAGGGTCTCGAGGGCCGGGTCGGCCGGCTCAAGGCGCCGACCAACCGCCTGGACTACAACCCCGGCTGGCAGCTCTGCCGCGAGGTCCGCAACATGCTCACGGTCTCGCTGATGATCGCCCGCGGGGCGCTCATGCGCGAGGAGAGCCGCGGCGGGCACAGCCGGCTGGACCACACCGGCTACAGCGACTACTGGGGCGAGCACAACATCATCGTGCACCGCGACGGCGAGCACGACATGACCCTGACGCCGACTCCGGTCGTGAAACGCGGCGAACTGGAAGACCTCGTCGAGTCCCGTAAGGAGGCTGAGAAAGCATCATGAGCCAAATGCCCATGGCGCGCCGGAACCCGCCGGCTGAAGATCTGGCGCGGGGACCTGACCAGCGGCGGCCTGGTCGATTACGACCTGGAGACCGAGCCCGGCATGGTCGTGCTCGACGCGGTGCTCGAGATCCAGCGCAGCCAGGCGCCGGATCTGGCCGTGCGCTGGAACTGCAAGGCGGCCAAGTGCGGCTCGTGCAGCGCCGAGATCAACGGCAAGCCGCGGCTGATGTGCAAGACCCGCCTGGACCATCTGCCCCCCTTCGAGCCGATCACGGTCGAGCCGATGAAGGCCTTCCCGGTCATCCGGGACCTGGTCACCGACGTGTCGTGGAATTACCGGGTCAACGAGCAGATCACGCCGTTCACGCCGCGGGAGGACCTGCGGGAGGGCGTCGAGCTCAAGGATGGCGACTACCTGATCGACCAGGCCGACACCGATCGCATGAGCGAGTTCCGCAAGTGCATCGAGTGCTTCATGTGCCAGGACGTCTGCCACATCCTGCGCGACCACCGCATGCACAACCGCTACTACGGGCCGCGTTTCATGCTCCGCATGGCCAGCCTGGACATGCACCCATTGGACGGCGTCGACCGGCTCGATCAGATCGCCGACGAGGGCGGCATCGGCCTGTGCAACATCACCAAGTGCTGCACCGAGGTCTGCCCCGAGGGCATCCACATCACCGACAACGCCATCATCCCGATGAAGGAGCGCGTCGTCGATCAGCGCCACGATCCGCTGCTCAAGCTGTTCAAGCGCAACCGCACCAACGAAGGGCGGGTCAAGCCGCCGCCCCGGTCCGCGGATCCCCAGCTGTGAGGTAGGGGGCGGCCGGTGGACCCCCCAGCTGTGAGGCGGGGCGGCCCCGCTTGGCCGCCCCTTCGGTTAGACGTCTCACCTCCGCCGCCCGGCGGGGGGTGAGCTGAACGCCGCCCACCGGGGGGCTGACCTGAACGCCGCCCGCCCGGGAGTTTGACCTGAACGCCGCCCACCCGGGGGCTGACCTGAACGCCGCCCCCCCGGGAGTTTGACGTGAACTTTTGACGTACGGTGTTCATCCTGCGATGTGTGCGTCAAAAGTTCGCCCTCAACTCGCCCTATGAGCGCAGACGGACGCTTTGCTCCCTCCCCCACCGGGCCTCTGCACCTGGGTAGCCTGCGCACCGCGCTGGTGGCCTGGCTGCTGGCCCGATCGCAGGGGGCCCGCTTCCTGGTCCGGATCGAGGATCTGGATCCTCAGCGCTCGCGCCGGGAGTTCGAGGCCGGCCAGCTGGCCGATCTCCAGACCCTGGGTATCGATTGGGATGAGCCGCCGGTCCGCCAGTCCGAGCGCGGCGCGTTGTATGAGCAGGCGCTGGGCGGACTGCGTGCGCTCGGGCGGGTGTACCCATGCTTCTGCACCCGCGCCGAGATCCGCGAGGCGCCGTCCGCCCCCCACGGCGAGCTTCCCGGCGGCTTCTACCCGGGCACCTGCGCCCGGCTGTCGGCCGCCGAGGCGACGCGCCGGATCGAAGCGGGCCAGCGCCACGCCTGGAGGCTCCGAGCCGAAGCGGAGCGGATCTCCTTCGACGATGATCTGCTCGGTTCGCGGTCATGCGTGGTTGACGACTTTGTCGTCGTCCGCTCCGACGGTGTGCCGGCCTACCAGCTCGCGGTGGTCGTCGACGACGCCGCCCAGGGCATCGGCCAGGTCGTGCGGGGCGCCGACCTGGCTGATTCCACGCCCCGCCAGATCCTGCTGCAGCGCCTCCTCGGCCTATCCACTCCGAGCTACGCCCATGTCCCGCTGGTGCTCGGCCCGACGGGCGAGCGCCTGGCCAAGCGCGACCGTGCCGCCACCCTCGCCGACCGCAATGAGCCGGAGCCGGTGACTCTCGCCCGGCTGGCCCACAGCCTGGGCCTGGCGGCAGACCGAGACGCGGTGGCCTCGGCAGGCGAGCTGGTGGCCGAGTTCAGGCTCGGGCGAATTCCCCGCATATCCGTAAATTTCCACTAAGTCAGCCCTTACCGTCAGCCGACGCTGTTAATCTGGCGCCACTCGGGCGTGTGCCCGAGTTCAAGCAGTGCCCCGCGTACACGCAGTTGCTGTCTCGTCCCGAGCATCTTCCGCGCGCCCGCATGCACAACAACGAGAGGTAAACACCACATGGCAACTGGAACCGTGAAGTGGTTCAGCGACGAAAAGGGCTTTGGCTTCATCACGCCCGACGACGAGGGCAAGGACCTGTTCGTCCATCACAGCGCAATCCTGGGCAGCGGCTTCAAGTCGCTTCCCGAAGGTGCTCGGGTGAGCTTTGACGCCGAGCAGGGCGCCAAGGGCCCGGCCGCTGCGAACGTGCAGTTGCTCGGATAAGGCTTGAGCCTCCACCGCCGATCATTCGGGACATGACCGGAACCGAAACGTCGTCCTGGAAGGCCGTCCTCGCGCCGTACGAGCGGCCGGACGCCCGCCGTGGCGTCCTCCAGATCTCGACCTCGCTGCTGCCGTACCTGGCGCTCTCAGTCGTCAGCTATCTCACCCTAGGTGTCTCGCTCTTCCTCACGATTGGGCTTGCGCTGCTGGCCGGGGGCTTCCTGGTGCGCACGTTCGTCGTGTTCCATGACTGCTGCCACGGCTCATTGCTGCCTTCTCGTAAGGCCAACGCTCGCGTTGGGACGGTCCTCGGGCTGTTCGTACTGACCCCGTTCGTGCGCTGGCGCCATGAGCACGCGGTGCATCACGCCAGCTCGGGTGACCTCGACCGCCGCGGCGTCGGGGATGTCTACACGCTGACGGTGGCCGAGTACCACGCCAAGCCGTGGAAGGCACGGCTGGCCTACCGGCTGTTCCGCAACCCGGCCATCATGTTCGGCATCGGCCCGATCTTCGCCATGATCATCGGGCCGCGCATCGTTGGAAAGGACGCGCGGCCGCGCATGCGTCAGAGCGTGCTGGCCACCGATGCCGTGCTGGCGGTCGTCTTTGGCCTGTTCTTCTGGTTGCTCGGCTGGCAGTTCGTCGTCGAGGTCTGGGCGCCGTCGGCCCTGCTGGCCGGCTCCGCCGGGATCTGGCTGTTCTATGTCCAGCACCAATTCGAGGACGCCTACTGGCAGAGCAGCGAGGACTGGAACTACGCCGACGCGGCGCTGCAGGGAAGCACATACCTGAAGTTGCCCAAGATCCTGCAGTTCTTCTCCGGCAGCATCGGCCTGCACCACGTGCATCACCTGAGCCATAAGGTGCCGAACTACAACCTGCAGCGGGCGCACGAGTCGCATCCGGCCTTCGCCACCGTGCCCACGATCACGATGGCCGACGGGATGCGCGCCGTCCGCTTCAAGCTGTGGGACGAGCGCAGCAGCAAGCTCGTGACCTTCGCTCAGGCCCGCCGCAGCGTGGGCCACGCGCCCGCCCGGCCGACGGCCCTCGGCGCCAAGGCCTGAGACGGGAATTTAGGCCTGGGGCGCCGACGGCGCGGCGCCCCAGCGTCTGAGCGCGGCGTCCGGATCACTCTGGGCGGGGCGTGCCGCCCCCGGCGTGCGGCTGAAGCGCGGAGCCGCGGCCGGCTGGCGGATGCCGGCCAGCTCCACGAACGTGCCGCGAGCGGCCAGGTGCGGGTCCAGCGGGGCCTCGAACGGCCCGCGCACAGCCATCACGCAGGCCTCCTCGTGCTCGAGCAACGCCACCCACTGGGCGGTCGTCCGGGTCGAAAAGACAGCGGCCAAGCGCTGCTTGAGCTCGGGCCAGAGTTCGCGTTGCCACTGCGGCCAGTCCTCGGCGGGGAGCTCGAGCAGCTCCAGCAGACGGGCGTAGAACTGCGGCTCGATCGCGCCGACCGTGATGTGACCTCCGTCCGCGGTGGCGTAGACCTCGTAGAAGTGGGCGCCGCTGTCCAGGATGTTGGTGCCCGGTTGGTCACTCCACTGGCTCGCCGCCCGCAGCGCGTGAACCATGGTCAGCAACAGGGCCGACCCGTCCACCATCGCCGCATCGACCACCTGGCCGCGCCCCGAACCCCGCGACTCGACCAGCGCGCAGGCGACCCCGAAGGCCAGCAGCATCGCTCCGCCCCCGTAATCGGCCACAGTATTGATCGCGAACATCGGCTTCTCCCCGGCGCGCTGCGTCGCCCCCAACACCCCGCTCAGCGCGACGTAGTTGATGTCATGCCCCGGTATCGCGGCCAGGGGACCGTCCTGACCAAAGCCCGTGATGCGGCCATAGACCAGCCGCGGATTGCGCGCCATGAGGACCTCGGGGCCGAGTCCGAGACGCTCCATGACCCCGGGCCGGAAGCCTTCGATCAGGGCATCGGCCCGCTCGGCCAGGTTCAGCGCCAGCCTCTGCCCCGCCTCGCTCTTGAGGTCGACTCCCAGCGTCTGGCGTCCGCGCAGGGAAGGATCAGCCGGGCCGGCCTGGCCAAAGCCGGCTCCCACCTGGCGGTCCAGGCGGATGACGTCTGCGCCCATGTCGGCCAGCAGCATTCCGGCGAACGGGTTGGGTCCGATCCCGCCGACCTCGAGCACTCTGACGCCGGCGAGCGGCCCTGTCGCTGATGCCACAGCTAAACCCTAACCGAGCTGGCCGAAATCGGCGGCCCAGGCGAAAACCCGTTTATTCCAGCTGATATGAGGGCAATCTCGGCCCACGGCGGGTGCCGACGCTGACCAGCTCTGGACCCGAGAAACGGAAAAGTTGTTGAGCGACTTTTCCGGCCAACATGCGTATAGAGGACATGGAACGAGAACGGATCTCTCCAGTGCGGGTGCCACCCGATAGACGCACCGTCGTCGTCGGTTTGGCTCATCGCGAACGAGTGCAGGAGCTGGCGAAGCTTCTCGGCCTGGATGCCGAATCCATCGCCGAGGGGCTGGTTGAGGCGATCAATCGTGACCCGGCTGTGCGCCGGAGCACGCTCTTGTGTCGCGCGGCCTGATACGCCGCCTTCCAGCACAACTTGAAGCCGGGCAGGTTTAAGGTCTTCTTCGGTGGCCCTGCCACCGTATGATCTAAATTTCCTTGCAGGAAATCCCCGATTTTTGCCAGCTGACCGACGGTGGCCGGCCGGCTCAGGGGACTGGACCCAAGAGACCTTTTGAGGAGCGATTGAATGCCCACTTACGAACAGCTCGGGTTTGGCCAGGGAGCCGCACTCACCGGTGATCGCGCGCGGGCCGTGTTCGGGCAGGTGATGGGGCTCGTCACCTTCGCCCTTGGCTTCGCCGCGCTGGGCGCCTACGTCGCCCGCAACGCCCACACCAGCGGGTTCATCTTCTTCATCGCCGCCTTCGCCTGCATCTTCGGCCTGCAGGCCGCCTCGGCCCGCGGGCATGAGCAGCTGGCCGTCGGCCTGCTCTTTGGCCTGGCGCTGCTGCTCGGTATGGCGATTTCGCCGATCGTGGTGTATTACGCCAAGACCAACCCAGGGGTGGTCTACGAGGCCGCCGGCTCCACGGCCCTGTTCGTGGGAGCCCTGGGCAGCTTCGGCTATGCGACGCGGCGTGATTTGTCGCGCTACGTCAAGCCGTTCCTGATTGCCTTTGGCGTGATCTTCCTGTTCGGGCTGATCGCGCTGTTCGTCGCCATCCCGGGCTCGAACATCATCTACTGCGTGGGAATGCTGATCGTCTTCGGCGGCTTCACCGTCTTCGACTTCAACCGGCTCGCCACCAGCGGCCGGTACATCGGTCCGGTGCCAATCGCGGCCAGCATCTTCCTGGATATCTTCAATGTGTTCCTGCTGCTGCTGAGCCTGTTCGGCGGCGGTGGCGGTCAGCGCCGCTAGACGGCGCTGCCGTGAAGCCGTAGCCCGGTGCGAGTTTGGGTTCTGGCCGCGCTCCTGGCGGGCGCGGCCTTGACCTTGGCCGGTTGCGACGCAAGCCAGGGCGCGGGCAACGGCGGCGGCAATGCAGCGACGACGGCGCCGTTGACGTTCTCCATCACGACGACGGTCCCGACCAGCACGGTTCCCACCCCGACCGCGCGGCCGTATCTGGGCCCGGACGGGTTCCCGATCGAGACCGGGCCTTTTCTGGCCCCGTCAACCACGACGCACCTGGGCGCGATCGTCCGGGGCGTCCAGTGCGAGCCGTTGGCGCAGAAGGCCTATACCAACTACGCCCACCTGCAGGTCTACGTCGACGGCCGCTCGCGCGCACTTCCCGGGGGGATCGGGATGGTCGATCAGAACCCGATCGCCACCGACCGGGGTCTCTTCTACAGCACCCACGTGTGCATGTACTGGCTGCACACCCGAGCAGCCGACGGCCTGATCGAGGCTGAGGCCCCTGTCCCCCGGCGCTTCACCCTCGGCGATCTGTTTGCCGTGTGGAACCAGCCGCTCAGTCCCCACCGCGTCGCCGGTGCCCGCGGGACGGTGACAGCCACCGTGAACGGCCGGCGCTGGAGGGCGGGCCCCGCCGCGATCCCCCTAACGCAACATGCCGCGATTCAGCTCGCCGTGGGCCGGCCGGTACCGGCGCCGCATCCGGTGGGCTGGCTGGGCACCCACTTTTGAAGACGGCCCCTTAAGGCGGGGCTAGACTAGCCCGCGATGGTCTACGCACCGGGCCACTATCAGCAGGTGAACCATCCTCGTGCCCGTGGCGCTCGCGAGCGCTGGGTCTGGGTTACAGGCACAATCGTTACGCTGCTCGTGGTCGGCGTGACCCTGTTCTCGCTTACCTCCCACGACCCAAAGAACGGCCACGGATGCCTCGGCTTCACCTATGCCATGGTGATGGGCGGCGAGCAGCTGCGCGCCTGTGGAGCCACTGCTCGGCGGCTATGTGCCAGGCCGCCCCAGCTCGGTGGCCTGGCACACGACTTCGCCGTGCGATTGCAGGACGCCTGCAAGGCGGCTGAGCTTCCCTACGCAACGGCCGACTCCTAGTCGACGCCGCCCCGATGGAACGGGGCTTATCCAAATGTCTAGGGCTCCCCAGGTAAGCCTGGACGCCTGGCCATGGCCCGAGATACAGCCATCCGAGAGCCTGCCGTAGTCAGCTTGGCCAAGGGTCAAGCCATCGGGCCGTCGTTGGCCTGGTGCCCTCAACAACAAGGAGATACGTGTGCCTCATTGGCTAGACACGGGTAGCACCGCCTGGCAGTTGACAGCGGCCACGTTCGTCGGACTGATGAGCGTGCCAGGTCTGGTGGTGCTCTACGGCGGCGTCATGCAGAAGCGCTGGTCCATCAACAGCATGATGCTGACGTTCGCGACGTTCGCGGTGGTCGTCGTGATCTGGGTCCTATATGCCTTCAAGATGGGCTTCGGGCACCCCTGGTTCAACAGCGGCGCGAGCCCCGCCAAGGACGGGTTCTTACATGGCTTCGTGGGAACCCCAGGGCCCGTCCTGAGCCACACGGCTCTCACCATGCAGGGGGTGGTGCCAGGCGGGTACGGGAATGCGCTGGCGATGCCGTTTCCGGAATCCGCGCTGGTCTACTTCCAGCTCGTGTTCGCTGCAATCACGCCGATCCTCTCACTGGGTTCGGTGCTGGGCCGCGTTAACTTCAAGGCCTGGATCCCGTTCGTGGTCCTGTGGATCACGTTCGTGTATGCGATCAACGCGTTCCTGATCTGGGGCGGTGGTTACTTTGGCTTGCACGGGGCGCTGGACTACTCGGGTGGCTACGTGATTCACCTATCCGCGGGCATATCAGGTTTCGTGGCGGCGGCAGTGATCGGTCCGAGGCTTCAGCGAGACCGCGAGATCGACGCGCCGAACAACGTTGCCATGGTGGCGGTTGGTGCCGGATTGCTCTGGCTCGGCTGGAACGGCTTTAACGGCGGCGATCCTTACGCTGCCAACCAGTCCGCGGCCGCGGCGATTCTCAACACCAACCTGGCAACGGCCGTCGCCTTCTGCTCCTGGGTCGGTCTCGACTATCTCACTGGTCGCAAGCCGTCGCTGCTCGGCGGCGTCAACGGCATCATCACCGGCTTGGTTGCCATCACTCCCGCCGCTGGCTTCGTCAACGGCTGGGGGGCGATAGCGATCGCCGTCATCGCCTGCATCATCGTGTATTTCGCGATGAACTATCTCAGCGCGATGCGACCGTTCCGCCAAGTGGACGACACGCTGGGTGTGATCTACACACACGGCTTCGCCGGCTTAGCGGGCGGACTGTTAACCGGCGTATTTGCCGATCCGCACATGGGACCGTTCGATGGGATCACCTACTCGACCGGCCTCGTGCACGGCAGCGCGACCCTGCTGAAGTGGCAGTTCTTCGCCGCAGCATGGGTCATAGTCTGGTCGGGAGCCGTGACATTCCTCCTGCTGAAGCTAGTCGGGATCTTCGTGCCATTGCGGATGTCCACGGAGAACATGGAGCTCGGCGACATCGCAGAACACGGCCACGAGGTGTACCCGTCCGACATCCCGTCCCTCGGGATCTTCCAGGAGGCTACGCCGACGGCCACAGCGACGGCCTGATGCAAATCGCTGCAACTCGTCCGACTGAGCCCGGCCGAGATGGCACGCGCTCGATCGTCTGATATCAGCGCGCACGAGGGTGACCCTCGGGGGGCGGCAGATGCCGCCCCCCGATCCACCACCCCACTGAAGCTCGTGGAAGCTTCGATCGCCGGCTTGGAGGCGCTGGTGGCCGAGGCGCACAGGCTGGCCGACGACCTCACCGAGGCTGAGCAGGGCGCCGGCGGCGCCCCGGTCGGGTCACACGCAGATCTCCACTCGCCGGCGGCCGCCAGCCTGCTGGCCGAACTCCGCGCCCACGGCCTGGCCATCGGCGACGGCGATGAGGACACCTACCGCCTCCTCGCCGGAGTCCTGATCCACAGTCCGGATGAGTTGGACACGCTGCGCGAGCGCACGATCGCCCCGCTCGAGGTCTACGACGCCGCCCACGAAACCGAGCTGCTGGCGACACTCGAGCGGTTCCTGGCCCAGCACGGCTCCACCACCGACACGGCCGAGGCGATGGCGCTGCACCGCCACACGGTTGGTTACCGGCTGGCCCGCATCCACGAGGTCTGCGGGCTCTCGCCGTACGAGTCCGAGGGCCGGGAGCGACTGAGCCTCGGGCTCAAGGCCAAGCGGCTGCTGCTGGCGCTGGAGCGACGCGGAGGAACTAACCCCTAGGCGAGGACGCCTTCCACTCGAGGGCGCCGCTACTCGAGGACGCCCCGCTACTCAAGGGCGCCCCGTACCGCCGAGGCCACGGCGTCAGCCCCGGCCGGGCCGAGGACGATCGTGTAGTGGTTGACGCCGGACACCTCCGACCAGCTCACGTTGCGGTGGCTCTGGACCCATTCCTCGAGCTGCGCCTCGGGGTAGAGGCCGGGCGGTTGGGCCAGAAGTCCCAGCGGGGCGCGCAGGAATTTCGTCTCGGCCGTAAGGTCCCGCCAGGCCGCGGCAACTATCGTCGGGTCGCTCAATTCCACGGTATCGGCGGCCAGGGCATCGAGGCTGACACTGCTACGCAGTTGCGGCGGCTCGCCCTCCAGGTCGTAATCCACGTAGTGCTCCACCGCGTCGCTCCAGTAGGGACCGAAGGCGGGGTGCGCGCGCCAGAACTCGCGGTAGCTGGCGGTCGACTCGAAGGTCATCGACAGCCGCTGCGCCGCCGGGCCGAGCGCCACCCGCAACGCCTCCTCCGGGCTGTCGTAGGTCGGCACCGGTCCCTCGGGGAGCGTGAGCGGAAGGCCACCATCGACCAGGACCAGACCCTCGGTCCGCGCCGGGTGTTCCGCCGCGAAGACGACGGCCACGAAGCCGCCCATCGAATGGCCGAGCACGAGCGCGGGTGCCGTACCGAACTGTTCCAGGGCGGACGCGACGTCGGCAGCGTGGCGCGACATGCCCCACGGGCCGGGCAGCGACCCACTGCGGCCGCGACCACGGAGGTCCGGCGCAATGACCCGGACGCCGGCGCTGGCCGTGAGACGCTCCGCCACCGGCGCCCAGCTCACGTGCGAGGCCGTGACGCCGTGGATGGCCAGCACCGTGGCGGTGGGCGCTGCCCCGTCCGCCACGTCCTGGCTGTCCCAGATGCCGATGCGAAGTGGTCCACCGGCCACCTCGACGTCGGCGGGCCGGTACGAGCTCACTGCGCGGTCCAGCCACCGTCCATGGTGAACGATGCGCCGGTGGCCATACCGGCGCCCGAGCCGGCCAGCCATACGGCAAGGTCCGCGACCTCAGCGGGTTCGATCAGTCGTTTGATCGCGGTCTCCGCCAGCATCACGTCGGCCACAACCCGGTCCTCGCTGATGCCGTGGATGCGCGCCTGGTCGGCTATCTGCTTCTCGACCAGCGGGCTGCGGACGTAGCCGGGGCTGATGCAATTGCTGGTAACTCCGCGCTCGGCACCTTCCAGCGCGATCACCTTCGAAAGACCTTCGAGTCCGTGCTTGGCGGCCACGTAGGCGGCCTTGTAGGGCGAGGCGCGCAGTCCGTGTACCGAGCTTACGTTGATCACCCGCCCGAACGCCCGGCTGTACATATGGGGCAGCGCGGCTCGAACCAGGAGAAAGGGCGCCTCCAACATCAGGGCGATGATGCGGTGAAACGCCTCCGGCGGGAAGTCCTCGATCGCAGCGACATGCTGGATGCCCGCGTTGTTGACGAGCACATCGATCTCCAGGTGCAGACCGGCCAGGGCCTCCGCGTCCAGAAGGTCAATCGCCCAGGCCTCGCCCTGCACCTCGCCGGCGATCTGGTCGGCGCCCGCAGCGTCGACGTCCGCCACGATGACATGGTCACCAGCCGCCGCGAAGGCGCGGGCGCACGCGGCTCCGATCCCGCTCGCCGCGCCCGTGATCAGAGTTCGGCGACCCCTGAGATTGGCCGACACTAGTACCGGTAGTGGTCGGGTTTGTAGGGCCCTTCCACGGGGACGCCCAGGTAGGCGGCCTGGCTATCGGTCAACTTGGTCAGCCTCACACCAAGGGCGTCAAGGTGCAGACGCGCGACCTTCTCGTCCAGGTGCTTGGGCAGCGTGTAGACGCGCCGCTCGTACAGCTCCGGGTGGCCGAACAGTTCGATCTGGGCCATCACCTGGTTGGTGAAGGAGTTGGACATCACGAAGCTCGGGTGCCCGGTGGCGTTGCCCAGGTTCAGCAGCCGCCCCTCGGACAGCACGATGATCGAGTGGCCGTCCGGGAAGACCCACTCGTCCACCTGAGGTTTGATCGTTGTGCGCTTGATCCCGGGCACCTTCGCCAGCTGCGCCATCTCGATCTCGTTATCGAAGTGGCCGATGTTGCCGACGATCGCCTGATGCTTCATCTGGCCCATATGCTCGGCCGTGATCACGTCCTTGTTGCCGGTCGTGGTGATGAAGATGTCGGCGCTTGAGACGACATCCTCGAGCGTGGTCACCTGGTAGCCGTCCATCGCCGCCTGCAACGCGCAGATCGGGTCGATCTCGGTGACGATCACCCGGGCGCCCTGGCCCCGCAGCGACTCGGCGCAACCCTTGCCGACATCGCCGTAGCCAAAGACGACGGCCACCTTGCCGCCGATCAGCACATCGGTGGCGCGGTTGATGCCGTCGATCAGCGAGTGCCGGCAGCCGTACTTGTTGTCGAACTTGCTCTTGGTCACTGCGTCGTTGACGTTGATCGCGGGAAACAGCAGCTCCCCCTGCTCAGCCAGCTGGTAAAGACGATGTACGCCGGTGGTCGTCTCCTCCGTCACTCCCTTGATGCCCGCGGCGATGTTCGTGTAACGCTGCGGATCCTCGGCCAGCGAGCGGGTCAACAGCTCGAGGATGATCGCGAACTCCTCGTTCTCAGCCGTGCTGGGGTCTGGCACGGCACCCGTCTGCTCAAACTCGCGGCCCTTGTGCACCAGCAGAGTGGCGTCACCGCCGTCATCGAGGATCATGTTCGGCCCGCCCTCAAAGCCGTTCAGCGCCTGCTCGGTGCACCACCAGTACTCCTCGAGCGTCTCCCCCTTCCACGCGTAGACGGGAACGCCGCGCGGATCCTCCGGGGTACCGTCGGGGCCAACGACGACCGCCGCGGCGGCGTGATCCTGAGTGGAGAAGATGTTGCACGAGACCCAGCGCACGTCGGCGCCCAGCGCGACCAGCGTCTCGATCAGCACCGCCGTCTGAACCGTCATGTGCAGCGACCCCATGATCTTCGCGCCGGTCAGAGGCTTGGCCTCGCCGTGCTCGCGCCGCGTCGCCATCAGGCCAGGCATCTCGTGCTCGGCCAAGCGGATCTCGTTGCGGCCGAACTCGGCCAGCGAGAGGTCGGCGACCTTGAAGTCGAGTTTTGCGGCGGTTGTGCTCATGCGAGTGTCTCCTGTACGGAAGGATGCGGAAATTGGGTCATCCGGTGCAGATCGCTGACGCGGGCGTTCACCTCATCCAGGGTAAGCGTCACCACCCGCTCGGTACCGAACTCCTGGACGTTGAAGGATGCGACCGCTGTCCCGTAGGCCATCGCCGTGGAAAGCATCGCGTGGTCGACGGGCCGATCCGGCTGGGAAGCGATGTAGCCGGCCAGTCCGCCGGCGAAGGCATCACCGGCGCCGGTGGGGTCGACGACCTTCTCGAGCGGGAAGGCGGGCAGCGCGAAGAACCCCTCACGCGAGACCAGAACGGCACCATACTTCCCCTGCTTGGCGATCACGGATGAGGGGCCCATGGCCAGGACCTCACGGGCCGCGCCGGCCAGCGACGGCTTGCCGGTCAACTGACGGAACTCGTCGTCGTTGAGCACCACGCAGTCGACACGGGCAATCACGTCGATCAACTCGTCCCGGGCCGAATCGATCCAGAAGTTCATGGAATCGAGACCCACCCAACGCGGTCGGTGACACTGGTCTAGCACCGAAGCCTGCAACCCCGGCTGGATGTTGGCCAGGAACAGCACGTCGCAGTCTCGCGCGCCATCGCTGAGCTCCGGCTGGAACTCGCCGAAGACGCCGAGCTGCGTGTCGAGTGTCTCACGCGTGTTCAGGTCCCAGCCGTACCGGCCGGCCCAGAAGAAGGTCTGACCGTCGGCTACCACCTGCACATCGTCGGTGAGGGTGCCCCGGGTCCGCAGCACCTCGAACTCGCTGGCGGCGAAGTCGCCGCCGACGGGCCCGACCGGACGGACCGTGTCAAACAGCGAAGCGGCCAGTGAGAAATGGGTCGCTGCGCCCCCCAACATCCGCTTGCGCTGGCCAAAAGGCGTCTTGACGGCGTCGTAGGCGATCGAGCCGACAACGGTGATGCTCATGCCGAAAGCGTCTCCAAAACGCCGAGCCCCGCCGCCTCACGCAGAGCAGCGGCCCGGTCCGTGCTTTCCCAGGTGAAGTCGGCGCCGCTGCGGCCGAAGTGGCCGTAGGCCGCAGTCGGCTGGTAGATCGGCCGGTGCAGGTTGAGCTCACGCCGAAAGGCGCCGGGACGTAGGTCGAAGTGCTCATTCACGAGTTCCTCGATCCGGCCCGGATCGAGCTTCTCGGTGCCGAACGTCTCCACCATCACGGACACCGGGTGGGCGACGCCGATCGCGTAGGCCACCTGCAACTCACAGCGGTCGGCCAGGCCGGCGGCCACCACGTTCTTGGCCACCCACCGCGCCGCGTAGGCCGCACTGCGATCCACCTTCGACGGGTCCTTGCCGGAGAACGCGCCACCACCGTGGCGGGCCATGCCGCCATAGGTGTCGACGATGATCTTGCGTCCCGTGAGACCGCAATCGCCCACGGGGCCTCCGATCACGAAGCGACCGGTCGGGTTGACCAGAAAGTTCTCGCGCAGCTTGTGCGCGTCGTAGAGGTCCTCGGGAAGCACGGGTAGGACCACGTTCTCCCACAGGTCATCCGGAATCAGCTGCTCGGAGCCCTCGTCGTGCTGAGTGGAGATGAGCAGCTTCTCAATCTCCACGGGACGGCCACCGCTGTAGCGAACGCTGACCTGCGTCTTGCCGTCCGGCCGCAGGTAGGGCACGGTCTGGTCCTTGCGCACCTGCGCAAGCCGCTGGGCCAGGCGATGGGCCAGGGAGATCGGCAGCGGCATGAGCTCCAGCGTCTCGTTGGTGGCGTAGCCGAACATCATGCCCTGGTCACCCGCGCCGGCCGCCAACAGCTCGTCGGATTCCCCGTTGGTCCGCGCCTCCAGCGCCTGATCCACCCCCTGGGCGATGTCGGGCGACTGCTTGTCGATGGTGTTCATGACCGCGCACGAGTCGGCGCTGAAGCCCAGGCCCGCGTCGATGTAGCCGATCCGTCGGATCGTCTCCCGCGCGATCTCCTGAATATCGACGTAGGCGCTCGTCGAGATCTCGCCCGACACCACCACCAGGCCGGTGTTCACCAGCGTCTCGCAGGCCACACGCGCCATGGGATCCTGCGCCAGCACGGCGTCGAGCACGCCATCGGAGATCTGGTCCGCCACCTTGTCGGGGTGACCCTCAGTGACGGACTCGGACGTGAACAGGAAATCCCGGTTATTCATTCGTACTTGCTTCCTCTCGTTTCGGGCGCGACCGAGCGGTTAGGCGCCACGAACCCGAGCCAGGCCAACACCTGCCTCGCGGAGACGACCTGATTCGCCGGTAAGAGCTTAGCCTAGGGCTGCGCGGGGCCGAGATCACCGGATCATGCCCGGCGTTGGCGCCCGTAGACTCCACTGAGTGGAGGCGCACGTGCTGATTCTCGGCGACGCCGGCGGGTTCGGTGAGGCGCTCGCCCGCCGGCTCAAACATTTGGGCGCCCAGGCCTCGACCGAGTTCGGTGCCAGCGACACCACCGTGGCCGCCCGTCTGGCCCAACCAGAGTGGTCGGCGGTTGTGGTGCTCACCCATGACGATGCGCTGGCCCTGCGTCTGACGCTGCTGAGTGCCCGGCTTCGACCGAACCTGCCGCTGTGGGTGAGCCTGTTCGACCGCACGATCGTCCATCAGCTGCACGAGATCGCGCCCTCGGTCAATGTGCTGCCCACGGCCGACATGGTCGCGCGCGCACTGGCGGACCACTGTGAGCACGTCGGCGCCCGCCCGCAGCCGGCCTCGGGTACCGGCGTGCGCATCGTCGACGACGCGCTGCGACTGATGGTCATCGCCGGCACGGCGCTGCTGATGACGTTGGTCGTCCAGATCGTGATCACCATGACCGCCCTGCACCAGGGAGTGATCGACGCTCTCTACTTCAGCACCCGTGCGCTCGCGACCGTGGCCGACGCTCCAACGGCCGGGCTGGCACCCGCCTGGTTCAAACTCATCTCGACCCTGACCACACTCGTCTCGGTCGTGATGGTCGCCGTGTTCACCGCGGCACTCGTCAGACGCCTCGGCCGACCGCGCCTGACCACGCTCTTCGGTGCCCGCCGCGTCCCGGCGCGCCACCACGTGCTGCTGGTCGGCTTCGGCCAGATCGGCCTCCGCCTCGCCCAGGAGTTGCAGGGCCGCGGGATTCCGGTGGCCGCGCTCGAACGCGATGTGGATGCTCCGTGCGTGAGGCTGGCCCGGCGAGCGGGCATCCCCGTCGCGATCGGTCGTGGTGATGATCGCGCAACGCTCGAGCTAATGGGCATTCACCGCTGCGCGGCGGTCGCGGCGGTGACCTCGGATGACCTGGCCAATGTATCGATCGGCCTAGCCGCCAGCGACGTCCGCTCTGGCGTCCCGCTGGTGCTGCGACTGGGCGACGGTGAGGTGGCCGCCGAGACGGAATCGCTGCTGCATCTGGGTCGAATCTGCGACGCCCACGGCCTGATTGCCCAGACCCTGGCCGCCGGGCTGATCGCGATCAGCAGGCCTCTGGCGTCACAGCCGGTGAACTAGCCTCACACCTGGCCCGCGTCGCGCCGCGTCAGCCGCCGCCAGAGCGAGGGGCGCGGTTGCCAGCCCGGCTGGGCCCGCTCCCACTCGTCCCGGGTGGGCAGGCGGCCCTGTTCCCGCGCCCGCATGACGCAGGCCATGTGGGCATGGCGGCGACGGCTGTGGTCACCCTCGGGAAAGAGCAGCATGTGCTCGCTGAGCGAGGGCAGCAGCTCGCCACAGAGCGGGCAGCGGTAGGTGGACGGCTTGCGATTCTGGGCTCGGCGGACCTCCCACCAGCCCGGCTCTGCGGTTTTTCCCGTCCGATTTCTCGCCATCGTTTGGGTATCCTAAGTTGCTGTGCCGGCACCGCATCCAGAAGAGCTATCGGGCCTCAGTCGCGGCGAGGTTCTGCGCGCCTCGCCCACGATGTTCGACATCAAGTGGCTGGACAAGTGCTCGCGCGTGCATTGGACGGTGCCGCTGGTCATCTTCGTCCCGACGGTGATCGTCATGCTCGTGCTCGGCTTCGTCCACCACGTCGGCGTGTGGGCCCTGGCCTGGATCGCCGGCGGCTATGTGATCTGGACGCTGACCGAGTACTGGCTGCACCGGATCGTGTTCCATTTCGAGCCCGACCACGGCATCGGTGCGCGTCTGCACTGGATCATCCACGGCGTACACCACGATCATCCGAACGACCCGATGCGACTGGTGATGCCGCCGTCGGTCAGCGTCCCGCTGGCCGCGCTATTCGTCTACGGCTTCTACCTCATCTTCGGCTCGCCGGGCTTCCTGCCCCTGAGCGCCGGCTTCCTCGCCGGCTACCTCGGCTACGACATGCTGCACTACCACGTGCACCATCGCACGGCGACCACCCGGCTGGGCAAGTTGATGCGCGAGCTGCACATGCGCCACCACTTCCAGGACCACGACACCGGCTACGGGGTCAGCGCTCCGTTCTGGGACCACGTCTTCGGCACGGCGCCGAAAAAGCCCGCAGTCCACGCTAACCAGCCCCGGTAGGGCGCGGCAAAGCCGGCCGCGCCCAGCGGTCTCAGGCTCTACCTGCGCGCTTCAGCCCTCGCCGCGCAGCTGGTCGACGATGGGGCCAGGGTCTGCTCGTCCTTCGCGGAACGAGCAGACCCGACGCCCCACGCATGTTTCGGCATTCCATGGCCATAACGTGAGTACCTCGTCATCCGGTCCGCGGGCTGGGTAGGCGGGGCGCTTGGCCGAGCGACCGGCGCGCATGGCCGGGCCGGCGGGCACGAATTGCCTCGAGGCGCGGGCGCGCCGACAGGGCCCCCTCCTCTACACTCACGCCGACGCCCGGAGCGGGACTCCGGAGAGGTGGCCGAGCGGCTGAAGGCACTCGCCTGCTAAGCGAGTATGGGGAGAAATCTCTATCAGGGGTTCGAATCCCCTCCTCTCCGTCCCTCCGATCCGTCCCTCCTGTCCCCTATGTGACGACTTGCGGCCAGCGTCGCGGGATGCTTGCTGTCCCCCGCCCCGTCCCACCGGCGGCCGGAATATGCGCGTTTCTGCACATTTCATCCACAGCTCCGACCTACTCCGGGAGCCAAGCACTCGGACCCGGCCAGCACCGCAGGGGCGCTTCCCCGGCCTGAAGGTCGATGCACGGCCGGGGTCACCGCATCTGCCGTGATGCCGACAGGGATCAGTCGATGTCCTCGCCCGTGTCGTGGTCGGAGTGGTTGGCTACATCCCGCTTCCAGTAGGCGCGTGTGTGCAAGGTTCGTGGGTGGAGCTGACGCTCGTGGAGCAGCTGGCGGCGAATCTGGCGCATCGCGTCCGCTTCGCAGCCGACCCACACTTCACCGTCGCCAGCCGGCAGTTCCAAGGCGGCGGTGGCTTCGACCAGACGCTCGCACGGGACATCCGACTGGATGATCCAATCGATTTCGGTGTCTGCCGGTGATCTGAGCTCGATCTTCTCGCTCTCGCTCGGGATCTCTATCAAGGCGCGTGCCCGACATCCGGCGGGGAGGAGCTCGAGCGCCGCCGCAACCGCGGGCAATGCCGACTGATCGGCGCTGAACACGGTCCAATCCACGGACTCCCCGGGCAGATAGCCGGGTCGGGCCTGTCCCGATACCTGGAGTGTGTCGCCGGGTACTGCGGCTTGAGCCCAGCTAGTCGCCGGGCCGCCAGCATGGATGGCGAAGTCGACGGTCAAGCGCACCGCCCTGGGGTCGTAGGCCCGGACCGTGTATGTGCGCATCGCCGTTTCAGCGCCCTGCGGAACAAAAAGCTTGAAGTGGCCGCCCGGGGTGTCGACCACCCAACCGTCCAGCTCGCCACCGATGACAACTCGAACCATCCGGGGCGTGAGGTGATAAGCCTCTCTAACGACGACCGACCGGCGCGGCGCCCGGACGCGCCCTCCTCCCCCGCGGCCATCACCGCGGTCCGGCTTCCCACCATTCTGGCCCCCTCCCTGCTGAACGCTCATCATGTGTCGTGCCTCTATCCGTAGGTCGCTTCGTAATACACCGATACGTTGGCTACGTTGGAGCTGGCCGGCGGGCCACGTTGGATGTGCGGTGCTCTCTCGAGAGCTTCCGATGACCTCGGCCCGACGACGGGCCTGTCACACGCCGGGCGCTCAGTGGATGTGCGCCCCCGGAGGAATGGGCACGAACGAGCCCTCGTACTCCATGTGCATGTCGTGTGTTCTTGGCGGCAGCATGCGCCCGTACAGCTCGTCACGCGGGATATCAGCCGGGACCGCCGCCAGGGGCCGGCCGTGGGCCAGGGCCGCGAGGATCTGATTCGCATGCTCCTCGGCCAGCACGGCGCGAAAGACCGCCTCTCGCAGCGTGGCCCCGACGATGATCGCGCCGTGCCAGCGCAGTAGGGCGAGAGCCTCATCCCCGAGGATCTCGATGAGGTCACGCGCCGCGGCGCGATCACGTACCAAATCGGCCTTCTCGTACATCGGCATCTGCTCAGGCCAGAAGCTCGCGTGCATCATCAACAGGTCCGTCGGCACCTCTCGCATCGCGCTCAGCGTGACCAGGGCCCTCGAGTGAACGTGGATAAGTGAACCAATCCGAGGGTTGAGCCGATGGGCCTCGGAGTGCATATAGAGCTCCAGCGGTAGCCCCGGCTCGAACTCGTAGTCGAGGTCTAGCTCGATCACATCGGTCGGTCGGCAGCGATCCTTGCGGCGACCGGCGCCAGGGCACACCAGGTAACGCTGAGGGTCATCGGTGAGAACGCTGACGTGCCCGAACATCCCGATCATGTTGTGCCGCGAGAGAATCCGCGTGCCCGTGGCCAGTTCTTCGCGCAGTGCCTGCTCAGACATCTTCGACCTCGCTCATTTGATTGCCATTCCATCGGTCCGTCCGAGGAAGACGTCGCCAATGTCCGGGCGAGCCAGGATCGTGTCCGCGCGGTCGCTCATGACCACGCGCCCGGACGCCATCACGTATGCGCGATCGGAGATCGTCATCGCCTCACGCGCGCGCTGCTCGACCATCAGTACCGATACGCCGTGTCGCGCCAGCGCGGTGACCTGTTCGGCTTAAGGCTCATTGGCGATTTTCGGCGCCAGACCCGCGGTGGGCTCATCCAGGATCATCAGCTGTGGCTCGGTCATCAGAGCCCGGGCCATCGCGAGCATCTTGCGCTCGCCACCGCTGAGATGGCCGCCTTGACGGCTGACCATCTCTTTCAACTTCGGGTACATGTCGAGCACCACCTCGATCCGCGCGCGGCAGGCGCTCCTGGATAGCGCATAGCCGCCCATCTCGAGGTTCTCGCGTACCGTGAGTCGCGGGAAGGTGTCGCGCACTTGCGGCACGTAGCCGACCGCCTGCCGGCAGATCTGATCGGTCCGAAGCCCGGTGAGATCCTGTCCCCCGAGCTCCACGCGCCCGGCCGAGAGCTTGATGACCCCGATCAACGCCTTGACGAGCGTGCTCTTTCCCGCGCCGTTCGGGCCCACGATGGTGACGATCTCACCAGCCGCGACCTCGACGTCGATGCCGTCAATCACGGGGGCGCCTCCGTACCCGGCGGTGAGCCCGGTCACGCTCAGGTGGGCTCCCCGGTTCTCATCCGACGAGGTATGCATTCACCACCTCCTCGTTCTCTCGCAACTGCGCCATCGAGCCTGTGGCGAGCAACCTGCCCTGAGCCATCACGACGACGGAGTCGCAGACTCGCTCCACAGCCCCGAGCTCGTGCTCGACCATCAGCATGGTCAGGCCTTGGTCGCGCAATCGCTGCAGATGCTCCTCTATGGTCAGGCGCAGTGTGGGGTTGACGCCCGCCATCGGCTCATCGAGCAGCAGAATCTTCGGCCGGGCCATCAGCGCACGCATGATCTCGACCAGCCGGCGCTGGCCGCCGCTCAATTCGCCCGCGTAGGTGTCCGCGTGCTGAGTGAGGTTGAACTGCTCGAGCAGCAACCAGGCTTCAGCCAGCAGTTCGTGCTGGCGGGCTCGGGCATGGCGGCGTCCCAACATTGCCCCGCCCAGCGAATCGCCTGGCTGTCCCGGAGACGCCACCAGCAAGTTCTCCAGCACGGTCAGCCTGGCGAACTCACTGGTGTGCTGGAAGGTCCTGATCACTCCTTCGCGAGCTACCCGCGGCGCAGGCCAGCCGGCCATGTCAACCCCGCCGACAACGATGGACCCCGCCGTCGGCTTGAGCGCGCCGGCGATCAACTTCAGCGCCGTTGACTTGCCGGCCCCGTTGGGGCCGATCAGCCCGGTCGCCTGCCCGGCCGGCACATCGAAGCTGATCCCGTCGACCGCCTTCACCCCGAGGAACCCACGCTCCAGATCACGTACGACGATCGCCAGCGGCGATGCGGACAGCGGCGCCCGGCCCTCAGCGCCCTCCACTTCGGCGCCAGCGGGTCCGGCCACCTCCAACGGCCCCATGCTGGGAGTGGTCGCCGCTGGGGCCAACGCCGTCGCTGCCGCCGCCTCCGCACTGGACATCGCCAGCTTCGCAAGCTTGCGCCTGCGCTCAGGGATCGCCCCTTTCGGGCGGAACCAGAGGAAGACGAGAATCAGGACGCCTATGAACGAGGACTGAATCGCCGCCTCCGAGTTGGTGTACGAGAGGCTGGGCAGATACTGGGGAACCTCCAAGAACACCCCGAGGACCAGGAAGGCACCGAACAAGGCCCCGAAGTTGTTGCCGAGCCCCCCGACGATGATGGCTACGAAATAGATGAATGTCTCCCCGGTGCTCCAGGCAGACGGCGACCACGCACCGATGAAGTCGACCAACAGGCCACCGCTGAGCGCGGCGATGGCACCACCGATCGCGTACAGCTTGAGGCTCTCCCCAGCCACCCGTGTGCCCAGCGATTCGACCGCCTCGGGGTTCTCACGCATGGCGCGCAGGCGTCTGCCCCAAGGCGAGGACGTGACCCGGTCGACGAAGAAGTACACGACCATGCACAGCCCCACGGTGATGCCGACAAAGAACCAGCCGTAGCCGGTCTGACTCAGATTGAGACTGCTGGCAAACGGCTCCGGGATCGAGTAGAGGCCCGAAGCGCCGTTGAACCAGCCCTGCTGCGTCACCACGAGCGTCGAGGCGATGATCGAAACCACCAGCATGACGGTGGCCTGGAAGTCTCGCCTGGACGGACGTAGCGCGAACGAACCGATAAGCACGGCGAGCAGGCCGCCCGCGATCGTGGCACCCACCAGCGGCAGCGGCCACGGCAGGTGCCAGCCCAGAATGTAGGTCTCGAAGGTGCTCGAAGCTGCTTTGGGGAGCGTGAGCACGGCCGTGATGTACGCGCCGACCGACTGAAACAGTATGAACGCAAAGTTCATTACGCCGCCGAGTCCGAACTGAAGGTTCAGAGCCCAGCAGGCGATCGCATTGACGCCCAGGTAGACGAGCAGAGTGATCAGGTACGACTGCAGGGCGACGCTCATCTGGTCACCTCGGTCCGCATTTGCACCCGCCCGCCGCGCAGCCCCTCCGGACGCACGATCAACACGGCGACCAGCAGGCCGAACGCAACGACGTCCTTCAGATCGGGGCTGACGACCGCGGCCAACTCACTGGCGAGGCCGATGACGAGAGCTCCGACCATCGCCCCATACGGCTCGCCCACCGAGCCAAAGACAGCCGCAGCCACGATGATGAGCAGAAAGTTGCCGCCCGTCGTTGAACTGAACGTGCCCAGGTCCATGGCCAGCGCTACTCCCGCGAATCCGCACAGAAGACCCGAGGCGAGCCAGGCGAAGTTCACGACACGCGTCGTCGGGATGCCGCACGTGCGTGCCAGCGACGCGTCATCCGACGTCGCCCGCATCGCTTTGCCCACCCGCGAGTACTTGAACAGGACATGCAGTCCGATCATGCAGGCCACGGCAACGGCGATGATGATCAGCTCCCGCGGTGTGAAGATCATCCCCAGGATGTGCACCGAGTTCTGGGGCAGCAGCGCGTATCCATAAAAGCTCGCGCCGGAAAAAATCTGAAGGACGTTGTTGAGAATGATCCCGACTGCCACGGTGACCATCACCATCGCGAACTGGCTCGTGCCGCGCTGCATGAACGGGAGGTAGATCACGCGAGCGATCAGGACCGAGGACAGCATGCCGGCGACTCCGCCTGCCGCCATGGCCAGCCAGATCGACTGGCCGGCGTCGTTGTGAACGAGATAGGCGGTGAAGGCGCCGATCGTCATCACGTCACCGAAGGCCAGGTTGAACAGGTTCGTCACCCCGAACTGCAGGGTGAACCCGACCGCGCCCATCGAAAGGATGGACGCGGTCACGATTCCGAACCCGATGCTCAGGATGATCTGATGCATCGTGAGTCAGAGCGGCTGTCAGGCCGCCGACGACAGCTCGTACTGAGCTACCAGTCCCTGCTTGGACGCGCTGTAGCTGTACACCGCGTAGCGTCGGGCTGAGGTGTTGTATTTGTTGAAGCTCATAGCGCCGGCGGCACCGACGTAATCGATCTTCTTGCCTGCCTTGATGGCCGCAACGCCCTGAGCGTAGGTATGAACGGTCTTCACTCCCTTACCCGCGGTGGTCACCTTGCGAATATCACTCACGTACGAGGCCGGCTTCGTCGAGTGCGCCTCGTCCATTGCCAGCGCAAACGAGATGACCCCGTCATAGGTCGCAGCGACGATCGTGTTATTGAGCTGGTACGAGCTGCCACCGACCTTCTTGAGGTTGGTGACGTACTGCGCGAGGGCGGCGCTGGTCCCGGTCATGTCCGGAGCCACAACCGTCAGGTACTTGGCGGTGTTGCTGGCGCCGATGGCTTGGACGACGGCCGGCAGCCAACCGGGCTGCGTCGCCACCTGCGTTGAGATGAACGGGAACAGGCTTCCTTTCTGTTGTTGCAGCTCGGTCAGATAGGTCGAGGCCGTCTGCGGATCCATCTCGCCGACCAGGGCCTGCACCTTGGCGCTGGACAGCGCCGCGACCTCGGTCTGATAGGAGGATTGGTCCGGCGCGACCGTCTGGTTCAGAACCAGATCACCGTGCAACCGTCGGTAGGCGTTGCGGAAAGGCGACACCGTTGTCTGCGCTGATAAGTCACTGGTGAACAGATCCGCGATCTTCAGCAGCTTTCGATGCGCGACATACCAGGCGAGCGCAGGACCCATGGTGCTGTCACTCGGGGTGAGACGCCAGAAGTAAGGTGAGGTCTGCTTGTCGTAGCGAGGATCCCCCACGGTGTTCATCTCCGGCACCTTGGCCTGCTCGACCAGCGGGAGCACCGACGGGATGTCATTGCCGTCGGGACCGACCACCATCACCAGGTTCGACGCCGACGTGAGCATCCGCCGCGTCACGGGCACGGCATCTGCCGGATCGCCCTTGGTGTCATATGGCGAGCAGTTGAGCTGATCGCCCATGATGCCGCCGTTACTGTCAATCACCCGCGCGGCCGCTTTGCACGCATCTTCGGCGTTTGTCCCGAAGAATGCGTTTGGCCGGTGAAGGCATGCAACACCCCCGCAGTGAGTGTCGTGTGACTCGTACTGCGACTGCTGCTGGCCGCCGAACGCGCGCTGCTGCTGGCGACGCCCACCGTTGCCCCGACGGCCAGCGTCGCGGCGATGACGGCAGCCGGTACCCCAGATCGAGGTGCGTTAAACACACTCATCTCGCCCTGCTCCTCTCTAGTCCTCTCCCCCCAGACTCAACGGGGGCCACAATCGGCTTTGTATCCCTCGCCGCCTCGCATGTGTGGCACGCATACGTTGCGCAATTCGCATGCGTGCGGGTGAAGTCAGCCCAATAGGCAGCCGACGAAGCGGATCGGTAGCCGACTGGTGGTGCAGCAGTCGATCTCCGCGCTGGGCCGAACTTGCCTCCTCCGCTAAATATGAGAAAACTCTCATGAGTCTGAGGCCGACAGGTCGGCGGCGCTCACGAGGCTCAGACAGACGCTCTACGGCTCTGTCCACGCACCGGCGGGACAGCGCGAGCATCAGCAGCCTTCAGCACGCTGGAACCCCCAGCCACCGCCCCACTCCGGCTGAAACCTGCAGGTTTCTGTACGTTTCATCCACAGCTTCCGCGCATGCGTGGCCCGCTGCTGCGCCCCGCGCATGCTCAGGGCGCAGCAGCGGCCCGGAAAGCCTCTTCGGTCAGGCGCTCGGCCCGGCCCAGTGCAGCGGCGGCACCTCACCGGCCTGCAGGTCGATGCCGACCTGGACCGCGTCGGCCTCGCGCCCGCGACGGGCGATCAGCTGAATGCCGGTGGGCAGCCCGCTCGCCGGACCTAAGCCCGAGGGAAGCGCCACACCCGGGTGGCCGGTGACATTCCAACCGAGAGTCAGGTCGGCCAGCGGGTTGTAGTCGGTGTAGTCGTAGCCGTCTCCGCGCGGGTAAGCGACGACGCGCGTGGCGGGCTCGAGGATGAGGTCGACACCGTGGACGTCAAACCACTCCTCCCAGGCTGCCGCGGCCTGCGCGCGCCGCAGTTGCAAGCGTGCGTATTCAGAGGCTGGCATCAGATCACGAGCCGCCCGCAACGTCGCGCGTAGCTGCGGGCGGTAGAGCTCCTCCCGTTCGGGCAGGAACTGCTGGTGGAAGGCCCACATCTCGACCAGCACCAGTGCGAACTCGGGCGAGGCCAAGGTGAAGGCCTGCACGGGTGCGGGCAGCTCGACCAAGCGTGCGCCCAGCGCCTGCACCGCCGCCTGCGCGCGGGCGTAGCCGGCCTGAACATCGGAATCCAGCTCGAGGGCGGCGAAGCGGTCGGTCACGGCGATCGTGCAGCCGGCCAGGGGCTGCGAGCCACCTCGGGCACGCAGCGGCAGCTCGCCGAGCGGGCCAGCGGGTAGCGCGTGGGCCACCGGCGGCGAGGCGCCGGCGGCCATGGCAGCCAGCACCGCGCTGCAGTCCGCCACGCTCCGCGCCAGCGGCCCGAGCGTGTCGAACGTCGGGCCCAGAGGAATCACGCCGTCGAGCGGGATCCGACCCGTCGTGGGCTTGATCCCGCTCACACCGCAGATCGCCGCCGGAGCCCGGATCGAACCGGCCGTGTCGGTTCCGGTCGCCACCGGGATCATGCGCGCGGCCACGGCGGCCGCGGAGCCACCACTCGAGCCGCTCGCCGTGAGTTCGGTGCGCCACGGGTTGCCGACCTGATCGCACGTCCCGCCACAGGCGAACTCATGTGTGTGCAGGTGTCCGACCAGCACCATCCCGGCCGCGCGCAGGCGCGCCCAGGCGGTGCAGTCGGTGTCGGCCACGTTGCCCTCGAGGACCCGGCTCGAGGCGGTCAGAGGCAGGCCCCTGACCGCGTAGAGATCCTTCAGGCCGACCGGCACCCCGCACAGCAGCGGTGCATCGTCGCCCTCGGCGGCCAGCCGCCGGTCGGCCTCGCGCGCCTGGTCCTCGGCCACGTCCGCGTAGAGCCGCACCCAGGCATTGATGGTGTCCGGTGATCCGTACTCACTGGGTGGCCCGCCGTTCACCCTGTCGATCCGTGCCTGCAGCGCATGGACCAACTCCACAGCCGATACGGCGCGAGCGCGCAGCAGGGCCGCGGCGTCGAGCACCCCGAGCTCGCTGATATCGGAAGGAATCGTGTGACTCAAGCCACCTAGTTTGGCGATCATCGCGGTGCCCAGCTACCCGCTGCCGAACTTAACCAGGTGGTCGCCGACGCGTCCGCGGGACGGACCCGATCAAGCCTGTGCTGGCGATGCCGGGCAGTCGGCTATCTATATTCGCCCGGGCATGGACTTCGGGATCTTCGACCACATCGACGACTCAGGACTGCCTCGCGCCGAGCAGCTTGAACAGCGCCTGCGGCTCGTCGAGCAATACGACCGCGACGGCTTCTACGCCTACCACGTGGCCGAGCACCATGGCACGCCCCTGGGGATCGTCGGCTCGCCCAATGTGTTCCTGGCGGCTGTCGCACAGCGCACTCGGGCGCTCCATTTTGGCCCGCTGATCAATGTGCTGCCGCTGTATCACCCACTTCGTCTGGTCGAGGAGTGGTGCCTGCTCGATCACCTGAGCGGCGGCCGCCTCGAACCCGGCATCGGCCGCGGCGCCTCGCCGATCGAAGCATCATTTTTCGGAGTCGACGGCGACAGCACCCATGATCGCTTCGCAGAAGCCTTCGACCTGATCACCCAGGCGTTCGCCGTCCAGGAGACGTTCAGCTACGACGGCACCTTCACCCAGGTGGCCGAGATGCCGATGACCGCGCAGCCGCTGCAACGGCCGCATCCGCCCTTCTGGTTCGGGGCCTCGCGTCCGGACCGGGCCGGCTGGTGTGCCGAGCGCGCGATCAACGTGATGTCGCTGGTTGATGCCGTGCGCACCCGGACCACCACCGACGGCTTCCGCGAACGCTGGGAGGAGCTGGGCCGGCCCGAGATCGATCTCCCGCATCTGGGCGTCAACCGTCACATCGTGCTGGCCGACACCGAACACGAGGCGACCCGGATAGCCGAGCGGGTCTACCCACGCTTCAAGGCGTCGATCGACTACCTGTGGGTCAGGCGCGGCATGCCGCGTCCCCCGATCTATCCCGCGACGCTCGGCGAGCTGATCGAGCGGGGCAGCGCATTCGTCGGCACCCCCGAGGGCGCCCGCCAGTACATCTCAGAGCAGATCGACACGGCCGGAATCAATTACATGACCATGGACGTGGCCTTTGGCGGGATCACGTTCGAGGAGGCCTCGCGGACCGCATCGCTTTTTGTGGCCGAGGTGATGCCCGTATTCACCGGGACGCCGAACGAGGTCAGACGTTGAGGCCCGTGCGCACTTTCAACGACCTGGAATACCGGACGGTCGAGGACGCCAGCCTGTTCCTCGACATCCACCGCCCCGACACCGACGACGAGGTGCCGTGCGTGGCCTACTTTCACGGTGGCGGCTGGGCCCGCGGCTCGCGCAAGGACATGGTCGAGGAGCGTCTGCAGCGCGTGGCGGAGCAGGGCATCGCCGTGGCCAGCATCAGCTACCGCTTCACCGACGCTGCCACATACCCGGCCCAGCTCGAGGACGCCGGGGCGTCGCTGGTCTGGCTACGCCAGAACGGCCCGGAGTACGGGTTGCGGACCGAACGGCTCGGTGCCTGGGGCGCGTCGGCCGGAGGGTGGATCGCCCTGATGCTCGCGCTCACCGGCCCTGATGCCGAGCGAGCCGATGTCGCCTGCGCCTGGTTTCCGCCCACCGATCTGGCCGCCTTAGCCGCTGAACGGGATGCGGCAGGCCTGCCTCTGCCGCCGTTCATGGCGGGTCGCCGGGTGCCGGACATGGAGGCGGGACTCCTGGGGCTGCCGTCGGTGGGCGACAACCTCGCCCTGGCGCTCCGGGCCAGCCCGGTCGCGCATGCCGCCGGTGCGCACGGCCCGATCCTCCTGATCCACGGCGACGCCGACGGAGTGGTCAACGTGGCTCAGAGCTTCGCCCTACACCACGCGCTGGGCGAGGCGGGACGCGAGTCACAGATGCTGGTGGTGGCGGGAGCCAACCACGAGGACCCGGCCTTTGACAAGCCCGCCGTGCTTGGGGCTACGGCGGGCTTCCTGCGCGCCGAGCTCTAGCTTCGGCCTCAGCGCTCGACGGCGAGCCGGATGCCGACGCCTACGAGCACCAGGCCCGAGACGCGGTCGATGACGGCCTTCACCCGGCGGCGGCTCATGACGTGTGCGAACTTCACGGCGGCCAACGCGTAGCTGGACATCCACAAGACGTTGAAGGCGATGAAGATGGCGCCGAGCATGAGCATCTGCAGCAGCGCCGAGTGGTGAGTGGAGACGAACTGCGGCAGCAGGCTCGTGAAGAAGATGCCGACCTTCGGGTTGGCCAGGTTGCTGATCACGCCCTGCAGGAAACCGCCGCGCCCGTCGAGCGTCCGCGCCGCCGGTGTCTCCTCAGCCGATCGGCCGCGCGAGCGGCGCGACTCCCACAGGGTCCGCCCGCCGATGTAGATCAGGTACATGGCGCCGATCAGCTTGAGCCCGTCATAGACGGTGGCGGAGCTGCGCAGGATCGCCGCCACACCGAGCGCAGTGGCAAGCGTCCACACCGACAGGCCGACGTTGACTCCGATCGCGCTGCCCAGCGCGGCCTCGCGGCCGTGGATCAGCGCGTTCTTGGTCACCACGGCGGTGTCCGGCCCGGGCAGCAGAGCGATCGCGACGACCACACCGACGTAGACGAGCAGATGATTCGGCACAGGTGCAGTATCCCACCGCGGCCGACCGCGATCGTCGATGAAGCTGCTCAAACCGACGATTTGAATGCAGCGGCTCTAGGCAGCGGGTCCGGCTCGGTCTCGGCCAGGGCACGCTCGATCGCGCTGATCATCTTCTCGCCGTCGGGTTTGACCATCGAGCCCCAATGGTCGATCAGGCGGCCGTCGGCCCCGACCAGGTACTTGGTGAAGTTCCACCTGGGCGGTGCCGAGTTCGGGCTGGCTGGTGAGATCCCGCCATAGCGGGTCCGGGTTCTCGCGCACCGAGGTCCGCTCAGTCAGTGGGAACTGCACCCCGTAGTTGATCTGGCAGAAGTCGGCGATCTCGCCGCCCGCCTCGAACTCCTGGTCGGCGAAGTCCCCGGACGGCGCACCGAGGAGGTTGAGACCGCGGTCGTGGTAGCGCTCATAGATCGACTGCAGAGCCTCGTACTGCGGGGTGAAGCCGCACTTGCTGGCGGTGTTGACAAACAGCGCCGGCTTCCCGCGCCAGTCGGCCAGGTCGAGCTCGCCCCCGTCGAGCAGCGTCACGCGATGCGCGTACAGGTCGGTGGGCTGGTCGAGGTGCGACGGGCGCTGTAGGTACATCTTCAGGGTCGAGAGTTTGCGCGCCATGGGCCTCAGGGTCTCTGACTGGATGCGGACACGGACTGTATCCGCCCGCGGTCAACCCACCGCGGCTTCGCCGGAGCAACGTGACTCTCTCGTCAGGCAGGCAGGGCCCTCCGGCCGCCCGCCCGCTCCGCCGCGCTGGCCTCGAGCACCCTGGATCGAGGAGCGCGCGCCAGAGCGCTCAGGCCGGAGCCCAGGCGCGCACGTAATCGACGATCATCTCGCCGGCTGCGCCGGTATCGACCGGAGCCCCGTTGCCGCCGTAGCCCATGGTGAAGAGCAGCGTCTCCGGCTGGCCGTCGTCGTCTGTCCGGTAGGTCCGCACGAGCCGGCCGTCCCAGTACACCCGCGAGTAGAGCCGGGCCCGGTAGATCCCGTACGTGTGGAAGCCACCCGCCCAGCCGCCCGAAACCGAGCCCGTGTTGAGCGAGCCGGCGGGAGAGTGGTAGTTGATCGTGAGAGCGCCGCGCACGCCCTCGGCGATGTCGTTTTCGCCGCCGGCCGGCCAGTTGGGACCGGAGATCCACCATGCGGGCCAGTTGTCGACGCGCTGCCGTGGCCGGCGAACCTGATGCGCGCCTGGGCGTACTCGCCGACGCGGAGCCTGAAGTGGTCGGAGTTGATCTCCGCCCCGGAGCGCGCCGAGGCAAGTCTCATGACCAGCTCGCCGCCGCTGACGCTGAGGTTGCGTGCGGAGTCTGTGACGTTGTTCTGATGGGGCCAGCCGTTGCGGTCATGCCAGGTCCGTCGGTTGAGCGAATTGCCGTTGAACTCGTCGTCGAAGACCAGCCGCCATCCGCCACGGACACCCAGCGGCGTGCGGCGCGACAGGTGGGTTCTGGTTCGGCCGGCGGCCGCCACAGCGACCGTGGCCGTGACGAGGGCACCGAGAATGACAAGCTGGATCGCAGCGACGGCACGCGCGTGCTTGACCATGCGAAGTTTGGCCTCCTGGTCCATCGCGGGCCTGGCGGGGCTGTTGGCCCTTGGTTCGGGGTTACGGACCGACCGCGCGAGGCGAGGGTCCGCGTGCAGCGCCCGCCGGAGAGACGGGCGGCTGATGGGTCTGACGTGTATCGGCCGCTCCGGTCAGCCGCCTTAGCCACTGACCCAGTTTCGCGAATATATGCCGGGCCTCCGTCCAAGTCGGTTGACGAACTGGGCCGGGCGCCGGCAGCGCTCGGGCTGGAGTGGGAAGGCCGCTAGCGCGGCAGCGGCGGCGGCGCCGAGCGATAGCTGGGCGGGGTGCGCGACAGACGGATCGGGTTGCGCGGGAGACGCGATGCTGGAGCCGTTCGCGGCTGGCGAACTCGACGAGCGGGTCGAGGCCGAGCGCCTGGCGAGCGCGAAGGCGGCGGCGATGTCATTGACCACGCCGGCCGGAACGCGCGCCTCGGTGAGGTGCAGCGCCCAGTCGGACGCCGGGCGCGTGGCGAGCCGGGACTCGAGCTCGGCGCGCAGTGCCTCGCGGTTGGCCACGCGCGCCGGGTTGGTGACGAAGCGCGCGTCTTGCGCGAGGGCGGGCGCGCCGATCACCTCGCACAGCGACTGGAACTGCCGGTCGGTACCGACGGCGAGCACGAGCCGGCCGTCGCCGGTCGGGAATACGGCATAGGGCGCGATGCTCGGATGCTCATTGCCCATGCGCTCCGGCACGACGCCGGCCACCGTGTAAGCTCGAGGCCTGGTTGACCAGCGCCGCCAGCAGCGAGGAGAGCAGGTCGACCTCGACGCGCTGCCCCTCGCCGCTGCGCGTGCCGGTGGTTGAGCGCAGCGAGGATGCCGACGCGTCGCGAACAGCCCCGCCAGCACGTCAACCAGCGCCACCCCCACCTTCTGGGGCTCCCCGCTCGGGCTCGCCGGTGATGCTCATGAGGCCGCCCATGGCCTGCACGAGCAGGTCGTAGCCGGGAGTGCCGCGCCGGCCGCGGTCGCTCCGAACCCGGTGATCGAGCAGTAGATCAGCGCCGGGTTGGTCTCGCGCAGGTCGTCGTAGCCGAGCCCGAGGCCGTCGAGCAGACCCGGGCGGAAGTTCTCCACGAGCACGTCCGCAGTGGCGGCCAGCGACCTTGCGCCGCAGCCAGCCCCTCGGGGGTCGCCAAGGTCGATGGCGATCGAGCGCTTGTTGCGGTTGACCGCGTCGAAGTAGGTCGACTGGCCGCTGGCCGTCGTAGGGCGGGCCCCACGCGCGCGTGTCGTCGCCGCTGCCCGGGCGCTCGACCTTGATCACCTCGGCGCCGAGGTCGGCGAGCAGCATCGTCGCGAATGGTCCGGCGAGCACGCGCGAGAAGTCGAGGATGCGCAGGCCGGGCAGAGCCACGGGGCCATTCTGACCTCGGTTCTCGGTCATTTCGATGCTCATCTGGCACAATCCTAGATATTCGAAGATCTAGGATCAAGGAGCCGTCTGATGGCGAGTGACACAGGGGCGGCGCGCGTGAGGCCGCGGGACTTCCTCGACATCGACTCGCTGCTCTCCGACGAGGAGCGCGCGATCCGCGACGTGGTGCGGGCGTTCGTCAACGACCGCGTCGTGCCGCGCCGTCGGGGACTGGTTCGAGCAGGGGACGATCCCGCGCGAGCTCGCTCGCGAACTCGGTGCGCTGGGCGTGCTCGGCATGCACCTGGAGGGCTACGGCTGCGCCGGCGCGAGCGCGACCGCCTACGGCCTGGCCTGCCTGGAGCTCGAGGCCGGCGACAGCGGCGTGCGCAGCCTGGTCTCGGTGCAGGGCTCGCTGGCGATGTTCGCGATCCACCGCTGGGGGTCGGAGGAGCAGAAGCAGCAGTGGCTGCCGCAGATGGCCGCCGGCGAGGCGATCGGCTGCTTCGGGCTGACCGAGCCCGATGCCGGCTCGGACCCGGGATCGATGCGCACGCGGGCGCGGCGCGACGGCAGCGATTGGATCCTGCACGGGCAGAAGATGTGGATCACCAACGGCTCGATCGCCGACGTCGCCGTGGTCTGGGCGCAGACCGAGGACGGCATCCGCGGCTTCCTCGTTCCCAAGGGCACGCAAGGGCTTCACGCACCCAGGACATCCACAGGAAGCTCTCGCTGCGCGCCTCGGTCACCTCCGAGTTGCTGCTCGACGACGTGCGGCTGCCGGGCGACGCGCTGCTTCCCGGAGGCGACCTCGCTGCGCGGCCCGCTGTCCTGCCTGAACGAGGCGCGCTACGGAATCGTCTGGGGCGCGATCGGCGCGGCCCGCGCGTGCTTCGAGGCGGCGCTCGCCTACAGCCAGGAGCGCATCGTGTTCGGCAAGCCGATCGCCGCGACCCAGCTGCAGCAGGCCAAGCTCGCCGAGATGGCCACCGAGGTCAATCGCGGCATCCTGCTGGCCCTGCATCTGGGCCGGCTGAAGGACGCGGGGCGTCTCGCCCCCGAGCAGGTGAGCATGGGCAAGCTCGCCAACGTCAACGCCGCGCTGCACGTCGCGCGCACCGCGCGCCAGGTCCTCGGCGCCAACGGCATCACGCTCGAGTACCCGGTGATCCGGCACATGAACAACCTCGAGTCGGTCGTCACCTACGAGGGCACGGCCGACGTGCACGCGCTGGTCATCGGCGGCGCACTCACCGGCCAGCAGGCCTTCCGCTGAGACCAGCCGCCGTGAACGCGCCCGCGGGCCCGAGCACCACCACCCAGCACGCGCTCGACGCCCTGCGCCGCGCGATCGTCGCGGGCGAGCTGCGGCCCGGCTCGCGCATCGGCCAGGAGGAGTTCGCCAGTCAGCTCGGGGTGAGCATCGCCCCCGTGCGGGAGGCGCTGCGCATCCTCGAGCAGGAGGGGCAGGTCACCTACCTCCCCCGGCGCGGCTACTTCGTCACCGAGCTGGAGATCGCGGACCTCGAGGAGATCTATGCCCTGCGTGCGCTGCTCGAGGCGCGGGCGGCGCGCCAGCGCGCCTTGGAAAGCCTGGACGAGCTCGGGCTGGAGCGGATCATGCTCGCCGCCGCGACTTCGTGAACGCGGTCGACACAGCGGCGACGTCGCCGCCGAGCTCGAGGCCAACCGCCGCTTCCATCTGGCGATCCTCGATTCCCCCGATCAGCCGCACACGATGCGGGTGATCCGGCAGCTGTGGGACTCAACCGAGGCCTACCGCGCCCTCTACTACAACCTGGCGGAGGAGCGGCACAGCGCGGTCGGCCGCACACGACCGGATCCTCGAGGCGCTGCGGTCAGGCGACCCCGCGCGACTTGTCGGTGAGCTGCACGCTCATCGCGAGCGGGCGCTGACGGTGCTTCGCCGGGTTCTCCTCCCCGGACTGACCCCGGCGGCTCAGCGCGTGTGCAGCGGCCGAATCGGCGCCCAGTGGCGCCCATCGCTGGTCGACCACATGCCCGCACCGGGGGCCAGCAGCCACGCGTGTCGAGCGTCGAGGACGGAGATCGTCGTCGGCCATCCGCCAATGCTGAATACCCCGGGCACCTCGCGCCAGATTCGTCCGCCGTCGTTGCTCTCGACAAGCCAGTTGGTGGTCGATAGCCAAAGCCGCTGCGCCGATCCGGCGGCGAGGAAACCCGGCTCGGCAAGCGGCAGCGATCCAGGTGCCGGCTGTCGCGTCAGGCTCGTGACAGCAGACACGGTGTGCCACGTGGCCCCAGAGTCTGTGCTCTGCGCCAGGCCCTTGGTGCTGCTTCCGGCCGCAGCGCCGCCGATGCAGAGCAGCCAGAAGACTCCGGACTTCGCCGCGGCCGTGCCGGCTCCGAACGAGCAGGGACTTCGGTCCCACCTCGGGTCAGCGCGAATCCGCCAGCTACGTCCGGCGTTCAGGCTGATCGCCATCTCGCCGCCGCCGCGTCGCCCGGCCGTCACCAGGTTCAGGAGAGCGCGCTGGTCCGAGGACAGCGCCAGCCGGACAGAGGCGGCCTCTTGAGCCGCCAGTTCGGGGAGCAGCACCGGCTTCCAGGTGCCCGTGCCGATCGACGCCCGCCACAATCGTGGGCGGCAGGCCAGCGGCGAATCACGACTCGGCGCGGGCGGGCAGGTGACCATCCAGACATCAGCGCCTGCCCTGATCAGCTCCACGGCCGGCCCGGGGAGCCTCATGCGTCGCCAACTTCGGCCACCATCGGTCGTCGTCAGCACCCCGCCGTTACCCACGATCGCCCAGACGCGCCGCGCGGAGGCGGCCACCAGCTGGTCGCCCATATTCGGCCAGGGGGTTCGACGGATCGGAGCCGCGGCACCGATCAGCCGCCATGAATGACCGCCGTCGTTGGTCAGAGCGAGGCGCACCGGCTGCGGCTCGAAGCTGTCCCGGTTGCCGGCCTCGGTCCTCCGGAAGCAAACGACCGAGCTGGCCGTGAGGCCAACACCGGCTGTGGGCGAAAAGAACTGCACGGCGCCCAGCCGCCACGCGGGCACCGGACCGCTCGTGTTACCCGGACGGTGGCACCGGGGCAGACCCCGATCCGGCGACGCCCGCTCTCGGGACGCCGTCGACGGAGAAGCGAAGAGGACCAGCGCGAGCAGAGTGGCCGCCACCACGACGACGAGCGCGGCTGTTCGGAAACGAGGATGGCCCGGATGCCGGGGCGAGGGGTGCGGCGGTAATCGACGGGGCCTCCAAAGCCTCATACCCAGTCATTGCTCAGCGCCGGCCGTTGTGACCGACCTCGGACCCACACCGGGCTGCTTCCACGGGCGGCCGGATCAGGTAGCGTCGCCGCATGGGACGCGCGTAGGCATGGAGCTGGCGGACATCAGCCGAATCCGGCGGATGCCGGAGTTCGTCGTACTCGAGGGTTTTCATGCGCTCAAGCACGCCACGCGCTTTGGCGGTGAGATCGTGGGCGTCTGGACCGCCGATGCCGCGGAGCTCGAGCGGCTGCGGGAAAGTCTGGCCCCCGACCTGGATCTCCGGGCCGAAGTGGTACCCCTGGAGGCGCTCAAGCTCGTGGTGCCACGCGGTCAGGTGGTGGCCGTGGCGCGGCGACCGGCCCAGGCGGACGTGGACACGGTGCTCGCCGGGCCCGGTCATGTGGTGCTCTTGGAGGACCCCCGCCACCTGGGCAACCTCGGAGCCGTCGTGCGAGTGGCCGCTGCCGCCGGCGCCGCGGCGGTGCTGAGCACTGGCCGTCAGGACCCGTGGCATCCCGATGCCCTGCGCGGCAGCGCCGGGCTGCACTTCGCGCTGCCAGTCCATCACGTGCATCAGGTGCGCACCGGCGGCCGTGACCTTGTAGCGCTCGACCCGGACGGTGAGTCGCTGGCCGTGGTGCAGTTGCCGGCCGCCGCGGTGCTGGCGTTCGGGACCGAGCGCGACGGTCTCAGCGACCAGCTGTTGACCCAGGCGGCCAGACGAGTCGCCCTGCCAATGGCCGCCGGGGTGTCCTCGCTCAATCTGGCCACGGCGGTGGCCGCAACCCTCTACGGGCTGAAGCTCGCGTCGCCTTGAGCTGATCCGGCGTCTTCAACCGTCCTCGGTGTCCAGCCAGTGCCTGTCCACCGAGATCACCTCGATCTCCGGATGTGACCAGACAAACCGCTCGACCTGCTCGATCAGACGCTGGGCGTGCGCCGCGGAGGGCGCCACCACGGTGAAGCCGAGGCCGGCCCGCTGCCAGCGGTCGTGGTGGGCGACCTCAGAGGCGGATACGCCGAAGCGTTGCCGCGAGGCCTCGACGAGATGTTTCACGATCGACCGCTTCGCCTTCAGCGATCTGGCGGCCGGGAGATGAACCTCGATCTCCAGAGCGCTGACGTACACCCGGCGGATTATCACGCTCCAGCCGAGCCGGGGAGGTTGAGCCAGCACTCGGGCAACACCCCACTTGCACGAAGACATGCAATGTCGCCGCCGAAATTGCCGACACCTTGTCCCTAAGACACATGCCTGTCTGATCGGGATAAGAAAAGAGGAGCCCGAGGTGGCGACGACCATGGAGATGGAGAGGGCATCGCGGACCGGCGCGGGTCCTGGGGTGAAGTTGTTCTACGGCGTCTGCGGCGCCGCCGTCCTGGCTTACATGGGGCTGCTGTTCGCCCGCGGAAACGGCGTCGGCTGGACCTGGCTGGACGGCTGGGGCGTCGCGTCGTTCGAGGCTCTGATGAGCGTGATGATCTTGGGCGCGCGCCTGGGTCAGACGAACAGCCGGTACTGCCTGTGGCTCGGTCTGGGCGGCCTGGCCTGGGCGGCCGGGCGACTTCGCCATGACGGCCGAGACGCTGAACGGTGCCACTCCGGCCACCCTGTCGGCCGCGAACGTGCTCTGGTACGGATTCTTCCCGCTCGCCTACATCGGCGTGATGATGCTGATGCGAGCGCGACGTCCAGAAGCTGACCGCCGCCAACTACCTCGACGGCGTTGTCGCCGCCCTGGTAACGTTCGCTGCGCTGGTGGCCTTCGCCTTCAACTGGATCGTCAACACCGCCGGCGGTGGCACTGAGGCGGTGGTGGTCAACCTCGTCTATCCCGTCGGCGACCTGCTGCTGTTCGGCCTGACGGTCATGGGTATGGTCATGCTGCCCACGCGGCCAGCGTCTGCGCTGGGGGCTCATCGCCGCAGCCGGTCTGCTCAACGCCGCCGGCGATATCTCGGCGCTGTTCGGTGGCATCAGCGCCACCGACCTCGGCTTCGTGGTCAACGCGATGGCGTGGCCCGGATCGCTGTTTCTGATCTCGGCGGCGATGTGGGTTGCACCGGGCGCCGTCCAGCCCACCGCGTGAGTCGAAGGCGTCCGGGTTCCTCGTGCCGTCGATCGCCTCCGGCCTGGCCCTGCTGATCCTGTTTGCTCGCATCGATCAACCACAGCGACACGACGCAGGTGACGATCGCCCTGGCCACCGCCACGCTGCTCGCCGCCGGTGTCCGCTTCTACCTGGCGCTGCAGCGCATGACGCAGCTCGCGAAGGAGCGGGAGGAGGAACGCGCTCGCGCGGCCGAGGCCGAGCGCGAGACGCCAGGCTCGGGCCGCCGAGGCCGAGCGCGAGGCGCAGGCGCGCGCGGCCGAGGCCGAGCGCAAGTCCCAGGAGCGCGCCGCGGAAGCTGAGCGCGAGGCGCTCGAGCGGGCCGCCCAGGCTGAGCGCGAGGCGCTCGAGAAGGCGGCGGCCAGCGAGCGCGAGTTCCTGGAGAAGGCAGCCGCCACCGAGCGCGAGACACGCGAGGTGCTGGAGCGTGCGGTGCACAGCTACTCGGTGTTCGCCGCGCAGGTGGCGGACGGCGATCTCACCGCGACGGTCGAGCCCCAGGGCGATAAGGATCTTCGCGAGCTGGCCGGCAGCCTGAACCGGATGGTCTCGAGCCTGGCCGAGATCTCAGGCCAGATCCAGGGCAGCGTGCGTGCCATCGGATGCCTCGACCACGCGACATCCTCGAGTCCGCCAATGCGCATGGCACCAGTGCCGCCCAGCAGTCGGCCGCCATCACTCAGGCCTCGGCAACCGTTCAGGAGCTGCGTGCCGCAGCGGATGAGATGGCCCGCCACGCCGAGGACGTCGCACGCGAGGCGAGTGACTCGGTCAAGGTCAGCAACGAGGGCAGCAAGGCGCTGACGGCGATCGCCGGTGCGATGGAGGAGATTCGCGACCGTGTCGCCAGCATCGCCTCAGAGATCGCCGCCCTCTCCGAGCGAACCCAGCAGATCGGAGACATCACCGCGACCGTGAACGAGCTGGCCGACCGCTCCAACCTGCTGGCGCTGAACGCCGGCATCGAGGCGGCGCGCGCCGGCGAGCACGGACGCAGCTTCGCCGTCGTCGCCGATCAGGTGCGCGGGCTCGCCGAGCAGTCCAAGCAGGCCACGGGCCGGATCGAGGCGATCCTCAACGAGGTTCGCAGCGCCACGCTGGGTGCCGTGCAAGGCCAGCGAGGCCGGTACCAAGGTCGTGGATCACGGCCTCGAGCTGACCGAGCAGGCCAGCGAGGGCATCCAGAGCTTGGCCGACACCATCCAGCCGGGCGTCCGCCGCGGCCGAGCAGATCGCTGCCTCCGCCGAGCAACAGAGCGTCGGTATGGAGCAGATCGCCGAGACCATGAACGACCTCGAGGTGAGCACCGGAGGCTTCCTCGAGGGCGCGGCCCGCTCGCAGTCTGCCGCCCAGAACCTGGACGCCCTCACGGCAGGGCTGACCGAGGCGACCGCCCGCTACCGCGTGGCCACCGTCGAGACGGACCCGACCCGGCACGTACCGCGCGCGGCGTCAGCGGATGAGTATGTCGTGGAGCGAGTCGAGCGGACCGCAAAGCCAGAGCGTGGCCCGGCCGACCGCGTGAGGGCGTAGCCGGCTCACCGGCCTTCGCCGGAACGGCGGCCCGCCCGCCCCGACCGGCCTGGGCGTACTGTTTGGGACATGGCCAGGCTCCAGCCATCGGCCTGGGCCGACTGATCCGCTGGCACCGGCCCGCTGGCCGGTGCCCACCCCACATATACAGGAGCGACTGATGGAGCAACGCATGCTGGGCCGCACCGGCGTCTCGGTGTCAAAGCTCTGCCTGGGCGCGATGATGTTCGGCGCCTGGGGCAACCCAGATCACGAGGAGAGCATCCGCATCATCCACCGCGCGCTCGATGCCGGCATCAATTTCATCGACACCGCCGACGTCTACTCCGCCGGCGAGTCCGAGGAGATCGTCGGGCAGGCGCTGAAGGGTCGACGCGACGATGTGGTGCTGGCCACGAAGGTGCACTTTGCCATCGGCGATGAGCCCAACCACCGCGGCAACTCACGCCGCTGGATCATCGCGGAGGTGGAGAACTCGCTCAGGCGGCTGCAGACCGATTGGATCGACCTCTACCAGATCCACCGCCCGCAGCCCGACACGGACATCGACGAGACACTGGGCGCACTGAGCGACCTCGTTCATCAGGGCAAGATCCGCTACTTCGGCCACTCGACCTTCCCCGCTTCGGAGATCGTCGAGGCGCAATGGACGGCCGAGCGCCGCGGTCGCGAACGGTTCCGCTGCGAGCAGCCGCCCTACTCGATGCTGACTGCGCGCCATCGAGCACGATGTCCTGCCCACCTGCCAGCGCTACGGGATGGGCGTGATTCCCTACAGCCCGCTGGCCGGAGGCTGGCTCTCAGGACGCTGGCGCAAGGAGACCGGCCAGCAGTCCTCCACCCGCGCCGAGCGGCTGCCGGACCGCTTCGACCTGTCGCTGCCCGCCAATCAGCGCAAGCTCGACGTCGTCGAGGAGCTTGCCCAGCTCGCCGAGCAGACGGGCATCACCCTGATCGAGATGGCGATCGCGTTCGTCCTGCGACACCCGGCGGTAACGGCCGCGATCATCGGCCCGCGCACGATGGATCACCTCGAGTCGCAGCTGCGCGCTGCTGACGTGGTGCTCGTCGGACGAGGTCCTCGACCGGATCGATGAGATCAATCCCCCCGGCGTCACGATCAATCACGCCGACAACGGCTGGATCCAGCCCGCCCTGCAGGCCGCCGCCCGGCGGCGCTGAAGCGGGCAACTCGAACGCGTCACGTACAAGGGCTCGCGTGTGGTTGCCCGCCGATAGCGGGCAACCACACACTGTCCGCCGGGCCGTTGGGCTAGCCCCCACAAGCCGCACGACCAAGGCGGACAAGACACTCGCGTCTATATGACGCAGATGTCATACGCTACCACGGGTTATGTAGCCCCTGCCAGTGAATTTCGGCGATCAGCAGCCTGTATCGGCGCAGGACAGATCGACCTCAGGCCGCGGATCCGGGCTCGGTGAGATGTACCCGTCGACGGCCGCGTAGGTCCATCGCGGGCCGTGGCTGATCAGCTGGCCGATCGCGCTGAGAATCGCGTCGACGTCGTCGCTGCTGGTGCCGAGGCCGATGCTGGCCCGCACGGCACCGACATCGCCCAGCCCGAAGCGCTGCAGCAGCGGGTGAGCGCAGAACTTGCCGCCGCGCACGCCGATGCCGTGCTCGGCCGACAGGTAGGCGGCGACCAGGTCGGCCCGGTAGCCGGGCACGTTGAAGCTGGCGACCGCCACGAGGTCGCGCGTGCTCTGGCCAGATCCGCAACGGCTCGATCCCGAGCTCGGCCAGGCCGCTTCGAGCAGCTGCGCGTGCAGCAGCCGCTCGTGCTTCGACGATCGCGTCGAACCCGAGCTGGTTCAGCGCCTCGAACGCGGCTCCCAGCGACACGGCGCCCAACCAGGTTCGGGCGTCCCGCCCTCATGGCGCGCGGGAGCCGGCTTCCATTCACACCGTCGAGCGCGACGGCTGAGGACGGCGCCGCCTCCGAGCTGATGCGGCGGCGCAGCCTCGAGCCAGTCGCGGCGCCCGATCAGGGCACCGCCGCCATAAGGCGCGTAGAGCTTGTGGCCCGAGCAGGCGAGGTAGTCGATGCCGGTGGCCGCCAGATCGACCGGTCGATGCGGTACGAGCTGCGCCCCGTCCACCGCCAGCCGCGCGCCATGCCGGTGGGCGAGCTCCGCGAGCCGGTCCAAGGGCGGGCACTCCCCGGTGACGTTGGATGCGCCGGTCACGGCGACCAGGGCCGCGGGCTCGGCGCTCCAGCTCGATCCTCGAGCGTCTGCAGGGTCGCCTCGACGGCTGGCCGACGGCGACCACGGGCGTGTACTGCGCCGCTGCGCCACGGCAGCAGATTCGCGTGGTGCTCGATGTCGAGGTGCACGACCCGTCCCCGGCACGGCACTGGCCAACAGGTTCAGAGCGTCCGTGGTGTTGCGCGTGAAGATGACAACGTCGTCCCCGCGAGTGGCGCCGGTGAGCTCGGCGATCGTGGCTCGGGCGCGCTCGTAGGCGGCGGTGCTGACCCGCGACAGGTAGCTCTGGCCGCGGTGGATGCTCGCGTAGTGCGCCAGGGCCGTGGTGACCACGCGGTGGACGCTGGCCAGCGGCGGCGCACTCGCCGCGTAGTCGAAGTTGACGAACCGCGTGCTCCGACCGTCGACCAGCGGCACTTCCGTGACCGCGTCAGCGAGCTCTGCCAGTGGACCAGTGACGGTGCTCATGAGTCTCGGGCAATGTTATTGGTGGACATCCCAGCTCCCCACCGATTGGGATAAGCAGCGGCTCGGGGCAACGAGCCCCGACAGACTTTATAGTATCTCTATTGGTTAAGTTGACAAGCTGATGGAACCCTTCTACCGCGACACCCAAGCGGGCACATGCCGTTCCGCGGGTGCGAACGCCACCGCCATCCACGGATGCCGCGCCGGCCGCTTGGGTGATTCTCTCCTCTCCCCCAAGCGGCCGGCGCGAGCAATTACGCCCCCGGCTGACTACTGACCGGGATTCAGCCACCCCTGACGCCGGAAGAAGATCCAGAAGCCGACGATCGAGACGACGAGTAACCCCAGGCCGAGGACGAAGAATGACCAGGTGGTGTTCTCGACCCGGCCGGTCAGCCAGGCGAAGTTCTGCCCGAAGAATCCGGTCAGGAAAGTCAGCGGCAGAAAGATCGTGGCGATGATCGTCAACTGCTTGGACACTTCCCCCTGCCGGTTCGCGATGGTCGACAGGTACATATCCGTCGCGCCGCTCAACAGGTCCCGGTAGGAGTCGATCAGCTCGGAGGTCCGCACCAGGGTGTCGTACACATCGCGGAAGTAGAGCTTGTCGTCGGGCTCCATCCCGGGCAGGCGCGTGATCTCCTCCGCGTCCCGGGCAAAGAAGTCGCGCATCGGCGTGACCACGCGGCGCATGGCGATCAGGTCGCGCTTGAGCGAGAAGATCCGCTGAAGAGCTTCCTCGCGAGGCTGCTGAATCATGGACTGCTCGACCTCGTCGATCGCGTCGTCGATGCGGTTCAGCACCGGCACGTAGCTCGACATGACGGTGTCGAGGATCTCGAAGATGAGGGCCTGCTCGCGCCGCAGCGGCTCGCGGCCGACGCGGGCCTGCAGCCTGTCGAGCACGATGAACGGGCTCGGATGCAGCGTCACCACCCAATCGCCCGGAGATGAGCATGTGCACCTCGCGCAGGAGCCGCTCGCCCTCGGCCACCTGCTCGTCGACGCCGTAAACGACGAGACTGATGTAACCGTCGTAGCGCTCGCGCTTGGGCCGCTCGGAGAAGGTGCTGACATCCTCGATCGTGCGCGGGTGCAGACTGAGCAGATCCCCCAGCCGGCTCAGCTCGTCGGCCCCCGGGTCGTGCAGGTCGAGCCAGAAGAACTGCTCAGCCTTCAGGTACCCGGTGACTTGATCGAGCCCCTTCGCATCAAGGACTGGGAAAGACGGCTCACCGACGCTCACGATCGGGCAGATTAGAGACGGGTGCGGCGGATCTCACCGCTGCCGCAAAGCGCTCCGCCGCACCTGGGATCAGATGGAGGTAGAGCCGCGGCTCGATGGCCTCGAGCTCGATCAGCCGCGGTGCACCGTCCGGTCCGGGCACCATGTCCACGCGGGCATACAGTGGCCGCCCGAACCGGGCGGCCAGCTCGCCGTGTACTCGCCGAGCCAGCTGGAGCTGATCCGCATTCGCTGTTCCGGGCGACACAAGGTTCGGGTCGAGCATGGCCGCCGCCGGCCCGTGTCCCCCCTCGGCAAGTGGCGCGATGCCCGGGTCGCGCAGCACCGCCCGCTTGTGTAGAACGTGGGATATCTCGCCGCCGAAGAACACCACCGCCCGCTCCCCGTCGATGTCTACTCCGGCCAGGTAGGGCTGAACGAGCGCCGCACGACCCGTCGCGTGGATGTGCTCGACGAGCGCACACGCCTCGTCCCATGCACTCGGCTGGAACCGACCTGTGTCCCGGCCGCCGGCCGACACGTTGGGCTTTATCACGATCTCGTGCTCGAATCGAGGCAAGACGTCGTCCGGTTCGAGCAGCGTCGTCGGCACCGTTGGCACGTCGAGTTGGGTCATGTACCGCTTGTCGGCGTTGAAGCGGATGAGCGCGGGCGGGTTACGGAGCCGCTCGGCTCCGACGGCCTCGGTCCAATCCAGAAAGCCATCGATCTTCCGCGTGTAGTCCCACGTCGATCGCACGACGACCCTGGCGTAGGCGTGCCAGTCGACCGCCTCGTCGTCCCACACCCGAAACTCGGCGCCGACCAGGCCAGCAGCGACCTGGTCGTCATCGATCCCCTCTGGGTAGGCGGAGCAGGTGGCGAAGGCAATCCGTGGCATGGACAGGCCGCGAGCGTAGATCACGCGGCGGCCCGGACCCCTACTGATATTCGTCGTGGCGGCGCCACCAGGGGCCCGTCTCGTTGCGCCCAAGGGGCGCCCGATCGAGCCACTGGTACATCCCCCACAGCCCATCCAGCCCTCGCGCATACGTTGAATAGGCGTGGTAGACCACATCGTCCTCCAGGATGAACGCGCTCATACCCGGGTGCTCCCGCATATAGGTGGCGACGTCCGTACCCGTCATCGCCGCGTGTGCTCCCGCCGCGCCGCCCTGGGGGGCTTGCCTGAGCCAGGACGTGTCGCGGGAGCTGTAGTTGTAATCGATCGTCCCGGAGTCCTGCTGGCTCTCGGTGAAGGAAGCACTGAAGTCGTAGTTGAAGTCGCTGTCGAGCGAGGAGGCCCACGAGAAGGACCAGCCCATGCGCCGCTTGTAGGCCTCGAGCTTCTCTATGGGCGCCCGCGACACCGCGCAGAGCGTGACGCCGTGGTTGGCGAGGTGGACGACAGAGCCGTTGAACCCATCAGCGATGGCCGAGCACGACGGACAGCCGGCGGCGTAGTCGGGTCCGAACATGAAGTGGTAGACGAGCAGCTGCGAGCGACCGTCGAACAGATCGCTCAACGAAGCCGTGCCGGATTCCGTCCTGAAGCGATAGTCCTTCTCGACCGCGACCCAGGGCAACTCTCGCCGCAGACGGGCCACCTCATCGCTGCGTCGGGTGAGCTCCTTCTCGGCCTCGAGCAGTTCGACACGGGAGGCCAGCCATTGCTGGCGAGTGGCGGTGGCGTGGGTGGGCATGAGCTTCATCCTCTCCGATTTCTCAACGTTGGGCGTCTGGTTCGGTCAGCCCGAGCCTGGCCGGGGTGGACTGCTGCAGGTCAGGAAGCGGATTCCCCGTCTCCAGCAGCGTCTTCAGGTTGGCCAACACTCGCGGCCATCCGTTGCTGATCATGGAGCGCAGAAGCCCATCGGGCTCCAACCGGTCGTGGGTCACGGTGAGTCGCAGTTGCTCGCCCAACGGATCGATGTCAAAGGTGACCCTCGACCGCGGCTCGGCCCGCAGTCGATCGCGCGTTTCGTCCGTCAGACGCAACGACTCGGCCCACTCGTCGGTCAACGAGTGCCACGTATAGGAGAGCCGGCTGTATGGCTCTGCCTCGATCACAACCTGGTCGGGGTGCGCGATCTCGAGGCCACGCGTGTGCCACACCATCGCCGAGCCCGCCTTCCAGTCGGAGTCGAACGAGGTGGCCCAGTAGCGATCGGTGAAGGCCGGATCGGTCAACGCCTGCCACAGCCGCTCGGGGGTGGTCTGGATGTAGGTTGTGTAGACGAACGACGGCTTGTCCATCGATGGGTCCTCCAGTGCGTGTTTCAGGTCTGCGAGCGCGTGTACGCGCCCGTGCTCATAGCTGGTGATCCAGCGTTCCGCGATCTCGTTGATGGGCGCCGCGTTGAGGTAGTGGTACTTCTCCCGGCCGCGCCGAACGGTCGTGATGAGGTTGCCGCCCTCCAGCACCCCGAGGTGCTTGCTGACCGATTGGCGAGTCATGTCCAGCCCGGCACACAGCTCCCGCAGGGTCTGGCCGTTGCGCGCATTGAGGCTGTCGAGCAACCGACGTCGACTCGGATCGGCCAGCGCCCGGAACACGTCATCCAAATCAGGATAGGCAGCCATTAGGTTGCCTAATGATATGCAGCCGAGTGGTTACCTGTCAACCCACTTCGGCTTAGCACTGCAAGATCCTGGAGTCCGTTAGGAACGCCTTAATGATGTGAACGCCGGATTCACATCTTGGCCACCGCAGGGTCACAGGTCGGCCATCCCGCAGCGGGAACCTTGCCATCGACCCCATCTCTACCAAGGAGAGCCACCCATGTACGTCCGTGCCAAGGTCGCGTCCGCGGCAATCGCCGCTGTCGCGATCGGAGCAGGCGTCGCCCTGTCAGTGCCGACCGCATCTGCCCAGGGCCACGACCAGATCAAGCACGTGCTCCTGATCTCGGTCGACGGTATGCACCAGAGCGACCTCGACTGGTACATCGCGCACCACCCGACCTCGGAGCTGGCCAGACTGGCCACCGGCGGCGCCCAGTTCACCAACAACCACACCTCAGACCCTTCGGACTCCGATCCGGGCGGCACGGCGATCATGACCGGCGGCGATCCGCGGGCCACGGGCGTCTACTACGACGTCGAGTACAGCCATGCGGTGGACGAGGCCGGCGCGGCCTGCACCCCCGGGCAACCGGCGACCGGCGGCGATGTCATCTACGACTCGCCCGACGACACGCTCAACGCGGTTCCGGACCTGCTCAACAACAACAGCGGCAACACGTTCCCGTCCTTCGACGAGGGAGGCTCGATCTTCCCGAACGGCGCTGACACCGATCCGGCCAAGATCATGACCCTCTCGCCGCATCCTCAGTCAGGGCTCAACCCGGGGAGCTACCCGGTCAACCCCGACACCTGCCAGCCGATCGCGCCGTGGGACTACCTGAAGGTCAACACGATCTTCCAGGTCATCCACAACGCCGGGCTGCGGACCGCGTGGTCTGACAAGCACGCGATCTACTCGTCGTTCAATGGCCCCGGTTCAAACGGCATGAGCATCGACGACTTCTTCGCCCCCGAGATCGACTCGCAGGCGGTGGAGCCCAATGGCGTCCCCTACCCGACCGACACCGACTGGGCGCACGATGACGCCGCCACCAAGCAATACGACGGCTACAAGGTTCAGGCTGTCGTCAACGAGCTCAACGGATACGACCACAGCGGCACCCAGACGGTCGGCGTGCCGGCGATCCTCGGGATGAACTTCCAGACCGTGTCGGTCGCCGAGAAGGTCGACTCCCCGAGCACGCTCACCAAGAACACGAACGGCACCTATACCGAGGGACCCACCGAGTTGGCCGGTTATTACCCGGGCACGACTGAGCCGCGTCCCCTGCTTCAGAGTGCATTCGATTACGTGAACTCCTCGCTCGAGCGGATGGTTGACACGATCCGCGAGGACAGCCTGGCCGGCTCCACGGCGATCATCATCACGGCCAAGCATGGCCAGTCGCCCATGAATCCGCTGGAGCTCAAGCGGATCGCGGACGGACCCATCATCAGCGCCATCAACGCAGCCTGGACGGCGCAGACCGGCGATCAGAGCAACCTGATCGTGGCCGGTACCGATGACGACCTGTGGCAGAGCTACCTGTCGGTCAAGACGCAGGAAGCGGCCAACTTCGTCAAGAGTTACCTGTGGGATCACAGTGCGACGGCCGTGCTCTACAGCAATGACGGCGTGAACCGCGGCACCGAACAGGTTCCGCATTCAGGTCTGGCTGAGATCTACGCCGGCCATGAGGCCGCTGCGTTCTTCGGCGTCCCGTATTCGGATCCGCGCTACCCGGACGTCTTCGGTCGCGTGCAGACCGGAGTCGTCTACACCACGGGCTCGAAGATCGCCGAGCACGGCGGTGACAACCCAGCCGACCGTCACGTCCCCCTGCTCGTCTACGCCCCCGGCACCGTCGCCCCATCGACCAGCGACTCCTGGGTCGAGACGACCCAGGTTGCCCCGACGGTCCTGCACCTGCTCGGCCTGAACCCGAGCGATCTGCAGGCCGTCCAAGAGGAGGGCACCGCAGTTCTGCCCGGCACCTGATCGAAGACCGCTGCACCCGGGGTGCCACCTCGCTTGGGTGGCACCCCGGCCCTCGGGCGCCCGGGCCCAAGGGCGCGGTCACCTTGGCTCCTCGGCGGGGCAGAGTCACGCCGGCTGAGCGCCGACGGCGGTCTGCATCAGCGCGAGGTCGGGCTCGTAGATGTGTGCCGACTTCACGACAAAGTCCAGACGCCCCACCTCAAGAGCCAGGCGCTGTGCCACGCGTTCCATCAAAAACGCGAGCTCTACGAGATTGCCGTACCCCTTCGCCCCGAAGTCGATCGAGTGCGCGTAAACGATCACGGCGAGTTGACCACCGCTGACCCAGAAGTCGAGCAGGCTCACACAGGGAATGTAGGTCGTGTCCAGCAGCGGCTCGAAGGTCGTGATCGTCGCCGATCGGCAGTTCGGGTCATCCCGCAGCCGATCGATCACCCACTGCACCTGGTCCCTACCGGATCCGGCATAGTCATACAGTCGGCTGGCATAGCTGCGTGCGTCGCCCAGCGCCGCCACAAGCTCATATTCGGTGAAATTGGTGTGCATCCAGGCCAGGCGCTCGGCGTCTCCGAGCTCATTGACGACCGGGTCGACACTCGACGGCCGGGCGATGCTGAGCGTCACACGCTCGAGTTCCAAGATCGGCGAGGAGTCATACACCGAGTCGGCGCCCTCGCCCAGAATTCTCTCGGCGACCGACAGCCACGCCGCGCCGATCGTCTCCGCCTCAATTTGAATGCCGAGCATGACCGGAAAGCCTAACCGTCACCCGCCGGAAACCACGCGCCGGCCGGCCTCACCAGTTTTCTCGTCCCGGCCGGTCCACCAGTTTTTCTCGTCCCGGCCGGTCCACCAGTTTTTTCTTCAAATTGCGGGATTGAGTTCGCCCGGGACTTGCCAACGACCCCGTCCCGATCATATGGTTCACCCAGCGGTTCGGGAGGGAGTCAAGCTCGCGACAGCCAAGCGGCGCGGGACTCCCAAAGGCGAACGACCAGAGGCTTATTTCGTGCGCAGGCTACGCGCGAGAGCAGGCACTGTCGACGCCCCCGGGCCGCTATTTTTTTGCCCAGACGGTCACGTCCGAGCACCCGGTTACCTTGGTCCAATGCGGCTCCGGGTACCTGCTCCCCGGCGCTGCCGTGCGACCGGGCGCTTCTGGGAGCCGGCGCTGAGGCTCGACCCCGGTTCACCTCAGCTAGCCCGCCCGCTCCCCAACCACAAGCTCAGCCGAGCTGCGCTCTCTGCCGCCTAAGCCGCCCGCGGGAACGTCCCGTAACATCCATCCGAGATTTCCGCAGGGTCTGCGGGGTCTGATCAGGTCGTGGCGGGTCTCAACCCCCGCAAGCACTCCCGGAGGGGTGGCAGAGCGGTTGAATGCACCGGTCTTGAAAACCGGCATGGGTTTGCGCCCATCGCGGGTTCGAATCCCGCCCCCTCCGCTGTGTGACGAGTCGGGATATCTGTCTCACTTTCGAGTTCCGGCTGACACGCGCAGAATCCTGCACATTCCATCCACAGCTTCGTAGCGGGCGGGGCGCAGGAGCGTGTCGGGGGATGTATTCGCGGCCGGCCCTGGTTATAGGGCAAGCTTGAGATCCGGGCTGAGGTCGCCGCGTCCGCTAACGGCGACACCCTCGGTGAGTCCCAGCCAACCAGCGCACAGCTCGAGCTCGGCGGCCAGCTCGCGGGCCACGTGTCGCCGGTCGACACCCTGCTCTGCGAATGCGCTCTGCACCCGCAGCACGCCCGCCTGTCGATCGGATTTGAGGTCCACGCGCGCGACGAGCCGTTCGTCCAGCAGGAACGGCAGCACGTAGTACCCGTAGATGCGTTTCGGCTGCGGGGTGTAGATCTCGATTCGATAGTGGAAGTCAAAGAGTCGCTCGGTGCGTGGGCGGAAGAAGACCAACGAGTCAAACGGCGAGAGGAGCGCCCGCGCCGAGACCGAGCGTGGGCGGCGAGCCTCGGACCAGAGGAAAGCGGGGACGTCCCATCCGCTCACGGCGACAGGCAACAGCTCACCGGAGGACACCAGCTCGGCGACGCGCGGAGCCAGGTCCCGGGGCGAGATACGCCAGTAGTCGGCCAGATCGGCCACGGTGGCCACGCCCAGGGCGCGGGCGGCAAGCCGGGTCAGCTCGCGCTGCGCGTCCTCGCGCGCGGGGGCCTCCTCGGCCAGCAGGGCGGGCGGCATGATTCGCTCGATCAGGTCGTAGTGACGCTCGAAGTTGATCCGGCGCCAGGCACCGATGGCACCGGTGAAGAACAGCGCCTCCAGGGCCACCTTGCCCTCGTGCCAGTTCCACATCTCGCCGGCCATCGGGCTCTTGCGCTCGTGCCCGGTATCCCGGGATCGCACAGGCCCCCGTGCGCGCACCAGCTCCAGCGTTCGCTGGATCAGGTCGGGGTGCTCGGCCAGTACGCGCCGCATGCCGCCCCAGATGCGATCGCGCTCATCCATGCGCCAGCGAAACAGCCGGCGATACTCCACCGGAATCAGTGACGCCTCATGCGCCCAGTATTCGACCAGGCGGCGATCGACGCGGCCGCTGCCGTGCGCGGCGATGCGGTCGAGTAGCCCGGTGTCATAAGGCCCCAGGCGAGAGAACAGGGGCATGTAGTGGGCGCGGCAGAACACGTTGACCGAATCGAGCTGAAGGACCCCCAGCCGGCGAACGGCGGCGGTGACTGCGGCCAGGCCCGGCTCGCGGCCAGCGGGCCGAGAGCCGGAGGAGAAACCTTGAGCGGCTAGTGCGATGCGCCGGGCTGCGTCGATACTGAGCGACATCATCGGCCGGCCCGCGCTGATCTGCCGTAAATGGGTTGCGTAGGGCGGCTGCTCTGACATAGGATCCGCCCATGGTGTCAGTTGCGCGCGAGGGGTCTGAGCCGCAGGCCGCAGCGACTCACGGCGGCCCCCCCTTCACGATCCCCGATTTCCAGATCGTGCCTCGCGTCGGGCTCGCGCTGGCCGGTGTGATCGTTGCGGCGCTGATCGTGGTCGTCGCCACCGGCGGCCTGTGGGCGCTCGAGTTCATGCATGTGGTGTTCGGTGCCGGATGGACCGTGATCGACCTCTTCCTCGGGTTCATCATCGGACCGATCCTCGGCACCCTCTCGATTCCCGCCCGTATCGAGTTCACCACGCGGTTCATGCCCAAGATGGTCGTGTTGATGCCCGCGATCGTGACGGCCACGCTGGTCGCCGGGTGGCAGCTGTCGACCAAGCTGGGGACCAACCTGACCAGCTATCACAACCACGCCTGGGTCGTGGCCAGCATGATCGTGGTCGGCGTGATGGCGATCGTGGCGCTCGGATTGCTCGAACCGGCCAACATCGCCGTGCTGATCGAGCTAAAGAAGCCACGCCCCAATCCCAAGGTGATCGAGCGGTTGATGAAGCGCTTCATCTACTCGGCCGGCGTCACGGGGATCATGCAGGTGGCGACGTTCGTGATCATGACCAAACTCGCGTCGAGCTGACCACCATGGATGAGCAGAAATACCCGCCGGTCAATCAGGTGGCGATGGCGTCGCTGGCCCTGATTATCGCGGGCGGCATCTATCTCTCGGCGAATCTCCCCGAGCACGTGTCGCTGGCACCGGCCGTGATCCTGCTGGCTCTCTCCGCCGCGCTGATGGCCGTCAACCTGCTCTCGCTCACCCGCGTACGGGGCTTCGCCTGGGAGCGATTCTTCGCCGTGGCCAAATGGTCATTGCTGGCCTACCTGGTGATCGGCGGGATGATCGAGTTCGTGTTCGTCCACAACCACGTGCGCGGCGGCACCCTGGTGGTGTTGACGCTGTCGCTCCTCGTGTTCGCCATCCACGTTCCGGCGCTCATGGGTTTCACGGTGGCCCGGTACTACCAGGCAGCCTGATCGCGGCCATCCCGAGTCGGGCGCTACCATCGTCACGCGAGTCTGCGCCCGTAGCTCAGCTGGATAGAGCGTCGGTCTACGGAACCGAAGGTCAGAGGTTCGAATCCTCTCGGGCGCATCCGGGGAAGTCCCTGCAAATCGTCGTGCTTGTAGCGACTCGCAGGGGAACACCGACGGTTGGCGTGGCAAAACGGGGCCTCGCTCGCGGCCGGCATGCGCGAAGCGGCGAAGCGTCGCGTTACTTCCTGGCTGACTGGGCAGCTTAGGTGTCGGCATTGGCTTGCGGCTGGCAGTCTCGTGGGCGCGCGGCATCGAGGGCGGCCGGTTGCTCGGGCTGAAATCATCGGACGTGATTTCGTGGTTCGTGGTCCTGATCCGTGGATTCCGTTCGTCGAGAGGATGAGACGGGGTCGATCGAGGAGTCGACCGGACCTACCGAGAACCCAAGGGGAGCTGTGATGCCTGAGTACCTGATCTTCGCCAACGACGAGTGGGTTACGGAAACCAACGACGAGGGGTGGCGGCAGCGGTCACGCGACGTGCGGGCCGTGGTAGAGGAGATGAAGGCGGCCGGGGTCTACCTGTTCCTCGGCGGCCTCGACAATGACGCGCGCGTCTTCCACGTCGAGCCCGGTGGCGGCACACCCATATTCACCGACGGGCCGTATGCGGAAACCAAGGAGGTCATCGGCGGCTTCGCTGTGATCGATGTTCCGGACGAAGCCGCCGCTCGCTACTGGGCGGGGCGGGTCGCCGTGGCCTGCGACTGGCCACACGAAGTGCGGATCTTCCAAAAGCCACCGGCCGAGATCACCGGCCTCGATGCCGCCAATGCGGCCGACGCGGCAAGAGGGGCTGATCAGACCTGAGCGTCGCGAAGCCGGTAAGCCCCATCACGAGCGCACCGGAAAGCGGACGCCAATGATGCGACGGGGAGTGGCGCTCTAAATCGAAAGCACTGGTCGGGCCCTGCACCCCAAGCGGCACTTTGCCACGGCAGATCACTTCGCCGGCACCTGCTCTTCGGCTGCGATGGACGTCTCGCCGCCGTCAGCAAAAGAGGTGGTTCGCGCGCGGAGAGCGCCGATGACTGGAAAGACCTTCCCGGGCACTCCAGCGCGCCGTGTGCCGCCTGGGGCGCGCTTAGGGCTCGGCGCGAAACGCTTCGGTGCGCTCGGGCGATGCCTCGGCAAGGGCGTGGATCGCGGCCTCCGAATCGAGATCGCTGCCGTATACCGGGGTGCCGGGCTGCTGTCGCCAGGACTCAGCAAGGGCGCCGCCATCGACCGGTTCGAACCCCAGGGTGTCAATTAGATCGAACACGATCCGCTTGTTCTTGGGGTCGTCGCCCGCGACTGGCAGCGCGATCCGACCAGCGGCGCCGCGCGGCTTGCCGTTCTCGAGCAGGTGCTTCCAGAAAATGCCGTTGAAAGCCTTGAACACCGGCACTCCGAGCTGCTCGGATACCCACACGCTCTCAGGCATGCCCTGTTCGATTGCCTCAATCCGGCCATCGCGCTGCTGCGGGTAGTAGTTGTTCGTCTCGATCACCGGCGCGCCAGGCTTTGCGGTCTGCACGATTCCCGGTGCGAGGTCTACGACGTTCTTCTGTGGGATGCTGACGATCACGAGGTCGGCGTCTACGGCTGCGTCTTTTGCCCATACCGCGACGGCCCCGGTCTCCGCAGCAAGTTCGGCAAGCGTCTCAGGCGCACGGGAGTTCGCCACTTTGATCGTGTGCCCCTGTGCCGAGAGCAGGCGAGTGAGGGTCCCGCCGATCTGACCCGCACCAATGATTCCAATGTTCATGAGAGCTCCCAGCGAGTAAAAGTTGTGCGAACAACTATACGCAGCCGTCTTTGCGTGCTGGCAGATGTGAGGACCGGATCAGCGAGGCTCGCGCCACATACACGCGATGGTCGGCTCGCCGCCTGGAGCTGCGAACTCGCCGACATGCACAAAACCGAGCTGCTCGTAGCGGTGGTCGTTGTCGCGGTTGCTCGACTCGAGGTAGGCAGGGAAGCCTCTTTGATCAATCTGAGCGAGATTCGCTGCCAACAGACGCATGCCCTTGCCCTGGCCACGATGGTCAGGATGTGTTCCCAGGAGACTTAGGTAATAGTGAGGTGTCTCGCGCGGATGGTTGGCGTCGAACCGGTCAAGCAGTGTCAACACCTGATCGGTGTGAGCGCCGACAAGTTCGCGCAACAGCGGCTCTACCCGAGCCTCGTCCTCGTCGCTGAGTTCCGGCTGATCTGGGGGGATCCACAGTGATGCGGCGCCCCCGTCCTCAGTCATCCAAGCGTGGCCGTATGGGAGCGCGCTGTGCATGTGGAGCCCCCACCAGACGCGGTATTGCGCCCGACGCTTGTCCAGATCTGGGAAGGCCCACGCCCACGTCGGATCGTTTTCGAAGGCAAGTGCGAACAGCTCGGTCACGTACTCGCACTGGTCGGCCGTCACCTGCCTGATCCCCGACGTCGCGCTCGCTCGGCTCTGCGCGTCACCCGCCAAACTCCCACGGCTCCTCTCGGCCCCAAACGCTCCCGGACGGACCCTAACCCACCCGATCTCGCCGTGTAAAGACCAAGAGCCTGTAATCGGTCCGAGCCAAAGGTCACGGCCGCTGTCGAGTTTGCTCAAACAGCGCTCGTCCGACCAGGACCACAGGGCGTGACTGCTTGCGACGAAGCGCAAGCCTCCGGCCACTACCGCTTCGCGCAGGGATCGGCCTTGGGGTGGCTCGGTGGGCTGGTCGCGTGCTGACTCGGCGCGGCTGATCCAGCTTGTGCGGTGTCTAGCCGTGTTGGGCGATCAGGAGATGGGCCGGGATGTGGGAGCTGTCCACGCGGCGGTGATCGACCACTGGTAAGCCGGCGGCGGCGAGCGCAGCTGTGATCTGGTCGACCGGTCGTAGACGAAAACCGTGGGCGGTGAACCGCAGGTCGCGCATCGCCTCGGGATCGCCGATGGCGATTACGATTCGGCCTGCATCGTTGAGGACGCGGGCGAGCTCATCGAACGCTCGGCCAACGTCCGGCATGAAGTACAGCGCGTTGACCGTGATCGCGCCGTCTAATGATGCACTCTGGATCGGCAGCTGTTCGATTGGTGCCTGGTGCAGGTGGAGTCGTGCGGTGGAGATCTCCTCAGCGAACATTCTGTGCGCCCGCTCGAGCATCGTGGTCGAGATTTCCACGCCGTGCACGGTCGAGTCATTCCCGGTGTTGAGTAACAGTCGCAATCCGAGACCCCCGCCGAACCCAACTTCGGCCAGCGTCGGTCCCGGGGACGGTTCGAGCGCCCGCACCGCCTGCGTAATGAGACGCTCGTTCCCTCGGTTCAGTCCGCGCGCGACGATCCGCCCCGGGAGTCCGGATGGGTGCCCGAGTTGGCGTGCGAGCTGCGCCTCCAGTCGTGTCCGCAATCCCATCAGTAACTCCTATATCAAGCAGGCGCGCCGATCGGAGCATGAGCGCCGATGCTCGCGTGGGCTCGGATTATGAAGCCGGTCTCAGCTCGCCGGGTCAAGACGGCGGGGATAGTCGACACACTGGTGCCTTGCGTTTGGTGAGTCGCGCGACGGGCGCGAGCAGACGGAACAGGGCGTGTTGGACGGCAGGTGGTGGAGTGGCGAGCACAGCGTGCTCGCAGGTCACCGGCCACACAGTCGCAATATCAAGCAGCCCAGGCATAGCTTTGTCGTTGACGCGGCTCTGCTGCGCGAAGGCGAAATACAGCTCATAGAACCGCTCGGTGCTGGTCAGCGCCGGCCGGAACTCAAACCGAACCCGCATGTCTTCGTCTCCCGCGTTGGCGAACGTGTGCTTGGTGCCTCTGGGCACATCGATGATCTGGCCCGTACCCCGGATCTCGCGGGTGCCTTCAATCTCAAACACGGCGCGGCCGCTAAGGACCTCGAAGCGCTCATCCTGATAGGGGTGAATGTGGGACACGCCGGCGAACCCGCCGGGCGGAAAAACGCCCTCAGCGACGAATCGCTCGCCGTCTGAATCGGCCGCCGTGATCAGAAACGACAGGCGCTGCCCGGTTACCGGGTTCTCGATGACGTCGCCCGCATGTGCCATCCTGCCTCCGTTGGTTAGGACACCTAAGCTAAGGTTACCTAAGCACAATGTCTGGGTCAACGCCACCGCCACGGCTCCCCATCGGCCAACTGCTCGTCCACCACCTTCGCGTGTTTCGCGAACAGCTACTCGCCGCCGGGGAGCCGATCGCACGCGACGCCGGGATCCCCCTGCGACTAAGCCATCTCCAGCGTCTTCGGCAACATCAAAGCCGAAGGCACACGCCTAACCGACCTCGCCGCCTGGGCCGGAATGGCCCGCCCGTCAATGGCCGAACTAGTCGACGACCTCGAAAACCACGGACTCCTCGAACGCCGACCCGACCCTACCGACGGCCGCGCGAAACTCGTCGCCCTCACCCCAGCCGGCTGGGAAGCCATTCGCACCGGTCGCGCCATCATCGCGAGCATCGAAGCCGACTACGCACGACGCCTCGGACCCCAAAGATACGAGTCGATGTGCTTGGCCCTCCAAGACCTCCTCGACGACCTCAACGGCACCCCCGTCCGCGGAACACCCCAACCCCAGATATCCCCAGACACCTAAGTCAGCGCGTCCATCTCCCAGGTTCTGGGCCCGGAGACCTCCGCGCGGCCGGGCGAGTGACAAGAACTCTGCCCACCGTTTGCCCACCGGACCCACGGAATTGTCCAATAACGTGCCTCGACTCAGCCAGTCAGAGTGCGGGGCACGCCCCGTATCCACCGAAAGTCCCTGCTAATCGGCACGTGTTGGTGACTCAGAAGGAGCGGGCGAGGCTCCGCAATGGCACGAGGGTGGCGGTAGCCGTCTTGTCGCCGTCATTGATCGTCTTCGTCCGGGGCGCGGGATAGGTCTGGAGTCTCGGCAAGCTGGTCGAAACCGGCTGACCTGTAGGTGGCCACGGCAGCGACGTTCGAGCTTGGGGTGCACACGCTCGCGCTCGATGAGCCCATCTCCCGCAAGGCACTTGCTGCCGCGATCGTAATCGCCGTGCCATAGCCACGGCCGCGATGGTCTCGGTGCACCCCGACCGGTTCGAGCAAGCCCGGTCTGCCCGGACCGCTTGACCACACCGTTGCCGAAGCCACTCCGGTCGCGTTCTCATCGTACGCGACCAAACAGCGGGCATCGGCGTACGGTGAGCCGGACGCCATCGCTAGCCAGCGCGCCTCGGTGAACGTCGACCGCTCGAACGCCGCGCGCTGAACCGCCGCGCGCACCCCGGCTTGCTCGGGACCCACCACCTCCACACGCAGGCAACAGTCCGGCACAGGATCCCCGAGATTGCGCTGTAGCGGCGTCCACAGCTCGCCCGCAAACCAACCCTCATCAGCCAGAAGTGCCCGGAAGGGGCCGTCGAACCGCGCTTCGACGGATGCCTCGCCGCGCGGCAACACACCTCGGCCCGGCTCGCTGATGTCACTCACCATCTGACCGGCCAGCTCTCCGTCGTCACGGCTCTCGGGCCGGATTGCAAGTCGTAACAGGCGGGGTGCGTCCAACATCCCGATGGCGAGGACCTGACCATCATTGCTCCACGTCCTGAGCGTCGCGGTCGTTGCCGCACGACCAAAACGCCACTTCCAGCCAACGTCTCCGGGATGTAGCTGCACCGCCCTCTCGTGTTGCCATTCCGAGAGCACGCTCACTGTCTCGCGCAGCCGGTCCACACCGACCGTGCTCATTGTGACCATCGCGCCATCATCTCAACGCGTCCGACTTGATGCCTGGCACCCCGGCTTTCGCTCTCGGATTCGCGAACAGGCAGAAGCGCCAGCCGCCTGCGCGATTGCCGCTAACCGGCAAACGTCGCGAAGGTCCAGTGGTTTCCGTCAGGATCGGCCACGGTGAAGTCGCGGGACGGATAGTCGGTTTGGTCGACCAGCGGATGCACGACCGTGGCATTGACCGAGAGTGCACGCTCCATTACGGCGTCGGGGTTACCTGTGACCACGTGCAGAGAGCTTGTTCCTGGCCGACACGGCGTGCTGCGCTCCCGGGTGCTTGAGAGCAGCACACGACCGCCCTCCGGCCAGTCCAACTGGCAGTGATGGATCGCCCCTTCGCTGGCTCCAGGGATCATCAGATCCTCCGTGAACCCGAGCGCCAGCAACCACCCCCGCAAGGCCATCGCATCGTCGCTCACCACACCAGCCCAGACGCTCTGCTGCCGGATTCCGCTAGTTCGCACGGTCATGGGCACGGCAAGCCTACCGCGATCCCGGTCGGCGTCGTCGGCTTCGGGAGCGCCATGGCACCCTCATGATTCTCGCTGAGGGCTAGCACCTCAGTCCGATCGGGCCACGGATGCGCTAGGCTGATCTGGTCAGATAGCGAGGGCAACCAGAGGGCGAGACCTTCATCTGAACGTCCCCTTCCCGCGAAAGCCGCCTGATCTTCTGATGGCCGAGAGTCCACTTACGGGTGGGCTTTCCGCGTTTAAGGGCCTCTGCAGCCAGCCGCTTCAGGGCAGGATGTCCTTCAGCGTCGCGGTGAACCGCGGACCCGATTCCTCAAGCTCGCCCTCGATGTGCAACCGTGCTGGGCCGTTCTCGGTCCATAGGTCGAGGAAGTAGGCCCACCCCGGCAGGTCAGGCTCGTCGGACTTGTCGATCGCCTCCACCTGGTAGGCCTCGCGCGGCGGCAGCACCAGCGCCTCGGGACAATCGTCCTCGACGCGACGGCGCAGATCCTCGACACTGAGCTGGTTACCTGACGCGGCGTGAAGCTCCTCGTACTCCCCGTCGACGACTAGGCCGACGACGCCCTCGAGTGCGCGATACATCGGCTCGGGCATCAACTCGAGCGTTTTACCGGTCTCCCCGCGGCCGTCCAACTCGTGGCCGGGAGACAGATCGAGCCGGTTGTGGAAGTAGTCCTCACACGCCCCCCGCGCCTGACGTTGGATGCTTTTGGCCAAGCCGGCGGCGGCCAGAGCAAAGACCGCCGCATCGATGGCCTCACCGAGCGTTCCGTGGCGGCGTGTCAGCTGCGCGGTGACCGCGCGACCGTGCTCCGTGTCACGCGCCATCGATGAGCCATCCAGCAGAATGGAAGGGGCATCGTGGCGGCTGTACCCCGGGCAAGCCCTCACTGCGGAGTGAAGGACGAGGAGATGGTCGCCCATCAGGCCAGCACGGATGGCCGCTCGCCGAGCGTCATCCTGCTCGGCCAGACGGCCGAACCCATGGGTAGTAGCGCTGCCACGCCCCACATCGTACGAGCACCGGCCCGACGATGATGGGTTCGAGTCGCTTCGGGCGCTCTGGCGTGATGAGTCGAGTCGGGACATCCGTCACCAATCAGTCGCGTCCATATCTCGTCGGCAGCCTTACGTTTTGCCCGCAGCCTGCCGATTACCGGAGTAATGCCTCGTCCGATACGCGGTGTCGCTGATCATCCTAGGAGCGTGGCTCGTCGCGTGCGAGCTGCACGGGCTCGGTGTTCGCTGGGCGCCATCGGGTCCCGAAAAATGGCTGCATCTGGTCATGATGGGCATCGGTGCGGCCCTGTGTATCGCCCGCGGAATCATCCGCCCACGCGAGCGTGCGGCATGGATCCTGCTCGGGCTGGCCGTGCTGGCATGGACTCTTGGCGAGCTCTACTTCACCGCGGTCCTGTGGTCCGACGCGTCGCCGCCGGTTCCCTCGCTTGCCGACGCGGGCTATCTGTCGCTGCCGCCGCTGATCATCCTCGGCGTGGTGCTGCTTGCCCGCTCGCGTGTGCGCGCGATGCCTCGGATGGTGTTCGTCGACGGACTGATCGCCGGTCTCGCCGTCGGCGCAATGAGCGCCGCAATCGTGTTCAAGCCGGTCCTCGACTCGCTGCACGGGCTGTCGCTCTCGGTGATCACCAACTTCGCCTATCCGGTGCTCGACCTGATCATGCTCGGCGTGCTGATCGGTCTGCTGGCGATCGGCGGACGCCGTGTGGACCGACGGCTCGCCGTCCTAGCCCTCGGCGTGCTCTGTTTCTGGGCGTCGGACACGATCTACCTGATCAAGGACGCGGAAGGCACGTGGGTGTCGGGCGGGCCGTTCGATCCGGGCTGGTGGACGATCGCCGAGTGCGCTGCGATCGCGGCCTGGATGGATCCCGAGGTCACTGGCGCGGGCGCCGGCTGACGGGCGCGCGCGGCATCGATTCGCATTCCGGTGGCGTTTGCGCTGGTGGCGATCGCCGTGCTCGTGGCCGGCTCGTTCACCGTGATCACGGTACCCGCCGTGGTCCTGGCCAGCACCGCTCTCATCGCCGTGCTCCTTCGTCTCGTGCTCACCTTCCGAGCCCATCAGTCGATGCTGGCCAGCTCCCGCGTCGAGGCCTCCACCGATCCGCTCACCGGCCTGGGCAACCGCCGCGCCCTTGCCGCCGCACTGGAAGCGCGCCTCGACCAGGAGGAGCCGAGACCGACTGCTGCTCGGCCCTGTTCGACCTCAACGGCTTCAAGAACTACAACGACGGCTTCGGCCACGCCGCCGGAGACGCGCTGCTCCAGCGGCTCGCCCGCTCGCTGGCGAGCGTGCTGCCGCCTCCAGCGGCGGCCTTCCGGATGGGTGGCGATGAGTTCTGCGTGCTGCTTCCCGCCGGCGACGCGGGCCAGGCAATGCTCCGCGCCGCGCACGCCGTGCTGGGTGAGCGCGGCGAAGGCTTTGAGATCTCCGCGTCCGTGGGCAGCGTCATGCTGCCCGACGGAGACTGCGGACCGCTCGGAGGCGCTGCGGCTCGCCGACCAGCGCATGTACTCGGACAAGAACTCCTCGCGTCGCTCGGGAACCGCCCAGGAGGTCGCTCGCACGCTGCTCTCCGCACTCGCCCAGCGCGACCCGCACCTCACCGATCACATGGCCGACGTGCGAGCGCCTGGCGATCGGCACCGCCCGAGCGCTCGGGCTGCCCACCGATCAGGTCGAGCTGATCGCCCTCGGCGCCGAGCTGCACGACGTCGGCAAGGTCGCGATCCCCGAGACGATCCTGCAGCAAGCCCGGTCCGCTGACCGAACAGGAATGGGACCTCATGCGCCAGCACACGCGTCGCCGGCCAGCGAATCCTGGACGCCTCCCCGGCGCTCGGGCAGGTGGGCCCGCTGGTCCGAAGCTCGCACGAGCGCTGGGACGGCCAGGGGTATCCCGACCGCCTGTCCGGCATCGGACATCCCGCTCGGCGCCCGGATCATCGCCGTCTGCGACTCCTACGACGCGATGACGAGCGACCGCAGCTATCGCCGTGCGATGAGCGAGGAGGTGGCGCTGGCCGAGCTGAGCGCCGGCGCTGGGACGCAGTTCGACCCCGAGGTGGTCGCCGCCTTCCTGCGTGTTCGGCACCAGCAAGAGCTCAACGGTGCCGAGCAGCCAGTCGAGCTGGGTACCCTCACGGGCGAACTGGAACGCTGACGGCTATCCGACAGGCTCATCTCGGCCAACGCGGCGAGACCGAGATCGGTGGATAGAGACTGTGATCGAGCAGAACCATGCGCGGGGAGTTGGCGGCGAGCGCCTCATCCAGAGCGTCGCCGAGACCGAGTAGGTCGGTCGCCCGGCATTCGATGCCGAAGGAGCGAGCCAGCATTGGGAAGTCCGGACGCACAAGATCGACTCCGCGATGGCGCTGGCCGGCCACGGTCTGATCGAAGCGCAGCATCCCGTAGCCACCGTCGTCCACCAGCAGCACTGTGATCGGCAGGTTGTGCTGGCGCAGGACAGCGAGTTCGCCCACGGCGAACATGAGTCCTCCGTCGCCGCTCACGGCAAGTACCGGACGCTCGCGCAGCGCTCCAGCCCCCACCGCCGCCGGCAGCGCGTAACCGAGCGTGCCCCAGCCAACGGGGTACTGCATGCGGCGGGCCTGGGTGATACGGGCGTACCCGGCCACCCAATAACCGGGAATGGCCATGTCGTTGACGACAATCGGGTCGCGGCGGGCGACCGTCGTGTCCACCGCGGCCAGGAACTGTGAAGCCGCCAACGTGGCGGGGTCATCGGCGAGGCGCTGCCTGATCCGTGCGCACAACTCCCGCACATGCGATGCATCGCCGGGCCGCGCCGTGACGCTGTCGGTGAGCGCACGCATAGCCTCCCGCGCATCGCCTAGGAGCGTCACGCTCGCCGGATAGTTCTTGGAGGCATCAACCGCGTCAACGTTTATGGCGATCAGCCGGGCTGGCAGGGGCAGCTTCCAATTCATGGTGTTGGGACCGTCGAACGCCGTCCCGATGGCGATCATCAGATCAGACTCCGCGATCAGCTCCGTGATCTCGGGCTCGTGAGGTGGCAGATCAATCACCCACGGGCTGGCGTCCAGGCCAACGGCCCGTCCGGCCCAGCTGGCCACGACCGGCGCGCCCAGCTTCCCGGCCAGGCGCGACACCTCGGGGGCAGCGTCGGACTGCACGGCTCCACCGCCGACCCACAGCACGACCCGTTCGGCGCCGGCGATCAATTCAAGAGCTGCCCGGACGTCGCTGGCCGGGGGCGCTAGCCGTTGCGGTTCGGCGACCGTGAGCGCCTCGCCGGGCTGATCCAGCACGTCGGTCGGTATCCCAACGTAAACCGGTCCTCGGGGCCACTGCAGCGCGGCCTCGGCACCCCTAGCCACAGCCTCGACCGCAGCCGAAGCGGTCCGGGGTTGATGAACCTCTTTGGCCAAGGGCGCGAATATCGCCCCCTGATCAGCGGACTCGTGCAACCCGCCGCGAACGACGCCGGGGCGTGCGATACGCGTCGAGGTGTCGCTGGAGATGAGCAGCACCGGGCTACCACTGGCCGCCGCTTCACCAAAGGCGCCAAGCGCATTGGCCACGCCCGGCCCGGTGGTGGTGAGACTCACACCCAGTCCGCCCCCTGCCCGGGCCAAGCCGTCGGCCGCATACACGGTCGTCTGCTCGTGGCGCGTGCCGATGATCTCCGGGACGTCCTGCCCAGCCATCTCCCAGAAGGCGAGATTGTGGACGCCCGGGAGACCGAATGCCGTGCGCACTCCGGCGCCGTCGAGCGTGCGGAGAATCGCCTCAGCCACCTTCATCTCGCTCGTGGCCACCAGCGCTCTCTCACACGACCGGCCAGCCCTCAGATCGCGCTCGTGCCCTCGCGCCCGTAGTCATCGCGCAGGCGAACTACGTCGTCCAGGTACGGCGTCGAGGCCTCCAGTACGTCGGAGTCCTCGATCGCCTCGATCGTGTGGACGACACGGGGCTCGTTGCGCCACACATCGCCCTCCGTGACGATGCGCTCGGTCAGGCTCTCGCCGCTCTCGCCCTGGACGAGAACGAGGCGGCCGGCCAGGACGTAACAGCTCTCGTCCTTCTTCTCGTGGTACTGCAGTGAAAGACGATGACCCTTGTTCACGTGAAGGATCTTGCCCACATATTGGTCGGTGGCAGCCCACCAGATCTCGTACCCCCACGGCTTCTCGACGCGTCGCGGCAGAACGAGCTCAGGTTGAGATTCAGTGGCAGACATCCCCGCCATCCTGACACACGGGCACCCTGACTCAGCCGATTCGGATGAGCTTTTTGTTGACGAACTCGTCCGCTCCGTAACGGCCGAGCTCTCGGCCGAAGCCGGAGGCCTTGACGCCACCGAAGGGCAGCTCGGCGCTGTCGGCGCCGACGAGGTTGACGTACACCATGCCGGCCTCGATCTTGTTGGCGACGCGCTCGGCCTGCTCGGGGTCGGTGGTGAACACGTAGGAACCCAGGCCAAACCGGGTGTCGTTGGCGATCCTCACCGCCTCGTCCTCTGAGCTGACGCGATAAACCTGCGCGACCGGTCCGAACAGTTCCTCCCGATAGGCCTCGTTCTCCGGCGTGATGTCGGTCAGCACCGTCGGCGGGTAGAAGTTGCCGTCGCGCTCCCCCCCACCAGCCGCGACCTTGGCCCCCTGAGAGATCGCCGTCTTGACCTGCTCGTCCAACCGCTCGGCGGCCGTGCTCGACGAGAGCGGGCCGATCGCGCTCTCGGCCGAGGTCGGATCTCCCGGCCGCACCGCAGTCATGGCGGCGGTGAACTTGTCGAGAAACGGCTCATACAGGTCGTCGATGACGATGAACCGCTTGGCCGCGTTGCACGACTGGCCCGTGTTGTCCAACCGCGCTGAAACCGCGGCCTCAACGGTGGCGTCGAGGTCATCAGTGGAAAGCAGGATGAACGGGTCGGAGCCGCCGAGCTCGAGCACAACCTTCTTCAGGTGCTTGCCGGCCAACTGCGCCACGGCGGCGCCCGCCCGCTCAGAGCCGGTCAGCGACACGCCGCGCACACGCGGATCGGCGATCACCGACTCGATCTGCTCAGGGACAGCGAAGATATTCGTGTAGGCACCCTCCGGGAAGCCGGCGTCCTCATACATCTGTGCGATCGCCAGTGCCGACTCCGGGCACTGCGGAGCGTGCTTGAGCAGGATCGTGTTGCCGATGATCAGGTTCGGCCCGGCGAAGCGAGCCACCTGGTAATACGGAAAATTCCACGGCATGATCCCGAGCAGCACGCCATAGGGGCTCCGCCGGATGACCGCCGAGCCATCCCCGTCCAATAGCTTGATCGGCTCATCAGCGAGCAGGTTCTCGGCGTTGTCGGCGTAGTAGTCGTAGATCGATTGGCAGAAGTCGACCTCGCCCAGCGCCTGCTCCATCGGCTTGCCCATCTCGCGCACGATGATCTGCGCGAGCTGCTCACGCCGCTCGCTGTGCAGTTCACCGACACGCCGGATCAGCGCCGCGCGCTCGGCAGGGGTTGTGCTCGGGACCCACTCCTGCTCGCTGCGGTACGCCTTGGCGATCGCATCACTGAGCTCCGTATCCGAGATCGTCGGGTACTCCCTAATCGTCTCCCCATTCGCTGGGTTGACCACCGCAAAATCAGCCATCACGCTCTCCTATTTATCAACCCGCCGACTCGATTCGTCATCCACAGGATTCCACAGCTCGGCTTGTCCACGTCGGCCAAAGTTCACGAACGGCCTGCGCGGCCCTGATGCTCTCAACCCGGGGCCGCTTCAACCACCGACGGGGCCGACCGGCTCGAGGGACTGCGCCGCGTGGCCACTACGGAGCCTCCGAGGACAAGCGCGAAGCCGACCGCCATCCCGGCGGTGAAGCGCTCGCCGAGTGCGGTGACGCCGAGAACCGCGGCCACGGCAGGGTTGACGTAGGTGATCACCGTGGCCCGCACCGGCCCGACCTCGGCGATCAATTCGAAGAACAGCAGGAACGCCAGGGCAGTGCAGGCGACGGCGAGGCCGGCCACCGACAGGACCACGTCGACGCGCAGGCGAGCCGGCACCTGGAATGCGGCCACCGGAGCGTAGGCCAACGCGGTCACGGTGAGCGACACCGCCATGATCCCCAGTGACGGCAGATGAGCCAGGCGGCGCGAGAGAACCATCGGCCCGCTGGCGTATCCGACGACGACTACGCATAGCTCCAACAGCGGCACGACACCCACGCGGCCAAAGTCGAGGCCGACCAACGCGCTCACCCCCAGGAGGCCGATGACCAGGCCCGACCAGCTGCGCCCATCCAGACGATCGGCGCTGCCCAGCGCCGCGGTGATCACCGCGCCGACGAGCGGCACGGCAGCGATAAGCAGCCCGGTGAGCGAGCTGGTCAGCCGCTCCTCCGCGCGAGAGAGCAGCAGCCAGGGCACGGCGATCTCCACCACCGCGAAGAGCAGCAGCGGACGCCAATGCGGAAGCAGAACACGCAGCTGGCCGCGCCGAGCGGCGAGCGGCAGGAGCAACAGGGCGGCCAAGCCGGTCCGCGCGAAGACCAGGAAGGCCGGCGACAGCTCCCGGACGGCCACGCGGATCAGCAGGTACGGGACGCCCCAGATGACGCACATGGAGGCGAACAGCATCAGGCCACGGCGACTCATGCTTGGCGCCGTACTCCGTCGGCGAGGCTGTGGCTCTCCATCTGAGCCAAGCATGCCACGCTCTCAAGGCGCGGGATCGCGGCCGAATATCTGCACCAGGCATCCCCGGCCCGGATTTGGGCCAGCCGGAGGCGGCGTTCTTCGCACCAAAAACGTGAGATGATCGCGTGGTCGTGGAGGAAGGAGCCGAGGAGCGTCAGCCAGCCAGTGCGCAGAGCGCGCGCGCGGTCGGTGCTGGCGCAAATCGTCGGGCGTTCGTGCCCCGCTCCTATCGGTGGGTCCAGGTGGTGGCCGTGGTCGGCGTGCTCGTCACGGCGGGGCTGGCGGTGGTATCTGCCGAACTGGCCTCCTCCAATGAGAACCACCTGCTCAAGCTGAGAAGCAAGGAGGTGGGCTCAGCGCTCACCTCGGCGCTACCCAGCATCCAGACACCGTTGGGCGCGGCGGTCGCGCTCGCGGACATCACCAGTGGGGATAAGGCCAAGTTCTCCCAGTTTGCCCAGACCTACGTCGGTCGGCGAGGCCAGTTTGTCTCGATGTCGGTGTGGCGGGTCAATCACCTGGGTCAGGGCCCGGTGGTGGTGGTGGGCTCGCCGCCCGAGCTGGACCAGGCACGCGGCGGAGCCGCACCGATCCTGCGGGCGGCCGCGCGGCGAACGGGCAGCCGCACCGAACTGTCGGTCCGCGGCCTGTTACACGCCAAGCGTGCCCGGCTGGCCTACGCCTACGCGGGATCGCGACCGGGTGCCTTCCTGGTCGAGGCGGAGCAGGCCATCGCGCCGAGCCGCTACACGCGCCTGCCCCCGAACTCCGCGTACTCGAATGTGGACATCGCCGTCTACGTCGGGCGGCGGGCCATCCCCTCGCGCCTGCTGCTCAGCACGGTGCGCACCCTCCCGCTGCCCGGACAGCACGTGCTGACCGACATTCCGTTCGGCAGCGACACGCTCGCGGTCGTGATCAGTGCCCGCGAACCACTCGGCGGTAGCCTGCCCGAGCTGATGCCGTGGGTGATCGCGGTACTGGGAGTGCTGCTGACGATCGGTGCGAGCGTCCTGACCTTCCGTCTGATCTGGGGCGGCCGCCAGGCGCAGCAGCTGGCCGCGGAGAACCGGCGGCTCTACGCCGAGCAGCGGCAGATCGCGCAGAGCCTGCAGCACGCGCTGCTTCCCGAGGAGCTGCCGCAGATCGCAGGCCTCCGGGTGGCTGCCCGCTACGACGCCGGCATGCCCGGCGTCGACATCGGCGGCGACTGGTACGACATGATCCGGCTCGGGCCCGACCGCCTGCTGATGGTGGTCGGCGACGTGTCGGGGCGGGGCATCCGCGCGGCCACGGCGATGGCCGCTGTGCGTTCGGCGATCCAGTACGCCGCACAGATGGACCCGCCCGAAGTCTTCCTGCCCAAGCTGTCCGGTCTGCGATCGCTGCGGGATCAGGGCCAGCTGGCGACAGTTCTGTGCGTGGTCATCGACCTCTCCGAGCATGCCGTCCGCGTGACCAGCGCCGGTCACCTTCCCCCGCTTCTGATCCACGAAGGCAGGAGCGAGTATCTGCTCTCCGAAGTTGGCCTGCCGATCGGGGTGGACACCAACAGCTCGTATGTGTCCAGCCGCTTCACGGTACCCCCCGGGGCGAGCCTGCTCGGGTTCACGGACGGCTTGGTGGAGCGGCACGAGGAAAGCCTGGATGACGGCCTGGAGCGGTTGCGCAGCGCCGCCGCAGAGGCCGGCGACGATTTGCCGCAGATGATGGCCCAGATCCTGGAGCGCGTGAGATTGCCGGAGTCGGTGGATGACACGGCAATGGTGGGGGTTCAATGGGCGAGCTAGGGCCGGACGACGGGCGGTTGCGCTATCAGGTGATGAGCGCGGCCCACGGACGTGTGGTGTTGAAGCTCGCCGGCGAACTCGACCTGGCGACGACCGATGAGCTGCGCACCGGCGTCCAGGATGCGGTGGCCCGCGCGACCGACGTGTTGGTCCTCGACGTGGAAGAGCTTCGCTTCGCCGACAGTTCGGCCCTCGCCCTGTGGGTGACCTGGAGCCAACGCGTGCCACGCGTCGAGGTCCACAAGCCACGACCGATGATCCTCCGGGTCATCGAGACGATGGGCCTGACCACGAAGCTGAATCCATCATGACCAGCCGCCGCAGATTTCCCAACGATCCCACGGCGGTCAGGGCAGCTCGCAAGTTCGCGCTGCGCGAGCTGTCCAGCTACTCATCGGATCTGCTGGAGGTCATCGAACTGCTCGTGTCTGAGCTGGCGGGCAATTGCGTGCGGCATACGGACTCGAGCTTCGAGGTTCGCATCGAGACGAGCACCCGCCGGATCAGGATCTCCGTCGCCGATCGCGATTCAGGACGCCCGGTGCTCAGAGCCCTCGATCCCGAGGCGGTGGCCGGGAGAGGTCTCGCGCTGGTGGAGATGCTGGCGAGCGCCTGGGGCGTCCGGGCGAGCCGCTCACACACGGGTGGCAAGTCGGTCTGGTTCGCCCTCGATCTCGCTCACGCGTGAGCTCCTCGGCACGGCCAGCGTGGCCGCCGATCAGATCATCAGCCCTGCTTGTTGAACCGGAGGCTGCCTCCGCTATAGTTTCCGGAGGCAGCCTCCACATGGCTGCGGGCGACCCCAGACCTCAGGAGGCACCATGTCCAACATCGCGATCGAATCTAAGGCACCGGCACTGGCCCGCCATACCGCCCAACGCGTTGCCGACGGCGTGGTCGCGAGTTACGTTCGCGCGCTCGCCACCGCCTCCGCAGACCAAATCGGCGATCCACCGGCCCACCTGTGCGACAGCAGCCCGGGCCGACCGGTTCGGCGGCAAGCGCCCCTCAGCAATCGGCGACGAGCGCGAACACAGCTGGGAATGCGGCGTCATCGGCCAACTGGGGCATCAACGGCAGCGCTCTGATCGCCCGGCGTGGCTCACGCATCACGATTCGTGGAGTTAGGTCTGAGTGGCTACGCTCGTTCGATGCCTCCAGCCAGGCGAACCGCCATTGCCCTCATTGTCATCTGCGGCGCGCTTGGCGCCTTCACAACCGCCTCTGCGACAGCGGTCCTCAAGGGCACGCTGACCGCGACAGAGTTCAAGCAGCTGTCCAGGGCAACAGCTGAACTGAACGCATCGGCGACCGCGAAATCGATCGATTGGCGCAAGGCTCGGGGGGCATGTCGCCACATCGGCACGGCCAGCGCGGTGCTGAGGAGCCAGCGCACGAGTTGCCTCGACAGCATGATCGCGCTCGAGGCACTGGCCAGGTTCCCATCCGAACAGGCACGCTGCGCGGCCACGGACACAACCCCAACGCGCAGCACGTCTACGAGCACCACCACGCCCACCACAGCGACTTCCACAACCTCGTCCGCCCAGTCGCCCGTGATCCGGCTGATCGTCTGTCTGAGTCCGCGCTACGCGGCGCTTCGCCGCTACGCCAGGGCGCTCTACAGCGCCGACACCGCTGCCCGCGCTCAGGCTCGCCGGCGCGGCTTCACGGCCACGTGCCTGGCCACGCTCGCCTCCACGCCGGCCGAGCTCAGGACGGAGCGAGCCTTCGCCACGAGCACCGCGAAGCTGGCCAAGGACGTGGCGCTGCTGATCAAGGTGACGCGGGGCCAGGCACCCGCCGGTCAGCTCAACCAGGTTCTCATGGACAACGACGTCGTCCAGGTTCGAGCGCTCTGGGCGGGCGGTCCTCGAACAGGGAAGCCCGCAGAAGCTGTCGGTTTGCCCCCAGCCGGTAGCCTGGACCATGATGCTCCGAGCCACAAGAGTTGCCCTCGCCGTGGCCGTGCTCTGCGCCGCGGCCAGCTCAGCCGCCGCTTCGGCAACGGGCGCCACCCCGAGCCCGAGGGGCGTGCTGACGGCCACCGAATACGCCCAGCTCGATGAACAGCATGTGGCCCTCAGGAAGTTCGAGCACAACAAGCTGGCGACCTGGAATGAGGGCTACGCGGCCTGCGACAAGGTCGGCCAGTCGACCGACCTGCTGCGCAGCGAGCGGACCAACTGCAACCAGGCCGTTGGCATCGACCAGTCGCTCGAGGGCTTCTACGCGAAGGCCGAGAGGTGCGCGGCCCTGCAGACGACCACCACCACGACCACCCCCGCCACCACCACGACAACTGCCGCGACGACAACCGGCGCCACGACAACGAGCACGACGACAACGACCACGGGTGGGCTGGACAGCGCCCAGTGGCAGCTCATCGCCTGTTTGGAGCCGGGCTACGCGGTGATCAGCCGCGCAGCCAAAGCGGTGTATGAGGCGCGAAACCGCATTGCGCGGCCAGGTTCTCGCCCGGCATTTCGTGCGGACGCTGCCTGCTCACCCTGGCCCCCCGTCATTCCGACCTCGAGCTCATGAAACGCTTCGTCTCCACCAGCACGCAGCTCGCGGCCGACGTCGCCCAGATCGGCCGGGTATTTGCCGGAACCGAGCCGGCCACCGCTCTCAATGCGGTTCAGATCAATCGGGACGCAAAGGCGTTCGATCTGGCCGGGGCGGGCGATCAGCCGAGACACCCGCCCGCAGAACCTGGCGGTCTGCCCCCACGCCAAGGGCTGAGCGGCGTCTACTGCCTCGGCGTGCCAACGGCGGAATACCTCTGAGAACTCCCGCTCCATCGCCGGGGAAAGATCCTCGGGCACGAGTCGTCCGGTGAGCCTGAGGGTGTCCCGCATCTGCTCGAGATAGGCGCTGCAGTGCGGACAGCCGGCGAGGTGATGATCCAGCCGGCGCCGCGCGCGGGCCGGCAGCGCGCCCTCGAGGTAGTCGCTGATCATCTCGACGACCTGCTGGCAGGCGATCGGCTCAGGACGCAGCAGTCTCATGACCTGGGCCACCCCGATCTCGTCCTCGAGAGCCTGCCGCAGCCGGCTGCGGCCACGGTGCAGCAGAACGCGCTCGTTGGCGGGCGTCAGGCCGAGCACCCGACAGACCTCGTCGCTGCGCAGGCCGTCGACGTCCCGCAGCATGACGACAGCTCGCTGGCGCGCCGGCATGTCGGTGAGCGCGCAACCAGAATCTGACCGCGGAGCGCCTCGGCGCCGATCCGGTCCTCCAGATCGTCGACCCACTGCTCAGGCGGCGAGCTCCAGGCGCCCGAGCTGTCAAACCGCGAGGCGTCGACGGCGGCGACGAACCCCTCAGAGTCCGATGCCGGCGACGCTGCGCGCCTCGCGCGTGCCCATGCTGCGGGCGCGATTGACGAGGATGGCGAGCAGCCAGGTCCGCAGAGACGAGCGGCCCTCAAAGCGGTCGATCCCGCGCAGCACCCCGAGCCAGGTCTCCTGCACGACCTCCTCGGCGACAGCGTGGCTGTGAACAAATGTTCTGGCAAGACGCAGCATCGCATCATGGTTTCGGCTGACGAGCGTGACAAAGGCAGCCTCATCGCCCGAGCGCAGGCGGATGAGCAGCTGCAGATCCTCATCGGCCGTTTGCTTGCGGCCGCGGGACCAGCGAATGCGAGGGGTGTTGATGGACATGAACCGGGCACGGCGGTGGTGCGGTCAAGCGAGACCGCACCACCGAGTATCCGCCCCGACTCAGGACGTTGCGATCCCCTGTCCCCCGGCCGCGTTCGGGAACCGTCACGCTGCCGATCTCGGTCAGGGTGCCGGCGTCGCCGACCCGGAACTCATCGACGATGCCGTTCGCGCCCGTCTGGACGTAGAGCAGACGACCGTCCGGTGAGGTGGCGGCATCGACCGTGCCGGGATCGGTGGCGGTCGTCGCCGCCAGTGACAGGGCGCCGGTCGCGGAGCTCAGGACCGAGCTCTCGGTCGCGCTTCCCGCGTTGCCGGCGAACAGCAGCGGACCGTCGGCGATGAGCCAGCAGGTGGCCGCACCACCCGTGGCCACTGAGCCGATCGGTGTGAGCGTGCCGTTGCCACTCAGCCGGAAGCTGCCGACCGCGTTGACGCCCGCCTCGCCGACGTCGACCCGATCCGAACCGGTGAACGTCACCGCGAACGGAACGTCACCCGGCTCGCTGTTGACCGTCGCCGTCGCTGACGGCAGACCTGAGCTGTCCACCGCAAACACGTCGATCGCGTTGGTGTTGGCTTTGGTCGTCACCAGCAGCTGCCGTCCGTCGGGAGTGAAGGCGACATCGCCGGGCGTGTTGACGAACTGCGGAGTGGCTGACTGGTTCAGGCCGAGCGAGCGTCGCGAGCCAGCGAGGGGAACCAGCCCGCCGGGCACCAACCGGTAGCCCTGGATCGAGCCTCCGTCCAGCGCGTTCAGTACATATGCAATTCCACCGTGAACGGCGAGACTGACCGGGAAGCTGCCCTCCGAGCCGACGACCTCGTTGAGGTGCAGCTGGTCACCATGCACCTTGAACACCGAGATGCTGTTACTTCCCGCGTTCACGGCGAACAGCTCGCCCGTCGACGCGTCGTATTGCAGCGAACCCTGCGAACCCAGATGATCGACCACCGAGCCGGCGAGCATGCCACCGTCGCCGCCGGTCGCGTAGGTGCCGGCCGCCGTCAGGGTTCCGTCAGCCCCCCGGGCATAGACGGCGATCGCGTTACCTGCGAGGTTGTCGGTCTGCACAAAGACGTTCGCACCAACGGCATCGTGTGACACCTGGTGTGCGCCGGCGGCGCCGGCCGTGGCCATCAGCACTGCTGCGGCGGTGGTCGCCGCGGCGGCGCCGAGCTTGCGGGCAGAGAGCATGTTGCCTCCAGATCGTTGACTTGTTCTGGAGCTTTGGTCTTGGCTCGCGCCGAACCGTTACACGGGTTACACCATCAGACAGGCGGGAACTCGTTCACCAGCCCCACGAGACGGTCGCGCACGAGCTCCGGCAGCTCGTCGGCGATGAAATGGCCACAGTCGGCGACCAGTTCCAGCTTGTAGTCATCGGCCCAGGCGGTGGCGGCCGACGCCAGGGACCAGTGCAGGGCGCGGTCGCCGGCTCCGAACAGGGCTCGGGTGGGCACACTCAGACGGCGCTTCTCCCGGCGACGGGCGGCCACCGGCAGCTCCTGCCATAGGAAGGTGCGGTACGTGTCGCGACCAGTGCGGGCGCAGACGGGGTGGCGCATGCGCTCGCTGAACCAGCGCACGTCGGGCCGCGATACGCGCGAGGAATCGAACAGGCTGCCCCGAATCGCCCGGTAGACAAGCTCGGTGTCGCGCGGCAACCGCTCACCGCCCAGGGCCAGCAGTGGCTGGTAATAGAACCGCCAGACGTGCGGCAGCGCGGCGGACAGCGTCGGCCACGGATGAGTGGTGTTCAGCGCCAGGTAGGCGCTGAAGCGCTCCGGCTCGCGCAGCGCCAGCAGGTACCCGATATATCCGCCCCAGTCGTGGCCCACGAGCACGGTTCGCCGGATCCCGAGCTGGTCGAGCAGCGCCAGCACGTCGGTGGCGACCTGCTCCTTCTGCCACCGGTGCGGTGGCGGCCCCGACCAGCCGTATCCGGGCAGGTCGGGAGCGACGATCCGCAGCCCCTCGGGCGGTCGGGCGAGCAGATTCCGCCACTCATAATGGTGCTGCGGCCAACCGTGCAGGGCCAGCACCGGCAAACCGCCGGACGGCCCGGCCTCAGTGACCAGGAAGTCGACGCCGCGGGCCCTCACCCGGGCTCTGCGCACTCCGGCGATCACCGGCGGCTCCTGTGGCACAGGCCGACGCAACCTCGCCTCCTCAGCGGCTCAGACCTCGACCCCGCCGGCGGCCAGCGCCGGCTCAGGCGCCGCGGTCAGGTGCGGAACCAGCCGGATGAAGACGGATTTGGAGGTTGGCGTGCCGCTCTCGTCGGCCTGGCTGTCGAGCGGTACCAGGGCGTTGGCCTCCGGGAAGTAGGCGGCCGCGCAACCGCGCGGGCTCGGATACGCCACGACCCGGAAGCGGTCGGCGCGGCGGGCGATGCCGTCGTCGGAGATGCCGCACAGGTCGACGATGTGACCGGCGGCGACCCCCAGTCCACGCAGGTCCTCCGGATTCACCAGCACCACTCGGCGACCCGCGTGTATGCCGCGGTAGCGGTCGTTGAGGCCGTAGATCGTGGTGTTGTACTGATCGTGCGAACGGATCGTCTGCAGCAGCAGCGCCCCGGACGGCAGCTCGAGGACGCGCAGCTCATTGACGGTCAGGCGGGCGCGACCGGTTGCGGTCGTGAAGGTGCGGTCATCGCGCGGCGGGTGCGGCAGCGTGAAGCCATCGGCGATGCGCTGGTTGAAGCGATCGAAGCCCGGAATCGCCTCGGCAATCAGATCGCGAATGCGGCCGTAGTCCTGCGCCAGCTCAGACCATCTGACGTGACCCATGTCACCGAGCAGACGCTGGGCGAGCTCGCAGACGATGCGCACCTCCGATCGCAGGTCGGCTGAGGCGGGCTCGAGCGTTCCGCGCGAAGCGTGCACGGCGCTCATCGAGTCCTCAACCGTGACGAACTGCTCGCTGCCGCCGGTCAGGTCGCGCTCGGTGCGGCCGAGGGTGGGTAGCAGTAGCGCCTCCTCTCCGTGGACGAGGTGTGACCGGTTGGGCTTGGTGGCCACGTGCACCGTCAGCCCGCAGTTGCGCAGTGCTCGAGCCGTGGCCTCGGTGTCCGGCGCAGCGGAGAGAAAATTCCCGCCCATGGCCAGGAACACCCGGCCGCGCCCGTCGCGCATGGCCCGGATCGCGTCGACCACGTCAAAGCCCGGCTCGTGCGGCATGGCAAAGCCCAGCGCCCGCTCGAGGTTCTCGAGCAGTGCCGCGGGCCGGTTTCTCGAAGATCCCCATGGTGCGGTCGCCCTGCACATTCGAGTGGCCGCGCACGGGACACAGGCCCGCCCCGGGGCGACCGATGTTGCCGCGCAGCAGTGCGAAGTTGACGATCTCCCGCAGCGTCGGAACCGAGTTCTTGTGCTGCGTAAGCCCCATCGCCCAGCAGACGATCGTGCGCTGGGACGCAGCCGCCATCCGCGTGAACTGCTCGATCTGGGCGTCGCTCAGGCCGGTGGCCCGACGCACCTCGGCGTCGTCGAGCTGCTCCAGATGCGACTTCAGCTGCGCAAAGCCATCGGTGTGCTCCGCGAGGAAAGCGTGGTCGACGGCATCGCGCTCGATCAGCCGGCGATTGACCGCCTGGAAGAAGGCCAGGTCGCCGTTGACGCGGATCGGCAGATGCAAATCGGCCAGCTGCCGGCCCAGCCCGAGCATCCCGCGCGGGCTCTGTGGATCGTTGAACCGGGCCAGCCCCGCCTCCGGCAGCGGGTTGATCGAGACGATCTTCGCTCCGCCGCGCTTGGCCACATCAAGCGCGCTGAGCATGCGAGGATGGTTGGTCCCCGGATTCTGGCCAACGATCACCAGCAGGTCGGCCTGATGGATGTCCTCGAGCGTGACGCTGCCCTTGCCGATGCCGATCGTCTGCGTCAGAGCTGCGCCGCTCGACTCGTGGCACATGTTCGAGCAGTCCGGCAGATTGTTGGTACCCAGGGCGCGGACCATGGCCTGGTACACGAAGGCCGCCTCATTGCTGGTGCGCCCGGAGGTGTAGAAGATCGCTTCGTGGGGTGAGTCGAGCGCTCGGATGTGGCGCGCGATGATGTCGTAGGCCTGGTCCCAGGTGACCGGGCGGTAGTGGGTGTCGCCGGGAGCCAGGTGCAGCGGGACGGTGAGTCGGCCGAGCTTGCCGATGAAGTAATCGGAGTGGCCGGCCAGCTGATCGACGCTGTGGCTGGCGAACACACCGGCATTGGCGCGGCGCGTGGTGGCCTCCTCGGCCACCGCCTTGGCGCCGTTCTCGCAGAACTCGGCAACGTGGCGGTGTCCGGCCGGATCGGGCCAGGCACAGCCTGGGCAGTCGAACCCCTCGGCCTGGTTGAGCGCTGTCAACGTCTTGAACGTCCGCGCCGGCCCCATCTGGGTCAGCGCGTGGCGCATCGCATTGGCCACCGCCGGTACGCCGGCCGCGTGGTGCTGCGGCCCAGTTACGCGCTGGGGAAGGTCGTCGCCATGGTCATCTTGCTTGGACATGTCTCGCTCCGCCGACTACGACTCCGCCGACTACACCTCCGCCGGTCAGCATACGCCCGGCCAAGCCCGACGGGACGGCCGGGGCGCCTCCAGCTATCTTGGGAGTAGCTCGCCCGATGTCACCCCCTCGGACCCCTTCACTGCACCGGTTGACGGTGGCAGCGCTCAGTCTCATCGTTGTCCTGTGCGTGGTGAGCGCGCGGTCGGCGGGGGCTCAGGCGGCGCCTGGGTCGGGCGCCCTCAGGCAAGCCGCCGCGCTCAGGCAGGCCACCGGATACACCGGCTCGCAGCTGACTCGATCGTCCCGTGTGCGGGGTCGCCCGGCCCGAACGCATCCGCTGTCAGGCCCAGGTGCTGACCGTCAAGCGCACCGGCCGCGACCGTTGCGCCGCTGCGCCTGCCGCACACCTCCAGCTCGTCAGCGCCAGCCGCGTATACAGCTGCCTATCTGCAGTGGGCCTACGACACCACTTGGCTGTCCGCCGACAACGGCGCCAGTGACACGGTGGCGATCGTCGACGCCTACGGTGACTCCACGGCATACAGCGACATGGAGCAGTTCCGCAGCGCCAACGGGCTGCCGCCGCTATCCAGCTGCGGCGGTTCGACCACGACCAGCTGCTTTGCGGTCGTCAACCAGAACGGCCAGACCGCGCCCCTGCCCACGCACCCAGGATGAGACCGGCCAATGGAATATCGAGGAGTCACTCGACATCGACGCCGTCTCCGCCATCTGCCCTCTGTGCAAGATCATCGTGGTCGAAGCCAACAGTGACGACTACACCGGCTCAGCCGACCTGGAAGCCGGCGTCTCGACCGCCGCGCGGCTCGGCGCCAACCAGATATCGCTGAGCTGGGGCGGGGACACCAACCCGGATGCGGTTGGGAACGCCTCGCCGTACAACAGCATCGGCTCGGCCGCGATTCTGGCCGCCGCCGGGGATGGCTCCTATCCAGGCCCCGAGGTCGGCTATCCCGCCGCCCTGGCCGGTGTCACGGCCGTCGGGCGGCACCGCCCTGACCAGCAGCCCGACGAGCCCGCGTGGTTTCACCGAAACCACCTGGTCCAAGCAAACCTGTGCCGGTCCCAGGACCTGTGGGACCGAGTCCGGGTGCGACACGAGCCAGTCCAAGCCGGCCTACCAGACCGGCATCACGACGGACTGTGCGGGCCGCGCGTACAACGACATCTCGGCCGACGCCGATCCCAACACCGGCCTCGAGATCTACGACTCGCAACCGGGAGCCGAAGGCTGCGAGACCTCCACCAACTGGTGTCATCGTCGGTGGCACCAGCCTGGCCACTCCACTTACGGCCGGGTTTGAAGCGGTGGCCGGTATCACCGACCCGACTCCCGACTGGACCTACACGAACGCCGCGCTGCTCAACGACATCACCTCCGGGTCCGACGGCACCTGCCCGTCAGGCCAGTCCGTCATCTGCACCGCCGCAACCGGTTGGGATGGACCCACCGGGAACGGCTCGATTGACGGCGACGTCGTCATCGGCGGCCCGGGCATCGGCGGCAGCGACACGACCGGCGTGAATGCCACCGACGCCACATTCATCGGCGGGGTTCATCCCAACGGCCAGCCGACCAGCTACCACTGGTTGTACTGGCCGAGCGGGCAATCGGCTTCGACCGGTACTGAGACCTCGCCCGCCACAATCAGCGGCAGCACGCTGGAGCCGGTCTCGAGCTCGGTGTGCACGCTCACGCCGGCCACCACCTACGACTACGAGCTCGTCGCCGCCAACACCAGCGGCAGCGAGATCGGCTATCAGGGCTCCTTCGCAACTTCCGCCACCGAGTCCATTCCCAGCGTCTCCTCAGCCGCGGCGATCAGCGGCTCCGCGCTGACCGGACAGACCCTCACCGGCCAGGTGGCCTTCAGCGACCCGATCTGCAACTCGATGACCAGCTACCAGTGGCAGGAGTCGCGCAGCAGCAGCGGTCCGTGGGCGACCGTCGGCACCGCACAGACATTCGCCCTCACCTCAGCCGATCTCGGCGAATACGTGCGCTTCGTAGCCAGCGAGAGCAACGCTGCCGGGCCCGGCACCTCGACCTCGCCGGTCATTGGACCAGTAACCGCGCCGGTGCCGACCACGCCACCGAGCAATGGCTCGTCGACGACGACGGCTACGACTACGACCTTGACCACGAGCAGCCGTCCGGCGCCGACCACCACGCAGACCATCCGCTTCTATCGCTGCGCGCACGCCTGCGGGCTGATCAACACCCACGGCGCAAGCACCTACCGGCCGCGCCGGGCCGACTTCGGGCACTACATCAAGATTGTGACCACGCTCACGCGCACGACCCAGACGGCCCACGTGACCACCCGCTGGGTGGGCCCCGTCACCTCCCCCACGGCCGGTTCGCTCAGCATCGGCAGCGGCGCGCGTGCGGCCGCGTCGCTCGGGGTGAGGGCCAGCACGCACAAGCTGCTCGCCCTGGTCCGGATCGCCAAACGCACCAACAGGTCAGCGACACTCGTGGTCAGTCGCCAGGGGCGTATCGCCGCGCGGGTGTGGGCTTTCGTCATCCAGAAGGGCGCCGTCGTCTCCTGCACCGTCGCGCATGCGCTCGGCCGCCCCGTGAATCTCAGGCTCGCGCTGAAGGCAGGTCAGACGGTCAAGCTGGTCGCCGTCAGAACCTGATCGGCAGCCGGATCACGGTCGCCCGTGCGGGCGAAGCGCAGGTTGGGATCCTCGACCGGACCGTCGCGCAGGACGCGAGCGTCGGTCCGGAAGCTCATCGGCCAGCTCCCACGGCGACTGCGTGCCCTGGCGCGGCAGCTCGTGCAGCGAGCGCTGCACGTAGCCGGCCTTGAAGTCGAGCAGCGGGCGCGTCTCCATGTGCGGATAGGGCAGCTCGACCACGGCAGGTGTCGAATACCTGCCTCGTCCATGTGCGCCAGCAGCCGGCAGAAGTGCTCACAGACCAGACCGACCTTGAGCGTCCAGGACGCGTTCGTGTATCCGATCAGGAAGGCCAGGTTCGGGACTCCGTCGAGCATCATCCCGCGGAAGGCGATCTTCTGGCTGACGTCGACACGCTCGCCATCGATGTAGATGTCAATGCCGCCGAACGCCTGCAGCCGCAGCCCGGTCGCGGTGACGATGATGTCCGCCTCAAGCTCCTCGCCGGAGGCGAGCCGCACACCCCGGGCGGTGAACGTCTCGATCCGGTCGGTGACCACCGAGGCCTTGCCCTCGCGAATCGCGCGGAACAGGTCGCCGCTCGGCACGAAGCAGAGCCGCTGGTCCCAGGGGTCGTAGCGCGGCTTGAAGTGCAGATCGACCGGATAGCCCTCGGGCAGCTGCCTGACGGTCAGCGCCGCGGATCAGCTTGCGCGCCTGCCGTGGGAAGCGCTGGCAGAACTGATACAGCCCGGTCTGCAGCAGGATGTTCTTGCGGCGCGCCAGCGCGTAGCCGCGCTGGGCTCCGAGCCGTTGCTGCAGCCAGATTGCGACGGGATCCTTGCGCGGGAGCGACAGGATGTAGCTCGGCGAGCGCTGCAGCATCGTCACGTGCGCGGCCTTCTCGGCCAGCGCCGGGACCAGCGTCACCGCCGTCGCGCCGCTGCCGACACGACGCACCCGCTTGCCCGCGTAGTCCAGGTCCTGCCGGCCACTTCTGCGGGTGCACGACCCGGCCCATGAAGTTCTGCAGGCCCGGGAACTCCGGCAGGTAGCCCGAGTCGTAGCGGTAGTAGCCGGTGCCGGCGAAGACCCAGTCGGCGCTCAGCTGCACGTGGCGCGCATGCCGCCGCGCTCGATCGTGGCCAGCCAGCACGCCTCGGCGGAGGACCATTCGAGCGAGACGACGCGGTGGTTGGTGCGGATGTGCTGGTCGATGCCGTTCTCGCCGCCGCCTCGCGGATGTAGTCGAGGATCTCGGCGCCGTCGGCGATCGCGTCCTCGCTCATCCAGGGCTTGAACTCGAAGCCGAACGTATGCAGATCCGAGTCCGACCGGATGCCCGGATAGCGGAACAGGTCCCAGGTGCCGCCCGGTGCGTCCCGTGCCTCGAGGATCCGGTAGCTGCGCTGGGGATGGTGCTTCTGCAGGTAGTAGGCGCACCCGATCCCGGAGATCCCGGCGCCGATGATCAGCACGTCGACGTGCTCGACTGTGCCGGAGGTGTCATCGGTCCCATGCCCGCTAGTTCTAGCGAGTTACGAACGCGGGCAGCAATGCCCGCGGCCCGCTGGCCGCGGGCAAGCCTATGCCGTCACCCGGCCAAGACGCTCGGCGGCCTCGACGAAATGACCTCCGGACGCTTGCAGAAGGCGAAGCGCACGAGCGTCTCTGCCGGCTGCCTTGTCGTCATAGAAGACACTCGTCGGGATCGCCACCACGCCGCAGCGCGCGGGCAGCTCGGCGCAGAACTGGGTGGCCTCGACGCCGACGTCGGCGTTGATGAAATACGTGCCGGCGGGCAGCAGCGGACTGCCATCCGGCCGCCGCGATCGCGCTCCGCGAGCGCGTCACGGTTGGCGCGTAGTTCGTCGCGCAGCCGCTGCAGATGGATCGGGCGGCAGCCTCAGCGCGGCGGCCGCCGCATGCTGCAGGGGCGTTCCGCCGGCGAAGGTCAGGAACTGCTTGACCGTGCGCACGGAGCGCACCAGCTCGGCCGGCCCCGAGCACCAGCCGATCTTCCAGCCGGTGAAGCTGAACGACTTGCCGACGCTGGAGATGGTCAGCGTCCGCTCGGCCATCCCGGGCAGCGTGGCCATCGGCAGTGCTCGCCGTCGAAGACGAGGTGCTCGTAGACCTCGTCGCTGACGCAGATCAGATCGTGCTCGATGCAGAGGTCCGCGACCGCCTCCATCTCGGCGCGGGTGAACACGCGCCCGGTCGGGTTGTGCGGAGAGTTCCACACCAGTACGCGGGCCCGGCCGGCCGCTTGGTGGGCGGCCTTGCGCAGCGCCTCGGGGTCGAGGGCGAAGTCGGGCGGGCGCAGGGTAACCACGCGCCGGGTGGCCCCGGCAAAGGCGATGCAGGCGCCGTAGGAGTCGTAATAGGGCTCGCATAGGATCACCTCGTCACCGGGGTTGCACAGACCCAGTAGCGCCGCAGCGATCGCCTCGGTGGCGCCGAAGGTGATCGAGCACGTCCTCGGGCTCGAGCCCATAGTGCTCGCGCTGATGCGCGAGCACCGCCTCCCGCAGGACCGGGACACCGGGGAGCGGCGCGTACTGGTTGGCGCCGGAGCGCAGGGCGAGGACCGCGGCCTCGATCGCCGCCGTCGGCCCGTCGCTGTCGGGGAAGCCCTGCCCGAGATTGATGGCCCCCGTGCGCTCGGCCAGCGCCGTCATCTCAGTGAAGATCGTCGTACCGAGGCCGGCCAGTCGCCCAGCGTGTTTCTGCACCGCCGCATCCTCTCACGCCGGACGCGGGGTCAGGAGGTGGACGGATTGCCCCTCAGTGGCCCACAGCGCGATTGATCTCCTCGGCCTTCTCCAGCGCAGCCCTGACCTCCGCGGCGAGAACGCCGAATTGACGTCCGGCCTCACTCACCTGCTGGCTGAGGTCGGAAAGGCCGGCCTTGGCAACGGGCCACGGAATGCCGAAGATCTTGCGCTGTCGGCGAAGCCTGACCCGCGCAATGACGATTCCACCGGCAAGACCGGCGGCCGCCGTGACGATCGGGAGCCCGACGGCGCCCATCGTCCTGATCGTCCCGTCGCTGAGGTGCGGCAGGTGGGGCCGCGGCAGGCTCGGTGCCGTCACGTGCGGCAGGCTGTCGGCCAGACTGGCCGCGCTGTGGGCGGAACGGCTGGCCTGCGAGCCGCCGGCGCTCGAACTGCGCCGAGGGCTGGGGGTGCGCTTGGTCGAACTGGGGGCGCGCTTGGTCGCGCTGGCCGCCGGCTTGGGCGTGCTGGGACGGGAGGCTGATTGGCCGCTCCCACTCTGGCTCGAAGCAGCCCGTGTCCGTGGAATCTTGTTGTCCGCCGAAGACGAGCCGCTTGCTTCCGAGCGCGCAGTTGCGCGCGTGCGGCCTGACGATCGGCTGCTCCCGCTCTTCGCTCGCGAAGTCGTCGCCATGCTCATCACCTCCGTTTGAGTCCTTCTCCGGACGGAGAAGACATTCCACCTCAGTACCCGAGTCGCCGACGAGCTACGCCCGCGTGCCCCGGTTGGGCGGCTTTCGCCCATGCGAGCCGTTCGTGTCTCCCCGCGCGCGGGTCACGCGCCTTCGCTTCAGCGGAGATGCGCTCTGCGGCTCGGCGGGCTTCGGTTCCGCCTCTTCTCCCGCGCCAGCTGACTCGGCCGCCTCGTCGTCGCCGTCGGGCATGACATCTCCATGGAGCACGAGCCGGCTCAGCGCCTCGTAAGACGCCCGCCACGATTCCGGCCTGGCCGCCCAGCGCACCACGGTGACCAGGCCGGTACCCACGAGCAGAGCCTCTCCGGGCCTCAGCACCACTCGCATGGGCCACCGCTGAGGACGCCGGCGACGCCGGGGCGCTGACGACGCAAACGCTTCCGAAAGCGCCGCATGTGCCGCGGCCTCGGCGCAGCGACGTAGATCAATTGCCATATCTGTTCACCGCCCATCTTCGTGAGCTCCGAGCGCGACGACCGGAAACGCTGCGATCGGGGCTCTGGGCAGGACCTACCCCCCACGCTCCTTGACCGAAACCGACCCCCGTCCGGCTCAGCGACAACCCAGGCAGGTGCCGCGGAGCACCACCTCGTGCTCCTTGGTCCGAAACCCGAAGCGGCTCTCCAGCGCGTCGATCGCGTCCTCGAGGGCGCCGTCATCGAAGGGCACCAACAGCCCGCAGCTGTCGCAGACGAAGTGGTGATGGTGGTGGTCATCCTGCTCGAGCGGCGCGCGCTCGTAGCGGGCCACCCCATCCCCGACATCGACCCGCGCGACCAGGCGGAGGTCCTGAAGCATCTCAACTCCGCGGTACACGCTGGCGATCCCCACCGCCCGCTCGACCGTGCCCTGGTCAAACCAGGCCCTGAGCTGCTGGTCTATCTCCTGCACCGTCAGGGCGCAGCCCTCGCGCGCGAAGAGCTCGATCAGGACCTCGCGCGGTCCGCTGCGCCGGTGTCCGGCTCGACGGATCCGGCCACGAGCGCGTTCGGCCCAGGCCATCTGCTCACCAAGCAGCTCGCCGGCCGGGTCGAGGGCGACCTTCGAGACGATCTTGGCGCGCATCGGGGCAAGCATATTCGTATCACCAGTGAAATGATAATGAGAATCAGAATCATTATCGTTATCGTTCCCTCGGTGCCACGCCTCAATTCCGCCCGCCGTGAAGATTGCTCAGCCACCGCCTGACAGCGCGCTGATCGGAGCGCCACGCGCACTCTCGTTCGCTGCGGCGATCCTGGCCGCAGCGGCGCTGGCGAGTTGCGGGCGCAGCGCGGGCGAAACCATCGGCCATGCCGGACCCGGCGTAATCCAGGCCGTCGGAGCGGAGAGTCAATACGCCAACGTGATCGCTCAGGTGGGTGGCCGCTACGTCGTGGTTACGGCGATCATGGACAACCCGAACGTCGATCCGCATAGCTTCGAGGCGAACCCGAGCATCGCGCAGACCGTGAGCGCCGCGAAGCTGATCGTCCAGAACGGAGTGGGCTACGACGCCTTCATGAACCGAATCGAGGCCGCCTCACCCAGTGCCTCGCGCCGGGTGATCGACGTGCAGGCCCTGCTGGGGCTGGCCGACTCGACCAGGAATCCGCACCTCTGGTACCGGCCCTCAACCATGCCGAAGGTGGCAGCCCGGCTGGCCAGCGACCTCTCCGCGCTCGAGCCCGCTCACGCCGCCTACTTCAGGCACAACGCCCGGCGCTTCGATGTGGCGCTGCGACCCTGGCTGGCCGCGCTGGCCACCTTCAAGCGCGAGCACCGCGACACGCCGGTCGCCACCACCGAGCCGGTCGGCGACTACATGCTCCAAGCGGCGGGCACGGACAACCTGACCCCCTGGACCCTGCAGGCCAACGTCATGAACGGCGTCGATCCGGCCCCTCAGGACATCAGCCTCCAGGACGCTCTGTTGAAGGACCGTCGGGTCAAGGTGTTTCTCTACAACCAGCAGGTGACCGACACCCTGACCCAGTCGTTTTTGCAACAGGCCAAGCGCTACCGCGTGCCGGTCGTAGGGGTTTACGAAACGATGCCGGCCGGCTTCACCTACCAGTCCTGGATGCTGGCCGAGGTACGGGCCGTGCAGCGCGCGGTCAGCACCGGCGCCTCTACCACAAGACTCAAGCGCCCGTGAACGCCGCCGCCGACAGCGAGCCCAGCGGGCTGAGGCCAGGAACTCCGGCGCTTGAGGTCGCCGGGGTCACCGTGGAACTGGGCGGGCGGCGAATTCTCGACGACGTGAGCTTTGCCCTGGCCGCCGGCGATCTCACCGGCCTGATCGGATCTAACGGTGCCGGTAAGACCACGCTGCTCCGGGTCATCCTCGGACTGCTCAGTCCCACGCGCGGCTCGGTGGCCGTTGGCTCAGTCGGACAGCGGCACAGCATCGGCTACGTACCGCAGAAGTTCCTGCTCGATCCCGACATGCCGATGCGCGGTCGGGATCTCGTGGCGTTGGGCATCGACGGCCACCGACTGGGCGTGCCGCTACGGAGCCGCACCCGGCGCGAACAGGTCGAGCAGATGTTGTCAGCCGTCGACGCCGAGGACTTCGCCGACACGCGCGTCGGCCGCCTGTCGGGGGGCGAGCAGCAGCGCATCCTGATCGCGCACGCCTTGGTCAGCCGGCCTCGCCTGCTGCTGCTCGACGAGCCTCTGGCCAACCTCGATCTGCGCAGCGCGCGTGAGGTGGTGGATCTACTGGCCCGGATCACCCGCGAACAGCAGATCGCCATCCTGATATCCGCACACGAGATGAACGCACTGCTGCCGGTGATGGACCGAGTGGTTTACCTGGCCGACGGCCGCGCGGCCAGCGGTACAGCCGACGAGGTGGTCAGGTCTGAGGTGCTGAGCCGCCTGTACGGCCACCGGGTCGAGGTGCTGCGGGTGAACAACCGCGTGATCGTCGTCGCCGGAGACAGCGACGACGCCGAGCCGTCGCATCCGCACCACCACGACCACGGCGCCTTCTGATCGCCATGCACGCGGTGCTGCAGCGCATCGTCGAGCCTGGCTTCTTCTCGAGCTCCGCCGTAGCGCTGGCGGCTGTGCTTGGCGGCGTGGTCGCGATCGTAGCGGGCAGCGTCGGCGTCTTCACGGTGATCCGCGGGCAGTCCTTCGCCGGAGAGGCGCTGGGCGACATCGGCGCTGCGGGTGGCTCGAGCGCCTTCCTGATCGGGATCGGGCCGATCTGGGGGTTCACTGGGCTCGAGCGTGGCGGCCGCGGCGGTGATGGAGCTGATCGGCATACAGCGCGCTCGGGGACGCGATCTGGCCACCGGGATCGTGCTCGGCGCCGGCTTTGGCCTGGCCGCCCTGTTCCTCTACCTCGGCTCGATCGACCACAGCACAACCGGCGAGATCCCCGTCGATCCTGTTCGGCTCGATCTTCGCCATCTCCTCAGCCAACCTGCCCTCGTGCTGGGTCTCGGGGCGGCTGCCGCGGCCACCATCATCACGCTCTACCGGCCGCTGCTGCTGGTCAGCGTCAGCCCGGAGCTGGCCGCCGCCCGCGGAATCCCGGTGCGCCTGATCGGAGCCGCCTACCTGATGGCGATGGCGGTGGCCGTTGCGCCTGTCCGCCTCGACGATCGGCGCGATCCTGTCGACCGCGCTGCTCGTCGGCCCGGCGGCCACCGCCCTGCGCCTGACCAGTCGCCCGCACCGTGCGCTGCTCGTCGCGGCGGGCATCGGACTGGCCTGCACGTGGCTGGGCATTGCTGCTCGCCTGGGACAGCTATTACTGGCCGACATCGTGGCTGGCCGGTCAGCTTCTTCGTCGTCGCGCTGGTGCTGCTCAGCTATCTGCTCTCCGGCGTTTGGGCTCGCCGGCGTGAGGACCGTAGGGCTGCCGTAGCCATGTTCAGCGGCTTCATGGTCAACGCCTGGATCGTCGCCACGCTCGTGGCCGCGGTCGGCGGCGCGGTCGGCTTCTTCATCGTCATGCGCGGCTCGGCGTTCGTGGCGCATGCGATCCCCAACGGATCGTTCGCCGGCGCGGCCGGCGCGAGTCTCGTGGGCGTCTCGACGCTGCTCGGCCTGGGGGTCTTCTCGGTCGGGCGGCGCGCTCGGCATCGGCCTGCTCAGCCGGCGCGGGCCGGCGGGACGTGGCGACCGCGCTCACGCTGGTGTTCATGCTCGGCCTCGGCGCGCTGTTTCTCAGCTTCAGCGTCGAGGTACGAGCCGATCGATCGTTCTCGCTGCTGTTCGGCGAGGTGCTGGGGATCAGCAACACCGAGCTGTGGCCGACGATCGCGCTGAGCGCCGTCTGCCTGCTCGTGCTCGCGGTGCTCTGGCGCCCGCTGCTGCTGGCCTCGGTGCTGCCGGAGAGCGCCCGCGGGCATCGACCCTTCCGGATCGAGATGGCGTTCCTGCTGCTGGTCGCGCTGGCCACGACGATGACGGTGCCGGTGGTCGGTACGACGCTGATCTTCAGCCTGATGATCGGCCCGCCCGCCGCGGCGCGAGCGCTGACCACCCGGCCGGCGTCGGCCATGGCGCTGTCGATCGCCCTCGCCGTGGCGATCGTGTGGAGCTGCGATCGCGCTGTCCTACCACAACGACTGGCCGATCGGCTTCTTCGTCGGGTTGCTCAGCGCCGCCATCTACGCTGTCGGGCGAATCGGAGCGGCGCTCACAGCGCGCCGCTGAGCGCACTGCCCAGCAGGTACAAGTTCAGCCCGGTGATCACGGCCGTGACCAGGATCATCGCGGCCAGTCACGATCGGCCGGTTGACGTACTCGCCCATCACGCCTCGGCGGCTGGTGAACAACACCAGCGGCACCAGCGCGAACGGGATCCCGAACGAGAGCACGATCTGTGAGAGCACCAGCGCGTGCGTCGTGTTCGAGGTCAGCGGCGAGCACGACCAGCGACGGCAGCATCGTGATCAGGCGGCGCAGCACGACCGGGGATGCGCCAGTTCATGAAGCCGCTCATCACAATCTGGCCCGAGTAGGTGCCGACACTCGAGGCCGAGACACCGGAGGCGATCAGCGCGCGCGCCGAAGGCAAGCGCGGCGCCGCCGCCCACCACGCTGGCCAGCCGCGAGTGCACGAGGCTGAGCGAAACGTGACCGCCCGACGCGACGTCCGCGAACAGCGCCGCAGCCACGCACAGCATCGCGACGTTGACGACGCCGGCCAGCCCGAGGCCGAGCAGGCAGTCGAGCTTGTTGTAGTTGAGCAGATGGCGAGTCGGCAGCTCCCGCTCGTCCTGCAGGCGATCCTTCTGCAGCTGCGAGTGCAGATAGATCACGTGCGGCATCACCGTGGCGCCGATGATCCCGACCGCCAGGCTGACGGCATCGCCGTGCCCGCAGGTGCGGGACCAGGCCGTGCGCCAGCCCGGAGTAGGACTGGTGCCCGACGGCGAAGAAATCGACGACGAAAGCCGAGCGCGACCAGCATCAGCAGCGCGAAGATCGCCACCTCGAACGGCCGGTACCCCCAGCGCTCGAGCGCGAGCACGGCGAACGCCACGACGGCAGTGACCAGCCCCGCCAGGAACAGCGGGAGGCCGAAGACCAGGTGCAGCCCGATGGCCGCGCCCGTGAACTCGGCCAGATCGGTCGCCATCGCGATCAGCCTCGGCCTGCATCCAGAGCAGCAGCGTTGGCCCGGCGCGGGAAGAGCTCGCGGCAGAACTCGGGCAGGCTGCTGCCGCGTGACGAGCCCGAGCTTGGCGGTCTGATACTGGATCAGCATCGCCATCAGGCTGGCCATCACGACGACCCAGACGAGCAGGTAGCGGTGCTCGGCCCCGGCCTGGAAGTTGGTGGCGAAATTGCCCGGATCCACGTAGGCGACGGCGGCGACGAAGGCCGGCCCGAGCAGGACGAGCGCCTTGCGAGCCGCCAACCACGGTCTGGCCCCGCCGGCGGCGAAGCGACTCCGAACGGCCGCGGCTCGCCGCGCCCAGCGGGGCGCGGCGCAGCGGCCGGGAGCCGGGATCGCGGGCACTCCGCCGCTCGGCGGCCGCCTCGCCTGTCTCGCTTCAAAGTCCATTCAGCTCGCACAGGCTATCAGCAAAAGTTGACAGCATCAAAACTCTATGATTTGTTGTGTCCGTGAGTTAATCTTGACATCCGTGCAGGCAACGGTGAACCCATCGGTCTCGGCTCCCGGTCGAGGACTACGTCAAGGCGATCTACGCGCTCACGCTCGAGCCGGAGCAGGCCGCGTCGACGAGCCAGATCGCCGAGCGGCTGGGGATCACCGCCGGCTCGGTGTCGACGATGATCAAGCGCATGGACGCTGCCGGGCTCGGCGGAGCACCTCCCCTACCGCGGCGTGCGGCTCACGCCGGCCGGCCGCAAGCTGGCGCTGAGCGTGATTCGCCGGCACCGGCTGCTCGAGTTGTTCCTCGCCACGAGCCTCGACATCCCGTGGGAGGACGTGCACCGCTTCGCCGACGCGCTCGAGCACGCCGCCTCCGACGAGCTGATCGAACTGATCGCCGACCAAGCTCGGGGATCCCGTGGCCGATCCGCACGGTGATCCGATCCCGAATCGCCGGCTCGAGGTCGATGACCGCAGCGCAGCCGACGATCGCTCGACCTCGCTCCCGGCGAACGCGCCCGCGATCGTGCGCGTCTCAGACTCGGAGCCACAGATGCTGCGCTATCTGACCGAGCAGGGGATCGGGATCGGTGCGGAGCTGGAACTGGTCGAGCGCCAGCCGTTCGACGGGCCGTGCCTGGTCCGCCTACCCAACCGCGAGGCCCGAAGCCTCGGGATCAGGCTGGCTCAGGCCATTCACGTGGAGCGCGTCTGAGCCTGCTCGGCCGAAGATCAGGCCGAGACGTGCGGGTTTCTGCACATTTCATCCACAGCTTCGGTGCTGGGGCGCCGTTCGGCACTTTCTCGTCACTTAGGCAGGTTTAGAGTTTGGGCGCACTGGTAACTAGTAAAGCCCAGAAGGGCACGCCAATGTAGGTGTGCTCACTCAAAGGTGTCGGGCACAACCGGCAAGGAGGGACTGTCATGGGCGTCGGGACAAGCCTTGTTTTGATTGCAGTCGGCGCGATCTTGCGATTCGCCGTCTCGGTATCAACCAGTGGATTTAGTATTCATACGATCGGCCTCATCCTGCTGATCATCGGAGTCGTCGGTCTCATCATCTCCCTGTTCTTCTGGAGCTCGTGGGGTGGGTTCGGCCGCGGTGGCTATAACCGCGAGCGCCGCGTCGCCAGTGACGGCCGCGGCGGCTACGTCGAGCAGGAGCGCGTCGGCTAGCCTCCGGGCGCCGACCGCCTGATCGCAGGCGCTGGCTGACCAGAGCGCCCCGGCCGACCGGCCGGGGCGCTCTGTCGTTGTGCGTTCGAGCTAGGCTCAAGACACCCCACTCCCCGCCCTGTCCAGGAGGACCAGTTGAGCACGACCCAGACCCTGCCGTTTCGAGCTGACCACGTCGGCAGCCTGCTGCGTCCACCCGCGCTGATGCAGGCGCGGGCGGACCACAAGGCGGGCCGGCTCGATGCCGAGGGACTGCGCGCGGTCGAGGATGCGGCGGTCCTCGAGGTGATCGAGATGCAGCGCGCTGTCGGCCTGCGGTCGGTCACCGACGGCGAGCTGCGCCGTACCTCATGGCACATGGATTTCATCTACCAGCTGGACGGCGTCACCCAGGTCCAGGGCGAGTCGCTTCATGTGCAGTTCAAGAACGAGCAGGGCAGCTACGACTATGCGCCGCCCGCGATGCGCGTCGCCGGCCAGGTCGGCCTGAGCCAGACGATCTTCGCCGACGACTTCACCTTCCTCCGGGATCACGCGCACGACACGCAGACGCCGAAGCTGACCATCCCGTCGCCGAGCATGGTCCATTACCGTGGCGGCAACGCGGCGATCGACCGCGATGTCTATCCCGACGTGGATGCCTTCTGGGACGACCTGGTCGGTGCCTACGCCGAGGAGATGCGACGCGTGCACGAGCTCGGCTGCCGTTACCTGCAGCTCGATGACACCAGCCTCGCGTACGTCAACGATCCCGCGCAGCGCGCGCACATCGAGGCGATCGGCGGCGATCCGGCCCACCTGCACGAGCAGTACATCAACGTGCTCAACCGAGTACTCGACCACAAGCCGGCCGACATGGCCATCACAACCCACCTGTGCCGAGGTAACAACCAGTCGATGTGGGCGGCCGAGGGTGGATACGACTTTGTGGCCGAGGCACTGTTCGGCGATCTGAACGTCGACGGGTATTTCCTCGAGTTCGACGACGAGCGCTCCGGCGGCTTCGAACCATTGCGCTTTCTGCCCAAGGGACACAAGCGCGTGGTGCTGGGACTGGTCACCACGAAGCGTCCCGAGCTCGAGGACAAGGACCTGCTCAAGCGCCGGATCGAGCAGGCCTCCCAGTACGTCGACCTCGATCAGCTCTGCCTGTCCGGCCAGTGCGGATTCTCCTCCACCGAGGAGGGCAACGACCTGACCATCGATGAGCAGAAGGCCAAGCTGGAGCTCATCGTCGAAGTCGCCGCTGAGGTCTGGGGCTAAGGCCGGCGTCTGGACCTGAGCGCGGCCCGGGCCGCGGCGTCGCCCGGCACGCCGTGCACCGCTCCGCCCGGAAAGGCCGCCGCGCTGCAGAGAAACAACCCGTCGAGCGGGGTCTTGTAGGGGGAGACGGTGGGCAGCGGACGGAATACCGACTGCAGCCCGCCGTAGCTTCCGCCCCCGACATCGCCCCCCACGAGGTTCGGCATCGCGCTGCTCGAGCTCAACCGGGCCGAGCACGTGACGCGCGAGGATCCGATCGCGGAAGCCCGGCGCGAAGCGCTCCACCTGCTGCTCGACCGCCTCCACGTAGCGGCCCGGAGCTGAGATCGGAAGCTGCGGCTCACCGGCGCGTGGGTGTAGGCCCACGCGGTGTGCTTGCCCTCCGGGGCCCGGCTCGGGTCGGCCACGCTCTGCTGTCCGAGTAGCAGGAAGGGCCGCTCAGCCAGCCCGCTGTGGGACTGCGCCAGCGACTCGATCGTGGCCGCCTCGTCGCCCCCGATGTGGACGGTGCCGGCGCCCCGAGGCTCGGGCGCCATCCACGGGATCGGCCCGTCGAGGGCCCAATCGAGCTTGAGCGTGGCGGGGCCCTGACGGAAGCGCACCAGGCCGGAGCGGTACCAGCCCCCCAACGCCTGGCCGGTCATCGACAGCAGCGCGCCTGGCATCACGTCGGCGAGGACCACGGTCGGCGTCGAACCGGCGACCGTCCCGGAGACCAACGCCCGTAACCGCTGCGGCGCTGGTGAGGATACGCTCGACCGGCGCGTCACAGATCAGCTCGCCGCCCAGCGCGCGCAGATGAGCCACCAGGGCGTCGGTCAGCGCCTGAGCGCCACCGCGGGGGCTGGGCCAGCCCACCGCGTGCCCCAGCAGGTTGAGGTAAAAGGCCGCCACCGCTGAGCCACCTGAGGTGACCGGCGCGTCTCCATGAGCCGCGGCCCCGAGCAGCCAGGCGCGTGAGCCGGACGCGTCAAACAGGCGATGGGCCATGGTCCGGGCGGGCAGGGCCACGAGCAGCCCGAACTGTCCCGCCGCCAGCGGGCCGGCCCGTGTGAGCAATTTGACCGGGCCTCCGATGGGCGGAAACCCGGTGAGCATGGTGTCGCGAACCGCGCCGAAATGCGCAGGTAGGGCCCCACGAAGCGGGCCCAGGCGCGGCCGTCTCCCGAGTGCTGTGCCTCCAGTGAGTGCGCGGTGCGCTCGAGGTCGCGGTACAGGCCGACGGCCGTGCCGTCGTCGAGTGGGTGGGCCATGCAGACCTCCGGATGCACCCACTCGAGTCCATGCTCGGCCAGCGGCAGCCGGCTGAACACAGGTGAGGCCACGCCCGCCGGATAGACGGAGGAGAAGGTGTCGTGGTGGAAGCCAGGCAGCGTCAGCTCCTCGGTCCGGACGGCGCCGCCCGGTTCCGCGCGGGCCTCGAGCACCGTCGTCTCGAGGCCCGCCTCAGCCAGACGAATGGCCGCGGCGAGGCCGTTGGGCCCGGCCCCGATGACGAGCGCGCGTTCGCTCACGAGCGCCTGGCCACCTGGATCGCCAGCTGGTGGGGCAGGCTCTGGGCGGCATCGTTGGTCTGTCCCCAAAAGGCGTGCTGGGCGTCGCGCCCGGCGACCCGATAGGCCTGGTCGATGGGCCATGGCATGGGATCCCAGGTGCCGGCCGCGCGAACCCAGGCTTGACCATCGTGGGTGTAGAGCACCAGGCGATTGTGGCCCGAGCCCATGAAATGACCGCGGTGGGTCGTGAGGTCAAAGGCCACCAGCGGGGTCGCGGCGTAGGGCAGGATCCCAGGCTCGCCATGCCCGTAGTCGCGCATGCCCTGCTCAAGCTCGTCAATGTAGGCGCGTAGGGCTGTCTGATCGTCCGCGGTAACCAGTCGAGTGATGGTCACGTAGCCACGGGTGAAGATGGGCCAGCCGGCGCCCGTGCCTGCGGCGACCTCGATCTCGAAGGTCTGACCGTCCAGGCCGCCGGGACGCAGGGGCGTGAAGCGGCCGATCTCGGAGGCGTAGTCAGGCCACGTCTCGGGTGCCGTCAGCGCCGCGATCACGCCCGCAGCGGATGGCATCGGCACCGGCGGATAGGTGTGCCAGACCTGCTCGCGCCGGGGAGCGCGCTCCGGGGTCAACTCGCCCAGGCGGGCCAGGCGCATCCGCGCGTCCGGATCATAGGCGGCCTTCTCGGCCACGGTTGGGAAGGCGATGCCCCAGCCGCGACGCGCGTCATCGGCGTAAGCGTCATTGAACCAGTCGCCCAACAGCGCGCCCGCCCCCACCTCGAGTTGCTCACGGGAGAGGGTGCCGCGCCCGCTCTGCTCGGTGTCGAAGCGGTACTGGCCGAACGCACGGTGGAAGGCGACCAGATCGGATGCGCGCAGCCGCCGGTGGCCGGGCTTGCCGTACCAGTACGTGGTGAGCACGGCGAAGGCCAGGCGCAGGTCGTCGACATCGCGCTCTTCGGCGCGACGGCGGTAATAGGCCGCATTGAGGAAGTCGGTGACCCACGGCGCCGCGTCGCGGCCGCAGATCGAGGAGCCGGTCATGCGCGCAAAACCGAGCAGGCCCGCGCGCGGGGCGCGCGTCTGGCTCGTCTCGAGCTCAGCGTCCTCGAGGAACTCGGGAACCTCGGCCGGGCTGAGGTTATGCGCGCTGGAGATCGGGGGCGTAAGCATCGGTGCGGTCCTTCCGTTGGAGACACCCAAAGGATGGGAGATTCGGGAAGCCCTCGCATGTGGGATGCGGCGCAGGCTGAATCCGTACGGACTACTTATCCGAGTCCGCCCGGATGGCGCCGTTACGGCTCACGCCGGAGCCTATAAGCTCGCCCAATGCCGAGGACCACTGATGCCGTGGGCAAGACCCCGCCGCCCGAAGCGTGGGACCGGGCGCCGGCCCTGATACCCGTGGTCGGTCCGGCGCAGCCGGCGCTGGTCGGCGACGGCGGCGGTCTGCCGTTCGCGCCCGGCCGGCTCTCCGGCGAGGCCCCAGCGCTCGACCCGGGGGATCCGGCGGTGGCTGCTCTCATCGTCCAGATCGACCGGGGTCGGCAGCTGGCCCAGCCGGCCAGGCTCCTGCGCCCGCGGGCACGGCCGGCGCCCATGGGAGTGTCGGACAAGCTCGCCGGCTGGCGAGAGCTCGCGCGCAGCGAGCACGAGGCACTCTTCGGCCGCGGTCTTCCCCCCCAGCTTCTGAGCGTGTCCGTGCGGCGCCGGCGCCGCGACAAATGGGAGCCCATGGGAGCGTCGCAGTCGCGGCCGTTGCGCGCCGTGCGCGACGGCGTGCGCGCCTCCTCATGGCGGCTGGATCCCTCCGCTGAGGTGGATCCCGAGCAGCGCGAGCTGCGCATCCTCGTCACTGAGGTGACGATGGCCAGCGGCACTCCGGCCAATGAACGGCTGCTCGAACCCGAGCTCCACCTCGACGACAGGCGCATCGTGTTGCGCATGTTCGTGAAGCCGATCGAGGGCTACGTCGGACGGACCGCCAAACGCGAGACACCCGTTGTCGTGCGCCTGCCCGAGCGGCTCGGGGCGCGCGAGCTCGTCGACGGGGCGTTGTACGAGCTGGCCGCAGCGCTGAGGTCAGTTGCTGGTCAGCGGACCGGCAACTGAACGGAAAACCTTCACGTCCGACCAGCGCCAGCAGAACCAGGCTGTCACGGCGGAGACCAGCACCACCGCCGGCCACGCGCCGATGACCAGACCGATGAGGTGTGAGAGGGCGAAGGCGGCCAGCCCGACGAGCGTCAGGCGCAGGGCCGTCGAGTGGCCGTCCCGCCTGACCCAGAAGTAGATGCAGGTCAGGCCGAAGAGCGCCATCACCGCCCCGCCGGCCGGGCGCGAGCCGGTGCCCATGGCCGTGCCGAAGCCGGTGATCAGCCCGAGGGCGGCCAGCAGTGAGGTGGGAACGCGGTCGTTCATGTCGCCTGGGCTGCGTTGTGGCGGTCGCGCCAGGCGATCAGCTCGCGCAGCTCCCCGAGATCGTAGTCGGGGCCGCCCACGCCAACCGTGAGCTCGGCCACGCCGGCGGCGGCCAGATCGTCGGCGATCTTCTCCACGCCCGTCCAATGAGCCGATCACGTGGTCGATCGTCGTCGGGTCGCGGCCGATCTTGGCGCAGTGCTCGGCCAGGATCTCCGCCTTGTGGCGATAGGTCTCAAGGTCGGCGAACGTGTGCCACATGTCCGCGTGCTGGGCGACGAGCTTGAGCGTCACCTTCTCGCCGCCGCCGCCGATCAGGAACGGCATCGGGCCGATCGGCGGAGGGTTGAGCTTCTTCAGGCGCTCCTTCATCAGCGGCAGGTCGCGACCGAGGGCGCGCAGGCGATCGGGGGCGGTGCCGAACTCATAGCCGTACTCGTCATAGTCGCGCTCGAACCAGCCCGCGCCGATCCCAGGATCACGCGGCCGCCCGAGAGGTGGTCGATCGTGCGGTGCGCGTCAGCCAGCAGCTGCGGGTTGCGGTACGTGTTGCAGAACACCAGCGCGCCGATCCGGGCGCGCTCGGTGCTGGCCGCCAATGCGGCCAGTGAGACCAGGCCCTCGAAGTGCTTGCCGTCGGGGTCGTCGTAGAGCGGATAGAAGTGATCCCACGTGTAGATCGTGTCGACGCCGAGCTCCTCGGCGTCATGCCAGGCCCGGCGCATAACGCCAAAATCGGCTTGCTGTGGCTGGATCTGAACTCCGACACGTACGGGCACTGATAAGGCTCCTCGTTTGCGGATAGATGGTCGACTCAGGCTACGGGAGCCGACTCGCGGGCGCGCAGGTCGAAGTACAGGAGACTGACGAGCAGCGTGCAGAAGGAATACGCGAGGATGGCCAGCAGCAGGCCGACGATCGTGGTGGCCAGCGATTTGCCGCCGTCGACGATCACGGCGACGAGATACAGGAGCAGCGCCTGAATGGCCAGCAACCCGAGCACCCGCCAGAAGTAGCCCCGGGTCAGCCAGAAGCTGCGGCGGATCGCCCCGGGCCAGTTGGTGTTCTCGGCAGCGGCCACGGGCGCGGCCACCACCAAGCGGGCGCCCAGGTACACCCCCGGGATGACGAAGAAGAGGACGGCGAACGCCTCCGACAGGCCCGCCACGATCTCGGTCGCCGCAACCACCGGCAGGACGGCCAGCGCGCGTCGGATGACGTCGCGGATCTCGGGTGGCCGGCCCTCCCCCAGGTCGAGCAGCACCTGCATCTCCAGGGCGGCAATGCACGGATTGACCAGGGCGAGCGCGGCGAGAAGAAGCACCAGATCGGTGGCCGCCGAGGTGCCCTTGCCCTGCTCGACCAGGATGGTGATCACCTCGTACGGCACAACGACGACCCCGGCTAGAAACATGAACAACAGCGGGCGGCGCGCATAGAGCCGCAGCCCTGCGTCGAGGATCTGGCCGACCGAGCGGGGACTGGTGAGGTCGATCTGTGTGGACATGGCTTTCACCAGGAGGCCGAGAAGCCGCCGGAGCCGTCGAGTCTGACAGGCGCGATGGCCTGGGAGCTCACTGAGTTGGCGGCCAGACGGGAATCACGCCACGTCCGCTCGGGAACCGAACGTTCTTGGCGCGGACGAACTCGTGCACCGTTTCCGCGGCGTATTCCCGGCCGTAACCGCTCCCCTTGACGCCGCCGAAGGGGGATCCGATGAAGTTCCGTCGCGTGTAGTTGTTGACGAACACCATGCCGACCTCGAGGCGCGCGGCGAGGCGCGCAGCGCGCGCCTCGTCTCGGGTACAGAGGGCGGCGGTCAGACCGTACTCCGTGCCATTGACAATCTCGACGGCCGCATCGTCAGTGTCAAACCGCATGAGCGCCGCCACCGGACCAAAGATCTCCTCCTGAGCGATCGTCATCTCCGGTGTCACGTCGCCAAAGACCGTCGGGGCGACGAAACAGCCGGCGCTGAGCTCGGGATTGTCAGGCACGACGCCCTGGTAGAGGATCCGCGCACCATCCGACACCCCCTTGCGTATGTATTCCTCGACCCGCTGTTGTTGACGCTCATCCACGAGCGGCCCGATATCGGTGGCCGCGTGCAACGGGTCGCCGACGACAAGCTGACGAGTCGCCTCGACAAATTGCGCGGCGAAGTCTTCATAGAGCGAGGCATGGACCACCAGTCGCGAGGTCGAGGTGCATGCCTCGCCCTGGTTGTAGAACATGCCCTCGACGGCTGTCCGCACCGCCTCGGAAACGTCTGCGTCGTCGAGCACCACGAGCGCGTTCTTGCCTCCCAGCTCCAGGGTGGTGAAGGTCAGATTCTGGGCGGCACTGGCCATCACCTTTCGCCCCGTGGCGGTGGCACCGGTGAAGGTGATCCGCTCGACTCTCGGGTGCGCGGCCAACGCCGGTCCGGCCCCGAGGCCGCTCACGGCGTTGATCACTCCCGGAGGCAGGATCTCGTTGGCGATCTCAACCAGCCGCAGCACCGTGAGTGGCGCCTGCTCGCCGGGCTTTATCACCACCGTATTGCCCGCGGCGAGCGCGGGCGCGCACTTCTTGGAGAAGTGGATCGGCGGCCAGTTGAACGGCAGGATGGCCGCAACGACGCCGTAGGGCTCGTAGACGACACGGGCCTCGATCGCCCCTTGGTCGAGGATCTCGCCGTGGATCGACTCCGCGACACCGGCGTAGTAGTCGAAGCTCGAGTGACAGGACAGGACATCGACCCGAAGCGCGTCGCGCACCGGCTTGCCCACTTCACGGGCACATATCTCGGCGATCTCTTCGGCCTGGTCACGGATCCGCGAGGCCAGGAGGCGCATGAGGGCGCCCCGCTCCTTGGGCGAGAGCCCGCGCCACACATCCTCGTAGGCGCGGCGGGAATCGCGCACGGCCTGATCGACGGTGTCGTCCGACGCAGCCACAACGGTGGCCAGCGGGCGCGCCCGGGCGGGCTCGAGCACCTCGAATGTGACCGGGTCAGGCACATCGACGAACCGCCCTCCGATGAACGGGCCCCACAACGGACGCTCCGCAAACAGCGCCTGGGTCATTGGCGGCGGGACCGCGACGCTCATCAGAACCTCGCGGCCGCGACGCGGCCCAAGTGGACATGATCACGCGATGTCATCTGGCTCTCCTGCAATCGTTTGCAATCATCACGCTATCAACCGCGGCAAGCGAATCCTCGAACCACGGCAAGCGATCTTCGATGATCACCCACGACCCTCCGGACTAAGAGACGAGCAAGTGAACCCCGAAGCCGATGTCACAGGCCCAACCCCTCTTGAGGACGCAGGCCCGATCGTCGACGTGCACACCCACGTGATCGTGCCTGAAATCAGGCGTGAGGTCGCCCCGGACGAGACCTGGCGGCCGGCCGTTCGCCGGGATGCCGACGGTGGCCAGGTGGTCGAGATGGACGGACGCGAGGTGCGTTCGATGGTGCAGGAGCTATCGAGCCTCGAGGCGATCCTCGAGCACCACGCCGCCGGCGGGGTGAGTCGGGTCGTCCTGAGTCCCGTGGTCTCGCTGCTTTATCCGGACGTAGAGCCGGACGTGGCACTCGAGCGCTGCCGTATCCAGAACGACGGGATAGCCGGGATGGTGCGAGCGGCCCCCGGCCGCGTCTTGGGCCTGGGAGCCGTTCCGCTCCAGGATCCTGCGCTCGCCGCAACGGAGCTGCGCCAGCTCATGGCCAGCGGTGAGCTGCACGGGGTGGAGATCGGCGCCAGCGTAGGCAACGTGTACCTGGGGGACGACAGCTTCGAGCCGTTCTGGGCCGCCGCGTCCGAGACGGGCGCGGTGGTCTTCATACACCCGACGACCCGTGGCTTCGGCGGCCCGGTCTTCGGCGAGTATTACCTGTGGAACCTCGTCGGCAATCCGTTGGAGACCACGATCACAGCCGCGCACATGGTGCTGTCCGGCGTGCTGGACCGCTACCCTGAGCTGACGGTGATCCTGGCCCACGGTGGCGGAGCACTGCCCACCCTCCGCGGACGTCTGCGCCACGCCCACGGTTTCCAACCGGCCGCGCACGCCCGCCTGCGCGAAGATCCGTCCGAGGCGATGCGCAGGTTCTACTTTGACACCGTGGTGCACGATCCGGTGCTCCTGCGCTCGCTGGTGGAGTTCGCCGGGACCGACCACGTCCTCCTGGGCTCGGACCATCCGTTTGACATGGCCGACCCGCACGCGCCGGATACGGTGCGGCGCGCCGGGCTGGACCCAGAGGCGCAGGCCGCGATTTTGGGTGGCAACGCGGCTCGCATCTTCGGCCTGGCCTAGCCGGGTTCCGGCGGGCAAGCGCCCGGTTGGGTCGCCGCGGGCGGCGACGTCAATATTCGTTGGCGACGAAGAGCTCCTGGGACGGGAAGCGCGTGAGGATCTCGGTGCCGTAATCGGTCACGACAACCTCCTCCTCGATCCGCGCGGCCGACGTGCCGTCGGTGGCCGGGCAGTAGGTCTCCATCGCGAAGACCATCCCGGGGCGGATCTCGATCGGATCCTTCATCGAATTCAGTCGCGAGATGATCGGGCGCTCGTGCAGGCCCAGGCCGAGCCCATGCGCGAACTGGAGCCCGAAGGCGGCAAGCTCGTTCTCGAAGCCAAAGTCCTCCGCCCGGGGCAGCACGGCAGCCACCTGGTCGCTCCCGACACCAGGCCTGATCGCATCGAGCGCCGCGTCCATCCAGTCCCGCGCCTGCTTGTAGGCGTCGCGCTGAGGCTCCGTAGCCCAGCCCACCCCGAACGTGCGGTAGTAACACGTCCGGTATCCGTTGTAGGAGTGGATGATGTCGAAGAAGGCCTGATCTCCCGGCCGGATGATGCGGTCGGTGAAGTTGTGCGGGTGAGGGTTGCAGCGCTCACCGGAAATGGAGTTGATCGCCTCGACCTGGTCTGACCCGTATTCGTAGAGACGCGCACTGGCCAGGGCAACGATCTCGTTCTCGCGGACGCCGGGTTTGAGGGCTTCGACGATGTCCTGGTAAACACCATCGACCATCGCTGCCGCCTGGTTGAGCAGCATGATCTCGTCCTGGTTCTTGATGACTCTCGCGTCGAGCATGGACTGCTGGGCATCCGCGATCTTCAGCCCCTGGCGCTGCATTTCAAACAGGAAGGTCGGCTCGATCAGGTCCACGCCAACCGGCGCACTCGCCAGGCCGTTCTCCATGAGCAGCGACTTGATTTCCTGAATGGCGTCGACCATCAGGTCAGCGCCGCCAGTTGGGTCGACCGCCCCCTTGAAGCCCAGGAAACCGGCCCGATAGTTCTCATCCGGTACCCAGTCGGAGTAGAGCTTGTGGTGCTTCACAGCGGAGCCGAAGTCCCAGAGGATCGGGTCATGGCCCCGCATGATCAGCGCGTACCGGATCATCTTGTCCCCGAGCGCCCCGCCGATCCAGGTCTGGGTGGCGTAGCGGATGTTGTAGAAGTCGAACAGCAGAAACGCTCCGCAGTCACTCGCCTCCAGGGCCGCTTTGGTTCGAGCCAGCCGGTACTGACGAAGCCGCTCAAAGTCGACACGGTGCTCGTAGTCGACACCCATCTGTCCAGGCGCGCCCAACGGGCGGACGTCTCTGGGCCTTTGCGAGGGGCGCTCGAAAAGACGGCTCGGCTTGTAGCGTGGCTGTGGCTATGGCCGTTGCCGTGGCCGTGGCTGGTGCACATTCGTGTCACCCCTTCCAGACGGTCTTGAGGTTGGTGAACTCGCGAATGCCCACTGCAGCCAGTTCACGGCCGAACCCGGACGCCTTGATGCCGCCGAACGGCAGCTCCGGGAACGAGACCGTCATCCCGTTGATGAACACGGCACCGGCATCTAGGTTGGCCACGAAGTACGCCTCATCGTCGGGATCGTTGGTCCACACCGCCGAGCTGAGGCCGAAGGTGGTCTGGTTGGCAATGTGGATCGCCTCCTCACGCGTCTGCGCCCGGTAGAGCGATGCGACCGGCCCGAACGCCTCCTCGAGGACGATGCGCATGTCATCGGTGAGGTCGGCCAGCACAGTCGGCTCGTAGAACCAGCCATCTCCCTCGACCGCGTGTCCGCCGGTCAGCAGGGTTGCGCCCTTGGCCACCGCATCGTCGACGAGCTCAGCCAGCTCGTCGCGCCCAGTTGCCGTGGCCAACGGACCGACCTCGACAGACTGGTCGAGCGGATCTCCCACCTTGAGGGCAGCCATCTTGCTGGCGAACAGCGCCGCGAACTCGTCATAGATCTCGGTGTGGGCGATGAATCGCTTGCCGGCGATGCACGACTGGCCGTTGTTGAGCACCCGGGCCCGCACCGCCGTAGTAGCCGCGGCCTCGAGGTCGGCCGTCGGCATCACGATGAAAGGGTCCGAGCCGCCGAGTTCCATCACCGACTTCTTGATTTGGCCACCGGCCGTGGCCGCAACCGCGCGGCCCGCCCCCTCCGAACCGGTCAGTGTGACCGCCTTCACGCGGGGGTCGCGGATGACCTCGTCGACGGCGCCGGAGCCGACCAGCAGAGTGCGGAATGCGCCGGCCGGAAAGCCCCCGCGCTCGAAGATGGCGTCCAGGTAGAGGGCCGAGGAGGGAACGTTCGAGGCGTGCTTGAGCAGGCCCGTGTTGCCGGCCATCAGCGCCGGGGCGGCGAAGCGGATCACCTGCCAAAGGGGGTAGTTCCACGGCATAACCGCGAGTACCACTCCCAGCGGCGTCGTAGCGGGCGTAGGCCTGCGAGGCGCCGACCACCGAGGGGTCGCGCAGGGGCTCGTCGGCCAGGAACTGCTCGGCGTTTTCAGCGTAGAACCGCATGCCCTTGGCGCACTTGAGCACCTCGGCCCGCGCTTGCTCGATGGGCTTGCCCATCTCGATGACGAGCATCCGCGAGGTCTCGTCGACCTCGGACTCCATGATTTCCGCAGCCTGGCGCATCCACGCTCCGCGCTCAGCAAAAGAGGTGCCGCGCAGCGTCTCGAAGGCCGCCTGAGCTTCGGCGATCCTCTGGTCCACCTCAGCGGTGGTCTGAGGGGTGAACTCCTTCTCGAGCCGGCCAGTCGTCGGGTTGATGATCGCAATCGCCATCGGGGAAGCCTCTCCTGTCAGTCGCGCCTACGCGCGTGGTTGTCTGTCGGCAGGATGCATGACGCGGTCATGCATCGAAGATCTCAGGGTGGCGCGCCAGGGCGAGTCGCGTGCGTCGGATGTGACCGGCCAGAACCCGCTCGGCATCCTCAGCATCACGATTGCGCAGGGCGGCGACCAAGAGCTGGTGATCGTAGTGAACACTGTCGTCGCGCTCTGCCCGAAACATTCTGGTGTAGGCGCGCCGGTAGTGCTGGGTTCGATTCCAGAGCCGCATGATCGTGTCGCCCAGCATGATCGTCGAGGCGGCTGAATAGCTGAGCAGATGAAATGTCCGGTCGAGCGTAATGAACTGCTCGACATCGGCGGACTGCTGCATCGAGTCGGCCAGGTCCTGAAGCTGCTCGATGACCTGCTCGGGGAGCGTGTCCGCGCTGTAGCGCAGCAGGAGAGGCTCGATCCGCTCACGCATCTGGTACATCTCGGTGCACTCGTGCGCGGATAGCCGTGACACCCAACTGCCGGAGTTAGCCACGAGGGTGACCAGTCCCTCGGCCTCCAGGATCCGCAGCGCTTCGCGCACGGGCACCCGGCTCGCGCCATGCCGGCCGGCCAATTGCTGCTGTCGGATCCGCTCGCCGGGCTGATATCCGCCGCCGAGGATCTCCTCCCGGAGCGCGGCGGCGATTCTGGCGCCGGCCTCACCGTGCGGGAGGATCGCTGCGCTGACCGCGCTCGCATCCGGCGCTTCGGCCTCGGCCTCGGTCATCGGGCCGGATCGGCCGGATGCCAAAGCTTCACCTCCGCGGCGGCCTCGTAGGCCTTGCCGGCGGGAAAGCTCACCAACTCAAATTGCATGCCCCAGGGGCTTTTGAAGTAGACCCACCGCTGTCCGAGCGCCGACTGAGCGCTGGCCGTTGGCGCGCCCATGAACTCGACGCCGCGTTGACTCAGCGTCGCCATCGCGGCGTCCAGGTCATCGACGTACAGGGCCAGGTGATGACCGCCGAGGTCGCTGTTGCGCGGTTGTGGGGCCTGCCCGTCCGCCGGGTCGTATTCGAACACCTCGAGGTTGGACCCGGATCCGAGGCGATAGAAACGGATGTCGCGTATGACGGTTCGCGGGTGAACGCCGAGGTGGGTGCGCATCCAGTCGTCGTCGCCCCGCTTGCCGTCCAGGGTGTAGATATGCACCGCACCGAGGACGTCAACGAGGAAGCTGTGTGCCTGCTCCATGTCGGGCACGGTGAAGCCGATGTGATCGATTCCGCGCAGACCGAGCCCGTTCGGCGCTTCAGCCTCTACTTCAGCCATTGAATACACTCTAGCGCTCGAACCGGACATCTTCAGCCATTTACCCGGGCCGTCTGCTGTGATTGAATGCAATCGTTGGATGCGCGGCGCATTCGGCTGCGGACGCGTATCAATTTCGGACGGGAAGCCAGCCACATGCCTCAACGCAGAGCCCTGAAGACCGAAGTCCCCTGGGTGCAGCTCAACACCACCAGAGAGGACTGGCGCAGAGCAGATCCTGGGCTCCTGGTCGGCATGCTGGTTCAGCTGCATCTGATCCGGGCCTTCGAGGAAGCGGTTCTCGAACTGGCCACGGAGAATCTGGTTCACGGCCCCGCGCATGCCAGCATCGGGCAGGAAGGAGGCGCCGTCGGATCCATCATCGGACTACGTTCGAGCGACGGCATCGCCGGATCACACCGCGGCCATCACCAGTTCCTGGCCAAGGCGCTCGGCCACGTCGCGCCTGGCTACCTGACCCTCGAAGAACCCGTCCCACCCGTCGTCCAGCAGGTACTGCAGCGAACGCTCGCGGAGATCCTGGGCCTGGCCCAGGGGTTCTCCGGAGGTCGCGGCGGTTCGATGCACCTCCAATGGCTGGAGGCTGGGGCACTCGGCACCAACGCGATCGTCGGGGGCGGCGTGCCGTTTGCCGCCGGGAATGCGTGGGCGCAGAACCACGCCGGCACGAGCGACGCCACCATCGCCTATTTCGGTGACGGTTCGGCCCAGATCGGGTCGGTGCTCGAAACCCTCAACCTGGCCGCCGCGTGGAAGCTGCCGATCTGCTTCTTCATAGAGAACAACCTCTACGCGGTTTCGACCAACATCGACCGAGGCAGTGGCAGACAACCGGTTGTCCGTCCGCGGCCAGGGCTTCGGCATCCCAGCGTGGAAGGTCGACGGAATGGATCCGTTGGCCGTGCACCTGGCCACCCAGGAAGCCCTCGACAGGATGCGGGCCGGCGACGGGCCGGCGGTCATCGAGGCCGACGTCTACCGCTTCCTTCACCAGAACGGCCCCTATCCCGGGAGTGCATTCGGGTACCGCACCAAGGAAGAGGAGAGCGCAATGGCGCGCCCGCGACCCGCTCGAACGCGTCGCCTCAGAACTCAAGGCGCTGCGGATACTCGATGACGCGAGGGAGCGCGGGCTGCGCGAGGCCGCGCAGACCGCCATGCTCGAGGCCGTGGACACGCTGCTCGAGGAGAGTGCGGACGCGCCGGCCACGCGCCGCATCAGGCCGGACCTATGGCCAGACCCGGGGTTCGTCGACGTCGGCATCCGCAGCGACGGAGTCGAACTGGACACGCTGCCCAAACTAGATCCGGCCTCCCCTACCGGCGAGTGGGAGGAGATGCGCTTCGTCGACGCGGTGGCCAGCGTGATGGATCGCCGCATGGAAACGGATCCGCGCATCGTCGTGCTGGGAGAGGATGTACACCGTCTCAACGGGGGAACCAACGGTGCCACCAAGGGCCTGATGAAGAAGTACGGTGCCGAGCGGATCATCGGCACGCCGATCAGCGAGAACGCCTTCGTCGGGCTGGGCGGCGGTATGGCTCTGGATGGACGTTTTCGGCCCGTCGTCGAGTTCATGTACCCGGACTTCATGTGGGTCGCCGCCGACCAGGTGTTCAACCAGATCGGGAAAGCCCGCCATATGTTCGGAGGCAACAACGCGATGCCGCTTGGTATTGCGCACCAAGGTCGCGATGGGCTCCGGTTACGGCTCCCAGCATCTGATGGACCCAGCCGGCGTGTTCGCGACAGCCCCCGGCTGGCGGATCGTGGCCCCCTCCAGTGCGGCGGATTACGTCGGCCTGATGAACGCCGCGCTGGCGTTGAACGACCCGGTATTGGTCATCGAGCACATCGACCTCTACCCCATGGACGACCGCGTTCCGCGCGACGATCTGGATTACATCATTCCCCCGGGCTCAGCGGTCGTGCGCCGAGCCGGCAATGAGCTCACTGTTCTCTCCTACCTATCGATGGTGCACCGCTGCCGTCGAGGCGATCGAGCGAATCGGGCGTGGATGCCGAGCTGATCGACCTGCGATGGCTCGACCGAGCCTCACTCGATTGGGAGACCATCGGTGAGAGCATCCGAAAGACCAACGCCGTGATCATCGTCGAGCAGGGGGCCCGCGGCACCTCCTACGGCGGCTGGCTGGCCGATGAGATCCAGACGACGCTTCTTCGACTGGCTGGATCAGCCCGTAGGTCGCGATCACCGGCGGCGAGGCCAGCCCAGCATCTCGAAGGTGCTCGAGCGGGCAGCCATCGCCGGCACCGAGGAGATCGTCGCCGGCCTGCTCAGTGCCCGGGCAGCCATGGGTGGCCACTGATGGCCCAATTCATCCGCATGCCGGCGGTGATGGCCAACGCCACGGACGCCGTCCTGTCCGAGTGGCTGACCAGCCCCGGCCAGAAGGTAGCCATGGGCGACCCGATAGCTGAGATCGAGACGGACAAGGCCGTAGTCGAATACGCCGCCGAGGTAGCCGGAACGATCGGGCGCCTGCTCGTGGACGCGGGCACGAGAGTGGAGGTTGGTGATCCCATCGTGGTCGTTCTCGAAGAGGGAGAGGACGCCTCAGCGGTCCCTGCGGACGGTGGACCCAGTCCGCCGTCACCGTGCAGGGTGGTTCAAGCCCAGCCCCAGTGCAGGGTGATCCAAGCCCGGCGGTCACCACCTTCGAAGAGGCCGCGCCCCCTTCGACCGCCGCCGAGCCGCCATCGAGCCCAGCGCCGAGCGGGCCAGGCCCGAGTGGAGCACAGCGCTCGACAGCAGACGGCATGGCCGACGAGCCCAGCACGGGACGAGTCTTCGCGAGCCCGATCGCTCGCCGAGTGGCAGCTCAGCGCGGCGTCGACCTCGGTCGTCTCATCGGCACCGGCCCCCACGGACGTATCGTCCGGCGGGACGTGGAGGCCTACAGCGTCGGGGCGGCCGCCGGGGCCGCCTAATTCGGGCGGGGTCGTGACAACTGCGCGGCTACCGGGACGTCGCGCTCACCGGCATGCGCCGGGCGATCGCTCAGCGGCTGACGGAGAGCAAGTCGACCATCCCCCACTTCTATCGTCACCGCGCACGTGCGGGCCGACAGGCTGCTGGCCCTGCGTCAGGAGGTCAACAGCAGCAGTCCACGCAAGATCTCGGTGAATGACTTTGTCGTGAAGGCCGTCGCCGCCGCCTTGGTGGAGGTGCCAGCTGCCAATGCAAGCTGGCAGGGCGACTCGATCCGTTACTTCGACAGCGTGGACGTGGCAGTCGCGGTCGCCGTGCCGAACGGTCTGATGACCCCGGTGGTCAGAGGCGTGGAGCGACTTGGGCTCGTCGAGCTCAGCACCCAGATCGCGCGACTCGCCGACGCGGCCCGCTCAGGGCGTCTCCAGCAGCACGAGCTAGAGGGAGGCAGCTTCGCGGTGTCCAACCTTGGAATGCACGGCGTCGACGAGTTCTCGGCGATCATCAACCCACCCCAGGCCGGCATTCTCGCGGTGGCGGCAGCGAAGCCGCGGCCGGTGGTCGGGGAGGATGGGCAGCTCGCCGTCGCCCAGGTGATGACGGTGACTCTCTCAGCCGATCACCGCGTGGTCGACGGCGCGGTTGCAGCCGAGTGGATGGCCGCGCTCGTCGACCGCCTGCAGAACCCGGTCTCACTGCTCCTGTGATGCCGGCCCCGTCTCGGCACATGTTGTGGACACCCAGGGCTCGGATCGAGGAGCCCGCTTCCAGCCAAGATCCAGGGAGATAGGAGACAGATGCCATACATCAGCTACGTGGATCCGCGTACGGTGGACGACCCAGAACTGCTCGCCATCATGGAGCGCGCACGCACCCAGGGAACCCCGCGGCCCGAAAGTCAGGCGATTCGCCTGCACCACCCCGAGGTGATGAAGGCCTTCAACCACGCGTGGGAGGTGTTCTTTCGCCAGGGCGTCACCGATCACGCGATCAAGGAGCTATGCCGGCTCTACATCTCCAAATCGGTCGATTGCGAGTATTGCGGCGGGCAGAGGTCGATGCTGGCCCGCGAGCAGGGGGCCAGCGAGGCGCAGGTCGACGAGCTGCTCGATTTCGAGCATTCGGATCGGTTCGACGCGCGTGAGCGCGCGGCTCTCGAATGGGCGATGGCCATCACCTGGGACCCTCATCTGGCCGACGACCAGCTTTGGGAGCGGCTGCGAACCCACTTCACTGAGGCTCAGCTGGTGGAGCTCGGCCACTTCATCGCGCTGACGCTGGGCCAGCAGCGTTTCCTCAAGACGCTGGGGATCAAACACGGTGAGGTCCTCGCTGAGACCGACGCCGGGCTGGCCCCCGACCAAGCGGACCGGTTGCGCGCTCGAGCGGCGACGGCCGGAGGCTGATCACAAGCCGAGAATTTCAGCGGCCCGGGTGTGCGGTCGAACTGCGCGCCACCAGCACCGGCTCGAGCATCACCTCGCGCGGGGCCATGCTCCCGTTCGCCAGGTGCTCCAGCAGCAGGTCCGCCGCGGCGTAGCCGATCTCCCGCTGCGGCACGCGCACGGAGCTCAACGGCGGCCGTAGGCGATCGATGAACATCATGTCGTTGAAGCCGATGATCGAGACGTCGTCAGGGCAGCTGAGGCCCCGCTGCCCCAAAGCGTCGTAGCAGCCAATGGCCAACCGGTCGTTTGCCGTGATGATCGCCGTGACGCTCGGGTCGGCGCGTAGCACCTCGCCTGCGGCGCGTGCCCCGGCCTCCTCCCTGAAGGCACCGGCGTAGCTGACCCGTTCGGGCGGGACCGCCAGGCCCGCCGCCTCCATGGCCGCCGTGAACCCGAGGTAGCGGCGGTGCCCGGTGGACACGTTCTGAGGGCCAGCGACGTAGCCGATCCGCTCGTGGCCGAGCTCGATCATGTGCCGGACGGCAAGCTCGCTGCCCGCGCGGTCATCAACGGTGCAGGCCGAGATCGAGCCGTCCTCAAATGTGCGGTTGACCAGCACCACGGGGAGGCCGCCGGAGATCGCCACCGCCAGAGGCTCGATGTCGAGGCGCGCCGTCGCGGCGATGAAGCCGTCGACCTGACGATCGAGCATCGCTTCTATCCTGGCTCGCTCGCGGGCCGGATCGCTGCCGGTGTTGACCAGCAAGGGCGTATATCCGTCGCTGGTCAGCCGATCATCGATGCCCAGCACGATCGGCGGGAACAGCGGGTTGGTCAGATCCGGAACCAGCACGCCAACGGTCATCGACCGGCTGGTCTTGAGCCCGCGCGCGATCGAATTGGGCCGATAGCCCAACTCGTCGGCCGCGGCCAGCACGCGCGCCGCGGTGTCCTGGTTGACCAGACCACGCGTCTGCGGGTTCAGCGCCCTGGAGACGGTTCCCGGATGGACCTCCGCGAGCCGAGCCACCTCCCGGATCGTGACCGCTGTCGGCATGGCTGCAATTATGCGGCGACTACGCCGCGGCGGCCACAGCCCCGCCCAGGTAGAGGGCACCGATCTCAGGATGGGTGAGCACCTCGTGACCGGATCCGGTCAGTCGCACCATCCCGTTCTCCAGCACGACGCCATGCGAGCTCAGCTTCAGCCCGGCTCGGGCGTTCTGCTCCACCAACAGGATCGTCTTGCCCTGGCGGTTCATCAGCGCGACCATCTCAAACACCATCGAGCGGGTCTGCGGGTCGAGTCCCATCGACGGCTCATCCAGCATTATCAGCTCCGGATCGAGCATCAGACAGCGAGCGAACTCGACCAACCGCTGCTGTCCGCCCGAGAGGCTGCCTGCCTTCTCCTCGGCTCGGTCCCGCACGATCGGGTATAGGTCCTGGACAGTGGCGAGCCGCTGGCGCACCAGCGCCCGGTCACTGACGGTGAAGGCACCCAACTCGACGTTCTCCTGCACCGTCATGTCGGGAAACAGGCTGTGCGCCTGCGGAATCTGCGCGATGCCCTTGGCCAGGATCTGCTTCGGGCTCAGCCCTGAGACGACCTCACCTCGGAAACGGACCTCGCCCTCACGCGGGCGCAGGAGACCGCTGATCGTCTTCATGACAGTGGACTTGCCCGCCCCGTTTGGGCCGACCACGCAGGTGATGCCCCCGAGGGGCACGTCGAGCGTGACCTGCTTGAGAATGTCGGCGCCGCCGTAGCCGGCGCAGACACCCGTCAGGCTCAGCAGGGGCGTGGCCCCGGCGCTCGGCTCTGAGCGGGTCACCGTCGGGTCCTCTGGGATAGCGCTCGACGAGAGGGTCTGTGGCTCGGGCTCCGAGGTGACCTCGACACGGGCCGACGCGGGCTGCGACGCTGCCTCGAGTTCCTCACGCAACGCGGCGTCGAGCGCCGCCTCCTCCTCGTCAGCTCCCAGGTAGGCCTCCAGCACCGCCGTGCTCGAGCGCACCTCGGCCGGCGTGCCCGCCATCAGCGTGCTGCCCTGGCTGAGCACGGTGATCCGCGAGCAGATACCCATGACGAATTCCATGTTGTGTTCGACCACGAGAATCGTCTTGCCGTCGCGATTGAGATCCTTGATCCGGTCGGCCAGGTGGTTGATCAAGCGTCGGGTTGACCCCGCCGGCGGGCTCATCGAGCAGCAGAATGGCCGGATCGGCCACCAGCAGCGAGGCGAGCTCGAGCAGCTTGCGCTGACCGTAGGACAGGTTTCCAGCAGGCTCGTGCGCCAGCCGCGTGATGCCGACGAAGTCGAGCAGTTCGATGGCCCGAGCGCGTTCGCTATGGGACCCCGCCAGACGCATGACTCCGCGCGCCCAGGCCTCCTCCCGCTGCGTGGCGACGAGCATGTTCTCGAGCACCGTCAGGCGGGCGAACATCCGCGTCAGCTGAAAGGTCCGGCCGATGCCCAATCCGAACACGCGGTCCGGCGAGGCATTGGTGATATCCCGGCCTCGGAACGTGACCGCTCCCTGCTGCACGCGCTCGTAGCCGGTGATCACGTTGAACAGCGTCGTCTTGCCGGAGCCGTTCGGTCCGATCAGGCCGTTGATCTCGCCCTCGCGGACCTCCAGGCTGCAGCCATTCAGAGCCTTGATGCCGCCGTAGGCCTTGACGATCCCGTCGACCTCGATGAGGTTGGTCATCAGTTCACCCCTCCGACGCCGGCGGCCGACTGATCCGCATCCCGCCCGGCGACCACGCGGTTCCCCTGGCGGCGCTTGAAAAATTCACTGACCTCCGGCACCACACCGCGCGGCATGATCAGAATCACGCCCAGGAACAGCAGCCCATAGGCGATCAGGTAGGTGGCATTGCTCGAGAAGCTGAGAGTGAGGTACTGCTGCAGTGACTCCAGCACCAGGGCACCCAACAGCGGTCCCACCAGGGTGCCCAGCCCGCCGAAGAACGCCATCAGCGCGATCGCCAGATCAAACAGCGGGTCATAGGCGGTGTTCGGGAACACCTGGCCGATGAAGTCAAAGTAGAGACCCCCGATCATGCCCACAAAAAAGGCTGAGAGCACGAAGGCTGAAAGCTTCAGCCGGCGCGTCTTGACGCCGAGCCCCAGGGCACGGTCCTCATCGTCCCGGATCGCCAGCAGCTGCAGTCCGAAACGCGAGCGGCGCACCAACCACGATGCCGCCACCGTCAGCACCAGGATGGCGAACGCCACGTAATAGAACGGGGTGTTGAAGTTCGCCCCGGAGAACGGCGGGGCCGGCAGGAACACGCCGGAGGTCCCCCCGGTGAAGCCCACGTTGTAGGCGACCAGCTGGAAGATGAAGAAGATCGCGATGGTGACCACCACGAAGGTGTGACGGCGCGTGCGCAGCGCGACCAGCCCCACCGGGACCGCGATTAGGGCGGCCACGACGCCACACAGCGGGAGCAGCGCGAAGGACGGCCAGCCACCGCCCACGTTCAGGTGCTCACAGAGCAAGGCCAGCGCGTACCCGCCGCTGCCGAAGAAGACGGCATGGCCCAGAGCCAGGTAACCGCTGTAACCACTGAAGATGTTCCAGGCCGACGCGGCAACCATGAACACCAGCGCGAAGAAGGCGATCGTGGTGGTCGTCGGGTCAGTGATGAGCAGCGGAAAGAGGAGAAAGACCAGGACGACGGCGCTCCAGGCACCGATGCGCAGGCGAGAGTTGCCTGACGGAGGGAGCCCGGCCGCGGCGGCGGGGCCACCGGGGGCCGCCGAGCCAAAGCCCGGGTCGCCCGCTGCGGCGGGCATCGAGCCGGCCGAGTCGGGGCCGCTCGACGTCTGGTCTTCGACAATCACGTGACTTCCTTGTGGTTGAGCGCTTTCAGCTTCGGTCATCGTCGCCTCACTGCGTCCGGACCGCGGCGCGCCCGAACAGACCCTGCGGCCTGACCGACAGCACCACCACCAGAGCCACGAAATACACGATCGGCGCCCAGGTGGGGGACCACCACGCAGCCACCACGTCGTTTATGACCAGGATGAAGACGGCGGCGCCCATCGCGCCGGCGATCGACCCCATTCCGCCGAGGATCACGATGGCCAGCAGGCGAGAGATCAGGTCATAGCCGGTGTTCGGATTGAACGCGTTGGTAGCTCCGAAGAAGACACCACCGATGGCCGTGACACCTACCCCAATCCCCACGGAGATCGTGCGCACGCGATTGACCTCGATGCCGATCAAGTCGGCCGCCGTCCGGTTCTGCAAAGAGGCCCGGACGGCACGGCCGAACTTGGTGCGGTACAGCATGTAATACAGCCCTACGAGCAGGGCGATCGCCATTCCAAAGCCGATCAGGTAGATGTCCGGCAGGTAGAAGCCCAGCATGTGCACGGAGCTGTTGACGTAGGACGCCGACAGCTGCTGGTAGTTCACGCCGAAGATCGCCGTCAGGATCCCCTCGATGACGATCGCCACCGCGTAGGTGACCAGGATCGACATCTGCGTCCGGTCCTCATCACGCAAACGACGCATGAAGCAGAACTCGATCGCGACCCCGAGGCAGAACATCAGCGGGACGGTGATCAGAAGGCCGGGCAGCAGCCCGACACCCACGTGTACCGACAGCTCGAAGCTGAGGTATGCACCCAGGATCACCATGATCCCCTGCGCGATGTTGATGATGTCCATCACGCCGAAGATCAGGGTCAGACCGGCGGCCATGAGCGCATACACGCCGCCGGTCAGGATCCCGTCGATCACGGCCTCTAGGAAGGCGGTTCCCGACACGGAATTACTTCCAGACTGGCTTCGGGTAGGTAGGCGCGACCGATCCCGCGGTTGCCGTTGGGATGGCCTGCACCAGCTTGCCGTTCTGCCACTGGAACGTCAGTGTCTTCTGCGCCAGGTTCTCCCCGAGGTTGTTGAACTTGACCGGGCCCTGGACGCTGTTGAGCGTGACGCCGCTCTTCAGGTACTTGATGATCTTGGTCTGATTGAAGCCGTGGGTCGCCTTGACCGCCTGCGTCAGCACCTGGCCGACCGAATAGCCCTCGGCGACGTCGGCGTTCACGCCACTGACGCCGCCCCCGTACTTGGCCACGTACTCCTTGACCATCGTCTCGGAGTCGGACTTCTTGAAGCCGGGATACCAGCCGTTGGGCACGAAGATCCCGTTCTCGTTGCCCTTGCCGACGGCGTTGACGAACTGCTGGCCCTGGTCCGGGCCGGAGGTCGCGATGAACGCCTTGGGGTTGTAGTGCTGCTGGACGAAAACGTGGGTGAAGGCCGAGACCGTGGGCACATCCACGGAGCCGAGGATGACCAGATCGGGCTTGGCATTGGCCACCTGGCCAGCGATCGAGCTGTAGTCGGTCGCTTCAGCCGGGAAGACCTTGCTGAGCACGGTCTTGACCCCCGCCTTCTTCAAGATCGCTTGCGCGACCGGGATCTGCGGCTGTGTGAACGGGTCGTTCACGGTCACATAGGCAGCCGTTTTGGGCCGCTTGGACTTCGGCAGCGAGGCGACCCACTGCGAGAAGGTCACGAGGTTGTTCTTGACCGGAATCGAGACGTCAAAGACGTTCCTGAGGCCGGCCGAGAAGACGGTCGGACCGCCGTCTGAGCCGCCGACCATCGCGTACCCGTACCTGGCCGCCACTCGCGCCGCCGGAATCGTCAGCAGCGTGGAGAAGGGGGCGAACACGAGCTGATCGTGATCAGAGCCGATCAGCTTCGAGTAGTTGGTGACAACCTGCGCCGGATTCGACGCATCTGAGAGGACCTGCAGCTTGATCTGGTGCCCGAGCAGGCCGCCCGCCTTGTTCTGGTCAGCCGCCCACAGCTGGTAGCCCTTTTCAAAGGCCTGCCCGTCAGCTGAGAAGTCGCCGCTCAGTGAGAGCGAAGTACCGATCGTGATCGGCGAAGCGCTGGCCGCCCTGGCCGATCCGTGGGCGCTTGCGCTGCCCGACTGCTCGCTCCACGCGAGCGTGACAGCAGCCGCCAGCGCTCCCGACACGAGCAAGCCGCGGCTTAGTTTGTCTCTACTAAGGATCCTCATCCCTCTCCCTCTCCCGAATTGCTTATCCGTCGCATCCTGCGACCCCCTCATGCAATCGTTTGCAGAGGTCAAGCTAGCGCCCGACTAGGGCGCTGTCAAATCGCCGCAAGACTCACGGTCCGAGAACGCGCTGTTCCCGAAGACACGAACGTCGCGACGAACGGCGCGGGGAAACCCGCAATCGTTTGCAGGCGACCGGGCGCAGCCCGCTCCGTGTGACTCCCCAAATCATCACCCGCTTGGAGAACTAGAAAAACCGAGCTGTTCACGCAGCCAGTCGGCCGCCAGCGTCTTGTAGCGATACGGCATGTTGTTGACGACGTGGTTGCCCCCCTCATACAGCTTCCACGTCGCATTTGGGGCCTCGTCAGCTATGCGCTTCGTGTCCTGCCAGGGAATGAGGCGGTCGCAATCGCCGGTAATGATCAGCAACGGCTGCTGAATCCTCCCCGCCACTCCAGCCAGGTTCAGCTCAGCAGCTCGTCGCTTTGCGTCCTGTTCGTCCGCAGCGCCGGAGTGGTGCTGAAAGGTGGCACGGGTCATCTGCGGCCGCTGGTCCCAGAAGTCACCGAAGTTGTAGGGGCCGCTGACGCCGACCGCCGCCTTGACGCGACGCTCGAACGCAGCCACCCGGGCTGCGTAGTACCCGCCTAGGCTGACACCGATGACGCCGATCGCGCCGATGGCCGACCCGTCCAACTCCCGGATGAAGTCGATCGCGGCGGCGAAGGGCACCTCATAGTCGTGCCGCAGCGGAAGCCGGAACCCTGTCTCGCCCTGCCCTGGCCCTTCGAGCGTGAGCGTGGCCAGACCTCGCCGGTGGAATATCTCCTCGGTCTCGAAGAACTCCTCCTTGGTGGAATCCAGCCCAGGGATGATCACCACCAGGGGCCTGGGCGAGTCGTCGGCCGCCGGCTTGCGGTAGATGCCAACCAGGTTGGCTCCGTCGAACGGGATCTCCAGGCGCTGAGCCGACGGGTCAAGCAGCCGCAGCGCGTGCCCCAGCGCTTGAGCAGCCTTCTGAGCGACCCGTGCGTGCAGCTTCAGGTCGAGGATCCAAACGAACTTGCCGAAGTGGTAAGCGCTGGCCGCCCTCCTCCATAGGTCTCCGGCTGTTTCACATCGCCCCTGAGCCTCCGCGTCCGCGGCCTCTCCGGCGAGCTGATCGCCGTGTCTCTCCCAGGCTGGCAGCCATGCCGCCCAGGTTTCCACCGTTGCGGTCACCCGGTGATAGTCGTTGACGTCAACTCCGTTGGCGACGACCCGCGGCTCCCAGTTCAGGATGGCGGCTTCCAGTTGCGCGTCGGGCATCCGCTCTCCTCGTGTCGTTGGGTAGGTCAGACGTTAAAGCGGGCGACTGGGCGTACGATCCGGCTGCCGGACCCGGACTAACCGGCGACCGGCGCCAGTGGAGCGAGTCCATCGTCGATCTCGACGTCCTCGGGCACGAGCTCAAGCCCGGCACCCTGGGCCACGAGCTCGACCAGCGCGGCGAAATCGACCTCGTTGCCCTTGATCCCCTCGAGCAGCTGCACGACCTGCTCGGCCGCGGCCACCACCGGCATCGAAACATGCGTTTCCCGCGCGGCCTCGAACCCGAGATGAAAGTCTTTGAGCAACAGGGCTGGGGTGAAGGTGGGCTTGAAATCCAGGTTGACGTAGGCCGGGGTCTTGTAGCGCGTGAACACGGAGCCCATGACGCTGTCGTTCATGAACTCCCACAGGTCGGCACGACTGACCCCGCCCTGCTCCGCCAACACGCTGATCTCCGCCATGCATTGCGCCACGACACCCAGCATCAGGTTGTGGCAGACCTTGACCAAGCGTGCGCGCTCACCCTCGCCGACATAGGTCACCTTGCGGCACAGAAGCTCAAGGTACGGGCGTGCTTGCTCCCAGGCGTCGGCCGGCCCCGAGGTGACGATGGTCAGGCGTCCCGACGCGGCAACCTTGGGATTCCCGCTCACCGGCGCAGCGAGCATCGCAGTTCCGCGATCGGCGGCCCGGGCGCGGATCGATTCGGCCGCGGTTGGCGAGATCGTTGTCGAGTCGACGATCAGGCCCGGCTGTAGGCCCGGAGTGGACAGCAGGGCGTCAACCACCGCTTCCACGTCAGAGGAGCCGGCGACCATCGTGAAAACGATGTCCCGGTCGGCCAGCTCGGCTACTGAATCCACGAGCGTCGCTCCGAGCTCGACAAGGTCGACGGCCTTCTCGCGTGTGCGGTTGTAAACCGCCACCTCGTGCCCAGCCAAGAGCAGCCGTGAGACCAGTGCATGACCCATACGACCCACACCCACCCAGCCAAGCCTCGTCATCCGGTCTTCCATCGTCCTCGCCCCTTGCAATCGTTTGCAATGACGCTATCCAAGCTCCTGTTCCCCGTCAAGTACCTGGGCCGTCCCGGCCTCCTGGCGCGGCGGGGCGGCGGTCGTTCCAGCGCGCTACGCTGAGCGGGCTGCCCTCTTAGCTCAGCTGGTAGAGCACTTCCATGGTAAGGAAGGGGTCGTCGGTTCGAGTCCGACAGAGGGCTTCTCCCGAATCTCCGCGGTCCGGACCCGCAACGCGGCTCCGGCCCTAGACGTCGATGGGATCGTCCGACTCAACGGGGTGCGGCTTCAGGCTGTGCGCGGGACCTTGGTGCTGAAGGAAAAAGCGGATCATTTCGGCGGACGAGCTCGGGCCGCGCGCATCGGTGTATGAGCCACTCGGACTGCCGCCGTACCAGGCATGGCCTCCGCCGTGGACTATCAAGGACTCCGCGACTGCGGTCCCGTCGCCGTTGCGGTGAACGGTGCGGGTGTGGCTGCGGCCGCTGTCGCCGTGCGTTGTGGTCGGCGCGTCGTGAGTGGTGACGTCGCCGGCGGCGAGCCGGGAGGCGATCATTTTGTCTGCGTTGACGGGAGCCACCATCGTGTCTCTGTCGCCGTGGATGACGAGCAGCGGCAGCGTGCTGGTCGGAGCTGGCGCTCCTCCGGTTCGCATCGCGGCGAAGGCGGAGCTGACGTCGTGAGCGGCGCCATAGGCGATCCCGGAGTGCACCCCCACTGCGGCGTACAGGGTTGGATAGGTCGCGGCCATGACGGCAGCCATGGCGCCACCGGCCGAAAGCCCGGCAATGTAGACGCGCGTCGGATCGACGAGGAGATTGCGCATAACCTCGCGGGTGATCCCAGCGATGATTGCCGGCTCGCCCACATGGGGGTGCTGGTTAGACGTGGAGAACCAGTTCCAGTAGCCGCCAGGGTTAGCTGCGCGCGACTGTTCCGGGTATGCGACTAGGAAGGTGTGCTGCTCAGCCAACTCGTTCATCCGTGTACCCGCTGCGAAGTCCGGGCCGTTCTGCTTGCCGCCGTGGAGCATGACCACGAGCGGCGCCGGCTTCCCGGCGTAGCCGGTCGGAATGTATAGGTCGTAGCTGCGAGTCCCAGCGCTTTCGGTGTGAGTGAGATGGCGGATCTCGCCTCCTGGCGCGGCAGCGGCCCTCGCCGCAGCCCCACTGCTAGACGATCGTGCGCCTCGAGCCCCTGTGGCCAGGCTGATGGCGTCTCGTAGGTCGGGCAGCGTGGCTTGGAGATCCTCAACCAAACCTCGGCGGGCGAACGCGGCAGGAGCGTCCGGCGCTTCTCCGCACCTAGGTGGGCGACGGCCCTGCGTCCGCCGCGAAAGATCGCCGAACGGCTTAGCGACACTCGATTCATCCGTGGCGGCAGTGCCACCTCTGGTCAGAGCTTGTTGCAGAACCTCAGTGGCGTCGGTCAACCGGCCAGCACGCGTGAGACGCAACGCCTCGGCCATCGTCATGTTCATAGCGAGGCTCAATTGCCCCATCCTTTCAGGGAGTTCGTCAGCTCGCGCCGACACATTGGTCATTGGCCGTTCGGACACCGATCGGGACCGCCGATCTGCCGAATGGTCACGCGGTGGTGCGTGCCGCAAGCGCCGCCTTCACTGCCTGCGGCGCCCTGAAGGCACCAAGGACCTCGACCCGCGCGATCGTCGCGACGGCGAGCTCAGGTGAGACGTCGTCGTCAATCGTGGCCAGCCCGAGGACGCGCAGCTCCACCATGCGACCGGAGTCCCGGAGCTGCTCCAGCGCGTCGCGGCTATAGCGCTCAATGCCGAGAACCAGCTCCCGTCGGGCCACGGTTCTATCTACTGCCTCTGACCGGGTCTCGAGCTGCCGCCGGATGGCCGCACGAATGAAATCAGTGCGATTCGCGAAAAAGCCCTCGCTGACTAGCAGGTCGATCTGACCTAGGTCGACAGGCCCCACATTGATCGTGATCTTCTCGCTTCTCTCGGCATCAACCACCCTACACCCCACGATCAGTCGCCATCTGCTTACCATCCTAACACCATCCGCATGGATGGTGCACACCGAATCTAGACGCAGACCGGGATAAGCGCGGCGATTGCCTTGCCGACAGACCATCCACCCCCGTGTTACCGACAGAGCTGATTGTCAATCGGCTACGAGCGCGGTCGCATTTGGGTGGGGGCGACCGCCTCGATGCGTTAGACGGTTGTGAGCTGCATAGCGTCTGCGGTGAGCTGGACTGAATGCAGTCGCGCTTCGATCTCTGGCGTGTAGTGGGCGGTGATGAGCTCGTCGGCTCCCGTACGCTCAGCAAAGCTGGTGAGGTAGGCGCCGACGTCCGCGCCAGTCCCGATCGCTGTGAAGGTGAGCATCTCGTCGACGTGAGCGCTGAGACCGGCGGCGAGTAGCTGGTCTGCCTGCTGGTCGGTGATCGTGCTCAGGTCCACTCCGGGCCGACGGCCATAGAGGCCTATTGCGCGGGCGCGTCTAACCGTTTCCAGGTGAGACAGTGCTTCCTCCCTCGTGTCCGCGGCTAAGACGTTTACGCCAGCGATCGCGTACGGATGCTCGAGCGTCTCGGACGGTTGGAACTCGTTGCGGTAGGCGGCGAGCGCCTGGTCGAGCAGCGCAGGCGAGAAATGCGACGCGAAGGCATACGGGAGGCCGAAAGCCGCAGCTAGTTGCGCCCCGAACATCGATGAACCAAGGATGTAGAGCGGGACGTTCGAGCCTTTGCCGGGCACCGCATCGACACCGGGAATGAGACTGCGGCCGCTCAAGTAGCCCTGCAGCTCACGTACATCGTCGGGGAAGTGCGCTGCCGAGCTTGGATCGCGACGCAGCGCCAACATTGTGTTCTGATCCGAGCCGGGTGCTCGTCCTAACCCGAGATCGATGCGCCCGGGATGCAGGGCCGCGAGCGTTCCAAACTGTTCGGCGATCACCAGCGGTGAATGGTTGGGCAGCATCACGCCGCCGGCGCCCAGCCTGATCGTGTCCGTGTGTGCGGCCACGTGAGCGATTAGGACGCTCGTGGCTGACGAGGCGATGCTCGCCATGTTGTGGTGCTCCGCATACCAGACGCGTTTGTAGCCCGAGCGTTCAGCTTGCCGCGCGAGCAAAACCGAGGCAGCGAGGCTTTCCGTGGCGGTTTGCCCTCGGGCGATCGGAGCGAGATCGAGAATCGATAGTTCTACGGACATCCAACTATCACTGTAGGAGGTAGACGGTCATCCCTACCGCACCGGCAGTCTGGGGCAGCGTGCCCGGTACGTCCGATGTCTGACGAGTCCACGCATGTGTCATTGGGCCACATCGGGCGCTCGATAGGCTCGCCAAATGTTCTCGACAGTCGCCAATCTCCGCCCGTGGCCCCTGTGACCGGCGGGACCGTAGCGGCGCTTTGTCTTGCCGCCGTGTCGACGACGCTCACGAACCTTGCCTACTTGCGAGAGCACGATGCCGCGGCGAAACTGCCCGTTTTGTCGATGCGTCGGCCGTGGGATTCCGCGCGTCTGCTGCTGGGTGATCACAGCTGGCTACGGGGATTTTCGTTGGAGACCGGAGGGTTCTTGCTATATGCCGGCGCGCTGGCGTTGGCGTCGCTCGCGCTGGTGCAGAGCATTGCGGCAGGCGGCATTGGCGTGCTCGCATTCGTGTCCTCGCGGATGACAGGCCGCGGCCTTGGCTCGCGGCGGCTCACCGGGGTGCTTCTGTCGACTCTGGGGTTGCTTGCTCTTGCCGTGTCTCTGAGTAAGGGCGGCGCAGAGGGCGTTCGCGGCAGCTCTGTCGGAATCCTGATATGGCTGGGAGTGACGGTGGTGATGGCGCTCGTGGTGCTGACGATTGGCCGACGCTTCAGGTCGCCGGCGGTCGCCCAGGGGATCGCTGGCGGACTGCTGTTCTCAATCGGTGACATCTCCACCAAGCTCGCCACCGAGGGTGGAGTGCGGACCGCGTTTATCGCGACACTAATCGTTGGCTACCTGGTTGGCACCTCACTGATCCAGATGGGGTACCAACATGGCAACGCGCTCACTGTCGCAGGCTTGGCCACTCTGCTAACCAACGCAGTGCCAATCCTCTTCGGAACCGTTGTGCTCCAGGAGCCGGTGCCGCCGGGCATCTGGGGTCCGTTACGGATCCTTGCGTATGTCGCGGTGAGCGCGGGTGCGATCCTCCTGGCCATGCCTGGCCGACCAGCGAACAAGAGAGCGGACACGGCGCCCTCTGCTCCCGGCTAGCGTCTTCGACACCCTGACGCCTGGACTCATGTCGCACGTCCTGATTGGCAGTGGGAGACGCTCCTCCCCGATGCTCGAACCGTCTGCGGGATTGCTGGGCCTCTGTCCCGCCGGGACGTCTGGCAATAATCACGCGGGCACGAACCCGGCTTGTATACGATGCGGCGCATGGTCGCTGTTCCCAGTCGCGCCAAAGATCGCGCATGATTGACAGCAACCGAGAGCACGGGTACTTCGATTACTCCGGGCGCGAGGACGCACTCAGCGGAGGGGTCCGGATGGTCCCGGTCAATACGCCGGTGGGCGCGTTCAAGGTGTGGACCAAGCGGGTGGGCAATAACCCCGAGTTGAAGGTCCTGCTCCTCCACGGTGGCCCTGGCGCGACCCACGAGTACCTTGAAGCCTGCGACAGCTATCTGCCCGCCGCGGGTGTCGAGTACTACTACTACGACCAGCTTGGCTCCGCGTTCAGCGACCAGCCGGACGACAGCTCGTTGTGGGAGCTCGATCGCTTTGTCGACGAGGTCGAGCAGGTTCGGCAAACGCTGGGCCTCGAACCTGAGAACTTTGTGCTCTACGGCCAATCGTGGGGCGGGATCCTGGCGATCGAGTACGCGCTCGCCTACCCCGAGCGGCTGAGGGGCGTTGTGATCTCCAACATGATGTCGGACGTTCCCGCGTACAACGCATACGCCCAGGCTGTGCTGAAGCCAACGATGGACCAGGACGCGCTGCGGGAGATTGAATCGCTTGAGGCCGCGGGTGACATCGAGAATCCGCGCTACATGGAGCTGCTCTACGAGCACCACTACCTCCACCACATTCTGCGGCTGCCGCTCGCGCAGTGGCCGAACCCCGTCCAGCGGGCCTTCGCCGCGATCAATCCCGCGGTTTACGTCTCGATGCAAGGACCGAGCGAGCTCGGCATAAGCCAGGACGCAAAACTGGCGCGGTGGACTCGCTTCGATGACCTCGGCTCGATCCAGCTGCCGACCCTGGTGATCGGGGCGCGCTACGACACCATGGACCCAGCGCACATGGAGCAGATGGCCAAACGCCTCCCCTTCGGACGCTATCTCTATTGCCCCGAAGGAAGCCACCTTGCGATGTACGACGACCAGCGCACGTACTTCTCAGGCCTCGTCGACTTCCTACATAGCCTCTGACGTGCGTGCGATGCTGATGCATGAGGTCGGCGGCCCGCTCGAGGTCGTCGATGTTCCCACCCCAGCAGCACCGGATGGAGGGGTCCTCGTGGAGGTGCGAGCGACCGGCCTTTGCCGCAGTGACTGGCATGCGTGGGCCGGGCATGACCAGATCGAGTTGCCCCATGTCCCGGGACATGAGTTTTCCGGCGTTGTGGCGGAGGTCGGGCACGGGGTTCGGGGATGGCGGGTAGGCGACCGTGTGACGGCGCCGTTCGTGAGTGGCTGCGGCACGTGCGAGTGGTGTGAGTCCGGCAACGCGCAGGTCTGTCCCAACCAGCAACAGCCGGGATTTACCCACTGGGGCTCGTTCGCCGAGTCAGTGATTGTTCACGTGGCCGACACGAACCTGGTCTCCATCCCGGATGAGGTTGCGTTCACCGCGGCCGCCAGCCTCGGCTGTCGGTTCGCGACCGCGTACCGTGCCCTCACCGCACGCGCCGGGTTGACCGCCGGTGAATGGCTCACGGTGATCGGCGCGGGCGGCGTGGGGTTGAGCTCGGTGATGATCGCCAAGGCGCTCGGGGCCAGGGTCGTTGCCGTCGACAAGCATCCAGAGGCGCTGGCGCTCGCCCGCACGCTTGGAGCAGACCACGTGCTGCAGTCCGGTAGCGAGGAGGTCGGTCCCGCTGTCCAGCAGCTGACCGGAGGCGGCAGCCACGTGGCGATCGATGCCGTTGGTAGCGAAGAGACGTGCGCCGACTCCATCTTGAGCCTGAGGCGTCGCGGCCGACACGTCCAAGTCGGGTTACTGCCACCAGTTGACGGACACCCACGCGTGCAGATGGAGCGAGCGATCACCTGGGAGCTCGACCTGCTCGGCAGCCATGGGATGCCCGCCACCGACTATCCGACGATGCTCACACTGATCGAGCACGGCGACCTGCGCCCCCAGGACCTCATCGAACGGGTCGTCACGCTCGCCGACGCGGCGGAGCTCCTGCCCCACATGGACACAGCCGCACCCGCCGGGATCACCCTCATCGACCCCCGAGGCTAGAGAGCCCTGGCACAGCCGGTCCACACACCGCACGCTACCCGCCCCACCTAGCGAGCGCGCTCTGCATATCAGCACTAGAACGGGCCGCGAACTGCGTCGCGAACATGGCTGACCGACTTGTTTATGGCACGCGTCCCACACCGAACTGACTTCCAACGTCCGTAACAGCGCCATCGCTGACGTCGACTTCCAGCAGATCCTCCGATGCAGGAATCGTACCGACACGTTTATACGAGCTCGTGCTGATGATGTCTGTCGGCTTGCCACGCCCTTTTGGGCCTGACACATAGGCGTACTGCCCGCTGATTGAGAACGTGATCCAGTGAGGATCATCATTGCTCACCGTCACGAGGTGGACCTGAGTCCATGAGGTTCCCTGCGTATTATTCGCCTTGAAAACGTGAACGTAGGGGGTTCCGGTCCCACTGTCGTCCGCCCACACTTCCTTTTCGTCAGGTGCCCAGGCGATTCCATGCAGCCGTACCTGCCTTCTGGTGCCGGTGAAACGCACCGTCGCGATCACCTTGCCAGTCTTGCCACTGCCGACTTGGAACCCGTACAGCCCGTTGACATTGTCGATGACAAGCGTTCCAGCAGAGTTCACTGCGAAGGAAGCCAGCACCCGGGTGCAACAATAGCCAGTGATCGTCTTCACGATCTTATTGCTCGCGGTTGACGCTATGTATAACGTTCCAGTTGGCGACTTGGTTTCCAGGAACACGTATTTGCCGTCGCGGCTGACAATCGCATCGTGGCTTCTGGCCGGCAACGCCGAGATCCCACCGGTGATCTTTCCCCTAATTGCACCTGTGACAGCATTAACTACTAATACATAACGTGACCCGGGATCACCCTCCCAGGTGGGAAGATAAAGCGTTTGCCCGTTCGGCGTCACATCGCCCCTGTCCACACCCGGGTTGTGCAGGTCCTTGACCCAGACAATCTTATGGCTCAAAAGGTCAACTTCAGCCACATAACCGTGACGGCGCCGGTTGTACATGACATAGAACATGTGCGTAGCGGCTGATGCCGTGGCGCCCCGCACATCTGCGGGGCCCCTGAACACGTGGATAGTTTTCACGAGACTGTAGGGCCGAGTGAGCCGGTATACCCCGATGGTGCCATCATCGTGTACCGCCCAAATAAAGCGACCAGTCACTCCGGCCGCAGCAGGCGCCGCAGAGATGTTTGGCCCGGCCTGGGCAATGACCAGTGTTGAGAGCCCAACGACGAGCACTGTTGAAACGCTGATCAGCCGGATGAGCCAAGCACCTGGGCGCGCTAGGAATGAGATGCGAACTCCTCGCCAATCAGGTGCGGATAGCGAAGGACGGTCCGACGCCGGGGCGGCGGCGAGGTGCCGTCCGAGCGGGACCAGGCGTCCCGCGCCGACTCTCTCTCGAGCAACAGCCGAATGCCGGTGCGATAGCACTGTTGAGCCACTCTCGGCAAGCGTACCGCTGCCGCTCGGAGCCAGGTCCAGGCGCGCGCGTCGGTGACGGCGGCGGGACAGGGACGCTCCTTGCTGTGCGAGCATATCCAGATGCCGGCGTGGCGCGATGTCGAGTTGACCGAGCCCGAGTTCGCGCGGCGTGTGCGAGATCTGTTCGACGCTCATCAGCACAAGACGCTGGCCACTCTGCGAGCGGATCGATCGCCCCGCATCTCGGGAATTGAGGTGGCGTTCGAGGACGGCGAACTGGTGTTTGGTTCGATGGCGAAGTCACGAAAGAGCGCGGATCTCCATCGGGATCCGCGATGCGCTCTGCACAGCGCCACGATTGATCCCGTTGCGGGTTCCGAGGCGCAGTGGCCGGGTGAAGCGAAGATCGCCGGTCGGGCCGTATCCACATCGGTCAGCGGTAGCGGTGGCGGCGACCGATTCCGGGTGGACGTCGTTGAGGTAGTCCACACCCATCTCAACGCTGAGGCTACGGTGCTGGTAATCGAGTCGTGGACCCCTCTGCGCGGACTGCGAAGCACCGAACGCGACTGATGTCGACCGCGAGCCACGGCCCTCTCACCCCCGACAACGCCAACACCCGTGTCAAGTGGTTTGGCGACCTCGCGCTCGTCGCCACGGTGGTCGAAGTGCCGCTTGGGCTGTCCTATTCGTAGGAGAGGGCCGCGAGGACGTTCAGCTTGCCGGCGCGGCGGGCGGGCCAGATCGCAGCGATCAAGCCCGTGATGACAGCGGCGATCACGAACACGATCAGCGTCCCGACCGGGACGGTGAATGTGCCGAAGTCGATCGTGGCACCAATCAAAGCTGCCAGAAGGATCCCCAGGGGAATCCCGAAGGCTGCGCCGAGCAGAGCGGTGATCACACTCTCGTAGCGGATCATTCGCCGAACCTGTCGACGGCTCATGCCGATCGCGCGCAGCATTCCGAGCTCGCGGGTGCGCTCAAAGACGGTCAGCACGAGCGTATTGACGATCCCGAACAAGCTCACCACGATCGAAAGTGACAGCAACACATAAAGGAGGTTGAGCAGTGTGGTCAGCCCTTGGAGCTGGTTGTTGATGAACTGCGTTTTGTTCTGGAGCTTGGCGTCCGGGAAACCGGCCAGGGCGGCATCGAGGCGGTGGGTGTTAGCCGGGGTAACCCCGCCCTGCATGTTGACGAACGTGAACAGGTTCTGGGGGTTCTGATAGACGCGATCGAAGAGCGCCTGTGAAATCGAAATGTCACCGTAGGGCGAGGCGCCCTTGGGCGGGTTGGTGATTCCGATCAACTTCAGGCGAAGGAAGCGGCCGCTGGGTGTCTCGAGCGAGAGTGATGAGCCGATGTGCAGATGCTGAGCGGCGGCGTAGGACTTCCCTACGAATGCGCCGTTCGATCCGAGTTCCTGCGGGATCCGCGCGTTGCCATGCGTCCAATCGACCATGATCGCCTGGCTGGCGTTTGGGGGAACGCCGGTGACGTTCACTGTGGAGCCAAACGCGCGTCCGGCGCCTGCCCGAACCCCCACGACCGCGGTCACCCCTGCTATGCGTCTGGCCGTTTGCTCCGAGGCGAGGTTGATCGGCGAGAAGTTGTTGGTAGCGGTGATCGCGTAGTTGGCCACGAACGCCTTATTGACGCTGTCCTTGAAACCGGTCCGTAGCCCCGCAGCAAGCACTCCGACAAGCGTGACCAACGCCAGTCCGATCATCAACGCCGAGGCTGTTGAAGCGGTCCGGGCCGGGTTTCGAGACGAGTTGCTCCGGGCGAGCTGGCCTGCGGATCCTCCGATCCGGCTGGCTGGCCAGCCGAGCACCCGCACGAGCGGCGGCACCAGCTTGGGTGCGAGCATCGCCACGCCTACGAACAGAGCCAGTGCGCCTGCTCCGACCGCGAGTAACCGCAGGCCGGTCGACAGGCTCGAGATCAGCAGCCCGACCATCATCAGCGCCACCGCGCCAAGAACCGTGCCCGACGGCAGCCTGGGTGCCCCACCGTGCCCACCGTGACGGCGGCAAAAGGGCCCCTTCTCGCGCCAACGAGATCGGCGCCACGCGCGTCGCGCGAAGCGAGGGCCGAAGCGCGGCGATCATCGTGATCACGATCCCGACCGCCAACGCGACCACGATCGTGCGCGTCTTGAACACAGTCGCCGCCTGGGGCAGGTCGATCCCGAACGAGACCAGCAATGAGTTGAGGCCCTTGGCCAGCAGCAGCCCGAGGAAGAGGCCGACCACCGAGGCAAGCGTTCCGATCACGAACGCCTCGATCATCACCGAGCGCAATACCTGTCGGCGGGAGGCCCCGAGCGTGCGCAGCGTGGCCAACTCTCGCGTGCGCTGCGCGACAGTGATCGACAGGGTGTTGGCGATCACGAAACTCCCCACGAACAGGGCGATCCCACCAAACGCAAGCAGGAAGTCCTGGAAGATGTTCAGGAAGCCGCTCGTGTCCTTGGTCGCCTGACGGGCCTGCGCTTGACCGGTCCTGACCTGAGCGCTTGGGCCGAGCAACGGCCTGATCGCCGTGACGACCTCCTGGCGCGTGTAGCCGTGCCGGGCGGCGACGCTGATCTGGTCGTATCGCCCCGCCTTGTGAAACAGCTGCTGGGCCCTGGGCAACGTGAATATGGACATCGTGGCGCCGCCAAGCGACGAAACCCCGCCGATCTTGACGGTGCCCACGATCCGGAAGCGCTCGACCGGGCCCGCGCGCCACGACCCCGATCTCCTGACCGACCTTGTAGCCGTGCTTGCTGGCTGTCGACGAGTCGATGTCGATCTCATCAGGACCGCTCGGGAACCTGCCGCTCGTGAGCGTAAGCGGGTTGAAGCGCTGACCGTCCGGCGAGTAACTGAACGCCAGCCCAGGCGCGCCGCCGCTCGAGATCACCTTCCCGTTGCGACCGACCAACTGGGCGGTGTCAGAGATGCTCGCCGAGGCCTGCCCCACCTGGGGCAACGCCCGCACCCTGGTCAGCAACGACGCCGGAAGCGACGGCGGTGTCTGCGCGTTCCCGTTGTTGTCGCTTGAGATCGCGCTCTTGCCGGTGACCACCGCGTCAGTGTTCTCGTAGACAGCTCCGAACACAGTCGAGAACGCCGACTTGATCGTGTCGGTGAGGACGAACGTACCGCTGACCATCGCGACCCCAAGAACAATCGCGAACGCAGTCAGAGCAGCGCGAAGCTTGCGCCCCAGCAATCCACGGAGAGCGACCCGGGTCACGACTGCAGCGTGCTCATCACCTCGAGCACCTGGGCCGGGTCGGCGCTGGTGAGCTCCTTCACGATCAGCCCGTCCGCGAGGAACAGGATGCGGTCGGCGATGGAGGCGGCCCGCGGCCTCGTGGGTCACCATCACGATCGTCTGGCCGTAGTCGCGCGTCGAATCGCGCAGCAGCTCGAGGATCTCCCCGCCAGTCTTGGAGTCCAGGTTGCCGGTCGGCTCGTCGGCGAACAAGATCGTCGGCTTGCTGACCAGCGCGCGGGCGATCGCGACACGCTGCTGCTGCCCCCCGAGAGCTCCGAGGGACGATGCTTACGCCGTTCGTTCAGGCCGGTCTTGGCCAGGAGCTGATCGAGCCATGTCACGATCCGGCTTCTCCCCGGCGATCGTCAGTGGCAGCAGCACGTTCTCCTCAGCCGTCAGCATCGGTAGCAGGTTGAAGAACTGGAAGACGAACCCGATGTGGTCGCGCCGCAGGTGAGTCATGCGCGCATCGTCCAGGCCGGTGATCTCGGTGCCCGCGATAGTCACCGAGCCGCTGGTCGGCTTGTCCAGCCCGGCCAAGATGTGCATCAGTGTCGACTTCCCCGACCCCGACGGCCCCATTACCGCGACGAGCTGGCCCTGAAGCGACGTCCAGCGAAACTCCGCGCAGTGCGTGAACCTCCGTGGCGCCCTGGCCATACCGGCGCTCGAGATCGCGCGCTTGGACAAGCGCCAGATCGACCTCGTCGCTCGTTGTGACTCCGATGCGGTTCGCCGTCACCACTGCGGTGTATAGCAACGATCACCGCACCCCAAAAGGTATGGCGACGAACACATCCACCGAATCAGGCACTCGTCGGCAGTTGTGCAGGCGAGGTCAGTGGGTAGGCCGTCGCCGCCCTACATGCCTGTGGCGTGGTCACATGGCCCCGCGTCGACGGGTGCGCAGCATGGTGATGGTGAAAGCGACCGCTACGACCGCGATCGTGGCCACTAGCCCGTAGTGGGAGATGCCCTTCGCGACTTTGACCGCGGGATGTCCGACCGCGTAACCGATGCCGACGATCAGGCCGACCCATGCGAGCATCCCGAGTAGATCAAATGCGAGGAAACGCCGGAGGCTCATCCCGGTCCAGCCAGCGGCCGCATAGATGAATGCCGAGGGCACTGGAAGGAACGGGGCGAGCGTGACCGCAAGCCCACCGAAGCGTTCCAGATGAGCGCCCGAGCGCTGCGCCCAGCGCTGGGCCCGCGGGTGGCCACCGCCCAGCACGGCCGCCGCCTTGGGTCCCCACAGCCGCCCGGCCCACCAGAAAAACGGCGTCACGAACAGCAGCGTCGGCAGCGGCGCGAGAACAGCGAGCACGACCGAGACGTCGCCCACGCGAGCGAACGCTCCCGCGGCTGCCATCGCCGAGGTCGATCCGCGCAGCGCCTCGAGCAGCACAGGATCGGTCCCCAACAGGGACGGCACCAGAGGCAGAAGCGCGAGGGCAAAAAGGGTCTTGGCGGCGATCGCGGTCACGCAGACGATTTCGGCGCGACGGCGTGTCGTGCTGTCGCGCGGGATCTCGTCGCCCGACGGGACGGTCGTCGTCATCTCCCCATTGTCGCTCCCCCCTCCACTCGGCGCTCCGTTCCTCGGAGGCAAGTCGTTGGCAGAGGCACCGACAGTCCATCCGGCAGCACTTCTACGAGCTAGCCCGTTGCCCGCGAATCAGTTTCACCGTCATGGGGTGCCATGCCGAGCCCATGCTTGGCGCGCGGGTTGAGTGGGGCTCCCTCCTGACAGCAGCCGACCCGGAGTTCTGTGAGGATGCTTGCGTGGCACCCGTAGCGCTAATTACCGGCGTGGGACGCAGGCGCGGCATCGGCGCGAGCATCGCCGAGGGGCTGGCTGACGACGGCTGGGACTTGGCCCTGTCCTACTGGTCACCATACGACGATCGGGTCGGCCTAGAGCGCGGCCCCGACGATCCGGAGCGGTTGGCCGGCGAGCTTCGCGAAGCCGGGCACAGAGTCGAACTTCTAGCCGCCGACCTGGAGGACCCCGCGACGGCCGGAGCGCTGGTGCAGCGTGCCGACGAGTGTCTCGGACCGCTCGACGCACTGGTCCTGTCGCACTGCGAAGGCGCCGCCTCCGGCGTTCTTGATACCACCGTCCAAAGCTTTGACCGGCACTACGCGGTAAACGTTCGCGCCAGCTGGTTGCTGATCGCTGCGTTCGCTCGACAGCTGCCCTCCACCGGGGGAACCGTCATCGCGTTGACCAGCGATCACACCGTCGGAAATCTTCCCTACGGGACAACGAAGGGCGCCCTGGACCGCCTGGTGCTTGCTGCAGCGCACGAGTTGAGGGATCTGCGGCTACGCGCGAACGTCATCAACCCGGGGCCGGTCGACACGGGATGGATGGACGACCGCACGCGCACGGAGCTTGCCGCCATGCAGCCGTCCGGCGAGCTCGGAACCGCCGCGGACGCGGCAAACCTGGTGCGCTTCCTGGTCTCAGAGCGAGGTCAATGGATCAATGGCCAGCTGCTTCACAGCAACGGCGGATTCCCTGTGGGCCGCCTTCCCATCTGAGCCACGCCACACAGTGCTCGGAGTGTGTACGTCTATCTCGTCTCCGCCGGAGCGCCACGCTGCACGAGCGTTAGCTTGTGTATCTGCACGAGCCTGACGAGCGCGGCCGCACGTCTAGCCTATGGGGACGAAGGGAAGCCCCGGCAGGGAGGATCCAAGGTGACGGGCCACACATCCATTCTCGGAAGTCTGCATTCGGTCAATGGCGAGGGGGTTGTGCGCATGGAGGATCGTTTCGACACCGGGATCGACGACCTCTGGGGAGCGCTAACCGATCGCGATCGACTCGCGCACTGGTTCGGTGAGGTGGAGGGCGAGCTGTCTCAGGGAAGCGAGTTCCTTGTTCGCATAGCCCTCTCGGGACAGCGCGAGGGAAAGGTGGAGGCATGCGCGCCATTGGAGCGCCTGCGGGTGACCCTGCACGACCCCGACCCGAGCCCCGATCTGGCCGACCACCTCCGTGGTCGCGACCTGCGCGATGTCGATGCCCGCTGGGACGAGCTCCTCCCAGCTTACGAAGCGCTCAGCGTCAGCTGACCCTCGGCGGCACCACGGGCTTGATGAGCCCGTTCCATGACCAGCCCGGCATCTCCAGATGCTGGGGCACGTCTTCGGCGGAGCGTTCAAAGCGGTTCACGTAGGGGGTTGACCAGGCGAAGTAGTCGTGCAGGACCTCACGCACGGGGTTATCCACGGTGATGCCGACGTCGCTCATGGCCTGATCGAAGCACGCAATCGCTCGATCGTTCATCTCCGCGTGCGGACCGTTGCCACTGTGTTCGCGGACGACGAATGATTCATCGCCGTAGCGCGTTGTGTAGGCATCCGGGCCGCCGAGCACTTGGACCCAGTACGCCGCCAAGCGCTCGGAGTGATCGGACCGAAAGCCGTGTGAAAAGGCATGGCTGACGATCTCGTCAGCCATAACGCGCTCATGCCAGGCTCGGGCGAGCGCCAACAGTCCCGCTTCGCCGCCGGCTGCCTCGTATACCGTCGTCACCCCTGGAAGCGTAACCCGAAGCGGCGCGCAGCGAGCCGTGGTGGCGGAGCTCATAAGCCCGCCTGCGAGGCCACCTGCGAGCGTGCCACGTCGGGCCTATCCGAGGCCCCTCGGAGACTGGAGATCGGTCTTGGCCGCAGCCGCCGCCGGCACAGGCACAGTCGCGGTGCGCGCGGCGCGGGGCAACGTCCGGCCATCGGCCGCGTCGTTGGTCGAATTGTCGCCGTAGGCCAACGCGACCGCGATGGCCACAGCCAGGGCGAGGACAGCGATCTTGCGCCACCCTGCCCGCCGAGCCTGCTGGACAAGCCTCCCCCACATAGTCAGGCATTGTGGCAGCGCAGCGGCCGGCCCGGATCGTTGGGCAGAAACCCGATCTCCCCCGTCATTGGACCGACGCGCCGGACGAGCCAGCCGGTCCCCACCGTCGTCCGGCTACTTGAAGGGAACGGTCACCGGTCCGGGGACCTTGGAGAAGACCGCCATGAAGTCGCGGTCGTCGGGCGTGAGGTAGCGGTCGGGGGATTGCTGGTATTGGGGCTCGACCATCGTCGGGCCGAGGCCGTGCTGATGGGAGTAGGTGATCAGCGTGTGCCATTCGGGGTTGATGTCGTACTCCATCCCGCGAACGGCGCCGATATGTTGAAGGATCTGGGCGAGAGAGATCACGGTGGCGTCTGAGGCGACGACGAACATGACGTTGCCGTGGGCGTCGACGCCCACGGCGGTCCGCGGCGTGTAGGTGACACCGCCCAGGGTGTATCCCCACTGGACGCTGTTGGGGTCGGTGTTCAGCTCCGGGTTGGGCTTGCCGTCCCACAGGATCGGGGTCAGGCTCTGACGCGCCCAAGCCACGTCGGCGGGCGCGGTCGGGCCGCCGGACCATTTGACGATGTTCACGGTTCCGTTGCGGTATCCGACAAGCGTGGCGTTGCCATCGATCAACGGCTCGTTGGTGTGACCGTTGACCGCCGAGCCGTTGTTCGTGTCGACATGCGTGAAGCCGCCGTTGAAGGCCGCCAGCAGCCGAGAGCGCTGATCGACGGGGACCATCATCGGACCCCGGTCGATGGCGTCCGGTGGCTCATAGCGGCCGGGGTAGTAGGCGAGGTCGGTGCGTGTGTGGTCGATCCACAGGACGTAGGCCACGATCGATGGGTACGCGATGCTCGGCCGGTAGGTCGTGACCAGCACGGGCGGCCCGCCATCGACGGTGGGGCCTGTCCGGCGCCACACGCCCTCACCGGCCAGCGGCGTGGCGAACACCGGTTTGATCGGTGGCGGCGCGTAACTGACGTGCCCACGCGCCTTGACCAGAGGTGCTGCAGCGCCGAGCCCGACACTGCGCAAGCGCTTCAGTCCGGGACCGCCCTTGCGGGGAGCACTGTAGGTGTAGTGCTCGGCCGTGTCGATGATCCAATTGCCGAACGGCACGTCGTCGCGCACCCACTCTGCCGAGCGTTCAGCAAAGGTCATGCTCGTCGGCTTGAGCATGTAGCCCGCGTAGGAGATGCCGAAGTAGAGGACCAGCAGCACCAGGGGGACCACGATCCCGAAAAAAGTCCGCCGACGGTGGATCTGCCGCCGCCGAAGCTGCCGGCGCTCCGCGGCCCGACGCGCGATCAGCACGTCATCGTCCAGCAGGGGCCGGGCGAAGGTCTGAATGCGCTGGGAGCGCGGGCTCGTTCCTCTGTCCAGTTCCGGGATAGCCATGGTGACTCAACTCCACCCATGTGATACGGGGGCGAGATAAACGCTCCTGCTGATGATCCATGAGAATCCGCTCAGACAAAACTGGCCGGCGGCCCGCGTTAGCGGTCACCGGCCCCGGCGATGCAACTGGCGGAGCCATCCCGTTCCACAGCTTCGACCGGGACCGAACGCGAGGCAGTCGTGTACCGTCAGCCGCTCCGTCGTGGTCAAATGGGCGCCTCACCTGGGACGTGTTGTCGCTTCGGCGGTGGCCCTGGCCGGCGCGATCGCCCTTCTCGGGCATGGGAGTTCCTCGGCGCGTCAGACCACACTCTCCGCGAAAGGCCGTCACGCGCGCGTGACTCATGGCCCGGGTACGCCCTTCGCGGTGGGAAAGATCATCGTCCGGTTCATAGACACTCGTCGACTCGTGCACTTCCGCGGGCGACCGCCCCAGCCGCGTCCACTGGTGACGGTGATTCGCTATCCAGCCATCGGTAGCCCGTCACGCGTGGACGCCCTGGCCAGTCGGCCCGCGACAGTCATTCGGGCCGTTCCCGCTCATCGTGTTCGGTCACGGCCTCAACGCCACCCCCGGAGTCTACGCGCCACTGCTCCAGGCCTGGGCCCGGGCCGGCTACGTGGTCGCGGCACCGATCTTTCCCCTGAGCAATGCGGACGCGCCGGGTGGGGCTAACGAGGCGGATATCGTCAACCAGCCCGCCGACATGAGCTTCGTGATGACCCGAATCCTGGCGGCCGCGGCCGCTGACCACGGGATTCTCTCCGGTCTGGTTGATCCTCATGAGGTGGCCGTCGCCGGACAGTCCGACGGCGCCGCCACCGCGCTGGCCACGGCCTACGACCAGCGCTACGTGGATCGTCGGGTTGGCGCCGCCGTCATCCTCTCCGGCGCAGAGGTGTTGCCGGGTAATTACTTTCGCGGTCCAAACCCGCCGCTCCTGGCCGCGCAGGGAACCGCCGATGAGATCAACCTGCCGAAGTACACCTACGACTTCTTCCACGCCGCGCATACGCCCAAGTTCCTGCTGACGTTGCTCGGAGCGGGCCATCGGCCCCCGTACACGAACGAGCAACCGCAAGTGGGCGTCGTCGAGCGAGTCACCATCGCCTTCCTGGACCGATACCTGAAGAGGCTGCCTGGGGCTCGCAGCCAACTTTGGCGAGCCGGAGACACCGCCCGGGTGGCCCACCTCAGCAACGGACGCTGACCACCAGACCCGCCGGCTCATCCGCGGCCACGACCTACACGGTCACGATGTCATGCCCGCGGGGCCGCCCAACCCCAGCCTGCCCGGCTCGACGCCCGGGACGTACCCGACGTTGAGTCACTGAACATCCCCGGCTTTCTGGCTCACCGGTGGCTGGAGGCCTCGCGCGAGGCCCAGTGGTTGGAGGGCGTCGCAATGACGCCCTCCAACCGGCTGACCCGGACGGTTAGCTGGTGGGGAGCCCGCCGGTGACGAACCCGGTGCCGCCCACGGCACTCAGGATCTGTTCCGCGGTTTCGGGCGTATCGAACGGCCCGTTGGGAGCGATCCCGGCCGGCGTGTCGTTGATGATCGACCCGATGACGGCGGCGTGTCGTGCTTCGATCGTCGCTATCGAGCCGGCCGCGGCCAGGTAGGCCGGCGAACAGATGTTCGTCAACTGGCCGAGGTACGCGTGCACGCCGGTGTTCTCCAGAACGTAGGCCGTCTGCTGGAACTTGGCCTGGTTCTCCGGGATGCCCTGGAACTCGAACGTGGGCATCGCGATGGCATCTGACCCGAGGGCCTGTTTCAGCGCGGCGACGTGTGCGTTCTCGTCCCGTGTGGTGGTAACGAGGAAGGCCATCGTGGCTGGATCGGTGATCTTGCCCGCGGCCGTCGCCTGGTTGTAGAACGCCGCTTCGAGATACTCCAACGCCAGCGCGAAGTTGAGGATCCCGATGTCCCCGCGGCCGAAGCCACGCGGCGGCCGACCGACCTGGGACTGCTCCCACCAACCGCCGCGCCTCCCACGGGCCGAGGCGCCGGGGGCCAGAACGCCGACCAGCGCGCCACTTCCGGCCAACGCTCCGCCGGCCATCCCGGCCTTGCGCAGGAAGCTCGCACGGGTGTCCCCGTCCAGAGCGGCGGCTGTCTCCTGCACCGCACCGTCCACATCGATATCAACAAGGTTCAGCTCGTCCATCCCATCTCTCCTTCAGATGCACGCGTCCCTGCGCTGTTGAGTAGTCCCTTGCTGGTTATGCGTGTGGCAACGGAAAACGGATCACTCCAGGCGGCTAACGTCACCTAAAAGGTGACCCGAACTCGGCGCTCGGCGGGCGTCGCCCGCTCGCGGGCCGCGACCGAGCCCTGAACGACCTTGGGCCGGCGCATGCGCCGGCCCAAGGTGAACTGCTGGTTACTTCGCTTACTTGCCAGTCAGGAACGGCTTGAGCTTGGCAACCGTCGCGGGGATGGTCGCGGTCGACGGAACGGCCGGCAGCACGCCGTGCCCACCGGCAGCCGCATCAAAGAAGCTGAAGTGCGTCGCCTCGTTGGCGGCGATCTTGGCGGCCAGAAGGCGCAGATCAGCGGAGCTGAAGGTGCTGGAAGCACCCAGGTAGGCCTCGACGAACGCGGTCTCCAGGGCGACGCCGGTGTTCAGCAGGCTCTGGCCGGACTTCAGCACCGCGGCCGGGATCTGGAAGCTGGCATTGGTCAGCTTCGGCGTCTTGGAGCCCAGGGCCTTGGCCAGGAAAGCCTTGTGCGCCTTCTCGTCGGCCAAGGCAGCCACGAAGTAGTCCTTGTTGGTCAGCTTCGGATGCGAGAACTTGCTGAAGTTGGCGATGATGGCGCCGTACACGTACACCGCGAGACTCTCGGCCGTGTAAGCCGCCTGCATGGTCGAGATGTCACTGCTGGTGGTCATGCTGGCCGCCGACGCCACGCCGGTTACGGACGCGAGAACGCCGCCGCTGGTGGCAAGAACGAGACCGCCCTTGGCGGTGTTCCGCAGGAACTGCCCACGGCTTACAGGTGATTGAACGTCGGTCATGTGGATTCTCCAGGTTTGGCGGATTGCCTTACATCAGTTATTCGCGCAAAGACGCGAAACGGATCACTGCATGTCACGAAACAACGGGTTGCTCTACGGAGCGGGGTACCCGGGCGGCGGCGCGCCGCTGACGGCGCTCGAGCAGGGCCGAGACGGCTATGCCCAGCTCAAACAGGATGTACAGCGGGATGGTCTCCAGCAACATCGTGACGGCATCGCCAGGCAGAAAGGCACCCACCGCAGCGCAGGCGGCAACCGCGTAACGACGCCCATGCCTGAGCTGACGCGTACTGATAGCACCGCCCTGTGTCACTGCGACCACCAGCACCGGAACCTCGAAGACAACGCCCATGGCGAGCAGCAGCTTGGCGGCGAAGCTGTAGTACAGACTCGCCTGTACCAACACGTTGAACTGTCCGGAGTTGAAGTTCTGCAGGAAGTGGACTGCTGCGGGCAGCACCACGAAGTATCCGAACGCCACACCCGCCAGGAACAGACCCGGGATGGCGACCATCATCGGCCGGGCGCGCCTCCTGGCCTCCGGCTCGAGGGCCGGCATCAGGAAGTTGTACGCCTGCAGCAGCAAGAACGGCAGCGAGATGATCAGCGCAAAGATCAGCGAGACGGTGACCGTCGTGGCGAATGGCTCACCGAGCCCCAGCGTGATCGGCCGATCGCCTCCCGGCGGGGCGGAGAGCCGCTTGATGTCGTGGCTGACCGCTGTGCCGATCTGATGCAGCGCTGCGCCTTCGACCGTCGAGGCATGCGACTCCACCACGCTGACCAGCGACTTCACCTGTACCGCGAGGTCGCGGGCCGAGCGCTGGGTGGTGTAGCTCTGGCCCAGCAGCCCGTTGCCGTGGCGGATCTGCTGCGCCGTCTGGTGGGCCAGGGGCGCGTTGATGACGTGCAGCAGCGTCCCGTTCTGCCAAAAGCAGAATCCGAACGCGACCCCGGCGACCGCCAACGACACGATCAACCGGGTTCGCAACTCGTCGAGGTGGTCGACGAACGTCAGCTGCTGGCCGTGACCAACACTGCTCAACGCCGTGCGTAGCACGCGGGTTGCTCGCAAGGTGCCCACCAGGTGCTCCTACTCGGACCGAGTAGCCGTGGCGAGCGTCGGCTCGCTGGAGGGCGTGCTCTCGGTCACCGGTGTGGTGGGTACCACCGAGGGCGCCGTGTCCAGATGGTGGATCGAAGGCTCACCGCCGATCGCTTCCTTGAACCCGCGCAGCCCGTGACCCAGCGAGCGGCCCATTTCCGGCAGCCGCTTGGCGCCGAAGACCAGCAGCAGGATGACCAGCAACAGCAATAGATGAATTGGATTGTCGAGTCCCATACTCGCTCCGTTCGTTTAGTGGCGTGAGTGCTCGCTTCTGAATACGGACGGAAGCTCGAATCGGATCACGCGAGTCACACAAGATGGAACATCCGGTCATTCGCTGCCCGCATGGGTAGCTCGTCCCCATGCCTGATTCCGAGCCACGCCACGACGCGCCAGTGCCGGCGCCACCAGTGCTCCCGGAGGTCGATAGCCCGCCCACGGAAGCGGTCCTCGAGCCGGTGCCGTCCACGCAGGAAATCATCGAGAACACCCAGACCGCTGAGGAGATCCTGCAACAGCAGCCCGGCGTCAACGAGGTGGTACGCGGGCGGCACTAGCGTAGGCCCAGCGGCCTCACGCGAGCCTCGTTATGGACGCGGGACCCCTAGAGGCGCGCGATGACGAGCGTCGCGCCGAGTACGACCATCGCCATCCACAGTGCCGAAAGAGCACCCTCCAGCGGGACGAGCAGGAGCCTGTCATCGAGCTCTCTCACCTGGCCGTCGCGCAGCGTCTGCTGCCCGACGATCGAGATCGTCCGCCGGCGCAGCTCCCGCGCCGGGCTGGATAAACGGCGCTGGGCGAGACTGAGCAATAGGCAGGCCAACGCGACGAGTACGCCTTCAGCCCGCACATCGCGCGCCTCCACGAACCAGCCGGTGAACGCCGGGAAGAAACCCCAGGCAACCGCAAACCACATATCGGTGTGAAAGCGGCCGGCGAAGAGCTCCAGGTTGTAGGCCAGGGCCAGAAAGGCGCCGACGGCTATAAAGGGGATCAGCCAGAGCGAAACCAGCACCGCGGCGACGATGCCGATGGCGATCGCGCCGCCGAGCCCCATGGCGGCCAGGGCGATCAGCGTCCGGCGCGAGATCTGGGTCCCCAGGGGTCGACCCACCAGCTCGTCCAGCGCGTGGGAGGCGACTCCGAGGGCGAGGAAGAACGCCGCCAGTGCCGCGCCCAAGCGCCAGAGCACGAACACGGGCGCCAGCGCCGCGCCGATAGCGACGTAGCTGAGATGCCACGCCGTGTAAGGCGGGTGCAGGAGCGTGACCAGATCGCGCCAGCCTCCGGAGGACAGGGCGTAGAACGCCGGGCGCGAGGCGTCTGATCTATTGACGTCCATTGTCGTCTCGGACGCCCGTGACGACGATTCCCGCACCGAAGCTCATGTCTCGCTGCACCGCGTGACCGATTCCGGCCCTCTGCCACAGGCCCGGAATATCCGGTGTCGCGGCGTGGAATTGCTCGATATTGGGGCCGAGGAATCGCCCGACCTCGTACCAGTCGCGGGACACCGCGCGTCCGATCAGCGGCAACCCGACCCTTGTGTGGATACGCCACAGTGTGCGCAGCAGCGGCTGGCCGGGCACCCCGAACTCAACCATCCCGATGCGTCCGCCGGGCTTCACCACTCGGGCCAGTTCGCGCATGGTCGCTGCCGGATCGTCGACGTAACGCAGAAGGTAGGTGAAGGACAGGGCGTCGAATTGCCCGTCCGCGAAGGGCAGGGCCTCAGCTTCGCCCAACGCGAAGGACAGCCGGTCGGCCAGCTGCGGGGTGCGCTGCAGACGAGCCCTGGCGGCACCCAGCATCGCCTCGCTCTGATCCAGCCCCACTACTGTCGCGCCCCGCCCTGCCAGGGCGAAGGCAACCATTCCCGTGCCGGTTGCCACATCGAGAATCCGCATTCCCGGCTCCGGCGCAACCGCGTCGACCAGGGCGCGTCGCCACCTCGGATCCTGGCCGAAGCTCATCACCGCCCCGGTCCGGTCGTACTCTTTGGGGAGTCCGCTGAATAGCTGGACGGCGTGGCTCTTGCGCAGCGACGGCATCGTGCGGCAGAGCCTACGGCAGTCGGGTCGACTTGGCGGCGAAGCGCTACCGTGCCAGCGATGACGCCGCGATCGCGTCGAGGGCTGGAGGCTGAGGGGCGTGTTTCCGCCCTCAGCGTGAGTTGATGCGAGTCGACAGGTGGCTATGGACGGCCAGGCTGTTCAAAACGCGCGCCATGGCGGCGCAGGCCGTCAAGGGAGGCCGGGTTCACGTCAACGGCGTGGCGGTGAAGCCCAGCCGGGTGCTCGCCCTGGGCGACGAACTCGAAGTGACGGTGGGAACCGTCCGGCGGACCGTGATCGTGCGCGGCGCTGCAGAGCGACGCGTGTCGGCGCCCGAGGCGACGGAGTTGTACGACGAGACCGAGGAGAGCGTGGCGCAGCGTGAGCGCCAGGCCGAGTTGCGCCGGCTCGGCGGACCGGTCGATCTCGGGGGGCGCCCGACCAAGCGCGACCGTCGCCGTTTCGATGCGGGCGGCCGGTAGCGAACCTCGGTGGGCCCGGCACTAACCGAAGAGCTGCACGGTCTCCACGCTGAGCGAGGCATCGACGTGGATGAGCTCTCCACTGGCCAGTTCGTGCCATCCGTCGTCATCGTCCATGCGTTCGCTGGCGACGATCACCGTCGCCCGGTCGCGGGCATCCTCGCTGCGTACGCGTGTGCCGTGACTGCTGGTCTGATCCAAGGCCGCGGCCGAGTTCGACTGGTTACCCCCTTCGGAGCGTTGCAGCACGAACAGCGAGTGCTCCTCCGGGAACCTCAACGCCCACAACTCGTCCGCCGTGATCAGGACGAAGTTGATCGATAGGACCGGCAGGTTGCCGGCGACCCAACGCACGGCGGCGCCGATGCCGGCCCCGACGTCTCCGTCGTGGCGATCTATCTCGCGCGTGATGAGCGCAAAATAGCGCTCGGAATCTGTTTGACCCCTCACCATCTGGCGATACGAGCCCAGCTCCCGCTCGAGCTTGGGCAGGTCGTCGATCACACCGTTGTGGGCGAACAGGCGGTCGCCGAGACAGAACGGGTGGGTATTGGCGACGGTCAGCCCACCCGTGGTGGCATGGCGAACGTGTGACACGAAGGTTCGAGACCGGATCTCTCGCGCCTCTGTGGCGAAGATCCGATCCTGGAAGGCGGCCATCGGCTGCTTGTCCAGATGCGGGACGCCCTGGCGATCAAAAAAGCCGACGCCGGTCCCGTCCGGATTGCGGTGGCTCTGCGCCGCCAGGCTGTCCGGCGCACCGACGAGCCAGAACGTGGCCCGTACCGGGTGCTCGCCGGCCGACATGCCAAACAGTCGACAGATGCTCCGAACCGTACCGCGGGATCCCGGACAATCCGACAATGACCACGTACGCCCGCCGCAAAAGGCCGGTCCGCCACTCGCCGCGAGTCCCGGCGCAGGCGCTCGTGCTCACGAGCATCAGTTCTGTTCAGGCAGGCGCCGCGTGGGCCACGACGATCTTCAAGGACGTGGGGGCCAGCGGAGCTTGTCTGCTGCGGCTCGGGGCGGCCAGCCTGGTCATGCTTGCCGTGACCCGTCCGAGCCTGCGCGCCATGTCCCGGCGGCAGGCTCTCACCGCCGGCGCGCTGGGGCTGATTCTGGCCGGGATGAACCTGACCTTCTATGAGGCGATCAGCCGGATCCCCCTGGGCACAGCTGTCACGATCGAATTCATCGGGCCGCTGCTGGTGGCGCTTCTCGGCTCACGCCATCGGCGGGATCTGCTCTGGGCGGCGCTCGCGGCCGGCGGAATCGTCGCTCTCTGCAACGGCATTGCCACCGGTACCGACGCACTGGGTCTCGCCCTGGCCGCGATCGCCGGGATGCTCTGGGGCGGCTACATCCTGCTCCAGGCCCAGCTCGGAAAGGTGTTCAAGGACAGTTCAGGGCTGGCCGTATCGATGACGGTCGCCGCGCTCGTGGCGCTCCCACTCGGGGTCCGGGCGGGCGGCTCCAGACTGGTCGTTCCGGGCACGCTCGCCGTCGGCGTAGCCGTGGGGATGTTGAGCTCAGCCATACCGTACTCATTGGAGTTGAAGGCCCTGCGCAAGCTCTCCACCGCCACGTTCGGCGTGCTGATGAGCCTCGAGCCGGCGGCGGCCGCGCTGGCCGGCGCCGCCGTCATCGGCCAGCGGATCACACTCAGGGACGCCGTCGGCATCGGCCTGGTCTGTGCCGCATCGTTGGGCACCTCGCTCACCTCGAGCCCGCCCCCGGAGCCGCTCAACCTGGCCGCCTGATCGGCGGCGGAGCTAGGTTCGGGCAGCCCGCAGCGTGCGGTCGCGGGCCAGCGCGACCGCACCGAGCACGCCGGCGTCCGCGCCGAGCTCGGGAGCCACCAGGTAGCTGTCGATCTCCGCGTCGTACATGGGACTGTCGAGGTAACCGCCCAACAGCTCACGCACCCGTTCGCGCAGCCGGAGCAGGAGATCCCCCCGACGCCCGATGCCACCCCCCACGACCAGTCGGTGCGGCGAGACAACCAGAGAGATGGCCAGGATCCCGGCCGCGGTGTACTGGGCCTCGAGCTCCCAGGCGGGATGCTCGGCCGGTAGGTCACTGGGCTGGCAGCCGTAGCGAGCCTCGAGCGCGGGTCCGCAGGCCAAGCCCTCCCAACAGTCGCCATGAGATGGGCACGATCCGCCATACGGGTCGCCCGGGACGCGCGGAATTCGGATGTGTCCGACTTCCGGTAGCAGCGCTCCGTACCAGACACGGCCACCGAGAACGAGGCCGACACCGATGCCGGTGCCGACGGTGAGGTAGGCGAGGCTCGGCAATCCCCGGCCGGCCCCCCAGACGTACTCGCCGTAGGCCGCAGCCGCCACGTCATGGTCGAAGACCACCGGCACGCCCAGTTCGTCGCGGATCCAGGGCGCGACCCGGGCATTGCGCCAGGCCAGTTTGGGGGTGTTGGTCACGTGGCCCCAGGTGGGCGATTGGGGATCCAGATCCACCGGGCCGAACGAGCCGATCCCGATGGCCTCCGGGCGCTTATGACCTCGGAAGAAGGCAGCCATCTGTTCGAGGGTCGCCGGCGGATCGACGGTGGGCAGCTCGCAGCGCGCAACGATCTCACCGGTAGCGGTGGCCAACGCGCAGACGCATGTGGTTCCGCCCGTCTCGATGCCGCCGAAGAGAGAGGACCCGTCAGCCATGACCATGATGCAGTGTCTCGCGTGCGCTCATTACGGGCTGACGTAGCCGGCCAACAGGGCGCCTTGGTGCTTACCGGTATCGGCCCGGAACTGATCGTGGCCGGTTTCGACCACCGAGAACCCGGTCCGGTCACCGTCTCCGTTGATCACGTTCGGCCCGCGCTGGCCGGGCGGGTCGTCGACGACAATCGCCACGTGCGCGGCCCAGGGAGAGGGCTCGAGCCTCAGGCCGTACACCGCCACATCACCGGGCGCCGCGCGATAGCCACTGTCCACCGAATGCCAGGTGCCATGGTTGATCCCCCACTCGTAGAAGCTGGCAGCTCCGGCATTGAGGTCCCCCGGGCCATAGCCGTAGTTGACCGCGAGGCCCGCCCGCTGCCACGCCCAGGCGGCAAAGTCGGCACACCACTCCTCCGCGGCCTCACCGGGGGCACAGCTCGGGGTGCCGGCCCCCCAGTAGGCGCTGAACTTGTTGCAGTACGAATCGGAGGGATCGGTGCTGTAGCCCACCTGGCTGCCGGCCACCGCCACGACCCGCCGCTCCAGCGTCATGCGGGCCAGGCTCGTTCGGCTGGGCAGCCGGAACGACCGCGGGGCCTCGGGAGCGCGCATGAGGAGGGTGACCGCGAGCGACAGCAACGCCAGACCGAGCACGGCGATCAGCCAGCGTCGGCGCCGTGACCGACCAGCCCGCCGACGACGCGGGCCGTTACTCTCGTAGCGCAGGTTGCGCCGCTCGGCGGGCCGGGGCGGTCGCGGTTCATGTCGCCTGTTGGCGCGGCGCAGCTCGCCAATCTCCTGCCTGAGCTCCCGCAGTTCCGCGGATTCGCGGCCCCGCCCGTCGCGGCGCTGTCCTGACCTGATCTCTTCCCAGTCTTGATTCATCGTCCTAAGCCAACCGCTCGTCCCCATGCCCTCTCCGATGGGCGCCGCCTAACTCTCGCGCAGAAAATGGCTCTGCGCTATCCGGTCACAACCGGAGCCCGATCCGGTATTCCCCTGAGATGGCCCAGATGAGAAATCGCGCCCGGTGGTCCGACGCACAGCTGCTGGCCGGCATCGCCGCCTGTGACGAGCGGGCCTTCAGCGTGTTCTACCGGCGGCACCTGGCCTTAATCGTAGGCTGGTCGATGAGACGTACCGGTAATCCGGATCTGGCCGCCGACCTGACCGCCGAGGTATTTGCGGCTGTGCTGGTCTCCGCCGCCCGTTACACCCCGACGAGCGACTCAGCCACGGGCTGGCTGGTCGGAATCGCCCGCAACGTGCTCGGCCACAGCCTCCGACGCGGCCGGGTGGACGCCCGGGCCCGGCAGCGTGTGGGCGCAGCCGCGCTGGCCGTCGAGGATCACGACATCGAGCGGGTCCTGGAGCTGGCCGCGAGCGCGCGCCACGACGAAGCCGGGCAACTGCTGGCCGGACTCCCCGACGACGAACAGGCGGCGGTTCGCGCTCGAGTGATCGAGGAACGCGAGTACGCCGAGATCGCACGGGCGCTGGGCTGCTCGGAGCTGGTCGTGCGCAAGCGCGTGAGCCGTGGACTCTCCCGGCTCAGAGCAGTCCTGGGCACCGCATGAGCCGAGACTTCTTTGCCCGGCTCGAGGCTGAGCTCGGTGGCCTCACGCAAGCGGGCCGACACCTTGAGCCGACGGCCCGCTGCCGTCGCCGGTGGCTGATGCTGATCCGGCGAGCAGTCGCCAGCGGCGCCCTGGCTCTGGCTCTGGCGGCATCCCTGGACAGTGAGTTTCCGGCCACGGCCAGCGGTCGGGCTCCCGTGGCACAGATGTGGACGGTGCCGGGCGCGTGATCGAGGCCCCAGCTGAGCAACCGGGCCAGGGCCGGCGCGGCGGCGGCAGCCTGCGCACCGTGATCGAGCTGGCCATCTCCGTGGCCATCGCGGTGGCGGTCGCCCTGCTGATCCAGGCTTGGCTGGTCAAGCCCTACAAGATCCCGAGCGGCTCGATGATCCCGACCCTGGCCATCGGCCAGCGGATCCTGGTCGACCGGTTGGCCCGACACCCGGGCATCGGTGACATTGTCGTCTTTCATCCCCCCGTGGGTGCCGGGCAGGGCAGTGAGGGCGTCTGCGGCAACCCCCATCAGGGCTATGGGCGGCAACAGGCCTGCGCCCGGGATTCTGGTCCGGAGTCGACGGAGACCTACGTCAAGCGCGTGGTCGGACTGCCCGGGGACCACCTCGAGATCATCGACGGGAAGGTGCTGCGCGACGGGGTGCGGGAACGCGGCCCCTACCTCCGAGGCTGCCATACCGGTCCCGCTTACTGCCAATTCCCCCGGCGGATCACCGTGCCCAACGGCGATTACTACATGATGGGCGACAATCGCGGGATCTCTGATGACAGCCGCTTCTGGGGACCCGTTCCGCAGAGGTGGATCGTCGGCACGGCATTCTTCACCTACTGGCCGCTCGATCGAATCGGCACGCTCTAGTCAGCCCGGCGTGCGCACGCCGCCGCCCATCGAGGTTCGGGCCATGAGAGCATGGGTAGGCCTGACAGGCAAGCACGCAGCCCCATCAAGCAAGGAGCCCCATGGCAAGCAGGCTCGAGTCCACACGCACGGACTCGGATCGTGCGACTCAGGAGCAGACGCCGGGCGACCCGGACGCGGGCTGGGATCGTGACCCCATGTGCGAGGACGAGCAGGAGGCGCCGTCGGGCCTGCGCCACTTCATGCGCGATCACCGCCGCAGTCTTCTGGCGCTGCTGGTGATCGGCGTGGTGATCATCTTCATCTTCGCTGTCCTACCCCAGCTGGCCGGCTTTGGCAAGAGTCTGCACCGGCTTCGCTACGGCAACAAGCTGTGGCTCGGCGCGGCCGTAGGGCTCGAGTGCATCTCGCTGTTCGGCTACATGGCCCTGCTACGGCTGATGTTCTCCTGCGGCGGGGTGCGGATCGCCTGGGGCTCGAGCTACCAGATCACCCTGGCCGGCGCGGTGGCCACCAAGCTTCTGGCCGCTGGAGGCGCTGGGGGCATCGCCTTGACCGTGTGGGCCCTGCGGGCCGCCGGTCTGTCCGCGAAATCCGTGGCCCGGCGCATGACCAGCTTTGAGCTGCTCCTGTACGGCGTCTTCATGCTGGCGCTCGTGGTCTTCGGCGGGGGTCTCGCGGTCGGACTGTTCTCGGGAAACTCTCCGACCGGCCTGACCGTGCTACCGGCCGCGTTTGGCGCCGTCGTGATTGCGCTGGCCCTGGCCACGGGCTTCTCGGCCGACCGAGCCGAGCGCTGGCTCTCGCGCCTGGGCCGACGCGGTCACGGGCCGGGATCGCTGCTCAAGAAGCTGGCCACCGTGCCCGCCACGCTCCACGGTGGGTTCGAGGCGGCGGCCGAGATCCTCGGCCAGCCCAAGCCCGCCCTGCTCGGCGCGGTCGTCTACTGGGCCTTTGACATCGCCACGCTGTGGGCGGCCTTCCGGGCCTTTGGCGCCACGCCACCCCTCGCGGTCGTAGTCCTGGCCTATTACGTGGGCCAACTGGCCAACGCGCTGCCGATTCCCGGTGGCATCGGAGGAGTCGAGGGCGGCATGATCGGCTCCTTCATCGCCTTTGGTGTCAACGGCAGTACCGCGGTGCTGGCCGTGCTGGCCTACCGCATCATCTCCTTCTGGCTGCCCATCCTGCCCGGCTCCATTGCCTATCTCCAGTTGCGCTCCAGGGTCGGCCGCTGGCGCGAGGAGTCGGCGGCGGCCACGTAGCTGACTCACTCACTCGATGAAGCCGCCCGACTGGTGCTCCCACAACCGGGAATAGGTGCCGCCGTGGGCGAGCAGCTGCTCGTGGGTTCCGGTATCGGTGATTGCGCCCTCTTCGACCACGACGATGCGATCCAGCCGCGCGATGGTCGACAGGCGGTGCGCGACCACCAGCGACGTGCAATCCGCCATCAACGACCACAGGGCCCGCTGCACGAGGCGCTCGGACTCGGAATCCAGCGCGCTGGTGGCCTCGTCGAGGATCAGAATGGGCGCGCGCTTGAGCATCGCCTGAGCGATCGCCACACGCTGGCGCTGACCGCCGGAGAGCTTGAGCCCGCGCTCGCCGACGATCGTGCCATAGCCCTCGGGCAGCACCTCGACGAAGTCATGCACATGGGCAGCCCGGCTGACCTCGATGATCTGCTCGAGGTCGGGCTCGCCCGTCTGGCCCAGCCAGATGTTCTCGGCGATCGAGCGGTGCAGCATCTGGGGGTCCTGGGGCACGTAGGAGATGTGCCGGCGCAACGAATCCTGAGTGACGTCGCGGATCGATTGCCCATCGATCCGGATGTCCCCCTGGGTCACATCCATGAAGCGCAGCACGAGTCGCGTCAGCGTCGACTTGCCACCACCGGAGGGCCCGACGATTCCGACGTGCTCACCCGGCGCCACCTTGAGGTTCAGCCGTTCGATCAGCGGCTGCTCCGGGGCGTAGGAGAAACCCACGGCGTCAAAATCGATCGCCCCCCGCGGTACCGTCAGCGACGGGGCCCGCGGTGCGTCGACCACCTCGGGGTCGGAGTTGATCAGGCCGACGAGCTTGGACCCGCGCCCGAGCGCGCGCGAGAGCGAGCGCGTGGTCTGGAAGCTCTGGATGATCTGGTCGGCGACCTGCGAGGCGTAGAACAGGATCAGGTAGATGGTCCCGGCCGACGACGTCGCCGTGCAGCGCAAGCAGGACGCCGATGAACAGCGCGCCCCAGCTCATCGTGTTGATGATCGAGGACATCCACGTGCGCGTGACGGTGAACGCGCGCCGGGCGCCGAGGTCGGCGGAGACCGACCCGTGCAGCTTGCGCGAGAGCGTCGCGCGCTCGAGCCGCTGCCCGCTCTGCGCCTTGACCGTGGAGATGTTGCGGATCACGTCGAAGGCCACGCCCTCCGCCTCGGTGTGCGCGGCCGAGAATCGGATCGACGCCTCGGTGACCGGCTTGGACCGGACCACCATCAGCCAGATGAAGATCGCCGTGAAGACGGCGACGATGAGGCCAACCGGCCAGGCCACGACGAGCAGCACAACGATGGCGGCCAGCACGCCGACGACGATGCGCAACATCCCCCAGCTGAGCTCGTCGATCGCCTGCATCAATGCCCAGGAGAAGGTGGACAGGGTGGAGGAGACCTCACCCGAGGGGTGGTCGACGTGCCAGCGGTAACTGAGCTCGAGCAGCCGGTCGAAGGCCACCGCGACGGAGTTGGAGAACGCCTTGGTGCAGCCCTCCCACTCGAGCCAGCCGGCCAGCCGCCAGCAGATCGTGCCGGCAATCAGCAGCACCGCGTAGAGGATCACCAGCGTGCCGAAGGTGTGCCACAGGTGTGCAGAGCCGTTCAGTCGCACGATCCGCTCAAGCGTGGCCGCGAACACCAGCGGCGTGGCCACACCGTCGATCAGCACGCCGATCGTGATGCAGATCCAGCTGGGAATCGAGCAGCCGCGAGTACGGTCGGGAAACCTCGATGCAGAAGCGCAGGGTGTCGCGATTGCTCGCCTTGACCTCCATCGGATTCATCGGCCGAGCGAGTCAACCACGAGATCGGCAGGCCCAGGCGTTCACAGACGACCCGGGCCGCAGGGCGCAACATCCTCTCCCAGACGCGGGAGCAGTTCGGCCCACCCGGGCTGCAGCGCGATCGCCTGACGGACGAGCTCGACTCCGCGCTCCACATCGCCGGATAGCACGGTGCCGAGGCCGGACCAGAAGAGCAGCTCGTGGTTGTCCGGAGCGAGCTCGTGGGCCTGGCCGAAGAGCACGGCGGCCTCAGCGTGGCGGCCTTCGCCCGTCAACTCATCGCCACGCCCGGCCAACTCGTAGGCGCAGTCGCACGCCGTAGAGCCGCCGCAACTCGACCAGCGGCTCGGGGTGATCCTCCACCCGCAAGCGAAAGGCTGGTCTCCCACCACTCGCCCTGCGCGGGCACGACCAGGAGCGCAGCGGACTGACGGCCGCGGAGGTCCCCGCCCGCTGCCTCCGCGGCATCGAGCGCGGCAAGCAGGCGGCTGGCCAGCGGGCCGGCCGCCGTAGCGAAGGCCTCCAGCATCCGCGGCCAGACGCTGGCGTTGGCCATGATGTTGGCCTGGCAGGAAACCTGGTCGCCCGTCACATGTCCGGCAAGGCCATGCAGGCCGAGCCGGTGTGGGCGGCAGCGCCACCGCCGCGCATCGACGATGGCCAGCTGGCGACTCTGCCGCGCCGGGATCCGCGGCAATCAGCCGCGCAATCGCCGCCTCGGCGCGCAGACGCCGGCGGCGAGCAGCTCGAGCGCCTCGGGCCCGTAGGCCGCGCGGGCGTTGGCCTGGGTGGCGACCGCGCCCAACCCCCGGGCGGGCCCAGGGCACGATGGGGCCGACGCCGAACCAGTGCGACTGGACGGCGACGCCGAGCTCGCCGGTCTCGTGGTCACGGGCAACGATCGAATAGGTCACGCATGCAATCGTAAGGCGCGGTCCCGCTGGACCGCGCCAGACTCACCCTGCGCCGGTGGCGAGCCGGTAGCGGTGCTCGGGGCGGCCGGCCGCGCCGTAGTGCAGGCGCAGCTCGACCTTGCCCTGCCGCGCGAGCTCGGCCAGGTAGCGCTGCGCGGTCGAGCGACTGATGCCGATCTGCGCGGCGATCTCGGCGGCCGAGAGCTCCTCCGGGGAGTCCTGCAGCAGACTCGCGGATCGAGCGCCATGGTTGGCGCCGACTGGCCCTTGGGGAGACCGGTGGGGCCGCGCAGCAGGCTGTAGAGAGCGTCGACCTCGTGCTGCTCGGCCTCCCGCTCCTCGGCGTGGCCGATCCGGTCGAGCCGCCGGTTGAGTTCGCGGTAGGCGACCAGCCGCTCCTCGAGCTGCGCATAGTTGAACGGCTTGACGAGGTAGTGCACGGCGCCGAGCTGCATCGCCGTCGCGGACGCTCTGCATGTCGCGCGCCGCGGTGATGACGAGGAAGTCGGGCCGCGGGCCCCGCGGCTCGAGCGCCTCTCGCAGGAGGTCCAGGCCGTTGCCGTCGGGCAGATAGATATCGAGCAGCACCAGGGTGGGGATCAGGCGGTCGATGGCGTCCCGGCCACTGGTCAGTGTCGAGGCGTGCCCGGCGACCTCGAAACCCTCGACCCGGCGGAGATAGGCGCCGTGGATCGAGGCCACGTGATAGTCGTCCTCGACGATCAGGGTGCTCGATCACGCGCTGACCTCGGCGTCGCCGCGGACGTTGAGGGGCAGCGCCACCCGGAAGGTCGTCCCACCGCCGGCCGAGCCGCAGGATGTGAAGGAGATCGTGCCGCCGGCGTTGCGCACCAGCCGATGCACGAGCGCCAGGCCGAGACCGCGCTGGCGGTCGGGCTCCGCCGGCTTGGTGGTGAAGCCGTCGTTGAAGATCATCGGCTCCGCCGCCTGGGAGATCCCATGGCCGCTGTCGCCAGACCGCGATCGTCACGCAGTCGCCCGCCAGCACGTCCACGGTCACGCGCTGCCGGCGGTGGTCCAGCGGCGGCCGCGTCGATCGCGTTGTCGATCAGATTGCCGACGATCGTCAGCACGGCCGAGACGTCAACCCCGTCAGCGGGCAGGCGCGAGTCCTCGGTCAGGGTCAGGCTCGACGCCGCGCTCGGCGGCGATGGTCGTCTTGGCCAGCAGCATCGCGGCGAGCTCCGGCGGTTCGATCTGCGCCCGGATCGACTCGGCCAGACCTCCGCTGAGTTTGGAGACGTCGAGCGCGTAGCTGGCGCGCCGCGTCGTGATCGCCCAGCTCGATCAGCCCGGCCAGCGTGTGCATGCGGTTGGAGAACTCGTGCTGCTGGGCGCGCAGCGCGTCGGTGAGCGCGTCGACGCCGTCGAGCTCGCGGAGCAGCGCCTCGAGCTCGGTGCGGTCGCGCAGCGTGATCACGGCCCCGAGCTGGCGGCCGTCGCGCAGGACCGGCATGCGGTTGACGACCAGGACGTGCTCGTCGGTCAGCACGACCTGATCCTCGCCGGCGGTGGCCCCGCTGAGCAGGTCGCGCAGGCGACCGGGCTCGACGAGCTCGGCGATCGATCGTCCCAGGGCGAACTCGGCGATCGGCAGCAGCCGCCGCGCCTCGTCGTTGATCAGGGTCACGCGCTCGTCCGTGTCGAGCGTGATCACGCCCTCGCGGATGTTGTGCAGCATCGCCTCGCGCTCCTGCACCAGCGAGGCGATCTCATCGAGCTCGAGACCGAAGGTGCTGCGCTTCAGGCGCCGGGCGAGCGTCAGCGAGGCGACGAGGCCGATGCCGAGCGAGATCGCGAAGTAGAGCAGCACCGTCGGCAGCTCGTGCAGCAGCTGGCCGGAGATCGCGCTCTCCAGGATGCCGGTCGAGACCTCGCCGATGATCGCGCCCGTCCGGCGCCCGCAGCGGCACCTTGCGCGTGGCCGAGACTCCCAGGTTGCCGTGGTCAACACCGAGGTGGTCACGACCATCGAGCGCCACCACCGGCTCGGCTGACGCGCTCGTCCGATCAGCGCCGGGTTCGGGGTGCGAGAAGCGGACGCCGTGGCGGTTGATGACGACGATGTAGCTGGCGCCCGGTCTGCTTGCGCACCTCCTGGGCCAGCGACTGGATCAGGCGCCGGTCGGCCGGCGTCATGGCGGAACAGCGCCTCGCGGATCGAGGGCATGGCCGCGAACGTCTGGGCCGATCGCGAGCGCGCGGCGCTGATACTCGATGCTCGAGATCGCCCGACGGCTGAGCGTGTCCAGGACAAAGCCGACGACGGTCGTCGCCACCAGGATCGCGAGAACGCTCGCAAGTATCCGGTTTGACAGCTGGCCTCGGCGCCACATGGCCTCTCCTCCCGCCCGAGTCTAGGCGCACCGGCCTACCCTGCAACTCGGCTGCACTAAACGCGCAAAAGTCATGCAAATGCGGCTTTGTCGGGTAAGGCGCAGAAGCCTTGCCGGGAACCGCGTGCCGCTCCTAACTTGATCACACCGGGCGCGCCGAGGCGTACCCGAGTACGTGTAGTCGAGGGTAGGAGGAGAGAGATGGCGGCAGCTGCTGCCAGCGAAGCCGTGCGCGATCAGCCGGCCGCCCGCGCGGCCGGAGTCGAGCTGCGCGGAGCCACCAAGCGGTTCGTCACGCCGACCGGCGGGGCGTTCACCGCGCTGCGCGGACTTCAACCTGACGATCGAGCCGGGCCAGTTCTGCGCCATCGTCGGCCCGACGGGCTGCGGCAAGTCGACGACGCTCGGCCTGGTTTCAGGTCTCGATCGGCCCAGCGCCGGAAGCGTCAGCGTCGGCCGGGCAGCCGGTCAGCGGAATCACCGCCGGCACGAGCTTCATGTTCCAGGCCGACGCGCTGATGCCGTGGAAGACGGTCGTCGGCAACGTGATGATGGGCCCGCTGTTCCACGGCGTGGCCAAGCGCGAGGCCCGCGCGCGCGCCACCGACTGGCTGCGCCGCGTCGGCCTGGCCGGCTTCGAGGACCACTATCCGCACCAGCTCTCCGGCGGCATGCGCAAGCGCGTCGCCCTGGCCGGGGCGCTGATCAACGAGCCCTCGGTGCTGCTGATGGACGAGCCATTCGGCGCGCTCGACGTGCAGACCAAGGCGATCATGTCCAACGAGCTGCTCGGGCTCTGGGAGCAGACGCGGCCGACGGTGATCTTCGTCACACACGACCTGGAGGAGGCGATCGCGCTGGCCGACAAGGTGGTGGTCGTCACGGCCAGCCCGGGCACCGTCAAGGCCGTCTACGACGTCGACCTGCCGCGCCCCCGCGGCGCCGTGCAGGAGATCCGCTTCGGCGAGCGCTTCCGGGAGCTGCACCACCACATCTGGGGCGCGCTGCGCGAGGAGGTCGAGCGCGCCTACGCCCGCACCGCTACCGCGCCGAGGTCAGGAGGGCACAGTCATGAGCTGGGATTCGCTCGACCCACGCCCAAATCGCGCCGAACGAGACCGGCCCTGAGGCTCAGGCCATCGGAGCAGTCGTTCTCCGAGGCCGAGATCGCCGGCGCTGAGAAAGCCGCCAACCGGCGCACGGAAGGCCCGCTGCTCTGGTGTTGCCGCGGATCGCAGTGTTCGTGCTGATCTTCGGCGGCTGGCAGCTGTTCACGGCCAAGAGCGTCGAGCATCGTCGACCCGTTCTTCTGGGGCAGGCCCAGCGGGATCGTCACGCAGCTGGTGAACTGGTTCAAGCACGGCACCCAGTTCGGGTCGATCTGGACCAACATCTGGGTGACGCTGAAGGAGGCGGTGCTCGGCTTCATCTTCGGCGTGATCGCGCGGCATGATCGTCGGCATCTCTCTCGGGCAGAGCCGCTTCCTGTCTGACGTGCTGAGCCCGTACATCAAGGTCCTGAACGCGATCCCCCGGATCGTGCTCGGCGCCCTGTTCACGGTCGCGTTCGGGCATCGGCACCACCTCGAAGGTCGTCACCGCCGCGGTGCTCGTGTTCTTCGGCGTCTTCTTCAACGCCTTCCAGGGCGTGCGTGAGGTCGATCGCAACCTGATCGCCAACGCGCGCGTGCTGGGAGCCAGCCGTCTTGCAGGTCAACCGCCACGTCGTGCTGCCGTCGGCCATGACCTGGATCATCGCCAGCCTCCACGTCGCCTTCGGCTTCGCGATCATCGGCGCGGTCGTCGGCGAGCTGCTGGGCTCCACGGCCGGGCTCGGTCTGGTCATCCAGACCTCCATGAACACCTTCAACCCCGACGGCGTCTTCGCCGGGATGGTGCATCATCGCGGTGATCGCACTGACCGCCGAGGGCCTGATCGGGGCATTGGAGAAGCGCGTGCTCGGGTGGCGCCCGCCGTCGCAGGGCTTCCAGCGGCGGCTGTAGCCGCGCACGCAGCGAATCACACCCATCACGACAACCAACTCTCCCAAGGGAGGAGACAACAATGAAAACCAAGCGCATAGCAAGCGCGATGGCCGTGGCTGCGATCGCGGCCGGCGGATCGGTCGCAGCAGTCGAGCGCCACCGCGTCCGCCAAGTCGGCGCATCACGGCGTCGACTGCCGACCGTGACGCTGATGGTCGGCGGCATCGACAAGCAGATCTACATGGAGTACCAGCTGGCCGCAGGATCTCGGCTACTTCAAGAAGTACGGCGTCAACATGAAGCTCTCGACCGAGCAGCACGGGCGGCGTCGGCGCCGAGACCGCGATGGTCAGCGGTCAGGTCGACATGGCCGGCGCGTGGTACATCCACACCGCCGAGTTCCAGGTCCTGGGCAAGTCCGTCGAGGACGTCGTCAACCTGGGCGTTGCCCCCGGCGAGCGCGAGATGTGCGCCACGCAAGTCGGCGATCCACTCCTGGTCGCAGGTCAAGGGCAAGACCCTCGGCGTCACCGATCTCGGCTCGGGCACCGACGGCCTGACCAAGTACCTCAGCGTCAAGCACGGCGTGCCCGTGGCTCGAGATCCACCGCCTGGCGGTCGGCGCCGGCCCGACGGCCGTCGCCGCTCTGCAGCAGGGCACGGCGCAGTGCGTGATGACCACGCAGCCGACCGTCGAGCAGCTCGAGCTCAAGCACATCGCGTACTCGATGAGCAACCTCGCCAGCGGTGCCGTCGGCGCAGCAAGCTGCTCGGTGGCGCCTACCCGGCGGCCGGCGTGCTGGCCAAGACCAGTTGGGTCGAACTCGAACAAGTCAGACGGTCCAGAAGGTCGTCGACGCGACTGGTGGCGACGCTGCAGTTCATGAAGACGCACTCGGCGGCCCAGATCGCAGCCAAGATGCCTGCGGCATTCCGTTACCGAGGGCGTCACCCGCGCTCAATACATCGCGTCACTGGCGGCCGACAAGGGCCAGTTCGCGCCCAACGGCCTGATGACCAGCACCATGGCCAACGTGGCGGTCAGAATCGACCGGACGGCGGGCGGCATCACCCCGAGCCAGCACGTCAACGTGGCCAAGACGTACACCAACAGCTACGTCCAGGCCGCTGACAAGCTCGAGGGCATCAAGGCCGGCTAGTCCCTCTCCGCACCGGAGGCCGCCCGAGTGGCGGCCTCCGGCTCGGCTGCGCTATCTCACGCTTTGCCGGCGACCGGCGTTAATGGTGTGGTGAGCGCCACGGCCGAAATGACCCCCACCCGTGAGGGCGAGCGCGTCCGCATAGCGGGGGCGCTCGCCCTCACGCTGCTGATGTGGGCCTCGGCCTTTGTGGTTATCCGCTCTGCCGGACGCCACCTCTCCCCTGGTCCGCTGGCGCTCACCCGCATCGTCGTTGGCAGCGTCGCTCTGGGGTTGGCCATGATCGCCCGCCGGCAGCGGCTCCCCGGCCGCAGCGCCTTCTGGCGGGCGGCGGCGTCCGGGATCCTGTGGTTCGGCGCCTACATGGTCTCCCTGAACGCGGCCGAGCGCTGGGTGGACGCCGGCACCTCCGCGCTGCTGGTCAACACCGGCCCGCTGTTCATCGCGCTGCTGGCCGGGTGGTTGCTGCACGAGGGCTTCCCCCGCCCGCTTTTGGCCGGATGCGCGGTGGCCCTCGCCGGAGCGGGATTGATCGCCCTGAGCGTCTCCGGCCACAGCTCGCACAAGCTGCTCGGGGCTGGCCTGTGCCTTGTGGCGGCGCTGGCCTATGCGCTGGCGATAGTCGTGCAGAAACCGGCGCTGCGCGTCGCCGGGGCGCTCCCCGTCACCTGGCTGGCCTGCAGCGCGGGCGGCGTGGCGCTGCTCGAATTCGTGCCGCAGAGCACGCACGAACTCGAACACGCTTCTGCCGCGACGCTGGCGGGAGTGCTGTACCTCGGCTTGGGCCCGACCGCCATCGCGTTCCTGCTGTGGGCCTACGTGCTATCGCGTATGGACGCCGGGCGGCTGGGCGCGACCACCTACGCGGTGCCGCCGCTGGTCGTGGTGATCAGTTGGATCGCCCTCGGCCAGGTCCCGCCGGCGCTGGCCATCCCAGGCGGGCTGCTCTGTATCGCCGGGGTCGCCCTGGCCCGGCGCCGCTGATGTCCGTCACGCCGTGGGTGAGATTGGCGCACCGGGGCGCAGCGCGATGGTGTGGCCTGGGGCCGTGGCGTTGTAGGCTGAGGGGCAATGACTGCTGCGCTTAGCGTTGAATCAAATGAGAACGGGGTGGTCACCGTAGTGGGTGAGCTATCCCTGGCGGAGGCGCCGATCCTCGAGCGTCATCTGGCCGACCTGCTGGACAAGGCGCCGTCAACGGTGGTGGTCGACCTGGCCGGGGTTGACTTCATCGACTCGACCGGCCTCAGCGTGCTCGTCCGGGCACAACAGCGGGCCTCGGAGAGCGGCGTCGGTTTCGGGGTGCAGAACCCGCGGGCTCAGGCCCACCGCCTGCTCACCCTGACCGGGCTCGAGGAACGGCTGACTATGCCAAGGCCGCCAGCGACCAAGCCCCAAGGCTGAGCCGGCCGCCCCCTTCCGGGGCCGGCACGGGGCGACGAAACATCATCCGCACCTCGGTTCCGGTGGCCGGGTTGCTCTGAAACTCGGTGCGGTCCGCCAAAGTGTTGATCATCGACACACCCACGCCCAGTCCACGGTCACGAGGTGCCTCCAGTTTGGGCCCAGCGAGATCCGGTCTGAGTGCTGCGCCTGGGCGGATCCCCGAGCCGCGGTCTCGCACCACGGCGTCCACGGCATCGGCGGTGATGGCCAGCGAGAAGATCAGCGGTCCCGGTGCATCTCCCGGGTAGGCGTGGAGTACGACGTTGTTACAGGCCTCGCTGACGACCGTGCAGAGGTCGTCGACGAGCGTCCCATCGAGGTGGGCGGCTGCAGCCAGCGTACGGATGACCGATCGCACCAGCGTCGCCGATTCCGGCCGGCTGACCAGGTCGAGCCGCAGCCGAAGCGTCCCGTCTGATCGGCGTCGGCTCACGGGGTCACGCAGGCAGGACGTACATCGTGTCGAGCGCTTCACACGCCGACATCACGTGAATGTGCGCCAGGTGCAGGTGATCGAGTAGGCCGGTAACGGTCAACGCCCGCTCCACGGTGCGGGTGGCTGCAGCCGTGACGTCGGTCAGGGCGCGAATCGAACTGGCGGTCCCGGCGGCCCCGCGATCGGATCGGGCGTGGGCCTGAGCCAGTAAACGCTTGCGCCGGGACGGCTCGAGCCGGGCGCTGGCGTAATAGCCCGCGATACCCAGGTCACCGTAGAGACCGCCAAGACTGAGTCCACCCGGTTCCGGGCCGAGAGCATCGGCGTCGACGTCATATGCCTCGGCTTCAGGGCACTCGTCGAGCAACAGCTTGCAGCGAAGACGAGCCTCCTCAAGCAGCATGTAGGCGAGTTCCTCGGAGCTGGTGCCCTGCTCAAGCTGCCTGTGTGTCTCAGCCATCTCGCCGTCCCGGAGCTCTGGAGTGGTATCTACCCGGGTAGTTCCCGAGGCTTCGAGTGGCCAAACACCGCGGCGGCAGCTGTGGTACGGGCATGATCTGGAGCAACCCCGGGTATTGCCCCGTCGTGACCGGCACACAACGGCTGGCGCGAGAGAGGAGGATGAAATGGTTGCGTTACTGGTACTCCTGCTGATCCTCGCCGTCTTCGGCGGTCTCGGCTTTGCGGCGCACTTCCTTTGGTTCGTGTTGATCGCTGCCGTGATTCTGTGGATCCTCGGGTTCATGGTCGGCGGCATCGAAGCCGGCGGCCGGCGCCGCTGGTACGGGCGTTGGTGACGCGGACTCTGTGTCGACCCCGGCTCGCCGGGGTCGACGTCCGGTCATTTTCCGCCCGGGCGGACCGGGAGGGCCAAGCTGCACAACGCCAATCTGGTTAGCTGACCGGCTCGCGGCCGCGGTCGAGCACCAGCAGATGCAGCAGTTCGCCATCTGCTGAGGACTTGAAGCTCAGCTGGTCCACCAACTCGGCGAGAGCCGCTCGGCGCCGGGCGAGTTCGCCCGCGCTGTCCGAGACGGCAGCGTGAGAGGACTCGGTGGCGAGAGGCTCCATGGCCACGATCGGCCCGGCCTCCACGGTCAGGCGGTGGGCTGAACTCGAGATCCCCACCACGAGGTGACCGTCGGCGGCGACCTCGGCAAATCCGGCCATGGCGTCGTTGATGGCGTACAGGTCCGACGCTCCCGCCATGGTGAAGTGAGACCCGGCCGCAGCGGCGCGGGCCACGCGCCCGACCAGATGCCGGACCAGGGGCACCGGCTCACACCACATCACCACGTCCTCGTCGGCCAGCGCCTCAAGTCGTTCTGGCCACTCATCGTCGCGTGGGAAGCCTGCTTCGTCGCCTGTGGCGTTGAGCCGGAAACGCATGCGGACCTCCGTGCCGCCATCGGGCGGGCTCCTGAACTCGGCCTGATCGGCCAGGGCACTGATGAGCGCCAGACCCAGTCCCATGTGGTCGGCCGGGCTGGACAGCCGGCGGATCCCCGTGCCGTCGTCCCGTACAACGACATCCACCCGCTCGCCCGAGTTGGTGATCAAGATGCGCATGGGCCCGCGCAGCCCCCCATAGGCATGGAGTACGACGTTGTTGCACGCCTCGCTGACGGCGGTCTTCACGTCGGTGGACAGCTCCTCGTCGAAACCGGCCGCCTCAGCCACACCCATGAGCGCGGCACGCACGACTGACACATTCTCTGGCCGGTTCTCGAGTTCGAGCCGGACGCACGCTGGTTCCTGATTCACGCCTTCACCAACTCACCGAAGCTTGACTCTCTTCTGATCAGACTTCCTCGATCTGCGCATGCTCAACCAAACAAAAGGAGCGCGCTTGACGCGCGCTCCCAGTGGTACGTCTCAGTTTGGACTCGGGAGGCGGGTTACGCCCGCACAGGCTGGTCGTCAACTGCGGCGGAGAGCTGCTTGAGCGCCTTGCTCAGGATGCGCGATATCTGCATCTGCGAGACCCCAACCTCGTCGGCGATCTCGCTCTGTGTCTTGTCCTCGACGAAGCGCAGAGCCAATACACGGCGATCGCGATCCGACAGGCGCTTGGCCGCCGGAGCGATCGATGAGGTCAGCGCGACGAGATCGAAGCGCTCGTCGATCACGCCGATCGAGTCACCCAACGTGCCGGACTCGCCATCGCCGTCGTCGTGCGGTGTGTCGAAGGACACCGCGTGATGCGCCGCGGCCGCCTCAGCCGCCTCGAGCACCTCGCCGACGCTGATCTCGAGGAACTCGGCGACCTCGTTATAGGTGGGCTCACGACCGGTCTTGGCCGACAGCTGCCGCTGCGCCCCCGCGACCTGCAGGGCCAGTTCCTGGATTCCGCGCGGCATGTGCACCGCCCACCCGGAATCACGGAAGTAGCGCTTGAGCTCACCGAGAATGGTCGGGACCGCGAAGTGCTGGAAACCGATGCCGCGACTCGAGTCGTAGCGATCGATCGCCTTGACGAGACCGAGGCTGGCTACCTGCTCGAGGTCATCCAGGGGCTCGCGGGCGCCGCGGTAGCGCCGGGCGAGCTTACGGGCCAGCGGCAGGTATTGCCGGACCAGCGCCTCGCGGGCGTTCTGGTCTCGGTGCTGCTGCCAACGGCGGAACAATTCCTGGGTCGGGACGTCTCGTCCGCCCAGTACGCGGGGTTCGGTAACAGCAGTGTTCAGGCTCATGGCTGGACGCATACCCAGAGGTTATCGCTCCTAAACACTCGCGTCGACATTTTAGTCGTCAATCTGAGTTGACGTGAGAAGCGGGTCAACGGCGGCCAGGACTCGGCGGGCCGACTCAACGTGAAGCCTCTCGACCAGACGCCCATCCAGCGTCGCCACGCCCGCGCCGTCGCCGCTGGCCCGCTCGAACACCGCGATCACCCGGTGGGCGTGCTCGATCTCGCGCTCAGACGGCGAGAATGTCCGATTACAGCTGTCGATCTGCCCGGGGTGAATCAGCGTCTTGCCGTCGAAGCCGAGGCAGCGGGCCGCCAGGCACTCAGCCTCGAAGCCGGCGGCATTCTTCACGTCGTTATAGACCCCGTCGAGAATCCGGCGGCCGCTCGCTCGGGCTGCCAGCAGGCAGAGCGCAAGGCTGGTCTCCAGCGGTCCGCGGCCGGCCGCGTCCTCGGCGTGCAACTCGGCAGCGAGGTCGTTGGTCCCCACCACCAGCACGCTGAGCCGTTCGCTCGCGGTGGCGATCTCCCAGGCCCGGAGCACGGCCAGGGGCGTCTCGAGCATCGCCCAGATATGTATCGGCTCGGCTCGGTGGCGCCCGAGAGCTCCCTCCACTGCGGCGATGTCCGCAGCTGCCTGCACCTTCGGCACGAGCACCGCGTCGGGCCGGCTGGCCGCCACGGCCGCCAGGTCGTCCTCGTGCCAGGGCGTGCCACTCCCGTTGATCCGCACCGCCAGCGGGCGCCCGGCGAATGCCCCAGAGCGAACCATCTCGCAGACCAGATCGCGCGCCGCCGGCTTGGCTTCCGGCGCCACGGCGTCCTCCAGGTCGAGGATCAACGCATCCGCGGCCAGGCCCCGAGCCTTGTCCAGGGCGCGCTGGTTGGCGCCTGGCACATAGAGGACCGACCGAATCCGGAGATCAGGGGCAATCACAGCTGGATGTTCCCGCAACTGGGTAAGCACTCAGCTCGAAGATCGGCGAGGATCACCACCACCCACACCACATTACGAGGAAGCAGGCACCGGATGAAGAGCTGGGATCTGAATGCCGTGTCGTTGAGTCCGCATGCTCCAGAGATCCTGGACAGCCAGGAGGACGGGCGGGCGATCGTGCTCGAGATACCGGCGGGTGACAGCCTGCGCGAGCACCAGGTGCACGAGCGCGCGTGGCTGGTGGTGATCAGTGGTGAGGTGGCGATCTCCAGCGAGGGCGGGCCGCCCGCCCGTGGCGGGGCCGGGCTGATGGTGCAATTCGAGCCCAACGAGCGCCACAGCGTCGATGCGGTCAGCGGGGCGCGGATCATGCTGCTGCTCACTCCGTGGCCGGGCGATGGCCACCCCGGCGCCATGGATCTGGAAGAGAAGAAGACGGTGCGCCAGCGCGCGGCCGATCACCGAGCCGCGTAGGCGCTGGCCGGACGTCAGGCGCCCGGCATGACATCAGCTGAGATCGGGCAGCAGGTCCGCGATCGAGTCGACCACGCGCGAGGCGCGGTAGGGCTCGCGGTCGGCCGCCTCGCGCGTGGTCAGGCCGGTCAGGACGAGCACCGTCTCAAGTCCCGCCTCCATGCCGGAGACCACGTCGGTGTCCATGCGATCGCCGATCATGGCCGTCGACTCGGAGTGAGCGCCGATCGCGTTGAGCGCCGAGCGCATCATCAGCGGATTCGGCTTGCCCACGAAGTAGGGTCGGACCCCCGTGGCAGCGGTGATGAGGGCGGCCACGGAACCCGTGGCCGGTATCGGCCCGCGGGCCGACGGTCCGGTGGCATCCGGGTTGGTGGCGATGAAGCGGGCGCCGCTCGCGATCAGGCGAGTGGCCAGGGTGATCCGCTCGAAGCTGAGCGTCCGGCTCTCCCCCAGCACGACGTACTCGGGCTGGTTGTCGGTCATCGTGTAGCCAGCCTGGTGCAACGCGGTGATGAGGCCCGCCTCGCCGAGCACGAAGGCTGTGCCGCCGGGCCGCTGATCGTCCAGGAAGCGGGCGGTGGCCAGCGCGGAGGTCCAGAGGTTCTCTTCGGCGATATCGATGCCGAGTGCCCGCAAACGGGCCGAGAGATCGCGTGGCGTGTAGATCGAGTTGTTGGTCAGGACCAGAAAGGGGATCTCGCGCTCGCGCAGGCGCGCGATGAACGCCTCGGCCCCGGGGATCGCGTGCTCCTCTGAGACCAGGACGCCATCCATATCCATCAGGTAGGAGCGGATCTCGCGCTGACGGGTCACGCCTGAACCGTAGCGGTCGCCCTACGCGAAAGTATCCATGAGCTTGGCGACGGCGGCCGCCACCGCGCGGCGATCGACCGCGTCGAGGTCGGCCAGCCGACTGGCGAACCAGCGCGAGCGGAGGTGCGCGCGCTCCCGCAACGTTTCGGCGCCGTGTTCGGTGATGGCGATCAGAGTGGCACGCCGATCCTGAGGGTCGGCGCGGCGCTCGACCAGACCGCGGGCGCCGAGGCGCTTGACGATCATCGACATCGTCGGCTGGGCCACCTGTTCGCGCGCGGCCAGCGCGGTGACCCGTTGCGGACCCTGCTCGAACAGGTGCTTGAGGATCGACGCCGCGGTGCGACTGAGCTCGCTGGGCAGCTCCGAGCTGACCTGCCACCACAGGTCGCCGAGCATGCGCTCGACGAGCTCGGCCAACTCGAGAGGACTGGCATCGGCGCAGATAGCGCGACTATGCTACCCACCCCTCATGCGCGCAGCGGTTTACGGAAACCCTCTCGACCCCACCCAGCTCGAGATACGGGAGATCGAAACCCCCTCACCCGCGCCCGGTGAGGTGCGCGTGAAGGTTGCCATCTCGGGCGTCAATCCGACGGATTGGAAGTCCCGCAAGGGCGTCACGCGGCGCGTCGGGTCGGAGCCTCAGGAGTTCCAGATCCCCAACCAGGATGGTGCCGGAACGATCGACGCCGTCGGCAGCGGAGTGAGCCCGGATCGCATCGGACAGCGTGTCTGGCTGCTGCTCGCGGCGCACAATCGGCCCTGGGGAACGGCCGCCGAGTACACCGTCCTACCGGAGGCTCAGGCCATCCCGCTGCCGGACCACGCCTCGTTCGAGCTGGGGGCCTCACTGGGGGTGCCGGCGCTCACCGCCGCCTATTGCCTGGCCGCCGACGGGCCGCTGGCCGGGCACACGGTCCTTATCTCAGGCGGCGCGGGCGCCGTCGGACATGCCGCGATCGAACTGGCCCGGTTCGAGGACGCCCGTCACGTCGTCGCGACCGTAAGCGGCGCCGAGAAGGCCGAGCTGGCCAGACAGGCGGGCGCGCACACGGTGGTCAACTACCGCGATGACGATGCGGTGGACCAGATCCACGCCGCCGTGCCCGACGGTGTAGATCGCTTCGTCGAAGTGGCGCTGGACCACAACCTTGAGCTGGACCTGGCCGTGGCCGCCCCGCACGCTGTGATCACGTCCTACGCAGCGAGTGAGTCGAGCGTCGCGCGGGTGCCCGTGCGGCAGCTGATGGCCCCGAATATCACCCTGCGGTTCATGCTTCTCTACACCGTGCCCCACGACCGGTTGGAGGACGCGATCGAGCGCACCGCCCAGGCCGTGGCCGCCGGGGCCCTGAGCCCGCTGCCCATTCACCGCTTCAAGCTCGACCAGGTCGCCGAGGCCCACGACGCCGTTGAGCAGGGCACGGTGGGCAAGGTCGTGATCGACCTGGGCGATTAGACCTCGACGACCAGGCCCGGATCGAACCCATCGACGGGCTCATGGGGGTAACCGCGCTGATTGCTCAGCACCCGGGTCCCGTTGACCGTGGTGTCGAGCGTGCGGTGGATGTGGCCGAAGATCCACAGGTCCACGGCCGCTCCGTCCATGAGCTCGCTCAGATCGCTGGCAAAGGCACCGGCGATCGCGTCCATCAACGCGTGGCTGTCCTGGGGTCGCTTGAACAGCGGGGCATGGTGGGTCACCACCACGGTCGGACCGTCGTGGGGCGAGGCCAGGTGAGTCGCCAGCCAAGCGCGGCTGGCGACGTGGAGATCACGCGTGTCCTGCGCCCGGAGCGGGCCACCGCGGTCGGTGGCCAGGATCTGCCTGTAATCGTTGACCAGACGCTCACAGATGCGCATCGAGTTCTCGCGGTTCAACTGGCCGGCGTAGTCGAAGTCGCTCCACAGCGAGCAGCCCAGAAAGCGGATTCCGTCGATCACCACAGCGTCGTTCTCCAGGACGTGGATCCGCGAGCCGACCGCCGCCTCGCGCAGCCGGTCGATCAGTCCGGGCAGGTCCTGACCGTAGAACTCGTGGTTACCGGCCACGTAAATGACCGCACGCCCATCGATGTGGCGGCGGATCCATTCGACGCCCAGCTCTCCCGGCGCGATGTCGCCGGCCAGCACAACCACGTCGGCGTCGACGTCCGGGACCGCGAACTGCGCATGCTCGAGGTGGAGGTCGCTGAGAACGTGGAGCTTCAAGCGACCGGCGCAGGCGTGCCAGCGGTGATCGAAGCGCCCAGCGAGCGCCACTTGGGCACCCCGCCCCCGACCACATGCACGACCTCGCTCGCGCCCAGGCATTGCAGCAGGCTGGCCGCCGTGCCCGCGCGCTGACCGGAGGCGCAGATGACCAGCAGCGTCTGATCCGGGTCGATACCGGCGGGAATTCCGTCGATGTCATGCCAGGGCATGTTGATCGAGTCGGGGATGTGGCCGGCCTCGAACTCGGCGCGCTCACGCACGTCGAGCACTTGCGCTCCGGCCTCCAGGGGGTGGCCGATCTCCTCAACGGGGAGCCGCGTGAGCTTGGCGATGCGACGCGATTCAGCGCTCCAACTCGTCCAGCCCCCGGCCAACAGGCCACCGCGGCGCACGGACTCGGCCAGGCCCACCGCCGCCGCCAGGCTCCCGGCCCGGCGACCCGTCTCCTCATCCGAGCCGACAAAAACGATCGGCTCGGCCGCACCGGCCAGCCAGGCCAGCTTGGTGCCGAAGCCGCCGCGGTGCAGCGGGATCGAGATCGACCCGGGGATGTGCCCGGCGTCGAACTGCAGGTCGGTGCGCACATCGACGACCAGCGCGCCCTGCTCTTGGCGCTGAACCAGCTCGTGCGGAAACAGCCTGGCCAACTCGACGCCCTCAGTCAGCAACGGTCCTTGGTTGAGCGCGACGATCGCCTTGAAGTTGGGTGGCTGGGCACCGAGTTTCGCGATGGATGCGTCCACGAACTCGCGCTCGTCGGCGATCGCCAGCATCTGGTTGTGGTGGCGCTCGAAGCCGATCGTCGAGGCGACCTTGAGGTCCATGCCGGGTCCGCCACACATCGATCCACCCAGGTGACCGGGCCAGACCTCAACATAATCGGGCAGGCTGAGCAAGCGGTCGCGGAGCGAGTGGAAGATTCCGCGCGCGCCCTCCGCCCGCTCGACGGCGAGGTCGGGGCGAGCGACGTCGCCGACGAACAGGCTATCCCCGGTGAGCACCGCCCAGGGCTCCTCGCCCCGGCGCAGATCGCCGAGCAGGAAGCAGGTGTGCTCCGGCCGGTGTCCTGGCGTGTGCAGCGCCTGGATTCGCAGCGAGCCGAGCTGGAACTCATCACCGTCGTCGAAGGGCTCATGCGGGAACTCGGGCGCGATCAAGCGGTGGACATGGATGGTCGCGCCGGTGGCGGCAACCAGCCGGCCGTGACCGGATACATGGTCGGCGTGGTTATGGGTCTCGAAGATGTGACCTATGCGCACGCCGAGGTAGCGCGCGAGCTCCAGGTACTCCTCGATCTCAAAACGCGGATCGACCACCGCGGCGATGCCCGCCTGCTCATCGCCGATGAAATACGAGGCACACCCCAGGTCGTCATGTACCAGCTGTCGAAAGATCATCTCCGCCCCCCTGACTTTGCTCAGCGCCCCACGCGTACGCCGCGCGTGACCGCCGTCGAGACGTGCACCGCAGCGTAGCCGCAGGCCACGCTTGCGGCAATGTAGGCCACGGCCAGACCATACCGGTGATTGGTCCACATGTTCAGCAACTCAAGCTGCATTGTTGAGAACGTGGTGTAGGCGCCACAGATTCCCGTTCCCATGAGCTGGCGCCGATAGGTCGAGAGGGGCAGTCGCTCCTGCAGCGCCGTGACCAGATAACCGAGCAGCAGCGCGCCGCTGATGTTGATGGCGAACACGGCCCAGGGCCAGCTGGTGTCTCCGGAAGCAAAGGCGCGGCTGAAGCCAACGCGGGCCAGGGTGCCGATCACGCCCCCGACGAAGACGGCTGCCAGTTCGCGCCGGTCGAACTTCATCAGGTGGCGAGCGGCGCGTGGGGCATGGGCGTATCGCGTGGGGACCTCCAGTGGCGGGAGAAGGATTCGAACCTTCGAAGGCTGAGCCAACGGATTTACAGTCCGTCCCCTTTGACCGCTCGGGAATCCCGCCGAGGTCGAGCATGTTAGTGCCACGACGGTGGCCGCCGGCTCCCCGGCCGGCGGCCACCCGTGTTTACCCCCGAACTGCGCCTACTCCACGTCGCGCAGGCGCTGCGCCTCAGGCAGCGCCTCAAGCTTCTTGAGCGTGTGATTCTCGATCTGGCGGATGCGCTCCCGCGTGACGTTGAAGGCCCGACCGACCTCCTCGAGGGTGTAGGGGCGCTCGCCCGTGAGGCCGAAACGCATCTCGATCACCTCGCGCTCGCGTTCGGGCAGCGCGGCCAGCGCGCGGCGCAGGTTCTCGCGGCGTAGGCGCTCGGCCGCGAGTTCGAACGGGGACTCGGCGGAGTGGTCCTCGACAAAGTCGCCAAGCTCCGATTCCTCCTCTTCGCCGATCGGCTTCTCGAGCGAGATCGGCTGTTGAGCCATGCGCAGCACGTCCCGCACGTCGCGCACCGTGGTGTCCAGCTCGGCGGCGATCTCCGCCGGGGTCGGTTCGCGCCCCAACTGCTGCACCAGCTGGCGCTCGACATGCATGACCTTGTTCAGCTTCTCCACCATGTGAACCGGGATGCGGATGGTGCGTCCCTTGTCGGCGATGGCACGCGTCACCGCCTGGCGAATCCACCATGTCGCGTAGGTGGAGAACTTGTACCCGCGGCGGTAGTCGAACTTCTCGACGGCGCGAATCAACCCCATCGAGCCTTCCTGGATCAGATCCAGGAAGGTCAGCCCGCGACCCAGATAGGACTTGGCGATGGATACGACCAGCCGCAGGTTCGCCTCGATCATCTGCTGCTTGGCCGCCATATCGCCACGCTCGATGCGCCGCGCGAGCGTCACCTCCTGCTCGGCGGTCAGCAGGCTCACGCGTCCGATCGACCGCAGGTACAGACGCAGCGAGTCGAGGCTGGGTTCGACCGTGAGATCGACCTCCACCCGCTTGGCGCGCCCGCGCCCGCCTTCCGGATCCGCATCGGGGTCCGCCACAGCCGCCGCGCGCGCCTCGACACTCCCCAGTTCCGAGCGAGCGAGTTTGCCATCGGACTCGACTACCTCGATCCCGTGCTCGTCGAGGTACGAATGCAGCTCTTGGACCTGCTCCTTGGTCACCTCGAATTCCTCGAGGCATGCGGCTATCTGCTCAAAGGTCAGAAAGCCTCGTTCCTGCCCCTCCGCGATGAGACCACGGAACTCATCGAGCTCCGAGATCGGTGCCTCGTCACTGAGCAAAGCGGTTGCCTTGTCGCTCAACCTCCGACTCCTTCCGGATCACGGATCAGCCATCACGAGCCCCTGACCAGGCAGCGGCCCTCTCCTTTACGTGTCCTTTCTCAAGGGACCGCCGAGTGATACCACAGAATCGCCGACTTCGTACCAAACCACACAATTTGCGAGTGGTCGACTGCTCTAACCTTTTGAGTGCTGTGATTACGGGAACCGACAGCCAGGCCCAGACGATCGACGTTCAGTCGCAGCTTCCGCCGGTCAAATTGAGCCTGACCCAGGTCGGCGTGACCAATGTCGAAAAGGTCATCCGTCTGCACTACAACGGCGTCGACCACCTGTTCTGGGCGCGTTTTGAGTGCGTGGTCGAGCTGGGCCCGAACCAGAAGGGCGCGCACATGTCGCGCTTCGAGGAGGTCGTCAACGAAGCAATCCGCCAGGTGGTTCTGGGCGAATCGCCGTTCCGCGCCGAAACGCTGGCCGAGCACATCGCCCAGCTCGTGCGGGAACGTCAGGGCGCCCGACGGGCAGAGGTGACGGTCCAGGCGCGCTTCCCCGAGCACAAACCCGCCCCGGTCTCCGGCATCGAAACGCAGGAGCTGTACACGCTGCACGGGTGCGCCGTCAGCACCCAGGCCGGCACCCGTCGGCTGATCGGGGTCGCCGCTCAGGGCATGACCGCCTGCCCGTGCGCCCAGGAGCTGGTGGCCGCCGGGGCGCGCACGCGTCTGGGCGACGAGGGATACGAGAGTGAGGAGATCGACCGCATCCTCGCTGTGGTACCGGTCGCCACCCACAACCAACGTGGCCTGGGCACGCTGCACATCGGCCTGCCGGAGAGCTCGGACATCGAACTCGACGCCCGCGTGCTGCTGGAGATCGTCGAAGGGTCGATGTCGTCGGAGATCTACGAGCTGATGAAGCGCTCTGATGAGGCGCACGTGGTCGAGAAGGCTCACCGCCGCCCGCGCTTCGTCGAGGATTGCGTGCGCGAAATGATCAAGGGCGTGGTCGAGCGGCTGCCCGAGCTGCCCGATGAGGTCTTTGTCTCGGCCAAGCAGGAGAACCTCGAGACCATCCACCAGCACAATGTGATCGCCGAGCGCTTTGGCACGCTCGGGGAGATCCGGCGCGAGCTGGCCACCGGCGAGTACTCCGAGCGACACCTCAGCCGCAGGGCCTGGCTCGACGCCACCGTCTGATCTGGAGTTCGCGGGCCCGCTGGCCCCGAACTCCGCTGCAGGGTCCGCCGCCGCGAGCAATCCGCTAGCGTGCGTTCTATGCCTCTTGTACCCATGGTCATCGAGCGCACCGCCCGCGGCGAGCGCGAGTTCGATATCTACAGCCGGCTGCTGAACGAGCGGATCATCTTTCTCGGGACGCCCATCGACGACATCGTCGCCAACCTCGTGGTGGCTCAGCTCCTGCACCTGGAGTCGGCGGACCCGGACAAGGACATCTCCATCTACATCAACTGCCCCGGCGGTTCCATCTATTCGGGCCTGGCCATCTACGACACGATGCAGTTCGTCAAGCCGCAGGTGCAGACGATCTGCGTCGGCATCGCGATGTCGATGGGTTCCCTGCTGCTGATGGCCGGTGCCAAGGGCAAGCGCTTTTCGCTGCCCAACAGCCGCATCCTGATCCACCAGCCCTCCTCCGGCTTCGAAGGACAGTCGACCGACATCGAGATCCATGCCCGCGAGGTGCTCAACATCCGCCGGCGGATCGACGAGATATACGCCCACCACACTGGGCAGACGGTGGAGAAGGTTCACGCGGACATGGAGCGCGACCGATTCTTCAAGGCCGACGAGGCCGCCGAGTACGGCCTGATCGACAAGGTCCTCTACAAGCACTAGGGCCGTCATCGGGACCTCGCGACGCCGGGTCCCGTTCTCCGATCCATTACTCTGCGCGACATGAGCAACCTCCACGAAGACGACTTCGAAGACGACGAGCCCGCCGAGACCAAGAAAGAGGGCGACTCGGAGTTCGACGATCCCGAGGCCTTCGACGATCTCGAGTTCGAAGAGGACGAAGAAGAGGACGAGGACTAGGCGACCGCGTGCTGGATCGATCCGAGCTTCTCGATCTCGATCCTGATCACGTCGCCTGATTGCAGGTAACGCGGCGGGTCCATGCCCTGCCCGACACCTCCCGGCGTGCCGGTCAAGATCAGGTCGCCCGCTCGCAGCGTGCAGGTCTGGCCGATGAAGTCGATCAACTCCTGGCAGCCGAAGACGAGATTGGCGGTGCTGGAGGACTGACGGAGCTCGCCGTTGACCCAGGTGCGTAGGTCCAGACTCCCGGGATCGGGTACCTCGTCGGCGGTGGTGATCCATGGCCCGAACGGGCAGAAGGTGTCTGCGCCCTTGGCCCGAACCCACTGCGGCTCGCGCTTCTGGAGATCCCGTCCGCTGACATCGTTGGCCACGCAGTATCCGCCGGCGCGGCCATCGGGGCCCATGACCAGCATCAGCTCGCCCTCGTAATCGAGGCGACGAACGGCCTCGGGGCAGATGATCGGGCCGCCCGGCGCGGTCGCCGAGCTGTTCACCTTGACGAACACCGTCGGCCAGTCGGGGGCATCATGGCCCATCTCGGCGACGTGATCAGCGTAGTTGAGTCCGATCGCGAAGATCGTGCCCGGGTGCGGAATGGGCGCGAGCAGCTCGACGTCGGCCAGGGCGTAGCTTCCAATGTCGGCCTCCACAGCGAGTGTCCCGGCCAGCACATCGCGCACGGCATCCGGGCCACGGGCAAAGGCGCGGATGCTCCCGCCCTCCACGATCCCGGCGAGCGGGACGGAGGCCTGGTCCGGCTGGAACGTGGCGAGCTTCATGGGGTCCCAGGCTATTGCAGGCGGAACTCTCCCTGCGCCACCACCACGGCGCAACCGCCCACGGCTATGCGGCTGGGTTGCTCGGCGGTGCCCTCGACGCGGGCCGACAGCTCGGAGGGCCGGTGGATCTCGACTCCTTGAATGATGGTGAGCGTCCCGCCCGGCCGGTACCAGCCATGACGGGCCAGATGCAGCGCGAGCGGGCCCGCGGCAGAGCCCGTGGCCGGATCCTCGGGAACCCCCAGGCCGGGGCAGAAGACACGGCAGTTCACCCGGGTGTGTGCGCCCGGGGCGGCCGGCGCCGCGGCGGCAAAGCAATCGATGCCGATGGAGCCCAGCCGGGCCAGCGCAGACATGTCGGGTTCGAGTGAGGCGAGCTGCCCGGGGTCGGCCAGAGCCACCATCACGTGCCTCGGGCCGTTGTCGTAGATCTCGACGGGCAGCACGGGCCGCGGGCTCCCGAGCGCGGCCAGCAGCTCAGTCTGGCGCTCGAACTCACGTACCGTCGGCAGCGGCTGCTCCATCTCCCCTCCGACGATCTCCCCGTGCTCGCGCGTGAGGCTCACGGGCACCACCCCTGCGCCGGTGCGCAGGCGGACGGTGTCGAGCTTCTCCCGGTCCCCGACGACCAACGCCGCGCCGAGCACCGGATGGCCCGCGAAGGGCAGCTCGGCGTGCGGGGTGAAGATCCGGATCGTCGCATCGGCCTCGCTATCCCCCGGCAGCACGAACAGCGTCTCGGACAGATGAAGCTCGCGAGCGGCAGCCACCATCAGGCGGCTGGGCACCGCCTCGCCTTGCGTGAACACGGCCAGGGGATTGCCGGCCAACGGCGTATCGGTGAAGACGTCGACGATCGTATAGGGATGAACGAGTTCAGCCGGCATCAGTGGTGGCCATCTCCAGGAGCGTCGTGACGGTGGTCCAGTTCCGCGCCGTGGCCACAGCATCCTTGGGGGTCAGAGCCAGGGCAAGCTTTGAGCGGGCGATCCCGTCCGGGTGCCAGCTGTAGATCTCTCGGCGCCGGGCGGCGACCTGCTCGCTCGGCCTGGCCCGCGCCTGGAGAGCCGTCAGCCCCTGTGCGGAGACCTTCTCGGCGCAGAAGGTCACCTGCAGCGCCTTGGGCTGGCTCACCGCCTCATGCGGGAATGGGTTGTCGGCCACCACCTGGGCGAGTTCGGAGGCGGTTCTCACCACCACCGGGACAGTGAGCTCGAACTGCTCGGCCAGCAGCGTGGCGATCGCGACGGTCAACCGGGCACTGGCCTGCCGGGTATCGAGCACGACATTCCCGCTCTGCCCGTGCGTGCGAACGCGGCGATAACCGGCGCCGGTGAGTGCCTCACGCAGCGCCGGCATCGCCAGTCGATTGTTCGGCCCGAGATTGATCCCGCGCAGCAACACGGCATAGGTGCCCATCAGAGCTCCAACAGTAGTTGGAGCTCTGATGTGGCGCATGACCTAGGTCGTGGTACAGGCGTTGCTCATCACCGGACCCTCGAACTCCGGGAAGCCGAGGGACTTCTGCATGTCGACGCCATATTGGGCGTCTCCGCCGAAGTTGTTCACGCCGGCCCCCGAGCTGACGTTCCCGAACTCGATGGTGCACGACGAGCTCCCGGCCACCCGCGTCCAGTATGGGTAGAACTTGCCCGGGGAAACCGGTGCCGGGATGGCGCATCCGTGGCCGCTGTCCGTGCAGGTCGACTCGCTCAGCGCGGTGTCGGTCTGCAGGAAGAACTGCGCGTACTGCGCCCCGTCCGTGGTGGGCAGCTGTTGGACAAAGCTACCCGGGAACGTCGCCGTCGGCTGCGAGCCCGTGGGCCAGTCCGGCCAGTACGAGTTGCCGTTGAAGTCGAGGTCACCGTTCTGGGCGTAGTTGTCCAAACAGCCGCTCACTTCATCCGGCGCCGTGTTCAGGACCCCGTGCGTGTCACCCGCCGGATAGCAGAATGCGTCTGAGGGCTCCGTTGCCTGTTCATCGGCTCGGCCGGTCGTCTCGTACGGCCCGTGGCAGACGTTCCAGAAGGTGTCTGTGGCTCCGGACGAGAACGTCAGCATGCTCGGGTCGGTCACCGTCGAGCAGGCCTCGAAGTGGCCGATCTCGAACTGGGTCGAGATGTTGGTCTGCAGCGCCGCCCACGGAATGACGTTCTTCTGTGAAGCGGTCGAGTACTCCGGCTGGAAGTTGTACGGAGTCCCGGAGCAGTTCTCGAGCGATGTGTGGGCGAACCCATTGGCGGCCGAGGCCTGCATCCAGCCGACCTGGCCGGTGGTCAGATCTTGGATCTCGACCTCAAAGGCACGCCCACCTCCGGGGGCGGCCGTATCGAACATGTGCACGGTGATCTGGTCCCCGGGGTTCATCAGCAGCGTTTGCGAATTTGGCGTCTGGGTGTCCTTGTTGGACTGCTGCGGTGACGGTGGTCCGGTGGGTACGCCGTTGCGTTGGATCCAGGCGAAGTTGACCGGTTCCTCACAACCCGTGTTGCAGGTCGCGAAACCCGCGTTGCACTCGAGGCTGTCGATCGTCAGCGCGGCGCACCAATGGGTGTCGTCGCAGCTGGTCGAGTCGACGAACGGCGGCATCCCGGGTGGATAGAACTGCATCTCCATGAAGGCCGATCCTCCGCCGAGATAGCAGTCCGTCGTCTGAACCCCCACGCAGGTGGCGGCGTTGGAGTCGCTCTGGGGTGTGCAGGATGACTGTGGGTAGGAGTTCGAGTCGCACATCGCCATCGAGAACCATGGTGCGACGCTCAGTTCGAACCAATGGTTCACGTCGGATCCGGGCGTGCTGACTGTGGGTGCAGCGCTCGGGTCGAGCGGCAGCGTCTCGTTCCAGGTGACGTTGTCGCCGGAGCCTGGCGTGCCCGACAGGAACGTCATGTCAGGCTCGTCGTGGCCGATGTAATACCCGTTGTCGTAGAAGCGACCACTCCAGGTGTTCGCGTTCCACTCGTTGTCGAAGCCCCGGATGTCGGTGCAGTTGAGCCGCAGGTTGACCGAAGTCTGCTGCGTGCTCTGCCCGTTGCAGTCCAGTTCACCGGCCCTAGCCGGTTTCAGTGTCCCGGCGGCAGCCGTGCCGGCCGAGCTCAAACAGACGAGCGCTACGACGGCGAGCAACACCGTCCACGCCCGCAAACCAACACGAAGAGACATCTTTTACGGCCTCCTGGTGGTTGCTCTCCTTGATCTGGTCGCAACCTACACCCGGCCGCCGGGTCCGCGTAAATTAATGCTTTTCGAACTTCACTATTTGAGAATGAGACCCAGGCGGCGCTCTATGGCGGCGGCCAGAATCTCGCGCACTGAGCCGGCCTCAAAGCGCTCGACCAGCGCGGCCAGGAAGCCCTCGATCACTAGCTTCTTGGCTTCGGCTTCGGAGATGCCGTGGGAGCGCAGGTAGAAGAGCTGCTCGGGATCAACCTGCGCGACAGCAGCCGCGTGTGTACAGCGCACGTCGTTGGCCTGAATCTCGAGGCCCGGGATCGAGTCCGCGTGCGCCCGCTTGGAGATCAGGAGGTTGCGCGAATCCTGGAAAGCGTCGGTCTTCTGCGCCCCCGGGTCAACGATGATGTTGCCCTTCCAGACGGCGCTCGAGCGATCCTGGAGGACGCCACGGAAAGCGAGGTCGGACGTGGTGTTCGGCGCCGCGTGCTCCTGTGTGGTGTCGAAATCGATGTGCTGCTTGCCGTGGGTGGCGTAGGCGCCGGTAACTCGGGCTTCGGCCCCGTCGCCCGCGAGGCGAGTCTGCATCAGAACATGACCCGAGCGGGAGCCGAAGCCGAGCGCCACCCAGTCGAGCCGAGCGTCCCGGCCCACGGTCGCCTGCTGGGCGCCGAAGATCCAGGCCTCCTCGGACAGGTTCTGGCCGCTCACGTAGCGGAGGGTGGCATTGTCACCCAGGGTGATCTCCGTCGCGAGGTTCAGGAGGCAGTCGCCGGCCGAGAGGTACTGCTCCCAGACCTCGGCCTGGGCCCCCTCTTCGAGCACGATACGCGTACGGAGATTGGCCAGTTTGCCGTCGGGCACCACGGTGGTCAGCGCGATCGGCTGCTCCACCACGACGCCCCGTGCGACGGTGACCGTGGCGCTTCCGCTCTCGAGCGATAGGTCCACCCCCGCCGGCAGCTCAGTGGATGGCAGGTCCCACAGGGCGCCGGGTGCATCGGAACCCGACGGCCGGCTGCACCGCGGCCAACTCGTAGGCCTCGACGTCGAGCGCTGAGATGTCGGTGAACTCCCAACCCGGACGGCCCTTGAAGCTGGGGAACTCGAGGTCGGCGGCCAGCGGGCCGCCGATGCTCGCATCGGCAGAGTCAACCAATGGAGCCCTCCATCTGCAGCTCGATCAGGCGATTCATCTCGACTGCATACTCCATGGGCAGTTCCTTGGTGATCGGCTCGATGAAGCCGTTCACGATCAGCTTGGACGCCTCCTCCTCGGGGATCCCGTGAGACATCAGGTAGAAGAGCTGGTCCTCACCCACCTTGGACACGGTCGCCTCGTGGCCGACGTTGACGTCGTCCTCGGAGATGCGGATCGTCGGGTACGTGTCCGAGCGCGAGTGCTCGTCGAGCAGCAGCGCGTCGCAGACCACCTTCGACTTCGAACCGTGAGCGCCCTTGGCGATCTCCAGCAGGCCTCGGTAGGAGCCGCGGCCGCCGTCCTTGGAGATCGACTTGGCGAAGATGTTCGACGTCGTGTTCGGGGCGGCGTGGATGATCTTGCCGCCCGCGTCCTGATGCTGGCCCTTGCCGGCAAACGCGATGGACAGGATCTCGCCATGGGCCCGCTCGCCGACCAGGTACACGCTGGGGTACTTCATGGTCAGCTTCGAACCGAGGTTGCAGTCGACCCACTCGACGGTCGCATCGGTCTCCGCCACGGCGCGCTTGGTGACTAGGTTGAAGACGTTGGCCGACCAGTTCTGCACGGTCGTGTAACGGATGCGTGCGCCCGGCTTGGCGATCAGCTCGACGACCGCCGAGTGCAGCGAGGACGCGCTGTAGGTGGGGGCGGTGCAACCCTCGACGTAGTGCACGTAGGAGCCCTCGTCGGCGATGATCAGCGTCCGCTCGAACTGGCCCATCGACTCCGTGTTGATGCGGAAGTAGGCCTGGAGCGGCATCTCCACGTGAACGCCCTTGGGCACGTAGACGAACGAGCCACCCGACCACACCGCCGAGTTCAGCGCCGCCAGCTTGTTGTCGTTGGGCGGAATGATCGTCGCGAAGTATTCCTTGAGGATGTCCTCGTGCTCGCGCAGCGCCGTGTCCATGTCGATGAAGATCACGCCCTGGGCCTCGAGGTCCTTGTTGATCTGGTGGTACACGACCTCTGACTCATACTGGGCGCCGACCCCGGAGAGGAACTTACGCTCGGCCTCCGGGATGCCCAGGCGGTCGAAGGTGTTCTTGACGTCCTCCGGCACATCGTCCCAGGAGCGCTCGGCGCGCTCGGAAGCGCGGACGAAGTAGTGGATGTCGTCGTAGTCGACCTCGGCCAGCATCGGCGAGCCCCAGGTCGGCTGCGGACGGGCGAAGAAGTACTCGAGCGCCTTCAGGCGGAAGTCGCGCATCCACTGCGGTTCGGACTTGAATTCGGAGATCTTCTCGACGATCTCGCGGTTGATGCCCTTGGGGGCCTTGAACAGGTAGTTCTCGGCGTCGTGGAAGCCGTAGCGCTCGTCGTAATCGGAGTTGATCGTGGCGAGCCGCTCGTTCTCGGTGAGGATCGGCGGCCCTGTCAGTGTCGGGTCGGTAGTAGCCATCTATGCCACCTCCAGCTTGATCATGTCGTCGGCGATGATCACCGGAAAGGTGTCCACCGGTTCATACGCGGGCAGCGTCTTGGGCCTACCCGTCTTCAGGTCGAAAATCGCACCGTGCCGCGGGCACTCGACGGTGCATGCTTCGGCGTCCAGCGTTCCCTCGGCCAGCGGTCCATCATCGTGCGAGCAGCGGTCCTCGATCGCGTAGAAAGCCCCGCCGCAGTTGAACACGCCGATCTCCAGGTCGTCGTACTCGACCAGGCGCATCTGACCGGGCGCGAGCTCAGTCAAGGCGCAGACATCGATCGTTTCGGGCACGCTGTAAATCCTAGCGCAATGATCGGATTTGGAGACCGTGCGTCCGAGCCGGCCATGGGTGTCGCAGTTTGCGGCATCCGTCCCGTGCGGGGGGGGCAACTCATGGCCGCCCAGGGCGCTATTGAACATGAACATATTCCCCGACCCGATCCATGGGCCTGCTCCACCTGGACAGGCTGCGGGCATCTCGGGGCCGCGTGGAGTGGCGACCTTCGCTGGCCGTGCTCGACGAGGTGATTCAGGAGTTCCTGTCGGGGCTTAGCTAAGCTCTTAGCTATGCAGGTGAACATGCATGACGCGAAGAGCCGGCTGAGCGAGCTCGTGGCCGCGGCGGAGGCCGGCGCCGAAGTCGTGATCGCCCGCAATGGGGTGCCCGCCGTACGCGTGATCGCGGTCGTGCCGGCCCACGCACCGGTCAGGCTCGGACTGCTCGAAGGAGAGATAGAGCTCGGCGAGGACTTCGACGCGCCGCTGCCTGACTTTGACCCCTACATGCAGTGAGCGGGATCCTCGTCGATACGCACATCGCTCTGTGGGCGCTGGGCGACGTCCGCCGCCTCCGCGCTCGCGAGCGAGAATTGCTCACCGATCGCAAGTTCGCCCGCTGGTTGAGCCCGATGAGCGTCTGGGAGGCGGCGATCAAGCGAGAGGCCGGACGCCTCAAGGCGCCGCGGGCGCTGGCCAGTCTGATGGCGGCGGAATTCAGGCTGCTGACCATTGACGCCGAGTTGCTGGAGGCCTCCGCCGCCCTCCCCCGCCACCACGGCGATCCGTTCGACCGTGTGCTGATCGCTCACGCGATCCGAGACGACCTCGAGGTGCTGAGCCGGGACACCGTCTTCAGCCGCTACGGGGTCAGGCTCGCGGGCTGACTCGGGTCGCGCGGCTCAGCTTGCCTGGCTCAGCTTGCCTCGGGCTCCCAGTCCACCTCGTGGCCCAAGGCGGCGGCCTTGACGACCTTGAGCGAGAGCATCGCGCACTTCATCCGCGTGGCCGAGATATCGATCCCGAGCAGGTCGAGCACGGCCTGGCGGTCGAGCTTGAGCAGCTCCTCCGTGCTCAGTCCCCTGAGCTCGTCGGAGAGCATCGAGGCCGACGCCTGGGAGATGGCGCAGCCGTGGCCGGCAAAGGCCACGTCGCTGACCTTGCCCTGCTCGTCCAGCGCGAGCTGAAAGGTGATTTCGTCCCCGCACAGCGGGTTCAGGTCGTGGGCCTCCATGTCGGCGCGCTCGAGCGACCCGTGGTTGTGCGGGTGCTTGTAGTGCTCGAGGATGTACTCGCGGTAGAGCTGCTCGTCCATGGTCAGAGCTGCAGGGTCGAGCGGACGCTGTGCAGGCCGGCCATCAGGCGATCGATGTCGGCCGAGCTGTTATGGACGGCGAACGATGCGCGCGTGGTCGAACCAAGGTCAAAGCGGCGCATCAGCGGCTGGGCGCAATGGTGGCCGGTGCGCACACAGACGCCCTCCCGGCCGAGGATCTCGCCGATGTCGTGCGGATGGGCGCCGGCGATGGCGAACGAGGCCAGCGCGCCGCGGTCGGCGGCATCGAGCGGACCATGGACCGTGAGGCCCGGGAAGTCGGCCAGGCGGTCGAGCACCTCTGCCGTGAGCGCCAGCTCGTGCGCGCGGATCGCGTCGATCCCGATCTCCCGGATGAAGTCCACGGCGACGCCGAGGCCGATCGCCTCGGCAATCTGGGAGGTGCCGGCCTCGAACTTGCCGGGCAGATCAGCCCAGGACGAGCTCTCCTCGAACACCTGCTTGATCATGTGACCGCCGCTGATGAACGGCGGGATCTCCGCGAGCAGCTCGCGCCGGCCGTGCAGCACACCGATGCCCGTCGGACCGTAGGCCTTGTGGCCGGTCCAGGCGTAGAAGTCCACGTCGAGCTCCGGCAGGCTGACCGGGATCTGTGGCACCGCCTGGGTGCCGTCCACCACCACGATCGCGCCGGCCGCGTGCGCCCGCCGCGCGATCTCCGCGACTGGGTTGATCGTGCCGAGCACGTTGGAGATGTGGGCCACGCACACCGCCTTGGGGGCACGCTCGAGCAGCCTGTCGTAGGCGTCGAGGTCAAGCGTCCCGTCATCCAGCACCGGGATGTACTCGAGCTTGGCTCCGCGCTCGGCGCAGATCAGCTGCCACGGCACGATGTCGGAGTGATGCTCCATCTCGGTGACGAGCACGGTGTCACCCGCCTCCAGCTTCGTGCGCCCCCACGAGTGGGAAACGAGATTGATCGAGGCGGTGGCGTTGGCCGTGAAGATCGTCTCCTGCGGCGTCGACCCCAGCCACGCGGCGATGCGGGCTCGCGCGCCCTCGTATAGATCGGTGGCCTCGACGATCAGCGGGTACACCCCACGATGGACCGACGCACGGTGATTGGTGTAGTAGTCGACGATCGCGTCGATGACCACCTGCGGGGTCTGCGAGGTCGCGGCCGAGTCCAGGTACGTGATCGGATAGCCGTCGATGCTCCGGCGCAGTACCGGAAACTCGGCCGTCAGGTCACGGATTTGAGCGGTTTGGGTGGCCATCAGACTGCGGCCGCGTCCACCTCGTCGGTGATCCAGCCATAGCCCTGCGCCTCCAGCTCCCCCACCAGCTCGGGACCGCCCTGTCTGACGATCCGGCCCTTGTAGAGAACGTGCACGTGACTGGGCTTCACCAGGTGCAGGATGCGCTGGTAATGCGTGATGATCAAGACGCCCAGGTCGGAGCCCTGCTGACCGGCCACGGTGTTGACCCCTTCGGCCACGGTGCGCAGCGCGTCGATGTCCAGGCCCGAGTCGGTTTCGTCGAGGATGGCCAGCGACGGTTTCTGTACGGCGAGCTGCAGGATCTCGAGCTTCTTCTTCTCACCGCCGGAGAACCCATCGTTGAGATAGCGCCGGGTGAACTCCTCGGGGACCTTCGTGAGCTCCATGGCCGCCTGCACGTTCTGGCGGAAGTCCTTTAGCGAGATCGGCTGCTCGCCCTTGGCGGTCAGATGCGCGTTGAGCACGGTGCGCAGGTACTTGGTCACGGTCACCCCGGGGACGGCGACCGGATACTGAAAGGCCATGAACAGGCCCATACGGGCGCGCTCGTCGGTGGCAGCCTCGGTGATGTTCTCGCCGCCCCAGAGGATCTCGCCCTCGGTCACGTCGAGGCTGGGGTGACCCATGATGACGTTGGCCAGGGTCGATTTACCCGAGCCGTTGGGTCCCATCAGGGCGTGAATTTCGCCGCCGCCGACGGCCAGGTCTACGCCGCGCAGGATCTGCTTGTCACCCGCGCGCACGTGAAGGTTTCGAATCTCTAGGTCTGGCATCTGTCTCTCAGGTTTCGCTGTTTCCGTGTCTTTGAAGTCTTGGCTGCCCGCCGTCGGCCGCGCACGGCGGCGCTGTTGGCTCAGGCCAGGGCGATCGGCAGGCTCGCGGTCGGCGAGGCTTCACCCTCAGGCTGAGCCTGAGTGGCGGTGCCACGCGAGAACTCGACGAGCTCGGCGAGGGTCGTGGTCTGCAGCGACCGGATGATCCCCCCCTGCACCCGCGTCCACAGCAGCTTGGTGGCGCAGGGGCCTGAGTCGGCCCCCTCCTGCGGCAGATGTGAGCAGACGATGCGCTCCATCTGGTCGTGCACAAAGCACTCCATCGGGGCGATGGGCCCTTCCAGCGCCGCCACCACGTCATACATGGTGATCTGAGCGGGCTCGCGCGCCAGCCAGTAACCGCCGTGGGCCCCGCGGGCACTCATCACCAGGTCGGCCCGGCGAAGCCGGGCGACCACCTGCTCGAGGTATGCCAGGGGCAGGCCCTCGGCGTCCGCGATGGCCTTGAGACTGGTCGGCTGGTCGGCCGTCTGGCGCCCGAGCTCAACCATGAGGCGCACGCCGTACTCGGCTTTTGAGGAGAAGATCATCGGCTTCTAAATCCTACCACTGCGCTAGGTGTTCTCGACGCTGCGGCAGGCGGCCCGGGCGAGCGGGCACTCCACCGGTTGCCGGAGGGCTGAGCGGGACAAAGCCGATAGGGTGCCGACATGCACGGTCCCGTCACGCTTGGTCTCGCGGACTCCGCCGACGTTGGTGCCTCGGCTCGCCTCGCCCGCGAGGCGGGCCGCCTCGGGATCGACACCGAGTTCATGTCCGAAGGGCGCTATCGGGCGCTGCTCTGCCTCACCCAGGTGGCCGTCGAGGATTCAAACGAGCCCACCGGTATCAGAACGATCCTGATCGATGGACTCGACCACGGCGTGGATGTGCGCCCGCTCGCGGAGCTGCTCGCCGATCCCGAGGTGGAGGTGGTCCTGCATGCCGGTCGCCAGGACGCGGCAATCCTGCGCCGGGCCTGGAGCACCCGGCTGACCAACATCTTCGACACGCAGATCGCCGCTGGGTTCGTCGGTGAGAGCGCGCAGTCCGGTTACGGGAATCTGATCAGCGCGGTGCTCGGGCTACGGGTCGGAAAGACAGCCAGTTACACGCGCTGGGACGTCCGACCACTCACCACCGAGCAGCTGAGCTACGCCGCCGAGGACGTGGCCCACCTGCTGCAGCTGGCCGACGAGCTCCAGCGCCGGCTGCAGGAGACGGGTCGATTCGAGTGGGCGATGGAGGAGTGCCGCCGGCTGGAGTCCGCCACCGATGAGCGGGACCCGGAGACGGCGTGGGAGCGTCTTCCCCGCGTGGGTCAGCTCGACCCGCAGGCGCGGGCGGTGGCCAAACGGCTCGCCGCCTGGCGCGAGCGCACCGCGTCGGCCGAGGACCGCCCCGTTGGCCAGGTTCTCCAGGACCCACCCCTGTTGGAACTGGCCAAGCGTCATCCCGAGCGACCGGATGCACTCGGCCAGATACGTGGGATCCACCCGTCGTTCATCAAACGCCGGGCCACCGAACTGCTCGAGGCGATCACCGCGGGCTTGGCCGACCCGCCGATTCCGCGGGAGGGAAAGCGCGGCCACTCCGATTCGAGCGATACACCGCTGATCGCGCTGGCGGAGGCGTTGCTGCGGGCCCGCGCGATGGAGGCCGGGCTGGCCTATGAGCTGATCGCCTCCCGCAGCGACCTCGAGCAGATCATCGCGGCGGCGCGCCAAGCTGCCCCCGAACCGGACGTGCGCACCCTGGCCGGATGGCGTCGCGCGCTCGTGGGTTCCGATCTGGAATCGCTGCTTTCGGGCCGTATGGCCGTAGCGGTGGGGGGCGGGCGCCGGCTCGAGTTGCATCCGATCGGCTGAGCATCGCGCGACGCCGCTCCAGTAACCTCGGAGCCATGGCCACCGCCGAGGAACTGCTGTCGGATCCTGAGCTTCTGTCCAGCGCCTGGGACCTCGATCCGATCGTTGCCGGCGAGGGCAACGCCGGTGTGGAGCGGCAGCTCGACGAGGCCCTGGCGCGGGCGGCGAAGTTCGCCGAGACCTACACGGGCCGCATCGGGTCGCTGGACGCAGCGGGCCTGCGCGAGGCCATGCTCGAGCTCGGGGCGATCCTGGAGCTCGTCGACCGGGCGGGCAGCTACGCCATGCTGGAGTTCACGACCGACACGGCCGACCCGGCCCGCGGAGCTCTGCTGCAGCTGGTGCAGGAGCGGGGCACCGCGCTGGAGACCCAGCTGCTGTTCTTCGAACTCGAATGGGCCGCGCTCGAAGATGAGCAGGCCGACGCGCTGCTCGCCGGCGGAGCCGACCTGGAGTTCTGCGCGCACCATCTGCGCAGCGCCCGACGCTACCGCCCGCACCTGCTCTCTGAGCCGGAAGAGAAGGTCATGGCCGAGAAGAGCCTGGCGTCGAGTTCGGCCTGGGCCCGGCTGTTCGGCGAGCAGGTCTCGGCCATCCGCGTGCATCTGGGTGACGGCACCGAGGAGACGCCGCTCGATACCGCGCTGAGCAACCTGCTCAGCCCGGATCGCGAGGTGCGCCGAACCACGGCGGAGGCGGTGACCGCCGCGCTCCAGCCGGGCCTGCGGACCCGCGCGTTCATCTTCAACACGCTGCTCTACGACAAGTCAGTCGACGATCGCCTGAGGCACTACCCGCACTGGCTGGCGGCGCGCAACCTGGCCAACGAGGCCTCCGACGAATCCGTGCTGGCCCTGATCCATGCCGTCCGCGGCCGCTACGACATCCCGCAGCGCTGGTACCGGCTCAAGGCGCGGCTGCTCGGGCTGGACAAGATCGCGGACTACGATCGCAGCGCGACGATTGCCAGCCGCGAGCCGCTGTACTCCTACGCACAGGCCCGCGAGCTGGTCCTCGACACCTACGCCAGTTTCTCCTCCGAGGCGGGGGCGATCACCCGGCGCTTCTTCGATGAGAACTGGATCGACGCCCCGGTGCGCGAGAACAAGCGGGGCGGCGCCTTCTGCGCCACCGTCGCCGGCGTGCACCCGTACGTGATGTTGAACTACACGGCGCGCCGCCGGGACGTTCTGACGGTCGCCCACGAGCTCGGGCATGGTCTGCACTCGGCGCTGGCGGAAAAACAGGGCGTTTTCCACCAGAGCACGCCGCTGACCGTGGCGGAGACGGCTTCCGTGTTTGGCGAGACGCTCGTGTTCGAGCGCCTGCTGAGCGAAACCAGCAGCGACACCGAGCGGCTCGAACTGCTGGCCGGCCGAATCGACGACGCGATCGCCACAGTCTTCCGCCAGATGGCGATGAACCGCTTCGAGCATCTGGTCCACACACGCCGGCGGAACCAGGGCGAGCTGTCCTTTGACGATATATCTCAGGCTTGGGTTGAGAGTCAGGGTGAGATGCTCGGCGATGCCGTGGAGATCACGGAGAACTATCGCTCGTGGTGGTCCTACATCCCGCACTTCATCAACACCCCCGGCTACGTGTACGCCTATGCCTACGGACAGTTGCTGGCTCTCTCGGTCTACGGCCGTTATCGCCAGGTGGGCGAGGAACTGGTCCCCCGCTACCTGGAGATGCTGGGCGCCGGGGGTTCGCGCACGCCCGAGGCGCTCGGCGAGATCGTCGGGATCGATCTGGCCGATCCCGGCTTCTGGGATGCCGGGCTCAAGCTGGTGGATGAGCAGCTGATCGAAGCGGAAGCGCTCGCCGCCCGCCTTTCGCCGGCTTAGCGCCTGCCTCAAAGCGGGATGGTGCAGCCCGGCCACGCGGGCTTCCCGGTCGACGCTCGCCCCGAATGACCGACACGGGATCGCGCCTATCACGCTGCTGGGAGAGAAACCGACTCCCACGGTCGGTTTCTCTCCCAGCAGCCGGATCGGTTGGGGCGCGGCCCGCGGGCCGCGCCCACTGGCGCCGCTCGGTTCCGGCCGGTCTACGGACGTATCCGGGGGAGGCAGACTCTCGAGACAGGCTGCTGAGCAGAAAGGGGGTCCTTGGGCCGGAGAGTTTTGCTGACCGCGGGTCGGCGCCCTTCGGTTCGGGCCGACTTGACTCAAGGAAATGGCCAAACGGTACGAATAAGTGGCCATGACGACCGGTATCTCCGCGCCTGAGCGCGTCGAGGCCCCCCAGACGACCGCTGCGGACGTCCGCAGCCTCTCGGCGCGCGTCGGTGACCTGACTGTCCGCGCCCGCCTGAGCGCGCTCGGCGCGACCCTGTCGGTGTTGCTCGCGGTGGTCGCGGTGGTCGCGGTCACCGGCGCGACCAGCATCCGGTCGGCCTACACGGCGGACCAGATTCCCAGCCTGGACCAGAACTATGTCGCGCTGGCCTATGAGGGCTGGCAGACCGCCGATGATCAGATGAACATGTACGCGGCGGTTCAGGCGCTGCACAAGCCGGCCAACGACAGCCTGGCCAAGGCCACGTGGCAGCAACTGGTGGCCGGGCGCGAACAACGCGACAGGTACACGGCACGGCTGGCGCGGAGCCGTCTGGCGCCGCGGCTGGCGGCGATCCTGCACCAGATCGAGGCCAGGACTCCGGGCTACGACGCCTGGACGAACAAGATGTACGCCAAGCTGAAGGACGTCAACCGCCTCTCAGGCCCGGCCCAGACGGCGGCCATCGCTGCCGGTGTCAGGTACATCAGCGTCGATAACGCCGGCGTCTCCAACCAGCTCGGGAAGCTGTATGTCAGGCTCCGGGCCGACATCTCCCACGACCAGACGCGGGTCGGGGCGCGGATCCCGGCGATGGTGAACCGCACACTGACGCTGTCGATCGTGCTCGGCATCGCGGCCCTGGTGCTCGCGGCCGGAATCACTCTCCTGATCATTCGCTCGATCACGCGGCCGCTGGCCAAGGTGGCTGACGCGGCCGACCGCGTCGCCGAGGGGCGCGTGGACGTGGAGCTCGATGTCCATGGCCGCGACGAGATCAGCCAGGTGGCGGAGTCGTTCCGCGCTGTGATAGCGCATCTCAAGACGATGTCGGAGGCGGTGGGCCATTTCGCTGATGGCCGTCTGAACGTTCCCGTGATCCCCAAGTCCGACGGGGACGTTCTGGGGCACGCCTTCGTAGACCTGCGTGACCAGATGCGCGAGGCGCTCGGCGAGCGTGCGACGACCCGTGAGCTCCAGTCCGGAATGGGTGAGTTGCTGGGCACACTTCAGCACCTGGAGCAGGGCCTGCGCTCGATGAACGACGGCGATCTGACGGTTGCCGTCGATGCGCACCTGCGGCCCATCAGTCCGGCCGTCGAGGGTGACGGTGTCGGCTTTGTGGCCGACAGCTACAACTCCATGATTGAGAGCGCTCAGGCTTCCCTCGAGGGCTATAACCAAATGCGCGAGACGCTGCGCCAGAAGCTCGGCGATCACTCGAGCCTCGAGGCGCTGACCGAGAAACTCGAGTCGCTCACAGGCCAGACGCTCGCGGACCTGCAGAGCGCGATGAGCGCGATGAACGACGGCGACCTGATGATCACCGTCGAGTCGCAGGCCACGGCAATCACGGCGCAGGACGGAGAGAACATCGGTCACCTGGCCGAGGTGTTCAACGAGATGCTGGCGAACACCGGCTCAGCCGTGAGCTCGTACAACGACATGCGGTCGAAGATCGCCGGCATGCTCGGCGAGATCTCGCTGAGCAGCGAATCGCTCTCCGCCGCGTCGGCGCAGATGGCCTCGACCTCGGAGGAGACGGGCCGGGCGATCGCCGAGATCGCCCATGCGGTCGGATCGGTCGCTTCAGGGGCCGAGCAGCAGGTCCGCGAGGTCGACGACGCCAAGCGCGTCACCCAGGAGCTCGCGGAGGCGTCCAGGATCTCGGCGGAGACGGCGGACGAGACCGCGGCCGCCGCAGAGGGAGCACGCAGCCTCGCTCGCGACGGCGTACAGGCCGCCTCCCAGGCCAGTGCCGCGATGGAGCTGGTGCGTGATTCGAGCACCCAGACCAGCCAAGCGATTCAGTCCCTCGGGGAGAAGTCCGATCAGATCGGCGGGATCGTCAAGACGATCACCGGAATTGCCGCGCAGACCAATCTGCTCGCGCTCAACGCCGCGATCGAAGCCGCGCGTGCGGGTGAGCATGGCCGCGGGTTTGCCGTGGTGGCCGAGGAGGTCCGCCACCTGGCCGAGGAATCCCAGCAGGCCGCGGCCACGATCGCCGAGCTGATCGAACAGATCCAGCAGGACACTCAGCGGGCCGTGCAGGTCGTCGAAGTCGGCGCCGAGCAGACCAGGGGCGGTGTCGTCATTGTCGAGCGGGCGCGCGAGACGTTCCTGCAGATCGGCCAGTCGGTCGAGGATGTGAGCTCGCGCGTGGAGGAGATCGCAGCCTCGATTCGTCAAATAGCCTCCTCCGGTGACCGCATGCGCGAGAGCATGAATTCGGTGGCCGCGGTGGCCGAGTCATCGAGCGCATCGACCGAGCAGGTATCCGCGTCCACGGAACAGACCAGCGCGTCGACGCAGCAGATTGCCGCCAGCGCGCAGCAGCTGGCGACCACCGCCGAGGAGCTGGAGCAGCTCGTCGGTCAGTTCGTACTGGCCTAGGCCGCCCACCCGCCGGGGGTTCCGAGCCCGCTCGGCCTAGTGGGAGCGGGCCCGACGCGTTCTGGAGCGCTCTTCCTGCGCCTCCACGACCTTCACGACCAGCTTCAGGTACTGATCGATGCCGGTGGCGCGGGCCTCGCCCCGCTCAAGCGCGCGGCGCCAGTCGGCCACGTGGCCTTTGGCCGCCAGCTCGTTGAAGCGCTCGCGCCGGATCTCCAAGGTCACCTTGGCGTCGCTCGGGATGGTCTTGGTGACTTTCGGTCCGGGCATCTCAACCCGATACAGCTGCACGTCGCCGCGACCATGCAACTCGAGTCCGAGCACGATCTTCAGCGGCGCCAGCCCCGGTACCTCCTCGAGAAAGCGGCTGATGCCGGTCTCGATCAACGTCTTGGTGTCAGTCGGCGCGGTCAGGTCCGGGAGTCTACGCCGCTTCAGCGCAGCGGCCACCGGCAGGATGAGCTCGCCCGCCAGGTCTAGGCCACCGCGGCCCGCCAGGATCTAGGCCACCGCGGGGACGGCTTCTGGATCCGGGGCGACGCCGGGATCGGCCACCACCACGGACTCGGCCAGAATCCGGATTCCGACGCGAGTACCGGCGGTGACGCCGACCTCGTGGCTGGAGGCCTCGACCAGCACCTTCTGCCCGCCGTCGAGTACGACCTCGAGCCGGACCGACGCGCCCAGGAACGTGCGCTGTATGACCTCGCCCGCCCCGGCCGCCTCCTTGACGACCGATACCGCCTCGGGTCGCAGCAGCGCCTCGACCGCGGCGCCCGGCTGGCGGCCGTCCGGGTTCAGGACGGTCAGCCGTTGGCCGAGCACCTGCACGTCGCCGGAATCGCCGATCCGACCTGGCAGCCGGTTCATGGCGCCCACGAACTCGGCAGCGAAGGGGGTGGCCGGACGGCGGTAGACGTTCTCCGGCGTGTCGAGCTGCTCGAGCCGTCCTGAATTCATGACGCCGACACGGTCAGCCATCGACAGCGCTTCGGATTGATCGTGGGTCACGAACAGCGTCGTGATCCCGAGTCGCTGCTGCAGGCTGCGGATCTCCACCCGCAGCTGAGCGCGCACCCGGGCGTCGAGCGCCGACAGCGGCTCGTCGAGTAGCAGCACCTTGGGCTCGATCGCGAGTGCGCGGGCAATGGCCACTCGCTGCTGCTGGCCGCCGGAGAGCTGATGCGGGTAGCGATCGGCGTTCTGGGACAGCCCGACCAGCTCGAGCAGGTCATCGGCCCGCCGCAGCCGTGTCGCCTTGTCCTCGCGGCGGATGCGCAGACCGAAGGCCACGTTGTTGCGGACATCCATATTCGGGAACAGGCTGTAGGCCTGGAAGACCATGCCCATGTCGCGCTTGTTGGGCGGCACGTTGGTGACGTCCTGGCCATCGACCAGCACGCGGCCGGCGGTCGGAAAGTCAAAACCGCCGAGGATGCGCAGGGCCGTGGTCTTGCCGCAGCCGGAGGGCCCCAGCAACGCGACCAACTCGCCGTCCTGGATCTCCAGATCCAGTCCGGCCAGCGCGGCCACGGTCCCGTAAACCCGTTGCACTCCTTCAAACCGAATCATCAGATCACCCGGACAGAGGTCGAGCCGCGCCTGCGCCCGGCGAGGAAGGACAGGGAGAAGAGCAGGAGAAAGACGAGCACGAGGCTGAGTACGGAAAGGGCGACGGTGACCCCGGGGCTGGACGAGCTGACCTGGATCATCTCGACCGGGAGCGTCACGTAGAGCAGGATCGTGGCGATCACGACCTCACCCATGCAGAACGCCAGGGTCAGGAACACTGCGCCGAGAACCGCGGTTTCCACGTTCGGGAGGATCACCCGCGTGAGCGTCGTGAACCACGAAGCGCCCAGGCTGCGCGAGGCGTCGACCAGGGTTCGCAGGTCGATTGCCCGCACGCCGGTGTCAATTGCGCGGTAACTGAAGGGCATGGCCAGAACCACGTAGATCGGCGTCAGGCCCGTCAGCGGATGGTTGAACCACAGGCTGACCAACCACTGCGGGGCACTCCCCTGAAGCTCGGCGAGCCCGGCTGCGATCACAATCGGCGGCACGACGATCGGCAGGATCGTGACGCCCTCCATCAGCAGTGTGAGCTTCGGCAGCTTCAGCCGCACGAGCACCACGGTGGGGAGCAGCAGGGCCACGACCACGAGCGCACTGATCCCAGCGATCTCCAGCGACTTGAACAGCGCGCCCCGCAGGTCGCCGTTGCTGACGATCTGAGAGTAGTTGCCGAAGCCGTAGGTACCGTTTATCTGCAGCAGGCTGTACTTGATCGAGGCGACGATCGGGGTGAGGAAGAAGAGCAGCGCGAGAACCAGGATGACGACGCGCCACAGGCGTGGGCGCCCGCGCCGGCGCTTGCCCTGGGGCGGCGCCGCCGGTTCCTCGATCTCAGCCAGCAGGTCTGCCGCGCCCAGCGCGCCAGACCCGGCAAGACCCCCGCCGAAGCTCATTGCAGCCACCTCCGTGCGCGTCTCTGGACCAACCAGTAGGCGACCATGACGATCGCCACGATCAGGATCATCTCGACTCCGAGCGCGAGGGCGATGCGGTCCTGGTTGACCAGGACGTTGCCGTTGATCTCCTCATTGATCGAGGCCGGCAGAAGGGGGATGGAGGCCCCCACGAGGGCCAGCGCCGTCGCGTACGCGGAGAAGGCATTGCCGAACAGAATCAGGAGCGAGCCCACGAACGCCGGCGTCATGACGGGTATCGCAACGTGGCGCATGTACTCGAACTTGGATGCGCCCAGATTCTCCGCGGCCTCCTGCCACTGCGGTCGCAGCCCCTCGAGCGCCGGCGTGATCAGGATGACCATCAGCGGTACCTGGAAGAAGACGTAACACAGGCCCACGCCGAACAGAGATCCGATCGAGAAGCCGTGCGCATAGAGATCGACGCCGATGTCCTTCAGCCAAGTGGTGATGACGCCGCCGGGCGGACGCCCGTAGGCGGCGATCATGGCGAAGGCGAGCGGTACGCCGGCAAAGTAGGCGAACACGCCGGAGGCGCTGGCCACCACCCTGCGCAGCGTGCTGCCCACCGGACTGGCGACCACGGCCGCGGCCAGCCAGGTTCCGAAGAAGGCGCCCACCAGCGCCGTCCAGGCGGACAGGATCACGCTGTTCTCGAGTGGAATCCAGTACTGGGACCCGCTGAAAATCGTGCTGAAGTTCTGCCAGGTGAGCGCGCCGGCGTCGGTCGTGAAGGCGCCGTGGATTACTTCGTACAGCGGCAGCCCAAGAAAGATCAGGACGTAGAAGCTGAACGGCAGCATGCCGATCCAGGCGCCACCGGAGGCACCGGAACGGGTGATCCCGCGGCGCCTGGGCGCCGCGGGACCGTTGGTTACTGCGATTGCGTCAGAGCCCGTCGTCACGCCGGGAAGGCGGCCGCGATTGTCGCGAGTGCCTTATTGGACTGAGCGACCGTCGGCAGTGCGATCTTGCCGGTGACCTTGGGCAGAGCCGAGTAGGCCATCTTGTTCTCGGTTCCGGCCTTGGCCATCGCCGGGAGCTCGATCGGACGTGCGCCACCCTGCAGCCAGATGTTCTGGCCGGTGGTCGAGTACAGGTACTCCTCCCACAGACGGGCGGCCGCGGGATGCGGCGCAGCACGGCTGATCGCCTGCACGTAGTAGCCCGCGAACTCCTCACCAGTCGGGTCCACGACCTTCCAGTGCGCCGCGATGTTCGCCGGCAGCCCGTAGGACTTCGCGCTGTTCAGGTAATCCCAGTTGATCAGGATCGGGCAGGAGTGCGCCTCGATCTCCGCCGGGGAGTTGCAGTCGGTGGAATTGAAGTTTCCGTCCGTCTTCAGCGTGTTGAAGAAGTCGATTCCGGGCTGGACGTTGGTCAGCGAGCCGCCTGTGTTCAGCGCCGCCGCGTATACGGCATCAGTCGCGGCCGCGGCCTGACCGATGGCGCCGTTCAGCGTGACATCACCCTTGTACTGAGAACTCTCCAGCGCCTTCCAGCTGGTCGGACACTTCTTGACGACGGTCATGTCGCAGCCGAACGAGATGTATCCGCCGTAGTCGTTGTACCACTCACCGGTGGGCGACTTGGCGGCCGCCGGGATGCTGCTCCAACTCGCCACCTTGTACGGAGCCACCAGCGACGAGAAGCCCTTGGCCACGGTGTAGGCCTCGCCCACGTCGATCACGTCGGGCTCGGAGCTGCGGCCCTTGTCCTGGCTCAGGGCCTGGATCTCCTGGGCGCTCGTGCCGTTCGGGTTGAAGCTGTTGATCTTGATCCCGTACTTCTTCTCGAAGCCCGAGATCTCCTTGCCGTAGTTGGCCCAGGTGGGCGGCAGGGCGATCACGTTCAGGCTCTTCTCAGCCTTGGCCGCCTTGACCAGCGCGGCCAGACCGCCCGCGGCCTTGGCCGAGGTGACCTTGGACCAGTTCATGCTGGCGCTGGCACTGGCCACCGAGCCCACGCTCAGGCCGCAAACGGTCGCGGCGATGGCGGCAGCTGCCGACGCACTGACGCGACGTTTCATAACTGACATGACCCTCCTCACAGGGTTTATGTGATTGGTCGTCTCCCTGACCTGCCAGGCACTGGCGGTCCTGATGACTCGCAGGAACCTATTAGGAACCCGCCGGCCAATTGTGACGATTTTGTCAAGGTACGGTTCATATACCTTTGCTATACGGGCGTCAATTTTTTTTTGGTTGCGGCCACGTCCCGAGGCGGGGAATCGCGCTGCTAGCGTCGCCCCCCGATGAAACCCCGGGTAATCGCTCACCGCGGCCTGCATTCGGGCGCGGCCACCGAGAACACGATGGAGGCCTTCCGACTCGCGCTCGCAGCCGGCGCCGACATGATCGAGCTGGACGTGCGCCGCTCAGGCGGCGGTGAGCTGGCCATCCTGCACGACCACGACCACTCGGGGGTGGCGCTGGACTCGTGTTCGCTGGATGTCTTCGAGGCGCGGACCGGTTTCCGGCCGCCCCGGCTCAGCGAGGTGCTGGACTGGGCCGCGGGCCGGATCGCGCTCGACGTCGAGCTCAAGGAGGACGGCTACGCCGAGCAGGTGGCGCCGGTGCTCGAGTCGTTCCAGGCGGCGGGCGGCGAGCTGCTGGTCACGTCGTTTGTCGATCCGCTGCTCGCGCGCCTGGCTCAGCTCTCCCCCTCCCTTCGCCTCGGATTGCTGCTCGAGTTCACGGCGCAGCGGGCCGCCGAGCGAGCCCGGAGGGCCGGCGCGCAGGTGGTCCTGCCGGCCATGAATCTGGTCAACGATGCGCTCATCGCCGAGCTGACCGGCGCCGGCCTGGAGCTGATCGTCTGGGACTTCATGGCAGCCGATCACAGCGAGCTGCTGACCCACCCAAGCCTCTCCGGGGTCATCACCGACGATGTCCCCGGCGCCCTGGCGGCTCGTGCAGCCTGGGCCGCTTAGTACCCTGGGTTTATGAGCGCGCGTCGCCCCATCATCGGAATCGCCACAGCGCTGGAGCGAGCCAGCTACGGCGTCTGGCAGGGCGGCGAGTGTGCTCTGCTGCAGTTCTCCTACATCGAGGCGATCCAACGAGCGGGCGCGATGGCCCTGATGCTGCCGCCCGATCCGGTTCTGATCGAGAACCCGGACGAGATCCTCGACCGGGTGGATGCGCTGGTGCTGGCCGGAGGCTGTGACGTCGATCCGGCCCATTACGGCCAGGAGCAGCACGTCGAAACCACCGGCCTCGTGCCACCGCGGGACGACTTCGAATTCGCGCTGTTGGAGCGCGCGATCGAGCGGGACATGCCCATTCTCGGTATCTGCCGGGGTATGCAGGTGCTCAACGTGGTTCGCGGCGGCACGCTGATCCAGCACCTGCCGGACGTGCTGCGCCACGACGAGCACCGCCGCAACATCGGCACCTTCGACGGGAACGACCACGATGTGGCGCTCGTCGCCGGCTCACTGGCCGCGCAGGTCGCCGGCGGCGAGCTGACGGTCACCAAGTCTCACCACCATCAGGCGATCGACGAGTTGGGTGAGGGACTGGTCGTGACCGGACGATCCACCCAGGACGACCTGGCCGAGGCGATCGAGCTTCCCGACGCCAGCTTCGTGCTCGGCGTCCAATGGCATCCCGAGGCGGACACCTCGAGCCGGATCATGCACGCGCTGGTCGACGAGGCGCGTCAGAGGATCTCGGTCGCCTCCACATAACCGCCCTGCTCGATCGCGGCCCGAACGGTGGCCGCGTGCTCAGGGCCGCGGGTCTCCAGCACGAGTTGCACGGCGGTCTCCTGGATGTGCAGGTCAAGCCCCTCGCGCAGGTGCTGGACATCCAACAGATTTGCGCCCGTTGAGCTGATCATCCTGAGCAGAACAGCCAGACTGCCCGGCAAATCGGGAATGCGCACCCGTAGCACCAACCGGCGGCCGGCCTGCGTTTCATGGCGCCGGGCGACCTCAGCCAGCATCCCGGCGCCCACGTTGCCGCCGGACAGGACCAGCACCGTGGTGCCGTCGATCGGACCGGGCAGTTTGCCGGCGAGCAGCGCCGCGACCCCGACCGCCCCGGCGCCCTCGACGACCAGCTTGGATCGCTCCATGAGGAACACCATCGCCTCGGCCACCTGATCCTCGCCTACCACGAGCAGGCTCTCCACCCACCGCTCGATCAGCGCGAGCGTCAGTTGGCCCGGCCGCTTCACGGCGATGCCATCGGCGATCGTGCGCACCGAGTCCACCGCGACCGGATGCCCGGCCTGTAGAGAGGCGAGGAACGGAGCGCAGGCCTCAACCTGGATGCCGATCATCTCCACCTCCGGGCGCTGAGCTTTGATCGCCACCGAGATTCCGCTGATCAGGCCCCCACCCCCCACCGGCACGACCACGCGAGCCAGGTCGGGCACCTGCCGCAGGAGCTCCAGGCCGACGCCGGCCTGGCCGGAGATCACGTCCACGTCGTCAAAGGGATGGATGAACTGCAGGCCGGCCTCCGTGGCCCGCTGCTGAGCGGCCGCGACGCAGTCATCGACCGACCGCCCGCCCAGATGCAGGCTCGCGCCGAGCGCCTGCACCGCGTCGGCCTTGGCGATCGGTGCTGTCTCGGGCATGAATACTTCACACGGAATTCCCCGGGCCCGCGCGGCATAGGCGACGGCCTGAGCGTGGTTGCCGGCACTTCCGCAGACCACGCCACGAGCGGTCGACTCGCCCAATGCGGCGATCTTCGCCATGGCGCCGCGCAGCTTGAACGACCCGGTGCCCTGGAGGTTCTCCGCCTTGAGGACGATCCGCGAGCCAGCCCGCTCCGAGAGCGTCCGGGCGGTGATGATCGGCGTCTCGCGCACGACGCCCTCGCCGGCGCGCGCCGCGCGGGCGATGCTCTCCTGCGTGACGAGAACCTCCGTGCCGGCTTCAGGCGCCAACGGCCACGACCGCATCGATCTCGACCTGGGCCCCCTTGGGCAGGGCCGCCACCGCCAGCGCCACCCGGGCCGGCGGATCGCTCTTGAAGAAGCTCGCGTAGACCTCGTTGACCTCGGCGAAGGCGCCGATGTCGGTCAGGTAGACGGTGACCTTGACGGCATCCTCGAGCGACGTACCGGCGTCGCGGGCGATCGCGTGCAGATTCTCAAGACACTTCCGGGCCTGCTCAGCCGGCGTGTCGCCGACCAGCTCACCGCTCGCGGCATCCAGCGGGATCTGCCCCGAGATGAAGAGCAGCTCCCCCGTGACCCGCACCGCATGCGAGTAGGGGCCCACCGCGGCGGGCGCGGAATCGGAGTTGACGGTCACTCGGTACAAGGCAGCCTCCTGGGTTCAGTCGGGAATGAGCATCAACGCGGGGAACTCGTTGCGTACCTAGGCGCAGACATCGTGACAGCAACGCGCACGGGGTAGCCTCAACCCATGAACCGGCTCGCCGAGGAGACCTCGCCCTATCTCCGACAACACGCTGAGAACCCGGTCGACTGGTACCCCTGGGGCGACGCCGCACTGCGTCGCGCCCGCGAACTGAACCGGCCGCTGCTGGTCTCAATCGGTTACTCCGCCTGCCATTGGTGCCATGTGATGGCCCACGAGTCGTTCGAGGATGCCGAAACGGCGAGGGCGATGAACGAGCGGTTTGTCTGCGTCAAGGTGGACCGCGAGGAGCGGCCGGACATCGACGCCGTATGCATGGCCGCGTGCCAGGCCATGACCGGCCAGGGCGGCTGGCCGCTCAACGTGTTTCTCACCCCCGACCAGGAGCCGTTCTTTGCCGGAACCTACTTCCCGCCCGAGGCGCGCCAGGGCCTGCCGAGCTGGCCCATGGTGATCGAGGCCATCTCCGAGGCCTGGGCCGAGCGCCCCGAGCAGGTGCGTGAGCAGGGTGCCCGCCTGGTTTCCGCGGTCACGGCCAGCGCTTCGATTCAACGGGCCGAGCAGACGCACGTGCCGCCCAGCGCAGTGCCGGACGCCGTGCACGCCCTCGGCCAGATGTTCGACCGCGTGCATGGCGGCTGGGGCGGGGCCCCCAAGTTCCCGCCGCACTGCACCCTCGAGTTCCTGCTGGCGGCCGGTGACGCCGAGCTGGCCCCGGCCACCCTGCATGCCATGGCGGCCGGCGGCATCTACGACCAGGTCGGCGGCGGTTTCTCGCGCTACTCGGTGGACGCACACTGGACCGTGCCGCACTTCGAGAAGATGCTCTACGACAACGCTCTGCTGGCCCGGACCTATCTGCACGCCTGGCAGGTGACGCGCGAGCCTCGCTTTGCCGAGGTCTGCGTGGAGACACTGGACTGGGCGCTGCGCGAGCTGCGCGGGCCGGAGGGCGGGTTCTGCTCGGCCCTCGATGCCGACTCCGAAGGCGTGGAGGGCAAGTTCTACGTCTGGACCGTGGCGGAGTTGCAGGAGGTGTTGGGGCCTGATCTGGCCGAGCCCGCGATCCGCTACTTCGGGGCCACCGCCGAGGGCAATTTCGAGGCCGGCACCAACGTGTTGGAGGCGCGCCGAGAGGCCCCCGAGCGGCTCCCGGAGATCCGCGGCCGGCTGCTCGCCGCCCGCGCGCAGCGGGTACGGCCGGGACTCGACGACAAGCGGCTGACGGCCTGGAACGCGCTCATGATCAGCGCCCTGGCCGACGCCGGCGCCGCGCTCGAGCGTCGGGAATATCTCGAAGCTGCCCGGGCCTGCGCCGAGTTCGTGCTCTCCGAACTGCGCGATGACGAGAACAACCTGCTGCGCACCTGGAAGGACGGGCGGGCGGCACTCCCGGCCTATCTCGAGGATCACGCCTACCTTCTGCAGGCCCTGCTCGTGCTCTACGAGAGCACCTTTGACGAGCGCTGGTACGTGGAGGCGGTGGCGCTGGCCGACACGATGATCGAGCGCTTCGGGGATCGCGAACTCGGCGGCTTCTTCACCACCGCCGCCGAGGTGCCGCACCTCGTCGGGCGCCGCAAGGATCTGGAGGACACGCCGATCCCGTCCGGCAACTCGGCGGCCGCCCTGGGGCTGATTCGGCTGAGCCGGCTCTCTGGCGAGAACGCTTACGAGCGCTGGGCCACCGGCGTGCTGGCGCTGCACACGCCGCTCGCGCTGCGTCACCCGGTCGCCTTCGGTCAGCTGCTGCAGGCGCTCGACCTCCACCTGGCCACCCCGCGCGAGGTCGCCATCGTTGGCGCCGGTCCGCTGACCGGCGCCCTACGCACCCGGTACCGCCCTCACGTCGCCCTGGCCGGAACCGACGGGAACAGCACCGAGGGCACGGCGGTGGCGCTGCTGCGCGACCGCGAACGGCTCAACGGTCGTCAGGCCGCCTACGTGTGCGAGCGCTTCGCCTGCCAGGTGCCGGTCACCGACGTGCCGGCGCTGGAGGCCCTGCTCCACTGAGCGCGGTCCTGGCCACGCTGCAGCCGCACCCGGGTCCAGCGGGACCAGGGCGCGGAGCGCGCCTCATAGCACGGGGAGGTACCGCTCGAGCTCCCAGGGAGTGACCTGCACGCGGTAGTCCTCCCACTCCTGGCGCTTGATCTCGATGTAGCGGTTGAAGGTGTGCTCGCCCAGCGCACGCAGGACGAGCTCCGACTGCGCGGTGAGCTCGATGGCCTCGCCGAGGGTCTCGGGCAGCTGTTCGATGCCCAGCCGGCGGCGGTCCTCGGGAGACAGGTGGTAGAGGTTCTTCTCCATCGGGTCCGGAAGCTCGTAACCGTGCTCGATGCCCTCCAGGCCGGCCTGCAGGAGCACGGCGAAGGTCAGGTACGGGTTGCAGGCCGGATCGGGGCAGCGCAGCTCCATGCGGGTTGCCTGTTCCCGGCCCGGGTGGTACATCGGCACGCGCACCAGCGCCGAGCGGTTTCGCCGCGACCAAGCGACATAGACCGGCGCCTCGTAGCCGGGAACGAGCCGCTTGTAGGAATTCACCCACTGGGCGAAGATCGAGCTGATCTCGCGCGCGTGGCGCAGCTGGCCGGCGATGAACGCCTTGCCGACGTCGGACAGGTTGTACGGGTCATCCGTGTCGAAGAAGGCGTTACGGCCATCGCGGAAGAGCGACTGATGCGTATGCATGCCCGACCCGTTCTTGCCGAACAGCGGCTTGGGCATGAAGGTCGCGTGGCAGCCGTACTTGAGCGCGTACTCCTTGACCGTGATCTTGTAGGTCATGCAGTGGTCGGCCATCGTCTGCGCGTCGGCGTAGCGCATGTCGATCTCATGCTGGCTCGGCCCGACCTCATGGTGGGAGTACTCGGTCTGGATCCCCAGCTGCTCGAGTCCGAGCACGGTGTCGCGGCGCAGATCCGAGCCGGCGTCGAGCGTGGTCAGGTCGAAGTAGCCGCCCTCATCGAGAACCTCTGTCGAGCGCGAGTCCCGAAAGTAGAAGTACTCGAGCTCGGGACCGACGTAGAACTGCTCGAAGCCCATCGCCTGAGCGCGCTGCATGGCACGGCGCAGGATGTGGCGCGGATCGCCCTCGTAGGGGATCCCCTCGGGCGTTCGGATGTCGCAGAACATGCGCCCGACCGCGTGCTCGCTCCCGCGCCAGGGGAGCACCGCGAAGGTGCGCGGATCCGGCACGGCGATCATGTCGGACTCCTCGATCGCGTTGAAGCCGGTGATGGAGGAACCGTCGAAACCCATGCCTCCGTCGAAGGCGTCAGCCAGCTCGGTGCTGTTGATGCTGAATGCCTTGAGATTGCCGAGGATGTCGGTGAACCACAGGCGGATGAAGCGGATGCCCTCCTTTTCCACGCGGGAAAGGACGTCCTTGGCGGTGAGTTCCGCTTGTTCGCTCATCGCGGCCGAACCTTACTTGTTCTTGGGCCGCGAGACGGCCGGGGCGGTGGCAACCCACCGCTCTGAGGGCCAAGCGACAGTAATCCGCCGCATTCCATACCATTTGCCTGTGGTCGCCGACTGCGCGCACCTCCAAGAGTCGCATCTGGCGACTCCCGACGTGGTCACTCCCCTGCGCCATGCGGTTGCCAGGTACGCTCGCGCCGCCGGGATCCAGGGCGATCAGTTGGACGCCGTCCGCCTGGCCGTCTCAGAGGCCGTGACCAACGTCGTCCTCCATGCCTACCCGGACGATGAGTCAGGCCACGTCTACGTCACGGCCCGTCTGGTGGGTGACGAGCTCTGGGTGCTGATCGCCGACGACGGCTGTGGTCTCGGCGCGCCGGCCCTCCGACCCGGTCTGGGCTGGGGCCTGGCCCTGATCACCGACGCGTGCGACGAGTTTACGGTGGCTGAGCGCGCCGAGGGCGGGACCGAGGCACGCATGGTCTTCCGGTTGGTCGCGCAGGCCGAAGCCGCCGACGCTCGGGATGTGGCTGATCGTGGGTCGGCCGAGCCGCTCTCCGGTGATGGGGCGGTCAGCGGCGCGGATCTGTAGCCGCGCCGCTGACACCGGCCAGATCCTGCTTCTCGACCACCATGTGGTCGGGATCGTCGCGCCATTGACCCCGCCCGATCGCCTCGTTCGTCTCGCGGAACAGGGGCCTCGTTGCGGGCCAGCCGGCGCTCGGACTGCTCGGGCATGAGCGAGGTTTGGCAGGTGTCAGCCGGTGGTCGTGGTTGTGGTGAGGTTCAACGGGTTCGTGGGCGCCTTGATCTGCGGTGGGTTGTTGAAGCGGCTGATGGTCAGGCTGCCTTTGAGATCGCTGCCCTTGCCGTCATTGCAGACATCCACCTTGCCGCCCTTCCGGGTCGGTCCGGTTGACGTCAAGCGCAGCGGGTAGGCCGGCCCGGCCGCGGCCACGTCGAGCGTGCCGGGCGTACTGCCGGGCACGCCGCCGGCGTCGCGGATGACCACCGAGCGCTGGCCACTGACCGTGGTCGTGCCGGCCCGGCTGAGCTTCCCGTTATCCTCGCCCAGGCACCGCGCCAGGGTCTTTGGGTTGAATCTCCCCAGCTGGCGGGTGAACCTGGTGCTGTAGCTGGCCGGAAGTTCGATCCAGCGATTCGCGTAGCGGAGAACGGCCCCGCCGCCCTGCGCTTGCCAGTAGGCCCGGTTGGCCTTGATATACACCGCGCCGGGCAGCGCAATGATCGCGGCCTTGCCCGTCCCCTGGCTCAATGTCAGTTCGAGCTGGGAGGCGCCACCATAGGTCAACCGGAGTCCGACCTTCTGCCCGGCCTGCGACATCCGACCGGCCATGACATACCCGTGGGAGGAGCGCAGGGCGGTTTGGGCGGCGGCCACAATCTGGGCGGGCGATTTGGCTCCCAGGCCGGCTGCGGCGCTGCCCCCCATCGCGCTGGAGGAGCTCGAGTCGGCCAGGCCGCCGCCCAACAGCAGCAGGCCCGCGGCGCAGGACACGGCGGTCCGCCGGCGCCGCGATAGTGACTCAAGTCCGATCATGTTCATGCTCCTGTCCGGTGGGTTCTGAGGCCGAGGGGGCTTTTCGGTGGGTGCTGCGGTCGACGAAGGCCGACCGTCTGGCCTAAGTATCTCCACCCCGGCGGCACGTTATTCACCCGCTTCGGGACGGCCGGCACGGGTGGCTCTCAGCCGGTCAGCGACCTGGCTGTCGGTCGCCTGCTCAGGCCGCCGTGTGACTCGTGAGCCAACGCTGCGCCCATTCCTGAAGCTGGGTCAGGGCGGGTCCGAGTTCCCGTCCCATCTCAGAGAGCGAGTACTCGACCCTGACCGGCGGGCCGGCGTACACGGTTCGCTGGACGATGCCGCGCGCTTCGAGCTCCTTCATCCGCGCCGACAGCAGGCGATCGGAGAGCTCGGGGACGGCCTGCCCGACCTCGGAGAAACGCATCGGCCGGTCCATCAGCACCCGCAGAATGGCGCCCGTCCAACGCCGGCCCACGAGCTCAACGGCCTCGTGGTAGAACGGGCAACACGGCCCACTGCGCGCTACGCCCGCGGGAAGGTCCTGGGCGTCTTCGCCCTCGCGCTCACCGGGTGATCCCATGCCAGGTCAACCTTATTACGCGGCCTTCAGCATCCGGGATTCTTCCGAGGAGCCATCGAGCGGCACGTCGCCGGCGACATTGACCATCGCGGCAAAGCCCTCGAGCGAGACGGCGGCTATCGCCTCGAGCAGCTGCTCGTCGTCCCAGCCGGCCTCGTGCGCCTCCTCGTGCAGGTACATCGGCGGACGCCCCTCGACCAGGAGCGCCCTGAGGTAACGCAACAGCGCCGCCTCGCCCGGCTCACCGGAGTCAAACTGGCGCGCGAGCGCGATCTCATCCACGCCAAGTCCGGCCGCCCGCGCCGCACGGGAGTGCATTACCACGCCCTGCCGCGATCCGTGGTGCTCGGCCACGGCCAGCGAGATCCGCTCGAGCGTGGCCAGCCCGAGCCTGCCGTGGCGCAACTCGGAGCGGAACCGCGCGTAGGCGCGCAGCGCCGCCGGCGAACCGGCCAGGACGCCGAGGAAGTTCGGGAGTTGGCCCCCATTTGAGAGCGCGCCGCGAAGCACTGGCGCGGAACGCTCGGGAGCGGTCAGTTCGTCGTGTATCGGGAATCTGCTCATCGTCGTCTTCATGTCGGGCACCCATGCGATTGGGAGGAGAGGGAGACTCCCCGGCTCCGCGGGCCTGTAGCCGTGAGTCGGGGTACGACCGTCAGGAGAGGGATTTCACTGGCCCTTTACTTTCGGGACCTACTTACGGTTGATAAGTGTACGCCGGGTTGCCGGGCCGTCAAGCAGTCAGTAGCGTGGCCGGGGCGATGAAGCTGAGCAAGCGAAGCCGAGGGCTGGCCTTGGCCGGCGGACTGACTGCGCTCGAGGCCCTGTTCCTGAAGCGGCGGGCCGGGTCGCTGATCGGGCTGCGCACGATCGTGCGCTGTCATCGCGGACACCTCTTCACGACCACCTGGATCCCGGGGGCTTCGGTGAAGGCGTTGCGCCTCGGGGCCTGGCGAATCCAGCGCTGCCCGGTCGGAAAGCACTGGAGCCTCGTCGGGCTCGTCAAGGTGGCAGAGCTCAGCGACGAGGAGCAGAAGCAGGCTCGCGCCTGCCGCGACACGCTGCTGCCCTAGCTCGGTCGCCGCGGCCGCGAGCCGATGCGCCCATGCGTTGACCCAAAAAAACGGCGGCGGCCGCAAGATGCGACCGCCGCCGGACTTCACTGTTGACCGTGCGAGCTCAGGTGCCCGGCACGGCGAATGCGTACACGTACGAGCCGAAGCCCGCGTTGGTCCCGGAGGGCACGGGATTCTCGTGGCTCTCGCCACCAGCGATCCCCGCGACGTACTGCACCCCGTTGACCATGTAGGTGATCGGGGGAGCCGATGCCATGGCCGGCATCGCGCCAGATGTCCACAGCGTCTGACCCGTCTTGCTGTCGACTGCCGCGAGGTAACCGTTGCCGGTGTTGGCGTTCCCGGTCCCGAGGTGACCGACGAAGGTAATCCCGGAGGCGGTGTTGACGCTGCCGCTGAAGCAGATGTCAGACCACTGCTGATGGAATTCCCACTTGTTGGTTGCCAGGTTGAGCGACGAGAAGGTGCCGCTGTTGGTGGCCGGGATGTTTCCGCCGAGGCTGAGCACACCAGCGCCGATTCCGCCGGCCGGCCGGATGGCCTCCGAGGCGGCAGGAATCTGCTCGTGGCCGTACTCGCGGCCAATATCGCCGCAGGTGACCAACCCATGCGTCTGCGGGTCATACGAACTGGAGGGCCAATCCATGTTCTCGAACGGCGTGACGATCCACTGCGTCGTGTCATAGGGCTGGAAATCGCAGCCGAACACGACCGGATGCCCGTCGGGTGTGGTGGTGCTCGTGGTGCCCGGAGCCGGGTTGTTCTGCAGCGCGGTTGACCCGATCCAGAAGTTCGGGCTCGAGCACACGCGGCCCTGGCCGTTCTTCATGAGCGGGAACCCGGTGCCGCCCTTGAACACCAGCGTGTTGGGGGTTTGCGGGATCGGCTGCGTCGCCGCCGTGTTCACACCGACCGCCGTGTCCTGAGGCACCGCGACCTGGTCGACCTTGTTCAGCGGCTTGCCGGTGGCTGCGTTCAGCATCCACGTCCAGCCGTACTTCGCCACGGAGGCGACGGCCGTGACCTTTTGGGCGACCTTCTTGGTGATCTTCTTGCCCTTCTTGTTCTTCACGGTCGTCTTCACGGTTACCTTCGTCGAGAAGACGATCGGGTTGTTCGGCAGGTCCGAATCCCAGAGGTCGTGATGCACTGTCTGGTAGTACCACTTCAGCTGGCCCGTCCGGTAGTCCAGCGCGACGATCGAATCCGTGTAGAGGTTCTTGCCCGGGCCGCGTGAGTTCCACGGCACCGGGTTGCCGGTGCCGATGATCAGCAGCTTGTCCGTGGCGTCAATCGCCGGGGTCTCCCACAGCGCGCCACCACCGTAAACGTTGGTGGTGTAGGCCCCGCCGTTCAGGGTTGACCAGGTGTTGGAGCCCGGCTGACCGGCCTGGGGAATGACGCCCCAGCTCCACAGGAGCTCGCCGTCGATTGCCGAGTAAGCCTGAACCTGGGCGCTGATGCCGCCACCGTCGCCACCACTCGTACCCACGAAGATCGAGCCGTCGTAGTACATCGGTGCTGAGGACAGGCGGACGCCCTTCTGCCAGGGTCCCGTGACTGCCCGCCAGACGAGCGCTCCGGTCGCCTGATCCAGCGCCACGAGGCTTCCGTCAGCCAGAGATACGAACACCTTACCGGCGCCCAGGACGACGCCAGGCTGGCGGCCACCGGTGCCAAGCGCGAATCCCGGATCCCAGCTTGAGTAGGGGGGGACCCAGTGCCAGATGACCTGACCGGTGGTTGCGTTCAGCGCAAATACACCGCTCGTGCCGGTCTGAAGGTAGAGCGTGCCGTTGAGCTCAACAGGCGTCGCCTCTTGGGACCCACAACCCGCACTGCTCGTGCCGGCGGGAGGCGCAGGGGTGAGCGCGGAACAGATGTTGAGATTGTTTGACCACGCCGGTGCCAGAGACCCCACGTTGGTCTTGTTGATCTGCGTCAGCGTGGAGTAACGGTCGTTCTCGACGTCGCCCCCGTTCTCGACCCAGTCGTTACCTGCGTAGGCGGCGAGCGCCTTGTCTGTCGCCGAGATCTTCGGCGACCGCGCCAGGGCTGTGGTGGCGCTTAGCGCGAACAGGCAGACAACTGCCATGAGCCCTGAAATTGCCCAGCGAACTGGGCGTAACTGCAGCATGAGCTCTCCTCTGAGCCGACGTTATTACGACCTACTTAGCCCCAATATATACTTTGGGTCGGCCATTTGTTTCGGTTACCTGCTTTCTTCACTGGTGGCGCGGGTTGTCTCAGCCTCAGGTGCCCCTGGCGCGAAGCCGTCCGCTCGGGCCACACGGAGCAGCCCGGTCGGAAGCGGCAATGCGCCAAGTAGAGTTTCGCCCGCTGTGATTCCTGGACAGACCTCAGCCCGCACCGAAGCCAAGGCAGCGGTCGACATAGCGTCGCGGATCCTGGCCAACCTCGAGCGGGTGGTGATCGGCAAGCACGATGAGATATCGCTCGTTCTCGCCGCGCTGATCTCGGGCGGCCATGTGCTGCTCGAGGACGTACCCGGGACCGCCAAGACGATTCTGGCGCGAGCAATCGCCCATTCGATTGACGGCGCGACGTTCGCGCGGATTCAGAGCACGCCGGATCTGCAGCCGACCGATATCACCGGCTTGGCGATCTTCGACCAGCGCACGCGCGAGTTCGAATTCAGGCCCGGACCGGTGTTCGCCAACATCGTGCTCGTCGACGAAGTCAACCGCGCCCTGCCCCGCACTCAGTCTGCGCTGCTCGAGGCCATGGCCGAGCATCAGGTCACGGTGGATGGAACCACCCGCCCGCTCCCGGCGCCGTTTCTGGTCATCGCCTCCGAGAACCCGATCGATCAGGAGGGCACCTTCCCGCTGCCCGAGGCGCAGTTGGACCGCTTCGCAATGCGGGTTGCGGCTCGGATACCCCGCCGAGGACGAGGAGGTCTCGATCGTGGTCGCACAGCGCCACGGGCACCCGATCGAGCGCCTGGGACCGGTCGTCAGCGCCGACGAGTTTCGGGAGTTGCAGCGCGCTGCCGACGATGTCTACGTCGACGACCTCGTGCTGCGTTGGATCGTGCAGCTCACCCGTGCGACGCGCGAGGTCGAAGGGGTCGCGCTGGGCGCCTCTGTGCGGGGCAGCATCACCTTGGAGCGGAGCGCCCGGGCATGGGCGCTCGTTCAAGGGCGAGACCACGTGGAACCGGAGGACATCGAGAGGCTGTTCATGCCGGTCCTTGGTCATCGTCTGCTGCTGACAGCGGCGTACGTCGCGGAGACGCGGGCGCTGGCTCGCGACGAGTCGCTCGAGCGCATTCGCGAGCGCTGCTTGGAGCTGGCACCGGCTCCGACTCCTGCCTGGGAGCGGTGAGCTTGAGAGCAGGGAGCCAGCGCACGTTCCCGCTGGTGCCACGGCAACGGTTGACCGGGTTGCCGTTCGGCGAAGCGCCGAGCCGACGCCGCGGTCAGGGCAGTGAGATCGTCGGCTATCACCCCTATGAGCCGGGCGATCCTGTGTCGACGATCGATTGGTTTGCGTCAGCCAGGCTCACCGCCACCAGCGGCGAGGACGCCTTCGTCGTGCGCCATCATGCCGCTGACGAGGCGCCACGCGTGGTGATCGTCGTCGACCGCAGGCCGGAGATGGGTCTTTACCCCGCTCCGCTGCCCTGGCTGCACAAACCCGTCGCGGTACTCGAGGCGGTGACGCTGATCGCGGCGAGTGCCGAAGCCGCGCGAGCCGATATTGCCGGCTTGGACTTCGGCGGCGGAGAGGAGTGGTGGTTGCCTCCGGCCCGCCGCGACCGCCGATGGCTGCTCGCCGAACGGGCGGGTGCCGACACCCCGTTCGGAGCGCCGCCCGACGTGCTCGAACGCTCGTTCGAGTTTCTGTTGACGCACCGTCGCGTCCTGCCTCACGGCAGCTTCGTCTTTGTCCTCTCCGACTTCCTCGCGCCGCCGCCGAAACAGACATGGCTACGCGGGCTGGGCTGCGGATGGGATCTCGTTCCGGTCGTGATCCAGGACCCGGTGTGGGAGCAGAGCTTCCCGGCCGTGGGCGGCATCGGTCTGCCGATCGCCGACCCACGGACCGGCGCGATCACCCTGGTGCGGCTCAGCCGCCGCCAGGCCGCCAAGCGGGCCGAGGCCAACGAGCGCCGGCTGGCCCGGACGCTCGCGGATTTCCAGTCGCTTGGGATCCAGCCGGTGGTGCTCGGAACCAGCGATGCGGACCTCATCGGCACGGCGTTCGTCGATTGGGCCCAGCAGCGCAGGAGCCACGCGTGGGCGCGTTGACGCGCTATGCCGCGACCACAGTGGGCCGGATCATCGCAGTCTGCGCGCTGGCGGGCCTGGCCGCCGTCGGTGGCGTTCTGGCCCTCAGCCACGCCGTGTCCCCCCGGCGGTCGCCCCGGGCGCTCCCGTCGACGTCGCGGCGAGCTTCGATCACGCCTCAGTCCAGTTCGGCGACCGCGTCACGGCAACGGTGGTGGTCGCGCTCGATACGCGCCGGGTGCGGGCCGCAGACGCTGCGCATCGCCGATGGTCTCGCGCCACTTACGCAGCTGGGTGCCGTGCGCACGTCCCGCTCGACGCAGGGCCGCGTGGAGCTCGTGACCTTTGCCGTGCCCGTCGCATGCGTCACGGCTCCGTGCGTCGCCAGCACGGGCCAGACGGCGGTGCACCTGCCGCTCGTGCGAGCAGCCGGTCCTGGAGCAGGGCGGTCGAATCGCCCACGCGTCCGTGCGCTGGCCGGCGCTCTTGGTGCGAGGGCGGGTGAGCGCCGCCGATCTCAAGCCGAGCACTCCCCCGTTCGAAGCCGATACGGCGCCGCTCGCTGCGACCTACCGGGTCGCTCCAGCGACATTCGCCACGCTGCTGGACGTCCTGGCCGTGCTCTGTGCGCTGTTGGCCGTCGGGCTCGTCGGGCGCGGAGTCCACCAGCGGCTCCGGCGTCGAGACCCACGGCCGGACGCACTTGAACGCGCGCTTGAGCTGACGCGCCAGGCCGAGCACCGTCCTGTCGAGGACCGGCGCCGAGCGCTCTCCCTGCTCGGCCGCGCACTGGGAGACGACCGGCGCTCGGACGCAGCACGGGGGCTCGCCTGGTCCGAGCCGTCGCCCGAGTCCAGCGAGCTCGAGGAGCTCGTTTGCGACATCGAACAGCGGAGACCGGAATGAGGCCGGTCCTCCCGCTGGCCGACGCCCGCGCATTCCGCCAGCAGGCGATGTTCACGCGCGCCGTGCTCGCGGCGCTCGCGGCCGTCGCGATCGGCGCTGCGGTGGGGGTGCTGCTGGTTTCTCGCTCCTCGCACTCGCAGTCACTCATGTCGCTGCCGAACAGCGCGAACGTCGTGATCGTGCTCGACCTCTCGGCCAGCATCTCCTCGGACAGCTACTCACGCATAGGCGCCACGCTCAGGTCGCTCTCGCAGACAGATGACCGCATTTGCCTGGTTGTCTTCTCCGGCGAGGCTTATGAGGCGCTCCCGCCGGGCACGCCCGCAGCTGACCTGGCGCCGATGGTTCGCTACTTCGAACTTCCGAAGCAGAGCGCGCCTGGCTTCATGCCGTCATTTCCGGCCAACCCGTGGGCCAGGACATTTACGGGTGGCACGTCGATCTCCTCCGGCATGGAGTTGGGAATCAGCATCGCCACCGCGCAGCGACGGCCGGCTGCCGTGATGCTGGTCAGCGACCTCGACGACGATCCGGGCGACCTGGCCACGCTGGCCGCGACGAGCGCAGTCGCCCGCCACGACCGGGTGCCGATCCGGATTGTCGGCCTCAACCCGTCTCCTGCCGCCATGGCCTATTTCAGGACGATCTTCGGTCACAGCACGCCGATCATCGAAGCACCCACGGTCGCGCCGACCTCTCTGTCGCGGCAGACACCCTTCCCGTGGGCGCTCGTCGTGCTGGCCGTGGTGTCCGCCATCGCGCTGGCCTCGCGCGAAGGCTGGGCACCCATCCTCGACTGGACGGCCGTCACCGTGAAGGCTTGCTGCGGATCGGCACCGTGGCGGTGCTTGTCGTCGTCGCGGTCGTCGCTTCCCTGCTGGCCGCTGACGTGCGGGCGTGGCCCGTTTCGCTCGAGCGCGGAGACGCGGCTTACCTGATCGCTCCGGAGCAGGCCCGGTGGTCGCCGGCGACGCATCTGGGCGGTTTGGCCGAGAACCTGCTCGGTGTATCAGAGGACGTCGCTGCGCGGGTGGCTCTGCGGCGCTACAGCCAGGTGGCCGGCCTTCACGCGAACACCTGAATGACGCGCTCGAGGTGCAGACCCAGCGCGAGGTGGCGATCAACGCGCTGGCCGGTCCGGCCAGCGCAGCCGATCCTCGATTGGCCGCTCAGGCACGAACGCTCCTCGGCATCCTGACCTTCAGCGAGGCTTCTAACGGGGGAGGGATCTCACAGACTGACGCCGCAATCGCTGACTTCACCGACGCGATCCGCGTCGACCCCGGCGACACCGCGGCGAAGTTCGACCTTGAGCTGCTGCTGCGCCTCGAGTGCTGCTCAGGGCCACCGGCGGGGGACCGGCCCGGTCAACGCCTTTGGCCATACCGGTCATGCCGGCTCGTCGGGTGGGGCGTCCGGCAGCGGTTATTGATGAGCTTCCTGACGCCGTGGCTGCGCTCGCCGGGCTGGCGGCGTTGCTCCCGCTCAGCGCCGCGGCGTACAGCCGCGCCCGAGCTGCCGCGGTGGCGCGGCGGCTCGGACTGGACCCACCGCCTGGTTGGTGGCGTGGGCTGGCGAATCGCCCTCGCGGCGACTGCAGTCGTGCTTACTCGGGCTGGCGGCGGCCCAGCCCGTGCTGACCGACCAGACCGTCGTGCGGACGCGCGGTGACGTCGCGGTCCTCTTTGTGCTCGACACCTCGCGGTCGATGGCCGCCTCGCTGACGCCGACCTCGCCCACGCGGCTGGCGCGAGCAAAACAGGTGGCGGTGCGGCTGCGCGCCGCGATCCCCGAGGTCCCGGCCGGGGTAGCCACGCTCACGGATCGCGTCCTGCCTGACCTGCTGCCCGTGCCCGATGCCGCCGGCTTCGACGGGGTGATCGAGCGTGGCGTCGCGATCGAGGATCCCCCACCCGTTACGCAGGCCGCCAACGCCACGAGCTACGCGGCGCTCGACAACATCGCCACGGGCAATTACTTCATGCGGGCGGGTCAAGCGCCGCGTGATCGTGCTGCTCACCGATGGCGAGAGCAACCCCTTCGACCCGGACTCGCCTGGCTCACCAGCTCGGCCTTCAGGCGGGGTACCGGTTCCTCGCGATCCGCTTCTGGAACCAGAACGAGGCGGTGTTCGACGCCGACGGACAGCGCGAGCCGAGTTACCATCCCAATGCCACCGGCCGGGTACTCCTGGCTCAGCTCGCAGGCGGCGCTCGGCGGACGCTCCTTCGAGGAGAGCCAGACCGGCGACGCAGCGTCATATCTCCGCCAGGTCGTCGGTCACGGGTCCGTCGGACGGGCGCGAGGCGTACCCGGGCAACGTCCACTTGGCACCATACGTCGCGGGCCTCGCCGTTCTCTTCCTGTTGATCGACCTCGTCCCGGCGGGCGTGGTCCGCCGCTGTACACTCGCGTTCCGGAGAGGCAGGGACAGGCGATGGAGGGACGGCAGCGTGAGCGCTACGAGGATGGGTCCGCTGGGCGCAACGGCAGTTGCGCTCGTTTTGTTTATGTGCGTCGTGGGCCTGAGGCCAGGGACAGCGATGGCGCAGCCACTGTCCAAGTCGAGCTCGCAGTCCTCCGCCAACGTGGGTTGGGGCGGATTCGGCAACACGCCGGACGAGAACCGCTACTCGCCGCTCACGCAGATCAACACCGGCAACGTGAGTCGCCTGGGGCGCCTCTTCACGGTCGACTTCCAGAGCATCGACCCGACCGTGCGCCATGGCGAGCAGTCCTATCCGGTCGAGTCGAACGGCACGCTCTACATGACGACCAACAACGACAACGTCTGGGCGCTCAACGCCACGACCGGCCAGGTGAAGTGGCGATGGTCGCCCAGCGACGTTGCCGTCTTCAGCGACTTTGGTCAGGTGGCGAATCGCGGAGTCGCGCTGTGTGACGGCCATGTCTTCGTGCTGACGCTCAACATGGAGATCGTTTCGCTCAACCCCGCCACCGGCCAGCTGCAGCGTGAGGTACCCATCTCGGATGCTGTGCCCGATGCCGAGGTCGACTACGGCTACTCGGAGACGAGCGCGCCGATCTGTTACGACCACATGCTGGTATTCGGAGCCGCCGGGTCCGAATACGGCGTACGCGGATTCGTCATGGCCTACCACACGAGCAACCTCGAGCCGGCGTGGCCGAACCCGTTCTGGACGGTCCCGCCGCAGGGGACCAAGTGGCGCGATTCGACTCGCTGGCCGGCGGCGGCGTCGTGTGGACGCCGGTGACGATCGATCCGACGACCGACACCCTGTATTTCGGCACGGGATCTGCGAACGCCGCTGTACCAACCTTCGATCCGTCCGGGGTCGGATCCGCGCGCCGATTCGCTCATCGCCGTGAATCTCAAGACCGGACGGATGGATTGGTGGCAGCAGCAGATGTCGTTCAACGAGTGGTCGTACGACACCGCGCAGCCGCCGGTCGTCTACACCGCGAAGATCCACGGCAAGGCCGAGCGCGTGGTGTCGGTGGCGACCATGGAGGGTCTCTGGTTCGCCTATGACGCCAAGACGGGCCGGCCGATCTATCAGCAGGTCAAGCTGCTCGACCACACAGAGCACCCGCGCCTCGTGCCGGGCAAGCCGGTCACCGTCTACCCGGGATCGATCGGCGGTTTCAACTATTCACCCGCGTCCTTCGATCCGAGGACGCAGTACGTCTACGAGGCCGCTGCCGAGACGGCTGCGGTGGAAGAGCAGGCGGTTCTGACTCCCGACTCAGAGGAAGGACAAGTTCACGCTGGGTGACGTCTTCCTCGGTCTCGGGAACGGCAACTTCGGTGCCACTCCGCCGGGCTGGCAGGACTTCGGATCGATCAGCGCGGTAAGCCTGGCCACAGGCGCGCAGGTTTGGAAGGATCGAACTCCGCAACCGGAGCGCGGAGGCGTGACCACCACCGCGGGTGGCCTGGGCTTCGACGGCGGCGGGGACGGGGTGCTGCGGGTGTTCAACGTCAGGACCGGCAAGATCCTGTGGACGTTCCAGACCGGGCATCAGATCGCCGCCGGCGCGTCGATCTACTCCGTCAACGGTCAGGAGTACGTCGCCATCACGGTCGGCGGCACACCGACCTCATCGAGCGGGGGTGTCGGCAACCCAGCTGCAGGTCTTTGGGCTGGGTGGCTCCTCGACGCAGTCCTCCCCGCCGGTGATCACCTCGCTCCTGAGGGCCGCCCGGCCCCACCCGGCGGTCCAAGTCCCATACGGCGCCCGCCGGGTCGCATTCCCGAACCCGCCATGGCTCGTCGCACTCGGCGATCTTCGGCGTCCGCCGGTTCGGCCAAGATCGTCACGCCCGCCCGCAACCATCGTCGTGCCGTGGCAGGCGAACTCCTCCAACGTGAAGACGCTTACGGGCCGTCTGCTGTGGCGCGGGCAACCGGTGGCGGGCGCCAACATCACCGTCGGCAGCTATCAGCTTCCGCAGGCAACCGAGAAGCAGGGCGGATTTTTCTACGACATCGACGACACGGTGGCCGGACGGCACGCCATCCATGTGACCGGCCTGAGTCGCGCGACCATCGGCGGGAAGCCGATCGATTCCGCCGAGAAGCGGGCGCTCTTACGGGCATCGGGCGGTTTCTCGAGCGCGTTCGCGATCAGCCAGGTGAAGACGTCGGTGCAACGCAGCGGTGACGTGCTCGTCACCGGGAGCGTGACCGATTCCCGAGGCGCCGCGCCACCGACGGTGCGTCTGGTCAGCTACGAGCTGACCGGCAGGATCACGAACGCGGCCGGGGACCCGGTGGTCGGGGCTATCGTGATCACACGCACCCAGGATCGCGACTTCTGGACGCGCTCGAACCCGTCAATTCGAACGGCTTTTACACGTCCTTCTTCACTGCCTCCGATGACACGGCCGACAACCCGGTGCTGATCAGCGTCGGCGTCGCATCCGGAAGTATTTCGTACGGCGGGATCAGCGGGACGAACATCAATTTCGCGCGGCTGCCAGAGCTCGCAACTCAACATTCAGCTTGGCACCGGGACCAGTTACAAGATCAGTCCGCCGACCCCGTTCGGGACCGCCTTCTATTCAGGTTTGCTGGTCGGGGTGTCGTCGGGCGAAAATGTCGTCAGGCCGCTGTCTGAGAACTGGTCCGACAAGAACGGCAGGTTCTCGATGGTGCTCCCGGCGCAAGGCGCGGGGCCGCAAGCTGACCTTCTTCGAGGAGCAGCGGCAGGTGCTCTCGAGTCCTGCCGTGCCCGGTGGCAAGGTAGACCTGGCGGCCTGGCCGAGGTACGTCACGGCGGAGTTCCCCAGAGGACTCAATACGCTCGCCGTGCCGCGTCACTGAAGCCACCGGCTAACAGGAGAAAACCGCGAGGGCTGTGCTACCTTCGATTGCGGGATCAAGGATTGGGTACAGAGCAAAGGACCACTTGATATGCGACGTATACGGATAGGACTTCTGGCAGTGTTTGACGGCCCTGGCGGTAACCGCCGGGATCGCCGCCGCAGCGAATGTTCAAGGCGGCACTGCCAGTGGCAAGACGCTCAAGATCGGGACACGCAAATTTCCAGGGCTCGGCAAGATCCTGGTCAGCAGCAGCGGTAGAACGCTCTACATGTTCGCTCCCGACAGGGACCGCAAGGTGACTTGCGTCTCCAAGGCCTGCGTGGTGGCTTGGCCCCCCATATTCCTCAAGGGCGGAGCGAAGCCTGTGGCCACGGGAGCCGCGAAGCAGAGCCTGCTCGGCAGTGACAAGGACCCCAAGGGCGGTCGTGTGGTGACCTACAAGGGTTGGCCGCTCTACCTGTTCAAGGGTGACAACAAGAATGGTGTGGCCAACGGGCAGGACATCAACCTGACCGGCGGATACTGGTACGTGATCAGCTCACCGGCGCGCTGATCAAGCACATGCCGACCAAGACGACCACGACCACGACGACCACCCGACCACCACCACCACCACTGGCGGCGGCACCACGACGACCACGCAGCCGTGCCAGGACGGGGACAACGATGGTGACCAGAACGCCGGCGGTGCGGACGACGGCGACGGTTGCATCTAGCCCGCACGCCGAGCGGCTCAACACGAGCCGGGCTCCGGCGAGCCAGCCCGGCGCATAAGCTGCGATGAAGTTCAGATTGGGCGGGGGAAGTCATCTTCCCCCGCCCAATCTTTTTTCGTCCGCTTGCCGTATAGCCGGAACGAAACTAGGTGATGGGTCGTCCGGCCCACTCGTCGTGGCTGTGGGCTGTCAACCGTGCACGGCTGATCGCGCGGGCTCGCCTGCGCAGGCCGGAGGGCTCGCTCCAGCGTCGCTCCGGTGGAGACGATCGGGATCCAGCGTGGCTCCCGTGGAGACGATCGAACCGCGGGGAGCTGCTGCCACCTCATCCAGCGGCGTCAACCCCGTGACCGCCGGAGCGGTCACGGGGGTCCCTTACCGATGGTGGCGAGGATCAGTCGCGGGCGAGGTGCCCGCGCTCCGACCGGACACGTGCCAGCTGCTTACAGCCAAACATGTCGTCCGGGCTGCTTGCAGCCAAGCGCGGACTCAGCAGTCAGCCACGCCGGTGCTTTGCTCGTACGCGGTGCACGGACCGATGTGGAAAGCGCCACGCATCCCCTTCTTGCCCTTGTCGGCGGCGAGACCCGGGAAATATTTGATCGTGCCCCGGACATCGAGGTACAGAACCAGGAGCTTCCGCTGTCCGGGCTTGAGCGTGATGGTGAAGCCGGTCTGCTTGCCCGAGCCGTAGTTCTCGTTGACCGAGTGAGAAGTTGTGGGGCTTGTTGCTGATGTTGTGGAGCATCGAATTTTGCGTCGGCCCCGCGCGGTCCGCTGTGCCTGGAGAGGATGAATTTCTCGTTGGTGATCGTGACCCGCACGGTCACGAACAGGTCCGGCGCGGTTGTGTGAGGCGCCGCGTGAGCCCTTGTGGTCGAGTGCGCCTGCGTGGCCATCGCTGAGGAGGCGATCACTGAGGATGCCGCCAGCGCGCGAGACATCCGAGGACTCCAGACCTTCTCCGACCCACGATTCCAACCTCCTCCAGCGAGATCCGGCCCCGTAGCGAAACTACTATAGCCCGCGAGATGATCGCATTGCGCCGGCTAGCCGGTCTCACGCTTGCGGCCATCGGCTGGGCCGCGTTCGTCTGCAGCCGCGCCCAGTGCCGCGAGCGGCGTGGGAAGTTGCCAGGCGCGAACCTTTCGGGCACGCGGGCCGTCGTGGGCCCCGGCATCTCGGCGGCCAACGTCGGGCGTCTCAAGGTGAGCTGGCGCTTCCGGCCAACCGGGCCGCTCGAGCGCTACGGCCTGTTCGCCACAACGCCACTGATCAACCGCGGCACCGTGTACGTCGAGGACCTGCGCAGCAATGTCTTTGCCATCAGCCAGGCGACCGGACAGGGTTCGGTGGAGCAAGCGACTTCAACGCGATCAACGACGGGCCGAACGGGCTGGCGCTCGGCTCCGGCCGCCTCTACGGCGCGACCGATGGCGCCGCGTTTGCGCTCTCGCCGTCGAGCGGCCGACTGCTCTGGACCCGGAATCTGACGAGCGCGTCCCAGCAGTTCGTTGACGTGGCGCCGGTCTACTGGCATGGGCTCGTGATCGTCAGCACGGTCGGCTTCGCCCCACTGGGCCGCGGCGTGATCTACGCGCTCGACGCTCGCACGGGTGCCGTGCGGTGGCGGTTCCAGACGGTGGAGCATCCGTGGCCGCATCCGTGGGAAGCCGGCGGCGGAGGCATCTGGTATCCCGTCTCAATCGATGCCCAGGGACGGCTTTACGCTGGCATCTCGAACCCCACCCCGTGGGGAGGAACTCCCAAACTGCCCAACGGGGCGGCATTCCCGGGCCCGGATCGGTACACCGATTCGCTGGTCGTGCTGAATGCGCGAACGGGTCGACTCCTGTGGTACGACCAGGTCACACCGCACGACGTCCGAGACTACGACTTCTCGGCCACACCGATACTCGCCAATCTCGGCGGCGCGCCGATGGTGTTCGGCGCAGGTAAGTCAGGGCTCGTCATCGCCTGGAATCGCCGCACCCGACGCCGTGTCTGGACCACCCCGGTCGGGTTGCGACGTAACGCATCGGGGCCGCTGCCCCGGCGGCGGGTGACCGTGTGCCCCGGGATCTTCGGAGGCGTGGAGACACCGATGGCCTACGGCGGCGGCCGTCTCTTCGTGCCAGATGTGGACCTCGTGCGTCCCGGGCAGCGCCACGACCAGCGAAAACGTCGACAAGGTCGACCCCGCTCATGGCCGCGGGCGGCTGCTCGCTCTCGACGCGCACACGGGGCACATCCTGTGGGACGACCGTTTTCCCTCGCCAGACTTCGGCTGCGCCACGCGTGTCCAACAACGTCGTGTTCACCTCAACCTATGCGGGCACGGTCTACGCGATCGCCACCGCCACCGGCCAGGTGCTCTGGCGGGTCAGGATGCCGGACGGGATCAACGGCTGCCCGACGGTGCTCGGCGACACGCTGCTCGTCGACGCAGGCGTCCCCGAGCACTCGGGCGACCGGCCCGAGATGGTGGCGTTCCGGTCCACTGACGGTGTGCCGCCGCTCTGGTTCACCGCTGATATGGTCGAGCGATGCCTAATTTCCACCTAATGATGGGTGGTCGGTGGAGTCGAAGCCGAGCCATCTGGGCGGGGGAGTGTCGTTCGCATCTCCCGGCCGGCTCGTCTCCTCTGCACCCTTGCCGTGAGCTTTGCTGCGTTCGCAGCGCTCCTACCCGCGGCGGCCACCGCCACCTCGAACGCGAAGCTGATCTCCGAAGCGAAGGTATCGATGAGAGTCGAGACCAAGGCCGAGGAGAAGCAGCACCTGATCCCGTACAAGCAGTCGACCGTATTCATCGTCCGCTGCAGCGTCAAACGGGGTCACGTCCTCTGCCGCGAGCACAGCGGACCCCAGAGATGCGTCAACGGCAAACCTTGGACGCAGCTCAGTGACATATACCCGGTCATCAAGGGCCACGTCGGCCTCTCGCTCTTCGGCGGCGCTGGTCATTTCGAGCGTTTACTGCCCCAAGGCCGGCTGAGTCTCTACTGCGGCCAGGGCGCCGCGCTGGCGAAACGACGACGGGCCCGGCATTCGCCGGGCCCGTCGTGACTGCAGGCGCCAGAAAGGCCTAGCTCGGCCCAGCCCTACTTAACCTTGAAGTTGCCCTTCATGCCGAGAGCGGCATGACCGGACACGGTGCACTTGTAGGCGTACCTGCCCGCCTTGGTGAACTTGACGGTCAGCGTCGCGCTCTTGCCGGGCGAGAGCAGAGCGGTCTTCTTGCCGTCGATGCTGAAGTCGTGCTGGATGTGGCCGGCGTTCTTGACCGTGAAGGTCACGGTACCCGGCTTCGCCAGCGTTGGTGGACGGACAGGGCGAACTTGTATTCGGTCGCCTTCACGCTGATCTTGGTGGCGGCGGCGGGGCTGGCCTTCACGGCCGCGCCGGCCACGGACGACCCGGCTACCGCCAGCACCGCCGACGGATACCAGCGCGGGCAGCACCCGAAAACTCATGACGACGCATCTGTTCCTCCTTGTTGGGCCGCCCCCGCTGGCCGAATGACTGGACTGTTACACAAAAAAAGCCGGAGCAGGCCCGGCGTTTTCGACGATAGCACTCGCGACCTTTCCCCGAGAGCGCAGGCCCAGGAAACGCAGAGTCGCGGCGGGATCGGGGTAAGATTCGGCCGCCCGTCTGACCGACGGCCGGCCCGCTATCCGAGGCGAGCGCGTCAGGCGGCGTCATCCGATGGCATCCCGGACCTGCAGAGTGGCGCTCGCCACGTGCCTGACATTCCTGCTGCTCGCGGCGGGCGCGTCGGCCCACGCCTACCCGGTAGCCACCAGACCGGCCACCGGCGGCGTGGTGAAGAGCTCGCCGTCGACGGTGTCAATCGTCTATGACGAATCGGTGAGCGTGCCGGCGCTCGCGGTCTACGACGCGGCCGGGAAGCTGGTCTCGGGCGGCACGGTGACGCAACCGGCGCGGGACGAGATCGAGGTGACAATCCCGCGGCATCTGCCCGACGGCACCTACACCGTCGCCTGGCGCGTGACGTCAGCGGACACGCACGTCGTGCACGGCGTCTACAACTTCTCGGTCGGGGCGCGCGGCGCCGCCGGGCGCATCGGCGCCGAACTGCTCGCCCGCGGAAACGCGCCCGAGGGCATCGCCCTGGGCTTCGGGGTCGTGCGCTTCCTCAACCTCGCGCTGCTGCTCGGCTGCGCCGGCGGCGCGGTCGCGCTGCTCTGGGCGCTCAGAGACGCTGACGGGGATGTCAGGCGGGCGCTGCTCAGGGCGCTGACGCTCGGGGGCGGCGCTGCTCGCGGTCCTGGCTGCTCTGGGTTTGCCCTTCGAGGGCGCCGAATCCACCGGCACCAGCCTGACCGGGGGCTTCGGCCAGGCTCGCGCTCGAGACGGTGCGCCATGAGCAGTTCGGCGAGCTGTGGCTGGCGCGCGCGTGGCTGGCGGTGATCTTCGCGCTGATCGCCCTCAGCCTTCAGGCCTGGACGCGGAGATGGCGCGTACCCAGGCAGTTGCTGCTCGTCGCCGCCGGCCTCGGCATGTTGCTGACGAGCACTGACTCCGGGCACGCCAGCGTCTCGGGACCGCTGGCCTTCGTCGCCGACGGGGTGCACATCACCGCCGCCGCCATCTGGCTCGGTGGCCTCGCCTTCCTGCTCGGCGCCATCGCGCTCAGCCGCTCCGACCAGCGTTGGCCGCTGGCCGCCGTGAGCGTGCCGAGGTTCTCGTTGCTGGCCACGATCACGGTGCCGCTGCTCGGCGCCGCCGGCATCGTCAGCGCCTACTCGCAGGTGGGAGCTTGGCGCGGACTGTGGCAGACGACCTACGGCGTGCTGATCCTGGCCAAGATCGGGCTGGTGCTGCCGCTGCTCGCCCTGGGCGCGTTCAACAATCGCGTCTCGGTGCCGGCGCTGCGCTCCGGCGCCGCCGTGCCCGGCGATCCGCGCGCGCTTCATCCGGGCCGTCGGGATCGAGCTCGCGCTGCTCGTCGCGGTACTCGGCGTCACCGCGGCGCTGGTCGACGAGGCGCCCGCGAAGAGCGTGCTGACGCAGCACCACGGGGCGCCCGCGCCGGCTCCCGCTTTCACGGCGACGCGCTCGGCCGGGCCCTTCAAGGCGCGTGGTCACGCTTCGGCCTGCGACGGTCGGGCCCGAACACGGTGGAGATGACGGTCACCAGCGGTTCTCGCCACCTCCCGATCGGCGAGGTCGATCTGGCGGCGGTGCCGCCCCTGGCTGGAGCCAAGGCCCTCAAACTGAATGTCGTCCAGCTGTCGAGCACCCGGTTCCGGACCGCTGGCGCTGCCCTGCGCCGGCCGGGCAGATGGGAGCTCGAGATGACCATACGGACCGGCTTGACCGAATGGCTCGCGCGCATTCCGGTGACGATCGCAGCGAGGCCGAGATGACCCCACGCCCGACATCGGAATCGGGCGTCGCGAGCCCTCAGAAGTTGGACCCGGCGATGTCGGTGACCGGATCGACGACGGCGTTGGGTCGTGGCCCAGCTGGCGCTGATCGTGCTCGCGGCGGTCGTCGTCGCGTTCTTCACGTTCGTCGGGCCGAGCGCGGTGAGCCTGGTCCGCCACTTCACGCCCGCTAGCTTGGGCGATCAGCCCGCCGGTGCCGTGGTGCTGGCCGGTGAGGATCGCAAGCTCGCCGTCGGGCTCGCCGTCGCGCCTCGAGCCCATGGTCTGCTCGTGGTGGCGACGGTGTTCGGCGCCGACGGTCGCGGCGCGGCCGGTCTGCGACCGACGGTCACGATCACGGATCATCACGGCACCCGCTCCAGCGCGCCGGCCACCGCATGCGGCGCGGGGTGCTACGAGGCGGTGCTTCCCACGCTCGAGATTCCGGCTCACGCCTCGATCAGCTTCGATGACGGCAGCCGTATCGGCTTCACGCTGCCGGCCCACGGTCCCACGTCGCAGGCCGCCGCGGTGGTGCGCGACGCCGCGGCCGAGTACAAGCAGATCAGGTCGATGGTGACGCACGAGCGCCTGGCCTCGAGCCCGACCGAGGTGGTGTACACGACCTACTACGCGGTGGCCCCCAACCGCCTGCGGTTCCGGATTCGCGGTGAAGGGGAATCGATCATCATCGCCAAGCGGCGGTGGGATCGCGGCCTCCGCGGCGGCTGGCGCGAGTCGGCGCAGAGTCCGATCCACCCGCTCCAGCCCTACTGGACGCCCGATCGTGCAGGACGCCACGATCCTCGGCAGCGCGACCGTCCAGGGTCGTCCGGTATGGGTCGTCTCGTTCGCCGCTCCGCAAACCCCAGGCTTCTTCAAGATCTGGGTCGACAAGCGCAACCATCGCACGCTCGAGCTCGAGATGACGGCGGCGGCGCACTTCATGCACCACACCTACGACCAGTTCGACGCGCCGATCTCCGTGGTTCCGCCAAAGACGCGCTGACCCGTCCGTCGCGGCGTTGACCGGCCGGCGCGCGGCCAGGCGTTCAGTGAACGATGCAGCCGATCACGAGCGCGACGCTGAGCAGCACCGCCCAGAGACCGGCCCGATCGGGACTGAAGCCCGAACGCTCGTGGAAACGCAGCTCTGACTGACGCCTGCGGCGCGGGGCGGGCAGTAGCGCTCGTCGCCGCGCCCGGTGATCACAACCGTGCGACGCGCGCCGTGACCCTGGAGCCGGGGTGCCCGGGATCGGAGAGGTCGAACGCATCGCTCGACGGAGCTGGCGGATTCACGGTCTCGCGCCATCGCCGTAGGCGGCGTTCCACTGCGCCATCAGCTCGTCGAAGTGGTGTCCTCGTCGGCTGGTCCCAGCTGCGTGCTGCTCGATGGCGTCTCGCCGCGCTCGTACGGCTGCTCGAGCAGTCGACAGGGCTCGGGCTCGTGACGAGAGGCGGCTGCATCGTCGCACGAACGGCTCGCGCGACCGTCGGCGCCTGCGGCGGCGGCTCCGACCAGCCGAAGTCTTCGTCGATCGAACAGGCGGCTGTCCTGCTCCACCTGCTGCCAGTCCGTGAATGTCGACCCCGTGGGCGGCATGAGATCGCGTCCTCTTTCTCTGTTTTTGCGCTTACGGGGTTAGCTGACGGGCTCGCACCGAGAGAGCGGCGCTACGCGTTCCCCTGAACGCGATTCGCCCCAAACAACTTGGGTCCCCCGCTTCCCGCCGCCTCGGAGGGCGGCAAGGCGGGAATTCAGCATTTGACGTAGCGGCGAGCGTAACAAGCGCCGCCGGACGGACGTTGTGCCGATCGTCACAAGGATCCCCGCATTTTGCGGAAATACGGTCGCGGGTTTAAGAGGTCTTAGGTTTGAATCCCGTTCGTAGCAGCCGTAACGCGTGAGCCGGGACAGAGCGCGTCAAACCAGGCGTGACCGGCGATGCGCGCCGACGAACGCGCGATGTCCTGAGCCTGGTGGCCCTGGACGATGTCGGCCGGCATGTTGCCGTAGAGCAGGCAGATGCTGTTGTAGTTCTTGCCGACCAGCTTCTGGAGGCAGCCGTTGGCGATGGTGTGGAGGACCAGCGACTTCGGTGGCTTCAGCTGGTCCAGGTTCGGGCCGACCTTGCCGACCGCGTTGTCGGCGGCGAGCGTGTGGCAGACGGCGCAGTGCTCGCCGAACAGCTCGCGCCCGACCTGCATCGGCCGCCGTGAGCTTGATGCCGCCGACCTGCGCGTTCGAGTTGTCGCGGTTGCCGATGATGAATACCAGCGGCAACAGCGATCGCCGCCGCCGAGTAGACGACACACCAGCGTCGCTGTTGAGCAGCCGCGAGCCGCTGCGGCTGGTGGTCTGCGAGCGCTTCGCTGACGCCCGGAAGGAACCCCTCGTCGCCCCGAGGCCGACCGCGATCGAGAGCCCGTGAAGAGGACGGCAATGATGATGACACCGACCATGTGCCCGGCGGACCTTATCGCGCGCGCGGGCGGGATGTCGCGTCACAAGCCTCAGGCCTCAGCGTCTGCGGCCCGCGGCAAAGCTCATCACCGGAGGCGCGACCGCGCGGAAATCGTCCACGTCGTCCGCCTGGCCGGCGGCCTCCTGCGCTCGGCCAGCGCCTGCGCGTCGAGCGGCGAGAAGTCCTGCACCTGCGCCACGAGGCCACCGGGAGCAGCCACCTGATCGATCCGGCTGACGAGCACGTTGATCGCGCCACCGCCCTTGGCGTAGCGCTCGAGCTTGCCCTCGACGAGCATCAGCGGCTCGGTGCGCACCGTCAGCCGATGGCGCTCATACACCGCCGGCGGCACGATCAGGTTGATGACGCCGAACTCATCCTCGAGCAGCACGAACACCACACCCGAGGCCGTGCCGGGACGCTGGCGCGCCACCACCAGGCCCCCCACTCGGACCCGCGAGCCATGCCGGAGCTGGGCCAGGTCGCGGCTGTCGCTGGCCACCCTCGGGCAGCCGTGAGCGCAGCAGCGCCATGGGATGCGAGGCAACGGTCATGCCCAGCGTGCCGTAGTCCGCGACCAATGTCTCCCAGCCCGACAGCTCCGGCAGCGCCGGCGCCTGCGGCAACTCCAGGGGCAGGGTCAACTGCGTTCCACCCCCGCGAACCCCACGTGCTGCGGTGGCCACCCCCAATTGCCAGAGCGCCAGCCGGCGTGGCGAAATTGGATGGGCGGAGGGCGCGGCCGGCGACACCAGGGAGTCGCCGCGCCGGACCAGGCCAGCAGGTCAAGCGCCGGAGCGCCGGCTCCGGCGCGCGACGCCAGGTCGGTCAGGCTCGTGAAGGGACCGCTCCGGTCCCGCTCCGCCACCAGCGCCTCCACCTCCGCACGGCGCACTCCGCGAATGTAGCCGAGCCCGATCACCACGCGTCCCTCAGCATCGATGGAGCATTCGACGTCCGAGTCATTCACATCCGGTGCGACGACCTCGAGCCCTCGCCGCTGCGCCTCGTGCACAAGCGAGTCCGGCGGATAGAAGCCCATGGGTTGCTCGTTGAGCAATGCGCAGAGGAACTCCGGCCCGTAGTGCACGCGCAGCCACGTCGACTGATAGGCGAGCAACCCAAAGGCGGCGGCATGGGACTTGGGGAAGCCGAAGCCCGAGAAGCCCTTGACCTTCTCGAATACTCGCTCGGCCACCTCCGCCTCCACTCCGTGCCGACGCATCGCGCCCTCAACGAAACGCTGATGATGAGCCTCGATCGCGGCCTCGGAGCGTTTGCGGCTCATCGCCCGTCGCAGATCCTCCGCCTCCCCCGGCCGGAACCCGGCAAAAGCGCTCGCCACCTCCAGCACCTGGTCCTGGAAGATGATCGCCCCCAGCGTCTCGTGCAGCGCCGGCTCGAGCGATGGGTGCTCATAGGGGATCTGGTAGCCAGGGTCCAGGCGCAGCCGCTGGCGCCGCTCAATGTAGGGGTTGACGGCCCCTCCCTGGATCGGCCCCGGCCGCACGATCGCCACCTGAATCGCGATGTCCTTGAGGTTCTCGGGCTGGGTGCGCAGCAGGGACTGCATCTGCGCACGGCTCTCGATCTGGAAGACACCGGTGGTCTCGGCGCGCTGGATCGCGCGGTAGGTTTCCGGGTCCTCGTGCGGGATGCGGCTGAGGTCGATCGCCTCATTCCGCGTCTCGGCGATCAACTCGACGCAGCGCTCGACCGCTGAGAGCATCCCCAGTCCGAGCAGGTCGATCTTCAAAAACCCGGCGTCCGCGCACGAGTCCTTGTCCCACTGCGCGATGTAGCGTCCCTCCATCGCCGCCGGGACCACCGGGCAGCAATCGATCAGCGGCCGAGTGGCGACGATCATTCCGCCCGGATGCTGGCTCAGGTGCCGGGGCAACCCATGAGCCTGTGCCGCCAGTCGCGCCAGCCAAGCCCAACGGCCGGTGAGCGGAGCGCCGCCGCTGGCGGTCTCGATGTCGCGCCCCACCCCGCGCGCGTCCCAGCCCTCGCTGCCCCGCGCCACGCGCTCGATCTCCCCCGGCGGCAACCCCAGGACCTTGCCCAGCTCACGGATCGCGCCGCGGGCGCGATAGGTCGGGAAGGCGGCCACCAGCGCTGCCCGGTCGCGGCCGAAGCGCTCGGAAACGCGCGGGATCAGGACCTCGCGGATATCGCGAGGGAAATCGAGGTCGATGTCCGGCAGGGCCTTCAGGTCCTCGCTGAGAAAGCGCCCGATGGCGAGCTCGTTGGCGATCGGGTCGACGTGCGACAGGCCGGTCAGATAGCAGACGATCGAGGACACACTCGAGCCCCGCCCCCGCCCCGGAGGCAGCGTCGCCCGGGGGGATGGGCCCCGCCCGCGCACCTCCACCGCCACCTCGCGGGCCAGTTCGAGCATCTCATGGTGGAGCACGAAGAAGCCGGCCAAGTTGAGCTTCTCGATAATCCTCAGCTCCTGCTCCAACCGCCCGAGCGCTTCGTCGCCGCACGGCCGGCTGGTCCGCATAGCGCTCGTGCAGACGCGCGTTGCAGAGGCTGCTGAGCTCTCGCAACTTGAGCGGGTCCTCGGCCCCCGGGTAGCTGTAGGTCAGGTCGCTGCACAGGTCGAAGCAGAGCGATTCGGCCAACCGCAGCGTCTCAGCCACAGCCTCCGGATACTCCGGCAGGCGGGCCGCCATAGCGGCCGGGGCAGCCAGGACATGGCTGAAGTTCCCACGTCTATCGGGCTCAGAGGCGTCGAGCGTCCTGTGCAGGCGAAGCGCGACGAAGGCATCCTGGAGCGGAGCTCGTGCGCGCGTGTGGGCGTGCACGTTGCCTGTTGCCACACAGCGCAGAGCCAGCCGCCGCCCCAGCCAGGCCAAGCGCCGGTTGCGGGCCCGATCCCCGGGCAGATAAGGGCGTTGTAACTCGATACGCAGGCTCTCCGGGCCGAAGGCCTCACGCAGATGCCGCAGCGTGGGCTCGTCGTGGATCCCCGCGCGGGGCAGCCGCTCAGGCAGACGAGGCCCTCGGCATGAGCGATGACGTCATCGAGCGCGACCTGCGGCGCGGCCAGCGAGCTCGCCCGGTGACTCCCGCGTATCGGCATGGGCGCGGGTGAGCAGCCGGCAGAGGTTCGCCCAGCCGGTGGCGTCACGGACCAGCAGCGTCAGGTGACGGCCGTCATCCAGGTCGATCTCCGCCCCGTGCAGCGCGCGCAACCCAAGCGCCCGGGCGCTCTGGGCGAACTCCATCGAGCCCGACACCGAGTTGTGATCGGTCAGCGCGAATGCGCTCGTAGCCGAGTTCGAGCGCCGCCGATCACGAGTTCCTCGGGCAGCGAGGCCCCATCGAGGAAGGAGTAGGCCGAATGGGCGTGCAGCTCCACGTACATCGAACGTATGTTCGCATGAACGGAGGTCGGCTGGGTATGCGCACCCTGGCCCGCCGGTCAATTCGCGCGGCGCGCACGCCGGCTTGACAAACTTATTAGCGACTACTAAGTTATTACATAGTTAGTGCTCACTAAGCTAATCAGGAGCGGCTCATGCCATCGACAGAAGCCGTTGCCACGCGCACGTCGCATCTGGACGCTGCTCATCGTCTCGGTCGGCCTGTTCATGGTCGTGCTGGACAACCTGATCGTCAGCGTCGCGCTGCCCGAGCATCCATCGGTCCCTCGGCGCCTCCATGCAATCGCTGGAGTGGACCGTCAACGCCTACGTGCTGGCCTACGCGGTGCTGCTCCTGACGGGCGCCGCGCTGGGCGACCGCTTCGGACGCAAGCGCATGTTCATCGCCGGGCTCGCGCTGTTCACCGCAGCCTCCGCCGGATCGGCGCTCTCGCCCGACATGGGCGTGCTGATCGCCACCCGCGCGCTGCAGGGCGTCGGCGCGGCCATCGTCACACCGCTGACGCTGACGCTGCTGGCGGACAGCTTCCCGGCGGAGAACCGAGGCATCGCGCTGGGGGTGTGGTCCGGGATCAGCGGCATTGCCGTGGCGCTCGGACCGCTCGTGGGCGGCGCCGTGATCCAGCTCAGCTCATGGCACTGGATCTTCTGGATCAACGTCCCCGTGGGACTGGCGCTGATCCCCACCGCGGCCCGGCGGCTGCACGAGAGCTACGGAAGTGCGCGCAGCTTTGACCTGCGTCGGATTGGCGCTGGCCTCGACCGGCCTGCTCGGCGTCATCTTCGGGCTGATCCGCGCCCAGACCCTCGGCTGGGCGGCGCCGGAGGTCGATCGTTTCGCTGGCCACCGGTCTGGTCCTCGTGGCCGGGTTCGTCATCCAGGAGCTGCGGACCCCCGAGCCGATGCTGCCGATGAGTTTTTTCAAGCGCCGCAGCTTCGCCGTCACCAACGTGGCATCGCTGTCGATGTACTTCGGAATGTTCGGCTCGATCTTCTTCATGAGCCAGTACCTGCAGAACGTGCTGGGCAACACACCGCTGCAGGCCGGCCTGAAGCTGCTGGTTTGGACCGGTTCGATCATGGTCGTCTCCCCGCTCGCGGGCTATTACTCCGAGCGTCTGGGCAGCCGCCGGTTCATGGTCGGCGGGCTCACCCTGCAGGCAATCGCACTGGCCTGGCTGGCCTTGGAGGCCGGGGTCGGCCAGTCGTACACCAGCATGATCGTGCCGTTCATCTTCGGCGGCGCCGGCATGGCCCTGGTCTTCGCCCCGGCGGCCAGCGCAGTGCTCGCCTCGGTGCGCACCGATCAGGCCGGCCAGGCGTCGGGCGCCACCAACGCGATCCGCGAACTGGGGGGCGTCCTTGGCATCGCTGTGCTCTCGACCGTGTTCTCTAACCAAGGTAGCTACGCCTCACCACAGGCCTTCGTCAACGGCCTGCAGCCGACCATGTGGGTTGGCGTGGCGGTGCTCGCCGCCGGGGCGCTGGTCGCGCTGGTGCTGCGCTTCGACAGTTCGACACCGGCCGTCTGGCCGGCTACAGCAGAGCCGTCCGGCGCTCCGATCGCCAGTGGCGGGCGCCTGGCCACGAGCGTCTCCGCCCCCGGCGCAGCGTAGGATCGAGGGTGTGGCCAGCCCTTCAAAGCAGGCAAGGCAGCGCGTTCCGGCGGCTGAACGCCGGGACGCGCTGATTGCCGCGGCGATCGAGGAGTTCGCGCTCAGCGGCCTGCACGGGACGCCGGTCGACCGAATCGCCCGCCGGGTGGGCGTTGCCCAGCCCTACGTGTTCAGCCTGTTCCCCACCAAGCGTGACCTGTTCATCGCCGCCGTCGAGCGCGGCTTTCAGATGGTCATGGATCTGTTTGCGCAGAGCGCCGAGCAGTTTCGGCAGGCGAACCCTGAGCACACCCGCGACGAGCTCATGGGAGCCATGGGTGAGAGTTACATCGAGCTGCTGGCCACCAACCGGCCCAAGCTCATGTTCCAGCTTCAGGCCTACGCCGCCTGCGACGACGCAACCATTCGCGAGCACGTGAGCGCTGCCTACGCGCGTCTCGGCTGGCACGTGCGGGAGCTCACCGGTGCCGATGAGAACGAGCTCAACGAGTTTCTCAGCCATGGCATGTGGCTGAACGTCCAGGCGGCGCTGCAGATGATGGACCTCGACGCCGCATGCGACTGGATCCGCGAGCGGCGCGAGATCGACCGGACAGCTGGATAGCTGACCGGCATGCCCCGACAACGGTCGCTCGCGGCGGCCCTGCTGATCGCCGCCGTCAACCTGCGCCTGACGGTGGCGGCGGTACCGCCCGTGCTCGCCCAGATCCGGCACACTACCGGCCTGAGCTCGGCCGGCGCCGGGCTGCTGACGAGCGTGCCCGTTTTCTGCTTCGGGGTCGTCGCGCTGGCCTCCCCTCGCCTGATCCGCCGCTTCAGCATGGGACCCTTACTCAGCCTGACGCTCCTTGCCGTGGTCGCCGGCGCAGCCGTCCGCCTGGTTCCGGCCGTGTTCCCCCTGTTTTTGGGCACGGTGCTGCTCGGGTCCGGAATCGCCGTCGGCAACGTTCTGGTTCCCGGGCTGATCAAGCGCGACTTCCCGCAGCGCAGGGTGCTGATGACCGCGCTGTACTCGGTGGCGCTCGCCGGTGGCGCCACGGTCACGGCCGGCCTGACCGTGCCGATCGAGAACGCCACCGGCCTCGATTGGCGCGTCGTTATCGCCCTATGGGGAGCGTTCGCCGTCTTGGCCGTGCTGCTCTGGACGCCACACGTGCGCGAGGAAGCCGCACGCGGCTCGGCGGGGGATGCGCCGGTCCGCGGCCTGTGGCGCGATCCGCTCGCCTGGTGCGTGAGCGGCTTCATGGGCTTTCAGTCGTTCGTCTTCTACGCGACACTCAGTTGGCTGCCGACGATCGCCGAGGACCACGGGGTTTCAGCGTCAACCGCTGGTCTGCTGCTGTCGCTGGCCAGCTTCGCGGGCATGCTGGGCGCGCTCTCGGCGCCGAGCTTCGAGCGCCGGATCCGCCGCCCCGGTACGGCCGTCTGGCTCTGCGTGCTGGCCTGCGCCGCCGGCTACACGGGCCTGCTGCTCTCGCCGGGATCGCTCACCTACCTCTGGTGCATCCTGTTCGGGTTCGGCCAGGGCGCTCCGCTGGCCCTGGCGCTCGGATACATCGTTGCCCGGGCGCCCGATAGCCATCACGCCGCCCACCTCTCGACGATGGCCCAGAGTGTCGGCTACCTGATCGCCTCGGCCGCGCCCTTCGCCATGGGCGCGCTGCATGGGGCGACGGGCGGTTGGACGGTTCCGATCGTGATGTTGCTGGTGGCACTGATCCCGATGCTGCTGACCGGTCTGGTCGCCTCACAGAACCGGTATGTGCTGGCGCATCGGACCGGGTGAGAGCGAGCGCTGCAGCGGGTGGGCGGGTCAGCGGACCAGCCCACCCGGGCTGGGTCCTGACCCTAGGTCTTGACCAGGTCGCGTGCCGGGACGATCTCCCAGCGCAGCGCGACCTGCTCGAGACGGTCGTCGATCGCCCAGCCGTCGGGGCGCTCCTCGCCCTCGAAGGCGGGGTGGGCGCCCTTGAGCGCCATCGAGCCGGCGTTGTCGCCGATCTCGCGGATCGCCCGGACATCCTCCGGGCTCAGACGCTGATCGGCGGGCAGTGCCGCGAGCTCGGCCCGCTTGGCCTCGACCGCCCGCGCCTGCTCTCCAGCCTCCTGGACCAGCGTGGGGACAACGGTCTTCACCGGCGCGTGGGCGAGGTTCCACTGGCAGGCGAGCTGGATCATGGTCAGGCCGGCGCGCTGCGCGAACGGGCGCATGCGCTCCATGCGCTCGCGGCCCGACTCGATCCAGCCGGCGGGGCGGAAGCTGCGGTGATCGTGGCGGCCGAGCTCGGCGCCGGCCGTCAGGTCGTCGTAGAACAGGCCGCCGTAGTCGACGACGCGCGTGATCACGCTGATGTCCCTGTCGGCCGCGGCCTGCAGGCACAGCTCGCCGGGCCAGGGCTCAAGCGGGTTGAGGATGACCATCGCCCAGTCGAGGCGGTCGCCGAAGCGCTCAAAGCAGTCGATCAGGTCCAGCGTGAACCCGTTGGCCGGCCCGGGCGCGACGCCGATCAACCGCGCGAGCCCGGCGTCCTTGAGCGCCTGCATCCCGTCCCACACGGTCTCACTCGTGTAGCCGGTGCGGTCGGGGTTGTGCAGCAGTAGCAGGTCGAATTGGTCGATGCCACAGCGCTCGAGGCTGCGCTCGGTCGCCATTCGCAGGTAGCTCGCGTAGTCATCTGGGCCGCGCAGGCGAGGGTCGGTGAAGCGGGGGAAACCCTTGGCTCCGTCGCGCTCGCCGGCATAGAAGTCGTGGCCGACCGCGCCGACGACGCAGGTCTGGTCGCGGGAGAGCGGGCTGGCGGCCACGGCGCGGGCGAGCCAGGTATCCGCTTCCCCGCTGCCATAGACATCGGCGGTGAGGACGGTCGGGATGCGTTCGTCGGGCGTGATCAGCCTGAGGAAGCGCTCGTCGTCGAGGGGCTCGCCGAAGTGCATGAAGCGGCCGCCGCTCCAGGTGCCGGTCGCGGTGCGGGTGGGATTGGTGGGCATTGCTTCGGATGGTAATTCGGATGGGCGGGCGGGGAACTTTTGACGTGCAGTTCGCAGAATGAGCACCTAACGTCAAAAGTTCGTCGGGCGGGGGTGGCGGCGGGCGAACCTTTGACGTATACGCCCCAAGAACGAGGGGTGTACGTCAAAGGTTCGTTACGCCCCTCTCTATCGCTGGCGCCACCAGTCGCCGGCGATCAGGTCGTGGAACACAACCCGATCGCTGCCGCAGGTGGTGACCACCTCCCAGTAGCGGCGGCGCAGCGGCTCCTCGGTCCACCAGCGGTCCTCGAGCAGCCAGGTCTCGCGGATGCTGTCCACCGGGCGGCCGTCCACGGCCCGCGGCTGCCCCTCGGCGTCGGTGAGCACACGCGTGCGCCGCGGGATGCCCAGCCGGCGGGCCCCGGTCATCGCTCCGGCCCGGTCATCGCTCCGGCCCGGTCATCGCTCGAACGGCGTCAGCACCGAGCGGCGCTCCGGAAAGCGCGAGCGCGGATCGATGTGCAGGATGCGCAGGGCGGCCTCGGGACCGGCGGCAGTGCGGACCTGCCGTATCGCCTCCCGCAACCGGATTGCGCGCGCGTGAGCCGGTTCCTGCAGCAGCGCCTGCTGATCGCTGGTGGGCGGACCGAAGCGCTCGACCGCCAGCCCAAGCGTCTGCGCCGGGGCCGGCAACAGCTGCAGGCGCGGCGTGAGCACCAGCCGCATCCGCACCGGGTCGCTGAGCGATTCGCGGAAGCTGACGCACTGACGCCAGGTACCGCCGCGCTCGACCAGCACCGCTGAGAGCACGACGGCACGCAGGGTGCGCCCGCGCCGCTCCCGCCGGGCCAACAGCCGGTCAATCAGCAGGCCGAGCGTGCGTTCGAGCTGCTGGCCGCCGGCGCTCTCAGGCAACTCGAGTGACTCGCGCACGATCTCACCGGCCTCCCGGGGACGCAACGGCACATCACCACCCAGGGCGAGCTTCTGGGCGTGCAAACCCGGCCGCCCAAAGCGGTCTGCCACAGCCCCCCGCGGCAGCGCGGCGAGCTCCCCGAGCGTGCGCAGACCCAGCCGCGCCATGGCCTCGGGCAGCATCGTGAGATCGACCTCACCCGCCCCATCCCGCAGCAGCTCAACCGGCAGCGGCGCCAGAAACTCCCGCGTCTGGCGTGCGTCACCGGTGAGGATCAGGGGCTGACGCGCCCGGGCCCGCGTGGCCGCGGCCAGTGCGGCAAAGCGCGTCGGCGCCACCCCGAAGCGCGCCGGAGACTCCAGCGCACGGCGGGCGGCGGCCAGCACCGCCCCGATGTCCCGCCGGAGCGCAGCGGATCCGGCCAGCGCACCTCCCGCGGAGTGGAGTCCCAGCAGCCCCCGCGCGTCGAAGCACACGAGGCCCGGACGCAGCGGCTCAACCGCCGCGCCGATCGACTCCAGGGCGATCAGCATCTGCTCCCAGCGCTCCTCGACGCCTGCTGGATCGGGTGGGATCAGCGTCAGCCGCTGGCAGCGGGCGAGCGCCTCACCGAGGCGCATCCCCGGGCTCACGCCAAACCCTTCAGCGGCCGCCGAAACGGCGCCGATCTGCTGACTGCCGGGCTCCGGCGCGATCGCCACAGGCAGGCCGAGCAGCTCGGTACGGCCGCCCGCGGCCACCACCAGCTCGAAGCGAGGCAGCAGGATGCAGGTGATCAGCTTGGACGCAGACGGCAAGGCGAACATATGTTCGCATCAATGGCGGGCGCGCTCAAGCGAGAAATTCCGGCGTCAATCGCACGGCCTCCGTCCCGCCCCCGGAAGACGCACCGATCAGCAGTTGGGTGGCGTCGAGCAGTCCGGCGTCAGCACCGAATTACCGGTGAGCTGACTGGCCGCCTGACCGAAGGCGGCGGTCAGATCGCCTGAGGCCGCGATGTAGTCGCCCGTGGTGGCCAGCGCCTGCATCAGCGCCGGCGCTCCCTCATTGGTGAGGCCACCCGCTCCCGTATCGGGACCGCAGAGTCCGCTGGAGTTGTAGGCGATCGAGAAGATGATCGTTCCGGCGTTCTTCGCCTGGGTGGCGGCGTTCAGAGCATCCTTGCAAGGGGTGGTGCTGGTCCAACCGACGTTGCCGCTGCTCCCCGGGGAGACGCCGTCCTTGGCGCTCTCAGGGTCACCGAACTCACCGTCACTGAGAACGATCATCGCCTTGGTAACGGTCTGTCCGGCGGAGTTGGTCGCCGGCGCCTGACCGAGCACGTACTGCGCTGCACTGATGGCACCCGCCAGGTAGCTGCCCTGGCCGCCGATGTCCTTGACGCCGTAGTTGTCGTTGCCGGGGAACGAGGTGCAGCCGGTCTCGCCCCAGTCCACCGACTGAACGGCCTTGGAGCTGCTCACATTCAGGCCGCCGGACGCGGTCTGATAGTCGTTGGAGAGCGGCACGACCTGGTAGCCGGCGTACGCATCCCCAACCGAGTCGTGATAGGTCGAGGAGCTGAGCGCGCTCGACGGAATCTCGCCGGTGGAACCCGCCGTGTCGGTGTAGGACAGCCAGGGTGGGTAGGTCGTGCTGAACGACTCGCTGGAGCTGCAGTTGGTCTCATCGGCCAACGCTGTGGCGTTAGTCGTGAGTGGCCAAGGCGACGATGACGAGCCGAGCGTCATCGAAAGCGCTGGGAAAACGGAGATGCCGACGTCGTCCTTGGACGGAGCCAGCGTCAGAAGCAGCGTGCGTACGCCCGCCTTGGCGCAATCGAGCTTGGTCGGGTTGGACACGCCCGTCACGGTTACGCCGCTGCCGCACGACTGCGCCATCGACCCCGTCGTGTCGAGAATCACCTCGAGGTCCATCGGATTCGGCACCCCGCTCTGGCGCGCCGTCGCCGTGGACGTCGCGGTGACGGTGAAGTGCGGCACGAAGAGGCTCAGAAGCCCCGTGCTCACGTTCGCGGACTCGGTGACGCGCACGGCGTTGCAGGTCGCGTCGCCCGTCGGCAGGACCGCACTCGCACCGCTGGGATGGCAGCTGTCGCCGCTCGTATCGGTCAGGCACTTCGGGCTGGTTCCGGCGGTGTAGTCGGGACCGCTGGATATGCACTCGAAGGTGACATTGGGCGCCTGCGCCGTGACACCCCAGCCACTGACGGGGTTGCGGGTTCCGTTGGCGGCGTAGTTCGTGGCATCCGTATAGGCCGTGGCAGCGTCCGGAAGGTCTTGACCGGCGGCAAGCGTCGCCGCGTCGACAGATCGCTGAAGCTGCTGCTTGGCCACCCACACCCGACCGAGGTCGATGGCCAGTCCGGTGAAACCGATCAGGACCACCGCCGCGATAACGACTAGGGGAAGCACCTGGCCCCGTTCCCCGCGCAAGCGTCGGGCAGCTTCGCGTTTTCGGCTCATTCAACCGCGTCCGATGACTCCGTCGACAGGTTGAGAGTCATGACGTGCCACCCAAAGATCGAGATCGTGGCCGGGTAGGTGACCGTTACTGTCGCCTCGTCGCCCGGGTTCTCGGCGCCACTGGAATAGCAGGTCGTGGTGCAGCTCCCGCCGGCGTAGGTGCCGCAGTAGCTCTTGGTCGTCGTGCCACCGGTGGGGCTCTTGAAGGTCGGGCTCACATCACTGGTCGGGAGCGTCACCACCCCGGCCGCACTCGCCACCGTCTGGTTGACCGCAGCGTCGCAGGGGTCGGTCGAGGCGTAGGCGATGGCCAGCGAGCGAGCGCCCGTGCGGGCGGCATCCGTGAGTGCCTCGTAGTCGTTGTAAACCCCGCCGAACTGCAGGATCGCGGTGAGCAGAAGCAGGAGGACTGGCATGGCCAAGGCCAGCTCAACGAGCGCCTGACCATGCTCGCGCCGGGCGGCGCGGGACCCAATGCGCCGGATATCTGCGAACCGCTTCATCGGGGCAATATCGGCAGCGATGCGCGCGACTTAAATCTCGCCAGAACTGACCCGGCGAGGAGTTGGAGGGCTCCAAGGCGAGGTTCGGTCTCCCGGGGACGGGATGACGGGCGCCCACCCCGCAACTCAAGGCATTTCCGCAACGGTCGATACCACCTACGGATCAATCCGTGCCCGAATCTCCCCCCACCGAACGCGTTACTCGCTGGCTTCGCTCAGGCGAATCAGGTCAGTCACTGGTGCTCGTCGTCATCTCCATGGCGGTGATCCTCGGGATGGCGGCATTTGCCATCGACGCGGCAAGCTGGATGGGACGCCACCACCGGGCCCAGCTGGTGGCCGACTCCGCCGCTCTGGCAGCGGCCAACTGTCTGGCCAATCCGGGCTCAACCTCCGGCACCATCATGATCAACGGGACATCGACGACGGTGCCCGCATGTACTTCGTCCAGCGACACGACCGATGCTCAGACCGTCGCCCAGGACTACGCCACGGCCAACGGCGTTCCGCTCTCCAGCCCGTCTACCCAGATCACCTTTAACACCACGACGGACACCGTGCAGGTGAATCCAACCGCCACCTCCTCCTCGTTCTTTGCCCGCCTGTTCGGGATCAACTCGACGACCCAGTCAGCCTACGCGCAGGCCACGTGGACCCCGGGGACAGCAGCCTGCTCGACCCCCGGCAACAGTTGCGCAGCTGTTTTCGCTATGGGTCAGAGCTGCGCCAGCTCGAGCTCAGCAGGCGGCTCACCGATCATCTTCAACGGCAGCAACGACACGCTCACGGGAATCGTCCACAGCAACGGCTCAATCTACGAGGCCGGCGGCGGCGGTCAGACCTTAGGCCCCACCACCTTCGGTAACGGCTCCGGCTGTGCGATCGATTGGAGCAATGAAAGCGGCGACACCTGGAATGGCTCATCCACCCGGCCGACAGTCGGTCAGGCGCCGATAACCACCTGGCCGGACGACTACGCGAACGTGGTCACCCCCTGCGGAGGCGGGTACAGCTACGCCTGCACAGGCCCGGACGGGACGCCGAGCTACTGCACCGAGGCCGCGGGTACCGCTGGCTACAGCACGGCGAACGGCGCCGGCTCCACTGCGGGCTTCGACTACGGCAGCAAGAGCGAGGATCCCATCAGCGGCCAGGTGTGGTGCGCCTACGGCAGCGGCACCCCCAGCACGCCCTCGACCTGGAACGGGACGATCTACTTCCAGTCCAACAGCACGACGGTCACGGGCAACTGGATCGGTGGCGCGATTCAAACCGGAAACAACGGCTGGACCCTGTCCCCCCAACTGAGCCAATTTCCCACGCTCTATGCCCAGTCGAGCGGAAACTGCTCGAGCGGTAGCAACGGCGGAATCTGCATGACCGGGGGTGGCAACACAGTCAGCGGCTCGCTCTTCGCCCCGAACGGATGGATCGAGTTCAATGGCGCTGGCACGACCACCGACAACTTCCTGGAATCGCAGGGCATCAACTTCATTGGCGGATCGCAGAGCATCATCGGAAATGGTCCGACCAGCCTGTCCGGCGGCGGCGCAGGTTCTGACGGACTGACGCAATAAGTTCGGGATAGAACAAACGTCCGCTCGGTTGGAGGGCGGTCTAGCCTAAACGTCGAGGGTGAGCTGTGGCCTTTCTCTTCCCGGGACCCTTGGGCGATGCGAGTCGGGTAAATGCGCACGCTTCGAGCCCGCCTGCACAGACTGCATGGCGACCAATCTGGTCAATCCCTCGTGGTCGTCGTCTTGTCCATGACCGTGCTGCTGGGCGTGGCTGCCTTTGGCATCGACGCCGCCACCTGGATGGCCACGCACCATCGGGTGCAGGTCGGGGCGGATGCGGCCGCCATGGCCGCCGCTGACTGCCTGGCCAACCCGGGCCACTCCGGCACGATCGTTCTGAGCGGAACCCAGACCACGGTCCCGGCCTGCAGCTCGAGCTCGGACACGACGGATGCGGACACGGTGGCCATCGACTACGCCGCCGCCAACGGACTCACGATCAGCAGCAGCAATGTGATCATCGCCAACAACACCGTCACGGTCACCGGCGCGGCGACCTCCTCCGGCGTCTTCTCGAAGATCGCGGGGATCGCGTCCACCAGCCAGAGCGCCGGCGCGGGAGCCAGCTGGATCAACGCCTCGAACCTGTGCACCAGTCCGGGCAGCGGCTGCGACTTCATGTTCGCGGACAACAGCAACTGTTCGAGCTCGTCCAACGGAATCGCCATCACTGCGTCCGGCAACAGCACCGTCTCCGGCAACATTCAGAGCAACGGCAACCTGGGGGTGACCGCCAGCGGGAACATCTCCCTGGGGGCAGGTGGCAGCTATGGCCCGAACGGCACCTCCACCTGCTCAAGCTCGGACACCTACAGCGGCCATAACCCCTGGTCCTCGGCGCCGACTCAGGCAGCTCAGGACATACCGTTCCCGATCGATTACACCCAGGACTTCCCGGCCTGTGGCAATGGCAGCGGCCAATCCGCCTGCCAGACCAACGGCTACCCATCCTTTTGCACCAACGCCGGCGCGTCGATCACGCTGGACGGCAGCACCAACGGCGACACGGCCATCACCAACAACATCTACTGCGCGAGCGGCTCCGGTCAGCCGTCGAAGCCGAGCACCTGGAACGGCACGATCACGATCAGCATGAGCGGCAACAACACCCTTTACGACACCTTCGTCGGCGGATCGATCAGCTTCACCGGTAGCGGCAAGGACACCGTCTCCTCGTGCGGGTACGCCGGGAGCGGCTACACCGCGGCCAACTGCAGCTCAACCGTACCGGCCCCCACCACGGCGAACTACCCGATCTTCTACGCCACGGGCACCAGCTCAACCGCGATCAACGTCACGGTCTCGGGCTCTCAGACCCTCAACGGCGATCTCTTTGCCCCCAAGGGCACCGCCTCCCTGAGCATGAGCGGCAACAAGACGCTGACCACTTTCATCGAGGCCAACAACATCTCGGCGACCATGAGTGGCACCCTTCAGGGCGATGGCCCGGCGGCCACCAACACCGGGTCCTCGGCGGGCGGGACCGTCCAGCTGGTTCAGTGAAGCGCCGGTAGCCCCGGGGAATGCGCTAGACCGGGGTGGTGGGCGAGTTGCGCATCAGCGGCCCGAGCGGAACCGCATCAAGATGATGGCGACGCAGTGCGTGAACGAGCTTGATCAGCTCGTGCCGGGCCTGCGCGGGATTCTTGATCTTGACCTCGACGATCTCGCCCTTGCGCAGCGTGGGCAGGAGCTCGCCCGCCCTGTTGAGCTTGACCTTACCCTCGACGAAGGTCCCGCCGGCTCCGTTGCCGAACAGCACCTGCGCCAGGCTCGGACCGCTCGAGGTGTAGAGGAAGTGATGACCCCAGCCGTACCGGTGCTGAAGCTGGCGGAGGCCAAGCTCGCGCTCGAGCCGACGCAGATCTCCCTTGGTCTTGCCCCAGCCGAGCAGGCCGCTGTCATTGAGCCGTGGCACGACATCATCGCCGTAATCGATCAGCTTCTCGGCCGAGGCCACCGATCCATTGCTGAGCGCGAACGTGACATGAATGCCGTCGCGCCGCAGCTGCTTGGCCAATTTGGGCGCCTGCGCGGCGCTGGCATCGACCATCACCCCAACGTCCGGCTTGAGCGTGGCCACGCCGGCGACCGCACTGCCCACACCGAGTGAGGAGACCAACCCGTAGGTGACGCTGGACAGGAACGTCGCGAAGATAACGGAGGCCGAGGCGATGGCCGTCGTGGCCGTGCGCCGCGCGCGCATGCGCCAGGCCGGAAGCGGCTGCACCCGGCGCGTGCTGCCCAGGATCAGCGCGGCGGTAGAGGGCCGTTGCGCATAGGTTGGGTCCGGTTCCGGGGACTGGGCCAGGGCCCGCTCGATCGCCGGACCGAGCTCCGCGCCTGAGCGGGCCACCTGCGCGAGCTTGAAGCGCTCGAGCGCATGATTGGACACGCGGACGTGACCGTAGCCGAAGCCGTAGGAGATCACCGGACAGCCGCGGATGATGGCTTCGAGCACGGTGAGGCCGACGCTCGAGTGGATCAGCAGGTCGGCGGAGGCGAGCACCTCCCCCATGCGGTTGGTGAAGCCCATGACGCGTACCCGCGGGTCGCCGGCGAAGCGGTCGCTCACGCGGTCGCGCAGCTGTCTGTTGCGTCCGCACAGGCAGAGGATCTCCGCGTCGTCGGCGACGCCGAGCGCCACCTCAACCGCGCCGATGAGATCTCCCACTCCCCAGCCGCCACCGGACACCGCGATCACCTGGCGATCCTGCGGCAGGCCGAGGGCGGTCCGGGCGGCGTCCCGCGCGCGCGGCTCGAGGACTCCTGGGGCCGTCGGCGGTTTGGCCCAGCGCACGCTTCCGGGGCCGGCGATCGCCTCGACCTCCTCGCGGGACTCGGGATGGGAGATGAAGTGCAAATCGATCCCGGGATGCGCCCAGAAGCGGAGCCCCGCGATGTCGGTGATCGAGGAGTAACACGGCACCTTGAGCTGTCCGTGGCGCCGCAGCTCGCCCAGCACCTGCGTCGTCCCGGGATAGGTGGAGACGACCAGATCGGGGTCATGCGCCTTGATCAGGCGGGACAGGCCACGTTTGCTGAAATGCATGAGCAGCCGCGATGCCACCCAGCGCGTCGGCGGAAAGTCCATGAACAGCCGGTACTGCAGGTCGAACAGCCACGGGACCCAGCGGAACATGAACGCCGAGTTCTCCCGCAGCACGGCGGTGGCCACCGGACCCATGGCGGGCAGGCCATTGACCACCGCGACAAACGCATCCGGGTCTTCCGCCTTGAACTCGCGCGCGATGGAGCGCGCGGGCAGGTCGTGACCCGCCCCGATGTCCGCGGAGATGATGAGGACCTTCCGCGGGCAAGCCTCTACTTCGTCAGACTCGCCCGCCACGGCTAAAGGGTCGGAGTGCCCTCCGCTCGACTGTCCGGTTTTTCTGCCCGCCTGCTGCCGGCGCCAATCGACGTAGCGACGGATGCCTTCGCCAATCGGCGTGGCCGCCGACCAACCGAGCTCGTCGTGCGCTCGGTCCGAGAGCACGATCTTCGACCCGAGGTCGCCTGGACGAGCGGGCCCGAAGATGATCTCGGTGTTGCCCACGATCTCCTGCACGAGCTCGGCGATCTGCCTAATGGTCACGTCCTCGTCGCTGGAGAGGTTGTAGACCCGATTCTCGGCGATGTCGCCCAAACCGGCGACCACGCCCTCGGCCAGATCTTCGACGTAGACGAAACGCCGGGACTGCATGCCGTCACCGGAGAGCGTCAGGGGCTCACCCGCGAAGGCCTTGTTGACGAACGCGGGGATCACCGCGGCCTCGCGGGCGCGCGGTCCGTAGGGGATACCGAAACGCAGGATCGTGTAGTTGATCCCGTAGAGCTCCTGGTAGGCCTTGCAGTAAAGCTCACCGGCCAGCTTCGTGGCCGTGTACAGGTGCGCGGGCGGAGGCAGCAATGTGGTCTCGCTGACCGTCGTCTCCTCGGTGTCGCTGTACACCCAGATGGTCGATGCGTAGATGACCCGCTGAACCCCCGCGCGGCGGGCGGCCTCGAGCACCGCTGCCGTGCCGCGGGCGTTGACCTGCTCGGCGTCGGCCGGCTCGGCGTGAACATCGTTGACGTCGGCCACAGCGGCCAGGTGAGCGACGGCGTCACAGTCCTGCAGCGCCGCCTCCAGCGCGTGGCTATCGGTGACCTCACCGATCACCGTACCCACGTTCTCATGCTCAGGCCACGGCGACGGTCGCAGGTCGTAGATCACCGGCTCGTGCCCGTGGGCGCGCAGCTTGTCCACCACGTGAGAGCCGATGAACCCGGCTCCACCTGTGACCAGGACTTTCATGTTCCGGTCCCCATGTTGGTCATGTCCTCGCCTTCGAGCGGACGGTAATACAACGGCGGGCAGGAATGGTTTTTCGCCACCCAATCGGTGTTGGGAAGATCCACCGTGGTGGCCCAGGATGCGGTGGCACGGCTCGTCATAAACACGCCCGGTCGACTTTTCGAGCCAGTCGAACACTATGTACTTGTACAAGCCCGGACACCATCCCTTCCGGGAGTTCCAGTTTCGAGCCGGTGAACTGCGGGATCCATGAACTCCGCCGCCGTCTCGTTCTTCCAGGCGACGATCTCCGGCATGCGCTCGACCTGGATCAGGCCCGAGCGCCGCGGTGAACTCGTTCATGCGGAAGTTGAGCCCCTGAACCTCGTAGGTCGGCTTGCCGTAGTTGCGGAAGCCGCGCGCGAACTCGAGCAGCTCCGGACGCTTGGAAACGAGCACGCCGCCCTCGCCGGTGGAGACGGTCTTGGTCGCGTACAGCGAGTACACGCCGGCGTCGCCGTAGCTGCCGGGCTTGCGACCGTTCCAGGAGGCGCCGTGGGCGTGCGCGCAGTCCTCGATCAGGAAGATCCCGTTCTCCGCGCAGTAGGCAGCGATCTTTTCCGACTCGAAGGCGATGTGCCCGCCGATGTGGACCAGGAAGGCCGCCTTGGGTCGGTGCTGCTCGGCCTTGCTGTTCGAAGTCGGCGAACGACATGCAGAGGTCGTCCCGGTTGCAGTCGACGAACTGCACGTCGGCGCCGGCGCGGATCGCCGCCAGCGGCGTCGCCATGAACGTGTTGGACGGGCAGAGCACGGTCTCCCCCTGCACGCCGGCAAAGTGCAGCGCGGCCAGCGCGCCTCCGGACCAGCTGGAGGTGGCGACGCGCGGGAATCTCGTTCCAGGCCTCCCAGGCCTGCTCGAAGCGGCGCGTCATCTCGGCCTCGGACCAGCGGTTGGAATCGAGCACCTCGTCGATCAGCGCGTGCAGCCGCGCCCGATCGCGTTGGTCGAAGCCGATCGCGAAGCGCCCGAAGTCAGGCGTGATCTGGGTTCTTGTGGAAACAGTCGTCATTGATCCTTCAGGGTCTTGGTTTGACCGGCAGCCAGGCGCTTTGCAGTGTTCTCGTGAGGCGCCCCCCACCCTGTGCCCCGGTTTGTTGCCGTCGGCTCGTGTGCGTTAGGCGATGGTTAGGCGAATCCCACGGTACCGAGTTCTGCGGACTGCAGCGTCTTTATGATCATCGGCAGGGCCGCTGCGGTCCGCCGATGTGAGCGCTTCGCGCTGTAGTAGTCGGCATCGTGGAGCAGGATCACGTCCCCGGCCTGGATCCGGCCCACGACGCGCCGCGTGATCTGCTCGGGCGTGGTGACCTTCCGCCAGTCCTTGCCCCACCTGGACCATAGCAACGGCTGAAGGCCGCGCTCGCGGGCCATCCTCAGCGTGTGCGGGCTGTAGATCCCGTACGGCGGCCGGTGCATGCGCGGCTCCACCCCGGTGGCGTCGGCGATCGCGTAGACGCCGCGGTCAAAGTCGTCCACCATCGCCTCGGCCCGGCGGGTCGGGTGGGGGCGGTGGATGTAGCCATGCAGGCCCACCGTGTGTCCCTGGGCCACGATCTGGCGGGCCAGCGCCGGCCGCTTGGCGACCTGCTCGCCGACCAGGAAAAAGGTCGCCGTGGCTCCGAGTTCAGCCAGCACCTCGAGCATCCGGGGCGTGCCCTCGGGATGGGGGCCGTCATCGAAGGTGATCGCCACGCAGGATCGTCCCTCCGCCGCCGGCCCGCTGGCCAGCGGCATCGCTGCAGCGCGCCCGGCGTCGCCCACCGCGCCGTCAGCGGGCGGCGTGGCAAACCCCGGCTTCTCGAGATCGTCGAGCGTCAGGGGTAGCTTGAGGCTCCGGCCGAAGGCGGGCACGTGCATGGCGACGACGTATCGGATCATGGGTGGCGCATGAGCGGTGGATGTGCAGTGTCATTTTGGACACAAATAGGGCGCTCCCGCCTCCTCTGGCTCTAAGTTCATCCTGATGTCTGAGCCATTCGACTCCGAGGTGACGGTTCGCCGACAGCGCTTCGCCAACAGCGACAACGGCTTTGCCGTGCTCGACGCCGATTGCGACGATGGCCCGATCGTGCTGGTGGGGCCGTTGATTCATCTCGAGACGGGTGAACGTGCCCACATCAGGGGCGTCTGGGTGACGGACAGCCGCTACGGGGACCAGGTGCAGGCGACCGAGGCGCGGCCACTACCTCCGGAGGACAGGGGTGCGCTTATCTCCTACCTGCGACGGATCCGAAACATCGGCGACGCGCGGGCCAAGAAGCTGATTGACCGGTTTGGCACCGAGGAGGTTCTCGAGGCCATTGATCAGGAGCCGGCGGCGGCCTTCCGCCGCGTCGGGCTGAACCCCTTCCGCGCGGAGGAGGCGGCGGCGTCCTGGAACGATCTGCGCACGATCCGCCGACTGCATCTGCTTCTCGCGCCCCACGGCCTGGCCTACCTGGCCAAGCGGATCAGCGACGAGTACCCCAACACCGCCCACCGCGTGATCACGGAGAACCCCTACGAGCTCACCCGCGTGTTCGGAGTGGGCTTCAAGGTGGCCGACCGGATCGCGCGGGCCCACGCCGAGTCCGTGGAGGCCATTCCCGGCCGCGCCGGGGCCGCGCTCCTGTACGCGTTGTCCGAGGCCGAGGGACGCGCCGGCAGCACCTGCCTACCCGTGGGCCAACTGCTGGTCGCGGCGCGCGACCTGCTGGGTCACCTGCCGGACGAACAGGCGATCGAGCAGCTGATCGCCGACGGCGACCTGGTGCGCGACGACGATTGGATTTATCGCGCGGCGACCTGGGAGCTCGAGCAGGAACTGAGCGAGCGTGTGCTGGGGATGCTCGGTGCGGGTGGCGAGGGCAAACTGGGCTCGGTCGGCGAGGTCGTGTTGGAGGGGGCCGAGCTGACGCTGACCCCGGAGCAGGAGGCGGGGGTGCGCAACGCGTTCGAGCAGCGCCTGTCGGTGATCACGGGGGGTCCCGGCACGGGCAAGACGGCGTCCATCCGCACCATCGCCCAGCTCGCCGACGCGCAGGGCGCGAAGGTGCTGCTGGTCGCACCAACCGGTCGGGCCGCGCGCCGCATGACCGAGGCCAGCGGCGTCGAGGCCAAGACGGTCCACTCGGCCCTCGGCTGGGTACCGGGCGAGCTGCCCGAGCACGACGAGGACGATCCGCTGGCCTATGACCTGCTGATCGTCGACGAATCCTCGATGGCCAACCTGGAACTGATGGTCACGCTGTTGCGTGCCGTGGCGCCCCGGGCGCACATGGTGCTCGTGGGCGATGCCGACCAGCTGGCGCCGGTCGGCGCCGGCAAGCCGTTTGCCGACCTGGTCAGCTCCGACGTGGTGCCGACGGCACGCCTGCGCCACATCTTCCGGCAGGCCGCGGGCAGCATGATCGTCCAGGGGGCGCACGCGATCCGCCGGGGCGAGGTGCCCGAGTTCAAGCCGGCCGAGGGGATGCGCCACGACCTGTTCCTGATGGAGCGGGCCAACGGGCGCCAGGCCCTCGATCTGATCGTCGAGCTGGTGAGCGCCCGACTGCCCACGCATTACGGCGTGGACGCGGTTGAGGACATCCAGGTGTTCGCACCCGTGTATAAGGGCGACTTGGGGATCGATGCGCTGAACCGGGCCCTGCGCGACGCGCTCAACCCTCAGGGCAAGCCGGTCGGCGGCGGGCGGCTGCGGATCGGCGACAAGCTGATGATGACCGGGCGCAACCTGCACGAGAAGGGGCTGATGAACGGAACCGTCCTCTATCTGGAGGACGAGATTCCCGGTGCCGGGGGCGACGACGCCGCCCTGCTCCTGCGCAGTGACGAGCAGCTGTTCCGGTTGCCGCCGGAGGAGGCCGAGAGCCTGCGTCTCGGCTATGCCTGCTCGGTGCACCGCGGCCAGGGCATCGAGCTCCCGGTGGCGGTGATCGTCGCCCACGAGCAGGCCGGCGCCTTCTTTCTGCGGCGCGAGATGCTCTACACCGCGATCACGCGGGCGAAGCTGGCGACGGTGATAGTCGGGAGTCGAGGGGTGGTGGCTCGGGCGGCCCGGACGCCGGATACGGATCGCCGCTACTCCCGATTGGGCGAGCGCCTGCTCGCTGCAGCGTCGTAGTGGCGATCCCCCCGAGCAGGATCGCCCCGCCGACGATCTCAGAGATCGACGGCGACTGGCCGAGCGCGATCCACGCCGTGGTGATCCCCGCCACCGGCACGATCAACCCGAAGGGCACGACTGCTCCGACCGGATAGCGCGAGAGCAGCGAATTCCACACGCCGTAGCCGAACAACGAGCAGAGCACAGCCGTGTACAGCGTGCTCAGGATCGTCACCAGTCCAATGTGCGAGACCGCGTGATCCACGGCATGCGATCCGTTGACCAGGAAAGCGAGGGCCAGGGCGGGGATCGGCACCACGATGCCGGACCACACCGTCAACCCGAAGCCGCTGGTGATCTGCGCGCGACGCGACATCACATTTCCGACCGACCAGGCCAGGCAGGCGCCGATGATCACGATCAGCGGCAGCAGCCCGGCGCTGCGCCCCGACCGATTACCAGCACGGCAAGGCCGACAACTCCGACGCCCACGCCGATCATCTGCCGGCGGCTGGGGCGCTCGTGGAGCACCACCCGGGAGATTCCGATCGAGCAGATCACCTGCACCTGCACGAGCAGCGAGGCGAGCCCGGCCGGCATCCCGAGGTGCAGCGACAGGTACAGCAGCCCGAACTGTCCGAGGCTCATGAACGCGCCGATCGAGAGGATCGTCCGCCACGGTCCCGGCCGGGGTACGAAGAAGATCATCGGGAAGAGCACCACGAGGAAGCGGGCGGTGAGCAGCAGAAAGGGTGGGAAGCCCTTGAGCCCCTCGTCGATCACCACGAAGTTCGCGCCCCAGATGATCGCCACCAGCGCAGCGCGAAGGTTGTCCCGAGCTGACATCGCGTTGATGCTACGCACCGGTCGATCCGGCGGTCCGAGGGAGCTACGGCTGGCCGGCGCTGATCCGGAACTCCCACTCCGCCGACCTCGACCACGTCGCCGTCGCGGAGCTGGCGGCCGCGCCGCGTCTCGACGGAGCCGTTGACGAGCACCGCCTCGGAGGCGAGCAGGTCCTTGCCGTCGCCGCCGCTCTCGACCACGCCGCCCAGCTTCAGCAGCTGGCCGAGCCGGATCATGTCGCCGGTGATCTTGATCTCCTGCATCAGGCGGTCGCGCTCAGCGCGGCGGCATGCGGATCGCGCCGTCGAGGCGGATCACCTCGCCGTTGAGCATCGTGTTGGTGACGATGTGCTCGACCAGATCGGCGTACTCGGCGGGCCGCGCCAGGCGCGGCGGGAACGGGATCGAGGCGGCCAGCGATGCGCGCACCTCGTCGGAGAGCTCGGCGAGCATCGGCGTGTCGAAGATGCCGGGGGCGATCGTCATCACGCGGACGCCCTTGGCGGCGAGCTCGCGCGCGACCGGCAGCGTCGAGCCCGACGACCCCCCCTTGGAGGCCGAGTAGGCGACCTGCCCGATCTGGCCGTCGTAGGCGGCGACCGACGCGGTGTTGACACAGACGCCGCGCTCGCCCTCGGCGTCGGGCTCGTTGGCGATCATCGCCGCCGCCGCCAGCCGCAGCGCGTTGATCGTGCCGAGCAGGTTGACGTTGATGACCTTGGCGAAGTGGTCGAGCGGGGTCGGGCCGTCGCGGCCGATCAGCTTCGCCGGCCAGCCGACGCCGGCGCAGCAGACGGAGATCCGCAAGCCGAGATGGGCTCGCGGCGCGCGGCGGCGTCGACCGCGCGCTGCACACCCTCGGGGTCGGTGACGTCCGCGGCCTGCGCGATGCCGCCGATCTCGCCCGCGACGAGCTCGGCGCGCTCCGCGTTGAGATCGGCGACGGTGACGGTCGCGCCCTCGGCGGCCAGGCGTCGAGCCGTGGCCTCGCCGAGGCCGGAGGCGCCGCCGAAGACGATCGCTGCCGTGCCCTGGATCTGCATGTGCCCTCGCTTCCGCGCCTAGGAGATGGACTCGACGCGCAGCTCGCCGGACGCCGGCCGGGATGGCGATCTCGACCTCGTCGCCGCGCGGCTGCCGATCAGCGCCTGCGCCACCGGCGAGCTCGACGAGATCAGCCCCTCCTTGGGGTTGGCGTCATTCGGAGAGACGATCTTGAAGGTCTGGGTGTCGCCCTTGCCAAGGTCGGTGACCTCGACCGTCGCTGCCGTGGCGCGACGTCGTCGCCGGCGGCGCGCTGGACGACGACGGCTGCCCGCACCTGCTCGCGCAGCCTGAGGATGCGGGTCTCGAGGTGGGCCTGCGCCTCCTTGGCGGCGTGATACTCGCCGTTCTCCTTGAGGTCGCCCCATTCGCGCGCGGTCTTGATGCGCGCGGCGATGCCGGCGCGGCCGCCGCTCTCGAGCTCGTTCAGCTCGTCGCGTAGGCGCTCGAGCTCCCGTCGGTCATTTCGATTGTGTCCATGTCTCCTCCGCCTTTCCGGGCCACGGCGTTGGCCGCGCCCCGAAATGACGTTAGCTGACAGGAGTTCAGCCGGCGCTCGCCAAGCGCTCGCGCAGCCGGGTCAGCTCGTCTCGGAGAAGCCCATGGCTGAGGAGCCAGTCGGCGGCGCCGCCGCAGTCTCGGTCGACGATCTCCAGCGCCCGCTCGACCGTTCCCGGCACCGGAGCGTGGTCCTGGGGGTCATGCCCCTCCAATTCGGCCCGATAGGTCTCCGAGCTGCGCAGGCGCTCCATGATCTGCTCGATTCTCTTCGTGGTGGCCATGTAGTCCTCAGCGATTCGCGCGCGGGGTACCCCGGCGGCATCCAGGGCCAGCGCCACCACCATGCCGGTGCGGTCCTTCCCCGCCGCGCAGTTGACCAGGACTGAGCCAGAGGCGCCGGCGATCGCCCGCATCGCGGCGAGCACCGAGTCAGGGCGCGCCAGCGCGTAACCGACATAGGAACGCACCAGCGGCGGTTCATCCCCGACGTTGTGCTCGGACGATGGCCCCCATGGCGCGGTGCCCGGCTTGATCGTCTCGGCATCCAGGTCGGTGTTGCCCCGGGACGGATACAGCGAGTGGTGCTCGACGCGGACGCGCCGGTCGAGCACCAGCGGCCCCGGCCCCTCGAGCGCGACCTCGACCTCGGTGCGCAGGTCGACCACCACCTCGAGGCGATGCTGCTCGACCAGGCAGCTGACGTCGCGCCCACTCAGCCCCTGCAGATTGTCGGAGCGCAGGAGCACGCCGGGCACGACGACCCGCGCATTTACCGCGCCATCCAGGTCGATCCATCGAGTCTGTGCGTCCTGCACGGTCACTCGTTCCATGCTGCCAGCCCCTTTCCGCACGGACGCTACCAAGCTGTTACCGAGGGCGTCGGACCTGGGAGAGACCGCTCAGCGCAGCCTCGATGCGCCGGCCAGGCCATCATTACCCGGAATGAGCACCGGCCCGCGCAATCTCGTCAGCCTCAGTGCGGTGGCCAAGGAATACGCGGCGCGGACGATCCTCGAGGACGTCACCCTGGGCATCGCCGATCGCGACCGCATCGGCGTCGTCGGGGGCAACGGGCAGGGCAAGTCGACGCTGCTGGGGCTGATCGCGGGCAGCCAGACGCCGGACAGCGGTCAGCTCACGCGGATGGGCGGCCTGCGCATCGGCGCGCTCGACCAGAGCGACCGGCTGCCCGGCGGGACGACCATCCGCGAGGTGCTGGTCGGCGACCGCCTCGAGCACGAGTGGGCCGGCAGCCGGGAGTTCCGCGGCGTACTCGACGGGCTGCTCGGGGGCGTCGGGCTCGAGCGGTTCCCCGCCGGGCTGGACACCGACGTGGGCGGGCTGTCCGGCGGCGAGCGTCGCCGCATCGCCCTGGCCCGTGTGCTGCTCGACCATCCCGACCTGCTGCTGCTCGACGAGCCCACCAACCACCTCGACGTGGAGGCGATCGCCTGGTTGGCGGCTCACCTCGCGGCCCGCGACGGGGCGATGCTGATCGTCACCCACGACCGCTGGTTCCTGGACGCGGTCTGCACTCACACCTGGGAGGTGACCGATCGCACCATCCACCAGTACGAGGGCGGCTACGCGGCCTACGTGCTGGCGCGAGCCGAGCGCGATCGGATCGAGGCGGCGCGCGACGACCGCCGTCGGCAGCTGCTGCGCAAGGAGCTCGCCTGGCTGCGCCGCGGGCCGCCGGCCCGCACGTCCAAGCCGCGCTTCCGGATCGACGCGGCCAATGCGCTGATCGCCGACGAGCCGCCGGCGAGGGACCGGACCGAGCTGCTGCGTTTCGCCGGCTCGCGCTTGGGCAACAAGGTCATCGAGGCCGAGGACATCTCCTACGGCTACGGTGCGCTCGAGGTGATCGACCGCCTCACCTGGCGACTGGGGCCGGGCGACCGCGTGGCCCTGGTGGGGACCAACGGCTCGGGCAAATCGACGCTGCTCCAGCTGCTGGCGGGCGAGATTGAACCCGCGCGCGGCCAGGTGCAGCGCGGCGAGACCGTGAAGCTGGCCTACCTGTCCCAGAGCGCCGTCGAGATCCCGGAGCAGCGCACCGTGCTCGAGGCGGTCGAGGAGGTCCGGCGACGGGCCACGCTGGCCGGAGGTGAGGAGCTCACGGCCGGAAGGCTCGTGGAGCGCTTCGGCTTCCGCGGCGAGAAGGCGATCACCCGGGTGCGCGACCTGTCAGGCGGTGAGCGCCGGCGCCTGACCCTGATGCGCCTGCTGATGTCCGAGCCCAACGTTTTGCTGCTGGATGAGCCGACCAATGACCTGGACATCGAGACGCTGACGGCGCTCGAGGACCTGCTCGACCACTGGCCGGGCACGCTGCTCGTGGTCAGCCACGACCGCTACTTCGTCGAGCGCGTGGCCGACAACGTGTTCGCCATCGATCCCGCTCGGCGGCATCCGGCATCTGCCCGGCGGCATCGACCAGTACCTCAGCGAGTTGGCCGCGCCGACATCCACCCCGGCCTCTCCCCCGGCGCCGGGCCCCGCTGGGCCAGGCGCCGGCCCGGGCGCATCCGCTGCCCGGTCAAAGCCCGGTCGAGAGCTGCGGCAGGCCCGCAAGGATCTGCAGCGGATGGAGCGCGAGCTCGAGCGTCTCGGCACGCGCGAGCAGGCCCTCCATGAGGCCATGGCCGCGGCCGCCACCGACCACGAGCAGCTGGCCGGACTGAGCGCCGAGCTCGATGCTCTCGTCGCCGAGCGCGACCGGACCGAGTCGAGCTGGCTCGAAACCGCGGCGCTGCTCGAGGACTGAACCGCCGTGGACGGGCCGTGGTGGTTGCTTCCGGCAACCGCCACAGCACCGCCGCGAAGCACGGGTCGCAGAAATCGCCCAACCCCCGTGCCAGGCACCTGCCAGCCCCCGTGTCCCGTGGGCTGCTGATGACGCTACCACGACCATTACGTGCCGGCAATTGCCTCGGCCGCCATCACCGCCGTGACTCGCCATTACAGTGTGGCGCCATAGCCACCGCTGAACGCCTCAGTCCGCCCCAGATCCTCCCGCTGACCACCGGTTCCCGACTGCGCTCGTGGCGGGCCCACTGGCTGCTCGGCGCGGTCGTGCTCGTCGGCGCCGTGGTTCGCATCCTGGCCATGGTCGCCTACCCACCGGCCCTGATGTTCCCCGACTCGTGGGGGTACATCGCCACCGGGCTGACCGGCTCGTTCGTGGGACTTCCCACCGTGCACCCGGTCGGCTACCCCGTGCTGATCCGACTGCTCACGCTGCCCGACCGCAGCCTCGCGGAACTGGTCGCCTTCCAACACCTCGCCGCGCTCGGTCTCGGCCTGGCCATCTACGCCACGCTCTACCGCTGGCGGCTGCCCCGCTGGGCCGCCGCGGCCGCCGCAGCACTCGTGCTGCTCGACGGCTACTCGATCACGCTCGAGCAGTACGTGATGTCGGACACCTTCTTCACGCTCGGAATGGTCGTCGCGCTGCTGATCCTCGTCTGGCCGCGCATCGGACGCGACCGTCCGCCCGCCACCGATGCTGGCGCGAGCCGCGCTCGCGGGGCTGTTGATCGCGCTCACCACGCTGGTGCGCGAGGTCGCGCCGTTCACCATCCCCGTGGTCCTGGTGTACATGCTCTGGACGCGCTCTGGATGGCGACCGCTGATCGCCTTCCTCGTGGCGGCAGCGCTGCCGCTGCTCGTCTACAGCGCGCTGATCGACCATCGCTTCCACGTGTTCGGGATGACGGCCACGCCCGGCTGGACTCTGTACGGGCGGGTGGCAGGCTTCGCCGGCTGCGCCGGGGTCAAGCTGGAGCCGGCGGCGCAGCGGCTGTGTGAAACCAGCGCGCAGCGGGCCGGCCATCCTGACGCACCGGACTGGTACATCTGGGGTCCGTCGCCGGCGCAGCGCCTGTTCCATCCCAGCACGCAGTCGATCGCCGACATCGCTCCGACCAACCGGGTGCTCGAAGCCTTCTCGCGCACGATGATCCTGCATCACCCGCTGAGCTTTGCCGGGGTGACCCTGGCCGACTTTGCCCGCTACTTCATCCCCGGCGCCGTCCCCTATAACGATGCGGTGAGCGCGACCACGCTTCCGCGCTCTGTCGCACGCGAGGCCCACAGCGCCGCCACCCAGAGGCGGGATCTGCCGGGGCTCAGGCTGTCGGTGCGCTCCCCGGCCGGGTTCATACGGGCCTACCGCGCCGCCCTGCACCTACCGCGACCGGTGCTGGCGCTGCTGGCGCTGGCCTCCCTGCTGGCGGTGGGGCTGCGCGTACCGGCCCGGCGCGAGATCTTCCTGCTTGCCGGGAGCGCGGTGATGATCCTGCTCGGCACCGCGGCGACCGGGGGCTTTGCCCTGCGCTATCTGCTGCCGGCGGTGCCGCTGCTGGCCATCGGCGGCTCGCTGGCGGTCGCCCAACTGCTCGATCGGCATCGGGCTCGCCCAACCCACGACGTCTAATCGAGCGCGGCCAGAGCGTCGTCCGCGTTGTCGTAATGCACCATCTCGACGACCTTCCCGTCGCGGAACGTGGCCAGATTGGCGCTGCGCGGCGGTGTAGGCTCGCCTGGGCTGGGCGCAGGCTGCAGGATGACGACGACGCGCTCGCCGGCCTCCACCACGTCGACCAGCTCAGGCAGCGCTCCGCCGCTTCGCTGCCGACTTCCGCGGATCCAGGCCAGCGCCTGCTGGCGGTTCTGACAACCATCCGCAGGATTGCCGCCATGCCATTTGACATCGGGAGCCAGGAACTCGTTGACCGCGGCAAAGTCTCCACGCGCGATCGCGGCGAAGCCCTGTCTGGCGGTGTCAGCGTGGCTCATGAGCTCATCCGGCGGCGACGGCGACCCGCGCCGGTCCCACCAGAGACTCCTGCAGTCGGCGCGCGGCGTCAAGGTGGTCGCCCGTCCAGATGACGCGCACGCCAGTGGCGTTGGCGTGGCCGTCACCGTCCTGCAGGTCAGCCGTCACGGCATGGAGCAGGCGGCCATCGGCGATCTCGTCGGCCGGCAACGGGTCGGGCACGCCACCGGCGCCGGCCAGGCTCGCCGCGAAGCGGTCATACCAGGCGGTGAGGTGCTCGGCCGAGGCGACCAGCTCCTGGCGTGCCGCTGCGCGGTCCCCGCCCCCGGGCGGTGGCGCGCCGTCGGCGGTCCACAGGTCGAGCACGGCGTCGGCCGCCAGCCGCAGGCCGGCCACGCCGGTGACCAGCGCGGCGACCTCGGCCAGCGGGATCGTCTTGGCGCCCCGCTCGGCCAGGTAGCCACGGAAGGTGTCGTCGAGGCGCCGCGCGGAAGCCGCGGCCTGCAGTCCAAGCGTGCGCGGCGGCTCGGGCTGGTGCGCCGCCGAGTCGCAGCAGGCCACCGCGTGAGCCACCGCCTCGGCCAGGTAGCCGCTGGCTTCAACATAGGCCCGTCCGAGCGCGCGGCTGAGCTCGTTACTCGCACCGCGGGGCCAGAAGAGCAGTCCCATGAGCAGGCTGACCCCACCACCGAGCGCGACATCCTCGATGCGCACCAGCCCGATCTTCCAGCCCACGGGGACGAGCAGGTTGAACAGCACCAGCAACGTGAGCGTGAACGCGGCCTGCCCAGCCAGAAACGAGATCGCGGCCGGCGCGAGGCCGGCCAGCAGCACGGCGAACGGCAATACCACCCAGAGCAGGGTCGTGTTGGTCCCGATGAGCGCCACCAGCGCTCCGCCGGCGACGAAGCCGAGCGCCGTTCCAGCGATCGCCCGCGCCACGTTCTGGCCGGTGCTCAGCGCGTTGGAGCGCAACACCGCGAGCGCTCCGAAGACGACCCAGAAGCCGTGTTGCACCGAGGTGACATCGGCGACGAGCACCGCCAAGGCGAGCCCGGCGGCGCCGCGCAGGCTGTTGTGCAGCCAGGAGGAGCTCGGCTCGGCGTGGGCCAGCGCGCGCTCTCGGGCCGAGCTCAGCGGGCCGCTGAAGCCGGACGGCTGGCGGCCGAGCAGCCGCTGCAGCCAGGTGCGGCGTGCCGCCGCCACGGCATAGTCGACGTTGGCGGCGATCTGCTCGGTGATGTAGGCGAGCTCCTGCGTGCGGAAGCTCGGGTCGAGCGCCGAGACCATGGTCAGCACGGCGGTGCCGCCCTCGGGGGGCCGCGGACCGACCGGCAGCCTCGTGGCGTCGGCCTCCAGGGCATGCAGCGCGTCGCGCAGACCCTGCCGCGCTCGGGCCAGCTCGCCCGCCGCGACCTGCGGGCCGGCCTCGACCGGGCCCAGCGCGTCGGCCGCCCGCTCGAGCACCTCGGCGGCCGCCAGCTTGACCTGACAGATCGACAACCCGGGCTTCACCGCGCGGCGCTTGAGGCGGGACCGCAGCACCGCACCGCTCAGCCAGCGCAGCTCGTCGACCAGGCGGATCTCCGCTCTCGCCCGCGTGCTGAGGCCGGTCGGGCGGTAGGGCGTGGCCAGAAACAGCTTGTCGAGGGCACCGACGGCCGCGTCGGACCGCGCCCGCGCGTGCTCGGCGGCCAGCTCGAGCTCGTCCGTGTAACCGCCCAGCACCCACGCGATCTCGGCCCGGATGCGGGCGGCCAGCGCGCGGCAGGCGGCGATCGCCCGGTCCTCGACCGGGAAGGCCACCGGCGCCGGCCAGAGGAGCGTGATGGCCACCACCGACACAGTCGCCGAGAGGCCCCATCCGGCCACGCGGTCGGGGATCTGGGAGAGCGGTCCCGGGCGTGGCCACGGGCAGCACGAAGGCCAGCAGCAGAGGGGTGGTGGCGCTGGCGATGACCGAACTGACCACGGCGCTGAACAGCACGACGAAGCCGGCCACGAGCATGCCGGCCACAGCCAGGACCTTGACGTTCGAGACGAGCGTGCCCAGACAGATCATCGCCACGCAGGCCAGGCCGAGGAGCGACTGCGAGCGCACCCGGTCAAGCCGCGTGCCGGTGAAGTCGACCAGCAGCAGCATCGCGAAGGCGCCGAAGGCGACGAAGTAGGACATCACCGGATTGGCGATGACCTTGTCGCCCAGCGCCAGCAGCGCCGGCATCAGGATGGCGGCGCGGGCGGCTCGGCGCAGTGCGCTGTAGCCGGGGTCGTGCCTGCGCAGCCATTCGCCGGGCCTGCGCGGGGAGACGCTATGCGCGGGTGGCGTAGGCAGGTCACCAATCTATCCCGGCCGTCAAGCCGGTACGTCGGGCCCGCCGGGGCAGCTTTCCCCGTAACCTCGCGCAGCGATGCAGATCCAGATCGGAGCGTCCCATGCCTGAGCCGCCGCGTCAGCGTCCGCCACGCCGCAGTGTCGCGGTCCAATCGATTTCCCAGCTCACGCCGCGGCTCCGGCGCGTCGTCGCCTCGGGCGAGCTGGAGGGCTGGGACCCGGCCCGCCCCGGGTCGCACTTCAAGGTATTTGTCCCGCAGGCGGGATCGGCCGAGCCGGCCATGCGCACCTATACCGTGCGGCGCTTCGAACCCGGCGCCCTGACGATCGACTTCGCCCAGCACAGCGACGGGCCAGCCACCTCGTGGGCCCAGACCGCTGAGGTCGGCGCCGGCTTCCAGATCTCGGGAATGGCCCGCTCCGGCTTCGTACCCGATGCGGAGAGCGAATGGTGCGCATTCCTGGCCGACCATGCCGCGCTTCCGGCGGTCGCCGCGATCCTCGAATCTCTGCCCGGCACCCTGCGGACGCTCGTGATCGTGGAGCTTCAGGACCGCCAGGACGCCCTCCAGCTCGAATCGGCTGCCGAGTCCGAGACCCGCTGGCTGACCGAGTCCGGCGCGCCCTGCCGACAGCTGGTCAGCGCCGCCCGCGAGTTGAAGCTGCCCTCGGGGCGTGGTGAGGTCTGGGTGGGTTGCGAGGCCGGGTCGATGCGTCAGATCCGCGCGCACCTGCTCGGTGACCGGCACCTCAGCCCGCGCGCCCTGCACACTCGCGCGTACTGGAAGCAGGACACGGTCAACCACTCCGACCACGACACCGGCGAGGAAGACGACTGACCCGCCCGGCGAGGAAGACGACTGACCCCGCCCGGCGAGGAAGACGACTGACCCGCCCGGCGAGGAAGACGACTAACCCGCCTGGCCGGGCGGGAGGCTGATCCGGAACAGCCTCCCCCGCTGGCTGCCGGGCGTGGCGTGGGACGCTACCCACAGGGCGCCCGGTGACGCGGTGGCCAGCCAGCCCAGGTGACGGGGCGTGCCGAACGTCTGCAGCACCCCGCGGCGGCGGACCCGGTAGATGCGGCCGTGTGCCAGGTCGCCGAGGTAGAGCGCGCCGCCGGCGGTGACGGCCCCATCGGTCAACGGCAGCTGCTCGCGGCGCACCACGTGTGCGCTGCGCGGATTGATCTCTAGGACCACGGTCCTGGTCGGGGTGCCCCACTGGTTGGTCGTGGCGATGGCCCAGACCACTCCGGGGCTGCTGAGCACGCTGTCGACGACCAGCGGCAAGCCCGCCTGCATCACCGTGCGGACGATGAGGTGGCGGTGCTGTGGCGCGAGCCACCCGACTCCGTCCAGGTCCTCCGCCACCCAGGTGCCGTGGCCATCCGTGGTGGTGGCGTTGTCCTCGCTCGGGGTGCGGACCAGGCGCAGAAGCCTGGCCTGGCCCAGGTCGATCTCGGCGAGCAGGCCGCGGCCGGTTGAGGCCCACAGTCGGCCACCCGCCGCGGCGAGGCTGGTGGGCAGAAAACGGCGGTCACCCCGAACGATGGGGGACGGAAGCTGCAGGCGAAGCTGGGCGCTCACGCGTCCCGTCACCGGGTTGAGGCGATCAATGTCGCCGCTCTTGAAATGCGCCACCCAGAGCCCGCCGGCCGCCAGGGCAAACGCACTGACGTCAGCCAGCCTGAGCCGGCGCAGGGTGGTCTCGGTGCTGGCCCTGATCTCCACGAGTTGCTCGGTGTCAGCGCCGGACCACGCCGCCTGGCAGGCCCGCACGCAGGTCAGCACCCAGATCCGTTGGCCGGCAGCCTGCACCTGCATCACGGCGCCGCCCACCTCGACGGCAGGGTGGCCGCGCGCCGCAGTTCTCAAGGAGCGGCTCAAGCCAGCGTCGGAGCGCTGGGTCAGCCACCCGGCGCCGATGCCGGCGAGGGCAGCCAGGAGCAGGGCTCGCCGCCTCAGCCGGCGCCGCTGCCGGCGGCGGGCGTCCTGGATAACCGCCCACTTGGGTAGCCAGGCAGACAGCGACTCGGCATCCATGATGGCACTAGTTTGACTAGCACCATCATGCATGTCAAGCGCCCAGCGAATACGTCAAGCGGCCAGCGAGCGGATGACCTGCGCGTGCTCGCGCATGGTCTCATCGCCGTCCTGCCCGGGCTGGCGCCCGAAGCCGCAGTACATGGCCACGCCGAAGTCCTGGATGTAGCGGGAGGCGGTCTGGTGCCGACGGCGCAGCCCCGGCGCGCCGTCGAGCGGAAGCACGATGCCGAGGAAGACCCGGGCGGTGCGCGGCTCGAGGTCGATCAGCGGGCGGAAGAAGCTGCGGTCCTCGCTGCGCAGGTAGCGGGGGCCGGCCAGGTGCAGCCAGTCGATAGTGCGGCCGGACTCGGCCACGGCGAAGTTGGCCATGCGCACCAGCACCTGCATATCGCGCGCCTCGTACATCGGCCACTCGGGGAAGGTGCCGTAACACAGGTGGTAGCCGACCAGCGTCTCCTCGGGGATCAGCCGGGTGAGGTGGGTGACGGGATCGGCGAAGCGCTCCCAGGCGCCCTCGTTGGTCCAGGCCAGCACGCCCTCGATGTCCTGGGTCTCGTAGGCGCAGTCCCACTGAATGGCCAGGTCCTCGGGCGGGATGGAGTCGAACAGGCGCGGCAGCTCGCGGGCGATCAGATCCTCGTAGCCGGCCTGCGCCCGGGGGTAGTCGGCGGCGAAGTCGGCCTTGAACGCGTTCATCGCGCTCGACGGGAACGGCAGACCGATCTGGAAGCGCAGACCGCCCGGAATCACCCCGGCCTCGCGCAGCTCCTTGAACAGCTCGTAGGACTGGATGGCCACGTCAATGCGCGGCCAGGGGCCGAAGTGCACGCGCTCGACCCCCTCGCGGACGGTGAACACGGGAGTCTCGTAGGCGTGGCGGGGCAGCCCGGTCGGGGAATCGGTCTCCGAGAGCACGACGATGTCCTCGCTCGGGCGGATCAGACGCTCGCGCTCGTAGCTGACCCAGCCACCCATCGGCCCGGTCTCGCCGTCGGGTAGCGAAAAGACCATGTCACCAAACAGCTCGGCACCGGCGCGGAAGGCGTGATCGGCGGACTCCGCGGGGAGGCTGCCCACCAGCAGCATCTGGCTGTTCACACGACGTTCGGGCATGGCTTCTCCTCATTCGACTGCGGCCGGCGATCGATGGTAGGCGAAGCGCTCGGCGGGCTGGGGCTGGCAGACTGAGGCGGTGCCCGGGGCGCAGGACAACTACGACGCGGTGATCATCGGCGGTGGCCACAACGGGCTGGTCGCGGCCGCGTTGCTGGCCCACGCCGGGCGGCGAGTGGTGGTGCTCGAGAAGCTCGACCGGCTCGGCGGCGCGGCGGTGTCGCAGGCGCCGTTTCCGGGCATCGATGTGCGCCTTTCGCGCTACTCGTACCTGGTCAGCCTGTTCCCGCGCGAGCTGCTCGAACGGTTGGGGGTCGGACTCGAGCTGCGACGGCGGCGGCTGGCGGCCTATCCGCCGAACCACGCGCCCGAGGTCTACGCCCTCACCGGACGGGTCGCCCGGGCCGTCGCGCCGACCCTGCTCGAGCCGCTGCGCTCGCGCGACGAGATGCGCGCGCTGATTGCCGATGAGGAAGCCTGGGACGCGCTGTTTGAGCGGCCGATCTCTGAGGTGCTGGAGCGGCTGGTGCCCGACGACCTGACGCGTGGCGTGGTGGCCACCGACGCCCTGATCGGCACCTTTGCCTCGCTCGACGATCCGGGCTTGCGGGCGAACCGCTGTTTTCTGTACCACGTGATCGGGAACGGGACCGGGGATTGGGACATCCCCGTGGGCGGAATGGGTGCCCTGAGCGAGGCGCTGGAGGCGGCGGCGCGCCGGGCCGGGGCGGAGCTGCGCACCGGCGTGGAGGTCGTCGCCGCCGAGGCGGACGGCGGTCCCGGGGGGGTGCGGGTGCAGACCGCCGACGGCCAGACCGTGGTCGGCCGGCAGCTGCTGGCCAACGTTGCGCCGGCGGTTTTGGCCCGACTGCTCGGCGACGGGGCGCCTGACCCCGCACCCGAGGGCTCGCAGCTCAAGCTCAACATGGTGCTCGAGCGGCTGCCCCGGCTGCGCGACGACGCCGTTTCGCCTCAGGACGCCTTCGCCGGGACCTTTCACGTCAACGAGAGCTACTCCCAGCTCCAGGCGGCCTACGAGGAAGCGGCGGCGGGATGGATTCCGTGGCTGCCTCCGGCCGAGGCCTACTGCCATTCGCTGACCGACCCGTCGATCCTCTCGCCTGAGCTGGCCGCCTCGGGGACGCAGACGCTGACCGTGTTCGCCCTGCACATGCCGGCCCGGCTGTTCCGGGCGCCGGACGCGAAGCAGCGGGCGGTCGAGGCCACACTGCGCTCCCTGAACTCGATGCTGGCCGAGCCGATCGAGGGCTGCCTGATGACCGACGCGGGAGGGCGCCCGTGTCTCGAGGCGCGCACTCCGCTCGAGCTCGAAGCCGAGCTCGGACTACCGGGGGGCAACATCTTCCACCGCGACCTGAGCTGGCCGTTTGCCGAAACGCCCGACGAGGTCGGAGGCTGGGGTGTCGAGACCGAGCGCCCGAACGTCTTCCTCTGCGGTGCGGGCGCCCGGCGCGGCGGCGGCGTCAGCGGAATCCCCGGGCACAACGCCGCGATGGCCGTGCTGGAGGCTCGCCTCGAGCGCTAGCGACGCTCTGCGGCGCGGAGCTCGAGGCGGCTGCCGTCCGTAGGGCTTGGGATAGGGGGCGAGCTATCGCTCGCCCTGAAGTCTGTCTCTGACGAAACCCGGCCACTGGCGGCCTCTTGCTGCGCTCGGCTCGTCGCGGGCAACCAGTCAGGGTGAGTGACCCATCTGGCTGGTTAGCCCAGGCTCATACCCTCAATGACCACTTGAGAGTTGGACAAATCAGGTCACGCATGCCAAACAGACCGCGGGCGCAGCAGAAGGCCGCGCCAGCGGCCGGTCTTCTCAGAGACAAACAACTGGGGAGAGCGTCAGCTCTCCCCCTTCCCAGCCATTTGGCGGCCGCCCCTCGGGTACGTGACATTCTCGGGCACGTGACGTCTCGCCGGCGTGCTTAACGGAAGAATCGACGCGACCGGCCGCAATTCTTCCAACGCGTTCCGTAGATCGTGCGCTTTTAAGCGAATCGCGCTCGGGTCGGCCGATTCTTCGGTTTAAGCAGGTCCGGGGGTGCCCTCAGAGCCGTTCGAGCAGCAGAGCGATGCCCTGGCCCCCGCCGATGCAGAGGGTGACCAGGCCGAGGGAAAGGTCGCGGTCCTCCATGTCGTCGAGGATCTTGGTGGTGATGGCCGCGCCGGTGGCGCCGATCGGGTGACCCAGGGCGATCGCGCCGCCGTTGGGGTTGACCTTGGCCGGGTCCAGCCCCAGGTCGTCGATCACGGCCAGGGCCTGTGCCGCGAAGGCCTCGTTGAGCTCGATGACGTCGACCTCATCGAGGCTGCGGCCGGACCGCTCGAGCACGCGGCGCACGGCGGGAACCGGGCCGATGCCCATGATGGCCGGGTCGACGCCGCAGGAGGCGTAGGCCAGGATCCGCGCCCGTGGCGACACGTCCAGTTCGGCGGCGCGGGTCTCGCTCATCAGCACCAGGGCGGCGCCGGCGTCATTCATGCCGGAGGCGTTGCCGGCGGTGACGGTGCCGTCCGGTTTGAAGGCCGGCTTCAGACGACCCATCGATTCCAGCGAGGCGTCCTCCCGGATGTGCTCGTCGCGGACGAACTCGACCGGTCCGCGCCGGTTGGGCACCGAGACGGGCACGATCTGGCGATCGAAGCGCCCCTCGGCCCGGGCGAGGCTGGCCCGGCGATGCGACTCGACGGCGAACTCGTCCTGGCGTTCGCGCGAGATCGATCCGCGCTGGGCCAGGTTCTCGGCGGTGATGCCCATGTGCACCGACTGGAACGGGTCGGTCAGGGCGCCGGTCACGGTGTCGACCAACTTGGCCTCTCCCATGCGCGCCCCCCAGCGAGCCGACGGCATCTGATAGGGCCCGCGGCTCATCGACTCGGCGCCACCGGTCAGCACCACGGAGGCCTCCCCGGTCTGGATCGCCTGCGCGCCGGAGACGATCGCCTGCACGCCCGTCCCGCACAGGCGGTTGACGGTGTAGGCCGGGGTCTCCTGCGGCACGCCCGCCTTCATCGCCACGACCCGGGCCATGTAGGCGTCGGCCGGTTCGGTCTGGATCACGGTGCCGAACACGACATGGTCGACCACCTGCGGCTCGATGCCGGCGCGCTCGATCGCCGCCGTGGCCGCGGTGGCGCCCAGATCCGAGGGCGGGACGTCGACCAGCGACTTCCCGTAGGAGCCGATCGCGGTGCGGGCGGCGGAAGCGATCACGACATCGGTCATTCAGGGTCTCCTTGTTTCAGTACGGACGACATTGTGCCTATGCTGCCGCGGATGCCGACGATCCTGCTCGTGCGCCACGGCCAGGCCTCGTTCGGCGCCTCCGACTATGACGAGCTGTCGGCGGCCGGCCGGGAACAGGCGACCGTCGCCGCCCGACATCTGGCTTCGCTCGGACTCGACATCCCGCGGATCGTCACCGGGGCGCTGCGGCGGCAGCGGGACACAGCGGCCGCGGCCGGCGAGCTGCTCTCGATTGAACCGATCGTCGATCCGCGCTGGGATGAGTACGCCATGGACGAGATCCTGGCCACCTACTCGCGGACGAACGCCCGGGCCAGCGTGAACGGTCCGGGCCAGGCGACGTCGAGCGCCGATTTCCAGCACCTGCTCGACCAGGCGCTGGCCGCCTGGATCGCGGCCGGTGAGGACGGCGACACGCGCTGCGAAGCGTGGCCGGCCTTCGCCCGGCGTATCCAAAACGGCCTCAGCGAGTTGGCGGCGCAGCTTCCGCCCGGGGCGACGGGACTGGTGTTCACCTCGGGCGGTGTGATCGGCGCGCTGTGCGCGGCGCTGCTCGACCTGACCCCCGCGACCATGCTCAGCTTCAACCGCGTGGCGGTGAATACGGGGATCACGAAGCTGGTCAGCGGCCGGCGCGGAATTACGCTCGTATCGTTCAATGAGCACGGCCATCTGCCGCAGTCCGGTCAGCCGATCACATACCGCTGAGGCGATCACACCCCGCCCGATGGCGACACGGCCTGACCCTGCAGGTAGCGGAGGCCCTGGATGGCGCGGCTGCCGTACCAGGAGGTCATCTCGCCGTCGATCAGGGTGACCTCGGCGCCCTCGACCAGCGCCTGCACCTCGGCGATGTGATGCATCTTGAAGTGGAACGGCTCACTGCTCAGCAAGCACTCGATCGACGCGGCCAGAATAAGCACTCAGGTCGACCTCGGGGTAGCGCTCGGAGGCAGCCAGCGGATGGCTGCGCCAGTTGATCAGGCGAGCGTCTGCGCGATGTAGGTCTCGGGGGCGACGGTCATCCAGGGATCGCGCCAGATCAGGTAGAGCACGTCCAGCGGGACGTGCTCAGCGGCACGTAGCTCCTCCAGCGCCGCCTCGAACTCCCAGCACAATCGCTCCGCCTCGGCCTCGCGATCGAAGATCGCCCCGAGCAGCCGGTACAGCGCAAGGTTGTCGCGCGGGGCCTGCGGGTGGGTGACGATCACGTGCGGGCACGAACTCGGCCAGCTGCTCGGCGGTCTCGCGGAGGTTCTCGTCGACGTTGACGATCGCGTGCGTCGGCTCGAGCTCGCGCACGCGGTCCATGCATCACGTCCTTGGTGCCGCCCGACCTTGGGGATGTGCCTGACCGTGGCCCACGGGTGGATGCAGAAGCCGGTGCGCCCGACCAGGCGGTGGCTCAGCCCGAGGTCGCAGACGAGCTCGGTGATGCTGGGCACCAGGGAGACGATGCGCGCCATCGAATCGGCCCGTTCGTGGACCGTCCCGAGCGGCGTCACATGTTGCGCCGGTACTCACCGCCGACCTCGTACAGCGCCGCGGAGATCTGCCCGAGCGAGGCGCACTTGACCGCTTCCATCAGCGCCTCGAACACGTTGCCGCGGGACCGGGCGACCGCCTGCAGCTGAGCCAGCGCCGCCGGCCGGACCTCTGCGCCCCGCTCCTGGAAGGCGCGCAGGTTGGCGATCTGCTGCTGCTTCTCGTCCTCGGTCGAGCGCATCAGCTCGAGCTTGTCGATGTGCTCGCCCTGACCGTCCTTGGGCAGGAAGGTGTTGACGCCGATCAGGGGCAGCTCGCCGGTGTGCTTGAGCCGCTCGTAGAGCAGGCTCTCCTCCTGGATCTTCGAGCGCTGATACATGGTGTCCATCGCCCCGAGCACGCCACCGCGCTCGGACAGGCGCTCGAACTCCGCGTACACCGCTTCCTCGACCAGGTCGGTGAGCTCGTTGATGATGAACGAGCCCTGCAGCGGGTTCTCATTGAAGTTCAGCCCGAGCTCGCGGTTGATGATCAGCTGGATGGCCACCGCCCGGCGCACCGATCCTTCGGTCGGGGTGGTGATCGCCTCGTCGTAGGCGTTGGTGTGCAGGCTGTTGCAGTTGTCGAAGATCGCGTAGAGCGCCTGCAGCGTCGTGCGGATGTCGTTGAAGCTGATCTCCTGCGCGTGCAGGCTGCGACCGGAGGTCTGGATGTGGTACTTGAGCATCTGGCTGCGGGCCGAGGCGCCGTAGCGCTCGCGCATCGCCCGCGCCCAGATGCGGCGGGCCACCCGCCCGATCACGGCGTACTCCGGGTCCATCCCGTTGGAGAAGAAGAAGCTCAGGTTCGGCGCGAAATCGTCGATCGCCATGCCGCGAGCCAGGTAGTACTCGACGATCGTGAAGCCGTTGGCGAGCGTGAAGGCCAGCTGGCTGATCGGGTTGGCGCCCGCCTCGGCGATGTGGTAACCGCTGATCGAAACGCTGTAGAAGTTGCGCACCTGCTGGTCGATGAAGTACTGCTGCACGTCGCCCATCATCTTCATCGCGAACTCGGTGGAGAAGATGCACGTGTTCTGGGCCTGGTCCTCCTTGAGGATGTCCGCCTGCACCGTGCCGCGGACCGTGCGCAGCGTCTCGGCCTTGATGCGCTCGTACACGTCGGGCTCGACGACCATGTCGCCCGTCACCCCGAGCAGTCCGAGACCCAGGCCGCTGGAGTGCTCGGGCAGCTCGCCGGCGTAGGCGGGGCGCGGCCGATCGGCGAAGTACGCCTCGAGCTTGGCCTGCGCCGCCTCCACCTGACCGGTCTGCTGCAGGTGGCGCTCGACCTGCTGGTCGATCGCCGCGTTCATGAAGAAGGCCAGGATGATCGGCGCCGGGCCCGTTGATCGTCATCGACACCGACGTGCTCGGAGCGCAGAGGTCAAAGCCCGAGTAGAGCTTCTTGGCGTCATCGAGCGTCGCGATCGACACGCCGGAGTTGCCGACCTTGCCGTAGATGTCGGGGCGCTCGTGCGGGTCCGCGCCGTACAGCGTGACCGAATCAAACGCGGTCGACAGCCGCGCCGCCGGCTGCCCTGGCTGACAGGTAGTGGAAGCGGCGGTTGGTGCGCTCGGGCGTGCCCTCGCCGGCGAACATCCGCGTCGGGTCCTCGCCCTGGCGCCGGTACGGGAACACCCCGCCCGTGTACGGATAGGAGCCCGGCAGGTTCTCCTTCATCAGGAAGCGCAGCCGGTCACCCCAGCCGTCCAGGCGGGGCGGGGCGATCTTCGGGATCGGCTGGCCGGCTGAGCGAGCGGCGGTAGTTCTCGCCCGGTGACCTCGCGATCGCGCACCGTGTAGCTGTAGGTCTCGGCCGTGACCTGCTCGATCCGCGAGTCCCAGCCGTCGAGCAGCTCCCGCGCCTCGGGTCCGAGCTCGGTCGAGCGCCTCCTCGGCGCGACGGCTCAGCTCCTCGACAGCCGGACCGTCGCCGAGCGTCTCGCGCGGCCTCGAGGTAGTGCTGGGCCTGGGCGGCGACGCTTGCGCCTTGTGCTCGATGGCCGGCGTTGATCGCCGCGACCCTGCTCGGCGATCTCCGCCAGGTAGCGCACCCGGCTGTCGGGGATCAGCCCGCCGCCGGGCTCGCTCGGGCTCGGGCGTCGGTCAGCTGCGGGTCCCAGGCGGCCGGGTCGGTACCCGCGGCGCTGCCCGATCGCCCGGCACAGGTTGGCGAACATCCAGGTCAGGCCCGGATCGTTGAACTGGCTGGCCACGGTCGGATAGACGGGCATCTCGGCGTCGGAGCTTCGAACGGCGACGTGGTTGCGCCGCCACTGCTTGCGCACGTCGCGCAGCGCATCCTCGGCGCCGCGCTTGTCGAACTTGTTGATGACGACGATCTCGGCCAGGTCGAGCATGTCGATCTTCTCGAGCTGGCTGGCCGCGCCGAACTCGCTGGTCATCACGTACACGGGCACGTCGACCAGATCGACGATCTCCGAATCGCTCTGGCCGATACCGGCCGTCTCGACCATGCACCAGGTCGAAGCCGCCGCTGCTGCGCAGGAAGGCGACCGCGTCGGCGAGCATCGCGCTGGTCGAGCGGTTGCTCTGGCGCGTCGCGACCGAGCGCATGTAGATGCGCTCGTTGCGCAGGCTGTTCATGCGGATGCGGTCGCCCAGCAGCGCGCCGCCGGTGCGACGGCGGGTCGGGATCCACGGCGACCACGGCGATGCGCATGTCCGGGAAGTGCTGGGCGAAGCGGCTCAGCAGCTCATCGGTGACCGTGCTCTTGCCCGCGCCGCCGGTGCCGGTGATGCCGACGACCGGCGCCTGCTTCGTGGCGGCCGCCCAGCCCGCCCGCAGCTGATCGAGCTCGTGCGGCGGGTAGCGCTCCGTCCTCCAGGGCGGACAGCATCTGGGCGACGGCCAGGTCGTCGGGCGCAAGCGAGGGATGTTCAGGGTCATTTTTGTCTATGAACTCCCGAGCTTCCCGACGTCGATGTCATCCGCGCCGGGGACTGCCCGCAGCTCGCGCGCCCGCTCGACCAGGTCGTCGATCATCCCAGTGAGCCCGAGCTTCATCCCATCGTTGGGGTGGTAGAGCCGGGTCACGCCACTGCTCTGGAGCTCGGCGATCTCGGCTTCGGTGATCGTGCCGCCGCCTCCGCCGAACACGAGGATGTGACCGGCGCCGCGCTCGCGCAGCATCTCCACGCGCGTACTTGAAGAACTCGATGTGGCCGCCCTGGTAGGAGCTGATCGCGATCGCGTCCGCGTCCTCCTGGATCGCGGCGCGCACGATGTCCGCCACGCTGCGGTTGTGGCCGAGGTGGATCACCTCGGCTCCGCGGTCCTGGATCAACCGGCGCATCACGTTGATGGCGGCATCGTGGCCGTCAAAGAGCGAGGCGGCGGTGACGAACCGAAGCGGCGGACGGTCGACTCTCCGCTTCGGTTTGTTCGTCTGGCGTCGGCAGCGTGATGCTCATCCGCGTCTCCCTCGGACACCTGTGGCCACTGCACCCGTAGAATACGCGACCTTTCAACTATCGGAAGGTCGCGTAACGTCCGAGGTGCGCCGAAAAACGAGAGGATGCGGGCATGACGATCAATCGATTGGCAGTGGTGGGAGCCGGGTTCATGGGCTCGGGGATCGCGGAGTCGGCGGCCGCGGCCGGCGTGGAGGTGTCGTTTATCGAGCCGGAGCAGGCGCCGCTGGAGCGCTCGCGGGCAGCGGCTGGACGAGTCGTTGACCCGCGCGGTCGAGCGCGACAAGCTGACGCGGCGAGGAGGCGTTCGCGCTGACCGGCGCGAGTCAGCTACACCACCGCGCTCGAGGACTCTGCGCGGTTGCGACGCGGTCGTCGAGGCGGTGTTCGAGGACGCCAAGGTCAAGGGCGAGATCTTCAAGGAGCTCGATCTGCTGCTGCCCGACGCGCAGTTCCTGGCGTCGAACACGTCCTCGATCCCGATCGCCGAGCTGGCCGCCTACACCGAGCGGCCGGAGCGTGTCGTCGGCCTGCATTTCTTCTCGCCGGTGCCGGTGATGAAGCTCGTCGAGGTGGTGGTGGCCTACGACACCGCGACCCGACGCGGTTGCCGCCGCCGAGGCGTTCGCGCAGCAGATCGGCAAGCACTCGATCCGCACCAAGGACCGCGCCGGGTTCGTCGTCAACATGCTGCTCGTCCCCTACCTGATGGCCGGAGTGCGCATGTACGAGGAGGGGTTCGCCAGCCGCGAGGACATCGACGACGGGCATGCGCCTCGGTTGCGGGCATCCGATGGGGCCGCTGACGCTCTGCGACTTCATCGGCCTGGACGTGCTGCAGGCGCGTGTGCGACTCGCTCTACGACGAGTTCAGACGCCCCGAATACGCCGCCCCACCGCTGCTCAAGCGCATGGTCGTCGCCGGACACCACGGCCGCAAGACCGGCAGCGGCTTCTACGAGTACGCCTAATCGTCGAAGTCGCCGGCGTCGCGCCGGAGCGGCTCGAGCGCCTGGAACAGCTGCTCGCAGGCGGCGGCCGAGAGCGGCGCCATGCCAAACCCGGCCTCGTTGAGGATGGCGGTCGCCCGCTCGGCGACCGCCCGACCCGCGGTCGCTGATCCGGGCCAGGATCGTGCGGCGGTCGCTGCTCGTGGGCGACGCGCGTGACGTAGCCGCGGTCCTCGAGCTTGTCGATCACGTTGGTGACGCTCGCGCGGTGGACCTGCAGGCGATCGGAGAGCTTGCCGAGCGGCATCTCGCCCTGGCGGCTGTAGTACAGGACCATCAGCGTCTCGTAGCGCGGGAAGGTCAGATCGAGCGGCTCGAGCAGCGCGTTCAGGCGCGCCAGCAGGATCTGCTGCGCCCGCATGATCGAGGTCACCGCGACCATCTGCGGGGTGGCCTCCGAGCCCCAGTGGACATCCCACTGGCGGCGGGCCTCGGCGATGGGATCGAAGTCGAGCGGGCGGCTGGGCATGGCAGGCCGAAAAGGCTAGCCCCTGCGATCGCGCCGCGTTGTCGCTCGATCCGGTTGGTGGTGTCGCCTCAGCGTCGTTGGGTAGGTCTCCAGAAACCACGAACTAAAGCGAGGTATCGCCGATGTCACTGATCGAGCAATCCGTAGAGGTGGACGTTCCGCTCCGGACGGCCTACAACCAGTGGACGCAATTCGAGGAGTTCCCGCTGTTCATGGAGGGCGTAAAGGAGGTGCGACAGATCGATGACACGCACCTGCACTGGGTGGCCGAGATCGCCGGCCACCAACACGAATGGGACGCCGAGGTCACCGAGCAGCGGCCCGACGAGCGAGTGGCCTGGAAGAACGTCGACGGCAAGCGCAACGCCGGTGTCGTCACCTTCCACCGACTGGATGACAATCACACGCGGCTGATGGTGCAGCTCGACTTCATGCCCGAGGGGCTGATCGAGCATCTGGGCGATGCGCTGGCGGCTCCCGATCGTCGCGTTGCGGGCGACCTCAAGCGCTTCAAGGAGATGATCGAGTCCCGCGGGACCGAGTCAGGTGGCTGGCGGGGCGAGGTTTCGCGCGCTGACGAGAGCTGAGCGGACCTGAGGAGCGAGCCTCAGCCGAACCGCTGATCCTCGGCCGCGGCGCCATGGGCCCGCCTCGACGGCTCGCGATCATCTCCGACACGCACCTCCCGGCGGGCCGGCGAGAGCTGCCCGCCGCGTGCGTGTCGCGGCTGCGGCAGGCCGACGTGATCATCCACGCCGGCGACTTCACCAGCGTGGGCGTGCTCGAGCAACTCCGCCAGTTGGGGCCGGAGGTGCTGGCCGTGCGGGGCAATCAAGACGACGTCGCGCTCCGCTCGTCCCTGCCGGAGCGCCTGGAACTGACCCTCGCCGAGGGCATGCGTCTGGGCGTCGTGCACGACGCCGGGCGAGCGGCGGGACGGCTGCGGCGAGCCCAGCGCGCGTTCGCGGGCTGCGCCGCCGTCATCTTCGGGCATTCCCACGTGCCGCTGCTCGAGCGTGACCCCGAGACCGGCTTCCAGATCTTCAATCCCGGCAGTCCGACCGACAAGCGCAGGCAGCCGCACCACTCGATGGGCTGGGCAGAGGTGGGCGCGGGCGGGATCGTCTTTCAGGCCGTGGTCCTCTGAGCCCTGAGTGACTCTGAGCCTTCAGTGAGCTCGGCACGGCAGCCGCGACGAGCTCAGCGGCTGGTGCTGAGCGGGCGTTCCTCGAGCGCGAAAGCGCAGGCGATGCCGGCCAGGCCGACGATGGCCGCCACGATGAAGACCAGGTGCATGCCGCTCAAGAGCGCGGAGCCGACGGCTGCCGGGTGATGGGCGGAGCCGCCCGGGCCGCCGCCACTCGAGCCGCGGGAGCCGCCGTTGATCAGGCGGCTGACGTTGATGGTCCTGGCTCGGGCGCCGAGTTGGCGCTCAAGGACAGAGCGTGCCCGGCTGGCCAGCAGAGCGCCGAGGACCGACACGGCCAGGCTGGCGCCAATCGCCCGCACCAGATTGAGGGTCGCGGTGGCGGCGCCGATCACCTGCGCGCCGATCGCGTTCTGGGTGGCCACGAGATACGGGGCGACCGTCATGCCCATCCCGCATCCGCTGAGGACCAATATCGCGCAGAGCTCCACCCGCCCGGTCGAGCGGCCGATGAGGATCAGCCACGCGACCCCTCCGGCGGCGCATACGGTGCCGAGGATCGGAAAGATGCGGTAGCGACCCGTGCGACTGATCATGCGCCCGACGATCATCGCCACGACGACCCAGCCGATGGTGTAGCTCATCGTCGTCAACCCGGACACGGTGGGGCTGTCGCCGCGGACGTCCTGGAGATAGACGGGGATGTAGATCGTCACCGCGAAGAGCAGGGCACCCACCACGAAGTACCCGCCACTGGCGGCGAGAAAGATCCGGTTGCGCAGGAGCGCCACCGGAATGATCGGCTCCGTGGCCCGGCGTTCGATCAGGGCCAGGACACCGAGTCCGATCACGCCTCCGACGAACGGCCCGATGACCTGCGCCGAGCCGATCGGGTACGTCGTCCCGGACCAGGCGCACGCCACCAGGATCGCGCCCAGGGACAATCCAAGCGTGAGCGCCCCGGCGTAGTCGATGCGGTGATTGCTTCCGCGCGTCCCGCCCAGGGTCTTGACCACCACGGCCAGCGCGACCAGCCCCAGCGGAACATTCACGTAGAAGATCCAGCGCCAGGAGATCGCCTCGGTGAGCGTGCCGCCCACCAGCGGGCCGGTCACCGCCGCGATGCCCCACATCGACGCCACGTAGCCCTGGTAGCGCCCGCGTTCGCGTGGCGAGTAGAGGTCGCCGATCGAGGCCTGGGCCAGCGGGATCAGGCCGCCTGCTCCCAGCCCCTGAATGGCGCGGAAGGCGATCAGCTCGCTCATTGTCGACGCCAGTCCGCAGAGCACGGAGCCGAGCAGGAAGACGGAGATGGCGATCGCGAAGAGCAACCGGCGTCCGTACAGATCCGACAGCTTCCCGTAGAGCGGGATCGTGACGGTGGAGGCGAGCAGGTAGGCGCTGACCACCCACGAGAGGTCGCTGAAGCCACCCAGGTCGCCGACGATGCGGGGCAGAGCCGTCGAGACGATCGACTGATCGAGCGCCGCGAGCAGCGTGGTCAGCAGAATCGCGCTGAAGGCCAGACGCCTGACGCGCTGGTCGAGCACGCTGGCCGCCGGCCGCTCACCGGCCGCCGGCCGCTCACCGGGCGCCGGCCGCTCACCGGGCGGCGGCCGACCCGTCGCGGTGTCTGCCTGCTCGAGCGTCACCGTGTCCACGGTATCGGCGAGCGGGCCGATCTGACGCGCGGCCGGCTGAGGCGCTCTCAGCCGAACTGGATCACGCTGCGGATCCCGTCCTGGGCCTCCATCAGCTCGAAGCCCCGGTTGACCTCATCGAGCGTGATGCGGTGCGAGATGAACGCCTCAACATCGATCTCGCCCGCCATGTAGCGCTCGACCAGTTCGGGCACTTGATCGCGGCCCCTGACACCGCCGAATGACGATCCGGCGATGCGGCGTCCCTGGATCAGCCAGCGCGGGATCACGTCGAGCGTCTCCCCCTTGCCGGCCACCCCAGCGACGGTGCAGAGGCCCCAACCCATGCGCGCGGCCTCGACGGCCTGCCGCATGACCTCCACGCGACCGGTGGCCTCGAAGGTGTAGTCAGCCCCAAAGCCGCGGGTCGCCTCCTGGATGCGCGCCACGATGTCAGGTCCGGTCGGCCAGAGGTCGGTCGCGCCGTGCGCCCGGGCCATCTCCAACCGATCTTCGGAGAGGTCGACACAGATGATCCGCTCAGCGCCCCGGAGCCGGCAGCCGGCCACGGCCCCCAGGCCGACCATGCCGGCGCCGAACACCACGCAGGTCGAGCCCGGGCGGACGGCCGCCGTGTACATCGCCGCGCCAAGTCCGGTCGACAACCCGCAGGCGAACAGGCAGGCGGCCTCGAGCGGCGCCTCCCGGCTGACCTTGGCCAGGGCGATCTCCGGCATGACGGTGTACTCGGCGAACGTCGAGGTTCCCATGAAATGCCTGATCGGCTCGCCGTCGCGCGATAGGCGCGTGGTCCCGTCCGGCAGATACCCCTGGTTCTGCTGCTCACGGATGGCCAGGCAGAGATTGGTCCGGCCGCTCACGCAGTGCTCGCACTCACGGCACTGCGGCGAGAACAGGGTGACAACGTGGTCGCCGACGCCGAGTGACTCGACGCCCGGCCCGAGCTTCTCGACGACGCCGGCGCCCTCGTGGCCGAGCACGGTCGGCGCGTAGCCGGAGGGGTCGACGCCGGAGGCGGTGTACAGGTCGGTGTGGCAGACACCGCAGGCGACCAGGCGCACGAGCACCTCGCCGGCCCGGGGCTCGGCCAGGTCGACCTCCGTGACGTGCAGGGGCTGGCCGAACTGCTCGAGAACGGCTGCGCGAATCTTCATGTGATCTCCAGCATCAGGTCGCGGGCTTCGACATGTTGGGTGTCGCGCAGCAGGACGCGGGTGACGGTGCCTGAGACGGGGGTGGTGATGGTGGCCTCCATTTTCATTGCCTCGATCATGGCGACGGCCGCTCCGGCCTCCACGTGTTGGCCTTCGAGCACCTTGACCGTCGCGCTGCCGGCAAAAGGCGCGGCGATGTGCCCGGGTTTCTCCGGGTTGGCCTTTTCGGCCTCGATGATGTCGACCGTGACGTTCTCGTCTCGGATGTTGACCGGTCGCAGTTGGCCGTTGAGGGTGACCATCACGGTGCGGTAGCCATGGTCGTCGGGTTCGGAGATGGCTTCGAGGCCGACGTAGAGTTGGACGCCGCGGTCGACGGTGACTGAGGTCTCGACGTCCTGGGTGAGGCCGTAGAGGTAGTCGATCGTCTCCAGCGGCGTGAGATCGCCGTAGGTCTGGCAGAACTCGTCGCGCTGCTTGGTCGGCCCGGGGAAGAGCAGCCGGTTGAGGGTCCGGCGGCGGGTGACCCGGTCGGCGTCGGGTTGCAGGGCCGCCTCGTCGTCGGGGGCCAGCGGTGTCTCACCGATGTGGATGTCGCGGCCGGTGAGCACCTTGGTGCGAAACGGCTCGGGCCAGCCGCCGGGGAGGTCTCCGAGCTCCCCGGCCAGAAAGCCGATGACCGAGTCGGGGATGTCATAGCGCTCCGGGTGTGCCTCGAAGTCGGCCGGGATCGGCGTCGGCGGCGACCATCTGCAGCGCCAGGTCACCGACCGCTTTGGATGACGGGGTCACCTTGGTCGGGCGGCCGAGGATCCGGTTGGCCGCCGCGTACCAGTCCTCGATCTTCTCGAAGTGATCCCCCAGCCCGAGTGAGATCGCCTGCTGGCGCAGGTTCGATAGCTGTCCACCCGGGATCTCGTGCCGGTAGACCCGTCCGGTGGGGGCCGGCAGGCCGGACTCAAACGGTTTGTAGACGCTGCGCACCGCCTCCCAATACGGCTCGAGATCACTGACCGCCTGCAGGCTGAGCCCGGTGTCCAGGGCCGTGTTGGCCGTGGCGGCAACCAGCGCCGAGAGCGACGGCTGGCTGGTCGTGCCGGCCATCGGCGCGCTCGCCGCGTCGACCGCATCAGCCCCGGCGTGGGCCGCCGCCAGCAGCGTGGCGAGCTGACCGCCGGGGGTGTCGTGGGTGTGTACGTGGATCGGCAGGTCCGGGAAACGCTCGCGCAGACCGGCGACGAGCTGGGTGGCGGCGCCGGCGCGGAGCAGTCCCGCCATGTCCTTGATCGCGAGTATGTGGGCCCCGGTCTCGACAATGCGCTCGGCCAGGCGCAGGTAGTAGTCGAGCGTGTACAGATCCTCGCCGGGATCGAGCAGGTCCCCCGAGTAACACATGGCCACCTCGGCCACGCACGCGTTGCGTCTCCAGCACGGCATCGATTGCCGGGCGCATCTGTGAGACGTCGTTGAGCGCATCGAAGATGCGGAAGATGTCCAGGCCGGACGCAGCCGCCTCCCCCACGAAGCCCCGGGTGACCGCCTCGGGATACGGGGTGTAGCCGACGGTGTTGCGCCCCCGCAACAGCATCTGGGTGCAGACGTTGGGCAGCGCCTGGCGGATCGCGTCGAGCCGCTCCCACGGGTCCTCACCCAGAAAGCGCAGCGCCACGTCATAGGTGGCGCCACCCCACGCCTCGATCGAGAACAGTTCGGGGGTCATGCGGGCCAGGTAGGGCAGGATCTGAACCAGATCACGTGTGCGCACCCGGGTGGCCAACAGGCTCTGGTGGGCGTCACGGAAGGTGGTATCGGTGACCGCCAACCGCTTCTGGCTACGCAGCTCCTGCGCGAACCTGGCTGGGCCGAGTTCCTGCAGACGCTGCCGGGAGCCCGGCGGTGCCGCCGCGTCCAGATCGACGGCGGGCAGCTTGCTGTTCGGATCGATCACCCCGGGATTGGGCCCGTTGGGCTGATTGACCGTCACGTTGGCCAGCCAGGTGATGACCTTGGTCCCGCGGTCGGCCGACTCGCGCGGCTCAAGCAGCTCGGGGCGCTCCTCGATAAACGATGTCGAGAGATCTCCCGCCACAAAGGCCGGGTCCTCCAGCACGGCCTGGATGAACGGGATATTCGTGGCCAGGCCGCGGATACGAAACTCGGCCAGACCGCGCTTGGCTCGCCGCACCGCGGTGGCGAAATCAGGCCCGCGGGCCGTCATCTTGGCCAGCATCGAGTCAAAGTGCGGGCTCACATACACCCCGGCGTTGACCGTCCCGCCGTCCAGACGGATACCCGCTCCGCCAGGCGAGCGGTAGGTGGTGATCCGCCCCGTGTCAGGCCGGAACCCGTGCCGCGGGTCCTCGGTCGTGATCCGGCACTGCAACGCTGCGCCACGAACGTGGATATCGGCCTGACGGAGGCCCAGATCGGCCAGCGACTCCCCCGCCGCGATACGCATCTGCGACTGAACCAGATCGACATCGGTGACCTCCTCGGTCACCGTGTGCTCCACCTGGATCCGCGGGTTCATCTCGATCAGCACATGCCGCCCCGCCCGCGGACCCTCGGTGTCGAGCAGGAACTCCACCGTGCCCGCGTTCACATATCCGACCGATCTCGCGAAGGCCACCGCATCATCCAGAATCGCGCGCCGGATCTGCGGGTCGAGGTTCGGCGCCGGCGCGATCTCGATCACCTTCTGGTGACGCCGCTGCACCGAGCAATCCCGCTCGAACAGATGGATCGTCTCACCGCCACGGTCAGCCAGGATCTGCACCTCGATATGACGCGGACGCAGCACAGCCTGCTCGATGAACATCGACGGATCACCAAAGGCCGCCTCCGCCTCACGCATGGCCGACTGCAAAGCCGGCTCCAGCTCCTCACGGGTCTCTACCCGGCGCATCCCCCGACCGCCGCCGCCCGCCACCGCCTTGGCGAACACCGGAAAGCCAATCTCATCAGCCGCGGCCAGCAACACCGAAAGATCCGTGGTCGCGGGACTCGACTCAAGCACCGGAACGCCCGCCGCCTTGGCGCGCTCCTTGGCCGTGACCTTGTTACCGGCGCGCTCCAAAACCTCCGGGGGCGGACCGATGAACGTGATGCCGGCCTCGATCGCCGCCCGGGCCAAATCCGGGCTCTCCGACAAAAATCCGTAACCCGGATAGATCGCATCCGCCCCCGACAGCCTGGCCACACGAATGATCTCATCGATATCCAGGTGCGCCTTCACCGGGTGACCCCGCTCACCGATCAGATACGCCTCATCCGCCTTCTGCCGGTGCAGCGATGCGCGGTCCTCCCACGTGTAGACCGCCACCGTCCTGGCCCCCAGCTCAAAAGCGGCCCGAAACGCCCGGATGGCGATCTCGCCACGATTGGCCACCAAAATCTTGCTGAACATGCCGTGCACCCTAGAGAGGCGCCCCGACGAGCGCCAGTCCGGTCAACCCTGGTCAGAGCCGTCGGGGGAGATCAACCTTCGAGGGCCTGGGTGAGATCGGCCCAAAGGTCCTCCACGTCCTCGAGCCCGACGCTGAGACGCAGGAGACCAGGTGGCACGCGGTCGCCCTCCCAGCGAGCGCGGGCTTCCAGCGTCGAGGCCACGCCGCCCAGGCTGGTGGCGTTCTCGATCACGCGCAGTGAGCGCTCAACGTGCGCAGCCCGGTCGGCGTCAGCGACATCAAAGGACAGCAGCGGTCCGAAGGCGTGGACGTAGCGAGCCGCCACGGGGTCACCCAGTCCGGGATAGCGAACCCTCTCCACGGCGGCGTGCCGACTCAGCCGGCCGGCGATCTCCAGCGCCGAGGCCGACTGGCGCTCGACGCGCAGACCGAGCGTCTTGAGGCCACGCAGCAGCAACCAGGCGGGATCCGGCGCCGCGACAATCCCCGTGGCACTGCGAAACGCGCGTAGGCGCTCCGCCGCGTCCCTGTCGGCGCAGGCGATGACGCCGAGGAGGGCATCGTGGTGGCCGGCCAGAATCTTCGTCGCGCTGTGCATGACGAAGTCTGCGCCATGCTCGAGCGGCCGCAGCAGCAGCGGGCTGAGAACGGTGTTGTCCACAGCGACCCGTCCGCCGAGGCATGCACGCGGTCGATCACGGCGTCCAGGTCGGGGAAGGACAGGCTCGGGTTCGCGCAGGGTTCGAGCCACACCAGGTCGGCCTGCGGCGGCGCTCCGGTCTGGTCAAAGGCCACCACCTCGAGCCCCCAGCGCACCAGCTCGGCCCGCAACATACCGATGGTTCCGTAGTAACCGCCGTCGGCCACCGCCACCTTGGCCCCGGGACCGAGCAGGGCGAACATGAGCGCGGTGATGGCGCCCATGCCCGAGGGAAAAAGCAGCGCCTGGCCGCCCTCGAGCTCTGAGAGCAGGCGTTCGGCCTCGGCCCCCACGGGATGTGCGGCCCGCTGGTAATAGAACGGGCCGGGAGTGGCGTTCTCATACGCGTGGACCGTGGCGCGGTCGACCGCGGCAGACGGCGAGCGCACCAGCTGCGTCTCCGGTTTCACGGCGCTCAGGCTAGTCGAAACGGCACTGAAACCGTTTGATCAAATGCAGATTCTCAGCGGAGTTGTGAAACACTCGGAAGATGAGTCTTGAGGGAACTCCGAACTTTTCCCTGGCCGAGTCTGCGACCCCCCAGGGCGTCCGCCTCGAGCTGGTCGGTGAACTGGACCTCTCGGTGGCCGGTCGCGTGCGCGATCGCCTTGAGGAGCTCGCGCAGCCCGGGGCGACCGTGATGCTCGATCTGTCCCGGCTCGATTTCATCGACAGCTCCGGAATCAACGTGATCATCACCTACCACCGGCAGGCGGCCCAGGAGGGCTGGCAGTTGCTGGTTGAGCAGCAGATGACCCTGCCCGTACGGCGAGTGTTCAACGTCATGGGTTTGGGTGCCGTGTTCTGGCCGCGAGCACAGACGGCCGAACCCTCCGAACCGGCCGAGCGGGGTTAGCCGGGTGAAGACCACGCCGTGAGCTCCTGGCCGTCCGTCGATTACCAGGACTGGAAGGAGACCTGCGACACGCTGCACGCGCACTCGCAGGTGCTGGGCAAGCTGGCGGCCACGCTGGGAGCGCCGGAGCCCCAACTTCAACACGCCGCGCTGCGCCTCAGCGCGCGGGGCTGGGAGACGCCGACGCTGCCGGCCGCCGATGGTTCTGGCTCGCTCGTCGCGGGGCTCGATCTGCACATGCACGAAGCGTTCGTGGAGCACAGCGGCGGGGCCGGTCGTCGCGTCGCACTTGGGCCGAATCGATCAGTGGGTGAGGTCACGCGCGAGCTGCTGGCCACCGTGTCGGCGCTGGCCGGCCCGGTCGAGCTGGAGCTGAGCCCGCAGGAGGTGTGGTGGACCGCCGCCCTGGACGAGGATGAGGAGCACCGCGTCTACGACACCGCCGCCGTCGAGCGCTACTTTGCCGCCGCCACGCAGGCGGCCCTGGTCCTGGCCGCTTATCGAGCGCCCTACCGCGGGCGCTCGACCCCGGTCAACGCCTGGTGGGGATCGTTTGACCTGGCCGTCAGTCTGTTCTCCGGGTCGCCCGCCGAGCCCCCGTCCGCGGACTTCATCATGCGCAATGCGATGGACGCGCAGGAGGTGGCGGTGGGCTGGTGGCCGGGAGACCCCCGCTATCCGCGGGCGGCCTTCTACGCCTACGCGCACCCGCATGTGGAAAGCTTCACGCGCGCGTCCGTGGCTCCGGACGCAGCTCGGTGGGAGGAGACTCTGGGTGAGTTCGTGCTCGACTGGAACGATGTGCGCTCGACCGATGATCCTCACGCCACCGCGCTGGCGTTCACCCGCTCGGCCCTGCGCCATGCCTGCACAGCATGTGAGTGGGATCCGGTGCTGCTGGCCAGCGCCGAGGCCGACCCACCCCCGCTGCGGTAAGGCCGGCTAGGGCCATGAACGAGACCGAGATTGGCCGCGAGCTGGTGCGGCGTCGAGACGCGGTCGCGGCAGCCTGGGAGCTGACCAACCAGCTCGTGCTGATCGGCGCGGGTGACCCGATACACCGTCCCGGCCGCGACGACATGACCTACCCGTATGAGGCGCACTCGGAGTACTACTACCTGACCGACCGCAACCGCCCGGGCGGCGTGCTGGCCTTTGACCCGACCGAGGGCTGGGTCGAGTTCGTCTCTCCGATCACGGCCGAGGAGCGCCTGTGGTCGGGGGCGCCGGAGGTCGAGCCCGACGGGCCGACCACCGATGCCCTGCCCACGTGGCTGGCGGCGCGCGGCGGACGGCCGCTGGCCTGGCTGGGAGCCGCTCCCGCGGGCGCGAGCTCTGACCAGAGGCTGGTCGAGGAGCTGCGCTTTGGCCTGGCGGCGGTGCGACGCCGCAAGGACACGGTCGAGCTTGAGCGCATGCGCGTGGCGCAGCGGGCCACCCGCGAGGCGTTCGCCGCGATCGTGCCCCGTCTGATCGACGGGATAAGTGAGCGGGAGGTCCAGGTGGAGTTGGAAGCCGAGGCGCTCCGGCACGGGGTGGAGGCCATGGCCTACGACACCATCGTGGGCAGCGGCCCCAACTCGGCCGTGCTGCACTTTCCCCCCGGCCCTCGCCGCCTGCGCACGGGCGAGCTCGTGCTCATCGATGCGGGGGCGCAGTACCGCGGGTACGCCAGCGACATCACCCGCACCTACGCCGTCGGCGGTGTGTTCAGCCCCGAGCAGGGCGAGCTCCATGAGATCGTGCACCAGGCTGAGCGGGCGGCGATCGAACGGTGCCGGGCCGGCGTCGAGTGGCGCGATGTCCATCGGGTGGCCGCGCTGGTCATCGCGGACGGACTTGCCTCGTTCGGCCTGCTCCGCGGCGAGGCCGAATCGCTGGTGGAATCGGGTGCGGTGTGGCTGTTCTTCCCGCACGGGATCGGTCACCTCCTCGGCCTCGGCGTGCGCGACGCCGGAGGTACACCTCTACGCGAGCGCCGGGATCAACCCAAGCCGTACCCGAACCTGCGGATCGACCTCCCGCTCGAGCCCGGCATGGTCGTCACCGTGGAACCCGGCATCTACTTCGTCCCGGCGTTGCTGAACGATCCGGACCGACGCCGGAAACATCGCGAGCACGTCAACTGGGACCGGGTCGAGACGATGCTCGACTTTGGCGGAATCCGCATCGAGGACAACGTGCTGATCGGCGACACCGGCCACGAGCTCATCACCGCCGACGTCCCGACCGGCTGAGCGCCGGCCGACCCGGCCGGGCAGCAGGCGCAGCTGCGGCGCGCCTGCGTAGTGAGCGCTGTCAGCCGATCGCGTTCAGGAACTTGGCGATGATCGGGCCGTTGACCGGCCCCCCGTTGCCGCCCCCGGTGTCGTGGGTGACGATCGCGAAGGCGACGTTGCCGCGGTAGCCCATCAGCCACCCGTCAATCCTCAGCTTCGAGGCGGGGCCGGTGCCGTACTCGGCCGTGCCGGTCTTGGCGTACGTGCCGGGCGGCAGGCCCTGGCCGGCCGCGGTGCCGCTGGCCACAACCGAGGCCATCATCGTGCGCAGATCGTCGACCATCGCACTGGGCAGGGGCGAGGCCGGGATGGTGTCATCGGGTGCACCGGTCACCAGCCGCGGAGCCCTGACCATGCCCGAATCGATGGCGGCCGCGACTGTGGCCATGCCGAGGGCGGAGAAGGTGACGCGGCCCTGGCCGATGGCATCGGCGGCCAGCTCGGTTCGATCGGTCGGCTCGGGAATGTTGTCCATGAACGCCGGAATCCCGAGCTTCGGCGTGCGCTGGAGTCCGTAGAGCTGCGCGACCGCCGGGAGGTCGGCGGCCGACAGATTTGGGTGGCCAGGCCGATGAACGCGGTGTTGCATGACTCGGTGAAGGCCTGCGCGAGGGTTGAGACGGGCGCGTCGCCCTCGGCATTGTGGAAGACCTCGCCGTCGACGGTCACCGTCGGCGGGCAGGTCGCGGGCGAGGCGGGGCCGAGTCCGGTGCGGATCAGCGCGGAGGAGGTGAGCACCTTGAACGTCGAGCCGGGTGGGTAGGCGCCCAGGAGTGCCGTGTCGTAGGTGGTGATCGGATCCGAGACGACCGCGAGCAGCTGTCCGGTCGAGGCGTTCATGGCGACCATCGAGACGTTGTGGTGGGTCGCGCCGGCCAGGGCGGACTCGGCCGCCCGCTGAACCCTCGGATCGAGGCTGGTGATAACCGGAGTACCGCTCCGGCCGGGAAAGCTGGTCAGCTGCTCCAATGGTGTGCCCACCGCGTTCTCGATGGCGATCCTGGTCGTCGGCGTGCCGGCCAGCACGCGTTCCTGGCTGGCCTGAAGACCGCCCTGACCCGCACTGCTCGAGGCGTCGTAGGGAGGCCCGAGCTGCTTGAGCTGCTGCGCCGTGATCGGAGCGACGGTGCCGATGAGATGAGCGCTCAGCTGCTCGGTGATGGCCACTGTCCGGCCCGATGCCTCGAACTGGGTACCCGGAACGGTGTAGACGTTGCCCGGTCCGGTCTGGGCCTTGAGCTGGGCGAAACGCGCGCGGGAAATGGTGAGGATCGGTTCGAAGTACGTGGGATGTTGCTTGGCGGCGGCCAGGGCCTGGTTCACCTGCGCGCGAGGCGCTCCCGCGGCGATCAGGTCGCTACGCACCGCCTTGGGCTGTTTGATGCGCTGGCCGACCACCCCCACAACCACCTGCTGGCGCACCGTTGTGAGCCTGACACCCCCTGCTCCGAGGATCTGGGCCCGGGTCGGCCACACGCGAGCGACGGCGATGGTGTCGCCGCTCCGCAGCCCCGGGTCGATCGTCGCCGGCGTCCACTTCAGCCGCCACCGGTTGGCTCGCTTGACCAGGTGGACCGTGCTGGTGACCGACCAGGCACCGACGTCGTCCGGGAGTTGGTAGCGCTCGCTGATATCGAGCCGTGGCGGTCGTGCCCGACTTGGCCGTGTTCACGTGGCCGGCGGTGATCTCGGCCCGCGAGACGCCGAGGGCCGCGAAGACCTGGGCGTTCACGGATGAGAAGTCCTTGGGCGGGGCGTTAACCCGCGCCCGCATGGCCGCCCAGCGCGCGTCGCTCCAGGCGACCAGGAAGGCCCGCAACGTCGGGCCCGGAGTCGGCGAACTGGCCCCGCAACCGGCCAGGGTCAGGGCGGAGATCACAAGGCCGGCGGTCAGGAGGGCCGCGGTGCGGGCCAGAGTTCTGGCTCGGGCGCCAAACCACTGATCGGTCAGACGTCCGGGCATCACCGCGGAGGATAAGGGTGGCCGTCTCGGTTACTCTCCACGCCACCCGCATCGCATGTCGCTCAGTCGAGCGTCGGCCGCACGGAGACTGAACATGGATAAGACAATCGCGTCAGCGGAAGGGGCCGTCGAGCTCGTCAGTTCCGGGGCGACGCTGGCCGTCGGTGGGTTTGGGCTGTGCGGGATCCCGTCGGTGTTGATCGCGGCGCTGCACGAGTCCGGTGTCACGGACCTCGAGGTGGTGTCCAATAACGCGGGTGTGGACGATTGGGGTTTGGGTGTGTTGCTCGGAGCTGGGCGGCTGCGCCGGATGGTCGCTTCATATGTGGGTGAGAACAAGGAGTTCGCTCGCCAGTACCTGGCCGGTGAGCTCGAGGTCGAGTTGACGCCGCAGGGGACGTTGGCGGAGCGGATGCGCGCGGGTGGGTCGGGCATCGCCGCGTTCTACACCCGGACGGGCGTGGGCACGATGGTGGCTGAGGGCGGTATGCCATGGAAGTACACAGCCGCTGGCGAGGTGGAAATCGCCTCGCCGCCCAAGCCCACGGCCGAGTTCGATGGGCTGGACTATGTGCTGGAGCGGGCGATCATCGCCGACTTCGGGCTGGTCCGGGCATGGAAGGGTGACCGGCACGGCAACCTGGTTTACCGGGCGGCGGCGCGTAACTTCAATCCGCTGGCGGCGATGTGCGGACGGGTGACCATCGCCGAGGTGGAGCACCTGGTCGAGCCCGGCGAACTTGACCCCAATGAGGTCCACACCCCGGGCGCGTTCGTGCACCACGTGCTCGCGCTCACCCCCGAGCAGGCGGCCGAGAAGCGGATCGAGAAGACGACCGTGCGTGAGGCCGTGAGCTGATGGGCTGGTCGCGCGAGCAGATGGCCGCCCGGGCCGCGGCCGAGCTGGCCGACGGTGACTACGTCAACCTGGGGATCGGGCTGCCCACGCTGGTGCCCAACTACGTCCCCGATGACGTGGAACTGGTGCTGCAGTCCGAGAACGGGATCCTGGGGACCGGCGCCTACCCCACCCCCGACCAGGTCGACGCGGACCTGATCAACGCCGGCAAGGAAACCGTGACCATCCGCCCCGGCGCGAGCTTCTTCGATTCCGCCACCAGCTTCGGGATGATCCGCGGCGGAAAGATCGACGCCGCCATCCTCGGCGCGATGCAGGTCTCCGCCGCCGGGGACATCGCCAACTGGATGATCCCGGGCAAGATGGTCAAGGGCATGGGCGGCGCGATGGACCTCGTGCACGGCGCCCGGAAGGTCATCGTGCTGATGGAACACGTCGCCAAGGACGGCAGCTACAAGATCGTCAACGAGTGCTCGCTGCCCTACACCGGCAAACGCGTCGTGCAGCGCATCATCACCGACCTCTGCGTACTGGACGTCACCCCGGCGGGCCTGGAGCTCGTCGAACTCGCGCCCGGACGTCAGCCTGGAGGACGTACGCCGCCAGACCGAACCGCCCATCGCCGGCTAGGGGTCGTTCCGGCGGGCGCTACCGGCGGACGCGCGAGCATCCTCGATGGCTCTGGCCTGGGCGGCATCGCACCAGATCTCCCAGCGTCCGGACTCGGAGCGCTCCTCGCCCATCAGCCGATAGGGTCGCCGGCCCCCAAACTCGCGGGTACGGAGCTGCCACACCCCGCCGAGCACGCTGGCGATCCGGCGGCGCGGCCAGCCGATGGCATCCTCCACCTCAGGGAACGGCCGTCGGCTATCCGGGGCGGTGGACAGCGCATCGAGCAGCTGCCGCATGAGGTCGCTGCACCGCTCGTAGAACCGTCCGACGTCGGCGGCATCATCCATGGCGTTCTCCGGGCTGTGCTCGGGGTCAGGTGTCTCGCGGGCGGTTCTTGGCATGTGTTCGCTAACGCTACCCCGTCCAGGCGGCTATCGCAGGGTTGAGTCGACCGCACTTCCTGCCGATTAACACTTGGTAAGCCGATTGGATGCTCCGATCGGGTGCTTCGGAACAGCACATTCATTGTCCAAGGATGGAGTCGACTTTGCTTCGCTCATACCAAGCCGCACTTCAAGCCCTGGGTCTCTTCGACTCAAGCACCGCGCTGGCCCCGGCGGCCGCGCGCGTGAACGGTTTCGGCGCGGGCCAGATTGAGGCGGCGCCGGACCGCCGCGCATCCGCGGTGACCGAGGCCCTGAACGATCTGCATGAGGCCCCGGACGTTCGGCGCGACGCCCCAAACGATTGGCGCGATGTCCGGGACCGTGATGCCCTTGACCAAGATGCCCAGGACGATCAGCCGGGCCTGAGTCTCGTCGTTAATCGTCCGACGGTGAGCGTGGTCATCCCCACCCTGAACGAGGTGGAGAGTCTGCCGTGGGTGATCGAGAATCTGCCCGAGTGGGTCAATGAGCTGGTGATCGTCGATGGCCTGTCCACCGATCGCACCGAGACCCTCGCCCGGACGCTTCGTCCGGACGTGGTTGTCGTACACCAGCATCAGCGTGGCAAGGGTGCCGCACTGCGGGCCGGGTTCGCTGCGGCCACAGGCGACATCATCGTGATGATCGACGCCGACGGGAGCACCGACCCGCGGGAGATGAACCGGTTCGTCGAGGCCCTCGAGGACGGTGCCGATTTTGTCAAGGGCTCCCGCCACATGCCGGAAGGCGGTTCGGCCGACTTCACGCGGCTGCGGGCCGCCGGAAACAAGCTCTTCGTGTTGGCGGCGAATGTGCTCTACGGCTCGCGCTTCACCGACCTCTGTTATGGATACTGCGCCTTCTGGCGCCGGCATGTCCCCGACCTCGGCCTGTCGGCCGACGGCTTTGAGATCGAGACGCAGCTCGTGCTCGGTGCGCTGAAGGCGGGCCTGGAGATCCGCGAGGTCCCGAGCTACGAGCTGGAGCGCCGCGCGGGCAGCTCGAATCTCAATGCGGCGCGCGACGGCCTGCGCATAACGCGAACCATGTTGGGCCGCGACGAAAACCGCCCCCTGGAGGCCATTCACTTCACCCTGCGCAAGGTCAACCTGCCGGTCTGGCGCACCGACGGCGTGCCCGCCGAAGGCGAACGCAGAAGTGTCGATCGGCGGATCAAGAGCCGGGAGCTCACCGGCTATATCGGGCCGGAACGACGCAAGAGCAGCGAACGCCGCGAGGTGGTCGGCTCGGTGGTGGCCTATCGCGCGGTCTACGGCCGATCGTCAGCCGCTGGTTCGTCGCTCGTCGAGACCGAGTCGCGGCCGGGCGAGCGCGACGACGAAGCCGCCTGAGTCCGACGGGACACAACTGACGGACCGGACGTGCCGTGGCGCGGTTCGGCAGCCCTGCGCGGTTCGACAGCTGTGCGTGGTTCGGCAGCTGTGCTCGGGGCCGAGCCGGACAGGACTCCGATCAGGGCTCGTGGCCGGGATCCAAGTTCTTGACCTGCTGGAAGAACAGGCCGCGCCTTGGCCCCTCGCAGCTGGCGGCGATCGGCTCGAGCACAAAGCCCACGTGGTCTCCCAGCCGGCGGCGCTCGACGATCATGCCGACGAACCAGCGTCCACACTCATCCAGGATCGGAACCTCCGACGGGCCGGCGTGCCACGCCACTCGGGCGAAGGTATCGGTCGCATCGGTGGTCTCCTCGCCGAAGCGTCGCGCCAGTTCCATGGCCCCGGAGTCGAGGAAGTGAACGGCCAGCACATCAGTCGCCTGGGCGATTCGCTCGGTGCGGTTCTTGTCGGACAGGCACACCAGATAGCGCGGCGGATTGATGCTGCACTGCGTCGAAAAGCCGACCAGACATCCAGCCGGACCTTCCTCATTACGCGCGGTCACCACCAGCATCTGGTAGTCCAGGTCGACCGTGATCTGCGTAAAGGTCTCCGGGTCAGAGGTCACCAAATCCTCCTTCATGGTCAACGCCTCGCCCGGGTCGGCCGTGCACGCGATGGCCGTGCCCGCGGGGTGGACAATTTTCTGAGCGGCACGGATGGTAAGGCGACGTTCCAGAGCGGCAGCACAAATTGCTGCGTAAGGCGAGGTCAGCGAGTAGATTGCGCCCATGGCTGAGAACGGCAATGAGCAGACACCAGTCGAGCGGATCGCAGAGCTCTACGAACAGGCCGAGTCAGCGGCGGCGCGAGCCAGCGAACAACTTGTGGGTTCGGGAGGCTTCGCCTCGCTGCTGGGCCAGTTCGCCGAGAACGCCGCGGCGCTCACCAAGCTCTCGGGCGATGCCCTTGACCTCATGCTCCGCAACCTGCGCTTGGCAGGTCGACGCGACGTGATCAGGCTGGCTCGTCAACTCGCGCGCACGGAGGACAAGCTGGAGCGAGTCCTCCAGGAGATAGAGGCCGTACGCGACCGACTCGACGCCCCGGCCGGGAGCAGTAACGGTCATGCACCCCCTCCGTCGCAACCTCAGCCGAACGGCCCGGACGCACCGCCCAAGGTGATCCGCAAGCGATGAGCGTGCTCGACACCATCGCCCGCCTGCCTCGCGCGACCGTCGAGTTCACCAACCTGCTGCTGACCACCCCCGACGCCGAGATCGGCGCCAGCCGGCGCACCGTCGTCTGGACCCACCGCCAGACGACGCTCTATCGCTACAGCTCCCAGCGCCGCTCGCATCCGATCCCGCTGCTCCTCGTCTTCGCCCTGATCAACCGGCCCGACATCTTCGACCTTCGTCCCGGCAACTCGTTCGTCGAGTTCCTGCTCGAGCAGGGCTATGACGTCTACCTGCTCGATTGGGGCGTGCCGGATGAGGCCGACTCCGACATGGGCCTGGCCGAGTTCGTCTGCGATGAGCTGCACTGGGCGATCCGCGAGACGCTCCGAGACTCGCACCAGGACGAGCTGTCCCTCGTGGGGTGGTGCATCGGCGGCACGCTCTGCGCGATGTACTGCGCGCTGCATGCCGACTCACCGGTCCGCAACGCGCTGCTCTTGACCACACCCATCGACACCTCCGGGTCGCTGTATGCCCGCTGGGTGGGATCGGACGAGTTCGACGCCGACCTGATCGCCGACGCGTTCGGATCGATTCCCGGCGCCGGCGTCGACTGGGCCAACAAGCTGATGAAGCCGGTGACCAATCACGTCACGACCTACCGCCGCCTCCTGCAGGGAGCGATCGACGGCAAGGACCAGCGCGTGGCCTACCAGAGCATGGCCAAATGGGTGGCCGACAACCCGCCCTTCCCCGGCAAGGCCTACAGGGAATGGATCACTTGGATGTACAAGGACAACCGGCTGGTTGACGGGCGCCTCTCGCTACGCGGGCGGCGCGTGGACCTCGGTCGCATCGAGCAGAACCTGCTGGTGGTGACCGCCGGCGCCGACCACATCGCCCCGCGCGAGGGCACGGTCCCCCTGCTCGATCTTGTCGCGTCCAAGGACGTCACGCACCTGGGCCGGCCCGGGGGCCACATCGGCCTGATCGCCGGCTCCAAGGCAAAACGCGAGATCTGGCCGGAGCTCGACCTCTGGTTGAGCGAGCGCTCAGGTCTCTGAGGGGCGGGAACCCCGGAGAGGGAGGACCAGATGACAGTCAGCGAAACGGAGAGCAAAACCACACATCGCCCACGCCTGCACGGCCGGGTGGCGTTTGTCACGGGCGGCGCGCGCGGTATCGGACGGGCCATATCCGAAAGCCTGGCGGAGCAGGGCGCGACGGTGGTGGCCGGCTACAGCAGAGGTCGCGAGCACGCCGAAGAGTTCATCGATCACCTGGCCCGCGAGGGACACACCGGGATCGGTCATCCAGGGCAACGTCGGCTCACCCGAGGACTGCACGCGACGCGATCGAGCAGGTGCTCGAGCGTCACGGCCGGCTCGACATCCTCGTCAACAACGCCGGCATCACCATCGACAAGACGATCCTCAAGATGAGCGCCGAGGACTGGCACCGCGTGCTGGACGTCAACCTCTCCGGCGCCTTCTTCATGTCCCAGGCCGTGCTTCCGCACATGATCGAACGCGGTTCGGGCCGGATCATCAACATCTCCTCGATCATCGGCGAGACCGGCAACATCGGTCAGGCCAACTACGCCGCCTCGAAGTCGGGGCTGTTCGGGCTGACCAAAACGATGGCGCTCGAGGCGGCCTTCCAGCTCAAGCGTGCCGACAAGCTCGACGACGATGGCATCGGCCTGACCGTCAACGCGGTCGCGCCCGGTTTCATCGCCACCGAGATGCTGGAGCACATCCCGGAGAAGGTGCTCGACGGGCTCAAGGCCAAGATCCCCCTCGGGCGCCTCGGCCGCCCCGACGAGATCGCCCGGGTGGTGCACTTCCTGGTGGCCGACCAGTCCGCCTACATCACCGGCGCGGTCTGGCCGGTCAACGGCGGGATGGACATGTAGCCGGGTGCCTGTTCCGGCGGTCGCGCTTGACCGCCGGAACGCCCGACCTTCCCTCGGGCCGCCTGGACCGAGCGCTTCAGCGCGAACGCTCGAGCACTGCGGCCAGCAGCCGCGGCCAGTGGTTGTCCAGCGCGTCGTGCCCCATGAACAGGCCGAGATGCCCACTGGGGGCCGTGTCGCGCATGATGTCTGACTTCGGAGTGGACGCGTGGTCGGCCAGCGCGAACACCTGGTCGGGCGGCGTGATGTGGTCTGTCGTTCCAGCCAGCAGGTTGAGCGGGCAGGCGATCCGCCCGAGGTCCACTCGCTCGTCGCCGATCTTCAACTCGCCGCTGATCAGCTTGTTGTCGCGGAACAGGTGCTCGACGATCCACAGATAGAACTCGCCGGGGATCGGTTGGGTGTACTTGAACCAGTCCTCGAACTCGCGGTAGCGGGCCACGTGGGCCGGATCGGAGATGTTGGCCAGGAGCGACAGCTGGCGGCTGATCTCGGACTGGGGCTGCATGACGATGAAGCCGGCGAGCAGGTAGCGGCCGTCGAGGGTTCCGTTCCCGGCGGCCACCAGCGAGCGGTAGAACGCGAGATCGCTCGCCCTTACCCAGCGCGTTCATCGCCGCGATGATCGCGGGGTCGTCCGGCATGGAAGTCGATCGGCGCGCCGCCGATCGTGAGCGTGTTGATTCGCTCGAGGGCGAAGCGCCGAGTAGATCGTCGCCAGCCATCCGCCCTGGCAGTCGCCGATCAGATTCACGGTTCCGCCGAGCCTGTCGATGGATTCATCGATCACCTGCAGGTAGTCATCGATCCCGGCGTCCTTGGTCGCGCGAGTCGCGCCGATCCAGTCCAGCGAATAGGCGCGTTTCAGGCCGGCCGAGAGAATCGTCTGCATCTGGCTCTGCTCGACTGAGTAGTCGACGATGCACGAGTCGTGGCCCGCCTGTGGCGGCAGCACGAGCGTGGGGACCACATCCGACCGGCTCCGGGATGAGAAGTCGCGCAGGCGCGCCACCGGTGCCTCGAACACGACTCGGTTCGGGCTGCTCCAGGTGGGGCGTCGACGCCCGACGACCTCCGTGAACCACTCGAGCGACTCGAACATCAGCTGCTGAGGCGTCGCGCGTCGCCTGATCGCGCTCTCCCACCACTCGACGACGCCCTCCACGGTCGCGGAGGCTGCGCGCAGCGAGTCAGCAAACACGAGCTCCTCCAACGAGGGGCTATACCCAATAGACATCTCTCTCCCCTCTCTTAGGACCTGCGGGTCCCGCAGAGCAGACTTTACACAGATTTCCGGCGTTCAGCCGCTTGCAGATTTGCAACCTTACCTGCTAATCTGCAAGCAGAAGGTTCGAACCGCCAGCCACAACACTTACCAGGAGCCCGACATGGCAACCAAGACCGAAGACCAGGCCTTTGGCCTCACCCCCGACCTCGAGTCGGTCCTCGAGCAGACCCGCGAAGCCGGCGACAAGCTCGTCGCTTCCAACCGCAAGCTCACGCTCGCCTACCTCGACGGCGTCGAGAAGTACGTCGGCAGCGTCGCTCAGTTCCAGCGCAAGCTCGGCGAGCAGATCAAGCTCGAGCCGCTCACGGGCGTACTCAACGCCCAGGCGAAGCTGGCCGAGGATCTGACCAGCGCCGGCGTCGCCGCCGCTCGCGATCTGATCACCGCCTAGCACCCGGATCACCGGACGTACCTTGAACGCACGGGCGCTCGCGCTCGTGCGTTCGTCGTTAACCGTCCGGGGTCTCCCCGGCGCCCTCGGCCGCCGCGCGCCGCGGACGATGCGCCTGAGGACCGGTGGCGACGAACGACTCGTAGACCTGAGTCAGGGCCTGCCGCTGGCGGCCGGTCAACCGCGGGTCCTCCCGGATCGCCGCCAACACCGGCGACTCGCCCTCCGGGGTCGAGTTGACCCCGGCCTGCTCGTAAAGCGAGTCGGCCGAGACCTTCAGCGTGTCGGCGATGGCCTGCATGACGTGCTCGGACGGCGCCCGCAGGCCACGCTCGATCTGCGAGAGATACGGATTCGAGATCCCGGCCAGCCGAGCGAACTCCCGCATCGACAAGGCCGACATCTCGCGCTGGCGGCGGATGAACTCACCCAGGGGCGAAGGCGCTTGCGGCATTGCGCAAGCATAGGCTGAGAGGCCCTAAGTTATGGCGGCCAAGGTCGATCAGGGAGACGAGATGGGCGTCGAGGACGGGATTCGGAGCATCGAGCCAGGAGTCAGGACCGATTTCAGCGATCGGCTGTCCTACGGCGAGTACCTGCAGCTCGACAGCCTGCTCTCCGCCCAGCAGCCGCTGAGCTCACCACCGCATCACGATGAGATGCTCTTCATCGTCCAACACCAGACCTCGGAGCTTTGGCTCAAGCTCGTGCTGCACGAGCTCAGGGCCGCCCGTACCCGCCTGGACGCGGGCGACCTGCAACAGGCCCGCAAGTCCATCGCCCGGGTCAAGCATGTCCTGCGCACGATGACCGATCAGTGGTCGGTGCTGGCCACTCTCACCCCACATGAGTACGTCCAGTTCCGTGGCGTCCTGGCCCAAGCCTCGGGTTTTCAGTCCTGGCAGTACCGCGCGGTCGAGTTCATCCTCGGCAACAAGAACGCCGCCATGCTCCGCGTGTTTGCCGCTAATCGCGCCGCCCACGATCTGCTCGACGGGCTGCTGTCGGAGCCCACCGTCTATGACGCCTTCCTGCGTGCCCTGGCCCGCCGTGGCCACGAGGTACCGCCGGCGGTCCTGGATCGTGACGTCCGCGAGGCCTGGGTAGAGCAGGTTTCGCTGATTCCCGTCTACAAGCGGATCTATGACGACGTCGACGCCCACTGGGAGGAGTACGCGACCTGTGAGGACCTGGTCGACCTCGAGGACGCCTTTCAGCTCTGGCGCTTTCGCCACCTGCGCACGGTTCAGCGGACGATCGGCTTCAAGACGGGCACGGGCGGCTCATCCGGCGTCGGCTTCCTGCGCAGCGCGCTGGAGCTGACCTTCTTTCCCGAACTGTTCAGCGTGAGGACCGAGATTGGCAGCTGAGCGGCGCTTGGCCGTCGACGGAATCTGGCTGGGCACTGCTCACGGTCCCGCGGTGGTAAGCGTTATCGACGGCCGCGTCAGGCCGGTGGCGGAGGCCCCGGACGGGCTGCCCCGACTGCGACTGTCCCTACTGCCCGGGGTGATAGACCACCATGTGCATCTCGGCCTGGTTGACCGTGAGCGGTTGGCGGACGGGCCGCTGGTCGAGGTCCATGACCTCGGTTGGGATCCGCACGAGGCGCTCGCCTGGCGTGAGCACCCGCCTCCTGGCGTCACCCTCCGCGTGGCCGGCCCGTTCCACACCGCGCGCGGCGGCTACCCGAGCGGGCGTTCCTGGGCGCCTGGCCGGGCCGTGCGGGCGGTCACCGACGTCGCCGACGCGCGTGTCGCGGTGGCCACCGCCGCAGCAGCCGGTGTCGATGCGATCAAGATCGCGCTGAACTCGGAGATGCCGCTGCTGAACGACGAGTTCTTGGTCGCGCTCGTTGAGTCCGCCCACTTCGCCGGCCTGCCGGCGATCGTCCACGCCGAGGGACCTGGCCAGGCCGCCCGCGCTATCGACGCGGGCGCCGACACGCTCGTCCACACGCCCTGGTCAGAGCGGCTGCCCGAAGATGTGCTCGGGCGAGCGCTCTCCACCACCTGGATCTCCACGCTCGCCATCCACGAGGACACCGATCGCGCTACCGGGATCGAGAACCTGCGCCGCTTTCACCAACTGGGCGGCCGCATCCGCTACGGCACCGACATGGGTAACGGGCCGACCCCGGTCGGGCCGAGCCCGCACGAAATCACCGCGTTGTCCGAGGCCGGTCTCAGCATCGACGAGCTGATCAGCTCCATGACTGCGGTGTCCGATGCGGAGGGCATCGCCCTCGACCGAGTGCTCGTCTCAGGGAGGCCCCTCCCCCGCACCTGCGCTGAGCTGATCGACTGGCTGTCCGCCTGCAGGCGCCTTCACGCCGACGATCTGGATCAGCTTGTCTAGGCTGCCGTGCCGGCGGTCTCTTCGCCGTGAATCAGGTTGGCGATGGCGTCGGGCTCGGTGAACGCCGCGACCGCAGTCTGGTCGACTTGGGCGACGATGATGGCGCCGACCTCGTTGGAGACGGTCGTGTAGATGCCCCAGGCCTTCATCCGTTCGCACTGCGCGGCGTTGTCGTCGGTCGGGGCGACGTAGTGCACCGAGTCCACCTGGTAGCGGCTGAACAGGTACAGGTGAATCAGCGTCTGCAACCGCTTGCGGCGCAGCGAGTCATCGAACGTGTTCTGGTCGCGCACGGACAGGATCGTGCGGCCCTTGCGGTCGTGTATGGGGGCGAACACGACGTCAGCGCGCTTCTCGCCGTCTGCGCCGAGGATGCTGAGCTCGATCACGTCGGTGCCTTCGCGGCTGGGCTGCAGGCGCACGCGCAGCTGCTCGTCGATGCCGTTGACCTGCGACCAGATCGGCCAGCCAGTCCTCGAGCACCTTCTTGGGCAGCTCGGTGTGCTTTGAGGTGCTGGACCTGGGTCGAGCCCTTGCCCATCGCCTTGGTCGTGGCCGTGCGGGCCGAGGAAGCCGCGAGGGCGGCGTCGAGGCGCGGCCCGCCGACGAGGGTCTGCGGGGTGCGGTACGGGGACTCGAGCAGACGGATTCTGCGCTGCACCTGCGCCAGCGCCAGCATGCCGTCGTGGAGCAGGGCCGTGGAGAACTCCTCGGCGGCGACACCGTCGATCTGGTGCCCGCCGTAGGTGATGAAGTTGAACACGAAGCCGGCCTCGGCCGAGCCGCTCGGGGAACGCGCGCATCTCGTCGTCGGACATCCCGGTGGAGTCCCAGTTGAACGACGGCGAGAGGTTGTAGGCCAGCAGCTGGTCGGGGAACTCGGCGTGGATCGCCTCGGCGAACTCGTGCGCCTCGTGGATGTCGGCCGAGGCCGTCTCCATCCAGATGATGTCCGCGTACGGGGCCACGCGAGAGCGACTTGGCGATCGCGTACTCAGGCCGCCGCGGACCTGGTAGAAGCCCTCCGGGGTGCGGGCGAGCTCCGCGTCCCAGTGGAAGTCGATGCCCAGCTCGCGGGCCTTCTCGCGCACGCTCCAGAACGACGCGGTCTTGGCGAACGATGTCCATTCCTCGGCGCTGATCGGAGACTCGGTGCCGTCCTCCTCCTGCGTGCGCAGCGCGGCGGCGACGGCCTCGCCGATCGTCATCAGGCCTGCGTCTGCCTCCCAGCGCTCGACCATCGCGCTGAGGATGCGGTCGTAGGCCTCCTCGACCCGCGGCTCCGGCTGGCCCGCTGACACTGGCGGCGGCCTCCTCGCGCTGTTGTGCGCAGACCGGTGCTGCGCAGCCACTCGTCCGCGGCCCGGTACTCCTCGTCGGTGACCCGATAGAGCCTGAAGCCGTTGAAGATCTCGTGCCCGGCGGCGTGGAAGACACGCATCAGCGCCAGGGTCGCGAGCTTGTATGAAGGCACGTTGCGCGTGGTGGCTCCGAGAATGAACGGGTGATCGCGCTCATCGCCGCTGCTGTCCAGGAGGTTCGCGGCTTCGGCGTCGGTGCGGGCCACGATGATGCCCGGGACGCCCATGATGTCCAGCTGGAAGCGCGCGGCGGCGAGCCGTTTGATCTGCTCGTCAACGCCGACGAGCACCTTGCCGCCCTGGTGGCCGCACTTCTTCGTGCCCGGGCGCTGATCCTCGATGTGGTAGCCGGTCACGCCGACCTCGACAAACCGCCGGATCAGGTTGCGCACATGCGCGTCGCCGCCGTGTCCGGTGTCGGCGTCGGCGATGATGAACGGCCGGTAGTCGACCGGGTCGGGTGCGGCCTCGAGCTGCTCGGGCGTCATGCGCGAGCGCAGGTAGGTCTGGTTCTTGTCGGCCGTCAGCAGCGCACGGACGATCGACGCGGCCTCGTCGGGGACCTGGGAGAGCGGGTAGCTCGCGAGGTCGGCGCCCGGGTCCTCGGTGATGCTGCCCTTGGCCGACGTCGCCCAGCCACCGAGGTAGATGCCCTCGATGCCCATGCGCTTCATCGTCACGGCCTGGCTGGGCGAGTACGGGCCGAAGGTCGTGATCGACTTCTTCTGGGCGAACAGCTCACGCAGACGCGCGTAAAAGGCCGCGGCGTTCTCACGGGCGACGCGGTAATCGGTTGCGATCGTGCCGCGCTGCTCGGCGACCTGGCGGGCCGAGTACAGCCGGGTGAGTGCCGGCAGAAGCGGTCGGAATCGATGAACTCCTGAACGTCGGTGGATGGTGTCGTCAAAGGCAGCTCATGAGTGAGTGGCCTATCTCGCTTGTGCTGGTGGTGTCGAAGTCGAGGTTTCGGGTGATGCGCGTGCCGTCCCGGCCGAACGCGTCGAGGTACTCGCGGATCCGCGCCTCGCCGATGGCGAGGTCCGTCGTTGTCGAGGTTGAGGTTGAGCAGGTCGATGTACCAGGGCGCCTTGACCGGCTCGAGCACGTAGGCCTTCACGATCGCCCTGGCGATCGGCAGCGTCGTGGACTTCGAGTCCTCGTGAACGTCCTGGTCGGCGGCCGCGAGCAGCTTGGCGTACTCCTCGTCGAGCAGACGCAGAAACAGCTCCTCGGTGAGCGGCTCGCCGGCGCGGACACCGGTCTCCTCGTCGTCGTCGGTGAAGCGCCCGGATTTGTGCAGCCACTCCCACAGGACAGACAGCCGGATCTCGCCCGTCGCGGCGTCCTCCATCAGGTAGAGCACGTCATCGTCACCGAAGAAATCGGCGGGCTTGAGCGCCGCCGCCTGGAAGCCCCGCCCGAACGCATTGCCGTACTGCAGGCCGACGCTGAGCAGGTCGCGCGCGCCGCGGACCGTGCGCGGGGCGTCCTCGAGCAGGGTCAGCCCCTCGGCGTCCTCCGCCGTGTAGGTGAGCGGCCGGGAACTCCCGGCCGAGCTGGTTGTCCTGCGCCCACCCGCTCCCAGACCGGGCGCATGATGTGGACCATCTTCCAGTGCGCCACCCATTTGCCGGAGGCGCCCTCGCGCTGCTCGCGCTCGCCGCCGGCCACGGCCTGCTTCATGGCGGCTTGCACGCCCGCCTCGCTGCCGACCGGGATGTTGGGCTCCATGCCCCCCTGCCAGAGCGCGTAGTTGCCATTGCCAGTCGGGCGTGTTGACGGCCCGGCGCACGCGATCCTCGTAGATCGCGCATGTACCCGTAGGTCATGGTGATCGCGTCGATGTTGGGGTTGATGAACGCGGGGTCCCACGCATAGGCGTCGGAGACCGAGTTGATGTAGTCCCAGCGCCCGGTGTTGAAGCCGACGAAGTGGCGGCCGAGGGCGGCGCGGATCTCCATCAGCTGGAAGCACGCCTCGATCTGCTCCACCAAGCACGTAACAGAGGATCGTTCCGCGCGTGCAGGCCAAGGTGATCCTCCAGCGTGTCCAGCAGCAGGCTCCAATACGCCGCCTCGGCGGCGGTCTGGATCTTCGGCAGGTAGAGAACGATCGAGCGGCCCTGTCCACGCAACGCAGCGTGGTTGTTTGTCACGTACAGGGCCAGGTCGGCGATCGACGCCGAGAACCCGCGGCCATCCGCGTGGGCGATATGCCGATCATCCAGATGAAGCCCACGGGCGCGGAAGATCCTCGTCGTCGCGCGCAGCTGCTCGCGCCAATCGGCCATCGTCTCGTGGCCGAAGAACCCCTTCGCCCAGGCGTTCATCTCGCCCAGCCACCTGCTCGGCCACCGAGAGGAACTGCGGGATCCTCGGCGATCATCAGCTTGAGGTTGCGCTGGTTGTCCAGGGACATCGTCTCGATCTGCCCGACGCGCGTCCTCCCCGTCGAACATCCAGCCGTCAGCTCCCGAGAGCATCGCGTAGGCGACGTTGCGCAACCCCGACTCCGTACTCGACCGCGGCCGCGTGGCCGGCCCCGTGCCCTGAATCCACTGGCGCTGCAGGTCGGGGGTATCACCGCTCCCTCGAACCGTCCCGCCCGAGCGTCCGCGACCTTGATATCCGTGCCGTCGATGATCCTGTCCTCCGGCAGGAACTCGATCGGCCTACGGTCGCGTGCACGCTCAGCGCGCCGAGCGATCCGCTGGGCCATCAACTCGTAGCGGCGCGCGTCGAGCGGAGCCAGCGCCTCAAGCGCGGCGAGGACATCGTGCGTGTAGACATCGGGGTACCCGGTGCGGGCACCCCCAGCGATCCGGATCAACAGCTCAGCCAGATGTTGCCGGCGATGCGACAGAGCGTGTTCTCGTTGTACCAAGCGGACACATTCGAGACTTTTCCATGAAGACGCCCCACCTGTCCACTTCAATCTCATCAAAGTGATGAGATTTGAACATATTCGCTGAAGTTTTCGCCTATCCGGGCATATTGCGCGGGGCGAGGGGCCCGAGTAGGGCCTGTGGACCCGCGGTCAGTCCGAGGCGAAAAGCATGCTGCGGGCGAGTCTGACCGCACGGCGCCGGTCGCCGGATGATTCCGACGACCTGAGGGCGGCTGCCAGCATCATCAGGATGATCATTACGTCCCGGGCCGTCAGGCGCGCGGGCACGATTCCGGCGTCCTGGGCCTGCCGGGTCGGCTCGCGCAGGGTGGCTTCGAAGCGACGCCGCGCCCGGCGCAGGTCGTCCTCAGGTGCGCAGCGGGTCAGCAGGTCGACGCCGTGTGACCGGTTCTGCTGGGTGCGCACCCAGGCTTCGAACAGCTCGGCTAGCTGTCCGGGACCGGGGACAAGTTGGGCGACCGTCTCCTCCCAGTGGTCCAGGGAGGCGCTGATGATGGCTCGCGACAACGCCTCGCGCGTGGGGAAGTGTCGGTAGACAGTGGCACGTCCAACGCCAGCGGCCAGCGCGATCTCGTCATACGGAAGGTCAACGGCACGTCTACCGGCGATCGCGGCCGCGGCTTCGAGCAGGGCAGCATGATTGATTCGCGCGTCGGCGCGCTGCGGACCGTCGAGGGTCTCGGAGGCCATGGAAGAATCGTAGCGTCGAGAGTCTCGTGAACGAGATGAAGCGCCCACTTTCTCGTTGAGGCCGGAACGAACTCCGCTAAAAAGCAGGACTTGCGCAACGACCGCTAGGCTACATGAGACATTTTGCTCGTTTTGCTGCCTCGGAGATAACGTGAACATCCGCTCAGGGCCCCTCGCGGGCCGTTACCCCTATGTCGCCTCGATGGCCATTCTCGCGCTGGTGCCCTACCTGGCGCTGTCCTCTGCGCTTTCGCCCTTGACGCCGTTCATCGAGCGCGATCTGCATATGGGCCCGCAGACGCTGTCGCTGGGCCTGGGGATGGGGAACGCCGGGTACGCGCTGGGCACCGTTCTGGCCGTGCTGTTCGCGCAACACCTCCCCCAACGCATCATGGTCGTCATCTACGCCATCGCGGCCTTGGTCGGGGCGCTGCTGTTCGCGACGGCGCAGGATCCGGCAATGTTCATCGCCGGCCACGTCCTCCAGGGCCTGTGCACGAGCATGTTGCTCATCGCGGCGGTCCCCCTCTGGCCCTCGGGTTCGGCCCGGAAAAGCTCCGGTACACCTCGGCGATCATGAGCGTCTGCATCTTCGGTGCTGTCGCGGCCGGGCCGGTCTTCGGCGGAATCCAGGCCCACGCCGATCAGTGGCGGCCTCTGATCTGGATCGCCGCTGGGGTGTCGGCACTCGTGGTCTTGCTGGTCGTACTCACCTATGAGCACACCCCTCCAGCCAACCGCGACGCACCGAAGGATCCGGTGGCCATCGGCCTGGCCGCGGCGGGATCAATCGCGGCGTTCTTCGGCGCCTCCGAATTGACCACCCACGCGTTCGTCTCCGCCGGGACATTGATCCCGCTCATCGGCGGCCTGGTGCTCATTCTCAGCCTCATCGTCTGGGAGACCAACAGTCGAGATCCTCTACTCCCACTCGGGCCTTTGCTAGAGAGCACGATCCCGGTCAGCGGAGTCGTGATCGCCCTGTGCGCAGCGGCGGCATCGGTATCGGTGAGCGACCTCACGCTCACCCTCCTCACGGCACAGCACGGTGCCCTGCACGCCGGGCTCCTGTTCCTCCCGGAACTGGCCGGCGCGCTCATCGCCGCGCTCGCTCTCGGAGAGGTGCTCGAAACGAAATACCTCCAGTACCTGCCCATAGCCGGGATGGCCTTCCTGGCGGCGGGGATCGCCGTCTTCCTCATCAAGGTCCCCTCGAGCCAGGGTCTCACGCTGGTCGGCTCAGGGCTCACCGGCTTGGGGCTCGGCGCCACAGTGGCACCGGCGCTGTTCGGGGCTGGATTTTCGCTGCCCGCCCCCAACCTTCAGCGCGTGTTCGCGATGATCGAGCTGTTACGGGCGGTGGCGGCGTTCATGATCGCCCCGATCTTCGTTCACTTCGCATCCACCGTCGGGGGCTCCCCCGCTGCCGGCACCCGCGACGCCCTCTGGATCAGCCTGGCCATCGTGGTGGGCGGCAGTGCCCTCGCATCCTTCCTCTACTTCGGAGGCGGCGCCCGTCCGGAGACGCCCGAGATGACCACCTTCCTCAACGGTGAGGGCCCAGCCTGGGCCTCGCCGCCGCTGCTTGCCCGTCTACGCCGCGGCGCAGCGGTCCCTGCCGAGTAACGTGGCACCCTAGGCGCGGCCTCCTCGGCTTGTACGGGCTCAGAGTGAGCGAAGGCCCCCGCTAGCCGATCACCACGCCGTCCACCCCCCGTCCACCTTCAGGATGTGGCCGGTGACACTCGAGGAGGCATCGCAGGCCAGGTAGCGCACGGCACGCGCGACGTCCTCGATCTGAGCCAGCGCGCCGGTCGGCAGGCGTCGCTCGAGCACCTCGGCGCGGAAGGCGGGATCTTCGAGCCACGCCTTGGTCAGCGGCGTCTCCACGAAGGTCGGTGCCACGGCATTCACGCGGATGCCGTCCCGAGCCCACTCAACGGCAAGGGCTTTGGTCATGCCGTCGACCGCGTGCTTGGTGGCGCAATAGGCGACCCGGCCCGGATAGCCGACCGAGCCCATCTGCGAGGACATCGTCACGATCGAGGCTGGCACGCCGCGCGCGAGCAGGGCATCGCCAAAGGCACGACAGGCGAGGAATGTGGCGCGCACGTTCAGCTCGAACAACAGGTCCCAGTCGGCGACGGGGTAGTCGCGCGCCGGGCCGGGGCGGTTGGTGCCGGCGGCCGTCACCAGCACGCGTAGATCACCCAGCTCGGCGGCGCCCGCCACCACCCGCTCGACCTCGCTCGGCTCGGTGACGTCGGCGACCATCGCCACCGCCCCGTTCCCGGCTTCGGCGCTCGCCTCGTTCAGCTCCGCTTCGGTCCGCGCCACGAGCACCACCTGTGCGCCTGCGCGAGCGAGCTCGACAGCGCAGCCGCGACCGAGGCCGCGGCCCGCGCCGACGACAAGTGCCACACGACCGTCCAGACGCCAGGGATCGCTCATCGGCCGCTCAGGCCGGCAGCTGCGCCAGACGCTCCAGCCTCACCTCGGCGGTCAGCGCATGACCCTCGAAGTGCTCCTCGTGGCTGATCGCCGCAATCGCCGGGGCGACGAGCCGCGTACCCTCGGGCGTCAGCCGCTGATAGGTGCAGGTCTTGAGGAACTTGCCCACCCACAGACCCCCTGTATACCGGGCGGCTCGCGAGGTCGGCAGAACATGATTGGTTCCGACGCCCTTGTCCCCGTAGGCGACCGTGGCCTGCTCACCCAGGAACAGCGACCCGTAGTTGGTCAGACGCTGCAGGTACCAGTCGAGCTTGTCCTCGGCCACCTGTACCTCCAGGTGCTCATCGGCGGCCGCATCGGCAATCGCCACAGCCTCCTCGTCATCCTCGGCAATGGCGATCCAGCCGTGGTTGCGCCAGGCCTGACCGGCGATCTCTGCCGTGGGAAAGGTCTGGAGCACATCCTCGATGGCGGTCTGCACAGCGCGGGCGACGTCCTCGCCGATCGCGATGCATCCGGCCGGTGAGTTCGGGCCGTGCTCGGCCTGGCCGAGCATGTCGGTGGCGACCAGACGCGGGTCCGCCGAGGCGTCGGCGATCACCAGCACCTCAGTCGGCCCGGCGAGCAGGTCGATCCCCACGCGGCCGAACAGCTGGCGCTTGGCCTCGGCGACAAAGGCGTTGCCGGCCCCGACCAGCATGTCCACCGGCTCGAGACCATCGATCAGCCCGAAGGCCATCGCCGCGAGGGCCTGCACACCGCCGAGGCACAGGACGGCATCGGCGCCCGAGGTCCGCATCGCGTACAGCATCGTCGGATGAATGCCCAGCTCCCGCTGGGGCGGGGCGCAGGCAAGGACCTGCCTGACCCCGGCCACCTTGGCTACCAGCACCGTCATGAACGAGGAGGCGAGCATCGGGTACCGGCCGCCCGGGACATACGCCCCGACGGCGTTGATCGGGATCAGTTTGTGGCCGAGCCGCACACCGTTACCCACCTCGATCTCAAGCTCGCTGACCGTGCCCAGCTGAGCCGTGGCGAACGTCCGGATCTGGTTCTGAGCAAACGCGATGTGCTGCTTGATCGTGTCGTCGAGGCCAGCGGAGGCCCTCTCGAACTCCGCGTCGGAGACGACGAAGTCGTCCGGTGCCCAATCATCGAGCTCCTGGGAGTAGCGGCGCACAGCGTCGATCCCGCCGCTCTCAATGTCCTTGAGGATCTGGGAGACGCGGTCGCGCAGCTCCTCGGTCGCCTCCGTGGTCGGCGGGTTGGGGTCCTTCAGATACCGAGTCGGCATGTTTCGTGTTCCTTTCTGAGCGGGCGAAGCTTGCTTTCGACGCTATGACGCGAGCCAGCTGACGAACGCCGCGGCGAGCCGATCGGGCGCCTCCAGAGGTGAGTAATGACCCACGCCGTCGAAGCACTCGAGACGCGCCCCGGTTATCGCCGCGACGAGCTCGTCCTGACGGTCCCGCGGACAAACCTGGTCCTCAGCGCCCGAGACGATCAGCGTCGGGCAGAAGATGGCAGGCAGGCCCGGCCGTTCATCGACGCGACAACGCTGGGCGGCCAGTTGGCGAAGGAGCACGTGCGGCCCGCAGGCGCGCGCCATGGCGGCGATGCGCTCGTGCAGCGAGGCATCGCCGCGTGCGGTCTCGGACAGGCTGTCTCGGGCAAAGTCATCCGCCACCTCGAGGAATTCCTCCTCGTGGACGCGCCGTTCAAGCTCAGCCCAGGCGGCCCGTTGCTCCGACGTGGGCGGCTGGGCGCTCGCATGCAAGAGCGCCAAGCGAGAAACCCGCTCGGGGCCGAGCCGGACAACGGCCAGGGCGACGATCGCGCCGAGCGAGTGGCCCGCCAGGGCGAAGCGCTGGGGTGCGGAGGCGAGTATCGACTCGGCCATTTCGTCGATGCTCGCGTCCAGATCGATCCGGCCAAACCGCAGCGAGACAAGATGGTGGAGCCTCGGCGCCAACTCGTCCCACAGCGCTGCCGTGCCCAGCATCCCAGGCAGCAGCACCAGCGGCTCCCGCCCTTCGCCCGTGTCGAGTCGCGCGGCCCGTCCCCGCGCCAATGCCGACTGAAACGCATCGCGGATCAGAAGCGTCGACACGAAGACGGAGATCGGGATCCCGGCGGCAGCGGCAGCATCGGCTGCGTCGGCCGACGCCACCACGGTGGCGGCAGGCACGCCGGCGGTTTGCGCGGCCGCGGTGATCGCGGCGACAGCAGCCACGACGTCCGGGTGACGCGGGTCCCCGGGATGCCCCAGTGAGAGCGCGAGGTCGGTCTCACCGATGAGCACACCGTCAACACCCTCCACGGCCAGGATCTCCGAGGCTTGGGCCACTGCTTCGGCGTCCTCGATCTGGACGATGACCACAGTCTCCTCGAGTGCGCGCGCGAGATGGTCGGGCAACGCGGACGTCCCGTAGCGGCCCGCTCGGGTTGTCAGCGCCAATCCCCGCCGGCCGCGCGGCGGGTAATGCGCCGCGGAGACGGCAGCCCGGGCCTTCTCCGGCCCAGTCACGTGGGCGACCACGATCCCGGCCGCGCCTGCGTCCAGCGCTCGGAGGATCGGCACCGGATCCACGCTGGGCACTCGCACGAGCGCGGGCACGCCGACCGCGTCGGCGGCCCGGAGGTGGTGCTCCAGGCCGTCGGTCCCTCCGTGCTCGGTGTCGAGAATCACGGCATCGAATCCAGTCGAGCCGGCCAACTCGATCTCAGCCGGACACGGCAGCTTCACGAACAGCAGCCGGAGCCTCTCCCCGGCGCGCAGCCGGGTGGCGAAGCCTGGGGACGTCCGGGTCACGGCGCGAGGTCGGGGGCCCAGCGCTGCAGGCGGAGGTTGGCCGTCGCTTCGTGCGCGGGCATCAGGTCCGCCCGTGAGATCTCGGCCACCACCGGAGCGATCGCCCGTACGCCGGCGTCGGAGTCGATCCGCTGGAACGTGAGCGTCTTCAGGAACTTGGCCACCGAAAGCCCTCCGGTGTAACGGCCGGCCAGCCCGGTCGGCAGGGTGTGATTGGTCCCGATCGCCTTGTCCGAGAACGCCACGGTAGCCCGCTGTCCGATGAAGATCGACCCATAGTTGCGCAGCCGTTCGAAGTACCACGGGTCGCGATCGGTTTGGATCTCGAGATGCTCGGGAGCCAGGCCGTCGACCACCCGCACGGCATCCTCCGGACTGCCGACGACGATCGCTGCGCCGTGATCGCGCCAGGCCTGCCGCGGGATCTCGTCGGCGCCGCTCAGCCCCGCGAGCCGGTCGAGCTGGCGTCCGATCTCGGCCACGACCGCCTCGGCGAACGCCTGGCTGGTGCTGACGAGCACCGCCGGAGACGTGGGTCCATGCTCGGCCTGCCCGAGCAGATCGGCAGCGACCAGCTCGGGGTCGGCGCTCTCGTCGGCCAGCACCGTGATCTCGGAGGGTCCAGCCAGCAGGTCGATGCCGACCCGACCGAAGAGCTGACGTTTCGCCTCAGCCACGAACGCGTTGCCGGGACCCACGATCATGTCCGCAGCGGGTAGATCGTCCAACAGGCCGAAGGTCATGGCGGCGAGCGCCTGCACGCCGCCCAGGGCGAAGATTGCGTCCGCCCCGGAGCTGGCGATCGAATGCAGCACGGGAGCATGGATGCCCTGACCCTGGCGCGGCGGCGAGCAGACGACGACCTGCTCCACGCCCGCCTCCTTGGCCACGATCACCGTCATGAACGCGGTGGCGAGCATCGGGACGCGCCCGGCCGGGACGTAAGCGCCGACCCGGGCGACCGGCACCTGCCGTTGGCCGAGGAATACCCCGGGCAGCGTCTCCGTCTCAAAGTCGGTCAGCGTGGCGCGCTGCAACCGGGCGAAGTTCCGGATCTGCTCCTGGGCAAAGGCGATGGCTGCCTGCAGCGGCTCGCTGCAGGCGTCGCGGGCGCTGGCAGTCTCCGCGTCGCCGACCCGAAAGGATGGCGGATCCCAGCCGTCCAGGTCACGCGAGTAGGCCCGGACCGCGTCCATTCCCTCACGCTCGATTCTCAGCAGCATCTCCGACACCCGCTGCGCTACGGCTTCGTCGTAGGAGGCGGCCGGAGCTTGTGCCGGTGCCTTGACCAGAATCAAATCGAGATTGGTCGGCACGCCCGCCGGCAGGACCGCCGACGACTGGGTTGGGCTGGACATCTGAGCTCCTTACAGCAGATTCGATGTTGGTACGTCTGAGAGCAGTTGAGCCAGGACGTCGAACTCGTTGAACAGCGCCCATTCCTCGACGATCCGTCCCTGAACGATGTACAGCTGCGACATGCCCCAAAGGTGCACGCGGCGGCCGGTGGGCTTTCCGTAGAGCCCGTAACCGCGGTGGGTGCCGAGCGCGGTCCAACGCACCGAGACGGCAAATCCCTCGGCTGGATTGCCCATCCAATACACCTCGTCGACTTGAAGCCCGAGGTCCGGGAAGGTCGCCATCAGACCGCGAGCCGCGGCGCGCACGTCCGCGCGCCCGTACCCCTCGCGGTCGCCCGCACCATGCCAGCGTACGTTGCTGGCGTACAGGCGGTCGATCGCGCTGAGGTCGCGCCGGTTGTAAAGGTTGTAGTACAGGGCCCGAACCAGCCCGTCGATGTCGTCGCCCGTCGCCGACGGCTCCGCCGCCGGGACCGGGATCCGGCCGCCCGCCAGCCGTTCCACCTCGGTGATCTCCCGCTCGGCCAGGGGCAGGCTGGAGCCCTCGTTGCCATAGCGGCGGGCCGCCTCGATGACGTCCACACCGCATTGCCGCAGTCGGGCAGTCTGGTTGTAGAGGACCCACTCCTCGAAGATCTCGTTCTCCTCCGAGACGCAATTGGCGATCACCCACGTCTGAATCTTGCGACCGCTGGGCTGTCCCCACCGCCACGGCCCCAGATGGTGGCCGACGTTGACCGCACGATGCGAGGTGGCGAAGCCCTCATCTTCGTTGCCGGCCCAGATCACATCCTCGGCGATGTGCCGCGCATCGGGGAAGGCGTTGATCGATTGCATGGTCGCCTCGACGACGGGCTCCACGTGGTACATGGGACCGGAGTCCGTGTAGACCCGGCAGCCGGTGCGGTACGTGTCATAGATGTAGCCGACGTCCTGGTCCTCCCAGATCCTGTCGGTGATGCGAATGATCCAGTCGACGATGTCTACGTAGGTGTCCTCGTAGCCGCGCATCTCCTGCGCTCGCTCACCCTGGTGCGCTGAGCGGAGGTTGCGCGAGCGCCTGGCCCGGACGGAGATGGAAAAGTCTGGGGCGGGGGTGAACCGCAGCGGTGCCCCGGCTCCGGCGTGGTCGGCGCCGGCAGCGACCTGCGGGGAGCGCGTTTCCGCGCCCCCCGTGGTCTGCAGGTTTTCCTCTTCAGCTCGTGATTCGCTCACGCGCTGCAGCTGGTCTTGTAAATGAACTTCTGCACCTTGGCGGTGTTGACGTTGGCCTTGGTGGCCACCACGAACGGCAGGTGCTGCTCCCGCGGAACCTTCTTGCCCTGGGCGGCCAGGACGGCGTCCTGGAGACCGATCATGCCCTCGCCATACGGATACTGGACGATGTCCGCCGAGACCTTGCCGGAGCGGATCCCCGCCACGATCGGCGATGAGGTGTCAAAGCCGATGAGCTTGACCTTGCCCGTCAGATGAGCCCCCTCGAGCCCGGTCAGAGCGCCCTGCGTGTTATTCGTCTCGACCGTATAGACACCGATCAGGTTCGAATGCGCCGACGCGGCCGCGCGGACGTCTGCAGCCGCCGTGGCCACCGAATTGTTCGTGTAGACGATCGGCAGGACCTTCACTTTGGGGTCGTTCTTCTTGAGGTAGTTGATGAGGCCATTACGACGCTGTGCGCTAACCAGATAGCCGGGCGAGTTGTCCTCAATCAGGACCGTGCCGGCCGCATGCTTGGTCAGCTTGGCCATTTCCTGACCGGCCTCCTGGCCGCCGAGCAGGTCGTCGGACTGGATGTTCGTGACGCCGACGCTCTTGCTCGTGAGGTCACCGTCGATGTTGATGATCTTGATGCCGGCCTGCTGCGCCTTGAGCAGCGGCGGCATCATGGCCGTCGGATCATCGTTGGAGATCATGATCGCCGTGGGATGGCGCGCTGTCACCGCCTCGACGATCGGCGTCTGGGCATTGACCGCGAAGGTCGCCGCGCCCTGAGTCGAGAAGCTCACATTCCCGAGCTTCTTGGCCTCCACGGCGGCACCACAGGCGACGGTGGAGTAGAACGGGTTCCCGGTCAGACCGGGGATGTAGACCACGCTGTACTTCTTGCTGGCGGCACTTGCGTGGGTTGAAGCGGACGCCGATGCGGCGCCGATCGCTACCGCGGCGATGGCCACCATGGTGGCCATCCCCCATGCTGGGCGACGTAGGTAAGGCAACTGCTCCTCCTTGTGGTTACGTCCGCTCACGTGAGCGGCGCTTGAGTTGGTCGAGGTAGACGGCCCCGATCAGAATGAATCCGGTCGCGACCGGCTGCCAAAACGGCTGTACGCTGGCGATGACGAGGCCATCGTTGAGCATGGTCGGAATCAGGATCCCGATCACCGTGCCCGCCATCCATCCGTAACCTCCGAACAGGCTCGTTCCGCCCAGCACCACCCCCGTGATCACCGTGATCACATCGGTGCTGTGACCGGAGATGGTCGTCGAGGCAAACTGGGCCAGGGCCAGGAAGCCCGCCAGCCCCGCCATTGCCCCCGACAGGGCGTAAAGCTTGAGCATGTGCCGGTCGACGTTGATGCCGGCCCGACGAGCCGCCTCAATGTTCGAGCCGACGATGTAGGTGTGGCGGCCGAACTGGGTGAGATGCAGGATCAACCCGAACACAACGGCGACGGCGATCGCCACCCAGACGATGTAGTAGAGGCCGAGGAAGGAATCGGAGCCCCAGGTGACCAGGGACAGGGGCACGGTGCGAATGTCGTTGCCGGCCGTGATGAGGTCGGCCGCGCCGAGCACCGCGCCGAGGGTGCCCAGCGTCGTGATCAGCGGTGGCACCCGCAGTTTGGTTACGCAGAAGCCGTTGAACAGGCCCCACCCGGCGCCGACACCGATTCCGGCCAACAGACCGACCAACACGGGGAAGGTTCCGTTCCCGCCGATCGCGCCCATCACCTTGGCCTCGATCACGTTGGCGAAAACGAGTACCGAACCGATCGAGAGGTCGAGCCCGGCCGCGATCATCAGATACGTCATGGCGACCGCCATGACCAGATACGGCGCGGCGTTCTCGGCGATGTTCTGGAGGTTTCCGGTGGACGTGAAAGCGCTGGCGTTGATGACCGTGAAGGTCACGAAGATCGCCAGGAGCACGCCGAACATGTAGACCGGAGAGGTGTTCAGCACGCGCATCCCCGCCCGCCGCCGTTCCGCCGAGCGCAACTGCTCGGGCGTCTGCCCCGACTGGGCAGGGTCCGGACGGCCCGCTGTGGGGGTGGCGCCACCCGAACGAACTCACGGCCGCGCCCTCATGGAAATCGAGGGCGCCGGTCATCGCGCCGACAAGTTCCTCGACGCTGGTGTCCTTACCTCGGTACTGGGCCACCCGCTGGCCGAGACGCAGCACTTCGATGCGGTCTGCCACGTCCAGCACCTCGGTCATGTTGTGACTGATCAGGATCACCGAAACGCCGCGTTCGGCGACCTTTCGCACGAGCCCCAGTACGTTTCGGGTCTGGCGAACGCCCAGGGCGGCCGTGGGCTCGTCGAGGAATAGAACCTTGTTCGCCCACATGACCGATCGGCAGATGGCGACGCTCTGCTTCTGTCCGCCGGATAAGGTGGCGACGGCCGCGTGCATGTCCTTCACATCGGTTCCCATCGAGACGAAGGCCTCAAGCGCTTGGCGCCGCATCTCAGCCTTGTCCAGAATGCGCAACCGCCCGCGCCACCCTGGCTTGAACACCTCGCGTCCGACGAACACGTTCTCCGCTGGACCCAGGTCGGGCGCAAGCGCCAGATCCTGGAAGACGGTTTCAACCCCCAGCCGCTTGGCGTGCTGCGGCGAGTCCATATGGACACGCTCGCCGGCCAGCCGGATCTCACCGCCGTCGGGCGCGATCACCCCGGATAGCACCTTCACGAGAGTCGACTTCCCGGCGCCGTTATCGCCGATCAGAGCAGTGACCTCTCCCTCGTGCGCTTCGAAGCAGGCACCGCTCAGCGCGGACACGTGGCCATAGCGCTTGACCACATCGGTGGCCTCCAGGACGACGCTCACGGTCGTCCACCGAGGCCGTGGAGCACGCTCCCGGGAGCCTCGAAATCTTTTGCATACGTACCCATGCCCCTCTACCTCCCGAATTCCCGAATTGAGTCCAGCGGTAATCGCGCCCGCTTCAGAACTCCGCCGGCTGACCGTAGATCTTCTCCGTGATCTCGCGCTCCAACTCGGCGAAATTGTCCGGCTTGACCATCTGGCCGCGCGCGTCGGTGCGCAAGCCGTGCTCCGCCGCGGTCCGGATCATCCACTCGGGCCATTGCGGATCAGCGCCTTCAAAGTGCTCGTGCGGATCGAGCACGGCGAACCCCCAGGCGACCTCCTCCGAGGCATTCTCGAAACGGCGCCAAAGATGGGGCGGGAAGGAGATGGCATCCCACTGCTCGAGCATGACCTCACCCAGCAGGTCGTCGGGGTCTTCCGGATTGAGGCCGTAACAGAAGCGCCAACGGCCCGACAACGGAACAAACATCTCGACGTAATCATGGGTGTGCCAGCCGGGCCCGTTCCCGGGGGGAGCCTCGAACATGCCGATCTGGAACTTGTGCGGCGCCGCAATCATCGGCCTGAAGTCGGGGTTCTCGGAGGCTGTGTCGCCGATCACCGAGTAGTTCATCCGATAGTGACCAGGCAGGACGCTGTCAATGAACATCACCGGCGTACCGTTCTGTCTCAGCTCGGAAAAGCGCGAGATCCGACCTGCCATCGGGTCACCGTTGGGCGAATCTGCCATGCATCACATCCTCGTTGATCGCTGGTGGAGCGACCCGTCCATCCGCTCCGCCAAGGCCCGTCCGTCGTCTCTGCGGGGATGATTGCGGATCGTGCATACGTAGTCAAGAGCAATGCGAAGGTTTACCCTTCATGATTGACGGAGGAGGCGAAGAGAGACCCGATCTTCCGGAATCGAGCGTGCAGCGTCCAGGCGGCTCTTTCTCAGTGCTCAACAGTTCAGAACACCCGGAACCACCCCAGCAATCGGATCGCGGCGAGCCAGCCGGACACGTCACCAGCCACGACGTGGCGAGGGCGGCCGGCGTCTCCCAGTCCACCGTCTCCCGGGTGTTCCGCAGCGACAGCCGGGTGGCTGCGGCAACCCGTGAGCGCGTGCTGGCGGCGGCAACAGCGCTTGGCTACGTACCCAGCGAGGTCGGTCGCAGCTTGGTGACGCGGACCACGCGGACGATCGCCATCGTGGTTACAGATCTGAGCAACGTCTTTTACCCGTACCTCATCGCTCCGTTGCACGACGAGGTGTCGGCCCAGAACTACCGGATGGTTCTGCTGACCGAGGCCGTCGAGGGACCGGAGGCTGCCGACCAGGCTGGCCCTTCCGGCGCTCACGAGGAGGAGATCAGCCCGCTGCTCGACCGGCTGCTAAACCGCTCCACGGACGGTGTCATCCTGACCACGAGCCGCCTCGACGGGGCGCTCCCGCGAGTCCTGGCTCGCCGGGGCATGCCGTTCGTGTTTCTGACCCGATACGTGGCGGGGGTCTCGGCGGACAGCGCTGTGGTTGACAACTCGCTCGGTGCTTCGCTGGCCACCAGCGAGGCGCTACGGCTGGGGCACACCCGCGTTGGCGCGATCTTCGGTCCTCCGGACACGAGCACGGGGCGGGACCGCGAGCGCGGAACCCGCGCCGCACTGAGCGCCGCCGGTATCGACTTGCCGGACTCGGTTGTCCGGCACGGAGGCTTCACGTACCAAGCCGGTTACCAGGCGATGATGGACCTGATGGCCGAGTCTCCGCGGCCGACTGTCGTGATCTGCGCCAACGACATGGTCGCCATCGGTGCCTTCAATGCGACACACGCGCTCGGCCTTGCCGTTCCGGCTGACGTTTCGCTCGTGGGCTTTGACGACCTTCCCATGGCCGAGTGGGAGCTGTTCGGCCTCACCACAGTGCACCAGCCCATGGAGGAAATGGCGCGAGCCGCGGTGAAGCTTCTCATCGACCGCATCGAGGGGCGTGTCGATAGCGGCGCGGCGCGGCAGATGATGTTTGAGCCGCGGCTGGTCATGCGGCGTAGCCTCGGTCCCCCACCCGCGGGGACAGCTTCCAATCACTCGCGAGGCCGCACGACGTCACCGTAGAGCTCCGGTCGGCGATCGCCCAGGGCATCGGCCAGATCGGTGAGGCGCTTGTCACGCGCCCGCGCGAGATCCACATCTGCCACGGCGCTACCTGCCTCGGCGCGCGCGAGGATCCAGCCGTCTATGTCGAGGACGCTAGTGCCCTCGGTCCATCGCTGCCCTCGCTCCACCCCGGCGCGGTCGCAGCAGGCGATGAACACCCGGTTGCTCCGGGCCGTGGACATCGCGTTGATCACCTCGGGCGGATGCTCCCCCTTTGGCCGGCTTACCAGGGGCCAGTTGGTGGGCACGGCAATCAGCTCGGCGCCGCGCAGCGCCAGCCCACGGGTGAGCTCGGGAAACTCGAGGTCGTAGCAGATCGCCACGCCGATCTGGCCCAGCCTCGTCAGTACGACCGGGGGAGGATCGGACCCTGGCGCGAAGAACAGCTTCTCGCGATCCCACAGGTGGGTCTTGCGATACACGGCCAGCACGCCCTCCCCACTGACGACTGCCGCGCTGTTATAGAGATTTCCGTCCCGGCCGAGCTCGCAGAAGCCGCCGACCACCAGCCCGCGGTCATCAGGAACCTTGGCGACCTCGGCTGCCCACTCAGCGAATATGGTGTGGCTGACGGAAACCGCGGTCGACGCCGCCTCCTCCCGGGAGGCGAACACATAGCCGGAGGTGACAAGTTCGGGCAGGATGACCAACTCGGCTCCGCGTTCGACCGCCGTCCGAATGCTTGCCACGGAAGCGGCACGGTTCGCGTCGAACTCTGCGATGGCCGGCGCCAGCTGTTGACATGCGATGCGCATGCCGAAAATCTAAGCCGGACGTCAAGCCGGCGGCGGATTGCCAAGCGGATCGGTGAATCGGATCCCCGCTAGGCCAGCGAGGATCCGATTCCCTTGTTACCTGATCATCTGTTGGCTAATGATTTGGTACCATCCGTTGTATGAGCCCAAGTGAACCTTCAGCGGCTGCCGTGGCCGACCCCAACCGCATCCCGCGCCAGGTGTGGATCGTCTCCGGCGTCGCCATGCTCGGCGCCGTCATGTCCATTTTGGACACGACCATCGTCAACGTCGCGCTGGCCACGCTCGGCAAGGATCTGCATTCAACCCTGACCAACATCCAGTGGGTCATCACCGGCTACATGCTGTCACTGGCCGCCGTGATCCCGGTGACCGGCTGGGCGTCCCGGCGCTTCGGCGCCAAACGCGTGTTCCTGATCTCCCTGGTGCTCTTCACGCTCGGCTCGCTGCTCTGCGGCCTCGCCACCTCAGACACCGAGCTGATCTTCTTCCGAGTTCTTCAAGGGATGGGCGGCGGCATGATCATGCCGCTGGCGCAGATCATCATGGCCGACGCGGCCGGCCCCAAGCGCATGGGTCGCGTGATGGGTCTCGTGGCGGTGCCGATGATGCTCGCGCCGACGCTGGGTCCGCTCCTGGGCGGCACGATCATCCAGGTCCTGGACTGGCACTGGATCTTCTACGTGAACCTGGTCGTCGGGGCGATCGCCATTCCGCTCGCCGTGCGGGTGCTCCCGGCCAAATCCGGCGAGCGCACTGACCGGCTCGACGTCCTGGGGCTCACCCTGATGTCGACCGGGCTGGTGGCCATCACCTACGGTCTGGCCGAAGCAGGCACCTACGGCTCGTTTGGAAGCCCTCACGTCGTGATCCCGGTGGCCATCGGCGTCGTCCTCGTGGCCGCCTTCGTCTTCCACGCGCTGCGCATCGAGCATCCATTGCTCGACCTGCGCCTGTACCGACGCTGGCACTTCTCGGCCGCCTCGATCGTCATGTTCGCGCTCGGCGCCGCGGTGTTCGGCGCGATGATCCTGATGCCCCTCTACTGGCAGGAGCTACGCGGCTACAGCGTCCTCGAGACCGGCCTGCTGACCGGCCCGCAGGGCCTTGGCATGGCCGTGACGATGCCCCTCGCGGCCCGCCTCACCGAGCGCTACGGTGGCGGTCCGGTGGCGCTGGTCGGTGTGATCGTCACGGCGGTCATGACGATCCCGTTCGGCTTGATCGGCGCCCACACGAGCGTCGCCGCCCTCTGCGGCACGATGTTCTTCCGCGGGGCTGGCATGGGAGCCAGCTTCATGCCGGCGATGACGGCCGCGTTTGCCGCCCTCAACCGCAGCGAGGTCAGCCACGCCACCCCTCAGCTCAACGTGCTCAACCGGGTGGGCGGCTCGATCGGCACCACGATCCTGGCCGTGGTGCTGGCCGACGCCCGCCGCCACGCACACACCCCCGCGGCCGCGGCGCACGCCTTCGGCACGGCGTTCTGGTGGTCGGCGGCGATGGCCACCGCCGCGATCATCCCCTGTCTCGTTCTGATGCGAGCTGAGGCCAACGCCCGGCGGGCCGCGCGAGCCACCGGCGGGCCGGATCCCGACCATGCCGCGCTCGAGTCCGGCGCGGTGGCCGAGGCCCTGGCATGAGCGGCACCGACGCCTCCGCCGGCACGATCGTCTCGGCGGACGCGACCGCTCGCTCCGCGGAGACCGCCCACGCGGAGGCTGGATCTCCGGCGACGAGACCGGTGGTCGGATCTCACTACGACCCAACGACCGCGGCGGGCCGCCTCGGCCTGGCCTTCAAACGGGCGATGGTGGGGGTGCGACGTCTGCGGGGACGTGAGACCCAGCAGCTCGGGCACATCAGCTACGCCCAGTACGCCCTGCTATTTGGGCTGGCCGGCCGGTGCGAGCGTTCCGCCCGCGAACTGGCCGATCAGGCCGACCTGTCACCGGCAACCGTGGCCCAGATGCTCGAGCACCTGGAGACCGCCGGTTTGGTCACACGCACCCGCTCGGCACAGGATCGGCGTGTCGTGCTCTCGACCCTGACTGAGCAGGGCGCCGCCGTAATCGCCGAGCGCCAGGCCCAGCTCGAGCCGCGCTGGCGCGCAGCGCTCGACCAGTTCAGCGAGGACGAGCTGGACGCCGCCGCGCGAGTCCTCGAGCGGATCGCCGAATACTTCACCGCTCTGCTCGATGACAGCGCAACGGCTGAGGCCAGCACCGGCGAGCTCAGGCTCTCCCCCGCCTCAGGGCGCGCGCAGCGATGACCCGGTAGCTCACGTCAGGCAGTCCGTTAAACGCTTTCATATCGGTGGTCAGGACCATACGATCGGTCGCTCTGGCCGTCGCGGCGATCTGCAGGTCATGCGCTCCGCGTGGTCGGCCGGAGCGGCGGACATGCGCCAGGAGGGTCGCGTGATGACGTGCGATGTTGAGGTCAAAGACAACGACCTCGACACGCGCGAATATGCCCTCAACCAGTGTGCGGCGAGAATCGCGGCGTTTGTGGTCGGCAAACTCGACTCCGACGAGCAGCTCAGCCGCTGTGATTGCGCTGATCGCAACATCAGCGTCGGCGCCACCAAGCTGATTGGATTCGACGGCGCCGCGTTCCAGCGCGATCTCTGCGCCGCAATCGAGAATCAGTCTTTCCACGGATCGCTCATCGGCGCGACGCCGGTGAGGCGCCGCAGCTCGGCGAGATCATCGTCCATTCGGGGTCTGGCGTGTGACCGTGAAGGAAGCCCCGGAGCACACCGAGCGTCGAGCGTCGAGCCGGGATGACCGTCGCGATCGGACGCCCGCGACGCACCACCGTGAAGCTCTCGCCGCGATGCTCAACGGCATCCAGCACGTCCGCGAATCGCTTGGACGCCTCCGTTGCCGAAATCTCCGTCATAATCGGATTATCGGATATCGGCCGAGCCTGGTCACTACGCACCGATAGCAGACCGATCAGCCCGCCAGGGCCAGCCGGTATAGGCCTCAGCCAGGTAGGACCGTCCCGGCCTCGGATTCGGTGACGGTGCGTAGCTCACCCAACTGCCGGAGGCGGTCAAAGTCACTGGACCCCGGCGCCAGATGCAGCATGCTGGTCATCCACCAGGAAAAGTGTTGAGCCTTCCAGATCCGGGGCAGCACATCGGATTCGTAGCGATCCAGCCAGCTGCTGTCGCCGGCGTTGAACAGGGCTTCGAGCGCGCGGGCCAGCACGACGACATCCGCGATGGCCAGGTTCATCCCCTTCGCTCCCGTCGGCGGCACGGTGTGCGCGCTGTCCCCGACGAGGACGGCCCGACCGTTAAGAATTCGGCTTGCCACGAAGCTGCGAAAGCGCAATACGTCGCGTTGAAAGATCTCGCCCTGATTCAGCTCATGGGGAGCCACCCGCTTCCTCAACTCCTGCCAGACCTCGTCGTCGGTCATGGTGCCAGGGTCCATCTCCGGGTCGCACTGCAGGTACATCCGTTGCACCGTCGGGCTGCGCTGACTGATGAGGGCAAACCCATCGGGTGAGTTGCTGTAGATCAACTCGGGAGCGCTCGGCGCGGCGTGGCACAAAATCCCGAACCAGGCGAAGGGGTACTCCCGGAAGAACCCGCTGGTGGCCGACCCGCACACCGCTGGTCGCACGACGCTCCGGGACCCATCGGCCCCCACCACAAAGTCAACCTCAATCATGAGCGGCCCGCCTTCCGCATCAACGGCAGAGATCATCTGCGTCGTCGGCCCCAGCTCAACCCCGGTCGCCGTGAACCCGAAGCGAAGATCCTGCCCGGCGGCGGTCCGCGCGGCCAACAGGTCACACAGGACCTCATGCTGGGGGTACAACCACACGCTGCGACCGCAGGCGTCCTGGAAATCGATCCGGTGCCCCTCCCCCGCGAAGCGCAACTCGATGCCGTCGTGACGGTGCCCCTGCTCGAGCACCCGCCCCGACGCGCCGCTCTCATGCAGCACCTCGACCGTCCCCTGCTCAAGGATCCCGGCCCGGACGGTCGTCTCGATCTCCTCTCGCGTTCGGCTGTCGATGACCACCGACTCGATGCCGGCCCGCCCCAGCAGATGCGAGAGCAGAAGGCCGGCCGGACCAGCCCCCACAATCCCCACACGACTACGGATAACAGTCATCTTCGCGTCCGTTGCCGGGGCTGAGCGGCTGCCGCGCCCCGCTCGGGCTCAGGCGGCCGCCACCCCGACCTGCTTGGGCACGGTGCCGCCCGCGTCGACCACGGCCGCCTTCAGCTTGACCGGGTCGTAGCCGGGTTCCAACAGCTCCGAGACCTCCAGGCCGGTGCGAGCCAGGTGCCCGGCCAGAAGCGCGGCCGGCTTGTCTCGATCCCCCGCCTTGCACGCATCCAGGATGTCCCGATGGTCCGGTGTCGCCCAGGCGCTGGGTCCCTGACCGATATGCAGACGTCGGTAGCGCTCGGCGTGGTCGAACATCTGGGCCAGCACGAAGTTCAGGCGCGGCCCCGCGCGCTCGGTGAGCGTCCGATGGAACTTGTGATGGGGCACAGTCCAGCGCCGGTAGTCCTTCTCCTGGGCGTAGTGGGCCATCTCGGCCATGAAGCCCTCGAGCCGGGCGATGTCCTCAGACGTCATTGCGGGAAGTGACAGCCGCAGCGCCTCGGCTTCGAGCGTCACGCGCATGACGCACAGCTGCTCCAGATCCTCGGCGGTCATCGGGGCGACGCGCACGCGACGGTTGGGCTCGCCCTCGACCAAGCCCTCGCTCTGGAGCATGCGCAGAGCTTCGCGCAGCGGTGTGCGGCTGATGCCGAGTTCCTCGGCGAGGCCGACCTGGGACATCACCGATCCCGGCGCCAGGTCGCCATCGAGGATGGCCATGCGCACTCGTTCGTAGACGTCTTCGGTGTTCTGGCCGTTCTCCCGCATCTCACCCCTTCTGCTGGTTACGCACCGAGCATGCTGTAGCCGCCGTCGGCAATCATGTATGAGCCGGTGATGTGGTGCGCGTCATCGCTGGCCAAAAACAGGGCGGCGCCGGTCATGTCCTCCGGCTTGGGAATCTTCCCAGCCGGGGTCCCGGAAAGGATCATGTCGCGGCGGCCCGTGTTCCACTCCGGTCGCCGCAGCACGGCTTCGGTCTCCATGAATCCGGGTGCGAAGATGTTGATCCGGACCTTCGGTGCCAACGCCTTGGCGTAGGACTTGGTCACGCCGAGCAGCCCGTACTTGCCGGCCGCGTACTGCGGTGCCCGTGGGCTGCCGCGCACGATCACGGTCGACCCCACGTTCACGATCACGCCACCGTCGCGCTCGTTCATCCGCTGGCCGAACTCGTGAATCATCAGCATGGTGCCCTTGATGTCAACCGCGAGCACATGGTCAATGGCCTCCTCGGTCACCTCGGTCCAGGAGGCTTGTCCCGAGGCCATATCGCCGACGTTGTTCATCAGCACGTCAAGGCCGCCGAACTCGCCGAAGGCGAACTCGGCCATGCGCTTGATGTCATCCCATGAGGTGATGTCGCCCTGGATCACCTCGGCCTCGGCTCCGGCCTCGCGCACCCGCTCGGCGGTGCGCTCGGCGCCCTCGGCCGAGCTGCGGTAGTGGACGAGAACCTTGCTGGCTCCCTCCTGCGCGGCCCGCACCGACAGCGCGGCACCAAATCCCGTGCCCGCCCCCGTGACCATGAACGTCCTGCCTTCAAATCGCCTTTCCATCTCTCTCCTCGGTGCGGCTGGTGGTTGCCTAAACGATCGTCCGACCGCCGTCGATGTAAAGCACCTGCCCGGTGATGAAACTCGCGCGCGGGGAGCTGAGGAACAACACCGGGTCAACTACCTCCTGCAGGTGGCCAAAGCGGCCGGCCGGAATCAGCGCGACCAGCGCCTCACGCTTGTCCGGATGCTCTGTCAGGTACTGCCGGGTCAGCGTGGTGTCCATGTACCCCGGCGCCACGGCATTCGCCGTAACGCCATGTTCCGCGTTCTCGTGAGCGATGACCCGCATCAATTGGTTGATCGCGGCCTTGGTGGCCGCATACGGTCCGTGCAACTTGTGGCCGCTGCGACCGGCGACTGAGGAGAAGAAGATGATCCGTCCGTGGCTCTGGGCCTTCATTGCGACGAGTGCCTCGGTGGCGGTGTGGAATGCGCTGGTCAGGTTCACCGAGACGATGCGCTCCCAATCCTCGGCGCTGTACTCCTCGATCGAGCGCCGGTCGTTGATACCCACGCAGTGCACGAAGACGTCCAGGCCACCCAGTCCGTCGCGGACATCGGCCACGGCCTGCCGGGCCGCCGCCGGCTGACTCAGATCCGCCGCGCATCTCACGGTCACGCGCGGGTCGAGGGCGGCGAGCGCGGGCTCGCTCAGATCTGTGACACCCACGGACGCGCCGGCCGCCAGGAATCCGTCCACCAGGGCGACGCCGAGTGTTCCGGCGCCGCCGGCCACCAGCACGCGCTGGTCGGCGAGGCCCAGCCAGTCAGGCACTCGGAGGCGCCTCGCGATGAGTGAAAACGTTAAGCGTCACTGCCGGGCCATCGGCCGGGACCGTGGCCGAGTGCGGTGTCCCCCCCGGCAGAGCTCCGAGCTGTCCGGCGCTCAGACGAACGGGATGACCGTTCACCACGAAATCGATGGTTCCCTCGAGCACCTGCGTGATCTGGTCCTGGGGGTGCTGATGCTCTTCCCAGCTCGTACCCGCTCCGTAGCGGTAGAGCGTCGCGGTCAGCTGAGGGGTGTGGATGGTCGATCCGAAGATCCCGGGCCGCACCTCGGTGAACTCCTGTTCATCCCAGTTGACTGTCTGCGGCGTGTCCATGATCGGCCTCCATTATTGCATACACTTTGCCGAATAGTCCACAATCGGCCCGAATGTTCTCGGTCTAGGCGAGCGCCCAGCTGCGGTCTAGGCGAGCGTCCAGCTGTGCTCGAGACCGGAGATCAACTCGACGATGCTCGTGTGCAGCGGCGTGGCCAGACCGCAGCCGGCGGCCTCGCGCGCAATGCCCCCGTTGAGCGTGAGGATCTCGGTACGGCGACGGGCGCTGATGTCCTGGAGCATGCTCGGGCGATGATCAAAGTTGGTCCGCGCGGCTTCGTCGATCAGTTCGGCGGGATCGTCGTCCAGCGTGATGCCGAGCGCGTCGGCCACCTCCCGCCCCTCATCGATCAGGGCTCCGGCCAGCCGGCGGGTCGGCGGGTGGGTGCAGAGCTGCCCATGGGTCAGGCCGGTCAGCGCGCAGAGCGGATTGGTGGAGGCGTTGAAGAGCAGCTTGGTCCATTGCGCGCCTCTGACATCGCCCGGGGTGCGAGTCTCCATCCCGCTCGCGTTGAGCACCTCGGCCAGCCTCATGATCTCGTCCGCTCGGGCTGACTGGCCATCGAACGGGCCGACCCATGTGGGGCCGGGCGCGTCCATATGAATGACGCCAGGCTCGAGCAGGCGGCCGGCCGGAAGGGTGACGCCACGCATCACGCGGGGGACGTGCTGGGCGATAACCTCCTCGTTGCCGATCCCGTTCTGAACGCTGCAGACCGCTCCGTCGGCGAACACTGGGGCTGTGGCGGCGATGGCCAGTTCGGTCACGGTGCCCTTCGTGGCCAAGATCCCGAACGCGCAGGGCGGGATCTCGGCGGCGTCCGTGCGCGCCTCAAAGTGAGCCACGAAGTCGACGCGCCCGGTGATGCGCAGGCCGTGCTGGTTGATCGCCGCCACATGATCAGAGGCGGTGTCGTAGGCCCACACCTCCACGTCGGGTAGCCGGCTGAGATGGGCGGCGTAAAGGCCGCCGATGGCTCCGCAGCCGACTATGCAGATTCGCTCGGGCATGCCGCCCTCAGCCGGCGCTCAGAATGTCAGCGGCCAGCTGCGCACAGGTGGCCGGCGGCGGCCCGCCGATGCCGAGACCGGCGACCACCTGGCCCGCTTCGATGATCGGCAGGCCGCCCGGCGCGGGCAGGATGGCGTAGGGCAGGACCGCCGCCAGCCGATCCAGTTCAGCTTGACCGGGGTACTGGCTGACCAGCTCCTGGCTGGGGAGGCCGAACGTCGCCGCGGTGGCCGCGACGGCCTCCGCCACGACGGGCGAGGCGCCAACGGCTCCGTCCATGCGATCGAGCTGGATCGGATCGCCGCGCCGGTCGACGATAGCCAGCGACACGAGCAGGCCACGCTCGGCGGCGGCCGCCATAACCCGATCGGCGAGCGCCGTCGCCCACGCGTGCTCATCCTGGCTCCGGGCCGGTGGCGCCGGCGCCATCCCGAGCCCGGCGCCCGGGTTCGCGGGGAACGAACCGTAGGCCTGGATCCAGCGCTCCATGTCATCTCCGTGCTGGCCCTCGTAGGGAATTCCCAGCGCGTAGTGCACCAGCAGGTCCTCACCGTTGGAAGGGCGCCCGTCGGCGATCAGCTGCTCCGGATCCGAGCCGGGGTACCCGACGAACGGGCCGATCCCGGCGCCCGAGGCGGCGATGCCCGCTATCACCGGCTGGCTCGGCTGGTCATCGGCGCGGATACACATACCCCCCGCGCCGGGGAAGATCGCCTCGGGGGAGCAGGCGGTGAAACCGCTGACCATGGGCGCCGGGATCATCCGCATGCGCCCCAGATGCTCGACGCTGGGGATCTGCTGGGTCGCGGCGATCCAGGCCTTGGACCGGGCCCGAGTCATACCCCCAGCCCCGCCGTGATCCATCCGCGACCCCGATATCAGTGCGCCGGTGCCGCCGATCACGACGATCGATCCGCGCATGCCGATCTGCTCGGCCTTGTCTATCGCGCGGGCTATGAGCGCCCGCGCTTCGCTCAGGGGAAGGTCCGTGGTTCGACTCATTGCGGCAAAACTCTACACAGATTGCCAAAATGTATGCAAGTATTAGCCCCGTGAGTGGAAGCGAACAGTGGGGGGCCAGGCCGCGAGACTGGGCCGACCTGGCCGAACCATCGAATCACGTCCTGTTCGCCACGGTGCTGGCCAAACTGGCCGTTCGGACCTGGCCACAGCCTGCTCGACATCGGCTGCGGTTCGGGCTACGCGCTGCGCCTGGCCGCCGCGCAGGGAGCGACGGTCACCGGCGTGGACCTGACGCCGGAGCTACTCGAGATCGCGCGCGAACGGGTGCCGGACGCCGCCGTGGTGGAGGCGAGCATGGACGCGCTGCCGTTCGCCGATGAGAGCTTCGACACGGCGGTCGGCTTCAACGCCTTCCAGTTCGCCGAATCGCCGGAGGGCGCCGTTCGGGAGGCTGCGCGCGTCGTGCGCGCGGGCGGTCTGGTGGCGGCCACGACCTTCGCTGAACCGGAGCGGAACGAGGGGACGGTGCTGCACATGGCCCTTGAACCGCTGCGGGCGCGTGCGGCCGCTCCCGGCAGCCACCTCCCCTACGGCCTCTCGGAACCCGGCGGCCTGGAGCGACTGTTGAGCGCCGCGGGCCTCGAGATCACCGAGTCAGGCGAGGTACCGGTCGTGTGGGCGCACCAGACGGTCGACGGCGCCCTGCGCGCGGTGCTCGCCTCCGGCGGCGGGGCGATGGCGATCGCGGCGGCCGGCGTGGCCGCCGCTACCGAGGCGCTGCGGGAGGCGGTGAAGCCCCTCACGCTGCCCGACGGGCGCGTGGAAATGCACAACGTCTTCCGTTTCACCATCGGGCGGCGCAGCTGATCGGTCGCGCCGGCTCTCGCACCGACCGGCGTTGGGCCGATCTCAGCGCGACGGCGCGAGCTCAGCCGGCGGGGTTATGCGCCGGTCATACTGGGCGTAGGCCGCTGCACGCTGCTCGATCTCGCCCGCCAGCGGCCCCTGCACGCCGGCGGTGTCCTGGACCTCGTGGAAGTGGGCGCGCTTCTCGGCCAGTCCGATCACCGATCGATTGAGCCCGGCGGCGTCGTCGAAGCGCACCACGGGGCTACCGTCGACCACCTCCAGTCGCCCTCCCGCGCCGCAGGTCACGCACTCGACCGCGGCCTCGTGAATCTCCACCGCGGACAGGTGACAGAGCGGACAGAGGCCATTCTCCCCGCGGTATTCGACCTCGTCGAAGCCGCGGCCGAGCTGCGAGCCGACGCTCACCCCCACGCGGGCGGCGTCGAGCAACGCGGCCGCGTCGAGCACCACCGAGCGCGGCATTCCGGCCCCACCGACCAACAGCTGATCGGCCACCGCTATCTGCGCGGAGAACATCATCTGATGCATCAGCGGCAGCGCCAGCGAGCGCCACTGCGAGGTGAGCGCGCCCCCGACCGCAATCAGACCGGCGACCCGCGGACGGAACACGCGCTCGTCGTAGGGGAAGGCCACCGGCGGCGTCTCGCCGGCCTGCACCAAGGCGCGGTGACTCTCGGCGAAGACCACGTCGGCCGCCGGGCCCGAGAGACGGTCGGCCACGAGCTTCAGCTTGCCCGGCACGGTCCTTGAGTAGATCGGAGCCGAGACGATCAGGCCGTCGCTCTCCATCACCTGATCCCACAGCCAGGTCCCGTCGTCGGCGGTGGCCCCCGCACCGGGCCCGACCGGTCGGGTGGGCAGGGTCAGGTCATCGAGCCGGATCAGGCTGACCTCGACGCCCGCATCCTCGGCGGCCCGCAGCGCGATCTTCAACAGGATCTCGGCGCTGCCGTCGGGGTTACCGGCACTGAGCCCGAGCAGCTTCATGCGGCCGCTCCCTCGGGACGCCCCTCCGACGGGCCACTCAGGCCACCGCCGCCGAAGCGGTTGTGATCGGCGGCCATCTCCATCAGCGGATAGGTCGCGGCGCGCATGTCCTCCTCATAGGCGGCGACCGCCTCGAGCAGAGAACGCTCGCCGCGATCCGCCGCGAGCAGCTGGTCGCGCAACTCGGAGGCGTTGCGCATGGCCATGTTGGCGCCCTTTCCGAGGGTCGGCAGCATGGCGTTGATCGCGTCCCCGAGAAAGGTCACCCGGGACGGGGACCACGGCGGCGTCGGATCCAGGCGCCGGAACGGATGTGAGAACAGGGTCGCCGGATCGATCGACTCCACCAGAGCGCGGATCACCGGGTGCCATCCGGAGACCGCGGCGATCATCGTCGCGTGCATCTCGCCCGGCGTGTCAGCCGTCCACTCGGCCGGCGTCGGCACCTCGATGCTCGGCGGGATGGCCCCATTGAGCATGAAATAGGGTGCGGCCTGATCGAACTGGCCGGCGATCCTCAGCTCTGCGGCAGCCTCGGCCACTGGCTGGCACGGCTCCCAATGGCCGATCCCGAGCATCGTCCCGCGGCCGTCGGAGACGATGGCAAAGCCGGCATCCCAGATCTCCGGGGGAACCTGTGCGGCCACCGCCTCGGAGAGCGGGGCGCGGCCGAACAGGCCGAGCGCGCCGACCGGCGAGGGGACGATCTCGACCTCGGGCATCACCTGTCGCCGTACCGTCGATCCGACGCCATCGGCGGCAACCAGCACGTCTCCCTCGATCCGGCTGCCGTCGGCCAGGATCAGCGTCACGGATCCGTCGCCGACCTCCACCCCGGCGACCTCGCAGCCGTGGCGCACGACGTCTTCGAGGCCGGCGAGCAGGATCTGACGGAAGGTCCGGCGGTCGATGTTGGTCGGTGGCCGGGTCCCGGTGGCCGCCTCGCCGACGTGGGGCATCGATGTCAGCCGGACGCCCATCGGGTTCAGGACGACCGACTCGTCGTGACCGGACATGGTTTTCCCGCTGGCGCGTTTGTAGAGCTCGTAGAGATCGGGCGGTAGACACGCCTCCAGGCCCCGGTCCCCCTCGACGTCGAGGTTCAGCAGGTAGCCCGTGCGCCAGCGCTCCAGCGGGTCACGCTCAAACACCTGGCAAGCCACCCCCTCGCGACGCAGGCCCTGGGCAAGGGTCAGCCCGGCGATGCCGCCACCGGCGATCAATACTTTGGTCGATCCCATTCCGAGCCCCTAGACGAAGACGATGTCGAGCTCGGCGGCTGCGGCGGCCAGGCGGTCGGGATCGACCGGACCGCCCTGCTCGGGAAAGATCCGTTCCTCGGCCGGCTGCCCGGCGACCTCATGTAAACGCTCCACCCCCGATGGGCCGTACATGCTGGCGAAGCGAGTCAGGTGGGCCTCCAGCGCATAGGTGTGCTCGGTTCCGGCCGGGATGCTGATGAAGTCGCCGCAGGTCATGAGATGCTCCTCACCCTCGATGGTCACGCGCAGGCGGCCGTCCAAGCAGTAGATCGCCTCATAGGTGCTCTCGTGGACATGGGCCGGGATCGGCGCGGAGCGGGGGCCCTCGGTGAGCGTCATGCCGAGCTGACCACCGCTCTCGGCGCCGGTCATCAGCTGGAAGGCGATCTGGCCGAACAGCTCGTGGCGCGGGCCCTCGCCGGCCCGCAGGAAATATGGCGCCATTGTCCCCGGCAGGCTGTCGTCGGGACCCTCGCTGAGCTCGGTGTAAGGCTCCTCCGGGAAGTACTTCATGGCGAACCGGGCCTCCGCCTCACCGAACTTGGCGAATGGGGGCGGGCTGTCGTCGCGTTGCGGATAGGCCGGGCCAGCATAGGGAGTGCCGGTGAGATCGAAGAAACGGTCCCAGCCCGCCGGCGCGATCGGCCCCATGAACTGGCTGTAGTGCCCGTGGAACTGGTAGGCATGCAGCACGCCGGCCGGAACGCTGGCGACATCGCCCGGATAGAGCATGCGGCTGACGCCGTCGGCCCACACCTGCACACGGCCGCGGACACAGAGGAAATAGTCGTGCTCGCTCTCGTGGCGGTGCAGAGGGATCGGACGGCCGACGGGCCCGACGGCGGTCATCACCGACATCGCCCCGGCAGTCTCCTCGGTACCGGCGAGAGCACGTCCGACCTGACCCAGAAGCAGGTGGGCGCGCCCGTCTCCGTCGGCTAGGTAGTAGGGCACGGGCTCGCCTGGGAGCCCCCGGACGGGCTGCGTCGCATCAACTCTGGAAGACATACCCTCTCCTGATCTCATTTCAATTATTGTATGCAGATCCATCAAATGAGTGCAGAAATGTCATGAAACGAATCGCCGTCGTGACCGGGGGCGCCGGCGCGATCGGTAGCGCGATCGTGGGCGTGCTGCGCGCATCGGGCCATGAGGTCGAGGTGCTCGATCTCAGCGGCGAAGCCTCGGTGGACCTCGCCCAGCGGGGCGAGGTCCAGGCCGCAGCAACCACCGTGCTCGAGCGGCACGGGCGTTGTGACGTGCTGGTCCACGCCGCTGCCGCGTTCGACCGAGCCAACCTCTCCGAGCTCGACGAGCCGACCTGGCGCCGGGTGCAGGCGGTCAACGTCGAGTCGGCGCTGTGGCTGGCCCAGGCGTTCGCGCCCGGCATGGCAGAGCGCCACTTCGGCCGGATCGTCTGCGTCGTGTCCGACACGGTCTGGGATCCGCCGGCCGCCGAGCTCCTCCCCTACGTGGCCAGCAAGGCGGCGCTGATCGGAGTCGCGCGGTCTCTGGCCCGGTCACTGGGCCGCGACGGGATCACCGTGAACTGCGTGGCTCCCGGGCTGACACGCACGCCAGCCGCGGCGGAGGGCATGCCGCAGAGGGCGTTCGAGGCGGTGAGGGCTCGGATGGCCATCGACCGGGATCTCGTGCCGGACGACGTCGCCGCTGCCGTCGGTTTCCTCGTCTCCGATCAGGCCGGAGCGCTCACGGGACAGACGCTGTGCGCGGATGGCGGGCTGGTTCTGCGTTGAGCTCGGCGCCATCGGCGATCAGGTACGAGCAGAAGCGGCCGGTTGGGTCGCGCAGGGCCCGGATCTTCTCGAGCCGGGCAAAGTTGGCCGGCGAGAGGAACCGATCGGAGCGTTGCAGGAAGTCGGTGTCGCCCAGATAGACGCCCTTGCCGAGCGCCGCCAGCCGTCGCGTGTGGCTGACCACCCAGCGCTGATGACGCTCGTCGTCGGCCGGGTCCGGCCAGATGGCATAGGTGGCGACGTAGGCGTGTCCCTCGACCGAGAAGGCCATGTCAGGCAGTGGTCCGGCCGGAGACCAGCCGTACCAGATCGAGAACGAGTGCTCGGTGGGCAGCTCCGACCAGAGGTCACGTAGGCAGCGGCGCGAGCTCGGCCGCTCGGGCGTCGGTCCACGTGCAGTCCACGGCGTAGCGGTAGCCCTCGGGATTCTGGGCGCCCTGGGCTTCGTTCTCGGCCTCGACCGTGGTCGGGCCGCGCTCGTGCCCGATCGCCCGATCCGCGATCGGACAGGCGGCCAGCGGCGCCAGCACCCGCTCGGCCTCGTCCTCGAGTCGCACATCGCCGTGGTATGGAGTAACAGGACGGGAGGGCCCTCCGGACGAGGTACCCGGGTCGCCGCGATGACCGGCTCGACGACGCGGTCCAGCGTGGGCAGCAGCTCGTCGATCCATCCGAGCAGTGGTTCCAGCTCGTAGAGCTCGAACATCCAGGTGTCGTGGGTCATCGCGCTGGGCAGCGGATAGGTCTGCAGGTGAAAGCGGGTGATGACCCCGAAGAAGCCGGGACCGGCGCCGCGTGCCGCCCACAGCAGGTCCGAGTTCTGGCTCTCGTCGGCGCGCAGCAGCTCGCCCGTCGGCGGTGACGACGTCGATCGCCGACGACGCTCTCGCACGCCCAGCCGCGCCTGCGCGAATTCCAGCCCTGTCCGCCCTGGAGCAGGAAGCCGCCGAGGCCCACGCTCGGGCAATGCCCGCCGGGGAACGCGCGACCGTGGGAGCTCAGGAACGGGATCAGCTCGGTCCCGCCCTGCACGGCCGGGCTGGCCGTGGCGATCCCGGTCGCCGGATCGAAGGACATCTCGCGCATGCGCGCCGAGGTCGATCAGCAGCGCATCGTCACGGACGCTCCATGCCGCCCAGCTGTGGCCGCCGGCGCGCACCGAGACGCTGCAGATCCCGCTCGCGGGCCAGACGCACGCCGGCAACGACATCATCCTCGCTCGGCGCCAGCAGGACGGCGACCGGAAAGCGGTCGGGGCGACGGCCGTTGAACACCCGGCCCGACCCGCGCCGTCCTCGTAGCCGGGGTCGCCGCGCCAGATGAGCTCGCCGGTGAATTCGCTCATGAGATCAGCGACTGGCCGCCGTCGACGACGATATCGACGGCGTTCAGGTACGAGGCGTCGTCGGAGGCGAGGAACAGCGCAACGAGCGGCCACGTCGTCCGGCTCTCCCAGCCGGCCGAGCGGATGGCTGTGGAGCATTTCGTGTACCGGATGGCCGGGCTCGTCGAGAAACGGCTCGATCTGCGGAGTGACGATCAGGCCCGGGGCTGATCGAGTTGGCGCGGATCCCGTGCGGCGCGCCCGACGCCGCCAGATGCCGGGTGAGCGCCAGCACGCCGCCCTTGGCGGCACCGTGACCGGCCTGCTCGATGAAGGTCGCGCCGCGGTGGGCCGAGACCGACGCGGTGTTGATGATCACGCCGCCGCCGCGCGCGATCAGGTGCGGCCAGGCCGCCTTGGTGACCGTGAAGATCAGGTCGAGCTCGTTGTGGAGGGTGAACCGCCAGTCATCCCAGGTCATGCTCCGCGAACGGCCGACCCGGGGCGCGGAGGCGTTGTTGTAGAGGACGTCGATGCCGCCGGCGCGCGCCGCCGCGGCATCGACCCAGGCCGCGGCGGCCTCGGGGTCGGCCAGGTCGACCGGAGCGGTGCTCGACATCTCGCCTCCGGCGGCGCGGATCTCGGCGCGACAGCCTCCGCCCGCTCCGCGTCGAGGTCGCAGCCGAACACGGTGGCGCCCTCGGCGCGAACAGCCGGGCCGCGGCGGCGCCCTGGCCGCCGGCGGTGCCGGTGATCAGCGCCACCTTGCCGTCGAGCCGCCCCATCACGCCGCGCTCCACCAGCTCGACCAGGTTGCCCTCAGGGTCGGCGAGGAAGGCGAAGCGAACCCCGGGCTCGGGCGACGCGGACGGCGGCACTCTGGCCTGCGGCCCCCGCCGCCAGCGCAGCGTCGAAGACCGGCCGATGTCCGGGCGCCCGGAACGCGAAGTGGCCGTAGCCGCGCGTCCCGATCGCCTCGATCGGCGTGGCGCCCTGCAGCCCGGGGACCGATGCCTCGTGCTGGAACAGCTCGAGCCGCATCCCGTTCGGGTGGGTCAGCATGACACCACGGATCGGATGCGGGGAGAGCTCGAAGGCGAGCTGACGCCTGAAGCCGAAGCGTCGCCATAGAACGCCTCAGCGGCGTCCAGGTCGGCCACCGAGAGGCCGACGTGATCGAAGCCGATCTCCATCCCGGAGCCAGTATTGCATACAGAACGTCAATACGTGTACAGTTTTCGCGTGCCTCGACTCCCACCCCTCCATCACATCGGTTACGTCGTCGACGACCTCCGCGCGGGGGTCGAGCAGTTTGTCGCCGACTTCGGCGCCGGCCCGTTCTTCGGCATGGAGCACATGGTCTTCGACGAGGTGACCTACCGCGGTGCGCCCAGCCGTGCTACGACCACTCCTCCGCCTTCGGAAGCTGGGGTCCGATCCTGGTCGAGCTGACCCAGGTGCACGACGCTCGGCCGATGGATTCCGCCAAACGCTGGTGGCGCGCCGGCGCCGGCATCGGCCACGTCGGCTTGCATCGCGCCTTCGCTCGAAGCCGAGACCGCCCGGCTCGAGGCCACCGGCCTGAACCCGTTCCACACCGGCCGGACCGGCCCCGCCTCGGCCGTCTGGTTTGAGGCCGGCCCGCTGTTCGGGCACCCGGTCGAGGTGCTCCAGGAGCGCGAGGAGATCCTCGGTTTCTACGCGATGGTGCGCGCCGCGGCGCACGACTGGGACGGTAGTGACCCACTGCGGATCATGACCGGCCCGCCCGACATGAGCCTCCCCGACGCGGTGGACGTCCTCGTCGTCGGCTTCGGCGCCGCCGGGGCGACGGCGGCGATCGCCGCCCACGACGCCGGCGCCTCGGTCGCCGTGGTCGAGAAGACCTCGGCCGGCGGCGGCAACTGCGTCCACTCGGGCGGCTTCCTGTTCGAGGTCGGTGGCCCCCATGCGGTCGAGCATCTCGATGCGCTGTGCTTTGGTAAGACCGACTGCGCCGGTGCTCGAGGCGTTCGCCGCCGGCCTGCCCGAGGTGCCGGAATTTCTCAGCTCCCTGGGAGGCGCCACCGCCCCGGTGGACATCGCCGCGTTCGGCGGGCATGCTGCCGTCCTGGCCGCATTTCCCCGGCAGGCGGCGAGTGTCAGCTACCGGCAGTTCACCCCGACCGATCCACGAGTGCGCCCGGGCGTCGGGCTGTGGCAGCGGCTCGAAGCTGCGGTCAGAGACCGTGGGATTGCCGGTCGCCACCGACACTCCGGCGCTGGAACTGAAGCTCGATCAGCGCGGGACGCGTCACGGGCGCAGTGGTCGGATCGCGGCGTCTCGGCGCAGGCGATCCGTGCGCGCGGCGGCGTGGTGCTCTGCCAGCGGTGGCTTCGAGGCCGACCCTGAGCTCTGCGACACCTACCTCCCGGCTGCCGCTGGTCTCCGTCGGGCATCAGGGCAACACCGGGGACACGCTGCGACTGGCCCAGCAGGCGCACGGCGCGCTCTGGCACATGGGCGCCTTCTTCGGATGGCTGGCCTTCGTTCACGCCGATTTCCCGGCCGCGTTCACGCTCGATGTGCACGCACCGAGCTTCGTCTATCTCGACGGCGACGGGCGGCGCTTCGCCGACGAGACCGGTTGGGAGGTGCACGACCGGGTGCGCTGCGGTCACGACCTACCTGCCCCGGCGCGAGAACCGTCCGCGGATGCCCGGCTGGATCGTCTTTGACGAGGCCGCTCGGCTGGCCGGGCCGTTGCACGGGATCGTCGGCAGCCCCAACGGCTATGACTGGAGCGCCGGACAACTCAGCCGAGGTGGCAGGCCGGATGGATTCACCGCGGCGAGAGCGCCGCCGAGCTCGCCACCGCAACCGGTCTCTCACGCCCCATTCTGGAACAAACCCTGTCCGACTACGCCCGCGCCGTGGCTGTGGGACGCGACGAGCTGTTCGGGCGCGCACCGCGGCGACGCTGGCTCCCCTGGCGGCGCCGCTCTATGCGATCCGAATGCATCCCGGGGTGGCGACCGCCTCCGGGGGCCCGCGCCGCGACGCGACGGCTCGCGTCCTGGGTGCCGGCGGCGCGCCGATCCCGGGCCTGTTCGCGGCCGGCGCCGCGGGCTCGATCTGGGGTCACCTGACCGAGCACGGAGGCGGGCTGACCGATGCGATCGTGTTCGGCCGGATCGCCGGGACCGAGGCTGCGCGGAACGCAATCAGCTCACGACAGGAGGCAGCATGAACCCCACGGTGATCGACGTCTCGACCGAGCGCGGGACTATGCCGGTGCACTTCTACCGTCCCGCCGGCGAAGGGCCGTTCCCGCTCGTCGTCATGTTCATGGACGGGCCCGGTATCCGACCCGCCATACAGGGCTACGCCGCGCGGCTGGCCGACGACGGCTACCGCGTTGCCCTGCCCGACCTGTATTACGCCTTTGATCCGGCCGACAGGCCGGATCTGGGCAAGCTGGCGGCCGGTGACGGCTCTGAGTTCGGACGCATGGGCGCGATCGTCGGGCGCGTGAGGGACGCAGAGGTGCTGGCCGATACGCGCCGGATGCTGGAGGCGGTTCCCGGCGGCGCCGAGCAGCCGTGGGGGTGTGTCGGCTTCTGCATGGGTGGGCGGATGGGCCTGCGGGCGGCTGAGGCCTTCGGCCGCGAAGTGGCCGCCGCATCGCTCCTGCACCCGTCGAGAATCGTCACCGACGAGCCCGACTCACCGCACCTGACCGCCGGCTCCGTCCTGGCCTCTCTGTATCTCGGCTTTGGCGAGAATGACCACGTCACGCCGCTATCGCTGATTGCGCCGCTGCAAGCCGAGCTCGAGGAGCACGGAGTCAGTCACCGGATCGAGGTCATCCCGGGGGCCGAGCACGGTTACATGATGCCCGGCATGCCGGCCTACACCGAGTCAGGGGCCGAGCACGCCTGGGCCGAGACGATGGCTCTGCTCGGCGAGAGCCTCGGCCAGGCGGCCTAGAAAACGATGGCGCTGTGTACGCCGTCGTGGGCCTCCATCAGCCCTAATGCGTCCTCGACACCTATTTCAATCGAAGTCGGACCTTGACGCCTTCTCAGACTCACGGGATCGCGGGATTCGCCGGACGAGTGATCGCGCCGGGGGACGAGGACTTCGACGCTGCCCGCTCGGTTTGGAACGTGATGCACGACCGTTCCCCGTCCCTGATCGCTCAGTGCGCCGGCGCCGAGGACGTGGCGCTCGCGGTCGATTACGCACTGGAGCATGGTCTGACCATCGCCGTGCGCGGTGGCGGGCATTCGCTGCCCGGTCACTCGACGGTCGAGGGTGGACTCGTCATCGATCTGCGCGCGATCAGCATCGTGCCGTGAGCACGACACTGGCTTGGCTACCGATGCAGCCGATCGGGTCTTGGCGCCCTTCGTTCAGACATGGGAGTGCTCGTCAACCACCGGCTTCCCATTTGGGTCCGCGGCCTCACGCGACAGGGTCGGTGAACCCGGAGGTCGCGACCGATTCAGGCGGGCGAGAACCGCGTCCTGCAGGCGGAAGAACGCTACCGCCGGTCCCTTGCCGGTGCTGGTGCTCATCACGCCGTCGGGGTTGGCGATCGCGGTGACGATCAGAGCCAGACCGGCGACGATCGTCTGAGTACTTGCCGATGCCGAACCGCTCATCCAGGAAGGTGACGGCCAGCCCGATCGAGGACATCATGATGCCGGCGAAGACCGCCCCGGAGATCCGGCCGATGCCGGCCACGTACACGACCGCGAGCAGTCCGAGCGAGGCGAACGTCGCAGAAGCCGTCTGCGGTCAGCGTGCCCTGCTGATAGCCGGTGAGGGCGCCGCCGATGCCGGCGATGAACGCCGCAATCCCGAACGCCATCAGCTTCGCCTGCGCGACGTTGATGCCGACCGAGGCGGCGGCCCGCTCGTTGGAGCGGACCGCGAGCAGCATGCGCCCGGCCGCCCCGCGCCGCAGGCGAGCGACCAGCAAGCCCATCAGGATCACGACGACCAGGACCATGACTCCGAAGATCACGCGCGGGTAGGCGTGGCCCTGGGCGATCGAGAGGTCGAGTCCGAGCAGATGCGGCGCCTTGATCGGCAAGCCGATGAGCCCGCCGGCGAATCCCTGGCTGTTGAAGATCACGGCGTCCGCCGTGAAGGCGGCGCCGAGGGTGACGACGGCCAGGTTGACCCCCCGCAACCGCAGCGCCGGCAGCCCGACCAGGATCCCGACCGGCACGGCGCAGAGGCCGGCGAGGATCAGCGAGAACGGGAAGCCGAGGCCCCAGCCGTGGGAGATGTGGCCGAGCATGAACCCGCCGACTCCGGCAAAGGTCATCTGGGCCAGCGAGACCTGGCCGACATAGCCGGTGAGGAGCACGAGCGAGAGCGCGACGCAGATGAACGTCATCGAGGAGATGAATGCGTTGCGCAGCGAGCCCTGCAGCAGGAACAGGATCAGCGTCCCGGCGACCAGGCAGAACCCGGCGCTGGCCAGCGGGTTCCGCGGCCGGGCCACCGACGGGTTGCGCTGCACTGAGCTCCTCACCGCGGGCCAGCAGGCTGCGCGCGCGCGGTGGCCATGGTCAGGATGATCAGGATGAAGGGCAGCGCATCGGGGACGTCGCCCTGCGGGAACCAGGTCCACTCCGCCTGGAACTTGATGATCTCCGACTGGCCCATCCCGAGCAGGATCCCGGCGAGCGCGACGAGCCAGAAGGATGCGAAGCGCCCGACCAGCGCGACGCCCAGGGCCGGGACGATGAACAGCGTGTAGGAGGTCGGATCGAGGTTGGCGACCGGCGCGATCAGGATGCCGGCGGCGCCCGGCGAGCACCGTGGCGATCACGTAGTTGGCGAGCGCCACGCGGTTGGCGGAGATGCCGATCAGGGCGGCGCCACGGTCGTTCTCGGCGCCGGCCTGGGTGGCCAGGCCGAAGCGGGTGAACCGGTAGACGGCCCACAGCACGACGGCCAGGACGAGCACGATACCGGTGAAGAAGATTCGGTCAGACGGGAAGCGTGAGGCTGCCGATCGGTTACCGGCGTCGTCGGCAGGATCGGCGGCGTCGTCTGGGCTGTGGTGCCGAAGTTCAGGACACCGATCGCCTCGAAGGCGAGCATCACGCCGACCGAGGCCGCGATCCGGGTGAGCGGCGCGGCGTACGCGCAGCGGCCGGTAGACCAACGCAGTACAGGATGGCCCCGAGCACCGCCGCGTAAACGAGCGCGATCACGATGGCCAGCGCGGTGTTGATCCCGGTCGAGCTCAGCCTGATGTGGTTCGGCACAACGATCAACGGCAACGGCAGCGTGCCCTGCGAGCGCAGGTTCGACGAACACATAGGCGATGAACATCGCCACGGCGCCGTGGGCAAAGTCCACGACACCGCCGCTGCGGTACTTGAGGACGAGTCCCAGCCCGAGGATGGCGAAAGTGGCGCCCGAGCCGAGGCCGAGGATCAGAAAGAGGAGGTAGCTGGACATGGGTGACGGAAGCCGAGGTGAGTTCGCCCGCTGTCGCGGGCGGACTCACGATGGCGTGACTGCTGCCTAGAGCCCCTTGAAGTAACCCTTCGAGGTGATCCAGTCGTTCGGGTGGGAGATGACCGGCTGCGAGTTCTTGATCTGCTCCATGACGTAGTAGTCGTTGCAGATCGAGACCGCCTTGGCCATCGGCCTTGCCGTTGCAGGTGTACGGATGCGACATGAAGTTCGCGTGGTTTGACCCGGTCCTGAACGCCTTCAGGATCGACGCGCTGCGTCACCTTGCCCTTGATCGTGTCGAGCGCGGCGCGGACGTTCATAACGGTGGCAAAACCGGCCTCAGCGATCGAGTCGATCGCCGTGTTCGCCGGTGCCCACTTCTTGACCGCCGAGATGAACAGGCCGAACTGGGAACCGCTTCGCTCGAACGGGCTCGCGACGTACATGCCCTCGGCGGCACCGGCTGCCGATGAGATCGCCGGCGGCGAGGTGCACGGGTCGATGCCGACGACCTTGCCCGAGTAGCCGAGGCTCTTGATGTCCTTGAGGACGACACCGCAGTTGGCCGGGATGTCGACGTAGACGACATCGGGGTGGACCGCAATCGCAGAGGCCACCTCGGGAGAGGGATCGGGCGTTGTCGGGGGTATGCCGAAGGTCTTCACCGTTTTGACCCCGGCGGCGGACAGCACCGGCGGGATGATGTGCAACCCGGCGATCTGACCCTGGGAGTTATCGAAGTACAGGACCGCAGCCGTCTTTGCCTTCAGGGTCTTGGCGGCATAGACCGAAGCGGCCGCGTTATCGCCGAGGCTGACCGACCAGAACTGGATCGAGTTCTTCGCGTTCTGCTCCACGGGCGTAAACGGAATCCCGCCGAGGTAATCGAGGCCGGCCCGCTCGTAGACCTTCTCAGAGGCCGGCGTACCGGAATCGGCGGCGCCGAGGATGGCCAGCGGATGCTTGGCGACGAGCTCGCTGGCGCACCGGGCGCTGGTTGGAGCGGTGCCGTCGCCGATGCAGTCGACGAGCTTGATCGGGTGGCCGTTGATGCCGTCCATGTAGGTGTTCACGTAGTTTGCCGCGCTGATCTCGCCCTGGCGCGCCTCGGGGAAGGTGACCGGTCCGGTCTCATCGTTGATCAGGCCGAAGACATACGGCTTGCCCTTGGCCTTATGCACGGCGCCAAAGCCGCTGGCCGCAGATGCGGTTCTATGCCCGGCGGCGCCGGCAGCGCCCGCGCCAACGGCCAGCGCAGCGGCGCCGACCATCGCCGTGGCGGCGATCGTCCTTCGGATTGACTTCATGGCAACCTCTCCTCACTTCGTTTGGGTGATGTGTCTGGAAGTTGGTCTGTCACTGCCTCGCCGAGATAGCTGGCGGTGAGCAGTCTGCGGTCGGCCTGGAGCTGCGGGGCCGGCCCCTCGAGCACGATGCGGCCGTGGGCCAGCACGTAGGCGCGGTCAGCCACCTCGAGCGCGAGCGCGACATGCTGCTCGACGAACAAAACGGCGGTGCCGAGCTCGTCGGCGACACGGCGCAGGATCGGGAGCAGACGCTCCACGATCACCGGCGCGAGGCCGAGGCTCATCTCGTCGACCAGCAGGATGCGAGGCCGGCTGACCAGCGCGCGACCCACGGCCAGCATCTGCTGCTCGCCGCCCGAAAGCATGCCGGCCTTGCGGTCCAGGCACTTCTCGAGCTCGGGGAGCATCTCCAGCAGCTCGCGCTGACCGACGCCGTCCTTGGAGCGCGCCAGACGCAGGTGGTCGCGCACGCTGAGCCCGAAGAACAGAGCGCGGCCCTCAGGCACCAGCGCGAGGCCTTCGCGAGCGAGCAGATGCGTGGGGCGACCGGAGATCGCCTCACCGTGCATGGTGATCGCCCCGGCCATGGGTTCGTGCAGGCCAGCGATCGTCTCGAGCGTGGTGGTCTTTCCGGCGCCGTTGGGGCCGAGCAGCGCCACGACCTCGCCGGGGGCGACATGCAGCGAGACCTCGCGCACCACCGGGCTTCCGAAGTACCCGGCGTCCAGACCGTCGACGCTCAGCGCCATCGTGGTCGCGGTTTCGGTGACGGTCATCACGCGTCGCTCCCGGCGGCCGCCGCGACCGGCGTGCCGTGAGCCCCGAGGTACGCCTCGAGCACCCGCGGATCCTCGCGAATCTCGGCGGGCGAGCCGTGCGCGATGGTGTGGCCGAAGTCGAGCACCATGAGGCGATCGCACACACCGAGGACGAGGCTCATGTCATGGTCGACGAGGAACACGGTGACGCCGTGTTCCTCGGGCAACGAGCGCAGCCGACGACCGAGGGCGAGGCTCTCGTCCGTGTCGAGCCCCGCGGCCGGCTCGTCCATCATGACCAGCCGCGGCTTCTGGGCCAGAGCGCGGCCGACGCCGACGAGCTTGCGCTGTCCGTGGGAGATCTCACTTGGGTAGCGGTCAACGACGGCGCGGAGATCACACACGTCAATGGCCCAGTCGACGTCGGTGCGGTCCGGCGTCCGGGCCGGCAGGAAGAGATCGTGCAAGGCCAGGCCGATGCCGGCCCGCTCGCTGGCGACCAGCAGGTTCTCGTCGACGGTCAGATCGTCGAACAGCTCAACCGACTGAAAGGTTCTAGCCAGCCCGAGGCGGGCGCGACGGTGGGCGCGCATGCGGGTGACGTCGTGTCCGTCGAAGAGCACGGTGCCGCCGGCCGGCGGCTGGTAGCCAGTGAGCGCGTCGATCATCGAAGTCTTGCCGGCGCCGTTGGGACCGATGAGGCCGAAGACCTCGCCCTCGACAACGCTGACGTCGACATCTGAGACGGCGACGACGCCGCCGTAGGCGACACGCAGGCCACGAACATCGAGCAGCGGCTTATGAGCGGTTGAAGCGGTCATTGATTCTCTCGGGCGCTCCTCCCGGCGCCGTGACAAAACTGTACACAGTCTTGCGTCATGCGTCCAGTCTCTCAAAGAGCACGCAAGTTTGGCTGATGCGTTGCCGCGCTTGGAGGGTGTCTTCAAACGCCATATCAGGAGTCTCGCTCGCCAAATCCGAAGACGGAGAGGCTTTCCGGTTGGTGGGCGGTTAAGGCTGGCCACCCAGGATCGCCGTCGTGAACGAATCGGGCCCAGGCCGCCCGGATCTGGTCCGCAACCGCCGCGGCCCCGGCGTCCTGGCCGCCCAGGCGCTGGCCCGGCCCCTCGTCACACCAGGTCCCGAAGAACAGCGGGGTCTCTGTGGTGTGGGTAGCCCGAAGGAGAGGGCCCGCGCCGGGATGATCCACCCGGTAGCGGTAGACGCGGCTCGTCCCAACCACCGCCCGCGCGCGAGCCGCCGACCAATCCGCCAGCGGTTGCACGACCATCGCGTCGGTCGCGATATCGACCAGCAGGGAGAGGCTGTCGGTGGCTCCCCCGCGCTCACCCGCGCGACTTCGGTAGTCCTCAAGGACGTCCTCGGCCTGCTCCCCGGGGCAGAGGTGAGCCACGATGCCGGGTATCCGCTCGGCAGCCGGCGAGGGGCGCCAAGGCGAGCGGAAGAAGAACGTGCCCTCCTGCGCCGTGTGCCCGATGAGCACGTCGACCTCCGGGCTTCCGCCTGGATCTTCCAGAGGTGAGGACGGGAGCGTGGCCGGATCGAGTGTGGGGAGCGCTCCCCCGCGACTGCCGCGCCACTCGGGTTCGTCGAGCAACGCCTCGTGCGCCCTGACCACGGACTCGGCGTCGCACGTTCGAAGCTGTGCGGCGTCGAACTCTCCGCGGTCGCCGAGGCTCCCGGACAAGCCTTCGGCCCAGCGCACGGCGACGTCAGGCGGCTGGATGACGTCGCCGAGGGGCGGCGAGGCGAGCAGCACGCGCCGGAACAGGCCGCGCACCGCGGGGGCCAGGAGCAGATCCGCGGCACAAAGCGCACCGGCCGACTGACCGGCCAGCGTCACGCGGGCGGGGTCACCGCCAAAACCGGCGATGTTCTCCCCGACCCAGCGCAGGGCGGCCACCTGGTCGAGCAGGCCCCAGTTGGCCATCGGCCCTCCGGGAGTCTCCGCCAGACCCGGGTGACCGAGCCAGCCCAGGCTGCCCAGGCGGTAATTGATCGTGACGACGACGAGGTCGCCGTCAGCAGCCAACTGAGCGCCGTGGTAAAGGCTCGCGGAGCCATGTCCAATGGCGAAACCGCCGCCGTGCACCCAGACCAACACGGGTCGTGAGCCATGCAGCGACGGCGTGAAGACATTCAGGTTCAGGCACTCCTCGGCCGTCGGCGGCAGCTCCCCATGCGTGAAGGCCGCCACCGCCCGGGCAGGTTGCGGAGCCGCGGGACCCGGCCGGGTGGCGTCACGCACGCCGGGCCACGCGGAGGCTGGGTTGGGCGGCGCCCAGCGGGGCGCCGCCGCAAACGGAATGCCGAAGAACACCGACCCGCGCTGATCGGCGACACCCTCGAGCCGGCCGGCGGACGTCTCGACCACAGGCATGAGCGTCAGCTTGCGCTCGCGGCCTCCGAGGCGATCGGCGGGCGGTCCGGATGGCCCTCCGCCCAGGAGATCACCGGATTACGCAGAACGCCGACACCCTCGACCTCGGCCTCCACCACATCGCCGGGGCGCAGGTAGAGCGACGCGGCGTCCTCGCTGAAGCCGGCGACACCGGCCACGGTGCCGGTCGAGATGATGTCGCCGGCGCTATAGCCCATCGCCGAGTAGTGACTGATGATCTCCGGGACCGTCACCGACATGCGGCTGGTGTGCGAGGTCTGGCGCGGCTCACCGTTGACCCGCAGCTCCATCGACAGGTTGTGCACATCGGGGATCTCATCGGCGGTGACAATCCACGGTCCGATCGGCACGAACGTGTCGATGCTCTTGGACAGGCAGAAGACGCCCGACTTCATCTCCTCGCGCTGGATGTCGCGCGCGGTGATGTCGTTGAAGACGATGTAACCCGCGATGTAGTCCTTGGCCTCCTCGGGCGTGAAGAACTTCCCGGCCTTCCCGATCACCACAGCCAGCTCGAGCTCGTAATCCATCTCGTTGGTCATGCCCTCGGGGTAGATGATCGGAGCGTCCGGGCCGATGATCGCGTCGACGTTCTGGAAGAAGACGATCCAGGGGAGCACGGGGTGCGACCAGTTCACCCGGGTCGACTCCTCGTGGTGCTCGCGGAAGTTCCCGGCCGTGTGAAAGAACTTCTTGGGGATGATCGGAGCCTCCAGACGGACCTCATCAAGCGGCGTCTCGCGCCCGGTGGGCTCGACATCGCCCTGCAGTTCGAAGTAGCGACGCATGTCTGCCACGTCGAGCTCGATCACCGTGCCATCGACGACCTTGCCGACGCGTCCGCCGTCATACGTCACCAGCTTCATAGCCTGCTCCCTCTGGATTTATCTGGGCTGCCGCCACCCGTGGCCGGCGGACCTAAATATAGACAGAAACCCGAACTGTATGCAATAGTCGCTTCTGCTCACGGATTTTGGTCGGCTATAACGAGGGGAGACACGTGCGTTTTGCATCGGTGCTGCATGGCGAAAGGCCGTTGGCGGTGGCGCTCGAGGGGGACACCGCTGTGCCGCTTGCGGGCATCTCGGAGCTCGGTGCCAGCACGCCCCTGCCAGTCCTGCTCGCCGCCGAGGTCGACCGGACCCGAGCGCTGGCGCTCGATCAGATCAGGTATCGGGCCGTCGTGCCCCACCCGGCCAAGGTGATCTGCGTGGGCCTCAATTACGTCGAGCACGCCGCCGAGGCGGGACGCGACGTACCTGAATACCCCGTGCTGTTCACAAAGTTCGCCAACACACTGACCGGGCCGTTCGACGACATACCGCTCCCTTCAGCCTCGAACTCGGTTGACTATGAGGGCGAGCTGACCATCGTGATCGGGGCGCCGGCCCGCGGGGTGTCACGCGAGCGTGCGCTGGACTTTGTCGCCGGAGTGACCGTCGCCAACGACATCAGCATGCGCGATTACCAGAACAGAACCCACCAATGGCTCCAGGGCAAGGCCTGGGAGGCGACCACACCGGTTGGTCCGCAGCTCGTCACCCTCGATGAGGTGGGTGACCTGAACGCCCTGACGCTACGCACCACCGTCAATGGTCAGGTCGTGCAGGAGGCCTCCACCGGACTGATGATCTTTGATGTCCCGACCCTGATCAGCACGGTCTCCGAATTCACCACGCTCGAGCCGGGTGACCTGATCCTGACCGGTACGCCGAGCGGCGTGGGAATGCGGCGAGACCCGCCGCTGCTCCTCACGTCCGGCGACGTCGTAGCCGTTGAGGTGGACGGCGTCGGCCGAATTGAGAACGTGTGCCGCTGAGCGGGCCGGATCGGGACAAACGCACTCACCTGGACGCGTTGGTCAGGGGCCGAGCGCGCGTAAACGACGCCGGAGGGCGTCTATCCGCTGACGCTCAGGATCGTGGCGCTGGCCGGCGCCACGGTGATGTCGTAGGCGCCGTTATGCGGCACGACCTGCGATCTGATCTGGCTGCCGGTCATCAGACCGGTCTGGGGGGAGATCGTCTGACCGCCGAGCGTTACGCCGGTGGTGGCGGTCAGACCCCCGGAACCTGTCAGCGCTTCGATGGTGGCCGGCCCCTGCGCGCCGTAAGCCTGGACGGACACGGGCTTGGCGCTGCTCGTGGTGTTGGTCACGACAATGTTGACGGTGCGCTCGGGAGTCTCCACCGCCCAGGCAAGCACTCCGCCCGGCGTGGTCGATGAGCTGAGCATCCGCGAGCCGGGCGGCGTCAGCTGTGCGAAGGCCAACATGCCGTAGTACTCGGGCTGCACTGTCACCTGCCATCCGGATGCGGTGGCGGTGGGCTGGATCAGGTTCTGGGCGGTGTTCGGTCGCGTCTCGAAGTTGACCCCGGTTACGCCGGTCTCGGCATACAGCGGGAGGATGTTGAGTGCCCATAGGCTGGGGGCCAGCGTGTTACTGAAGCTCGCAAGACCGCCGCAGGTCACGGCGTTGATCTCGTCCACCCGCAGCGCGATCTTGTTCTGGCCGCCGAGCGTGGCCCACGCACCGACCGCGGCCGCCAGGTCCTGCAACGAGGTGGGACGGAACAACCAGCTCTCCTGTAGTTGGCCGCCCTGCTGACAGTTCGGGGGCGTGAGCGCGTAGGTGTGCATCGTGAGCAGGGATAGGGCGGGACTGGCATGGACGAATTGCTCGACGTAGGGCAGCGCCCGGAACGACGAATAGCCGGGGCCGGCCAGCCGGATACCACCGAGATGCGCCGCGAGCTTGTCCCATTCGTTGGTTATCTGCGGAAACGAGTAGTTCGAAGGACGCCCGAACACGGTTTTCTTGCTTTTGGTGATGTAGAACGGCCACTTGGGATAGAGCTCGGGCTCGTTACCCAGTTCGAAGGTGGTGGGCACGGACGGACCGATCCCTGCTTTGATCGCCGCGACCTCCGTGGTCGCGACCAAGGGGTTGTCCGCCTCCATGTTGATCCCGATGATCAGGTGCGCGTGCAGGTCCTTCAGGAGCTTCTGCGCAACCGCCATCCAGATTGGCGTGAGCGTCCATCGCGCCCAGGGCGGACGAGCCATCCCGGGGACCGGCCACCACGTCCAGTCGGTGGTGTCACCGCCGATCCGCAGGCTCAAGCCACCGTCCGGAGCCAGATTCTTCAGCACCTGTTCAAACGCGGTGTCCGGCTGGGCGGGGCTGGTCCCCGCCTCTTTGAAGACGTCCCGGAATTCGGTGCTGACACCGACAAACCCCGCGCGGATCGGTGGCCCGGCGTAAACGCCGCCCACCGCGACGTCGATCGGCGTGGGAGCGGCAGGCCCTGACGGGGCCGGTGTGACCGTCCGCCGGTTTGCCGCCAGCGTGGCGGAAGGAAGGCTCAACACGGCCGCGATTAGGCAGGCGGCGAGCGTGGTGGTGTCAGCCGATCGCCCGATCAACCAGCGGCACCAGGTCGCCGCACGTCGCCGACCACCCGGCTCCGGATCACACACAGCAGTCCGGTTCAGCACAAGGCTCGAGGCTTCTCTGGTCATTCAGCATAAAGCGGTCAGGCGGGCAAACTTGCCCCGCGCAATATACCGATTTGGAGGGATTTGATCGTCAATACAGGGACTCGGCCCCGCGCGGCAGGGCCACCACGAACGTCGCGCCACCCCCGGGGGTGGGCTCTGCGCGCGCCGTCCCCTCGTGAGCGTGGGCGATGGCGGCGACGATGGACAGACCCAGCCCCAGGCCACCGCTGGCGCGGGCCCGGGAACTGTCAAGCCGGTAGAACCGCTCGAACACCTTGGCGGCATGTTCCTCGGTTAGTCCGGGTCCGTGGTCGGCCACCCGCAGCTCGACCCGGTCGCCGGCGGACCGGAGGCTGACCTCGGCCGGAGTGCCCGGCGGCGTGTGGGCCCGCACATTGGCCAGCAGGTTGTCGATCACCTGACGCAGCTGAGCCCGGTCGCCGACCACCGATGCAGCCTCAAACGACGTCTCGATTGCGCGGTCGGGTTCAACCGCCCGCGCGGCGTCGACCGCCTCGGCGGCGACCTCGGCCAGGTCGAGCGACGCTCGCTCCAGGGGTCGTCCCTCGTCCAGGCGCGCCAACAGAAACAACTCCTCGACGAGCATCGTCATCCGCTCGGTCTCGCGTGTGATCCCTGACATGGATCGCGCCAGATCATCCGGACGGGCAGCCGCTCCCCGACCGAACAATTCGGCGTACGCCCGAACCGCCGCCAAGCGGCGTTCGCAGCTCATGGGAGGCGTCGGCGACGAACTGACGCAGCCGCGCCTCCGACGCCTCGCGCGCCGTGAACGCCGCCTCGATCTGGCCAAGCATCGCGTTCAGCGACAACCGAGTCGCCCGATCTCGGTCCGAGGCTCCGCGCGCTCAACGCGTCCGGTCAGATCACCGGAGGCGATCGTGGCAGCCGTGTGCTCGATCGCGCCCAGCGGACGCAAAGCGAGGCGGACCACCCAGAAACCGAGGCCGACGATGCCCGCCAGGGCGGCCAGGGTCACCAGCAGTTCGATGAACAGGAGCCGGTGCAGGGTGGCGAACACGTTGCGCAGGGAGGCCGCGGCCAAGAGCACCCGACTGGGACGATTCGGGTCGATTGACTCGCGCACGCGATAGCTGGTCGACCCGTTGTCGGACGCCACCGTGAAGTAAGCGACACGTTCGTGCGAAGCATTGGCCAGGTCGAGCTGGGTGGGCAGGCTGATATGGGCGGGGACGGCTGGCGCCGAGCCGCCACCGACCAGGAAGCCGGATGCCAGAACCGTCCCCGACAGATCGCGGACCTCGTACCAGTCGATCCCCTGCGCCGGCGCACCGGGCGCCCCGCTCCGACGCCCGCCTCCTGGCTGGTCAGCTTGACCTACAGCGACCCGATCTTGACCGAGTTCCTGCTGCTCGACCTCGACGTGCCCAGCCTCCAGCGAGCTGTCCACCTGATTGAGCAGAAACGAGCGCAGCGAGAGGTAGGTGGCCGCATTGGCGGCCAGCAGGGCGACCGCGGCCAATGCGAGAACCCCGAGCACGAGGCGCGTGCGCAAGGAGAGACGGCGCATCTATTCTCCGGCTTCGAGGATGTAGCCCACCTGCCGCACCGTGCGGATGAGGGGCGGCCCGAGCGCGTCCAGCTTTCGGCGCAGATAGCTGACGTAGGTCTCAACAACGTTCGCGTTGCCGCCGAAGTCGTAATGCCAGACGTTCTGAAGGATCTGCGTTTTGGACAGGACTCGGCGAGGATTGAGGATGAAGAAACGCAGCAGGGCGAACTCGGTGGCCGTGAGGTCAACGCGAGTGTCATGTCGCGTGACCTCATGGCGGGCCTCGTCGAGTACCACGTCGGCGAAGCGCAGCACCTCTCCGGGCAGTTCGGCTCCGGTCCGCCGCAGGATCGCCTCGACCCGGGCCACGAGCTCGGCCAGGCTGAAGGGCTTTGTCATGTAGTCGTCGCCTCCGGCCCGTAGGGCGTCGACCTTGTCGGCCACCGAGTCCTTGGCGGTCAGGAACAGGATCGCCGTGCGGAACCCGCGCTCACGCAGCTGACGCGCCACCGAGATCCCCTCCATATCGGGCAGCATCCAGTCGAGCACGATCAGGTCCGGCTCGAGCTCAATGGCGGCCGACAGCGCGCCGCGCCCGGTCGCCTCCTCGCGCACCTCATAAGCCTCGTAGCGCAGCGCGGTCGCCACGGCGTCCACGATCGACGGCTCGTCGTCGACGACGAGAACCCGCTGCCCCACGGCCGCTTCCGGCTCGTTCATGGCCTCACTTTCGCATGTTGGCGAGACGACGGATAGCCATACCAGGGGCTTCTCGCCGGGCCACCCTCAGCGCGAGCTTGGGGCAGGCGGCCGCGGCGCGGCGCGCTTCGTCGAGTCCCTGAGCGCTCACCTCGCCGCTGATCATCGGGTAGCCCCACTCATCCAGCTCGATGACATCCGGGAGCAGTTCGGCGCAGTACCCGTAGGCATCACACTGGATCATGTCGACCTGTAGCTCGTAAGACTCTGACGCCCTCATCGGGCTGCCCTCGTTAGCTCAGCCGCTGCGGTCCTCGTGCCGGGCGTCGGAATCACCGGCGCGCGCCGCGTAGCAGTGCAGACACCGTGACGATGATGCTCAACCTCGCCGGCAAACACCTCGAGTGCGCTGCCCAGGAACCCGAGCACCCCGTCCGGGTGATGGCACGCGCCGCGGCGAGCGATCTGCTTATGCAGCTGAGCCAACCTGTGGCGTCCCTGTCAGAGACTGATCACCGTCGACGAGCTCATCCACGGCATCGGCCAGCGCCGCGAGACCGAAGACGCACGGGCCGCACTGTCCGGCGCTCTCACCGGCCAGGTACCTCACTATCCTGGCCGACTCGACGAGGCCGCAGGCCGAGCCAGGCAGAGCCACCACCACGCCCGCGCCGAGCGACCCGCCGCGAGCCTGCAGCGCCGCGCTGCTCAGCTCGAGGCCAAGGTCAGCCGGAAGCCAGCGCCCGAAGTAACCGCCTATCAGAACGGCTTCCACGGGCTCCCGCACGCCGCCGCACTGCTCGAACAGAGCCCCGAGCGTGGTCCCGAACTCGAACTCGACGACACCCGGAAACGCGACGGCCCCGGTCACGGTGGCCAGCGCGGTACCGGGTTCCGCCTGCGTCCCGGCGCTGCGAAACCAGCGCGCTCCGTAGCGGGCGATGAGTCCGAGGTGCGCGAGGGTCTCGACGTTCTGGACGAGGATGCCCTCGGCGAAGGGGCGGCGTCCGGTCGGCAGTCCCCCGCCTCCGTTGACCGCGCTGACCAGAGCGGATTCCTCGCCGGCGATGAAGCGCTCCTCCACGCGGGCGAGCTGTGGACGCTCGCGCTCCGGACGCTCGTTGATCGCGCGCATCAAAGCCCGCGCGGCGGCAGCGTCGGTGACGGCGATGGTCGTGGTCCGCGCGCCAACGAGACCGGCCGCGACCAGCAGTCCGTCGAGCACCAGGTGCGGACTGTGGGTCAGGAGAACCGCGTCCTTCTGGCTGGCCGGCTCGCCCTCGGTGCCGTTGGCGATCACGGCGGTGCGCCGCTTGCCGGCAACGGTGGCCAGCTTGGTGGCGGTCGGAAATCCGCCACCACCGCGGCCGGTCAATCCGCTGGAGGCGATCTCCGCCAGCAGTAGGGGATCCCGACGGGAGACCTCGGGCAGCGGGCCGTGGGCGGCGACGTGGGCGCGGTAATCGGGGCTGCGGCTCAGGAGCCGGCCGATCGTCGCCGAGCTGTACGTCGGATTGGCAGCAGCGAGAGCGGTCATGAGATCACCTGTGGTTGGAGTCGCTTACCGGGTCGATGGAGATGCAGACGGTTGGCGGTGGCGCCCACCACGACCGCGAGGCACGCGAACGCCACGATCTGGAACCAGAGCGAGGACGCATCGGTTCCGATGCCAACGCCGTGGGCGAAGGCCACCGGCCAGGACAGATAAGCGAGCCAGTGCGTCGCCCGCCAGGTGCGGTGGCCCAAGCGGACGCGGATCAGACTGGTGACGATGACAGCGAGCATGAGGTCGAGCGACAGGGCGCCCAGGCTGAGCCACAACGCCTTTGCGGCGCGCGCCCCCGGCAGCACCACGGCCAGCAACGACACCGCCGCGTAGGGATCGAGCAGCGAGGTGACCACGTGGATGGCCAGAAAGACCACGGCCAACAGAGACGTGTTCCGGTGCACCGCCGCGGTCACAAAACGCGGCTGGCTGCCCAGGCGTCCTCGATTTGACGCGAGGATGCCAAGGCCCATGACGATCGTGAGCAACACCAGTGTCACCACGCCAGTCCCGCGGATCAGATACCAGTTGGCGTTGGCGAGCATCACGACCCTCCCGATACGGTCACCGGAGCGGAACTGCTCGTCGCCGGCACCGAGGCTGCGGGCGGTGTGGAGGCCATCCCCGATGAGCTGCCGGCACTTGATGTCGCACCGGTTGAGGTCGACGTGCTCGCGGGGGTGGCGGCGGACGCTGTGGAACTCGGAGTCGCGCTCGTGCCGCTCCCCGTCGTGGCAGAGGCCGCGGTGACCTGGTCGGCGGCTGCGAGCTTCCTGGTCGCACTCGCTGCCTTCGCATCGGCAGCAACCGCGCGCTCGCGCGCCACGGCCGCCTGCTTCTGCGCGGCGCGCACCTGGGCGGCCGCCCGGCGCTCGAACAGGATCGCCTGGTTACGCGTGGCGATAGCGGCGGCCTCGGCCCGCTTTACCTCGGTCGACGCGCTCGCCGCCTTGGCTGAGCCTGAGGCCAGCGCGATGCCACCGGCCACGAGGGCCGCGCTGGCGGCGCCGGCGGCGGCGAGCGCCTGTGTGGTGCGGCGAACCGCGCCATCGCCCTTCTCACGAAGGATTGGTTGGGAATATCTGGCGTGGGTGGTCATGTTCTTAGGACATCAGTCGAGGCTCGGGAGGATCTGGGCATTTGCTGTGAATTGGCTGTGAGCGCCGCACCGTCACGACCCGCCCGACTGCGCCACGGCGGTCTGCGCGCTCGTGGTCGGGGCCGAGGCCGAGGACGTCGCTGACGTCGAGGGGGTCGAGGAGGCTGATGAGGTCGAGGACGAGATTGAGCTCGGCGACGACGCCTTGGAGGGCTCTGTCGATTTCGCCGGTGTCGCCACCCCACCCGTCGACGACGAGGTCTTGGCCGCCACCGTGCCACTCGACGAGGTGCCGCACGCGGCTATGCCGAGCGATACCGAGATCGCGGCCACACCGGCCGTGGCGCCGGCTGAGATCCGGCGGGTGATCCGCCGCACGGCCATCCCCGGGTGGCTCGAGCGAGCCGAAGCCAGGTTGGTGTTCGGGGTCCTCATTAGTTACACAACTCCTTCTCACGTAAGTGGGTCTGTGGGTACTCGGGAGAAGCCGTCTCGTCCGGCCACCCCGCTGTTTTCTGCACGGTCCCATCCGGTCGGACGAGGCGGGCGCTGAGCTGCCGGCTCGCCAGCCAGTCCACAGCGCCGGGGCCGAGCACGATCGCCGCTGTCGAGGCGACATTGGCGTCCAGACACGTCGGCGCGGCAACGCTGACGGTCCGCCAGCACGTATGCACCGACTCCGTGCGCGGGTCGACGATGTGGTGCAGCTCGATCTCAGCACGCATCATCGAGCTTCTGCACCTCGCGCCGAGCGATCGCCACCGCCGGGGCCAGGGCCGCTTCGTTGAGCAGCGTGACCTGATTCGTGACGCCGATCGCGGCAAACCGCTCCGTGAAATATTTCCATGAGGCCCAGCTTGGCCACGGTTCATGTGCGGGCGCTGGGCCCAGGCTGTGGGTCCGCTGTGTGACCGCTCGCTGGCCTCGCGCCAGTCGGCTCCGCCGGCCGCACGTCCAAGCGGTGGTTCAGAGCGGTTTGGCCATCTCCTCGAGCACTTTCTGGGTCTGGCCCTGGTGATCGAAGTCGATCGATTTGTCCATCTCCCAACGGCCGATGGCGACCGAGGTGTCGACGACCAGCCTGCAGCGTTCGTAGCGTCGGGCGGTGTAGGCGGCAAAAGCCGACTCCAGATCGCTGTGGTTGTCCAGCTCCTCGGCGAGCACAACGCCATCCTCGATGGCTTGCGCCGCTCCCTGCCCGAGGTGCGGCGTGACCGCGTGGACCGCGTCGCCGACCAGCACTATCCGTCCCCTGTGCCACGGCTTGTCGGCGATCAACCAATCCTCCGGCCGGAAAACGATCTCATCCGCGTGCTCGGCGGTCAGGTAATTCTCGCGGACCCTGGCGGTCAGCCCACCGTAGGGCGCGAGCAGGTCGCGAAGATGCGCCATCAGCCCCTGGGGGGTCATCCGACGGTTCCGCTCGGGCCAGGTGATGTTCATGAACAGATAGGCGAGATCCCTCCCGATCGGGACATAGCCGCACATACCGTTGGGGCCGCCCTGCAAGATGATCCGGTCGATCTCTGGCTCCAGCGGGATGTTGATACGAAAGGCCGACTGCCCGAGGTAGACCGGCGCGACGTCAAGCACGTACTGGCGGACGTCCGAGAGCGCGCCGTCAGCGCCAACGACGATGTCGTGGCGGCTCGCGCTCCCATCGCTGCGCTCCACCGTGACACCCGCCTCGTCGCTGCGCAGGACGGAGAACGTGCTGCTGTACTCGATCCGGGCACCAACTTCGGTCGCGCGCGCGATCATGATCTCGTGAAGCTTCGGTCGCGTAATGCCGTTCATCGTGGGCAACCGCGATCCTGGGATCCGAGCTCCCGGCGCCTCGCCGAGCCTCTTGCCGTCGAGGTCCAGGAAGGTCGACCATCCCTCGCTCGCGTAGCCGTGGTCCAGACATGCGTCGGCGCAGCCGATCATGTCCAGCGCGCGCAGCGCGTTAATCGGCTGGATGATCCCGACCCCGTAGGTCGACGAATGCAGGTCTGGCTGCTTCTCCAAGACGGTCACGTCCCAGTTCCGCTGCCGCAGTGCCGTCGCGGTGGCAAGCCCACCCAGGCCGCCACCCACGACGAGGGCCGTTCTCGCTTTCATTCTGTTTTCGTGCTCATCGCCCTCGTCCACCCACCGGCCACCGATACAGCACAAGCCGCTCGGCGGCTCCGATTGCGACATTGATGGTGATGCCGATGATCCCGATCACCGCGAGCATCGCGAACGCGCTGGAGGCCACGAATGTCTGCTGGTACTGAACCAGCAGGTAGCCGATCCCCCCAGTGGCCACCAGAACGTCAACGAGCAGGGTGATGATCAGGCAGATCGGCGCGGCGACGCGGACGCCCACAACAATCTCCGGGAGCACCGACGGCACGACGACCTTACGTAGTCGGTCCCAGCGGGAGAGCCTGAGCGAGTGGGCGACATCAACTCGCAGCGCTGGGATCGAGGCGCGAGCCGCCGACGTATTCAGCAGTACCGGCCAGATCGAACCGAAGATGACAATCGCCACATCGGTGCGGGAGTTCACGTGGAAGAGCAGGATCGCCACAGGCACAATTGCAGCGGCCGGAATCGCGCGCACGAACTCGAGCAGCGGGCCGAAGGCCTGCGAGAGTCTCCGCGACGAGCCCAACGCGAGACCGAAGGCCACCCCGAGGATGACCGCACCGATCAGGCCCTCGACATACAGGAGCATGGTCTTCTCCAGCGCCGGCCAGAGGGCTCCGCTCTTCTCGATCGACTTGAAGGCCGGCCACCAGGTTGACGGAGTTGGCGCGGTGGTTGAGTTCGGATCACCAATCAGCTGCCAGAGGCCAAGCAGAAGGGCGATGGGAATCAGCCCGCGCAGCGAGCGCAACGTCATCCGTGACTGCGCTCCGAGGCAGCTGCGACGCCGGGGAAGGTGATCCGGACGAGGCCAACCAGACCGAAGTTGGCGATGATGCCCAGGGTGCCGATCACGAGGATGTAGGCCCACACGCGTTGCGGCTGGTCGGCGGATTGCTCGAGCACCAGCTGGTTGCCCACGCCACTCTGCAAGCCGAGCATCTCGGACACCACGCAGACGACGAGGGTCGTGGCGAGCGCCAGGCGGGCCCCGACGAGCATCGCTGCGACGGTGGAGGGTAGGACGATCTTCCGCACGGTGGCCAGGCGTCCCAGCCCGAGCGTGCGTGCCACTTCGAGACGAGCGGACGGGATGTTGCGTGCTCCGCCGGCCGTGTTCATCAGCATCAGCCAGAACCCCGCGTAGGCCCCGAGGATGATCTCGGTCTCGGACCCGGTTCCCCAGATCAGGATGGCGATGGGAATCAGCGCGATCACGGGGAGAGAGCGGAAGAGGTCGACCGTGGCTCCAGCCCAGGAGGCAACCGTCGAGTTGACCGCCACGAGGACTCCCGCCAGCGCTCCTGCGGCGACGGCGAGGGCCCATCCGACCAGGACGCACTTGACCGTGTGTCCGACTGCGCCCCAGAGCCCGCCCGTCGAGCCGGCCAGATACTTCAGCCCCGACCAGATCCCGAGCGGCCCTGGCAGCGGCGCGTAATTGATCACCTTCGTACTGACCAACAGCTGCCAGAGCACGAGGAGTCCCACGATCGTCCCCAGGCCCAGCAGGTTGAATCGGGCCGCGCGTCGGCTAAAGCGAGTGACCATGGCGCAGCACCTGAGCGAGGTCGTGACGCAGTTCGTGATAGCGAGACTCGTCGCGCGTCGCGATCTGATCCCGCGGACGCGGCAGTCGGGTGCCCACCTCGTGCACGATCCGGCCCGGGCTACCATGGATGACCATCACCCGGTCCGACAGGTAGACGGCCTCCTCGACGTCGTGGGTGATGAAGATGATGGTTGCGCGCGTCGTGGCCTGTACCTGCAGAAGCTCGTCGTGGAGCGTGGACTTGGTGATCGCATCGAGCGCGCCAAAGGGCTCGTCCATCAGGAGCACGCGCGGCTCCAGCACCAGCGCGCGGGCGATCTGTACCCGCTGCTGCATGCCCCCGGACAGGCGCCAGGGATACTCGTCGGCTCTATCCGCGAGCCCGACGATCTCCAGCGCCCGGGTGACGCGCTGCTGCCGCTCTGCCTTGGTCGTGTGCCCCTCGAGGGGCAGCGCCACATTGCGCGCCACATTGCGCCACGGAAGCAGCGCCGACGCGTAGTCCTGGAACACGGTCACCGCGTCGCTGCTGGGCCCCGTGACCGGCGCTCCCTCAAGCAGGACGGTTCCGCTGGACGCGTTGAGCAGCCCGCTGAGAACTCTCAGGAGGGTCGTCTTGCCGGTGCCCGAAGGGCCAACTATGGCGACGATCTCCCCGTCGTGAACCGTGAGATCGATCCCCTCCAGGATCGTTCGCTGCTCACCGCCCGAGGGCAGTGTGACCGCCACATTGCGCAGCTCGAACACTGAGGTCGCTCGATCAGTGTTGACGCTCTCAGTCTCGGCCATCAAGGCTTTACTCATATCCCTTCGCATCGACTTCTGTCAACGCGGGGCGGGCCGGCGCTTGTACGCCCGCCCGCCCCCACGACCCGCCCAGCGCCTGGGTTCTACTTCTTCTTCTTCTTAGTCGGTGCCTTGTAGCCGTACACCAGAGCTTTGACCTGAGCCTGCGTGAGCCTCTTCTTGAGCTGGCCCGAGTTGTACATCGGGGCGTTCCACGCGAGCAGATAATTCGGCGTTATCGAGAAGCTCGTGAAGTCGACGGCGTCGTACTTGCTGGCCACGAAGGCCGGCAGCTGGAAGGAATTCTCCAAGACGCTGGCCACCCCCGATGGATTCGCCTTCATCCACGCGAGCGCCTGACTCTGCGACTTCTCGAACGCCTTCAGCACCTTGCCGTGCGTGGCGGCCCACGACGCGGAGGCGATCCATCCGGCGTCCATGTCGGGGCCGCCGCCGGCCACGGCGATCACCGGATTGCCGAGGTTGCTGAAGCCCTCTCCGAGCATCTGGCCCTGGAACGGATAAATCGTTACGACGGCCTGCACCGTGCCGTTCTGCAGATCGGAGTTCATGTCGGCGAACGGCACCGTCACGAACGACACATCCGTCGGGCTGAGGCCGGCGCGCTTCAGCCGGATCAGCATCGAGCTGTACAAAACGCCGGACGGGCCGACGACACCGATCTTCTGGCCCTTGAGCTGGGCGACGGTGGTGATGCCCTTGGCCGCGATTATGTAGCTCGACTGATACTTCGTGTTCTCGATCGTCTCGCCGCCGATGAGCTGCACCTTGAGCCCAGCGGCAGCCGCCTGCAGCACACTCGTCGGCGTGGTCGTGAGCAGATCGAACTGCTTGCCCACCGCCGGCGTAAGGGGCGCTGTGTCGAACGACGTCATCAGGGTCACCTTCAACCCATTCTTGGCGAAGAAACCCTGCTGTTGGGCAACCACGATCGACGTGTTCGTCGGATTCGGGTTGTACATGATGCGCAGCGTCTGCGCCGCCGACGCGGACGCGGCAGAGACGCCGCTGAACGCCAGACCTGCGGCCACGATGGCGGATGTGAATCCGAGCCGCGCGCGGCTGAAAACAAAGTCCATCTAGCTCTCCTCCTCGAAACCCATGACATAGCCTGCACTGCTGGGTGCCAGACCGTTTCGCTGCAACCTACTCCAGAAACGTGTAGTGCTCATTGGCTCAAGCTTTGCTTGCGCTGCATGCAACTTCGCTGCCGAGAGCGCCGGGTTGCAGGTTCCGCATCCAAGGCGTGCAGCAAAAGCCGCGAGCAGAACACGAGAATGCTCCCAAGTTTTGAGACCAGGACAGGAGTCACGTGAGCAACAGGCCACATTCAATTCACCACATCAACTTTCCGATCCGGGATCCGCAGCGCACCAAGGAGTGGTACGGCGAGGTCTTCGGCATGCGCGAGGTGCCGCGACCGTTCAAACAGGGTGGCGCCCCCGGCGTCGAGGAGGTGCTGCTGCTTACGCGCGGCAACTTCGATCTGCATTTCACGGTCCACACTGACCAGGCACCCGATCTGAAGCCACATCACTTCTGTCTCGAACTAGAGGACTGGGACGGGTTCATGGAACACCTCGCCACCCTCGGGATTGAGCACACGGAGGTATTCGTGCGGCCGCAGAACAACTCCAAGGCAACCTACATTCACGACCCAGACGACAACCTCGTGGAGCTGATGTACCACGAGAACTGGAACCACGACTCGCCGCAGCAGCCGGGCTGAGGCGTTGACTTCCGAGTGCGGCCCGCTGGCCGCACTCGGTCACGGAGCGCCGCACAGACGAGCCACCTCGTCGCGCACCTGCCCGCCGATGGCCTTCATATGCTCGTCAAGCCTCGTCGAGGGCCCTACTACGGCCAGCGCGCCGGCTGGCCCCGTCCCAGTCAGCCCCACCGGCGCGGCGACGGCTGAGACCCCTGACAGGAACTCACCGCTCTCAGTGGCGAAGCGCAGCCGGCGGCACCGCTCGACCTCAGCGAGAGCCGCCGCAGGATCGGTGATGGTCAGACCGGTGTGCGCTGAGAGGTCGAGTTCGGCGACCCGCCGCTCGAGCTCACCCGGGTCGAGCCCAAGCAGCAACGCCTTGCCGATCGCCCCGAGCGTGATCCTGGATCGCCTCCCGACGGGCGAGAGAACCGACAGCTCGTGGCGACTGTCGATCCGGTGCACGATCGTAACCTCGAGCTCCGGCCAGTCGGCGACGCCGAGGAGCACGGTTTCGCCGGTGCTGGCCGCCAGTCGCTCCATCACCGGAGCGCACAGGGCGACCAGGTCAAGGTCAGCTCGCGCAGCAGCCCCAGCGCCGACCAGCCTAAGGCCGAGTCCGTAGCGCCCGTCCTGATGCTGGACCATGAAACCCGATTCCACGAGGGTTGCCGCGATGCGGTGGACGGTCGGCTTGGGCAGCCCGGCCCGCTTGGAGAGCTCCCCCAGAGTGAGCCGCGGCGCCGTCGGGCCGAACGCGCCAATCAGCGCACACGCCCGCTGTACGGATCGGATGATCTCCACCATTACGCTACCGGCGGCTCAGTACGGCTCCGCCAGCTTCTGGAGAGCGACCATCCGCATGGCGGCCTCCTCCTGGGCCGGACGCCCCTCCTGATGCGTGCGCATCAGCGCGGCGCTGGTCTCGACGACCAGCCGAGCCCGCGCCTCCCGACGGGACGCATAGGCGCTCAGGGCAGCGTCCAGATTCGGATTGAGGCCGAGCTCCTGGCTCAGCACGACGGCGTCCTCAACCGCCATGCCGCCGGCCGAGCCGATCGTGGGCGCCGTGGCATGTGCGGCGTCGCCGACCAGCACGATGCGGCCACGATGCCAGGGTGGCTCTACGAAGATCCACTCATACGGGGCGACGATCACGTTGACGTCGGCGGTCAGACGCTCCGCCGCCTCGGCGCACATCCGAGACGATTCATATCCGCGCAGGACCGAGCGCACGATCTCTCGCGCCTCGGCCGGTTCGACGCGGCGGCGTTCCATATGGTTCGGCACGGCCAGGTAGAAGTGGCGCCCCGGAAGCATCGTCGAGGCCAGCGTGTTGCCCCGGGTCACGTGCAGGCCGCTCAGCCAGTGCTCGGGAGCGTCGCGGAACATCATGCGAAAGCTCATCGAGCCGGTGTAGGTCGGACCGCCGGTCTCAGGGAAGAACCGCGCACGGAGACCGGAGTTGATCCCGTCGGCGGCGATCACCAGGTCAAAGCGCCGCCGCTCACCGGTGGTGAGCTCGACCTCCACCCCTTCCGCCTCCGGCTCGATGCTGCGGTAGCTCTCGCCGAGCAGTACGTTCGCGCCATGCGCGGCAGCACTCTCCAGGAGGATCTTCGCCAGCACGGGCCGATAGATGAACACCGTGGAGGGCAGCGACCAATCGTCGGGCAAGACGGGCGCGGGTACGGGCAGACGCTCGCCAGCCGCGTTATAGACGTAGGTCCACCAGGACCGCTCCGAGGCTCGGATCTGGCGGCCGGCCGCGAGGATCTGGTCGAGTACGCCGAGCTCCTCGAGCGCATAAACGGCCCGGTGACTGAACAGGATCGAAGCTCCGATAGCGTCGCCGACGCGATCGACCACCGTGGTTCTGACCCCGTGTCGGCCCAGCGCGATCGCACTGCTGAGACCGGCGATGCCGGCGCCGACGATCAACACCTCACTGACCGGCAGCTCAGAGGAGGACGGGTTGTTCACATCATGCTCCATTTCGTTATCCGAAACGTGTTTCGTTTTCGGTAGCCTACTGGTGACGATGGCGGGAGAGGCTCTTCCATACTCAGATCAGCCTGTGTTCGTCTCCGCCCGGGCCGCCTCACAGGTGATCGACCTAGCCGAGGCGACGGCCGCGCTGCGATCCACCTACGCCGCTCAGCCTCCGGAAGCCGCCGCCGGACGGATCGTGGTTCGGGGCCCGGGCGGCACCCGCGTGCGCGCGCTGGTCGCGGCGCTGCCCGACGGGGAGATCCTCGGCACCAAGATCCACGTCCAGCCCGGCACCGGGGGCTCGCGATTCCTGATCTCACTGTTCTCGCAGGCGACAGGGGCGCTCCTGGGCCTGCTCGACGGCAGGGCGATCACGGAGCTGCGGACCGGCGCGACCTCGGCCCTGGCCCTCGACATGCTTGCCCCGGCCGGGGCGCTTGAGCTCGCTGTGTTGGGCAGCGGGCGGGAGGCCCGTTCGCACCTGCGGTCCATCGCGGCGTTGCGAGCGCTGCGAAGCGTTCACGTCTTCAGCCCCACGCGGGAGCGGCGCGAGCGCTTTGCGAGTGAGATGAGCGCCGAGCTCAGCGTCGAGATCGTGGCCTGCGACAGCGCGGAGGCGGCGGTGGCCAACGGCAACGCGATCGTCGCCGCCGCTCGCTCTCACGGCGAGGTTCCGATCTTCCATCCCGACGCGCTGGCGGACGCGGCAACCATCGTGTCCGTCGGCTCCACCGTGCCGGAGCAGCGCGAGCTCGATGAGCGCGTCCTCGAACGGGCGGCGCTGATCGTCGCCGACGAGCCCCGTGAACTGCTTGAGCAGAGCGGCGATTGCCTCGCCGCCGCCAGTGCCGGCATCGAGCTCGAGGCCAAGACCCGCTCACTTGCGCAGCTGCTGCAGCGAACCCTGCCCATCGACCATCGCGCCGTCAACATCTTCAAATCGGTTGGCTCCGCCCTGCAGGATGTGGCCGTGGCGGCGGTGGTGCTACGCGGGGCGTGCGCCGCCGGGCTCGCGACCGCCTTACCGATCGACCTCTCGTCCAAGGAGCAGCGTGGCTGAGTACTCAAAGCCAGACGCCCGAGACTGGGCCCGGGAGCACATGCGCGGATGCGCGAACGTGATCATCCCCTCCTACACCGCTGATCTGCGGGCCCTCAACGAGCCGGGGGTCCGTCACGATGTGCGGCGCTGCATCGAGCTCGGCTTCAGGGGCTCGCTGCTCGTGTCCGAGGTCAACGTGACGCTCGATGAGTACCGCCAGTTCGCCGAGTGGGCGCACGAAGAGGCGGCGGGCCGTCTTCAGCTCGTCCACCACGCGTCCTTCAACACGCTCACGGAGAACATCGAGGCCGCTCGGATGACCGCACCCTTCACCGACTATGCGCTGCTCTCCTATCCGGCGAACTTCTATCCCAGCTCCGAGCAGGAGGTGCTCGAGTACACGCGAGCGTTCTGTGACGGTGTGGATCTGGGGGTGATGCTGTTCGTAGTGCCGCTCTGGAATTTCGGCCGCCTGCACCCGGCTGACATGTCGCCTGCCATGCTGCGGAAAATGGTCGAGACGATCCCGAACGTGGTGGCGATCAAGGCTGAGGGAGCTCGCAATACCGGGGGCATCATCGATGTCTACCGGCAGCTGAAGGACCAGGTGATCGTGACCACGCCGCTGGAGCGCGAGATCATCCCGCTGCTTGCGCTGGCGGACTTCCAGTACACCGGAACCAGCAACACCGAGTACTACGGCGACAGCGTCCCCCGGATGTTCGAGCTCGCGTCGAGCGGGGACATGGACGCGGCGATGGAGATCTACTGGCAGATCCAACCAGCTCGGGCGGCCAATGCCTCGGTGGGGCAGATCACGCAGACGACGGGCTTCATCAACCGAATGCAGTGGAAGTTTCAGGGATGGTTGAACGGCATGAACGGCGGCCCGCTGCGCCAGCCGACGATGAAGATCCCCGACCGCACGATGGCGATTCTGCGACGCGGACTGACCGACTCCGGTCTGCCCTGCGAACAGTCGGGGAACGCCGAGTTCTTCATCGGGCGGCACCCTGCGTGACCCCGCCACGCCGCATCGTCACAGGGCATGACGCCGAGGGCCGCTCGATCATCAGCACCGATGGGATCCCGGGCCATCGGCGCAGCCTGCGCCCGGGGCATGAGAGCTGGGTGGTGTGGTCCACGGAGTCGGTGCCCGCGGACCTCCTCGGTGTCAGCGACGGCGCCGACCACGTCATTGGCCGCAGCCTGCCGGAGGGCACCGTCTTTCGCGTCACCACATACGAGCCGGGCGTTCAATCAGCCCCTCACCAGACCGACTCGGTCGACTACGCGATAGTCATCGCCGGCGAGATCGACCTGGTGCTCGACACGCAGACGGTACACCTGCAGGCCGGTGACGTGGTTGTCCAGCGCGGCACACGCCACGACTGGCGCAACCACGGAACCGAGCCATGCGTGATCGCCTTCTGCCTGGTCGGCGCTAAGCCGGTACAGGCGTCGGCAGTCCAAACCTCTCGGCCGCTTCGGTGATTTCGCTCCAGATCTTCGGCGGCAGCGGCACACCGTCGCGTTCGCGCTCCAGCATAGGTCGCGGCCCCGCGCGCCCCGGGCACCAACACCGGAGCATCGCCCGACGGCGGCAACGCCATCACAGCGTCGATCGTCGCATCGACGATCGCCTTGAACTCATCGACCGGCAGGAACGCGGCAGACATCCACGGCGATCAGCGTCGCGTTCTGGCGATGGCCCTTCTTGCCCGCGTGGAACTCCGAGACGATCGGGTTCCCGGCGAGTCCGCTGGCCAGCAGCTCGAAGGCCAGCGACATCCCCGAGCCCTTGGCACCACCGACCGGCAGCGGAATCTTGGCCTCGGCCGGGTCGACCGTCGGTTGGCCGATCGGCGGTGACCGCCACACCCTCCGGCAGCAGCTCCCCACGCGCCTTGTACTGCGCGATCTTGCCCAGCGCGATCGTCGCCGTCGCCATGTCGAGCACAAAGTCCGGGTGCTTCGACGGCCGGTAGCGCGATCGCCAGCGGGCTGACGTGGCAACAGCCGCGCCGCGTGCGCCCTCGTAACCCATGTTCGGCACGCCCGCGACGATCCCGATTCCGGCGAGGCCCTCGGCCGCCGCCATGCTCGTGTAGTAACCGATCGCTCCCGTGTGCACGGTGCCCCGGACCGACGCCCAGGCCACGCCGGTCTCACGGGCCACGGAGATCGCCTCACGCATCGCGTAGGTCAGCGCGAGCGGTCCCGGCGCGCGGTCGGCCTCGACCGAGATCACTGCGCTGCGCGGGCGCGTCAGTCGACGATCGCCGGATGCGCGTTGGCTTCGCCCTTTTCGAACAACTCGAGGTACCGCGGCAGCCGTGAAACGCCGTGCGAGTCGACACCCCGCAGGTTCGCCCAGATGAACGCGCCCGCAACGATCTCGGCGTGTTCGGCGCTCAGAGCCGGCGGACACCAGGATCTGTGTGGCGAGCGTGCGCAGCTCCTCGGCGGGTACGCGAACTCTCTGTGGTGGCACGGGGCTGGCTCCTGTCTGGGGATCGGTGGGGTCGGTCCGGCCCAGCGGGGCCGCACCGAACGGGCGGCTACCGCCCGAAGGTGACGTTGACGATCGCCGTGCGTGCCGCCGGCCACGGCGGCCTTGGCCTCCGCGATCGCGTCGCGCAGCTGGGCCGGATCGGAGACCTCCCAGCCCGGGAATCCGAACGGCGCGCCGAACTGCGGAGAGCGGCGGCTGCGTCGAGAGGTCGACGCCGTCGAAGTCGTTGGCCGTCAACCGCCGCCCCCTCGGGGTAGAAGCGCAGGTGGTTGAACTTCATCGACAGGTACTGGCGGTTGTTGAAGACCACGATCAGCAGCGGCAGATCCATGTCCTTGGAGGCCATCAGCGCCTGCACGATCGGGTTGTAGAGGAACGAGCCGTCGCCGATCAGTCAGCACCACCGGCTGCTGCGGGCCGCGCGATCTTGACGCCGAGCGCGACCGCTGTTCCCTGCCCGAGCCCGCCCTGCACGTAGAACCAGCTGTCGGGCTCGTTCCAGCGCAGGTGCTTCTGCACGATGCGGCTGTGGGTGATCGTCTCGTCGACGAAGATCGTGTCCGGGGCCGAGCTCCTCGCGCAGCACCTTCACCAGCAGCGGCGGCGTGATCTTCTCGGTGTTCTGCGTCGGCCTTGGCCTCATCCGCCTCGGCGGCGGCGCGCTGCTGTGTCGTGCACCTCGCTCCAGCGCAGCTGCCGCTCGGCGACCACGACTCGTGTCGAGCTTGCGCCGCGCGGCCTCGGCCAGACCGCGCAAGCGTCGAGCGCCACATCGCCCTCCAGGTAGATGTCGGCGTGCAGCACCTGGTAGACGATGTGCGGGCGCTGCGGCACCTCGTCGATCACCACCACGTGCGCGTCGGGCGCCAGGTCGTTGCTCGGCGGGTACCAGGGCGAGCGGCAGTTGACGAGCAGCACGAGGTCGGCGCCGGCGGCCAGCGCAACGTCGGCGCCGAGGTGCAGCTGCGTGGTCCTTGGGGAAGTTCGCGCAGACCGCCGACTGCGGCTCGATCACCGGGATCGCGAGCAGCTCGGCGAGCTCCACCAGCGCGTGGAATGCCTCGGGGTCGCGTCCGGCCGACTCGGTCAGGATCACCGGGTTCGTGGCGTCGGCGAGCTTGGCCGCAACTGCCTCGATCTCGGAGGATGGGCTCAGTCGCGCCCCGCTGGGCGCGACTTTCTTGCGTACCTTGGGCGGCTGCCACGGCGCCAGCAGCGCCTCGAGCGCCGACGTTGAGGTACACGGGGCCGGTCGGCTGGCGCTGGGCGAGCTCGCCGGCGCGGATCACCGACTCGTACAGGACTGCTGACGTCCAGGTACGTGTCCCGCCCATTTGGTGAACTGGCGCGGCGACCATGTGGGGTCCGCCGACGAAGGAGAGGTTGCGGTACCACTGCGAGCCGGGGTCGGGGCCGTCGCCCTCGCCATAGGTGATCGACTCTGATGAGGCGACCAGCATCGGCGCGCCGGCCAGCAGCGCACCATGGATCGCGTTGCCACCCTGGAGCAGCCCGGGACCGGTGTGCAGCAGCACGGCCGCGAGCCGGCGCTTGGCCAGCCAGTAGCCGGTCGCCATGCCGACCGCAAGCGTCTCGTGCGTCAGGTCGTGGTAGCGTCGGGCCGGGGGTGCCGTCACGGCGCTGGCGGGCGAACGCCTCCCAGGCCGGGGCCCATTCGGACCCCGGCGAGGAGAAGACGTGCTCGACCTCCAGTGCGCGGAAGCGCTTCGAGCAGCGCTTCGCCACCGTCGATCGTGTCGGTCATCGGGCGTCAGGCTTCGACGGACGCGGGGACCGGCCAGTCGAGCACGCGGCACAGACTCTTGCCCATGACCTCGTCAAGCTGCGCGTCGGTCAGGCCCATGTGCACGGTGAACTGCTCGATCGTGTCCTTCCACGTCAGGCCGTGGCCGAGCAGACGGGTGATGTCGGTGCCCCAGTGGCAACGCTCCGGACCCATCTTCTCGATCATCTCCTTGACGTAAGGGAAGATGTTCTCGTTCGGGAACGGTGGGTGGAGTAACCCGGGCAGCGCCGAGATCTTCACGGAGATGTTCGGGTGCGTCGTGCAGATCGGCGGTCTCCTGTACCCAGTAGCCGATCGCGTCATCGACGCAGCGGGCCATGATGCCCATGTGGTCGATGATGATGTTGAGGCCTGGGTGCTGCTCAGCGATCTTGCCCAGCTCGACCTTCCAGATCGGGGCGTGGACCATGATCTTGATGCCGAGCTCTTCGGCGTAAGGCCAGATCCAGTCGCAGGTGCCGTCGATCATCCAGTTGCGGTCGATCGGACGGTGGAAGGTCAGGCGGATGCCCTTGATCGCGTCGATCGCCGCGAACTCGCGCATCAGCGCCTTGCCCTCCTCGGGCTTGTTCTGCGGGACGCGCGCCATGATCCCGAAGCGGTCGGGGTGCGCCTCGGCGGCCTCGAGCGAGTAATCGATGCGGTCGCCCTCCCATGAGGGCGGCACGATGATGACGCGGTCCACACCAGCCTCGTCCATCAGCTCCAGGCACTCCTCGTAGAGGAAGGCCTCCTCACGGTGGCCATTCAGGCGGATGCGCTCACGCGCTCCCGGAACCCAGGGACGGTCGGGCGTCTCCTCTTTCCAGATGTGGACCTGTGAATCTACGATGAACACTTGTAACTGTTGCCTCTCCATCTTGGCACTGACTGACTGACTGACGTGCAATCGTGCCACGCGATCGGGGTTTGTCGGTTCCTTCGACGCAATCAATGCGTGCAGCCTGGTGCGAACGCCCACTGTGAGAATCGGCCTCATGTCTTCAGCAACTCTGGGAAATCTGCTTGACGGCGCCTGGGCGACGGAGGGCGGTGACGGTGAGATCCCCGTCACCGATCCGAGCAACGTCGACTCCACCGTAGCCGTCGTTCCGGCGATGAGCGCCGACGACATCGCCGCCGTCTACGACGCCGCCGCAGCGCGGCGCCAAGGTGTGGCGCCACACGCGTCCGCTGCAGCGCGCTGCCGTGATGACCGGCGCCGCGCGACTGCTGCGCGAACGAGCCGATCGATCGCGCGCGAGCTCGTCTCGGAGATGGGCAAGACGCTCGCCGAGGCGACCGTCGAGGTCACCAAGGCCGCCGACTTCCTCGAGTACTACGCCTCGATGGCGCGGCTGCCGCTGGGGGTGGAGCTGGCCGACGGCCGTCCCAACGTGAACGTCGCCGTGCGCAACGAGCCGGTCGGGATCGTGCTGCTCGATCACGCCCTGGAACGACCCGCTGCTGACGCCGGCGCGCAAGCTCGCGCCGGCGCTGTTCGCGGGTAACGCCGTGATCCTGAAGCCGGCCACCGAGACGCCGGTCGTGTCACTGCGCGCTCGCCGAGGCACTGCACGACGCCGGGCTTCCGGCCGGGGTGCTCGGCACCGTGACAGGACGTGCCTCGCGGATCGCCTCGGCCGCTGCTGGGCGATCCTCGCCTGGCCGCCGTCAGCTTCACCGGCAGCACCGCGGTCGGGCTGCAGCTGCACCGCGACCTGGCCGGGCGCAACGTGCGCCTGCAGACCGAGATGGGCGGCAAGAACGCGAGCGCCGTGCTGGCCGATGCCGACCTCGAGCTCGCCGCCGAGACGATCGTCGCCGCGTCGTTCGGGCAGGCGGGCCAGCGCTGCACCGCCACCAGCCGCGTGATCGTCGACCGGCCAGGTCGTCGGATGAGCTGCTACCGAAACTGGTCGCGGGCGCCAAGCGGCCGAAGCTCGGCCCGGGGCTGGGCGCCGACACCAACATCGGCCCGGTCATCAGCCGCAAGCATCAGGCGGAGGTGATCGAGCACCTTACGCGGGCGCGCGACGAGGGCGCGTCAGATCCTCGCCGGTGGCGGTGCGCCCGCCGCGCCCGAGCTGGCCGGCGGCTGCTACGTCGAGCCGACCGTGATCAGCGGCGTCACGCGGGAGATGTCGATCTGGCGCGACGAGGTGTTCGGACCCGCCGATCGCGGTGATCGAGTGCGACGGAGTCGAGGAGGCGGTCGAGCTCGTGCAACGATTCGCAGTACGGGCTGTCGGCTGCGGTCTTCACCCGTGACATTGGCGCGGCCGCGTACTTCGAGGAGTACGTCAACACCGGTCAGGTATCGGTCAACCTGCCGACCTCAGGCTGGGATGTGCACCAGCCGTTCGGTGGCTTCCTCGACTCCGGCTCGGCCGTTCAAGGAGCAGGGACTCGAGGCGCTGCGCTTCTACACCCGGGTGAAGACCGTCGCGGTCAGGTCCGCGTAGCGCGTAGAGCCATGAGATGCGAAACGAGTCGGAGTCATCGGCGCCGGCATCGTCGGCCTGGCGGTCGCGCGGCGGCTCGGCGAGGTCGAGCCGGGGGCGAGCTCACGGTCCTCGACAAGGAGGATCGGGTCGGGGTCCACCAGACCGGTCATAACAGCGGTGTCGCGCACGCCGGCGTCTATTACACGCCGGGCTCGCTCAAGGCCAAGCTGTGCCGCCGCGGGATCGAGCTGCTGAAGCCGTACTGCGAGCAGCGCGGCATCGCCTACGACGAGTGCGGGAAGCTGATCGTGGCGCGTGACCCCGATGAGATCGGGCGGCTCGATGAGATCGAGCGCCGCGGGACCGCGAACGGCGTGCCCGGCCTCAGGCGCCTGTGGGCCGGCCGAGATGGTCGAGATCGAGCCCTACGTGCGAGGTGTCGCGGCGCTGCATTCACCGCACACCGCGATCGTCGACTTCACGGCGCGGTGACGCGCGCCTACGCCGATGACGTGCGCGCGGCCGGCGGCACCGTGCGGCTGGGCTTCGAGGTCGCCGGAATCGACCGCGTCCGGCGGCGAGGTGCGCGTCCGTAGCACCGTCCGGGGAGGAGCTCGCCTTCGACCAGCTGGTCGTCTGCGGCGGCCTCTACTCCGACCGGCTGGCGCAGATGGCGGGGGAGGGGCGCGAGCCCTGGATCGTGCCGTTCCGCGGCGAGTACTACAAGCTCATCCCGGAGCGGCGGGAGATGGTCAAGGGCCTGATCTATCCGGTCCCGGATCCCGGCCTACCCGTTCCTCGGCGTGCACTTCACGCGCCGCGTCGATGGCGGCGTCGACATCGGCCCCAACGCCGTGCTCGCGTTCAAGCGCGAGGGATACCGGCGCACGGACTTCTCGGCGGCGGACCTGCTTGACATGCTCAAGTCCAAGCGGCTTCCGCCGACTGGCCCGCAAGCACTGGCGGATGGGTGCCGCGGAGATGTGGGGGTCGGTCTCCAAGCGGGCGTTCATCGCACCGTGCCCGGGACTTCATCCCGGCGCTGACGTCTGCGGACGTCGAGCCGGCTGGAGCCGGCGTCCGCGCCCAGGCGCTCGACCCTGACGGCTCGCTCGTGGATGACTTCCGGATCACGCGCGTCGGCGGCCTCGTGCTGGTGCGCAACGCGCCGTCTCCGGCCGCGACCTCGTCGCTGGCGATTGCCGAGTACGTCGTCGATCAGCTGTACGCCGATGCCTGAATCGCCGTCGTGCGGCAGCTCGCCGAGCCTGAGGTTCGACCCGCCGAGCGCAGACCGGGGCCCTCTGAATGGGAGCCCCGGTCTGCGCAACCTTACGTTGCACAGACGGACCGAGATATCCGCTGTTGCGCTGTTACTCTGGCCGCCAGGCCATTTCCCAGCCGGTTGGGGCGCCCAGGAACGTTAGTTGTAGAGGGAGGTCATTTCGTGTCGGCAACCAGTGACACGGTGAGCGGCGCGAAGGCTGACGGTACCCCCCAGAGGCGCGCCCGGTGCCGCGCTCCTGCGTAGCGGTGGAAGTCGTTACGCACTCGTCGGAGTGTGGATCCTGATGATCGCTCTCTACACGCTGCTGAAGCCGGACGAGTTCTTCACCTCCGCGACGTTCACGAGCATCTTCAACTCCCAGCAGGTGCTCGTCTTCCTGACCTGCTCGCTGCTGTGTACGATCATCGTTGGCGAGTTCGTGGACCTGTCGGTCCCGTCGGTGCTGAGCCTCTCGGCGACGGTCGTCCCGGTGCTGGTGGTCCAGCACGGCTGGAACATCTGGCTCGGCTGCGCCGCGGCGCTCGCCGCATGTCTGCTGGTCGGTGTGATCCAGGGTGCGCTCGTCGTTTACATGGGCGTCAACACGATCGTCGTGACTCTCGGGATGAGCACCTTCCTGCTCGGGATCGCGCTCTGGATCTCCAACCTGAACTACGTCACGGGGCTATCGAACGGCTTCGCCACATCGACCTGGCCAACGTTTTCGGCCTGCCCGTCTCCTTCTACTACGGGATCGCAATGATGGTCGTGTTCGCTTACATATTGGCGTTCACGCCGCTTGGGCGGCACATGCGCTTCGTCGGTTCGAACCGCGAGGTCAGCCGGCTGGCCGGCATCCGCGTCAACCGGATCCGCTTCGGCGCCTTTGTGATGGCGGCACTTGTCGCGGGGGTCGGCGGCGTCATCGCCGCTGCCGGGCTCGGCGGCTTCAACCCGTCCGACTCGCCGACTTACCTGCTGCCGACTTTCGCCGCCACGTTCCTGGGCACCGCGGTCGTGCTGCCCGGCAAGTTCAACCCGCTCGGAACGCTGGTCGCCATCTATTTCCTGGCCACCGGCATCCTCGGGCTCGAGCTCTCGGCGCCGCCAGTTGGGTGTCGGACGTGTTTCTACGGAGGCGTGTTGGTGATCGCGGTCGCGATCACCACGCTGGTGCAGCGGATGCTCAGTGGGCGATGAGCATCCGAGTCTGCGCTAAGTCATGAAGGCACAACAGAGGAGGAGAAGTGAACTTGAAGTTTGCAGGCGCTTCGCGGGTCGGCGTGGTCGGTGCGGCACTCATGACCGCTCTCGCGGTGGCCGTCCCCGCATCGGCCTCCGCGGCTTCGGCGCGCGCCGGGCTGGCTCACGCCGAGAAGGTGGTGGCCCAGTACAGCAAGACCGTGACGAAGTACAACCTGCCAGCGAGCAAGGTCAACGGAGTCTCCAAGCTCAAGGGCAAGAAGGTCATGTTCATTCCGCTGCTGGACCAGATCCCGGCGTTTCAACTGGTCCGAGGGTCGTTACGCAGGCACTCCGGCCGCTGGCATCAGCGTCACCGATTGCAGCGGTCAGGCGAACCCCAGCGGGGTGCAGAACTGCATCAACCAGGCCGAGAGTGGAGGCTATGCGGGCATCGTCACCGCCGCCATCCCCTACGAGATGGCCGCCAAGACTTTCCAGTCCGCGGAGTCGCACCACATCCCGGTGCTGATCACCGATCAGCTGACCGAGGCCAAGTACAAGAAGCCCGGTCTCCTGACCTATCAGCCGGGCAACGACGCTGAGCCAACCCTGATGGCCGATTGGGTGATCGCCGATTCCAAGGGTAAGGCCAACGCCATCTTCACCGTCGAGACCGACTCTCCCTCTTCCGCGGCCTATGTGACGAAGGGGGCGCGCCGAGTTCAAGAAATACTGCCCGGGCTGCAAGATCACCTATGCCGACACTCCGTCGACGGGTGTGACGCCCCAGTGGGTCGAGACGACCATCCACAAGGATCCGGGCGCCCAGTATTACTACTCCGAGTTCGAGGACGATCTGTCGCAGACGACTCAGGGGGTCAGCCTGGCCGGAAAGGCAAGCAGCCTTAAGGTGAGCTACGCCACAGCCACCCTCGCCGGTCTGACTGACATCAAAAACCACAAGCAGGTCTACGCCGACATCGGTGACGACGTCGCCTATGAGGGCTGGGCCGACGCGGACAACCTGTTGCGGATGATGGCCTAGCAGCCGACCGTAACTGAGCACATTCCCGAGAGGCTCTTCACGCGGCAGAACATCGCCTCGATCAAGCTCACGAATGCCGCGCAGGGGTCCGGGATCTGGTTCGGCAGTCCAGTCCTGTTCCAGAACGGCTTCGAGAAGCTCTGGGGCGTCAAGTAGTTCAATCCGACCAGACGGGCCGCACCATGGACGAGGTCATCAATGATCGCTCAGCGGGCGCGACAACGGAGAGCGGGGGAGCGGCAACGCTCCCCCGCCTGCGCGTGCGCGGCGTATCAAAGACCTTTGGTCGTCAGCGCGTGCTCACTGACTTCAGGATTGAGATCGCACCGGGCGAATTGCATGCCCTCGTCGGGCAGAACGGCTCGGGCAAGTCGACATTCGCCAAGATCCTCACAGGCGTATACACCGCCGACTCCGGCGGCAGTATCGAGGTCGATGGCGTCGAGCTCGGGACGCGCGTGCGGGTGCCGCAGATGCGTGAGGTCGGGCTGTCGGTGGTGCATCAGTCGCTCGGGCTGATCGACGACGCCTCAGTAGTCGAAAACGTGCGCGCCGGCCGCCATCGTGCCGCCCGCTTCAGCCGCCGCATCAACTGGGATCATGAGCGTGCCGAGGTCGCGGCGGTGCTCGGGCGCCTGGGCGCAACCCTCGACCTGGATACGCGCGCCGACAGGTTGTCGGCCGAGGACCGGGCGACCGTCGCGATCGCACGGGCGTTTCAGGATCAGACACCTGGGCGCGGGCTGATCATTTTCGACGAGTCAACGCGCGCGCTGACCACCGATGCGCTTGGCCGCTTTTACGAGATGGTCAATGCGGTGCGGAGTGCGGGAGCGGCGGCACTACTGATCTGCCACCGCCTCGAAGAGGTGATCGATGTCAGCGATCGCGTCACGGTGCTCAAGGACGGTCGAATCACCGGTGAGGGCATCGAGACCAAGACGCTCGACGAGGGCAGTCTGGTCAAGCTGATGCTGGGCCGTGACCTGCGGCGGCGAAAGCATCACCACGATGAGGACCCGCCGGCCCAGCAGCGCGCGGAGGAAAAAGCGGCCACCGTTCGAGGGTCTAAGCGGCCGCATCGTCAGAGACCTTTCCTTCGATGGCGACGCGGGGAGGTGGTCGGCTTCACCGGTCTCGTGGGCTCGGGCTTTGAGGAGATCCCCTATCTCCTCGCCGGCGCGCGGCGTGCGAGGTCCGGGACTCTCGAGGTGAATGGCGCGGAGCTTTGCTCTCCAGCGCGGGTCGGGCGGCATTGCCGAGCTGGCCGCGGCCGGGGTCGCATTCGTGCCCGAGAAGCGCGCCGAGGAGGGCCTCGCACTCGACGAGACGGTCGCCCAGAACATCACGCTGCCACGGCTCACAGCGCACGGATCGCGCTGGTGGATCGGCCAGGGCTGGCAGCGCCAGGAGGCCGCGAGACATGATCGAGCGCCTCGGCATCACCCCGCCCAACCCCGATGCGATCGTCGGAACCTTCAGCGGCGGCAACCAGCAGAAGGTGCTGCTCGCCAAGTGGCTCGCCGGCAACCCCAAGCTGCTCATGTTGCAGGAGCCGACGCAGGCGGTCGACGTCGGCGCCCGCGAGGACATCATCGACGTGTGCGCGAGGTGGCCGCCGAGGGCTGTCCGGTGATCGTCGCCGGCAGCGACCCCGGCGAGCTCTCGGCGATCTGTGACCGCGTCATCGTCCTGCGCGACGGCGCCCAGAGCAGCGAGCTGTCCGGACACATCCACCCAGACGAGATCATTCACGCCACCTTCGGTCAGCCCGTCCCGGTCGACCTCGCCTAGAGAGCTAAGCGATCTCCACAAAGACCTCGTCACCCACGATCCGCACCGGATACGTCGGCACGGGGTCCTCGGCCGGCTCGTGGGTCGCCGCGCCGGTGTGCAGGTCAAAGCGGCCCTCATGCATCGGGCACTCGATCTCACAGACTGTCCGGATGCAGAATCCCGTCGTCGAGCCAGACCTCGTCGTGGGTGCAGATGTTGCCGACCGCGTAGATGCAGTCGTTCAGAGCCAGCACGAGCACCTCGTGCTCGCCATGCTCGATCACCTTCCGCTCGCCGGCCAGCAGTGCGGCCCGCTGCGCGACGCGACCAGGTCCATCGAAGCCAGACCTAGCTCTCGGGGCGGCCCATCATGTCGGCCGGCGTCAGGTGCTCGACCGTCACGCCTGTGTCGGCGAACGTGCGGGTGACAACCTTCGAGCTGTAGACCCAGAGGATCGCCATCGCCTCGGTGTCACTGGTGTTGCGGTAGCGGTGAATCTTGTTGGCCTCGACGTATGCGCCGTCGTACTGGGCGAGCGGGGTGATCACACCGTCAACCTCGACCTCGCCGGTCCCGGAAAGCAGCACCACCTGCTCATCACAGTTGTGAGAGTGAAACGGAGCGCCCTCGCCGACCGGGTAGGAGCTGATTCCGGTGACGAACTGGTTGATCTCGTCGGTGTTCGAACCGGTCGCCAGGGGCACCGTCCAGATCCCGCTGCCCGGCCCAGACGCGGGATCTCGTTGAATTGAGGATCGCTGGCATCTCGAGCGAGTATCGCAAGGCCACGAGCCGAGCTCCGGGCAGTCAGCGCAAGCTTAAGTTGCACCGCAGGCACGGTGTTCGCGGCTAATCGTCGGCCGCGCTTCGCGAATTGCCTGGGGAAGAACACTAGGGAGGATCCGTGCGTCTGCCGAAACTCACACCGGAGGACATGACTCCGCGCCAGAAGGAACTATCCGAGCGCATCTCCGGCAAGCGAGGAGGCACCCGCGGGCCCTTCCTCTGCTGGCTGCACAGCCCGGAGCTTTGCGACAAGGTCGAGGCGCTCGGTGCGTACGCCCGTTTCGAATCGAGCCTCGACCTCAGCCTCCGCGAACTGATCCTGCTGATCGCGGCACGCAACTTCGACGCCCAGTACTCGTGGAACGCCCACATCGATCGCACGGTTGAGGCCGGCGTCAGCCGCGATGCGCTCGAGCAGCTGGCGCGCAGGGAGCGCCCCGACTTCGGCGACCAGCGCGACCAGGAGCTCATCTACCGCTTCTGCACCGAGCTGCTGACCGAGCACTTCGTCAGCGACAAGACCTTCTCAGAGGCCCATGAGCTGTTCGGCTCGACGGCTGCTGGTGGACGTCGTTGGCACGCTTGGCAACTACTCGATGCTGGCGTTCTGCCTGAACGCCTTCCAGGTCGATCTTCAGTCGGACCGCGAGCCGCCCTACCCGGACATCCGCGGATACGCGCGGATCGAACCGGCCAGCGCCTGAGCGCAGCAAGTGCCTGAGCAACCGCGGATCTCACCAAAGTCTTAGGCGAACCCCGAGCCAGGGAATACCGTTATAAGGGACCGACGCCGGGCCACGGCTGGTCAGCAAGGTTGACGTATGGATCGCATCACCGTGATGAAGAGCTTTGTCGCCGCCGCACGCGCGGAGAGCTTCAGCGCGGCCGCGCGATCGCTCGGCGTCTCTGGGTCGCTGATCTCACGGCATATCTCTGAGCTCGAGCGTCAACTCGGCGTACGCCTGATCAACCGCACTGCGCGCGCGGTCAGCCTGACCGAGCCGGGCCAGCGCTATTTCCAGTTCTCACAGCGGCTGCTCGATGAGATCGATCAGGAGGACGCCGCCATCCGCGGCGAGCACGATAAGGCTGAGGGGCCGCTCTCGATCGTCGCTCCGAAGTGGATCGGTAGCCTGGACCTATCTGACGCGATCGCCGCATTTGCGCGTGACCACCCGCAGATCCGAGTGCGCTTTCGACGTCGGCGGGATGGCCGATCGGACCTACGACTTCATCGACCAGGGCTACGACCTGGCGTTTCACACCAAGCAGCTGCGCGACTCCTCCGTGAAGGTGCGCAAGGTGGCGACGCTGCCGTTCGTGCTGTGTGCCTCGCCGGTCTATCTCAAGCGCCGCCACGCCGTTACACGAGCCGATCGATCTTGCCACGCACCGCTGCCTGGTGCATCGCAACGACCCGGTATGGCATTTCACCAGGACGGACGCACGCAGCACTACAAGGTTCCGTCGGGTGGGTTCAGCTCCAACACCTACCTGGTGCTCAACAAGGCGGTCCTCGAGGGACTCGGGATCGCGCTGCTGCCGCTGCGCCCGATCTTCGACGACATCCGCCGCGGGCGCCTGGCCGTGGTGCTTCCCGAGTACGAGGTGCCGTCGCGCCCGCTGTACGTCGTCTACCCGCCAGGGTTGCAGTCGGTAAAGAAGTTCAGGGTGTTCCTGGACTATACGGCTGACTGGTTCAAGCGCTTTCCGATCGACCGCCCGGTGACCCTCGAGAGCACCAACGGGAGCACCAATGGCGTCGCCGCCGGGACCGCCGCGCGCTACCGGCGGCCGATGCAAAAGCCGCAACGTAACGTTGCAACAGAGGCTCTGGGAGGGCGCCGATCCTCAGGTAGCCTGCCGTCTCAAGGAGAGGGACTGCATGGGCGTTCAGCCGGATAGAGGAGTTGCACTACGGGGTCGAGGACGTCGAGGAGTGCACGCGGTTCTTCAGCGACTTCGGACTCGCGCAGGTCGGAGTCCGAGCACGAGGGCGCGCTGTTCGTTACGCCCGTCGGCCAGCAGCCTGCATCTGCGCCCGGCCAGCGATCCCGACATTGCCTCGCGGCGCTCGAGGAGGGCTCGACGATCCGCGAGGTCGTCTGGGGCGTGCAGAGCGCCGAGGATCTACGCGAACTCGGTGACGGCATCGCGGTCGATCGCGAGGTCACCGAAGATGCCCACGGCACCCTCCACACGCACGATCACACCGGCTTCGGCATCGGACTGCGCGTCGCGCCGGCCCGGGCAATGAGCTATGGCACCGCGGCGTCAACGCCACCGGCGCCGAGGGACGCTGGAACGAGCCCCTCGAGCGGCTCGGTCGCGCGCACCCCTACCGCTTCTGCCACGTCGCGCTGTTCATCCCGACGGCGGGCTGGGAGGACGCCGTCGCCTTCTACACCGAGCGCCTGCGCTTCCGAGTCACCGACCAGCTGCTCGACATGGGCACCTTCATGCAGGCCGCGGACGACCACGACCAGCACACGCTGCTGCTCGCGCACCGGCAGGACAGGACCGCGATCAACCACGTCGCCTACGAGGTCGGCGAACTTCGACGAGGTCGTCGAGGGCGGCAATCACATGGTCGCTAGCGGCTGGAAGGAATCGCGGCGATTCGGCCGCCACACGATCGGCTCGAACGTCTTCCGCTTCTTCCTGGCTCCGTGCGGCGGGCGAGTCGAGCTGGCCGCCGACATGGATCGCGTCGATGACAGCTACGGACCGAATGTCTACGAGCAGCGTCCGCCACACCACATGTGGATGCTCACCACCAACGGTCAGAAGGAGGAGCTGTGAGCACTGAGGCCCCGGCCGCAATCGCTCGACGCGGCTGCCGCCGAGTACCCCCGCATCCAGCTCTTCATCGACGGGGAATGGACCGACGGCATCAAGCGGAGCCTCCGAGGACGTGTACAACCCGGCGACCGGTCAGGTGCTCGGCACGCGTCCCGCATGCCGCTCCGGCAGATCTCGACCGTGCGCTTGAGGCGGCGGAGCGCGGATTCAAGCACTGGAGTGCGAAGACGACCGACGAGCGCGGCACAGGTCCTGCACCGCGCGGCCGGATTGATCCGCGAGCGCGCCGATCACATCGCCCGGACGATGACGCTCGAGCAGGGCAAGCCGTTCGCCAGCCGCCCGCGGCGAGACTGATGGGCTCCTCAAAGCTGCTCGACATCTATGCCGAGGAGGCCAAGCGCCACTTCGGGCGGATCATCCCCTTCGACCCCGACACCGAGCTGACCGTGATCCACCAGCCGGTCGGCCCAGTGGCGGCGTTCGTGCCGTGGAACTTCCCGGCCGGCTCGCCGATGCGCAAGATCTCTGCGTCACTTGCCGCAGGCTGCTCGATCGTAATCAAGCCGTCCGAGGAGACGCCTGGCACGATCAGCGAAATCGTGCGCTGCTACGCCGAGGCGGGCGTGCCCGGCCGGCGTGCTCAACCTCGTGTTCGGCGTCCCGGCTGAGATCTCCGAACATCTCGATCGCCTCGCCGATCACGCGGCTCGTCGCCTTCACCGGTTCGATCCCGGTCGGCAAGCACCTCGCGGGGCTCGCGGCCAAGCAGATGAAGCCGGCGATGATGGAGCTCGGCGGCCATGCCCCCGTGATCGTCTGCGCGGACGCCGACCCGGTCGTGGCGGCGGCTCGGACGGCGGCCGCCAAGTTCGCCAACTCCGGGCAGGTCTGCACCTCACCGAGTCGCCTGATCGTGCACGAGTCGGTCTATGACGAGTTCGTCGAGGCGCTGGTCGAGCAGACGAGTCGAGATCAAGGTCGGCAACGGTCTCGAGGAGGGTGTGCAGATGGGGCCGCTGGCCAATCCGCGCCGTCTTGAGGCGGCGATCGAACTCACCAGCGACGCCCAGCAGCGCGGGGCGACACTCGCCTACGGCGGCACGCCGATCGACGGTCCCGGATGGTACTTCGAACCGACCGTGCTGACCGATGTACCGCTGTACGGCGCGCATCATGAGTGAGGAGCCGTTCTGCCCGATCGCCCCCGTGATCTCCTTCAGCGACCTCGATCAGGCCCTCGAACTGGCCAACAGCCTGCCCTTCGGCCTGGCCGCCTACGGCTTCACCAACTCGTCGTCGACCGCCAACCGCCTGAAGTACGGGCTGGAGGCCGGGATCCTGTCGATCAACCACTGCGGCGGTTCCGTTCCCGAAGCGCCCTCGGGCGGGGTCAAGCAGAGCGGCTACGGCAAGGAGGGCGGCCCCGAGGGACTCCACGACTACATGATCACCAAGCGGATCAACCACAAGCTCACATGATCTGGTGCCGCTTTCAGGACAATGGCTCCGCCAAGTACGGAATCGTCGAAGAGGATCAGCTGACCGTCGTCAACGGCGAGCCGTGGAGTGAGCACACGGTCACCAGCCGCCGCCGCAATCTGGCCGGCGTCAAGCTGCTGCCGCCGGCGATGCCGAGTACCTTCTTCTGCGTCGGGCTCAACTACGACGCCCACATCGAGCACGCGGCAGGAGCGGGGAAACCCTGTGGCAAAGCTGCCGGAGCGGCCCGAGGTCGGCTACCGCGCCAACAACGCGCTGATCGGCCACGGCGACGCGATCGTCGTCCCGCCTGACCTCGATGACTCGCTCGAGGCCGAGCCCGAGATCGTCGCCGTGATCGGCAAGCAGCTGCGGCACGTGAGCCGCGACGAGGCCAGGGCCGGAATCTTCGGTTGGACGATCGGCAACGACGTCAGCGCCCGCACCTGGCAGCGCGGTGACCGCACCTTCTGGCGAGCCAAGAACAGCGACACCTTCAAGCCGATGGGACCGTGGATCGCGACCGACGCCGATCCCGACCAGGCCACCACGACGATGCGCGTCAACGGAACAGCGTCGTCACCTTCCACACCGGCGACATGATCTTCGACACGCTCGACTTCATCGTCGAGATCACGAAGTACATAACGATGCAGCCCGGCGACGTGCTGTGGATGGGTGCCGACGGCACGCTGCCGATCGCCCCGGGCGACACGGTCGAGATCAACATCAGCGGCATCGGCACGCTGCGCAACAGCGTCGTGCTTGAAGACGCCCCATCAGACACCGGACCAGCCCAAGAAAGAGGAGATCAGTGAGCGAGTCTGAGCCCTACTCGATTCACCACGTGAACTTCCCGACGACAGACCCTGAGCGCACCAAGGACTGGTACATGAAGGTCTTCGGGATGAAACACCAGGACGTGAGCCGCTTCAGCGACACCAAGGTGCTGCTGATGACACGCGGCAAGTTCGACCTGCACTTCACTCCCGTCGAGGCGATGGACCGCATGGCGCCCTACCACTTCGCGATAGAGGTCGAGGATTGGGACGGGTTCATAAAGCACCTCGAAGACCTGAAGATCCGCTACACCAAGCCCGTCGCGCGGCCCGCAGAACAATTCGATGTTCTGCTACGTCCGGGACCCCGACGGGACGATGATCGAACTCGTCTACCACGGCAACCGGGACTGGTAGGCAACCGATGCCCTTTGCCGATTCAGACGGCACCAAGATCTATTACGAGGTCAACGGCGACGGGCCCGGCCGTGCTCTTCGTGCACGGATCCGGCGGCCACCACGCGGCCTGGTGGCAGCAGGTCCCGTATTTCACCAAGCAGGGCTACACGGTCGTCACGCTCGACCTGCGTGGCTTTGGTCGCTCAACGTCGGAGCTCGACGAGTACGACAGCCTCGAGTTCCCTGGCGACATCCTCGCCGTGCTTGATGGCGCCGGTCATCGACAGGGCAGTGCTCGTCGGCCAGTCGATCGGCGCCTCCGCGGCACTCAAGGTCGCCGTCGCCCACCCAGACCGTGCCGCCGGGGTGGTCCTTGCGCACTCGCTGGGCGGGCTCGACAATGCCGAGCTCGCCGCGCTGGTCAAGGCCGACCGTGCCGAGGCCGAGAAGCTGCCGGTGCTCGACCGCCTGATGAGCAAGTCCTTCCAGGAGTCGAACCCCGAGCTGACCTTCCTGTTCAGGCAGATGGGTACCTTCAACACGCGCCAAGATGCAGGATCTGCGCAACCTGACCGTCGGCGGCCCGACGATCGACACGCTCGTCAGCCTCGGTGTGCCGGTCTGCTTCCTGGCCGGTGAGAACGATGCCGTGATCCGTCCGGAGACGATCCGTCATGCCCACGAGCTGGTCACGGGCTCGGTGCTCGAGCTGGTTCCGGACGGCCCGCACTCGATGTACTGGGAGCGCCCTGACTTGTTCAATGCGGCGGTCGAGCGCTTCCTGAAGATCGTCTATGCCGGATGAGCTTCCACCTTCGCTCCGGCCACCGCAAGACCTGAAAGGACCACATGTCAATCACAGCTGCTGACGCGCGTGAACTGATCACGCACGCACAGGAAAAAGCTGCCGAGTTCAAGAAGTCGGTCTCCGTGGCGGTGGTCGACGTCGGGGGGTTCATCGTGACGGTGGAACGACAAGCGGGCGCGCGCCCGATCACGCCGATGATCGCTATCTCCAAGGCCTATACCGCGGCTGTGATGCAGCGCCCGGCGAGCATGCTCAAGGGCTGGGCCGAGCACGAGCCGGTGTTCTTCTCTGCCGTTTCGAGTCTCGGCCACTGGCCGATCATGGCCACCGACGGGGCGATCACGATCAAGCGCGAAGGCGAGATTATCGGGGGTCTGGGCGTCGCCGGTGGCCGTGCGGAAGAGGATGAGCAGATCGCCCTGGCGGCGCTCGAGGCCGCCGGCTACGAACTTGAGTTCGAAGCCTGGGGCCAGAAGAAATCGAGGAGAACATGGCCAACTCAAGTAAGTTCCGCGGCGACCAGGTGGGCAGCCTGCTGCGTCCTCCGCGTCTGCTCGAGGCGCGACGGCGTCTCGAGGCGGGGGTGATCGACGCCGATGAGCTACGGGTTGTCGAAAACGAGGAGATTGCCGAGGCAGTCAAGCGCCAGAAGGCAGCCCGCATCGACATCCTCACCGACGGTGAGTTCCGCCGCCGGGACTTCCGCTCCGGCTTTGCCGACGCGGTCGAGGGCATCGAGATGCGCACCGTCGAGATGCCCTGGCGCACGGACGGGGGGACGGTGACCCTGCCGAGCAAGCAGTATGTGATCGCGGGTCGGATCAGGCAGGTCAAGCGCATGACACAGGGCGATGTCGAGTTCTTGCGTACGCTCACGCGCGACCCAATCAAGATCACGCTGATTGCACCCGGTTTCCTTGTCGACCGCTTCTGGATCGAGGGCGTCACCAACGAGTTCTATGAATCGCGCGAGGAGCTCGCTGCCGAGGTCGCGGCGATCACCCGAGCTGAGGTCGAGGCGCTGTTTGCCGAAGGGGTGCAGTACGTGCAGCTGGACAACCCCGGCTATTCGGCATTCCTCGGCGACTACACGCGTGAGCGCGCCGACGGGCTGTCCCGTGAGGAGGCCTTCGAGCAGATGCTCGCCACCGACGTCCGGGCGCTCGCAGGTATCGAGAGGCCGCACCGCACCTTCTCGATCGGCATGCACATTTGTCGCGGGAACCAGTCGAGCATGTGGCTAGGCGAGGGAGGCTATGAGCCGATCGCCGAACGCATGTTCAGCGAACTGCCCGTTGACCGCTTCCTGTTGGAGTACGACTGCAGACCGTGCCGGCGGGTTCGAGCCGCTGCGCTACCTGCCGCAGGGCAAGATGGCCGTGCTCGGCCTGGTGTCGAGCAAATCGCCCGAGCTCGAGACGATCGAGGACCTACAGGCGCGCATCGACGAGGCGATCGAGATTGTCGACTGGAACTTTTTGGCGATCAGCCCGCAATGCGGGTTTGCCTCGGTCGCCGAGGGCGGCAACGAGATGACCCAGGATCAGCAGTACGCGAAGCTGCAGCTGGTTTCAGACGCGGCGCTCGCCACCTGGGGGATCGAGCTCTGAGCGCGCGTGCAGAGTGCTCCCCTGCGTCAGCTCGGAGAACGGCTTGCGTCCGATCGTCGCGCGGATCCGTGTCTGGGAGTGCCGCTCAACCGCCGGGTTGGCCGAGCCGCCATTCGGCTCGCCCCACACAAGCTCCACCTCGGCGCCGTACTCGATCGCGTCCTCGTTGATCGTGCACAGCGAGATCCAGCCACGTACGTTTGAGGAGTACGCGATCGACCGGGATACACCAATGAGCTGTCCCGCTTGCTCGATCCGGTCGTATTGCATCGACCCGTACCAGCCGGCGGGCATCTCCAGGTATTTGAACCGCCGATCACCCTGCTCATACATGCTGGCGATGACCCGGGCAACATCATCGCGGTGCCAGTAAAGCCACGCCTTGACGCGGTGCTTCTCCGACGACATCCGTTTGAGCGCTGCAGCACCAATGAACTCGTGGTCGTGGTTGATGATGAATCCGTAGCCGAGGTCCCAGGGGGTGGCGTAGTAGTCAGTGATGTCGTCTGAGACGTAGCTGCCCGAGAGGTTGACGTTTCCTTCGAAGCTCGCGCCGCGCAGCCATTCTCGATACGGGCGCATCTGCTCACCCGTGTAGATGGCCGGAGTCACCTGCGCGATCCAGCCGGATTCGACCGCGGCAGTGGAGTACGCCTTGGCACCCGCCTGCATGAGACCGAACTCCTCCCCTGCGTTCATGAGCTCGTCACGCACTCCGTCGGCGTCTGCGTACGGCCCCCAGAACTCAAGGCCCGGAAATCCCGACATGCGGTGGTTGAACGCCGTGACCTCGTATTTGCCGATCTTGATCCTCCCCATCGAGAAGAACTTGATCTCCGGGAGCGGACCGCCATTTGCCTTCTCGAGGATGAACTGGGCGTGCGGTCCGTTGACCTGGAAGCGGAATAGCTCGCGGCCGTTCGGGTTGCTGATCGTGCGCTCATCGCGACTGTAGGCCACGTCATATCCCGAGGTCTCTGCGTGGAACTGCAGCCAGCCGTGCACAGGCCCGCGGCCAACGACGCGAACCTGGTTCTCGGCCACGCAAAATGCGACTGCATCGCCAATCACGTGGCCGTCGTAGTTGCAGACGACAAGCTGCTTGGCCTTCATCGGGCCGAATCCGTCGAAGCTGTTGACAGCCAGCGACGACAGGATTCGATAGCAGTCGGGCCCTTCGATGGTGGAGTCGGTCATGTGGTGGGACTGGTCAAACAGCACCGCCGTCTTGCGCCAGCTCTCCTGCTCGTCGCGCCAGTTTGTGAACTCCGACTTGACTGGGAACGGCAGCACCCCGGCTCGCGGAGCGTGCAACAGTCCGAGCGGCCCACCTGCCTGCCGCATCTTCGTCTTCCAGGCTGCCAACCATCGGTCGGTTGATACGGCCACTGAGCCCATCTCTCTCTCCTCGATTCGCTCTCACCGGAGCGATTTGCTAAAGCGCTTTAGCACCGTATCACACGTCGTCAAGGCCTCGTGAGTCAGTGCGGGTGTGGATAAGATCGCGGCCGGTGCCGACCCAACCCGATGCCAAGAAGCCGCGCCGAATGACTCTGCGCGACGTGGCCGAAGCCAGCGGTGTCTCGCAGTCGACGGTCAGCTTCGTGCTCAACGAGGTTCCTAACCAGACGATCTCCGCTGCCACCCGTGAGCGGGTTCGGAACGCGGCGCGCGACCTCGGGTACGTACCGCACGGAATTGCCCGGGCCCTTATGGAGGGAAGTTCCCGGATCGTCGTGTTGAATATCGGCCGCCACCACGAAGGCAACTACTCGCGCCGGTTCATCAGGGGCCTCGACAAGGAACTGGCGCTCTACGGCTTCGTGCTCTACGTCCGCCACGGACATACCACGCCCGGCGACATCAAGCAGAGCCTCGATGTGATCTCCCCTCGCGCGGTCCTGAACTTCGCGCAGGCCTATCTCGATGGTCGCGAGCTCGAGGACTCGGGCGGCGGCTGGAAGAACGGGTTGGCCGCCCATGTCCTGATCCAGTTTCGTTACTTGGTCGAAGAGCGCGCCCACAAATACATCGCTCTGGCCCTACCCACCGACGAACCGCTGGCCGACGTGCGCATCCGGTTTGCCGAACGAGGTCGCCGGCATGCTCGAGATACCGAAGCCGATCCCGTTCCTGGTTCCCGAAGCTCTATCCGATGCGCACGCTGCTATCGAGGAGATTCGCAACGACCACCCGCAGGTCACCGCGATTGCGGCTTTTGATGACTTCACCGCGCTCCGAGCGCTTGCTGCGATGCGGAGCCTCAACCTGTCCGCCCCCGACGATCTCGCGGTCATCGGCTATGACGAGAATGAATATGCCGTGCTCTTTGCCCCCACGCTCACCACGGTCTGGGCCGATGCCGAAGGTCATGGACGCATCGCAGGACGCCGTGCCCTTGGTCTCGACACCGACGACATACAGATCGACTCGGCCGCGTGATCGAGCGCGAGTCCGCCTGACGGCTCCGCCGGTCGCCAGACGCTGTCGGGTGGAGTCCTGAGTGCGTTACCGAACTTCACGTTCACCAATTCAGCTAAAGCGCTTCAGTTATTTTATGAACTGAGCTATGGTCCCGCCCGCAACCGGCATCAGTCACGCTGGCGACGAGGAGAGGAAAGCCAATGCCAGTACCGAGCCTTCAGGACGGAATCGATCGCGCCGGTTCGGCGGTCAACCTGCTGTGGAAGCCCGATGCGCCGCCGTGGAATCCGCCGGTCGTGCCGCCCGAGTTCGTGGGCTGGGCGGTCGAGCAGACGGCGCCCTTCAACACGGTCGCGCTGTCTGATCTCTCCCATCACATGCGCGACCTGTTCATTGCGGGACCTGACGCGACGCGGCTGTTGGCCGACCACAGCGCCAACAACTATGAGAACTTCGCGGTCGGGCAGGCCAAGCAGTTCGTGCCCGTCACCGCTCAGGGGCACATCGTTCAGGACGGCATCCTGATGCGTGACGAGGCAGGATCGCTACACGCTGACCGGTCCGCCCGCATCACAGTCGTGGGTCCTCTTCCACGGCGAGCGCGGTGGCTACAACGTCGAGTTCAAAGACGATCCCGACTCGGAGTTCCGCCAGGGCGACCCGGTGCTCGTTCCGCTACCAGGTGCAGGGACCAAACGCGCTCGCGCTGGTCGAGAAGGTATTCGGCGGGCCGCTGCCCGAGACCAAGTTCTTCCACACGCACCGGGGTCAGCTCGGGGGTCGGCAGTTCCGCGCACTGCGCCACGGGATGGCCGGACAGGCCGGCTACGAGTTCATCGGTGACTACGCGCGACGGCGAGCCTTCGTCAAGGATGCGCTGCTGGCCGCCGGTGAGGAGTTCGGGCTCGTGCAGGTCGGCGCACGCGCGTACGCGACCAACGGCGTCGAGAGCGGCTGGATCCCGACCCCCACCCCCGGCATCTACACCGACCCGCACTGGTCGAGTACCGCCAATGGCTGCCCGTCTTCTCGTTCGAGGGCCAGAAGCCGCTGCACGGCAGCTTCGTTCTCGCCGAACATCGAGGACTACTACGTCTCGCCCGTGGGAGCTCGGCTACGGCCGTTCGATCAGCTTCAACCATGACTTCCTCGGTCGCGACGCGCTGCAGGCGGCGCAGGACAACGTCCCGCGAACCAAGGTCACGCTCGAGCTCGACGCAGACGACGTGCGCGAGGTGTTCGGCGCCGACCTCGATTACTTGCTGACCTACGGCCGCTACCGGATCGAGGCCGAGCGGCGAGCTCGTCGGCATCACCTTCTACACCGCCCACATCGCGCGGCTCGGGACCGTGCTCGCGCTGTCTCTGGTGGACAACGCCCACGCCGAGCCGGGCACGAAGGTCGAGCTCGTCTACGGTGAGCACCCCGGCGCAGGCACCGACCCGAACGCGGACCTCGGCTTCCCCCGCCTACGCGGAACGGTGCAGGAGGCACCTTACAACCACTACGCGCGCACCCGTTACAGGGCCGACCCGACCACCGCGTAGCCGGTGAGACCTGAGCCACGTGGCCTTGGGCGTCTCGTCCCTCAGCGCGTTTTGGTGATCTTGGAGAGCCTACGGGGTCGGTCAGGGTCGATTCCGCGGTCGAGCGCGAGCCGCCAGGCCAGACGCTGAAGCGGGAGGATCTCGAGGACCGGCAGGAGCTGCTCAGGTATCCCGTCCGAGGACACCGCGAGTCTCTGATCGTCGCCCACCCGCAGTACCTGAGTCTCGACTTCCGCGAGGCGCTCTAGTACTGGCAACATCGCGTGGCCGCCACGACCCGGGGACGTGATGGCGATCACCGGGACCGAACGGTCAATCATCGCCAGGGGCCCGTGCAGCAGGTCGGCGCCGGAGAATGGCTGGGCGCTCAGGTAGCTGGTCTCCATCAGCTTGAGCGCCGCCTCGCGGGCGGTCGGGTAAGAGTAGCCCCGCGCGGTCACGACGATGCGCTGCGCGTCCTTCAGGCCTCCGGCCACGTTCGCCAACTCATCATCTGAGGTGGCGGCCAGTGTGCGCGCGGCCGCGTCAGGTACGCGTGCCGCGTCGCGCGCCGCGTCAGGCCCGGAGAAGAGCAGGTGCAGCGCGAGCAGTTGCGCTGTATAGGTCTTGGTCGCTGCAACCGCGCGCTCGGTGCCGGCCTGGACGTCCACGGCGATCTCAGCGGCCTGGGCGAGTGGCGAATCTGGGGAGTTGGTTACGGCGATTGTGAGCGCACCGCACTCCCGCGCGACGGTCATTGAGCCGACCAGATCCGGGGAGCGGCCTGACTGGCTGACGCCGACAAACAGCACAGCCCGCATGTCCGGGCGGGCGCCGTAGAGGGTGAGCGTCGACGGCGACACCAGGCCGGCCGGCAGCTGCATCTGAATCTCGGCCAAATACTTGGCATAAAGGCCGGCGTGGTCGCTGGTCCCGCGTGCGGCGATCAGAACGAACCGTATCTTTGCGGCGGCGATGCGCGCGGTCGCGGCGGCGAACGGCTCGGGATAGTCAAGCAGCCGAGCCAGAAGCTGCGGCTGCTCGGCGATTTCCGCGGCCATCGATCCGCCGGCCCTCGCTTCAGGGGCCGGCTCGGTCACGTCTTCTTGCCGGGGTTCATGAGGCCCTTCGGGTCAAAGACGTTCTTGATCTCCGCGTGCAGCTCCCGTGCGCGTGCGTTCCACTGAAGCTGCAGGCGGTCGCGCTTGAGCCAGCCCACGCCGTGCTCACCTGAGATCGAGCCGCCCAGCCCGGTGGCCATCTCGTTGAGCGCCCGCGCCGCCGCGTGGGCCCGCTCGAGCTCGGCGATGTCGGCGGCGTCGACCATGAACGTGGAGTGCAGGTTGCCGTCGCCGGCATGACCCCAGCTGCAGGCCTCGAGGCCGTGCTCACGCCCGATCTCGACCGTCGCTTCGATCGCCTCGAGCAGCCGGTCGATCGGAACCACGATGTCCTCACTCACCTTTCCCCCGCGTTGCGCCGCGACGGCGAGCGACACACCATCTCGCCAGCGCCACAGAGCCGAAACGTCCTCCCGCGTGGTTGGTGCGTGGAGCATCAACGCATCTGGTTCGAGGGTCTCGCGGAGATCCTCGGCGACTGCTCGTGCCTCCGCGGCACCGCCGTCAGCTTCGGCGATCAGCAGGAAACGGGCAGCGTGCGGGAGGTCTGTCGGGTAGGCGGAACGCGACGCGGTCAGTGCCGCGCCGTCGAGAAACTCGATCGCGGCGGGCACGATTCCGCTGGCCAGGATGGCCCCCAGTGCCGCACAGCCCTCTCCCGCGCTGGTGTATGCCGCGACGATCGGCAGCGAGACTTCAGGGGCCGGCGTCAACCGCAACCAGGCACCGGTGATGATGCCGAGGGTGCCCTCGGACCCGATCAACAGGCTCTTCAGATCGTATCCGGCCACGTCCTTGCGTATCGCGCCGCCGACGTCGATGATCTCGCCCGGGGGCACCACGGCTTCGATCCCGGTCACCCAGGCGCTGGTTACGCCATATTTGAAGGCGTGCGGACCACCGGCGTTGGTGGCGATGTTGCCGCCGATGTGCGACTGCTCGGCGGCGCCGGGGTCAGGTGGAAAATACAGGCCGTTCTCACGAGCCAGCCGGCGGACGGTGGCGGTGGTGACACCCGCATCGACATGCATCCGCCACAGCTGAGGATCGAAGCTGCGAACCCGGTTGAGCCGCGACAGGTCGACCACGACGCCGCCGCTCACGGGCACGGCGCCCCCGGCGAAGCCTGTGCCACCGCCACGGGGAACGAGTGCCACATCATGTTCGTAGGCCCACCGCAGCAGCCGAGCGACGTCCTCGGAACTCTGCGGCCGAACGACCGCGTCCGGCTTCCCGTGAAGCCCGGCGTGCTCGGTGGCGTCGGCGGTGTATAGGCTGAGCGAACCGGTGACAACGGTGTCGTCGCCGAGCAGCCTCGTGAGCTCGGCGGTCAGAGCTGGCATGGCTTGGCCTCGCTCGTCGGCTCCGTCACGCCGGCCTCCCGGGCGGCCACATGGCACGCTGCAGCATGACTGCCGCGCAACGCCAGCAGGGCCGGAACGGTGGTGGCGCAGATCGCCTCGGCCAGTGGACAGCGCGGCCGGTAGGGACAGCCGGTTTCTGGGGTTGGGGCAACGTTCGCGGCCGCGGTGATCTCGTCGCGAGGCTCCTCCGCACGCCGGCCCGCGCCGGGATCGGCGACGGGAACCGCGGCGGCCAGCGCCCGCGTGTATGGGTGAAGCGGAGCGTCAAGTACATCTTGGTACTCACCCTCCTCAACCACGCGGCCGAGGTACATCACGGAAATTCTGTCGCTGATGTGCCTGACCATCGCCAGGTCGTGGCTGACGAACACGTATGAGAGCTTCAGCTCGTCCTGGAGTTGGATCAGAAGGTTCATCACCTCGGCGCGGACCGAGACGTCAAGCGCGGAGGTGGGCTCGTCGAGCGCGAAGATCTTCGGCTCTGCCGCCAGGGCGCGAGCGATCGCTACGCGCTGCGCTTGCCCCCCGGAGAGCTCGTGGGGATAGCGCGAGGCGAAGCGTTCCGGTAGGGCGACCAGTCCCAACAACTCGATGACGCGCGCCTGTCGTGAGTCGCGCTCGCCGAGCTGGTGGACGTCGAGCACCTCCGTCAACGCCTGGGCGACCGTCAGCCGCGGGTTCATGGAAGAGTGAGGGTCCTGGAAGACGAGCTGGATCAGCCGTGCCAGCTCGCGCGGCTTGGGCGATGTTTTGGGGCCCAGCTCGCGCCCGGCGAGCTCGATCGTCCCGGATGTGGCGCTCTCAAGGCCGACCAGCAGGCGCGCGAGCGTCGACTTGCCGCAGCCGCTCTCGCCGACGATGCCGAGCGTGTGGCCGGCGTGCAGCTCGATGCTCACTCCGCGCAACGCCTGCACGGGTGCGTGGCGCCGACGGCCGGGGTACACCTTGACCAGCTGATCGGTGCGGAGGATCAACTCTTCCATGTGGCTGGCTCCCTCCAGCAGGCGGCGACCTGGGCCGGGCCGCGCTCCAGCAGGGGCGGCTCCTCCTGTCGGCAGCGGTCAACTACGAAGGCGCACCTGGCCTTGAATGGACACCCGGCGTCGAGGTGGGCTGGGTCTGGCGGCGTGCCGCTGATCTGCTGCAGATTCTGGCGGTGCGCAGTTCCGGGTCGCGGGAGCGAGCCGAGCAGCGCGGCCGTGTACGGATGACTCGGGTGGGCGAAGATCTCGTGTGTGGGGGCCTGCTCGACGATGCGGCCCGCGTACATGACTGCCACCCGGTCCACAAGCTGCGCCACCACTCCCAGGTCGTGGGTAACCCAAACCACCGCCATTCCGGTATCCGCCTGCAGCTGGGAGACGAGGTCGAGGATCTGCTGCTGGATGGTCACGTCCAAGGCGGTGGTCGGCTCATCCGCGATTAGGAGCTTGGGTGAGGTGGAGAGCGCCATCGCGATCATCGCGCGCTGCAACATGCCTCCGGAGAGCTCGTGGGGGAAAGCATCGGCCACCCGGCTCGTGTCGGACAGGCCGACCTGGCCGAGGACCTCGGCCATCCGCTGGCGCCCGGCTGCTCCCTCCATCCCGTGCGCACGCAGTGTCTCGACGATCTGATAGCCGACTCGCAGCAACGGATTGAGCGAGCGCATGGGGTCCTGGTACACCATCGCGACCTCACCGCCCCGAACCTCACGCAGGCGCGCGGGCGCGGCGTGCGCGAGGTCCTTACCGCCGATGCCGATCGTGCCCCCGAGGATCTCCAAGGGCGACCCGAGCAGCTGCAGGACTGACAGCATCGTCAGTGACTTGCCGGAACCACTCTCCCCGACGATGCCAACCTTCTCTCCGGGCCGGACGTCGAGGCTGACGCCACGCACAATCGTCTGCGTCTCACGTTTCACCCGGAAGCCCACCTCAAGGTCCCGGATCGAAAGGATCGGGCTCTGCGGTGTCATCCGAAGGGTCCCCGGGCAGCTGCAGGCAGCGGCGTCCGGACAGAGAGCCGGGACGGTGCCTGGGCGTGCGGCGACAGCGGGAGCCGCGAAGCCCCTGGGACGATCGAGCCGAGCACCGTGGCCTGCCCGGCGCCGGTGCAGGACGGCAGTACGCCCGGCAGCCCGTGGACGGTCAGAAAGCCGATCACGGCCATGGTCAGCGCCTCCTTGGCGGCCTCAGCCACGCCGAAGCTGTCGATCAGCTTGATCCCCACCCCGGGCAGACGCTTAGTGATCTCCGCCATCAGCACCGGGTTGCGCGTGCCGCCGCCCGCCGCCACCACCTCGGTGACCCCGAAGCGGCGCAGATCGTTGGCCACCACCTCCGCCGACAGGGCCGTGAGCGTTGCCAGCAGGTCCTCCGTCGAGAGTTCTCGGCCCGCCATGCGCTCCTCCAGGTACCCGAGATGGAAGAGCTCCTTGCCCGTCGACTTGGGCGGCTCGAGCCGATAGTAGGGCTCGTCGAGCAGCACAGCCAACAAGCCATCGTCAACCGTACCCGCGGCCGCGCCGCGGCCGTCCACATCAAAGCTCTCCTGACCCCCTGTGCGCGCGTCGACCAGCGCATCCATCAAAGCGCTGGCGGGGCCAGTGTCAAACGCAACCGGTTCGCGTCCAGAAGCGACAATCGTGATGTTGGCGATGCCGCCTAGGTTGAGCGCGCCACGCACCGCGCTGATCCGTCCGTCGCTCAAGAGCAAAACGTCGAGCAAGCTGGCCAGAGGCGCCCCCTGGCCGCCAGCCGCGATGTCCCGCATGCGCAGATCGTGCACGACCGTCGCGCCCGTGCGCTCGGCGATGAAGGCGGGTTGCCCGATCTGGAGCGTTCCGAGCGCACGAGACCCCTCAACCCAATGGAAAACCGTCTGACCGTGAGAGGCGACTAGGTCGGCGGTGCCGTCGAAGGTCAGGTCGGCCAGCTGCCCGGCAGCCTCCGCGAAAGCCTGACCAACCAGCACGTCGAGCCGGCAGACCTGCTCGATCGTCGTGCCCGCTGGGGGCAGCACGTCGGCGATCGCGGTGCGCACTCCGGTCTCGTAGGGAGTGGACGTATGTGCGCGGAGGTCGGCCACAAGCGTGTCGTCCTCCAGCTCGAGTTCGACGGCCACAGCTTCGATGGCGTCATAGGAGGTGCCTGAGATCAGTCCGAGCACTCGCAAGATCAGCTTCTCCGTGTTCGCGGATCGGTGGCATCACGGAATCCGTCGCCAAGCAGGTTGAAGCCCATGACGGCAAGCACGATGGCGATCGACGGTCCGACTAGCGTCCACCAGGCGAAGCTGGCAAAGCTGGAGGAGTTGTAGACCAGCTCTCCGAGCGACGCCGTCGGAGGGGGTGGCCCGAGTCCCAGGAAGCTGAGGCTGGCCTCGGCCAGAATCGACCACGCCAGCGCGAGACTGACCTGCACGGCGATCGTCCCATACACGTTGGGGAGTATGTGGCGGAAGAGCAGGCGTCTGCGGGAGAAACCCAGCACCCTGCCGGCACTGACGAAGTCCGCATGGCGGAGCGAGAGCACCGGCGCGCGGACCACGCGCACGAAGATGGGGATCCAGCCCACGCCGATCGCGAGTGCGCTATCCAGGATGCCGGGACCGAGCGCGGTGACGATCGCCAGCGCCAGCAGGATCGAAGGGACCGCGAAGATCACATCCGACACTCGCATGATCACGGTCGACGTGAAACCCCCTATGTACCCGGCGACGATGCCCCCGACCGTGCCCACCGCACCGGCGATCAGGGTCGAGATGACAGCGATCTCAAGCGACACTCCCAGAGCTTGCGAGACAACTGAGAAGACGTCGCGGCCGAACTGATCGGTACCGAACGGATGGCTGAAACTGATTCCCTTGAGGGTGTCGCTGACATTCTCGGTCAGAGGGTTATGCGGGGTCAGACCGACGGTGTTCAGCAGGGCCCCGAGCACTACCAAGCCCACCAGCAACAGGCCGGCTCGTCCCCTACGCGAGCGGCCGAGCTCGTGCAGCACATGCGGCACGCGCAGGGGCGCTTGGGTGCTGGGGCGCGGGCTGACGGGTGGCTGGGCTTCAGCGACGGACATGGCGAACTTGACGGCCGCGCTTCAGCGGTCTCGGGTGCGCGGGTCGATCAGCGCGCAGATTGCATCGGTCAGAACGTTGACGACCACGAAACCCGTGGCGAACACCATCGTCACGCTCTGAACCACCGGGAAGTCACGGTTGTTGATCGCTGTGACCAGCGAGCGCCCCAGGCCGGGCAGCACGAAGATCTGCTCGATGATCACCGTGCCCCCGAGCAGGTAGCCGAGCTGGATCCCGGACATCGTCACGATCGGGACCAGGGCGTTGAGGAACAGGTGACGCCAGACTACCGCGCGACCTGAGAGCCCCTTTCCGCGCGCCGTCCGGACAAAGCTCTGGCTGCTGATCTCGAGCACGGCGGTACGCGTGGTTCGCATGATCGCCGCCCCGATGCCGAGGCTGAGCACCAGCGCTGGGAAGAAGATCTGCTGGATGTTCAGCCATGGGTCGCTGAACAGGCCGGCGTAGGACAGCGAGGATGGGAAGTAGTTGAACTGCGAGGACATCACCGTGACCAGCCCGGCCCCGAGCACGAAGACCGGAACGCCCAGGCCGACCAGCGCCACCCCCTGCCCGACGGTGTCCCCGGCTTTTCCGGGACGCAGAGCGCCGATGATCCCGAAGCAGACCCCAATCAGCAGCGCGAGGATCATCGCGACGATGCCGAGCTCGAGCGTGACCGGCAGGTTCTGGGCGATCAGGCTCGAGACCGACTTCTGACTGGACAGCGAGACGCCGAGGTTGCCGGTTAGCGTGGCACCCAGCCAAGACAGGAACTGACTGATGGCCGGCTGGCCGATCCCGTAGTAATGGTCAAGCTGAAGGCGCTGAGCGTGACTGAGCAGCCCAGCGCTCACTCCCATGGAAGCTTCGATCGCGTTGCCTGGCAACAGCCGGAGGATCACGAAGATCACGACGGACACGCCGAATAGCGTGATCACCGTGCTGACCAGCCGCCTTGTTACTACCGCGATCAAACGATGGCTTCCTCGAGAGTGAGCGTGGGCTTCTTCAGTTACCTAGGAGACTGTCGTCGTCGCGAGCGACAGCAGATCCCGGTCGGGCGGGAGCTTGAAGCCGTGGACGATCGACGCCGTCACCCCGTAGTCATAGCTGTCGAACAGCCACAGCCACACTGCGTTGGATGTCAGGTACTTCGACAGCGCCGAGTTGGCGGCCTTGAACGCGGCAGGGCGGGTCGCCTTATCACTCGCCAGGGCCAGCTTCTGGAGCGCAGGGCTGCCGTACCCGGCGGGGACCTTGAGGTTCGCGCCCGGGGCGAAGTACCGGCCGTACATCACATACGGGTCCGGGTCGGCCCCGTTCTCGGCGAACGCCGCCTGGAACTGGCCCTTCAGCCAATCCTGGATGTAGGCGTTTCCGGCCAGGTTCTGGATGCTCATCTTGATCCCCACCTGGGCGAGATCAGACTGAACGGTGGTGGCCTGCGCGGCGCTGGTCGCGTCGAGGTCATTGGACGTGATAGCGGTGAATGAGAACCCGCTCGGGTCACCGGCCTTGGCCAGGTAGGACTTCGCCTTGGCCAGGTTCTGAGTCGGACACACCGCTGAGATCGGCGACGACTTGTACGGGCCGAGCGGAACGGGGCCGACGGATACGCCCTGACCGAGAACGGCGCTCCGGACAACCTGCTGGCGGCTGAGCGCACAGCCCAGAGCCAGGCGATTGTCGACGTTGGCCAGGGGGCCCTTCTTGTCCTGCAGCATCAGGGCGCGGTAGGACAGATCGAGCACCTTCTGCAGCTTGAGCGAACCCGGCAGGTGGTCGGCCACCTGCGGCTGGGTCAGCAGGCCCAGCTGAACGCTGTGTGCCTCCAGGGCCGAGGCGATCGATTGCTCAGACGGGATCGTCTTGATCTCGATCGTCTTGAGCGTCGGCTTGCCACCCCACCAGGCTGAATTGGCCGTGACCGTGAACGAGTTGTTGGGAGACCAGTTGACCAGCTTGTATGGGCCGGTTCCGTCCGGGGTCTTCGACAGCGTGCCGGCGGCGATCGACTTCGCCGACAACATCGCCAGGTTGACGGAGGTCAACCCATCGAGCACGGACGTATCGGGACGCGACAGCTCCAACTTGACCGCGTACTGACCGACGGGAACGACCTTCTTGACGGTCGCGATGAACGAGGACGAGGCGTCGGCCACCTTCGGGTTATTGACGCGCTGCAGAGATGCAACCACGTCCGCTGACGTGAAGGTGCTCCCGTCGTCGAACTTGACGCCCTTGCGCAGATGGAAAGTCAGGACGCGACCGCCGTGGCTATAGCCCCAGCTTGTGGCCAGATCGGGAACGACCTGAAGCTTCTGGTTGAACTTGACGAGCGTGTCATAAATAAGGCCAAGCGCCTGGAAATCCAGAAAGTTGGTGACCACGTCGGGGTCGAGCTTCTGGACACTCGACGTGTTGGCCACCACAAACGGTGAAGCGGAACTGGCTCGCGCCACGGCCCGAGGCGTCGACGCAGCGGAAACCCCCACCCAGGAGCCGAGGGCGAGCAGAGCGACGACGCTGCAACACATCCCAGCGAGCGTGCGGGGCGTGCGCTTCCTTTTAACTCTCATGCAGCCTCCTAGTTGCCGATTCGGTACGAGCTGATGCCCGACCCATATCGACATAGCTGTACAAATCGGGGTCGACTATACCTATGATTCATTGGTATAGTCAATTATGTCCTTTACGGCGTCGACATGCTGTTAGCCACCTACGTTGATGATTGCGGCCGCGGGTCAGTCACTGCCCGCAGAGGTCAGTGGTGACGGAGCTCCGGGGAGCTCCGCCAGAGGCACCCGCCGGCAAGGGCGAGCGCCTGCGGGAGGCCTTGATCAAGATGATTAAAGCCCTTCCGCAAGGGGCTGCGTTACCGACCGAGCGGGAGCTGTGTGAGCAGTTTGACGTCGCGCGAGGAACCGTCCGCCAGGTGCTTCAGCGGCTCGAGATCGAGCAGCGGATCTACCGCCGTCAGGGCAAGGGAACGTTCGTGGCGCCCGCCAAGATCGAGCAGCGCCTCGGCCTGACGAGTCACACCGAGGAGATGCGCGCGAGCGGTTTTGAGCCCAGTTCTAAGCTGACCGATGTGAGCCGGCTGGTCGCGCCGCCGGACATCCGCTCTGCGCTCGCCTTGCCCGAAGGGGCCGAGGTGCTGCAGATCGAGCGGCTACGTCTGGCCGATGGCGAGGCGATCGCCCTGGAGGTCCTCTACCTCAACGCCGAGCGCTTTGATGGGATCACAGCCGCGTTGGGTGAGGATGTGTCGTTCTACCAGCTGCTCCATGTGCGATACGGAGTCGAGCTCGACCACGCGGACGAGACGATCGAGGCGGTGATCGCCGGCCCCCGTGAGGCCCGTCTGCTCGGGTGCGCGGAGCCCGCGGCGCTGCTCCAGCTCTCGCGTCTGAGCATCGACAGCCGTGGTCGCCCGGTCGAGTACGTGCGGTCGCTCTACCGCGGTGACCGCTTCCGCTTCCGCCAGGAGCTGCAACGCCCGCCGGAGAGCGTTGAGGAGCTCCCGTTGATGCGCCCGGCCATGCCTGAGGACGCGCCACAGCTCGCCTCCGTGTTCGCGACCACGTGGCGGGCGCATTACCGGGGGATAGTCCCCGACGACGTGATCGACGCACTCGACGAAGCCGAACTGGCCGTTTGGCTGCGGCCGCTCACTGAGGGCGGCGACCGGCTGACCACGGTCTGCCAAGCTGCGGACGGAGCCGTGCTCGGGTTCGTCAGCTACGGAGCCGACCCGACGGCTCCACGCGACGGCCACATCTTCTCACTCTACGTCCACGGCGATCACGCCGGCCACGGGTATGGACGCCGCCTGCTCCGTCGGGCGCTCGCGGACCTCGCCCGGCGCGGACACTCAGCCGTCACGCTCTGGGTCTTCGAGGCCAATGACGTCGCACGCGGCCTCTACACCTCGGAGGGGTTCCGACCCGATGGCGCACAGCAGGTCGAGCCTGAATATCGCGTCAACGAGCTTCGGTTGCGCCGGGAGGCGCCCCAACGGTGACCGGCGGGGCGGCTGGCCATGTCGCGGTTCAGGTGGCGCCGCGCACGGAAGCCAAGCTGCGCCACGCCGCCTACCGTGTGGCCGACCGCCTGGCGCGGGTGTTCGAGGACGGATTCCCAGCCGGGGGCACCGTTGTGGTGGTGGACTCGGCTGGCGAGCTCCTGAATGTCACGGGCGGGTGGGCCTGCGTCGTCGGCGAGCATCTGGCGACCACCCGAGCGACGCTCTACGACCTGGCGTCGCTGACCAAGGTGGTGGCGACCGTGACCCTCGTGCTTGAACTGGCGCAACGCGGCCTGTGGACGCTCGAGGACCCCGTGGCCAACTGGCTTCCCGGGTTCCCCAATGACGAGATCACCCTGCGAGCCCTACTAACTCACACGTCGGGTCTGGTGCCGCACCGGAAGTTCTATCTGCTCGAGGGCGGCCCGTCGGAGATCCGCCGCCGTATCTACGCCGAGGCGGAAACGCCGCTGACCGCCGGCACGGTCTCCTACAGCGACCTCGGGTACATGCTGCTCGGGTGGGCTGTCGAGGAGTGTGCCGGAACCGGCCTCGACACATGCTTCCGCCATGCGGTCGCCGATCCGCTGGGAATGACGCAGACGGGCTACAGGCCGCCCTCGGAACTCCAGCGACTGACGGCCGCGACCGAGCTGGACGGAGATCAGCGGCCGACCCCGGAACTGGTGTGGGGAACGGTCCACGACGGCAACGCCTGGGGGCTCGGGGGAGTGGCCGGGCACGCAGGGCTCTTCGGACCGGCTGACGACCTCGCGCGATTCGCGGGCGCGCTGCTGGCCACCGACCGACATCCCGTGCTCTCAGCGGCCTCGCTCCAGGAGATGACCAGGCGCCAGGCCGGGGCCTCGCCGGACGTCAGAGCGCTCGGATGGCGGCTCGACCCGAGCGATTGGGGCGCCTGGCCGGCCGGCAGCTATTGGCACACCGGTTTCACCGGGACCTCGCTGCTGATCGCTCCCGAGTCTGACCTGGCCGTGGTGGCACTGATGGGTGGCGTACACCCCAGGCGCGACCTCGAGCGCATGGATGCCCTGCGAGCCGAGATCCATCGTGAAGTCGCGGCGGCTGTGGGATGAGCGACGGCGTGGTCGGCGGCGAGCTCAGGCGGCTCAGCACCGAGCAGTCGCGGCCGGAGTTGGCCGACCTCGACCTCCAGTCGCCCCAGCGCCTGGTGGAGTTGATGTGCGCGGACCTGGGCCGCGTCACCGACGCGGTGTCGGAAGCTCAGACGGAGATCGGCCGAGTGGTGGACGAGGTAGCCACTCGCATGGAACGCGGCGGCCGCCTGATCTACATCGGGGCCGGCACCGCGGGACGCCTGGGCATGTTGGACGCCGCCGAGGCCGGGCCCACCTTCAACGTTGACGCCGGGCAGGTGGTCGGGATCCTGGCCGGTGGACCCGTCGCCTGGAGCGTGCCGGTCGAGAACGCCGAGGACGACGACGCTCAGGGCGCCGCTGAGATCCTCGCATTACATGTCTCGGCCGACGACTCCGTCATCGCCATCGCCGCGAGCGGCCGGACGCCTTACGTGATCGGCGCGATCGAGGCCGCCCGCAGCGCGGGCGCGCTGACGGTCGCCCTGGTCTGCAACCCCGACAGCCCCGCGGCCGCCGCGGCGGAGCTCGCCATCGAGGCACTGGTCGGTCCGGAGATCATCGCCGGCTCGACGCGACTCAACGCCGGGACCGCACAGAAGGTGATCCTCAACATCATCTCGACGACAGTGATGGTCAGGCTGGGCAAGACCTATGGGCCGCTGATGGTCGACCTCCGCGCGACCAACGAGAAGCTGCGCGACCGCGCCACTGGGATCGTGACCGAGATCACCGGCGCGTCGCCTGGCGACGCCCGCGCGGCGCTCGAGGCGTCTGACTGGAAGCCAAAGACGGCCGCCCTGATGCTCGTCGGGGGCATCGACCGAGAGTCGGCGGAGGGCGAGTTGACGCGCTGCCGCGGGCACCTGCGCCCGGCCCTATCGGCATTGACGGAGCCAGAGCCAATGTCGCGTGGCAAGGCCCAGGGGGTTGCGTTACGACTCGGCGTCAGTGCCGCATTCGTGGCCGGCTCGCTGGTGCCCGGTGACGTCTCGATCCGAGACGGCCGAATCGAGGCGCTGGGCCTCCCCGGACATGGCGAAGGGATTGCCATACCCGGCCTGATCGATGCTCAGGTCAACGGTTATGCGGGCATCGACGTGCTCGAAGCGGACATCGACCAGCTCCGAGAGATCGGGTCGGAGCTGCTGCGCGACGGCGTCAGCGCGTACCAACCGACGCTGATCACCGCTGCCGAGGATGAGACCATTGCAGCGATCAAGCGGATCTCATCGCTGGGGGCTCACGCGGCCGGGAGGGCGGGTGCCGCCGTGATCGGTATCCATCTCGAAGGCCCGTTTCTGTCGCCAACCCGAGCCGGCGCCCACCCTCCCGAGCATCTGCGGCTGCCGGATGTTCGAGTCCTTGAGCGGCTGCTCAACGCCGGTCCGGTGAGGATGGTCACGCTCGCCCCCGAGCTGCCCGGCGCGATTGACCTAATAGAGCTCTGCGTCAACCGAGGCGTTCGCGTATCGCTCGGCCATAGCGAGGCGGACGCCGGCGCTGCGGCGTCCGCGGTCAGGGCCGGCGCAAGCTCGGTCACGCACCTGTTCAACGCCATGGCACCGATCAGCGCGAGAGTCCCGGGGCTCGCCGGCTTTGCGCTGTCCTCCCCGGACTGCGCCATTCAGCTGATCGCCGACGGCGTCCACGTCTCCGACGATCTCGTCAAGCTGGCGTTCACCGTTGGCCGTGGCCGCTGCAGCCTGGTAAGTGACGCGATCGCCGCCGCCGCGCTTGGGGATGGCAGCTACCACCTGGGACCCGTTGGTGTCGAAGTGCGTGATGCCGTCGCAAGGCGCGAGGACGGAACCCTCGCTGGTAGCACCGCTTCGTTGGCGACCGGCCTGGCCCGCCTGCGTGAACTCGACATCGACCCGATGGAGGCGCTCAGCGCCGTCTGCGAGCAGCCCGCACGCCTGCTCGGCGAGGAGCGCTACGGCAGGCTACGGCGCGGCGGCCCCGCCACGCTGGTGGTGGTCGATGAGCAGCACCGTGTCAAGCGGGTTCTGTCCGACGGCCGCGAGGTTGAGCCCCGAAGCCTGGGCTGAGGTGACCTGCCGCGGGCGCAATTTGGCCCCCGGAGACCGCGAATGGACCCTGACCCGGGACTTGGCTGACCGGGCTACCACTACCCCCGTGAAGTTGCCGGTTTGCGTGCGACAAGCACGAGCCGTTTGAACTCCGTGACAAGGGTCCCGTCCGGGTTAAGACTCGAGTATGCACCTTCACGATGCCGCGATCCGGCTTCGATCCCGAAGGCCGTACCTCCAGTACCTCCGTTTCGGCAAACAACGTGTCGTCATGAAAGACGGGGTTCGGATGGGAGAGCTCTTCGGTGGCGAGGTTGGCGATCGCCTTGCCGCTGATGTCCGAAACGCTCATCCCCAGCGCCAGCGAGTACACGTAGGGCCCGGCTACGACGTTGCGGCGCTGCTGTGACTCCGCTGCGTATACGTCGTTGATATGCAGCGGATGATGGTTCATCGTAAGCAGGCAGAACAGGTGGTTGTCGGCCGCGGTAACGGTCTTTGCCGGCCAGTGCTTGTACACGGCGCCGACTTCGAACTCCTCCAGATAGCGGCCGTACGGGTGCGCTCCGGTCGCCTCACGTTCACTCTGGTTGGTCTCCACAGACGTCATCAGATCTCTCCCGGGCTAGCGGCTCGCGGCTCGCGGCATCGTACTTGAGCCGCGAGCAGGAACAGACCGTAAACGGATTGCGCGGTACGGTTTGGCGAAAGTCGCACTAGTCGGTGCGCGATACCAGACGGACCAGAAACACCCGGGAAGGAGGACAGCAGTGCGCAACCCACGTGAGTTCATCAAGCCGCTGGCCCTCGGCGCTCCCGCTCCGCTGCTCGAGATCCCGTTCAAGCCATCCCGAATGATCCACTTCCTGGACTTCTCAAACGAAAAGATGATCGCGAAGGCCTCAGGGATCGCCCGGACCGTTGACATCCTGCTCGGCAACCTCGAGGACGCCGTGGCTGCGGATTGCAAGGCTGCGGCGCGCGACGGCTTGGTCCGAGTTGGCAAGGAGATCGACCTCGGAGACACGCAGCTGTGGACGCGCGTAAACAGCCTCGAGTCACCCTGGGCACTCGATGACCTGACGACATTGGTGGCCGAGATCGGCGATCGACTGGATGTGATCATGATCCCTAAGGTCGAGGGGCCATGGGACATTCACTACATCGACCGGCTGCTCGCACAACTCGAGGCAAAGGCAGGGCTCGAGCGCCCGATCCTGATCCACGCCCTGCTTGAGACCGGGCTAGGCGTGGTCAACGTCGAAGCGATCGCGACTGCGTCACCTCGCATGCAGGGAATGAGCTTCGGGCCCGCCGACCTGGCCGCATCGCGCCGGATGAAGACCACCCGCGTCGGGGGTGGCCACCCGGGATACCGTGTGCTCAGCGACCCGGAAGCCCATGCACCCGATGCCACCCGTCCGAGCGCCCAGCAGGACCTATGGCACTATTCGATTGCCCGCATGGTGGACGCTTGCACGTCCGCCGGGATCCTCCCCTTTTACGGGCCCTTCGGCGACATCCGGGACGTCGAGGGCTGCGAGGCTCAGTTCCGGTCAGCCTTCCTGCTCGGCTGCGTTGGCGCGTGGTCGCTACACCCGGCGCAGATCGAGATCGCCAAGCGGGTGTTCAGCCCAGAACCAGAGGAGGTGCTGTTTGCCAAACGCGTTCTCGAAGCTATTCCCGACGGACGCGGCGTGCACATGATCGACGGCAAGATGCAGGACGACGCGACCTGGAAGCAAGCGCAGGTCATGGTCTCGCTCGCCCGGATGCTCGCCGACAAGGACGATGAGCTTCGCGCTGCATACGGCTTCTGAGTCTTTACCGGCCCCGAAAGCGCCGTAGCCACGCGACACCGTCCCGCACGAGTTCGCGCTCGCTGACGTCGCCACCACCGAGGTGTCCGAGTTCCACGCACACCGGTAGACCAGACAGAGGCAGGGCGTTCATGACTCCGGCGAGGTCGATGACCCCTTCTCCATAGGGGACCGAAGCAGGCCCCGTCGGGCCGTCCTCCGTCGCGGTGCGGCGACGTCCTTCAAGTGAACCATCGCCACGCGCGTGGCAACCGAGTGGGCCACCTCGACTGGGTCATCACCTACGCGTGCCGCGTTGGCCGTGTCAAGACAGACGGCGAGGCCCGAGACGGCTTCCAGGATCGCTGAGAGCTCGGCGAGATCGACGTCAGCGTGGTTCTCAATCGCAAGCACCACGTCCGAGCGTCGCGCTTCGGAGACCGCCTCGCGCAGTGCCGCGACTGCGCTCCGTACCCGTGGCGCCTTGGGGCGGCGGCAAGCGCCGGACCGGCAGCTACGCATCGGACGAGCCGGGCGCCGAGCAGTGGAGCCGTCCGAACCCACGCCTTGAGGTTCGACAGCATGTCGGGCCGTGAACCCCACTCGAGACCAAGTGGATGTCCCCAGGCGAGTGCGAGGTCCAGGTCGCCCAGCGCCCGCCGCATCAGCGGGGCGTCGATCCTATCGGGCGGTGGGAGGAACGCCGTTTCGAGCGACACCACCTCTGCGCCGGCGTCGATCATCTCGGATATGAGATCCGTCGTAGCGGCGAAGCGCTCGCCTGGGTCGCGCTCTCCCGGACGAATCTCACCAAGCAACCGGTGATAGCTGTAGGAGTCAATCCCGATGCGCATCGGTCCGGCTTCGCGAGAGTAGGAGGGACTAGAACCGCTTCCGGTATCGTATCCACTTCTCTACTCGGTCCGGAATCAGATGAACTACACCCATGACGTAGTCCGCGCTGCGTCGCCACTGGCCGAGGCGCTACGGACCATCGACCGAGAAGGTCGGCGCCGTTCGTGGACGTTCGGTGAGCTCGCGGACGGAGCGGCGCGCCTGGCGGGCACTCTGCGCGATCACGGCGTCCGTCGCGGAGACGTGGTGATGACGCTCATGGGCAACCGCTCCGAGTGGGTGCTTACGTTGCTTGCCTGTTTCCACAGTGGCGCCGTCGCCCTGCCGTGCACCGAGCAGTTGCGTGGCAAGGACATCGCAACGCGGCTACGCGCGGCTCGTCCGGCGGCGATCGTCGTAGACGAACGCAACTTGGTGGAGCTCCAAGCCGCCCATCCCGACTGCCCGGTGATCTTGGCCGACGACCCGTCCCTGCTCGCGTCCGAACCGGCTTCGCCCGCGGACCTCGCGCCGAACGACCCGGCCGTGATCATCTTTACCAGTGGCACCTCGGGAGAACCCAAGGGCGCGCTGCACGGCCAGCGTTACCTGTTTGGTCAGGGTCTCCAAGCCGAGCATTGGCTCGACGCAAGACCAGGCGAGCTCGTCTGGTGCACAGCGGCAGCCGGCTGGTCGAAATCGGCTCGCAACTCGTTTCTGGCGCCGTGGCTGCGCGGCGCCCGTGCCTTGTTGCACGACGCACGCTTCGATCCGGAGGAGCGTCTGGATCTGATCGAGCGCGAGCACGTTGACGTGCTCTGCATGGCCCCGACCGAATACCGGGTGATCGGTCGACGGGCGAAGCTACGTTCACTTCCGCTACGCACCGCGGTGGCGGCCGGGGAGGCCCTCACCCGCGAAACGGTCGAGACCTGGCTCGAGGAGACCGGCGTCTTCGTTCGTGACGGATACGGACAGACCGAGACCGGCGCGGTAACCGGCATCGAGCCAGGAAGCGAGCCGCGCCCAGGCTCGATGGGCGGCCCCTCCCCGGTATCCACACCGAGCTGATCAACGGACAGCTCCACATAGACCCAAGCACGTCACCAACGTTCTTCTTGCGCTATCTGGGCGGGATCCGCACGAGGGGCTCTGGCCCACAGGGGACCTCGTCGACGCCGACGAGGAGGGGTATCTGTGGTTCCGCGGACGAGGCGACGACATGATCGTCTCGGCGGGCTACCGGATCGGACCGGCCGAAGTTGAGGAAGCACTCTGCAGCCATGCCGCGGTGGCCGATGCAGCCGTCGTGGGTGCCCCCGACACGGAGCGCGGCCAAGTCGTCCGTGCGATTGTCGTCCTGCAGAGCGGATATACCGCCTCGGCAGCCCTTATCGGAGATCTTCAGAACCACGTCAAAGCCCAGACGGCGCCATACAAATACCCCAGGATCATGGAGTTCATGGACGAGCTTCCACGGACCGCGAGCGGCAAACTGCGACGAGCAGCGCTGCGGTGATGGGTGAGCGCCCCACGCGACGCGGGAGTTGACTTCGACAGCGGGGACGCTTATCGTGATCTGGAACCGATACCAGAAACGATCTGTCGATCGAACTGCACCGCCGCCATATGGAGAGCGAGAGCGCGAGTTGACCGAGCACCAGTTGAATGAGACGCAAGCGACCCTCGAGCAGGGCCAACCCTCACGATCGAGCGGATCGAGACGGTGCCGATCCGCGTTCCGCTCGCCCGCGTATATCGCGGCAGCCATTACCCGATGGCCCACCGCTCGACGATCGTGACCCGCGTATTCACCGACGAGGGCATCGTCGGCGAGGCGTATGCGGGCGACGAGGACGCCGGGCTGCTGGAGATCGACGGGATCATCCACGACGGAGATCGCGCCGCGCTGGTCGGCGAGGACGCGTTCGCGCATCGAGCGCTGCTGGGAGCTGACCGCCCGGCCAGCTTCGACATCCTGCGCGACCGCGGCTCGGGCTGGTCGCCTCCGCCTGCGTCGACGCGCGCTCTGGGACGCGATCGGCAAGGCGCTCGGCCAGCCGCTCTGGCGGCTCTGGGGCGGCTACCGCGACCGTCTCCCGATGATCTCCATCGGCGGCTACTACGACAGCCCGACTCGATCACCGGGCGAGGTCAGGAGCTCGCGCGAAGGCGCGGCTTCGCCGGGATGAAGTTCAAGGTCGGGCGGCCGGATCCGCCGACGAGGACGCCGAGCGCTTCCGCGAGGCGCGCGAGGCCGCCGGCGCGGACTTCGTCGCTCGTGGCGACGCCAACCAGGGCTGGACCCGCGAGCAGGCGATCGAGTTCGCGCGCCGTCGACGGGCTCGACCTGCTACTGGTTCGAGGAGCCCTGCCGCTGGCACAACGACCGGCGCGCGATGCGCGACGTCCGCGCCATCGGCGGGGGCCCGGTGTGCGCCGGCCAGAGCGAGTCTCGAGCCGGCGGCTGCCGGGACCTGATGGTCGACGGGGCGATCGACGTCTGCAACTTCGACGCCTCGTGGTCCGGCGGCCCGACCGAGTGGCGGCGGGTCGCCGCGATGGCGCTCTCTTCGACGTCGCGATGGCCCACCACGAGGAGCCGCAGGTCGCCAGCCACCTGCTCGCCTCGATCCCGCACGGGACCTTCGTCGAGTGCTTCCACCCCGACCGCGACCCGATCTGGTGGAACCTGGTCGCCAACCGCCCGCCGATCGTCGACGGCCGGATCGACTCTGCCCGAGCGCCGGGGCTCGGGTGGGAGCTCGATGAGGACTACATCGAGCGCTATCTGATCTCGCGCGACTGACGCGCAGCTGACTGGCCTTCGTCGAATCCCCAGTCCCGCCGCGGGGTCCAAAACGGCAGCGGACGCACTGTGCCGCTAGAGGAACAGTCCGATCGGCTGCTCCAGCAGCAGCCTGACGTCCGCTAGAAAGCGTGCGGCATCGGCGCCGTAGAGGATGCGGTGGTCACACGCCAGTGTGACCGTCATCTGCGCCGCGATAACCACTTGACCGTCACGGGCCACAGGACGCTCCACCACAGCTCCCACGCAGAGGATCGCCGCCTGCGGGGTGTTGATGATCCCCTCGAAGCGGTCGATGCCGTACATCCCGAGATTCGAGACGGTGAACGTCCCACCTGACAGCTCAGGCGGTGTAATCGTGCGAGAGCGCACACGCTCGGCAAGCACCCGCGTGTCGGCAGCGATGGCACCGAGCGACTTGGTGTCGGCGTCACGGACGACCGGAACGACGAGCGCATCCTCTGCCGCGACCGCGACCCCGACGTTGATCTGAGACCACAGCTCGAAGTGACCCTCGCGATAGCTGCCGTTGGCCCGGGGATGACGGGCCAGGGCGTTCGCACAGGCCTTGATCACCAGGTCGTTGAGCGACGGTGCCGGGTCGACCAACAATTTCAGTTCGGCACGCATCGCCAGCGCTGCGGTCATGTCAACGGCGACCTCGAGAGCGAAATCGGGCACCGTGGCCCGTGACTCGACCATTCGCCGCGCGATCACAGACTGGGTTCTGTTCAGATCGACCACGGTCGCGCCGCTGGCGGTTTCCGGGATCGCGATCGCACCGCTGGGCGGGTCAGAGGCCAGCACCGGCGTCGGCGTTGCCGCCACCACGTCTGCCTTGACGATCCTGCCGTGCGGTCCGCTGCCCGCAAGGGTGGCGAGGTCCACACCGAGTCCGCTCGGCGATCCGGCGCGCGAGTGGCGAGGACTTGACGCCGGCCCGCGTGGAACCTTCGCGTGGGGCCGCCGTCGCGGTCGCAGCCGTAGCAGTCCTCGACGGATTTCCGCCGCCATTGTGCTGCTGCGCTGGCACAGCCGCACTCGTCCGCACTGCGGGGATGGATGCAGGAGCACCAGCCTCAGCGGTAACCGCACCGATCGTCGCAATGGGTGCACCCACCGCGGCGGTCGCGCCCTCAGCGGTGATGATTGACAACGTTCCGTCTGCTTCGGCTTCGTACGCCATCGTGGCCTTATCGGTCTCGATCTCCACGATTTCGTCTCCGCGACGCACTGCGTCGCCGTCTGCCTTCAACCAGCGGACGCGGCCCCCTCCTGCATCGAATCCGAGAGGCGCGGCATCGTAACTTGCGGCAAGGGAGTTCTCCTGACGGGCTAGCGTTCTCGGTGACTAATAGGCAAGCGAGCGGCGAATGCTCTCAACGATGCGGTCGACGCTCGGTAGCCAGTGCTCCTCGAGCGCTCCGGAATAGGGAATCGGTGTCTCGTCACCGCCGACAAGCAGCGGTGGCGCGTCAAAGACTCGAAGTGATCGGCCATGAGCCGAGCCACCACCGTCGCCCCCCAGCTGCCGTCGTTTGAGCATTCCTGGACTACAACGAGGTGGTTTGTACGGTCGAGGCTCTTCCCCACGGTGTCGTAATCGAACGGCACCACCGTCCGCGGATCGATGATCTCGACGCTGACCCCCTCGCCAGCGAGACGCTCGGCGGCTTCCTCGGCGCGTAGGCGCATCCACTGCGTGGCCAGAACCGTCACGTCGTCGCCTGAGCGCACCACGTCGGCCACGCCAAGCTCGATCGGCGTGGGTTGGTCAGCGATCTCGCCCTCGTGGCCGAGGAGATGCTTGTGTTCGAAGACGAGCACGGGGTCCGGATCGCGAACCGCTGCACGCAGGAGCCCGTAGGCATCCGCGGGCGTTGCCGGAACAGCGATCTTGAGCCCAGGGACGTTCAGAACCAGTTCTCGACTGACTGGGAGTGCTGGGCGCCGAAGCCCGCGCCTGCACCATTACCGAGCCGGATCGTCGCCGCCATCGGCACCTGGCCGCCGGTCATGTAACGGTATTTGGAGAGCTCGTTGGCGATCCCGTCGAAACAGACACCGGCGAAGTCGGCGAACATGATCTCGGCTACCGGGCGCAGGCCTTGAAGCGCGGCACCGATTGTCGCGCCAATGATCGCCTGCTCGGAGATCGGCGTGTCACGCACGCGGCGCGGCCCAAAGCGCTCGAACAACCCATCCGTAAGTTTAAACGGGGTACCGGCTACGGCAATATCCTCGCCGAGCAGAAAGACGCTGTCGTCGGACTCCATCTCATCGGCCAGCGCCTGCTGTATTGCCTGTCGGTAGGTGATCGTGCTCATGCGAAGACGTGCTCCAGTCGGGCTTCGGGAAGCGGTTCGGGCCAGCTCATGGCGCGTTCCAGCGCCTCGGTGACGTTGATGCGTGCCTGCTCGCGGACCTCATCGCAACGCGACTGCTCAATCCCCGTCGTCACGAGGGCGCGCTCGTGCAGGATGATCGGGTCGCGTTCCATCCAGCGCTCGAGCTCACCCTCGGGGCGGTAGGCGCCGGGATCGGATCGCGAGTGGCCCTTGTACCTATATGTGAGGGCCTCGATGAAGGCCGGACCCTCACCGGCGCGCGCGCGCGCGACCACTTCGGCGACGGTATCGTGGACCAGTCCGATGTCCTGGCCGTCGATCTGGATACCCTCGAGCCCGTAGGACGCAGCGCGGTCCGCTAAGCGCTCGACGGGGGTGGTGGTCGGATCGGTGAGTACTCCCCATAGAGGTTGTTCTCGCACATGAAGATCACCGGCAGTTTCCAGACCGAAGCCATGTTCAGTGACTCGTGGAACGCTCCGATGTTGGTGGACCCGTCACCGAAGAAGCAGAGGGTGACGCCGTCGCGCCCCTCGTACTGCTCGGCAAGCGCCGTACCGAGAACGATCGGGAGGTGGCCGCCGATGATCGCGAAGGAGCCGATGGCCCCGACTGACATGTCCGTCAGGTGCATCGACCCACCCTTGCCGCCACACAGGCCATTGGCCTTGCCGAGAATCTCACCGAAGGCACGATCCATCGGCGCACCCTTCGAGATCACCGCACCGTGCCCGCGGTAGGTACACGCCATCATGTCCGTGACTCGGAGGGCGCTGCAAGCTCCGAGTTCCACTGCCTCCTGTCCTTGGCAGAGGTGGGTCGAACCGCGAACGAGTCCACGCGCAAACAGGCTGTGACACTCGTCCTCGAACGATCGGATCTCCTTCATCGTCCGCAACCACTCGAGCTGCTCCTCGATCGGTACGTCGGCCGCAAGGCGCGACCCGGCTGTCTTGCTGCTCATCTGCGTGATCCTCCGATGCGGTGGGTCCAGAAAGGGGCGGCGCCCTCAATACATAAGCTGTCCGCCGCTGACGTTGATCGTCGCGCCGGTGATGAAAGAAGCGTGGTCTGAAGCCAGAAACACGACGATGCCCGCAAGTCGCGACGGGTATGCCATCCGCCCGAGCGGAATCATCCGGACAAAATCTGCGAGATCCTCATCGCTTGAGCCCCCGCGCATCATCGCAGTATCCGCGGCCCCAGGTGAGACGGTGTTCACAGTGATTCCGTCCGGCGCAAGCTGCGCGCCAGTCCACGACTCATCGAGACGATCCCGCCCTTGCTAGCCGAATACACGACGGAGCCTCCAAAGCCCCCGGTCCACCAGCCCTGCGAGGTGAAGTTGATGATGCGTCCGCCGCGACCCTGCTCGCGAAACAGCCGCGCGGCCCAGCGGTTCAGGAAGAATGTGGCCTTGAGATTGACGTCGATCTGGATATCCCAATCCTCTTCAGTCACCTCATCGATCGAACCTCGGCGCCTGAGGACGGCCGCCAGGTGAGGGAGACATCGAGCCGACCGAATTCGTAGAACACGGCTCGTAGCAGCGCTTCCTGAGCCTGAAGGTCGGCGAGATCCGCTGTGAGCGCGAGATGCCGCTCGGGTGACTCGAGGCCGGCGACCACTTCCTCGACGCTTGTCGGGTCGATATCGACCACGGCAACTCGCGCCCCCGCCGAGGCAAACGCGGCAGCAACCTCGCGACCGATCCCTCCGGCGCCCCCCGTCACTACGACACCACGGCCCTCAAGATTGATGTCCCAGGTCATTTATGCGCCTTAACGGTACTGCTCATCGGCCTCTCACTTGAGCTGACAGTGACGTTTCTGGTATCGTTTCCTGTCGCAGTAAACTCTAGCACGATGCCGGCTCACGGCGCCAGCACTGAACGAAGAACGCGGCCGGCGCGAAGGTCCTCGAAAGCCTCGTTTACCTCCTCGAGTGGCCGCACGCGCGCGGTCAGATGGTCAGTGCGGATGCGACCGTCGAGATAGAGGACGATGACCTCACGGATGTCGTCGGCGGTGAATCCGCGCGAGCCGAACACTGACAGTTCGCGCCACACGAAATCGCTCGCCCTGCCTCCAAAGTGTCGACCGTTGTGGCGACCAAGACAACTCTGCCGCCGTAGTTGGCCAGTCCGATCGCTGCTTCGTCCATCCGAGCCGATGCCGCGCACTGGATCACAACGTCGGGGCCGCGCGGCCCGCACGCCTCGGTGGCATCCTCGAGGCTCACGGCAACGCGCGCCCCGAGCCTTACTGCGAGCTCCGCTTCTCCCTGGACCGGCTGACGGCGACGACGTCGGCCCCCAACCCCGCGGCCACTTGCACGGCGTTTGAGCCGATGCCGCCAACGCCAAGGATCACCACCGTTTCCCCCGGCTTGAGGCGGCCGATCTTGACGAGCGCGTGATAGGGCGTGCCCACGGCGTCGGTGAGCACAGCCAGGGTCGCGGGATCCATCCGCTCAGGCACCGAGATCAGCGTCTCAACCGGCCGGACGACGTACTCCGCGAACGCACCGGCGAGATCGACGCCCATGCGGCGCACACCCGGGCCCAGGTTCGGCCGAGGTGCTCCTGGCTCGTTGGAGATGTAGTAGATCGCGACCTGATCGCCGATGGCCACGCTGTCGACGCCGGGACCGAGAGCGTCGACCACGCCGGCCGCCTCATGTCCAGGGACAACCGGCAGTTTGTCGGCACCGAAGCCGCCCTTCTGCAGAAAGAGGTCCGAGCCGCACACCCCACATGCCTCGATCCGCACTCGCGCCTCTCCCGGCCCGGGCTCAGGCATGGGCAAGTCAACGATCTCGAGCGGTGCACCCACCGCCGGCAGTAGTGCGGCACGCATCAGTCGATCAGGAAGCCGCCGTTGATGTCGACGACCTCACCCGTGATGTAGCCGGCATGCTCGGAGCACAGAAAACCGATCAGCGTCGCGACATCGTCGACCGTCCCGAGGCGCCCGACAGGCACGCGCTCGTGGAGGTCTGGCATTGAGCTGATCATGTCTGTGTCGATCAGCGAGGGCGCGAGCGCATTCGAGGTGATGCCGTCGCGCGCATATTCGCTGGCGATCGATTTGGCCAGCGTCATGACGCCCGCTTTGGAAGCGCCGTAGGCGGCCATGCTCTTGGCCCCGCCCGTCTTCCCCGCGCTGGAGCCGATCATCACGATCCGCCCATACCCGGCGGCGCGCATACCGCCCACCGCACGCCGCGCACACAAGAACGCACCGGTCAGGTTGACGTCGATCGTCTTTTGCCACGATTCGAGGGTTGTGTCCTCAAACGGCTCGATCACGAAAATTCCTGCGTTCACGACGAGGATGTCGACCCGAGCGAGCTCGCCCTCCACCCGCGCAAACGCGTCATTGACGCTCTCCTCGCTGGTGACATCCAACTCAACCCCGAGGATGCCCTCGATTTCCGGCGCTTTCAGGTCCCCGACCGCCACCTTTGCGCCGAGGTCCTGCAGGACCTCAGCGACCCGGCGGCCGATACCGCGCGCGGCTCCGCTCACAAAGGCCACGCGCCCATCAAATCCCTCTAACTGCATGGATCTCTCCCCATCCTCGTTGTGTCGCTTGCCAATGCCACGGTCCCGTGTTCAGACGCGGACCACCTCGATGCCGGCCAACCGGCCAAGCACCGCAATTGCGTCACCGAAGGCGTCACGGGTCGCGGACGAATGGTGGTTGGCTCCGGCCTGGCACCAGTCCTTCCAACCGTCCAGCCCCCGGGCGAAACGAAAACCCCCATTCGCCGTCCCCGTGGCAGCAAACGTCCGACCGGTGAGCTCACCCTCCGCCACAATCAGGCGATAGCCGTGAGCGACTTCGGCAAACCCGATCAGGGTCGCCGGGCCCGCTGGCCCGGCGAAACATGCGCAGGCGCCGCACCGCGGATCACTCGCGAACCACCCGTTGCGCACCAGCCGCGGTCGGTCGCCCCCGCCAAAGCCAAGGTCGAACTCCCCAGAGCTGGCCATGACCAGTTCGGAGGTTATGTAGTCGACGGCCTCAAGCTCGTGGTACTGGGCGGCGGCTCCAAGCAGCTTTCCGGTGAGCATCGCGACCGCGGTGAGAACGTCGCCGACGCAAGTCCAGGGTACGCCACGGGTAGTCGAGCGACCGAGAGCAAAGCAAGGAGCGATACCGATCTCCTCACCGAGCCGGATCTCCGGCACATGGCAGTTCATCGCCCCCGCATCGAGATGATGATGCTCGACGAGATCATCGATCGCCAGCGCCGCCCGCAGCGAGCGCTCGAGCTCGTCGCCTTCGATCTCGACCGTGTAATCGGCCCGCACTTCGAGCTCGAGGTCGCGGATTCGCGCCGCCGTCACACGCCGTAGAAGTCCCGTACCTCGGTGGGCTCGATCGGTACGAGCTCGATGCCGGTGGCGTCCCGCAGACGCTGGTCGTCGGCGTCGACGCAGGCGTAGCCGTCGAGTGGACGGCCGATGCGACCGATGCGTGCGCGCCCCAGGCGCCCAGCGGCCACGGCGGCAACAAGCGCGCGCTGTACCTTGTGCACGGTGCTTGGATCGTCCACGGGACCGAGAGCGAGCTCAAACGGACGACCATCGCGTACCAGCACGCTGGTGAGCATTGGTGCCCCGACGGTCGCGCCCTGGCTGGTGATCGACCCGTGGTCGAACTCCGGGTCGAACCGCCGGGAGCCGTGGGCGGCCCAAAGCACGATTGGCAGTTCCTCAAGACGGTCCAGAGTAGAGGTCGGCGGCGTCGCCATGGTCTGCAGCACGAGGATCGCCTCGGCATCTTGGAGCTTCACCCAATCGACGTCGAGCGCCGCACGAGCAGTGCGGCCAAGCGCGGCCCGATCGGATCGCAGGTCGTATGGAACCGAGCTCTCCCAAAAGTCCCAGTACGGCTCGATCATCGCGACCCGTGGCCGCCTCATCGTCATGGTTGGGGTCGGTTGGCCGACACGGCGCGGACCGTACCACTTGCGGACAGGAAACGTTGCCAGTAACGTCTGCAGTTGGTGATTCTCGGGCTCCGAGGACGCTCCAGCGGACCACGAGGAGAGACAACGTGAGCGAGGCCATCGCATATAACCCTGCGCTCGGACGACGCGTCCGTCGGGGAAGTGGGAGGACCAGAAGATCTCGACCTACCGGAAGATCCGCGAGGCGATCGACGCCGGCGCTGGGACGACGCCGCCGAGCTCGGCAACTACTTCGTCGACGAGGCAAGGTCTGCATCGCGATCTACCGGCAGTGGATCCCGGACCTGGACGGCGTTCCTGGCCGAGAACGGCGTCTCCAAGGCCGAGATCGCGAGATCAACGCCGAGATCGTCGCCAAGCTCGCCCTGCCCGACGGCGGCCCTGGGATCCCTACCGCGCAGTGGCACAACGTTCGCCATGCAGGTCGAGGAGTTCGTCGCGCTCGTCACCGCGAGCAGGCCGCGAGGCCGCTCGCGAAGCTCGAGGAGCTGAAGGAGACCTGGCGCCAGTGCCACGACCGCGACGTCGACCACACCTACGGCCTGATGAGCGAGATCGTCAAGCGCCTCGGCGAGTCCGCGATCGGCGCGATGTGGGACAAGGTGCTGCTGCCCGCTCTTCACCTGGCGCTACGAGAAGTTCGACATCGACAAGTACCTGGGAAGAGGGCCTCAGAGCTGATGCTCGTCGCGTGCGAGGCGATGCGCGGCCATCTGGTCGGGCCCGAGCGCACCGGCGACTTCGAGCTGATCGAGACCGACGACCGCTACATCCTGCGCTTCGACCCGTGCGGCTCGGGCGGGCGCACCATGCGCGGCGACTGGATCGAGGGCACGCCGCCGCGGATGGAGCCGCCGTACAACTGGTCGGTCTCCGAGGAAGACCACACGTGGAACCACAACACGAAGGGCGTCTGCCACTACTGCACCCACTGCATCCGGCTGATGGAGGAGTGGCCGATGGACCGCTTCGGGTACCCGGTGCGCGTGATCGACCCGCCGACCTATCCGGATACGAACCGGATCCGACGTCCGCCAGAAGTGCCAGTGGCAGATGTTCAAGGATCCGACAACCGTGCCGGAGGAGTACTACGAGCAGGTCGGGCGCACGAAGCCCTCGAAATTCGGGTCCGTGGCAAACGCGTCCGGCGATCTCCCGGACATAGTCGTGGCCATGCCCGGCGCCGGATGATGCTCGTCTGGTCTGAGGACCTATCGAAGCGGGTCCGCTCAGGAGACTGGGCGGACCAGGCTATTTCGACGGTCACGAAGATCGAGGAGGCGGCCGCTGCCGGTCGAGGCGAAGAGGCAGCTCAGCTGGTCGATTACTTCATGGAGGAGGCGAAGATCGTCTACCTCATCTACGAAGTCTGGATGGCCGGCTTCACGGAATGGCTCGGACTCCAGGGCGTCACCGACGCGGAGCGGGATGCCGAGCTGGCGCGCCTCAAACGCGTCCTCGCTTTTCCCGACGGCACCACCTTCGAGCCAGCGCCGGCCTGGGACGCTCTCGGCGTGACCGCGGGCGCGCTCGCCAACGGACTGCGCATCGGTCGCGGAGCGACGGCACTCGAGCAACTACGTGAGGATTGGCGCCGGCTCCACGATCGCTACGTCGATCTGATCTCCGGCCTGCTCGCCTACATCGTCGATCGATTCGGCGAGGACGCTCTCGAGCCCTGCTACCGACATGTGCTGGAGCCCTATATCGACGAGCGTTACATGCCGTTCGATCTCCGCAACCGGGATTACGCCGACACGCTTTACAGGAATCTGTACACAACGTTCGAGGCCATGCGGGCGCACCTGTGCGGCCCCGATCGGCGCGGCGAATTGGAGTTCGACGAGGACGACGACAAATGGGTCGTCAAGTTCGATCCCTGCGGATCGGGCGGCCGCTCGAACCGGTGGCGACCCGATTCGAGGGAACGCCACCACGGCCCGAGTCTCCATACGAATTTGGTGTGACCACCGCCGAACACGACTGGGCATGGAATGAGAAGGGCGTGTGCCACTACTGCGCGCACTGCTGCTTCGCACTCGAACGCCTGCCCGCCGAGCGCTGGGGCCATCCCGTCCGTGTCGTCGATCCGCCCCTCTATCCGGACGAGACGTCCGGCGAGACGCCGAAGAAATGCACGTGGACGATCTATAAGCGCCTCGACGCGATTCCTGAAGAGGCCTACCGGCGTATCGGGCTGACCAAGCCCGACTCCCCGGCCGCCGCCCAGACGGTGTCCTAAGCGATCCGCGCCGAGTGTGGTCGCCGGCCTCAGTACATGGTCAGACCGCCGTCGATGGCGACCTGCTGTCCAGTCATGTACGTGGAGGCCGAACTCAACAGCCACAAGATCGATTCCGAGCATTCGGTGGGACTCGCGGTTCGCCGGAGCGGGACGCCCGTCAATCGTGCTTCATGGACGGCCTCGGCTGTCGTGCCGCGCACACGGGCGACCGCGTCGAGGAAGGTGGCCTGCATCGGCGTGTCGATGATTCCGGGCAGGACGCTATTCACCCGGATCCCGCGCGCCGCGTACGCGTGGGCGAAGCTGCGGGTAATGGATCCCACAGCTGCCTTCGACGCGCAGTACACAGACTGCTCGAGCGAAGCGGCGCTGCGTGCCGACACCGAGGAGACGCTGACAATTGATCCGCCGTCACGAAGGAGATCGCCGAACGTCTGGCAGAGAAAGTAAACCGCCTTGGCGTTGACGCCGATAATCGCATCCCAGTCTTCCACCGTCGTGTCAGGGATCGGCTTTGGCCGAAGAATCCCGTGGGCGATGACGAGGTGGTCGGACTGGCCGGAGACTGCGGCCAGAGTTGCACGGCCCTCGGCCGTGGCCAAGTCGGCTGCAACCGTCTCCATCCCGTTCTCCGCGAGGGGTTTCAGCGTGTCGCTCGAGAGGTCACATGCGACAACCGTGGCCCCGCGCGAACGCAAGCGTTCTGCGGTAGCACGCCCGATACCGCCTCCAGCCCCGGTGACTACGGCCCGGCGGCCGGTGAAGTCCGTGCAGGAGGGTCGGGCAGCGTCTTGTGGTCTCATGGTCAGCCAGACTGGATGCGATTCCAGTTTCGCGGGACGATCGTATTCGATCTGGCATCCTGTGTGGCCCCGATGGTTATTCGAGAGGTTCGTTATGAGCGTTTGCATCCTGCCGAGATGCGAGCAGAGGTCGAGCGCCTGAGCCTGGCGTACGTTCCGTTGGGGCCGCTTGAGTTCCACGGCGAGCATCTGCCTTTGGGTGTGGACGCCTTCGAGGCCCATGGGCTGTGCATGAAGGCGGCGCAGATCGGAGGAGGAGTCGTGCTTCCTCCCGCCTATATCGCGTCAGGCTGTCTGGATCTTCCGTTCACCGTCGACTACGACTTGGCCTTCGTGCACGCCTGGGCGACGGTCACGCTCCGACAGCTCGCGCGGCGTGGATTCGCCGCAGCCATGGTCGTAACCGGACACGGTCCGCTCGACCTCAACCACCTGCTCAAACGAGCTTGCCGTGAGGTCTCAGAGGAGTCAACTACGGGCTTTTCGGCCATGGCACTCTGTTGGATCGAGCTCAATGCTGCCAGGCTGACCGCACCAGAGACCGGCGAACCGACAACAGTCGATCACGCTGCGCGGATCGAGACGTCCTGGATGATGGCGCTGCAGCCAGGTCTTGTCAGGGTCGACCGCCTGAGCGACGATCCCTCCGCGAGCCACCTTGGTGTGTATGGGCCGAACCCCCGCTTCACCGCTTCGGCTTCCTTCGGGGCGGAGCAGATTGCCGCCGGCTCGGCGCTGCTCGCCGAGCGTGCCGCAGATCTGGTCGCTGGCGAGTACGGCGATGCACTTGACGATCTGAGGGCCTTCGTCCGCTATGGCTGGTCCGAGCCGCCACTGCTTTCCGGGGTCGCGGGAGACGGCGTGACAAAGTTGATGCTCACCAACCCAGGACGCGCCTCGCGCTATGTGTCGAGCCTCAGTGTCGCGATCGACGGCGGTCCGATTGACCTCGCCGACATCGCACTGGTCAATAACAGCATCGGCGAGGCGGGGATGGCCGTGGCCGCGGAGCTGCTCGACGCCGAGCACGGCTTCTACGTCCGCCGCCAGCAGACGGCGGAGATCGTGATCTCCGGACTCACACTCTCACCCGGTCTGCACCAGGTTCGAGCCGAGATCGGGTTGGGTGGAGTTACAGCGCTCGCTCTCGACGAGCAGGTCGAGTTCGCCTCGATCTGATCTCCCCGCAGTGGTGTCTCCAGCCATCCGGGTTGCGCCGGCCCCACCATTCGTGTGATGATCCCTGGAAACGATTTCTGGAGGACTCACAGTGCGCATCCGCTCGATCGAGGCAATCCCCGTCAGCTATCCGGAGCCGAACGACTTCGATGCGCTGCGGCACCTGTGCCTGTGCAAGATCACCGCGGACGACGGGCAGGTCGGGTGGGGTGAGTCGATCACGCAGTTTCCCGAGGCAAGCCTCGCGCCAAGGCGTAATCGAGGGCATGGGGGAGAACCTGCTCGGCAAAGACCCGGTGCACACCGAGGCGCTGTGGCGGCAAAACAAGATCAGGCCTGGTGGTACGGCTACCGCGGCGGCATCGCCTCCTACGCGGTGTCAGCGATCGACATCGCGCTGTGGGATCTGAAGGGCAAGGCGCTCGGCGCGAGCGTCCTCGATCTGCTCGGGGGGCCGGTGCACGAGCGGCTGCCGGCGATCGCCTCGTGTCATGCCACTACGCGACGATTCCGGAGAACGTCGAGGAGGCGCAGGAGTGGCTCGCCACCGGTCTACAGGGAGTCAAGACCGGCTTCGGCAAGCGCGGGGAGCGCACCTCGGGTATGACCACGACTCGCGACGTCGAGTACGTCAGGGCGATGCGCGAGGGGATCGGCGCCGACAAGATGCTGATGATCGACAACGGCATCGCGATCAAGTGGGATGTGACCGACGCGGTTCGCCGGATGCGGGCAATGGAGGAGTACGACCTGACGTGGGTCGAGGAGCCGCTGGGCGCGTGGGATCCCGAGGGCTACGCCAATCTCCGCGCCAAGACCACGACGCGGATGGCCTACGGCGAGCGCGAGTGGACGCTCGCCGGCTTCGAGCAAGTGCTCGCGACGGGGACGGTCGATGTCGTCGGCGTCGACCCGGGACGCGCCGAGGGGATCACCGGATTCAAGAAGGCTGCGATCGCGTCGAGGCCCACCGGCGTCAGGCGAACGCCCATGCCTGGTCATCGGCGATCGTCACAGCCGCGAGTCTCGCGGTCTCCTTCAGCTCTCCGGCCTGCAAGCTGTTCGAGTTCAAGCCGCTCCGCAACCCGATGCAGCACGATCTGGTCACCGAGCCGTTCGAGCACATCGACGGCTGGGTGCTATCCGCCGACCGGTCCGGGCCTCGGGATCGAGGTCATCGACGAGGTCGTCGACAGCTACCGGAGCGAGAAGATCCTCGGCTGAGGATCTCTCATTTCGGCGCGAGCCGCAGACGCAACTGGTCGAAGCCGACGGCGATGATCAGCAACAGACCAAGTGTCACGTCCTGCCAGAAGCTTCCTATGTTCAACAGCGTCAGGCCATCGTTGATGATGCCGATTATTAGGACGCCGAAAATGGTCCCGAAAATTGTGCCGCGTCCGCCAGAGAGGCTAGCGCCGCCCAGGACGACGGCGGTGATCACCGAGAGCTCAAACCCGACGCCGGCCGTAGGAGAGCCCTGACCGGTTTGAGAGGCGGCCACCAAGCCAGAGATGCCCACGGCGACGCCTGAGGCGACGAACGTGATGAACAGCGTCCTGCGGACACGGATGCCTGCCAGGCGAGCAGCTAGCGGGTTGGCGCCGATGGCATAGACCGAACGCCCGAAGACTGTCATCCGCATGATGAAGACCGAGAGGACGATCAGGGCGAAGAAGATGTAGACGCTCCACGGGATGTTGAGCAACGGCCGGTCGAGCGCCAGGGTGCCAAAGCCGTTGAACGAAACTGGGAGGCCACTGGTGATCAGGAATGCGGCGCCGCTGAAGATATCGAGCGTTCCCAAGGTGGCAATCAGGGCGTTGATCCCGATCACGGTCACCAGGATGCCGTTGATCATGCCGCAGACCATCCCGAGGCCCAACGCCGCAAGGACGGCCACGCCGGTTCCGGCGCCGTGGGTAAGGAGTTCAGCGAACACGCACCCGAGTCAGCGCCACCCCGATCCAACCGAGAGATCGAACTGTCCGGCGACCAGAAGCATCGTTGACGGACAGGCAAGAATCCCGATCGTGGCCACCGCGATCAACACATGATCAGGTTGTCCTCCTGCAGGAACACTGGCGACTCGATCGAGAAGAACGCGATCAACGCCACGAAAACGACGATCAGCGCGGCGCTGTCGGGCATCCGGAACCGCATGTGACCATGGTCACCGGCTGGGCGAAATCCGAGAGCTCCGACGACAGGTCGCAGGGCCGCGGGGATACCCCCGACCGTTGTCGGGTTATCGGGATCGGCAGGAGGCCGTGCGACGGCCCCAGGATCCAGGCCCGGGTGCCAGGCCGCTACCGGAATCCTCTGACATGCTCAGCCTCCTGCTTCCGCCAGCAGGCGGCTCGTAGTGATTTCGCCTCGGTCAAGTTCTGCGGCTACTCGCCGAGTGCCAATACGACGGCGCGGTGAGCGACCTGAACGACCTGTTCATAGTCAAAAGTCGAGATAAGGATGGCGATGCCGTTGGCGGCGAGCTGACGCATCGAGCGGTAGTCTCGACTCTGGCCCCAACGTCAACCCCGCGTGTGGGCTCGGCCATCAGCAAGGTCGGGGTGCCACGTTCGAGCCACCGACCGAGCACTGCCTTCTGCTGGTTACCTCCGGAAAGTGCCCAATTGGCTGCCTAGGATCGTTGCGCGAACGGATTCCAAGCGCATCGTGCTGGCGGTGAAAGGCCCGCGCTTCGGCTCCGCGCCGAATCACGAATCCAAAGTCGGCCAGCCGTTGCCATGATGGTGCTGCGATGTTCTCGGCGACTGACCGGATGGAAAAAATTGCTTCTTGCTTGCGCTCCGCCGGAACGAATCCAATCCCCATGCGGATGGCGTCAGCGGGATCCTTCGGCTTGCCGGAACGCCGTCGATCGCTAGCTCTCCGCCCGTCAAACGCTTGATCCCAAAAAGCCGGCTTCCAGCAGTTCCGCGGCACCGGAGCCGAGCTTTCCATAAACGGCGACTACCTCTCCCGGGCGAACCCGGAGCGTGACATGCTCGAAGGCGCCGCGCACGGACGCGTCGCGAAACTCCAAACGCGGCTGCCCGCCCAGCTCCCAGCTCGGAGCCTCAGGCCGGGCTACGGCGCCAGCGGCGCGGCCAATCATCGCCGAAACCAATGAAGCTCGATCGAAATCGGTGGTCTGGCCGCGCGCGGCCACGTCGCCGTCACGCAGAACCTGGACGCGATCGGAAAGCTCGTGGACCTCATCAAGCCGGTGCGTGATGCAGACGATGGCGGCACCGTGATCGCGCAGCCGGCGTAGATAGAGAAAAAGCCTGTCAACTTCCTCGTGGGACAGGGCGGAGGTTGGTTCGTCCAGGATGAACGCGTGCCTCATCGGAAAGGGCGCGGGCGATCTCTACCACCTGACGCTCGCCGGTGCGCAGCGTGCCGACAGGCGCGTCGACGTCCAGGTTGATCTCCATGTCGCCGAGGACAGCGAGTGCACGTTTGCGCATCGCTTGGAAACGACCCACGGCGGTCGGCAGCCTGCCGAGCGAGATGTTCTCGGCAACGCTGAGGGTCGGGGCGTCCAAGATCTCCTGGTTGATCATCCGGACCCCCAGAGCCCGGGCCTGGCGAGGGTTGAGCTTCTCATGTGTCTCGCCGTCGATCTCGATGGTTCCGCCGTCCGGCTCGTACTCGCCGGTCAGGATCTTCATCAGCGTCGACTTGCCGGCGCCGTCTCACCGAGGACGGCGAGGACAGAGCCGCCGGAGGCGTCGAGATCCACACCGTGGAGGACCTCGACGCCTTCAAACGACTTCCGGACCGCGCGGGCGCTGAGCGTCGTCATGCTGTTGTTCATTGCTCCGCGTCCACGCGGCCCATGCCTGCTGGTTAGGCGCAGGCGTGGATAGATCGACTTGATGTTGGCCGGCGTGATGACTTTGTGGTTTGTGAAAACCATCTTGGGCTCCTTCTTGCCCTTGATCAGGTTGACCAGCAACGGCACGGTGCGGGCGCCGTACAGTTCCGGGAAGTAGGCCGTGTCCGCCTCCCAATGCTTGAACGACTGCTTGCCGCAGAGGTACGGCCATGCGGTCGGGTCGCCGCCCTGAGCGCCGACGTAGATGTCGCCAAGGCGGTTGGACGCCTGGGCGGCCTTGACCGCACCGATCGCCATATCGTCATTGAGGCTCACAACAAGGATCTTGTGCTTGCCGGTGAGCCTGGTGAGCGACATAGGTGGCCGGCTGGATCGACGGGTCGGTTGCTCCTCCACCGTTGACGTACGTGACATTGGGTGGAGTACCGCAGACGGACTTGTAGCCGTTCAGCATGCCGTTCATGCGCTCGTTGTTGACGACGCCCACTGCCGGGTCGTCCATCAACATGAATGCATCGATCTTGCACTTGAAGGTCTTCTTCGCGAATTTCCCAAGCGCCTGTCCGGCCAAGGCGCCGGCGTGGGCGTTGTTTGCGCCGTAGAACAGCGTTTGGCAGGGCTTCTGCACAATGTCAAACGCGATCACTGGAACCTTCGGACCAGCCGAGCAGACACGCGAGGCCGCGGCGGCGTCCGCCTGGAAATTCAGGATTCCCTTGACGCCTTCGGTCTGAAACTGTGCCGCGCAGTTGACCGCTGCCTGTGCGTCGCCGTTCGGATTGAGACGTCGACCTTGACCCCTGCCTTCTTGGCGGCAGCGAGCACGCTGTTCTTCACGATCTGCACGAACGGAACGCCATCGATCTCGTTCATGTAGCCGATCGTCATATTGCCGCTGGCGGGATGCGCCGTGGCCTTCGCTCCCGCGGTCCGGGACCCGAACGAATGCCGCGGCGATTATCGCCAACGGCAGTACGCTCCAGCAACTTCTTCATACACGCTCCCCTTGTCTATAGCGCCGAGACCGGCCCTCACCGGCTCTCACGCCCACAACGCTCGGCCGGCTCGCACCTAATTCGGTGACGTTCGCGACCACAGTTGGAAGCGGATCCTAGGGCCGCTGTAGCGAGAAGTCAAGTTTCGATTCCGGAATCGTTCCCAGCTCTTTTACCATGTAAACACTGGGGATTGTCCCACGAAAAAACGGCGTTTTTGGGCGAGGACGGGCAAGTGCTGCAAACGTTTTGCTCGTGTTACGGCCCGGTTGCGACTCTGCTGGAAACGTCGGAGCCTGACGCAAGGCTCGGCACCGAGAGCCCGCCGATTCAACGGATAGGACTGCTCCGAAGATAAGTCGCCGGCCCTAGCGGGTGAGGCTTGACACAGCGACTGGAAACGATTGTATGCTCGGGGTGTGGAGGCCACTCGTGATGCCGGGATGAAGGTTGTGCTGCTGCCCGGAGATGGTGTCGGACCAGAGGTCACGGCCCAAGCGCGGCGCATCGTTGACGCACTGGGCTGCCGCATCGCCTGGACCGAAGTCCCGTGGGGCTCGGCCTACTGGCATGCCAATGGCCGCATGATGTCCGAAGACGCGATGCAGGTTCTTGCAACGCATGACGCGATCCTGATGGGTGCCGTAGGGGATCCTTCAGTTCCCGATCATGAGGCACTCTGGGGTCTAATTCTGAAGATACGCCAGGAATTGGACCTATGGAGCAACGAGCGCCCTGCCCGCCTGTTGCCAGGAGTGCCGTGCCCACGGCCGGGCGCAGCCCAGACGACGTGGACATGCTGTTCGTGAGGGAGAACACTGAAGGCGAATATTCCGGCGCCGGCGGCCGCATTCACGCGACCTTCGAGAACGCGGTGGCGATCGAGTCGACGATCTTCACCCATAAGGGCTGCGAGCGGATCGTGCGTCGTGCCTTTGAGTTGGCTGAGGGCCGCGAGGGCGTGTTCGACAAGCGCCACGAAGTCCAACGCGTCCCGCTTCGCATTCACCTTCTGGGATGACGTCGTCGACGAGGTCGGTGTCGGTTTCCCTGACGTGCGTGTTGAGAGGGTGCTCGTCGACGCGCTGGCTACGCGCATCGTTCGCGACCCTGGGTCGATCGACGTCGTCGTGGCTTCAAACCTGTTCGGGGACATCCTCACCGACCTCGCCGCGGCCCTGCAGGGCGGCCTCGGAATGGCCGCCAGCGCGAACCTCTCCCCAGGCAGCGACGCACCAGGTTTATTCGAGCCAGTCCATGGCTCAGCCCCGGATATCGCAGGGCAAGGTGTCGCAAATCCAAGCTGGCGCGATCTGGTCGGCGACACTCATGCTTGACCACCTCGGTCTTCACTCCGAGTCGGAGCGGGTGATGACGGCGCTTGAGGCTGCGTGTGCCGATCCGGCGACTCGAACCCGCGACATCGGTGGCACAGCCACGACCGTCGAATTCGGTGACGCCGTGATGGCCGCGCTCGAACGCCCCCCCCACCCTTTGCGCACGCCCGAGAGGTCGGAGACCTGATGTCCTCGCTTGCTGTCGTCACCGGTGCGGCCAGTGGGATAGGTCGAGCCACAGCGCTGCGCCTGCTCCGCGAGGGGATCGAGGTCGTCGCTGTTGATATCGACGAACGTGGGTTGGATGTCGTCGCCAACTCCGGCGCGCGGCTGCTCGTCGCCGATCTCGGCACCGAAGAAGGGTGCGATGCAGTTGTCGCGGCAGGCCGCGGCGGGGACTACCTCGTCAACGCGGCGGCGATCATCCGTATGCAACCGCTCCACGAGGTCACCCGGGAGGATTGGCGTGAGCTGTTCCGGGTAAACGCCGAGTCGGTTTACCCTCTTGCCAGCAGCTCGGGCCGCGCTTGCGTGAAGGGGGTGCGATTGTGAACCTGTCGTCAGTCTCGGCAAAGCTGACATCAACGCGCGAGACAGCCGTCTACGCCGCAACCAAGACGACGATCCTCGCTCTGACCCGCACCTTCGCCTACGCCTTGGCGGAGCGCAATGTGCGGGTTTACGCGATCTGCCCCGGCATCACTGACACGCCGATGCAGGAGACCGTGCTGCAGGAGCTCGCGCGGCTTCGCGGCGTCTCCTACGACGAGATCGCGTCGGCGCGCAACGATACCGTTCCCATGAAACGAACTTGCGCCCCCGAGGATGTCGCCGGCATGATCTGGCGCATGCTCTCCGACGATGCGTCGACATATGACCGGCGAGGCCCTGAACCTCTCGGGCGGCCTGGCGATGCGGCGACCGCCACCGCCCGTCGCCTCGCGAACTACCGAGGGATGGCGGGAGGGAGGTCTGCGACCGTCAGCCAACCAGACGGAGCCGCGACGATCCGTCTCACGGAGTTGGCGACCAGGGCGGCTCAGACGGGCTGGGTGTTCATGCCCGGCGAGGTCACGAACCTGAGCGGCGGCGCCGCATCGATCGCGATTTTGTCGCGCGGCTCCAATCCCACTACACCCGGAGCTATGTGGCCGGTGAACAGTGCTTCGAACCACACGTGGCCCGCGACGCGGGCTTCGTAGCGCTGACGAAAGCCGGCCGTCGTTCCGGGATCAACGGCCAACGATGCGGTCAGGAGCGGCCGTTCGGCGAAGATCGGCTCGATGTGACGGTCGATCTCATCGATCTCGACACCCAGCGCTGCGGCCACGACTCGCATCGACTGCGGAAATCCAATGTGACCCGTGATCCGCCCATCACGGCATCCGTCCGCAAACTCGTGCGCCGAGAAGCCGATGCCGATCCGCCGCGATACGGCGACGCCGAAGCCCGACAGGTCGACGACCCGCTCAACGTGAACCGAGCGCACGTCGGCACACAGACCGCATACCGTCAGCACAAGAGCGTCGAAGGCAAAGCCCGGATTGAGGCCTGTCCCCAGCACGGACACGTCGTGCGAACGGGCCAGCGCATCGAGCCGCCCTGCGGTCGCCGGATGCTCGGCCCACGGATAGGCGGCCTCCTCGGCGGTCGTCAGCACGTTGGATCCGAATTCGATCGCCGTCTCGATGTCAGCCGCGATATCGCCGAGAAACGAGGTCGTTGCTATTACCATGACGTCGGCGCCAGAGCGCAGCGCGCGTCCGCGCTCGCTGCGGCTGAAGCTGCCGACGACCTCAATCCCTGGTCGCGTCCGCAGAATCGCGGCTGCGTTTCCGGCTACCTGCCCGGCGCCGTAGAAAACGACGCTCAGCGGAGTCATCGCCCCTACCCCCGTTCCGGGCGTTCGTGGGAGTCGTCCGCCGGACCCGGCGGCAGCGCGCCGGAAGCCAGCCAGCCGTCGAACGCTGGAGCGGCCCGCTCAGGGAACAGCTGCCGCACCAGACGCACCCCGGTTTGCACCAGGATGTGCTCGCTGTCATCCGTCACCTGGGCAGGAAGCCCAAAGGTTCGGTTTCCGTATCCGGGCTCGTAGCCGCCGAACGGATACTCGACCGCGGTCGGGAAGTACGAGACGAAGCCGTTCGTGTATCCCGCGTACAAGGTCACCTCTGCAGGTGAGCGCTCCTTCACAGCCATTCCGATCTCCGTGGAAATCTCCCCGGGGGCGAAGACCATCGCCCCTTCGCCGATGCGGATCGCCGAGATGATGCCGTCGACCGCATGCGAGGCGCTGCCGTCTCGGATCTGGCCCTCGGTTGCGGCCGCCCATCGGCTGTCGTAGCGCAGGACCCGCAGCCGGGCGGGTCCCTCACCGCTGCGCTCGGCGGCGTGCTCCACGGCCGCCTCGGCGCCTGCACGAGTCTCGCTGATCTCCGACAGTGTGGGCAGCGGCTGCAGCGGAAAGCTCACACGCTGCTCGGTGACCGACAGCTTTTGCTCTGGCGCCTCCTCTGGGGAGCGCCGATAAAGACTGAAGGGCGTCACCGAGCCGTTGCGCGACCGGCGGTATTCGTATGGCCAGGCGGCCCGTCGTGATGGTGCATGGATCGCCTCGAGCGCGAGCGCGCCGCCGATCTTCTTGGCCTCATCTTCGGAGCCGGTGAAGCCGACGCGAGGTAGCACGTTCCCGGCGGCCGCCTGGACGTACACGCACTCACCGCCGGTGAGCCGTCTCACCTCCGAGTGAAGTTTTCCTTTGAAGTCAGCCGAATAACTCGTCACCTCAGGCCCGCACGCCACCGTGTGACACCCATAGCCGACCACCGTGCAGATTGGCGTCTCATCTGGTCGGCGCGCCTGCAGCACCGGAACGGTGATGTCGATCAGGCCTTCGGGATTCCAGCCGAGGATCACCTGACCATCCGGTACCCGCTCACGACGGTTGACCGCCTCGTCGAGCCGCCCCAATCCCCAGACAACCCGAGCCGGTTCCAGCGACCCCATCGCCAGAGTGGCGACCGTGATCACCTTTTCACGTAGAAACTCGACGTATGCGGCGCATCTCGCCGCGAGCTCGTTGTCATCGACCTGCGCAAGCCCACTTATCAGGGACTCACCCCCGGGCGGCGCCAAGTGAGTGTGGCTCCAGTTCAGAAACACGTTCGTCGCGGGTGCTCCGATCCCGTCCGCGACCCGCTCGCGCAACTGGTCGACCTCGGGCGACTGGATGCCGAGCGTGTCAACTCCGACCAGGACTGCGCGCGTGGAACCGACTCGAGCGCTGAGGCGGTCGCCTCAAGCGGGATCCCGTAGCCGTCGGCAAGCTGCCACTGGCGGACGAAGCCTACCCGCGGAAGACCGGTCGGCGGCTCGAGCGAGACACGAGCTGTACCCACACGCATTGAACCGATACCTCCTCGATGCCTAAGCTTCGGGGCGAGTAGTACCCCGCTTGGATTCGTTTCCAGTTTTGGTACTTTAGTGCCCTACACTGATGCCAGCAATCGCCGCCAAATATACACTTTCCGGCGCCGGAAAATGCTAGATTCGGTTCCAGCCTGAGTCACAAACCCCCGCGCAAAGGAGCCGCCGATGGCATCGCTTCCGCTTGTCGACACGCACGTTCACTTCTGGGATTTGCAGGATCCTGACCTCTATTACGCGTGGCTACAGCCCGACTGGATACACCCGATCCTCGGCGACATCAACGGCATGAAAAATCCAACGCTACTCAGCCGATGAGTACATCGCCCAGACACGCTTTCAGAACGTGAGCAAGGTCGTCCACGTGCAGGCGGCGATTGGGATCGACGACCCAGTTGCCGAGACGATGCGGCCGCAAGCGCAAGCGGATCGCACGGGCTTCCCGCACGGAATCGTCGGCCAGTGAGACCTTGCCGAGTCGACGGCCGAACAGGTCCTTTCCCGTCATCTCGAGAATGCGAACTTCCGCGGCGTCCGCGACTTTGCGGCCGCCGAACTCATGGACGACGAGGCTTGGCGAGCCGGCTATGGCCTCCTCGCCCGAGACGATCTCGGCGGTGTTCTGCATCGATACCACCTGGGAGGCCGCCGAACAGGTCCGGAGTCTGGCCGATGCACACGAGGGGGTAATCCTCTCGATCGATCACGCTGGCTTTCCCCGGGAGCGCACGAACGATTACTTCGAAAACTGGAAGCGCGGCATGCGGACAATCGCCGGAGCCGAGAACGCGGTCATGAAGATCTCAGGTCTCGCCATGTGCGACAACAACTGGACCGTCGAGTCGATCCGTCCATGGGTGCTCGCGTCCAATCGAGATCTTCGGAGTAGACCGTTCGTTCTTCGGCACGAACTGGCCGGTTGACAGCCTCTACAGCTCCTTCGGCGATGTCGTGGACGCTTATGACGAGATAACCACTGATTTCACAGCCCACGAGCGCACGGCGCTGTTTTCGGGTAATGCCGAGCGGATCTTCCGCGTGTAGCGCTAGGCGCCCGACAGGGCGACGCCCATGACGACGGCGGCCGCTGCCACGAGCAGCCGTAGCGGCGGCGGCCGTCCCGAGGCCACCGTGTCCATCATCAGCACCATCAATGGCGTCGTCGCCACTAGGGTTTGTACCGTCGACGGGCTCCCGCCCTCCACGGCGAAAATCGTCAGGACGAAATATGAGCTTTGCAACGCGGAGCGCAAGGCCAGCGGCGGGAGCGCACGCACTGGAATGTCTCGCGGAAATACGAGCATGCACGCGAGTACGCCGGCCAGCGCTGTCCGTGTCACGTAGATTTCTCCGACGCCCACACCACGGTTGGCCAACAGCTTTGTCAGTACGACGAGTAGGCCCTGGAGTCCGGCAGCCATGCCCACGGTCACGGCAGCGCGGCCACGTGATAGCTCACCGAACGCAGGACCAAGCGCAGCGAGCACTCCGGCACTTACGATGAGGTCGCCCACGGCCTGCCAACCCGAGATCGGCGACGCGAGCAGAACGGCCGAGAAGGCAAGCGCCGGAACTGGCGTGACCGCCTGTCCGATGGAAACCGCAGCAGCGCTGCCTTGCCGGAAGAGGTCAAAGATGCAGAAGCTACTGAAGACCAGCGCCACCGCTGAGGCCACATGCAATTCCACGATCGCCACGCTCATGTGCCAGGGGGACCAGACTGCGAATGGAGCCACGATCAAGCTGTTCAGCAAGAGCAGTGGCAGCCACGAGCTGGCGGTGAGGAAACAACACAGCCAGTCGCTTGGTCATCCGTGAGGAGATGGCGAGTACTAGAGCTGCGCCGAGTGCGAGAACCGCAGGGCTCACTTATCTTCCGCTCGCTTAACTGGGAAGGACAGGTTGGCCGCGCAGTTGTACTCGCATCCGAGAGACAGACGCTTACGCTACCGGAATCGGTTCCACAACCGTGTCGATAGCGCGCGTCGCACCGGCCAGATAATGCCGCGAACCGCTCGGTACGGTCAGGTAGTCCGGACTGGCCCGCAACTTGGCCGCGCGACAAACTCAGTCGGCAGCACGATGTCGGCCAGATAATCGGGATCGTGGAGCGCCTCAAGCATGAGATCGGCTGCAGTCCGACCGATCGCCGCATTATCCCGGCGCACGACCGCGATCGGCGGGTCGTAAAACTCGCTGACCGGTATGTCGTCGCATCCTACGAACGAAATCTCTTCACCAAGACTGATCCCGCGGCCTGTGGGGAGAACGCGCAGCGCACCCAGCATGAGCGCCTGGTTGCCGCCTGCGATGATCGCCGTCGGCGGGGTGGGCTGCGAAAGAAGCTGCGAGGTAGCCCGTTGGCCGTACTCGACCGACAGCGTGCCTTCGAGCACCTGGTAGGTGTTCTCGAGGCTTCGCGCCGCCCAGCATGCCTCGAGCGCCGATCTGCGCTCATTGACAGGCCGCAACGGTTGTCCGCTGATCAACGCCACGCTTCGGTGACCGAGGTCAAGCAGATGGTTCACTGCGTTTCGCATTCCCGGCTGATGGTCCGTGTAGACATGCAGCGAGCGTCCCACATTGACGTCGCGGTCAAGCACCACGACGGGGATATCGAGGCGTCCGAGCGCTTTGAGCATTCCCTCGTCCTTTTCGTTGCTGACCGACAAAATCACCCCGTCGACTCGGCGTTGGGCGAGAAGACGGATGTTGGCCGCGTCAAGATCCGCATGCCCCTCGGAGTTCGTCAGCAGCAATGAGTAGCCGGCCTCACGGAACTGCACTTCCGCGGCAGCCACTATCTCGGCGAATATCTGGTTGGAGATGTCGCCTATCGCGAAACCGATCGTCTTTGTCTCCCTGACGGCGCAGGCTCTGCGCCAGAAGGTCAGGCTGGTAGCCGAGCTCCTCGAACAGCGGCCATGACCCGTTGCTTCATCGCCTTGCTGACATCCGGATGATCGGACAAGACTCGCGACACTGATGACATCGCGACCCCGGCTCGGTCAGCCACCTCGCGCATGTTGACGCGACCGCGCTGCAAATATGCGCGCTCAACGTCCAAGCGCCCGACCCCGGTATCGGTTGCGCCATGTACACGAAGCTTAGATGTGCGGGCAGATCAGCGGCATCAAGGAACCTGACCGACCTCTCAGGCGGCACGCAAGAGGTTGTCACCCAGCCCGGCAAACGGCATACTCCGGAACCGTTTCCAAAGCGTCAGAATGGAGAGAGAGTGGAGCGAATTTGTTTCAAATTCAACATCTACCCTGGCCAAGAGGCGGAGTATAAGCGGCGCCACGACGAGATCTGGCCGGAGCTCGTCGAGGCCATCCGGGCTTCCGGATTCAAGAACTACAGCCTGTTTCGGCAGGAGCAGGATGTTGTCGGTTACGTCGAGTGCCACCCTGATGTCAAGACGGCTTTCGAGAAGCTCAGTGGCTACGAGGCCAACGACCGCTGGTCGAAGTGGTTCGAGGACGTGATCGTAAAACTCGCCGACGATGATGGAAACCTCTTCCGCCTGGACGAGGTCTGGCATCTCGACTGAAGTCCACCCTGCGTCCGCCCGCCGCGCCTTCGGGACGGCGGGCGGGCTCACAGTGGCGGCGCAAATCATGGTCTGCTCCTCTACGAAGCAGGACTGTGCTTCGCCGAGAAACAGGCGGCGATCTTCGACGAGCATCTTGTGATAGGGCTCCATGGCGAACGCGGCCTCAGCACTTTCCACCGAGTCGAACCACACCTCGCCGACCCCATCCCAGGCGGCCTCAACCGGTGCCCAGGCCTGAACCACACCGAAGCGCAGCCCTCGGATTCCTGGCAGCTGCCGAACAATGTCAGCGGTGGGCGGTCGAGTGGGCGATGAGACTCCACGCGGTGAGTCTCCTCCCGACGACGGACCAAACTCACCCGCTTGATCTTCGTCCGACGGCCTCCAGCTTTCCGCTCGCCGCGCTGCGGTATGCAGCATCGATGATCTCCACCGTGCGCGCCCCGAGTTCACCGGGAGAGCAATTCTCCACCTCCTTGCCCAGCGCAAGGTCGACCAAGGTGTTAGGCGGCCCGTCACAGTCGTAGAGCAGAGCGTCCTTAGGCAGATCCGGACCAACCTCGAACCCGTCGGAGCGCCAAAACCAGAACTTGTCCCGCTCGAGATCGATCATCATCTGACCTTCCGACCCGATCGCACGGAATTCGAGCTGATGGCGGTTGCCGCCGGCGCCGAGATGACAAGACCCTCCGGACATCGTCCCGATCGCTCCGTCGTCATAGCGGATCACGACCGCGTCGTGGTGCTCGACCGGCGCGTCCATGACCGCCTTCATCAGAGCGAACACGGAGTCACCGCGCTGACCGGAGAGCCAGAGAGCCACGCCCAGCGCGTGCGACAGCTGGGCCTGCGCATAACCACCGCCGTTGCGGGGATCTGTCCAGGTCGCCTGTTCAGGTACCGCGTCTGGTGCCGACTCCGGGTACGCGCCGGTGTTAGCGAGCAGTTCCCGGCAGACCGAGGCCATTTGCAATGCCGACTGTTCGATGTCACCGATCCCGCGCTGCTCCATCAGCTGCTTTGCGTCGCGCATCGCCTGCTTGTAGTTCCAGCCATAACTCAGCACGAGGTGGCGGCCCGTGGTGTTCGCGAGCTCGACGAGCTCCCACGCGTGCGCTGGCTCGACGGTGAACGGCTTCTCACACAGCACGTGCGCCCCGGCCTCTAGCGCCGCCTTGGTGTGCTCGTAGTGAAGACCGTGCGGGCTCGCAACGAGACAGATGTCGATGCCCGCGTCTATTACGTCATGGTAGTCCTCGCTCGCGACCTCGAATCCCCAGTCGTCCTTGACCTTCTGGAGCAGCTCGCCCTTACGGCAAACGGCCACGAACTCGACCTCATCCTTGCGCTTTGCGAAATTCGGTAAATGTGACGAGATCGCCCAGGATCCCGCTCCGATCACACCCAGCCTCAACTTCGCCATCGCTTCTCTCTCCTGATCTTTCGGTGTATGCCGTGTCACTTCACGGCGATTGGAACATCTCGAGCGTGATGCCATCGTGGATCCGGAGATAGGACACACGGGCGCCAAGGTTCGGACCAGCATCCACGGTGACGGGGCCCTCGGGCACCACGGGAACAGCCCCAAACTCGCAAGCACGCTTCCATGCAGCTAGGGCGTCATCGACGGCCAGGCAGAGGTGCACGTTGCCCGGGTTCGCCGTGGCGTCGGACTGATCAATCCTGCCCTCCGTGAGGTACTCGAGCAGCTCGAGTGCGCCATGGCCAGGAAGGTCAACTACAGCGGCGCTTATCTTGATGCCGGGATAGCCGACGTGGTGCCCGAGGTACGGCCGATCCAGGACGGTCCGCCAGCGAGCCTGCACACCGAGAAACGGCTCCCAGAACGCCAGTGCCTCGTCCAGCGAGCGCACGCTCATACCCACGTGGTGGACCCCATGAGCGACCGGACGCTGGCTTTGCGAGCTCATGGGGGCGATCGTACCCCTCTCACGAGGGCAATGCGAATCCTTTCCGGGATCGATACCGGGGACACGCCTATTGGGGCCCGGTGGTATCTTGCGCCGGTGGTTCCGGAGCTCGGATGGGAGTGACGCTCGCTGGCTACGTGGCCCCGGGCTTCGAAGCGGTGAGAAATGTCTTCGCCGAGAACCTTGAAGCCGGACGCGACCTTGGGGCAGCGTTCGCGGTGACACATGAGGGACGGCCGGTGGTCGACCTCTACGGAGGAATCGCCGACAATGCCACCGGCGCCGCCTGGACCAGTGAGACCCTGCAGGTGCTCTATTCGGGCACTAAGGGCCTTGTCGCGCTTGTGGTTCTGATGCTCGTTGACCGGGGCCTGCTTGATCTTGAAGCGCCGGTCGCGCAGGTTTGGCCGGAGTTTGCCGCTCAGGGCAAGGGTGGCATCCGCATCATCGATCTCGCGACGCATTGCGCCCGGCTCCCGAGGGTCCTCACGCAGCTGAGCGAGGAAGACATAACCGACGCCTCGCGGATGGCGTCACTGCTCGCAGGACAGCCGGTCGACTCTGATCCCCGTGCTGGGTCTGTCTATCACGCATATACCTACGGTTGGCTTTGCGGCGAAGTAATCCGGCGGGTCGATGGAAGAAGCGTGGGTCGCTTCTTCTCGGAGGAGGTCGCAGCACCTCTTGGACTTGACATCTGGATCGGACTTCCGCCCGAGCACGAACCGCGCGTATCCAAGCTGGAGTATTCGGAGGAATTCGACCTTGCGAAGTGGGACCGCGGATCCGAGCCTGAGATCGCGCGAGACGAGCTGTACGAGGGCGTCTGGCTAAACCCACCTCTGTTCGCTCGGGATCACGTCCCCTCCAACCGACGGGACTGGCAGCAGGCAGAAATCCCGGCGATCAGCGGGATCGCAACCGCCCGCTCGCTGGCCCGTCTGTACGGGTGCCTTGCCTGCGGGGGAACGTTGGACGGGGTGTCACTCTTGTCGACCGAGACACTCCGAATGGGCCGCATCGAACAGACCCGCCGTCACGAGCCATTGCTCAACCGCCTGGATGTCTTCGCGGTCGGATTCCGGCTCCAAGCCGGTCTGGGCTCTCTCGGTCCTCCCGCAGACGCGTTCGGCCATACGGGCGCAGGTGGCTCGGTGCACTGTGCGTGGCCGAGTCTGCGGGCCGGAGTGTCCTACGCGATGAACCGACTTCGTGACGATCCGGTCGACACGCGAGCAGACTCGCTACTGGCTGCCACACACACCGCCCTGCTTAGTCGGTGCGCCGGTTGACACCTGCAAGCTTCTCCTGGAATGACGCCTGGATTCGATCCCCGGCCCTTCATCACGAGTCAGAGCACCAGCATCATCGGAGCTTCGAGCAACTCGCCGATGCGCCCGAGGAAGCGCGACCCATCATCTCTACAAAGGATTCGGTGATCGCACGACAGTGTCAGCGTTAGCCATGCCCGGTCAACGACCTCGTGTCCTACGTTGACTACCGTGTCTCGACGAGTACCGACGCTGAGGATCCCGGCCTGCGCTGACCCGATGGCCTGGGCGACCGCTGACGTATCGAGGCCGGAGACGATGAAGGTTCCATCGTGAAGTTCCGCGGACGTGATCTCACCGCTATGCACACGTGCGGCCAGCGCACGAGTCTCGAGTGCGATCTGACCGAGTGATTTTGTGAATGCATTAAATGCCGCAGGTACAACGACCGCCTCGAGGCGCGCGACAGCCACGCCGACGTTGATCTGTTCGCGAAGGACCAACCCGTCGTTCTTGCTGGAGCCGTTGGCTGACGGCTGCTCGCTCAGAGCCACCGCAGCAGCCTTTATGATCACGTCGCTCAATGACGGCACAGCGCCTCCGCTGCCAGCCACCGATTCCAGTTCGGCGCAAAGCCTGATGGCCGCGTCCATTACGACGTCCGCCTGAACCTGAAAACGCGGAACGGTCGCTGGCCTATCCACCCTCGGCCGCGGGATCAGCTCCTGGGATTGCCTTGGCCGCTGCCGACCGGAGCCAGACGTACGGGTCCCACCGTCCTCCCCTGGATCAGCCTTCAAGAGGTCGATGGCGGCCGCGACGATCGCGTCTGTGTCGATGCCGAAGTGCCGGTAGAGGTCATCGACATCGCCAGACTGGCCGAAGTCGCTTACCCCAAGCGAGGCGATGGGTGCACAGCGGATCGCCGATAGGAATGTCAGCGTGTGGGGATGACCGTCCAGCACACTTACAATTGGGGCAACGCGATCACCGGGGAACAGTTCATCCAGAATGCTCGCCTCTCCGGACTGGAGTGTTTGGCGGGCTTGAAGCGCCCGGAAAATCAGATCGGCTGAAGTGAGGCAGATCACATCGCAGGCAATGTGTGCCGTGGCCAGCTTGTCGGCGGCACTGATGACCTCCGGCATGAGTGCGCCGACCCCAACGAGGACGACATCGGGCGGCGTGGCGGCGGTCCGCAACTTGTAGCCGCCGGCCAGGACCTGGCGCCGACGCCGCTCGCGCCCAACGGGGTCGTCCGGCACGACTGCAGCTGCTTGGTCGAGAGGTCGCGTGGTCAGACGGAAATAGGCCGAGGTCCCATCTGGTCGGCCGACACGGGAGAGAGCGTGCAACAGCGTCCACTCGAGGTCCTGCCCGAAAGCGGGCTCCCACGCGACGCAGCGCGGTTGCTCAAGGCCAACCGAAGGGGTGATGATCGATTGGTGCGCGCCGCCCTCCGGTGCCAAGGTCACTCCTGACGGGGTTCCAACGAGGATTGACTGGCCACCGGCATACATGCCGAACGACCATGGTTCAAGGGCTCGGTTCACAAACGGGTCGTACAGCGTGCCGATCGGGAGCAACGCCTGACCGTCCCGTGACCAGGTGGCGCCCAACTCACCCAATAGACCCACCAGGTTCCCTTCCGCGATCCCGAGCTCGATATGTTGTCCATGTGAGGTTTGGCGCCAGCGCATGAGCGTGTTGGTGTCGTCCGCGAACCAGTCGATCCGCTCCCCGGGATTCCAGATACCGACACGATTGATCCATCCGCCGAGGTTTGTCGAGGACGCGACATCGGGGCTCACCGATACGACATGGGCCGCGACCTCCGGAGCTACGTGCGCCAGGTCGACGAAGAACCGACCGAAAGCCTGTTGTGTAGAAAGCCTCCCGGTGTGCTCCCGGCCCAGTTCGGCAGGCGCTACTGGCGCAGTACGCAGCTCCAGTGGCTCGCGACGGAGGCGATCCGCTGCCGCTCGGCAAAGCTCGGCCTCTGGCGTGCCGTCCATGAACGGCGCCCACGGATTTTCAGGATCTGCGCCGGTGGATTCCGCAAGCTCAGCCCATTGTTCGGTCGAAAGGAGTGCCGAATGGTTAGCCGGATGCCCCTGTGTGGCAAGCCGCCAGGCCTTGATCGTGTAAGCGAATATGACTGACGGTCGATCGGTAACAGCATCGGCCTGATCAAAGGCGTCGAGGAGATCGCCCATATCGTGGCCGCCGAGATCTCGAACCGCGCGGAGCAGTTCCTCGTCGTCCAGAACCCCAATTAGGTTCCTAACGTCGTAGCGGCCCCGTCCTGAACCAGGAAGGCGGTCTCGAAGATCCGCTGGCGTCGAGCGCAACAGCCACTGGTATTCCTCGTTGGGCATCTGATCGATGCGCATGCGCAGGGCCGTCCCGCCGTCACGGTCAAAGAGCTCCCTTAGCCAGCGCCCGTACTTGACGGTGATCGTCTGCCACCCTGCAGCGTCGAACATCGATCCGATCCGGTTAGCCGCTATGTCCGGGACGATACGGTCGAGCGACTGACGGTTGAGGTCAACAATCCACAACACCTCACCCAACTGGGGCACTACAGGGTCGACGAGCGCTTCCCAAATCGCACCCTCGTCCAATTCGGCGTCTCCCAGCAGCGCCACCTGACGGCCACCGCGGGGCACATCGAAATGTCCTGCTACGTATCTGTGTGCAAGCGCGCTCCATACCGGCGCGGTCGCACCGATCCCAACTGATCCCGTGGAGAAATCGGCAGGCACCGGATCCTTTAGCCGGCTGGGATAGCTCTGCAGTCCTCCGAATTGCCGCAACGTCGTAAGTTGTTTCGCATCCAGCTGGCCGAGCAGATACTCGATCGCGTGCAACACCGGCGAAGCATGCGGCTTTACCGAGACACGATCCTCCCGGCGTAGGTGCTCGAACCACAGAGCAGTCATGATCGACACCATCGAGGCCGACGACGCCTGGTGCCCGCCCACCTTCACACCCGACGACGTGTGACGAACCTTGTTGGCGTGATGAATGATCGAGGTGGCCAGCCAGAGCACGCGTTCCTGCACCGACTCCAGAGTTCCAAGTCTTAGTCGCTGGTGGGCCGGCGCCATCGCTCGATCCTCGTAGAAGATTTACCGAAGGTCAAGCGCATTCGTCATCCTTTCGAGGTACTGCGTTCAGATCGGGAAGTTTTCCGGTTGCGCGCGTTACGGTTTCAACATGAATCCGACATTTATCGATACGACCGATCATGCAATCCTCGACGTACTAGCATCCGACGCACGCCAGTCCGCCAGCCAGGTGGGCAGACTCGTCGGCCTCTCACCGCCGGCCGCGAAGCGTCGCATTGACCGCCTGGAGAGGATAGGTCTGATCCGTGGTTACACCGTGCTTCTCGACCACCAGATGTTCGGAGGCCAGATCGAAGCGTTCATCGAACTCCGCTTCGCACCCGGCACCCAGGTCGCCGAAGTCGATACCGCGGTGACCGACCTTCCCGAGGTCATCGAGTCGTTTACGCTCGCTGGCGATCCGGACGCTCTGGCCCACGTCCGCGTCAGGGATCTGGAGCATCTGAAAAATGTTGTCGATCGCATTCGCCGCGGCCGTTCGGGCGGTCCAACGATTCTCACCACGCGCACGGTGATCGTGCTCGGCCGAACACGGAACGACCCAACCTCACGAACCGACCCCAAACCAGTGAGCGGGACCTGAGGTCCGAACCCGTGGACGTCACGGTCTTTACAGAGACTCACGAACCGAGCCGAGCCGCTTCTACCGTTCAAAAGGGAAGAGCGGGCGGGGGCGCTTTCGAAAATGCAGCCGCGTCAGATCGGCACTCGTCGGGCCGCCCGTCGAAGCGACCACGGATCGGGCCGTGACCCGATCGAAGCCGGCCTTGTAACTGACGTGCGACTTGGCCTGGATTACTTGATAGTCGCTAGGATCCGCGCCCAGCGCCTCGTAGATGGCCGGATCGATGACGCCGACGCTGCGGGTATGGACCACGGCATCAATTGATCTGCACCGCACGAGTGCAGCCGGGCCCATCGAGGCGCGATAGCCGGCATTGACCGGATGCGTGTACGCGAAGCTACCCTCGAAGGTAGTGAGCACCTCAACATCAACTGCCACGAGTTCGTTGTAATCGCCGGCACTGCCCTGACCTAGCGAGAGTCTCACTTTCGCGCCGGCACCTGCTGCAAACGCCGTTTCCGCGGCTATCGGGTCGACGATGCTTAGGAGGATGCGAGCTCGAGAATCTCGACGCAGCGCTGCGCGGAGCAGTTCGGTGCTGTCTCCGATCGCGCCCCCGTTGGTCGCGTCGCCTGCGTCGCCGATGACGTAGGGGGCGTCCCCCGATAGGGCGACCTCCAAGGCTTCGTCGATACCAGGTGGCGCCCCGTCGAGGAAGCGCTCGCGCACGCTCCAGGCTTCTGCGATCAGCTGCTCAGCGACCTGCTGGGCTAGACCAGGGTTGTTATCAGTGGTGACGACCGCCTTCCATGACAGTCCCGGCACGTCGATCCACGGCTGAACCGGCAACAACCCGACGGCGAGAACCCCAGGGAGCTCCTCGAGCTGGGTGCAGCGGTGCATAAGCGTGCGAAACGGCTCAAGCTCATTGTCATGAAGCTGAGGAGGGGTGATCATCGGCCGCGCAGCGTACGCCACGACGGGGCGTACCTGTCGGTTAAGCGCAGCCACCAGCAGGCGAGCCGCCTGCTCACCGGTGCGCTCAGTATCGATGTGAGGACACGTGCGATAGCTCGACACAATGTCCACAGCCGCGGTCATTCGCGACGTAAGGTTTGCGTGACAATCAAGGCTGATCGCGATTAGGCAGTCTCGGCCGAGCCGCTCGCGAAGCGCACCCAGTAGCAGCCCCTCGGGGTCGTCCTCGCCGTGAGCGATCGCCGCCCCATGGAGCATGAGGTACGCCCCGGACAGTTCCTCATCGCAGCACGCAAGAACGTGGCCGACGATCGCGTCGAGTGCTTCTGCGTCCAGAGGTTGGCGTGGCGCAGACCACGCGACGATACTCGGCACCACATTGATCCGGTGGGCGGAAAAGACATCCCACGCGGCGCGCAACTCGCTGTGCGGGCCTAGCACGTGAGGAGTGACCTCGTCGCCGATCGCCCACACCTGCTCTTTGAAGTCAGCGATCTCTGTGGAGCCCGGAGCGAACGAGTTAGCTTCGAGGGCGAACGCTCCAATGAGGATCCGATCGGTCACCCGCAGTAATCAATCACTTCATCGCAGTGAATGTGCGGACGGCCAGTCCGTGGACTCGCGAGTCACCGATCCGATAAGGCCGTTGCTCACCGCAACCGGATTGACAGCGTTCGGCCCTGGACGGCTTAGGCGACGGTGATGATCAATGCCGCCTTATCCTTCGGCTTGCGTAACCCGTGGCGCTTGAATGAAGCCTCGGTCGACCTTTCGACGGACCCTGAACCCCCAGCTGGTACGCGACGTAAGTGTGCTTCGCCGTAACACTTCGTCAGGGGCGGATGAAGGTATCCGGGTCGGGGCCGGTGCGCTCACCGGCATCGAGCGTTTCTATTGCGGCCATCTGATCGGCGGTCAGCGCGAAGTCGAATACATCGAAGTTCTCGGCGATTCGCTCCGGGGTGACCGACTTCGGGATGACGACGTTGCCGAGTTGGAGGTGCCACCTGATCACGACTTGGGCGGCTGTCTTCCCATGCGCTCTCGCAATCTGGTCGATCGTGGGATCGTCGAGCACCGCCCCTTGGGCGAGCGGGCTCCAAGCCTCGGTCACGATCCCGAGCTCCTGGTGCTCGTGTCGCTGACCGGCCTGCTGGAACCGGGGATGAAGCTCGATCTGGTTCACCGTGGGGTGTACGCCGGTCTCGTTGATCAGCCGTTCAAGATGTGCAGGCTGAAAGTTCGACACGCCGATCGAGCGAACGAGCCCATCCTTTTGGAGTTCGATGAATCCCTGCCACGTTTCGACGTACTTGTCCCGTGACGGGACCGGCCAGTGGATCAGGTAAAGATCGACAAAGTCCATCTCGAGTTGAGCGAGGCTGCTCTTGAGCGCTTGCTTGGCCTGCTCCCGGCCCTGATCATCGTTGAAGCATTTTGTGGTGATGAACACCTCATCGCGTCGTAGCCCTGCGGCGTGGATCGCCTGTCCTACACCAGCCTCGTTGCCGTACGCGGCGGCAGTGTCCAGGTGGCGATACCCGGCCAGTAGAGCCCGGGTGGCCACCTCAGCCGTGTCCTCCGCAGGGACCTGGAACACGCCGAAGCCAAGCTGCGGAATTCCGTTGCCGTCCGAAAGGGAGACGACGGGAACCCTCGTAATCGAACTAGTCATTACTTCACGCTTCCCGATCGCGTGAAAAGCACACCCCGTGTTCAAACGCGAACCGATCCCCCTGCTTCAGGAAAGCGATCCGGGACCGATGACAACGCGCCTTCGAGCGTTAGTCCGCCTTGTCGCCCAAAGCCTCGCCATGCGTCGCGGGCCGCAGATGAGACCGCTCGCCCGCCGGGCATCCCCCGGCACTGACCTGATCAGGTGCTCATGGCGAGTCGGTGACGCAGGTGCTCGCCGATCTCGACGTCGCGAGGCAGAGGCCTAGAGCTCGCCTGCTTTGGCACTGACGCAAGAATCGGGGAAGCTGGTGCTCCCCGCACTCCCAGTACCCGGCTCGCATCTGCCTGTTGGGCTCGCCCAGCGGGGCCTACGCGAACTGACCGTTATCAGGTACGCGGCTAACCGCTCTGGTAGACGTACGCGGAGTTGAGATCCGAGACGCGTGTCACGCCAAGCAGTGTCATTCCGAGCTCGATCTCGTCCGAGAGGATCCGGAGTGCCGTTTCGGCGCCGGCCTGGCCGCCGCACGCGAGTCCCCAAAGCACGGCTCGACCTGCCATCACCGCGTCTGCGCCCATCGCGACGGCCTTCAACACGTCGGTGCCGCGGCGTATCCCGCCGTCCACAAGCACCGTGGTTCTGCCACCCAGCGCATCGGTTATCGCCGGCAGCATCTCAATCGTCGCCGGCACGCCGTCGAGTTGGCGGCCGCCGTGGTTAGACACCACCACCCCGGCTGCACCATGTTCGACAGCGAGCAGTGCATCCTCGGGCGTGTGAATTCCTTTCAGCAGAACAGGAAGAGGACTCTCGGACACGATCTCTGCGAAGTCGGCCCAGGTGAGACTCCGATCGAGCAAATCGAACGCCTCGGCGACCGTCATCGAGCGTTCGCCAAGTGCGGGCACTCCTAGATCGGCGGGAACGGCGAAGCCGGAGTAGTGGTCCCGCTCGCGGTGACCTGCACGGGGCGCATCGACGGTCAGAACGAGCGCCTGGAACCCGGCTTCCACCGCCTCATCCACGATCGCCCGCGTGACCGCTCGGTCACGGAACACGTACACCTGCATCCAGCGGTTCCCAGCCAGAACCTCGCTCGGTCGCGAGCTCGCGATCGTGGAGAGTGTAAAGATCGTGCCCGCTGCTTCGGCGGCGCGAGCCGTCCCCGGTTCACCGTCCGGGCTTACCAGGCGCTGAAAAGCGACCGGAGCCACGACAACGGGCATCGCCAACGGTACGCCCAGCACCGTCGTGGAAGTGTCGACCGCTGAGACGTCGACTAACACCCGCGGGAGCAGCCGCAGCCGCGAGAAAGCAGCCACGTTCTCGTGGAGTGTCAGCTCATCGCAGGACCCCCCAGCGAAATAGCCGAACACGCCGGGATCGAGGACCGCCTCCGCTTGCCGCTCCAGATCACGGATATTTACGAAATCCATGACGGCGAGGCTATCGGCTGAACGAGACCCCGTAGGAAGAGGGCTCACACCGTTAGTTGACCGCCACTCGTGGCCGGCCGACTATGTTCCATAAGCGGCTGAGGGCGCTCTATAGCCGCTGCTTGGCCGACAACGTCCCATAGAAACGACGCCGATCGCCGGAGGACGAGGACCTAGACAGGCGGACGTCGCCAAGCCCGTCGCGGGCACGGCTCGCGCGGCACGAACCAACCAACAAGAAGCAGACCGATCTGACGGGGCGGCCGGTCCCCGGGCTAGTCACGGCGAGGACCCTCAGCCCATCATTGGCAAGCTGGGGGTGGCTGCGCTAAGTCGCAATGTCGTTACGTGTCAATAGGGCGGAGGTCCTGCAGTTCGTCGTCGCATCACCCGCCGCGATCGGAAGTCGTAATCGCAACAGCGATCATCAGATGCGCATTGGCTCCTGTCTAGGCCGCCCAGCTTCGCAGAGTACGGGTTCGGCTTGCTGCGCCGGCGATCAAAAGAGACACAAGCTCGGCAAGTCTCAGATCTCGACATCGCGGCCCCCAAGCACTAGACCTTCTAGACGCCGGGTACGCCAGTGCGGTCGGCCGGCTCCCATCGCGTGGACGCTAGCTCTCCGATCTCAGCAGGCTTTGGGTGCGAGGTGTGCGCTACGATGCGCCAGTGGTTGGCGTCTCGGATCATGTCGTAATACCCGGACCAGGAACGGCAACCGTATCGCTGGTCATGAGTGATGAGATGACTTATGACGATCGCTGCGTGGCTGCTCGAGATGCCGGTAAGTGTCCCTTGAAGCTCAACGTTTGTTGGGTGGTTTTGCTTCTCGCCGTCGACAAACGCTGTTTCTGATTGGACACCGCGGCTCAGGTACGTCCAGGCCTTCGCGTACGCGCCTGTATCGATATCGCCCCAATAGAGCTCGAGGGAAGTTGAGGGACCCGCCGGGCCTGGTGCATATGTACTTTGAGGAAAGTTGCCCCGAATCGGCTTGTGTTTGTAGACGAACACCGTGCTCTGACCATCGCGCCTCTCGACGATCCGGGTGAAGTAGCCGCCCACTGGATCCCGCAGCGAAATCGACGTCGGAACAGCTATCTCCGCACCCGTGGCGCAATCTGGGACGCAGCTTTGCATGTCGCCTGCCCCGCGCCGGTCGCACGCGACGCCGTCCAGCTTGACCACCGCAAGTTCCCGACAATGTTGCCGCCGTCACCCGAGAAGTAAATGTTGCGCGGTCGAATCGCGTGGTCAGAGCCATAGATGAACATCGGCAGCGCCGGCGTGCTCCTGTGAGCAACGATTACGGAGCGCTCGACCGGCGGACCAAGTCGACCGGCGCCCGAACCCGCGGCGATGGCCACCCCCGCTGGCAGCGAGACGGCGAGCCCGATACCGAATAGCCATCCACACGCACAAACGGCCAGCCGCACAGACCTCTTTATCCCGTTCACACGTTCCTCCGCGATCACATCCGCAGCGCACTCGACATCAACCCGGTGTAACGGATCCGCCAGACAAACACAACTGGAAGCCTCGCCCAACCCCGCCTTCAAAGTACGGATGTCGCCAACCCACGCCCACACTCCGACGCGTGCGATAGTCGAAGGCGCTCGTTCAGAGTGCGGATGTACGCCAATCCACTCGCGAAGCGACGAGCGAGCAGTCCCAATCGCACCCAGCACGCGGCGTGGTTGCGCTCGTGCTGCACTGGTTCCGCAGCGTACAGCCGGCGATCTACGGCTTGCGCGCAGCAGCATGGCTCTGGCCGGCGCGCGCTTCCTGGATCAGAGGTTGACGCGCGCCGGTAGGAGGTGATCAGTGACGGTGTGAGCCGAGGTCGACGGCTAGGTTCGCCGTATCCACGCGGGAGACCCCATAGGTGAGGCTCGCTCCCCCCGCGCCGCTCGGAGGCCCGCCGTAGAACCTCATCGGCTCCCCGTTGGCGGCGTTGATTGTCATCTGCTCAATGTATCCGCGGGTAACAAGCTCGTACGTGGAGGCGGACAGCGTCAGGCTCGGGATACCGTCGGTCGTGGTGTCGGTCACCGTCACGCCGGGCAACGTCGCCAGGATCCGGAGGACTCCCGCCCGGACCTGCGGGTCGCCGGCGCCTGCGACGAGTGCGTCCTCAGAGTTCTCCCAGACCGCGTTGTCGTAGCCTGTCCCCATCAACTCGCCGACCTTGCCGGCGGGCTGGCCGGTTGCCTTGAGCTTGGCGACAATGGCCGCGGTCTCAGGCTGAGTCGTTACCGGCCGGGTGACATGACCCGGGTCCCCAGCGTCTGCGAGTGCCTGACCTGCGGTCTCCACATCCCCGCTCGCGCCAAGCTTGGCGGCCGCGACCTCCCGCGCAAACAGACCGTCAGCCTGGTCGTTGTGAGCACTCACTTGAGCCGGCAGCCCGCTCAACTTGTGGGAGAAGTAGTACTGGCCGTCGTCGGTGAACAGGCTGTAATCGGTGAAGCCTCCACCCACGTTGGTTCGGGCCACGAGCGTGGCGTTGCCGCTCGGCGTGGGGCTGGCCGTCACGTCGGCGGCTAGCCGGATCAGGGCGGAATCCCCGGAGACGCGATGGCGAACCTGCGGCACGACGATCGCGGTCCGAAGCGTGTTCCTTGCGGAGGTCGGAGTGTGGTCGACTGCGATCACCGCGCCAACGGCGGCGACGGTCGCGATCCCGGCGATGGCCGGGAGGGCGAAGCGTCGCACCCTGGGCCGCCGACGCGGCGCGCGCCGACGCCCCGCGCGGTCCTGACTAACGTGCTCGCTCAGCGCCAGTAGCAGGCGGTCGTGCGCGCCGCGATCGGTCTGGATCGTCTGTGGCTGCTGCGCAGCCAGCCATTCCAGCTCGTCAGAACGGATGTTCGTCATGTCAGTTGCCTCCTGAAGGAATGTCGGTGGTTTTGAGGTAGCCCCGGACCCGCTGGCGGGCTCGATGGATCCGCGAGCGGACGGTGCCGAGCGGCACGTCGAGCGCCCAGGCGATCTGCTCGTAATCGAGGTCGCCCCAGGCCCGGAGCAGCAACGCGTCGCGGTCGGCGGCAGGAAGTTCCTGCAGTGCGGCGGCGAGTTCCGCACCGAGCAGACGACGCTCGAGACCGCAGAGCTGCCCCTCCTGACCCGGACGACCCGTCATCGCGGCGGACCGCGTCTGCTTCTCCCCTTCGCGCTCCGCGGACCGGAAGTGCTCTCGCAGCAGATTGCTCGCGATGCCGAAGAGCCACGGCTTCGCGCTGGGGAAGCGCGGGTCATATCGCCGCCGCCCGTCAAACGCGACCCGAAACGTCTCAGCCGCGACGTCCTCCCCCGCTGAGCCGGCCCGGCTCGCGCAGAAGCGATGCAGATCCGCCCAATGCCGCTCGAATAGGAGGGTGAACTGGTCCGGGCTCCGGACGGAGCCCACAACGATCTCCGCATCCGTAGGCCCGGAGGTCTGTAGCGGAACAATCCCCGCCGGCTCCCGCGCAAGCGACGACCGCGTTTGTGAGTAGGTGGTGTTCATGCCCCAGATTCGCTGCGGCCACCTATTAAGTTCGCGCGACCGCAAACATGTCCGGGGGACTAATCGGCTGGGTTCTGCCGGACCTCGCAGGGATTGGTGCGGTGCCAGCTTGACGGGCAAACTTCGCGTCGGTGGCGAAGCGCTTGACGCCAGCGTCCTGGCCGATCAGGATCGCTGCGGTCAGGGGACCGCAGCCGGGCGGCTCACGCAGCATGGGGCTGTAAACAACGGTTAGTACGTCGAGTTCGGTGTGCAGCGCGAGGATCTGTCGAGGGAGCGCGACGATGAGCTTGGGCTGTTCTCGGGCGATCCTGGCTCGTGTGGTTGCTGTAGCCGAGCCATCCGGCGCGGCCATCACGAACTTGACATCCTCCAGGCTGAAGCCGTACAGGCGCAGCTCGTTCCTCGCATGTCGGCTCAACCTCACTCATCGCATACTGCCGCGTAACACCCTCCTGCCGCCGGGCAGTCTTGCCGATTCCCCGGACCACTCGCGAGGACCAGCGTGCCAGCCAGAGGGGGCTCGGCCGAAACGAATCCGTGCAACCCTGAGACCTCGGTCTTGCCACCCACGATCCGCGATAGACGCTTCGTCACCCAGCCAACACACCCCCTCGGCCGGAATCAGCAGAGTGGTGCGGACGGGTCTTGCCAACGTGAGGGACCGGAGGTATGTCCATACTTGGTTCCAGGACGCGTCCCGCCAGGACCGATGCCATGCGCCCGGTCAAACCCGCAAGTGGCTTTGGCAGGCGATGGCGCTTATGTGGATCAGGGCGACCACGGGTCGACCAGGTCTATCCCCAGCCCATCGAAGTGACGAGTGTTGCGGGTGGCCAGCACCGCCTTTCGGGCTGTCGCGATGCCGGCTATCTGGACGTCACGAATCTCCAGTGTCCGACCGGAGCTCTGGCGGTCCGCCGCGATATTGCCCGCGGCGACGGCGGCGGCCAGGTCGAAAGACTGGACACGACCCTCGAGTTCCTCGGCCAGCAGTTCGTCGAAGGCCTGTTCGAGCTGCTCTCGCCGTCGTCCCGGCTTGAGCAGCTCCAGGCCCGTACGCACTTCAAAGACCGTGATCGAGGTCGTCCAGATCGACTCTGCCGGCCGCTCATCCAGCCAGGCGACGACGGCCCGTTCGGGGTCGGCCCGCATCAGCGCCGAGACAACGTTCGTATCCAGCAGGATCACAACTCGAACTGCGCCGGGCGAACTGGCTGCCCACGTAACTCGACGATGTCCTCCTCCAGGCCAACCTTGGAAAAGCGCGCCGCGATACGAGATCCCAACTTGGCCGGTGCCCGCGCCTCGTCGCGTACCGCGTTACGCAGGATCTCGCGCACCTCCTCCTCAGTGCTGCGCCCGTGCTGCCGGGCGCGCCGTTGGAGCTTAGTCTTCACGTCGTCCTCGAGCCGCCGGATGAGGATCTGCGCCATACGCAGAATGCTATCACGCTATCACCGATCGGGGGAGTGGCTCGTGCGGAAATCGTCCTAATGGAGAGCGACTCGACAATTCGCCCTTCGCTCCGGCACGAGAGTCGATTCCGGCGCACGGCCTAACTCGCGGAAGCCCTTAGTTTCCAGGACTTTCGCCAAGCCGACGCGGGGACTCGAACCCCGGACCCCTTCATTACGAGTGAAGTGCTCTACCAGCTGAGCTACGTCGGCGCGAAGGCCGAGTTTAGGAGGTCGCGCTCGACTGTGATCGGGCGGTCCAGTCCTCCTCCAGCATGACCCAGTGCTCGTGGTCGCGCCATATGCCGCCCAGCCTCAGATAGCGCGGGGAGGCTCCCTCGCAGACGAAGCCGGCGCGGCGGACCAGGGCGATCGAGCGGGCATTTCCCGGCTGGATGTTCGCCTCCAGGCGGTGGAGATCGAGCTCCGTGAAGGCGCGTCCCAGCAGCAGCTGCAGCCCCTCGCTCATCAGGCCCTGACCGGCGTGGTCGGCGACGGCGGCGTAGGAGAGAAAGGCGCCCTGAAAGGCGCCGCGGACGATCTCCGAGATGTTGAAGACGCCCACGATCGCGCCACCGCCCGGCAGGCATACGAGGTTGGCGTCGTAGCGCGGGTCGTCGACCCGCGAGAGCTCCCGATCGAAGTACGCATCGCTGGCCAGGTCGGAGATCCAGGGCTCGTGCAGCTCCCGGCTGGCGTCCATCACCCGTATGAACTCCGCACGATCGGATTCGACAGGGGACCGCAGCAGGACGCGCACTGGATTTCACTTAAGCAGAGCACCGAGGCCGGCGCGCCGCTCCCGACAGGTCAGGTGAACGACTTGAGGGCCGCTCGAACGTCACGCAGTATCTCGTCAGAGAGGACCGGATCACCGAGCGCCCGGGCGACGGTGATCGAGCCGACCAGGGTGGCCAGCGCCACGGTGGCGCGCGCTCGGCTGCCCAGTAACTGCTCGAGCCTGACCAGGTAGCGCTCCACCTGCGCGCGATAGACCTCCCTGAGATCGGCGCCGGCGCGTCCGACGTCGGCCCCCAGGGCGGCCACGGCGCAGCCGGCCGCCGGATTGGCGACGTGCTCAGCGGAGACGTACCAGTCGACAAACGCTGCCAGGGGATCGCTGGCGCCCTCCGTCAGCGACGAGACCTTCTCATCACCCTCCACCATCGCGTGCTGGAGCGCCGCGGCCACGAGCTCGTCGCGCGAGTCGAAGTGCTTGTAGAAGCCCCCATGCGTGAGCCCCGCCGCGCCCATGATCTCGGCCACCCCGGGCGCCTCCGTCCCGGCGGCACGGATGCGTGCGGCCGCCACCTCCACGATCCGCTCCCGGCTCTGGGCCTTCTCCTGTTTCGAACGTCGCACCGATTCTCGCCTTCTTCAGATCGTCCCGCCTTCAGATGTTACTGATCATCTATGTTAGGATGACGCTCATCATCTAAATCACTTAGGCACCACCTTGGAGGCACCACCCATGGACGTCAAGCATTCGACCGCACTGGTCACTGGCGCGAACCGCGGCATCGGCCAGGCCATCGCCGAGGAACTCCTCGCGCGGGGCGCCGCCCGGGTCTACGCGGCCGTCCGCGACCCGAGCACCATCACCGACCCACGCGTGACCCCGGTGGCGCTCGACATCACCGACGCCACCCGCTTCCACGCACTCGCCGCCGAACTGACCGATGTGACGCTGGTCGTCAACAACGCCGGCATCGCTCGACCGGCCACGCCACTGGAGGCGTCTCTGGAAGACGCCCGCGCCGAGCTCGAGACCAATTACCTGAGCCTGGTCGCCAGTACCCAGGCCTTCGCGCCCGTACTGGCTGCCAACGGCGGCGGCGCCTTCATCAACGTGCTCAGCGTCGTGAGCTGGGCGGCGCTCCCCACGCTGGCCACCTACTCCGGCTCCAAGGCGGCGGCGTGGGCCTTCACCAACGCGGCAAGGGTCCAGCTGAAGCCGAACGGAACCCAGGTGGTCGGGGTTCACGTCGGTTACGTCGACACCGACCTCACCGCGGGTCTGGACGCCGACAAGGTGGCCCCCGAGACGGTCGCCACCTCAGCCCTCGACGCCCTTGAGGCCGGGAGCCAGGAAGCGCTGGTCGATGACCTGAGCCGCTTCGTCAAGAGCTCGCTGCATGACGATCACGGCCTGATCTACCCGGGGATCGAGGCCCAGTTCGCGGCCGTGGCGGCCTGATCAACCCGCTTAAGTGGACGAGCGCGGCCGGCTCCGCCGGTCGCGCTCGCTTGCCTCTCCCTCCCCGCAAGATTGAAAACTGGCCACATCGAGGCACTGTGGCTACAGCACGTGTTGAAGCTCCTTGATCGACACGCCCTTCTTGCCCGCCTGCTGCTTGATCGATCCCAGCTCGCTCTGCATGCCCACGACCGAACTGAGGTTCCCGCTCTTGATCGCCGACTTCAGCGCCGACAGCTTGCCGACCGCGATGGCGATCGGCGCCGTGAGGAAGGACAGCAGCTTGCTGGCCTTCACGTCGGCGGCCATCAGCTTGACCTCGTGGTAGACGAACAGCGCGGCGACTCCGGCCTCGGCGATCTTGAACACGTGCGTGAAGCCATGCAGATCGCCGGCCCGGTAGGGCTTCCAGATGAAGTGATCAAAGACGTAGTAGGCGGCGCCGGCGTGGAGCCAGGAACTTCGATCACCGCCAGCGGCGGTGGCCGGGTGCGCCACCGCCTGAACGCGGGTCACCGACGTCGTCCGCGCCCGGGCCGCGGGGCCTGCCGCAGCGGCCTGACCGGCCACGCGCGAGCACGCCCGCACAGCTCACCACCGCCAACAGGATCTGAACGCGTCTGACTCATCGGCCGCGCAAAACGTAGCGCCCCGGACCGCGTCTAGGAAAGGCCCGTGAGCGCGACGCCAATCTTCTGCTAACAGAGCCCAGCGCTCGTGGTCGCGCCAGCGGCCGCTGATCTTCAGGTAGCGCGGCGAGAAGCCCTCGCGCTGGAAGCCGGCGCCGCGCGCCAGCGCGATCGACGCCTGATTGCCGGGCTGGATGTTGGCCTCCAGCCGGTGCAGGCGCAGCTCCGAGGAACGCCTCCCGCAGCACCAGCTCGATGCCCTCGCGCATGTAACCCTGGCGGGCGAACCGCTCGCGCCGCGGCATAGCCGAGGTAGGCGCTCTGCAGCGATCCGCGGGTGATCTGCGAGACGTTGAAGAAGCCGAGGATCTGGTCGTCGGCGGCGCGGCAGACGAGGAACGCCTCGAAGTCCGGGCGCCGGCGCAGTCCTCCAGGTAGGCGGCAAAGCGCGCCGGATCGGTCGGCGCGCTCGCCCACGGCTTGTGGAAGGCGCGGCTGTCGCGCATCAGCGAGACGAACTCGTACTCGTCGCCCGGACCGCGGCGGGCGCAGGTAGACGCGCGCGACCGAACGGGCCGCCGACGGCTCGGCCTCGGCTCGAGGCGTGCGATGCCAGAGACCGGCCACTACCGGCCGCCAGGACCCGCTCGAGTCGGTAGGTCAGCGCCTCCAGCGCCAGGTCCTCGCTGACGTTGAGCGGGAAGCGCTGGCGCGTGTCCTCGACCAGCTCGAGCGCGCGCCGCAGCGCGCCGACGTCGCCGCCGCTGCCCGACCTCGGAGTCCGCCCGCAGATCGTCGAGCCGATCCGAGTTGCGCACCAGGTCGACCGCTCCGAGGGCGAGCGCCACCAGGTCGAGCAGCCACGTCTCGACCAGGTCGAGCGCCAGCTCCAGCGCACCCGTCTCGACCCGCCGGCGCCCGCGGCGCACGCGCTCCTCCCACTCGGTCTCGACCCGCTTGCGCTCGCGGCTCGGCAGCAGCTCGAGCTCGGCCGCCGCCCGCTCATCCAGCTCGACCCGCAGGCGCTCACCGCGCGCCCGCACCGAGCGCGAGCAGCCCATCCCAGGGCGCCGCGGCCGCCGCCTGCCCGGCCAGCGCCCGGCGCACGAGCTGCTGGGCGTGCGCCCGCAGCTCGCCACCCTCGGGGCCGGCCAGCTCGCGCGCCCGCCCGGCGTCGCCGAGGCTGAGCCGCGCGTAGGCCTGCGCCACGTCCGCGCCGGTGCCCGCCGCGACCAGCTCGTCGGCCAGCTCCTGCACCGTCGGGCGCGTCGAAGCGCACCACCTGGCAGCGCGAGCGGATCGTCGGCAGCACATCCGCCAGCCGGTCGGTGATCAGGATCAGGTGCACGAACGATGCGGGCTCCTCGAGCGTCTTCAGCAGGCGGTTGGCGGACTCGTCGCCGAGCTGGTCGGCGCTCTCGATCACGAACACCCGCCGCGCCGACTCAAACGGCGTCTTGGTGGCCGCCGCGACCACCGGCTGGTCGATGTCGGAGACCAGGATCTCATGCGCGCCGCTGGGCACCACCCAGGTCAGATCCGGGTGTGCCCCGGCCAGCGCGCGCGCTTGCGCGCTGGCCGGATCGGGCGCGCCCTGCGCCAGCAGCCGCGCGGCGAACTCCCGCGCCAGCGTGCGCTTGCCGGCGCCGCCCGGGCCGTGGAACAGGTAGGCGTGCGATGGCCGGGCCGTCGGCTCGATCGAGCGCGGGCGCCGAGCACCGCGCGGGCATTGGGGTGTCGCTCGAGGGCCTCCAGCATTCCCACACAGACTAATGACGCGTGCCCGCTCGTTACAGTCACCGCCCATGAGCGAGCGCGGCCGGCTGATCACGATCGAGGGCGTCGACGGCGCCGGCAAGACGACGCTCGCCACCGGCCTGCACAGCGCCGCTCGCGCGCGCGGGCGCGTCTGTGCGGCTGATGCGCGAGCCGGGCGGCGTGACCGACCTCCGAGGCGGTGCGGGCGCTGGTCAAGGACCCGGCGCTGACCGTCGGGGCGCGGGCCGAGGCGCTGCTCTACGCCGCCGCCCGCGCCCAGCTCGTCGAGGAGGCGCTCGAGCCCACGCTCGCGGCGCGGCGAGTGGGTGCTGCTCGACCGCTTCGTCGACTCCTCGCTGGCCTACCAGGGCGCCGGGCGCGGCCTGGGCATCGACGCGGTGCGCGAGCTCAACCGGTTCGCCACCGGCGGCCTGACGCCCGACCGGACCCTGCTGCTGACGCTCGATCCGGCATCCGCGCAAGCGCGCGCGGATGCCCGGGGGCAAGCGCCCGACCGGCTCGAGCAGGGGGGCGCCGACTTCTTCAGCCCGGATCGCCGACGGCTTATCGCGAGCTGGCCGCCGCCGAGCCCGAGCGGATCCGCGTGCTCGACGCCGGGCTGCCGCCCGAGCAGGTGGTGGCGCAGGCGATGGCGGCGCTCGCGACCTGCTGCCGCGCTCCAGCAGCGACTCGGCTTCGTGCCTCCGCCGCTGATGCGACAGATAGACGAGGCGCTACGGATTCAGCTGGCGCTGTAGCCGTCCGGGTGCGCCTGGGCGAAAGCCCAGGCGTCGGCGATCATCGTCTCGAGCTCGGGCTTCTTCGGTGCCCAGCCGAGCTCGTCGCGGATCCGCTGGCCGGCCGCCACGAGCCGGGGCGGGTCGCCCGGGCGGCGCGGCGACTGCTCCGAGCGGCGATCGACTGCCCCGGTCACCTGCTCGACGGCGGCGATCACCTCGCGCACGGAGAAGCCGTTGCCGTTGCCGAGGTTGAAGATCTGGTGCTCGCCCGCGCGCGCGTGCTCGAGCGCGAGCAGATGCGCGTCGGCCAGGTCGTCGATATGGATGTAGTCGCGCACGGCGGTGCCGTCGTCGGTCGGGTAGTCGGTGCCGAAGATGTGGACGGCGTCGCGCTGGCCCAGCGGCACCTTGAGGACGTTGGGGATCAGGTGGGTCTCGGGCTCGTGGTCCTCGCCAGCCTCGCCGTGCGCGCCGGCCACGTTGAAGTAGCGCAGGCTGACGGCGCCGATCGCATAGGCGGTGCAGAAGTCGCCGATCAGGTGGTCGGCGGCGAGCTTGGACGCGCCGTAGGCGTTCTGCGGCCGTGGGGTCGCGGTCTCGGCGATCGGCACCTCGTCCGGCTGTCCGTAGACCGCGCAGGTGGAGCTGAAGACCAGGCGCGGCACCTCGTGGGCGACCATCGCCTCCAGCAGGTTGAGCGTGCCGGTGACATTGGTGCGGTAGTAGCGCTCCGGGTGCTCCACCGACTCGCCCACCAGCGCCAGCGCGGCGAAGTGCAGGACGCCGTCGAAGCCGCCGGCGCGCAGAGCGCCGCGCGGATCCTCGGGGTTGCGCAGATCCCCCACGATCAGCTGGGCGTCGGCCGGAACCGCCTCGCGATGCCCGCGCTCGAGGTTGTCGAGGACCACGACCTCATGGCCGTCCTCCATCAGCTGGCGGGCGACGATCGAGCCGATGTAGCCGGCCCCGCCGGTGACGAGAAGCTTCATATAGCGCGAGAGGTTGGCACATCCATAGAATCGCTCGCGGCGTGAGCGACGCAGAGCAGCAATCCGACCCCGTGGGGGCCGAGCGCCGGGCTGAAGCGCGTCGGCTGGCCATCGCCGAGCTCGAGCGGCGGCTGCAGGGTGAGCGCGAGTGGCGGGCGGCGGCCGAGACCGACCTGGCGGCTCTGCGCGCCGAGGCCCACGAGGAGGGGCGCGAGCGGCTCGCCCAGGCTCGGGCCCAGATCGCTGCGCTGCAGCAGGAGCTCGACGCGCGCGAGGCCGCAGCCACCCACCACCACGCCGCCGAGCTCGAGTCCACCCTGGCCGGGCTCGAGGCGGCTCTGGCCACGCGCAGGCGGAGGTCGAAGTGCTGCGCCACGCGGCCGCTGCCGGTGGACCACGGGCCGGCGGTCTCGCGCAGGGCGGCGCTCAGCTCGGCGACGCCGCGATCCAGGCGCGGTTGGCCGAGGCCCGGGCGGAGGCGTCGGCGGTGCTGATCGCCGAGGTCGAACTGCTGCGAGCCCAGGTGCAGGAGTACCGCAATCAGCTCGAGCAGGCGCAGGCAGCGCTGCGCTCGGCGGTGGCGCGTGCGGAGGCCGCGGAGGCCGAAGCGATGCGGCGCGGGCGGGCTGAAGAGGCGCTGGGGGCGTCCACGTCCCAGCCCACGCGCAGTCAGGAAACGCTGTCCTTGGACGCCGACGGCGAAGCCTCCTGACCCACGCCGCCCGGCGGCCCTCTCCCTGCGGCAAACCGAATTTACGCCGCTAAAATTTGTTTCGCTGCAACGTCCGCGGTTTTCCCGCGCCGGACCCGTCCCGAGCTCGGGTTCCGTCCGACCCAAGCGGGATGCTTCTCGACCCCTCAGCCACCCCCCGGCGAGCCGAGGTACCGGTTCAAGGCAGCAGCGAACGCGAAGGAGATCGCAGGTAATGGCGAAGACACCGCAGGCCCCCATCAACGGAAATCAGCCGAGGGCAAGGCCTCTCGATCGAGCGGTACTTCACCACGCGCCGGTGTCGACCCCTTCTCCACCGTCGAGTGGGAGCTGCGTGACGCGCGCATCGGCCATGGCGGCAAGGTCTCCTTCGAGCAGACCGACGTCGAGTTCCCCAGGTCGTGGTCGCAGAACTCGACCAACATCGTCGCCCAGAAGTACTTCCGCGGCCGGCATGGCTCGGAGGAGCGCGAGCGCTCGGTCCGAGCAGATGCTCACGCGCGTGGCGGGAACGATCGCCGGCTGGGGGGCCGCTCGCGGGTACTTCGCCAGCGACTGAGGACGCGCAGGCCTTCCAGGACGAGCTGACCTACATCCTGCTTCACCAGATGGCGGCGTTCAACTCGCCGGTCTGGTTCAACGTCGGCTGGCACCCCGAGGGCAGCCCGAAGATGCAGGCCAGCGCCTGCTTCATCCTCTCGGTCGACGACACGATGGAGTCGATCCTCGAGTGGAACACCAAGGAGGGCATGATCTTCCGCGGCGGCTCCGGCTCGGGCATCAACCTCTCCCGGATCCGCGGTTCGATGGAGCACCTGAGCCGCGGCGGCACCGCCTCGGGGCCGGTCTCCTTCATGCGCGGCGCCGACGCCTGGGCCGGCTCGATCAAGTCCGGTGGCGGCACCCGCCGCGCGGCCAAGATGGTCGTGCTGGACATCGATCACCCGGACATCCGGGAGTTCATCTGGTGCAAGGCCAAGGAGGAGGACAAGGCCGCGGCGCTGCGCGATGCCGGCTTTGACATGTCGATCGACGGCGACGGCTTCCACTCGATCCAGTACCAGAACGCCAACAACTCGGTGCGGGTCACCGACGAGTTCATGCGCGCCGTCGAGAACGACGAGGACTGGCATCTGATCGGGCGGGTCAGCGGCGAGCCGGTCGGCGAGCCGGTGCGGGCCCGCGAGCTGCTGCGGCGACATCGCCGAGGCCGCGTGGCGCTGCGCCGACCCGGGGGTCCAGTACGACACGGTGATCAACCAGTGGCACACGTCGCCCAACTCGGGCCGGATCAACGCCTCCAACCCGTGCTCTGAGTACATGCACGTGGACAACTCGGCCTGCAACCTGGCCTCGCTGAACCTGATGAAGTTCCGCCGGCCGGATGGCAGCTTCAACGTCGAGTCGTTCGAGCGGGCCGTCGACGTCGTCTTCCTGGCCCAGGAGATCGTCGTCTCGCCCTCGAGCTACCCGACCGAGGAGATCGCCGCCAACGCCCGCGCCTTCCGCCAGCTCGGCATGGGCTACGCCAACCTCGGCGCCTATCTGATGGCCAATGGTCTTCCGTATGACTCGGAGGAGGGTCGGGGCATCGCCGCGGCGATCACGGCGCTGATGACCGGCCGCGGGTACCTGCGCTCGGCCGAGGTGGCCGGCGCGATCGGCCCGTATGAGCGCTACGCCGAGAACCGCGAGCCGCATAACGCGGTCATGCGCATGCATCGCGACGCCTCCTACGCGCTGGAGGACTCGTACTGCTCGGACACGGCGCTGCTCGACGCGGCCCGCACGACCTGGGACGAGGCGGTGGCGCTGGGTGAGGCGCACGGGTACCGCAACGCGCAGGCCACGGTGCTGGCGCCGACCGGGACGATCAGCTTCCTGATGGACTGCGACACGACCGGGGTCGAGCCGGACTTCTCGCTGGTCAAGTTCAAGGAGCTCGTCGGTGGCGGTCAGATGACGATCGTCAACAAGACCGTGCCGCTGGCGCTCGAGACGCTCGGCTACAACGACCAGCAGATCGAGCAGATCGTCGCCTATGTCAACGAGCACGGCACGATCATCGGCGCCCCCGACCTGGCCGACGAGCACCTGCCGGTGTTTGACGTGGCCGTCGGCGAGCGGGCGATCTCACACATGGGCCACATCAAGATGATGGGCGCGATCCAGCCGTTCATCTCCGGCGCGATCTCCAAGACGGTCAACATGCCGCAGCGATGTCACCGCCGACGACATCGCCGATGCCTACACCCAGGCCTGGAGGCTCGGCGTCAAGGCCCTGGCCATCTACCGTGACGGGTCCAAGACCGCCCAGGCGCTGCGCACCGACGCGCAGCAGGACGCGCCGGTCCCGGTCGATGTCGAGGCCGAGATCCAGAAGGCGGTGGCCGAGGCGGTGGCCTCAGCCGCGCCGCGCCGCAATCGCATGCCGCGGGAGCGCGAGTCGATCACGCACAAGTTCTCGGTCGGCCGGCCACGAGGGCTACATCACCGCCGGCAAGTACGAGGACGGCAGCGTCGGCGAGATCTTCCTGACCGACATCGGCAAGGAGGGCTCGACGATGCGGGGGATGATGAACGCCTTCGCGACCTCGATCTCAATCGCGCTGCAGTACGGGGTGCCGCTCGAGACGCTGGTGCGGAAGTTCTCCTACATGCGCTTCGAGCCCGAGGGCATGACGACAAACCCGGAGATCCCCTTCGCCAAGTCGATGCCCGACTACATCATGCGCTGGCTCGCGTCGCGCTTCCTCGACGCGGATACGCAGGAGGATCTGGGCATCCTCACCCCCGCCGTGCGGGCGCGCAAGGCCGCCGAGGACGCGATGATGTCGCACTCGAGCGACACCTCGGTGCCGGCCATGGAGATCCAGCAGAACGAGCACAGGCGCGAGCCCGAGCCATCGGGCGGGGCGGCCAAGGCTCCGGGGGCGGCGGCCAAGCCATCGGGTGCGGCGGCCAAGCCGGCGACGTCCGCTCTGACCGACACGCCCCCGGTGGTGCCGGCCGCCTCGGCCCGAAGCCCGTTTGGCTTGGATCTCGGGCCGGCCTGCCAACAGTGTGGCGGCATGATGCAGCGCACCGGCGCCTGCTACACGTGCTCGAGCTGCGGGTTCAATACCGGCTGCGGTTGATGCGGTTGCCCACGCGCCGGTGATCGTGTGGGCTGGACAGCCGTCCGGCGCAGGAGGGCCCCGCGTGGTGGGGCCCTCCTCGCGCCGTCGTGAGCGCCCGGCGGTCGGGGTTTGAGTAGCGTGATGTTCGTCGTGATCGAACTCGCCCGCCGCCGACCGCCGAGTGCCCGGCGTGCAGGGTTCCCCAGCCGGACGCTCAGGGGTCGGGTAACGGCACGACTGCCGTGGCTCGCGGTCGGCGTGGCCTGCACTCTGGGGGCGATGGTGACGCCGGCCGTGGCGCAGCCGCCAACGTCAACTTCAACGTCACCCAGTTTGGCGCGCCTCGTGGATACCCGGACCGCGACATCGGGCCGGGGGAATACCTTCCCGGGGGCCGAGGTGCCGTTCGGGATGATCCAGTGGAGCCCCGACACAAAGCCGACCTATACCGATGGCGGTGGCTATGACTACCGGGATACCCAGCTGTGGGGCTACAGCCTGACCCACCTGTCCGGAGCCGGCTGCCCGGCGGCCGGCGACGTGCCCATGGTGCCCCTGACCGGGCCGCTGCCGACTGGCGATCCGAACGCGATCACCACTCGATTCAGTCACTCGGGTGAGGTCGCGCAGGCGGGCTACTACTCGGCGCAGAGCGACCAGCCGAGCACCATCACCTCCGAATTCACGGCTACGCCGCACAGTTCGATGGGCCGCTTCACCTACCCGGCCACGCCGCAGGCGGACTTCGTGATCAAGCTGATGGCCAGCCAACACGGCGACCACGGAGACAGCGCGCAGATCATCGGAAATAACGAGGTCGAGGGGTCCGAAACGAGCGGCGACTTCTGCGGTCAGACCAACAACGCCGGTCAGCCCCAGCTCTACACGCTGTACTTCGACATCGTCTTCGACCAGCCGTTCACCGCCTCACAGGTGATCACCAACCCCGGGCAGGCCAATCCAGCCGCGGTGGCCCTCACCTTCAACACCACCCACGATCCGGTCCTGCGGGCCAAGGTCGGAATCTCCTACGTGAGCACCGCCGATGCCCGGCTCAACTGGCAGAAGGAGAACCCGGGCTGGAACTTCGACGCCGAGCGCCAGCGGGCCCAGACCACGTGGAGCCGCCTGCTCGGCCGGATCCAGGTCTCGGGCGGCAGACCCGCCCAGACGCAGGAGTTCTACAGCCTGCTCTACAAGGATTTTCTGCAGCCGAACATCACCAGTGACGTGAACGGTCAGTTCATGGGCGCGGATCTCAAGACCCACACGCTTGCCACGGGCCAGGCAGAATCAGTACGGCATGTTCTCCGGCTGGGACATCTACCACTCGCTGGCGCAATTGCAGGCGATGCTCGACCCGCGCCGCCGCCGGCGACATGGCGCAGTCGCTGCTCAACTACTACAGCGAGGACAGGCGTCCTGCCGCAGTGGGGGTACAACAACCTCAACAACTACGTGATGGTCGGCGACCCGGCCGACGCGATGATCGCCGACTACTACGCCTTCGGCGCCCGTAACTTCAATCACACCGAGGCTCTGACCGACATGCTGGCCCAGGCCACGACGGTCAACGACGTGCGGCCCGGTGAGGCACTTGAGCAGGCACTACGGTTTCCTGCCCGAGGACGGCGCATACGGGTGCTGCCACGCCCACGGATTCACATCGGCCCTGCTCGAATACGACACCGCCGACCTGGCGCTGGCTCAGTTCGCCCGCGACATGGGCGACAGCCCGGCCGCCTCGCGTCTGACGCGCCGGGCGAATAACTGGGAGAACCTGTTCGACCCCGCCGATGACCTGCTCACCTCGCGACTGGCCAACGGCCAGTTCGAGCCGGGCGTCACCCCGACATTCGCCGGGGCTTTCACCACCGACCGGGAGCCCTACGTCGAGGGCACCCGTACGAGTACCTGTGGGACGTGCCCAACGACTACTCGGCCCTCTTCTCGCTGCTCGGCGGCATGACCCGGGTGCAGCCGATGCTCACCCGGTACCTGGCCAGGCCAAATGGCCGGGGCCGATTCGGCCTGCTCACCAACGAGTTCGACTTTGGCGAGCAATTCGCGCCCGACTACGCCCAGCGACCCTGCCCTCACCCAGAAGGCGGTGGCCAACATACGCAACACGCTCTACCAGCCCGGTCCGTACGGGATGCTGAACAACGACGACCTGGGCGCCAACAGCTCGGCCTTCATCTGGGAGATGCTTGGCATGTATCCGGAGAACGCGGGGTACGGCACGCTCGTGTTCGCCAGCCCGGCGTTTCCGCTGGAGACGATCCACCTGAGCAACGGGCACGCGATCCACATCACCGCTCCCGGCGCGTCGCCCAGCACCTACTACGTGAGCTCCCTGGCCCTGAACGGCGCTCCGTACTCGAAGCTCTGGGTCGGATTCGAGCGCCTGGCCGAGGGCGTCTCGCTGAACTTCACCCTCGGTAAACAGCCGACGCAGTGGGGATCAGCCGCGGCCGACGCGCCGCCGTCCTATACGTCCGGCCTGCGTCCGGTCGTGGGGTTTCTCTCCGGGCAGAACCTGAAGCTGATGCCGGGGTCCGGGGCGATCCTCCGGGTCGGAGCGCAAAACGCCACCCGAAGCCGGCAACGCGTGCGGATAGTCCTCTCGACTCAGGCGGGGAGTCGCCTGTCCATCGAACCGGCGAACGAGATGATCTCGCTGCCCCCCAACGGCCGGGAGACGTTTCCGGTCACCGTGCACGCCGCCACGACGGCTCCGTCGGGGACTGTCTGGCTCACGGCCAAGCTGGCCACTGACGGCGCGTCCATCCAAACGGTCAGGCGGGCGGCGGTCGTCGACGGTAGCGGGGCGCAGGCTCGGGCCGTCGACCAACCCAGCCCGCGCGCGTCCCGATCAGTGAAACGGCACTGAGATCGGCCCCGGTCAAACCGAGGCCGAACGAGGACACCGCGTACGGTAAGGACACATGTCAGCCGGCGTCGACGATCCTGCGGCCGCACACAGCCCGCCCTACACACGCACGCAGCGGCTGACCCTGCTGGCCTGCATCCTCGGGTCCTCCGCAGCGTTCCTGGACGGGACGATCGTGAACGTCGCCCTCCCGGCGATCAGAGCAAGTGTCCATGGCGGTCTGCAGACCCAGGAATGGGTCGTCGACGGCTACCTGCTGACCCTCGGCTCGTTGCTGCTGGTGGGCGGCTCGCTGGGCGACGTCTTCGGACGCCGGCGGATATTCACCCTCGGGGTGAGCGGCTTCGGCATCGCGTCACTCTGCTGCGCGATCGCCCCCGACGCCGGCGTCCTGATCGCCGCGCGCGCCGCGCAGGGGGTCGCGGCAGCGCTGCTCGTGCCGAGCAATCTCGCGGTGATCATGGACACGTTCTCCGTGCGACAGCGGGCGGCGGCGATCGGAACCTGGACAGCCTGGACCGGAATCGCCACCGTGGCGGGCCCCCTGCTCGGGGGCCTGCTGGTGCAGGTGACCTCGTGGCGCTGGGTGTTCATCGTCAACCTGCCGTTGGTGATCGTCACGCTGTATCTCGGGCGGGCGATCCCCGTCCGCGAGGCCAAGGCGCACGCCGGGGTGGACTGGACCGGCGGTGCGCTCGGGGCGCTCGGACTGGCCGGCCCGATCTATCGCCCTGATCGAGCAGCCGACCTATGGCTGGGGTGACACGCGGGTGCTCGGCGCGATGGTCGCCGGGTGCCTGCTGCTGGCGATCTTCGGTTGGTGGGAGACCCGCTGCGCCAGTCCGATGCTGCCCTTTGCCATCTTCCGGGCCCGCAACTTCGGGATCGGCAATCTCACCACGTTCTTCCTCTACGGGGGCCTGAGCGTCGTCTCGTTCTTCCTGATCGTCTTTCTGCAGCAGGTCGGCGGTTACCGGCCGCTCCTGGCCGGCCTGTCGATGCTGCCCACGTCGATCCTTCTCTTCCTGCTGGCCCGGCGCTTCGGCGCCCTGGCCGATCGCTACGGCCCACGCCTGTTCATGGGCGTCGGTCCACTCGTCGCGGCCGCCGGGTTGATGCTCCTGCTTCGGGTCGGACTACGACCTGACTATCTCTCGGACGTGCTCCCGGGCGTCTTTCTCCTTGGCCTCGGGCTCAGTATCACGGTGGCGCCGCTCACCTCCGCGGTTCTCTCGGCCGCGCCCGCCGAGCACTCCGGTCTGGCCTCCGGAGTCAACAACGCGGTCTCGCGCGTGGCCGGGCTGATCGCCATCGCCCTGGCTGGCGCGGTGACCGCCGCGCGCTTTTCATCGCACGTCCAGACCGCGCTGGCCGCGCGCTTCGGCGGCGCCGCCGTAAGTCACGCCGCCGCGGCGACCTTCCAGGTCCATGCGCTGAGCGGTTTCCGGCCTGCCCAACGGCCCCAGGTCCACGCGGCCCTGCAGGCGGCGTCAGTCAGCGCGTTTCACCTTGCCCTGCTCCTCGGAGCCGGACTGGCCGCCGTGGCCGGGGTGCTCAGCCTGATCGGTATCGGCAATCCCAATACTCAAGCCCAAGCCTCCGGGAGCCGACCATAGGAACAGGACCGGACCGCTAGATGAGCTGTGCATCCCGAAACTGAACTCCACGAGCCGGATGGCGCGTTGACCGACGCCGACACGAGTCGTCTGGCCGTGGTGACCGACCTCGGCCTGCTTGACCGCATCGGCGACCCCGTGCTGACCGCCCTGACCCGCCTGGCCCAGTCGATCACGGGCGCTGAATCCGCCGCCGTTCACGTCTTCGACGCGGAGTACCAGCGCCGAATCGCTGCGGTGGGTGCACCGCTGGTGGACCATCCCCAACAGGACAGCATGTGCCGGCTGGTGGTGCGGGACGGAACCCGCATAGTCACCAGCGACGCCACGGCGGAAGCCCGGTTCCAGTACTCCTCGTTCGTCAAGAATCCACTGGCGCCCATTCGCTTCTACGCCTCGGTGCCGCTGCGCAGCGGCGGCGGTGTGACGGTCGGAACGCTGTGCGCCTTCGACACCCAGTCGCGCGAGATCAGCGACGAGCAGATCGCGCGGCTCGAGGACATCGCCGAGGTTGCCCGCGCCCACCTCGAGCTGGTGCGTATCGCCTCCGAACTGGGCAGGGCGGCCACGCTGGACCCGCTCACCGGGGCGGTCAACCGGGTGATCTTCGACGACCGCCTGGCCCAGGCGCTCGCCCGGCGCCGGCGGCGAGGCACGCCGGTACTCGCGGTGGTGATCGACATCGACGACTTCAAGGCGATCAACGACACCCACGGGCATGCCTGCGGCGACGCGGCATTGCAATGGCTCGCCCGCCGGTTGCGGGATTGCGTGCGCAGCGAAGACACGGTTGGGCGGCTGGGCGGCGATGAGTTCGCGGTGGTCGCCGAGGCCGGCGATCGAGACTTCACTCGGCTGCTTGAGAAGTTGCGCCGGGCCGCGGACGGCTTCGCGCCGGTGTTCAGCGTAAGCCTGGGCGCCGCCGTGGCCAACGACTCAGACGGCGTGGAGGCCCTGCTGCAGCGGGCCGATCTGGCCATGTATGCCGACAAGCTGCACCGCAAGCGCACGCTGGGACCCCTCAGTACTGATCGCTGATCAGCCGGCGCAGCCGGCGGGCGACCCGAGCCGGACGGGTCCACCTTCTGGCCATCCAGGCTGACGGGACTCCAGAATCGGCCGCGCGTGGCCGACAAGAACGGTGGCAGTGAACCCGCTGGGATCGTCACCCACCGATGTCTACCGCGGCCGCTTCGGCGAGGAGCAGGCCACGCGGCTGCTTTGGCGTGCCGGTTTTGGCCCGCGGCCCGGTGACGTGGAGCGCTACGCAAGGCTCGGCCTGAACTCCGCGGTCGCGTCCCTGACCCGGCCGACCGGCCCGCCACGGCTGATCGGCCAGCCACCCCACGACAACAAGGGCAACCCGCTCGATCCGATCAACACCTGGGGCGATGACCACTGCTGGTGGCTCGATCGGATGGTTCGCTCGGACCACCAGCTGGGCGAGCGCATGACCCTCGTCTGGCACAGCTGGTTCGCCACCTCCGAAGAGGCTTCCAACGCGCGGCTGATGATCAACCAGAACTGGACCTTCCGCCGCCGGGCCCTGGGCAACTTCCGCCAATTGCTCGCCGACGTCACCGTCGATCCGGCCATGCTGCTCTGGTTGAACGGCAACACCAACAACAAGTACTCCCCCAACGAGAACTACGGGCGCGAGATGCTGGAGCTGTTCACGCTCGGCCAGGGACGCGGTTACGACCAAGCCGACGTCCACCAGAACGCGCGGGCCCTCACCGGCTGGACCAACGACTGGAGCGAAACCCGCGGGCCGACCAATTTCCGCTTCCAGGCGAGCCTGCACGACTACGGCGTAAAGAAGCTCTTCGGCCACGTCGGCCGTTGGAACTGGCAGGACAGCGTGCGCTTCGCCGTAGCCCACCCGACCCACGCCTCGTTCTTCGTTAGCAAACTGTGGAGCTACTTCGTCGGCGCCGAGCTGCCCAAACGGACCGCTCGCGAGCTCGAGCACGCCTACGTGCGCGGTGGCTATGAGATCAGGCCGATCGTCGAGGCGATCCTCCGCCACCCCCTGTTCTACGAAGGTCCGCGCCTGGTCACCCCGCCCGTCGTCTGGACCGCGGGAATGCTGCGCGCCAGCCGCCAGACGATCACCACCACTGACTGGGCCTGGATCGCCGGGCTCACCGGACAGGTGCTGTTCCAGCCCCCCAACGTGTCGGGCTGGAACTACGCGCAGTGGCTCGATACCTCCCGCTGGGCCGGACGGCTTCAGGCGGTCAACACCGCCCTCGGCCACCACACGCTCAGCGGCAAGCAATACCCCTTCGGCCGGCACGAGAACGCCTCCGAGGCCTACGACCACGCCATCACCTTCTGGGGCGGACAGCCGTTGTCGCCGACGGCGCGGGAGCACATGCTGGCGCTGGGACGGCGGATCGCCCACGGCCAGAACCAGACGTGGGAGCAGGTCGAGTTCCGGCAGCTGCGCCAGAACGCGCTGCGTGCCCTGATCCCGATGACGCCCGACTGGATGACCGCGTGAGCGAGAACCGAGATCCACGCACCCCGCCGACGGTCAATCACTGCGACGGGTTCACACGCGCCCAGTCCATCCGCCGGGCGCTGGCCGGCGGCATGCGGCCGGTGGAGCGCGAGTGGGATCCGCGGATGCCGATGCCCGCCGGTGTGGCCATCGACCGCCGGCGCTTCCTCGCCGGCGCCGCGGGCGGCCTGGCCATCGTCTACGGCGCCGGCCGCTCGGGCCTGACCGACGGCATGCTCGGCGACGGGATCGCGCGGGCGGCGACCCTGCAGCCCGCGCACAGCCCCATACTGATCTCGCTGTTCCTGCAGGGTGGCCTGGACTCACTGTCGTTGCTCGCTCCCGTGGAGGATCCGCTCTACGCGAAGCTCCGGCCCACACTGGCGGTCGCCCCCGGGTCGGGCGTGACGTTGCGAGAGGACCCAAGTCTCACCTGGCATCCCGCGGCGGCATCGCTGGCCAACCTGCACAACGCCGGCAAGGTCCTGGTCTTCCCGGGCATCGGTTATGCGGATGAGGACATGTCGCACTTCACCTCGCGTCACTACTGGGAGGTCGGCACCACCGACGCATCGCTGACGACCGGCTGGCTGGGTCGTTACCTCGATCTGGCCGGCGACGCGTCGAACCCCTTCCAGGGGCTCTCGTTGGACGGCCAGATGAATCCGACGCTGGCCACCGCCAAGCACCCGGTGGCGGCAATCGACCAACCCAACAACTTCGCCGTGTGGGTGAACGGCGTCTGGGGCAACGTGGCCGAGTGGACCCTCGAGTCCGCCTCCTCGCTCGGCGACAAGCTGCGGGACGCCCACGACCCGGCCATCCGGCAGGTGGCGAGCGCCGCGTCCGAGGTCGGCATCGTTCGGCGCACGCTCAAGCCATGGTCCAAGGACCAGAGCAACGCCAGCTCCCAGACCAATCCCGGCGCCCCCTACCGGTCGAGCGTGAACTACCCGGCGTCCTCCGACGACGACCTGCCCGCACGGCTGGCGGGTCTGGCCTCGATGATCTCCGCCGGGCTCCCACTCAAGTGCGTGGCACTGACCACAGACGTCCAATTCGACACCCACTCGAGCCAGACCACCACCTTCGACAGCGGCGTCAAGCTGGTCTCGGATTCGCTGGCCGCGTTCCAAGCCGACCTGGAAGCCCGTGGCGTAGACCGGCGCGTTCTCATCCACGTCTGGTCTGAGTTCGGCCGGCGCGCTCAGGAGAACGGCTCCGATGGAACCGACCACGGCGCCGCGGGCACCTCGCTGCTGATCGGCAGCCGGGTGAACGGCGGGATGATCGGTGAATCGCCCGCGCTCAAACGACTCGACGCCAACGGCAACCAGGTGGTCAACACCGACTTCCGCGGGGTTTACGCCTCGCTGCTCGAGCAGTGGTTCGACCACGATGCCGGCCGCGTGATTCCAGGTGCCTCAAGGTTCCCGCGTCACCAACTGCTGGCATGAGGCGCCGGTTCACCAGCCTGACCGGCGCCCTCCTGGCCCTCTGCCTGCTCACCGGGACGGCGACAGCGACCGCCCCGAAGAAGCATGGGCCGGCGCACCTGCTGATCAACGCGCAGGAGTACTCGCTCTGGCCTTCGCGCCGCAGCGTGCCCGCTGGCCCGCTGCTCGTGGAACTGTGGAACCGCGGGCAGGACATGCACGATGCGTGGATCCGGCGATTGAACGCCAGCGGGCAGATGGTCGGGCCGGTCCTCGGCCGCGTACCGGTCACGCTGCCCGGTCGCCTCGGGCAGGCCACCTGGCACCTGAAGGCCGGCCGCTACGAGCTGTACTGCTCGATGCCCGGGCACATGGCGCTCGGCATGCAGGCCCAGCTGACCGTCAAGCCAACATGAGTCGCCGCCTGTTCGGTGACGGCTGAAGTGCTCGAGACCGAAGCGAACCCGAGCGAGGTGTTGGCAGGCGGCGGTTAGCGGACCGCCGCCTGCTGCTCATACGTCACGCACGCGTTGATCAGTGCGGCATGCGTCAGGGCCTGCGGGATGTTTCCCCACTGCCGCCCGTGCTCGTCGACCTCCTCGGCGAACAGGCCGAGCGGGCCGCAGCCGGCGATCAGCTGGTCGAGCAGGTCGCGCGCCTCGTCGAGCCGGTCCAGGCGGACGAGTGCGTGCGCGCGCCAGAAGGCGCACGGCAGGAAGGTCTTCTCCTGACCCCGCAGCTTGGAGGTCCGGTACAGGTACGGTCCCACCCCCAATTCGCGGTCGATCGCCTCGAGCGTGTTGGACCAGCGCTCACCCGAGCTCGGTGAGTAGCCCATGAACACGCCGAGCAGGACCGCGGCGTCGAGCCCGTCCTCGCCTTCGACCGCCACGTAGGCGTTGCGCTCCATCGAGAAATGCCGGGTCTCGATCACTTCGCGGATCTCCTCCGCGGTGCGCCGCCAGGCCGGGGCGGGACCATCGATGACGCCCGCCTCGCTCAACTCGGCTGCGCGGGTCAGCGCGATCCAGCTGGCCATCTTCGACCAGGTGTGCTGCTGGTTGGGCTCGATCTCCCAGATGCCGCTGTCCGGCTCACGCCACACCGTCGTGAGATGCTCGATGGAGCGGACGACGCCGGCGCGCAGCTGCGGCGGCAGCTCGATGGCGTGCTGGCGCATCAGCGCGCAGCTCTGCAGCATGTCCCCCCAGGACCCGAGCTGGAGCTGCTGGGAGGCGTGGTTGCCGATCAGCACGGGCGAGGCACCGCCGTATCCCAGTAGCGCGCTGGCGTACTCGGGGGCCTCTTTCCCGCCGTCAAGGCGGTAGAAGGGCTGAACGCGCGGCGCGGTCGACTCAAGTGCCGCCCCGAGCCATTCCAGGTAGCGGCGGGCCGACTCGCGGGCGCCGACACTGCAGAAGGCATCGACCACGAACGAGGCATCGCGCAGCCAGCAGTAGCGGTAGTCGTAGTTGCGCTCGCCGCCCGGCTGCTCCGGCAGCCCGAGTGAGCCGGCCGCGGCGATCGCGCCCGAGGTGTCGCGGACCAGCAGGCGCAGAGCGAGTGCACTGCGCTTGATCGCCTCCGACCAGCGCCCCTCGCAGCGCAACGACGCGGTCCAGGCGCGCCAGGCGCGGATCGTGGCGTCGAGGTAGCGGGCCGCATCCTCCGGGTCGGTCGGCTCCGGCTCGGCGCCGAGGCTGAGCGTCCGGCGCTGCCCGGCGGAGAGCTCGAACTCGCCCCGGAACTCGTTGTCCTGCCACCGCGCCCCGGGCGCGGAGAAGGCGAGAGTCAGGTCCGGGCCATGGATGCGAAAGCCGCTACCCGCGGGCTCCACGGAAGTGGGTGGCGTCAGGCCTTCACCGAAGCGGGGAGTAAGCCGGTAGCGCAGGCGCACATGACCCCTGATGCAGTCAACGCGGCGGACCAGCGTGGTACTGGAGGCCTCGGCGCCAGGACCGCCGAGCAGGGCGTCGACGACCAGTGCCTCGCCTTCCGGACCCCGCCAGCGGGTCGAGACGACGTTCGTGTCGCGGAGGTAGCGGACCTCCGCCGTCGCGTCCGTGACCGGTCTGAGCTCGAACACCCCCGCCTGGCGATCGAGCAGGGCCCCCAGAATGATCTGGTCGTCCAACTGGGGTAGGCAGAAAAGCTCGACGCTTCCGTCGGGCCCGAGGAGTGCGGTGGTGCGGTGATCACCCAATGCGGCCAGCTCACCGATTTCCGGGAAGTTATTCACGTCGCCAGTACTACCCGATATCGCGCGCCGGCCAGCCCCACCGATTTAGATCGACCTCACCGATTTAGATCGACCTCAGTGGGTAACCTCAACGGCGTGGCACCGAGAGGGTCTTCCAGGCAGCAGCCACGCACGATCGTGATCACCGGCGCCTCGGCTGGCGTTGGACGGGCGACAGTGCGGGCCTTCGCCGCCCCCGGAGTCAAGCTGGCGCTGATCGCCCGCGGACAGGCCGGGCTCGAGGCCGCCGCCGCCGAGGCTCGTGCCGCAGGAGCCGAGGTGCTCGTGCTCCCGTGCGACGTGTCCGACGCGGAGGCGGTGGAGCAGGCGGCGAGCACGACCGAGACCACGCTGGGCGAGATCGACGTCTGGGTGAACGCGGCGATGACCGCGGTACTGGCCGAGGTGACCGACACCAGCGCCGCCGAGTTTCGGCGCGTCATGGAGGTCACCTACCTCGGGTCGGTGCATGGCTGGCAGGCGGCGCTGCGGCGTATGGTCCCGCGCGATCGCGGCAAGATCGTCCAGGTCGGGTCGGCGCTCGGTTACCGCGGCATCCCCCTGCAGGCGACCTACTGCGGGGCCAAACATGCCGTCCAGGGCTTCTATGAGTCGGTTCGATCTGAGCTGCTGCACCGAGATTCGAAGGTATCGGTGACGATCGTGCAACTCCCGGGACTGAACACTCCCCAGTTCGGGTGGGTGCGGGCCCGCACGTCGGGCACGCCGCAGCCGGTGCCGCCGATCTACGCGCCGGAAGTGGCCGCGCGCGCGATCGTATGGGCTGCGCAGAGCGACCGGCGTGAGGTCTGGGTCGGACGGCCCACCATCAAGACCATCATCGGTCAGCGCCTGGTCCCGGGCTTTCTCGACCATTATCTCGCTCACAAGGGGATCAAGGCTCAGCAGAGCTCCACCCCGCTTCCGAGCCACCGGCCGGACAACCTGTTCAGCCCGGTGGACGAGAAGCGCGACTACGGCGCCCACGGCATGTATGACGACCTGGCCCACGGTCACAGCCTTCAGCTGACCCTCGCCGAGCATCGGGGTACGGTGCTGGGAGCCGGCCTGGCTGCAACGGCGGCCACCGCGGCGGCCCTGGTGGGACGGCGCGGAGCTCAGAACGCCAGGCGCGGGAAACCACAGTCGGGGCGCGCTTCACGTTCGTGGCGAGCTCGCCTCCGGCGGTAGCCATGCTCGGACACGTCGTCGAAAATCTCCGGCACGGCCGAGCCCAGAAACTGCTCAGCGCCGCCACGGCGGCCAGTGCGTTGCCGCTCGGCATCGAGATCTACGTGAACCACTACGGCGGCTCATTCGGCAATCGCTGGATGTGGTCGCCGGTGCTGCTCGCCCCGGCGGTCACCGCGGCCGGAGTGGCCGGCGTGATGTCGGAGCGGGCCGCCCGCACGGTGCTGCCGGCCATGTCAGTCCTCTTCGCGCTCGACGGCTTGGCCGGTGAGTACTTTCACCTGCGCGGGATCGCCAGAAAGCCGGGCGGCTTCCACGAACCCACCTACAACCTCGTGATGGGTCCGCCCGCGCTCGCCCCCGGGTCCCTGGCCATGGTCGGGGCGCTGGGGCTGATGGCCGCGGTCATGCGCAGAGAGAAGTAGGCAAGGGTATGGCGCACTCGTTCAGAGACGCGGACCACCTACCCAACCAGCGGACCGGGCCCCTGGCCGATCCAGCCGGACTGCCGCGGCAGCGCAACGGAATCACGCCGCAGATGCACGGCCGCTACCCGGACTTCGATGTCATGCAGGATCGCGGGCATTGGGATCCGGTGACCCGGGAGCTGCTTGAGCAACGCGTCGACGAGCCGCCGGAGTGCCGCTTCTTCAACCCGCCGGAACAACGCACCCTGGGGACGCTGTTCGACGCGATCCTCGCCCAGGACGCTGAGCCGCGGATCCCGGTGCTGCAAATGATCGACGCCAAGATGCACGCGCGGCAGTTCGACGGGTACCGCTACGCGACCATGCCCGACGACGATCAGACCCTGCGCATGGTGGCCGAACGTCTGGAGGGGCTGGCCGAGCTTGATGCGGCGGGACGCCATGCCCGGGTGAAGGCCTTTGCCGACGGCGAGCTCGAATGGGACGGCCTCGATGTGAGCCTGGCCTGGAAGGTGGTCTCGCGGCTGGCCGTGTCGGCCTTCTACTCGCATCCGTGGGCCTTCAATGAGATCGGCTTCCGCGGCCCGGCGTATCCCCGCGGCTACATGCGCCGCAACATGGGCACGGCGGGAACTGAGCCGGACGAGCCCAAGGAGGCCTACGGGATGGATCCGGTGGCGGACGCGGGGACCTGATGCCGCGAGGCCATCCATTCCGCAACCCGGTCCCCTCCTGGAACCAGTCGGCGCTGCTGCTGGACGTCCACACGCGCGGACTACCCGGGCGCGCGCGGATGGCGCATTACGAGGACTCCGACGAGGTGGACATGGTGATCATCGGCGCGGGTGCCGGAGGCTGCACGCTGGCCCAACGTCTGGCCCGGCGGGGCTGGAGCATCGTGATCCTCGAGTCCGGACCCTTCTGGGACCCCGACCGCGACTGGGTCTCCGACGAGTCGGGCTCACACAAGCTGTACTGGAACGCCTCGCGCGTGATCGACGGAAACGATCCGGTGGAGCTCGGCAAGAACAACTCGGGGCATGGTGTGGGCGGCTCGATGGTGCACTACGCCGGCTACACCCCGCGCTTTCACCCATCTGACTTCGACACGTTCAACCGCGACGGGGTGGGCGCCGACTGGCCGATCAGCTACGCGGATCTGAAGCCCCACTACGAGCGACTCGAACGCGAGCTGCCGGTGGCCGGACAGCGCTGGCCGTGGGGCGACCCGCACGGCTACCCGCAGGCGCCCCACCCCGTGTCCGGCGCGGCCGAGGTGGCGCGCGAAGGAGCCCGCGAGGCCGGGGTCGAGATGCGCGTCGGGCCGGTCGCGATCACCAACGGCGTCTTCGGCAACCGACCGCACTGCATCTATCGCGGCTTCTGCCTGCAGGGTTGCAAGGTCAACGCCAAGGCATCGCCGCTGATCACCCATCTCCCGGATGCCATCGACCACGGGGTGGAGGTGCGGGCCGACTCACACGTCGCCCGGATCGAGGTCGACGACGGTGGCCGCTGCACGGGTGTCACCTACTTCCATGAGCAGCGGGAGTTTTTTCAGCGTGCCGCTGTCGTGGTGGTGGCGGGTTACTCGATCGAGTCACCCCGGCTGTTACTGAATTCCACAAGCGCCCGCTTCCCCACCGGCCTGGCCAACCACAACGACCAGGTGGGCCGCTACGTGATGGTGCAGGGAGCGTCGCAGGTGGCCGGACGCTTCCCGGATCTGGCGCATCAGTACAAAGGCCCGCCTCCCGAAATCAGTTCCGAGCAGTACTACGAGACCGACCAGCGGCGCGGCTTCGCCCGCGGGTTCTCGATCCAGACCGTGGGGCCGCTGCCGATCGGCTGGGCCGAGCATGTGCTGGCCGACGGACACTGGGGGCACGCCCTGCGCGAGTACATGCGCGACTACAACCACTGGAGCACGCTGGGGCTGCTCTGCGAACTGCTGCCCCAACCCGAGAACCGGGTGACCCTGGACGATGACACCGATTCGCATGGTCTCCCGGTGGCGCGCTTCACCTACTCCCAATGCGAGAACGATCGCGCCAACATCGCCTACGGCAAGCGCGTGCTCGAGCGCATCTGGGCGGCCGCCGGAGCCCAGGACACGCTCACCATCGACCGCTACGCGCATCTGGTCGGCGGTTGCCGGATGGGGGCCTTCGCTGAAGACTCGGTGGTTGATGCCGATCATCGCGCCTGGGACGTTCCGAACCTGTTCGTCTGTGACGGCAGCGTGATGCCTACGCAGGGCAGCGCAAACCCGGCGCTGACGATCATGGCGCTCGCCGCGCGCTTCGCCGACCGGATCGCAGACAAGCGGGTGGGGGCCGGGCCCGCGGCGCGCACCCGACGCAGCGGCGACGGCGAGCATGCCAAAGCCTGACGTCGAGGTCGAGCGGGTCGAGGCCGCCGCCTACACCATCCCAACCGATTCACCCGAGTCGGACGGCACCAAGGAGTGGGACTCGACAACCCTGGTCGTCGTGCACGTTCACGCGGGCGGCGAGGTCGGTCTGGGTTACACCTACGGCCCCAGTTCGGCGGCGCACGTGGTTACCACGATGCTCGCCGACGCAGTGCGCGGCGCGTCTCCGATGGAGCCGCAGCGAATTCAGCGCAGGCTGCGCGCGTCGTTGCGCGACGCTGGCCAGGCGGGACTCGGCGCCCTGGCGCTGAGCGCGGTCGACATCGCGCTGCATGACCTGCGCGCACGCCTGCTCGAGTTGCCGTTGACCGTGGCGCTGGACTCCGTGCATGACTGGGTCCCCGTCTACGGCTCCGGAGGGTTCACGACGTATGACGCCGAGCGTGTCGCCGCGCAGCTCGGGGCGTGGGCGAGCCAGGGAATTTCGCGGGTCAAGATGAAGGTTGGCCGCGACCCGGCGCAGGACACGGAACGCGTGGCGGCCGCCCGCGAGGCGATCGGCCCGGACGTGGCGCTGATGGTGGACGCGAACGGTGTGTTCAGTCCCGACGGAGCACTGGCCTGGATCGCCCGCCACGATCAGTTCGGGATCACCTACTTCGAGGAGCCCGTCTCGAGCGACGATCTTCCCGGCCTGCGCCGGGTGCGCGCCCAAGCCCCTCGGGAAATGGCGATCGCCGCGGGCGAATACACGTGGAGTCCGCTCGATACCCAGCGGCTGCTCGAGGCCGAGGCCGTGGATATCGTGCAGGCCGATGTAACCCGCTGCGGTGGAATCACAGCGCTGTTGCAGATTGGCGCACTGTGCGACGCGCGCCAACGTCCCTTCTCAGCGCACTGTGCCCCGGCGCTGATGGCGCATGTCGGGTGCGCCATCGCCTCGCTCGTGCACACCGAGTACTTCCACGACCACGTCCGGATCGAGCAGCTGCTCTTCGATGGTGTCGCACCCGTGCGGGACGGCGCTATGTGGCCGGACCGAAGCTTCTCCGGACATGGCCTGCGGTTTCGCGAGGACCGGGCGCGCCGCTTCCAGGTCTGGCCGTAGCGGCCCGGTGGGTGCCTTGCCCCGGCGGGTGCCTGGGCCGGCGGGTGCCTGGGCCGGCGGGTGCCTGGCCCGGCGGGGCCGGGGCCGGCGGGTGGCCCGGCGGGTGCCTGGGCCGGCGGGTGCCTGGCCCGGCGGGGCGCGCCCGCCGGGCCGGCCGAGTCAGGCCGCGACGGCCTCCTGCAGCAGCCTGTCGATCTGACCGATCGCGAGGGTCATGCCCTCCTGCATGCCCATGCCAAGCATCTGCTCCATCTGCTCGATGCTGACGAACTGTGTCCGCACGTGCATCCGCGTGCCGCTGCCCATCGCTTCCAGGTCGACGATCCCAGCCGCCGGCGGCACTCCCGGCGCCGGCTCACCGTCCTCGCCGGCAAAACCGTTGGCGAACTCGATGTGGCGGTGAGGCTCGAGCGCGTCGATGCGCCACCAACCACCTGGGCTGGCCCGACCCTGAGGCCCGGTCATGTAATAGCGCGACTGGCCGCCGATGACGAAGTCATGACGGGTGAAGGTGGCCGGGTATCCCGGAGGCCCCCACCAGCGCTCCAACTTGCGGGCGTCCTGCCAGACGTCCCAGACCTGCTCGGGTGGCGCGTCGAACTCGGCGACGAGCTCGAGCGCGAGCTCGTCGGGATGGGTCTGACTGCTGATCACGGTCATCGTGTATCTCCTTCCTCGGTGAGGATCTCGGCGATTTGATTTGTGCGGTGAATCCACAGCTGCTCGAACGTCTCAAGCAGCTGGTTGGCCCGGCGCAGGGTCTCGGGATCGGCGACCACGAGCTGCTCCCTTCCACTTCTGTGCTTGTTGATGAGTGCCGCGCGCTCCAGCACCGTCACGTGCTTCTGCACGGCCGTGAGGCTGATCTCGTAGCGGCGGGCGAGGGCCGACACCGACTGCTCGCGCTCGATCGCGCGGGCGAGGATGTCGCGCCGCGTCGAGTCCGAGAGTGCGTGGAACACACGATCGGCCTGCGCCTCCGACAACTCGTTGCTGCTCAGGAAGTTATCTACAACCATTTGGTTGTAGGTTAGCACCGTGTCAAGGGTGGACCTATCTGCCTCGCTCCCGTCTTCAGCACCCTCTCCGCTCGAGCAGCCGACCCAACCGGACGATTCCCGCGTCGGTGACCTCCTCGTAGGGCAGGCGGACAGTCGGGACGTCAGTCTGCAGGAGGATCTCGAAGTCCTGCCGGCGATCTCGCCCGAAGGCCATCCGCGTTGCATGCGTTCCGCCGTCAAGCTCGACAACGAGACAGTGATCGGGGAAGTAGGCGTCGACGCGGTGGCCGGCTACGTGGACGTTGATCAGCGGCGTGGGCAACCGGTGCTTGCGCAGCAGCGCCAGGAATCTGTCCTCGAGGACGGAGCGCGTGGGCTCGGGCTGTGCCGCGTCGAGGTGGGGCCGCAGCAGCGTGACGGCTCGGTGGGTGGGATTGCGCTCGATGATGTCGGCGAGCCGGCCCAGTGTGAGTAACCCGCGGAGGCGCAGGTCGTTTATCGCACGCGTGAGTTGATACGGCTGCATCCGCGACGCGGAGTCGAGCAGGGTCCGCGCGGGACTGGTGACACGCAGCCCCTGCAGCGTGGTGATGTCACCCGGCGCGAGCGTCTCGGACTGATGTATGAGCAGACCCGACGGGCGGCGGTCCCTGCGGTTCAGAACGATCTCGAATTGCCGAGGCCAACGCCTCCAGACGGCCCAGAGCACCAGCCCGCACTCGCCGGCCAGTGCTGAAGCCGGGCCGCCGGCGAGCAGGGCCGCGTGCGCACCATTGAGCGGATTGGCTGGGCGATGACCGACCGCGTACACGCCGTGATAAACCCGGATGAGCTTGCCGCCGGCCACCCAGTTGGCGACCGTCCGGTCGGACAGACCTGCCTGCAAGAGCTGCGCGCGTGTCACGTGGCCACCTTGGCGTTGGGCGAAGCTGTGGACGTTCTGTGCAGATTTCTGCACCGAGTGGCCACGACCGCGGTGAGCGGGCGGCGGTTCGGGCGAGTCGCGCGCAGTCGTCATGTCCATTAGAGGCGCGAGGGCCACACGGATGACCCCCCGGTCCTGGTGACCTCTCCGCAAATTGCGCGACAAACGCGGCTGAGGCGCTCTGGCGCCCCCCGCCGGCTCCCAGCCCCGGCGCCGCGGCCGCCCCCGCCGGCTCCCGGCCGCCCCCGGCCGCCCCGGCCGCCCCGGCCGCCCCGGCCGCCCCGGCCGCGAGGAGTGGATCGTCGTGGCGCACGGATTGGATCTTTTCGCTCGGCCGGCCGGCGTGAACACTGGCTAACGGTGACCTCCTCTGCCGGCCGAACCGATGCGACTCCGTGAGCGCCGGGCCCGATCGGGCCGAGGCATCGGCGCGTTCCTGGCCTCCACCGTGGTCAACACCACCGGAGACGGCCTTTACATCGCGGGAAGCGCGCTGTTCTTCACCCGAGGACTAAGCCTGCCGGTCGCCAGAGTGGGTGTCGGGCTCACCATCGCGGGGCTGATAGGCCTCAGCGCAGGCATTCCCCTGGGCCGATTGGCCGACCGGCGCGGCCCGCGTGAGGTATTGATCGCCATCCAACTCGTGCAAGCGGGGGCGATCGCCTCGTACATTTTGGTGGGACGATCGCTGTGGGCCTTCATCGGTGTCGCCACGGTCTTCATCGCGTCCATGCAGGGCGCCGATGCTGCCAAGGGTGCGCTGGTCGGGCGGCTGGGCGCCGATGAACCCGTGCGATTGCGCGCGCGGCTCCAATCGGTCAGCAATATCGGGATCTCCGCCGGAACAGTGGTGGCCGGGATCGCGATCGCCGCGGGAACGCCCACCGCCTATAAGTTGCTCATGCTCGGCGACGCCGCCACGTTTCTCGGGGCCGGTGCGCTGTTGCTCTGGGTGCCGCGGGCGACCCGACCCGACTCGGGACACGCGTCGGCGCACCGGCAGCGTTGGACGGCGTTGCGCGACCGGCCCTACCTGGCCCTTACCGCGTCGAACGCGGTCATGGCGCTCCAGTACTTTGTGCTCGCCTTCGCGATGCCTCTGTGGGTCATCGATCACACGGGCGCGCCTCACTGGCTGGTCAGCCCGATGCTGCTGACCAATACCGTGCTCATCGTGTCGTTGCAGGTGTGGTTCAGTCGTCACGCCCGCTCGCCGGCGGACGGCGCCCGCTCCATACGGAGGGCAGGTGTCGTATTGGCGGTCGCGATGCTGCTCTACAGCGTCGCCGCCGGGGTCCCAGCGCTCGACGCCGCCCTGCTGCTGATGGCTGCTGTGGTGGTCCACACCGTCGGCGAACTCCTGCAGAGCGCCGGAACGTTCGGGATCTCGTACGGCCTCGCCGACGAGGCGGCTCTGGGTGAATACCTCGGCGTCTACGGACTCAGCCTTGGGCTTTGCCGGGCGCTTGCGCCTGGCATCCTGGCCGCGACCTGCTTGGCCCATGGCGGGGAGGGATGGTTGCTCATCGCCGGGCTCATGATCGCGAGCGGGTTCCTCACGCCCCCGCTCACCCGCTGGGCGGAGAGTTCCCGGATGCCGCACAGCGCAGCGGCGCCTGGCTCCGTGATGGCGCCAGGAGCCGCCAGTGCCGTCACCTCTCCTGAGTCGACACCGATGGCGACGCCCGCACTCCCCGGCTGGGAGGAGGCACCGTCCTGCGGGGGCTGACCCTCGTCCGAGCCGGTGTCAACTCCACGGTCGCCGCCAACTCAATACCCGGTGTCCACGCCGCGAGCCCGCCACGAGCACCTCGAGCCGGCGTCAAGTCCTCGAGCCGGTGTCAACTCCACGAGCCGGCGACGAGCACCACCCGGAAGCCGTCGGGGTCCTCGAAGGTGAGCCCGCGCTCGTCCCAGTACGGATTCGCCGCGCGAACCGGGCGCGCCTTCAGGCCTGCAGCACGCACCCGCACGGCCTCAGGGGATCCGAGGTAGAGCACAACGAGCAGGTCGGGATCGGGCGAGGCTACGGCCCGGCCCCCGCCGGCGGTGAGTTCCAGCTGCGCTCCGGTCCCCGGCAGGGAGCATCGTCTCAGACCAAGATGCCGGGCTGATCGAAGGCGGCACCTTCGTCCTGCAGCTCCTGCCATGCGGCAGCGAGGCGGCTCACGCCTTCCCTGATGGCCTCCGGAGCGGGTCCGGCGCTCAGGCGCACGTGCCCCATGAACTCCTCGCTCGGAGCGGCAGTGCGGCCCGGGGCGATAGCCACCCCGCGCCGGAGCGCGAGTTGGGCCAGGGCGTCCGCGTTACCGTGCGGGAGTTCTGCCCAGACGCTGAGGCCGCCCCGGGGCTCGGGGAACGTCCACTCCGGGAGCTGTGCACGGAGTTCCGAGCAGAGCACGCCGAGCCTGAACCGGACCAGATCGCGTCTGCGCTCGAGTAGCCCGTCGTAGCGGTTCAGCACGTCCAGAGCAGCCGCCTGTTCCAGCACAGGGGAGCCGAGCTCAAAGCTCGCTCGAACCCGTCCCAGACGGAGGATCGCCTCGCCCGAAGCCCGGATCCAGCCGACGCGCAGACCACCCCAGACCGTCTTGGACAGCGATCCGATGGTGATCACTCGATCGGAATCCAACTCTGCCAGGGACGGGGGCGGCGGGCGGTCATGGGCCAGATCCTCCATGGTCGCGTCCTCGACGACCAGGGCGCGACGCTCGCGAGCTACCCGCAGTAGAGCCAGGCGCCGACTCTCGCTCATCACTGCGCCCGTGGGGTTGTGGCAGGTCGGGATCACATAGATGAGGCGAGCCGATTCAATCGCGAGCATCTGCTCGAGCCGCGAGACGACCGGTCCGGCATGGTCCCGCTCCACCCCCTCGACGCGCGAGCCGGCACGCACGAAGACCTCGATCGCCGCCGGATAGGTCGGTGCCTCGGTTATGACCCGATCGTTCGGCCGCACGAAGGTCGCGGCGATGAGGCTCAGCGCCCCCTGCCCGCCGGCCGTGATGATGATCTGATCCGGCGTCGTGGCGATTCCTCTGGAGCGGAAACGATCGGCGACCGCCGCTCGTAACGCCGCGAGCCCGACCGGGGCGTAACCGTGCGCGGGGAGCAGTCGGGATGCTGAGCGCAGCGACACAGTGACATCAACCAGTTCCGCCTCGTCAAGCATGGGCGCGCCCAGGGCGAGGTCGATAGGCACCTCGTGGCCGTCAACCAGCCGTGAGAGCAGCGGAGCGCGATGCGCGCGGGCCTGAACGGCTCGACTCTGCACAACGGTTCCGCTGCCCCGGCGCGTCTGCACGATCCCGCGTGCGCGCAACGCGTCATAGGCGGCGACCACCGTGCCGCGCGAGATCCTCAGCTGACCGGCGAGAGCCCGTTCGGAGGGCAGGCGCGTGCCCAACCCGAGGTGCCCCTGGGCGATCGCATCAGCGATCGCGTCGCAGAGCCGCGCGTAGACCGGACCCGGCCGTGTAGTCCAGCTGGCGAGCGCATCGGCGAACACGCTCGATGCGATCGGTTCGCTCATGGGGCTGAACCGAGTCCCCCTGGTCATCTCCGCGTGGCTCATGGCTCTCTCGATCGATTCGCGGGACGGCGACTCGGTCCGCCACCCCCCACTCCTGGGGCGGAAGCTCGGCCCAGAAGCGACGCCCGCCTAGCCAGATGTTCGCATCCTCGGTCTGCCCTACCCCACCTCATCCGTCCGGCTCATCCTCTCAGCCGCCTCGAACTCGGCGGGTTCACTCACCAAGCTCACTAACCACAGTCGCGGCCAGCTCGCGCAGGGTCGGCAGGATCAGGGCGATCTCGTTGGACGTCGTGCGCCAGTTGACGAACGCCGGCTTGAAGGCCACGTGCCCACGCGAGACCGTCGTTCCGACATAGATGCTTCCGTCGCGCAGAACCGCCTGACCGAGCCGCGAGTTGAGCTCGTCGAGTTGCGCGTCGTCCAGGCCCGGCACGCGGTAGCGGAACGACGTGATGCACAGGCAGGGAGGCGCGAGCAGCTCGAAGTCGTCGGCCGCCTCAACCTCCGCGGCGAGCTCGGTGGCAAGCCCGACCCCATGCTCGACGAGGGCGCGGTACCCGTCGCGCCCGTACGCGGCAAGAGTGGCGTAGACCGGTAGGGCTCTAGCTCGACGGGACATCTCCGGTCCCCGCAGACCCAGCATTCCGCTCGCGTCCGGATCGTCTTTGAGGTAGGCGCCGTCGAGCGAGAAGACCTCATCGAGCAGCGCCTCGTCGCGCACGAAGCAAAACCCACAATCGAACGGAACATTGAGCCACTTGTGACCGTCCGCGGTAATCGAATCAGCTCGCTCGACCCCGGCCGCGAGGTGCTCCAGCCTCGGGCTCACCCGGGCGAAAAGTCCGAACGTCCCGTCGACATGGAGCCACGCACCGTGCTCCTCGGCGAGATCCGCCATGGCATCAATCGGGTCAAATTCTCCCGCGTTCACCTCGCCCGCGTTGGCCACGATGATGCAGCGTCCCGCGCCAAACTGGGTGAGCGCTCGTCGCAGGGCCGACAGATCAAGCCGCCCGCTCGAATCGGCCGCGAAGACGCGGACGTTTTCCCGACCGATCCCCAACATCGAGGCGACCTTGTGGATGGACGCGTGCACGAATCCGCTGCTCAGGATCATGACCGGCTCGGCTCGGCTGAGCCCGTGCCCAGCGGCGTCCACGCCGAAGTGGTGCAGACACTTCTGTCGGGCGGCGGCGAGCGCCGTGAAGTTCGCCATCGTGCCACCGGTGACCAAGGTGCCTCTGAAGTCGGCCGGCAGCTGGAAGAGATCCTTCAACCACTCGATCATCGCCTGCTCGAGCCGAACGGCCGCCGGCGAGCTCATCGAGGCGAAGGCGTGCTGGTCAAAGACGCTGCAGAGAAGATCCCCGCCCAGCGCCGCCGGCGTCGCGCCACCGGCGACTAGGTGAAAGAAGCGCGGCCCGTCGACATGCACCGCGCCGTGCCTGAGGTAGTCAGCGAGAAACCGCGTGGCCGCCTCAGCACCGATGCCGCTTTCGGGCAGCCGTTGCTGAAAGACCGCCGCCGCCTCCGCCCCCGGCTCCCTGGCCGGAAGCGAATCGATTTCAGCGAGGTAGGCGCGCGCCGCAGATTGGACGATGTCCATCACCGGATTGATCGCATGCGGATCGATCAGGTCCCGGACGGCCGGCGCGGGGAGGGTCGACATGGTCCAATGTTCGTTGCCCGAGGGCGACAGGCCTAGGTCCAATTGGGCCTTCTGACGGGTCCACGCTGGTCCACCGCTGGTCCAACCCGTACGGCCAAAGGCTCAGGCTTCAGTTCGCGTCTCAGGCGGGGGTGATGTCTGGCGGTCCGGCCGGTCGGAAGCCACAGACAGCAGCGCGAGGGTGCCGTCAATCGCCTCGGTGAAGGCGATCTCGGAGTCCTCCCCGCGTGCGAGGACATACGCGCCCTGCAGTACGGCGCCGAGCATGCTTGCCACCTGGCCGGGCGCGATCGACTCGGGGAGCTCACCGCTCGCCTGGCCGTCCGACACCAGATCGGCGAGTCTTCCCTGCAGCCAGAGCAGGGTCTCCTCGATCGGTCCGCGCAGATCCGGCCGAGAGACGATCTCGGGGTCCTGCGTCAACCCGCCGATGCGACAACCGCGGAGAACCTGGCGCTCTCGCCGCAGATACGCGCCGATGCGTTCCACGGGGGTACCGGATCCGGAGAGGATCGGCTCAACCTCAGCACGGAGTTCAGCCGCGCTGCGGGCGATCGCCGCGGCGCACAGGTCCTCCTTGCCGCGGAAGTGGTGGTACATACTGCCCTGGCCGACCCCCGCACGCTGCTGGATTGCCCCCGGGCTCGTGCCCACGTACCCGCGCTCCCAGAGTAAATCCTGGGTGGCCGAGATGAGCTTCGTTCGCGCGTCCATGTCACCCGTTGCCCACGTGCGGCCAGAGCTCCCCGGCGGAACGCTCGATGAACAGGTGCACATCGGGATCATCCGCATCCCTGAAACCGAATTGCCGGTAGAGACCGTGGGCATCGGCGGTCGCCAGGGCCCACCGTCGCAATCCCTGCAGGTCGGGGTGCGCCAAGACGCAGGAGAGCAGAAACTTCCCCAGCCCCTGCCCACGATGCTCCGGCAGGACGAACACGTCGGCGAGGTACGCGTAGGTCGCGTAGTCGCTGATGACGCGGGCGAACCCGGCCTGGACACCCGTGGGCGAATAGAGGCCGAAGGGGAGCGAATTTGCGACGGCGCGCTCCACGACCTGCCTTGGGATACCGGGGGACCAGTACGACGTGCGCAGAAATGCGTGCAGGCTGTCGATATCCAGACGAGCCACCTCGGTGGAGACCACGTATCCCGCCGCCTGGCGGGAGACCAGCAGTTGAGGCGGGGCCGGATCCGACCGCCTGCCCGAGCCCTGGCTCACCCTCGGCGTCGAGGCCGCCTGACGAGCCGTCGCTCCGGCCGGCCGGCCCGTGGCCGCTCACAGAGCTTCCAGCACCGCGTCTGTCGTCATGATCGTGGCGAACTCGCCATTCAGACTGGCCAGCGCGGTGTCATGCATGTCCTCGGCGCTCCAGTGGCGGCCGTCGGGACCGGTGCGTTCGAATGTCGCCGTCGCGTCGCTGACGATCACCGCAGCGAAGTCAAGGTTGCCGGCCATGCGGGTGGTGGTCGAGACGCAGTGATCGGTCGTGATCCCGCAAAGCACCACGTCGCCGATGCCGGCGGCGCGCAGGCGCTGCTCGAGGTCCGTGCCGATGAAGCCGCTGTTCACCCGTTTGTAGAGAACCGGCTCACCCTCCACGGCTGTCGCCTCGGGCTTCACCTCGAAGCCGGGTTCGCCCTCGGAGAACAATTGTCCCGGCGCGGTGTTCCTGTGTCGAACGTGGATGACGGGGCGTCCAGAGGCTCTCCACCCGGACAGGAGCCGCGACACGTTCGCCTCGGCCTGGGGGTTATTGCGCAGACCCCACCTGGGGTGATCGAAGGCCTGCTGCACGTCGATCACGATGAGGGCTGTGGCGGGCGGGAGGATCATAGTGTACATACTAGTAGGTACACAGCCGGAGGCCAACCGGCTTCGGGCGCCGATCTTCCATCCCCGGCCTCCACCTGCGCCCCAGCCTCGGTCTCAGCTGTGGACATTCCATGCACATTTCCGCGCAGAATCACCGAAGTTTGCGCCGAGCCGCCGGTGTGGCCGCGCTAGGCAAGCGGTGCAGGGCGGCACGGGATAGCGCAGGGTCCAACGTGGTGGCACCGCACAGGCGAGCCCCGGGCCCCGCGTAAGCGGGGTCGGGGCTCGCTCATCCCCCAAGGTCAGTGGGCCAACGGCGTAGGCCCCTGCCGCTCGGATGAGCGGTCGCGGCGGGCCTGACGTCGGTCGCGCAGTTGCTGGGCGCTCATCTGCGGCTCGCCGTGCACCTCGCGCTCGATCTGCTCGAGGCTGCGGTTCTTGGTCTCCGGCACCCGCCAGGCGAAGAAGATGATCGCGCCGATTCCGAACAGGGCGTACAGCCAGAACGTCTCCGCCTGACCGATCGCCTTGACCAGATTCAGGAACCAGTACGAGACGACGAAGTTGAACATCCAGTTGAACATGGTGCACACGGCCATGGCCTTGGCGCGGGCGCGCAGCGGGAAGATCTCCGAGATCATCACCCAGAAGATCGGGCCCAGGCTGATCTCGAACATGAAGATGTAGAACATCATCGCGGCCAGCGCGACCCAGGGGTTCGCGTGCTCGAACTTGCTGCCCATGTCGAAGTACCAGCCGAGCACGATCAGGCCGATCACCGATCCGGCGGTGCCGATCATCAGCGGGGCCCGCCGCCCGACGCGGTCGAGCAGGAACACCGCGAGGATCGCGCCGGCTAGGTTGATCGCACCGATGAACACCGCTTGCGCAATCGAGCTCGAGATTGACAGACCGGCGAAGCCGAGGATCGTGGCGCCGTAATAGATCACCGTGTTGATGCCGATCAGCTGCTGCATGATCGCCATCGTCACGCCGATGATGAGCAGTGGCCGCACGCGGTCGCCGATCAGGTCGCGGAGGCCGACCTTGCCCTCCTCGGCCGCCACCTCCTTGATCTCCTTGATCTCCTCGGCGGCAGCTTGTTCAGATCGGTTGCGGGCCAGGAAATCCTTGGCCTGGTCCTCGCGCCCGTGCTCGACCAGCCAGCGCGGCGTCTCGGGCACGAACACCATGGCGATGGCCAGCAGCAGGCCCGGCGCGGCACCCAGCGCGAACATCCAGCGCCAGCCTGAGCCATAGCTCTTGAACAGGTCGTCGACGAAGTAGGCGATCAGGATGCCCAAGGTGATGGCCACCTGGTTGAGCGCGGTCATACCGCCGCGCAGCTCCTTGGGCGAGTGCTCGCCGATGTACATCGGAGCCACGAACGAGGCGGTACCGACCGCCAGACCGAGCACGCCGCGGGCTACGCCCAGCAGCAGCAGTGTCCCGACCAGCGAGGAGGCGATCGCGGCGCCGGTGTAGATCACGCCGGCCACGAACAGCGTCCACTTCCGGCCGATGCGATCGGCCAGGAAACCGGACATCGCGGCCCCGGTGACCGCGCCCAGCAGCAGCGACCCGGTCACCCAGGATTCGCCGCCCGCGTCCAGGTGCAACTTGTGTGTGATCAGCGGCAGTGCGCCACCGACCACACCGGTGTCGTAACCGAACAGGAACCCGCCGAGGGCCGCCAGGATCGCGATACCGAGCGCGAACCGGTTGCCGGGGGCTGTCAGTTGTTTGAAGAATCCGCCGGTCACTTCGGGTGCTGCTGCTGCTTGGGGGCTATCAGTGCTCATAGCGTTCCTCATGCCCAGGTAAATGCGGATTTACACGAAGTCAGGCGACTCTGCAGCGCGTCGGCTCGCAGGCGGCACGAACAGCGGGGCCCGCGGACCTGCTCAGATCAAAGAATTGATGCGCTGGATCTCGATTCGCTTAACAGCGCTCGATTTTCGGACCGCGCTGGAAGAATCGGGAAAGACCCGTCCGATTCTTTCAACCGAACAGCCCCGTCCAGAGCCGAGCCCACGCCGGACGTTGCGCCTGGTAGAAGTAGGCCATGAAAGCTCAGACTTTCGTGATCGCGGGCGCCAGCCTGGCGGGCGCCAAGGCGGCCGGGGAGCTGCGCGAGCGCGGCTTCGACGGCCGGGTGGTGCTGATCGGTGCCGAGCATGAGCTCCCATACGAGCGCCCGGCGCTGAGCAAGGACTACCTACGCGGAGAGACCGAGTCAGACGCCATACGCGTCAACGACGAGTCCTTCTACCGTGACCAGCAGATCGAGCTGCGGCTCGACACCACGGTGACGGAGATCGATCCCGCGGCCAGGCGCGTGCGCACGGACGGACGTGAGGCCGAGCTCACCTACGACGCCCTGCTCCTGGCCACCGGGGCGAGTCCCCGACGACTGCAGCTACCCGGGGCCGAACTCGATGGCATCCATTACCTGCGCACGATCGCCGACAGCGACGCGATCCGCGCGCGGATCGAGACGGGCGGCCGCCTGGCCGTGATCGGCGCCGGATGGATCGGCTCGGAGATCGCCGCCAGCGCCCGACAGCGCGGCCTAGAGGTCACCGTGATCGAGGGCCAGCGTCTGCCCAACCGGCAGGTCTTCGGCGATGAGATCGGCCAGTTCTACCGGGACGTGCACGCCGGACAGGGCGTAGAGATGATCCTGAGCGACGGGCTGGCCGCCTTTGAGGGCGACGGGTCCGTCACTCGCGTGCGCACCGAGTCCGGGCGGATCGTCGATTGCGACTTCGTGGTGGTCGGCGCCGGAGTCACGCCGAACGTCGAGCTCGGCCAGCGGGCCGGGCTCGAGATCGAGCACGGGATCCTGGTCGATGAGCGTCTGGAGACCTCGGCCCCGGGCGTGTTCGCAGCCGGTGACGTGGTGAACCATTGGCACCCCTTCTACGAGCGGCGCGTGCATGTCGAGCACTGGGCCAACGCGCTGAACCAGGGGCCGGCGGCGGCGCGCTCGATGCTGGGCGAGCGCCGGGGGTACGACGAGCTGCCCTACTTCTTCTCCGACCAGTTCGATGTCGGCATGGAGTACTCGGGGCTGTCTGACCCATCGGACCAGGTCGTGTTTCGGGGCGACCCCGGCGGGGGCGAGTTCATCGCCTTCTGGCTGCGCGGCGGGGTGGTGACGGCCGGGATGAACGTCAATGTCTGGGATGTCAATGAGCATGTCCAGGCGCTGATCCGCTCGCGCCAGCCAGTCGACGTGGTGGCCCTGACCGACCTCGACACGCCGCTTGAGTCGCTCGTCTGACCGAACTCAGGGGACCAGGACGATCTTGCCGCGCGTGTGCCGCTGCTCCAGCGCGGCGAAGGCATCCTGGACCTGTTCCAACCGGTAGGTGGCGGCGATGGGGACCTCAAGGCGACCCTCGGCCGCCAGCTCGGCCAGCGCGGTCATGACCTCGGACGTCGAGCCGGCGGCGCTGCCCTCGGTCTGGGCTCCCACCTGGGCGGCCCGCTCGAAGGCGATGATCGTGTTGATTCGGGCCGGAGCCACCCCGAGCGCCAGCGCCAGGTCGACATAGTCGGGGCCAAAAGTGTCGATGAAGGCCTGGACGCCGTCGGGCGCCGCCGCTCGGACTCGGTCCGCCAAGCCCTCGCCGTAGGCCACCGGCGTGACGCCGTGGGAGAGCAGCCAAGGATGGTTCTCGGCCGAGGCGATGCCGATCACGCGGGCCTCGCGCAGGCGCAGCAGCTGCACCACGATCGAGCCGACGCCACCGGCGGCGGCTGACACCGCCACCGTCTCACCGGCCTGGGGATCGACGGCGGCGACGGCCGCCCAGGCGGTCGAACCGGCCACGTTCAGCGACCCCGCCACCTCCCAGCTCAGTGCGTCCGGCTTGGGCACCAGCTGAGCCACCGGGACCGCCACGTACTCGGCGTGACTGGAACGCGCCCAGGACCAGCCGAGCACCTCATCACCTGGAGCCAAGGCGGACACGCCGTCGCCGACGGCGGTGATGACCCCGGCCAGATCGGTGCCCTCGCCCGAGGGGAAGGTGGCCGGATAGCGGTCGTGCAGAACGCCCTTGCGGATGCTCGCCTCGCCGGGATTGATGGCGGCGGCATGGACCTCGACCAGCGCCTCACCCGGCCCCGGCTGGGGTATGTCCACGTCCACGACATGGAGCAAGTCGCGATCTCCGTACTGATCGAATCTGATTGCGCGCATGCCAGAACCATAGGGAAGCCCACCGGCCGGCGAATGGCGCTCAGAATTCCACGCTGATGCGGTCGAGGTCGGCGACGCCGCTCTGGACCGCCGCCTGGCGAACCGCCTCGGCCACCACCTCATGCACCTTGCGGTCCAGGACCTCCGGGATCAACTCGGAGGAGACCGTCAACCCGGCCAGGGCCCAGGCGGCAGCGCGCTTCATCTCGAGGTTGATCTCACTGGCGCCGGCCAGCAGGGCGCCCTTGAAGATCCCCGGGTAGCCGAGCACGTTGTTGATGCTCGTGCCGTCGGCGCCGACGGCGGCGCCCGCCGCCACGGCGACGTCAGGCTCGATCTCGGCCGCCGGATTGGTGAGCGCGAAGATCACCTGACCCGGGCGCACCATCTCCGGTTTGATCAGACCCGGCTGGCCACTGGTCGCCACGACGACATCAGCCTCGCGCATGAGCGTGTCGAGGTCGACGATCTCAATCCCCCGGTTGCGCGCGTGCTGCTGCGCGGCCGGGCTCGGGTCGAAGGCCAGCACTCGCCTGACGCCGGCGTCATGGATGAGCGTGGCGATGCCGAAGCCCGCCGCCCCGAGGCCGATCTGACCCACGACAGCCTCGTCGAGGCGGATATCGGCCTGCCGGCAGGCCGCGATCAGCGCGGCCAGGGTGACGACCGCGGTGCCGTGGACATCGTCGTGCATCACCGGCTGCGGCAGCGCCTCGATCAGGCGGCGCTCAATCGCGAAGCACTCGGGGGTCGAGATGTCCTCCAGGTGGATGCCGCCGAAGCCGGGCGCGATGCGGATGACCGTCTCGACGAACTCGTCGACGTCGCGGGTATCGATCAGGATCGGCACCGCGGTGACGTCCACGAGCTGCGCGTAGAACATCGCCTTGCCCTCCATCACGGGCATCGCCGCCACCGGCCCGATGTCACCGAGCCCGAGCACCCGACTGCCGTTGGTGCAGATGGCGACGCTGCGCCCGATCATGGTGAAGCGCTGGGCGAGCTGCGGGTACTCGTGGATGGCGGCGGAGACGCGCGCCACCCCCGGCGTGTACACGTCGCGCACCTCCTGGTTGCTGGTGATCGGCTTGCGTGGCCGGACCTCGAGCTTGCCGCCCATGTGGGCAATGAAGGCACGGTCGTGGTACCAGACCACGCGCACGCCGGGCAGCTCGCCGAGCGCCACCGCGAGCGCGTCGGCGTGTGTCTTGTCGCGCAGCTCAACCGTGATCTCGCGGATCGCCTCGAGCCGAGCCACCGTGATCGTGTGCACTTCACCGATCAGCCCGTCGAGCTCGCTGATCTTCAGCGCCACCTGCGCCAGCTGTCCCGCCTGGTGCGGGATGCGCAGGCGATAGGTGCAATCCATGGACATCAACGATCCATCCTAGGGCTCTGACTGGGCCAACGACGCTGGCCGGGATGGCCGGTGCCGCCCGCGGCTGGTCCACCCGTGAGCTGTGTGTACCGAGGCACCCCCTTGCATGCAGCGTTCGATAGTTTGCCTGTATGACGACCCACCCCACGCCCAGTGAGCGCGCGCGCCATCTGGTCCGTGGCGGCTATGACATGCACGTGCACATCGATCCGGACTTCGTCTCCCGGATCATCGACGACGTGAGCCTGGCCCGGCGTTGCCTGGAGCTCGGGGTGGCCGGCTTCCAGATGAAGTCGCACTACACCTCGACCGCGGAGCGCGCGCGTACGGTCAACGCGGCCGTCCCGGGCGCGCATGCGATCGGCGCGATCGTGCTCAATCAGGCCGTGGGCGGCATCAACCCGCTCGCCGTCGAAATCGCCGCGCGTGAGGGCGCCCGCACGGTCTGGATGCCGACCGTCAACTCGACGGGAGAGATGGAGGAGGTCCACAGCTTCGCCCCCGGCGCGCCGATGCCGGTGTGGATGAAGTTCGAAGTCTCGCTCCGCGACGCGGGTGTCCAGCCCGAGCCGGTGCCCGTGCTCGACTCACACGGCCAGCTGCTGCCGGCGGTGCACAAGGTCCTGGGGGTGGCCGCACGCCACCAGCTGGTGCTGGCCACCGGGCACCTGGCCCGCGCGGAGATCTTCGCCGTCGTGGAGGGGGCCCTGGCCGCCGGCATCCGCGATGTGGTGGTCACCCATCCGGAGTTCCCGTCTCAGAACCTGAGCCTCGAGGACCAGGCCGAGCTGGCCGGCCGCGGGGCGCTGCTCGAGCGCTGCTTCACCACGCCCTACACCGGAAAGGTGAGCTGGGAGCATGTGTACGACGGAGTCCGCGCCACCGGGGTTCAGAGCAATGTGCTCTCGACCGATCTGGGGCAGGTGTTCAACCCGCCCGTCGAGGACGGTCTGGCGCTGTTCGCCGATAGATTCCTCGAGGCCGGGTTCAGCGAGCAGGAGGTTCACACGATGACCGTCGTCAATACGCGCAGGCTCGCGGGAGTGGACGGATGAGCCGGCGGATTCAGGTCATCGGCGCCCACTCGGCGGATTTCGTCTGGCGGGCGGGGGGCGCCATCGCCCGGACGGTGGAACTCGGGGGTGAGGCGCAGGTGGTGGCCCTGTCCTACGGCGAACGCGGCGAGTCCGGCGAACTGTGGAAGCACGAGAACCAGACGATCGAGAACGTCAAGCAGATCCGGCACGCCGAGGCCGAGGCAGCGGCCGCGGCACTCGGCGCCGGCTTCAAGGCACTCGACATGGGTGACTATCCGCTGCAGATCGGGGCCGAGGAACTCGCGGTGATCGCCGAGACGATCCGTGAGTTCGCGCCGGATGTGCTGGTCACTCACACGGACATCGATCCGTTCAACCCCGACCACCCGGTCGCACATCACGCCGTCGATCGTGCGCGTTCGCTGGCCGCCGGGGCCGGAGTGCAGAGCGCGTTTCGGACGGTGCGCCCGCCGCAGCTCTTCCTGTTCGAACCGCACCAACCCGAGCTGTGCAACTTTCGGCCGACCACCTTCGTCGACATCACCTCCGTGTTCGAGCGCAAGCAGGCGGCGATGGCGCACATGAAGGCCCAGGCCTACCTGCAGACCTACTACGCGCAGCGGGCCGAGCACCGGGCCAACCATGCCCGCCGGGCCAGCGGTGATCAGGCGGTCCGCTACGCCGAGGCCTTCCAGCGCGTGATCCCGCAGGTGGTGAGCGAACTGTGAGCGCGGCTGGGGCAGCCGGCGGACAGCGGTCCGCCGGCGGCAGAGAAGACCTGGCGGAGCTGGCCCGTCTCGGCTCTGCCACGGTGTACGAGGCGGCCGGACGCGGCGGCTATGTCGATGCCGACCTGTTCCAGGCGGTGCCCGGGAGTCGCGCGGCGGGACCGGCCCGCACGGTCCTGTGCGGACAGGACGACAACCTCATGGTGCACGCCGTGATGGCCGAGGTGCAGCCCGGCGAGGTGATCGTGCTGACCATGCCGGAGCCGCGCCCGGTCGCGCTGGTCGGCGACCTTTTGGCCACCCAGGCTCAAGCCGCCGGAGCCGCCGCGATCCTGGTCGACGCGGCGGTCCGCGATGTGGAGGAACTGGCCGAGATGGGGCTGCCGATCTGGGCCCGCTGGGTGCGGGTCAAGGGCGCGGGCAAGGCCACCGCCGGTCAGATCAACGTCCCCGTGACGGTGGGAGGCGCGACCATCCACCCCGGCGACGTGCTGGTGCTTGACGCCGATGGCGTCGCGGTCATACCGCAGGACCGCGTGGCCGCGACGGTCGAGGCGTCGCTGGCTCGGGAGGAGAAGGAGCGCGTCAAGCGGGCAAAGCTGCAGGCCGGGGAGAAGTCATACGAGCTCGACGGTCTGCGGGCAATCGTGGAGGAGCAGCGAAGATGACTGAACTGAAGCCGCCGGACATCGCCCACCTGGGGCCGATCGAGCTGCTGACGCCGAGGCCTCAGGAGAGCCTGGAGTTCTTCACCGAGATGATGGGCATGGAGCTCCAGCATCAGGAGGGGCAGTCTGCCTACCTGCGCGGGTGGGATGACTACCAGATCTGGTCACTCAAGCTGACCGAGGCGCCCCAGTCGGGCATGGGCTATTGCGGGTTTCGCGCCTGGAGCCCGGAGGCGCTGGAGCGCCGCGTCGCGCTGATCGAGGCGGCCGGACTGGGCCGCGGCTGGGACGAGACCGGCGACTTCGGCCTGGGTCCCGCCTTCTCCTTCGAGGATCCCGACGGTCATCGCTTCAAGCTCTACAGCGACGTGCAGCGCTATGTGAAGCCGGTCGAGACCGACTACAAGAATGTGCACGGCAAGCAGCCCAACAGGGCGATCGCCGTCAAGCGCTTCGACCATCTGAACATCCTGGCCGGCGACATACGCCCGCAACGCGACTTCTGTGTGGACGCGCTCGGGTACCGCGAGTACGAGCGGATTGAGCTTGATGACGGCACCTTGGGCGGATCGTGGATGTCGGTGACGATCGCCGCGCACGAGCTGATCTACACCCGGGACGCCTATGCGTCCCGTGGGGCCCACGGGCGTCTGCACCACGCAGCCTTCTGGGTGGACACACGCGAGGAGTGTCTGCGGGCGGCCGACATCTGGATTGAGAACGAGGTGTTTGTCGAGTTCGCTCCGTCCAAGCACAACGTGGCGCAGGGCTTCTTCCTGTACGGCTACGAGCCGGGAGGCAACCGCGTCGAGGTCACCTCCGGCGGACGCTTGGTCTACGCCCCGGACGAGCCGTGCGTGATCTGGACCGAAGACGACCGGGCCAAGGGCCAGGCCTGGCACAACCCCACGGTCCACACCTTCCACACCTACGGCACCCCCCCGTTCGAGCTCGACGCGCCGGTCACCGAGTAGCCGGACCGAACCAGGTGGTCAGTGCCTCGCTCAGGCCGACGTCGCCGTTCGGCGCTTCAGCCACCCAGGCGACGTAGCCGTCCGGGCGCACCAGGACGGCAGCGGGAGTGCTCACCCGGCCGATGACCGGAAGCTCGATTTCCTCCCCGTCGTGGGTGGCCTTCACCAGGGCAACGCGGTCGCCCCAGGGCTCGACCGTCTGGATATCTGGCTCACCGAGGTTCAGCAACAGCGGTTGAGCGGTGTGGAGTAGCTCGAAGACGCGACGCGGACCGCGGCTGGTCTGGATGTCGAGGTCGGGCATGCGCCGGCCGAGCAGCGGGTGACCCTCGCCAAGGTCATAGCGGATGTCGAGTCCGGAGACGATTCCGGCCAGGTAGATACGCGCCTGGTCCAGTTTGGCCAGCTCGGACACCACGTCGACCAGCGCCAGGCTGCGCTCGTCGCCCCGCTGAAGCGCGGTCATGGCCATCGTGTGACGGAGTGTCCGGGCGGTGACCGGGTGGCGCTCGGCGTGGTAGGTGTCAAGCAGCGTCTCCGGCGAGACGCCACGCAGCACCTGAGCGAGCTTCCAGCCGAGGTTGAACGCGTCCTGCACACCCAGGCCGATGCCCTGGCCGCCGGCCGGAAAGTGGATGTGGGCGGCGTCGCCGGCCAGCAGCACGCGGCCGCTGCGGTATGCCGCCGCCTGACGGGTCATGTCCGTGAAGCGGGAGATCCAGGTGGGGTGGTGCACGCCGAAGTCACTGCCGTAGGCGGCTTGGAGAGCCGCCTTCAGGTCCTCGAGCGCGGGTTCGGTGTCGGGACCGATCTCGCGCTCCGCGGTAACCACGCGGAAGGTCCGGCCATCCTCCATTCGGTGCAGTCCGTGCACGCCGCTCCTGTCGCGGTGCAGCCCCGCCGGGGGCTCCTCGGTGGCCTCGACCTCGGCGATCAGGCTGCTCCGGGATGGATCCCAGCCGGGGAAGTCGATCCCGGCCAATTTGCGGACCCGACTGCGGCCTCCGTCGCAGCCGGCGAGGAATTGCGCGCGCAGGGTCCCCGGACCGCGGCAGGCGTCTGAACCGGCGCTGACCAAGTCGACTGTGACGCCTGCCTCGTCCTGTGCGAAGCCAACCACCTCATGGCCGCGGTAAATGGTGACCGGCAGCTCGGCGATCCAGCCCGCCATCACCTGCTCGATCTTGTTCTGGAAGATGCCGAGCGCATACGGATGACGCGTCGGGAAGTCGCTCATGTCAAGCAGCGCGGTGCCGAACATCGCCGCCTGCGCGGGCTGGCCCGCGGTGAGAAAGCGGTCCACGACACCGCGCTGGTCGAGCAGCTCGATCGTGCGCGCATGAAATCCGCCGGCGCGCGAGCCGACCAGGTGGTGATCTGGTCGCTTCTCGACGACCGCCACGTCCACCCTGGCCAGGGCCAATTCGGCCGCCAGCATCATTCCGGCCGGACCGCCTCCGGCGATGACCACCTCATGTTCCGGGTTACTCATTCGCCTGTTCCTTTCGCCGTTGTCAGGCTCGCGGTGGGCGATTATGGGGTAAATGTCAAGGCCTCATGAGGGGTCTTGATCCGGTATAAATTGGAGGTAGAGGGAGAAGCATGGAAGCCTGTCGGGCGGTCCGTTCGGCCTCGGCAGTGGCACTGCAGTTCGACACCAGTTCGACGTGCGGTGGACGACCCAGGGCGGAACGTCCCGCGACCCAAGGCGGACAGCCGCCGGCAGAATCATCCTCGCGCGCGATTGGCTGCGCGTCTCGCGCGCCGGAGAATCGGAGCCGTGGAATCCAGGACGCCACCGCGCCCCACCGCTGCCTCCGGCCGGCACCTGGACAGGCTGCCGGCAGCGAGTCAGCTGCCGGTCGTTGGGCGTTTCCTGCCCACGCCGATCGCGGTCAAGGTTCCCGAGATCATCCTCCTGTTCTGGGTGGCCAAGATCCTCACCACCGCCGGCGGCGAGGTCACCTCCGACTACCTGAAGAAGTACGGGAACTTCGGCGGAGGGGGCGTCGAGGTCGCCCTGTTCGTGATCGCCCTGGGGCTGCAGTTCGCCACCCGCCGCTACCGGGCCCTGGCCTACTGGTCCCTGGCCTTCGCGATCGCCATCGCCGGCACCGGACTGGCTGACTTCCTGCATCTGGACGTCCACATCCCCTACGCGGGCACATCACTGCTGTGGGCCGTGATCCTGGGCATCGTGTTCTGGCTCTGGTACAGAAACGAGGGGACGCTCTCGATTCACAGCATCACCACCCAGCGTCGGGAGGCCTACTACTGGGCGGTTGTGTTCGCCACGTTCGCCCTCGGTACGGCCCTCGGAGACTTCACGGCGGACTCGCTGAACATGGGCTACTTCGTGTCCGGGCTGTTCTTCTTCGGGGTCATACTCGTGCCGGCGCTGGCCTGGTGGCGTTTCGGTCTGAACAGCATCATGGCCTTCTGGGCCGCGTATGTGGTCACGCGGCCACTCGGCGCCTCGTTCTCGGATTGGTTCAGCAAGCCGACCGCATTGACCGGGCTCGACTTCGGCAACGGCCGCACGGCGATCGTGTTCGCCCTGGCCGTGTTGGCGCTCGTTCTCTACCTGGCGGTGGCTCGACCGGACATCCAGCGGGTGCCCGAGAGTCCCGAGACGGCGGGCGATCCGGCGGAGGCCTAGAAGCCTCGGCCCGCAGAGCGGCCTAGAGGCTCGGCCGCACAGGAGCCTAGAGGCCCGCGCCCCCGGTACCCCCGCCGCCGCCCTGCCCGACGCCGGTCCAACCCGGGCCCGGACCACCGGTCGGGGTGGTGGTGGTCGGGGTCGTGGTCGTCGGGGTGGTCGTCGTCGGGGTGGTCGTCGTCGGGGTGGTCGTCGTCGGGGTGGTCGTCGTCGGGGTGGTGATCGTCGGGGTCGTGGTCGTGGGGGTCGGCACCGCGGTGACCGTGACGCTGAGCACCGTCAGGGTCGGCCGGCTGATGTAGGTCACCGAGACCGTGTCGCCCGTCGCGACCCGACCGTCCACCAGCGCCCGGGCGAGCGCGCTGCCCGCAGCAGCCGGGAAGGTGCGCGTCCCCCCGCTCACCGTGGTGAGGGTGAAGCTCCCGCCGCTGGGGGCAATCGACTGGACGATGCCGCTCGCCGTGGTTTGGCCGACGGGGGTGACCGTCTGCGCGACCATGGTCCCCTGGTTGGTGGTCTGGTAGTTGACCGTGACGCGGGTCCCCGCGGGGAGCTCCGAGACGTTCACACCGGCTCCGAACTCGAAGGTGGTCGTGTAGCCGGCGCTGGTCGTGGTCTTCAGCACGGACCCGAGCAGGTGATAGCGGCGGAAGCGCGGGTTGTGCGCATCCCAGGCGCCGTCGTCGAGCCAGCCCGGGCCGCCCCGCTTGTCGCCGCCGCCTGCGCCGTCCGAGGTGCCGAAGAAGCGGCCGTCGATGTTCATGAAGATGTGGACGCCGGGCTCGTCGTAGAGGGTGACCTCCTGCGGACCGATCCCGGCCCCCGGCGCGATCTCGCCGCGCTGCAGCAGATAGCGGATGACGCCGGCGTCGTTGGGGACCCCGGAGCCGGCCGGCCAGAGGCCGGCGCCGGCCAGCACGGCGGCTACAGAGCCCGAGCAGTCGTACCCCTGGCGCTTGCCGTTGTGGCCGGGGCCCTTGATCCCGATGCTCGCGCTCCCGACCTGAGCGTGGCCGCCACCCCACACGTAGGGAAGGTCCTCGGCGGCGATCTTGTCCGCCGCGTCGGCCAGGGCGTTGAGAACCCCCGTGGCCCGCCCCGCCGTCTGCACAGTGAACGAGTAAAGGCCGGCCGAAGTGAGAGTGCCGGTCACCTGCTGGGATCGCGGCGGCAGCAGCGTCGCGAACGCTGCTGTGGGTAGCGCAACCAGAACGGCGACCAGGGCGGAGCTGAAGAACAGACGACGCACTGAACCCCTATCGGCGTCTCATGCGCCGAGCTTCAACCCCTGGCCAACCGCCCATACCTGCGTCCAAACAGGTGATCACGGTCAGAGTTGTGGTTTCCGCCGGCCTGTGTGCGAAAGATCAACCCCGCGCCGCCGGCAGCTCGGGGAGGTCAGGACGGCGTGACCGCCGCCGACCCCTCCCAGAGGTTGAAGTGGCCCTCCTCGGCGTGCTTCTCGATCTCATCGAGCTCGTCGGGGCTGAAGTCCAGGTGCTCCAGCGCCTTGAGGTTGTCCTCCAGCTGCTCGAGCCGCGAGACGCCGACCAGGGTGGAGGTAACGCGCGGGTCGCGCAGCGTCCAGGCCAGCGCCATCTGCGCGAGCGATTGACCGCGGGCGGCCGCGATGTCATTGAGCGCGCGGACCCGACCCAGGTTCTCCTCGGTCAGCCACGAGTCGTCGAACTCGATGCCGACGCGGGCGCGGGAGTCCTCGGGAACGCCGTTGAGGTACTTGCTCGTCAACAGCCCCTGGGCCAGCGGCCCGAAGGTGATGCAGCCGACACCCGCCTCGCCCAGGACCTCGAGCAGACCCTCCTCGATCCAACGGTTGAGCAGCGAGTAGGAGGGCTGGTGGATGAGCAGCGGCGTGCCCAGATCGCGCAGGATCTGGATCGCCTGGCGGGTCAGCTCGGGACCGTAGGAGCTGATGCCCACGTACAGCGCCTTACCCTGGCGGACCGCCGCGTCCAGGGCGCCCATCGTCTCCTCGAGCGGGGTGTCGGGGTCGGCTCGATGCGAGTAGAAGATGTCGACATAGTCGAGCCCCATCCGCTTCAGGCTCTGGTCGAGACTGGCCAGCAGGTACTTGCGCGAGCCGAACTCGCCATACGGACCGGGCCACATGTCCCAGCCCGCCTTGGTGGAAATGACCAGCTCATCCCGCAGGCCGGAGAAGTCCTCCCGGAAGATGCGACCGAAGTTGGACTCGGCCGAGCCGTAGGGCTGACCGTAGTTGTTGGCCAGGTCGAAATGGGTGATGCCCGCATCGAACGCGCGCCGGAGGATGGCTCGGCTCTGCTCCAGCGGATGCGAGTCTCCGAAGTTCTGCCACAGGCCCAGGGAGATAGGCGGCAGCAGCAGACCGCTGCGACCGGTGCGGCGGTACGGCACCGAGTCGTAGCGGTCTTCGCGTGGTGTGTAGCGCCCAAGCGGCGGCACCGCCGGCTCGCCCCGGATCAGGCTTCCGAGGACGGTGCTTCGCCGCCCGTCTCCTCGCCGATCGCCGTGGCGGGCTCCGCCTCGGCCGCGAACGAGCCGGTCGACGTGGCGGCGACGACGACGACCGGATCGGTGCCGTTGGCCGACCCTGCCGCAGTAGCCGTGGTGTCTGGGCCGGGGAACTGGGAGCTCGCGCGCGACTCAGCCAGGAAGTGGGCGCCGGCGGCGCCGGCCGTGCCGAGCACCATCGACAGGATTCCCCACTTGGCCCCCGACTTCTCCTTGCCGCGCAGCGCGTCGAGCGAGAGGTTGCCCGGGCCGGATTCGGCCAGCGATACCGCGGCGGCGGCGAGCACGACGTTGTACTCATAGCCGCCCTTGTGCGCCCACGGGCCGTTCTTGAGATGGACGCGGTTGATCGCCGTCAGCATCACGGAGACGATGCTGGCGGACGCCAGCGGAGTCCGGTAGCCGAGCAGCAGCCCGGCGCCGCCGAAGGTTTCAGCCGCACCCGCCGCACCAGCGTGGACGATGCCGGGCTTGAGGCCCATGCCCTCAAAATGCTGGGCCTGGTTCTTCAGGCCCTCCCCGCCGAACCAACCAAAAAGCTTCTGGGTCCCATGACCGATGAAGAAGCCGCCGACGGCGGCACGCAACAACAGACGTCCGACCTTCATATCCCACCTCCGGTGTCGACTTTGCCAGTCACTTGCTCACTCAGATACCACGGTAACCGGTTCGGGATGCACACGGGGTTCCCGCCGTGCGATCTCGTCGCGCACCAGCGGGGCGACCTCCGACCCGAACAGCTCGATCGCCCGCATCACCTCAGCGTGCGCGACCGCGCCGACACTGATCTGGCCGACGTAGCGCTGGTTGGCGAACAGCTCGTGCTCCATCAGGATCTTCTCGGCCACCTGCTCGGGCGAACCCAGGGCAACGGCGCCGTCGGGCGCGGTCAGCGCCTCGTACTGCTCGCGGCCGGCGGGGGGCCAGCCGCGTTCGCGACCGATCCGGTTCATCATGGTCAGGTACGGATGGGCAAAGGCGGAATCCGCCTCGGCCCGCGTGCGCCCGACAAAGGCGTGCGTGTTTATGGCCAGACGGCGATCCTCCGGGGCGTGCCCGCTCTCCTGCCAGGCGCGGTCGTAGAGCTCGACCAGCGGCTTGAAGCGCGCTGGCTGTCCGCCGATGATGGCGATCGTCAACGGCAGCCCGAGCACGGCCGCGCGGACCACCGACTGTGGGCTGCCGCCCACCGCCACCCACACAGGCAGCAGATCCTGAATCGGTCGCGGATAGATCTCAGCCGCCTCCAGAGCCGGACGGTGGCGCCCCGACCAGGTCACCGGGTTACCCGCGCGCAGGGCCAGCAGCAGATCGAGCTTCTCGGCGTAGAGCTCGTCGTAGTCCTCCAGGTCGTAGCCGAACAGCGGGAAGGACTCGATGAACGAACCGCGGCCGGCCATGATTTCCGCCCGACCCCCGGAGATCAGGTCGAGCTCGGCGAATTCCTGGAAGACGCGCACCGGATCGGCCGAGCTGAGAACGGTGACCGCGCTCGAGAGTCGGATCCGGTCGGTGCGCGCGGCGATGGCGGCCAGGGCCACGGTCGGGGAGGAGATCAGGAAGTCCGCGCGGTGATGCTCGCCGACGGCGAACACGTTGAGGCCCAGGTCGTCGGCCAGCTGCGCCTCCTCGAGCAGCTCACGCATTCGCTGCTCCGGTGCGACCCCGGGGCCGAGGTCGGCAAAGGTGGCCAAGCCAAGTTCAAGGTTCATAGCGGTCAGTCTAGCAGATAGTTGCGCGCACAACTATCGGGTCTGGGCCGGGCTCCCTACCGCCCGTAGAGAGCGCGATCCAGCCAGGCGATCGAGGCCTCCAGCTCCTCGACCGTTGCCCCACCCACCGAGTCGATGCCGGTCGCGCGATTCACCTCGGCGTTGACGTCACTGTGGCGCAGGCGGCGGTCACGGGCCAGCTCCCCGACAAGCTTGTGGCGCTTGGCCCGCAGCTGGGCCCGCCGCTCGAACATCGGCACCGCCGGCTCAGGGGCCGACGCCGCCAGGCGCGGGACGGGCTCGGGCTCAGGTACGGAAACGGTCCTGGTCAGCGTGAGCGCCGGAGCAGCCGGGGCGGGACCGAACAGGGTCATCTGTGGCGCTACGTCGGCACTCAGCGGCTCGAAATCGAGCGCGTCGCCCTTCTCGGTCGCGCGCCGCTCGACGTCGTCGAGCTCCCCCAGGCCCTCGTCGCGGGGTCCGTGCACCAGATAGCGCAGCTCCGTCTCGACGGTCGAGGCGTGGTCGCGCAGGATCGTGTCGGCCGGGATGTACAGCCAGCTCGGCTCGGGCGCGCGGCCGGGAATCGTGCGCACGAAGCGGCCGACGATCTGGCGGAAGATCAACGGCGTCTTGGCCGCGGTGGCATAGACCCCGACGCGCAGGCGCGGGATGTCGACGCCCTCCGAGACCATGTTGACGGCGACTATCCAGGGATCCGAGGAGTGGGTGAAGGCGGCGAGCTTGCTGGCCGCCTTGGGGTCCTGATGCAGCACCACGACGGGCGAGACACCGCTCACCTCGCGCAGCCGTGCGGCGATCTTGCGCGCGTGTTCGGAGTCCGCCGCGACCACCAGACCCCCGGCCTCGGGGTGGCTGCCCGCGCGGAGCGCTCGCAGTCGCACATCCGCTTCCCCGAGGATCCGGGGCAGGCCGTCGGGCAGGTCGGTGGAGATCGCGGTCCGGTAGCGCCGGCTGGCCTCTCGCGAGGAGAGCACCGTGTCGAAGTTGGATTCGATCACGTCGTCGCCGCTGCGCCAGGAGAGCGTGCCGTCGAAGGTGACGAAGACCACCGGCCGGCACACATGATCGCGCACCGCGTCCGCATAGGTGTAGGCGATGTCCGGCTCGGCCAGGCCGCTTACGTCGTACTCCACGCCGGGGATCGGCGTGGCGTCCGAGCGGAAGGGCGTCCCGGACAACAGCAGCCAGCGCGCGGCCGCCGTGAACGCCTCGGAGAAGCTGACCCCCCAGGCCAGATCCTCGCCCAGATGATGAGCCTCATCGGCCACCACCAGGGTTCGCTCGCGCAGGCCGCCGGCCCAGGCCCGCGGAGCGCTGGCGATGCGCGCGTAGGTGACGACCACTCCGTGGAAGCCGCGCGGCGGCCGCGGGGAGTCCGCATCGGGGGCGAGCTCGAGCCCGAGCGCATGCGCCGCCCGCGCCCACTGCCGCGTGAGCGGCGCGGTGGGGCAGGCGATCACCAGCCCGTCAATCGCCCGGTCGTGGAGCTCCCCGCGCGCGTACTCGAGCGCCGGCCGGGTCTTGCCGGCTCCCGGCGCCGCGGAGATCAGAAACGCGCCCTCCCTCCAGTCCTCCATCGCGGCAAGCGCACGCTGCTGCCATCCGCGCAGGCCGCTGCCGCCGTCCGTCCCTGGTCGCTGTGTGGTCGTCACTGACACGAGTCCGGCATGGTGCCGAGCGCGCCGGACGGTTCAACGCCTCGTACCATGCCAGCCAGTGATCGCGGCCTTTGTCGACCCAGACTGGTTACGCGAGCACCGCGATGAGGTGGTGCTGGCCGACGTGCGCTGGTATCTCGATGGACGCTCGGGGCGAGCCGCCTATGAGGCCGGACACATCCCGGGGGCGGTGTTTGTTGACCTTGACACCGTGCTCTCCGAACCGCACGACGACGACCGCCACGGCCGCCATCCGCTCCCGACGCCCGAACGCTTCGCCAGGGGTCTCGCCCAGTTGGGCATCGGCGACGGCGATACGGTCATCGCCTATGACGACGCGGGCGGCGTGATCGCGGCCAGGCTCGTGTGGCTGCTGCGCGCCGCCGGCCACGAGGCGGCGTTGCTGGATGGTGGCCTCGCCGCCTGGCCGGCCAGCGACCTGCACCCTGACTACCCGCGGCCACGACCACCGGCAAGCTTCACGCCGGCCCCATGGCCGCGCGCTCGACTCGCCGACATCGACGAGGTCGCGGCCAGCACGGGTGTGCTGATCGACGCCCGCGATCGCGGACGTTTCGCTGGAGGTACCGACCCCGTGGACCCCCGCTCCGGACACATCCCGGGCGCCAGAAACGTGCCCACGCGCGAGCACCTGGACGAGCACATGCAGATCGCCAGGCCCGAGCAGCTGCGCAGCACCTTCGCCCGGGCGGGAATCCAGGCCGGCACACCCGTGATCTCATACTGCGGTTCGGGCATCACCGCCTGCCACAACCTCCTGGCGCTCGAGCAGGCGGGTCTGAGTCCGGGTCGGCTCTATCCCGGCTCCTGGTCGCAGTGGAGCCGGGACCCGGAGCGCCCGGTCGCCACCGACAGAGACGAGCGGTGAGCTAACGTGGATGCCATGGATACCGAGCGCACCACTACAGACCAGGATGTATCCCAGCTGACCGACGAGCAGTGGCGCGAGCGTCTGGACCCGGAGGCCTACGAGGTTCTGCGCCACGCCGCCACGGAACGCCCCTTCACGGGCGCCTTTGTCGACAACAAGGACACCGGCATGTACCACTGCGCCGGCTGCGGCGCACCGCTGTTCACCTCTGACACGAAGTTCGATTCCGGCTGCGGCTGGCCCAGCTTCTACGCACCGGTGGAGAGCGACAACGTCATCAACCGGCTCGACAAGAGCCACGGGATGATCCGCACCGAGGTGCTCTGCAAGAACTGCGGCGGCCACCTCGGCCACGTATTCGAGGACGGACCCGAGCCCACGGGCCTGCGCTACTGCATCAACTCAGTGGCGCTGGGCTTCGACGCGCAGGAGAATTAGGGCCTCTCGGCGGCAGGCGGTCCCGCTGGACCGCCTGCTGTGTGGGCTCCCGCTGGACCGCCGGCCACGTGCGGTCCCCCCGATCCGTCAGCCGGTCCGGACGGCGCCTCGGATCGCCGTCTCCGGCGCCCGCGGACTCTGACCAGCCCGAAGCCACCCACGATCACCACCGCGAACACGATCGCCGCGACGATCCCCACCCGCTCGGCGACGTTGACGACCGTCTGGCCGCCGTAGTAACCGAGCAGGCCGTAGGTGATCGCCCAGGTGATGCCGCCCAGCGCGTTCCACGGGAAGAAGATGCGAAACGGCATGTGGTTGATCCCGGCCAGCCAGGCCGTGGCGAAGCGGATCCAGGCGATCCAGCGGCCCAGGAAGACGGTCTTGGCGCCGTGGCGCTGGAAGAAGCGATCGCCCAGCTCGATCACCTTCGCGCGTTGCTCATGCAGAGGGCCGTGACGGACCAGCGCGTCTCGTCCCAGCTTGTGGCCCAGGAGGTAGCCGATGTTGTCCCCCAGGATGGCCGACGACGCCCCGATCAGGATGACCAGCCAGATCTTGAGATGACCCTGGCTGGCAAGCACGGAAGCCGCCACGAGAGCCGTCTCACCGGGTGAGGGCACACCCATCGACTCCAGGCCGATGATGGCGGGGAGCAGGTAGCCCAACCCGCTGGAGACGCTGATGATCGCAGCGACTGTGAGCATCAGACACCGGCGGGACGGTCCGAGGCGGCGGCCCCGGTTGGCTGCAGATGCAGGGTGAATGTCGCACCCGGACCATCGCCGTCGGTCAGCACCAGCGAGCCACCCATGCGCTGGGCGAGTTCACGGCCGATGGCGAGACCGAGGCCGAAGCCCGCCTCGCCGCCCGTCTCGCGCCCGCGCTTGAAGCGCTCGAAGATCATCGCCCGCTCTTCCTGGGCGACGCCCGGCCCCTGATCGCTCACCCTCAGCAACGGGGCTGGGCTGGAGCGCACGGACACCCGGATCTGACTGCCCCGGGGAGCCACCCGCAGCCCGTTGTCCAGCAGGATCCGCAGGATCCGCGCGACGCTGCCGGGGTCGGCCAACGCCCAGACCGGCCGACCGTCGTCCTCCAGCGTGACCGTCACCCCACGCGCCGCGCTGGGGAGCTCGAACTCAGCCAGAACGGCACGGCCGAGCTCCCCCAGCTCGATCGGCTCGGAGCGCAGGCTCACCTCGGCGTCGATGCGGCTGAGATCGAGCAGGTCGGCGGCCAGCCGCGCGAGCCGTCGGGATTGAACCCGGGCGCGATCGAGCAGCGCCGCCGAGTCCTCCAGGTCCGGCTGCTCCGCCTGGAGGTCGTCGGCCAGCAGTTCGAGCATGCCCTCGAGCGAGGCCAGCGGCGTCCGCAGCTCGTGCGATGCCGTGGCCACGAAGGCGCGGCGGGCCTCCTCCTGCTGACGCAGCCGCCCCTGCATGATCGAGAAGGAGCGGGCCAGGTCACCCACCTCGTCGCGGGCCCGGTCGGCCGGGAAGCCGGAGATCGCCCCGCCCATGGCGAGCTGCAGGGCCGCCTGGCGCAGGCGCTGCAAACGGCTGACCAGCGTGCCGGCCAGCGGAATCGCGATGAGGATCGTGAGCAGGATCGCCACCAGCGCGCCGATCTCGAAGGACTGACGAACGGCGCTCACCGCGTCCGTGATCCCTTGGATGGAGCTGCGCACGGCGAGCACGGCATCCGGCGGCGCGGCCCTGTCGTAGGCATCGAGCGGGATGGCGACGCGAACGACCGGAGCACCGCTGGTGCTGAACGAATAGTGCGGAGTGCCCGACTTGTACGCGATCCCGACATCGCCAAGGCTGCCGGGGTTCGCGGGAGCCGGCGCTGGAGTCGCGGCCGAGCCACTGCACAGGTTCAGGTCGATCACCTTCCCCTGACCCTCTGCATCGACATAGCCCACCAACGTGACGCTGACCGCGCCCAGGGTGTCGGTGATCTTGCTGAGCACATCGCCCAGCCGTTTGGTCTCCTGAATGGCCTCGTGGGCAAGCCCGCCCTTCTTGCTGACGCAGGCCTCGGGAATCACCCAGTATCTGATTCGGGCGAGCTGTCTCAGATCACTCTTGGCGCGCTTGTCCACGCCGGACTCGAGCGTGTTTTTGGAGGCGTTTTTAAGCGAGGTCTCGAGCCGCGGCAGCAGCACGAGCGCGGCCGCCCCGAGGCTGATGGCCGTGGTGGCCAGCACGGCGCCGACGATTCGGCCACGGAGCCCGAACGCGCTCCAGCGCAGCCGCGCCAGCAACATGGCGGACTAACCCGTGCCGAGCCGGTATCCGGCGCCCCGTACGGTGACGATGTACTTGGGCTTGTCGGGCTCGGGCTCGAGCTTCTCCCGCAGGTGGCGGATGTGTACGTCGATCGCGCGGGGGTCGCGATAGGCGCTGTCTCCCCAGATGGCCCGGAGCAGCTCCTGGCGGTTGAGCAGGCGGCCGGGGTCGGTCATCAGCGCGTCCAGCAGTTCGAACTCGCTGAAGGTGAGGCGCACGGGCTGATCGTCGAAGGTCACCTCGCGGCGGGAGCGATCGAGCGTGATCGGGCCGATGGTGAGCACCTCGGAGCCGATCGGGCCGCCGCGCGTGCCGGTGCGTCGCAGCACCGCGCGAATCCGGCTGCGGAGCTCGGCCAGACCAAAGGGCTTGGTCACGTAGTCGTCGCCACCGGCCTCCAGGCCGAGCACGGCGTCGGCCTCCGAGTCGAGCGCGGTCAGCATGATGATCGGCACGACGTTGCGCCGTGCTCGCAGGGTGCGACAGACCTCGTAGCCGTCCGGGCCTGGACCGAGTGCGACATCGAGCAGCACGATGTCAAAGTGCTCCGAGCCCGCCCGGTCGATCGCCTCGCGACCACTGCCGACGGCCGTGACGTTGTGGCCCTCCCGCGAGAACGAGCGGGTCAGCATCTCGCGCAGATCGGACTCGTCGTCGACGACGAGAATCCGCAGCGACCCTTCGCCCTCGGCTGTTCCGTTACCGGTCAGCTCGCTGGAACGCTCCGTGACCATTCGGCCACGATCGTAGCGATTGCTTCCTCGTTTTCCACCGCCGCCGGCTCGCCGAGGCGGCCCTCGACGGCGACCGCCCACAACATGACGAGCCACGTGAGTGTCGCCAGCACTACGTGCACCCAGACCATCTCGGCCGGGAGCTTGAGCTCGTACTGGACCGAACCGACCAACCCCTGGGCGGCGGTAAGGATGCCGAGCACGGTGAGCGGCTCGAGTGGGTCGAGCGCGCCCGCCGTCCGACTCCGCTTGAGCAGCCAGACCAGGATCACGAACACGCCGAAGACGGCCGCGATGGTGGCGTGCTGGTGCACCGCCCACTCGAGCGTGTCGGGGCCCTTGATCGTCAGGCGCTTGATGTGCTGGCCGACGTTCCCGCCCGAATGCGGGCCGGCCGCGGTGGCGGCCGTGCCCGCGAACAAGGTGATCGCGCAGAGCACGGACAGACCGCGCACCGACCAGACGAGCAGCCGGTCCCGGGTGGGCGGCCGCGTGCCCGGCGGATAGGTGGCCCGCCAGGCCAGCCACAGGGCGAAGATCAGGATGACCATGGAGAGCAGGAAGTGCGACATCACGAACCCCGGGGCGAGCTTCTCGCGGACGGTGAAGCCGCCCAGCACGGCTTGGGCCACGACCCCCAACGGCAGCGCAGCCGAGAGCCAGACCAGATCCCGGCGGAAGGGCCGGCGGGTCAGTGAGAGCACGAAGACGACGCCCGTGACCAGGCCGACGAAGCCCGACAGGGTGCGGTTGCCGAACTCGATCAGCGGATGCAGCGAAACCGGCGGGTAGATGTGCCCGTAACAGCGCGGCCACGTGGGGCAGCCGAGCCCGGAGTCCGTAAGGCGGACCAGCGCGCCGGTGAACACGATCAGCGACAGCGCGGCCAGCGCGACGTAGGTCACGACGCGGAACTGCTTCTCGGTCACGGCCAGGCGGGCACGCATACCGGACGGATGCTAAGCGATGTCGTCGGCCGACAGCGTCGGCTTGATCTCGGCCAGGGTCGGCGCGGCGGTGTCCCGAGCGGAGGCAATCAGCTGCTCGGGCGGGATCGGCCAGCCGATCCCGACGGCCGGGTCGTCGAAGCGGAAGCCGCCCTCCCTAGCGGGGTCGTAATAGCTCGACACCTTGTAGGTCACGTCCGCCACGTCACTCAGGACGCAGAAGCCGTGGGCGAACCCGGCGGGGACCAGGAGCTGCATATGCGCCTCGTCGTCCAGTTCATGCCCCTCCCACTGCCCGAAGGTGGGCGAGCCGGGCCGGATGTCGACGACGACATCGAAGATGGAGCCACGCGCACAGCGCACGAGCTTCCACTGACCGGGCTGGAAGTGCATACCGCGCACGATGGCGAGGCCTGAGCGCGAGTGGTTGTCCTGGACGAAGGCGATCCCGTTGGCCAGTTCAGCCATCGCGTCAGCCCGAAAGCTCTCGATGAAAAAGCCACGCGCGTCGCCGAGCACCCGTGGCCTGATCAGCTTGACGCCCGGCAGGCGTCCGTCAGCCATATCCACGGCGGCCAATCTAGACCAAGCCCCCCAGGATGCGCTCCAGACCATCGCGGAGCGCCACGGTCGGGGACCAGCCGAGCTCCTGGGCCGCGCGGGAGATGTCCAGGCGGCTGCGGCTGACCTCGCCGGCCCGCGCGGACCGGAACTCGGGGTCTGACAGGGCGAGCCCGCGCGCAGCGCCGACGTCACCCAGTGCCTGCACCAGGTCGAGCACCGAGGTCTCCTCACCCCCGGCGATGTTGATCGGTCCGGTGACCGGCGCGTCGGCGGCCAGCAGGTTGGCCGCCACGACGTCGGCCACGTCCACCCAATCTCGGGTCTGCCGGCCGTCACCGAACACGCGCGGCGCGATCCCCTCGATCAGGCAACCGCAGAAGATGGCCACCACGCCGGCCTCGCCGTGCACGTCCTGTCGCGGTCCATACACATTGCCGTAGCGCAGCGACACGGTGGAGAGACCGTGGAGCCGAGCAAACAACTCGAAGTAGCCCTCGGCCGCGTATTTGCTCTGCCCGTAGGGAGCGAGCGGATGCACCGGATGGTCCTCGGGCGTGGGCAGCCGGTCGGCGTCTCCGTACAGCCCGCCACCGGTCGAGGTGTTGACCACCCGCGCGGCACCGAAGTCGCGCGCCGCGGAGAGCACGCTGATCGCACCGCCGACGTTGATGTCGGCGTCAAAGGCGGGATCGTCGACCGAGCGGCGCACGTCGATCTGCGCAGCCAGATGAAACACCAGCTGCGGACGAACCTGAGCAAACACGTCGGCCACCGCGGGGGTATCCCGGACATCCAGGCGATGCAGCTGTGCACCGGCGGCCAGCGCACCGTCCAGGTTCTCCAGCTTGCCGCTGGAGAGATCGTCGATCACGGCGACGCGATCGCCGCGATCGACCAGAGCGTCAACCAGGTTTGACCCGATGAAGCCCGCTCCCCCGGTCACCACACAGTCCATGGGCCCCTCTCAGCCAGCACCGTCAATTGTTGGCGAACGCGTAGAAGTCCGGCTTGCGCATGCCGTTCTGCTGGATCAGCCCACAGGAGTTCACCGGCAGCTGATCGTGCACGTCGTCCCAGCCGAGCGCGTCGATGTAACCGGAGTGACGGGCCGTGACGAGGGCGTCCTTGACCCATTTCGCCGCCACCGACGGTGGTGAGATATAGAAGTTGAAGGTCTGATCGACTGCAGTTGGAACGCAGAACTCCGACAGGAACAGCGGCAGGCGGCGGCCGAAATAGGTCCGGGTCCAGGACTCCATCCGCGGCAGATCCGAGAACTGGACCTCCCCGTAACTCGAAGGGGCCGCGCCGAACAGCGGCACCGTGTAGCTGAACGGGTTGTGGCCGTACATGTCCATCCGCGGGCGCCTGCCGCTGGGCAGAACCAGGTTCCCCATCCACTGCTGGGGATCGATCAGCCCGGCGGTATATGTGTCGCCGCCGATGACCTTGTTGCGCGGGTTGACGGCCTTCAGCACCCCGTAGGCCGCATCCAGCATCTGCGCATACAGGTGGGGCGCGCGCTTCTGCGCGGCGGTGAGACGCGTCTGCGTGTATTTGGCCGGCACCTCAGGCCTGAAGTCGTCCTTGCGGTTGGGCTCGCCCCAGATCATCCACAGGCGAACGCTCGGAAACTCACGCGCGGCCGCCTGGACGAACTGGGCGTAGGCGGCCGGGCTCTTGGGCGCCCAGCCGGGGCCGCCGTGGCCACCGTTGGCCCAGGCCGGCGCATTGCCGACCTGGATCAGGACGCTCATCCCGAAGTGCTGCGCCTTGGTGATCTCCCGGGTCAGCTGCACCGGCCAGACGTAGGCGGGGTCCTGGGGTGAGGTGGGGTCGGTCGGCTTGTGGGGAGCCACCGTGTACCAATCGAGCTCGGTCTGGTAGATCTTGACGCCGAGCTTGCGGTACAGCGGGAACTGGTTGATGCCCCGGTAGTTGGCCGGCCCCCAGACCGCCTTGTGAAAGGCGCTGGCGCCAGCGGGCGCGAGCGCCGCCGACACCGCGGTGAGCACAGTCGCCATCCGGGCGACACGCCAGAGCCGAAGTCGCATCCTGGGCGATGTTAGAGCGCTGCAGGTGGGCACGGCGCATTGAGGGTATAGAGTCGATTGACCAGTCCATGAACGTCGCATTCGACAGCCGGGCCGGTAAGGACCGCCACGGAGTGGGACGTTATTCCCGCTCCCTGCTGGCTGCACTGAGGGCCGCCGGGCGCGAGGTGATCGAGACGCACTCTCCGCAGCGAGCCCACTGCGACCTGTTCCATTCGCCCTGGCTCGACGGAGCGCTGCTGCACTCGCCGGTGCCGATGGTGGTCACCGTCCACGACCTGATCGCGCTGAAGAAACCGAGCGCGCTCCTGCGCCGCGGCCTGCGCATGCAGATGCGCTACCTGGCCGCGCAGCGGTCCGTCCGCCTGATCGTGCCGACCCGAGTCGTGGCCAACGACGTGATGCACGCCCTGCAGATTCCCGGTGAGCGCATCGAGGTCATCTCCGAGGCGGCCGCCCCGGTGTTTCAACCCCGTTCTCAGACGGAGATCGATGACGTACGCCTGCGCTTCTCGCTTCCCGACGCCTATCTGCTGTGGGTCGGCGGGCTCAAGACGCCCGACCCGCACAAGCGCGTCCTGCAGCTGACCCGGGCCCGGCGGTCGCTGCCTCTGGTGCTGGTGGGTCCGAGCGGGCCCTGGGCGCGGGAGCTGCCGGACGTGACGCTGACCGGCGAGGTGTCCGACTATGACCTGGCCTGCATCTACGCGGGCGCCCACGCGCTGGTCTTCCCCTCCACCGACGAGGGCTTCGGGCTGGCGCCGGTGGAGGCGCTGGCCTGTGGGACACCGGTCGCCGCCTGCGACGTGCCGGCGGTGCGCGAGGTCCTGGGCGATCGGGCTGAGCTGTTGCCGCCGGACGATCTCGACGGGCTCGTGCACGCGGCCGAGCGAGCGACTCGGCCGGCCCCGGCCGCGCCCCGCTGGACCTGGAAGGACGCCGCCGAGGCCACCTGGGAGGTGTACGAATCGGCCGTGCGGGCGCCGGCGGGACGCATCTGCCAGCCGGCCACTGTGGCCTGATCGTCTATCCGGACGACCCGGGCAACCCGGGCCCGGGCGGCCCAGGCGGCGGGTACTCGAGCAGCCGCGTGACCGGCCCGTCACCGGTGAGCTCCACCTGCATGTCGGCGCCGAAGCTGCCGCGTCGGGCCCCGGCCAGCCGACAGAAATGCTCGTAAAGTGGCTGCGCCTGCTCGCCGGGCGCCGCCGCCCCGTAGCTCGGACGGTGCCCGCGGCGGGTGTCGCCGTAGAGGGTGAACTGGCTGACGCACAGAATCTCCCGGTCCCCCAACGGCTCGTTCATACGCCCGTCGGGGTCGGGGAAGATGCGCAGCGCCCTGACCTTCTCGGCCAGCCGGGCCGCGTGCGCCTCGGTGTCGCTGCCGGTGACGCCGAGCAACACGAGCAACCCGGGACCGATCTCGCTCACCTTCTCGCCGGCGACGGTGACGGAGGCGCGCAGCACGCGCTGCACTAGGGCCCGCATGCGCTCAGAGCAGCTTCTCCATGGCGATGTGCTCAATGTCGGCCTCGACAAACTCGCGGCCGCGCGTCACGTAACCGGCCTGGTCGTAGAGCGGCCGCGCGTAGGTCTGGGCGTGCAGCACGATGCGGTTGGCGCTGCGGGCGCGGGTCTCCTCGTCGGCCGCCCGGAGCAGGGCGGCGGCGATCCCCTGACGGCGGGCACTGCGCTTAACGGCCAGGCGGCTGAATTGGACGGTGGTACCGACGAAGACGAGCCGACAGGTGGCGACCAGCTCGCCAGCCTGGACCGCGATCAGATGCACGGCTCCCCGGTCCCGCCCATCGCGCTCCTCGTTGGCGGGCACGCCCTGCTCGACACAGAAGACGTCATGGCGCAAGGCGAGCGCGGCGTCGAACTCGGCCTGAGTCCGCAGTCGCCTGATCTCGAAGCCGATTGTGGTGTCGGCGCGACGCATGTCCACAGCCGAAGCTTGCCACACGACGCCGGCGGGTTCACCACCCCGGAGTTGCGCAAATTGCGCCCGGAGTTTCGGGGGGATCGTGGCTTTCTGGCGCGTCCGTCCGGTCGTCTGCTTAAATACGCGTTATCCTCTCGGTCAGTCGTCCAGGGCAGAGAGAACGCCACAGCTCTGCGGAGACACCTCAAGCTCTCGAGTTCGAGAGCCATATCTGAGCCGCCCAGCTTTATCCGCGGCTCCCTTTTCCACATTTCCTTTTCCCGAATGCTCGTAGATGGGTGATTCCACCCCCCTTCCGAGTTCCGCCGCCATCAAGCGCGCGGAACAACTGACGCATGAGCGTTTCGTCTTTGAGGGCGAGACGCCACAGGAAGCCCTGGCGCCGGGGACAGCGCGCCGACGTGCGTTGGACGCTGCGCTGGCTGACGTCGAGGCGGGCCTGAAGGTTCCCTCGCTCGACTGGCGCCAGGAGTATTCGCTCCTGCTCGGCCTGGAGCGGCTGCTCTCCGAGGACGAGCCCAAGCTCGTCGACGGGACCGTGCTGTCGGCCCATCAGGTCGACGCGCTCTCGGGCACGCTGACCGCGCTCCTGGCCGGTGTGCAGGGCGTTGCCGCACCGGCCGAGTCTGTCGAGGACGAACACGGCGACGGGGACGACGAGGTAGAGGCCATGGAGGAGATTGAGGCCGAGGACGACGCCGAGCTCTCCGCGCAAGCGGACGAAGAAGACGACGACGAGGACGCAGACGAGGAGTCCGAGCCCGAGCCCGATCCCGAGGAGGAGCCCCAGGATTGGGAGCACGACGACGCGGCGCTCGATGAGGACATCTCGGAGGAGCAGTTGCTCGCCGAGGACCCCGGGGCGGCCCGGCGCTTCTGGTTCGAGCACGCCACTGGCGCCGGCAAGACGGTCGCGGCCGTCGGCTTCGTCGAGGCGTCACGCACCGGCGGCGTCCTGATCCTCACCCACCGGCGCAACCTGGTCGATCAGTTCATCGGCGAGCTCAAGGACCGCGGTTACCGCGAGCGACTGTGCAAACCGCTGCTGAAGGGCGAGGACGCCGCCAATGGCCCCGTCACCGTCGAGACCTACCAGTGGTTCGTGCGCAACGCCGGAAAGATCTCCGGTGCCTACGCGATCGTGATCTGCGACGAGGCGCACACCGCCCTCGGCGAGAAGACCTCCGCGGCGATCCGCAAGTGGCACGAGCCGATCTGGATCGGCATGACGGCCACCGGCGCTCTCATCGCGCGCCACGTCACCGATCTGTTCCCCACGCAGACCTCCCGGTTCGATCTCGCCCAGGCGGCCCGCCGCGGCGTGATCGCTCCGCTGCGCTGCATCCGCATCCCGCCCGGGCCGGGCGTGCGCACGATCGCCAAGGTCCCGCTGCGCCGGGGCGAGGTCGACACCGAGTTCGATCAGGAGATGCTGGCCGAGCTGCTCGACCAGACACCCTTCAACCTGGCCATCGCCGACCTGTACAAGACGCGCTTCAACGGCACACCCGGCGTGGTCTACGCGGCCGGCGTGAAGCACGCCTACAACGTGGCTGAGTCGTTCCGCGCCCTGGGCATGAAGGCGATGGCCGTGTCCGGTGAGACACCCAAGCGCGAGCTGGCCAAGATCCTGGCCGACTACGAGGCCGGCAAGGTCGACGTGCTGGTCAACGCGCAGTTGCTGGCCGAGGGCTGGAACAGCCCCCGCGCGACCATCTGCATGCATCTGGCCCCCACGGCCTCCAAGCGCATCTACCAGCAGCGGGTGGGCCGCGTGACCCGCCGCCATCCGGGCAAGGAGGCGGGCATCGTCATCGACTTTGTCCATCCGGCGACCAAGCACGACGACCCGGTGGTCACGCTGCACTCGCTGCTCGATCGCGACGTCTATCGCGGCGGCGCGATCGTCGTGGGGCCCGTGCGCCGCGGCCGCGGACGCCGGATCCGCGTGGAGCGCCGCGTGTTGCCGGTGACCCCCGATCCAGAGCGGCGCGCCGAGGTCTTCGAGCGCGAGCTGTGGCGAATCGCCGTCGAGCATCTGGACTACGGCGAGCAGCGCGTGTGGGCGCAGCTGGCGGGCGCGCGCGTGGCGCCCAACGCCTGGCGCCGCGCCAAGGCGATGCTGCACTTCGATCGCCAGGGCGAGCTGCGCCGGCTGTTCCTGGTCACCGCGCTGCAGCGCAACCGCAGCTCGCAGCTGCGACTGAGGGCCCTGCAGGAGATTTCCACCTCTCGCGACGCCGAGGCCTTCGATATCGCCGTGGAGATGATGGGCGCCTGGCCGCGAGACGAACGGCGGGAAGGCGTCAAGGTCATGCTCCAGGCCCTGGCCGAGCGTCGCATCGGCCGTCGCGATCAGGCCAACAACTGGATCTGGCGCATGGCGGAATACACGCGTGAGGTGCATGAGGAGTACGCCGTGCAGCGCTGGCCGGAGACCAAGCGCCTGCTCGGGCTGCTGGTGAACTCGAGCGGAGCGGCGCATGCGCGCAACGCTCGCCGGCTCGTCCACGCCACCCGCAAGGAGGATCGGCGCCTGTCCGCGGCTCTGCTCGCGGCGGCCCTCGCCCACACGCCGGAGGCGGCCGAGGCGATCAACGGCGCTCGCACACGCATGGCCCGCAAGCCGGCGGCACTGGCCCGCGAGCTGCTGCGCAACTTCCCCAAGGGCCGCCGCAGCAAGAGCCGGCGGCGCTCACGCAAATCGGGCGACGGCGCTCCCGTCACGGCGGGCGCGGTTGCGACGATCGGCGGCACCGAGCTCGACAGCGACGAGCTCGAGCTCGAGACTCGACGAGACGCTGGACGTCACGAGCGAGCATGAAGATGAGCTGGACGCCGAGCCCGATGTCGACGCCGACGACGATGTCGACGACGACGATGAGCCGGACGACGAAGACGAGCCGGATGAAGACGACGAGCCAGACGATGCTCTGGACGAAGTCGACGACGACGACGAGCCGCAGGACGGCGAGCTCGACCGCGACGCCGCCTGAACCGGCGTTGGCCGCCTGGACAGCTGTTCTAGTCCAGGATTCTCGATTTTTCTGAAGCTCGGGGCCGCTGCGGCCGATACCTGGGGGGTGAGGCGACCGCTTCGAACCCGTTCCCTGTCTGCGCTGCCGCTCGCCGTTGCCCTCTGCGGCCTGTTCGTCAGCCCTGCGTGGGCCAGCGATCAGCTCGCCTATGTCGCCAATCAGCAGGCCGGGACCATCAGCCAGGTCGACCTGGCCACCGGTGTGGTGGGCAGTCCGATCTCGGTCGGGGCCGGCCCCGATGCGATCGCCATCACACCCAACGGCGCGATCGCCTACGTGGCCGATTACGCGTCCTCGAAGATCGTCCCGGTGGCGTTGGCGACCGGTGCCGTCGGCACTCCGATCATGTTGGGCGACAAACCCAACGCGATTGCCATCGCGCCCAACGGCGAGACCGCCTACGTGGTCTCCGATGCGGGGCGCGACTGGCCGATCAAGCTGGCCGATTCCCAGGTCGGCAACCCGACCCAGATTCCCGCCAATGCCGACGCGCTCGCCATAGCCCCGGGCGGCGCCACCGCCTATGTCACAGACGTGGCGGCGGGCACGATCTCACCCGTTTCATTGGCCAACGGTGGACTCGGAGCGCCGATCAACGTTGACGCGCCCACTCCGGACGCGATCGCGATCACGCCCGATGGATCGACCGCCTATGTGGCCAGCAACAGCGGCGGGACGATCACGCCGGTCACCCTGGCCACCGGCGTCGCGGGCCCGGCCATCGCGTCCGGCTCAGATCCGACCGGGCTCGCCATTTCCGCGGATGGCTCGACCGCCTACGTGACCAATTCCAGCAGCGGTCAGATCACCCCGGTCGCCCTGGCCACCGGCGTAGCCGGAACTCCGATCGCCGTGGGCTCCGATCCGAGCGCGATCGCGCTGGTTCCGCCTGGCGGGATCACCGTGGGCCCGCTCCCCAGGAGCGGAGGCGGCACCGGAGGCCGGGGTGACGGCGCACCACCAGCCACCTTGGGCAACCAGCAGTTGTCGGTCACGGTGTCCGGCAGCTCGGACAACGGCTCCGCGGCGAACCAGTCGTGCCGCCCGACCGGCTCAGCCATCAACGTGCGCGTCAACCGCAGGAGACTGCCCCACGGTGCCCGGCTCACCTTGCACTACGTGACGGTCACGCTCGGCCACCAGGCCAAGCGCGTGCGGCGGCTGCCGGCCAGCATCGAAATGTCACTGCGCGGCCTGACCCGCGGAGCCCACAGGCTGAGCGTGCGGGCCTTTTATACCGAGAAGCTCGCCGGCGGCGGCCGGCGGCGCCACAAGCTGACGGTGACGATCAGCCGGGCGCTGAGATCGACAATCACCATCTGCTGAGTCCGTCAACCAAGCAAAGCGCACCTGTGCGCTGTAGATTGCTGCGGTCTTATGTCGAAGAAATCACCCTTGGCCCTGGCCGCGGCGACCCTTGCCACGACGGTCGCCCTCGCCGCCGCTGGCCCCACCGCCTCCGCTGCTCCCACCGCTGTCTCCGCCGCCGCGTCGTGCTCCACCTCGAAGCTGGCCCTGCATAGCGCCGGCGTGCTGACGGTGGCCACGGATGCCCCCGCCTACCCACCGTACTTCGAGAACAACAAGCCGGCCAACGGCAAGGGCTTTGAGAGCGCCGTGGCCTATGCGGTGGCCAAGCGGCTCGGCTTCGGGCCCAGCAAGCTCAAGTGGGTCGACCGAGCCGTTCGACAACTCCTACGCGCCGGGCCCGAAGAGCTTCGACTTCGACATCAACGAGATCTCGATCACGCCGGCCCGCGCCAAGGTGGTGTCCTTCTCTTCGCCGTACTACACCAACCCGCAGGCGATCATCGTCGACAAGAGCTCGCCTCTCGCTCATGCCAAGTCGCTGGCCGCCTTCAAGAACGCCACGCTCGGCGTCCAGGTCGGCACCACCAGCCTGAGCGCGGTCCAGCAGAGGATCAAACCGAGCAAGCAGATCCAGGTCTTCACCACCTCCAGCGATGTGGTCGAGGCGTTCAAGGTGCATCGCGTCGACGCGATCGTGGTGGATTACGCGACCGCCCTGTACCTGACCTCAGCCGAGATCAGCAAGACGACCATCGCCGGCCAGTTCACCGCCCCCGGTGGCGATAACTGGGGCCTGCTGCTCAAGAAGGGCTCCGCGCTCACCCCCTGCGTGAACCAGGCGCTGGCCAAGCTGAAGGCCAATGGCACGCTGACCAAGCTGACCCGGCAGTGGATGTCGTCCAAGGTGTCGGTCCCGGTCCTCAAGTAGGACCGGGAGTGCGCTCGCTCGTGCCGTGAGCACGCCGTACCCGCTCACCACGCGGGAGGATCGGGTGCAGGCTCGGCGCCGACGCCGGCGCCGTCACATCCTCATCTCCGCCCTGGCCACGGTGGTGGTCCTGGGCGGGCTGGTCGCCCGCATCGTGACCGCGTCGGGCTGGTCGAGCTTCCGGACGACGTTCCTCTCGGCCACTGGTTCGGCAAGTCATTCGGTGGCGTCGCGTCCGGTTTCTGGCTGGACGTGCGGATGTTCCTGATCGTCGAGGTCTGCGTGCTGGTGCTGGCCCTGCTGATCGCGCTGATCCGCATCTTCGAATACCCCGCTGCTGTACCCGGTGCGACTGCTCGCGGCGGTGTTCGTGGACGTCATGCGCGGGATCCCGACGATCCTGCTCATCTACCTCATCGGTTTCGGCGTGCCTGCCCTCAATCTCAAGGGGGTGCCCGACGAGCGCCATCGTCCTCGGCGAGGCGGCGCTGGCCATGAACTACTCGGCCTACGTCTCCGAGGTGTTCCGCGCCGGCCTGATGTCGATCCACCCCAGCCAGGGTCAGGCGGCCCTGGCGCTCGGGCTGACCCCCACCCAGGCGCTGCGCGACGTGATCGTGCCCCAGGCCGTCCGCCGGGTGGTGCCGCCGCTGCTCAACGACTTCATCGCCCTGCAGAAGGACGTCGCCCTGATCTCGATCCTGGGGCCGCAGGAGGCGTTCCGCGTCGCGCAGATCTTCCAGGAGCGAACTTCAACTACACCCCGCTGCTGGCCGCCGCGGCGCTCTACCTGTGCGTGACGATCCCGATGACGCGTTTCGTCGACCACCTGCAGTGGCGGACGATCCGCCGAGCGCGGCTCGGTGCTCGCCCTGGGCCCGCGATGAGCGGAGTGGCGGCCGAACCTCCTGTGGCCACCGGCGCTCCCGCTGGAGCGCCGGTCCTCGAGCTCCGCGGCGTCACCAAAGTCCTACGGCGAACAGCACGTGCTCAGAGGGCATCGATCTGACGCGTGGGCGAGCACGAGGCGGTGGCGCTGATCGGCGCCTCGGGCTCAGGCAAGTCGACGCTGCTGCGCTGCATCGACCTGCTCGAGGAGATCGACGACGGCGACATCTTCCTCGACGGCGAGCCGATCACGGTGCCCGGGCAGAATCCGGTGCCGATCCGTCGCCGGCTCGGGCCTGGTGTTCCAGTCCTTCAACCTGTTCCCGCACATGCGCGTGATCGACAACGTCATGCTCGGCGCCGTGCGCGGCCAGAAGATCCCGGCCGCGGCAGGCGCGCGCAGGACGGGCTGAGCCTGCTGGCGCGCTTCGGGCTCGAGGACCGCGCGCGCGAGTATCCGGACAAGCTCTCCGGCGGCCAGCAGCAGCGCGTCGCGATCGCGCGCGCGATGCTCACGCGCCCGCGGGCGCTGCTGCTCGACGAGGTCACCTCGGCGCTCGACCCGGAGCTGGTCGGCGAGGTGCTGGAGCTGATCCGCGAGCTCAAGCTCGAGGGCATGACGATGATCCTGGCCACCCACGAGATGTCGTTCGCGCGCGATGTGGCCGACCAGGTCTGCTTCCTCGAGGATGGGCGGATCGTCGAGCAGGGGCCGCCCGAGCAGGTCCTCAGCGCACCCCGGGAGGCGGCGACCCAGCGCTTCCTGGCGCGCCTGATCAGCGCCGACCGGCTTTAGCGCGTCCGAGTCCGAGGTGGACCTCGCCGGCCTCCAGGGCGACTCTGGATCCGTCGGCGAGGGCCACGAGCAGACGGCCTGAGACGTCGATCCCGGCGCCGGTGCCGCTACCGCCGTCCCAGCTCACGGACTGGCCCAGCAGCGCGTCGCGGACCCGCACGGCGCCCAGGACCGCCGGCTCGGACGCAAACAGCCACCGCTCCAGGATCGCCTGCAGCCGCCCGAGCGTGGGGTCGATCTCGGACCGGTCCAGACCCAGCGTGGCGGCGCGATCCCTCAGCTCCTCGGGCAGCTGCTCGATCCCGAGGGCCACGTTGATGCCGATTCCGAGCACCGCCCAGTCCTCCTGCGGCCGGCCCTCGACCAGGATGCCGGCGACCTTGCGACCGGCGATCAGCACGTCGTTGGGCCACTTGACGCGCGCGCCGGTCCCGGCCAGCTCAGCCACGGCAACGCCTGCGGCCAGCGGCAGCAGGGGCGTGGGCGAATCCGATCGGATCACCCACGAGGCCAGCAGAGCCGTACCCGGAGGCGCGCTCCAAGCACGACCCTGGCGGCCCCGTCCGGCCGTCTGCTCCGAGGCGGTGACGAGCGTTCCGTGCGATGCGCCACGCCCGGCGAGCTCGCGCGCGACCCGGTTGGTCGAGTCGGTCTGGCGCAGATGCACCCGGGGACTGCCCAGGCGCTCAGCCGCCCAGACCGGGGCCGTCATGATCCGGACGCCGGGCTGATCCGCAGCTCATCGCCACCGCGCAGCCCCAGACGCGCCGCGGCGCTGCCGCGATGGCAGCCGAGCGCGAGGCGGCGCGAGGCATCCTCGAAGACCAGCAACTCGCCCTCGCCCACGTCGCTGAAGGTGCGGGCGACGGTGGCGAGGTGGCTGTGGCCCGAGAGCAGCGTCAAGCGCAGCGGCTGGCCCAGGGCGACCTCGAGCCCGGCCAGGTCGTCCGGCCCGGCGGCCAGCTGCACGTTGCCGAAGCGGTCGCTGCCGAGCACGCTGGTGACCAGGTTGCCTGCCTCGATCCGCGATCCCGGAATCTCCAGCCGCACCAGCTGGCCGGGGTCCAGCGGCTGGCCAGCCGGCGCTGAGCGGCTCACCCGCCGCCAGGTGCGCCGCCACCGGAGCGAAGATGTCGCGGCCGTGGAAGGTCGCCGCGAGCGGCTCGAGCCGCCATGGCGACGCGGAGATCTCGACCGCCTGCTCAACCCCGCCGCCGGCCTGGGCGGCCGGCCAGAGCAGGCCGTTGTCCGGGCCGACGAGCATGCGCCCGTCGGCCAGCCTGAGCGCGACCGCGCGGCGGTCGCTGCCCACGGTCGGGTCGACGATGGCCACGTGCACGCCGACCGGCATGTAGGGCAGCGAGTGCAGCAGCAGCGCAGCGCCGGCCCGGATATCCTGGCGGCGGCACGCCGTGGCTCAAGATCGATCACGCGCGCGTCAGGGCAGATGCGCGCGATCACGCCGTGCAGCACGCCCACGAACTCGTCGCTCAGTGCCGTAGTCGGTCAGCAGCGTGATGACCGGCTGGCGCGGCGGGACGCTCACGCGCCGATGATCGCCGCGATCAGGCCGTCGATGTCGTGCTCCTCGGCCTCGACGTCCGGCTCCAGGCCATGGGCCCGCAGCTCGTCGCTGGTGACCGGTCCGATGCTGACGGCCCGCGGGCGCGACTGGCCGCGCGCCAGCCAGGCCTCCGCTCCGCCCACCGAGGCCAGGAAGTTGCGCACGGTCGAGGCCGAGGTGAAGGTGATGAAGTCGGCGCGCCGCGACCGCCGCGGTCTGCTCAGCGGTCGAGCTCCTCGACCACGGTCTCGTACACCGGCACGACGTCGACCTCGGCGCCGCGCGCACGCAGCGCGTCCGGCACCACGTCACGCGCCTCCCGCGCACGCGCGCACGAGCGCCCGCGTCACCGGGACGTCGCCCGAGCGCCTCCGCCAGCGCCTCGCCGACCGCCTGACTGGGCATCACGTCGGTCTCGATTCCGCGCGACCGCAGGGCCCGCGCGGTGGCGGGGCCGATCGCGGCGATCCGTGTCTGGGTACGGACCGGAAACGCGCGCGTGTCGAGGCCGGCCGCCCGCAGCCGCTCGAACAGCGCATCGACGCCGTTGGGGCTGGTGAAGCAGATCAGGTCGTAGGTGTCGAGCTCCGGCACCGGCCCGGGCAGCGTCTCGCGTCCGGATCACCGGCGCGACCACCACGTCGGCGCCGAGGCCCCGCAGCCGCTCGGCCAGACGCGAGGCCTGCTCGCGGGCGCGCGTCACGGCGATCGTCACGCCGTGCAGCGGGTCGCTGCTCCAGCCAGGCGAGCTTCTCGTGCAGCGCGGCGACGGGGCCGAAGACCGCGATCGTCGGCGCCTTGATCTGCTGATCGACGGCGAGCTGCGCGATCGTCGCGAGCGTGCCCTGCACCGCGCGCTGGCCGGGCAGCGTCCCGCGTCTGGACCAGCGCCGCGGGCTCGTCCGGCCGAGCGTCCGCCGTCGATCAGCCGGGCGGTGATCGCCCGGCAGTTGGCGCACGCCCATGTAGACGATCAGGGTGCCCGGGAAGGCGGCGAGCGCCCTGCCAGTCCAGCGCCGGACTCGCGCCTTGTCGGGGTCCTCATGGCCGGTGAGGAAGGCGACCGAGCTGGCGGCGTCGCGATGCGTCACCGGAATGCCCGCGTAGGCCGGCGCGGCGATGCCCGGCGGTCACCCCGGGCACGACCTCGAAGGCGATCCCGGCGTCGACGCAGCGCCTCGGCCTCCTCGCCGCCGCGGCCGAAGACGAACGGGTCGCCGCCCTTGAGTCGCACGACGACCTCGGCGGACTGGCCGTGCTCGATCAGCAGCCGCGTGATCTCCGCCTGCGGCACCTGCTCGCCGCCGCCCTCCTTGCCGGCGTAGATCAGCTGCGCGTCGGCGCGAGCGCCATCCAGCGCGGACTCCGGGATCAGCCGGTCATGGATGATCACGTCGGCGCGGGCGATCAGCTCGAGCGAGCGGGCGGTCATCAGGCCCGGATCGCCGGGGCCGGCGCCGACCAGGTAGACGGTCATGCGGCCGCCATCTTCTCAGCCTGCTCCAGCAGCTCACGGGCTCCGGCGGCGATCATCCGCTCGGCGACGCGTCGCGGCCACCTCGCTCGCCGGCGCCGGTCAGCTCATCGGTGATCCAGTGCGAGCCGTCCGGCAGGCCGATCCAGGCGCTGAGCGTTACGTCACTGGCCGGATGCGGGCACCGCGCTCGCGCCGAGCGGCGTGTTGCATGTGGCGTTCAGGTGGCTCGCGAGTGCCCTTTCGGCCATGACGCAACGCTCGGCAGACTCGTCGCTGATCGGATTGAGCGCTGCTCGCACTCGAGCATCGCCGGCTCGTGGCCTGCACGATCAGCGCGCCCTGACCGGGTGCGGGCACCAGGTCGTCCAGCACGCAATCGGCCTCCGCCTCGCGGCCCAGCCGGATCAGTCCGGCGTAGGCGAGGACGATCGCGTCGGCCTCGCCCTCTGCGAGCTTGCGCAGCCGCGTGTCGACGTTGCCGCGGAGCTCGACGATCTCGATGTCGTCGCGCAGCGCCCGGAGCTGGGCAGCCCGCGCGGATGCTGCTCGTCCCGACGCGGGCGCCCGCATCCGAGCGACGCGAAGTCGGCGGCGCCGCAGAGCGCGTCGCGCGGGTCCTGCGCGCGCGGGGATCGCAGCGATCTCAGTGCCGTCAGCCAGCTCGCCGGGCACGTCCTTGGCCGAGTGCACGGCGATGTCGATCTCGCCGGCGAGCAGCGCGCGCTCCAGCGCGGAGGTCCAGCGCGACTTGTCGCCCAGCGCCTCCCCGCGGTCGCCGGAGGTGGTGATCGTGACCAGCTCGGCCTCGCGCGAGCTGCGCGCGCGACCCAGCTGGCCTGGGCCACGCGCCAGCGCGCTGCCGCGCGTCCCGACCCGGATCACCGCGGCGGGTCCGTGGACGAGCCCCTGGGGTTCGCGCGCTCCGGAAGCTTGCGGATCTCCGCCAGGTCCTGCGCCTCGACCGGCGCGTCCCGCAGAGCCGGGCCATCGTCCACGCTCAGCCCGAACAGGTCCTGGACCAGCGCCATCCGCGCGTGCACGCGGTCGTCGCGGAGCTCCTTGATGCGCAGCGTCGGGTGGTGCAGCAGCCGGTTCACGATCGCGCGGGAGATCGCCTGCACGCGCTCGAGGTCCTGCTCGGAGGCGGTCTCCCACCTGCCGTCGTTCTCCGCGAGCACCTGCGCGGCGATCTCGGTCGCGTGACTGCGCAGCGCCGCGAGCGTCGGCAGCACCTCGAGCGACCCGAGCCAGGTGGCGAAGCTCTGGATCTCCTCCTCGACGATCCCGTCGGCCTTGCGCGCCTCGCTCTGGCGCACGCGGCGGTTGCGGGCGACCACCGCCTCGAGGTCGTCGACGTCGTACAGCGACACGCCCGGTCACCTGCGGCGCAGGCGGCATCCACGTCGCGCGGGACCGCCAGGTCGATGATCAGCAGCGGACGCTGGTCGCGCTGCGCCTGCACCTCGGCGAGCTCCTCGGCCTCGATCAGCAGGTGCGGCGAGGAGGTCGCCGAGACGACCATGTCGGCGCCGATCAGCTCCTCCGGCAAGCTCGTCGAAGGCCGACGCTGTGCGCCGCCGAAGCGGTCGGCCAGGCTCACCGCGCGGTCGCGCCGGCGCGTGGCGACGAAGACCAGCTCTCCGCCGGCCTCGGCCAGCGCGCGGGCGGCCAGCTCGCTGGACTCGCCCGTGCCGATGATCACCACACGACGGCCGTGCAGGTCGCCGAGCACCTCCTTGGCGAGCATCGCCGAGACCGAGGGCAGGCTCATGTGGCCGGCGCCGATCGCGGTCTCGGTGCGCACCCGCTTGCCGGTGGCGAGCGCCGCCTTGAACAGGTGGTTGGTGAGCGGCCCGGTGGTCTCGCGCTCGAGCGCGGCGTCGTAGGCGCGGCGCACCTGGCCCTGGATCTGGTCCTCGCCGATGATCATCGACTCGAGCCCCGCGCTCACGCGGTACAGGTGGCGGGCCGCCTCGCAGTTGCGGTGCGAGTAGATCGCGGGCGCCAGCGCCGTGGGCTGGATGCTCGCCTGCTTGGCGAGCATCCCCAGCACCGTGCTCTCGGCCTCGACCGGATCGTCGACGACCAGGTACAGCTCGGTGCGGTTGCAGGTGGAGAGCGCCACCACCTCCTGGATCTCGGGGACGCCGTGCAGATCGCGGACGAACTCGGCCGCGCGCGCGTCGGTCAGCGCCAGGCGCTCGCGCACCTCGACGGGCGCGGTCTTGTGCGAGACGCCGATGGCGAGCAGCTCGCTCATGCGACCGGCTCCGACTCCTCGCGCCCTTCTCGGCAGAGGCAGACTCGGCTGCGCCGGCCTCGGCCTCGGCGCCCGTTCGCGCTCCTCGATCTGGCGTCGCAGGTCGCGCAGCTCCCGGCTGGTTGCGGGTCAGCCTGCGCGCCATGATCGCCACGTAGATCAGAACGACCAGCAGGAACACGATGTAGGCGGCGGCGACGTACGGGCCGGCCGTGTGCAGCGGCAGCGCCGGCGCCTCGGCGAACAGGGCGATCATGAGGGCGAGGCCGTCCTTCCGAGCGGCCGGACGGCGTCGTCGCCCAGCAGCCTGCGCCGCAGCCGGCGGGTCTCGATGCGCATCTCCTTGGCGGCCATCTCGTACTTCATCAGCGTCGCGAACAGCAGCGCGATCGCCGAGCAGCGAGAGGTAGAAGGTGAGCTTCATCGATCCGGGCAGGTTGCCGCCCTCGAGGTTGAGGACGCGCGGATGGACGAACGCGACCGAGAGCCGCACGACGATGAAGTTGATCGGCACGAACGCACCGCAGACCACCGAGAAGACCGCGGCGTAGCGCGCCTGACGCTCAGGGTCCTCGATCGAGAAGCGCAGCGGCTGATAGGTGCAGAACAGCAGGATCACGATCAGATAGGAGACCAGCGTCGGCTCCGACCACAGCCACCAGTGGCCCCACGAGGCCTTGGCCCAGATCGAGCCGGCGATCAGGCCCGGCGATCGAGAAGATCAGCGACATGTGGATCGCGCAGTAGGAGCGCATGTCCCAGACGCGCTTGCCGGTGCGCAGGTAGGCGATCCCGAACACGCCGCCGAGGCAGTAACCGACCAGCGAGACGATCGCCAGCGGCACGTGGATGTAGAAGATCTTCTGCACGAAGCCCTGGTTGGCGTCGAGCGGGGCGTAGAAGAAGACGAGGACCAGCGCCGCCGTCACCGTCACCGCGGTGGCGATCGTGAGGCCGCGCAGGTGCCGAACGTGGGTGCTCATACGATCCGTCAAAAGCTCACTCCTCGAGCAGGAAGTCGAACAGGCCAATGGCGAGGAGCGCGTTGACAAGATCATAGAGCGCCAGCACCGCCAGCCACTTCGCCGGGGGCGAGCCGCTGGCGCCTCGGGTCAGCAGCGGGCCGATCCCGCGGGCGGTCGCGATCAGCGCCGGCAGCAGCAGCGGCAGGCCGATGATCGGGCCGATCAGGTCGCGGGCGCGGGTGTGCACGGCGATCGCCGAGACGAACGTTCCGATCACGGCAAAGGCGATGTCGGCCAGCAGCAGGATCAGCACCAGCGCCGGCAGCGACTGCCCCAGCCGCGGCGGCGCGAGCAGCAGGGCGAAGGCCGGCACCGCGACCAGCTCCAGCACCACCATGAAGATGAAGCAGCGCGCCGGCCTTGGCGATGAGCATCGCGGTGCGGTCGACCGGCGCCAGCAGGAAGGCGTCGAAGCCGCCCTGCTCGCGCTCGGCCACGAACAGCCGGTTGATGGCGAGCATCGCGGCGAACAGCAGCGTGACCGTGAGCACCCCGGCGGCCAGCTGCCCCTGCAGCGTGTCCTGGTTCAGACCGAAGTGGAAGATCACGAACGTGATCACCGAGAGCAGCGCCATGGCCGGGACGGTCTCGAGCGTGCGCAGCTCGAGCAGCAGGTCCTTGCGCAGGATCGCGCCGGCCGTCCTCATGCGTACAGGCTCCGGAGCGTGGCCGGGTCGAGCCCGTCGGGCGGGCCGAGGTAGGCGGCCCGGCCGCCCGACGAGCGCGAGCACCAGGTCGGCCTCGGCCAGCGCCGCCTGCGGGTCGTGGCTGGTCAGCACCCGGGTGAGGCCGGAGCCGCGGCCGATCAGCGGCTCGACCAGCTCGCCGGCGGCGGGGTCCAGGTTCGAGCGCGGCTCGTCGAGCAGCAGCAGCTGCGGCCGGTGCAGGACGGCGCGCGCGACGGTCAGTCGCTGCACCATGCCGCGGCTGAGCGAGCGCACCGGGTCGTCGGCGCGCTCGCGCATGCCGACCGCCGCGAGCAACTCAGCGACGCGCTGCGGCGCGACACGATGCAGGCGCGCGTGGTAGGTGAGGTTCTCGCGACCGGTCAGGTCGCGGTAGAGCAGCGGCTCGTGGCCGAGCAGCCCGAGGCGGCCGCGCACCGCCCAGCCCTGGCGCGGCAGCGGCTCGCCGAACAGCTTGACGCTGCCGTCGTGCGGGCGCAGCAGCGTCGCCAGGATCCGCAGCAGCGTGGATTTGCCGGCGCCGTTGCGGCCGAGCACCGCCAGCGTCTGCCCCGGCCCGAGCGTCAGCGAGATCCCCCGCAGCACCGTGCGCTCACCGAAGTGGCGCGTCAGGCCGTCGAGCTCGATGACGGGTGGGCCGGCCTCTGGCCCAGCGGGGCCGGAGGCCGAGGGGTCAGTGTCCGGAGTCGGAGCGTCGTCCATTTTCCCGGTGCAGTGTCGCAACTGCGTGCCCCAGCACCGGCTCAACCACCGGGAAGAGCTGGGCGATCGCCTTGGGGCTGCCGGGGAAGTTGATGATCAGCGAGCCGCCGGCCACGCCCGTCACGGCGCGGGAGAGCATCGACATCGGGGTGTAGCGCAGCGACTCGGCCCGCATCGCCTCGGCCAGCCCCGGCACCTCCCGCTCGATCACGGCCAGCGTGGCCTCGGGCGTGACGTCGTCCGGCGTGAGCCCGGTGCCACCCGTGGTGAGGATCAACTCGACGCCGTCTGCGACCTGGGCGCGCAACCAGTCCTGGATGGCGCCGACGTCGTCTGAGACGACGTCCTGACCGACGACCTCGGCCCCCGCGGCGGCCGCCGCCTCGGCCAGCGCGGGGCCGGAGCGGTCCTCGCCCTCACCGGCGGCCAGCGATGTGGAGACGGTGAGGATCGCGCAGCGCATGAGTGGGCGAGCTTAGCTCTGAAGACGAGCGGTCGAGCCCTGCTCGAGGGAGCACTCCCGCGCAACACCCCGCCCAAACCCCCCTCCCAACATGCTTAAACCGAATAATCGCGCGGCTGCGAACCGATTCTCCGATTGCGTTCGGAAAAACGCGCGTTCTCGAGAGAATCGCGATCGACCGGGTCGATTATTCGATTTGTGCGCCTGCCGAGACTGGGCGAGCCGGCGCGCGGGCGACGAGCCGCCCTGGTCGACTGCCTCAGACCCCCTGAGAGCGCAGCCAGTCGAGCGTGGCCTCAAGGCCAGTGGCGTAGTCGACGCGCGGCTCCCAGCCGAGCAGCTCGCGGGCCTTGGCGTGACTGAAGCTCTGGTCGATGCCCATCACCTGCACGGCCTGGCGGGAGAGCAGCGGCCGGGTGCTCAGGCCGGTGGCGCGGTGCAGGGCGCGATAGCCGTGCTCGAGTGAGAAGCCAAGGCCGGCGGCCAGACGGTAGGGCAGGCTCCAGCGTGCTCTCGGACAGCCGAGCCCGTCAGCCAGGTCGTCGATGAGCCGGCGCCAGGTCACGTCGAGGCCGTCGGTGACGTTGAAGGCCTGTCCGGAAGCCGCCTCGCGGTCCATGGCCAGCCGCGTCGCATCGATCAGGTTGTCGATGAAACACAGCCCGGCAATCGCCCGTCCCCGGTCGATCAGCAGCATCTGCCCGCCGCGCAACGCCCGGGCGATCTCCAGGATCACCTCGCGCGAGCCGGGCCCGTAGACGGTCGCGGGCCGCAGGATCACGGTCTCGAGGCGGTGGGTCGCCGCGCCGCGCTGGACCTCGGCCTCGGCGGCCAGCTTGGTCTGCGCGTACCAGTTGCGAAAGCCGGTGGCCGTGTGGCCCTCGTCGACCTCCGCCGTCCCGGGATGGCCGTAGATGTCGGTGCTCGAGACGTGGACCAAGCGGCCGACCGACGCCTGGGCGGCGGCGGCCACCAAGCTCCGGGTGCCGGACACGTTGACGGCCGCCACCTCCCGGGGCGTGGCCCAGTCCGAGACCATCGCCGCGCAGTGAAAGACGTGTGTGCAGCCCTCGGCAGCGCGGGCGAGCGTGGGCGGCTCGGTCAGGTCGCCGACGGCGAGCTCGGCGCCAAGGCGCTCGAGCGCCGCGGTGTCACTGCTCGCGCGGACCAGGCAGCGGACCCGATGGCCATCTCGAGTGAGCCGCTCGGCGAGGTGGCCGCCGATGAACCCGGAGGCGCCCGTGACCAGGCAGACGGCCACCCGGGTCGCCCGCTACCCGCGCCGGCGCACGGTGGAGGTGGCGATGTCGCGCACCACCGACCAGTTCTTGCCGGTGCCCTGCTCGCAGTCGGTCAGCACCTGATCGAGCGCGTCGAGGAACTGCTGAGCCTCCGCATCGGACAAGGTCAGCGGCGGCAGCAGCTTGATCACGTCGTTCTTGCCGGCCGCCATGGTGATCACGCCGTGGTCGCGGTGCAGGGGGATGACGACCAGTTGCGGAAAGAGGCCCTCGCTGGCCATCCGCATCAGCCGCACGCCGAGCTGCGCCTTGCGCGAGCGCGGTGCCTGTAATTCGATGCCGATCATCAGGCCGTTGCCCCGGATCTCCCGGATCAGCTCGTGCCGCGCCTGCAACTCGCGCAGTCCGTCGACCAACGCCGCGCCGGTTGTGGCGGAGCGCGCGACCAGCTGGTCGCGCTCGATCACCCGGAGCACGGCCAGGCCGGCGGCCATCGACAGCCGGTTGCGCCCATAGGTGGACTGGTGGACGTAGCTGCGCTCCAGCGACCCCACCGCGCGCTGGAAGATCTCGCGGCGCGTGACCATGGCGGCGACCGGCATGTAGCCGCCGCTCAGTGCCTTGCCGACGGTGACGATGTCCGGCTCGAGGCCCCAGTGCTCGCCGGCGAACCACCGACCCGTGCGGCCCAGGCCGGTCTGGATCTCATCGACCACGAACAGCGTGCCGTAGCGCCGGCAGAGCGCCTGCGCGGCCTCGAGATAGCCGGGAGGCGGGAGCGTGACCAGACGGCCCTGGATCGGCTCCACGATGAAGGCGGCCACATCCCTGGCCCGGAGCTCGGCCTCCAGGCGATCGAGGTCGCCGAACGGCACGCGGGCACAGCCGGGCAGCAGCGGGCCGAAACCCTCCTGGAAGAACTCATCTCCGACGATCGAGAGCGGCCCGAGGGTCACGCCGTGGAAGCTCGAGTCGCAGGAGACGAAGCGCGGGCGCCCGGTGGCGGCGCGGGCGAACTTCATCGCGCTGTCGACGGCCTCAGCCCCGGTGCTGGCAAAGAAGGTGGCCTCGAGCCCGGCCGGAAGTCGCGCCGACAGCGCCTCAGCCAGCATCCCGGCGAGCACCGAGTAGTGCAACTGCACGCCGTCGATCAGGTCGGAGTCCAGAGTCGCCTGGAGTACCGCCCGTATGTCAGGGTGGGCGTGACCCAGGCTGGCGAAGCCCTCGCCGCTGTGCATGTCGAGGTAGGCCCGCCCGGCCTCGTCGTAGAGGTAGGCGCCGCTGGCCGAGCGGTAGGACTGGTCGAACCCGAGGATGTGGAGCACCTCGACCAGCGATGGATCGAGGTACCGCCGGGCCAGCTCGAGGGTCTCGCCCGCGCGAGCCTGGGCATCGGCCAGGACGCCGAGCGGATCGAGGCCGGCCTGGCTCACGGCTCGGAGCGCTGCCAGTGGCCGGACCGTCCGCCCGACTTCTCGATCAGCTCGAGGCGCTCGATCGTCGCCCCGCGCTCCACGCCCTTGACCATGTCGTAGATGGCCAGAGCGGCCACGGACGCCGCGGTCAGGGCCTCCATCTCCACGCCGGTCGGGGCTGTCGTCCGGGCCTCGGCCGTCAGCTCGATCAGGCCGGAGTGGGTGTCGACCGCCGCCTCCACGCCGACAAAGGACAGCGGCAACTGGTGACACAGCGGGATCAGCTCGTGCGTGCGCTTGGCCGCCTGGATGCCGGCGATGCGGGCGACGCCAACCACATCCCCCTTGGGCGCGTTCCCCGCCACCACCAGCCGCGCGGTGTCCGGTGAGACCCGCACCAGCGCGCGGGCCACGGCGCGGCGCTGGGTCACGGCCTTGTCGGAGACGTCCACCATCTCCGCGCGCCCATCGGCCCCCAGGTGGGTCAGCTCGCTCAAGTCCGTCAGGCCGGTTGGTGGGTGCTCTGGGCCGCCGCGATCAGATCCTTCACCGCGGCGACGTCGCCGTCGCGCAACAGCGTGATCGGGTCGGGCTCGCCGTTGACGATGCTCTCGAAGAACTCCTTGCGGTCCTGGTAGGTGGGCAGCGTGCCCTTGGCCCAACCGCGCACGTCGTTGAGCAGGATCGCCAGCGTTGCATAGGGATCGCCGAACAGCTCAGCGATCTCGCGCTTCATGCGCTTGGCCAGCGCCGGGGAGGCGCCCGCCGTGGAGATCGCCACGGCCAGCGGACCGGTGCGCACGATCGCTGGCAGGATGAAGTTGCACAGGGGCGGCACATCGACGACGTTGACCAGCATCGCCCGGGCCTCGGCGTCGTTGAAGACGCGGATGTTCACGTCGGTGTCATCGGTGGCGGCGATCGCGATCAGGCAGCCCTCGAGGTCGCCGTCCGCGTAGTCGCGGGCGTGCCAGACGATGGAACCCTCGGCGGCCAGCTGTTCGAGCGCCGGGTGGGCTTCGGGCGCGACGAGGCTGACCGATGCGTCGCAGGCCAGCAGGCCCTCGACCTTCTCCAGGCCGATGTCCCCGCCGCCGACGACCAGCGCCCGGCGTCCGCTCAGGCGCAGGCAGGCGATGTAGAACGGCGTGGCCAGCATGTCGCGCACGCATGACTGGTCACAGATGCCCCTGCGGAACTGGCAGACGCATTCCTTGCCGCTGTAGGCCTGGGCCGGCATGGCCCAAGAGTAGCCATCGCAGCGTTACCCGGGATCAGTCGGCCACTCGCGTCCGCGCGCTTTCCGGATGGCCAGGAGGCGCTCCCGCTGGAGCGCCTCGGCGTCGTCGGGCACGTAGAAGCGCGCTCCGGTCGCCTGCGGGGGCAGCAGCTCCTGGGGTGAGATGTGGCCCTCGCGGGCGTGGGGATAGTCGTAGTTGCCCTCGGCCCGGTTGGCCGAGCGCAGGTAGCCGGGCGGGGCCTGAGCCCCGTGGTTCTTGATGTAGGCGCGGGCGTCCTTGATGGCACGCTTGGCGCCGTCGGACTTCGGCGCCAGCGCCAGATAGATCGCGCACTGGGCCAGCGCGTACTCGGCCTCGGGCAGGCCGACGTGCTCGACGGCCGCGGCAGCCGCGGTGGCGACCACGAGCGCCTGAGGGTCCGCGTTACCGATGTCCTCGGAGGCCAGGATCACCATGCGACGCACGATGAAGCGCGCGTCCTCACCGCCCTCCAGCATCACGGCCAGGTAATACAGCGACGCGTCCGGGTCCGAGCCGCGGGTGGCCTTGATCCAGGCCGAGATCGTGTCGTAGTGGTTGTCGGCCTGGCGGTCGTAGCTGATCAGGCGCCCCTGCAGGGCGTCGGCGATGGCCTCGATGGTCACGCGGCCGTCCTCGCCGGCGGCCTCGGCGGCGAGCTCGAGGCCGTTCAGCGCGGCACGAGCATCGCCCTGAGTCCACTCGGCCGCGTAGGCCAGTGCCTCCGGGTCCACGCGATCGGCGCCGCCCAGCCTCCCCGCTCTGCACCGCCCGGTCGAGCAGCGCCCGCACATCCTCGAGTGAGAGCGCCTCGAGCTCGTACACGCGGGTACGCGAGAGCAATGCCGAGTTGACCTCAAAGTACGGATTCTCGGTGGTGGCCCCGATCAGCGTGACCAGCCCCTCTTCCACGGCCGGCAGCAGCGCGTCCTGTTGGGCCTTGTTGAAGCGATGGATCTCATCCAGGAAGAAGACGGTCGCCACGCCCATCTTGCGCCGCTCACGAGCACGATCCAGCACGGCGCGGACTTCGGCGCGGCCGGCCTGCACCGCGCTCTCCTCCTCGAAGGCGGCGCCCGAGGCGTTGGCCACGATGCGGGCCAGCGTCGTCTTGCCGGTCCCGGGCGGCCCGTGCAGGATCATCGAGTGCGGGTGACCGGTCTCGATGGCCCGGCGCAGCGCGGAGTGCTCGCCGAGCAGGTTCCGCTGGCCGACGTATGTCTCGAGCGTCTGGGGCCGCATCCGGGTGGAGAGCGGAACCGGCAGCTCGGTGGCGGGAGTCGCGCGGGCTGGGGCTTTGGAGTTGCGGGCCAGCGGGCCCGCAACCGCGGGATCAACGCCGGCATCCTCGAAGAGGCTGTCCATGGTGCTCATTAAACGACCGCGGCCCGCCGTAATCAGCGGGCCGCGGCACGATTCATGAATTCGAGACGCTTACGCGGCCTGGCGCAGAGCGGCCAGCTCGGGGTTGCGGGCCAGCGTGGTCAGGGCTCGACGCTCGAGCTCACCGGCCTGCGAGGTGGTGATACCGAGCTCGGCTCCGGTCTGACGCACCGTGCGGGGCTCGTCGCCACCCAGACCGAAGCGCAGCGCGATGACGTTGCGCTCGAGCTCCGGCAGCTTGGCCAGAACCTCGGCCACCTGAGCGTCGCGCCAGTTGTCGGCGGCGTGCTCGTCGGGGCCGCGCTCATCGCTGCGCAGCAGATCGCCCAGTGCCGTCTCGCCGTCGTCGCCGACTGGCTGATCCAGGCTGGTGATGGCTGCGGACAGCTCACGGACCTCGGTGACCTGATCGATGGGGAGATCGGCCACGGCGGCGACCTCTTCGTCGGTGGGCTCGCGGCCGAGCTTCAGAGCCAGCTCGCTCTCGACCTTGCGGACCTTCACCTGACGCTGGGCCACATGCACCGGAACGCGAATCGTGCGACCCGAGTTCTGGAGTCCGCGCTGGATGGCCTGACGGATCCACAGGGTGCCGTAGGTGGAGAACTTGAAGCCCTTGCGCCAGTCGAACTTCTCAACGGCGCGGATCAGCCCGAGCATCCCCTCCTGAACCAGGTCCTCCAGCGGAAGACCGTGGCCCTGGTAACGACGGGCCTGAGCGACGACCAAACGCAGGTTCGCGTTGATCATGCGGGTCTTGGCCTCCAGGTCACCGCGCTCGATTCGCTTGGCCAGCTCGATCTCCTCGGCGGCCGTCAATAGCTCGTGGGTCCGAGCCTCACGGAAGAAGATCTCGAGCGCCTCCATCGAACCGTCCAGCACCGGCGTGGCAGCGCGACGACGAGGCGTCCGCGCGTTCATCGCGGGACCCCGGCGCTCACGCTGCTGGGCAGCGGTACTGCTGCGGCGCGGACTGCGCGTGGTCTCCTTCTTTTCGGCGTGCTCGCCGCGTATGCGAGTTTTTGGTGTCATCTGCTCACTCGTTCGCTAATTTGAAGATGATCGAATTATACGTCTACGTAAAGTTTTGTCAAGGTGATGCGGGCCCCGGGCAGAGCCTCTGTGAGCAACCGCACACAGGTTCTGCGGGGACGTTCCAGGCGTGTGGGTCTATGAATTCCCCGTACGCCATTCCAGAACACTCCACGCGTCAATGTGATGCGTAAGGGCTTCTGAAGAAGTGGCGAAGAGGGCCCAGGGCTCGGCCCATTCGCGAGGTCGGCACACGTCCCGAGAGCCTGAGCGGCCTCCGTGGGCGCCCGCGGTCTCGATACATACCCGCAGATAGCTACCCACAAACGGACCACCGGTTACGCGACAGGCCAGGCTGCGCTTAGGCGTTTCCATGAGCGTGCTTCGCCTGCGGGTGGCAGTTCCCTGCCCCCGGCGCGGGCGGCGTCTCAGCCGGCGGCCAGTGAGAGCCGTGGCTCAGCGTGCACCAGAACGCAGGCGAGCAGGCCGGGGAAGCGAGCCTCGACCTCATCGCGACGCAGGGAGACCAGCCGCTGGACGCCCTCGGTGCGCGTGTAGGTGAGGCCCGCGTCGCGCAGCACCCGCAGGTGGTGCGTGACCGTCGACTTGGAAACGGAGACCTCGAGCCGACCGCAGGACAGCTCGCCGTGAGCGGCGAGCAACCGGACGATCTCGAGCCGGACCGGGTCGCTCAACGCATGCAGGACATCGGTGAGATGCAGCTGCTCAAGGTCGGGATGCGCAATTACGCGCATGTCGGCTCCGGCCGGATCACGCCGATCCAGGATAGCCATCGGCCGGTCCGGCTCTGATCGGCCGCCGCCCGGCGGCTTCATCGCCGTGGGGCGCTGCATCGGCGGTCAGGCGGCTTCAGCGGCCGTCAGGCCGCCGCGCCGGCGCCCAGGGCGGCGAGCGCCTCGGCATGCAGCGACCCGTTGGAGGCCAGACCGCTGCCTGCACCCGGCCCGGCGCTGCCGTCCAGGCCGGTGAAGCGTCCGCCCGCCTCCTCGACCACGATCGACACGGCGGCCAGGTCCCACAGCGTGGCCTCGGGATCGGTGGCGATCTCGGCGGCGCCTTCGGCCACCAACATGTACTGCCAGGCATCGCCGACCCCACGCGTGCGCCAACAGCGGCGCCCGAGCTCCACCACCTTGTCGAAGCCGCCGATGGCGTCCCACTCCTCGATCCCGCTCCACACGAACTGCGCGTGCGTCAGCTCCTCGATCGGCGAGACGCGGATGCGGCGACCGTCGGCAAAGGCGCCCTGGCCGCGCACGGCCCACCAGCGCTTCTTCAGCGCCGGCATGGAGACGACGCCGAGCTTGACCTCGCCGCCCTCGAGCAGGGCGATCAGCGTGGTCCACGTGTCCATGCCGCGTACGTAGCTCTTGGTGCCGTCGATCGGGTCGATAACCCAGGCGCGTCCGGGCGCGTCGCCCAACTCGACACCGCCGAACTCCTCACCGATGATGGCGTCCTGCGGCCGAGCGGTGCTCAGCCGCTCGCGCAAGGCCAGCTCGGTCGCCTTGTCGGACTCGGACACGGGCGTCAGATCGGGCTTGGTCTCGACCGCCAGATCCTCGGCGCGATAGCGCGCCATGGTGATCCCGTCAGCGGTGTCAGCGAGCTCGAAGGCGAGCGTGAGATCGTCGTCGTATGGGCTGGTCACGGGCCGGGATGCTAGTACTCTGCGCCCGATGTCCGATGCTCGAGTCGCACCGACCGACCTGCAGGCCGAAACCACCGAGGTGCTGCAGCGACTGATCCGCTTCAACACGGTCAACCCGCCCGGGAACGAGCGCGCGGCCATCGAGTACCTCGAGGCCTACGTCCGTGAGGCGGGCTTCCAGACCGAGCTGATGGCGGCTGAGCCCGCTCGGCCGAACCTGATTGCGACGCTGCCCGGACGCTCGGATGGGCCGACGATGGTCTACCTGGGGCACGTCGACACGGTGCTCGCTCACGCCGGCGACTGGGCACATGGTCCGTGGTCGGGCGAGATCGCCGACGGCTTCGTCTGGGGTCGGGGGGCGGTCGACATGAAGAATCAGGTCGCCGCGGAGGCCGTCGCCGCCGTGACGCTCGCCCGCAGCGGCTGGCGTCCGGAGCGCGGCACGCTGAAGCTCGTGTTCGTCGCCGACGAGGAGACTGGCGGCCAGGTCGGCGCGCGGTGGCTGACGCTCGAGCACCCCGACAAGGTTCGCTGTGACCTGCTCATCAACGAGGGCGCCGGGAGCCCGTTCGAGTTCGAAGGCACCCGCTACTACGGGGTCTGCTGCGGTGAGAAGGGCATCTTTCGCTTCCGGCTGACCGCGAACGGGATGGCCGGGCACGCCTCGATGCCGCGGTTGGGCGACAACGCGCTGCTGAAGCTGACGCCCGTGATCGAGGCACTGCGGCCGGGCTTCTGCGGCTACGACCCGACCGAGGCGCCCCTGCTGATGCTGGAGACACTCGGACTCGACCCGTCGGACATTCCGGCGGCCATGCGGCGTCTGGGCGCCGACGAGCCTCTGCTGCCGGTGATCGCCGAGCCGATGCTGTGCGTGACGCTGACACCGACGATGGTCACGGCCTCCGAGAAGATCAACGTGATCCCGGCGCAGGCGTCCGTGAAGGTCGACTGCCGGGTGCCGCCGGGCCTGGGTGAGGATCTGGCGCTGAAGCGCCTGCGCGAACTGCTCGGCGAGACGGCCGCCACGGTGGACATCGAGTTCACGGAGACGGTCTACGGCTACCAGTCACCCCCGCGCTCCGAGCTGATGGATGCGATCGAGCGGTGGATCGGCACTGCCGACCCCGGCGCCAGAGCGGTCCCGGTGCTGCTGCCCGGCTACTCGGACTCGAGCCACTTCCGCAGTGCGTTTCCCGACCTGATCGCCTACGGTTTCTTCCCGCATCGCCACCAGATGTTGGCCGAGAGCGAGCCGTTGATGCATAACGCCAACGAGCGCATCGACGTGCGCGACCTGGGCTACGCGGCCAGCTTCTACGCGGATCTGGCCCGCGAGCTGCTCGGCTGATCGGACAGGTTCCGCGTGGAGTGAGGCACCAGCGTGAGCAGCACGGCGAGCACGCCGATCCCGCCGCCCACGCCCAGCACCGTACGGGCCCCGAACAGGCTGGCCAGCGGGCCGGATAGGGCAAAACCGATGGGCAGCAGCGCGAGCGATCCCATCCAGTCGTAGGCGCTGACGCGCGAGAGCGCGCTGGGGGGAATGTGGCGAGCCAGCGACGTCTCCCAAATGACCATGAACAGCCCGCTCTGGATGCCGGCCAGGCACATCCAGACAGCGATCAGCCCACGCGGAAGCGCCAGCGCGACCACCACGGACATTCCCGGCCAGACGGCACCCAGGAGCAGCCCGTCGCGCAGCGGCCGGCGCGAGCGCCACACCGAGCCGATCGCCGAGCCGGCCACCGAGCCGACGCCGTAGAGCGCGACAAACACGCCAAACAGGCCAACGTGGCCATAGGCGTCGCGTACCACGATCGGGCCCAGTGCCTCCCAGGTCGCGTAGGAACACATCAGCACCACGCTGAAGGCGCTGATCGTCACCCACACCCAGGGTCGCGAGGAGACCTCGCGGAAGCCGGCCGCGAGTCCGTGCAGGACGGTCTCGCGCGATTGTTCGCGCTCGTCGCGCTCGTCGCGCTCGTCGCGGGCGCCGCGCTCGTCGCGGGCGCCGCGGGTGCGCGGCCGGACGGGCAGCAGCGTGACGGCGCTGACCAGGAAGGAAGCCGCGTCCAACGCGAACGCCTCGCCCGCCCCGATCGTCAGCACGAGGGCCGTGCCCAGGGCGGGACCGAGGACCAGCGACAGGTTCCACACGCCCTGCGTGAGCGCACGCGCCGCCTGCAGCTCCTCCTCGGGGACGGTCTGGGGCAACAGCCCGGTGTAGGCGGGCTGGAAGAACGCCCAGGCGGCACCGAAGACCACCTCGATCGCCGCGATCTCCCACACGCGTGCGCTACCGACGAGGATCAGTGCGGCCAGGATCGCGTGCACGGCGGCCCGGATCAGGTCGCTGCCGATCATCAGGCGGTGGCGCGGGAGCCGGTCCGCCCACACTCCACCAAACAACACCAGCACCACCAGCGGGATCGTCTGAGCGGCCAGGATCAGGCCCAGGTCGCTGGCCGACCCGGTCGTGCGGGTGATGTAGATGGCCATCGCCACCGCGACCGCGTTTGAGCCGAAGCTGCTTGCCGCCTGACCCCAGAGCAACAGGCGGAAGGCGCGGTGCCGCAGCACCGTGGTTGCTCTCCTGCGCGAAGCCATCGCGCAGCGACGTTACCGAGTGCCTACCCGATCAGGAGGTGCCTCAGAGAGCTGGTGAGCGCGTCGAGATCGGCCGGCGACAGTGGCTCGAGCATCGCGCCGAGGTCCTGCGCGAAGGCGGCGAGCATCTGGCGGCGCAGCTCACGCCCCTCGATCGTCAGCCGAACCCGCACCGAGCGGCGATCGAGCTGAGACGGGACTCGCCGGACGAGCCCGCGTCGCTGGGCCCGGTCGACCAAGCCGGAGGTACTCGACTTGTCGAGACCGAGCCGGTCAGCCAGTTCGCTCATGGCCGGCGCGCGGTCGTCGAGGACGTCGAGCAGCCGGGCCAGCGTGGCTGACAGGTTGTGCTGGCGAGCCTGCCGTTCGAAGGCGACCTGTACGCGACCTGAGATCTGGGCCAGCGCGTCGACGGGCTCGGGCTGCGGCTCGGTGGCCATCTGCTGAACCTTACGCGAAAATACTACGCGTTACATAGTACTTTTGATACGTAACGCGTATTACTTTTTGAGCGACGACGTCACTGCGTATGGAACGTGCCCTCCAGCAGCCGCTGGCCATAGACTCGCCGCCAATGCCGACCCCATCGCGCTCGCGCTTGGACCCTGACGTCTTCCGTCTGCCCGCCGAGCGGCTGCGGGAGGGCTACTACTCGGATGCCTACTTCGTCCACACCAAGCAGCTGCTGGAGGACGTGGGCCACCGCCCGCGGGTGCTCCTGCAGGTCTTCCAGAAGCAGGAGTCGCTGCTTGGCGGGATCGACGAATCGATCGCTGTGCTCAAGCTCGCGTCGGGGCACTTCGGGCCGGATGGCCAATGGGTGTCCGGCTGGGATCAGCTTGAGGTGCACGCCCTGTACGAGGGGGAGGCGATCACCCCGTGGGAGACCGTGCTGACGGTCGAGGGGGACTACGCCCTGTTCGCACACCTGGAGACGGTCTACCTCGGCTCGTTGGCCCGGCGCTCACTGATCATGCGCAACGTCAGCGCCGTGGTGCGCGCCGCACGGGGCAAGCCAATCCTGTACTTCCCGGCGCGTCACGATCACTGGCATGTGCAGACCGGCGACGGTTGGGCGGCGCACGTGGCCGGGGCGATCGGCGTGTCCACCGACGCGCAGGCCTCGTGGTGGGGTGGACGCGGCGTGGGGACCGTTCCCCACGGGCTGATCGCCGCGTTTCACGGGGACACGGTCCGGGCCGCACAGGTGTTTGCCGAGCGCTTCCAGGCGGAGATGAACATCACCGTGCTGGTCGACTTCGAAAATGACTCGGTGCGAACCGCGGTCCAGGTGGCCGAGGCGCTCGGTCCGCAGCTGTGGGGGGTCCGGCTCGATACCTCCGAACGGATGGTCGACCGGTCGCTCTTCGGTTCGATGGGCGAGTTCGACCCTCGAGGCGTCAATCCGCAGCTTGTCCACAACGTGCGCCGAGCCCTGGACGACGCCGGCCACCCGGACGTCAGAATCGTGGCGAGCGGCGGCTTCACGGTCGAGAAGATCGAACAGTTCGAGGCGCTGCGCGTCCCCGTCGATGCTTATGGCGTCGGATCCTCGCTTATCCGTGGCCAGAACGACTACACGGCGGATGTGGTACTGGTGGACGGGCAGCCGTGCGCCAAGGCCGGCCGCGAGTACCGCCCCAATTCCCGTCTGGAACGCGTGCTCTGAGATGTTCGGCGCGATCGACCACACCGGCATCGCCGTGCCGGACCTCGACGAATGGATCCGGTTCTACCGCGACACTCTGAGCATGCCGCTCGTGCACCGTGAGACCATCGACTCGCAGGGGGTCGAGGCTGCACTGCTGGATGTCGGCGATTCCCACGTCGAGCTGATCGCGCCGCTCGGACCGGACACCGGTGTGGCGAAGTTCCTGGTCAAACACGGCCCGGGGCTGCACCACCTGGCCTACCGAGTCGACGACATCGATGCGGCGCTGGTTAGTCTGTCGGCTGCCGGCGTGCGACTGATCGACGAGCGGCCACGCGTCGGGATCCGCGGCTCGCGGGTGGCGTTCGTGCATCCGTCGGCCGCCGGCGGGGTGCTGACCGAGATTGTCGAGCCACATCACCAGTGACCTTCGAGGAGCTTCGATATGAGCAGTGACGACAGGCCTCAGAAAATCAGCATCGGCTTCCACGGCGGCCAGACCCTGGTCGCGCGCGTGCGCTCGGCCGAGCTGGCCAAGCTTCGAGAGGCGCTCGGCCAAAACGGAGGCTGGCATGAGCTGAGCGCCGTTGAAGGGCTCATCGTGTTCGACCTCATGCGAGTCGATTACCTGCTGATCGACGTCGACGATCACCGGATCGGCTTCTGAGCTCCGCCACATCCCCGCTGGGTCCCGCCCTCGAGCTGGACCGCGGCCTGCTCCGGCTGATGCGCGAACGCGGGCACGGCGACCCGCGGGTGGTCAGGGCGGTGGCCGGGTTCTCGCGCACGGGCGAGCATGCGGCGATCTGGTTTGCCCTCGGGCTGCTGGGGGTCGCGGCGACTGCCCCTGATTCGCCCCGGCGCCGCGCTTTCGCGCGCGGCCTGGCGGTGACCGGGCTCGCCTACGGGTTGAACTACGTGGTGAAGCTCGGCGTCAAGCGCCGCCGACCCGAGCTCGAGGACCTTCCGCCATTGACGAAGGTGGTCTCTGACCTGTCCTTCCCGAGCGCGCATGCCACTACTTCGTTCGCTGCCGCGGTGGCCTACAGCCGCGCGCTGCCCCTCGCCGCCCCACTGTTCTACGGTGGAGCCACCATGTTTGCCCTGAGCCGCCCGTACCTCGGGGTCCATTACCCCAGCGATGTACTGGCCGGCGCGGCGCTCGGTACCGCCACCGGGAGGCTGCTGCGATGCCGATGAAGGTGGGCATCGTCGGCATGCCCAACGCCGGCAAGTCATCCCTGTTCAGCGCGCTGACGGGTGTCGCCGCCGAGGCGGCCAACTACCCGTTCACCACGATCGAGCCCAACGTCGCCGTAGTCCCCGTGGCGGACGAGCGCATGAACCAGGTGGCCGACACCGTGAAGGCGTCCAAGATCGTCTGGGACACGATCGCGTTCCACGACATCGCCGGTCTGGTCGCCGGCGCGCACAAGGGCGAGGGCCTCGGCAACCAGTTCCTGGCCAACATCCGCGAGACCGACGCACTGCTGCACGTGGTGCGCGCGCATACAGACAGCGGGATCGTGCACTCGGAGGGCAGCGTCGATCCGATGCGCGACATCGCCACGATCGAGACCGAGCTGATCTATGCGGACCTGGAGCAAGCCGAACGCCGAATTGATCGCGTCGTGCGTCAGGCGCGCGGTGGCGACAAGCACGCCGTCGCGGAGCAGCAATGGCTCGAGCAGGTCATTGCCGCGCTGCAGGCGGGTAAGCCCGTGCGCACGGTGCCCGTCCCCGACGAGGCCCCCGACGCGCAGGCGCTTCTGGGCTCGCTGACGTCCAAACCGGTTCTGTTTGTCGCCAACATCAACGAGGGCGACCTCGAGCTGCCGCCGTTGATCGCGGAGTACGCGGCATCCCACGGAGCGCGCGCGGTGGCCGTGTCCGCCCGTCTGGAGGCCGAGCTCGGCGCTCTCAGCGCCGAGGACGCGGCGGAGATGCGTGCGGACCTGGGTCTGGCCGAGTCTGGGTTGCAGACGGTCGTCCGCGCTGCCTTTGAGCTCCTCGACCTGATCGCCTTCTTCACCGCCGGCGAAGCCAAGCCGGCCCAGACCTGGCACCTCCGCCGCGGCCTGTCTGCGTGGCACGCCGCCGGTCAGATTCACTCGGACATCCAGAAGGGTTTCGTCCGGGCCGAGGTGGTGTCGTGGGACTCGCTGGTGAAGTTCGGTGGGTACGCCGGCGCCCGCGAGAACGCGGCGCTGCGGCTCGAGGGTCGCGACTACATGATGAACGACGGCGATGTGATCACCGTCAAGTTCACCCCCTGACTTCGGCCGCGGCTCGGGGTTCGCGCGGTCGGCGCGCGTTCCGGGTGCGGGCGCTGGTTGAATCTGATCCGTGCCCTACACCGCCCGCCGCCGCGCCAAATCACTGCCCGGTCTGCTTCCGGAGGCCGGTCCGGGCGAGGTGCTGATCTGGACCGACGGTGCCTGCCAGCGCAACCCCGGTCCGGGCGGTTGGGCCGCGCTGGTCTGCTGGGAGGATGGTGTCGTAGAGGAGTTCAGCGGAGGCCTGCCCCAGACGACCAACAACGTCATGGAGATGACGGCCGCACTCGAGGGTCTGCGAGCCCTGCCGCCAGGCACACGTGTCTGCGTGGTGACCGACTCCCGTTACCTGCATGACGGCATGACCTCGTGGATGACCGGGTGGAAGCGCAGGGGCTGGAAGACCGCCGCCGGCGACCCGGTCAAGAACCGGGAACTCTGGATGCAGCTCGAGGCGGCGGCTTCAGGCCACGATCAGGTTCGCTGGCACTGGGTCAAGGGCCATGTCGGGCATCCGCTGAACGAGCGGGCCGACGAACTGGCGGTGGCCGCCGTACAGGATGCTGTGCGATAGCTGCGCGCATAGCCAAGATCGTCCGGTTGACCTGAGCGTGTGGCGGAGGGCGACTCAGTTACGAAGAGATCCGGTCACCGAGCTCCGGATGGCTCCAGCGAGTTGACGCGCCGGCCGCGCCGAGCTGGCGTTTCCGAGCAGGCCGCCACTCTGGATCCACGCCCACGGCAGACAGAACCGACCGGCGAAGCTCGTCGCGACGCCGAGCCAGGCGCGGTGGCAGGGTCCTGCGGAGATCCTGAGGATGTTGGAGGCCCGATAGGGCCTCTGCCGCATGCAATCGCCACCGCCCGGAAGAGACCGTCGATCGACTTGGCGTCCCGGTTTCCCGGCCGAGCTCTCGCGGTGCCCGCGGCCTGAACCAACCGCTCAGCATCAGAACCGGCCTGGCCATCCGGAGCAGCCGCACTGTGGCGCGCCAGAGGCCCGTGGCCAGAAGTCGCCAACGACGGCGTCCCCGGAACAGAAGCTTCACAGCCCGCCGCCAGCCGAACAACCTGATCAGGCGCACGACAAGCCAAAGCAGCAGCCGCCTGACCCGGCGGCGCCGAGCCAGGCGCCAAAGCAATCCGATAAAAGCCATATTCCCCTTCTACCCGCCGCACGGCGGGTCGCGCACCCAAAAAGGCCGAGACCTCATAGAACAGCACAGCCGGCCGTCAGGCATCGAGACCCGGGCCGGCCAGCGCGTCAGCGAGAAAGGGAAACCGGTGGTCGCCCGTGAGACAGGCGTGCAGCGACATGGCCACGCCAAGGTCACCGGTGTAGAGCGAGTAGCGCCCACGGCCCCGCTTCCGGCGGCGCTGCTCCACGTCGTCGGCGGCGTCCATGGCGAAGGCTCGAGCCCGCTCGAGCCAGAGCTCATCGCCCGAGCGCGCATATAGGGCGAGGAAGGCGTAACCGTTGCCGGCGGTGCCGTGGCAGAGCCCAGGGCCTTTGCGCATCGGCCCAGCTTGCCAGGTCAATTCACCGCCGGCATGCAATAGGCGATCTGTCTCATCGTCCGGGGGGAGGTCGATCAGTGAGATGACCATTCCCGGGGAGCCGTGGCACCACTGGACCGGATGACGGCCGGTCTTGGTGCCCAGCAGCGGCAACCACTGTGCGATCGGACCTTCGACCCGGGCCAACTCGATCAGAACTTGACGAATTCGGGCCACGAGGCCTTCGGCTCGCTCGCCGAGCAAATCGCGACCGCTGAGCAGCGCGAAGGCGTTGCCGGCGAATCCGTGTCCGGCCCCGACAAATTGTTGCCTGGTTCCGTACAGGTCCTGGGTCCACACGAGCTCGCGCCACTCCAAGAGCAGCCGTTCGGCCGATGCGACCCAGGCTTCGCGCCAGCGTTCCTCACCTGACGAACGCCAGAGCGCGAGCGCCGCCACCATCGTGCTCGGAGAGCCCCAACACAGCTCCAGCGACGGGTGATCCCGGTTGCGCAGGATCGCCGCCTCGAGGGGCCCCAGTTGAGACTCATCTCCGAGGATGGCCTCGGAGGCGAGCAGGATGCCGCTCTCGCCGAAGAACAGCGACGGGGCGGGTGGTGGCTCCAGCGATGTCAGTTCGGGGGCCAGCCGGAAATCGTCATGGAGTCGCCGGGCCAGCTCGCACGCCTGCTCGAAACGGGGCGCCACCTCGCATCGGGCCAGACGATCCAGCGCCCAAGCCACGCCCGCCGCTCCGAAATACACGTTGCGAAACGGCGCGTCAGCCTCGCCCTCGAGGTCCTCAACGGCGTTGGGCCAGACATTTTCCGGTCCCTCATAGGCGGCGATGGCGTCGCCGGCGATCCGCTCGATCGCCTCCAGGGCTCGGCGCTCGCTCCAAAGATCGCCGGACAGCGGACGGTGCTCGCCAGGGTCATAAAGCATGGGACGCCGCAAAGTATCGTGAGTGGGGTGAGATCGCCCATACGTCTGATCGAGTTCCCGGCCGACGATCCGGATCGCGCTCGGCGCTTCTGGGCCGGAGTCCTGGGCGTCGAACTCGTCGATCGATCCGGCGATGAGGGCGAAGGCTGGCAAACGGCTGGCGGCGCCCCGGCCCTAGGCATGCATGAGCGAGGCCGTGGACCGGGCGATACGCACTCGTTGCCGTACTTCGAGGTGGACGACCTCGAGCTGGCGTTGCAGGGTGTGCGCGAGCTCGGGGGCGAGGTGATCCATCCGGGCGACCGGTGGGCCATTTGCCGAGATTCGGAGGGCAGCCCGTTCGGGCTCGCCGCACGGAGCCCGGAGGCCCGGCGTGGGTGAGCGAGACATCGAGCGCTGGTTTGCCGATCAGCAAACGCGGACGACGCGTCGGCGCGAGGTCTGCGTGAGCAAACGCTGGTTCGCCACTGAGGCCGAGGCCCGCGCCATGGCGCTCTGGGATCGGACCCAATTCGGTGAGCGCCTGACGTGCTATCGCTGCGCGGAGTGCAATGGATGGCATCTCACCGGCGGCCCAGTGCGGTCGCCGCGGTGATCGTGGCACGGCTCGCTGGCGGGGAGCGATACTAGGCGCTTGGCTGATCTCAATGTCCTGGGGGGGCCGCTCGCCCCCTGCGGCACCGACCCCGTTACCGGCTTTTTTCGGGATGGCTGCTGCCAGACCGGGCCGGAGGATCTCGGCAGCCACACCGTCTGCGCCGTCGTCACCGCAGAGTTTCTTGACCACCAACGGGGCATCGGCAACGATCTGGTCACGCCGATGCCTCAGTACCGATTCCCGGGCTTGGTTCCCGGTGATCGGTGGTGCGTGACGGCAGCCAACTGGCTACGCGCGCACCTGGATGGAGCGGCAGCTCTCGTCGTCCTGGCCTCCACTCATCAACGAGCGCTCGAGATCATCCCGCTCGACGCGCTGCAGGAACACGCGGTCGACGTACCTCCAGATCCTGGGTCGCTGCAAGCCTGAGCGCAGTGGCGGCCCAAACCGGTGCAGGTGCGCGGACGATCCCGAAGCGGCGTGGAGCATTTGGCATGATTGAGCGTTCAACCACCTAGCTGCGGAGGATGACCTGATGCCCGACCCAGTGAACCTGAACGGGGACATAACCGCCGCGATCGACGGCGCCGTGCTCCGGAGCCACACGCTCGCCCTGGCCTTCGTCCGAGATGACGGGAGCCGTTCCGTTTCCTTCCGCGGCAGTGCGTATGTGCGCAGCCCGGACCAGATCGCGCTCTGGGCCCGTAAGCGCGACAGCGGCTTGGCCGCGGCGATTGCCGAGCGCCCCCGCGTTTCCCTGGTGTTCTACGAGGCAGACGGACCGGGTGTGAAATACCTGGCCATTGAAGGGCGGGCTCGGGTCGCCCCGGAACTCGATCAGGAGGTCTACGGAGCGATCCTGGAACCGGAGCGTCAACAGGATCCCGAGCGTCAGGGTGTGGCGGTCATCATCGACGTCGATAGCGTCGCCGGGGCCGGCGGGGACGGGTTCTTCCAGCAGGCCCGGGCCTGACCGAAGATTCACTGCCCTCTGGTTCCACGAGTTGAGTCCGGTGCCCACCCTCGCTATGGGTGGGCCGCCTGGATCTAGCCCGAACCGGATTTCCGGTCTGCGTCGATCTCCTCGCCGCGCTTGAGCAGAAATCCGCCGAACGCCCCCGCGAGGGTCGCGATGACCGTGATCGCGTAGATCTCCATGCCGACGTCAAGCACTCTGCCCGCGAAAGAGATCGGATTCTTGATGTTGGAGGAGACCGTCAGCAACTGGGTGGTGGTCCAGAACAGCGCGCTGCCAAGCGTCTTGATCTCTGTCTGCTGTTGCTGGTGCTCGAACACGAACGCCAGCACGGCGCAGACGACGTCGAGCCCGATCGTGACAATGGCGATGGCGACCAACCGATCCCGGAGTCGGCCGTGGGTGGGCGTTTCAGCACGCAGGACACCCCGCACTTCAGCGGCAGCCTCGCCGAGTACTCGCGACAGGTACATCGTCCGGTAATTCGCCGCTCGACCGGGGGCTCCTGTGCGGGCGGGCGCGGGGCTCGGCGATGGGATCGCACGCCATAGAGACGGTCCGAGTCGTGGAGCTATAGTTTACTGCTCAACTATTGAAGGTGCGATTGACATGAACTCAGCCAGCCCCGCCCAGTCAGTCGAAGATCTGCTGACGCTCGACCCAACCGCGCAGGAGCTCCTGTTCACCACGGCCAGAACCGCCAACACGTTCGCCGACGAGCCCGTTTCAGACGAGCAGCTCCACGCCATCGCCGAGCTGGCGAAATGGCCCCCAACGATGGCCAACACCAACCCGTTGCGAATCGTCTTCGTCCGCAGCGCCACGGGCAAGGAACGGCTCGGGCCGTTGATGAGCGAGGGCAATCGCGCCAAGACCATGACCGCCCCAGCCGCCGCCGTACTGGCGGTCGACACCGACTTTCACGAGAAGATCCCCGAGCTCCTGCCCTTTCGGCCTGAGCTGCGCGAGAGCTTCGCGGCGGACGCCGAGAACCGCGAACGGTTGGCCATCTTCAACGGCGCCCTGCAGGCCGGCTACTTCATTCTCGCCGTCCGCGCTGCCGGCTTGGCCGCCGGCCCGATGCTCGGCTTCGATGCGCCCGGCCTGGACAAAGAATTCTTCGCCAACCGGCCCTGGAAGACAATCCTGGTGGTCAACATCGGTAAGCCGGGGCCCGACGCCTGGTTCGACCGGCTGCCGCGCCTGGCTCACGAGGACTACGTGGAGTACGCGTGACGGTTCGCGAGCCTGAGCTCTTCGGCCGGCCCGACCACCGCGCAGAGTTGATGCTGCGCTACGGTGGCGGCGCATGTCGACGCTGATCTTCGTCCACGGCGCCTGTGTCCGCGACCATGCGTGGTGGTGGGAGCGGATGACGGCGCCGCTCGCCGCGCACGGGATCCGCACTGTGACGGTGGCGCTGCCCAGTTGTGGCGAGACCGGTGGCGAGCTCGGCGATCTCTACGCCGACGTCGAGGCATGCCGGCAGGTGATCGCGCGGATGGAGGGTCCGATCGTGCTCTGCGGGCATTCCTACGGCGGGATGGTGATCACCGAGGCCGGCGCGCATGAGCGCGTCACCCAGCTGATCTACCTCACATCGGTCATGGCAGACGCTGGGCAGTCCCAAGCTGAACTCACGAGCTCCGAGCCGGCACCGTGGCTGCACCCCGGGGATGACGGCACGATCGGCGTCGATCCCGAGATGATCAGCGAGTTTTTCCTGCAGGACTGCGACGCCGAGACCACAGACCAAGCGCTCGCCCGACTCACCCGGCAGTCGTTGGTGCCGTTCACTCAGGCTCCCCGCGAGATCGCCTGGCAAGACAAGCCGGCTAGCTACATCGTCTGCACCGAGGATCTCGCCACCTCCGCTGAGATCCAGCGTCGACGCGCCCGAGAGAACACCCGCGTAGTCGAGTTCGAGGCCGGCCACCACCCGTTCTTATCCCGGCCGGGCCCATTCGCAGACCTCCTGGCCACCGAGATCGATCGGCCCTAGCCGCTGGCAGCGCCGACAAGTCCGGCGACGCTGGGGGGAAAGCCACTCCTACGGTCGCTCCCCAGGATCATGCGGAGGTCAACGAACTCCGTCCCGCGCTCGCCAGCGATAGGGTGCTCGGCATGGCGATGATGGATTGGAGCGCGCAGGGCGGCAGCGCTCCCGAGCATTACGAGGGCTTCTTGGTGCCGGCGATGTTTGCGCCCTTCGCCGAACTCCTCGTGGAACATGTCCAGGTTAGGTCGGGGTCTGCGGTGCTCGACGTGGCTTGCGGGACCGGCGTTGTCTCACGCGCTGCGGCGCGGGTGGCCGGCCTGAGCGGGTCGGTGACCGGCGTGGATCTCGGTGAGCCGACGCTGGAGGTTGCGCGATCACTTCCCACGGAAGCGGGTGCGGCACCGATCACGTACATCCGCTCAGACGCTGCTTCGCTGCCCCTTCTCGATGCCGCGTTCGACATCGCCGTCTGCCAGCAGGGCCTGCAGTTCTTCCCGGATCGCGGAAGCGCGTTGGCCGAGATGCGCCGCGCGCTCAGAGCGGATGGGCGCCTGGCCGTGGCGACGTGGACCGACCTCGAGCATTCACCATTCGCCGCCGCCGCTGACGCGCTTACCGCCCACCTCGGTCCTGACGCGGGTGACATGCTGCGTTCACCGTTTGCGCTGAGCGACGCCGACGAACTTGAACGGCTGGTGAAGGCAGCGGGGTTCAGCGAGGTGATCGTCCGGCAGGACGCCATCGAGTGCACCTGGTCATCACATGCCGAGTGGGCCCCGCTAGCCATCGCATCAGGCCCGGTCGCGCAGATATTCGCCTCTGCCGCGAATGACAAGCAACGCGCCGTGGCCGAAGAGGTCGCGGCGCGGCTGGCCCCTCACGCCACGAGCGACGGGCGGCTGCGCATGACCATGACAACCAACATCGCCCTGGCCCGAGCCTGATCAGCTGACCATGAGTAGCGCAGACGAAAGGACGAAGAGCATGGCTGACGGCCCGCTGCGGTGGGGAATTCTCGGGACAGGCTCGATCGCGGAGGCGTTCGCGACCGATCTGAAACTGACTGACTCGGGCATCGTCGCGGCGGTCGGATCGCGCAGCCAGGAATCGGCGGACCGCTTCGCCGAGAGGCTCGGGATCGACCGCGCGTATCCGAGTTACGAGGCGCTCGTGGCCGATCCGGAGATTGACGTCGTATATGTCGCCACCCCGCATCCGATGCATCGAGACAACGCCATCCTCGCGCTGGAGGCGGGCAAGCCGGTGCTCGTTGAGAAGCCGTTCACGATGAACTCCGCCGAGGCTCGAGACATCGTCCGGGTTGCCCGCGAGAGGCAACTGTTCGCGATGGAGGCGATGTGGACGCGATTCCTGCCGCACATCGCGGTGGTCAGGGACTGGCTGGCGCGGGGCGCGCTCGGCGAGGTCGTCTCGGTGAGCGCCGACCACGGCCAGTGGTTTGCCGAGGATCCCGCGTTTCGCCTGTTCGCTCCGGAGCTCGGGGGTGGCGCGTTGCTCGACCTCGGCATCTACCCAGTGTCCTTCGCGTCGATGGTGCTCGGCACACCGCAGCGGATCGTGTCGATCAGCGACCCGGCGTTGACGGGTGTGGACGCACAGACGTCGATGCTGTTCGGCTACGCGAACGGCGCGCAGGCGGTGCTCACCTGCACCCTGCGCGCCAAGAGCCCGACAACCGCGTGCATCGTGGGGACCGAGGCCCGGATCGAGATCGACTAGCGACTTCTACGCCCCGACGTCCGTCAGGCTCATTCCCAGAATCGGCGAACCGACATTGGTCCGCTCCGAGCACGAGGGCCGCGGCCTGCGCCATCAGGCCGATGAGGTCGCTCTCCGGCTCACAGCCGGAGAGCTCGAGAGTCCGCTGATGAGCCTCGACGAAACCATCGCGATCATGGAGACCATGGACACTGTGCTGGCCCAATCTGCAGCTCGCTCATGACTGACGAGGCCAGCGTACTCATCGCTCGACTCGAGGCCCAGGAGCAAGAGCTGGTGTTCAGCCGCTTCGACAACACGGACGCATGGGATCTGGGCAGCACGATGGTTGCGGCGGCGACCGAACGCTCCCTGCCGGTGACGATCGACATCCGGCGACACGGACACCAGCTCTTCCACGCCGCGCTGACGGGAACCACCGCGGACAACGACGCCTGGATCGAACGCAAGGTGAATGTGGTCAACCGCTTCAGCTCCTCCTCCTACCTGGTGGGTCGCCGGCTTGCCGCCAGTGGGACCGCGCTCGATGAGGCGCTCGGAGTCGAACCCGCCCGGTTCGCCGCCCACGGTGGCGCCTTCCCGATCCGCATCGCCGATGTCGGCGTGATCGGAAGCATCACGGTCTCTGGGCTCCCCCAGTCTGAGGACCACGCTTTCGTCACCGAGATGATCGGTGCCTTTCTCGCCGGTCGGGTACAGCGTTGAGGGTATGAGCAACTCGGCCTCACCACCGTCGAGCTCTGACCCTGCTGGACCCTGGTCTAGCTCGAGCTATGTCCCGAGGTAGCCGCTGCCGCAGCGGACTGGCGCACCGATCAGCCGGCGTCGGGTTCGCCGGATCGGCGCGCCGCTTCGGTCAGGGCGCTGAGGGTGGAGGCGAACTCCGTCTCGATCTGGTTCACGAGCGTGGCAGCGCCGTCGGTGGTTCCTCGGGGCGCGGTTCTCGAGTTCTTTGCATCGGGCGGCCATCTGGGTTGCCGCGAGCGCTAGGCAGCTTCCTTTGAGCCGGTGGGCTTTCTCCCTGAGGGTCGCAGCGTCAGCGGCTCCGATCGCGACTCGCATCTGAGCGAGCAGGTCGGGTGTCTGCTTGTTGAAGATCTCGATGATCGCGCTGGCGGCGGCGCCGCTCTCGTGAGGAAGGTTTGGAAGGCGTCGGATCCAGCGCCGAGGGCTCGGGGTGTCTGGTGCGGCAGCGGGGTCACTCGGATCGCGGCCGCGATGCCCTCGGCGCCCAGCGTCGGAGGACACGGTCGAGCTCATCGGGCTTGAGTGGCTTGGCGAGGTAGTCGTCCATCCCGGCGGCGAAGCATTTCTCGCGGTCGCCGCGCAGGGCGTTGGCGGTCATCGCGATCACCGGGCGTGCTAGATCGTCCGTGCTCGCGGCGGCGTAGCTCCGCGGGTGGCGTCGTAGCCGTTCAACTCGGGCATCTGGCAGTCCATCAGCACAGCGGCGTAGCGTCTGGCTCTCGAGCTTGGCGAGCGCCTGGCGACCGTCGCTGGCGACTTCGGTTCGGTATCCGCGCCGCTCGAGCATGCTGACCGCGAGGATCTGATTGATGTCGTTGTCCTCGACGACCAGGATCATCGGGGACGCCTGCCCGCGCGGGCCGTGCGTGCCCGGCGGCCCGCTCGTTTCGCCGGGTCTGGATCCCGAGTGCTTCCGCGAGCGCGCTCTGAAGGCGGCTGCGTCGGACCGGCTTGGTCATATGGACGTCGATGCCGGCTTCGCGGGCTTCGCGGCGCTGGTCGGCGGTGCTGGTCAGCATCACCAGGGCCGGCGTCGGAAAGCTCTCGTCGCGGCGAATCGCCCGGGCGAGCTCGATCCCGTCGATCTCCGGGCATGTGCATATCCAGGGCTGCGCAGTCAAACGGCTCCCCGGCCGCAGCGGCAGCGCGCAGCCGGGTCAGGGCGCGGCGCCATCGGGAACGGCGGTGACGGTGAGTCTCCCAGCGGCTGGCCAAGCTGTACCAGCCAGGCGCCGGTTGGCCTCATGGTCGTCGACGACGAGCAGCCGGGTTCCGGCAGTGCGCGCGTGTCCACCGCGAGGACCGGAGCGGTGTCCCCGTGTTCGAGCGGAAGCGTGAACCAGAACGTGGATCCGTGGCCGCGGAATGCTGGACACGCCGACTGGCCGTCCATCAGCTCGACGAGTTGTTTGACGATCGCCAGGCCGAGGCCGGTGCCGCCGAACCGGCGGGTGGTTGAGTCGTCGGCCTGGATGAACGGCTCGAACATCTGCTCGAGCCGGTCAGCGTCGATGCCGATGCCGGTGTCGCGCACTTCGAAGCGGACGTTGGTCAGCGGTCGTCGTTCGTGCCGAGCGCCCGCAGCGCGACACGGATCTCTCCGTCGCGTGGTGAACTTGACCGCGTTAGAAGCAGGTTGGTGACGATCTGTCGCAGGCGGACGGCGTCGCCGCGCACGATCTCGGGGAGGTCGGCGATCGAGATCGACCGTCAGCTCGACGCCTTGCGGACGCTGCGCGGTCTCGGTCGATCAGATCGCATGCGTCCTCGACAGCCTCGAGCAGATCGAAGATCGATACACTCGAGCCGCATGCGCCCCGGCCTCGATCTTCGAGAAGTCGAGGATGTCGTTCACCACGGCCACCAACGTCTCGCCGGCGGACTTCAGCAGGCGCACGTGCTCGCGCTGCTCTCGGTCTAGCGCGCTATCGAGCAGGAGGTCGGACATGCCGATCACCCCGTTGAGCGGGGTGCGGATCTCGTGGCTCATGTTGGCCAGGAACGCCGACTTCATCGCGGACGCCTCAAGCGCCTGATCCCGGGCCCTGGCGACCTCGGACTCGGCTTGGCGGATCGAGGCCTCGGCCTCGACCCGGGAGGTGACGTCCCGCGCCGAGCGTAGCTCAGGCCTTCTTCGGGCATTGGTCGGAGTTCAGCTCTAGCCAGCGCCACCCACCTGCTTTGTGCATACCGGCGATAGGTATTGGGTGAAATCGGTTCCGCCGTGAGTTCGGGCCGGTGACTTATCGCGTCAGCGAGGTCGTCGGGATGTACGCGTTCCTCGGGCGTGAGCGCGCGCAACTCCTGGGCGTCCAGCCGAGGATCTCCTGCCATTGGTCGTTGACCATCTGCAACATCCCGTCCGGTCCGATGGTGCAGGCCATGTCGGCCGAGAACTCGAAGAACCGGGCCGCTTCGGCCAACTGGCGCTCGGCGAGCTTCGGTCGGTCACGTCGATGTTGACGCCGACGACGTGGCATCCGCCAGCTTCGTCCAGGTACGGCCGGGCCGACGCCGCGATCCATCGCTCGGCGCCGTCAGCAGGAGCCGATCCGGAAATCGTGCCAAAGTCGGTCAAGCGTCTGACGGCGCTCGTCAAGTCGTGCTCGGGACCGGAAGATCGTCGGGATGGACTTCGTGACCAACCCTCGTATCGGCCTTCAAACCCCCCGGGTGGAAGGCCGTAGATCTCTTCCATTTCTGGTGCCCAGAAGATGACGTCGGTAGTGACGTCCCAGTCCCAGGTGCCGATCCCCGCTGCCCGCTGCGCCAGCGCGAGCCGCTGTTCGCTCGTCCGGAGCTGCTGCTCGATCCGAAGCCGCTCGGAGATGTCCTCGATCTGGGCGATCAGCAGTCGTGGTGTGCCATCAGCGTGCCGCAGCGCCGAGACCGACACGTGCGCCCACACCGTGTGGCCGTCCGCGTGCATATAGCGCTTGTCCCACTCCGCCAGATCCGCTTCGCCATCGAGTAGCGGTTGGAGGTTCGTGATCGTCGCTATCCAGGTCATCGGGATGAGTCAACTGCGCGGCCGCCGTGCTGGCCTGAGATCCTGCATCGTGTAGCCGAGCATGTCGGCGTACGCTCGGTTCAGCCGGATGATCCGCCGGTCGGGCGAGGTCAGCATCATCCCATGCGGCGAGTGCTCAAACGACAGCGAAAGCAGTTCCTCGGCGTCTCGGACCGAATCTTCCATCTGCTTGCGCTCGGTCACGTCACGCGCCGTCGCGTAAAGCAGCCCATGCTCGAGGGGCTGGCGCTCCACAGCAACCACCGGTAGGAGCCGTCTTTGCAGCGATAGCGATTCTCGGCCCCGGTAGCGCTGCGCTGCCCGCGTTCAGCCCCCCGTACCGAGTGAGCGTGGATTCGAGGTCGTCCGGGTGGATGAAGTCCCGGAACGGTGCGGCCAGTCAGTTCTTCAGGCCGAGTAGCCGAGGGTGCGCTGAAAGGCCGGATTGACCCTACGAAATGTCCGTGGTCATTGGCGATCGCCATCACGTCCGCGACAGGTCGAAGAACCGGTCGATGTCCGCCCTCGCCTCGGCCAGCGCCACCTGGCTGCGCTTCTGCTCGGTGATGTCCCGAGCGATCGTCGAAGCGCCAATGACCCGGCCGGCTAGCGTCACGTACGGCCGAAAGGGTCAACGAGACATCGATGCGCGAGCCATCCTTGCGGCGGCGGACTGTGTCGAAATGGCCGACCGAGTCGCCCGTGGGCTGACGCGGGCTCGAGCAGTTGCGCCACCTCGTCCACGTGGCCAGCTGGCACGAGCATCGCGATCGGCTGTCCGACGGCCTCGGTCTGCGGAGTATCCGTAGAGCGATTCGGCGCCGGGGTTCCAGCTCACGATCGTCCCGTCGAGCGTCTTGCTGATGATCGCATCGGCGGAGGACTCGACGACCGCGGCGAGGTGTCCGGCGAGGCCCTCGAGCCGCTTGCGCTCGCTGACGTCTCGGATCGAGCTGGAGACGAGCGTCACTCCCTCGGTCGTCAGCGGGCTGAGGGAGATCTCGACCGGAAACTCGCTGCCATCCTGGCGACGCCCGTAGAGATCAAGACCCGAGCCCCCATCGAGCGCGTATGCGGGTCCGCGGAATATCCGGTGCGGTCGATTGGGATGGCGATCACGGAAGCGGTCGGGGACCAGCATCTCGACACGCCCGCCCAGCAGATCCTCGCGGCGGTCATAACCGAACAGTTTCTCGGTTTGTCCGTTGACCAACACGATCTACTCCGGCCGCGTCCACGATCACCATCGCGTCCGGCGCGGACTCCAGCAGAGCGCTGAACCTATCCTCGGCGCGCCCGCGATCGGTAATGTCCCGAGCGACGGCCACTCCACCCGCGATCGCCCCGTCCCGTCACGCCACGGACCGACGATCAACCCGGTACCAGAGCGATCCGCGCAGGCCCGCGGAGTTCGACCGACATGGCCTCGCCCCGCAGGCCGCGCGATACAGCGGCTCACAGAAGCCCAGCGGTCAGCCGGCAGGACCTCCGAAGCAGCTCGCCCCTCCATCCGGTCCGGATCGAACCCGGCGTCGATCACCGCCTGCCCAGCCACCAGCAGATACCGGAGCTCAAGGTCGAACACCATCACCGACGCGTCGGGCAGATTCCGCAAGGCCTGGACCAGCGCGGTGGCCAGATAAGCGGGCTTCGACGACCAGATGGTCATTCACCTACTCATGGGCTTGAGCGTGTTATTAGCGCGTTCGGCGTCGAGCGCCGGGAGGGTCGCTTAGCGGCCCGGGACGGCCGGTGTGGTAGCCCTGGGCGTAGCCGACACCGAAGTCGCGCAGCAGCGAGAGGTCTCGTCGTCCTGGACGAACTCGGCGATCGTGTCGGAACCCAGCCCCCGCGCGATGTCGACGACCGCTTGGACGACAAGCTGGTCGGCTGCGGTTCGGGCAGTCGCTTGACGAACTCGCCGTCGATCTTGATGTAGTCGAAGTCGAGGTGCTTGAGGTAGTAGAAGGTGGCGAACCCGGCGCCGAAATCGTCGAGCGCGAGCCGACAGCCGAGCGCGCGCAGATCGCGGGCCAGCTCGCGGGCGCGGTCGATGCTCGCGATCGCGACGGTCTCGGTGAGCTCGACGACGAGCCGCCGTCAGGGAACTCGAGCGCTCCGCAGCAGTTGGCTGGAGATGCTCACCGATGGCACCCGTGTTGAGCGTCTTGCCGGAGACGTTGACCGCCAGCGAGACGTCCTGGCCGCGGGCATGATAGATCGTGAAGCATCGAGACGGCCTGGGACATGACCCAGTAGTCGATCGGCTGGATCAGGTCGAAGCGCTCGGCGTTATAGAGGAAGGTGCCCGGAGGGATCAGGTCGCCGTGTTCACCCGGCATCCGCAGCAGCAACTCGAAGCGCGGCACGCCGTTGGAGCAGACCGGGACGATCGGTTGGGCGTGCAGCACAAACCGATCCTCGTCGACCGCCTCCCGCAGCGCGTGATACCCAGTTCTGGCGCGCGGCGATCCGCTCGCGACGCTGCTCGTCCCGCCGGTAGACGGAGGCGCGGTCCTTGCCCGCCGTCCTTGGCGTCATACATCGCGATGTCAGCCTCGACCATCAGATCCTCGGCCGTGATCTCATCGGCCCGCTCGAACACCGTCACACCGATCGAGGTGGTGACTCGGCGCGTGACGATCGTGCCGCAGGATCGTGCCCCGGCGCCGAATCGCCGCCAGCAGCTTCTCGGTAACCAGCAGAGCTGCCTCCAGATCGGCCTCCGGGAGGATCACGGCGAACTCATCGCCTCCTGTGCGAGCGACGATGTCGGTGTCGCGCAGGGTGCGCCGCATCGTGTCCGCAAGTTGGCGACGAGCGCGTCGCCGGCGGCGTGCCCGAGCGAATCGTTGACGAACTTGAAGCCGTCGAAGTCCAGCACGAGCAGAGCGCCCGCGGCTGCCGTAGCGGCGTTCGCGCGGACCAGCTCGCGGTCGAGTTCCTCGGCGAACCGTCGGCGGTTGAACAGGCCCGTCAGCGTGTCGTGGTCAGCGAGGTACTCGAGCACTCCCTCGAATCGCTTGCGCTCAGAGATGTCCAGCACCTGGATGACCGCGGCCCGCCTAGCCTTCTCGTCGACAAAGCTCGCGGCCGTCGCGAGGGCGCTGATCACACGTCCGTCGGCATACAGATACCGCTGCTCGAACTCGATCCGCTCGGCATCGTCTCGCGCCAGCGTGGCCAGCGGATCGGTCACCCCATCAGGCAGGTCGTCCGGATGCGTCCACCGCTCCGGGTTGGCGCCGATCAAATCAGCCACCTCGCGCCCGAGCATCGTCGCGTACGCCTGATTGGCATCCACAGCAAGCCGGCCTCGGGTCCCTCCAGCACAACGATGGCCATCCCCACGGCCGCATGCTCGAACGCGGCGCGGAAGCGGTCGTCTGCCGCGACGCGGTGGCGGTCCCGATCGGTAGCCAACGCCCGGTGGGCCGCCATCGCCTCATTCAGCCGCGGCCCGAGCTGATGCGCCGGCAACCCCTTACGCAGGTACGTGATCGCGCCCGCCTCAAGGAACTGCAACACCGACGACCGAGAGGCATCCGAGGTCAGAATTACGATCGCGGTCTCCGGTGACACCAGCCGAATTCCTTGTGTCGCGACCAGCCCGCCCCCCGGCATCTCGACGTCCACGAGCGCTACATCCGGCCGGTGCTGACCGGCGAGATCAACCGCGCCAACTGCGTCTTGCGCCGAGCCAATGATGGAGAAGACCGGCTGAAGCTGAGCACGGAGCGCCGCCAGAATGACGGGATCATCATCCGCCAACATCACGCGCGGCGGTCCCTCCCGCTGCGTGAGCCCCGGTGCGCGCGGTGGATCAGCGGATTGAGACATTCCGGACTGCATCGGGTTACGGACGCTCAACACCAGCAAATGGCAGCTTCAGACCTCGCTTGGTAGCTATCCGCGGTGCGAAGGCCTTCGTCAGCTCCTGCCGACCGGGAGGACGGCAATGGCCTCGATGGAGACGAGCAGACCACGCGGCAGACTGACGTTGGCCGGCGCCGATCGCGCCGGTGGGGGATCGGGCATGTGCCGGGCGTAGACCTCGTTGAGGCGGCCGAAGTCGCCGACGTTGGCATAGAAGATGGTCGTCTTGACCAGATCATTCATCGATGCCCCGGACGCTTCGAGCACCGCCGCCAGATTCACCAGTGCCTGCTCGGTCTGGGCCTCTATCCCCTCGGCGGCCTGGCCGGTAGCCGGATCGATCCCGGCCATACCGGAACAGAAGATCAAGCCGCCCGCCACGATCGCCTGGCTGTACGGCCCCAGAGCCTTGAGGGCGTGGTGGCTCGAAACGGCTGTTCGCGTCATCGGTTCCTCCCGATTCGTCCTGCCGACAGTTGCGTGAATCTATTCCCTACGGCACGCCGACGACGACAATGCGGAATCGCGCCCGTCGCGGACGCGAAAGCTGGAACACTGCCGGGATGAGCATCGCTCCCGAGCCGGAGTACGCCAACGTGCCGGAGCACGACGCCGCGAGGATGCGACATCGTCGGATGCTCGAGTTCGGATCACGCCAGGAGTTCAACGATCCGGCGTTCGAGCGCCGCCGTCTGTTCGCGGAGCTCCTCGGCACGTTCATGCTCGTGCTGGTCGCCGCCGGCGGTGGCCTGCTGCAGGCCAAGGGTCAGATCAGTCTGACCGCGGCCGTCGTCGCGCCTGGTCTGATGGTTATGGCGATCATCCTGTTCATGGGCGCGGTGTCCGGCGCGCACCTCAATCCGATCGTGTCTCTGGCCTTTGCCCTGCGCGGCGATTTCTCGTGGAAGCGGGTGCCGGGCTACATCGGCGTGCAGCTGCTGGGGGCCGCGCTCGCGTGCCTGTTCCTGCTCGGGGTGTTCGGAAACGTCGAACACCTCGGCGCGACGCTGCCGGGCGCGGGGTATCAGCCGTGGCAGGGGCTATTGATGGAGATAGCGCTAACCGGGACGCTGGTCAGCGTGATCCTGGGGACCGCGTCGTCGGCACAGAATGTCGGCGCGATCGGGGCGCTCGGCGTGGGTGGTTACATCGCGCTCGCCGGACTCTGGGCGGCTCCCGTGAGCGGCGCCTCGATGAACCCGGCCCGTTCGTTCGGGCCAGCGCTCATCAGTGGAGACTGGAGCTCATATTGGGTGTACGTGGCCGGGCCGCTGGTCGGGGCGGCGATCGCTGTGGGCGCCGCCTGGATCCTCCGCGGCCCGGGCGGCCTCGACGCGACGGCTCGAGCGGCAGCCTCCGGCGCGTCCCAGACCCGGGATGAACCACGCGCCCCGCGCGGCTGACCACGGCGCGCAGTCACCGCCTGGCTGACGGGGACGCGAACACATAGAGCGAGCGCCGGCCTGGGTGGCTAGTTCTGCGGCGCAACAACCGGTGGGGACAGGACCGACGGCACAGCCGGCAGGGCCGGGACCGTGCGGCGGCGGTTGGCGATGCTGTCGGCGGTCCCCCACAGGGCGAAGAGCAGAGAGCCCACGACGCCAGAGAGCGTGACCAACACGCCGGCGGCGGCGGCGATGGCGACTCCATGCGCGCCGAGGATGAGGACGGTGGCCGCCGGACCCGTGCTGGGCCCGATCGGCAGCTGACCGACGGTGAACATGACGATCAGCAGCGCCATCGAGTCGAAGATCGACACGTGCACGCCGACCGCATCAAGCATCAGCCAGTTGCGCAGAACCTGGGCACATACCGCAAGCAGGGCGAAGCTGACCAGACGGCCACGGCTCGGCATGCGTAGGACGGCGAGCCCGGCCCCCAGCCCAGTGCGGTGCCGGTCCGACACGCGCCTCAGCACCGCGACCAGCCCGGCCATCGCGACGATGATGATCGCGGGCACCCACAGAGGCACGCCCAGAGGCGCGACCAGCGTGAACGAGAACAGCGCCACGAGCGCCAGCTCGACCGTGATGATCGGCAGCTCGGCGGCCACCAGAGCCGGCGCCCTCGGCGTCGTCAGCGGCGCACTCCTGCGCAGCGACGCGATCCGCACCGCCATCCCCACCGAGCCGTTGACGATGCTCGCGACGCAGCCGAAGGCGGCCGAGCGAAACAACACCCGCCGGCCGACCGTGCCACCGGCGGCCCGCACACAGATGGACCACGCCTCGGTGCGGGCCAGCAGCGCGCCGATCTGGAGCAGCACCGAGAGCCCCACCAGGGTGAGTGGGGCTGTCCGCAGGGCCGCGCTGAACTGGGCACCGCGCCCGGCGAGGACGTAGACCAGGAGCGCCGCCACCAGGAAGGCCCCGGTGGCGCTGACCGCAACCCGGCGGCGCATCGAGGAGAGGCGGAGCCCACGCTCATCGCCGTCAACGCAGATTAGGTCCGGCTGATGCAACTCAAGGGTCACTGGTCTGGCCTGCTCGGGAGAGGGTTTCAACGAAGGTGCGGCGACCGACCGCATCGCGCGTCCAGCCTCCTATTCCCTATTAACGACCGTACAGCGGCTGACTAAAGCCCCGACATGCCGGAGCGTCGGCTTGCCTAACCCGATGTAAAGATGTCGGAGGGCTGGATCAGGCGCCTCGGACGGGCCTCGGATGGCGTACTGGCGCGCCCGGCTAGCTGAGCCGTTGGTCGATCCGGACGTGCACGGTGTCCCCCGCCTGCTTGCCGATCGCATCGCGCAGGGCTGCTCTGACCGGCAGCCTATGGGTGCCGTCACCCTGGGCCATTAGCGCGCCGGTGAACGGCTCGCCATCAATCAGCCCCCGAACCTTGACCAATCCCCTGGTACCGAAGAGCTCGGGCACGTCGTTGATTACGACGCAGGTCCAGGCTCCGGGGTGACTCTCCTTCTGGAGCCGGGCGTCGAACTCTTTCAACACGGCCTCAGCGTCGCATAATCAGCCCGGTCCGGCCAGTGAGAGCACCCCGCTCGGACCGCTGAACGCCATTCGGAAGGACTCTCCTGGCCGAAGCTGTGGACGTTCCATGCACATTTCGGCACAGAATCGCCCGAGCCGTGCCGAACCGGCGCCCCAGCCGTGCCGAACCGGCCCGAGCCGTGCCGAACCGGCGCCCGAGCCGTGCCGAACCGGCGCCCCAGCCGTGCCGGAACCGGCGCAAGCCGTGCCGAACCGGCCTCAGGCAGAGCCGACAGCCGACAGCCGACAGCCGATAGCCGACGGCAACCGCATCAGCCAGCAACTACAGATCGGCCAGCGACTTTGCCGCCTCGAGCCGGCCGGCCAGGGCACCCATCCCGAGGCGCGAGGCCGCGGCGGCACCCCCGGCCAGGTCGGTGCCGGCATCGGCCGGGCGTGAGACATCCACCGGCCGCAGCAGCGCGATCTCCCGGTAGGCGCGCAGGACGTCGGCGTGTTCGCGCAGGGTGAAGACGATGCGCGGGCGCTCACCGGCGTCGCGCTCGGCGGTGGCGGCCAGCAGCTGCTCCAGAGTGCCGTGTTTGCGCAACAGGGCGGCGGCGGTCTTCTCGCCGATGCCGGGCGCGCCGGGAATGCCGTCGGACGGGTCGCCGCGCAGCGCGATGAAGTCGGGGACCAGGGCGGGCGGGACACCGTAGCGGCGGTTCACCTCAGCCGAGTCGATGCGCTCGAACCCGGCGCTGCCCTGCTTCAGATAGAGCACGTGTGTGTGGTCGTTGACGCATTGGTACATGTCGCGGTCCCCGGTGAGCAGCAGGCTGTGGCCGCCGGCTGAGGCCTCGAGCTCGGCGTGAGCACCCAGGAGATCATCGGCCTCGAGGTCGGTGGCGTCCGCGACCGACCAGCCAAAGGCTCGGAAAAGCTCGGGCGCCTGGACCCACTGCCGGGCCAGGTCCTCTGGCATCGGCGGCCGCTGGGCGTGGTATCCGGCGTAGAGCTCCACGCGGTAGGGCGCCTGCTCGGCGCCGAAACAGACCACGACAGCCCGGGGGGAAACGTCGGCGACGATACGGAGCAGATTGTTGGTGGCGCCGAGCAGCGCGTTGACCGGATGTCCGTCGGCGCCCTTGATCGAGTCGGGCAGGGCGAAGAACGACCGGTACAGCAGGAAGGGGGCGTCGACGACGAGCAGTGGACCGGGCATCGCCCGGAACCCTAACTGACGGAGATCTCGGGTCCGACGTTGCCGGCGTAGAGAACCCGGTAGTTACCGGGATGCGCCACGGCCACCGAGTAAGAGCCGTCCGCAGCCACCGCCCCAGCCGCCACCGTCGTCCAGCCGGCCCCGTGACTGGCCTGCACGGACACCCGAGTCCCCCTGTCGGCGGGGAAGATCGTGCCGTTCACCTCGTATCGGATGGCCCGGAAGCTGCCGAACCCGAGCAGGTCGGTGATGTGATCCAGCACGGAGGCGATCGGCGTGGTCTCCGCGACCGCCGCCACCTGGGCCAGCCCACCCCCACCGGTGGAGACTGTCGTCGTACCCGTACCGGTGGGCGTGGTCACCGTGGTGGTCGGCGCCGTGGTGGTCGGCACCGTAGTCGTCGGCACCGTGGTGGTGGACGCCGGCGTCGTACTGGTCTGTACGCCATGCGCGCTGACGGTGGTGAACTTGACCCAGGTGCTCGGCGTGCCGAAGACCTTGCGGAGCTGGTCGCCGGTGACCGCGACCGAGCCCTTGGTACCGACGATCTGCGCCCTGACGACCCGCGGAGAGATGCCGCGCTGGAGGATCTTGATGCCCTTCAGCGAGCCCATGACCAAACGGCCGAGTTTGGCCTGTGCGGCGTGGAGGCTGAAGCTCATCTTCCAGCGGTAGTTCGGGTTGCCCAGCGAGTCGTCGTAGGGATCGGGGCGGGCCACCAACCACGCCGCCGGGCCGATCGAGAAGACGTTCTGCACGCTCTCGGTCTGCCCGCCGGAGCTGGAGAAGAAGTAGGTGGTGACCGGTGCGCCGTCGTATTCCACCACCTGGCCGCTGGTGGCCGCGACGGCGGCGTTGCTGGAAACGGTCTCGGCCCTCACGCCCTCATACATCTGTGATCTGGTGTTGTCGTAGAGCTCGAAGTCGGCCCCGACCGGGCGCGAGGTGATGGCATAGGTGCGGGCGGCCACCGCCTGGGCATCCAGGGCCTGCTGGGGCCAGCCGGGTGGCATCTCGGCGGCCACCACCCCGCGCAGGTAATCATCCAGGGGCACGGCATTCACGCTCATCACTCCGTTGCCCTGGGGATTCGGGCGGAACACCAACGAGCCTCGATAGGCCCCCAAGCCGACCAGGGTCAGGGGTCCGGGGCCGTTGACCTGAAGCGGTGCATTGAAGGTGCCGATGAGATGCCGACCCACCAGCACGCGCAGCTTCGGCCCAGCCCGCTCCACGCTGTAGTTGAAGCTGGGATCGAGCTTATGCACCGACCAGCCCTTGATACTCGTCGCGCCGGAGAACAGGGCGGAGCCGCTGGTGCGGAGCAGCACGGTGACAACGCGGTCGGGACTGACGTGCCCGAGCGTGGTCTGCGCGTAGTAATCGCGCAGGATCGTCTGGTAGCTGGCACCGTGCAGCGCGTAGCCGGCCGCGCCGTACTGACTCATTCCGATGCCATGGCCGTACCCGGCGCCGGTCAGATACAGGCCGGAGCCGCTGGTGGAGGCGCCGGCGGGCGCGGCGAGCAGCAGGGCGCCCATCAGCACCCCGCCCAGAGCCCGCATCAACCACCTAACTGTCACTGCGATTCGCATCTGATCGTCAGCCTTAACGCATCGGGGAGCGGATAGTTCCGCCCCCGGCTGACCCGGATGGCCGGCGTCAGTCGAGATTCCCCTGCGCCATCCGGCGCAGATCCATGGCGCGATTGTAGGTGTCCTCGTCGACGCCATTTTCGTAGGCCACCTCACGCAGCGTGCGCCCGGAGCTTGCCGCCGCCTTGACGATCTCCGCCGCTTTGTCGTAGCCGATATAGGGGTTCAGCGCGGTCGCCGCGGCCAGCGTCGACTCGGCTGATCGCTCACAGCCGGCCAGGTTCGCCTCGATCCCGCTCACGCACTTGTCCTTCAGCACACGCGCCATCGCGGCGAGCAGTCGGATCGACTCGAGCAGATTGCGCGCGATCAGCGGCACTCGCACGTTGAGCTCGAAGTTGCCCTGACTGCCCGCGAGCGTGATCGCCATGTCGTTGCCGATGACCTGCGCGGCCACCTGGAGAGTGACCTCGGGGATCACCGGATTGACCTTGCCGGGCATGATCGATGAGCCCTTCTGCAACTCGGGCAGGAAGATCTCGCCCAGGCCAGCCCGCGGGCCGGAGCCCATCAGGGCGAGGTCGTTGGCGATCTTGGTGAACGAGACCGCGATCACCTTCAGCGCCCCGGAGAGCTCGACCAGCGCATCGCGGTTGCCCTGGGCCTCGAACGGGTCCTCGGGCGCGGAGATGTCCAGCCCGGTCGTCTCCGACAGCTTTGCCCGCACGCGCGCGGCGAACTCGGGGTGGGTGTTCAGACCGGTGCCGGTGGCGGTGCCGCCGAGCGGGATCTGCGCCACCTGGGGCAGGGCGATCCGCACCCGTCGCGCCCCCAGCCGCACCTGTGCCGCATAGCCGGAGAACTCCTGGCCGAGCGTGACCGGCACCGCGTCCATCAGATGCGTGCGCCCCGACTTGACGATGTCGTGGAACTCGGTGGCCTTGGCCGCGAACGCGCCCTCCAGCGCGTCCAGCGCGGGCAGCAGGTCACTCGTCGCTTCGCCGAGCGCGGCCAGGTGAACAGCGGAGGGGAAGACATCGTTGGAGGACTGGCCCAGGTTGACGTGGTCGTTGGCGTGCGTGGCCGGGCTGGCCGGCGGGGTCAGGTCCGCTAGCTTGGCGATCACCTCGTTGGCGTTCATGTTCGAGGAGGTACCAGAGCCGGTCTGGAACACATCGATCGGGAACTGGTCGTCGAACTCACCGCTCGCGACGCGGTCGGCGGCGGCGGCGATCCGCTCCGCGTGAGCGCTGTCGATCAGCCCGAGCTCCGCGTTGACCCGTGCTGCCGCCCCCTTGATACGGCCGAGCCAGCGGATCACCGGGACGGGGATCGGCTCGCCCGAGATCGGGAAGTTGCCGACCGCCTTGGTGGTCTCGCCGCCCCAGAGTTGCTCGTTCTCAGTCGTGCTCACGCTCGTCCTTTCGCCGTCTTGACCGGCGACGAACGCTACCGCGCGGGCCGTTGTGGGGGCCAAGCGGGGCCCCCACAACGGTGATCCGCTGGACTGAACTACGCCCTGTGCTGACCTGACCGGCTCGCCTCGATGGTGCTGGCGAGCGGCTTGGTCGTGAACAGGTAGTTGCCGTACCAGTTGGTGTACTGGTCGGCCTCCGGCGAGAGGACCGGATGGAAGCTGCTCGCCGAATTCGGGTCGCCGCTGCCGTTGTACTTCGGGATGTCCGGATACGGATAGACAGGCCGCGTCAGCGCGGTGCCGTTCACTGTGTCACTCGCTGTGATCGACGCCGGAGCCGTGTGGCCCTCGACCCACTGGACCATGGGATAAACGAGGTCGAACGAGCTGTTGGTATAGCCCGGGCTACAGTGAAACTCACCCGGGAACAGGAACAGCCGGGTGAACTCCTGGGTTGACTTCGAGCCGCCCATGAACCGCACCAGGTTGTCGTAGTAGTCGATCGTGCCGGTGGGCGGGATCCCGTTGTCAGCCCAGCCCTGCCACATGATCAGCTTGCCGCCATGGGCCCGGAAGGCCTTGAGGTTGACGCTCATCGCGTCGAACGTGTTGGCCGACGGGAACATGCTCTGGAAGTACTCGTCGGTGAACTTCCAGTCACTCGGATCCGGGCCGAGCTGGCCGGCCGGCCGGAGCTGGTAGCGCAGGTAGGGAAGCGACAGACCCAGATAGTCGAGTGAATCGGTGCCGGGCACCGGCACCCCGTTGGCTGTCTGCGGCGGAATCTGGAACGTGTCCCAGGTCAGCTCGGAGCCATAGGGCAGCCCGCCCGGGTACAACTTGTGCCCTTGCGGATCGGTCGGGCCTGAGTAGTACTCATCGGCGACCTTCACCTGGTCGGGTGTCAGGCAGTTGACGGTGTTCGTACCGGCCGGGCACTGGATGCTCGCCGGGTTGAAATGACAGCCGCGCGGGTCCGTGATGATGCCGTCGCTGACACCGTCGTCACCGGCACACGCGGCCATAACCGCGGCGTGCAGGGCCGGCAGCTTGTCGGCGGTCAGGATGGTGTTGCCGTCAGCGCCGACGTTGACCTTGTAATCCCAGGTCTGCTCCTCGGCGTTCAGCGGGCCGGCGATGATCTCGGGAGCGCCGGCGATGATGCCGTTGAAGTCCGTCGGGTAGCGCTCGGCCATCTCCATCGCCTCGCGGCCACCATCCGAGCAGCCGTCATAGTAGGAGTGGTTGGGGCCCTGACCGTAGAACGCTTTGATGATCGTCTTGGCGACGACGTCGAGCGCGTGCTCGGACAGGTATCCGTACTGAACGCGGAGATCCTGACTGAGGCCGAACAGGCCACCTCCCCCGAGGCCGGCCTCGGAGCTGTGACCCTCATCGTCAGTGGCCATCGCGAAATCGCCGCCCAGCTGGGCGTCGCAGGACGGGAAGTTCTGCGGCGTGACGCTGCCACAGTAACCGCCACATCCGTTCTGCAGGTAGCGGCCCTGCCAGGTGCTGATCGGCAGCTTCAGATCGAAGTGAGTCTGCGGCGCGATCATGCCCTGGACGTCGCAGTACTCGGGGTTCGTGGCGGTTGCCGCGACGTCGGTCACCGAGGCAATCGATGTGGGGAAGTGAGGGATCGCGGCAAAGCCCGGATCCGCCTGCAGCTGCGCGCAGGTCATCTTCGCCGGGACCGTCGGGCTGGTGGCCGCCAGCTGCTTGGAAACCTTGTCCAGCACGGGCCGGCCCGTCTTGGCCGCGGCCACGCCGCCGGTGGATCCCATCACGGCGACGGTGACCGCCAGCGCGACGGCAACCGCTCCGCAACTCGCCAGCGCACGTGCGCGAACGAGCCTGAACCGGTGAGACATGGGTTCTCCTCTCGTTATGGGTGGTGGTCCCGCCAACGCCCACATCTCCCCTACCCCACTGCGCTTGAGAGCGATCCTGAACCGGACTCGACCGGCCAGCCTGGTTGACATCGGCTCCAGGTCACGTGACCTGAGGAGAACCGGCGCCGGTCACCCGCAGAAGCTGATCAACTCCCGCGCCAGCCCGACGGGGTCGTCGTAGGCGGCCAGGAAGCCCGCTCCCGGGAGCGTCCGCAGCTGCGCGTGGGGGATCAGGTCCAGGGCCTCCCGTGCCCAATCCAGCGGCGCTGCCGGATCGTCCTCGGCCCAGAGCAACAGCAGCGGCAGATCCAGCGACGGGTAGGCGTCGAGCAGGTCGCGCTGCGCCTCGAACGGCCAGCGCCGGGAGAACTTCGCCCACGCCCGCGCCCGGTTGGTGTTACCTCCGACGTCGGCCAGGGCGTGGCGTACCACGTCACGGCTCTCCGGGTTGCGTTGGGCACTCAGGCGCTCGCCGAAGCGGGGCCGGAAGACGAGGGGGGCGGCGTGGGAGAGCGCGAGATCGAGTACCGGCAGCGTCCCCAGGCCGGTGACCAGACGCCATAGTGTGCGAGGTCCGCCGAACGGGGCCGGGCGATGCAGGCGGTTGTTCATCAGCACCAGCCGGGCCGGTTTGTAACTGCCGCTGACGACCGTGCGCAGGGCGAGCTCGGCGCCAAAGTCGTGCCCCACGACGCTGGCGCGCGGTCCTCCGACGTCGGCGCAGAAGCCCCCCATCACCTCGGTGAACCAGTCGGGCGTGTAGGGATGGCGAGGCCGGTCCTCGGAGTCACCATGCAGGGGCAGGTCGGGCAGCACCACTCGGAAGCGCGAGGACAGCGCGCTCACGATCGGCGCCCACTCACGGTGAGACAGGCCAAGCGAGTGCAGCAACACGAGCGCCGGGCCGGTCCCGGTCTCCCAATAGGCCACTCGGGCTCCGTCCCGGTGGTGGTAGAGACGCAGGCGCATATCGGGAGTATCGTCGCTCTATCTCAACGTGGGATGACGTTCGCCGCCTGGCCCTCTCGCTGCCTGAGTCCCGCGAGCAGGACATGCATGGGCTGATGAGCTGGCGTGTGAAGGACAAGCTGTTCGTCTGGGAGCGCCCGCTGCGCCAGAACGACCTCAAGGCCCTCGGCGAGGCCGCGCCCACCGGTGAGATCCTCGGCGCCCGAGTCGAGCACGAGGGCGCCAAGCTCGCGCTGATCGAGTCCAACCCCGAGATCTACTTCACGATCCCCCACTTCAACGGATACAGCGCGATCCTCACTCGGCTCGAGCGCATCGACGTCCTGGAGCTCGAGGAGCTGATCATCGAAGCCTGGCTGGTGCGGGCGCCCCGGCGCCTCGCCGACGCCTATCTGGACGCACGCGGCGAGTAGCGGGCGCCCGAGCGGCGCCGCCTAGAATCCTGCGTCCCGATGGCGACCCCCACCAACCTGTCGACCCCCGCGCGTCCTTCCCGCAGATCGAGGAGGGCGTGCTCTCCCGATGGCGGGAGCGCGACGTGTTCAAGCAATCGATCGAGCGCCGCCGCGGCGGTCCGCGCTGGGGCTTCTTCGAGGGGCCGCCGACGGCCAACGGCGCCCCCGGTTCACACCACGTGCTGGCGCGCGTGTTCAAGGACATCTTCCCCCGCTACCGGACCATGTGCGGTTACCAGGTCGACCGCAAGGGCGGATGGGACTGCCACGGGCTACCGGTCGAGCTGGCGGTCGAGCGCGAGCTCGGGATGACCCAGAAAGCCGACATCGAGCGGTACGGGATCGACCGCTTCAATGCCCGCTGCCGCGAGGTGGTGCTCAGCCACATCGATGACTGGACGCGGCTGACCGAGCGGATCGGCTACTGGGTCGACACCGAGCACGCCTACAAGACGCTCGACACAAGCTACGTCGAGTCGGTCTGGTGGGCACTGAAGACGATCTACAAAAAGGGGCTGCTCTTCGAGCGGCTCAAGGTGGTTCCCTACTGCCCGCGCTGCGGCACAGCGCTGTCCAGCCATGAGCTGGGACAGCCCGGCGTCTACCAGGACGTGGTTGACCCCTCGGCCTTCGTGATCCTGCCCAGCGCGCGCGGCAAGCTGGTCGTCTGGACGACCACGCCGTGGACGCTGGTCTCCAATGCGGCCGTCGCCGTCGACCCCGAGCTCACCTATGTGCGCACGGCCGACGGCTTCATCGTCGCCGAGGCGCTGGCCGAGAAGATCTTTGGAGAGGACGCGGAGATCGCCGAGCGCTTCCCCGGCGCCGACCTGGTCGGCCTGAGCTACGAGCCGCCCTTCGACTTCATCGCCGGTTCCGACTACGGCGAGAAGGGCCATACGGTGCTGGCCGCGGACTTCGTCACCGCCGAGGACGGGACCGGTCTGGTCCACACCGCGATCGCCTTCGGCGAGGATGACTTCCGCCTGGGCGAGGCCAACGGCCTGGAGCCGATCAACCCGGTGCGGCCCGATGGCACCTATGACCAGCGCATCAGCCAGTGGGCGGGAGTCAACGTCAAGGCAGCCGACGAGCCGATCCTGGAGGATCTGCGCCGCCGCGGAAAGCTGCTCAAAGCCGAGCCCTACGAGCATTCCTATCCGCACTGCTGGCGCTGCAACACGCCGCTGCTCTATTACGCCAAGCCGTCCTGGTACATCGCCACCAGCGTGGTCAAGGACCAGCTGCTGGCCGCCAACGAGACGATCAACTGGCAGCCGCCGCACGTCAAGCACGGGCGCTTCGGCCACTGGCTCGAGGGCAATGTCGACTGGGCGCTCTCGCGTGAGCGTTACTGGGGTACTCCTTTGCCTGTATGGAGGTGTCCCGCTGGACACCTCCATGTGGTCGGCTCCCTGGCCGAGCTCGAGACCGTGTCAGGAGTCGCTCTGGACGATCCGCACCGCCCGTTCGTGGACGACGTCACGTTCGAGTGCCGCGAGTCCGGCTGCTCGGAGGTGATGACGCGCGTCCCCGACGTGATCGACGTGTGGTTCGACTCGGGCTCGATGCCGTTTGCCTCCTATGGCGCGCAGCCCTCCGTGCGCGACGGATCGCTGGACGAGGCCAACGCGGAGTTCGAGGCGCATTTCCCGGCCGATTACATCTGCGAGGCGTTGGATCAAACCCGTGGCTGGTTCTACTCGATGCTCGCGGTGTCGACGTTGCTGTTCGACCAGAGCTCCTACCGCAACGTCGTCTGCCTGGGCCTGATCCTCGACGAGTCCGGGCAGAAGATGAGCAAGTCCAAGGGCAACATCGTCGAGCCCTGGGACGTGCTGAACACCTACGGCGCCGATGCGTTCCGTTGGTACTTCTTCACCTCCAAGTACCCGTGGGACGGTTACCGGTTCTCGATGGAGGCGCTGAGCGAGGCCGTGCGCCAGTTCATGCTGCAGCTGTGGAACACCTACGGGTTCTATGTGCTGTACGCCAACGCCAACGGCATCGCCAGCGAGTCGCTGTCCTTGGCTGACGTCGAGCTCACCGATCTGGACCGCTGGGCGCTCTCCCGGCTGAACGCGACGATCGAGACGGTCCGCAACGGACTGGAGAACTTCGACGCCACCGGCTCGGGACGCGCGATCGCCGAGTACGTCGACGAGCTCTCCAACTGGTACGTCCGTCGCTCGCGGCGCCGCTTCTGGGAGGGTGAGCCGGCGGCCATGGCCACCCTGCACCACGCGTTGGTGACGCTGTCCAAGCTGCTCGCGCCGTTCACTCCGTTCATGGCCGACGAGATGTACGAGAACCTGGACGGCTCGGAGCTGAGTGTTCACCTGTGCGATTTTCCGGTGGCCGGCGAACGCGATCTCGAGCTGCAGGAGGCGATGGCCATCGCCCGGGAGACCGTGCGTCTCGGGCTCGCGGCGCGCAGCCAGGCCAAGGTGAAGCTGCGTCAGCCTCTGCACGCCGCGGTGGTGGTGGCCGCCGGTGCCGAGCGGGCGGCGATCGAGCGGCTGGCCGACATGGTGCGCGACGAGCTCAACGTGCGGGAGCTGCGCTTCGTGTCCGATGCCGACGAGCTCGGTGAGGTTGAGGTGAAGCCCAACTACCGGACCCTCGGTCCGCGCTTTGGCAAGCAGATGCCGATGGTGGCCGCCGCGGTGGCCGGGCTGGACGCCGGACGCGCCGCTGCGGCGTTGCGGGCGGGCGAGACCGTCAGAATCGACCTGGGCGGGACGGAGCATGCGCTGGGCGCTGACGACGTGCTCGTGTCGATGAAGCCGCTCGAGGGCTACCAGGTCGAACGCGAGGGTTCGCACGCGGTCGCGCTCGAGCTTGAGATCGACGAATCCCTGCGGGTGGAGGGCTGGTCCAGAGAGATCGTGCATGCCGTGCAGGCGGCGCGCCGAGCCGCCGAGTTCGACATCTCGGACCGGATCGCGCTCACGCTCGACGGCGCCGAACCGCTGCTGGCCGCCACCCGCCAGCACCAGGACTACATCGCCGGAGAGACACTGGCCATCGAGGTGGCCTACGCGTCGCTGCCCGGGGTGGTGCCGGTGCTGATCGACGAGCTGGAGCTTCGGATCGAAGTCCGTCGGGTCTAGGGGGTCGCTTGCCCGCACCCGTGATCGATCTGAACGCGGATGTCGGCGAGCGCCCCGGTCCCGAGGGCGTCGACGCCGACCGAGCCATCGTCGCGGCCTTCTCGAGCGTGAACGTGGCCTGTGGCTTCCATGCCGGCAACGCCGCCACGATGCGCGCGGTCTGTGCCGAGGCCGTCCTGCGCCGCAAGCGCATCGGGGCGCACGTGTCATACCTCGACCGGGAGGGCTTCGGCCGGCGCGAGATCGACGTCGATCCCCCGACGCTGCGCCAGCAGGTCGCTCAGCAGATCGCGGCGCTGCGCATCGAGGCCGGCCTGGAGCACGGGCGGGTCGGATACGTCAAGCCCCACGGAGCGCTCTACAACCGGGCCGCCATCGATCGCGTCCAGGCCGACGCGGTGGTCTCAGCCATCGCTGCCGTCGACCGGCACCTGAAGCTATTGGCCCCGCCGGACTCGGAGCTGCTGCGCGCCGCGCAGGCGCACGGGATCGATGGCGTCGCCGAGGGCTTCGCCGACCGCGCCTACCGCTCCGACGGCACGCTGCTCCCACGCACCGAAGCCGGGGCCGTGCTCGACGCCGAGCAGGCACTCGCCCAGTCTGTCGATCTGGCCCAGAGTGGCCGCTTCCGCTCGCTCTGCCTGCATTCCGACACACCCGGGGCGCCGCAGACCGCGGTGGCGATTCGCGATCGCCTGATCGGCGCCGGCTTCGAGGTCCGCGCATTCGCCTGAACCCATCCCATCCGGCCCAGAGCTGAGGACTAGAGTGCGGGAGTGCTGCGACGTCATGCGCCAGGTCGGCGACCACGCCCTGCTCTGGGAGGTTCCGGACAACCGTTCCGTCCATGAGGCCGCGCGTTGCGTACGCAACCGCTTCGGCGATCGGCTCGTGGACGTGGTGCCGGGGCACCAGACGCTGCTGGTGGTATGGGATGAAGGGGTGGCAGATGCCGCCGCCCTTGTGGCCAAATTGCAAGCACTGGCCAGTGACCCGAGTGACTTCACATTGGCCACAACGGATATCGGCGATGAGCCGCCCGCCCCAGTGACGGTTTCCGTCGTCTACGACGGGGCTGATCTGGAAGCGATCAGCGCGAAGCTTGGCCTGAGCCGAGCCGCAGTCGTGGAGCTACACAGCGGCGTGGAATACACGGTCGCGTTCACCGGCTTCGCGCCCGGCTTCCCGTATCTGATCGCCGCCGAGCCATCTCGTCTACTGGAGCTGCCGAGACTCCACACGCCCCGGACCGCGGTGCCCGCGGGGTCCGTGGCGGTGGCGGCGGGTTATTGCGGGGTGTATCCGCGCCGCTCGCCGGGCGGCTGGAATCTGCTGGGACGCACGGACGCTGTGCTCTTCGACGCGGCGCGGGAGCCGCCGGCCCTGCTCGAGCCCGGCGCCCGGGTACGGTTCGAGCCCGCGTCGGCATGACCCGTATCGAGGTGATGGCGCCTGGGGCGCTCACCACGATCCAGGATCTGGGCCGGCCCGGTTGGGCGCATATCGGCGTGCCGCGCTCAGGCGCGGCGGACCGCGATTCGCTGAGGCTGGCCAACCATCTGGTCGGCAACCCGGAGCGCGCCGCCGGGTTGGAGACGACGCTGACCGGACCGCGTCTGCGGTTCGTCGAAGCCGCTGTGGTCACCCTGACCGGCGCGCCGGTACCGGCGCGAGCGGGCGATCGACAGCTCCCGATGAACCAGCCAATTGAACTGGGCGCCGGAGAGGAGCTGAGGGTGGGCACGGCCCGGCGCGGCCTGCGCACCTATATGGCGATCGCGGGAGGGCTGGACGTCCCCCTCGTGTTGGGCAGCGCGGCGACCGACGGGCTCACCGGCCTCGGCCCCTGCGCCCTGGCCGCCGGCGACGTGCTGCGCACGGCGGATGGACGAGCAGGCTGCTCGGCCGGCCGGGACATACCTGCGCCGCTCGAATTGCCCAACTCGGTCGTCCTACCCGTCATCCTCGGTCCGCGGAGCGATTGGTTCACCGACAACTCGATCACCCGTTTGCTCACCGGCCGGTTCACCGTCAGCCCGGCGTCCAACCGCATCGGTCTGCGCTTGGAGGGACCCGCCCTCCAGCGCACCGGCGACGCGGAGCTGCGGTCCGAGGGACTGGTGCCGGGGGCCATCCAGGTGCCCCCGGACGGTCAGCCGATCCTGCTGCTGGCCGACCACCCCACGACGGGCGGCTATCCAGTGGCCGCCGTCGTCTCCGGTGCCGGCCTGCGGCTGGCGGCACAGCTCCGACCAGGTCAGTCTCTCGGCTTCTCAGCCGAAGGCGGGAGCCACCCAGGCGCCGCCCGCAGTTGAGCGGCGGGCGGCGAGCGGCGAGGGCCTACGCGAGCGCCGGCTCGATCTCGGCCTCGAGACGCTTCTTTGGGTACGCACCGGACACGCGCTTGACCTCTTGACCGTTCTTGAAGACGATCAGCGTCGGAATCGACAGCACGTTGTACTGGATCGCCGTCTGCTGATTCTCATCCGTGTTGAGCTTTGAGACCTTCAGCTGACCGGCCTTCTCCGCGGCGATCTCCGCGACCACTGGCGCAACCATCCGGCACGGGCCGCACCAGGGGGCCCAGAAGTCGACCAGCACCGGCACGTCGGACTCGAGCACCTCGGCTTGGAAGTTGTTGTCGGTTACCTCGGAAACGTTGCCCGCCATCTCGGCTCCTCTAAGCTGAATTTGATACTTCACAAAGTATAGCGACCCACCGCGGTCGGCTCCGTCGCATCAGCGGCGGACAACCGTCATCCTGTCACCGTGCCCGGCACGATGACACCAGCCTCGGTAATGGTCGCCTTCCCGAGCCGGCCGGTGAAGACGCACGGCGCCCGCTCACTCTGGTTACAGGAGGCGCTGGGCAGCCCGGACCCGTCCGAGCATCCCGCGTTTGCCGGACGGGCCGAGACCGACGTGTGCATCATCGGCGGCGGATTCACCGGCCTGTGGACGGCGCTGGAGCTCAAGCGCCGGGCGCCGGACACCGACGTCACGCTGGTCGAAGCCGACATCTGTGGCGCCGGCGCGAGTGGCCGTAATGGCGGCTTCGCCCTGACCTGGTGGGCGCACTTCGAGCACCTGCTGTCGCTCTGCGGCCCCGAGGAGGCGCTGGCGCTGGCGCGGCGCGCCGAGCAGGCCGTGCGGAACATCGGTCAGTTTTGTCAGGAGCGGGGCATCGCGGATGCGTTTCACATGAATGGCTGGGTCTGGGCCGCGACCAACCCCTCGCAGGTGGGCGGTTGGGAGCAGACCGTCCGGCGGCTCGACCAGTTCGGCGCCAATCCGTACCGGGAGCTCAGCCGTCCGGAGCTCATCGAGCTGACTGGATCTGACCAGCACCTGGCCGGGCTGTTCGAGCCGGTATCGGCCACGGTTCAGCCGGCCAAACTGGCCCGGGAACTGGCCCGCGCCGTGCGTGAGGCGGGCGTCCGCGTGTATGAGCGCTCGCAGGTCCGGGGAATCGAGTACGGGGCGCAGACGAGCGTGGTGCTCGAGCGTGGATCGATCCAGGCCGACCAGGTGGTTCTGGCCGTCAACGCGTGGGCTGCGCGAATCAGGGAGATCGGCGCCGGCCTGGTCGTGGTGGCCAGCGACGTGATCGCCACTGAGGCTAACCCGGCCCGCCTGGACGAGGCGGGGATCAAGCGCGGCGTGTGTATCTCCGACGGCCGCCGCCTGGTCAACTACTACCACGCCACGCCCGAGGGTCGCATCGTGTTCGGCAAGGGCGGCGGGACACTCGCCTACGACAACCACATCACGCCGACCTTCGACCATCCCGGACGTCGCCAGCCCGCGATCCGCAGTCAGTTACTGCGCACCTATCCGACGCTGTGGGACCTGCCCATCGCGGAGAGCTGGAGCGGGCCCATCGACTACTCGCTGAGCGGCCTGCCCTTCTTCGTCCGTCTGCACGACGCCCCGAGCGTGCTGGTCTGCGCCGGCTTCTCCGGCGACGGAGTAGGGCCCTCGCGTCTGGCCGCCGAGATCCTCGCGGAGCTCGCCGCGACCGGTGGGACCGCCGGGCTTCCCGCTGCGCTGCGCTGCGTGCCGCGGGCGCCCCTGCCCCCCGAGCCAATCCGCTATGTCGGCGGTCGGGTGGTGCGGGCGGCCATCGCCCGCAAGGAATGCAGCCAGGACCAGGGGCAGCGGCCAAGAGCCTTCGACCGCCTGCTCGCCGCCCTGGATCCGACCGGCTACGACTACAAGGGGCCCAAGCGCGCCGCCTAGCGGCGGGCGTCGGGTTAGGTCCGGTGGCGGAAGCCAGTCACATAGAGCTCACCAACAGTGCGGTGGCCGCTGCCTTCGATGAACTCGGGGACCTGTACGAGCTCGACGGCGCGACGATCCACCGCATCGTCGCCTACCGCAACGCCGCGCGTTCGGTGCGGGAGGCCTCCAAGCCGGTGGCGCAGCTTGCCCTGGACGGAAACGCCACCCAGATTCCCGGCATCGGCGCGACGCTGCAGGAGAAGATCGTCGCCCTGGCCCGAACCGGTGAGATCCCCGCGCTGGTCAAGCTGCGGAGCAAGTTCCCGCCCGGCCTGGTCGAGATGACGAGGCTGCCCGGGCTCGGGCCCAAGCGAGCGCGTCGGCTATACGAGGAACTCGGGATCGACTCGCTGGAAAGCCTCCGCGAAGCTGCGCAGTCGGGTCGCATCAGTGAGCTCAAGGGCTTCGGTGCCAAGGCCGAACAGGCGTTGCTGGAGGCGGTGGAGGCCTACGCGCAGACCGGACCGGTGCAGCGGGTCGTGCTGAGCCGGGCGCTCGCCGTGGGCGAGGAGCTGCTGGCCGAGATCCGGGCGCTCGAGGTCACCCAGCGAGCCGAGCTGGCCGGCTCGGCCCGCCGCATGGCCGAGAGCGTCAAGGATCTGGACATCGTCGCCACCGCCACCGATCCGGCCGCTCTGGCCAGAGCCGTGTCGGGACTCCCCCAGGTCGAGGCAGCCTCGACGCCGGGGTCGAACGCCGTGCGCATCCGTACGCACAGCGCCATCAACGTGGATGTGCGGATCGTCGAGCCCAACCAGTTCGGCAACGTGCTGCAGCACCTCACCGGCTCCAAGCAGCACAACGTCGCGCTGCGCGACTTTGCCGTGCGCCGTGGGCTTCACCTCTCCGAATACGGGGTCCTGGACGACAGCACGGACACCACCCACCGCTGCGCCACCGAGGCCGAGGTGTACGCGTTGCTCGGCATGGAGTACATCCCCCCGGAGTTGCGCGAGGACCGCGGCGAGCTCGATGCGGCACTCCACGGCAAGCTGCCCGAACTCGTCACCGCAGCTGACCTGAGGGGTGACCTCCACTGCCACACCACGGCCTCAGACGGCACCGCGTCGATCGAGGAGATGGCCGAGGCGGCGATCGGCGCCGGTTACGAATACCTCGTCATCACCGACCACTCGGCGTCGATGGGGTTCGGCGCCGATGTCTCCAATGATCAGCTGCGGGCCCAGATCGAGCGCATCCGCGAGCTCGACGCGGCGCTCACCGGGTTCACCCTGCTGGCCGGCTCGGAGGTCAATGTCCTGCCCGATGGGTCGCTCGACTATCCCGACGCACTGCTGGCGGAGCTCGACTGGGTGGTGGCGAGCGTGCATACCTCCTTCCGCCTGCCCAAGCCAGAGATGACGGCCCGCATCGTGCGGGCCATCGAGCATCCCTACGTCGACTGCATCGGTCATCTGAGTGGGCGCAAGATCCTCAAACGCCAGCCCTACGAGTTCGACTTCGACAGCGTGCTCGAGGCGGCGGGGCGTACGGGCACCATGCTGGAGATCAACGCCAACCCCGACCGTCGCGATCTGAACGAATTGCACGCCCGCGACGCGGCGGCGGCCGGGATACCGATCGTCATCAACTGCGACGCGCACCGCACCGGCGGGTTCGAGGTCGTGCGCTACGGCATCGCCACTGCGCGCCGAGCCTGGCTCAGCCCGGATCAGATCGCGAATACCCGGCCGTGGAGCGAGGTGGCGCCGCTTCTGAGTCGAGCCCGGGCGCGGTAGGCCCGAACTGAACGCGGGCGAACCAGAGCAGGCCTCCCACCGTTCCGATCAGGGCGACCCAGAAGTTCAAGCGCATTCCGAGGATGTGCTGCGAATAGTCGACGCGCAGCGTCTCCTCGAACATGCGAAAGGCCGAGTAGCCCGCCACATAAAGCGCGAACAGCCCGGGCGGACGGACCTTGCGGCGGTTATCCAGCCACACCAGCGTCGCCGCCAGGAGCAGGTTCCAGATGATCTCGTAGAGGAACGTGGGCTGAAACGTGGCGTAGTGCGCATAAGCCGGCGGACGATGCGCGGGCGAGATCTGCAACGCCCACGGAAGCGTCGAGGGTTTGCCGTAGAGCTCCTGATTGAAGTAGTTGCCGATCCGGCCGATCGATTGAGCGACGAGCAGGCCGGGCGTGGCCGCGTTGATGAAGCGGTGAACGTCGGGCCAGCTCAGCTGCCGGCGTGCGTACCACACGCCGACAGCAGCACCTGCCGCGATGCCGCCCCAGATCCCGAGCCCGCCATCCCAGATCGCGAACGGTCCCCACCAGTGGTTGGGCATCTGGCTGGGCGTGGTGATGTCGAAATAGATCCGGCCACCGATCAGCCCGGCCGGGAAGCCCCACCAGGCGACGCTGTAGACCAGGTCGGGATCACCACCGCGCCTGGCCCAGCGCCGGCGGGTGATCACGATTGCCGCGGCGACGGCAAAGACGTAACAGATCCCATAGGCGTGGAAGTACAACGGGCCGATCGAGAAGCCGCTGTTGGACGGGCTCGGGATGTAGGCCAGGAGCTGTGGAGGCAAAGCCGAGGGCACGATCCACGCGATGCTGTCAGGCGTGGCGCCCGGCCACCGGCGTCGAGCCCGGCGTGTGGGTCAACTCGGTCAGGTTGGTACGGAACCCCGGCGTGCGCACCAGCTTGATCGGTTTCAGCGGTGAGGTGTGCTCGACGTAAAAGCGGGCCCCGTCACGCTCTTCTATGGCGGTCACTGCGGCTGACTGCCGGCGCCAGGCCAGCGCCGCGATGATCGCAAAGCCGGCGGCGATCCCCGGCACCTGCGGGTAGGCAAACGCCACGGCGCCCGCGCCGACCGTACAGATGATGATCGGCCACAGCCGGTTGAGCACGACACGACTCGGGTTGATCTCCGGAAGCATCGCCTGCGTCCGCGCGCTGGCCAGCAGCACCGCGATCTGGCGGGAGGTGGTGTTGCGGTGGCCGAGCGCGCTGCCGATGAGCGCAGCGACGATCCACCAACCCGCCGCGAAGGGCACGAGCAGTGCGTTTCCGTTGTTGTTGGCTCCCGCCGCCGCAACCACGGCGAGCACAGTCGCCGCCGCCGCGCAGAGCAGCACGGTGGTTCGCAGAAGGTCGGTGAATCGCATCCCGGCGCCGGCGCAGCTACTCGACGATCAATGCAGCCAGGAGTTCCCGCACGCCCTCGGTGCCCGCGACGGTGACGTCAGCTGCCTCCTCGATCGCCGGCGGCCCATCTTCGGAACTCACCCCCACACAAACCGCGCGCTTGACCGTGCCCTCGCCCACGAGCTCGCGCAGCGCGTGGAAGGCGTCCAGGTCGGTGGTGTCGTCGCCCACGTACAGGGCGGCGGAGTAGGTTCGGTCGCCCAGCAGAGTCCTCACGCCCAGGCCCTTGTCGATCCGTACAGCCGGCCGCACCTCCATGACCTTGCGACCCCAGTGCACGTCGAAGCCCGACTCCTGAGCGTGGGCGGCGATCGCGTCGATCGCCGCCCGGGCATCCTGCTCGTCCACCGCACCACGCCAGTGGTAGGCGATTATCGGGCCCTTGTCCTCGATACGGACGCGGCGCCGGCGTAACTCACCGGTGTCGGACTCGCGGCGGAACTCGGTGATGCGTGGCGCCCACTTCTCGAGGGCCGGATCGATCTGCGCCTCGGTCCAGCCCGAGCGCAACAGCTCAGCGCCGTGCGAGCCGAGGTAGGTGATCGTCCCGATCGAGACCATTGCCCGAGCCTGAGAGGCCCGGCGCCCGCTGATGCAGGCGACCTGCGCGTAGCGCCTGGACACGGCGATGATGAGCTGACGCGTCGTCTCCGGCACGCTGGCATCGGCCGCGTGCTCCACGATCGGCGCGAGTACGCCATCGATGTCCAGCAGCACCGCGGCGCCCGCGGGATTGGCCCGCAGCGGCGCGAGCAACTCGTTGAGGAGCGCTGACGTCACGCCCCCAGTATGGCGGCTCAGGTTAAGCCCAGGTTGCAGCGCATCGCCCACACCAACCGCAAACTCATGTAAGTCGATTAACTTTGTGTACTATCGGCTCGGACGACACACGGCCGGTGCCGTCCTGACCAAGCCCACTGCAAACAGAAGGGATGAAGCATGCACCTACGCTCAGCTACAGCGCTGCTCGCCGTCGTGGCCACCATCGCCGGCCTCGCCGCGCCGGAGGCATCAGCGATCACGCCGACCAGCCCGCCGCCACTCACCGTGCTCAACCAGGCGGGGTCTCTCGGCGACCGGGACCTGTTCATCACGCCCACGGGCGACACCTCCACCTACGCCAACGGGCCGGAGATCTTGAGCCCGACCGGCACGGTGGTCTGGTTCGATCCACTCACCGCCGGACAGACGGCGGCGGATTTCCGCCCCCAGCGCTACGACGGCCGCCCAGTTCTGACCTTCTGGGCCGGGACGGGCCTCGGGGGCCTCTCGCAGGGCACCGATTACATCTACAACGACGACTACCAGCCGATCGCCACGGTCAACGCGGGCAACGGCCTCAGTGCCGACGGCCACGAGTTCCTGATCACCCGGCGAAACACGGCGCTGATCCTGGCCTACCAGCAGTCCACGGCGAACCTGACCTCGATCGGGGGACCCGCCAACCAGACCGTGATCAATGGCGTGGTGCAGGAGGTCAACATTCGCACCGGCCGGGTCCTCTTCCAGTGGAACAGCGCCGAGCACATCCCCTACAGCCAGAGCGAGCAGGCGCTGCCGGCCTCGGCCAGCACGCCGTGGGACTGGTTCCACATCAACGCCGTCAAGGTCGATACGGACGGAAACCTGCTGGTCGATGCGCGCAACACCTGGACCACCTACAAGATCAACCGCCACAGTGGCCACATCATCTGGCAGCTGGGTGGCAAGGCCTCGAGCTTCAAGCTGGAGGCTGCGTCCGGTCAGTCGCTCAACGCCGCGGGCGACATCTTCGCCTGGCAGCACGACCCGGAGCCACTGGGTCACGACGAATACTCGCTGTTCGACAATGAGGCCGGCGGCACCGCCAACACCGGCACCAATGTCAGCTCCGAGTTCCCAATCAGCCGTGTGGTGAAGCTCAAGCTCAACGTACGCGAGCACACCGCGAAGCTGGTTCAGTCCTACGACCAGCCCGCATCTCTGGAGGCCTCATCGCAGGGCAACGGTCAGCCGCTGGCCGACGGCGGCGTGTTCGTCGGCTGGGGCAGCCTTCCCTACATCTCGGCGTTCGACTCAGCCGGAAATCTGCTGTTCAACGCCCAGTTCCCGACCGGGGTGAACAGCTATAGGGCCTACCTCCAGCCCTGGCACCCTGGCGGCCAGCCGGACCGGACCCGCAGCCGGCGCTAACCCGCCGGCTGGCGGCGAGCGCCAGACCGCGCCTGGAGTGGGTGGGCACAGGCAATTCGTGCCCACCCACTCCCATCGGGAGCCTTCTCGCCCGGGGAATCCGCGACCAGGCCGGGTATAGGATCGGACCATGGTTGGTCGCGAGCGAGATTCGCGCGGGGTGCTCGTCGTCTTCATCGGGCTGATGCTCGTGATGCTGATGGCGGCGCTCGACCAGACCATCGTCTCAACGGCGCTGCCGACCATCGTCGGCGACCTGGGCGGCCTCAACCACATCTCGTGGGTGGTTACCGCCTACCTGCTGGCCCAGACCGCGGTGATGCCGGTCTACGGGAAGCTGGGCGACATGTATGGCCGCAAGGTCGTACTGCAGTTCGCCCTGGTCCTGTTCCTGATCGGATCCGCCCTGTGTGGGCTCTCCCAGAATCTGACCGAGCTCGTCGTCTTCCGCGCCATCCAGGGACTGGGCGGCGGCGGCCTGATGGTGGGTGCCATGGCCGCCATCGGCGACGTGGTCACCCCGCGTGAGCGCGGCCGCTATCAGGGCCTGTTCGGCGCCGTGTTCGGGCTGGCCAGCGTGATCGGACCGCTGCTCGGAGGGTTCTTCACGAGCTCGCTGACGTGGCGGTGGATCTTCTACGTGAACGTGCCGGTCGGCGTCGTCGCGTTCATGGTGCTGGCCGCCACTCTGCCGGGCGCGACCGAGCGCGTTCGGCGGCGGATCGACTACCCCGGCGCCGTGGTTCTGGCCTTGGCCCTCGTCGCACTGGTGCTGACGTGCACCTTCGGTGGCGTCACCTACAAATGGCTGTCGCCCGAGATCATCGGACTGGGCCTCGCGGCGGTCGGGCTGATCGTGGTGTTTCTGCAGGTCGAGCGTCGCGCGGCCGAGCCGGTGCTGCCGCCGCACCTGTTCAGGAACCGGATCTTCAACGTGACCAGCGCCATCGGCTTTGTCGTGGGCTTTGCCCTGTTCGGCGCCGTCACCTACCTGGCCCTGTTCCTGCAGGTCGTGGGCGGCGCCAGCCCGACCAGTTCCGGTCTGCAGATCCTGCCCCTGATGGGCGGCCTGCTGCTCACCTCGATCGGGTCGGGGCAGGCGATCACCCGCACGGGCCGCTACCGGATCTTCCCGATCATCGGCACCTTCCTCATGATCATCGGGCTCTATCTGCTGTCGCGCATGGACGCTGGCACCAGCCGGCTGGTCTCCTCGGCCTTCATGTTCGTGCTCGGCCTCGGCCTCGGGTTGGTCATGCAGGTGTTGGTCCTGGCGGTTCAAAACGCCGTCGACTACTCCGACCTGGGCGTGGCCACCTCCGGGGCCACCCTCTTCCGCTCGATCGGCGGTTCGGTCGGCACCGCGATCATGGGATCGATCTTCTCCAGCCGCCTGGCTGCGTCGCTGGCCGCGGGCCTGAGGACGCATCCGGCCATTGCTCCGGCCCAGGTGGCCAAGCTGTCGAGCGCCGGCAGCAATCCCGCCGCACTGAAGCGCCTGCCCAAGCCTGTCCAAGACCTCTACGTCGGCGCCTTCACGCGTTCCCTGGACCGCGTGTTCCTGATCGCCGCGTGCGTTGCCGCTGCCGCCTTCCTGCTCAGCTGGCTGCTCGAACAGCGGCCGCTGCGCGATACGGCGGAGGCGAGCACCGGGATCGGTGAGAGCTTCGCCGTGCCCAAGCCGCCGGACTCCTTTGCCGAGATAGCCCGAGCCCTGACGGTGCTGGTTGGCCACGAGCGGCGCCGGCAACTGGTCGAGCAGATCACCCAGCAGGCCGGTGTCGATCTCTCGCCGGCGGCCGCCTGGCTGCTCGTGCGCCGGGACTGCGACCCGGAGCCGACCGTCGAGCACCTGTGCGCCGAATGGGATGTTCCCCTCGACCGCGCGGAGCGGGGTCGGGTCGAGCTGACCGACCGCGGCTTAGTCTCGGCCGACGACCAGGTCACGCCTGAGGGGCACGAGACCGCGCAACGGCTGCTCGCCGCGCGCCGCGACGCGCTGGCTCGGCTGCTCGGCGGTTGGGAGCCCGAGCGGCACACCGAGGTCGCGGCGCTGCTCAGCCGACTGGCCGAGGAGCTGAAGCTCGTGCCCGCTGAGGTTGGCTAGGGCGCAGTACGGCTAGAGATCGCGGGGGCGGGCGCCCTCAAAGCGCGGTAGACCGTCGTCGGGGATGGCCTCCCAGCTGACCGCGTTACCGACGAACTGACGCGAGCTCGGCCGCACACCCGGGTCGGTGTCGAAGGCGCCCATCCTGATGCCGATCCGCGCGCCATCGCGGCTGCGCGAAAGGAGGTGCGCGCCACACTGGGAGCAGAAGCACTTCTCCGCCCCGTCGGCTGCGGGCAGCCACCCCCTGATCAGCTCTTCACCCGCGGTCCAGCGCAGCGCCGACTGATCGATGAACGCGGATACCGACGACCCCGTGCCCGTCCTGCGCTGACAGCGCGTGCAATGGCAGTACCCGGCGGAGAGCGGCGGCGCCGACAGCTCGAACCGCACAGCCCCGCACAGACATCCGCCCTGAACCGAATAGTCGCTTCGCTCGCTCACACCGGTACCTTTCCTTTGCCGTCCGCACCCTGCTGTTCCCGTCCCCAGCGAAAGGTACGACAGTGGCCCTCGAGACCGGAAGCATCCACCTGATAGCCGACGAGGCCGAGCTCCGTTCGATCATCGGCGACCCGTCCGAGACGGTTCTGCTGAAGCTCACCGACCGCTTGAACGACCTGACGCGACAGTTCATCGAGCGTTCACCCTTCGTCTGCGTGGCCACGGTGGCGCCGGGCGGCGGCCTCGATGTCTCACCCAAGGGAGACGGCCCCGGCTTCGTGCGCGTCCTGGACGAGCGCACCCTGCTGATCCCCGAGCGTCCCGGCAATCGCATCGCCGACAGCCTGCGGAACCTGCTGGCCGACCCGAGAATCGCGCTTCTCTTCCTGCTCCCGGGCGTGGGTGACACCTTCCGCGTCAACGGCCGGGCCACGATCACCGACGATGCCGAGCTGCTGGCTCCAAGCGCCGTCGAGGGTCGGGCGCCGAAGCTTGGCCTGCTGGTCTCCATCGAGGAGGCGTACACCCACTGCCCCAAGGCACTGATCCGCTCCGATCTGTGGAATCCGGAGCGCCACATCGATCGCTCCGCTCTGCCCAGCTCGGGCGCGATTCTGCGCTCGCTGTCCACGCCCGAGTTTGACGCGGAGCTCTATGACCGCGAGCGCACGGAGCGCTACGCGCGACGCGAGGGCCTGTACTGAGGCTCACGCTGGGAGAGAAACCGTCCCCTACGGTCGGTTTCTCTCCCAGCGTCGTCAACAGTCAGGGGCGGCCCGCTGGCCGCCCCCCCACTGGCGCGCCCTGTCAGTGACAGCCGCTAGACGGTGACCTCGTGCAGCTGGTGCGAGTCGACGTCGTAGACGAAACCGCGCACGACCTCCCGATGCGGGATGAAGTCCGAGCGGCGCACCCGCAGAATCGACTGGCGCACGTCGGCGTCCGGGTCGGTGAAGGACTCGATCGCGAAGGCCGGCGCCGTACCGGTGGCCTCCTGCAGCTCGGCCCGAAAGCCGTCGTCGGTCAGCTTCTGCATGCCGCAATCCGTGTGGTGGATGAGCATCACCTCGCGCGTGCCGAGCTTGCGCTGCGAGATGGCCAACGAGCGAATGACGTCGTCGGTGATCACGCCGCCGGCGTTACGCAGGATGTGCGCCTCACCGCCCTGCAGACCCAGCGCCGAGAAGACGTCGATGCGCGAGTCCATGCAGGTCACGATGGCCAGCCGCCGACGCGGGCTCACGTCGAGGTGGGACCTGGCAGAGTCCTGGGCGTAGGCTCGGTTGTGCTCGAGCAGGTCGTCGATAGTGCTCATGGCCCTGGATGTTTACAGCTGCCGCGAGTTCAGAGCTCCGAGGCGTCGAGCAGCCGGTCGAGCGTGATCGGCACCTCGTGCAGCACGAGCCGGCTGCGCACCTCGCGCACTCCGTGATCGCGCTTCAGATGGTCGATTACCTGCTCGAACTCCTCCGGATCCACGCAGGCCATCTGCAGGAGGTAGTCGTAGTCGCCGGTCAGGCGTGCGGCACCGATCACCTGCTCCACCGCGATCAGGCCCCGCTCGAACTCGCCGCGGTCCTTGCCCTCGCGCAGCCGCACGTCGCTCATCAGCCGCAGTCCCCGACCCAGCATGGCCAGATTGAGCTGCGCGTGGTAACCGCTGACGACGCCCGAGCTGCGCAGCCGGCGCACGCGGTCGGCCACGGTGTTGGCCGACAGACGCGCGGTGCGCCCGAGCTCCTGATAGGTCACACGCGCGTCGCGCAACAACTCCTTGATCAGCACCCGGTCGATCGCGTCCATGCTGGGGCACTCTTGCATAGATCTCGGCGTTTAGAAGGTATCTCCGTGAAAAGCACGGCCTACACGGCATTTCTCCACCGAAGTTCGCGACAAGATCGGTGGTTTATCGATAACCATTCTGACCGTGGCGATTCTCCTACGCATCGGACTGACCCCCATCGCCTTCGTACTGGTCTCCAAAGCCCAGTCACGCTTCGGTGACTGGATCGGCGGCCGCCTGATCGGACTGCCGCTGACCACAGGCCCGTTTCTGCTCACGGTGTGTCTGACGACACCCCGCCTCACCGCCGCGCATGCCGCGTCCGGCGTGACCACCGGCCAGATGGCCGTCGTCGTCTTCTGCAGCGGATACGCCTGGACGGCTCGGCGCATGCCACCGCTCCGCGCGACGGCGGCATCGTTGAGCCTGGCCCTGGCGGCGGTCGGCGGGCTGAGCACCTTTGCCGGCACCTGGTCGGCGGCCGGCGCCGTGTGGCTCGTCATCGCCGCCAGCCTGCTCTTGTGGCCGTGGGCTCGTGGCGACTCCCGGGCGGGCGCCCTTGATATCCCCCAGTCCAGTCGCTCCGCACCGATGCTGCAGCGCGCCCTGATCTCGACGTGTGTCGTGGCGACGATGTCCACGCTGGTGCCGATCCTCGGAGCCCGGCCGGCCGGCATCATCTCCTCGGCTCCGATCCTCTTGTCGATCATGCTCCCCGGAGCCCACCGCCGGACCGGACCGGCCGGCGCGGCCGCCATGGCTCGTGGCACGATCGTTTCGATGACCGCCACGGTGGCCTTCTCCGCCGTGCTGGCCAGTTGCCTGCCTGACACGGGCGTGGGGCCGGCGCTGCTGCTGGCCGCCGCGGTGTTCGCCGGGCTGGTTGCGGTCACTCCGCTTCTGGATCGCGTTGTGGGTCAGCTGAGGTCGGGCGCTGAGCCGAGTCCGTGCTCCAGCGCACCCTTGACTGTGGCATCGAGCGCGTTGACGCGATAGAGCGCCAGGGCCTCGGGCGATCCGAAGCGCCCGCCGGGCACGCCGGCCGCTCCGTGGTGGGCCAGCACGCAGTGCAGAAGCGCCAACCGCCGGGGACCGTCGAGCGCTCCGCCCAGCGGGGCGAAGCGCTCGCTGAGCAGCTGCTGCCCCAGGGTGAGATGGCCCAGCAGCCGACCCTCCTCGGTCAGCCCGATCTCAGCGCCATAGGTGAACTCGCGGATGCGGCCGATGTCGTGCACGATCGCCGCGGTCAGCAGCAGGTCGCTGTTCAGGCGCCGGTGCAGCTCGCACAGCTCGCGCGCCAGAGTCGCCACGGCCACGGTGTGCTCGAGCAGACCGCCGAGGTAGGCGTGATGGCCGCTGCGCGTGGCCGGCGTGCGCCGGTACGCCGCCCGCAGCTCGTCGTCCCCGAGCAGCGCGTCGAGCAGCGCCCGGTAGCCGGGGTCGTAGACCTCCGAGGCCAGATGTTCGACGAAGCCGTCGAGCTCTTCCATATCCCGGTAGGCGACCGGCAGGAACGACTGCAGCGCCACCGGCTGGCCGTCCACACCCTCGGCCGGCGCTCGGCGGATGTCAGAGATCTCGACCACCAGGTCATCGCGGAAGCGCTCCACCCGCCCGACCACGGAGACCAGGTCACCGCGCTCGAAGCGCCCGGCCAGCGCATCAGCGTCGCGGAATGCGCGGGCCTGCAGGCTGCCGGTACGGTCGCGCAGCTCGAGCGCCAGATATGCGCTGCCGGTGCGTGTTTTCAAGCGGTCCTTGCGCACGCACGCGTACACGGCGCGGACCTCATCGCCCGCGCGCAGGGAGCTGATCGTCCGCTCGGTAGCCATACCGCCATGATGTACGGTGATTCGGATGCAGCCCTTGAGATGGAATTACAGGCCGGATCATCTGCGGGCTCCCGCGCTGATCTGCGGCTTCAAGGGCTGGAACGATGCAGGCGACGCCGCTTCATCCGCCGCCATGTTCGTCGGCGATGCGCTCGGAGCGCGCGAGTTCGCCACGATCGACCCCGAGGACTTCTACGACTTCCAGGCCACGCGCCCGCGGATCAGACTGACCGACTCCCAGGCGCGCGCGATCGAGTGGCCCGAGGTGCACCTGTACGAGGTGCGTATCCCGCGCGCCCCCCGCGACCTGATCGTGCTGAGCGGCCACGAGCCCTCGTTCCGCTGGCGCACGTTCACGGGCCTGATCGTCGAACTGGCCGAGGCCATCGGCGTGCAGATGGTGGTCACCCTCGGTGCATTGCTGGCCGATGTTCCGCACACGCGACCCGTTTCGGTCACGGGCTTTGCCACCGACTCGACGCTGGTCTCCCGGTTGGGCTTGGCGCAGTCCTCGTACGAGGGTCCCACCGGCATCGTCGGCGTCCTGCACGACGCGTGCCGCACAGCGGGACTGCCCTCCGCCAGCCTCTGGGCGGCGGTCCCGCACTACATCGCCGCCTCCCCGAATCCGAAGGCGTCGCTGGCGCTGATCCGCAAGCTCGAGGGGCTGGTCGGCGTCGTCATCGATGCCGGCGAGCTCGAGGCGGCCGCCGCCGAGTACGAGCGTCAGGTCAACCTGGCCGTCCAGCACGACCCCGACATCCAGGCGTTTGTGGAGAAGCTCGAGGCGGCAACCGAGGACGAGCCGCCCGACACGTTCGATCTGCCGTCCGGCGACTCGATCGAGCGCGACCTGCAGCGCTTCCTGCGCCAGCGCGGCGAGGAACCTCCCAGCTGATCCTCGGCCGTTCGCGAATTAATCGCTGCGCCCAGAGGCAAACCGATTACCGTCTGTGCCAGACAGGGCCCGAGGTAAACCGCCAGTCAGGAGGCTGCACAGGATGAGCACAACAGCGACCGGAATTCGCGGGATCAGTTTGGTCATCGTCCCGACCGTAGACCAGGATCGCGCCGTCGAGTTCTACGAGTCGATCGGCTTTGAGAAGCGGACTGACATCCCCATGGGTGACCAGTACCGCTGGGTCGAGGTCTACCCGCCGGAGGGCCCCACCGGCATTGCGCTCGCCCCACCCCCGGACCAGGGCGAGGCCACGCCGGGGCACACGGGCATCACCTTGACGACCGAGGACATCGACGCAACATATGCCGCCTTCAAGGCGGCCGGCGCCGACGTCGACGCCGAGGTCACGCGCATGGGCGACCCCGTACCGCCGATGTTCTGGTTTCGCGACACGACGGGTCACACCCTGATGGTGGTCGAGCAGCCGCGCTGAGTCCGGCTCAGCGCTCGGAGGCGGGGCACACGAGCCGGTAGTCGCAGAGCTGGCAGGTTCGCGGCGACGGCGTCGGCTCGAACTCCTGCGCCTTGATCCCGTCGGCGACCTGGACCGCCACGCCGCGGATCCACTCGGCCCGCTCGGTGTCGCCCGAGATGGCCACCTTCTCGTCGTCGAGCAGGTAGTAATAGGCGCCGCGGGTGGTCTCGAGTCCCCACGCCTCGCGGGCGGCGATCGCGTAGAGGGACAGCTGCACATCGCCGGCCAGCTGCTCGGCCGACCGCGGCCGGCCGGTCTTGTAGTCGATCAGCTCGTACTCACCGGAGGGCAGCTGATCGACCCGGTCGACCCGGCCCCGGACCAGATGAGGCCCGATCTTGAAGCTGAACTTCCGCTCAAACCAGACCGGGCGGGCCGGGTCGGTGCGGGCCCGCTCGTGGTAGCGCGTCAGCGCCGAGACGGCCTTCTGGTGCAATTGTCGCTCCTCGTCGGAGTCGCCGAAGCCGCCCCGCCGCCAGCTCGTCTCGAGCAGCGTGAGCAGGTCGGTGAGCGAGCCGTCCGGGACCGAACCCTCCCCGTCCTCACCGGGTGCATGAAAGCGCTCGAGCACCTGATGGACGGCGATCCCGAAGCGCTGATGCAGGGTCGGCTCCTGCGGGATGCGGAACACGCGGGCGAACTTGTAGCGCAGCGGGCACGCGCGGTAGGTATCGATGTCCGTGGCCGACAGCATCACGCCGTCGCCTCGCATCGGCAGGAAGCGCTCCAACGACGGCTCGTCGCGAGCGGCGATCACCCGCGCGCGCCGACGAACGTCGCGCTCAGCGTCGAGCAGGTACTCATCGAGCGGCGAGCTCGAGAAGATCTCGCGCTGGTCGCCGGTAACCGCCTGCTCGATCCGCGCGTTGATGTCGCGCAGCGCATCGCTGAAGCCCTGGCCCTGATCCTGTTCGGTCGCGGGCGATCAGCGCCGCCAGCTTCAGCAGCTCGAGATAGCGGACCACCGCGTGGGAGATGTCGAGGTCGGTGTCGAGCCGCAGTTCGGCCAGCCGCCCGGCGGCGCGCTTGGTCCCGTCCATCAGCTCGTCGCGCAGCAGCCGGTAGGTCGAGTGCAACGTCTCAGCCGGCCCGAAGAGATCCTCGGTCAGCTCGAGCCATTCGGCGCCCAGCGCCGCGCGTGCCGCCTCAACGCTCGGCAGCGGAGAGTCGGCGGCAGCCGGGCGCCGCGCGCTCGCCGCCCGCGGCGTAGACCAGCACAACCCGCTCCCGTGCCCGGGTGATCGCCACGTACAGGCGCTGGCCCAGGCGCGAGCGGCGGGCCGCCTCGTCATCTGCGGGCAGCCGCTCGTGGAGCAGCGCATCGGGCACCGGCTCGCAGTCGAGCGTGGCCGACGCTCCGCAGCGACGTGCGCAGTCCGAGCACGAACACGTGATCGGCCTCGAGTCCGCCCGCCATCTCCATCGCGAGCACCTGCACCACGTCGGCGCCGGTGAGCTCCGGCTCCTCGGGCGTCATGCAGGCCCCACTCGGCCACGGCCGCGATCGATCGGGCGAACTCGCGCGCCGGTGGCCTGCGGCGTCCGGGCGACATGCGCCGAGGCCAGCTCGCCGAACCGCGCCAGCGCCCGCAGCCGCTCGACCACATCGGCCTGCGCCGCGAACAGCTGCTGGCGTCGCAGCCCGAGGCGCTCGATCAGCCGATGCACGTACAGGTCGGGCCGCATCGTGTCGATCTGGCGCCACGCAGGCGCGATACAGCTTCAGGAAGACCCGGATCCGCTCCCGCGCCTCGGGTGGCACCTGCGGCGACTCGGTCGCGGCGGCCAGCGCGGCAACCATGTCGAGCTTGCGCCGCCGGGCGATCTGCGTGCAGCGGGCGATGTCGATCGATCGCAGTTCGATCGGCGCCCGGGCCAGCGCCCGGACGACGGCCGTGCGCATCCCCCGGGTCGGCCAGCAGCCGCAACCAGGCGAGCAGGTCACGGACCTCGGCCCGCTGGAAGAAGGCCGCGTCGCCGACCACGCGATGCGGCACCGCGCGCTCCTCAAGCGCGACGGAGACCGCCTGCCCCTCCCGCGCGATATCCGCCACGAGCACCGCGATCCGGCCGGGCTCGACCTGCTCCCGCGCGACCAGCCGCTCGATCTCCGCGGCCACCGCCTGCGCCTGGGCGCGATCGTTCTCGCAGCGCCAGAAAGACGATGGTCTCTGAGTCCGGGCTGGCCGATCCGCTGATCGGCAAGCCCGCTGCAGCGAACGCGGCGTCACGCACTCCCTCCGGGCAGCGGTACGACGTCAGCAACCGCGCGACACGGGTGCCGGGCGTCTCGAACCAGTCCAGACGCGAAGCTCCGGCGCCGCGGAAGCGCCAGACCGCGCCGAGCGGATCGCCCACGACGGTGAGCGCACCGGCGGCCAGCGTGCGGGCCAGCGTCGCCGGTCCGAGATCGAGCTCCTGGGCGTCATCGACCAGCACGTGCTGGAACGGCTGACGCGCCGACGGATGGTCCTCGATAAGCCGGATGGCCAACCGCACCAGGTCACCCTCGTCGCAGGCGCCGAGGTCGCGCACCATGCGATTGTGCGCCTCGAAGATCGCCGCGAACTCCCGCTCGCGCGGGCTCGCCTGCTCCTGCGCCCAGATGGCGAACTCACGCGCGTCGATCAGCTCGGCCTTGAGCCGGTCGATGCGGCGGACGAAGCTGCCGAGCAGGGCCCCGGCGTTGCCACCGAAGTCGTGATGCTGAAGCGGGAGCTCGTGAATGCGCTCGGCCAACATCGCCAGACGGTCGCCGGCGCTCAGCGTGGCGTCAATCAGGTCGTGCCAACCGCCCGACCGGCGCAGCACGGCGGCGGCGAGCTGCGCCGGCGTGACGACGAGCAGTTCGCTGTAGCCATCCTGGAGATGCTCCTCGAGAAATGCCCGAGCAGCGTCAGCCCGGGCGGTCGAGGGTAGGAGCAGAACGATGCGCTCCGGCAACGTTCCCTGCTCCACCCACCAGAGGAAACGGTCGAGGACCAGGCGCGTCTTGCCGCTGCCGGCCGAGCCGCGCACGAGCAGCGGACTGCCGCTGTGGCCGACCAGCGCGGCCGGGTCGAGGGCAGTCGTGACGAGCTCAGGCACCTGGTCTGACAGCATAGGCTGGAGATGAGCGATTCTGGATCGGTGACCCGAGCGGACTGGCTGAGCGTCTGCCGGCGTGCCGCCGAGGCAATCGCCGTCATGCTCGCGGAGCGCTCGACCACGGCTGAGCGGGCCGTGGAGACCGGCACAACCGGCCAGGGCGGCGATCACACGCTCGAGATCGACGAGTCGGCCGAGGCCATCGTCTTCACCGAACTCGAGGCGCTCTACGACCAGGGCCACCGCTTCCGGGCGATCTCCGAGGAGCGTGGCGAGGTCGACTTTGGTGACCCGCGGGTGCTCGTCGTCATCGACCCCATCGACGGGTCCCTCAATGCCAAGCGCGGGATCGCGCACCACGCCCTGTCGCTCGCCGTGGCCGATGGCGCGACCATGGCGGACGTCGACTTCGGCTACGTCAGCGACCTGGGCACCGCGGAGGAGTGGTGGGCCGCCCGCGGCGCCGGCGCCTTCCTCAACGGCCAACGGCTGGACCCGGGTGTGGACGAGCGGCGGGGGCCCGACGGACGGATTGAGGTCGTCGGCATCGAGTCCGCCGACCCCCGCTGGCTCAAGGGCTCGATCGATGCACTGGTGGAGAGCGCCTACCGGCTGCGCACGCTGGGCGCGATCGCTCCTTCGCTCTGTCAGGTGGCGTCGGGCCGCTTCGACGGCCTGGTCTCGCTCCGCGGCTGCCGGGCGGTGGATGCCGCGGCGGCACAACTGATCGTGCGCGAGGCCGGGGGGCTGATCAGCTTTCCGAAGTTCGAGGATCGGCTGGAGGCCCCCTTGGATCTGATCCCGCATTCACCGATAGTGGCGGCGCGGACGCCGGCGACGCTGGCCGAATTGGAAGCCGTATGTCTGCCCCGGTGATCGACTGGATCGTGGCCGAGTGGATTGGTGCGCGGGTGGCCGGCGAGGGCCGGGCGCCTGTGCCCAAGATTGATCTGGTCCCGATCGTGCAGGACGCTGAGCAACGGGTGATCGCCTACACCGGCCTGGTACCGACCGGTCCGCTGCCCCCACCCGAGGGCATCACCCGCCGCGAGTGGGTGGCGTCGAACGTCGCGTCGACCCAGGCTCTGATGGAGCCGATGCTGGAGCGGCTCACCGAGCACCTCGGTCCGGTCAAGGGCGCCGCGCAGCTGTGGCTCGGTGTGACCGGGTCGAGCGAGGTGGGGCTGCTCATCGGATACCTCGGGCAACGCGTGCTCGGCCAGTACGAGCTGGTGCTGCTCAAGGAGCGTGCCGAGGGACGTCCCCCGCGCCTGCTCTTCGTGATGCCCAACCTGGGGGAGGCGATCAAGCGCTTCCAAGCCGACGAGCGCGAGTTCATCACCTGGGTTGCCCTGCACGAGGTCACGCATGCGGTCCAGTTCGGCGCTGTGCCCTGGCTCCAGGAATACCTCGCCGGCCTGATCCGTGAGCTCCTGAACAGCGCGGAGGAGCGAATGGGACAGCGCCGCAACCTGCACCTGCCGAGCCGGGAGACGGTCGAGCGGGTGGGACGGGCCGCACTCAAGGCGGATCTGCTGGGGATGATCGCCTCAGAGCCCGAGCGCGAGGTGATGGACCGCGCGCAGGCGGTCATGGCGGTGATCGAGGGACACGCCGAGCACGTGATGGACGTCGTCGCCCCGGAACTGCTGCCGTCACTGCCTGACCTGCGTCGGGCGCTCGACGAACGCCGTCGCGTGCAATCACCGTTCGGGCGCCTGATCAGCCGGCTGCTGGGGCTGGAGATGAAGATGAAGCAGTACGAACGGGGCAAGGTCTTCTGCGATGAGATCGTCCGCAGCGGCGGCGATGGCGCGCTGCGCCATCTGTTCTCGGCGCCCGAGGCGCTGCCGACGCTGGCGGAGATCGAAGAGCCGGCGGCCTGGCTGCGCCGCGCTCAACTTCAGCCCTGAGGCGCCGATAACAGAAGGGCAACCCCAGATAAGGTCGTGGAGACCCGCGCTGGGCCGTGCACCTCGTTGACGGAGACCTATTGACAGGTTTCGACATTTGATTCTGAGGAATCATTTACTCGCGAACAAAAGTCGATCGGCTATGCTTGCTTACACAACAACTTCCCCCGCGGCGCGCCCTGGAGAGCGACGCTAGCGGGAAGGGTTCGCCGGCCTCATATCCTCGCCGGCGGATGTAGCACCCTCTCCTCCCTCAACCGCCGGGGCGCCCAACAGGGCGCCCCGTCGGTCCTTAAGCTAATCCCGGACCTCGGCCATGCCCCGGATCAGTCCCTTGAGCTCGCGGGCCCGGGCCAGGGCCGGCACCGCGCCAAGCGTGGTGAACGTCTCGATCGCCTGCTCCAGCAGGGGCAACGCCTCCGCGGTCCGGTCGCGCTCGATCAGCCAGTCCGCCAGATCGGTCCGGGCGATCCCCAGCCAATACGGATAACCGAGCTCGGTGAAGCGATCCAGGGCGCCGCGCAGCTCCGCCTCCGCGGTGTCGTGCTCCCCGGCGGCGCGGGCGAGCAGACCGCGTGCGCGGGCCGCGTGCGCATGCATGTAGGGAGGCAGCTGTCCGGCCGGGCGATCGGACAGCAGCCTGAGCAGTGCGCCGGCGTCGGTCAGGCGCCCACAGGCGAGCGCCGCGTCGAAGGCATCCGGCCAGCCCAGGCGAACCGCATCGTGCGCCGTGCTGTAGCGCTCGATCGTGGGCCCCAGCATCTCCAAACCGGCCTGAAGCGCCTCCTCCGGGCGCTCCTGCCTGAGGCGTAGGCCGATCAGCCCGGCGGTTCGCGTGCTGCGATTCTCGATGTCGTCGCTGTCGCGCCAGATCTCGAGCTGCTCGAAGTGCTCCTCCGCCGCCGCCCGGTCGCCCCGTTTCAAGGCCAGATCGGCCAGCTGCAGATGCACGAACACCTCCCCCGGGTGCTGCTCGTCGCCTTGCAGCTGCTCATAACCCAGCTGGCTGGCCTCGTCCCAGCGGCCGATGAGTGTGTTCACGTACATGATGTTGGCCGCCGCCAACAGGCTGTTGAAGCGCTCGCCGCGCCGACGGTTTGCCGCGAGCGCCGCAGATAGGTAACCCTGCGCGCCGGGCAGATCCCAGAGCATGCAGACGTTGCCGGCGTTGTTCTGCCCGCTCGCCAGCGCCTCCACATAGCCGCTTCGCTCGCTGATCTCGATCTGCGCCGCGTAGTTGAACACTGCCTCCTGGTGACGGCCGGCGTAGAGCAGGGCGACGGCATGAGCCCCCAGCGCATCACAGAGCAGCCGCTGGTCACCCAGGGCCTGCGCGGCCGTCAGCGCCGCCTCATTGACCGGATGGGCGCGCGCATAATCCCCGGTCATCGCGATGATCCGCCCGAGCATCGCGTTGAGCTCGGCCACATCGCCGTCGAGCTCACCGCGATCGAGGGCATCAATGGCCTCACTCAGGCGCTCGATCGCCTCGGCCACCCGCCCCAGCCGTTGCAGTGACTGGCCGATCTCCGAGGCCAGTCTCAGACTCTCGCGCCGGCGTCCGGCCTGCTCGTGCGCCGATGCCGCGCGCTCCAGAAGCGTGAGCGCCTGGTCGGCCCGCCCGGCCCGGAAAGCCATTCGGCCGGCCGCCTCGTCCAGCTCGGCTCGCTCGCGCTCGTCGTCGCTGAGCTCACCGGCCTGCGCGTACAGCCGGAGTGCCACGTCGGGTGCGCCGACCGTGCCGGCCCGCTGGCCGGCCCGGCGCAGGGCCGACACGGTGGCCACCCGCAGACTGGCGGCGTCCTCATCGTCGCCGGCGGCCCGGTAGGCCGCCAGGTGGTGCGATGCGATCACCTCGGCGACCTCCTCACCGTCATTGGCCAAGGTCCGCCGCAGATACGTGGCCGCGGCCAGATGGCGAGTCTTGCGCTCGCGGCGCGAGAGCAACTCGTAGGCGACCGTGCGCAGAAGTCCCTGGGCCCACCCATAGTGGCCCCGATCCGGGGAGAGAGGATCCGTGGACACCGCCAGCACCTGCTTGCGGACCAGTCCCTGCAGCGCCGCCGCCAGCTCCTCACCGGGCAGCTCGGTCAGGGCGGCGGCCGCCTGCGGAGCGAAGGCGCCACCGAAGACCGACATCGCCTTGACCACCGTTCGCTCCCCCGGGTCCAGGGCGTCCAGGCGCGCCGCCAGCAGCGCGTTCAGCGTGGGCGGCACCTCGAGCTCACCGAGTTCGCCGTCCAGCACCAGCACACCATCGCGTTCGGTGAGCGCCCCGCGGTCGACCAGCGCGCGGACGGTCTCGATGGCATAGAGCGGTACGCCCTGCGCGCGCTCAACGATCTGCTCGACGGCCGCATGCGGCAGCTCCTGCACCAACCCTGAGACCAGCGCCCTCACCGCTTCTGCTTCGAGCGGCTCGAGTTGCAGGATCGTCGCGCCCCGGCGTCCCACCGGCCAGCCGTCATGGGCCAGAGCCAGCTCCGGACGGGCCAGCACCACCACGAAGATCGGCAGCGCGGCCGACCAGTCGACCAGCTGCTCGATGAACTCCAGCAGCCCGCTGTCGGCCCACTGCATGTCCTCGAACACCATGACCACGGGCTCGTGAGCGGCCATCCGTTCGAAGAACATGCGCCAGCCGGCGAACAACTCGGACTGGCCGAGGTCGGTCTCCGAGAGACCGAGCAGGGCCTGGAGGCGGGGCGCGACAAATTCCCGGTCCGCCTCATCCGGGACCCACTCGCTGAGGCCGACCGACATCTTGGCCGACACCTCGTCGTCGGGTGCGTCCTCAGGGATGCCCAGACGCTGCTTGACCATCTCCGACAGAGCGCGGTAGGTCACCCCCTCACCGTGGGCCAGGCACCGCCCGGTGTGCCACAGGAACAGCCTGGCCAACCCGTCGGTGTAGTTGGATAGCTCCTGCAGCAGGCGCGATTTGCCCACACCGGCGTCCCCGGAGATGGCGACCAGCCGCGCCACTCCGCGGTCCAGCGCGCCGTGGAACAGCTCCTTGAGCAGGCGCAGATCGGCATCGCGGCCGGTGAACGGCGCCTCAAACCGTGCGTCGCGGCCGCGGCCGCCGGCGCCGGCGACCACCCGCAGCGCCCGCCACAGGCGCAGCGGCTCCGCCTTGCCCTTGAGCAGGTGCTCTCCGGCATCCTCGAACAGGATCGCGCCGGAGGTGACCTGACGGGTGACCTGGTCGACAAAGACCGATCCCGGTTCGGCGGCCGACTGCACCCGGGCGGCGGTATTGACCCGGTCCCCGACGACGATGCCCTCTCCGGGGTTCTCGATCGCGGCCGCCTGGCCAGTGACCACCCCGGCCCGCGCGCGCAGGCCCTCGGCGGCCACCTCGGTGCTCAGCACGGCCACCGCATCAACGATCTCCAACGCCGCGCGCACGGCTCGCTCGGCGTCGTCCTCGAGCGCCACCGGTGCGCCCCACACCGCCATCACCGCGTCGCCGATGAACTTCTCGAGCGTCCCGCCGTAGCGCTCCACGATGGTCCGCGCCCGGTCGAAGTAGCGCCCGAGCAGCTCGCGAACGTCCTCCGAGTCTCGGGACTCAGCCAGGCTGGTGAAGCCGACCAGATCGACGAACAGCACCGAGACCACGCGAAGTTCAGGCTCCGCGGCTACGACGAGCGTCAAGTCGGTGCGGGTGGTCACACGCGCGGGACCAGCCTCCCCAGGCGCCGTGTCACCGAGGCTGGCGCCACAGCTGCCGCAGAACCGGTGACCGGGGGCGTACGAGGCGCCGCACGCAGGGCAGCTCAGCGCCAGCGGCGTTCCGCAATCAACGCAGAATTTCGCGCCCTCCGGGATCGACGCGTGACATCCGGGACAGATCAAACTCCAACTCCTAACTCGGAGACCGGATCCTAACCCGGTCCGCCGCCCGAGTTAAGCGGGTGGCCCCGCCGCGGCCCGTCAGCGGGACGGCTATCCCGCCGCAGACGGCTACTCCGCGCGCAACGCGCCCGGCCCGGTCTGGCGGCGCAGGATCGGCAGCGTCGCGGCCGTGACGCTCGCCACGACGGCGACTCCGGCACCGGCGAGAACCGCGATCGCGCCCCAGTCGAAGCTCACGGGCAGCCCGGCGATGCTCATGAGCACCGCGCCGAGCGCCGCACCCAGGAAGATGGCGAGCGTCATCCCGAGCACAACCGGCAATGCGGTCTGCCACAGAACCGAGTAGGCGAGCGTGGAGCCGCGCGTGCCGAGTGCGCTCATGACCGCCAGCACCCGCCGGCGCTCCCGCAACTGCTCGGCCACGGACACGAGCAGGCTGGCGCCGATCACGAGCAGCACGGCCACCGCCCCCGCCGTGAGGATGCGGCGGAGCTTGTCTATCAGCAGATTGCGGGGCGAGATCAGATCGGCGCTGACCACGTTGACTTGGGCCAGCGGGTCGATGTTGGCCACCGCATCACTGAAGTGGTCCACAGCGTCAGACGCCGTGGGCTCAAGCGAGGCGGACGTCGACAGCGTCTCCGTTCTCACACCGGCGCGCGCCGCCGCGCCCGGAGTCAGCAGCAACGCGGTCAGGTTCAGATAGTTGGCCTCGACGGGCCGCCGCGCGCGCAGAGCGACGCTCCGGGCATCGGCGGGGATGCGGAACGTGCGCCCGGGCAGGTGGATCAGCTCGCCTGCGTGTTGGCCGGCGCCTTCGTCCCTGATCAGGTACGCAGATCCGGGGACGCACGTGGTACTCGCCACCAGCTGCGTCACCGTGGAGCACGGAGCGACTGACACGGGCAGGTTGGGCGGCCCCTCGCCGACCACGAGCACGCTGCGAACAGCGGGCACCGTCCGCAGTCGCCGCGCGACGGTGGACACGGAATCGCGCTGGGTGGCAAGCATTCCGTTGACCAGGACGACCCCGCCGGGGACACCCGATGCAGACCCGGCTCGTGCGCTCTCTGCGCCGCTGAACACGGTCTGCAGGGCGATGGCGCCGGCCACGGCGAGTCCGATCGCCCCGACGACCCGACCGGAGGTGCCGTGGTCCAGGCGCAGGCGACGTACCGCGAGCAACCACGAGACCGAGCCGACGACCCCACTGTCACTCCGGCCGGCGCGCGTCACCACCGCCTCCACGAACCACGGCAGCAGGGCGCACACCCCGACCAGGACGAGGATGACCCCGGCGGAGGCTTCGATCTCACCCAGGGTGGAGGCCAGCCGGCCACTGGACCCGATCAGCGTGACCAGGAGCAGGAACCCAAGCGCGGGCGTAGCCAGTCGCCAAGCCAGTCGCCGTCGGGGAGGCCGGCCTCGGCGGCTCACGCCGAGCGGCTCGATGGCCACCTGACGCATCGCCAGCAGCGCGAATCCGACGGCGGCCACCGGCACCAGCACCAGGGCGACGACGGCGAGCAACGGCGACGGCTGCACGTCGCGCGCGAAGACGCTGATCCCGGCGATGTCGGTGTGCGGTACGAGCGGGCGCAGGATCAGCAGAAAACCGATCACTCCGACCAGAACGCCCGCCACGGCTCCCAGCAGGGCCTCACCGGCCGCGACCCGCCCGGTCCCGGCGCGGTCCAGTCCGAGCAGCCGCAGCGCCGCCAGCCGCTGGTTGCGCTGCTCCGAGCCAAAGCGGCTGGCGGTGGCCACGAACACCCCCACCGGCAAGAGCAGAGCGACCACCATGAGGATCACGAGCAGGACGATCAGGGGGCTGCGAGCCGAGGCGGGAGCCGGGGCGGCACCGAATCGGCTGACGAGCGAGCCTCCGCGCCGGGCCAGCCCAACGGCTCCCCGGTAGGCGAGCAGTTCGGCCGGGCCGCTCAGGCCGCTGTCGCCGATGGTCCCGACCACGCGGGCGTGGAGACGGTCGGCGAGCTCGCGCCCCGACGACGAATGCAGGAGCTGGTCAAGGGCAGGCGAGACGAACATCTGGCCTGGGCCGGGGATTTGACTGACGCCGGGGGGCAGCGGCGGATGCGGCCGGATGCTCTGCAGTGCGACGACGGTGACCCCGGCGCCGTGATAGGTCGTGTCCAACTCATCGACCATCACACGCGCTGTCCGTAACGGATGAGCTCCAGATTGGGGCATCCGCGCCTGCTGCCGCGCTGTGTGCGCGCTGACCATATTCGGCACCGATGCTGCGAACAGGAGCAGCGCTACGCCGAAGCCGGCCCCCATGGCGGTCAGCGCCGCCCGCAGGCGAGAGTCGGTGCCGCCGGTCGCGGCCAGCCGTACCCCGAGGGCGAGATCCGCGAAGCGTCGCCGCATCAGATCTGGCGGGTACGGCCGTCGCGGACGATGACCTCTCGGTCCGCGTAGGCCGCGACCCGGGCCTCATGCGTGACCAAGACCACCGCGGCCCCACTCTCGCGGGCCGCATCCGTGAGCAGCTGCATGACGCGCTCGCCGTTGAGCGAGTCAAGCGCCCCGGTCGGCTCGTCGGCGAACACCACCCTCGGCTCGGTCACCAGCGCCCGGGCCACGGCCACCCGCTGACCCTGGCCGCCCGAGACCTCGCCGGGCAGCTTGCTCGCGACATCGTTGACCTCAAGGCGCTCGAGCCATTCGGCCGCCCGGCGGGCGGCCTCGCGCCGATGGGCCCCGGCCAGCCGGAGCGGCAGTGACACGTTCTCGCCGCAGCTGAGCTCCGGCACGAGCCGGCCGAACTGGAAGACGAAGCCGAACGCAGAGCGGCGTAGGGCGCTGCGCCGCGAGTCCGACAGACCGCCGACGGATTCGCCCGCGAACACGATCTCGCCGGCGTCGGGCACGATGATCCCGGCCGCGCAGTGCAGAAGCGTCGATTTACCCGAGCCCGACGGTCCCATGACCGCGACGATCTCCCCGGCCGCGAGCTCGAGCGAGGCGCCGGCCAGCGCCGGAGTGGCGCCAAAGGTCTTGAACAGCTCGTGACAGGCGATCAGAGGGGGGCCGATTTCGACCTGCCCGCCGGGACCGGCGTTTGTGGTGAAGGGCTGCAGGCTCATGAGGCCACCTCCGTTGCGAGTTCGTCGAGCCGGGCTGCGGTCAGCTCGAGCCACCGCAGGTCCGCCTCGAGATGGAACAGCGCGTGGTCGCAGATCAGCTGGTCGGATAGGTCGCCCTGGGCCTTGCGGCGGGTGAGCCCCCGCATCGCCTGCAGGTGCGCGGCGCGTTGCGCGTCGAGCACCTCGGTGGCCGAGCGCCCGCTGCGCAGCGCCAGGATCACCTTCGCGTAGAGAACGCTCTGGAGGTAGGTCGCCGGCGGCTCGGGCTTCGTGAGCCACTGCTCGACATCGGCCACGCCGGCCTCCGTGATCGCGTAGCGCTTTCGCTCCGGGCCCTCCCCGGGCTCCACCGCGTCGACGGTGACCAGCCCACCCTTGAGCAGCCGGGCGAGCGTCGCGTACACCTGGCCGTAGGCCACCGGCCGGTCCAGGCCGAAATGGGTGTCGTAGGCATGCTTGAGGTCGTAGCCATGGGAGGCACCGCTCTCCAACAGGCCGAGAAATGTCTTGCCGACGGACATGCCGACACTATACACCGTATGTATACGCTGTGGGTATAGCAGTGCCGCGGGCCTGCACCGACACCGCTGCACGCACGATACCAGTACCAGTGCAGTTTTGCGGTTGCCGTATGCCTGAGCGGCTACTCCGACGCGGGCGGCGTGTATCGCTTCACGTCGGCGGGGGGTGCGGCGGGCACCGCCCCCTCCTCGAGCAGGCGCTCGTAAATGCGCATGCGCTTGGTAATGCGGCCGCCCATCGCCTCGAGGCCGCGGTTCATGCTGTGGTTGGTCTCGAGGATCCAGCCCGGCTCGCCCCACCTGATCCGGGACTCGGCAGCCACGTCAAAGCTCTCGATGTAGAGCTGCGCGGCCACGCCGGTGTGTTGGTACTCGGGCAGCACACCGAGAAAGCCGACGCGGCAACGGTCGATGATGCGCTTGCGGTTGAGGTAGTGCCACCAACCGAACGGCAGCAGCCGGCCCTTCATCTTCTTCAGCACCTGGTTGATGTCGGGGATGGTGATCGCCGCCGCCACGACCTCCCGGTCGGTCTCGGCGAGCATGAACCAGCGCTTGTCGAAGATCAGGCGGTAGTTGATCGCCAGGTCAGCGAGGTCGTGGTCGTCATAGGGCGAGAAGCCCCAGTTCTTCGACCAGGCGGCGTTGTAGATCTTCTGGAACTCCTTGAGGTCGCGGCCGAGCCGCCAGAACGACATCTGGCGGATGCGGATGCCGTACTTGTCGTGCGAGCGCTGCGCGATCCTCGGCAACGCCTCGAGCATCCGCGTGTGGCGATCGTCCAGACGCAGGTTCCAATGGAACACGTCCATCGCCTTCTGCAACCCGGCGGCCTCGGCCCTCTCCTGGTAGTACGGCGGATGCCAGGGCTGGCGGATCATCGGTTCGTGCTCGAAGCCCTCGATCAGCACGCCGCACTCCTCGTTGATGATCAGATCGAATGGTCCGATCATGCGATCGCGGCCCTGTGCCTTCAGCCACTGCGCCGCGGCATCCAGCAGGGCGTCGGCGATTTCCTGGTCGTCCTCAAATTCCAGGAAGCCGAAGAAGCCCCAGCGGTTGTCGTGGAAGCTGTTGAAGTTCCGGTCGTACTGGGCGCTGATGCGTCCAACCACTCGGCCGTCCCGGCGGGCCAGGAAGAACTCGCCGTCACCGTGCTTGAAGAACGGGTTCAGCTTGCGATTGAGGTACGCGTGGCGCTCCAGCTTGAGCGGCGGGATCCACGGCGTACCCGCATGCAGCCGATACGGCAGGGCAATGAACGCCTTGAGGTCGGCCCGCCCTCGGACGGGCGTGATATCGAGCGCCATCAGGCGGGAAAGTACCATGGCCTGTATGCCAACAAGAGACCAGGTAATGGAAGCGCTGCGCGAAGTCATCGATCCAGAACTGCGCAAGGACATAGTCACCCTGGAGATGGTGCGCTCCATCGAGGTGCACTCCAACGGCGTGGTCGACGTGACCGTTTCGCTGACGACCCCGGGCTGCCCCATCCGCGACCACTTCCAGACCGGCGTCGAGGCGGCCGTCCGCAAGCTCGAGGACGTGGTTGGTGTGAACATCAGCTTCGACGTTCTCTCCGACACCGAGAAGCAGCGCCTGAGCCAGAAGCTCGGTCGTGGCTCGCTCCCCGAGGGGGCGCTGGCCCAGGTCAGGAACGTGATCTGCGTCGGTTCGGGCAAGGGCGGCGTGGGCAAGTCGAGCGTGACCGCGAACCTGGCCGCGGCGCTCGTCGGCCGGGGCCAGAAGGTTGGCGTCCTGGACGCCGATGTCTGGGGCTACTCGCAGCCTCGCATGTTCGGCCTGAACGGTGAGCGCGCGAAGGTCAATGAGAGCCGCAAGATCGTGCCCCTGGACGGCGCCGAAGGCGTCAAGGTCGTCTCGATCGGCTTCTTCATCGAACAGGATGCCGCCGTGGTCTGGCGCGGTCCGATGCTGCACAAGGCGCTTCAGCAGTTCCTCGAGGACGTCGACTGGGGAGAGCTCGACTACCTCCTGATCGATCTGCCCCCCGGGACCGGCGACGTCTCGATGACGCTGGCCCAGATGCTGCCCGACGCGAAGTTCCTGATCGTCACCACCCCGCAGGCGGTGGCCCAGAAGGTGGCCAAGCGCTCGGCGGACATGGCCGACAAGCTCAAGCTGGAGATCGCCGGCGTCATCGAGAACATGGCCGGCTTCACCACGCCCACGGGCGAGAGCTTCCCCATCTTCGGCGAGGGCGGCGGACGGCTGCTGGCCGAGGAGCTCGAGGTGCCGCTACTCGGTCAGGTGCCGCTGACGATGTCCTTGCGCGAGCAGTCAGATGGCGGCCTGCCGGTCGTGCTGGCCAACCCGCAGGATCCCGCCGCGCAGGCGATCGTTCAGATCGCCGACCGCGTCATCGCCCTGACGCCGGTGGCGCTGCCGATGATGGCGGCCGAGCCGGAGCCGGCACCGCCCGCCGCCGCTCCGAGGCCGGTGGGCATGTCCCTGCCCATGGCCTGAACCGCCCGGCTGCGGACGTTAGGCGCAGAAATCTGCATATAACGTCCACAGCTTCGGCCCGTCACGGCTCAGCCGCCCCGACTATCGGTTGCGGTAGTACTCCGCGTTGACGACGGTGAACTTCGACCACTCTTCCGGCAGTTGGTCCTCGGCGAAGCAGGCGTCAACCGGGCAGGCCTCGACGCAGGCATCGCAGTCGATGCACTCCTCGGCGTCGATGTAGAGCTGCTCTACGGAGTCGTAATCGGGCTCGTCCGGCGTCGGGTGAATGCAGTCGACCGGGCACACCTCAACACATGAGTTGTCCTTGGTCCCGATGCACGGCTCGGCGATCACATAGGCCATCTGGTTCTTTGTCCTCTCTGCGGATTCCTGGCGAAGCAGCGCGGAGTTTAGTGAACTACGGACCCATGCCCCTCTACGACGAAGTTCAGTCAGGCCTGGAAGGCATCGTTGCCTTTGCCACAGAGATCGCGGAGCCTGACCGCGACGGCGACGCGCTGCGCTACCGCGGCGTCGATATCGAGGAACTGGTCGGCAAGGTCCCGTTCGAGCAGGTCTGGGGTCTGCTCGTCGATGACAGCCTGCTCCCGGGGCTGCAACCCGCGGCACCCTACCCCCTGAGCCTGCGCTCGGGCGACCCGCGCGCGGACATGCAGGCAGCGCTGGCGGCGCTCGGTCCCCAGTGGGGCTTCCAGCCCGTGCTCGACATCACCGATGCCCAGGCGCGAGACAACCTGGCGCTCGCGTCGGTCATGGCGCTGTCCTTTGTGGCCCAGTCGGCTCGCGGCTATGGGCAACCGCCCGTGCCGCAGAGCCATATCGACTCAGCGGAGTCGATCGCCGAGCGCTTCCTGCTGCGCTGGCGGGGTGAGGCCGATCCGCGCCACACGCGCGCGATCGACGCCTACTGGACCGCCGCGGCCGAGCACGGCATGAGCTCTTCCACCCTCACCGCGCGCGTGATCACCTCGACCGGCGCTGACGTCGCGGCGGCGCTGTCCGCCGCCGTGGGGGCGCTCTCGGGCCCGTTGCACGGCGGGGCCCCGGCCCGCGTGCTCCAGATGATCGAGGAGGTCGAGGCCGCGGGCGACGCCACCGCCTGGGTGAAGCAGAAACTCGATCGGGGTGAGCGGATCATGGGGTTCGGCCACCGCGTCTACCGCGCCGAGGACCCCCGCGCCCGCGTGCTGCGCCGAATCATGCACGAGCTCGGAGCGCCCCGCATCGAGGTGGCGGAGGCCCTGGAGCGCGCGGCGCTGCAGGAGCTGCAGGCCCGGCGGCCCGAGCGGATCCTGGCCACCAATATCGAGTTCTGGGCGGCGGTGGTGCTCGACTTCGCCGCGGTCCCGCCGTCGCTCTACACGCCGATGTTCGGCTGCGCCCGCGTGGCCGGTTGGTCCGCGCACATCCTCGAGCAGAAGCGCGAGCGGCGGATGATCCGGCCCAGCGCCAAGTACGTCGGCTCGCCGCCGCGCCCTCTATCGAGTCTCCAGCCGTAATCCCCGGCTGCCGCGCCGCTGCTGCGGCAGCCGGGCCACAGCGCAGATAAGGGCGGCCGGCTCCCCCCGGAACCGACCGCCCTCACCCCTCCCACGCCAACCCTGTGGTCCGGACGTGCTACCGGATCATCTTCGGGTCGACATAGAGATTCACGATCTCCACACCGCCGACGGTGACCTCGTCGGCCACGGTGAAGTCGATAGCCGCCCAGACCAACGTCTCCCCCGGCACGACGTGGCTGGCGACGGGCACCGTGACATACCAGCCACCGGTGCCCAGCACCGGAATCTCATGGCCGAGCAGGCTAGTTCCCTGAGCCGTGGCAAACAGGGTGGTGGAACCCGACGACGGAGCCGTGCCCAACGAGGCAGCCGACGCCGAGCCCGACGACGCCGCCAATGCGCCAGCCGCTGCGACGCCGGCCATGGCCCGCAGCGCGCTGGAGCGAAAAAGGCCCTTCATGATGTAACGCACCATCCTTGGTGTGCATCGGCGGCCGAGCTATCTCACCAGGCTGCGAGACCTCTAGCTTTGCGTCCCCAGCTCACGCGGGGTTTGCCCTGTCAATTGGTTTGCTCGGTGGTGATCGGTCGCACGCCGGCCGCCGTTTACGTAGTTTCCCGCAAACTGGACGTTTGTTCTAGACACGGCCAGGATGGCAGGGCCTAACTCAGCGCAGCGAACCTGCCGATATGGAACACGGATGTCTTTCACGCCCGACTTCGAGCAGCAGGGTCAGCTCGCGGAGTCCATGCACCTGTCCCAGACGGTTATGAGCTCGCGCGAGCGCCTGGCCGAGTTGCTGACGGGTGGCGGCTTCGTCGCCGTTGTGGCCGGGCTGCTCGTGCTGCAGCCGCCACATGATTTCAAGGCGTGGCCAGCTCTGCTCTGCGTGGTGCTGTTGGCCCTAGCCACACGGGTCGAATTCGACATACCGTGGGGCTTCACGGTGGCCACCCAGCTGGCCTTCGTACCGCTGCTCTTCGCCATGCCCGTGACGCTCGTGCCGGCCGCCGTGGTGCTCGCCCTCACGTTGAGCACGATCCCCGAACTCGCCCGCGGTGAGCTGCATCCGGCCCGGCTGACCAAGCGCATCGGCGATGCATGGTTCTCCGTCGGACCGGTGCTCGTCTTCGTGCTGGCCGGCACAGCTCCGCGCCACGCCGGCCCCTGGCTGCTGCTGCTGGCCCTGTTCGCGCAGTTCGCCGTGGACTTTCTCGCCGCTTCGGTGCGCCTGTCGGTCTCCCACGGCACCAACTGGCGCGAGAACCTGGCCGGCAACTGGATTTACCTGATCGATGCGGCGCTGACCGGAGTGGGGCTCGTGGTCGCCGAGGAGATCCACCGAGCCAGCTACGCGCCATTGGCCATCCTGCCGCTGTTGGGGCTGCTCGGGGTGTTTGCCCGGGAACGCAAGGTCCGGCTGGCCCAACTGCTCGAGCTCAACGACGCCTATCACGGGACCGCCCTGGTGCTGGGCGACGTGATCGAGGCCGATGATGGCTATACCGGTGAGCACAGCAAGGGCGTGGTGCAGCTCTGCCTGGAGGTGGCTGGAAAGCTCGGCCTCGGAGCCGAGCAGCGCCGCAATCTCGAGTTCGGCGCGCTGCTCCACGATGTCGGCAAAATCGCCATCCCGAAGGAGATCATCAACAAGCCGGGCAAGCTCGACGACCAGGAGTGGAAGATCATTCAGACCCACACCCTCGAGGGCCAGAAGCTGCTCGACACGGTGGGCGGTTTCATGCGCGAGGTCGGCCTGATCGTGCGCTCCCACCACGAGCGCTGGGACGGCGCAGGCTACCCGGACGGTCTGGCCCAGGAGGAGGTCCCGCTGGAGTCCCGGATCATCTCCTGCTGCGACACGTGGAACGCGATGCGGACGGACCGCTCCTATCGCAAGCGACTCCCCTTCAACCTGGCGGCCGAGGAGATGCGGGCCATCGCCGGTTCGCAGCTGGATCCGCGCGTGGTCGCCGCGCTGCTTGCGGTGGTTGAAGCCGAGCGCCCGGAGGATGAGCCGGCCCCCGCGCAGCTCGCCGAGACGCACCCCGCAGGCGCACCGGCCGGCTCAGACGTAGCCCAGCCGACCGCCTCGTGAGATGCGGCTGGGCGGTCCGGCTCCATGTGGAACCGGACCGCGCAGACCTCAGCGCATCATCTTCGGATCAACGTACAGGTTGTAGATCTGAAAGTCGCTGGTCGTTCCTCCCGGAACGAACGTGAGCTTCAGAATCTCCCAGCCGGTCTCGTGCTGAGACTGGAGGTTGATCGAGTCCGACAGATCCCAAGCGCTCCCCCTGTTGCTGTGGAGCTGCCCGGTGTTCTGCGGATTGGTCCAGGTGGACGTGCCCTCATACGAGAGGTACTCGAACACGCCCTCAGAACCCTTCACGTCGCGCACCATCGAGCGAGCGATCGGGTAGTTGGCCTGCACGCAGATCGCCGGGCTGACGGCCTTGGAACCACTCGGCAGGTCCAGGACGCTCCCGGTCCGGCCGTTGGCCAATGTCGTCGTGACGATCTTCGCTCCGCCGCTGAGTGTCCAGCCGGCACCGGTGAAGCTGTCAGCCGTCTCGCCCGGCATCAGTTCGTACTGGTTGCCGTCGTCCCACGAGAGGAACGGCTGCGAGAACTGACCGGCGGCACACGCCGACGTGTCCACCGCGCTCGTACTGGCGCTGGCCATGGCCTGTGCGGGCACAGCCAGGCATGCTGTCAGCACTCCCAGCGCCAGCGAGCGATAGCTGAAAAGGCCCTTCTTCATGTCTGGTTCGCACCTTCCGTGGTGTGACCTGGCAGCCGAGCTATCTCGGAAACAGACCCGAGACCCCTAGCTTTGCGTCCCCGGCTCGCGCGCGGGTTTGCCCTTTTCAGTTGGATTGCAGACATCAGTTCGGCCGGCCCGGGCCGTGGCTCGCGCTTCGCTCCAGAAACTGGACAGTTGTTCGACCGAGCACCGTCGATGGCCTCCAACGCACGAGAGCCCGGCCGGAGGCCGGGCTCTCGCCACATCGGTCCTGCTCAGGCTACGGCTTACATCATCCCCGACATGTCGGGCATGCCACCGCCACCACCGTCGCCGCCATCCTTGTCCTGGACCTCGGCGACGATCGCCTCGGTGGTCAGGATGTTCTTGGCGATCGACGCAGCGTTCTGCAGCGCCGAGCGGGTGACCATGGCGGGGTCGATGATGCCCTCGGAGATGAGGTTCACGATCTCACCGTTGGCCGCGTTGAGGCCGTGATCCTTCTTGGCCTTGCGCACCTCGTTGACGACGACCGAGCCCTCGAGGCCGGCGTTCTCCGAGATCTGACGGAGCGGCTCCTCGAGTGCGCGGTAGACGATCTTGGCGCCCGTCTGCTCATCGGCGTCGCCGACGCTCTCGATGTTGAGCGCCTTCTGGGCGACCAGCAGCGCGGTGCCGCCGCCCGGCGACGATGCCCTCCTCGAGGGCGGCGCGGGTGGCCTGCAGCGCGTCCTCGACGCGGTGCTTCTTCTCCTTCATCTCGGTCTCGGTGGCAGCGCCGACCTTGACCACGGCGACGCCGCCGGACAGCTTGGCCAGGCGCTCCTGGAGCTTCTCACGATCGAAGTCCGAATCGGTGTTCTCGACCTCGGTCTTGATCTGGTTGATGCGGCCCTTGATCCCGGCCGGGTCACCTGCACCGTCGACGATCGTCGTGGTGTCCTTGGCGACGACCACGCGACGGGCGCGGCCGAGCTGCGAGAGCTGGGTGTTCTCGAGCTTGAGGCCCATCTCCTCGGTGATGACCTCGCCACCGGTGAGGATCGCGATGTCCTCGAGCATGCGCTTGCGGCGGTCGCCGAAGCCCGGCGCCTTGACGGCAACGCCGGTGAAGGTGCCGCGCAGCTTGTTGACGACCAGCGTCGCCAGCGACTCGCCCTCGACGTCCTCAGCAATGATCAGAAGCGGCTTGCCGCTCTGGATGGTCTGCTCGAGGATCGGCAGGATGTCGCGGACGGAGCCGATCTTCTGGTTGGCGATCAGGATGTAGGGGTCCTCGAGGACGGCCTCCATGCGATCCTGGTCGGTGACCATGTAGGGCGAGATGTAGCCCTTGTCGAACTGCATGCCCTCGGTGAACTCGAGGTCCATGCCGAAGGTCTGGCCCTCTTCGACGTTCACGACGCCGTCCTTGCCGACCTTGTCGATCGCGTCGGCGATGACGTCGCCGATCTCCTCGTCGCCGGCCGAGATCGTCGCGACGCGCGCGATCTGATCCTTGCCCGAGACGGGGGTGGACTGCTTGGCAGGTTCTCGACGACCTGCTCGACCGCCTTCTCGATGCCGCGCTTGAGCGCGAGCGGGTTGGCGCCGGCAGCGACGTTCTTCAGACCCTGGCGAACGATCGCCTGGGCGAGCACGGTCGCGGTGGTGGTGCCGTCGCCGGCCACATCGTTGGTCGCGGTCGCGACCTCGCGCACCAGCTGTGCGCCCTGGTTCTGGAAGACGTCCTCGACCTCGATCTCACGGGCGATGGTGACGCCGTCGTTGGTGATCGTGGGGGCGCCGAACTTCTTGTCCAGCACGACATAGCGGCCCTTGGGGCCGAGCGTGACCTTGACGGCGTTGGCAACCGCGTCGACGCCAACCTGCAGCGCGTTGCGGGCATCCGCCTCGTACTTGATTTCCTTGTGAGCCATTGTCTTCTTTCGTTCTCCTAAAAGCGGAAGTTGGTCTTACTGGACCTTGGCCAGCACGTCGGACTCGCGCAGGACGAGCAGCTCTTCGCCCTCGACCTTGATCTCCGTGCCGCCGTACTTGCTGTAGAGGACCTCGTCGCCGACCTCGACGTCGAGCGGCGTGCGCTTGCCGGTGTCCTCGTTGATCTTGCCGTCGCCGACGGCAAGAACCTTGCCCTTCTGGGGCTTCTCCTTGGCGGTGTCGGGGAGCACGATGCCGCTGGCGGTCGTCTCCTCCTCCTCGATCGCCCGAACGATCAGGCGGTCGCCAAGGGGCTTGAGCTTAAGAGCCATCTATACAGCCTCCGGGTTGAGTTCCCTTGAGATTGACGCTTTTCTTGGCACTCTCACGTGAGAGTGCCAACTTTCAGCACTATAGCTTGTTGAGCCCCCATTTGGCACTCTCCTGTGAAGAGTGCCAAGGAACTCAGTTGTTGGCGCCGCCGAGGCCGTGGATGCGGTCGCGGAGCTCCGGCGGGTTCTCGATGATCTGGGAGAAGCGCACGACCGTGACGGTGTCCTCCATCGCCACCTTGCGGCCGTAGATCTGCTCGAGGAAGTGGACCATCTCATCGACTCGCCGGAACTCCGGGTTGTCGTGCTCGATGTCACGCGGCGAGAGATCCTGCACGCGCTTGACCTCGACCTGGTCGATCACCGCGTTGAAGATCTTCTCGCGCGGCGAGTGCTGGTAGCCGATCGTGACCACCACGCAGTCGTTCTTGCGGTACTTGTGGGACTTGTCGCCGAGGCGGATCGTGGCCGTCTTGCGGCCACGGCGAAGCTGGTCGGCGAACACCGACGAGTAGAAGTTGAGGACGCGCACGCTCGAGCAGCCTACCGATCGGAGGCGCGGCGCGACAGCGCGCGTGAAACGATCTCTCGCTCACCCGCGTAGGTGAGCGCGGTGACCGCCTCCGCGAGCGGCATCCAGCGGGCCTGCTCGACCTCGTGATCGTGGTCGGCGGGGTCGCCCTCGCGGTACTCGATCAGGAAGAACTCGACCCGCTTGGCGATGCGGCCGGCCCCTGCGCTCGTAGGTGTACTCGACGATCCCGAGCGACTCGAGCAGCTCGCCGGAGACGCCGGCCTCCTCGCGCACCTCGCGCGCGGCGGCCTGCTCGGCGGACGTCTCGCCGGCCTCGGGGTGGCCCTTGGGCAGACCGAGCACGCTGACTGCCGCCGGGCCCGCGCTGGTCGGGCACGATCACGATCACCTCGTCGCCGCGGACGACGACGCCGCCGGCGGAGAACTCGGGCTCTGTCGGCCTCCGCTGGCGTGGGTTCAGTAGACATATCCCTCGAGCGCGCTGGGGTCATGGATGGTCAGCTTGCCACGCCCCTGGGTGATGACGCCGGCACCGCTCGAGCTCGCCAGGAAACCGGCTGGCGGACTCACGCGAGGACCCGGCGAGCTTGGCGAGGTCGGCCTGGGTGAGTGAGACGAGCACGTCGCCGTCACCGGCGTTGCCACCACGGGCCGCCTCCACCATCTGCGCCAGCACCGCCGCAACGCGACTCTGAACGGTCTGGAAGGACTGGCGCGCGAGCCGCTCGTTGGTGGCCCGCAGCCGCTGGGCCAGCGCGGCGATCAGCTTGACGGCGATCTCGGGATGCTCGCGCATCAGCCGCTGCATGTCGCGCCCGGGATCGCCACCACCTCGGCCTCCTCGATCACGTCCACGGTCGCCGAGCGTGGCTCCTCGTCGAACATCGCGAGCTCGCCGAAGATGTCGCCGGCGGCGAAGTGCGAGAGCGTTATCGAGCGGCCGTCGGGGTGCTCGCGGATCGCCCGCGCGAGGCCCGAGCGGACGATGTAACAGGTGTCGCCCTCGTCGCCCTCGCGGAACACGACCTCACCGGCATCGATAGTGGCGCGAGTACCGAGACAGCCGCAACGCGTCTCAAGGTCCGCCTCGGAGAGCCCCGCGAACATGGGGACGTGGCGCAGCAGCGCAACACGATCAGACTGTGTCGCCGGCTTCCCCGGTCATCAGCACCTCGCCGGAGCGTATATGGGCCGGAGGCCGGCCGGGCGGCGAGGACTCAGCGCGGCGTCGAGGGCGCGCTCGCGGCGCCGCTGGCGCAGCCACACCCACAGCCACACCAGCAGCGCCGCGACCAGGCCGACCGGGAGCGCCACGGCAAGCGCGATCAGGGCCACCCCGGCTGAGACGACCAGCACCCGCAGCGCGTCATGGCCGGCGCGGCCGATCGTGAACAGCTCGTCGGGGCTTGGTGCAGCACCGGAACCACCAGCAGGCCCCCGGAGTTGATCTGAACGCTGACGTTGCTGTAGCCGATCTGGTGTTGCAGCGAGCCCAGGGCGGCCTGCCGGCGATTGATCTGCTGCTCGGCTAGCTTCATCTGCGCCTTGATGCTGTCGATGGCCGACTGCGTATAGGCGGTCTGCAGCTGCTTGAGCAGCGAGCGCGCAGCGCCGTGGCGTCGGCGCAGCTGACGCTGGTCGCGAGTTGTACTGGTGGCTGACGTTCTGGCTGGCGTCGGTCCGCGAGCTGACCGCCGCATAGTCCAGGCGGGAGAGCTGCGTCATCGCATCCTGCAGGTTGCTCGTCGGGAGGCTCAGGGTGAACGAGGCGTAGCCGCCGCCGGAGTTGCTGGTCGCCGAGGTGATATGCGAGCTCAGCACGCTGCCGTGCTCGGCGCCCACCACGGTGAAGACCTCCTGGGCCACCTGGTCGACGTGCTGGTTGGCGTGGTCAGGCTGAGCTGGGCGGACTGGATCTGTTTGCGGCCGGGAGCCACGGGCGCGGACGCGGTGGAGCTCCCGCTGTGCTGCACGCTGGGCACTGCGAGCTGCCGGGTCCCGGCGCTCGTCCCAGCCTGGGCGTTCGTGGGGGCGCCCAACGTCGCCGTCGTGTTGACGGCGTTTCCGTAGTCGGTGGCGGGCAATCGATTCGACGAGCCATGCCGGGGCGTGCCGAGGGCGACGGTCTGGCCAGCCCCGGAGCCGTTGACCAACCCGCCGGAGCCGCCGCCCGACAGGACCACCACCGCCGCGACCACGCCGGCCACCAGCGCGACAGCAGGGCCGGCAACCCAGCGGGGTAGCCGGCCCGGGCCAAGCCGGCCAGCCCCCCGCGGGACTGCCTGCGCCGCGAACCGCTGGCCCACGCGGGCGTCCAGGTCGCGGATGAAATCGTCGCTGGGCCACTCGCGGGCGCCGGCCAGGAGCAGGGCGACATCCGAGTAGTCGCTCTCCTCCAGGGGAATCTCGTCAAACGGGCGCATTGACAGCCCTCCTCAGCTTCTCGACGGCGCGGTGCAGCATCGTGCCGGCATTGGACGGGCTCACTCCGAGCACGGAAGCGAGCTCCGCGTTGGTCAGACCGGCATGGAACTTGAGCGCGATCACCTCGCGCTCCCGCGGGGCCAGCGCGGCCAGCGCCTCCCGCACCGCGGTGCGGCGAACCACCATGTCCGCCTCGTCATCGACCAGCGTGTCCGGCGCGACATCCTCCGGGTCGACGACCAGGGTGGCCGTGCGCCGCCGGCGGCGCAGCTCATCCAGCGCCGCGTTGCGCGCGATGCCGAACAACCAGCCCCGCTCGTCTCCGCGGTGGCGATCGAAGCTGCGGCGCCTGCGGTAGGCGCGCTCAAAGGCCAGCGCGGTCACGTCCTCGGCGGCCGCGCGTTCGCGCACCAACGTCAGCACGTAGGCGTAGACGTCGTCTCGACTCGAGCGATAGAGCGCCTCGAACCGTCCCCAGTCATCCCCGGTCTCCTCAGACGGCCTTATGGCGACACCAAGCCTCACAGCGGTACTACGTCAGCGGTGCCCGTTTGTCACACGCCGAGCTATTTCTGGCAGACCGGGCACCAGTACGTGGTCCGGTTCTCGTCGCCCTGCCCGCGGGAGCGCAGCGGCGTGCGGCAGCGTGGGCAGGGCTGGCCGACGTGGCGGTAGATCCTCGCGCGCACGGCACGCATGCCCTGCGTCCCGGACAAAAGCATCCGCGGTCGGATGCCCTCGACCAGTTCCACCGCCTGCGTATCGCTGAGGGAGCCGACGGGTCGCCAGGGATCCACCTCGGCCTGCCAGCAGCACTCTGACTTCCACAGGTTGCCGATGCCGGCCAGGATCCGCTGATCGAGCAACGCGTCGCCGATCGAGCGCTGCTGATCGGTGGAGCGCAGACGCCGGAGAAAGGCGCCGGCGTCGAACTCGTCGGCCAGGATGTCAGGCCCCAGGGCGGCCAGCCGTTGATCGAAGCGCCGCCGTCCCGCGGTCAGGAGCTCGAGCACCGGTCCGTCGTACTGCACCGCCTCATGACCGTCGGCGCGCAGGATCAGCCAGGCCCGGCTCGGGGCGCGCCGCCAGCGTCCGCCCACGGGCCGCACATCCCAGATCCCGGTCATGCGCAGGTGCGAGTGCAGCAGCAGATCGTGGTCGAAGACGATGAACAAGTTCTTGCCGTGCGTCTCGATCGCGCTGACGGCATGACCGCTCAGCCGCTCAGCCCAGCCGTCTCGGTCAAAGCGCCGGTGGGTGTGCGTGATCTCCACCTCGCGCCCCTCCAGCACCGGCCGCATACGCGTGGCGGCCCAGAGGATCGTGTCGCCCTCAGGCACTCAGCGTCAGCCGCCGCGGGCCCTCTTGGAAGCCGTGAGCCCGCAGCGCCGGGCCCAGGGCCGACGCGGTCGCCGGCTCGCCATCCACCCGCTCGAGCGCGAGCTTGCGCAGGCCACCCCGCCCTGCGCGGACGTGCTCGGCGAAGGCCCGGAGGGCGATCGCCAGCCGCTCGGCGCCGACCGGGTCCTCCGCGTCCACCAGCGTCACCAGCCCCTTGCCTCCGCGCTCGAGGTAGAGAACCGGCTCGCCGCCGACCAGGACGGCCTGAGCACCGGCCACTCGCGCCGGACTCTTGGCCCCGTCGCGCTTGGGCCAGGGCAGAGCGGCACCATAGGGTTGAGCCGGGTCGACGGCGCTCAGCACCACGGCCGTCTCGGCGCCGGTCGGCGGGCGCTCGCGCAGGCGCTCGACCGCGCCCGGCACGGCGAACTGGGCGCCGCCCAGCCCCTCGACGAAGTAGCCGCGGCGAGCGATCCCGAGCACCTCCAGCTGGGTCAGCTCCGAGTAGATCCCGGAGAATCCGCCCGGCACGCCCTCGGCCAGCACCTGCTCGCGGGTGAGCACGCCGTAGCGCTCCAGCAGCAGCTCGGCTCTGGCCCGTCGGGCCGCCGCCGGATCGATCCTCTGACCGAGCAGCGGCGAGGTCAGCGACCACCGGCCCTGAACCTGGGCCGACGTCGACCGACCGCGCCTGGAGTAGCGGTTCCTACGGCCGGTGGCCCGCTGGCCCCCGGCCTGATCGCGCGCCAGCGCCAGCCGCGGGGCGCGCAGCGGGGCAAACGCGTCGTTGGTCACCTCGCCGGCCCAGACGAGATCCCACAGCGCCTCCTGCAGCTCGGCGGGGGAAATTTCAGCGTCCGCGGCGACCAGCAGGTCGGTGAAGAACGCCGCCCCGCCCTCAAGGCGCGTGCGCAGCGCTTCGTGCTGTGGGCCGGACGGCGGCTCGCCCGAGCCGGGGGTACCGAGCAGGGCGACCTCTTCGCGGAAGTACAGCGCCACCCGCCCCGAGCGTCCCAGCGCGCCGGCGCCGAGCCAGACCAGCTCACCCGACGCGCACAGCTGGTCCAGCCAGGCCGGCGAGTAGGCGCCCGTGCGCCGCGGCAGCACCTCGCGCTCCCAGATCTCCACCGGCAGGGCGAGCCCCTGCAACGGCACGAGCACGTCGCGCAGGCGATCGATACCGGCGCCGGCGGGCGGGTGACGGTCGATGCCCTGCCAGCTGGGCAGGAAGCGCGCGAGGGCGGTCGCCTCGACCGGCTCGACCTCCTTGCGCAGCGCGGCCAGAGACGCGCGCCGCAGCCGCCTGAGCACCTCTCGGTGGCACCACTCGCGACCGCTGCCCCCCGGTCGCAGCTCGCCCTGGACCAGCTCGCCACCGCGCTCCAGCGCGGCCAGCACGGCACTGCAGTCGACGCCATAGCGCTCGCGCAGCGCGGCGGCGACAAACGGCCCGTGGGTCAGGGCGTAGCGCCCCACCACCCGCGTCAGCGCATCGGGCACGTCGGCCAGAAAGGCGTCGGGCAGGCCACCCGGCGGCACCGCGCCGAGCGCATCGCGATACATCCCGGCATCGCCGGCGTCGATGAAGCGATCCTCGCCGCCCAGCCTGACCCTCACCGCGCGGCGCTCGCCGATCAACGCCTCCAGCATCGGCTCGAGCGCGACGCCGGGCACCAGACGCGCGGCCAGCTCGACCTGACTCAGATCGCCGAGCGCGCGCAGCATGTCGTGCAGCTGATCGCGGGTGGCCACACGCCGATCCTCGGAGAGCCATTGCAGGTCCGCCTCGACCGACGCCAGCGCTCCGGCGTCGATCAGATCGCGCAGCTCCTCCTGGCCCAGCAGCTCACGCAGCAGATCACGATCCAGGGAGAGCGCCGCGGCCCGCCGCTCCGCGTTGGGCGTATCGCCCTCGTACATGTAGGTGGCCACGTAGTCGAACAGCAGCGATGAGGCCATCGGCGAGGCCACCGCCGTCTCCACCTCCACCAACGAGATCTCCCGTCGTTGCAGGTGGGCGAGGAGCTTGACCAGAGCCGGCAGGTCGAAGACGTCGCGCAGGCATTCCCGGAAGGTCTCGAGCACGATCGGGAACTCGCCGTACTTGGCGGCGACCTCAAGCAGCGACTGCGCCTTCAGCCGTTGCTGCCACAACGGCGTCCGCCGGCCCGGGTAGGCGCGGGGAATCAGCAGCGCCCGCCCGGCGTTCTCCCGGAAGCGGGCCCCGAACAGCGCGCTGCCGGAGAGCTCGCCGACCACCAGGTCCTCGACCTCTTCGGGATCGACCAGCACCATGTCGGTGAGGCGCGCGACGTCGAGCTCCTCGGCATCGGGTAGGTGCACGATGATCCCGTCGTCGGACCAGATGGCGTCGGCTTCGAGCCCCAGCTCGTCGCGGATGCGGGCGCTCAGCGCCAGTCCCCAGGCAGCGTGCACGCGGCCACCGTAGGGGGACAGCACACACAGACGCCAGTCGCCGATCTCATCTCGGAAGCGCTCGACCACGATCGAGCGGTCGCTTGGCACCACGCGTGTCGCGTCGCGCTGCTCGCGCAGGAACTCGACGAGGTTGCGGGCGGCCCGGGCGTCGAGGTCGTAATCGGCCTCGAGCACCGCCGGCTCCTGGTCGACGGCCCATCGGCTGAAGGCACCGATCGCTTCACCCAGCTCACTCGGCCGCCCCACGCTGTCCCCCTTCCAGAAGGGGACGGCCCCCGGCATGCCCGGCGCCGGCGTGACGATCACGCGGTCCCGGCCAATCTCCTCGATCCGCCAGGTGGAGGCGCCGAGCAGGAACGTCTGGCCCGGTCGCGCCTCGTAGACCATCTCCTCGTCGAACTCACCCACGCGGCGGCCGTCAGGCAGGGTGACCAGGTAGTTGCCGCGGTCCGGGATGGTGCCGGCGTTGGTCACGGCCAGCTGCCGAGCGCCCTTACGGGCGCGCAGCGTCCCGGCGATCCGGTCCCAGACCAGCCGCGGCCGCAGCTCGGCGAACTCCTGGGAGGGATAGCGGCCGTCGAGCATGTCGAGCACGTTCTCGAACGAGGTCCGGGTGAGCTCGGCGTAGCTGTAGGTGCGGGTGATCAGCGCGTAGAGCTCGTCGACGCCGACCGTGCCCTCGCTCGAGTCGGCTCCCTCGGCGGCCGCGCAGATCGAGACGATCTGCTGGGCGAGCACGTCGAGCGGGTTGCGCGGTACCACCGTGGTCTCGATCTGTCCGGCGCGCATGCGCTGGGCGACGACCGCGCACTCCAGCAGGTCGGCGCGGAACTTGGGGAAGATGCGACCGCGACTGACGTCGCCGACGTTGTGGCCGGCCCGGCCGATGCGCTGCAGCCCGCGGGCAACCGACTTGGGCGACTCGACCTGGATGACCAGATCCACCGCGCCCATGTCGATGCCGAGCTCCAGCGAGGACGTGGCCACCAGGCAGGGGAGCTCGCCCCCCTTAAGCAGCTCCTCGACGATCGTGCGCTCCTCGCGCGCCAGCGACCCGTGGTGGGCGCGGGCGATCTCCCGCACCGGCCGCTCGGCGGCTTCGTCCTGCGCCGCGGCCAGCTCGTTCAGCCTCAGCGCCAGCCGCTCGGCACTGCGGCGGGCGTTGACGAAGATGAGCGTCGAGTGGTGCTCGCGGACGAGGGCCAGCAGCTCCGGATACATCGCGGGCCAGATCGAGTTGAGGGTCGGCTCGGTTCCCCCGGCCAGCGGATCGAGCTCGGCCCCGGGCGTGTCCCCGGGCGCGACCATCGACTCGACCGGCACCTGGATCTTCAGATCCAGCGGCTTGCGCACACCCACGTCGACGATCCGGCACTCCCGCCCGGGCCCGACCATGAAACGAGCCACCTCCTCCAGCGGGTTCTGGGTGGCGCTGAGTCCGATGCGCTGCGGCTCTCCCCCGCCGTCGCGCTGCGCCACCTGGGCCAGGCGCTCGAGCGTCAGCGCCAGGTGGGCGCCGCGCTTGGTGGACGCGACCGCGTGGATCTCGTCGACGATGCACCAGCGCGTGGTCTGAAACAGCTTCTGCGCCTGCCCGGTGAGCATCAGGTAGAGGGACTCGGGCGTGGTGATCAGGATGTCGGGCGGGTGGCGCAGCATCTCCTGGCGCTCGCGCTGTGGCGTGTCGCCGGAGCGCACGGCGACCTTCAGCTCAGCTCCGATCCCGCGCAGGGGCACGCGCAGGTTGCGATCGATGTCGTAGGACAGCGCCTTGAGGGGTGAGACATAGACGAGGCTGATGCCCGCAGGCGCCTCAGGCTGGCCCGGGACGGGTGCGGGGGAGTCGCTGCGGGGGGCGGCCAGCTGGTCGATCGCCCAGAGGAAGGCGGCCAGCGTCTTGCCGGATCCGGTGGGCGCGGAGATCAGTACGTGTTCCCCCGACGCGATGGCCGGCCAGGCCTGCTCCTGGGCGGCCGTCGGCGCCGCAAAGGCACGTGTGAACCACTCCCGCGTGGCGGGAGTGAAACCCTCCAGCGCTGATGTGCGCGTGTCGGCGGCCACCCCTGTCGAGGCTAGCGCCCCGGGCACGGCCCCTAAGATTGCGGCGCCATGATCGCCGGACGGCGCACATACCCGAGACTGTTCGTCCGCGGGCTGGTGGTCTTCGCCGTGGGCATGACCATCTTCGCCGCCGTCAGCTCGCGCCAGCGCCACAGCACCGCGGACGCCCGCAATGAGCTGCTCTCACAATATGTGGCGCTGGAGGCGCGCGACCTGCAGCCCCGCGATCCGGCCCTGGCCACCCAGCTGGCCCTGGTGGCCGACCGACTGTGGTCGACCGTGGATGGACGCTCGGCGCTGATCGACAGCACGGCGGGCGAGATACCCACGCGCCTGCTCGGGACGCCGGGACAGACCCGGATCGCCCTGGGCGACGATGGTCACCGCCTGGCCATCTCCTACCAGTCAACCGGGCAGGTGAAGCTCTACGCGCTGCGTTACGCGCGGCTGACGCCGCTGGCCACCGTGGCCATCGGCTCGCCCACGGCGCACGTCGACGCGATCGCGATCAGCCCCCGCGGTGACCTGCTGGCCATCGGGGACAGCAGCGGACGGGTGGCCCTCTGGGGCCTCGCCTCGCTCACCCGGCCCGAGCGGCTGGCGACGCTCCACGCGGGCAGCCGTGCCGTGCACGGCCTCAGCTTCAGCCCGCACGGTGCTGCCCTGGCCGCCGCCGACGCGGACGGCAGCCTTCAGCGCTGGTCACTCTCCGACCCGCGGAGGCCGACGGCGGCCACCGCGCTGGTGGCTGCAGCCCGCGCGCCGCTTGAGGCCGTCAGCTATAGCCACAACGGCAACACGCTCACCGCAGCCGGTCGTGACGGCTCGCTCGTGGTCTGGCCGGCCCATGGCGGCAGCCGCTCCCTCGCCGCGATCTCGGCCGGCCACGCGACGCTGACGGCGGTGGCCTACAGCCCTGACGACCGTTGGCTGGCCGTGGGCGGCCGTGATGGGCTGACGAGCATCTGGAGACTCAACGCTCGGGGACACGTGCATGCGCTGGCCGCGTCGCTGCCCGCTACCGGCGCGATCACATCGTTGGCCTTCAGTCGCGACAGCCGCTACCTCGCTGTGGGCGCGGCCTCTGGAGTGGCGAGGATAGTGGCGAGCTCCGGTTGGAATCAGGTGGCCAGCCTGCCCCACCCCGCCGGGGTCACGGGCGTGACCTTCGGGGACGGCGACCGGCGTCTGATCTCGAGCGACACGGCCGGCTCGACCCTGGTCTGGCAGTTTCCGGTCCCCGGCTATCCGGTCGGCGCGGACGTTACGGGGCTGAGCTTCTCGCCCACCCAGCCGGAGCTGACCGTGACGACCGCCGGGGCGGCCACACAGAAATGGGATCTGGTCGATGAGTGGCGGCCGGCTCCGACCGGAGCCTGGGATGCCCTTCCGCTGAGCGCGGCGCCCACCACGGAGTACTGGCTCAGGCGGCGGCAGGCGGCTACCTCGACCTCCACGGCCGCCACAACGTCGAGCACCCCGGCCGTCAACCCAGAGGTCCGCGACAGGGCACTCCGGCGGACCAGGGCGATGACCAGGGTCACGACCTCTCTGCTCAGCCCCAGCGGCCAGCTCTTTGCCGCGGCCGGCCAGGACGACCAGGTCTACCTGTGGAACGTCTCGGTGCCCAGCGTCCCGAAGCTGGTCAACACATTGACCGGCCCGGTCAGCTCGATCACGCGGCTGGCCATCAGTCCGGACGGCCGTCAGCTGGCGGTGGCCACCGCCGCCGGTCATGTCTGGTTGTTTTGGGTGGCCATACCGGCCCGGGCCAGCCTCCTGGCGACGCTGACGGCATCCCGCGGGAGGGTGAATGCTCTGGCTTTCAGCCCGAGTGACGACACCCTTGTGGCGGGCGGCCCGGACCGGCGGTTGACGTTCTGGCACTACCGGCCCTACCAGGCCGTCAACCGCGTCTGCGCGCTCGAAGGGACGCCGATCACCGCCCAGGAGTGGGCCAGATACGTGCCTCAGGCCGCCTATAGCCCGCCCTGCGCGCGGTGGACGCCGCCGACCGCGCCGCAACTGGCCCAGCCGTCCGGGTAGGCGAGTCAGCCGACCGTGGCCTCGGTCGAACGCGCCGTCGGGTGGGTGACCGCCAGCAGCGATGCGGAACGGGCCAGCATCGCGCTGGACGGACTGGCCGAGGCCAGCGCGTCGAGCAGAGTCGGCCCGTCGATCAGCAGGCACCGACAGTTCTCGCTGGCGATGACATTCGCCGTGCGGGGGATGCGCTCCAGAATGCCGATCTCGCCGAAGTACGTGGGCGCCACCATCGTCCGGATCGGGACGGGCCGGCTGCCCACCTCTCGGCTCGAGGTGACCTCGACCGAGCCGTCGATCAGCGCGTACAGGTAGTCCGCCGCGTCGCCCTGGGAGATGATCGTGCTGCCGGTGGCGAACTCCCGCTCCTGCGCGTCCGCGGCCAGACGCTCGAGCAGGGCGCGGCTGGCCGAGGCGAAGATGCCCAGCTGCTCGAGCAGCGCCACCCGCGGCGCCAACCGCGCGCTGGCGGCCGCCGTCTCCCGGTCGACCCGCTGCAGGGCGGGCAGGGCGAAGATCGCCAACAGCGGAGGAGCGATGGCCATCGTCCAGAGCCCGGCGTCGAGACCCAGGCCGCCGGCGATGAGCGGCGTGATCACGGTGCCCAGGGCAATCGCCCCGATGATGAACGCCCAGAAGATTCCCATCACCCGGCCCAGCTGGTCTTTGGGCACGGCGCGCTGCAGCGCCGTCAGGGCCAGCACGTCGACGACCAGCGTCGATCCACCGCGGATCACCTGCACCACCACAGCCAGCCCCGGGGAATGGATCACGGTCATCAGCGCGGTGGGCAGCGTGTAGCCGGCCACGCCGGCCAAGATCACCCAGGCCAGACTGGCGCGCGCGGCCAACTTGTCCACGGCGCTGGCCATCAGCAGACCGCCCACGCCCAGGCCGGCCAGCAGGTAGCCGAAGCCGTTGGCGCCGGTTCCCAGCTTATGCGCTGAGACCCCGACGAACAGGACGGTGTCGGTGCCGTAGACGAAGCTGACCAGCGCGCACAGAGCGACCAGGGCCCGCGCCGAGCGGGCGCCGAAGATCGCCTTCACGCCAACACCCATCTGCTTGAGGACCCCGGCCGTTCCGCCCTCGGTCACGTCGACCTTCGGACTCCGGTATCTGATGCGAGTGACCAGCGTGGCCGCCACGGCGAAGCTCGCCGCGTTGACGAAGAAGACGAGCGCCGGCGAGCCGGCCAGCAACAGCACGGCGCCGATCGCCGGACCGACGATCACCACGAGGTTGTCAATCGTCGACTGCAGTGCGTTGGCGGCCACGAGCTGTGCCTCGGGCACGATGGTGGGGACCGTGGCGCCCACGGCGGGCATCTCGAAGGCCGCCGTTCCGGAGGTCAGCACCGTGAAGGCCAGCGCGAGCACGATCGGACCATGGGCCAGGGCGACGACAGCCAGGCCGCACTGCCAGATCACGCACAGCGTATTGGTGAAGAACAACAGCCGGAACCGGTCCGAGCGCTCCACCACCACCCCGCTGTATGGACTCAGCAGCAGGGACGCGAAGAAGCGCGCGAAACCGGCGGCGCCCACCCAGCCCAGGGAGTGTGTGCGCTCATAGACGAAGGCGAGCAGCGCGGCGTTGTAGGCCCAGCTGCCCGTCGCTGAGACGACCAGGCCGCTGAATAGCAGCCGTACGTCTCTGATCGCCAGCACGGCGCCGTAGGAGGCGAACCAGCCCTTGAGATGTCGCGTCACGGTGGCTCCGGACTCATGAACGCCAGCGGTACGCTGATTCCGGCGTCCGTTCGGAGGGTGGCAATCAACCTCCCGGGCTGCGCCGCTGGCTCGATCGGCCCCAGCCTATCTCCCAGTCGCTGCGCAATGTCATCGATGCTGATGACGACCACCGCTACGCCCCAGAACATGGCCTCATCAGGTTCGAGTTCAGCCCGCTGAACGACCTCGAGGATCGCCGGGCCGAGCCGGCGGACGAACATGCGCCCGCGCTCGGACTCAGCGCTGCGCTTCAACTCGACGCCGGCGCGGAGGAAGGCGGCAGCCGTCCGGTCGAGGCTAGAGGTCAGGATCACCACGTGATCGATGCCGGTGGCACCGTTGGGGTGCGTCTGGAACGGGGGCGGACGCAGCACGCGGGGCACCGGGCTGGGCAGCCCGTCGATCGACCCCATGGCATTCACCCGCAGGAGCGACCAGGCGGTTATCCCGGACCCCGCCCCGCCGAGTCGCACGCGCACGCCCCCCACGTCCAGATGGCCCTGGTCGTCGACGTCGAAGCCGAGCTCACGCCACCGTTCCGGTGGGTCGGCGATGACGAGTTCCGCCAGCTCTGGCTCACGTGGGAGGTACATCGATCGGCGCAGCTTAAGGGCTAAGGCAAGGCCTGGGAATCGGAATCGTCCGCAGCCGGGTTGGGCTTGCCCTTCTCTAGCCTGAGCTGCGTGGACTACAACCCCGAGGCATGAACTCCGCCGGCCGAAAGCTTGCCGCGGCCGTTCTGACCGCGCTGGCCAGCCTGGCGATCCTGGTGACCCTGCTGGCCCACTACGCAGATCACGTGTTGGTGAACCCGGCCGGCTTTTCCAATCGGGCCGTACAGGTGGCACGCACCGGAGCGGTGGAGTCGCTGATCGTCACGCAGGTGACGGATCGCCTCCTGGCGACGGTCGGCGCGGGGAGCAGCGTGCGACCCACGGTCCAGGCAGCCGTGCGCGCGGCGATGTCCGATCGGCGCATCACGGCCGAGATTCGCCGCGCCGCCGGCTTGCTGCGAAGCGAACTGGTGTCCGGAAACGCCAGCGCATTGACGTTGACGCTGCCCGATGCCGGCTCAGCCATCGCCTCGAGTATCGAGCCCATAAGCCCGCAGCTCGCCGCAGCGGTCACGCGCATCGGCACGGTCACGGTGCTCGACGTCCCCATCCCCGCGGCGGCGGCCAGCGCCGGGCAGGCGACGGCCCAGGCGGGTAGGGACGCCCCGCTGCTGCTCATCCTCACCGTGGCGCTGATCCTGCTGGCGCTGCTCGTCTCCCCCCGCCGTCGGACCACGCTGCTCGCGCTCGGCCTCGGCGCCCTGGCGAGCGGATTGCTCGCCGTGGCCTTCTGCCTGGCCGGGCGCGGACTGATCGTGGGCCAGTTCTCCACGCCGGATGCTCGCACCGCCGTCCGGGCCGCCTGGAACGTCTACCTGTCCAGCCTGGAGAGCTCGGGGCTGCTGTTGGCCGGCCTCGGGGCCGTCATCACCTGCGCCGCCGCGATCGTCCGCGTTTCCCGCGACCCGGTTAGGAGAGTCCCAGGGCGAACAGGTGCATCGGGTAGAAACCGGGGAGCGTGGCCACCGTCGGCAGCGTGATACTGGAGACCGTCTTCCCCGCCTCCAGCCCGATCGAGACGGCGAACACGTGCGCTTTGTGGCGCCGCTGGCCAACCACCCCGTTGTTGCCGGACCCCGTGGAGTCGTTTATGTACGCCGGGGCGGCGACCGACGTGTTGGACAGGGAGTCGGCCGCGTTGAACCAGTCGTCCAGCGTGAGCGTGTAGGGCTGGTTGGTTCCGTCGGTGTACTCGATCAGGCCGGTGCCGGTTGCGTCCGCGTTGCTCGAGGACCCCAGCAGGGTCAGTTGCGTGTTGGTCGGCGAGCCGGCCAGGGAGATGGTCTGGCCCTCGGCCAGGACACTGTCGGGCGTGCCGGGCGCGGCACTGGGCCACTGCACCGGCGTCCCGTCGGCGGTGATGGTGGCGCCGGGAGCCAGCCCGGCGGCGCTCAGCGCCTGCGCCGAGTAGCTGTTGCCATTGCCGTCGAAGTTGGCCGCCGCGATATTTCCGTCGTCGCTGATCGCGTTGGTGTCAAACGCGGCGGCCAGGGAGGCGTACGGGATCTCGACGGTCAACACGGCCGCCGACAGAGGATAACTCCGGCCCTTGTCGGTGAAGCTCGGGACCAGTGAGACCAGCTCTGTGGCCGGGGGCTGGCCAGCGGCGACCGTGACGGTCATGGTCAGGCTGACGGAGTGGTTGGCCGGTACGGTCACCGTCGGCGCTGCCGGGGTGATCGTCACCCCGGCGGGCAGCGAGGGGGTGAGATGCACGACCACGGCCTTGTTCATGTGGCTGGTCACCGTGACGGTGGCCGGCGTGGACAGCCCCGGACCCGCCACCACGGGCGAGTTCGAAGTGACCGTGACTGGGCCGAGCACCGAGATCGTGGCCGTCGAGCTCAGGTCACCCGAGCCGTCGATCCCCACGGCGGTGAGCCGAGCCGTCAGGCTCTTGACCTCGCCCTCGGCCTGCTCGGGGACGGTTACGCGGAAGTTGCGGGTCGTGCTGCCCCCGGCCGCCAGCGAGAGGTTCCGTGTGCGCGCGAGACGAACGACCGTCCACGCGGACGGGAACCCGAACCGCACCGTCCCATCCAGGATCGGCAGGTTGCCGCGGTTGACGAACTTGGCTTTGGCGATGAAGGTGGCACCTGGATTGACGGCCGCCGGGGCAGTCAACCCGGCGTAACGGGCGCCGATCGTCCTGGTCACCGTCAGCTTTCCGCGCAGCGGAAGCGATGTCAGTGCCGAGGCGTCGCCTACGTAGAGCGAGAACCGCCCGTTGGGCACGGTCCACCCATTGGCTTTGACGTTGAAGAACGAGAGATCGTGGCCGGTGATGGTGAAGGTGACGTTCCGCGACTGGTGGGGCAGCAGCGTGACCCGCCGGAAGCCCTCCAGTTGTCGCGGAGGCTCGCCGGCCACGGCGGGGTCGCCCATGTACAACTGCATCACGTCGCTGCCGCGCGCGGACCCCGTGTTGGTGATCCGGGCGGTGACTCGCGCCAGCGGAGCGGCCTGGCCAGTCGGGGCGTCCGGGCCGGAGCTGTCGTTGATGACCGGTCCGGGGGTGACCTTCAGCTGGCTGAATCGGAAGCGGGTGTAGGACAGCCCCCAGCCAAACGGGAACAGTGGCGTGACGTGGCTGGCGTCATACCAGCGGTAGCCCACGTCAAGCCCCTCGGAGTAGTCGACCTGGCCGTTGACGCCGGGAAACTGCTGGGGCGTTGCCGTCGGGATCGCTGAGAGACTCGTGGGGAAGGTCTGCGGGAGGTGGCCGCTGGGGTCGATGTCCCCGAAGAGCACCGAGGCGATGGCGGTGCCGTCATCCTGCCCCGGGTACCAGGCTTCGAGCACCGACTTGACACTGGCCAGCCACGGCATCAATACGGGTCCGCCCGTGTTGAGCACAACGATCGTGTTGGGGTTGGCAGCGGCAACGGCCTCGATCATCGCGTCCTGGGTGCCCGGCAGCGAAATGCTCGTGAGATCACTGCCCTCGCTCTCCGGGTAGCTGGCGAACACGATGGCCACCTGGGCCTGCTGGGCCGCGGCGGCGGCCTGGGTCGGGTCGGTGCCGGAATATGACGTGACGGTGGCCGCGCTGCCCACGCGGGCGCTGATCCCGCTGAGGGGGCTGATCGTGAACGGCGGTGTGACGCTCGAGCTTCCGCCGCCGGCGGTTTGCGGGGCGGTTGTCCCGTCGGCGCCGATCACGGCAATCGACTTGGTGGTGGTGGGACTGAGCGGCAGGAGGCTTCCCGTGTTCTGAAGCAGCACCGTGCCGCGTTGGGCCACATTGAGGGCAAAGGCGTTGTCGGCGGGAGTGCTGGCGGGACTCGAGAGATTCCCGGTCGGCGGATTGTTGAACAGCCCGTCCTGGAACATCGGGGTCATGATCCGCCGCACAGCCTGGTTGATGGTGGCATTGGTCACCTGCCCGCCGGCCACAGCCGCCGCCAGCTGTCCGTTGTCCCAGTAGTAGCTACCGCGTTCCTGATCGAGGCCGGCGTTGGCCGAATCGACGGTCGACGCGTTGGCCGCACTGTCGGAGCGCACGAATCCGCCAAAGCCCCAGCGGTCGTTCAGGAGTCCGGTGAGCAGCGCGGGGTCCTGGCATGAGTACTGGCCGTTCAACAGCGGGTAGGCGCACATGACCGACGCGGCGTGCGCCTGCGTGATGGCGCTGTAGAAGGGCGGCAGGTAGATCTCGTGCAACGCCCGTTGGCCGACGATCGTGTTGTCCAGCGGGGTGCCACGATTCGTCTCCTGGTTGTAGGTGACGAAGTGTTTGACGTCGGCCATCACCTGCTGGCTCTGCAGGCCATCGATGTTGGCGGTGCCGAGCGACGCGGTGAGGAACGGGTCCTCGCTGAACATTTCGAAGTTGCGCCCCCATCGCGGATCGCGCTGGATGTTGATCGAGGGGCCGAGCACCAACGCGATGCCCTTGGCTCGGTGCTCCCGCCCGTTCACCACGCCGTACTGGTAGGCGAGCGTGGGGTCCCAGGCCGAAGCGAGCGAGACCTCCGCCGGAAGCTGGGTGACGCCGGTCGCGCCGAAGGCCACACCCTGCGAACCGTCCTCTTCGACCAGGGCGGGGATGCAGTACGCGGGCTGCGCCGGGACGAAGCCCTCATAACCGGCGTACGGGCCGGTCGTCGTGGGTGTGTCGATGTACATCTCGGCGATCTTGTCGGTCAGGCTCATGTGCGAGAGCAGCATGTTCACCCGCGTCTTGAGCGGGAGCGCCTGATTCAGCCACGGGCATCCGGCGGTGGCGGTTCTGGCGCTCACGCGCGGCACGCTGTTCGGCGCCGCACGACCGACACCGCGCGCGCTGGCCGCGGAGCCGACCAGCGGCAGGCCGATGGTAGCCACGGCAGCCAGAATGGCCAGCACCAGCTGGGCACGGACTGCGCGGATAGGGCGCAGCAGGAATATGGTCGCTCGGCGGCCAGGCATTGACTCGATCACAGCACTAACACGTCCACATCGAAAACGTTGTGGACCTACCAGCGACGCGGGCCGCCTCGGTTTCCAGCGCCGCCCCTTCCCGAGCGCCGGTAGAGCCAGACCAGGAGCATCGCGAACAGCACCGACAGGAGCAAGCCAGCTCCGTGTCGATGCAACACGTACCAGGAGAAGATCGCGGCGATCAGCGAACCGGCGATGCCGATCAGGGCAGTCGTGCCAAGGCCCATGGGATCCGGGCCTGGGAGCAACAGCCGAGCGAGCGCCCCGACGATCAGCCCGATGAACAGCGCGAATATGAGGAACGTGACCAAGCCCATGCCCACCGACTACCCGCTCCAGGGCCACGCTATAGCTCCGGCGGCGATCAGGCGAGCGCCGAACTGAGCAGAGTGGTGACGGCGGCCCGCTGCGCCGCCGCGACCTCAGGGTCGCGCTCGATCTTTGCGCTCTCCGCACCACCGCTGTAAAGCAACTGGAGCTGCCAGGCCAGCCGCTCTGGTTCCCTGACGCCCGCCCGAACACAGAGCTCCCGGAACAGCTCCCGCACCTCGGCCCGGTACGCCCGGGCGACGGCGTCCACCGACCCGCCGGCGGGTTCCTCCGCCCGCGCTCCGGAGAAAGCACAGCCGTTGTAATCGGGACGCTGGTAGTCGCGGGCCAGCGAGTCAAAGACGGCGAGGATGGCGGAGACCGGATCGGGCTCAGCCTCAGCCGCTGCGCGTCGACGAGCGAGGGTTCGTTCCTGGTACTCCTCCAGATAGGCCCGGACCAGACCCTCCTTGGAGCCGAAGGTGGAGTAGAGCGAGGCCTTGGCCACACCGGCGCGCTCGATCACCCGGTCCACGCCCACCGTGTGGACACCCTCGGCGTAGAACAGCTCCCGGGCGGCGTCGAGCAATCGCTCGCGCGGCGGTCGCCTGAGCTGTTCCTCGACGGGCATGGTCAGGGCAGTGTGACTCATCAGAGGACCGGGCAGAGGGCGGGACGGCGGGTCCGGGACTCCCGGCGCAGCGACCGGGCCAGGCCGACCGCGGTGAGCGCGGCCAGGACGATCACTCCAGCGCCAACCTCCTCAGCCGCCTGCTCCAGGCTGGAACTCACCACCAGTGCCCCGGCCAGGATCGCCGGAAGCCCCATCGCCAGGTAGGAGATCACGTAGACGAAGGAGATGACGCCCGCTCGCTGGTGCGGTTCCGCCTCAGCCACGATCGCCCGCAGACCTCCCTGGAAGCCGGCGCCGAACCCAGCCCCGGCCGGCAAGATGCCGAGCGCGAAGATCGGCAAGGAGCGCGCGGCGACACCCCAGAGCAGCAGCGCCGAACCGAGGATGATGGCCAGCGCTCCAAACAGCGCGAAGCGGCGTGCCTCGGTGCGGTGAAAGCGCAGGACCGTGGCCGACGCGCTGCCCGCCAGCAGAAACAGGGCGGCACCCCCCAGGATCATCGAGTGCTCGCCGGCCACCACCTGCGCGAGCGACGGGCCGAGCGAGGCGTAGAAGCCCGCCATCGTCCAGACGGCGATCAACGCCGGCGCGGCAACCCACACCGCCGGCCGGACCTGAGGCGGCAGAGACACGGTGGGCTTGAGCGCGCGGCGTGCTCCGGGGCGCCGGGCCGAAGTCTCGGTGATCAGGGTGATTCCAATGGTCTGGAGCAGGAACACTCCGGAGAGGAAGAGGTAGACCAGCTGAGTCGGAGCGGGTAGCCACTGGACGAACAGCGCCGAGAGCAGAGAGCCGCTGGCGGTGCCGGCCATCAGCGCCGAGGCGTTGGCCACAGGCCCATGCGTCGGATGCAGATCGACCAGTGCCGCCCCGATGGCGCCCAGCGCGGCGCCGGTGGCCAGTCCCTGCAGCACACGAGCGACCAGGAGCACGTCGAGGCTGCCGGCAAAGGCGAACAGCAGCATCACCAGAACCTGTGACCCAAGTCCGGCGATCAGCAGCGGTCGCCGTCCGATGTGGTCGGACAGCGATCCGAAGACGAGTAGGGAGGCCAGTACGGCCACCGCGTACACGCCGAAGATCACGGTGACGGTCAGAGCGGAGAAACCCCACTTGGCCTGGTAGGTCGCGTACAGCGGCGTCGGCGCGCTCGAGGACGCCAGCAGGGTGAGCGCCGCTGACGCGAGCAGCGCGAAGGCGCTTCGCCGGCCGAGCTGACGCGTGGTGGCCCTACGCTCGGGCGCCCAGGCGGCGGCCGTTGGGCGGGTGGTGGTCTGGCTCATGCACGATCTCCTAAACAGAACGGTCTGTCTAATGACTGCGAGAAGCCTAACACCATACAGACCGTTCTGTCTAGTCTCGGCTGCATATCGTCGCCGTGACCCGAGCGCGCACGAACTTATGACGTACGCTTCGCAATACGAACGGCTTACGTCACAAGTTCGACGAAGGGATGCGTTAGGGCGCGCGATCAGCCGGCGGCGAGCTCGAGCGCGCGAGTGAACACCGCGTCGAGCATCGGCTCGGTCAGCTTCCCGGTGAAGGTGTTCTGCTGGGACACGTGGTAGCTGCCGAGCAGCGTCACGTCAGGGAGCGGGGCCTCGACGCCGTGGCCGAAGCTGCGGCGAGGCCGCGGTGCTGACAGCTGCACCATGGCCGCATCCCAGGCGAACTTACCCAGGCAGACGATCACGCGGACGTGGGGGAGCAGCGCCAGCTCGGAGCGCAACCAGGCCGAGCAGTTGTCGCGCTCCTGCGGCGTCGGCTTATTGGCGGGCGGGGCGCAGCGCACCGCCGCCGTCACCCAGCAGTCGGTCAGCCGCAGACCGTCCTCGCGCGACACCGACGTGGGCTGATTGGCCAGTCCGGCGCGCCACAGCCCGGCGAACAGCCAATCGCCTGAGCGGTCGCCGGTGAAGATCCGCCCGGTGCGGTTACCCCCATGGGCGGCCGGGGCCAAACCCAGGACGACGATGCGGGCGGCGGGGTCGCCGAAGCCGGGTATCGGGCGGCCCCAATACTCCTGGTCGATGAAGGCGCGGCGCTTGACGCGGGCCACCTCTTCGCGCCAGGCGACCAGTCGCGGGCAGCGGCGACACTCCGTCACGTCCTGCTCGAGCTGCTCGAGTGCGTCGGTCACGGCCGGCGGATCAGCGCCCGAGCAGCGTGTACTTGGCTTCCGTCTCCTGCTTCTGCGGGCGCCACCAGTCCGGGTGCTCCCGGTACCAGGCGATGGTCGCCGCCAGGCCGCGCTCGAAGTCCGGGTAGCCCGGACGCCAGCCGAGCTCGTCGCGCAACTTGCTGGCATCGATCGCGTAGCGCAGGTCGTGACCGGGGCGGTCGCTCACGTGTTCGAAGTCATCGGGCGCGCGCCCCATCAGAGTGAGGATCAACTCGACGACGCGGCGGTTGGACAGCTCGCCGTCGGCGCCGATCAGGTAGGTCTCGCCGATGCGGCCGCGCTCGAGGATGGCCAGCACCCCGGAGGAGTGGTCCTCGGTGTGGATCCAGTCGCGCACGTTCTCACCGGCGCCGTAGAGCTTCGGGCGGCGGCCGTCGAGGACCTCGGTGACCTGGCGGGGGATGAACTTCTCGACGTGCTGGTAGGGCCCGTAGTTGTTGGAGCAGTTGCTGATCGTGGCGTCGACGCCGAAGCTCCGGACCCAGGCGCGCACGAGCAGGTCGGAGCCGGCCTTGGTGCTCGAGTAGGGGCTGGACGGGTTGTAAGGCGTCTCGGGCGTGAACTTCGCCGGATCGTCCAGGGCCAGGTCCCCGTACACCTCGTCGGTGGAGATGTGGTGCAGGCGCTTGCCATGGCGGCGCACGGCCTCGAGCACCTGGTAGGTGCCCATCAGGTTGGTCTGCACGAACGGCAGCGGCGAGTGCAGCGAGTTGTCGTTGTGGGACTCGGCGGCAAAGTGCACGACGGCGTCGCAGGCGGCCACCACCGGGTCGATCGCCCGCTCGTCGCAGATGTCCGCCTGCACCAGGGTGACGCGCTCGAGTCCTTCGACGTTGCGGCGGTCACCCGCGTAGGTCAGTCGGTCGTAGACGACGATCTCCCAATCGGTCCGCTCCCGCTGGACGTGCCGCACGAAGTTCGAGCCGATGAAACCGGCGCCGCCGGTGACGACAATCCTCATCTCATGTCCCCCGAGCGTCGAGATAGTCGCGCAGACCCACACGCCAGTCCGGCAGCACCGGCGCCGCGGTGCGCCCGGAGCGCAGGACGCTGTAGGCCGGGCGCCGAGCCGGGCGCGGGAACTGGTCGGTCGTGCAGGGCTGCACCTCCACGGGGGTATTCGTGGCCCGCATGATCTCCACCGCGAACTCGTACCACGAGCACTCCCCCGACGCGGCCACGTGGACCAACCCGGGCAGCTGCTGGGTGGCGGCGAGGTCGACCAGCGCCGGCGCCAGGTGGCCGGTGTAGGTCGGAGCGCCGCGTTGGTCATCGACGACGTTCAGCCTGTCGTTTTCGGACGCCAGCCTCAGCATCGTCGCCGGGAAGCAGCGGCCGGCGGTGCCGAACAGCCAGGAGCTGCGGACGATGGTGTGGCGATCGGGTTGCCAGATGGCGATGGCACGTTCGCCCAGCAGCTTGGTCGAGCCGTAGATCGAGCGCGGGCCGGTGGCATCCGATTCGAGGTAGGGCGTGGTCTGCGTCCCAGAGAACACGTAATCGGTGGAGACATGGACCAGCCATGCACCCGCGGCCTCGGCGGCCTGGGCCAGAAAGCCGGGTCCCGACGCGTTGACCTCCCCGGCGGCGTCCGGATCCGCCTCCGCGCCGTCCACGTCCGTGTAGGCGGCACAGTTGATGATGGCCTCGGGCGCTGCCGCGGCGACAGCGGCGGCCACCGCCCGACCATCGCTGATGTCGAGCTCCGCGCGGGACAGGGCCACGAGCTCGTGGCCGCGGGCCTGGGCCGCCACCTGGACGTCGGTGCCGAGCATGCCGGCTGCGCCGGTGATCAGGAGCCTCATCGCTGGCGAAGCGTAATGGCGGGCGGGCGACAGCGGGAGCCCCGCCCGCACGGATAGCAGGCCGAACACCCTCCCTTCTTGTCCAGTTGTCCAAGTCGGAGGGCCGGTGATTGGCCGTAAGAAACTGGCGGGGGCCGGTTTCGCGGTCATATGCTGGCCTGATGTCGGGCGATCCGCTGATCAACGGCTACCGGATACCGCCAGGCTCCTGCGACGAGCTGCTGGAGGAGGATGGACGTCCGAAGCCACACGTTCAGGCGCTGGTGGCCACTCTGCAGCGGCTCGGCCCCCAGGCGCTGACGGACGCCGGGCGGCGGCGTGACACCATCTTCATGCAGCAGGGAATCACCTTCGAGGTGTCCGGGGCGGGTGGCGAGCGCCGGGACCGGCCGTTCCCGCTGGACCTCGTACCGCGGGTGCTCACGGCGTCCGAATGGACCGTCATCAAACGCGGCCTGGCCCAGCGCATCCGGGCCCTGAACGCCTTTGTCGACGACGTGTACCACGGGCGGGAGATCGTGCGCGCCGGGATCGTGCCGTGGTCGCTGATCGTCAGCCGACCCAGCTTCGCGCGCCCGGTGCACGGCGTCCGCGCTCCCGGAGGCGTGTACACCCACGTGTCGGGCTGTGACCTGGTGCGCGGCGGCGACGACAACTGGCGGGTCCTGGAGGACAATGTGCGCACGCCGTCGGGGATCTCCTACGTGCTGGAGAACCGGCTGGCCATGACCCGCCTGGTGCCCGAACTGTTCGCCGGGCAGCGGGTCCGGCCGGTGGAGCACTACCCATCGCTGCTGCTCGAGGCGCTGCAGGCAGTCGCGCCCTCGCCGGAGAGCGACCCCACGGTCGTGCTTTGGACCCCGGGGCCGCTCAATGGCGCCTACTTCGAGCACGCGTTCCTGGCCCGGGCGATGGGCATCGAGCTGGTGGAGGCCTCCGACCTGGTCGTGCGCGACTCCATCTGCTACATGCGCACCACCGCGGGGCTACGACGCGTGCACACGATCTACCGGCGGCTGGATGACGACTTCATCGACCCCCTCGAATTCCGCTCCGACTCGGCGCTGGGCGTGCCGGGCCTGGTGCGGGCCTACCGAGCCGGCACCGTGGCGATCGCCAATGCGATCGGGACCGGGGTGGCCGACGACAAGGCCATCTACCACTACGTGCCGGACATGGTGCGCTTCTACCTGAGCGAGGAGCCGATCCTCGAGAACGTTCCCACCTACCTGCTGAGCGACGAGAAGGTGCGCCGCTGGATCCTCGGACGGCTGCACGAGGTGGTGGTCAAGCCGACCTCCGAATCGGGCGGCAAGGGCGTCTTCATCGGCCCCCAGGCCAGCACCGAGGAACTGGCCGAGGAGGCCCGGCTGATCGAGTCGCAACCGGAGTTGTTCATCGCGCAGGAGCTCGTGCACCTGTCCACCGCGCCCACCGAGACCAGTGATGGCCGGCTCACGCCGCGCCACGTCGACCTACGCCCGTTCGCGGTGTTCGGCGAGGAGATCCGGATCGTGCCCGGGGGCCTCACCCGGGTCGCGCTCCGGGAAGGTTCGATGATCGTGAACTCCTCGCAGGGCGGAGGCTCCAAGGACACCTGGGTGCTCGACGACGGCGAACTCGTCGACGGGCTGCCCGCCGGCCTGGCCGCGCGCGAGCCGCCGCGTCTGCCCGACGTCCGGTACGGCGGCTGGCACGGTCAGGCCCAGCAGCAGCAATAGCCATGCTTGCGAGAATCGCCCAGGAACTGTTCTGGCTCGGCCGAGACCTGACCCGCGCCGAGCACACAGCGCGCATGCTCGACGGCGCCTTCCACGCCGATGTGGCCGGGGGCGCCGCCGGAGTCGGCGCGGCGCAATCGGGTATCGCGCTGAGCTGGAACGGCGTGCTGGCCGTGATCGGCGCTAAACCGCCTGCGCCGGGGGAGGAGGCCGCCGAGGGCGCGGCGGCCGAGGCAGCTGACAGCGCTCCGCCGGGCATGCTCGGTCGCCATGAGATCGCGCCGCTGCTCACGCTGGATACCGACAGCCCGGCCTCTGTGGTCTCCTGCGTGTATCGCGCCCGGGAGCGGGCCCGGACCCTACGCGACGTGATCTCGACCGAGATGTGGGAGGCGCTGAACTCCTTCTACCTGTCGCTCGGACGCTATGACCTGGCGGCTGCTCTGGCCACCGGCCCGTACTCGGTCTACCAGGAGGTCAAGGAGCGCTGCGCGCTGTTCTGGGGTCTGCTCGACAAGACGATGCTGCGCGACGAGGCCCGCTCGTTCCTGGATGCGGGCGGCCGCATCGAGGAGGCGGACATGGTCCTGCGCATGCTGCGCGTGGCCAGCCCGGCGGTCGACGCGGGCGCCGGGCGGCTCGGCGAGGCACCGCAGGAGCACGAGGCCGAGGCGCTCGCCCTGCTGCAGGCCGTCGGCGGCTTTCAAGCCTTCCGGCGCCACCTGCGGCGCGCACCGACGCTGGCCAGCGTGGGGCGCTTCCTCCTGTATGAAAGCCAGTATCCGGGGTCGGTGTTGGCCTCGCTGGAGGAGCTGCGTGATGCCCTTGAAACCGCTGATTCGATGCCCCGCTCCGCGCCCCCGGTCCTGCGGCTCGGACGCCTGATCGCCGACCTGGAGTTGCAGCAGCGCACCGCGCAGGAATCGGAGCCGTTCGTCGAGCAGCTGGCCCGGGTACAGGATGAGCTCGAGGTGATCGACCGCGAGATCGACGAGCGCTATTTCGCGGTCGCCGCCGTGGTCGCCGTCCACTCGGGAGTGTGAAATGAGCGACCGCCCCCACCCGCCTGAACCGATGCACTTCTCGATCCGCTATCTGAGTCGCTACCGCTACGACGCCGACGTCGTCGACAACCTCAACGCGTTACGCATCCGCCCTGCCACGGGGAGCCGCCAGCAGCTCGACGACTTCAACGTGCGCCTGACGCCGGATGTGCGCCAACACCGGCACGAGGACTACTTCGGCACCGACGTGCTCGAGTTCGAGGTCGCGCGGCCGCACCGCGAGCTGGTCATCGATGCCCACGCTCACGTGGTGACCGAGGCTCAGCCCGAGCCGCCGACCGGGGTTTGGTCGGAGCTGGGCACCCCGGCCTATTGCGAGGCGGGCGCTGAGTTCCTCAGGCAGACCGATGACGCCGTCGGCCATCCGCTGCTGGTCGAGCTGCAGACCGAGATCGCCGGCGCGGCCTCCCCCCTGGATGCGGTGCTGCTCGCCGCCGAGGCGATCCCGGACCGGCTCGAGTACCGCAAGGGCGCGACCTACGTCGACTCGACGCTGGCCGACGTGCTCGACGTGCGGGCCGGGGTCTGCCAGGACTTTGTGCACCTGGGCCTGAATCTGCTGCGCGCACGGGGAATCGCGGCGCGCTACGTGTCCGGCTACCTCTACATCAGAGGCGTCGACGGGACGGGAGCCGCTAATGGGGCGGGCTCGGACTCGGGTTCAGCCTCGGGTTCGGGTTCGGGTTCGGGTTCGGGTTCGGGCTCGGGCTCGGGTTCGGCCTCTGCCTCGGCCTCGGCCTCGGTGGAGGTGGACACACACGCCTGGATTGAGGCGCTGCTGCCCAACGGAGATGCCGAGCCGCGCTGGGTGGGCATCGACCCGACCAACCGCGGACTGGCCGGCGAGTGCCACGTGAAGATCGGGCACGGGCGGCACTACGCCGACGTGGCGCCGATCAAGGGCATCTATCGCGGGAGCGCGAGCTCGACGCTCGAGGCGAGCGTGACCATGACGCGCACTGATCCGATCCGGTAGGACGCTGCCGCCCGGCCCGACCCGGCCCGGCGTCGGGCCCGACCCGGCGTGCGGGCCGCCCCGGCCCCGCGTCGGACCCGACCCGAACCCGCGCCGCGGCGGCACGACGCGACGCTGGGAGAGAAACCGACCGCCACGGTCGGTTTCTCTCCCAGCGTCCGGAGCGGCGGCGCGCCCGTCAGAGCTGGACGTGGGTGGGAGCGGGGCGCGTGAGCCGAGAGCGCATCAGAAACCGAAAGGCGCGTCAGAGCGGAAAGCGCGCGCCGGTCAGCTCCTCGCTGACCTCCCACAGGCGCCGGGCCGTCACCCCATCCTGTGCCCGCTGGCTGCGCCCGACCAGTCGCGCACTTCCGCGCATCCCCTGTAGGCCGCCCGGGCCGGCGAAGCTGTCGCCGGGTATCTCGGCCACGGCGGCGTAGAGCGTCGGTAGCGCGCCCCCGGCCTCGCTCTGCGCGAAGAGGGAGTTGCCGATGCGGCCGGCCGAGTCCCAGAAGCCGCTGCCCGATCGCGACTGGAGGTTGGTGGCCGCGTAGCCGGGATGCGCAGCGGTGGATAGGACGGGGGAGCCGGCAGCGGTCAGACGCCGCTGAAGCTCCCGGGTGAAGAGCAGATTGGCCAGCTTGGACTGCCCGTAGGCGGCCCAGCGCCGGTAGCGCCGCCGCTCCCAGTTGAGGTCGTCGAAGTCGATCCGGCCGACCCGGTGCATGCTCGACGAGACGGTGACGACCCGGCCTCTGACCTGCGGGAGGAGCAGGTTCGTGAGCGCGAAGTGCCCAAGGTGGTTGGTACCGAACTGGAGCTCGAAGCCGTCGGCGGTGCGGCTCAGCGGCGGGATCATCACGCCGGCGTTGTTGATCAGCAGGTGAATCTCGCCATCCCACTCCGCCGCGAACTGGCGAACCGACTCCAGGCTGGCCAGATCGAGCTCGCGCACTTCGGTCTCACCGGCCATGGCGGTCGCGGCTAGCTGTCCCTTCTGACGGTTGCGCACGGCCAGGGTCACCTGAGCCCCGGCCGCAGCCAGGGCTTCGGCGGCAGCCCGTCCGATGCCGCTGTTGGCACCCGTGACGATCACGCGCTGGCCGGGCAGATCAGGAATATTCGCTGTGGAAAAGCTGGTCACGAGCACATCCTCTCGTAAGAATGGACAAATGACCACATTCCCCGAATCGCACAGAGAGTTCCTCGATTTCCCCGTCGCCTCGCTGACCACCATCGGCGCCGACGGCTTCCCGCAGTCGACCTTGATCTGGTTCCTGCACGACGATGGCGAGCTCAGATTGTCGTTGAACAAGGCACGCCTGAAGACCAAGAACCTGCTTCAGCGTCCTCAGGTGAGCCTGCTGATTCCGGACTTCTCGGACCAGATGAGATACCTCGAGGTGCGCGGCACCGCTCGGGCGCAGGACGATCCCGACAATGCCTTCGCGCAGAAGGTCGGTGCCAAGTACGGCGCGGACCTGGCGGCGTACGACGCCCCAGGGGAGGAGCGGATCGTGGTCACGATCGAGCCCAAGAACATCTACCCGGTGGACATGCACCAGTAGGAGTCCTGGCCGGTGGCCCGCTGGCCACCACCGCCGCGCGGGCGATAACGTGGCCGCCGCATGAGTCTTCGGCCCTCGAGCCTGAGGCGGTTCACCGCCGATCCCCTGCTGCTCACCGCTTCACTGCTGAGCGAGGACCAGCGCGACCACCCGGTGGTCGCGCTGCTGCGGGCCCGCCGCGACATGGGCTCGCGCCCGGGCGAGCGCGACGACGGACGCCGGGTGGCCCTGGTCATCGAGGGCGGCGGCATGCGCGGCGTGGTGTCCGCGGGGATGACCGCGGCGATCGAGCAGCTCGGATTCACCGATACCTTCGACGAGGTGCACGGCGCCTCTGCCGGAGCGTTCAACGCGGCTTTCCTGCTCGCCGGCCAGGCCTCCTACCTGACCGGCCTGTACCAGCACGGATTCGGCAACCCGACCTTCGTCAGCGTCCGCCGAGTGCTGCGCGGGCGGTCGCTGTTCAACATGGACTACGTCGTCAACGAGGTCTGGCGCATACAGCGTCCCCTGCGGACCGACCGGATCCTGCAGAGCGCGATAGCGCTCCACTGCACCGCCACCGACGTGGAATCGGCCCAGATCGTGGATCTGACCGATCTCCGCGACGACGCCGAGATCCGGGGTGCGATGCTCGCCTCCGCACGGCTGCCGTGGCTCTCGGGCGCACCGGTGAGGTTCCGGGGCCGCAGGCTGTTCGACGCGACCCTCGCCGAGTCCGTGCCGGTGCACGTGGCGCGCGAGACCGCGACCGACATGCTCGTGCTCCAGACCCGGCCGCCTGGGATGGCCCACGCCGGGCCGTCGAGCACCGTGGCCAACCTGACCGACCGGTACCTCGCGAAGTTCAATCCGGCGCTCGTGGAGCTGCGCCGCACGCGTTCGGCCCGCTACGACGCGCTGGTGGACGAGCTCGCGCGCCAGTCGCGTGATGCGGAAGCCAGGCCGCGGGTGTGCGTGATCCGTCCGCCCGAGGGCTCTCCGGTGATCAGCCAGATGGAGAATCGGGTGTCAGCGATGGCCAGCGCGGCCGGGCACGGTTTCCGCGCCGCGTGGATGGCGCTGGACGGAACCGAGCCCGAACTGGTCAGCGTGCCCCGGGCGTTCCACTGAAAACGGCGCGTCTCTGTAACGGCCGTCCCTTGCGGGGGTACAAGTCACGTGCCGCCGTTCCGCCGTCAGACGACCGTTGAGTCGCCGCTGAAGGACCGTGTCCGCGATGCCGCCGTCGAGGCGGCCCGCGACAGCCAGCAGCGGGTCATCGACGCGGCCCGCGAGGTGGCCCAGCAGACCCCGGAACGGGCTCAGCAGATTCGCGCCGCGGTGGCCCAGCTCGACGTCAGATGGGCGCGGTCCGCCCCGGCCCGCTGGCTACGCGAGCGCTTCATGCAGCTCGTGATGAACCCGATCCTCGATCACTACGCGGCCCGCCGGGCCACCGGCTTCGAACGGCTGCTGCAGCTCAAGGGTCCGGTGATCCTGGTGGCCAACCACGCCAGTCATATGGACACGCCGATCATCCTCTCGGCCCTGCCACGCAAGCTGCGCAAGCGGACGGCCGTGGCGGCAGCCGCCGACTACTTCTACCGCAACCGGATCACCGCCTGGCTGGCTTCGCTGCTGTTCAACACGGTGCCCGTCGACCGCAACGGGGGCAGCGGCGGGACCAAGGGCACCGGTCATCTCGACAAGCTGCTCGACGAGGGGTGGAACCTGCTGCTCTACCCGGAGGGAAGTCGCAAGCACGGCAACACTCCCAACCGCGTGCGTCGCGGCGCTGCGGTGCTGGCCTCCCATCACAACCTCTCGATCGTGCCGATCCGCGTCACCGGGACCGCCGCGGCGATGCCCCCCGGCGCGATCTGGCCCAAGCGGCTGCGCGGACGTCTGTTCTCGCGGCGTCATCGTGTCGAGGTGTCCTTCGGCGAGCCGATCCCCCCGCTGGCCGACACCGCGGCGCTGATCGAGCGCGTGCAGAGCTTTTTCGAGTCAGGCGAGCCGGGACACTCGTCTCTGTCTCCCTACCGGCGGAGGAACGTCCGCGGCGGAGGCGAGGAGTCCGAGTAGAGGCCGGGAGCTCCTGACCTATGCGTACATGCGTTCTCGTGCTGGACCAAGGCACAACCAGCTCGCGGGCCATGATCTTCGACCACTCCGGCCGCGTGGTCTCCGTCTCACAGAAGGAGCACCAGCAGATCTATCCCAAGCCGGGCTGGGTCGAGCACGACCCGATGGAGATCTGGGCCCGCAGCCAGGAGGTGCTCGAGGAGGCGATGTCCAAGGCCGGCGCGGCCAAGCATGACATCGCCGCGCTCGGCATCACCAATCAGCGAGAGACCGCCGTGGTCTGGGACCGCACCACCGGAGAGCCGGTCTACAACGCGATCGTCTGGATGGACACGCGCACCGACAAGATCGTCGACGAGCTGAGCCGCTCGGGCGGCCAGGACCGTTTCCGCGACAAGGCCGGCCTGCCGCTGGCCACGTACTTCTCCGGCCCGAAGGTGCGCTGGGTGCTCGAGAACGTCGACGGCGCGCGCGAGAAGGCCGACGCCGGGGACCTGATCTTCGGCAACATCGATTCCTGGCTGATCTGGAATCTGACCGGCGGCGTCGACGGCGGCCTGCATATGACCGACGTCACCAACGCCAGCCGCACGCTGTTGATGGATCTGCGCTCCCTGTCGTGGGACAGCGCCACCGCCGACACGATCGGGGTGCCCAGCTCGATGCTCCCGGAGATCCGCTCCTCCAGCGAGGTCTACGGCGAGGTCAAGATCGGCCCCCTGGCCGGCCTTCCGATCGCCGGTGATCTGGGCGACCAGCAGGCGGCCACCTTCGGCCAGACCTGCTTTGCCGTGGGCGAGGCGAAGAACACCTACGGCACCGGCAACTTCATGCTGATCAACACCGGTCACGACCTTGTCCACTCCAAGTCGGGACTGCTGACGACGGTCTGCTACCGGGTGGGCGACGACAGGCCGGTCTACGCGCTGGAGGGCTCGATCGCCATCACCGGCGCGCTGGTCCAGTGGATGCGCGACAACCTCAAGATGATCAAGGCGGCGCCGGAGGTCGAGGAGCTGGCCGCGACGGTCGAGGACAACGGCGGCCTGTACATCGTGCCGGCCTTCTCCGGCCTCTACGCCCCGTACTGGAGGTCCGACGCGCGCGGCGTCTTCGCCGGCCTGACCCGCTATGTGAACGCCGGCCACATCGCCCGCGCGACGCTCGAGGCCACCGCCTACCAGTCGGCCGAGATCGTCGAGGCCATGCGGACCGATTCCGGCGTCGAGCTCGACTCGCTCAAGGTCGACGGCGGCATGGTCGTCAACGACATGCTCATGCAATTCCAGGCCGACATCCTGGGCGTGCCGGTGATCCGGCCGGAGGTGGCCGAGACCACCGCGCTCGGCGCCGCCTACGCCGCCGGACTGGCCACCGGCTTCTGGGACAACCAGGAGGACCTGCGCGAGAACTGGGCGGAGGACAAGCGCTGGGAGCCGCAGATGGACGAGGAAACCCGCAAGCGCAACCTGCACTACTGGAAGAAGGCGGTGACCCGGACCTTCGACTGGGTCGAATAGGGTTCGCCTGTAGGCTGCGACGATGGTCAGTCTCACCACCGAGGTGCTGGTCATCGGTGGGGGCGCCACCGGCGCCGGGGTCGCGTGGGACGCGTCGCTGCGTGGACTGGACGTGATCCTGGTCGACCGCCTCGATCTGGCCGAGGGCACGAGTGGCCGGTTCCACGGGCTGGTGCATTCCGGCGGCCGGTACGTGGTCAAGGATGCGCCGGCTGCCCGCGAATGCATCGCCGAGAACCGCATCCTGCGCCGCATCGCCGCCGACTGCATCGAGGACACCGGCGGGCTGTTCGTGACCACCCAGTGGGACGACCCGGGCTATGCGGACCGCTTCGCCCAGGCCTGCCGGGAGACCGACGTCGACTGCGAGGAGATCGCAGTGGCGCAGGCATTGCGCGATGAACCGCGCCTGAACCCCGGAGTCTCGCGTGCGTTCCGCGTGCCCGACGCCAGCATCGACATCTGGAAGGCCGTGTGGGCGATGGCCCGCGGGGCCGAGCAGCACGGAGCCAGGGTGCTCCCCTACCACGAGGTCACCGCGATCCGGCGTGACGGCGACGACGTCACGGGCGCGCGCGCGCGGGACGTCCGCGCCGGTGAGGACATCGAGATCGAGGCCCGCGTCACGGTCAACGCCTCCGGGGTGTGGGCGGGCCAGATCGCGGCCCTGGCCGGGATCGAGGGCGTGCGCGTGTTTCCCGGCCGCGGGATCATGATCGCCATGAATCACCGGCTGGTCAACACGGTGATCAACCGCTGCCAGATGCCGACCGACGGCGACATCCTGGTGCCGATCCGCACGGTCTCGGTGATCGGCACGACGGACGAGCGCACCGAGGATCCCGACGACCACACGGTCGAGCAGTCGGAGGTCGACCTGTTGCTCGACGAGGGCGAGAAGCTCGTACCCGGCTTCCGCCGGGCGCGCGCGCTGCGGGTGTGGACCGGAGTCCGTCCGCTGTTCGAGGATGCCAAGGCTACGGACACCGCCACACGTGACGTGACCCGGGCCCATGCCCTGCTCGACCACCGCGCCCGCGACGGCGTCGGCGGTTTTCTGACCATCACCGGGGGCAAGGCCACGACCTACCGGCTGATGGCCGAGGAGACGGTCGATGCCGTGTGCGACAGCCTCGGCCGGCCCAGCGCCTGCACGACCAAGACGCAGGCCCTGCCCGGCTCCGAGCGGGCCACCAGCTACCGAATCGGAGAGCGACTGGCGCGCAAGGAGGCGCATCTGCGCGATGAGCAGGTCATCTGCGAGTGCGAGCTCGTCTCCCGCGACCGGCTCGAGCAGACCCTGCGGCTCAGCGGCTCGTCCAACCTCGACGATCTCCGGCGCCGGCTGCGACTGGGCATGGGGCCCTGCCAGGGCGGCTTCTGCATCTACCGGGCGATCGGCGTCATGCACGGGCAGGGTGGGCTCAGCGCCGAGCGGGCGGACCGATCGTTGCTCGACTTCCTGCAGGAACGCTGGAAGGGGGTCTGGCCGATCCTCTACGGAGACCAACTGCGCCAGATGCGCTTCGACGAGTGGGTCTTCCATGCCATTCTGGACGTGGATCATCTGCCGGCTGGCCCGCTGGCCCCCCGGCAGATCCCGGGCGCCCCCCTGCCCGAGCGACAGATCCCCACCGCGGGGTCGGCGACGTGAGCCGGCAGCAGCGCTACGACGTCGTGGTGATCGGAGCCGGGACGGCCGGATTGGTGGCGGCGGCGCGCCTGGCCGAGGCCGGCGCACGCGTGTGCGTCGTGGCCAAGGGGGTCGGCTCGACCCATCTCGCCCCGGGCACGATCGATGTGCTCGGCTACGGGCCTGACCCGGTCAGCTCGCCCCTGGAGGGGATCGCGGCGCTCGCGGCGGATCGCCCCGACCATCCCTACGCGCGGCTGGGGCCGGGGGTGCTCAGCGAAGCGGTTGACTGGTTCATCCAGGCCGCCCAGAACGGTCCGTCGCCGGGCTACACCTATGTCGGCAGCCTGCAGCGCAACCTACGGCTGCCCACCGCCGCGGGCGCGCTGAAGCCCTCCGCGCTGGCCCCGGCCACGTTCGCCGCGGGCGACCGGCCCGGTCTCGGACGCGTCGCCGTGGTCGGCCTGCCGCGACTGCGTGACTTTCACCCGCAGTTGTGCGCCGATAACCTGCGGAGCGGCGGTCTCGAGGCCAGCGCGGTGAGCCTCGACGTGGACCTCGACCGGGCCGACGCCAACCCGCTCGGATTCGCCCAGCGCTTCGACGATCCCGCTTGGCGGGCGGGTTTCAGTGCGCGCCTGGCCCCGCTGATCAAGGCGGCCGACCAGGTGGCGCTGCCGGCCGTGCTCGGCCTGCATGACCCCGCTGCCACGCTGGCTGAACTGGAGGCGCGGCTCGGCCGCCGTGTGTTTGAGATCCCCACGCTGCCGCCCTCCGTCCCGGGCCTGCGCCTCTACGCCATCCTCCATCATCGGCTGCGCCAGGCGGGTGGGAAGCTGGTGATGGGTGCGGGTGTGGTCTCGCATCGGCGCGAGGGCGATCGGGTGATCTCGGTGGACACGGCCACCGCCGGATCGAACACGAGCTATGCCGCCGACGCCTTCGTGCTGGCCACCGGCGGGTTCCACTCGGGGGCCATCGGGCTCGACTCGCACTGGCAGGCTCGCGAGCAGGTGCTCGACCTGCCGCTCGCGGGCGCGCCCGGCCCCGGCCAGCCGCGTTTTGTGCCGGACTACTTCGACGAGCAGCCACTGGCTCGCTGTGGCGTCGCTGTGGACACGGATCTGCGGGCGACGGGAACCGCCAACGTGGTGGTCGCCGGTGCTTCGCTACCCGGCGCCGTCGCCTGGCGCGAGGCCTCGGGCGAGGGAATCGCCCTGGCCAGCGGGTACCGCGCGGCCCAGGTGATCGCCGCCGGCATCGGCACGGAGGCGATGGCTTGACCGATCTGGCCGAACTGGAAGCGCTGCGTGGCTCGCTCGACCACTGCGTCAAGTGCACCATCTGCGAGACGGCCTGCCCGGTCTCCAACGCCTCACCGCTGTTCCCGGGCCCCAAGTACGCCGGCCCCCAGTCCGAGCGCTATCGGGTGCGCGGCGAGCCGAGCCCCGACGAGTCCGTGGACTACTGCTCAGGTTGCGGGATCTGCTCGCAGGTCTGCCCCCAGGGCGTGAAGATCGCCGAGATCAATGCCCAGGCGCGCCACACCATGAAGACGCAGACGGGCATCGCCCTGCGCGACCGGATCATCACGCGGCCGACCTGGCTCGGGCGGGCCGGGACCCCAGTGGCGCGGATGGCCAACTGGTCGCTGGGTTCGCGGCCGCTTCGGATCCTGGCCGAGAAGATGCTCGGGGTGCACCGCGACGCCCCCGCGCCGCGCTTCGCCGGGCACCGCTTCTCGGCCTGGGCGCGCACCCACACGAGGCCCACCGGCCACCCGCCGGCCACCCGGCGCGTGATCTACTTCCACGGCTGCGGGACCGAGTACTACGAGCCGTGGGAGGGTGAGCGCGTGGTGGCCGTGCTCGAGCACAATGGCTTTGAGGTCATCGTGCCCAAGCAGGACTGCTGTGGGCTGCCCCTGCAATCGAGTGGCCTGTTCGACGATGCCCGCCGCGCGGTGGGCCGACTCGCTCACCGGCTGGCCGCCGAGCTGACCGATGAACAGACGCTCATCGTCGGCAACGCGACCAGCTGCACGCTGATGCTCAAGCGCGAGGCGCGGGAGATCCTCGGGCTCGAGGACGATCCGGAGTTGCGCCGCGTGGCGCAGCGCACCTACGACATCTGCGAACTGCTGCTCGAGTGCCACCAGCGGGGCGAGCTGCGCACCGACCTGCGCCCCATCCGCGAGCGGGTCGCCTATCACGCGCCCTGCCAGCAGCAGGGCCACTGGATCGGCAAACCGGCCCTCGAGCTGTTGGCGCTCATCCCGGAGCTCGACGTCCGCGAGATGGACGCGCGCTGCTGCGGAATCGCCGGTACCTACGGTCTCAAGCGGGAGAAGTACGAGATCGCCATGGCCGTCGGCCGCGACCTGTTCGAGCAGGTCGACGCGACCGGAGCTGCGACTGTCGCCTGCGACAGTGAGACCTGCCGCTGGCAGATCACCCACGGCACCCAGGTGCCGTCGGTCCATCCGATCGATTACCTGTACCGCGCCTACGGGCTCGACCAGCCGTGAAGTAGCCTGGGCAACGTGGAGGCCAGTACCTTTGGCGCGTTGCGATCTTCTCGTGCGCTTGCGATCGGCACCAGTGTGCGGATCGCTGCCTCCCCCGCCATCCTGGCTCTGCTGCTGGACCACGATTGGACGGTCGCTGCCGTTCTGTTTCTCGTGGCCGCCTTCACCGATTTCCTCGACGGCCTGCTCGCCCGCCGCTGGCAGGTGACCACGAAGCTGGGCTCGTTTCTGGACACGACCGCCGACAAGCTCCTGGTCGCCACCACACTGATCGGCCTGGTCGCCGTGAACCGTGCGTCGGCCTGGGTCGCCTTTGTCATCGTGGCCCGCGAGTTCACCATCCTCGGGCTGCGGGCCGCGGTGGCGGCCGGGGGGGCCAATCTGGAGACGTCGATGTTCGGCAAATGGAAGGCCAGCCTGCAGTTCGCCGCGATCGCCGTGGCGATCCTGCGCCCGCACGTGATCATCGGCGGCGCCTATCTGGACCAGTGGCTGATGATCATCGTCGCCGCGATCACGGCCTGGTCGGGCATCGAGTATCTGCGCGCCTACGCCGAGACGCTGAAGGCCTGAGGTGGCCCGCGTCTTTGTCACCGGCGGGTCGGGGCTGCTGGGCGCCGCGCTGATCACCTCGCTGCTGGAGCGCGGCGACGACGTCGTCGCCCTGGCCCGATCCGAGGCGGCAGCGCACAGGCTGGCCGCCCGCGGCGTCGAGGTTCGGCGGGGTCAGCTCGAGGATGAGGAGCAGCTGACCCGCGCCATGGCGGGGGCTGAGGTGGCTTTCAACGTGGCGGGGATCAACCAGTTCTGCGTGAGTGACCCCACAGAGATGATGCGGACCAACATCGACGGCGCGGTGGCGGCCGTGCGGGCCGCCCAACGCGCCGGCGTGCCACGACTGGTGCACACCTCCTCAGCGGCGACGCTGGGTGAGGCGCCCGGGGTGGTGGCCAACGAATGGACTCCGTCCCGGGGCTGGTACCTGTCCCGCTACGAGGAGAGCAAGACGCTCGGTGAGCGCGCTGCCATCGACGCGGCAGCCACGCTGGGACAGGACCTGGTCTGCGTCAACCCCTCCTCGGTCCAGGGGCCCGGACGTGCGGGCGGCACCGGCCGGTTCCTGATCGCCTATCTGGACGGCCGGCTCAAGCTGTTCATCGACACGTGGGTGAGCCTGGTCGACATCCAGGACTGCGTGTCCGGCCATCTGCTGGCCGCCGAGCGCGGCCAGCGCGGCGAGCGCTACCTGCTGAATGGCATCCGCATGCGCGTCACCGATCTGCTCGAGCTGGCCGCCGGCGTAGCCGGCGTCACGGGCACGCCGCGACTGATCCCGCGACCGCTCGCGGCGCTGGGCGGCGGCGCCGCCGAGTTCGCCTTCCGCGCCCAGGGCAAGCATCCACCCATCTGTCGCGAGATGGTGCGCACGCTGCTGCACGGTCACCGCTACGACGGAACTCGGGCCGAGCGCGAGCTCGGCCTGACCTACACCTCAGCCCAGGACACGATCCGCCGCACCGTCGACTGGGCGCGCGCGGAGGGGCTGCTGCGCCAGGCGTAGGGGGAGCCCTACCCCCGGTGCCGTATTCAGGCCTGGCTCGCGCGGTCGGCGCGCTCGTGCCGGGAGCGCCGTACGCGCACCGCGATGTACCCGAGCAGAAGCAATCCCACGGCGATTCCGAAGTACACGCTGTAGCGCGAGGCGGTGTTGTAGATCGACGTGATGTGGTTGCCCGAGAAGTAGCCGATGCACGTCCATACCGCCACCCAGAGCGCGGCGCCCACGGCGTTGAAGGCCAGGAAGCGGGCCCAGTGCATGCCGGTGGTGCCGGCCACGATGCCATTGGCCTGGCGCAACCCCTCGACGAAGCGGGCGATGATGATGATGCCGGCGCCGCGGCGCTCGAAGAAGCCGGTGGCCTTGTCGAGCCGCTCCGGCGTCAACAGGATGTACCGGCCGAAGCGCTCGACCAGCCGCCGGCCGCCGAAGTGGCCGATGGCGAAACCGATGTTGTCGCCCGTGACCGCCGCCAGGAAGGCGAGCAGCCCGACCAGCCAGATGCTCAGGCGCCCGGTGCCGGCATAGACGGCGCCGAGGATCAGGACCGTCTCACCCGGAACCGGAACCCCGAAGTCCTCGAGCAGGACGAACCCGGCGACGGCCAGATAGCCGTAATGGTTCAGCGTGGGCTGGAGGGTGTGGAGGACACCGGGAAGCTGGGGAGCCGTGCTGCTCATCGCGTGGGCGGATCGTAGTGGCGTCCGCCACGGCAATTACCTTTGCCCGCAGATGTCGAGTGCTTCCGTCCGTCCCGTGGAGCAGCTGGAGCAGGACCTGCGAGAGCTGATCGCGACCGTGCAGAGCCCGCACATGGGCGCGCTGCTTGACCGCATGCTGGGCCCGGACACGCCTACCTGGGCGCAGTACCGGGATGCCCCGGCGGCCAAGCACTATCACCACGCCTACCGCCACGGGCTGCTCGAGCACAGCGTCACGGTGAGCCAGGCGGTGAGTGCGTTGTCGGCGATCTTCTCCGCCGTCAACCGCGACATCGCGCTCACCGGAGCGCTGCTGCACGACATCGGGAAGCTGGATGCCTACCGGCGCATCGGCGAGGAGATCGAGATGACCGACGCCGGCCGCCTGCATGGGGAAATCGCGCTCGGGTACGCGCGGCTCCGCGATGAGATGGATCAGATCGACGGCTTCCCGCCCGAGCTGAGCCAGGCCCTGCTCCACATCATCCTCAGCCATCACGGGTCCCTCCAACACGGCTCGCCGGTGGTGCCGTGCACACGGGAGGCGACGCTGGTGCACATGGCGGATAACCTCGGCTCCAAGCTCGGCAGTTTCGACCGCATCGAGCGTTCGCTCGAGGCCGGCTCGCACTGGGCCGGCTACGACAACGGGATCGGCGGCGCCGCCTATTTCGGGCTCGACGACGAGTTGCCCGACAGCTCGCGGCTCGCAGCCTAGAGCCCCGTCGCACCGCGAACGGTACGGCCCGGCGGGTCGTCGACCCCGGCGGCCAAGCGGGCTGGCGGTGTCCCCGGTTGACGCCGGCAGCCACGACGCGAGCTCCGAGCGGCCCGTAGAAAGGCGCAAATTGCGGGCAGACCCGGTGCCCGTCCCGCGCCACCGCCTGACCCCCTTTAAAGTGGGGGCGCATGGCCAAGGACACCGAGAAGCTGATCCGCCAACTGTCGCTGATCTCCTACCTGATGGCCGAGCGGAGGCCCGTGACGGCTCCGGAGATCCGGCGCGACGTCGAGGGTTACAGCGTGATGAATGAGGACGCCTTCGCCCGGCGTTTCTACGCCGACCGCTCCGAGTTGGACGCGCTCGGGATCGCCCTCTCGGTGGAGAAGCCGCAGGACGGTCAGGTGGAGCAGGAGCAGTACTCGCTACCGCCGGAGAACTTCCACCTCGCGCCGATCGCGTTCGACGATGACGAGCTGGCGGCGCTGTGGACGGCGCTGTATCTGCTCGACGGAAAGTTCGCCTACGCCGAGCCGCTGCGACTCGCGCTGCAGCAGATCTCGTGGGGACGGCCGAGTCCGCTGGACTCCCCCGTGCAGCGTTCAATCGCCCTGGGCATCACCGGCGCCGCCGACGGCCACGAGGTCTCCCAGCGGCTGGCCAAGATCGAAACCGCCATCTTCCGGCGCAAGACGATCGTCTTCGAGTACTACACGATGGAGCGCGACTCCCTGGAGCCGCGCAGGGTCGACCCCTACCAGCTGCTCTTCCAGGGCGGCCAGTTCTATGTCGTCGGCCGCTCGCAGGAGCGGGATGCCGTGCGCGTGTTCAGGCTCTCACGCATCCGCGGCAAGGTCGGCTACGCGACCAAGGCCGAGCACGACTTCCAGCGGCCGGCCGACTTCGATCCGCGCGGATACGCCGACCGCATCCCGTGGCAGTTCGGAGAGCCGATCGGCAGCGCCGAGATCTGGATCTCGGCCAAGATCGCCTGGCAGGTGGAGCGCCACTTCGGCCGCTACGGTGAGTTGCGGCCGGCCGATGACGGCAGCGGCAGCATCTTCACCACGTCCTACGCCAACACACGTCAGCTGATCGCCTGGGTGCTCGGGCTCGGGGACAACGCGCAGATCGCGGGTCCGGCTGAGCTCGCGGCCGAATTGCGGGAGCGCGTGCACATGCTGGCGGCACGGCACAGCGGCGATGCCGACGAGCTGCAGGCCACCCAGGATCACGAGCTGCGCACCGCTCCCGAAGAGGCCTCTGCGCCAGCGGGCGCGGAGGACGACTCATCCGCCAACGAGCCCGATAGCCTCGGCGCCGATGCCGTGATCCGGCCTGAGCGCTTCGCTCGGCTGGTCACGCTGGCCAGCATCCTGATCGACTCCGGCCGCTCCGGGCGCACCCTGCGCACGGCCGAGCTGCGCGAGCGGCTGAATCTGTCCGAGCAGGAACTGCAGGAGGACATCGCCGTCCTGAATGTCGTCAACTTCGGGGCGGGGACCTACGTGCTCTACGCCGAGATCCTGCCCGACGGGCGGGTCGAGGTCGATCCGGAACCCTACGGGGACGCGTTCGCCCGGCCGGCGCGGCTGTTGCCGGTGGAGGCCAAGGCGCTGATCGCGGCGATCGACCTGATCGGTGAGCACATTCCGGAGGGGTCGCTGACCTCGGTGCGGCGCAAGGTCGTGGCGGCGCTGGGGGAGGATCCGGCCAACGAGGGCCTGCAGATCTCGACGCTGGGCGGCGACGACGGGGAGATCGCCGAAAAGGCGCGCGAGGCCATCTCCACCCGGCGGCTCCTTTCGTTCGAGTACTTCAAGGAGAACGAGGGTGTTTTCACCGCTCGCGTGGTTGAGCCCTACCAGCTGGTCAACGGGCTCGAGGGTTGGTACGTGGCCAGCTATGACCCGGAGCGTGAGGCCGTGCGGCACTTCCGGCTGGACCGGATCAAGTCGGCCCAGGTGAGCGATACGGGCTTTGAGCCGCGCAGCGAACTGGACTTCTCGACAGGCGTCGACGGCTGGCTGCGGACCGGCGAGGTTCCGGCCTCCAACCGTGCGCGTGTGTGGATCTCTCCCGACCGGGCCCGTTGGGTGCGGGAGGAGCGCACGGTGATCAGCGAGGGCAGCGACGGTTCGGTGGTGGTGGACTTCGGCTACGCCGGTCTGGATTGGCTGGTGCGCAACGTACTCAAGGAGGCCGGTGACGCCGTGGTGCTCGAGCCGGCCGAGGCACGTGAGGCGGTCCGCGCGGCGGCCGCCGAGGTGGAAGCCGTCGTGCCCGTCTAAACAGTCTGGGGGATGAAGTGAAGGGAGTCGTTCTGGCGGGCGGCAAGGCGACGCGCCTGAGGCCGCTGACCAAGGTGACCAACAAGCACCTGCTGCCGATCTACGACCGGCCGCTGATCTACTACCCGCTGCAGGCGATGGCGAAGGCCGGAGTCCGCGACGTGCTGGTGATCACCAACCCGGAACATGCCGGCCACTTCATCCAGCTGCTCGGCTCCGGCAGCGAGTTCGGGCTCAAGCTCGCCTATGAGCTGCAGGAGGAGGCCGGCGGCCTGGCCCAGGCGGTCGGGCTGGCCGAGTCGTTCGTCGGAGCCGAGAAGCTGCTCGTGCTGCTGGGCGACAACATCTTCACCCAGGACCTGCGACCGGCGGTCGAGCGCTTCTCGGCCGAGGACCGCGGGGCGGTGATCTTCGGCGTGGAGATGGAGCATCCCGAGCAGTACGGCGTGATCGAGATGGATGGCGAGCGGGTGGTCGGGATCGAGGAAAAGCCCGCCGAGCCCAAGTCGCACCTGATCCAGACCGGCATCTACATGTACGACGAGCACGTGTGGACGCACCTCAAGGGGCTCGCCCCGTCGGCCCGCGGCGAGCTCGAGATCACCGACCTAAACAACATCTATGTCGGGGCGGGCACCATGCGCTGTGAGACCCTGGACGGGTACTGGATCGACGCGGGCACCTCACACGACGAGCTGCTCGCGGCCAACAACGCGGTGGCCGAGCTGCGCGCCCGCGGACAGATCTAGAGTCGCCGCTCCCCGAAATAGGTGGCGACCGGGTTGGCGTTGAAATTGGCGATCTCCACGTATCCGGCGGACTCGTAGAGATGCTGTGCGCCGGGCTGCTCGGGGCCGGTGTCCAGCCGGGCGATGCTGTAGCCCAACGCTCGTGCGCGATCCTCGAGCGCGGCCAGCAGGACTCGGCCGAGGCCACGCCCGCGAGCCTGAGGGATGACGTACATGCGCTTGAGCTCACACGCCTGCGAATCGAGGCGCTTGATGCCGCCGCAACAGATGGCGACTCCCTCCTGGTAGCCGACGATGAAGGCGCCGTTGGGAGGATTCAGCTCGTCCGGGCCGGCCTTGGGCATATCGGGCGATTGCAGGTCCAGACCGGAGTACATCTGGCTGACCTCCTGGCGCATGGCCGCCTCGAGCCGGCCACCGTCTCCGCTGTCGACTCGGCCGTCGCGAAACTCGATCATGCTGGTGCATGCTAAGAGATGAACTCAGTGATGCTGGCTGACAGGCTTGAAACGGATGTGCGGCTGTGGGGACACCGGCTGGCCGATCATCTGCCCGGCGGCGGACGCCATCCGGCCGCCGTGGCCGAGCGGCACATGATGCAGGCCATAATCGGCGACGCCCGGCTGCGGGCCGCCCTGTTCCGGTTCGTCGACGTGCGCCCGGCGTGCCGGAGCCGGGGCGACCTGGTCCGGCATCTGAACGAGTACCTGGAGGAGGCGGCGATCGGATCCGGTACGGCGCGACGGCTGTCCGGTCTGGTCGGACGGCGGGCTCTCGAGCGGCCCACGGCGTCGGCGGCGGCCTTCGGCGTGGCCGCCATGTCCCACCGGTTCATCGCCGGCGAGAACGCCCAGGCGGCCGGGGACGAGCTGTCCTCACTCTGGCGCCGTGGCCGCTGCGTGACGCTCGATCTGCTCGGCGAGGCCACGCTCACCGAGCGCGAGGGCGACATCTACGCCCGGCGCTGCGCCGAGACGTTGCGGACGCTGAGCCAGACGAGCGCGGCCTGGCCGCGGCAACCACTGCTCGAGCAGGATGGTCTCGGGCCGTTGCCGCGAGCGAACCTGAGCGTCAAGGTCTCGGCGCTCACGCCTCATCTGCGGGCCAACGCGCCCGTTCGAGCCCTCCAGGCCGCCCGCGGGCAGCTGCTCGCGCTGATGCGCCTGGCCCGGGACCTGGAGGCCCATCTGCATGTGGATATGGAGTCGCTCGATACGCGCGAGAGCATCACCGAGCTCGTGCTGGAGCTGCTGGCCGAGCCCGAGTTCCACGACGGCCCGTCGGCGGGCATCGTGCTGCAGGGCTACCTGACGGACTCCGAGGAGGCGCTCGACCGGCTGCTGGATTGGCTGCGCGAGCACCCCCGCGCTTCGCCCTTCACGATCCGCCTTGTCAAGGGCGCCTACTGGGATCATGAGACGGTGATGGCGGTTCAACAGGGCTGGGAGGTACCCGTGTTCACCGACCGTCGCTCATGCGACCGCCACTACGAGCACCTCACCCGCCGGCTGCTGGATGCCCGGGCGCAAGGCACGTGGCTGCGGCCGGCCATCGCCTCCCACAACCTGCGTTCCCTGGCTCACGCGCTGGCCTACAGCGACGCGCTCGGCCTGCCGCCCGAGGCGATCGAGCTGCAGGTGCTACGCGGGCTCGGCGACGACGCCGCCGCGGCCATCACCGCCCTCGGGCGTCGCGTACGGGTGTACTGCCCGGTCGGCGACCTGGTCGCGGGCATGGCCTACCTGGTCCGGCGCCTGCTGGAGAACACGTCCAACGATTCTTTCCTGGCCGCCCAGACCACGGGTGCCGAACTCGACCGGCTGCTGGAGAAGCCGTGAGTACCGAGACGACCTTCCGCAACGAGCCGGTGCTCGAGTTCCGGCGCCCGCCTGTACGGGCCCAGGCGCTGCGGGCGCTGGAGGAGTTGCGGGCCAAACTACCGCTGCGGCTGCACACGGCGGGATCCGGTGAGCTGGTCTCGACCAACCCGGCCGATCCCGACGAGGTGATAGCGCTCGCGCCTGAGGCGCGCAGCGCCGAGGCCACGGCGGCCGCCGAGCGAGCGGCCAGCGCCTTTTCTGAGTGGTCCAGGCGCGGCGCGGGCGACCGTGCCGCCGTGTTGCAGCGGGCTGCGGGCCTGATGCGCGAACGACGGATGGAACTGGCCGCGCTCGCGGTCCTCGAGGCCGGCAAGCCCTGGGCCGAAGCCGACGGCGACGTATGCGAGGCGATCGACTTCCTGGAGTACTACGCGCTCGGTGCCGTGGCGCTGGAGCAGGGCCGGCCGCTGATTCAGTTGCCCGGCGAGCGCAACACGATGCGCTACTTCCCGCGTGGGGTGTGCGCGGTCATCGCCCCGTGGAACTTTCCCCTGGCCATTCCCACGGGGATGATGGCGGCCGCGCTGGCCACCGGCAACACCGTCGTCTTCAAACCGGCGGAGCAGACCCCGGCCTGCGGACATGCGGTGGTCGAGGCGCTGCACGCCGCCGGTGTACCGGCCGATGCGCTGCAGCTGCTGTGCGGCCGCGACGAGCCGGCCAAGGCCCTGGTGGCGCATCCCCGCATTCACATCATCGCCTTCACCGGGTCGTGCGCGGCCGGCCTGAGCATCATCCGCACCGCCGCCGAGCCGGCCCCCGGGCAGCACCACATCAAGCGCGTGATCGCCGAGATGGGCGGCAAGAACTGCGTGATCGTCGACGCCGACGCGGACCTGGACGACGCCGTACCGGCGATCGTCAAGAGCGCGTTTGCCTTCGCCGGACAGAAGTGCTCAGCCGCCGCGCGGGTTCTGGTCCACCGGGACATCGCCGATGCGCTCAACGAGCGCCTGGCCGGCGCGATTGAGACCCTGCGGGTGGGACCAGCCGAGGATTTCGCCTGCGATCTGTCAGCCGTGATCGACGAGGAGGCGCGGGAGCGCATCACGCGCTTTCTCCGAGACGCACCCGCCTCGCCCCGGATCGCGGGCCGGGTCCCAGACGGGGGTGGCCACTACGTGGCCCCCACCCTGTTCGTCGATCTCCCCGCCGATGCGCGAATCGTGAATGAGGAGGTGTTCGGGCCCGTGCTGTCCTCCGAGCGCGTGGACAGCGTGGAGGCTGCCGTGCAGCTCGTGGAGACCGGAGCCTATGGGCTCACCGGAGGCCTGTTCAGCCGCAGCCCGAGCACGATCGACATGGTCAGCCGCCGCGGGATCGTCGGCAACCTGTACGTCAATCGTGAGATCACCGGCGCGATGGTCGGCCGCCAGCCGTTTGGCGGGGGCCGGCTCTCGGGCACCGGCCCCAAGGCCGGCGGCCCGGATTACCTGCTGCAGTTCGTCGAGGCCCGCTCGGTCAGCGAGAACACCGTTCGCCACGGCCTGGTTCTCTGAAGCTGTGGACGTAATGTGCATCTTTCTGCACACGAGGGCCGATCCCGTCCCGACCCCGCCTCTGCGCCGATCCCGCCTCTGCGCCGATCCCGCCCCCGGGCCCGTCCAGTAGGCGGGTTCTGGCTACCCCGCTGAGCGGGCTGCCAGATACTCGGCGATGTCGCCCTCGGTGAAGCCCGATCCGGGGAAGTGGGCCAGGCGATTCACCGGCACGCTCTCGAGCATCTTGCCCAGGTGCGTCCCGATCACGCGCTCACCGAGCGGTCCGCGCCCCAGTGTCTGATGCAGCCACTCGCGCGCCTCGGGTCGGGCCAGGAACTCGCCGTAGGTCGAGTTGACCGACAGTGGCGGCGACACGTCCCCGCCGGCCAGCGTGATCGTCTGGGTCAGCCGGATGTCACGGCTCGACGAACCCACCCGGATCTGGAACGCACCGCCCTCGACGACCCACTCGCCGCGCGAGGTGTGCCAGTAGGCGAAGGCGCGGTGGTCGAGCTCGATGGAAACCTCCGCGCTCGCCCCCGGCTCCAGCCTGAGCTTACGGAAGCCGCGCAGCTCCTGGACGGGTCGGTATACGCTCGCGATGGGGTCGCCGACATACAGCTGCACGACCTCCGCCCCGGCCCGCGACCCGGTGTTGGTGACCGTGAGTGACACCTCAACGCGCGGCTCGGGGCCGTCCGTCGTGACCTCGACCTGCAGGTCGGAATAGGCGAACGTCGTGTAGGACAACCCGTGTCCGAAGGGAAAGGAGACGGCCAGCTCGTGGGCGTCGTACCAGCGGTAGCCGATGAGCAGACCCTCGCCGTAGCGCACGACCGACGCCTCGCCCGGGAAGTTACCCAGCGCCGGGTTGTCGGTCAGCTTCCGAGGGATCGTTTCGGCCAGCCGCCCGGACGGCGACACTCGGCCGAGCAGCACATCGGCCACAGCGCTCCCGCCCGCCTGACCGAGCAGCCAGCCCTCGAGCAGCGCGCGCGCCCGGTGATCCCAAGCCGAGGTCACCACCGCCGCTCCGTTTGAGAGCACCACCACGACATGGGGATTCACCGCGGCGATCTGCTCGAGCAGCTCTATCTGCAGCGCGGGCAGGTTCATGTGTTCCCGATCCCATCCTTCGGACTCGTAGGAGGGGGGAAGCCCGAGGAACACCAGCACCACCTCGGCTCCGGCCGCCACCTCGAGCGCCTCGGCCACGAGCTGCGCATCGGCCTGCTCAGCCTCGATCTCGAAGCCGGGGGCAAACCGCACATCTCGCTTTCCGTCGAGGCCCGCGCGCAGCGCGTCCAGCGCGTTCTCCAGCCGGGTCGGGTTGACCTGCGAGGAACCGGCGCCCTGGAAACGCGGCGTGCGGGCGAACTCGCCGATGACCGCCACCGGTCCGCCCTGGTCAGGATCGAGCGGCAGGATCTGGTCGTTCTTGAGCAGCACCACGCTGGCCGCCGCGGCCTCGCGGGCCAGCTCGTGATGCGCGTCCAGATCGAAGCCGCGCAGCGACTCGCGCCGGCCGGCCCGGTCGACCAGATCGAGGACTCGGGTCACGGCCCCGTCGAGTTGTGCCTCGGTCAGCTCGCCGCTGGCCACGGCGTCGATGATCGCTCGGCTCCCGACCCCCTCGGAAGACGGCATCTCCAGGTCACAACCGGCCGCGAGGGCCCGAGCGCGATTGTCGATGCCGGCCCAGTCGGAGACGACCAGGCCCTCGAAGCCCCACTCGTGGCGGAGCACGTCGGTGAGCAGCCAACGGCTCTCAGCGGCATAGACGCCGTTGATGCGGTTGTAGGAGCTCATCACCGTCCACGGCTGAGCCTGCTTGACCACCCGTTCGAACGCGGCCAGGTAGATCTCCCGCAGCGTGCGCTCGTCGACCTCGGCGGACACGCGCAGACGGTCCGCCTCCTGGTTGTTGGCGGCAAAGTGCTTGAGCGAGGCCCCGACCCCGTGGCTCTGCACGCCGCCCACCCACGCGGCGGCCAGAACTCCGGCCAGCAGCGGATCTTCCGAGAAGTACTCGAAGTTGCGCCCGCAGAGCGGAGAGCGCTTCATGTTCACGCCGGGGCCGAGAATCACCGCAACGCCGGCCGCGCGGCACTCCTCGCCCAGGGCCAGTCCGATCCGATGGGCCAGGTCCGGATCCCAGGAGGAACCCAGCCCGGCCGCCGGGGGAAAGCAGGTGGCCTGCGCCGAGTGCTCGAGGCCCGCGTCGTCCGGCGTGGCCACCTTGCGCAGGCCGTGAGGCCCGTCGGAGACCATGATTCTCGGGATCCCGAGGCGCTCGATCGGTTCGGTGTGCCAGAAGTCCGAGCCGTCGAGCATCGCCGCCTTCTCCTCGATGCTGAGCTGCGTCAGGATGGCCTGCGCCTCGATTACCACCTGCGTCTGCATGGCACTCCGTTCTCCGCTCTGACTGGCCCCGTCGCCCGGGAGCGCGCCACCTTACTCCAGTAACACGTTTCAGCAACTGACACTCCGAGCGGCGCGGGTGACCTACCGCGCGGGCCGGCTCAGAGTCCGTCTAGGTGCCGTAACCGGTCGGCTGGTTGTCCAGCAGGTCGGCGGCCAACTGGGAGACGCCGCCCTCGATCTCGAACCGTGGCAGCAGATAGGGATCGGCGCTGGTGGCGTAGGCAGCGGCCTCGGTGACAGCGTTTGTGTAACCGGCCCGTTTCACGGCCGCGACCACTGTGGCGTTGTACTTGCTCGACGGGTAGCAGAAGCTGTTGACCGGGATGTGGAAGGTCTTCTGCAGGTAGACGCGCGAGCCGTGCACCTCCGCCCAGAGACCCGCCGCCGTCTCCGTGGTGAGATCGGGGTGCGTGAGCGAGTGTGAGTCCACTTCCCAGCCCTGGTGGATGACCGGCCAGATGTAGCTCGGCGGAAGGTGGTTCTCCGTAATCTCGTTGAGCACCCCGGGCCAGCCGTACTTGGACATCACGTGAGGCGCGAACCGAACCTGCTGCGGATAGCCGTTGTCGAAGGTGATCACGATCGGCTTGGCCGGCAGCCTGCCGCCGTGGTACCAGGCCTTCATCATCTCGTCCAGGGTCACGGCCTGGTAGCCATGGGAGCTCAGCCACGCCATCTCCGCCTTGAAGTCGCCGTAGGAGACATACAGGCTGGGGAACGCCGCGGCCGCCGGCACCGGGCCGAGCGCGTGATAGACGAGAATCGGAACTGGGCCGGTGTACCTATGCCAGCTCGGCTGTGGCCTGGCGTTGCGCACCAGTGCGCTCACGCTCCGGTGCTGGGGACGTCCCTTCGCCGGAGTAGCGCGATGGGCCCGCGCCCTCACGTGCGCCTGCGGACTGGGGGCGCCGCTCCCGCCGGCCCCGAGGTGGATCACGGCGACCACCGCGACCACCGCGGCGGCCAGCACCAGCAAACCGAGCACACCGGCCGTACGTCCACGCCCACGCATCGAGGGCCAGGTTACCGGAGGTCCTCTCAGGCGCCGGCCGCCACCAGCTCGTCGCTGTAGGGCTCGCCCCGCTCCGCGCGCTGAACCAGCGAGGCAGGCGGCTCGAAGCGTTCGCCGTAGCGGGCAGCGAGCTCCCGGGCGCGGGCCACGAAGCCGGCCAGGCCGGTGGGTGCCTCGCCGGTGGGTGGGGCGTAGCCGTTGATGTACTGGAGCACGCCCCCGGTTGAGGGCGGGTAGCCGATGCCCATGATCGAGCCGACGTTCGCGTCGGCCACGGACTCGATCACGCCTTCTTCAAAGCACCGCACGGACTCGATCGCCTCGATGAACAGCATGCGCTCCTCGAGGTCCCGCAGCGACAGTGACGCCGGATCCTCAACCGGCGGGAACGCGTCGCGCAGCCCGGGCCACAGGCCGGTGCGTTTGCCGTCCGCGTAGGTGTAGAAGCCGCGACCCTCGAGCCGGCCAGGCCGGTCGAACTCGTCGAGCATGCGACCGATCACGCCGTCGGCGGGGTGCGGCGCCCAGCTGCCACCCTCGGCCTCGACGGCCTGCTGCGCGGCCCGGGCGATCTTGCGCATCAGCTTCAGGTTGAGCTCGTCGGAGAGCGCCAGCACCGGAGCGGGGTAACCGGCCTGCGATGTGGCCTGCTCGATCGTGGCCGGGGGCACGCCCTCGGCCAGCATGGCGATGCCCTCGTTGATGAAGGTGCCGATCACCCGGCTGGTGAAGAAGCCCCGGCTGTCATTGACCACGATCGGTGTCTTCTTGATCTGCTTGACGAAGTCGAGCGCCCGGTGGGTTGCCGCGTCGCTGGTGCGCTCACCCCGGATCAGCTCGACCAGCGGCATCTTGTCCACCGGTGAGAAGAAATGAACGCCGATGAAGTCCTCCGGGCGGGTCACATAGTCCGACAGCCCGGTGATCGGCAGCGTCGAGGTATTCGAGCCCAGCAGCGCGTCAGAGGCGACGTGCGGCTCGATCTCCCGCCACACCTGCTCCTTGATGGTCGGGTCCTCGAACACCGCCTCGATGACCAGGTCGGCGCCGGCAGCATCCTCCGGACGGTCGCTCGGCAGGATCCGCGCGAGCAGCGCGTCCGCTTCCGCCTGGGTGGAGCGGCCGCGCTCCACCGCCTTGGTCACGAGCTTCTCCGAATAGCCCTTGCCGCGCTGCGCCGCCTCGAGCGAGACGTCCTTGAGCACAACCTCGATCCCGGACCTTCGCGCTCACGTAGGCGATAGCCGCGCCCATCATCCCAGCGCCGAGGATCACGACCTTGTTCACGCGGTGGGCCTCGACCTCGGCCGACCGGCCACGGTCTCCGTTTACGCGGTTGAGGTCAAACCAGAACGCCTGGATCATGTTCTTGGCCACCTGACCGGTGGCCAGCTCGATGAAATAGCGGCTCTCGATCTCCAGCGCATGATCAAAATCGACCTGCGCGCCCTCGACCGCGGCGGCCAGGATCCGCACCGGGGCAGGCATGTTCGTGCCCTTGATCTGCTTGCGCACATTGGCTGGAAAGGCCGGCAGATTCGCGGCAAACGACGGCGTGGCGGGCGTGCCGCCGGGGATCCGGTACTTCTTGTCGGTATCCCACGGCTGCCCGACCGGCTCGCCCGAGCCGGCCTTCTCCGCGATCCACCGCTTGGCCGCCGGGATCAGATCCTCCGGCCTCGGCACGATCTCATCGATCAGCCCGAGCTCCTTGGCCTCAGCCGGCCGGAAGCGCTTCTGGCCCTGCATCAGCACGCCCATCAGCGCCTGCGCGATGCCGATCATCCGCACCGTACGGGTCACCCCACCCGCGCCAGGCAGCAGACCGAGGCTGACCTCGGGGAAACCAATGACCGCCCGCGGGTCATCCACGATCACCCGATGATGAGCCGCCAGCGCGATCTCCAGACCACCGCCCAGGGCCGCGCCGTTGATCGCCGCCGCCACCGGGACACCCAGCGTCTCGATCGAGCGCAGCTGCGCCTTGGTCTCGGCCAGGAACCCGGCGAACTCCTGCGCGTTCTCGCGGCTGACGCGCCTGAGCGTGTTGAGGTCGCCGCCGGCGAAGAACGTCTTCTTGGCCGAGGTGATGATCACACCCTTGATCTCATCCCTCTCCTGACCCAGGCGCTCGACCACAGCCCGCATCGAGTCGGTGTAGGCCTGGTTCATGGTGTTGGCCGACTGGGACGGGTCATCCAAGGTGAGCACGACGATGCCGTCCTCACCGCGGTCATAACGAACCGTGCTCTCGTTGGAAGCAGACATCTAGATCGCCTCCACCACGGTCGCGATCCCCATGCCGCCACCCACACACAGGGTGGCCAACCCGTACCGGCCGCCGGTGCGGTGCAGCTCGTCGATCAGCGTCCCGAGAATCATGCCGCCGGTCGCCCCCAGCGGGTGGCCGAGGGCGATCGCGCCACCGTTGACATTGATCTTCTCAAGCAGTGCCTGCTCGTTCTCCCGACCGGCCATGTCGCGGGCGAAACGCAGCACCACCGCGGCGAACGCCTCGTTCATCTCGATCAGGTCGATGTCATCCAGCGTCAGCGCCGCCTTGGCCAGGGCCTTGCGGCTGGCCGGCGCCGGGCCGGTGAGCATGATCGTCGGCTCGGTGCCGGTGACCGCTGTGGCCAGAATCCGCGCGCGAGCCTTGAGGCCGAGCGCCTGGCCGATCTTCTCATTGCCCACGGCCACCAGGCTCGCCCCGTCCACGATGCCCGAGGAGTTACCGGGCGTGTGCACGTGATCGATCTTCTCCACCCAGTGGTACTTCTGCAGGGCCACGGCGTCGAAGCCGCCGAAGTCCCCCATCATCTGAAACGCCGGCTTCAGCTGACCCAGGGTGTCGACCGTCGTGTCGGGTCGAATGAACTCATCCTGGCCCAGCACCACGTTGTCATTGACGTCGAGCACCGGCACCACGGCATCCCCGAAGCGGCCCTCGGCCTGCGCCGTGGCCGCCCGTTGCTGCGAGCGCGCCGCGTAGACATCGACGTCCTCCCGGCTGAACCCCTCAATCGTGGCGATCAGATCCGCGCCGATCCCCTGCGGCACGAAAGAGGTCTCATACGCGGTCTGCGGATCCATGGCCCAAGCGCCCCCATCAGAGCCCATCGGCACCCGCGACATCGATTCCACCCCACCGGCCAGAACCAGATCCTCCCAGCCCGAGGCCACCTTCTGCGCGGCGATGTTCACGGCCTCAAGCCCCGACGCGCAAAACCGGTTCAGCTGCACTCCGGCGACGGTGTCGGGGAGACCGGCCTTGGCCGCGGCGGCCTTGGCGATGTCACCGCCCTGATCCCCGATCGGGGTGACACAACCCAAGACGACATCCTCGATCTGGTGAGGATCCAGGTCCGGGTTGCGGCTGAGCAACTCGTGGATCAATCCGACAACGAGATCGATCGGCTTGGTCGTGTACAACGACCCGCTCGACTTACCGCGACCCCGCGGCGTGCGGATCGCGTCGAAGACAAGCGCTTCAGTGGCAGGCATGCAGTGGCTCTCCTTGGTCAACCGTGGGCGGGCCGGTGTGGCTCACGAGCTAACCGACACGTGTGTCGGATATTACCGGGCGGCGCGGGCTCAGGGGGATAAACCCGGCAGTTGGGGGGGTCGGCTGCGAACATGCCGGGCAACCGATGACCACCGACGCTCCCAAGACCAGGCTGAAGGGCTCACAGCGGCGAGAGCTGATCGTCGAAGCCGGGCTGCCCGAGTTTGCCCAGCGCGGTTACGACGCGGCATCGGTGGGACGGATCGCTCAGGCGGCCGGCGTGGCCCGTACCGTGCTCTACGACCACTTCCCGTCGAAGCACGCCGTATTTGTCGAGGTACTCGACACCGCGCAGCGGTCGCTGCTGCACTACCTGAGCGCGGCGCTCGGCTCCGAGGGCACAACCGAGGAGCGCTGGCGGTGCACATTTGACGCCTTCTTCAGCTTCGTCGAGGCGCACCCCCTGGACTGCCGCCTGCTGTTCCCCGATCACCCACCCCTGGATCCGGAGGGGGCCAGGGAGTACCGGCGAGTCCGAGGGCAATCCAACCGCGTGCTGGCCGACCTGCTCGCCGCCGACGCGCACCGAGCCGGCCTGGAGCCTGACACCGTGCGTGCGCGAGCGTTGTTCGCCATACACCGCGACGGCCTGATTGCCGCGGCGCGCTGGTGGGCGGCACACCCGAAGGTCACCCGACCCGAGGTGGTCGATGCGGCGATGGCCGCCCTCTACACCGGGTTCGGCGGGCTGCAGCCGGACGCCTGACACCTCGGCGTAGCCGCCTGGCCAAGCGGGCCGGGCGGCGTAGAGCTCCCGGCGCATCGGATGCCGCCAGCTACAGTGGCGGCCGTATGCCCAGCCGCTCGGACATCCGCAACCTCGCGATCGTCGCGCACGTCGATCATGGCAAGACCACGCTGGTCGATGCGCTGCTCTGGCAGTCGGGGGCCTTCCGCGCCAATCAGGACGTGGCCGACCGGGTCATGGACTCGATGGACCTCGAGCGCGAGAAGGGGATCACGATCCTGGCCAAGAACACAGCCGTACGCCACGGCGATATCACGCTGAACATCATCGACACCCCGGGCCACGCGGACTTCGGCGGCGAGGTGGAGCGCGGGTTGACGATGGTCGACGGGGTGCTGCTGCTGGTCGACGCCTCGGAGGGGCCGCTGCCGCAGACCCGTTTCGTGCTGCGCAAGGCGCTGGAGGCGCGGCTGCCGGTGATCCTCGTGATCAACAAGATCGACCGGCCCGACGCCCGCATCCACGACGTGATCGATGAGGTGTACGAGCTGTTCCTCGACCTCGAGGCCGATGAGTCGCAGATCGACTTCCCGATCGTCTACACCAACGCCAAGGCGGGCACCGCCACGCTCGACCTCGATCAGCCGGGCAGCGACCTCAAGCCGCTGGTCGACCTGCTCGTCGAGCACATTCCGCCCCCCCAGTACGAGGAGGGCGCGCCGCTGCAGGCGCACGTCACCAACCTCGACGCCTCCCCCTACGTCGGCCGGATCGCCATCTGCCGCGTCCACCAGGGCACGATCGAGCGCGGCGAGACCATCGCCTGGTGCCGATCCGAAGGGACGATCGAGCGGGTCAAGATCACCGAGCTCTACATCACCGAGGCGCTGGATCGCGTGAGCGCCGACCGGGCCAGCGCCGGAGACATCATCGCGGTGGCCGGCATCCCTGAGATCACCATCGGCGACACGCTGTCTGATCCGGAGGATCCGCGGCCGCTTCCCCCGATCACGGTGGACGAGCCCTCCCTGTCGGTCACGCTCGGCATCAACGACTCGCCCCTGGCCGGCCAGGATGGTGACAAGCTCACCGCCTCGCAGCTGAAGGCGCGGCTCGAGCGTGAGCTGATCGGCAACGTGTCACTGCGCGTGAACCCGACCGAGCGACCGGACGTGTGGGAGGTGCAGGGCCGCGGCGAATTGGCCCTGGCCGTGCTGGTCGAGGTGATGCGCCGCGAGGGCTTCGAGATGACCGTGGGAAAGCCGCAGGTCGTCACCCGCGAGCTGCGCGGCAAGGTGCATGAGCCGATGGAGCGCATGAGCGTGGACACGCCCGAGGAGTACGTGGGCGTGATCACCCAGATGCTGGCCCTGCGCAAGGGGCGTATGGAGCAGATGATCAATCACGGCACCGGCTGGGTGCGGATGGAGTACATCATCCCGGCGCGCGGCCTGATCGGCTTCCGCACCGAGTTTCTGACGGAGACCCGGGGCACCGGCCTCGTGCACCACGTCTTTGACCGGTGGGAGCCGTGGCAGGGCGAGATCCGCACGCGCGGCACCGGTTCGCTGGTGGCCGACCGGCGCGGCAAGGTCGCCGCCTTCGCGCTGTTCAACCTGCAGGAGCGCGGTTCGCTGTTCGTCGGCCCCGGCGAGGAGGTCTACGAGGGAATGATCGTGGGCGAGAACTCCCGGGCCGAGGACCTCGACGTCAATGCCGTCAAGGAGAAGCACCTGACCAACATGCGCTCGTCCACCGCGGACGAGTTGGTCCGCCTCGTGCCCAAGCGCGAGCTCTCATTGGATCAGGCGCTGGAGTTCCTGCGCGAGGACGAGTCGGTCGAGGTGACGCCGCTGAATGTCCGTCTGCGCAAGACCATCCTCGACCAGACGAGCCGGGTCAAGGCATCCCGGGCGCGCAAGCGCTCCGACGCCTAAAAGCGGCTGCTAATCCCGGCCAAACCGCCGCGCGCCTCCACGCGGATCGTGTTATTCCTGCATCCTGCACGATCTTTTGCACGCGCCCCGCTTTAGTTGGCATCAAAGTCGGGGTCGCTAAGGTAGGCGCGGCCGACGCCCGGTTCGGCGGTTTTGTGTTTCTAGGACGACGAGGCGAGACTCCGCGTCGCTCCGCGAACCCATTTGTCTGGATGCAGATCTCCCGCCACATCAAGCGCCTGACGCTTGTTTCAACTTCGGTGGCCGCCCTGCTGGGCGGCGTCGTGATCGCCTCCAGTTCGGCCGATCTGCAGACCCAGATCAACTCCAGCAAGTCCGCCGCCTCCTCGCTGCAGTCCCAGATCAACGCTGAAACCGCGCAGATCGAACACACCCAGGGCGGCGTGGCCACCGCCCAGGCGCAGCTGGCCTCGGTCAACACGGCCCTCGACGCGCACATCGCAGCGCTGCGCCAGGTGCAGACGAACCTGATGACGGCTCGTGACCAGCTGCTCGCGCTCGAGAACAAGCTGCACCTGGCCGCCCGGTACCTCGAGGCCAACCTGCGCTCTGCCTACGAGAGCGGCTCGCCCAATCTGGTGGACGTGATCCTTCAGGCCCACGGCTTTACGAACCTGCTGGACCAGGTCAACTACATGAAGGACGCGCAGCACCAGGACGATGAGATCGTTCAGGTGACCCGAATCGCCCGCCAGCGCGTGCAGTCCGAGGCCCTGCACCTCTACACGCTGGAGATCCGGGATCGCAACATCACCAACGACATCCTCCAGCAGCGCGATCACGCGGCTCAGCTCGAGGCGGCGCTCACCAAGCAGCAGATCGACGAGCAGTCGCAGCGATCGCACGAGCAGGCCCGGCTGGCCAGCGTCAACGCACAGACGGCAACGCTGCAGAGGAAATACGCCGCCCAGGTGGCTGCCGCCCAGGCTGCGGCACGGGCCGCGGCGGCCGCCGCCGCCGCTGCCGCCCACGCGGCCCAGACCCAGGCGTCTCAACAGGCAGCAGCCCAGGCGACCCAGCAGGTCAATCAGCAGGCCGGTGGGATCTCCGTGGACTCCAGCGCGATTGTCACGGCACCCGCCGGCGCGCCGTCCGCCATTGTGGCCATGATCGCCGCCGGAAACTCGATCGCCACCCTCCCCTACATCTGGGGTGGCGGCCACGCCTCCTTCCAAGCGCTCGGCTACGACTGCTCGGGCTCGGTGAGCTTTGTGCTCAACGCGGGCGGGCTGCTCAGCTCGCCCGAGGTCTCGGGCTGGTTTGAGTCCTACGGTGACGCTGGCCCGGGCCAGTGGGTCACCATCTACGCCAACCCGGGCCATGTGTGGATGCAGATCGCCGGCTGGCGCTACGACACCGTTGCCCTGGCCGAGAACGGCACGCGCTGGTCGCAGGGCGGCGGCGAGTACGCGGGCTTCGTGGTCCGCCACCCCAGCGGGTTCTAGACGCGTCCGCCACCCAGCGGGTCCGAGCAGCGTGCGCCCGCCCAGCGGGGTCTGAGAAGCCACCCTGCGGGGTGCGGCCCGCCGGCCTCACCCCGCAGGACAGGCAAACCGTGCCTTTACGGCTAAGCGGAGACGTTGAGCACGGGCGCGTCCGCGCTGGCCGCGCGCTGCGTGGCCACCAACAGCGCCACACAGAGCACCACGGCCGCGTAGAAGCCGAAGCCGAACCACCCGAAGTGGATGTGCAAAATGAACTTGAGCGCCACGAAGCCCGCCGCCACGGCCGCCAACCGCAACCGGGTAGCCGTGCGGCTCCCGCCGAGGTTGGGCAACGTGGTCTGCGGCGAAAGCCGCTCGATCAGCAGGTCCGCCAGCAGCGCCAGCGCAGCCAGCATGGCGATGATCGCTGTCCAGCCGTCGAAGGAGCCCGTAGCGGTCGTCGTGGCGCTGTAGGGACCGATCGAGACAGAGAACCACGGCAGAAACAGCAGGTCGACCGCCAGTAAGAATGCGAGGCCGCCGACAATCCAGTCGTCCCGCGAGAGCGCATCGCTGCGCATATGAACCCCCAGTCCCGGTTTGTGAAGTTGCCAGGCAACCTATCCGATGCGGCGGCCGGGATCGAGGTTCTTTGTTCCCGACACTAACTAGAGTCTCAGCCGAGAAGTACCTGGACCTGAAAGCAAGTGCCGGACCGAGATACCGTGAGGAGCCTGAAATGTCAGCCAATAGCTTTGGAGCAAAGGACGATTTAGAGGTCGGCGGCCGCCGCTACGAGATCTTCCGCCTCGACGCGCTGCAGGCCTCCCACGATGTCGCCAGGCTTCCCTTCTCGCTGAAGATCCTGCTCGAGAACCTGCTGCGCAACGAGGATGGCGAGGCGATCCGGGCGACCGACATCGAGGCCCTCGCGCGGTGGAACGCCAAGGCGGAGCCGAGTGACGAGATCGCCTTCACACCGGCGCGTGTCGTCATGCAGGACTTCACCGGCGTGCCGGCCGTGGTCGACCTCGCGGCCATGCGCGATGCGATGAAGGCGATGGGCGGGGACCCCAACCGGATCAACCCCTTGGTGCCCGCGGAGCTCGTGATCGACCACTCCGTACAGGTCGACGTGTTCGGTACCGCGCAGGCCTTCGAGCGCAACGCCGAGCTCGAGTTCGAGCGCAATCAGGAGCGCTACTCGTTTCTGCGCTGGGGCCAAACGGCGTTCCGTAACTTCCAGGTGGTCCCGCCCGACACGGGCATCGTGCACCAGGTGAACCTGGAATACCTGTCGCGGGTGGTGTTCGTGAAGGAGTCCGGTCAGGAAGGTGCCCTCCCGCTCGCCTACCCCGACACCTTGGTCGGCACGGACTCCCACACGACGATGGTCAACGGCCTGGGCGTCCTCGGCTGGGGCGTCGGCGGCATCGAGGCCGAGGCGGCCATGTTGGGCCAGCCGATGTCGATGCTGATCCCCCAGGTGATCGGTTTCCAGCTGGACGGTGCGCTGCCCGAGGGCGCCACCGCCACCGACCTGGTCCTGACGGTTACCGAGATGCTCCGCCGGCGCGGCGTGGTCGGCAAGTTCGTCGAGTTCTTCGGCGCCGGCCTGGCCAAGCTGCCGCTGGCCGATCGCGCGACCATCGGCAACATGTCGCCCGAGTTCGGCTCGACCTGCGCGATCTTCCCGATCGACGCCGAGACGTTGCGCTACCTCGAGTTCAGCGGGCGACCACAACCCCAGATAGAGCTGGTTGAGGCATACGCCAAGGCCAACGGTCTGTGGCACGACGAGAACTCCGAGGAACCCACCTACACCGACGTCCTGCATCTGGATCTGGCCACGATCGTGCCGAGCATCGCCGGACCCAAGCGACCCCAGGATCGCGTCGCGCTGACCGACGCCAAGGCCGCCTTCGAGAGCTCGCTGGGTGACTACGTCGCCCTCAACGGGCACGACAAGGCCATCGCCGACAGCTTCCCGGCCAGCGATCCGACCTCTGATCAGGAGCCTGGATCAGCCGAGGCGACCGCGGCCAACGCCCCCGCCGCCGCCCCCGCCCCCGCCGGGGCCGGGGCCGGGGCCGGCGAGGCTGGCGCAGCGACGAAGGTGCACGCGGCCACGCCGCTGACGCTCGCCGACGGCACCGAGACCGAGCTCGACAACGGGCACGTGGTGATCGCGGCCATCACCAGCTGCACCAACACCTCCAACCCGTCGGTGATGCTTGGCGCGGGTCTGCTGGCCCGCAACGCGGTGCAGAAGGGGTTGACGGTCAAGCCGTGGGTCAAGACCTCGCTCGCCCCCGGTTCCAAGGTGGTCACCGAGTACCTCGATCGGGCCGGCCTGACGGAGTACCTCGACGCGCTCGGCTTCAACCTGGTCGGCTACGGCTGCACCACCTGCATCGGCAACAGCGGCCCGCTGCCTGCGGAGGTCTCGAAAGCGGTCAACGACGCCGACCTGGCCGTGGTGTCGGTCCTGTCCGGCAACCGCAACTTCGAGGGCCGCATCAACCCCGACGTGAAGATGAATTACCTGGCCTCGCCGCCCCTGTGTGTGGCCTACGCCATCGCCGGGTCGATGAACGTGGACCTGTACAACGAGCCACTCGGCACCGACGATCACGGTCAGGACGTCTACCTCAGGGACATCTGGCCCAGCTCGGCGGAGATCGCCGAGGTGATCGGGGAAGCCGTCCAGTCGGACATGTTCCACAAGAGCTACGGCGAGGTCTTCGACGGCGACGAGCGCTGGAACAGCCTGGAGGTTCCCACCGGAGACCTGTTCGAGTGGGATGAGCGCTCCACCTACGTGCGTCGGCCGCCCTTCTTCGAGGACCTGCCGCGCGAGCCGGAGGCCCTCGAAGACATCGTCGACGCGCGCGTGCTGGCCGTCCTGGGCGACAGTGTCACCACCGACCACATCTCCCCGGCCGGCTCGATCAAATCAGGCGGCCCGGCCGCGCAGTATCTCAACGCCAACCACGTCGAGGCGGCCGACTTCAACTCCTTCGGCTCGCGCCGCGGCAACCATGAGGTGATGATGCGCGGCACCTTCGCCAACATCCGCCTGCGCAACCAGCTCGCGCCGGGGACCGAGGGTGGAGTGACGCGTTACCTCGGCGACGGCTCGGGCGACCAAACCTCGATCTACGACGCGGCCATGCGCTACATCGAGCAGGGCATTCCCCTGATCGTGCTGGCCGGCAAGGAGTACGGGTCGGGCTCCTCGCGCGACTGGGCAGCCAAGGGCACTCGCCTGCTCGGCGTGCGCGCCGTGATCGCGGAGAGCTTCGAGCGGATCCACCGCTCCAACCTCGTGGGCATGGGCGTACTGCCGCTGCAGTTCAACCAAGGCCAGAACGTCGAGTCACTCGGGCTCACGGGGCACGAGCGGTTCAGCATCGCCGGGATCGCCGGTGACGAGGACATCGCCCGCGAGTTGAGCGTCACCGCCGATGACAAGGAGTTCACCGTCACCGTGCGAATCGACACTCCGAAAGAACAGAAGTACTACCGGCACGGCGGCATCCTGCAGTTCGTGCTGCGCCAGCTGCTGGCGGCCTGAGAGGAGACCATCCATGCCGATCCCTGAGTTGCTCGACGCGTTGCTGCGCGTCCCCGGGCCCTCCGGCCAGGAGGCCCGCGCCGCCGCCGTGTGGCGCGAGCTCTGCCAGCCGTTCGCCACGGAGGTTGACGTCGATGTGAACGGGTCCTCGTGGGCGCGGGTGGCCGGGACGGCCAGCGGGCCGTCCCCGGCCGAGACCGGGCCAGTTCTCGCGGTGGTCGGCCACATCGACGAGATCGGCGTCCACGTCACCCATATCGACGACGACGGCTTCCTGCGCTTCGGCCAGGTGGGCGGCTGGGACCCGATCCAGCTGGTGGGGCAGCGGATCGTGCTGGCCACCCGCGAGGGTGACATCCGCGGCGTGATCGGCCGCAAGGCGATCCACCAGATGGACGATGATGACCGCAAGAGGGTGCCAGAGCTGAAGGGCCTGCACATCGACATCGGCGCGGCCTCGGGCGACGAGGCCCGCCGGCTCGTGCGCATCGGTGACACCGGCGTGATCGATGCGGAGCCGCTGGAGTTGCCCAACAACCGGGTGGTTTCCCGCTCGCTGGACAACCGCGTCGGTTGCTACGTGGCCGCCCGGGCCGCCCAGCTGGTCTCCGAGAACGGCGGCTCAAGCGGCGACGTGCTGGCCCTGGCGGTCGTCCAGGAGGAGATCGGGCTGAAGGGGGCGGTGACCTCCGCGTTCCGCCACCGGCCCGATGTGGCCATCGCCATCGACGTGACGCACGCCACCGACACGCCGGGCGCAGAGGTCGGCCAGGACACGCATCACAAACTGGGCTCGGGACCCGTGCTCCAGCGCGCGTCGCTCCTGCATCCACGCGTGTTCGACCTGCTCTATGACGCCGCCGAGGCGGAATCGATCCCCTACACGATCAGCTCGGCCTCGCGCTACACGGGGACCGACGCGGACGCCTTCACCACCAGTGGCACCGGCATCCCCACCGGACTGGTCTCCGTGCCGCTGCGCTACATGCACTCCTCGGTCGAGATGATTGACATAGACGACCTGGAGAACACGGCCAAGCTGTTGGCGGCGTTTGCGCAACGGCTGGAGCCCGGGGTGTCGTTCGCCCGCTGAGGTGCCTGTGGCCCCGGCCACGGCGGACACGACCGCCCGGGCCTCGTTCGGGGCGGCCGCCCTGGCCGCGCGCTATCTGTTCGTTGGCCTCCTGAACCTGGGCGCGACCACGCTGCTGGTCCGTCACCTCGGGCCGGCCAACTGGGCCAGCTACGGGGTCGCGCTGTTTCTGGCCAATTTCATGGACCAGTACCTGGGCTCGAAACTGCTCGGGGCGGTCATCGCCGGGGGCGAGCCGTCTCCGGCCCTGCTGCGGTCGGCCGCCTACGTCATGCAGCTGATCGGCCGGGCCGGTCTGCTCATCGCGCTTGTGGCGATGCTGCCGGCGACTTCCCTCACCGCCCTGCACTGGCCCGTCCTGATGTGCGCAGCCTCCGGCCTATGTGGATATGTCTATGTGTCGCGTGCGCTGCCGGCGGCGCTGATGGAGCGACGCCTCGAGTACCGGCTGATCGGTGCGGGCGAGGTGCTCGACCAGGTGACCTTCACCCTGCTCGCCGTGGCGTTGGTGCTGGGCGGTCTGGGCCTGCCCGGGGTCATGCTCGCGCTGGCCCTTCAGGGGCTGCCCACCCTCCTGCTCTGGCGCCGCCGCACGCATCCAACCCCGTTTCTGGGGGCGCGAGGCGCGGAGCTCCGAGACGTGCGCCGCTTCGCCCTACCCGGCTCCGGGGTGGCCCTGTGCGTCCTGATCGAAGGCGTCGTGCCCATGGTGGCCTTCAGCTTTGCCCACGCGCGGCTGCTGGGACTGGCCATCACAAGCTCGAGCCTCCTGGCCTACCCGGGGGTGGCGGTGCTCGTGCTCCAGCGGATCGCCTTCCCGGCCTTTGCCAGGACGGCTGACTCCCAGCGCCTGCGCCAGGCGGTCGAGGACGTCAGCGCCGCCGCCGCCGCGATCCTCATCGCCGCCGAGGGCCTGGCCGGGCTGACCTGCCCTTGGTGGCTTCCCTGGCTGTTCGGCGCCCGCTGGCACGGGGCCTGGCCGTTGACCGCCGCCTACGCGGCCTGCTACGTGCTACTCGGGCAGATCAACGTGGTCGTGGGCGCGCTCTATGCCGCAGGGCACCCGCTTGGTGCCCTGCGCACCTGGGCGTGGATGGCGGTGCCGTGGGCTGCGGGCGCCGCCCTGTGGATGGCCTTCGCCAAGCCGGTGTGGCTGGTCAGCGTGCTGCTCGCCGCTCGCGCCTTGGGCCTGGCGGCCGGGCGCGCCGAGTTGCGCCGGGCGGGCGTGCCCGCCCGGCTCGGCGCCAGCTTCCTGAGCAGCGCGTCGGCGGCGGCCGCGATCGTCGGTGGCGCGGCGGCCGTGGCGGCCGGCCACACCGCACTTATCGTGGCCGCGGTCGGACTGCTCGTGGCTGTCCAGTCCAGAGCGCTGTGGACCGCTCGCGGCGCGCTCGGCGCGCTGGCCTCAGGGCTTCGCTCGCAGCGCCGTGTCGTAGAGCTCCCGCATTAGCCGGTAGGGCTCCCGGCTCGCCCGGCGCAGCGGCTCGAGGGCCGCTTCCTCGACCGGCGCCCGCGGCGCCGCCCCGTCGAGAATCGCTCGGATCGCCTCGAGGTAGGCATCCCGGTCTCCGGGCGCCACCTCGGCCCCCAGGCGGCGGTCGCGGGAGACGAATCCCGTACCGCCGGCGCGCGCGGTGACCACCGGGACGCGCTCCGCCAGCGCCTCGCGAACCACGCGCGGGTGGCCCTCCCACCGACTCGTATGCAGTAGCACATCGAAGGCGGCGTACAGCCTGCGCACATCGTGACGCGACCCGGTGAGCACCACCCGTCGCTCGAGCATGTGCTGCCCCAGCCGGCTCTCGACCAGGGCCCGGTCCGGTCCATCACCGACCAGCACCGCGTACGCGTTGGGGCGCTGGCGCAGCAGCGCGTCGAGCACGGCGATCAACGTCTCGGGATCCTTTTGGGCGCTGAAGCGCCCGACCCAGCCGATCACATCGGCGTCGGGCGCCAGCCGCAAATCGGTCCGCGCCTGCACCCGGGCGGAGTCAAACGACCGGGCGAGGGTCTCCATGACCACCGGCGCTCCGATCACCGCATACTGGCTGGGCCGGCCGATGTGCCGCGCCAGCCCCTCGGCGCGAACCTCGGGGGAGACCGCGATGAGCTTGGTGCTCCGCAGCGCGGCGAGGCGCTCGGCCCTGATCAGCGCGGCCCGGCGCAGCGGAGGATCGAGCGGGGTATGACCCCAGCCGTGAACCGTGTGGAAGCGCAGGCGGGGTCCCCCGGGCGGGACTCCGAGCCGTCCCACGACGCCGGCCTTGGAGCTGTGGGTATGGATCACCTCCGGCCGAATGGAGCGGCAGAGCGCAGCGACAGCCCGGGCTGCGGCCAGATCCTCACGCGCCCGGAGCGGACGGCTTAGGCGCGGCAACTCGAAGGTCGGAAAGTGAGCCCGGGCCCGAAGAGCTGCCGGGTTCTCGGGGTCGCTCAGACGCCCGTACGCGATCACGAGTTCGTGTTGGGTGGCCAGGTCCTCGGCAAAATCGAGCATCGTCAGCGAGGCGCCCCCAAGGACAAGTTCGGTCACCACCTGGAGAACCCGGGCCATCTCAGTTATCGCCCTCCGGGCGGAGTCGCCCGACCGAGGCGAGGGCCGCCGCGGCCAACCCTCCGGCCAGCAGCCCGAGCAGGGCATCGCGGGCGATCTGCGGCGACTCACGTTCGACGGGCAGGCTGAACCTGGCCGGCGCGTACGGCGCCAGCGCCCCGTACACGGCAACGCGATGGCCTCGGGGCGCCGGGATGTAGACGGTGTGCACCCGTCGGTTCGGCATGGTCGTCGTGGCGACCAGCGCCAGGACGAGACCGACCATGGCTCCGGCGGCGATCCAGCGCCTCACGTCGTCACCGGCCCGCACTCGGGATCGGACTCGGACTCGGACTCGGACTCGGAACGAGCCGTCCACCAGCGGTCCAGCAGCACGCCGAGTGGCATGGCCAGAATGATCACCAGATCCACTCGATGACGGAAGCCCTCCCCGGCATCGACGAGGGTCAGCGCGAAGCCGATCGCCAGGCAGGCGGTCAGGATCAGGGGCGGCACCAGGCGGCCGTCGAGCCCCTGGCGGAGCGTGAGCCAGAGCGTCACCGCGAGCAGCCCGTACCAGATCAGCGTGCCGACCACGGCCGCCTTCTGCGCCGGACTGCCGATCTGCCAGGGCAACGGCCGCACGATCAGGTCGAAGGTGTGCAAGATCACCGTCTTCAACAGGCCGCCGGAGCTCGTCACCGTGGCGTGCGGCAGGGGCAGATTGGCCCCGGCATAGGGCAGGTCGAGCTGGCGCTGAAGGTTGGCCAGGCTGCCCGGCACGATGTGCGGAGCGGCCAGGCTGCCGGCCAGCACCAGGGCCAACGCGGCCAGGGCGAGCGTGCCCAGGCCACGGGCTGGCCCCCAGCGCCGGTGCAGCGCTGCTCCGGCCAGCACGAGCACCACGGCTACGCCGGCAAAGAAGGCGAGGTAGGAGCGGGTGCCGAAGATCAGAGCCAGGCCCAGGGCCCCGATCAGGGCGGGCCGCCGCCAGCCGTTGTCGCGCCGCCACGCATCCACCATCGCCGCCAGCAGCAGCGCCTCGCCGACCATGCACAGTGACTCCTGATGGAGCAGTCCACCGAAGTAGGCGCTCGAAGGCTCCAGGGCGGCCACCCACGCCGCGATCAGACCGGCCCTACGGCCCCCCACCTTTCCGGCCGTTGCGCTGACGAGAACCACGGCGGCCAGACTCAGGCCGATCTGCTCGAAGCGCAGCGGCAAGGTCCCACAGTTACCGAACACCTTGTAGGTCAGCGCCCAGGGGATCACCTGCGTCCAGTGGGTCGTCATGCTGAGCCACCGGGAGCTGTCCAGGGGTAGCGCGGCCAGTACCTTGGTGGTGGCCAGGAACTCAGCCTCATCGGTGCTCGTGAGCTTGTGCCCGATGGCGGGGACCGCGGCGGCGATCACCACGGCCAGCAGCCGCAGGGCGAGACCGGCCGCGATGGGGGCCCGGTAGGAGGCCGTGAAGCCGCGAGGATCGAGAGCGAGCATCAGCCGCCAGAGAAGCAGCAGCACGAGCGCGCCGACGATCACCCCGACCTCCACCTGAAATAGCCAGCCGTCAGTCATCTGTTCTGGGGACGGGCCACGAACGCGGGTCTACCATAGTGCTGCGATGCGCCACAGCGTCCGTGCCCGTCACCGGTTGACGTTCGTCTGCACCGCTTGGGCGCTGGCCGTTCCGGCCTCGGCCCTCGCGTCCGGCTCGCCGGTTCACGTGGACCCCAGCAGCCCGGTGGCCAAGGAGTACGCGCTGCCGCTGGCCACCGCTCGCGGCGCGGCTCCGGAGAGTGGCCAGCCCGGGAAACTGTTCGGTTCCGGCATCCGGCATTCGCCGGGGCCGTCCGCTCGGCCGACGCCCCCCGTCCATACCCCCTCCGCGCCCGAGACGACTCCGGCCTCCGCCACCCCGCCGGCGGCCCGTACAGGCCCTACCACCCGGCCCGAAACCACGTCTGCACCGACCCGGCAGCCAGTCCCGCCGTCCGCCACCGCGCCGGCGCACACCCGGCAGCTCACGGCCAGCGCGGCGCCCGCGGCGTACCACGTGCTGGCCCCCGGCTCCGGATCCGGGTGGCTGTGGATGGTGGTGGCCGCATTGGCGGTGCTGGTCATCGGCGGGGCCGGCGGCTGGCTGCTCAGTCGTCGACGATGAGCACGGCCGAGCAGCTCGCACCCGTCACGCGTCTGGGGCCCTGCGCGGCGCGCAGCGCCGGGCCGGGAAGGCGCCGTCCCAACCTCATCGGGCTACTCCTGGCGGCGACGCTCGCCAGCTCGCCGCTCGCCTTCGGGTACTACAGCTTCACCGCCTGGGCCCCATTCGGCCTCGGTGCCCTCGGGCTGCTGGTCATGCTGGTCTTCGGCCCGGCCAACCGGCTCACCGGTTACGGCCGTATCGTGGCGCTCGGGCTTGGGCTGCTGCTCGCCCTCAGCTTCGCGTCGGTCCTGTGGGCCGAGTCGCGCGACTCGGCCTGGACCAGCGCCAACCAGATCGGCGTTTACGGGGTCATCTTCATGATCGGCCTGCTGGCCATCCGCGAGCGGGCGACGGCCCGCGCGGCGATGATCGTGCTGGGCCTTCCCGCCCTGGTGGGCGCGTTGGTGCTCGCGCTCGAGTTCAGCTTCGGCGCGGGCGGCGGAGCGTTTCTGCAGGGCCGGCTGGACACGCCGATGGGATACATCAACGGCACGGCGGGCCTGTTCGTCATGGGCATCTGGCCCTGGATCGGGCTGGCCGAAACGGCCGTCTCCCGCTGGGTGCGAGCGGGTGCCATCGGCGCGGCGGCCCTGATCGCCGGCACGGCGGTGCTCACCCAGTCGCGGGCCATCGTGCTGGCCACAGCGGTGACGGTGGTGGTCGTTTTGATCGCCGCTCCCGGACGGACTCGCCGCGCGGTCCACCTGCTGATTGTGCTGGCCGGCGTCGTGGCGAGCGCCCACTGGACGCTGGGCGTCTACCGCTCCACGGGTCCGTCCCAGTCCCGGGCTCCCAGCGCGCACGCGATCCAGGCTGCCGGACTGGCGCTGCTGGCTGGCGCGCTGGTCGGCTTCGGGCTCAAGTGGCTCCTCAGCTCCCACGGTGAGCGGCTGACGGCGGTTCGACGAGCTCGCCTGCGCAGGCCACTGGGTCGCGCGCTGCTCGTCGTTGGGGCCATCGTGGTGGTCACGGGCGCCATCGCCGAACGCCACGCAGTCCAGACGCAGTGGCACGACTTCACCGCGCTCAAGTCCGAGAGTTCGGCGGGGAACCGCTTTCTCGCGCTGGGCGGCGGCTACCGGTACGACCTGTGGCGGATCGCCGTCGACGAATTCACCGGCGCGCCGCTCGGGGGAGTGGGCGCCGGAAACTATGCCGATCAGTACTACCAGCGCCGCCACCAGTTCGAGGACGTGACCGTCCCGCACAGCCTCGAATTGCAGATGCTCGCGGAGCTCGGCGTCGGCGGCGCGCTGGGGCTGATGTTGTTCGTCGGGCCGGTGCTGGGCGCGGGCCTCAGTCGGCGCCCGAGCACCCTGGCCGGGCCGGATGCCGGGCTGAAAATCGCCGCGCTCGGGATCTTCACTGCGTGGTTTGCCGCCACCAGCGTGGACTGGCTCTACGACATCCCCGGCCTGGCCGGGATGGCGATGCTGGCCGCCGCCGTGCTGGTGGTCCCCGCTCCGGCCCGCGCGCAAGCGCGCGGCCGTCTGCCCCCCGAACCGGTCCGGCGGAGCCGGCGTGCGCAGATGACGCTCGTCGGAGCCCTGGGCGTACTGGCGCTGCTCGCGGCCAGTCTCGGGCGGCAGTACGTCGCGACGCTCTACAGCGACTCTGGGCACGGGCTGGTGTCAAAACGGCCGGTCCAGGCGCTGCGCCAGCTGAGGACAGCCGAACAGCTCGACCCCTGGTCGGTGGCCACGCAGTTTGCCGTGGCCTCGGCCTACGCTCACCTGAACGACTACTCGGCGGCCCGGTCTGCGCTGCTGCGCGCTGAGCAGCTCGAGCCGGACAACTATGTCCCTCCGGCCCTGTTGGGCGACATCGCCACCCGCGCGGGGGATCGGAAGACGGCGCAACGGGCCTACCGCCGTGCCCTGCGGCTCGATCCGCTCGAGCCGGCCCTGCGCCACGCCGTGGCCAAGGCGGGAGCGGCCAGCCGATGAGGCAGGAACCAACCCGGCTGCACTCGGTTCCCCCACCGGCCGAGCCCCCGTCGGCCGAACCGGACCCGGCCGATGGCGGTGACGCACGGGCCTACCGCAACCGCTCGAGCTGGCCGGTCACCCGGGGGGCGGCGGTCGGTATGACCGCGGTGCTCGGGCTGACCGTGGCGGGACCCGCCCTGGCCCATGCCCTCGAATCCCATCTATGGCCGTTACTGGTGCTACCCGGGCTGTTGGCCACACTGGCCGCGCGTTTGGTCTTCGAGACGGTGGACGGTGCCTTCAGCGGCGGCCCCGGGCAAGTTCACCTGCCGGCAGCGGCCGCGGGGGCGGGGACGGGCACGCTGGTGATGGCGGCGTCGCTGTGGATACTCGACATACCTCCCCCGCTGACCGTCGAGCTCCTGCCCCTGGTGCTCGCCCTGCTGGGCCTGATCGCCGCCGGCGCGGTACGAGACCTGGAGATTCGCGTGCGCCTGGCTCTGCGTCGCGTCTACTTCGCCGGCTCTACCGAGAGTCTGCGGGAGCTTCAGCGCGAGCTCATCCGCAGTCCCGAGGCGCGTTTGGTCGGCGCCGTCGGGGCACGCGGCCCGCTCGGAGCCGACTCGCTCAGCGCCGCGATCAGCCAGTCTCGCGCCACCGTGCTCGTGCTCGATCGGACAGCCGCCGAGGCTCAGGCGGTCGTCGCAGCGGCGTCGGCGCTGGGCCGCCGCGGTTTGCACGTGCGCGACCTTCTGAGCTACTACGAAGCCGAGTTCAAGAAGGTGCCGCTGACCGAGCTCACCGCCGCGTGGTTCCTGTTCGAGCCGCCCGACGTGCACCGCCGAGCCCTGTCGGCGGCGGCGCGGCGGGGGATGGTGATGGTGACAGCGGGGGTCCTGCTGCTCGTCTCCGCTCCCCTGGTGCTATTGCTCATGGTGGCGGTCCGCCTGACCAGCCCGGGACCGGCGATCTTCCATCAGACCCGGGTGGGCCGCTCAGGCGAGCTGTTCACGCTGGTCAAGCTGCGCACCATGACCGTTTCCGATGACCGCGGAGCCTGGGCGACCGACCAGGCTCACCGGATAACGCCGCTGGGCCGGGTGCTCCGGCGCTACCGCCTGGACGAGATGCCCCAGCTGTGGAACGTGCTGCGCGGCGAGCTGGCTCTGGTCGGGCCTCGACCCGAACAGGTTCCCATCGTCCAGCGGCTGGAACAGCAGATCCCCTTTTACGCGGTGCGCCACACGGTGCGCCCGGGCCTGACCGGTTGGGCGCAGGTCAACCTGGGCTACTCCGGCTCGCTCGAGGGCACCCGGGCCAAGCTCCAGCGCGACCTCTATTACGTCAAGCACCGCAGCCTGCGGCTGGACCTCCTGATCCTCTGCCTCACCTTCAAGGCGGTTTTCACCGACCCACGGTGAGAGCCGTCAGACCCGGCTGCCGGCTGACCCAACCGGCAGCCGGGCTGTCGTTGTCAGAGTGAGCGGCCCAGCAGGTCGAAGAGCGCCGCGAAGTGCCGCTCGGCCGCTGCCTCGTCATAGGCGCCCTGATCGGCCATGGTATAGCCGTGCATCGCCCCGGGATAGACCTCGGTGGTGTAGGCGACCCCGGCATCGTCCATCGCGCGGTTGAGCTCCGCGATGTGCTCTGGTGTCATGCTCTGGTCGTTGTCGGCGTGCCCCCAGTAGACCGTCGCCTGGACCTCGGGCGCGCGCAGGTGCGGGCTGTCGTGGTCGTCCGTCACCATCCCGCCGGTGTGAAAACCGCCCAGAGCGGCCACCCGATCCGGATGGGAGGCGGCGATCTGCCAGCCGAAGCGCCCGCCCATGCAGTAGCCGGTGATGCCGACCTTGCCGTCGGTGAACTCGGACAGCTTGTCGAGGTAGGCGGCACCATCGGACGCCGCCGCCTGGGGCGTGAGCGCCGCGGCCAGCGGGCCGAGCGTTTTCATGAACTCGGCTCGAGCGTCGGGGTCGGCCAGGTTCACATCCGGCCAGAGCGGGGCCCGGCCACCGCGGTAGAAGATGTGGGGCGCGAGCACCACATAGCCCTGCCCGGCGATGCGGTCGGCCATCTCCTTGGTCCGCGGGCGCAGTCCGATGGCATCGATTACGAAAAGGACGCCGGGGTGCGGGGCGTCGTCCGCGGGTTGAGTCAGGTAGCAGTCGGCGACTCCGTCAGGGGTCTCGACGTCGATCATTGAGCTTTTCACAACCAGGAGGTTCGCAGAAATGCGAGGCGCGGCTGGGTCAGACCGGTGATCATGCACTCACATCCGGTGCCAGCTGGCTCACGTTGCCGGTCCCAGCACGGGCAACAGCAGGTGTGACGGGTGGTCGGCAGTGTGGTGAACGGTGTTCGTGGCGATGACGGCCTCGGTAAGAGCTTCACTGGCCACGTCCCCAGCGGTTCCCAAGTTCACGTCAAAGCGCGGGAAATTGCTGCTGGCCACCTCCAAGCGGATCCGGTGGCCGCGGGCGAATACCATTGCCGTGGCTTGGAGGTCGACTTCCAACTCGTAGACCGTTCCGGGCTTCAGCGGGGCGGGGCTTTCCAGACCATCGCGATAGCGTGCCCGAAGGATCCCGTCGGTCAAGATCTCGGCCCGACCGTTGGGATGCACGTCGACGAGTTTGCCGGTGAAGTCGGTGTCCCGGGCGGTTGATGCGGCGAACAGAGTTAGCGACACCGGCCCGACCACCTCAAGCGGTTCGCTGAGTTCCTCAGAGGTGAAGCAGAGCACATCCTCGCGCGCCTCAATCCCACGCTGGTCCCGCGGTCCGGCATTGGCTGAGACGCTGAGGCCGGGCAGGAAGGTGGCTCCTCCCATGGTGGGGACGGGACGGAGCGGGTCATGGACGAATCTGTCGGCCGGTTCGTCACCGGGCCGGGTGGTGGAAAGGCGACCGTCGCCACGGGCGGTATTGGCCGAACCGCCGCTGCGCAGGTACCAACGTACGTACTCGACGCCTGGAGGGGGCCAATCGTCGAAGTCGCGCCACTCCTCGGCACCGAGCACGAACAGGCGCACCGGTCGCTCCCGGTCGACGCCGTTGTCGACGTCACGCAAGTGGTGTTCAAACCAACGGATCTGGCGGCCCACGAGATCGGTCACTGTCGCGCCGGACGCGAGACCGTAACGGTGCTCCGGAAATTCCCCAGTCAGATTTGCATGCGCCCAAGGACCGACCAGCAGATGAGGCCGGCACGCTGCCGCCGATCCGCCTCTGGCTCGCATTCCCCGATAGTTGGCCAGTGTGCCCGCGATGAAGATATCGTGCCACCCGCCGATATTTAGGCTGGGGACGGTGACTCTCTCGTAGTGCTCCGCCGGTGCCAAGGCCTTCCACCATTCGTCGTACGCAGGGTGGCCCACCCACTCACGCAGATAAGGCGCCCACCCACCAAGCGCCGCTGCGTCAATCAGCGGCCGGGTCGCAAAGGCACCCTCGACGGCATCCGCCTCCCCCAGAAGCCGCACCACCTCGCTCGGGCCGATGTCACCGCGCCGGGCAGCCGTGGCGGCATCGCCCAGACCCAGATGCGTCCGTCCCCAGGTGAGGATGAATCCGAGTTGCAGGGCACCACCCTGGTAGGTCCAACCCTCGTGATAGTTGGAGCCGGTAACGGCGGGAGCAATCGCGCCGAGAGGCTGCGGATCCCCAGCTGCAGCGAGCCATTGGGTGGCCCCCACATACGAAGACCCGAACATCCCTACCCGACCGGACGACCACACCTGGTCCGCGACCCAGGCCACGCTGTCCAAGCCATCGGCCGCCTCGGCCACGAACGGAACAAAGGCGCCGCCCGACCCGTAACGACCGCGCACATCCTGAACCACCACCACAAAACCGGCGGCGGCCATACGGATCATTTCGGTGGCCGACGCCAGCTCGCGGTTGTACGGGGTGCGCTGGAGGAGCACCGGTAGCCGTTCCGCAGCTGCCGGCCGGTAAATGTCGGCCTCCAGCTCGCACCCATCGCGCATCGGAATGTGAACACCGCGCTCGACGACGATCCGTTCCATGTCGTTGCCTCCTTGGGAAAGGCTTCGTCAAGGCTCCCGGGAGGCGCCGGTGACCCCCCGCCGCGTAGCGAGGGCCACCGCCCCGATGAGCGCTACGCCGTAGAACATGTCATTCACCCAGGTGTTCGCACCGGCCAACTCGAAGCCCTTGATCCCCGTGGCCAGCACGTAGACGGCCAGCACGGTACCCCAGACGTTCACCCGGCCCTTGATCTGAGTGGCGCCCAGGAAAGCGGCAGCGAACGCCGGCAGGACTTGACCCGGACCGAGCGAGACGTCTGTGATGCCGATCTGGGCGATCAGCAGCACACCGGCGAACCCGGCCAGCAGCGCCGACACGACGAGCGACCCGAACACGAGCCGACGCGTGGGGATTCCGGTGAGCCGTGCCGCGCGAACGTTGCCACCCGTCGCGTAACAGTATCGCCCCATGGGTGTGTACTCGAAGACGTACCACAGGACGATCGAGAGGATGATGACGTAGATGAAGGACAGCGGAATCCCAGCCGGCTGAGAGCTTCCGAAGTTACTGAAGCCCGAGCCAGCTCGAGAGAGAATCTCCTGACCGCCGCCGGTGATCACGAGGGCTAGCGCGGCCAGCACCGAGCTCATGGCGAGCGTGGCGATAAACGAACTGACGCGAAGAAATACAACGACACTCGCTGTAACCGCCCCGATAAGCCCGCAGGCGAGAATGACAATGACGGCAAGGATCCCCGTCGGCAGGTGGGTGTGGTTGGTGAGCCAAGCCAGCGAGACGAGCGCGAACCCGAGCATCCCGCCCACCGAGAGGTCGTACGTACCGGTTGTCAGCGGCACCATCACCGCCAACGCGACGATTGCCGTCACGGCTTGGTCGGAGGCCACTCCCTGCGCCGTCGTCCAAGTGAGGAACGTGCCGGGAATCCAGATCGCGAACAGCGCGAACAGGACCACGAACAGATACACACCGCTGAAGTTCTGCATGCCCGGGATGCGCACGCCACGGCGGCTGCTCACCGCCGGCGCTTCACCCGGGGCGTGGGTCACTGTATCCGCGCCCTGCTCGCTGCTCGCGTTACCCATGGCTGCGTTCTCCTTTACAGCGATAGTTCGTCGATTTGAGAAGCCGAGAGCGGGGTCCGCAGCTCCCGGTGAATCTGTCCGCGTCGCAGCACGAGCACGCGGTCACAGAGCAGCGCCAGCTCGTCGGCGTCGGACGAGGAGACCAGCACCGCGGCGCCGTCGGCCGCGGCCTGCGTGACCGCGCCGTAAATGTCCTGTTTTGCTCCCACATCAACCCCTTGCGTCGGTTCATCGAGAACGAGCACGGCGGGTGCCAAACGGAGCCACTTGGCGAGCAGCACCTTCTGCTGGTTGCCGCCGCTCAGGGCATGAATGGGCACCTCGGCTCGCGGCGGTTGGATGTTCAGGCGTTCAATCCAATTCCGGATCTCCTGGCGCTCCGACGAACGGCGCAGGAGCCCCCTCTGCCAGAAGGGTGAGAGGTTGGCCAGGGTCAGGTTCTCCCCCACGCTCATCTCAGCCACCAACCCGGCCTCAGCGCGGTCAGCCGCAACGGAGGCCACCCCGGATTCGATGGCGGCTGCGGGCGATCCAGCGTCAACCCGCTGGCCGTTCACGAGAACTTCTCCGAGACGCGGCTCCGCTCCGCTGACCAGCGAGGCCAGCTCTTCACGGCCTGAGCCGACGATACCGGCTATGCCGACTATCTCGCCGGCGGCGACCGAGAAACTCACACCCTTCAGCGAGCCAGCGGCCAGATGGCTGACCTCCAGGCGGGCGCTTGTCCGGTCCCCGTCGCTGGGGTCAGGCTCGCGCTCGGTGAGGGTGGATTCGAGGTCGCGGCCCAGTATGAGAGACGTCAGGCGGTCGCGATCGAGGGCGGCGACCCACTCGGTGGTCACCTTCTGCCCATCGCGCAGAACGGTGACACGGTCGGCGATCTCAAGAACCTCGTCGATGTTATGCGCGATGAACACCACGCCCATCCCCCGCTCCGTGAGACGGCGGATGAGGCCGAACAGGCGATTACATTCGGCCCGCGGCAGCGCAGCTGTCGGCTCGTCGAGGATGAGAAAGTGTCCACCTGACTCCGCGGCGGCCAGGGCGCGCGCAATGGCCACCGCCGTACGATCGGCCGGACGCAGCCGTCCCACCGGTGACCGAACATCGATCGTGGAGTCGACCAGGGACATCGCGTCGCGGGCCCGCTGAGCCTCGGCTGCCCAGCGGATGCGCCCGTGGCTGGTCTCATAGCCCAGAGCGAGGGCGATGTTCTCGCTCACGCTCATCGTGTCGATAAGGCCCAGGTCTTGATGGACGAAGCAAAGTCGGGCCTTACGGGCCGCGAACGCGTCACCGAGCTCTAGCGACATGTCGCCAATGTGCGCGGTGGCGCCGCGATCCGGGCGCTCGAAGCCGGCCAGGACCTTCACGAGCGTGGATTTGCCCGACCCGTTCTGGCCGACTAGGGCGTGGACCTCGCCCGGGCTCACATCGAAGTCGACGCCACGCAGGGCCTGCTGGCCCTCAAAGGTCTTCGACAGCGAGGTGATGACGAGGGGACCGCTCGACGCGGTCCCCTCCCCGTCTCCCGCTTTGAGGCCCGTCGCTGAGTGGGCTACAGGCGCCACAGCTTCTTGAACGTCGCCTTGTAACCACTCGGCTCGTACAGCGTAACCGGATTGGAAATGGTCTTCGGTGTGAGCCACTGCACGGGTAGAAGCGGCGCCGGCACCACGCGCGTCTTCGACGCGATCCGCGCCGCCACATCGGCGAACTGCCAGCCCTGAACCGCAGCCGGCCAACCCAACCATGCACCCTTCTCGGTTCCCGTCTTCAGAGCGGTGAGGTTCAGTAGTGTCGGAGTGACACCCACGTATTTCACCTTGCTGAGCAGACCAGCTGACTTGAGGGCAGCATCGACTCCCGCGGTCATATCCCCGTAGGAGAAGCTGATGTAGCCAACGGTCGGATGGGCCTGCAGATAGGAAACCACCATCTGGGGGACTGCACCAGCCGCGATCTGCGTCGACGGAATGTCGACCACATCGAGATGGCACCCTGAGCACTTTGCCATGCCGGCCCGCAGCGCGGCCGTCTCAGCATTGGTCGTAGCAATGTCCGACGAGGAGAAGTGAGCCAGTGTCCCGGTGCCGTTGGAGTTGGCGATCACCCAGTCGGCCTTGCGCCAACCGGCGTTGGCCTCACTCGGGTCGCTGGCGATGTTGCCGTAGATGTCGTTGGCGGCTCCCCCAGGCTTGTCGACGCTGTCAGAGCCGACGATGATCGGCACATGCTCGGCCTTGAGTTTGGCGACCGCCGACTTGAACAGTGTGGTCGGGAAGGTCGTCAGGGCCAGGAAGCTGGGCGGATTGGCCGCCGCCTGATTGGCCAGGCTGATCAACGAGGCGGGCTGGGCGATATTGAAGATCTGGCGCTTGAACTTCCAGCCCAGGGCCTTGGCCGCTGCGGCCATGCCATTACCAATCTGTGCACACACCGGGACCGAACACTGCAGGAACTCGAGTGTCTTGCCCTTCGGAGGTCTGTGGGCGAGCGGGGCGGTGATACCGACCCCGGGCGTCTTCGACCACTTGGCAACGTCGAGCTTGGCCGCTGTGATCACGCTGGCGCTCGTCCGGCTCCGACTGTTGCTCAAACTGCTGCTGGCGAAAGCTGCGGGCGCCAGGATGGCGGTACACGCGACTACCGCACTGAATGCGCGTCTCTTGTGCACTTCTCTCTCCTCTTCATTGAATACGGCGTCCGCGATCAGACGCCGTGACCTGCCACGCCCGCCGACGCACCGCGCCGACAAGCGTCTGCCGGGCTGACTGTCAGCTGAGGACCACGCCTCCCTCCGACATCTCGTGAACGGCTGGGAGCACCTCGCGCGCGAACAGACGTAGGCTCGCGTCCGCCTCCTGCTGAGCCATCCCGCCAAACTTGAAGACAAACATCATGGATGAAGCCTGCATCCGCTGACGCACCCGATCGATTCGCGCGATGCACTCCTCGGGCGTGCCCCAACAGTGCTGGTCGAGCCACATGTTTCCGGTCTGCACCTTGCCGGTCGTCTCGGCCTGCTTGTACTTGGCGCCGTAGTGCTCGTAGGTCTTGAGCTTGCTCAGGTGACCAGCCGCAAATTCGTAGTGCTTGGCCACACTGTCACCGTAGGCGTTCATATAGCGCTCCGCCCCAGCGTGGGCCACGTCGTGATCCTCAGCGCAGTAGACCCACAGAGCGACGATCGGACCGGACGGTTCGATCCCCTTCTCGGCGCGTATGCGGGCGAACTCCTCGAGCTCGGGAACGTAGTCTTCAAACGGCTTGCTGGGGATGACCATCGGCCGCAAACCGTTGGCCGCCGCAATGGGCACGGTCTGTGGGCTTCCCCAAGCGCAGCAGATATTGTCGTTCAGCCGCTGGCCATCCCGGGGCCGCGGCCGCACCGACGTACTGGGAATCTGGAAGATCTTGCCGTCGTAAGTGAACCGCTCTTGAGTGAGTCCCAGCCGGATGATGTCGAGCGCCTCTTGGAAACGGTCGCGCGACTCGTCCATATCCACCCCGAACCCGCCGAACTCGCGCCGTCCCAGCCCACGCCCGATACCCATCCGCAGTTCACGATCATCACCGAGGAAGGTGTCGAGCATGATCATCTCTTCGACGACTCTTATCGGGTTGTGCCATGGCAGGACGGTCACCATCGTGCCGACGTCTACGCGTTTTGTGGCCCCCGCGAAGTAGGTCAAGGCCTGAAGCGGGTTCGGGACCATCGTGTACGGGGTGAAGTGGTGCTCGGGAACCCAAATTGAGTCGAAGCCGAGATCCTCCACCTCAGCGGCGAGTTCAAGCTCCTTCCGCCACACGTCGTAGTCAGAAGGCCCGGCGTCCGCCGGCGCGGCGGTATCACCCTTCTCGTGGGCCTCGAAGCTGTCCCAGTCCCAGTTCTGCGGGAAGACTGAATATCCGGCCTTCATACCTCTCCTCTCTCAGTAAGCAATGAGACCTCCGTCCACAGGCAGCGCGACTCCGTTGATCCGCGACGCCGCGTCACTGGCCAAGAACACCGCGACCTGCGCGATGCGATCCGGGTGCGCCGGCTTCGGCTTGCCGGTGAGGCGACCGAGCAGAGCCAGCCCGTCGGCGCTCAGTGCGTCCTCGGCACTGGCGCTGGTGTGAGCCATACCCGTGTCTGTCCCCCCGGGACAGATCGCGTTGCAGCGGACGCCACGGTCGGCGTAAGCCACTGCGATGCTCTCGGTCAAACCCACGACACCGCACTTGGAGGCCGTGTAGGCGGCACCGCCTCGACCGCCGCCGAAGGCGGCGATAGAAGCTGTGTTGATGATCACCCCGTGGCCCTGCGCAAGCATTACCTTCAGCGCCCGCCGACACAGGAGGAATGTTCCGGTCAAGTTGACCGCGATGACCCGCTCCCACTCCTCGTCGCTGACCTCGTCGGCCAAGCGCAGGTGGTCAAGGATCCCAGCGTTGTTACAGATCACGTCGAGCCGCGGTCCGGCAGCGGCAATGATCGCGTCAGCGTCGCTGGGGCTCGATATGTCCCCGGCAATCGTGTCGACCCCGGGTAGCTCCGCAGCCAGCTCTTCCAAGCCGCTCATATCGACAGCGAGCACGCTTGCGCCGGCCGCGCGAAACAGCTCCACCATTGAGCGTCCGATGCCGCGAGCGCCACCGGTGATGATCACTCGCCTTCCGGCGAGCGTGCCCCCAGCCTGGTTCTCGCTCACGCTGGAACCGCCTGTGGGGCGACGTCACCGGCCGGCAGCATGTCGGCCAGCGCATTGGCATAAGGACGCTCCGGAGTGCCCCCGCATTCGCGGTGTAGTACCGGCAGTATCTCTTCGCCGAACAACTGAATCTGGTCCTCAAGCTCCTGATGGGACAAGCCACCAGCCTCGAACCAAACGTTGACGATGAAGTCACCCTCCGCATAGCAGGCGTCCCGCATCTTCAAGAGTCCTTCGATTATCTGGTCCTTGCTTCCAAATAGCGCCACGCCCTTCTCCTCGAGAACTTCTGGCGTCACGACCAAATTCGGATTTGGCGTCTCGCCGGGGTCCGCGAGCACCGCGGCGAATCCGAACGGTTTGTAGAAGTCCCACTCGAAGAGCACCGCTTCCTTGGCCCGCCCCAGATTGCCCAACCCGCGGTCTTCGATATGAACGAAGCGGCCTGCACTCACCCCGCGGTGACGCTTGCAGTCCCACCCGGGCTTGAACTCGCCGCCCGGGCCGCTCGGGTCAGGCCAACCCGCCTTCTCCGCAGCCTCCATGTACAGGTCGACCCGGCGCTTGAAGGATTTGATCGTGTCGTTGAACGAGTTCCCGTTCAAGCCGTGGGCGGCCGCCCACTGGATGGATCGGTCGCTGGTGATCGGCTCCCATAGCGGCGGGTGCGGCTTCTGCATCGGCTGAGGCAGGACGGACAGCTGTTTGAGTGTGGTCGTAGATCCCGAGATCTCGGGGCCGGACGAGTACATATCGGGTGGCCCAATGCGGAAAACCTCATCGACGGTCGGGCCATCCTCGAGTTCCTCAAAGTAAGCGATGGTCTGAGAATGGTTCCAGCGCGTGTACGAAGGTGGAATGCTCCAGAACTCGCCCTTGTGGGAGAAGCTGTCCTGTGTCCACGCCTTCAGCAGGATTTCGTATGCCTCGTAGTGGTAAGCGCGATTTCGTTCCTGGTCGGCCACGGTCGAGCCATACTTCTGACCGAAGACCTCAGCTTCACGCATCTGATAGCCACGACCGAGACCGCACTCGACACGCCCGCCGCTGATCACGTCTAGTAGGGCAATCTGCTCGGCCAGGCGCAGCGGGTTCCAGTTGGCCAGGATGTTGGCCAACTGCCCGAGGCGGATCTGGTGGGTGACCATCGCCATCGCCGTCTGACTCTGGAGAGGGTTCGAACTCAGCTCGGCGCCCTCCGTGCCGAAGTGGTGCTCGCTCATCCAGTAGTAGTTGAAGCCGAGGCGATCGGCCAGCACGGCACGACGGACCTGATGCTTTGTGAGTCGCTGAGCTGCCGCATGAACGTCGGCCAGCGAGCCGTCCATCACCCGGATCCCCCGTTTGGTCATCTTGGCGGGGAGGTCCATCGATCCCGTGTCGAAGATTCCGACTTCGATCATCTAGTTCGCTCCGTTTCTGCGGCGATCTACTTGATCGCCTGGGGGTTGATTGGAGAGCCGACGGCACGCGAAAATGTCAGCGGTGGCGCGATCACCATGTACTCATAAACACCGTCGTCGGCGCAGTCTGCGGCGAGCGCCTCGAGGTCCCACATCTCGCCAAGGTGGATCCCGGCACCGATCGTCATCACCACATGCAGGGGGACGAACAGGTTGCAGTCGTCCTGGGTCTGGGACGGCATCACCTCAAGCGCCATGGTGTCACTGGCCACCGCTGCGACACGGCGCTCACAGAAAAACTCGGCAGCGCTAACGCCAAGCCCGGGCGCGGCGCCTCCCTGGAACTGCGAGCCCCACGCGCCTTCCTCGCGGGCTCGCGCGATGGCGCCGGTGCGGACAGCGACGAAGTCGCCCTCCCCCACCGTGACGTTCTGTTCCTGGCTCGCGGACTCGAGGTCATCAATCTCGATCGCTTCGCCCGGCTCCAGCCAGCGCCGCCCGGTGAGCTTGGGAATGTCGAGTAGTACGCCGCGACCCACCATGCGGTCCCTGACGTTGGTGATCGCACAGCGGTGGGCACCATAGCTGTCTACGTGCTCGTGGCCGAAACCGTTGTAAGTGCGCCCCTCCCAGAAAACGTGGGAGAACGAGTCCCACTGGGTTGCGCACTGCAGCACCATGTACACGGCATCGTCGGTGTAGTCGAAGTCGGCCCACACATGCGCGTCCATGTTCTTGGCGATGTCGCCGCCGTCGCGGAGCATGACGTGGATCGGGTTGGTGCGTCCCAGGTGCCCGTTCATCGGACCGGCGTCGTCCAGCGGTATGGCGAGCGAGAAGACGCGGCCCTTGCGGACCAGCGCAGCTGCGTTTCGCACCATGTCGGCGGTCACGTAGTTCATCGACCCGAGCTCGTCGCCCTCGCCCCACCTGCCCCAGTTGCGGTACCGCTCGAGCAGCTGACGCAACTCCGCCAGGGTCACCTTGCGGTCGAAGGACGTCATGTGCCTCCCGTCTCCGTAGTTGATGTCGACATGGCTGCGGCCGGTGCCGACTCCCTCATCCCATGGTCTCTGGCGACATCTCGGATCGCGTCGGCCAGGGACAGGAAAGGGTTGATCTCCCGATCATGTGAACCCATCTGAGCCTGATGCATCATGTTGTGGAAGATGGCCGCTGAGAGGCCGGTGTCGAGATCGGCCCACGCCACCGATCCGCCGGCCCCCGGGCTGCAAATCGTGCGCCGCCCACACCCGGCTGCGGGATAGCCGTAGGGTGGTGGACCACCCAACCAGAAGCCGCGCCTGCCTACCAGGACGGTGCCGTTTAGGGTTTCGTCCAGCCCTTCAGCGTCGGGACGCGGGAGGGCAAAGGACTCGACGAGCTCGGGCGATAGCAGCCTGACGCCGTCGAGTTCGCCACCCTGGGCGATCATCGCGAACAAACGAGCCGCCGACCTGGCCGTCATGATGCCCCCCGCGCCGGGGATGAGCGCCTGGCGAACATCGCGACGGTTGTAGACCGTCCCGGGCCCGACGCTCACAGGGGAGGCGGCCTCGGTGAGGGGCTGCGCGGCCGGCACCCGCGGAGCGGGAACCAACACGGGAGCCACGCGCCACAGAACCTCGTCAGGGGCTCCCAGGTAGATGTCCGTGATGCCCAGGGGCGCGAGCAACTCCTCGCGCACGAAAGCGTCGAGGCGCCGTTTCTTTGGGTCGGCCCGCTGGACGATTTCTCCTACCAGCCAGCCCCAGACGAGGGTGTGGTACGCGTTGGTCGTCCCGGGGGCGAACGTTGGCACAGCTCGCTCCAGCGCGGCGGTCATGTACGACCAGTCACACATCATCTCAGGGGTCACCCCCGCGGGCATGGTCGGAACACCGGCTCGGTGCGAGAGGACGTCCTCGATCGTTGTTGACTCCTTGCCCGCCTGCCCGTACCTCGGCCACACTTCCGCGACCACCGTGTCATAGCTCAGCACGCCCTGCTCGACGAGCCGGGCCAACGCAGCCGCTGTGACTCCCTTGGTCACCGAAAACGTCGAAAACAGCGTCTCGCCGTCCACCAAGCGTCCGCTGCCTGCGGGGTCGGCGCTGCCGGTCCAGCAGTCGACGATCAGCCGACCGTCGAGGAACGCTGCCACCTGGATACCGACCTCACCCCGGCGCCGGGCGTGGATGAGTGCCTCCTCGATGCGTGGGTCACTCAGCACGGCTGTGGCGCGTTCAAAGTAAGGTGACCGGGAGCTTGGACACCGGCGCTGACGATCATGACGGCGTTCCGCAAGCGCCTGGGTCGTCGTTAACTCGGCATTGCATAGTGACCTCTAACACGAGGCCGACTCTACTTGCGGCCCAAAAGCGTCTAGTACAACAAGGTGTCGCAACCCCCCCCAAATGTTCTACCCGGTTTTAATCGACGGACGAGGCGCCACCTTGCACCGCCCCATCGCAGCGACTAGAACTCTGCGCAGCAGCTCGACACGATTTGCATTACAGGCCCGGACCGGTGGCCAGCCAGGCTGGCCGCGACAGAATGGTGTCGGCAAGTCTGGCCAGGTTCGGATAAGGCGTGAGGTCGTAGCTTGTGTCAGCGGCACGCTGTAGCACGGGCGCCAGCGCACAGTCGGCGATGGTGAACCGGCCGAGGACTGCTCCCCGCTCGCTGACCAGGCTGTCGAGCAACGCCGTGTTTGGAGCGATCTCCTGCCCAATCTCAGCTGCGCGCTCTGGCTCCGCGTTGGTCGGATCAAAGCCCGACGCCAGGTCCCACCCGAGCATTACCGCCTCACGTCGAAAGAACGGGGTCCTGAGCCTGGTGGCGAACCGGTCGAGGAACTCTTCGACCGCCGCACGTTCACCGAGCGTCTCCGGATAAAGATCAGTGCGATGCTCGCGCGCCGCGAGATAGCGCAGGATGGCGTTGGACTCGCTCAGGATCAGATCGCCGTCTTGGAGGAGGGGAATCCCGGCCAGCGGGTTGAGCTCGACGTACTCCGCCGGACGGGGCCGGGACATGGGCACCTCCCGACGCTCGTACTCGAGTCCCAGCTCAGCGAGCAGGAAACGGACCTTCCGGGCGTTAGAGGAATCGGCGTTATCCCAGACGATGATCACGTCAAGAACTCCTGGTGCAGGCGATTGAATTCCACCGGGCGCTCCCACTGCGGCCAGTGGCCGGCGCCGTCAATGTTGACCAGACGTGCTCCGGGGATCCAGCTCTCGAGCAATTCCCCCTCCGCGTAGCTACCGGTCGGATCATCCGAAGTCCAAATGATCAACGTTGGAGCGGCGATCCGCCCGGTCCAGTCGGGCCTCCAAGCGTATCTTTCGCGTATCGCCGGGTCCTGCAGGACGAGGATGTTTCGCATCGTCGACTCGTAGCCGGGCTGGCTGTAGATCGCGAGCCGCACCTGGACGAGCTCATCAGACACGAGATGACGCGTCACCGGCGCGAACAGCCATTCGAGGCGGGCGCGCACCGTCTCCGTTGAGGCTTCCGTGACGGCGCGCAGAGTGCTCTCCCGTATCACGCGCATCGTTTCAGGCTTGCTCGTCACGTTACCCGGGGTAGTCAGCACGAGCCGGTCGACGCGATCTGGCAGGCTCGCGGCAAACCAGGCCGCCACCCATCCCCCGAGTGATTCTCCGGACAGGTGGGCTCGGCCAATGCCGAGGGCGTCCATGAGGCCGACCAGTTGACCGGCGTAGACATCCAGCGTGTACGGGATGTCCGGGCGGCCACTAAATCCGTGACCAACCATGTCGTAGACGACCGTGCGGAAGCTCTCGGCGAGTGTGCCGAGGTTGCGCAGGTATGTCTCAGCGTGACCGCCGGTTCCATGGAGCATCACCAAGGGCGGGCCGGAACCCGCTTCGAGCACGCGGGTCCTGACGCCATCGACGTCGATCCAAGCCTGTGAAAAACCGACCTCCATCAGCTGCGGCCAGATCACGGGGTCGTCCGCTAAATCCATTTTCCGACCAATGGCTGAGCCGTGCCGAATGAGGGCGGAGCCCCGGCGCCCCACCACGAGTGACCGCGTTTGGCGTAACCCTCAGAACGCCATAGCAGCGGCGGACGGTCGAGGTCACGCACGTAATCGCCGGTGTACAGCTCGACCCGGTTGCCCGCTGGATCAAGGACATACAGAGCCAGCGCGTTGGTCGCACCATGTCGGCTGGGACCCCATTCGAGCCGGGACTGTAGGTACGCGTCGCCCAGTAGGTCGGCGGCGCGGACCAACGCCGCCGGGTCAGCGACGGCAAATGCCACGTGGTGGAAGCAGACCGCATCTGCGCGGCCCAAGGCAACGTCGTGGGAACGCGGTGTCCGCCTGACCCAGGCGACCCGCGGGCTTCCGTCCGGCTCGAGCCACAGCTCTGAGACACTGAAGTCCAGCCCAGCTACCCAGTACTCAAGTGCCGCTGCCAGGTCGGGCACCCGCATGCTGACGTGGTCGATCCGCGACGGCGGTACGCCGTTGGCCTGCCCTCGGCGCATCGGCACGACGAGCTCACCATCGACATAGGGATCGATCTCGTCAAACACGTGAAAGAACTCGACCCGATGCCCCTCGGGCGTCCACGTGCGCACAGCCTCACCCTGCCCTGGCTCAGCGTCGGCTGGGACTCGTTCGGCCCGTAGCCCGAGTCGCTCATGTAGCCCTTCGAGCCGTGCGAGGTCCCCAGGATCGGAAACACGAAAACCCGAGTGCACGAGTCCCGCTGCACCCTCCGTCAGCTTGAGCGACCAGAGGTCAAACTCCTCGGCGCAGCGCAGAAAAACCGATTCGCCGTCCGCCATGTGCTCTGTGAACCCGAGCACATCTACATAGAAGGCGCGGGCAGCCGCCAAGTCGTCGACTCCGAGCTCAACATGCGCCAAACGGAGGATCATCGGAGGGCCGGCCCGGCGTCCGGCGTCGGGCGCAGCGGCAGGATGTCTTCGCGCAGAGCTCGGCAGACAAAATCGGCGTAGAGCACGCCGAGGCCTTCCGGCGTACGTTGGGAGGAAGGGCTATACCAGCGCGCGATGTCGATACACAGCGACAGGATCGCGAGTGCCGCGCCTTCGATATCGATCCGCCCAAAGGCTCCCTGACGCACTCCGTCGGCCAACTCTCGCTCGACCTGAGCGCGCACGCGAGCGCGCAGCCTGACGATCTCCCGACGGCGATCGGGCGGAACGTTGTCGAGTTCGTATTGCGCTACGCGGGCCAGGCGATGGTGCCGGGCGTGCCACCCCGCGAATGCCCGCACAATCAAATCGATTCGATCGATCGGATCGGTCACCTGGTCACACACCGTCGATTCCAGCGTGGCCAGCGCAGACGTGTGCCCGATCAGGCTGATCCTGTAAAGCAACTCGGACTTGGACGTGAAGTGCACGTAGACGGCGCCGGGGCTGAGACTCGCGCGCGTGGCGATCTCACGCGTGGTGGTCGCGTTGTAGCCGCGGGCCGCGAAGCATTCGAGACCGGCGGCCAGCAGCCGCCTCGCGGCTGGCGCATAAATGCCGCTCCAGAGCTCCTCGTCATCAACGGTGTCGTAGATCGTGGCAACCGGCACGCTGACGGAGAACATATCCGCCGCCGTGGGGCATCATCCACAAGCTCGCGCGCCGACCCCGCCTTCTGTCGGGTTCAGTGCCCCACCGAATTTCTGGGACCGCTCGACCAAGTGCTTGCTCTCCCCGTTGCCTGACACCTAGGCTCCGGCCGATGGAGAACAGCACGTCTGAGCATGCCCAGTCGTCTCCCGCGACCGTCGTCCATGGCCTCGACGGCATGCGCACGCTCGTCGGAACCACGATTGGTCCCAGCCGCCCTTTGACCATCGATCAGCCACGCATCGACGCCTTCGGAGATATAACCGAGGACCGTCAGTGGATCCATGTCGATGTGGAACGCTCGACCAACGGACCATTTGGGACCACGATCGGTCACGGATACCTGACCCTCTCACTGTGCGCACATTTCATGCAGCAGTTGCTGGATGTTCGCGACATATCCATGGCCGTCAACTATGGCCTTGACCGAGTGCGCTTCCCATCTCCAGTCCCCGTCGGCTCCGCGCTGTCTGCCGAGGCCGAGCTGCTTGAGGTCACGGACGTCCCCGGTGGACTGCAGTCGAAGTTCCGGCTAACGGTCGTCCGGTCGGGTTCGGAAAAACCGGTGTGCGTCGCAGACGTCCTCGTTCGTTATTACAGCTGATGAGCGGCCACGCCTCCTTTGACTTCGGCGATGCGACTGTGATCGTCACCGGCGCTGCGCGCGGCATCGGCCGAGCGCTGGCCGAGGCGTTTGTCCAGGCTGGCGCTACCGTGGTAATGGTCGATATCGACGCTGAAGAGCTCGCCGGGAGCGCGGATGCGCTCGGTGCGATGCACGTGGCCGCCGACGTCTCCGACCCCAGCGCGGTTGATGGGATCGTCGCCGAGGCAATCCGGCGAACCGGACGCGTGGACGTCCTGGTCAATAACGCCGGGGTGTTACGCGACGCCGTCGTGTGGAAGCTGGAAGAGGCGGACTGGGACCTGGTGGTCGACGTCAGCTTGAAGGGGACCTTCTTGTTGACGCGTGCCTGCGTTCCCCATTTCCGCGCGCAACAGTGGGGGCGAATCATCAACGTCACCTCGTACACAGGCCTGCATGGCAACACTGGTCAGGCTGCCTACGCCGCCGCGAAGTCCGGGATCATCGGCTTCACCAAGACAGTCGCCAAGGAGCTCGCGCGGTTTGGCGTAACCGCCAACGCGATCTCTCCCAACGCCCACACCCGGATGATCGACTCGATTCCGGATGCCAAGCTCGCCGAGATCGAGGCGCTGATTCCTCTGGGACGCTTCGCCGACCCTACCGAGGTCGCGGGAGGAGTCCTGTTCCTCGCATCCGAGCAAGCCGCCTATATCACCGGTGTCGTGCTGGCGATCGACGGCGGCGTCTCGATGTAGCGTTCCCGTCGCGCACGGGCGGCGGGCGAAGCTGATCGTCTCACCGGCGTCCGCAAGGGCGCCTTCCATGGAGGTTGGGCGTATGAGCGGGCGCTCACTCATGTGCAATTCCGCACTTGACTTCGGCGCGAGTCGGCGTAAGACTAAGCAGGCGCTTAGTGATAACCCGACGCCAGCATCTCAGACTATGACCACCGCGTTTTTGACCGCAGCGCCCGAACGGAAACCCCGGACGGCTCCGCTTCTGATTGCCGACGAGAGCCTCCAGCGGTTCGCCTACGACACGTGCGCCGACATCGTCGAGTTGGTTCATCTCAGCGATGCGGCCTTCGGCCTCGTCAGCACCGGGGGCCGCGAGCTTCAAGTACTGGCCGACTGGGGCGACGCCGGTCTCGGGCACTCCTTCACGCACGGGCCCGGGAGTCAAGTCGTCCGTGCCGCGGCAGATTCCCTGGCGGTTGCCGAGAGCGCCGACCGGACGCTGGTAGCAGCCGCAGCGCCAGCCGGAGAACTTTCGGTCGTTATCCTCGGGCGACGCGGAAGCTCTCGGGGCACTTGCGATCCAAGCCAAGCGCTGGTGGGCATGGTACGCGTTGCGGCGAACAGTCTCTGCGATCGGCGGCGGTTGATCGACGGCGAGCGCAGAAGGAGCGCCCAGCAGCACGCAAGGCTCACCTGCTCGTTGCACGATGAGGTCGTGCAACGCCTGTTTGGTGTGAGTCTGATCCTCGACGCGCAGGACTCGCTGAAGGCGCCCCTCACCGCGATCTGCGCAACGGAGATCGAGCGGGCCCTGGCCGACCTGCGATTGATCATCAGTTCACCGGTCGGCCAGGAGACGGCTGGTGTCGCCATGCGCGGAGACGAGCTACGAACCACGCTCGAGGAAATCCGAGAACAAGGGACGGAGGTCGACGCCGACCTCGACGACGTCACGATCGCCCCCACCCAGCAGGCGATCGCATGCTCGGTCATGAGCGAAGCACTTCGCAACGCCCGCAAACACGCTGAACCCGAGCGTGTCCAGGTGACCGCGCGGCAGGATGGAGAGGTCCTGCTCGTGTCGGTTTTCAACGACGGCGTCCGTGCAGAGGGCAGCGGACGCCATGCACGACGCGGAGTGGGACTCCAGCTTGCGGCCACAGAGGCGGCCCTTGGCGGCGGAGTCCTGGAAAGCGGACCTGCGGGCCCGCACGGCTGGACCGTGCGGCTCGCACTGCCATTGGAGGAGAGAGATGATTACTACGACTGCGCCGGAAGCGGTACCGGTGGAGGTGCCGGAGGATGACCGCCAGTTGGCGGTGCTGATTGTCGACGACCACGAAGTTGTGCATCTGGGGTTCCGGCTCAGCCTGTCGCGAGAGCGCTGGGTACGCCGTTGCCTGGGCGCGCGAAACAGTGAACAGGCCCTGCTGCTGGCCCGTCGCTATGAACCCCACGTCGCACTTGTCGACCTGATGCTGGGCGACGAGTCGGGCGCAGACGTGTGCGAAAGGATCCTGCAGGTGTCGCCCAGTACCCGCGTACTTCTGACTTCAGGGGCGGGCCGGATCGCGACGGGCGCCGCCCGCTCAGTCGGAGCTTCCGGGTTTGTGCCCAAGGGGTGGCCGGCGCGCGACATCATGAGGGCGCTGCATGCCGTCGCCCTGGGGCGCACATTGTTCGTGCCCATGCCGGAGTCGTCCGCGACAGCGCTGAGTACACGTGAGCGTCAGGTCCTCAATGACCTCGCGGACGGCGCGACGAATCGTGAGATCGCGGCCCGGATGAACCTGTCGCATCACACGGTAAAGGAGCACGTCAGCTCTCTCTATCGCAAGCTTGGAGTTCGTAACCGTACGGGCGCAGTCCATCGGGCGCGGCGACTCGGGCTGCTCACCTAAATGAGCGAGATCGGCGCCGTCGGCGGCGGTAACCGGTCGGACAACCAGAGCATCCAGCGGCTGCTGGAACCAGGTCGGCTGGGCTCGGTTGAGGTTTCCAACCGGATTGTGCGGACAGCCCACGGAACCCGACTGTACGGCGCTGATCGACTAATCAATGATGACCTGCTCGCCTACCACCTCACCGCAGCCCAAGGCGGTGTTGGGCTGACGGTGCTGGAGATCGGGTCCGTACATGGCAGCTCTCAAGGAGGGCTCGGAGTCTTCTCCGATGACATCATCCCGGGCTACGAGCGCCTGATGAGGGCCGTTCGTCCGTTCGGCACGAAGGTCTTTCAGCAGCTCTACCACGGCGGCGCCCAGGCGCTACCCGCCGAACCACATCAGCCGCCTTGGTCTGCCTCTCCGGTTCAGCCGAACCCGGCCGGGATCATGCCGATCGCGATGGATCAATCGCAGATCTCAGAGATCACGGTGGCCTTTGCGGATGCTGCCCAGCGGGTCGTCGCGGGCGGCCTCGACGGACTCGAGCTGCACTTTGCTCACGGATACCTCCCCCATCAGTTCCTCTCCCCACTGACCAATCGCCGGGATGATGAATACGGCGGCGATCTCAGCGGCCGGATGAGATTTCCACTGGAGATCCTCGCCGCGGTACGCGAGCGAGTCGGAGCAGAATTTCCGGTGGGGGTTCGCCTCTCCGTTGAAACGGTTCCCGGAGGCACATCAGTCGAAGAGCTGATCGCTATCGTGCGGATCCTCGAGACCACCGATCAGATCGATTTCGTCGACGTATCGATTGGTAGTTACTTCCGGCAGGAGAAGTTCATCGGCGGGATGTACGAGCCGGCTGGGTACATGCTTCCCACCAGCATTCCGGTGACCCGGTCAACGGCGCTGCCGACAATCGTAACCGGGCGCATCACCACCCTGGTAGAAGCTGAGCGAATCGTCGCGGAGGGGCTCGCGGACTTCGTGGGGTTGACCCGCGCTCACATCGCCGACCCGCAGATTGTGGCGAAGACGCTCTCGGGGCGGGCCTCGCAGGTGCGGCCGTGTATCGCCTGCGACATGTGCGTCGCCTCCATGTACGCGGGTGGGATCGGGTGCGCGGTTAATGCCGGCGCAGGGAGCGAGCGCACTCGCGGCGACCACCGCCTGACTCGGACGAGCGCCTGCGGTCACGTCGTGGTGGTCGGTGCGGGACCAGCAGGTCTCGAGGCGGCACGCGTCGCGGCTACTCGCGGCCACAAGGTCACGCTTCTTGAAGCTGAGCAGCTCATCGGTGGCCAGCTGGTGCACGCGGCGAGGGCTCCCAGCCGGACACGGCTTGCGGCACTGCTCTCGTGGTTTGAACGTGAACTTCATCGCCTCGGTGTGGAAACGCGCCTCGGCTCACGTGCCGATGCCGCCGAAATTCGTGCGCTCGCACCGGACGTCGCGGTGCTCGCAACCGGCGTCCGCCCCCGACTTGACGGTGTTCACACTGTGTCTCCGGGGGAACCGATGCAGCTCCTTGGCGGCGCGACTCTGACGAGCAGCTGGGAGGTGATGAGCACGGGTCTTCCAGGTGCCAAGCGAGTGACGATCATCGACGACAGCGGCCACTTTGAGCCGGTGGCGGCGGCGGAGCGCCTGCTGGAGGAGGGTGTAGAGGTCGACTACGCCACGACCATGGACTCGCTCTTGCCGAAGTTGCACACCGCCTTCGAGCCGGGACCAGCGATGCGTCGCCTTCGCTCGAGTGGCCGCTTCTCGCTTTCCGTACGGACTATGGGCAGGGCCTTCGACGGCTCGGAGGTGACCCTGGGGGATATAGACGGAGGCAGCCTGTGGCGTGCTCGGGCCGACGCGGTCGTGTTCGTGTCAGGCAACCCTCCTGACCGCTCGCTCGCCGCGGAGTTGGGGCTAGCCGACGGGGAACTGCACGTGATCGGCGATGCGCTCAGCCAGCGTCACCTCCGTGCCGCGGTCGGCGACGGAAACCGGGTCGGAGCAGCTGTCCTCCGCTAGAGGACCTCGAACAGGCCGGCGGCGCCCATGCCTCCGCCGACGCACATAGTGATGACCACGTTCCGCACGCGTCGCCGGCGTCCCTCCAGCAGCGCGTGGCCGACCAACCGCGCTCCACTCATTCCGTACGGATGGCCGATAGAGATTGCACCGCCGTCGACGTTGAGGCGTTCCGTGGGGATTCCTAGACGGTCTCGGCAATACACGGTCTGCACAGCAAACGCCTCGTTGAGCTCCCAGAGCCCGATGTCGTCAATTCCCAGGCCTGCGCGCTCCAGCAGCCGTGGCACTGCAAACACGGGGCCGATGCCCATCTCGTCCGGTTCGCAGCCCGTCACGACCAGATCCCGGAACACTCCGAGCGGCTGGAGTCCGCGTGCCTCCGCCAGGTCTGAGGCCATGACGACCACCGCGGCCGAGCCGTCCGATAGCTGGCTGGCGTTGCCCGCTGTGACGGTGCCCAATTCGATCACCGGCGCCAGCGAGGCAAGGGCTTCCGGTGTCGTCTGCGGGCGGTTGCACTCATCCGCCGTCAGGGTGATCTCCTCAAGGGAGACCTCGCCGGTCGTCCTGTCAACGACACGCTTCGTCGTGGTGATCGGGACGATCTCATCATCGAAGCGCCCTGCCGCTTGGGCGGCAGCCGTCCGCTGCTGGCTTTCCAGCGCGTAAGCATCCTGCACCTCACGACTGATGCCGTACCGTTCCGCGACAACCTCGGCGGTCTGCAGCATACTCATGAAGATTTCCGGCTTGTGTTCCTTGAGCCAAGGGTCCTCGGCCTCGTACGTGTTGGCGTGCTCGTTCTGCACGAGACTTATGGAGTCAAAGCCGCCGGCCACCACCGTCCGGTTCTGCCCGGTGCTTATCTGTTGCGCGGCCAGAGCGATCGTCTGTAGACCGGTGCTGCAGAAGCGGTTGACCGTCACGCCGGGGACGGTCACCGGAAGCCCGGCGCGCAGCGCGACCTGGCGTGCGATATTCGCGCCGGTCGTGCCCTCCAACAACGACCCACCGACGATCACATCGTCCACCTCTGCCGGGTCGACGCCTGCCCGCGCCACGGCAGCCGCAACTGAATGAGCGCCGAGCGTGGCACCGTGGGTGCCGTTCAGCGCTCCTCGGTAGGCCTTACCAATTGGGGTACGGGCGACTGACACGATCACGGCTTCCTGTAACTGTCGACTCATATTTCTGCCTCCTCCGTAGCGGCTAGAGCACGGTCGACGAGGTCGTCGACCGTCTGCTGAGTGACCGCAGCTCCAGCGGCGGCATTGCGGGGGTCGTCCTGAGCACGTCGCAGCACTCCCTCGGCGATAATCGCCACCTTCCATAGCGCGAGCGCGTACCAGAAACCCAGGGCATCAAGTGAGCGGCCGGTCCGCTCGGCGTAGGCCGCAGCCAACTCATTCCGGCGCGGAAAACCGGCGATCGCCGGCACTGTCAAGCTCGACGCAGCGGGCTCGCCCGGGTGCGGCCAATAAGCGAGCAAGCCACCGAGGTCGGCCAGCGGCTCGCCCAGTGTGGAGAGCTCCCAGTCGAGCACAGCCCGCACGCTGCCACCGTTTGCGGAGACGATCAGGTTTCGCAGGTGAAAGTCCCCGTGCACCAGCGTGACCTCCCGCTGGACCGGAATGGCCACACGGAGCCGCTCGGCCAGCTGATCGATCGCCGGTAGGTCGCGGGTTCGCGACAGTTGCCACTGTCTATGCCAGCGCTTGATCTGGCGGTTCGCGTACGGCGCGTGACTCGAGAGAGACGTCAAGCCGGTGCCGTCGAGATCAACCGCGTGGATTCGGGCGAGCGCTTCGATCAGACCGCGCCCGATCGCAGCGCGGTTTTCTAGGGAAATGCTCTTGGCGACGTCGGCCGTATCGATTACCAGACCTTCGACACACTCCATCAGCACAAGCGGTGTCTCGTCAACGCTCGCCTCGGAAGTCACGGCCAACATGCGTGGCGTTGGGACGTCACTGGCCTGCAGTGCTGACAGGATCCTGTATTCACGCTCGATGTCGTGGGCCGACGCGAGCAGCTCACCGAGCGGGGGGCGACGTAGGACCCAGCTACGCTGATCGGCGTCGGTCACCACAAAGGTGAGGTTGGACTGGCCGTAACCAAGACGGGCGAAGCGCAGAGGCGGGCGGCAGCCAAGGTCGAGACTCTGCATCCACGCGGTGACACCGTCTACGTCCAACCCGATAACCTGGCCGCCGGCGGATGGTGGCGCTGTCAAGGGAGCAGCACCGCCTCGTTGAGCTGGCGCAGAGACGGCCTGCTGCATAGGTGGGAGATCAGCCGCCGAGCCCTCAAAACCACTCGCTCCTCATCGACACCGTGGTCTCATCAAGGCTCGCGAGCAGCGCAAGCTGCGAGTCGACTGCGGGCAGCTCGTATCGAAAGAAGTACGTCGCGGCGTGCCGCTTGCCCGCATAGAAATCGTCTGGCTTGTCCCCGGCGACCAGCCGCTGCTCAAGCCATACCCACGCCAGTACGACGTGTCCGCAGGCGTCGAGATAGATCGTTGAATTGGCGAGTGCCCGCACCCGATCCGGTTCGTTAATCAGTACCCGGGACGCTTCCGCGAGTTGCGCAATGTAGCCATCCAGAGCCGTCGCCATTGCGGCAAGCTCGCCGCCGGCCGTAGCGGCACGAGCGGTCGTTGCCCGCATCCTCTGGAGCAGCAACTCCAGGGCGGCGCCACCATCCAGCGCGACCTTTCGTCCAAGCAGATCAAGCGCCTGTATGCCGTCGGTACCTTCGTGTATCGAGTTGAGCCGGTTATCTCGATAGTGCTGCTCTACGTCGTAATCTCGCGAATAGCCGTAACCCCCGTGGACCTGGATCGCCAGGCTGTTTGCCCGCTGGCACCATTTTGACGGCCAGCTTTTTGCAATCGGTGTAAGAAGGTCCAGAAGCAACTCCGTCTGCGCGCGCGCCTCGGGGTCCTCGAGGCTTTGGACGTCGTCGACCAGACGTGCGCAGTACAAGCCCAGAGCCAGGGCTCCCTCAACGTAGCTCTTCTGGGCCAGCAGCATCCGGCGAACGTCCGGGTGCTCGATGATCGCGACAGGCGGTGCGGCAGGGTCGCGGGCGCCCAGCGGTCGCCCTTGCGGCCGCTCGCGTGCGTATCGGCACGACTTCAGGTAGGCCGTGTATCCAATCGCAGCCGCGGCCAGACCGACCCCGATCCTCGCCTCGTTCATCATCGCGAACATGTATGCGAGTCCGCGGTTCGCTTCCCCAACCAAATAGCCGATGGCCCCCGGTTTGCCGTCGGGGCGATGCTCGCCCTCTCCAAAGCCAAGGACGGTGTTGACCGTCCCGCGCTGACCAAGTTTGTGGTTCAACCCCGCGAGCGCCACGTCGTTTGGCTCTGGTGACTCGCCTTCCCCAGCCGACAGGAAGCGGGGAACGATGAACAGGCTGATGCCCCTGACGCCGGCCGGCGCGCCGGGAATGCGCGCCAGCACGAGATGCACGATGTTCTCCGAGAGCTCGTGCTCTCCGCCACTGATCCACATCTTTGTCCCGAATAGCCGATAGCTCCCGTCAGGCTCGGGCACGGCACGGACAGTGATATCGGCCAACGAACTGCCGGCCTGTGGTTCTGACAGACACATGGTCCCAAAGGACCGACCGTCGATCATGGGAGGAACCCAGCGCTCGATCTGCTCCCGTGAGCCACAGGATGTGAGCATGTTCGCCGCTGCCGCCGTCAAAAACGCGTAGTTGGACGTGCCTACGTTTGCCGCGAAGAACCAGGAGAACAACGCCGAACCAAGCACGTTCGGGAGCTGAAGACCCCCCACCTCCTCGTCCATCGCCGCCCCTCCGAGTCCAGCGTCGAAGAACGCCTGCAGCGCTGCTCCGACCTCAGCGGGCAAGCTCACCTTGCCGTCGACGACCGAAGGCTCGAGCACGTCGCCCATGCGGTTATGGAGCGCGAACTTGTCGGTGGCCAGCTGCTCGGCGAGCTCGAGGATCGCACGGTAATCGGTGATCGACTGTCCCGCATAGCGCCCCCGCTCGGTGAGCGACTCTATGTCGAGCCATTCCTCCAGCAGGAAGCGCATATCGCGACGGGAGAGCAGGAGGGATTGCGAGGTGATCGCTGTCATTGGCTATTGGCCATGACCCGGAATCCCAATTCGGGAGACTGAGTGGACGCTCAACATGGGTCATTCTCTGAACGGGCGCGGAGCATCCCCAGCACCAGATTCGCATAAAGATCGCCGACCGCGTGCGCGCGGTGCGCAACAGTTGGCTCGTACCAGCGAGCGAGGTCGATGCACAGCGACAGCGCCGCGAGCGTGGTTCCGTCGAGATCGGTTATCTCGAACACCCCGGTTTCTACTCCAGCGGCCAGTTCGACTCGCATCAGCGATTCGAACCGGTCCCTGATGGCGACGATCTTCTTGAGCTGCCTCGGCGGCAGGTGCTTTAGCTCGTACTGAATCACGCGCGCCAATACGTGGTGTTCGGCATGCCAGTTGGCGAACGCCGAGATATACGCGCGAACGCGGTCGACTGGGTCAGGGTGCGCCTGTTCCAGGGCAGACTCGGTTACGAGCAATACCGCCTCATGGCCAACACGGCTGATCTCGTACAGAAGTTCCTGCTTGGACTTGTAGTGCACATATACGGCCGCCCGGCTCATACCAGCGGCCTCGCTGATCTCACGCGTGGTCGCAGCATGGAACCCCCGAACCGCGAACGCCTCCAAAGCCGAGAGCAGCAGACGACGCGACGCCGCGGGCTTGACATGGGCCCAGAGCGCTCCGTCGTGGTCGATCGCACTCTGTGCCCGTCGTCGCGCCCCGGAATGCCCCGCCGCGATCGAGCGGGCATCACCTCGAAGCAGGCGCTCGGCCTTACCGGACGGTGCACTAGACGTGCTCAAGGGCACCTCGCGTGAGCAGACCACCGTCCAACACCACCGTCTGGCCTGTAATCCAGCCGGAGCGAGCCGAGGCCAGGAAGGCGATCGCGTCAGCCACATCCTCCGGCTCACCGATTCGCCCCAACGGGTAACCGGCTGCGACCCCGCTCTCATCCTGCTCAAATAGCGGCGCCCCGAACCGCGTCCGTACGACCGCGGGGGCGACTGCGTTAACCCGGATGCCAGATGGGCCGAGCTCCCGGGCCAACTGCGCGGTCATGTGCAGTAAGGCCGCCTTACTGACTCCGTAGGCGCCTATCAGAGGCTGTGGCTGCACGCCGGAGACCGATGAAACATTGACGATCGCCCCCCCGTGCTGGCCCATCCATTGCGAGTGCACCTCTTGGACCCACGCCAGCGATCCGAGCAGGTTGACCTCCAGAATCTTTCGGAAAGCACCGAGGTCGTACGTGGCGAGGTCTCCGACCATTGGGTTGGTGCCCGCGTTGTTGACGAGCACATCCAGCCGCCCGAAGCGCTCGAGCGCAGTGCCGACGGCGTCGTGACGATGCTCGGCATCGCCCGCGTTACCGGCCACCGGCACCACGGTCGCCCCGTGCACGGCGAGTTGTTGGGCGGCTTCAGCGAGCGCCTCCGGCTTGCGCGCGGTGATCACCACCTGATGGCCGTCCGCGATCAGTGCTCGCGCAGTGGCGAAGCCTATCCCCCGGCTCGCGCCGGTTACGAGCGCAACGGGACGGTCGCTCACCCGACCAGCTCCGGGAATCCGGCGGAGACATAGCGGTCGGTGAAGGTCGTCGGGCGCATCGTCAGGGCCATCCCAATCCGGGCGGCTGACGGTCAATGTAAGAACCCCGCTCTGGAGTCGTCAACAGCTTGGCAAAGTGACACCCCCCATTCTGCCCGTCGACCCAGACATTCAGGTGGACCTAACTTGAGAAGTCTCGCTCCCAACCGTCCCGCGTGAGAGCCTCTGCGGTGACTACCGTCACCGCAGAGGAGCGTCATGGAACAGATTCGAAGGGTCATCACGGGGATCGACGAGAACGGCAACTCGGCCTTCGTGTCTGATGAGGTTGTCCCCGCCAAGATCCCGCCGACACTCGGCGGCAACCGGATCTTCGATCTGTTCGGGAGTGACACCGTTCCGACCGTTCCCAACCGCGGCGAGGTCCAAACTGGCCTGCGCTTCTTTCCTTCTTCGCCAGACGGCTACCGCTTCATAATCTTCTCGATGCCGCCTGCCCACGAAATGACGGTGCCCGATGACGCGGAGGCCGCGTGGGCGGAGACCGAGCGCCTCACGCCCGGTATGGGCGACGCCGTTTCGGACGCGAGCGGCATGCACTACACGGCGACCGTCGACCTTGAGTACATCATCCAAGGGGAAGTCACGCTCACCCTTGACTCCGGCGAGAGTCGGATCTTGAAAGCGGGCGACACCTTGATCCAGTGCGGCGCTAATCACTCATGGGCCAACAACGGCAATGAGACCGTGATAATCCTGCTCGCTTTCATCGGTGCGAACGTCGATGCGAGCCGCTTCGCCGGGAAGGGATCGACGCCCTAGCGGCCGGTGAAACGGGCAGGCTTCTTGTCAGCGAAGCTGGCCAGTCCTTCTCGTAGGTCTTCCGAGTCGAGCAGTTCAGGTAGCCGCGCCGCCGTGCGCTCAAGCGCTCGGCCGCGCCGGCACCGCGTCTGCTCGCCCATGAGCCCAACTATCGCCCGCACGGCGAGAGGCGCGTTTGCAGCGATTCGCTCCGCAAGGCCGCGAGCCAGATCCGATGATTCGCAGGGATCGGCCGTGAACTGCACGAGGCCCAGCCGGTGGGCCTCCTCACCGTCGACAGTGTCACCGGTCAGTAACAGCCGCAGCGCAGCTGCGGCCCCGACCTGCTCGGCCAAGCGAACCAGTCCGCCCGATGCCGGGATCAGTCCGAGCCGAACCTCAGGTAAACCGAGTCGCGCATCAGTTGCCGCCACTCGTAGGCTGCAGGCGAGGGCCACCTCGAGCCCGGCACCAAACACGTGCCCGTGAAGGCTCGCGACGGACGGTACCCGCACCTGCTCTAGCAGATCCGCCACGGCGAGCACCTCGTCATTTAGCGCGACCGTTTCCTCCGCCGTCTGGGTCCGTAGGACACGTAGATCTCCGCCGACGGAGAAGCTTGGTCCGTCACCGCTCAAGAGCATGCATCGCACCCCGGGATCGGACGCCGTCGTGGCAATCGCGGCGCGCAGTTGGCCGGCCAGACGCAGGTCAAACGCGTTCAAGGAGTCACTCCGCGCGAGGGCAATGTTGCCAACCGGCCCCGTTCTCCACGTCCGCACTATGTTTTGCGCCGACCCCATTTTTTGATAACCTGACGTCAGTCTATGCCCCGGGTCAATAAGATTTTTCCACTCGAGGAACTGCCCGAGTTGATTCCGTCGACCGGCTTGGTGGCCATCGGCGGAGGATGGTTCTCCAACCATCCGATGGCCGCACTCCGCGAGCTACTGCGGGCCGAGCGTGGGGACCTGAATGTACTTGCCCTTCTGGGCACGATCGACGTCGATCTGCTCGTGGGAGCGGGCCTGGTCAACCAGTTGACGTTCTCGATGGTGACCCTCGAGGCCTTTGGCCTGGCCCAGCAATTTCGCCGCGCCGTGCAGTCCGGAAAGCTGGCGATCACCGAGCTTCCCGCGCTCTCGCTCCAGGTAGCGCTCGAGGCCTCCGCTACAAGCGTGCCCTTCCTGCCCGTTCGAGGCCCAATCGGCTCTGACCTCGTGAGCGCCCACCCGGAGGTATTCGGTACAGCCAGCACGTCATTTGGAGACCAGGACGTGATGGTGGTTAGGGCGATTCGGCCCGCCGTTTCGATCATCCACGCGTTGCGCTGCGACCGACTTGGCAACGCACAGTTCGAGGGAACGTTCGGACAGGATCCGGAGATGGCCGCGGCATCCGGGCGCGTGATCGTGACCTGCGAGGAGATCGTGGACTCGAGCGTAATCGCCGCCCAGCCCGACACCACGAAGATCCCCGGCTACCTCGTGGACGCGGTTATCGAGGCACCATTCGGTGCCCATCCCTGCTCGCATGTGCCGCGGTATGCCCAGGACGCGTGGGAGATACTTGCCTACCAGCGCGCCTCGCTGGCGGGAGAGGCAGAGTATGGGGCCTACCTCGATCAGCTTCGAAGCGAGTCTGAGTCTGAGTATCGGGCGCGTGTACTTGGTGGTGGGCGAGACCGCGTCCTCGGAGTACTCGCCGCAACGGGCCGAACCCTGGAGGCAACCGCGTGAGCGATGCATACGACGTCCACGAGCTGATGGTCTGCCGGATAGCGTCTGAAATGACGCAGGAAGGTGACTTTGTCACCATCCTGGGCTCGTTCACTCCGCTCGCTTACGCGGCTTACATGCTCGCCAAGCTCACTCACGCGCCGGACGCCTGGCTGGTCGGGTACAACGCTATCGGCATGCCGCCGGTGGAACTCAGTTTCACGGGGTCAGAGGCCGCCGCATACAGAGGGTCGCTGGCGCGTCTCTCGTTTACGCCCAACGGCCATCTCGTCCACCTGGGCACCCATGGTCTGCTGGAGTGTGTGTCATCGGCGCAAATCGACGGGGAGGGGGCTATCAATCTCTCCGCGATCGGTGATTACGATAGACCGAAGGTCCGTCTTCCGGGTGGGGCGGGGGCGCCCGAGGTACTTCAGAACTATCGCAAAGTGATCGCTTACTTCTCGCGTCATGACAGGCGCACCCTGGTCGAAAAGGTGGACTTCGCAACGGGCCGGCGCACGCCAATATCAGAAGCGAGGCGGGCCGAGCTCGGCCTCGTCACCAGCGGGCCGATCACAATCATCACACCGCTGGCTGTCCTCGCCAAACACGAAGATGACCAACCGTTCATGATCCAGTCGCTCCACCCGGGAGTCCAAGCGGAGGAGGTGGTGGACAACACGGGCTTTCCGTTGCACGTTCCAGCGTCCATTCCTGAAACCGATCGGCCGACTAGTGCCCAGCTCAAGCTGTTGCGCGAGACGATCGACCCACAGAGCACGGTGCGCTTTGATTTCTTATCCGGGGAGGAGCGGCTTGCCTACCTCGAGCAGGTGCTGGACGGCGAGTGGGCACGCGCTGAGGAATTCATCAGACGCACAGAGCCGCCGCCAGGCGTCGCCACTCCGGCAGCGGCAGCTCCCGACGGCCGCTGAGGACCTGGATGGCCACGTGGTCGGCTCCCGCCTTGCGGTGAGCGTTCACGCGGTCTGCGACCGCTTGCTCATCGCCCCAGGCGACCAGCGCATCCACGAGTCGATCACTTCCGCCGTTGCTCAGGTCCTCATCACCGAAGCCACACCGCCGAAGGTTATTGACGTAGTTCGGTAACTCAAGGTAGAGAGCCATGTGCGCCCTCGCGATTTCGCGGGCCAGCGCCGGATCCTCCTCCAGGACCACTGCCTGTTCGGGCGCCAGCAGCACTCCAGGTCCGAGCGACTCCCGAGCCACAGCTGTGTGCTCTGGGGTCACGAAATACGGGTGTGACCCCAGCGACCGCTCGCGCGCCAGATCTAACATCTTCGGACCTAGCGCGGCCAAGATCCGCTCACGCGAGAGATCGTCGGCGTTGAGCTCGTCGAGGCGATCCAGGTATTCCTTCATCACCGTGAGCGGCGTGCGCAGTCGTTGCTGTGCGGCCTCATCAATGAACCTGGCATGACTTATGCCCAGTCCGAGCAAAAAGCGGCCCGGATGGTCGCGGCGCAGGCGTTGCTGACCCTCGGCAACCTGCTCCGACGTCTCGACCCACACGCTGATGATCGCGCTCGCAATCGTCACCGTCCGCGTCGCCGCCAGTAATCCGTCTAGGACTGTGAAGATCGGAACGCCGGTGCCGGTTCCTCCCGGGATCCATAAGGCTCCGTAGCCCAGCCCCTCGAGCTCGGCGGCCGCCTCGGCCGCCGCCGCTCTGTCACGGAGGAACCGCAGCTCGCCGCTCCAAACGCCGAGTCGCCCAAGATTCATGTCCCTGTTCCCTGGCGGATCGGCACCCATGGCAACAGCGGCACGCTCGTCCGTGAGGCGAACCGCCAGCCGCCAGGAGTGCGCACATACGAGTCCGAGTAATACCCGCGCGCGTGATTCTCTTTACTCTCCCGCCGCGTAATGCCCATGGCCAGAAAGTACGCGGTACCCGTCGCGCAATCTCCGTCTAGGTCGACCCGATGGTTGCCGGTCAGGTGCATGACGTGACTCAGCGCTCGTCGCTCGCGCTCAAAAAAGTCTCGGATCGCGTCGCGTCCCTCGTAGCGCTCGAGTCCAGCGGGCTCCATGTCGAACCACGCGTCCGACACGAACAGGTCGACCAGCTGGTCGACCTGAAACGTGTCGTTGTACAGGGCGTAGTCGTGGGTCAGGCGAACGATCGACGAGACGTCCCGCTCAAGCGACGAAGACGCCATTCGGGACCAGGTCGACCGTCGTTTCGGGACGCTCGACGCCACCTCCACACTCGCGCTGGAGCACCGGAATCACCTCTTCGCCGAAGAACTGGATCTGCTCCTCGACCGCCTCATGCGGCGTGCCGCCTGACTCGAACCAGATATTGACCATGAAATCGCCCTCGGCGTACGCGCTCTCCTTGAGGCCCATCAGCTTCTCAATGACGTGCTCCTTGGAGCCCACGATCAACATCCCCTGTTCCTGGAGGACCTCGCCGGTAACCTCGACGTCCATCCGCGGAACCTCGCCAGGCTCCGCCAGAATCGCGGTAAACCCGAACGGCTTGTAAAAGTCCCACTGAAAGAGCTGCGACTCGATCGCTCTCTGGGCGTCGCAATGGCTCAGCGCCGGATCAATGATGTGGACCACGCGACCGGAACTGACCCCGCGGTGCCGCCCGGCGTCCCAGCCGGACTTGAATTCGCCGCCGTTCGGCCAACCTGCCTCTGCGCTGGCCTCCATGTACACGTCTACCTTCGGCTTCATAGCGCGGTCGCTCTCGAAGATGAAGTTCCCGTTCAGACCGTTCTTGGCTGCCCACCGGATCGTCCGTTCGCTGTTCAGCGGCTCCCAGAGAGGCGGATGGGGCTTCTGGAATGGCTGCGGGAACACCGACAACTGCTTGAGCGTGGTTCCGGTTGCGGCAATCGGGGGTCCCGACTGGGAGTACTGGTCCGGCGCAGCGATGTTGTAGACGTCGTTGACGTCCGGACCGGCGTTGCCCTCACTGAAATAGGCCAGCGACTGCGCGTGGTTCCATTTGACCCAGGTGGGCGGGATGGTGAAGAACTGGCCCTGGTAGGAGAACGACTCCTCGGTCCACGCCTTGATCAGGATCTCGTACGCCTCGTGGTGAAAAGCGCGGTTGCGCTCCTGATCCTGTACTCCGGACCCGTACGTGAAGCCGAACGTCTCCGCCTCACGAGCTTGGTAGCCACGCCCAAGGCCTACTTCAACCCGCCCGCCACTCAGGTTGTCCAGGATTGCGATCTGTTCGGCCAGCCGCAGCGGATGGTGGAAGGCGACGATATTCGCCAGCTGGCCGAGGCGGATTCGCCGGGTCAGCGCGGCCATCGCCGTGCCAATCTGCAACGGATTGGTGCTGAGCTCAGCACCCTCGACTCCGAAGTGATGCTCGGTGAGCCAGTAGTAGTCGAAGCCGACACGGTCGGCGATCACGGCCCGACGAACTTGAGCAGCCTGGTTGCGTGCGTAGGACTCGTGCAGCTGTGCCAGGGTCCCGTCCACCACCCGCTGTCCCGACGGCGTCTTCTTGAACGGCAAGTCGGTGGCGCCGCCGTCGAAGATCCCAATCTCAATCATCTTTCTCTCCTCGCAGATGGGGCAGGAAGCTGACGTCATATTATCAGGGGTTCGTGTAGGTTTGTGACCGGCTCGGCGTCCCTTGAACATCCGATTCAACTCGGCCCCGGTCCCGCTAGTTTCATGCTCGACCCGCTCAACGATCCCACGCAGACACCTGAACAGCGACAGGTCCGTGAAACGTTGCGCGCTTTCTTTACGCGCGAGGCACCGTCGACGCTGATCTCCGAGCTCGACCGAACCGAGACCTATCCCGCCGAGATTCTCAAGGGCATGGCCGACCTCGGGCTCTGGGGGATCGCGGTCGACGAACAGTTCGGCGGGTCACCGGCCGATGCCCGCACCCGCTGCATAATCATCGAGGAGATACAACGCGCAGGCGCCTGCCTGGGATATGCGTTCATCCCCACCGCGCTGTTCTGCGCGGAGGCGATCGGGCGCTTCGGTGACGAACAGCAGCGCGAGTCCCTGCTGCCGCGACTGGCGGCCGGTGAGCTGCGGATGGCGATGGCGCTGAGTGAGCCCGATTCGGGATCCGACCTGATGGCACTGTCGACCAGCGGCCAAGCGAGCGGCGGCGACATGGTCATCAGAGGCCAGAAGATCTTCACCACGGGTGCCGACGCGGCAGAGCTGATCTTGACCTTGATACGCACTCGACCGGGCGCGTCGCCGCGCTCTGCCCTGACCTTTGTGCTCATACCCCGGCACGCAGACGGCGTCACGGTCCGGCCGCTGCGGAAGCTCGCCGGCCAGGCGACCCACACGTGCGAGGTGTTCTTTGACGACGTCCGCCTCCCGCAAGAATCGGTCCTCGGCGATATCGACGGCGGAGCGGCGATTGTCATGGAGCTTCTGGACGCCGACCGAGTGTACACGGCAGCCCAGAGCCTGGGGATCGCGCAGGGAGCGCTCGATCTCGCGCGCACCTACGCTCGGGAACGTCACCAGTTTGGAACGGCGATCATCAATCACCAAGCGATCGGCCACATGCTCGCCGACATGGTGATCGCCGTGGAAGCCGCGCGCGCGCTCACGGTGGCGGCGGCTGACCGCTTGGATCAAGGCCTTCCCTGTCGCGTTGAGGCGGCGATCGCGAAGATTGCGGCCTCGGAGGCGGGCACCCGATGCGCGGCCGACGGCATGCAGATCCTCGGCGGCTACTCCTACATGGTCGAGTACGGGATGGAACGGTACTACCGGGAAGCCAAGATCCAGGAGATCTTCGGCGGTACCAACCAGATTCTGCGTAACGTGCTGATGCGGGAACTCAGGAACTGATCAGCGATCGCAGGGTCTGCAGCGACAGTTTGCCCGAGGGATCGATCGGGAGATCATCGATGAAATGGATTGAGCGCGGTACCTTGTAGGAGGGCATCTGGTCGGCGATCCACGTTTTCAGGGCTTCCTCGTCCGCCGCTGCATCCGGCCGAGCTACGACAAACCCCTCCAGGCGATTGGTCCAGAGCGGATCATCGACCGCAATCACCGCGGCCTGGCTCACGTCAGCGTGCCGGCGCAGCACGGCCGCGACCTCTTCCGTGGAGACCCGGTTTCCGCCGACCTTGACGACACTTGAGGCGCGGCCGGTGATGAACAGGTAGCCCTCCTCGTCGAGTCGGCCGAGGTCCCCCGTCCGGTACCACTGCCCAGCGGGCTCTTCGCCCAAGTACCCGGCGAACAGATCCGGGCCGGTGACAAGTACCTCGCCCACCTCACCTGAAGGTACGTCGCTATCTGACTCGGGCTCGGCGATCCGCACGCGTCGGTACGGGATCGTCCTGCCCACCGTGCCGGGACGACTGGCGATCTCCTCAAAGGTCGCCTGCGTCGGGCGTGGCAGCTCGGTCATCCCATAGGCACTGAACACGCGCCGCTCAAACGCCTCGAGCAGAACATCGGCGGTCTGGTCGTCGAGCTTCTCGCCGCCCGTCATCAAGGCCCGCAGATTGCCCCAGCCGGCGCCACTGAGCCCCCCGTGTTCTCGCGCCAAACGGAGCATGGTAGGCACCAGGTAGACGCTTGAGATTCGCCGTTCGGTGAGGAAAGCGTCGAACGGACTCACGCTCGAACGGTGCGAATACCACGCACGCCCGCGCGAAGAGTGCACCCATCACCAAAGTTAGAAACGGCGCGCCAGCATACGGCACGCACAGCCAGTGACGGTCCCCGGGATGGATCGGGAAGCCCGCCAGACGCAAACACATGGCGGCATTGAGGTCGGCGCCGCGGGAGCGCAGGTACGAGCTTCGGAACTCCGGTCGATCCGGAAGTCAGCAGGATCGTCCCGATCGCTGCCGGATCCAGCAAGGCCGGGACAGCGGGCTCGCGGTCCAGCAAGTCGGCCAGCCCGAGAGCCGCTTCTCCCGCGGCTGAGCGTCCAACGAGCGTCGTCGCTCCAGCCCGTTCAACTACCTCGGCGAATAACGCGTCCGGGATCTTCGGATCGACGAGCATGGCGACGCGGCCGGCGGCCACCGCGCCGAGCACGGCAACTGTGTGGCTGATCGGGTCGAGTTCGCTGACGGCCACGACCCCTTTGGTGGCGGACAGCGCCGAGGCTGCCCGCAGCATCGCATCGCGCAACTCCTGGATGGTCATCTGATGCGGTCCGTGCTCGAGCGCGACCCAGTCACGCTGCTCGGGCGAACCTAGTTCGAGAATCAGTTCGGGCCAGTCGCATGGTGCCCGGATGATGGCGGGTGTAGACATCACGGTTAAGATAAGCTGCCGTCAGATTATGAGTCAAGTCACGCCCGTTTCCAATGCCTCGCCAGCGGTAGTCACCGTGAGCCACGAGGATGGCGTCAGCCTGATCACCTTGAACCGGCCGGCGGCGCTAAATGCTTTCAACCCAGAGCTCTTCGCCGGTGTGCACGCGGCGCTCGAGTCAGCGGCAGCCGACGACGATATTGGCTGCGTGGTGCTGACCGGAGCCGGCCGTGCGTTCACCGCCGGGTCGGATATCAGCGAGCCACCGAGTCCCGATGCCGCGAACCCCTACGACGCTTTCATCGCTCGCGTGGAGACCTTCCCCAAGCCCCTGATCGCCGCAGTCAACGGCCTGGCGGTGGGGATCGGCACGACGATCCTCGGCCACTGCGACATAGCGCTGGCCGGTGAGTCCGCGCGCTTTCGCATGCCCTTCGCGGCGCTCGGTCTCGTGCCGGAAGCGGGAAGCACCGTCACGATGCCCGCGCTCATGGGTCGTCAGCTGGCTTCCGTGGCGCTGCTCACCGCCGGCTGGGTTTCCGCGGCCGAGGCTGCCCAGTCGGGTTTGGTACTTCGCGTGGTTGCCGACGATCAGTTGCTCGAGACGGCGCTCAGTCTGGCCCGCGGTATCGCTGAGCACCCGCTCGAATCGCTGATCCAGACCAAACGCCTGCTGCTGGCGGCGCGGCTCCCTCTCGCCCAGGAGGCACGCGACCGTGAGGAGAGGGAGTTTCGGCGCCTGCTGGCCGGGCCTGCTCACGCCGAGGCCCTCGCCGCTTTCCGTGAGAAGCGGCCGCCAAACTTCCGCACGCCAGTGTCATGAGCCCTCGGGAGCAAGCCGCCGCGGCGCGCGCCCGCCCCAACCAGTCGCTCTTCTACAAGCCGCCATCCATCGAGCTTGACTACGACGCCCAGCTCGGCGACCCGGGCGTGTATCCATACACGCGAGGCACACGGGCGCCCCGCGAACGAAGCCCAGGTGAGCGCCCCGACACAATAGTGCGGGAGCTGTCGGGCGAGGGACCGCCCGAGCGCTCCAACGCACAGTTCCGTTACCTGCTGGAGCGCGGGGCCACCGGGCTTGACGTGATTGGTGACACACCCACGCAGTGCTTCATGGACCCGGATCACCCTTACGCGCGCCACGCGGTCGGCAACCAAGGGGTGTCCGTCTGCCGTGCGGCCGATTTCATCACCCTGTTCGAAGGCATTCCACTGGACCGAGTCAGCTGCGACCAATCGCTGCCCGGGGGTTTTGCCGCCGCCGGCCTGTTGCTCGCGGCGCAGGCGCACGGATTCTCTCCTGACGTGCTTCGCGGCTCGGCAATCTTACCGCCGCTGTTCGCGGAAGATACCGCCTACTCATCGAATCTTCCGATCGAGCTACACATGCGCCTGGCCACGGACTCGATTGAGTTCTGTAGCGGCTCGATGCCACGGTTTCACCCGTTCATCGAGGACACCTATTACATCTCGGACGGAAGCGTTGACATCGTCGATGAGATGGCGCTCGGCTTTGTGGAGCTTCGAGAGGTAGTACGGCGACTGGTCGCTCGGGGTGTCGATGTAGACCGTTTTGCCCCTCGGATCGCGTTGCTAGTGAACTGCCGCATGGATTTCTTTGCGGAGATCGCCAAGATCCGAGCATCCCGTCGAATCTACGCGCGGATGATGGCCGAAGAGTTCGGCGCGCGGGATCCTCGCTCGCTGGCGATCAATGTGGCCGCTCACACATCGGGGGCAACCATGACCTCGCGACAGATCGCCAACAACATCTCACGCGGCGCTATCCAGGCACTCGCACTTACCCTCGCGGGGGTTCGCGCGATGGAGATCTCCGCCTTCGACGAAGCAATCCGCACCCCTAGCCGCGAGGCTCACCTGGTCGCCCTGGGCGCTCAGCACGTCGTAGCCCTCGAGACCGGCGCCGGCGACGTCGCCGACCCGCTCGGCGGCTCCTGGTACATCGAAGCCTTGACCGACGAGATCGAAACTCTGATTCTCGAACGGATCGCTTACATCGAAGGGCTCGGCGATGTCGTGAGTCTCGCTGAGAACGGCTTCTTTCGCACTCTGTTCGAGGAGGCGATGGTCGAACGGGCGAACGAGATCGTGGACCACCGCCGGCTCCAGGTAGGAGTCAACGTCAACGAGCTGCCGATCGACGAGGACACGCTTCTGCGTGATCTGACGGAGGAGCGGATCGCCCCGTGCTATGAGCGGATCGAGGAGATTCGGGCCTGGCGCGAAAGTCGTGACCGCGTTCCTTTGGTCGGTGCACTGGACGCCCTTGAGCAAACCTGCCGGCAGGGCGCCAATATCATGCCGGCGCTGCTTGACGCACTCCGCGAAGAAGCATCGATCGGAGAGTGCATTGGTGTGCTGCGAGAGTGCCACGGCCGGGCCTATGACCCTCTCGGGTGCGTGGAGCGGCCTCGGTGAACGCACCGATTCGCGTCCTGATCACACTGCTTGGCCTTGATCAGCATGAAGCGGGCTCCCTGGCGGTCGCCCGCCTCCTGCGGGATGCTGGAATCGAGGTGATCTACGCGGGTCGTTTCCAGATACCGGTGAAAATTTCGGAGATTGCTGTCCAGGAGGACGTCGACGTAGTCGGCGTCAGCGCGCACTCATGGGAGTTCGTCCATTACGCGGGCGAGCTGGCCACACGCCTTCGCTCAGCCGATCCGCCGATCCCAATTCTGGTCGGCGGTTCTGTCGTGACGCCGACCGACCGCGAGGAGATTCTGGCCAGCGGAGTCGACGAAGCGGTGCTGCCGGATGCCAGCCCAGCAGAGATCATCGACGCGTTCCATCGTCTGGCGGCCCGTCACCGGAGCGCGGCATGACCGCGGCGATTCCGGACGGCGTACGGGCGGTGTTCGATCATGCAGCTCACGCCGCACCCAGCATTCAGGACCTGCTGGCGCTGTACCGCGACCAGCTCGGAGGTCGGTTCTTGTATGGCGGTGACAATGCCCGGGTGGGCTACAGGGGCGTGGTTCTCGGCTTCGAAGGAGGAGGCAAGATCGAGCTGCTGGAGCCATTACCCGGCTCCTCGTTCCTCGACTCATTCTTCACGCGGAGCCCCCTGGGAGGACTTCACCATCTGACCTTCCGGGTTGCCGACCTGGTCGATGCATGCGCTCGGGCCCGATCCGCGGGTTTCGTGCTTATCGGGGAGAACCACGATGACCCGAACTGGCGGGAGGTGTTCGTCCATCCCCGTGCCGCCCAGGGCGTGCTCGTACAGTTCGTACAATCCCCGCCCGGGTGGCCGCGGGTCGGCGAGAGCCCCACCCTGGCCGAACTGGTCCCTGACGCCAGCCCCCCGGCTGCGCCCTAGCCAATCGTCGTCAGAGCCCGAGCGACTTACCGACGATCTCCCACATGATCTCGGTGGACCCACCGTAGATCCGCTGGACTCGGGCGTCCCGCCACTGTCTGGATATCTCGTACTCATCCATGTACCCATAGCCGCCGTGCAGCTGCAGACAGCGATCGACCACCCGCCACTGCAATTCTGTCGTGAGCGCCTTGAGGCCGGCGGCTTCGACATGATCGAGTTCCCCCGCGACCTCGGCCAGAATGCAGCGGTCGAGATAAACGCGGGCCGCGTTGAGTTCCGCCGTCATCTGAGCTAGTGCGTGGCGATTGACCTGAAAGCTTCCGATCGGCGTCCCGAAAGCCGTCCGATCCTTCACGTATTCCAGCGTGATCCTCATTGCGAAATCTGCTCCGGCGATCGCTGCCACCGCCACAGCCAGGCGTTCGCGGGCGAGGTTGCGCATCAGGTTGCGCAGACCGCTTCCCTCCTCGCCGAGCAGGTTCTCCACTGGGACGCGGACATCATTCATGAACAGTTCCGCCGTGTCCTGATTGTGGCGGCCGATCTTCTGCAGCTTGCGCCCACGCTCAAAGCCTTCCATGCCGCCTTCGACGACCAACAAGCTCAGGGCGTTACTCGCTCTCGCCTCGTCGGAAGTTCGAGCCGCAACAATCACGAGGTCGGCTTGGGTGCCAGAGCTGATGAATGTCTTTGAGCCGTTGACGATGTAGCAATTACCGTCTCGGCGGGCCGAGGTGGCGATCCCGCGCAGATCAGAGCCAGCGCCTGGCTCGCTCATACCGATGGCGGCGATCAGCTCGCCGGAAGTGAATCCCGGAAGCCACCGCTGCTGCTGTTCAGCAGACGCCAGCTCGAAAAGGTACGGTCCCAGTACATCGTTCTGTAGCATGAAATGGTCAGGCAGCAAACCCGCATAGCACATCTCCTCCAGCAGGATTGCGTTGAATCGGTAGTCGTGTATCCCGAGCCCGCCCAGCTCCTCGGGAGCTTCAAATCCGACGAATCCCTGCATCGCCGCCTTTCGCCAAAACGACCGGTCAAGTCGTCCATCCAGTTCCCACTGGTCGCGATGCGGTACAGCTTCCCGTTGCAAGAAGCCGCGCACTGACTCTCGAAAATCGTCGTGCTCTGCTAGAAAAATATCCCGTTTCATCTGAAAACCTGACGGCAGCTTATCATCACGCGTAAGATTGACATCGAAGTGCTCACCACGCGCGAGGCTCTACTGGCTAAAGGGCGCGAGGCCTTCGCGTCCCGCGGCTATGCCGGCTCGCGCCTGGCGGACATCGCGGCGGAAGCCAATCTCACCACGGGCGCGTTCTACCGTCACTTTTCCAGCAAGCTGCACTTTTTCACCGTCCTGTACGCCGAGTACGGTGCAGCCCTGCTCGACGCACTGGACACCGCACCGTCGCTCAACGCGCAGATCGTGGCGTGGCTTGAGGTGGCACGGCAACATCAAGGCGTCGTGCGAGCTTCGCAGGAGCTGCTGCGCGCCGGATCCTCACACCTGGAGCCTGCCCACGAGTTACGCTCTGACTGCGCTCGGCTGCTGGCCAAGCGCCTGAGCCCGCCCGGAAGCGAGGCGTCGACGACTCGAGGCGCCCCCCTGATGGTCGTCGACATCGTCACCCAGTACGCCTTGACGGAGGCCGCGGAGTGGATACCGCGGCGAGCTCCCGAAGCGGTGGCGACCCAACTCGAGCGGCTCGTTCTACACGGGTTGTACAGCGCATGACGGCGTCTCCCGGCCCCATCGCCTGGCAGCCAGCCCAGGGGCGCTCCGACGCAACATCGACGCGTGGGCGCCGAACGCGCCAGCGAGTGCTCCGATCCGCCACTCAGGTGTTCGGCGCCAAAGGCTTTACCGACACGACCATTCTTGACATCGCTGACCGAGCAGGGCTTGCCTCGGGCACGGTCTACCAGTACTTCGAGGACAAGAGCGACATTTTCCGCTGTCTGCTGCAGGACCTGACAGATCGACTACACCGCGAAACACGGATGCCGGCCGACGCGGACGGGCGACTGATCGTTCGCGAGAGCACCCTGCGCTACCTGGAGGTGTATCGCGAATACAAACCGATCTTCAAAGTATGGTGGGAGCTGCTCGAACCTCCGACCGGCTTTACAGAGGTTTGGGTAGACCTCCATGAGAAGTCCCGGAAGGAGATGGCCGCGGTGATCATCGCGGGTCAGCAGCATGGGATGATCGACCAGGGCGTCGACCCCGAGACTACCGCGGACCTCATCGTCGCGGCGTTCGAGCGTCCGGTGTATTCGCTGCTCGTGCTCGGTTGGGAAGAGGAGTATCAGGATGACCGCCTTGCAGACCTGATGGCACGCCTGCTGGGTAGCGAGCGGCTGGGCTGACACTTATCCTCCACCCGAACGGCGGGGTCCCCGGAAGACTTTCCTTGCACGCGCTCAACGGCATCGGACATGATCGGCGCCGTCGATGAGCAAGGTCATCCAACTCGAGGAGCTCTCAAACTTCGTCAGGCCTGGCCAGAGCGTCGGGCTGGGTGGGGCCTGGATGTCCAATCACCCGATGGCGGCCGTCCGCCAGCTCATTCGTGCCGGAATCAACGACCTCCATGTGATCGGGTCGTTGTGCTCAATCGACGTCGATCTGCTGATCGGCGCCGGCCTTGTGCGCGAGTTGACCTTCTCAATGGTGTCGCTGGAAGCCTACGGGCTCGCCCCGCACTTCCGCCGAGCGGCGGAGGGGGGAACCATCAAACTCAACGAACTGAGCGGCGTCGGGTTCAATATCGCCCTCGACGCCGGGGCACGGCACGTACCGTTCCTGCCCATGGCCGGGATCGGAGGCTCAGAGCTTCCGGACGTAACGCCATCGCTATATGCCGGTATCACGTGCCCGTTCACGGGCGCCGAGCTGCTGGCCATCCGTGCGCTCACCCCTGACACTGCGATTATTCACGCGCGTCGAGCCGACGCGGCCGGCAATGCGCAGGTCGACGGCCCAATGGGAGCCGACCCCGAGCTGGCACGGGCCGCCCATAGGGTCGTGGTCACCTGTGAGGAGCTGGTCAGTACCGAGACGATCTCAGAGAACCCAACCCTCACCTCAGTGCCCGGCTTCTTGGTCGATGCTGTCATCGAGGCACCATGGGGAGCCCACCCCACCTCACACGTACCCAGCTACGGATTCGACGCTTGGACCGTTGCGGACTATGCCGACGTGTGTGCGGCGGGCGAGGCAGCGGAATACATCGCGACACTCGCCGGCGAAAGCGAGGAGACCTATCGCTTGCGCGTGCTTGATGAGGAGCGCCGCTCCGTTCTGAGCACCATCTCTGCCACGGCACCAACCCTGGCGACGCCATGAGTGACCGCGCAATAGCGGAGCAGATAGTGTGCCGGATCGCATCGGAAGTCGACGAGTCCGGCGTCACCGTGCTCGGATCGTTCACGCCGCTTGCCTATGCGGCCTACATGCTCGCCAAACTGACCCACGCGCCCGACGCTTACCTAGTCGGCTTCAATTCGGTGGGGATGCCGCCCGTTCAGCTCAACCTCGCCGGCGTGGAGGCGGCTGCGTACCGCGGAAGCGTGGCGCACTGGACGTTCAGTCAGTCGACTATGACGGTTCACCTCGGAGGCCGAGGGCTGGTCGAGTGCATCTCGCCCGCCCAGATCGACGGAAGTGGTGCCTTCAACCTCGCGGTTATCGGCGACTACGCGAAGCCAAAGGTGAGGCTGCCGGGCGGAGCCGGGTCCCCTGAGGTCGTCCAAAACTACGGACGGATCATCGCTTACTTTGGGCGGCACGACACCCGAACCTTGGTGCAAAAGGTCGATTTTCGTACCGGGCAGCGAGTCCCACTCGCCGACGCGCAGCGCCGTGAGCTGGGATTGCTGCCTGGCCCAGTTCGGGTCGTCACCCCGTTATGCGTAATGGTCAAGGACGACATCGACCGGCCGTTTCGAGTTGAGACGCTGACTGCGGGCACCGACCCGCAGGAAGTGATCGACCGGACTGGATTTGAGCTGGAGATGGGGTCCGACGTTGGTGTTACGCCCGAACCAACAGCTGAGCAGATCACCCTGCTGCGGGAGCAGATCGACCCCTTCGGCACGATCCTGTTCGACTTCATGGATGCGCAGAGTCGCAAGGCATACCTGCGTGAGCTCCTGCGCGACGAGTGGAATCGGGCGCTAGCCGCGGCCGGCGTCTGACATGCTGCGGAAACCTCGGCGGGTACCGGTGTTACACGGTCAGCACGATCGACCCCGGTGAGGCCCGTAAATGCTGTTCTTTCTCTACGGGACCTACATCCCATCCGACCAGTTGCTCGAGGTATCCCAGCTGGCCGAGTCACTCGGCTTTGCCGGTATCACAATCCCAGATCACGTCGTGCATCCACTGGACACTGCTTCGCCGTATCCGTATGTACCGGGCGAGGCCGGCGGACGGGCCCCCTGGGACGAGTATTGCGAGTGGCCGGACCCTTTCGTGTCGGCAGCGGCGATTCTCGCGAGCACCAAAACGCTGAAGGTGTTGACCGGGATCATCGTGCTCCCGATGCGTGACCCGCTGCTTGTCGCCAAGGGAGCGGCGACGCTGGGGGCGCTATTCCCTGGACGGTTCATGCTCGGTGTGGGCGCCGGTTGGCTGCGGGAGGAGTTTGAGATCCTCGGATATGACTTCGACACGCGCGGACCGCGCACGGAGGAATCGATCGAAGTCATCCGCAAAGCGTTTGGCGGGGGGCGCATCTCCCATCAAGGGCGCTTCCGCTCGTTCCCCGAGCTGACCATGGTGCCGGCGCCTAATCCACCCGTACCGATCTACGTCGGCGGCGACAGCGCTCCCGCCTTAAGAAGGGCGGCGCAGTTGGCGGACGGCATGCTGCCACCGCTCAACAGTCAACCGCGGACAGCTGAAAATCTGGCGAGGCTCCTGCGGATTCGGGAGACAGCGGGACGCGAAACGTCCTTTGACTACGTTGCGTCCGCCGTGAAGTCGCGGTCGCCGGAGGAGCTCGGGGAGCTTCTGGAGCTCGGAGTCCGGTCCGTGCACGTCGATCCGTTCCAACTGTACGTCCGCCGCTACGGTGGTCTTAGCATCCAGGAGCGGCGCGACGCGCTGCAACGCTATTCCGATGAGATGATTCGGCCTCACCTGAAGGCATGCGCAGCGGCCTCGTGACGGGGGGCTCTTCGGGCATCGGACTCGCGATCGCCCGCGCGCTCGGTCATGCCGGGTACGGTGTCACCATCACCTCCCGTCGAGAAGACCGCCTGCGAGCGGCCGCTGAGGAGCTACGCAGCGAGGGACTCCAAGTGCACGCGGTTCCGGGCAACGTCGCCGACGAGCAAGCACTTGCGGCAACGGTGGCAGCTCATGCAGACCGCTTCGGTCGGATGGACGTGCTGGTGAACAACGCGGGCATGGGGATCAGCGCGGAGATCGACGAATACAGCGTCAAGCACATCGATCTTCAGCTGGCCGTGAACCTGCGCGCGGTGATACTCGGCTATCACTTCGCGGGTCCGCTGCTGCGCAGGGCAGGGGCCGAGCACGGCAACGCATTGGTCGTGAACACGGCCTCAGTTACGGCCTGGCGGCCCCGACCGCTGATGCCGATCTACGCAACCACGAAGGCCGCAATCATCGGCCTGACCCGGGCGATGAACGTCGATCTCGGACCACACGGCATCAAATCCTGCGCGCTGTGCCCCGGGGTCGTAGCCACCGAGATGACCGAGGATGAAGGCATCCCCGCAGAGAAGATGATCGCGGCGACGGATGTCGCCGGCGCGGTGACGTGGCTGCTGAGCTGCTCCCCCGCCTGCGTCGTGGAAGAGATCCCGTTTCGACGTCCCGGAGGTGTTGACTGATGCGACTGCCGGAATCGATCGTTCCTGACCTCCTGAACTATGCCGCCCGGCGGTATCCCTCGCGGACCTGCGTTGCCGTCGAGGGCCGCGCGCTGACTTTCAGCGAGACCACCACCCGTGCGGCGGCATTTGCCGGCTACCTCGAAGGCCGTGGCCTTGCCGGCCGGCGAGTCGCCGTGCTCGCCTACAACGAGCTGGAGCTAATCGAGATCCGGGCCGCCGTCCCACGCGCGCGTGCCATTCTGGTTCCCCTCAACTACCGGCTCTCGGCCACCGAGCTGACAGCCGCGCTGGAGGACTGCGAGCCGGATCTGCTGCTTGTAGGGCCGGGTTTGGAAGACCTCGCGAACCAGCTGCCCATCACTGACACGCTCTTACTCGGCGAACGGGGAAACTACGCCGCCGCCCTCGCCGACGCGACGCCACAGCCGATCCCGGCGGCGCTCTCCGCCGACGCGCTGGGGATGATCAACTACACCAGCGGAACCACCGGGCGGGCTAAGGGTGTGATGCTGACCAACTCCGCTCTGCATGCCACGTTGATCGCGATGGGCCACGAGATGGGGACTCGCCCCGGATCCATTTACATGTCGTCGAATCCCATGTTTCACGTCGGCGCAGCGGTCGCCTACGGCTTCACCTATTTGGGGGCAACGTGCCTGCAGCTGCGACGGTTCGACGGGGATCGTTGGCTCCGGCATCTCCACGCCGGCGATTTCACGCACGGGCAGCTTGTTCCGACCATGGTTCACGACCTGCTTGAACTCAGCGCGGGGCCCGCGCCGGCCCTGGAGCGTCTGATGTACGGCAGTGCACCGATGCCGCCTGAGCTCGCGCGACGGACCTATTCGACCTGGGGTTGCGAGTTGGTCAACGGGTTCGGCTCAACCGAAGCGATGGGCGTCTCGATGCTCACGCCCGCCGATCATGATCCAGACGACGCCCCGCACCTGCTGGCGTCAGTCGGCCGGTCGTCATCCGGCATGGTCTGGCGCCTGGCGGGCGAGGACGGCAAGGACGTCGGCGTCGCCGAGGTCGGTGAGGTGCTGGCCCGCGGTGCCAACCTGATGTCCGGTTACTGGCGCGCTCCCGATCTCAGTTCGGAGGCCCTGGAGGACGGCTGGATGCATATGGGTGATCTGGGCTACCGCGATGCGGACGGCTACCTATATCTCGTCGACCGCCGCGGCGACAAGATCGTCACCGGTGGCGAGAATGTGTATCCGAGCGAGATCGAGAACGTTCTGATTGAGCATCCCGCTGTCGCCGAGGCGGCGGTGATCGGGATTCCGCATGCGCGTTGGGGCGAGACGGTGACCGCCGTGGTGGTGGCCCGGCCCGGAGCTGCCATCGACCCGGCGGAGCTGATCGTGTTCTGCCGGGACCGACTAGCGCATTACAAGTCCCCCAAGACAGTCACCGTTACGCAGGTATTGCCCCGCACCGCAACCGGGAAGCTCCGGCGAGCAGAGCTTCGACGAACCATGTCCGCGCCTCAAACTGACGCTTAGCGCGATGGACGGCTATTCGGCCCAGAACCTGTCGTAGGCCGCGGCGTCCTCGGGGGTGATATCCATCGTCGCGATGCGATCGTCATCGCCGATCGTGAACCGCAAAAGAAGCGGCAGCTCGGCCGCCTCACCCTCCCGATCCCGACGAGCCAACTCTGCCACCTCACGGGCGATCACAAGCCGCTGGCCTACGGTCACGTCGTCCACGCGGAACCCGCTTCGGCGCCCATCGACGGCGGAGAGCACGGTCGTCAGAAACCTATCTACGCCGGCCGGACCCTCATACCGTCCCGCGAGGAGGCCGCAGCCCGGCACGGTGATCACGCATTCAGGCCCAAATACCCCGCGGACCCGGTCGAAGTCGCCTCGCGCGAAGGCGGCGAAGTAATCATGGACCGGCTCCGGGTTGGCGCGGCCACCGGTCATACGGGCGTCGCAACGGCACGCTCACCTACTGGCTCGCGGGCCGCGCTGCGCCCCGCCAGGTAACCGAACGTAAGCGCCGGCCCAAGCGTCGCCCCTCCCGCCCAGTAGGCCTTACCAGATGGTGACGCGACGCAGTTGCCGGCGCCGAAGAGGCCGGGGACGGGCCGCCCCCCGGCGTCGAGGACGCGACCGTGAGGGTCCACGAGCGGGCCGCCTTTGGAGTCCAGCATGCCGGGCGCGAGAATCGTCGCGTAGTACGGCCCGGAACCAGCCAACGGAGCCATTGTCGGAGACTGGTCGCTGCGCACCGGACCGTGAAATGAGTTGAAGAAAACTTCGATCGGCGTCTCGCCGCGATGAAAATCTGCATCGTGACCGGCTCGCGCATGCTCGTTGAACCGGGTTATCGATTCGGCCAGCCGCTCGCTGAAATTCTCCTCCAGAGCGACGCCGCCGGTGTGAGGCGCCAACTCAGCGAGCCGGGCCTGAAGCGCACGGGCCAAAGCGGGAAGATCGGCGCCAGACACTACGTGGTCATCATCCTCCCCGGCCGGAGCGATCGGGTTGCCCGGGAGGTTGCTGGCGAACGTGTTCTGGGCGTACTCATCCCAGATCATGAACAGCAGTAAGTTCCCATATTCTGCCCGCTGAGCATCCCAATGCCAGTGTGCAAGGGTCTGCTCGTTGTACGGGAGCTTCTCGTTCGTCACACGCCGGCCGGTCCGGTCCACCTCGATCATGCTGTCACCGGTCGCTTGGAACGTCATCTCGTTGTCGGCGCGGTTGCGCAGGCCGCGTTCCAGAATGCCCGGGGACATCCACGGGTGGCCGGTGTTTCGCAGCGGCAATCCGAGCTCGACCGCGATCCGCAAAAAGTCGCCGGTGCTGCCGGAAGCGGCGCAGGTCACCAATATCGGGCCTGCCAGTAACTGCCGCCGAAGGTCGGGATCGTGGCCGTAACCGCCGGTGGCAAATATCACCCCCTGCCGTGCACCTAGGGCAACCTCAGTCCCGTCGTGCTCGACGATCACGCCGACGACACGGCCGCCGTCGTCGAGCACCACCGCCAGCACCGGATGCTCGCGCCGGACTTCGATCCCGGTCCGCTCGATCACCCCCATCATCTGATCGATCATGTCGGCGCCGGTTCCCTGCTCGCCCGCCGGTGTCTCGGGGATCAGCACGCGACCATGGGGAACCCGGTTCTCAGGGAGGTGGGCGTAATAATCAGGAAACTCGGCGGCATGAACACTTCGTAGTGCGCCCATCTCTCGGAGCGCGTCTTCAGCCACGGCGGCGTTGTCATAGAACGCCTCAATCAGTGCGTACTCCCAGTCAGCCAGTCCCAACTGCGCCTCACTGGGGTCGTAAGCCTCGGGCCGGGTCAACCTCGCCATGTAGCGCAACGCGTCCGACTTCGGGTCCTCGATACCCGCCTCACGCAGGCGCGTGTGGTTGGGCATCCAGAACCATCCGCCGGACTTCGCGGTGGTGCCTCCGACGGCCTCACGCTTCTCGACAACGAGAACCTGGGCCCCCGCCTGAGCTGCCGACAGAGCCGCCGAGCAGCCCGCCGCGCCCGTACCGACCACGACCACGTCCGCTACCTTGTCCCAGACCAGATCGCGGGTGTGGCGCCTCACATGTTGGTGGTATGCACCCTCGGCCATTTGCCCTCCAGATCTGGCGAAACTCACACTCGTCGAGACACTATGGGGCACGTACCGTCAGGTCGAGACGTCTCCTCTCAAGCTCCAGAACTTCGGGGGGGGAATGAGGTGCCGTGGCTTGAGTAAGGGGCCCAAGGGCGGTTTCAATGCTGCCATGGGAACGTTCAGTGACAAAGTCGTGATCGTCACCGGCGGGGCTCGCGGTCAGGGCGAGGCGGAGGCCCGGCTCTTCGCTGCGCGAGGGGCCCATGTCGTACTGACTGACGTGCTCGAGGACGAGGGTCGCGCCGTCGCTGAGTCGATAGGAGACGCGGCCCGATTCCTCCCTCATGACGTCTCCGACGCCGACGCCTGGAACACCGTTGTCGAGGCCGCCCAGTCTGAGTTCGGCGGCATCGACGTACTCATCAACAACGCTGGGATCTACTGGGTTACGACGATCGCCGAGGAGTCCAGTGAAGGGCTGATGAGGATGATGCAAGTCAATCTCGGCGGGGCGTTCCTCGGGATCAAGGCGGTCACGGGACCGATGCGCTCGCGCGGCGGCGGAGCGATTGTGAACGTTTCCTCAACCGCCGGGGCAATGGGCTATCCGGGGCACGCTGCCTACGGGGCCACCAAGTGGGCGTTGCGCGGTCTCACCAGAGTGGCCGCACTCGAGCTTTCAGACGACGGGATCCGAGTCAATTGCGTGCTGCCTGGCGCAGTCGATACCGCGATGACCTGGTCTCTGGGCATGGAGGCAGGCGAGGGCAAGTTGCCCGGTGTTCCCCTGCGACGCGTCGGCCTGACGCATGAGGTCGCCGAGGTCGTCGCCTTCCTGAGTTCCGATGCTGCGGCTTACGTAACCGGCTCGGAGTACATCGTCGATGGTGGGGCGTCCGCAGGCGTGGCCCTGCCCGCGCCGCAATAAAGGAGAGACATGCCGCTCCATCCCGAGGCCGAAGAGTTAATCTCGCTGCTCGACGCCGGCTTTCCAAAGCTGGGCGAGGGAGGTGACCGACGCAGCGGAGGCACGCGCGCTGCTCGCTGCTCAGCCCGCTCCGCCGGTCGCGCCGGCAGAGGTCGGACGCGTTGAGAATCGTCTGATCGCGGGAGCCGAGGGCCCCATCCCGGCCCGCGTGTACTGGCCGGCCGGCCGTGAAGGCCCCGGGGGCACGCCACTGCCGTTGATCGTCTTCTTTCACGGCGGTGGCTTCGTGCTGTGCGATCTCGACACGCATGACGCGTTCTGCCGCAACCTGACCAACATGGCCGACGCCGTCGTGCTTTCGGTCGACTACAGGCTCGCGCCTGAGACACCGTACCCCGGCGGACTTGAGGACGCATACGCGGCTACGGTCTGGGCCTTCGAGCATGCCGCTGAGCTTGGGGGGGATTCACAGCGACTTGCCGTCGCAGGCGACAGCTCAGGCGGCAACTTCGCCGCGGCCGTGGCACTGATGGCCCGCGACCGCGGAGGGCCGCCGATCGTGTTCCAGTTCCTGATCTACCCGGTCACCGATCAGAATTTCGACACTACGTCTTACCGTGAGAACGGAGACGGGTACTTCACGACAGCGACCCACATGCGGTGGTACTGCGAGCAATACGGGGGTGACCCAGCGGATCCCCTGGTGTCCCCGTTGCGCGCCGCCGACTTGAGTGGGTTACCGCCCGCTCGCGTGATCACTGCGGAGTTCGATCCGCTGCGCGATGAGGGTGAGGCGTACGCCCGACGGCTCTCCGAGTCGGGCGTCGAGGCAAGCGTTCGTCGGTTTGATGGCATGTTCCACGGATTCTTCACGTTCTCCCTGATCTTCCCACCAGGCCAAGCGGCGAATGAGGAGGAGCTGCCCGCACTGGGCGAGCGACTCCAAGCCGCCTGACGATCCAAAATTGACGCGCACAATGCACGGAGGAGCCACATGAAGTTCTCAATGATCTTCGAAGCACAGATGACCGACGTCAGGAACGAGCATCAGGTGCTCCGCGACTGTGTCCAGCAGGCGGTCTACGCCGAAGAGATGGGATTCGACCGGATCTGGTCCGTCGAGCACCACGCGCTCGTCAACTATGCCCACCTCAGCGCGTCAGAGATTTTCCTGTCTTATGTGGCCGCCAAGACCGAACGGATCCGAATCGGACACGGGGTGATCTGCCTGCCGTTCGGCTTCAGCCATCCGGTCCGGGTCGCCGAGCGCACAGCGATGCTGGACATTCTCTCCAACGGGCGACTGGACGTCGGCGCCGGTCGCGGAGCGACCGTGACCGAAACGAGCCTCTACGGCGTGGACGTCGACAAGACCTACATCGAAATGGAGGAGTCGCTCAAGATCGTCAGTCGCATCTGGACGGCGCCAAAATTCTCCTGGGACAGCGAGCTGATCAAGATCACACCGCCGGAAGGCAGCGACGGATTCTCGATCGTACCCAAGCCCCAACAGAAGCCCCATCCGCCTCTCTTCATGGCCTGCACCCACAAGGACACACTGCGCTTGGCGGCCGAGTGGGGCGTCGGCGCTTTGGTCCTCGGGTACGGCGGCCCCGCCGAGATGAAGGAGCTGCTCGACTTCTACAAGGGCTTCGTTGACGAACGCACTGGCGAGAACTTCGTCTCGCCCGGAATCAGCAACGACTGGTTCGGAGCACTCTGTCCGACCCTGATCCTGGACGACCGGGACGAGGCAATCCGGGCTGGTCTGCGCGGCCAGAAATTCTTCGCCCAGTCGATCTCCCACTACTACGGCGGCGGCCCAATCCCGGACGGTGTCGTGGATGACAGCATCGACAATCTTCGTGGTGCTCTCAGCGACGCGGCGGACGACTTTGTCGCTCGCCTCCATGAGATGGAGATCCCGATCGATCCGGGTGTCACGGCCGGCTACAACCCGGACCAGGCGTACGGCAACCCTCAGGACGCGATCTCATACGTAGAGGCCTTGCAGGAGGCTGGCGTAGACGAGGTCATGTGCTGCATTCAGCAGGGCACGGTCAGCCAGGAGCATTGCATGGAGACGATCCGGCAGTGGGGCGAGTACGTGATACCGCACTTTCGCCAGGAGGCTGTCGGCGTGACTGCCGCCGGTGCAAAGGCGTGATTCGATGGCGCTGAGTATCGACTTGACTGGTCGCACCGCGATTGTCACCGGTGCGACATCGGGCATGGGACAGGCTGCGGCAGTCGCGCTCGCAGCGGCGGGCGCAGCTGTCGTGGCTGTCGGTCGCGACGAGAGCCGTCTGAACGAGACCATAGCCACGATCACCAGTGGCGGCGGCACCGCGTTACCGGTCCGAGCCGAGCTCACCGACGCCAGCGCTCCTCAGGAGATCGTCGACCAAGCGCTGGCGTCGTTCGGCTCGCTGCAGATACTCGTCAGCTGTGCCGGCATCTACGATTCCGCTGCCGTGGCGCAAGACGACGTTGACACGCTGGCCGTGCTTGATCGTCAGTGGGAGGTGAACACGCGCGCGCCTTTCCGCCTGGCCGAGGCGGTTGTGCCGCACCTCTCCTCCGGAGCATCGATGCTGTTCTTCAGTTCCACAATGGCCCGCTTTGGCATCGGCTACGGGGCCGCCTACTCGATGAGCAAGGCCGCCGTCGAAGCGATGGTCAGGGTGATGGCGGTCGAGCTCGGGCCCCGTGGGATCAGAGTGAACGCGATCTCTCCTGGCTGGATCGTGACGCCCATGAACGCAGAAGCTCGGGCTGATCCGGCAATCGAGGACTTTGCCATCGCCGCCACACCGATCGGTCGGCTGGGCAGCGTCGAGGACGTTGCCTTGGTCGTCGTCTACCTCGCCTCTGACGCGGCAGCGTACGTCCACGGCACGGTAATGCAGGTCGAGGGCGGTTACCCAGCTCTGCCCATGAGCATGCTCCGAAACGCCTGAGGAGGCGCTCTCTCGATGATTGAACTCGGCATCTTCACCACCGGTTGTTCGGACATGCCGTTTACTACAGGTAAGTCCGGCATTCGCGTTCCGCATGGAACGCTCGATGACATAAACCGGTCTGCGCAGCGCGTAACCAACGACCAGATCCGCCAAGCCGTGCTGGCTGACCAGCTCGGCTACGACTACTTCTGGATGAGCGAGCATCACTTCATCCTCGAGGGCAGCGAGCTGAGCCCAAATCCACTCCAGTCCGAGACGGCAATCGCGGCGCTGACTAAGCGGATTCGCCTCGGGCAAGCCGCCAACATCCTGCCCTGGCACCATCCGCTGAGACTGGCAGAGCAGATCGCGCTGCTGGATGTGATCAGCGGGGGACGCACCGAAGTCGGCTTCGGGCGTGGATACCAGCCGAGAGAAACCGAGTTGTTCGGGTTCACTTACGGCTCTTCGCATGCCGATCAGGAACGCAACCGGATGTTCTTCGACGAAGCGTACGACCTGATCAAAACTGCCTGGACGCAGGAATCATTCTCGTTTCACGGCGACTTCTTCTCGGTTCCGCCTCGCTATCTCAAATGGGGGCATCCGGTCACCGAGCAGTACTTCGAGACCAACCGAAACGGTCACCGCGCCAGTGACGTGCTCGGCCCTGAAGAAGACGACTTCAACCTCAATCCCACGGGGATCGACGAGAACAGCTACCTGCGTCAAATCTCGCTGCTTCCGCGACCAGTCCAGCAGCCTCATCCGCCGCTGTGGCAGCTGATGGTCAGCCCACGCTCGATTCAGAACGCCGCCAAGCATGGATTCAACGGCTACTTCAATCTCGTCCAGAACGACATGCTCAAGCAACAGATCGACGGGTACATGAGGCTCTGCGAGCACTACGGATGGCCGGACAGACTCGGTCAGGGTGAGTTCAAGCCCGGTTGGGACGCCACCCGTCATAGGGGGCTCATAACCGGGCGATGGATCCACGTCGCGGAGCCTGGGATCGGAAATCTCGAGAAATTTCGGGAGGGCATCCGCCGGGTCTGGAACTGGTATGACCCGTTCGGCTTCGGCGTACTCGTGAACGGCGACCAGTCGATTCCGACCAAGCCTGAGGACCTCGAGGATAAGGGGCTATCGATCGTCGGTAGTAAGGACCAGGTGATCGACGGCATCATGTCGATCAAGAACGACGTCTACCCCGACAGCGACTTCTACTTCAACTGCCAGTTCGAGGGCTCGGGGCTCAGCTCTGAGGAGAATGAGGAGCAGATCCAGTTCTTCGCCGAGGAGATCGCGCCCGTGCTCCGGCGTGAGTGCGGCGGAGGCCCCGACCTCGCGGACAGCACCGTATCGCACGTGCCTGACCTGTTGGCCGCACGCTCGTCCTGATCCGAGGTCCCGACCGCTGTCTTCGCCGTCGGACGGAGGGCCGCGCGGCGCCCCCGTCCGACGGCAAGTTCTCTAGCTTCCCGTGAACTGGGGCTCGCGCTTCTCCTGGAAAGCACTCAGCGCCTCTTCGAAGTCGTTGGTGCGCGTACACAGGATCTGAGTTCGGTTCTCAAGTTCGACAGCCGCGCCAAGCGATGGTGCGTTAACGTTGGCCCGCAGGACCTGTTTCGTCATGCGTACCGCGAACGGGGAGTTGCGCGTGATCTCGCCGGCCAAGTCGAGAGCGGCATCGAGCAGCGCCTCCGGCTCGACGATCTGGTTGACGATACCGCGGCGTTCGGCCTCCTCAGCGCCGATGAAGCGTCCAGTCATCAAGAGCTCCGACGCGACCCCAAGGCCAACGTATCTCGGCAGCCAATAAGAGGATCCGAGGTCGCATCCGGAGAAGCCGATCCGCACATTGGCCATATTGAAACGTGCCTCTGGCACGGCGATCCGCATGTCGGAGGCGAGCGCGAACACGAATCCGGCGCCACTGGCCACCCCATTGACAGCCGCTATGACTGGCTGGGCAACCTGACCGAGCGCGGAGCACATACGACCGAACATCTCCTGTAGCTGGTAGGCGTGGACGGTGTTGTCCTGGTCGAAAGAGCGTGGGTCCTTAATGTCCAGGCCGGCGCAGAAGGCGCGCCCGGCCCCGGTAAGAACCACCACCCGAACCTCGGGATCGGTGCGAAGAGCGAGAAACGTCTCCTCAAGCTCTTCGACCATTGTCCAGTTGACCGCATTGAGCCGGTCGGGCCGGTCAAGGGTGAGCAGCCTGACTCCAGGGCGGACGTCCTCGGAACGAAAAGTAGTTGGCATGATGCTCCTCCAGAAGTCGCGCGTAGTGGGAACCGTGATCAGGAACCGACGAATCGCCCCGTGAGGGGGGGCTCTCCGGCCGTTCGCAGCGTAAACTCGTCTCCTGCCCGGGCCGGAACGGCCGCCCCGAAAGATCCGGACAGGACGACGTCACCGGCCCGGATCCCCCCGCCCAGCGAGCTCAGTTTGTTGGCCAGCCAGGCGACGGCGTGCAGCGGAGATCCGAGCACCGCCGATCCTGGCTCGCTGACCAACTCCTGCTGGTGGCGACTCAGCACAAAGGTGGTGGTGGCCAGAGGGGCCGCCAGCAGCCGCTCCGACCAGTCACCTAGCGCGAAGCCGCCGAATGATGCGTTATCGGCAATCGTGTCGACGAGCTGAATCCGCCAGTCGACGATTCGGCTGTCCACGACTTCGATGGCCAGGGCTGCCGCCACAACAGAGTCGCGGACCACCTCGGGGGTAACTCCTGGCCCGGCCAGATCGGCGGAAAGCAGAAAGGCGACCTCTCCCTCCACCCTCGGCTGCAGGAAGTCGGAGCTCGCGAAGTTGGCCACACCATCGTTCACCATCGCCTGGCGGGATGCCCATAGCTCGCCATAGTCCGGTTCCCCCACCCCCATCTGCTTCTGCATTCCAAGGCTGGTCAGTCCGATTTTGTGGCCGACGTGTCGGTCGCCGGCTCTCGAGCGCAGCGCACTCCATGCCTGCTGCGTGGCGTAAGCCTGCTCCGGAGTGGTGAGGCCGGCCTCGGTCAGCGGCTGGATAGGAAGCCGATCGATCCACGCTGACTCGAGACGAACGGCCAGTTCGTTCGCGAGTGCGAAATTCATCGCTGTGTGCCTTGGAAACGTGTGCTCATCCCGATAACCTGGTGTCATGATATCGGCATCGGGCTCAGGTGTTACCGCGCTACAGCTGCCGCCAACCGATGCGCGGGGACGTGTCGAGGACGTGGCTGCTGAGCTGACCCACGGGCTTGCGAAACTCGCGGCGGGCCATCCAGTGGTCTTCCTCGACGAGGTCAACAACTGCGGCTACTTGGCGCAAGCCGCGGAGCACGCATCCGTCGATTTCATCGCGCTGGCTACCACGCACGGAACGGGCGTGGTGCGTGTCGTAGCTTCGGAGGAGCGACTCGACGCTCTGAGGATTCCGACCTTCGGCGCCGGCGCGCATCGTGCTCCGGTAGACCTCGCAGATGGCGTGGCTCGCGGCATTCGCGCGCATCGCGCCGCAACCTTGCGGGCGTTTGCCGCTGAGAAGACGGCGGCCGGCGATTTCGTGGCGCCCGGCCACGTTTTTCCTTCAGCCGCTGGCGAGTGTCTGACCCTCGACACCTCGTGCCCCATGCGCGCAGCTTTGGAGGCGATGGTCTTGGCCGGACTGGAGCCGGTGGCCGGCTACGCAGAGCTCGTGGATCATTGGGGGAGACCAGCAGATCTGCGGGCATGCATTTGGCTCGCGCGTCGACTTGACCTCACCTGCATCTCCGTTCGAGCCGTGATCGTCGAGCGCGAACGCCTCAGCGCCGCAGTAGACCGGTGCGTGGAGGCGTCGATCCCGACCCCGGACGCTTCGTTCACAGCGATCGCCTACCGGGGTCGACGGTCAGGACTTGATTACGTCGCGTTCGTGGCCGACCTGTCTGACCAGGTGGCTCGGGTCCACGTCCAGCGTCGCTGTCTTCTCGGGGATGTGTTCGGAAGCCGCGCCTGCCTCTGCGGCGAGGGCCTCAGGGCGGCCCTGGGCGAGGTTCGACTCACCGGCCGCGGCGTGATCATCTACCACGCGGGTGACGAAACCGGCCCACCTCGAGACCATTTGAACGAGGCGCCGGCCGGGTGGGCCGTCACGGCTGAACTCGCGTCGATCCTCCAAGACCTCGGAGCCCTTCGGATATCGCTAACCGCCAACGAGCTCATCGACTCGCGTGACCTGACAGACCTCGGTATCGATCTGGTCGAAGGCTATGTCTCGCCTAAGGCGCCTGCGACACCCCGGCTCGGTATTGCTAGAGCCGGCAGGAACGCCAGAGACAGCGCGACTGCGCCCAGCACGAACGCCAACGTGTAGCCGCTTTCGCTGGGTTGACCGTGCACGACCGAACTGGCCAGCACTGCGGCCGCCGCCTGACCGCCCACAGCGCCGCCGAGCAGGCGCATGAGGTTATTCATGCCGTTGGCGGCGCCCGTCTGGCTAGGCGGGACGTTCCGTGTGATCAGGATGGGTAGAACCGCGAGGGCGATACCGTTGCCCGCCCCACACAACCCGGCGCTCAGCGCTATCTCCCATGGAAAGCTGTGTGCAGCAGCAACCACGAGCCAACTCGCGCTGCAGAGCACCAGGGCACCCAAGAGCGTCCGCCGACCCCCGAAACGCTTCGTTAACCACGCGGTGCGAGTTCCGGTTACCAGCAGCATCAACGGCATCGGCAGGATGTAGAGCCCCGCCTGGGTGATCGACGCACCGAAGCCGAACCCGGTCGACCGGGGTTCTTGGGCGTATTGCGGAAGCAGGATGAACGCCGCGTACATGCCAACCCCGAGCAGCAGGGTGGCGACGTTGACAGTCCAAATCGAACGCCTCCCGAGCACCCTCACGTCGACGAGAGGCGCCGAGCGGTCTCGCTCGATGACCACCGTTGCGCACAGCAGCACCAGACCCAGCGTCGCGGTCGACACTGTGCGCCACGATAACCACCCAGATCCAGACGCACCGCTGAGCGCAATGAGAACCGCCACCAGGCCAGCCGACAGCAGCACCGCGCCGAGCCAGTCGACCCGCCCACCGCTCTTGATCGGAGACTCCGGGACCAGCCGGCGAGTGGCGATCGCCGCCACGATCACGGTGATCAGTGAGATCCAGAACAGCCAGCGGTAGCCGAGCCCGCTGACGATTGGCCCGGCCAATACGAGACCAATGGCGGACCCGACTCCGAGCAGCGACGACATCAGCGCCAAGCCGCTCGCGACCGTCTCGACCGGAAACTCGTCCCGGATGATTGCGAAGGCGAGCGGAAATAAGCCGCCGCTGACCCCCTGCAGCGCGCGGCCGGCCACCAGCACGAACATCGAGTCGGCCAGCGCCGAGACCAATGTCCCGACCGCGAGGAGACCCAGCACCAGCAGCAGCACACGCTCCTTGCCATACATGTCCCCCAGTCGGCCGGAGATCGGAGTAGCGACAGCGGCAGCGATCAGAAATGCGGTCAGTACCCAACTCACCGCATCGGGCGAGGCATGCAGGCTTCGCTGGATGTCGGGCAGCGCCGGGATGGCAAAACACTGCAGCAGCCCGTAAACCATGGCGCTCAGCGACAGCGCCCCCAAGGTAAGTCGCTGGTCTTGACGGCGGACCCCGCGGTGCGGTTGAAAGGCGATCGCCGCCATTACGCGTTCACCGTACGCTCAGCCGTGTCGACCGGCCAGGCATGCCACCACTTTGGGGGGGCGCCCAGGAGCAGATTGTTGCCAGCGAGGGCGCCCGGTGTTATGACCAGCAACATGCATCATGGCAATCACTATGCACCCATCAGATGAGTGACCAGGTGCGGGGCGTCCACCACGTCGGCCTGACGGTCCGCAGTCTCGACCGCAGCCTGGCGTGGTGGAAAGACATGTTTGACGTTGAACCGGCGATCGAGGTCCGGAGTACGGAACCTCTGGACCCGCGGATCCAAACTGCGCTCGGCGTGCCGGGTGCATTTCTCAGCTACGCATTTGTGCCGGTGGGCGAAACGATGATTGAACTGCTCGAGTACCACGATCCAATCGGGCGGGACTTCTCACTGTCAAATAGCGACGTGGGGGCCGCTCACGTCGCGCTGCGGATCAACGATGTCCAGAGCCAGTACGAGCACATGGTTGCGCGCGGTGCCACCTTCCTTCATCCTCCGATCGCGCTCGAGGGCGAGCTCGAAGGCGTCGTGTTCGCGTACGCGTCAGATCCGGACGGCCTCCAGGTTGAGCTCTGGCAGCAGCCGTGACTGATGAGCGGCGAGCGCGCGGTCTACGCGCGCTCAGTGCCGTGTATGTCGAGGACGTTGGGGTGGCTGCAGCTAGCGACCCCTACGAGGAGATTACGGTCGACCACCTGTTCGCCGACGTCTGGACCCGTCCGGGACTTTCGATCAGGGAACGCCGCCTACTCGTAACCGGAGTCGTTGCCGCGCTCGGTCGGGGCGATGTGGCTGAACTGCAGTTCTACAGCGCCCTGCAGAACGGTGAACTGACAACGGCACAGATAGACGAAGTAGTCCTTCATCTCACCCACTACATCGGGTGGCCCCTGGGCTCGGTGCTGCATCGCGCGGCCCAGCGAGCCGTCGAGCGCTTCGCGTCGGCGTCTGACTGAAAGTAGCCCACCGCCTACCAGGGTGTCGCGACCCCGACATTGTTCTGTTTCTGAGCAGGGTCGGAATTGCCGTGCCGAGACCTCACGGAACCTCTCGGCCAAGCGTCGCGACTGAGCGCCAAGCCCGTGATCGCCTTATTTTGCGCGGCTTTCGCCCCTTTGACCCGTCCGGAACGGTGATCGGGCAACGCCGTGGCCCCTACCAGACGCCAACAATCCGACCGGGACGTGCGGTCTATGCTCCATCGCGGAGAGAGGGACTGTCCCGCGGAGGTCAGATGGTTAGCCGGGCCCCGAACTCGAAATGTCACTTTCAGTTCAAAGGAGTTTCCCACATGCATCGGTCCAAGGACCACAGCTGGAGTGGAGTGGCTCAGGTGATGCGCCTAGCGGCAGTTCTCGCACTGGTGTGCGCGGTCGCGCTTCCGGTCGCGGCATTCGCGAGCAGCAGGTCATCTAAGAGCACGCACACTGGCTCCGTCGCGAAGAAGACGACGGATCTATCGTTGATGGACCCGGTTGGTACACCTGCCCAGGTTCAATCGCTGCTTGACAACGCGTTCGGGCCTGGCACTGTCAAGGTCGGCAACTTGCAGAAGGCCGCGCAGCAGGCGTTCAAGATCGCGGCCCGGCCGCCCACTGCGGCGGAAACCAGGATCGTCGAGAACTGCCTGAAGGTCAGCCCTTGCCAACTTGGCCATCCGCATGGCACGCTGAAGCTTGCCGAGCTCGAAGACGTGAATAACCCGTACTTCCAGACCTATCGCGCCGTGGTGGCGCTGGCCGCGGAGCGCGAGCCCAATGTGAAGTCGCTCTCGTTCGAGAACGCGAACTTCAGCGTCTCCCAAGCACTGGCCAACTACCGGTCGGCGATCGCCCAGGGCGACAACGTCATCGTCGGGTCCTTCGACCTCGGATCGGTGATGGAGCCCGTCGTCCAGGCGGCGGCTGCCAAACACATCACCGTGGAGGCGGCCACGCAGACCATTCCGACGGCGAAGTACAACGGGACGGATCTGGCTGGCGACGTGGTGGCGAACCTCTGCCAATACGGCAAGGAACTAATCAACACGGCCGTGAAGTCCGGCAAGAACCTCGCCGCGTTCACCGGTCCGGCCGGCAATAGCTACGGCGCCCAGTGGCAGCCGTGCGCCAAGACGCAGGCGGCGGCCGATAAGGCCACCGTCCAGTTCGGCAACACCAACTGGACGCCGCAGGGAGAACAACAGGCCGCAGCCGCACTGGCCGCCAAGGGCCTGCCCAAGGCCGTAATCTACGATTACACGGACGAGGCCTTCATGTCGAAGTTCCTGTCGCTGGGCGACACGCCTCCGACGATGGTCGGCGGATCTGACGACATGGCGGCGTACAAGGTCTGGAAGAGCGCCCAGGGCACCAGCCATCAGTTCACCGCCTATGAGGCACCGAGCGAAGTGGCCTACGGTTATGTGCAGGTGCACGCCGCGGTCGCCGAGCACCTCGGCATCAAGGTCCCGGCCCACCTCATCATGCCTCAGCCGATGGTGAACCTGAACAAGATCGGCAAGTACTACAGCGCGTCCTATCCGGCCGGAGCAAACTTCGGTACCGGCCTACCCGCCAGCATCTTGCGGGCGGCGTTCGCCAAGTAGTTCAGGACAAAGGAAGGTTGGAGTCGGTGAGCGCCCACGCAGGACACGCACTGGAGTTGAAGGCAGTCTCCAAGTCGTTTCCTGGGGTAAGGGCGCTCACCGATGCCTCTCTCGTCTGCCGAGCCGGGGAGATCCATGCACTCGTGGGCGAGAACGGTGCTGGCAAGTCCACGCTGATCAAGGTGGCCTGCGGTACGCTGAGAGCGGACAGCGGGGAAGTCCTGATCGGCGGGCAGGAATTGACTCGGGCGACGCCACTGTCAGCACGCAGATTGGGGCTGTTGACGGCCTATCAGGACACCTCGCTGGTTCCCGGGTTGACGGTGGCCGAGAACCTGCTCCTCTCGTACCATGGTGTCAAGTCGCTCGGCTTCCGGACGCAGCTCGCCCGCATGGGCGAGCTGCTCGAGCCGTTCGAGTTGTCATTCGGGCCGGACGCACGGGTTGCGTCCCTCAGCCCCGGCTCCAAGCAGCTGCTGGAGGTCGTGCGGGCGATCATCCACCGGCCAAAAGTACTGCTACTCGATGAGCCGACGGCGGCGCTCGATGCTGCCAACATCGCCAAGCTTGAAGCTCTTCTGTCGTCGGCCCTCGCGCACGGCACGGCGATCCTGTACATCACGCACCGCCTTGATGAGGTTCAGCGTCTCGCGGATCAGCTCACGGTTATTCGGGACGGCCGGATCCAGGCCACCTATAGCCGCGAGAACTGGAACGTCGACGATATCGTCGCGCTGATGGTGGGTGTCAGGACGGACCTGGCGTTCCCCGAGAAGCCACGCCGCACGGGTGACGAGCCGGTGGTGCTGTCAGCACGCAAGCTCAGCGGCAGCGGCTTTGGGCCGGTCGACTTCAGCGTTTCCGAGGGCGAGATTGTCGGCGTGGCCGGGGCCGAAGGCAACGGACAACACGAGTTTGTCCGCGCGCTAGTGGGTCTGCGTCACTCGCAGGGCGAGGTGGCCGTCGCGGGCACCCCTGTGAATCTGCGCACACCGGCTGGTGCCCGGCGGCACGGCATCGCCTTCCAGAGCGGCGACCGTGCAGCAGAGTCCGTGTTCCGCGAGCTGAGTGTGATGGACAACGCCACACTGGGCGCCCGTAAAGAGCTCGGACCGGTGGGCTCGATCGTCGCCCGTCGTCAGCGCGATCTGTACGACCCGGTTGCCGCCGACCTTGGCATCGTCGCCGTGTCCCGGCTTCAGCCCGCCGGCCAGCTGTCCGGTGGCAATCAGCAAAAAGCGGTCGTCGCCCGTTCGCTGATCGACCCATCTGCTGTGCTCGTTGCCGACGAGCCTACGCAGGGGGTGGACGCTCGCGCACGGCTAGATATCTACAGGGCGCTGCGCGGGCAGGCAGATCGCGGGGTCGGCCTGGTCATCAACTCGTCAGATGCCAGTGAACTGGCCGGGCTCTGTGACCGGGTTTATGTCTTCTCGCGCGGACGCATAGTGCGGGAGCTGCAGCGCGACGAGGTCGCAGAGTCGACGATTGTCTCTGCGTTCGTGAACGTCGGCGCCCGCGCCGCGACCGATGTCGCATCCGATGAGAAGCTGGCGGGCGGATCCCGACGGTTGCTGACGTTCCAGAAGCTTCTCGGATCGACCTGGGCGCCGCTTGGGGTGATCGCGCTGCTCATGCTCTTGGCTGGCGCCTACACGGAGACTCGATCCTCGGCGTTCTTAGGCTCCAGCAATCTGACCAGCCTGTTGGTGATCAGCCTGCCACTCATGGTGGTGGCGCTCGGCCAGCAGGGCGCGCTGATAGCTGGAGGGTTCGATATCTCGATCGGCTCGAGTATGAGCCTCGGGGTGATTCTCGCGTCATTCTGGGTGACGCAGGGTTCACTCGGGGCTTCGGTACCGGCGATCCTGCTATGCCTACTCGCTGGAGTAGGCATAGGCCTGTTGAACGCGTTCGTAATCCGCGGTCTCGGCGTCAGCCCGATCATCGCGACGATCGGCACACTTGACATCCTTAATGGACTCGGGATCGTGCTGCGGCCTCAGCCCGGCGGCATCATCGGCCAAGGGCTGTCCAATATCCTCAATAAGAACGTCGGATTCATCCCGATCTCCTTCATCGGCGTCGTGATCGTCGCGGTGATCTTCGAACTATGGTTGCGGTCGACGACTCTTGGCCTTTCGGTACGGGCCACCGGCCTATCTGAGGAAGCCAGTCGACGCACCGGGATTCGGGTCGAACTGCTCAAGGTCGGAGCCTACGTCTTCTGCGCGGTTATGGCTGTCATCGCCGGCCTATTCCTAGCCGTGCAGGTGTCGGTAGGACAGAGCGGCATCGCCTCGAGCTACGCGCTGCCGGCCTTCACTGCCTGCTTTCTTGGCGGCGCGGCGCTCACCGGTGGTCGCGGCTCGTTCGTCGGCGCCGCGCTGGGCGCGGTCTTCCTCACCCTCCTAATCAATGTCACGCCGTTGCTCAACCTGGACGTTGCCTGGGCGCAAACTGCAACTGGGGTGCTGACGATCCTCGGGATCCTGGCCTACAGCCTTACCGGCGAGTCCCGGCGAGTCAGCATCCGCTGGCGAGGACGGGACCGCTACGCGCGGCAGGACGACATTCTCGCCCCCACGGGCGTGCCAGAAACGATCGAGGGCGTCGCCGACACCGCGGAGGCATCATGAGCAGCGTTCCCGACTCTGAGCCCATCGTCGCCACGGGCCGCAACGACATCGCGTTCCGATTCGCCCCCAGGTACCGGGTCGTATGGGTGGCGCTGGCGCTGCTCATCATCCTCACACTCGTCTCCGCACACGAGGTGTTCCAGACGAACTCGATGAGCCTCGTAACAGGCCTGACGGGTGTGCTCGCAATATCCAGCGCCGGCCAGTTGCTGGTGATCGTGTCCGGCGGTATCGACCTGTCCGTGCCCGCAGTCATGACCTTCGCCGGAGCGATCGTCGTGCACCAGACCAACGGCTCCAATGGCAGCCTGGCCGGTGCGATCGTTCTGGCGGTGTTGCTGTGCGGCGCGATCGGCCTGACCAACGGGATCCTCGTCGCTTACCTGCGCCTCAATGCCCTGATCGTCACACTCGCAATGAACGGCATCGTGACAGGCGTGATGCTCCTATGGATCGGGACTACCTTCTCCACCACCGGGCAGGTGCCCCCAGATCTCGCCAAATTCGGCAGCGACCACGTCGGTTTCCTATCCGCGATCGCGGTCCTGGCGATCGTCCTGATCCTGGTCTTGGCCCTGCTGCTGCGCCAGACCATCCTCGGCCGGAGCTTTGTCGCGGCCGGAACCAACCGCGTCGCGGCCGAAATCATCGGCGTGCGCGTCTCCCGCTACCACGTCGGCGGGTACTGCCTGGCCGGGGTGCTATACGCCGGGGCCGGGATCCTGCTGGCCGGGATGCTCACGACTCCTGACCAGACGCTCGGTAGCGCCTATCAGCTCTCGACGATCATCGCCGTTGCCCTCGGCGGCGCCGCACTGGCTGGAGGACCGGCCAGCCTGACCTGCACCATCGGCGGCTGCCTGTTCGTCTCCCTGCTCGACCAGTACCTGCAGGCCAAGAGCTTCTCCGGCGGCGTCAGCCAAATTGTCAACGGCGTCGTCCTGGTCGTCGCGGTCGCGCTGGTGACGGCCGGCTCCGGTCGTCGCCTGCGGGCCATCCGGCTGCGACGACGGCGAGAAGCCGCGGCCGGATGACGAAGCTTCCGGTCGCAATCGTCGGCTCCGGAAACATCGGTACCGACCTCGCGGTGAAGCTGCTCCGCAGCGAGGGGATGGAGCCTCGTTACATCGTTGGGGTCGATCCTGCGTCAGAGGGTTTGCGGCGCGCGGGGCAACTCGGCATTGAGGCGAGCGCTGGCGGGGTCGACTGGCTTCTGGAGCAGGACCCGCTCCCGGGGATCGTCTTCGAGGCGACGTCAGCCGGAGCACACCTGGCCCACGCGCCGCGTTTCCGTGAGGCCGGGATTCAGGCGATCGATCTGACGCCTGCCGCGCTGGGTCCATTCGTGGTTCCCGTGGTCAATCTTGACGAGCATCTGCAGGCCCCAGATCTCAACATGATCTCCTGCGGGGGCCAGGCGACCATCCCCATCGTGGCGGCCGTCAGCCGTGTCACCATCGTGCCTTACGCGGAGATCATCGCCTCTGTCTCCTCGCTGTCCGCCGGTCCCGGTACCCGCGCCAACATAGACGAGTTCACTCAGACCACCGCGCGGGGTGTTGAGACCGTCGGAGGCGCCCGTCGCGGGCGGGCGATCGTCGTCCTGAACCCAGCAGTGCCACCCATCACGATGCGGAGCACGGTAATGGCGGCGATCGATCCGGAGGCTGATCGCAACCAAATCGCGGCGTCAATCGTGGCCCAGGTGGCGGCCGTTTCCGCCTACGTCCCGGGGTATGAACTGGTCGCCGAGCCCCAGTTCGATGATCCGCAGACCGGATGGGACGGCTACGCGCGCGTCACCGTGCTGCTCAGGGTGGAGGGCGCCGGGGACTTCCTGCCACGACACGCCGGGAATCTCGATGTGATGACAGCGGCAGCCTGTGCAGTGGGGGAGCGACTGGCGGCATCGAGGCCCCTCACTGCCACATGACAGTTGATGTCCGGATAACCGACACGACGATGCGAGACGGCAGTCACGCGATGTCGCATCGCTTCACGGAACGCCAGGTGCGTGATACCGCAAGTGCGCTTGACCGCGCCGGCGTGCCGGTCATTGAGGTCGCCCACGGTGACGGCTTGGGCGGCTCAACCTTTACCTATGGGTTTTCCGCGGTCGACGAGATGACGCTGGTGGCCGCAGCGGTCGATGAGGTGCGCTCAGCGCGGGTCGCCGTCCTGCTCGTGCCCGGTGTCGGCACGGTCGAGCACCTCCGACGCGCTGCCGATGCCGGCGCAACAATCGCCCGCATCGCCACGCATTGCACGGAGGCCGACGTGGCCATACAGCACTTCGGCGCTGCACGCGAGCTTGGCCTGGAAACAGTCGGCTTTCTGATGCTGAGTCACATGAGTACCCCTGAGGAACTCGCGCTACAGGCTCGCATCATGGTTGATGCAGGCTGCCAATGCCCTTACATCGTCGATTCAGCCGGCGCACTCCTGCTGGACGAGGTCACTGCTCGCGTGCAGGCATTGGTTGATGAGGTCGGAGACCGGGCCGGGGTGGGTTTCCACGGCCACAACAACCTGGCGATGGGCGTGGCCAACTCCGTTCTCGCCCAGCGTGCCGGCGCGACGCAGATCGACGGCTCCACTCGCGCTCTAGGGGCGGGGGCGGGAAACTCGCCGACGGAGGTGCTGGCCGCCGTGTTCGACCGACTCGGAGTCACCACGGGGATCGACTTGCCGTTGATCCTCGCCGCCGCTGAAGAGGTCGTCGCCCCGTACATACCTCGTCAGCCGATGATGGATCGGAGCTCAATCATTCTCGGTCATGCTGGCGCCTACTCGAGCTTTTTGATCCACGCCGAGGCCGCCGCCGAACGCTACGGCGTTCCAGCTCACGAGATCCTCGCCGAGGTTGGCCGCAGGCGCTACGTCGGCGGCCAGGAGGACATGATCATCGACGTGGCGCTGACGCTTGCGGGTACGGGTCGGGGAGGATCCGAGGAGTCGTCCGAGTAACTCAGACCGGCTGGACTCCAACTGGTGCTAGACCAGTCGTCTCAGACCCGCACGAGCATCTTCCCCGTGTTGGCACCGTTCAGCATGTCTATGAACGCCCGGGGCGCATTGTCGATCCCGTCAACGATCGTCTGCTCGTTACTGAGTGATCCGTCCTTCAGCCACTCAGCCGCTTGCTGGACGTACTCGTCCGAGAGGTCGAAGTGGTCGAAGACCAGGTATCCGCGCAAGCTGAGGCGCTTTCCGATGGCCAGGCCCAAATTGTCCGGCCCTACCACCGGCCCCATCGCGTTGTACTGAGAGATGGCTCCGCACAACGCGACGCGACCGTGATTGCGCAGCGCGGAGATCGCCACCTGCAGGTGCTCGCCACCCACGTTGTCAAAGTAGACGTCGATTCCGTCGGGGGCGGCCTCCGCGAGTTGTCCCGACAAGTTCCCCCTGCGATAGTCGATAGCAGCGTCGTAGCCGAAGTGCTCCACCAAACCCTGCGCCTTCTCGGGTCCGCCCGCCGAGCCGATGACGCGACTCGCGCCCAGCTTGCGCGCCACGACGCCAGCGACCAGTCCCACGGCTCCGGCTGCGCCGGACACGAAGACGACATCTCCGGGTTGGACGGGAGCGACCACCTTCAGGCCCGCGTAAGCCGTGAGCCCCGTCATACCCAAAACTCCCAGGTAGGCGGAAGCCGGCGCACGGGACGTGTCCACTTCCCGCACCTTCTTGGCGTCGAGCGTCGCATACTCGCGCCACCCGAGGCTGTGAAATACGACCGTGCCCACCGGGACCTCACACTCGGAGCCCACGACCGTTCCAACGGCCCCGCCATCCATGGGCTGCCCCAGCTCAAATGGCGGGATATAAGACTTGACATCGTCCATGCGACCCCGCATGTACGGATCCACCGTGAGCCAGTCATTCCGGACAAGCACCTGTCCAGGGCCGGGATCGACGATGGGGACGTCGACCACGGCGAAGTCAGACTGTTTAGGCTCACCGACGGGACGCGCGACGAGCCTGACTTCCTTGTATGTGATGGCCATCGATCGTTCTCTCCTGGGTTCGAGGCGCGGCAGCTCCGGCTATCTTGACATTGACTTCAAGTTCATTCAAGCTGAGTCCCGTGGTCCCGATGATCGCCACGCCGTGAACCTGGAATCGGTCTCATACACCGAGGGTGACCCCGCGTCTAAGCACACGGTGCTCGCTGAGCGACGCGGCGCGGTCCTCATCCTCACGCTCAACCGACCCGACCGCCTGAATGCCTGGAACTACGAACTCGAGGCGCGCTATTTCGGGCTGCTCGACGCAGCAGAGGCGGATCCTGCCGTGCGCGCGATAGTCGTTACCGGCGCCGGGCGGGGTTTCTGCTCGGGCTGGGATATGGACGACCTCCAGAGTGTCGGCGAAGGTGACGCCCCCCCGGTGAGTTATGATCCTCGGCCTCGCTGTTTCCCGCTGACGGTTCGCAAGCCGATGATCGCCGCCATCAATGGCGCTGCGGCGGGCCTGGGTCTCGTCGAAGCGCTCTACTGCGACATCAGGTTCGCGGTGCCCAAAGCCAAGCTGACCACAGCGTTCGCGCGTCGTGGATTGATCGCCGAGTACGGGATCGCCTGGATTCTGCCCCGGCTGATAGGCCAGAGTAGATCCCTCGACCTGCTCATGTCGGGTCGGGTAATCATGGCTGAGGATGCACTCAACATCGGGCTCATCGACCGCCTCGCTGAGCCGGCGGATCTCCTCGACGCGGCGGTTGCCTACGCTGATGCACTGGCCGTCCACTCGTCACCAACCTCAATGAGTCTCATCAAGGCTCAGATCCAGCGGGCCATGGACTCCGACTTCGCGACCGCGTTCGCGGAGGCAGTCGACCTGATGCCGGATGCCTTTAGTCATTCCGACTTTGCGGAAGGAGTCGCCAGTTATCTGGAGGGCCGGCCGCCCGGCTTTGCTCCGCTCGGCCCGAGGTAGCCCCGGGTATGGTGGAATGCCGAAGCTGAACTCTCCCCCGCTAGATTCATGAACGTGAGGTCACGTCCAGTACCGCGTCCGGGCAAAGCAGCGAAGACGGCTGAGCCCTCAGCGGGGCGCGAGCCGCCCCGTTCGGCACGAGGGCTGCACACGCGGGCAAAGCTCGTCGCTGCCGCCCGTACCATCTTCGAGCGTGACGGCTACCTCAACAGCCGGGTTGCCGACATCAGCACAGAGGCAAACACCGCCACCGGGTCCTTCTACACGTACTTCAACGGAAAGGAGGAGATCTTTGCCGCCGTGCTGGCCGAACTCCAAGAGGACATGTTGCACCAGCACATCCAGGAGGTCGTGGACAGCGATGACCCGCTGGCGATGATCGAGGCCAGTAACCGCGCCTACCTGCTGATCTACGAGCGAAACGCCAAGCTCATGCAGCTCCTCGAGCAGGTCGCCACCATCGACGAGCGCTTCCGTGATCTTCGATGGAGACGAGCGCAGGCGTTCGTCGAGCGCAACGCTCACAGCATCCGGTCCCTACAGTCCCGTGGACTGGCCGATCCGGACCTGGATCCCGAACTCACAGCCACTGCCCTGTCATCGATGGTGTCGAGAGTCGCGTATATCAACTTCGTGATCGAGAATGGCTGGAAGCTCGAGGAGTTGGTGCAGGAGCTGACACGCTTATGGGTAAACGCACTTGGTGTCCCCCGGGCGGGCGCCAGGCGCTCCTAGCTCAGACAGCGGCCCGACCCACAGCCGGAGCGGTTGTGGGTGGGGCGTATTGCCCTTCAGTCCATCGGGCCGCCGGCGGCGTAGATCACCTGCCCGGACACGAAGCCGGCGCCGTCGCTGACGAGGAACGCCGCTAGCTCCGCTACGTCCTCGGGCTGGCCGGCGCGTCCCACCGGAATTTGGCTGACCAGCTGGCTCTTCATCTCCTCGAAGTCGATCCCGATCCGAGCCGCGGTGGCCTTCGTCATGTCCGTCTCGATAAAACCCGGAGCGATCGCGTTTGCCGTGATTCCGTACTTGCCGAGCTCGATCGCGAGCGTCTTGGTGAACCCCTGCAACCCGGCCTTGGCCGCCGCATAGTTCACCTGTCCGCGATTTCCCTGTGCCGACGTGCTGGACATATTCACGATGCGCCCGAATTTTGCTTCGACCATGTGCCCCTGCACCGCCCGGGACATTAGAAAGGCGCCCCGCAGGTGAACATTGATGACATCGTCCCAGTCCGTGACGCTCATCTTGAAGAGCAGGTTGTCGCGGATGATGCCGGCATTGTTGACCAGGACCGTTGGGCTTCCGAGCTCGGATGCGACCCGCTCGATCGCATCGGCAACCGCCGACTCGTCGGCCACGTTCGCGCCGATCGCCAACGCCGAACCTCCACCCTGATTGACCGCCTCGACGGTCGCCGCACATGCTGCTTCGTCGACGTCTATGGCCGCCACGGCCATCCCGCCGGACGCGAGTCGCCTAACGATCGCGGCACCGATGCCCCGTGCCGCGCCGGTGACGACTGCCGTCCGCTTGTCATCTGCCACTTCTTCCTCCCTGTTTACGTGTGAGCTCGGAGACCGCCCCGCGGCCAGCTGATGGTGCGGCTCAGACCGAGCCGGCACCGTGCTTGCGCAGTTCTTGCTTCGCGATGGCGCGTTTGTGAACCTCGTCGGGGCCGTCGGCGAGACGCAACGTCCGCAGGTGGGCATACATGGCAGCCAACGGAAAGTCATCGGTCACGCCGGCGCCGCCGTGGACCTGGATGGCACGGTCGACGATGCGAAGCGCCACGTTCGGAGCCACCACCTTGATCGCGCTGATTTCGGTGCGCGCCTCGCGGTTGCCGACCGTGTCCATCATCCACGCCGTCTTTAGGGTGAGCAGTCGTGCCTGTTCGATGTCCATCCGCGCTTCGGCAATCCAGTCCTGGATGTTTGCGCGCTCGCTCAGGGCCTGTCCGAAGGTGACGCGGGATTGCGCACGCGTGCACATCAACTCCAGCGCGCGCTCTGCGATCCCTATGGCACGCATGCTGTGATGAATCCGCCCCGGTCCGAGGCGGGCCTGGGCGATCGCGAAGCCGTCTCCTTCTCCGCTGAGCAGGTCGCCGGCCGGGACGCGAACATCCTCGAACGTGATCTCGGCGTGGCCGCCGCGATCCCTGTAGCCAAACACGGGCAGGCTGCGAATGATCGTCAACCCGGGCGCGTCGATCGGCACCACGACCATCGACTGCTGGCGGTGGGGCTTGGCTTCGGGGTTCGTCTTGCCAACCACGATCAACACTGCACAGTTCCTGTGTAGAGCGTTGGTCGTGAACCATTTGCGGCCGTTGAGGATGTACTCGCCACCGCGCCTTTCCATCCTCAGCTCGATGTTGGTCGCGTCCGAGCTGGCCACGCCGGGCTCTGTCATCGCGAAGGCGGACCGGATCGTCCCGTCAAGCAGTGGCTTCAGATAGCGATCCTTGTGCTCCTCGGTGCCGAAGAGCGTCAGTACCTCCATGTTGCCCGTGTCGGGCGCAGAGCAGTTGCAGGCTTCGGGCGCAAGATCGTGGCTGCGGCCGGTGATTTCCGCGAGCGGCGCATACTCAAGGTTCGTCAGCCCCGCACCCCACTCCGGATCCGGGTGGAACAGATTCCAGAGGCCACGGTGGCGAGCGGCGGACTTGAGCTCTTCGACGATGGCAGGATGATGGTGTGGATCACCAGCCTCCGACATCTGCTGCTCGTAGACCGCCTCCGCCGGATAAACGCAGGACTGCATGAATTCAAGCAGGTCGGCTTGGAGGCGCTTCGCGCGATCGGAGGGCTCAAAGAATGACACGAGACTCGTTCGGTACGACCATGGGACGGTGGTTCGGTCCGCTGCCCGGAGCCTCGGTAGCGTCCGTCTGCAGCGGATCTCAGCTTAGTTGAATCCTACGTCGAGTTCAAGTCGGATAGTCCGTCTCAGGCAGTGGGCCAACGACGGGATGGGGCTAGCGCGGCAAGCCAAGATCTGGACGTGCCGGCCCGGTTGGGATTGGCCGTCCCGAGACGTGGTGCACCCGTCTCTCGGGCGGGAGAGAGAGTCGGCCCGGCGCTCAGATCGTCAGGCCGGACTCGTGGCCGAGCTTGGTGGCGATGTCGTATGGATAGACGTAGATCAGCAGGTGGCCGATCCGCGTCTCAGCGAGCGGCGGTCCGAAGGCGCCCTCACGCCTGCGGACCTGCCGCGCGGCGGGGTTGACGACCAGCATGCTGCGCACGTTGCCGTGTGACCTGTCCCAGTTGGACATGGAGATCTCGTTGAAGGTGCAGAGCCGGCGCCTGTCGTGTTTGCAGCGCTGGATTGGGTAGACCTTGACCTTGAAGTCGGACTCCCACATCAGGTCGATCGAGTTCCAGTAGTAGCCGTAGCCGACGACCACCTGCTCCTTGGCCGCATAGGCGGCCACGGCCCTCGAGACGCCAGCCGTTTCATAGCCCGTGGCCATCTCCTTGACGCCGCTGTCGAACTGGTAGAGCGCGCTGAAGGCGAACAGCGAGACGGCCACGGTCACGATCATCTTCCAGCCCAGGCCGCGCTCGATCAACAGTGGCAGCAGCGCAGCGATCGCCACGTAGGGACCGAGCAGGTATCGGCCGTCCGTGGTCCAGGGGTTCGGCGAGCCGATCAGGAACACGACCAACCCGGCGCCGAGCACGGTGATCCAGAACGTGGTGTGCACGAAGCGCTCGCCCACCACATCACCGCCACCGGCGCCCCGGGGAAGCGCGTTGGCAATGCGGCGGCGCACCGACCACACCACCGCGACCAGCCCGGCGAAGAGCAACGCGGCGCTCATGAACTCGAGCTCGGAGCGGGCCGTCACCTTGCTGCCGTAGAAGTTGCCGGAGGTCAGCGACGGCAATGCATGCAGCAGGGTGCCGACGTTGGTGATCAGCCCGCCAGGCGTCGTGAAGGTCAAGAACTCCTTGTAGGAGGGGCTGAACCCGCGGATTCCCTCCGAGCGCATGATCGCCGCAAAGACCACCGAGGTGAGCAGCGTCGAGGCCAGCGTGGCCAGGCCAAATATCACCACGCGTCCGGCACCATCCTCCGGCCCCCGCCACGCAGCCAGCGCCGTGATCGTCAGGAGGGGCGCGATGCCCCAGGCCAGATACAGGTTGTCTGAAGCCATGGGCAGGCCGCCGATGACGCCGAGGCTCACGGCCGCCACGGCCAGTTGGCGGTTGGTGAGCCGGGCGATCCGCGGCACGATCCAGACCAGGGCGGCCCCGACCAGCGCCGCCGTGATCAACGTGTTGGCGTGGGCGTTCAGGGCGAATACGGTGGCCAGCCCGCCGGCCCGCAGCGCGGCCACCCCGCCACCGCCGAAGCAGATCAGGGCCGAACCGGCGACGGCCGCCGGCCAGCGACCGAAGGACCGCGCCGTAGACCACAGCACGGCCGCGAAACCGACCAGCGCGAAGAAGACCGGCGCCAGCACCCAGATCACGCGGTAGAACGGCCACGAGCGCGTCAGCAGCGTGAACGCCATCGTCTCGTAGTGCGGATAGTCGCCGGTGGTCAGCAGGGTCCTGGACGAGGCGTGCAGGCTCAGGTGCGCGAGCACCGCATCGATGTCGCTATCACTGCTCAGCCATACGCTGTCCAGGATCTGGCGCAGGTGCGTGAGCATGGCCACCGCGTACAGGACGCCAAGCAGGACGGGAAGCCACCACAACCAGCGCAGCGCTGGCCTGGGAAGCTCTGCGGCACCCGAGGCAGGCCTCTGATGGCCTGCCCGTTGCTTGAAGGGAGTTGTGCTCATGGGGTGGGGGTCGCGGGCCGTGGGCTAGCGGTAGTCTCGGCTGGTCCAGCCGTTCCGCGGCGCAGCGATCTGGGCGCTGAAAATGTACTGAGTCCTTCTAAGTTCGGATAAGCCGATGCTGCTCCTCTTTGACATCGATGGCACCTTGATGAAGGGAGCCTCCGGCGCTCACGCCGCCGCCCTCCGCCAGGCACTGCAGAACGTACACGGGGTGGATGTCGAAGGGGTCAGATTGGCCGGATCGGCAGCCGGCAGGACCGACGGCGAGATTGCCCGCCTCTTCCTGATCGAGGCAGGCATCTCGGCCGAGAGGATCGACGAACGGGCGGACGCTGTCCGCGAGGAGTGCTGCCGCCTGTACGCTGGCCTCTGTCCTGCCGATCTGTCAGGAATGGTAGTACGGGGCATGCCTGAGTTGCTGGAATCGTTAAGCGCGCGAGACGACATCCAGCTCTCGCTGGTCACGGGCAACTTTGAGGCCGTCGCCCGGGTGAAGCTGAGGGCGGGCGGCCTTGCCCACTGGTTCGCTCGGGGCCAGGGCGGCTTTGGCTCGGACTCCGAGGACCGCACGATGCTGCCGCCGATCGCCCGCCGCCGCGCCGGTGAGACGGCGGGTATATCAACTTCCTGGCCGCGTGAGCGGACGCTCGTCATCGGCGATACCCCGCGCGACATCGCTTGCGCCCGGGCCGACGACCTGCGCTGCATAGCGGTCACCACCGGCCCGTACGGGCGCGACGAGCTGTCGGGTGCGGACCTGATCGCCGCCGGCCCAGCGGACCTGCTCGAGGCGATCGACGCCCTGAGCGCCGCGGCGAGCGGCTGACCCTACGCGGCTGCCGGCGTCCCCGCAGCGGCGGCGGCCGGCTCGCCGTCCGGCTCCGGCGTCTGCAGGGGGAAGTGGCAGGCCGCCTGATGGCTCGGACCGAACCGCCGCATCGGCGGCTCCACCTGAGCACAGATCTCCTGCGCCCGCGGGCAGCGCGTGCGGAAACGGCAGCCCGAAGGGGGATCGATCGGGCTGGGAAGCTCTCCGCGAATTCCGACGTCTGTCTTGGCCTTCTCGATCGCGGGATCCGGCACGGGGATCGTCTTGATCAGGGCCTCGGTGTAGGGATGGGCCGCGCGGCGGTAGATGTCATCCCCGGTACCCAACTCGACGATCTTGCCGAGGTACATGACGCCGATCCGGTCGGCCAGGTACTTGACCACCGCCAAGTCATGCGAGATCACCACCGAGGCCATGTTGTGCTCGGCCTGCAGGCGCTTCATGAGGTTCAACACCTGCGACCGGATGGAGACGTCGAGCGCGCTCACCGGCTCGTCGGCGACCATGATCTTGGGTTCGAGGACGAGCGCGCGAGCCAGGGCGATGCGTTGGCGTTGCCCGCCGGAGAATTCGTGCGGGTAGCGCTCCAGGGCGTTGTGGGGAAGACCCACCTCGTCGAGCAGCTCGCGGACCCGCGCATCCTGTTCCCGGCTCGAGCCGATTCCCTGGATCTGCATCGGCTCGCGCAGAATCGCGCGCACCCGCATGCGCGGATCCAGCGACCCGTAGGGGTCCTGGAACATCATCTGGACCACGCGACGGGCCTTACGCAGGTCCCCGCCGCGCTTCTTGAAGATCTCCTCACCGTTGACCTTGATGTGGCCGGCATCGGGCTTCTCGATGCCGACGATCAATTTGCCGAGGGAGGTCTTGCCGCAGCCCGACTCGCCCACGAGCCCCAACGACTCCCCCTGGTAGACGTGGAGATCGATGTTGGACACGGCCTTGACCGAGTTGACCCGGCGGCGCAGGATGGTGCCCGCGGTGACCGGATACTCGCGCACGACGCCCACCACCTCGAGCAACGGCCGGCCGGTGTCAGGCGTCGCGGCCGTCCCTGTCCGGTTCGAGGCGAACTGCCCAACGGGTGCGGGCTCGACCACGACCGAGACCTCCGATGAGGCCGCAGCCAGGGGCTGGGGTGCAGCCAGCCCCGCAGCCTCGGCGGGCGTCATCGAGCTCAGCGGCTTGGCCACCACCGCCGGTCCGTCGACCGGATGCCAGCAGGCAAACCGGTGGCCAGCGTCGCCCTCGAGCGGCGGCTCCTCGGCCAGGCACTTCTCGGTGGCGAACTGGCAGCGAGCGGCGAAGCGGCAACCCGAGGGCGGATTGGTCAGATCGGGCGGAAGGCCGGGGATGGAGAGCAGCGGCTTGGTCGCATCCGATTCCAGACGCGGGATCGAGCCGAGCAGCGCCTGCGTGTAGGGGTGGCGCATCGAGGCGAACAACTCCTCGCTCGAGGCGGTCTCCACCAGTCGCCCGGCGTACATCACGTTGATGCGCCTGGACCGTCCGGCGACCACCCCCATGTCATGGGTGATCAGCAGGGTGGCCATGCCCAGGCGTTGCTCGAGGTCGTCGAGCACCTTCAGGATCTGAGCCTGGATCGTGACGTCGAGCGCGGTGGTTGGCTCGTCGGCCAGGAGCACCTTCGGCTCGCAGGCCAGCGCGATGGCGATCATCACGCGCTGGCGTAGACCGCCCGAGAGCTGGTGCGGATAGTCGGCCAGTCGTTCTTTCGGGCGGGGCAGGCCGACCAGCTCGAGCACCTCCAGTGCGCGATCCGTCGCCTCCTTGCGGTTGGCGCCGCGATGCAGCCGCACCGGTTCAGCCACCTGCTCGCCGATCGACTTGGTCGGGTTCAGCGAGGAGAGCGAGTCCTGGAAGATCATCGAGATCTCATTGCCACGGATCCGGCGCAGATCGCGCTCGCCCATACCGACCAGCTCCTGGTCGTAGAGCTTGATCGAGCCACCGGTCACGTGGCCCCCGTTGGGCAACAGCCCAAGAATCGAGAGCCCGAGCATCGACTTGCCCGACCCCGATTCGCCGACGAGCCCCAGCGTCTCGCCCTGGGCGATCTCCAGGTCGACGTTGCCGACCGCATGCACCGTGGCGCGGGACAGACGGATCTCTGTGGTGAGGTCGTCGACCTTGAGGGCGGGAGAAGGCATGACTGGGGGATCCTTTGCGGTCAGCGCCGGCGCAGCCGGACGTCGACGGCGTCGCGGAGCGCGTCGCCGACCAGGTTGAAGCAGAGCACCACGACGACGAGCAATCCGCCCACCGGGTACACGAGCCACCACTCGCCGTTCTGCACGTACTGCTGAGCGTTGCCGAGCATGTCGCCCCAGGAGGTGCTGGGGTACTGCAGGCCGAAGCCGAGGAAGCCGAGCAGCGCGAGGAACAGGATCGCATCAGCGATCAGGAAGGTGAGGTTGACGATCGTCACCGACATGGCGTTCGGTATGAGATGGCGGAAGATCAATCGGCCTCGACTCGAGCCCATCGTCCTGGCCGCCACGACGAAGTCGCGCGTACGCAGGCTGAGCACCTCACCGCGCACGAGCCGGGCGGGGACGAGCCACGAGAACACCCCGAGCACCAGGCTGATGGTGACGACGGTGCCGTTGTACTTGGTGGCCAGCACCAGCACCACGATCAGGTACGGGATCGACAGGAGGACGTCGACGAAGCGCATCAGCACCGCGTCGAGCAGGCCGCCGACCAGGCCGGAGATGGCGCCGTAGAGGGTTCCGATCACGATCGCGATCAGCGCGGCGAAGGCGCCGATCTCAAACGAGGACTGACCACCGATCATGATCCGGCCGAGCTCGTCGAAGCCATTCTCATCCGTACCGATGCGATGGCGCGGAGCTCGGTGCCTGGTTGTTCAGGAGCAGGTTTGAGGAGACCTGATCGGTGTGGTAGATGTGCGGCCCGACGAAGCAGAAGAGCACCACCACCACCAGAAACACGAGCGCCACGACGGCGAGCTTGTTGCTCAGGTACTCACGCACGGCAAGCCGCCAACCGCTCGAGACCGACTGCACCTCGCCACCCTCGGGCAAGAGCTCGTGCAGCCCGCCGCTGGGGGCGGGGATGGTCAGCGCGGCCTGCCCCATCTCCTCGATGCGCTGCTCCGGCGTCGGCGGCCGCTGATCAGTCAAGGCGCACCCTCGGATCGGCGGAGGCGATGGCCAAGTCGGCGGCCAGGTTGCCCAGCACGGTGAGAATCGCCCCCAGCAGGGTGTAGGCCAGCATGACGTTGTAGTCCTGGTCACCCAGCGCCTGGTAGAACAGAAGCCCGAGCCCGGGGTAGTTGAACAGCACCTCGATCAGCAGGTTGCCGGCCACCAGGTAGGGGATCGAGAGTCCGACCAGGGTGATTACCGGAAGGCAGGCGTTGCGCAGCAGGTGACGCATGAGCACGGCACGCTCGGACAGCCCCTTGGCCCGGGCGAGGCGGATGTAGTCCTGAGCCAGTTCATCCAGCGCCGATGAGCGCATGTACCGGCTGTAGCTCGCGACATTGAGCAGGGAGAGGGTGATGATGGGCAGGAAGAGCTGCGACGGGTGGATGATCGCCTGCCACACGCTCGTCACCGTGTCGCTGACCCCGGGCGGGAAGATGTTCCAGTCGAGGGCAAAGAACTGGATGAGGATCAGGCCGAGGAAGAACGACGGCATCGAGTAGAGCGCGAAGTTGAGCGCCGTCGCCGAGTAGTCCAGCGGGCTGTTGCGCTTGACCGCCTGAAGAATGCCGAGCGGCACCGCGATGATCAGCGAGAGGACGAGCGCCGCGCCCGAGAGGTACGCGCTGCGGCCGATGTTCTCCTTGAAGAGCGACGCGACCGTCTGGCCGAACTTATAGCCGAAGCCGAAATTGCCCTGCACGGCGTTGACCAGGTAGGACGCGAACTGGACGATCACCGGTCGGTCGAATCCGTGCTGCTTGTCCCAGGCGGCGACGGCCGGCCCTGACGCCTTGGTCCCCAGCGCGTCATAGGCCGGAGACGGGAAGACGTAGTGAAGCATCGCGAAGGTGATTGCCGCGACGCCGATCACGACGATGACGGTGACGCCGAGCCGGCGGATGATGTAGCCAAGCATGAACGTGGAAGAGTACTTCGGGGATGGGGTCCGAGCGGCAAACGGTCGCGGGTGGGGCCGGAGACTTCCCCGTCCCCACCCGCGCGATGACCGTTCTAGCTGTAGGCCTTTAGTTCAGACCTACTTGTTGACCCACATCAGGGACGGGTTCGTCGTCTGCTGCGTGAGCTCGAGCATGCCGTCGACGCTCCCGCCGACCTTCTTGCTCCAAACAACGATGTTGTCCTGAACCGGGAAGTACAGCACCGGTTGACTCTTCGCGAAGTAGTGAACCTCCTTCGCGATGGCCGAGGTGCTCGGGCTGCTGATGGACTTGACCATCAGCTTGTTGGCCGTCGGGTCGGCGTAGCCGCCGACGTTCAGAGCGCCCGTTGTGTTCATCACGCCATTCTGCGTCGGGTAGTAGTCGGTGAAGATTCCACCGTAGTTGTTGACGCCCCAGTCGTTGTAGTACTGCTTGGCGGCTGGGTTCTGATCGTTGTAGTTCGACGTCAGGAAGTTGAACGGCTTGCTCTGGAACTGCACGGTGATGCCGGCGTACTTCTTAGCCGCCGAGGCAAACGCCGCTGACTCCTCGGTGCCGGTGGCAGCCACCGACTCGGGCACGTTGGCCCAGACGAACTTGATCGGCGTCCCCTTGGGGATGCCCTTACCGCACTCGCCCTTGCCGGTGCCCGGATGCGCGCACGTCGTCTGGCCGCCCGGCACCACGTGCCAGCCGTTGGCCTTGAGCGTCGCCACGGCCGCCTTCGGGCCGTAGGCCCAGATCGGCTGGGTCACGTTGCTCGGAACGAACGGCGACTGCGGGTAGGACGCGACCGGCCCGTAGGCCGCCACCGCCCAGCCGTGGTAGACGTTCTTGACGATCGCCTGCTGGTCGATCAGCTGGGCGAACACGCCGCGCATGTACGGACGACCGATCACCTGGCGGAAGTGGTTCGTCTCATCCTTGAAGTTGATGAAACCGCCGAACCAACCCCAGCCGGGGCCGCCATACACGCTGAACCCGTCGCGCTGGAGCGTCGGGATCGCGCCAAGCTGCGTTGCCGCATCCAGGCCGCCGATCTCCAGTGACCCGGACTCGAGGGCATCCAGCTGAGCCGTCGAGCTCGTGTAGGTGTTCGTGTCGATCGTCGCCGTGGGCTTCGGCGACAGGCCGTAGCTCTTGTTCGGGCTGAACACGAACGAACTGTTGGTCGTGTTGAAGCTCTGGAGCTTGTACGGCCCGTCCACGACCTTCCACAGCGGACCCGTGAAGTCCGCCAGGTTGGTCCCCTGCGTATTGAGGTTGTCGAAGATGGCCTTCGCATCCGTCGGGTTGGTCGCCCAGTCGGTCAGATGCTGGCCGCTCGCGTTCACGTTCCAGTCGGTCGCGGGCAGCGGGTAGACGCCGCCGTTGGTGTCCTGGAGCTGGTTGTCCGTGAACCAGGTCGGGTTCACGGTATGCGTCAGATGCATGACCACCGTGTTGCCCTTAGCGGTCAGGCTCTTGACGTTGTAGGGGAACTCCGTGGGAGACGCGTACTGGCACCAGTTGGCCGGGCTCGCATCCGTGCCCGCCTTGGTGACGTAGTACCAGAAAGCCACGTCCTGAGCGTCGACGGGCGAGCCGTCCGACCACTTCAGGCCCGGCTTGATCTTGATCGTCACCGTCTTGTCGCCATTGGAGTAGACCGGCGGCAGGGCGGCGCTCAGTGACTGGTTGATGGTCGGCGTCGCGCCGCTGGGCCCGTAATAGAGCGGGATGTACTGAGAGGCAACGAAACTGAACGTCGCGGTGCTGCACTGCGCGCCCGCGATGATCGGGTTGATGCCGGTCGGCGTCTGGCCCTGAAGCTGCCCGATGGTGATCGTGCCGCCCTTGGCCGGCTTACCCGTCTTGGGCAGCGTGCCGTTGATCAGCGTCCCGTCGATGGCCGTTCCTTGATTCTTCGATGCCGACGCCGCCTTGGCGCCGTCGTTCTTCGCGCTGGCCCCGGAAGCGCTGACGATGACCGCGGCGATTGCCGCCAGGACCACCATCAGGCCCGTCAGTCGCCAGAGACGACTGGAGCGCGATGCGGAGTTGAACCTCATTACAGCTTCCCCTCTTTGGTTGTTAGGGATGACATGAACGCCACCGGCCATGGCGTGTTAGCCCTAGCGTGGCGCACGATGCTGTTGTTTTTACACAATTTTTCGCTATCTAACACGTACTTAATGGCTGGGATTAATTCGGCGTTATGGTGCGAGGACCTTGCGTGTGGAGCATGTGCGTGACGTTTTGCCATCGGAGCCGGGGGCCCCGTATCGATGCGCGCAAGCCTAGCGGATGTTTGTACAGCGTGAAACTGCCTTTCATCAGGCAGAAAGATCGCCCGCACAGAAGGGCTCCGGCTGCGGCCATCCGGCTGTCTGGCCCCCTGGCTATTTGGACTTGACGCGATACAGGAACTGGAAGGGGTACCGCTGCTGCGTCATTGCGCGGAAGGCGGCCTGCCCGCCACCCACGCGCGAGCTCACGGCCACGATCCAGTCCTCATCTGGCATGTACAGAACCGGATAGGCCCGGCCCAGGTGGGCGACCTCGGCGTCGATCGCCCGGGCACTCGGGCTCGACACGGACGCCGCCATCAGCCGGTCGGCCACGGAGTCGACATAGGCGCCGAGATTGAGCGAGCCGCCCCGGCTGAGCAGACCCTGCTGGGTCGGGTAGTAGTCGCCCAGCGCGCCGCCGTAGTTGTTGACGCCCCAGTCGTTGATATAGCCGGCCGCCCCCGGGTTCTGATCGTTGTACTCGGCGGTCAGGAAGCTGAAGCTCCCGGTCACGAAGCTCACATCGATGCCCGCCGCGCGCCGTGCGTCGGCCGCGAAGATCCTCGACTCGAGCGTTTCCGCGGGCGCGACCGACTTGGGCAGGTTGGCCCACACGAACCGCAGCGGTGTGCCCACCGGGATGCCTGCGCCGCACTCGCCCACGCCCCGGCCCGGCCTCCGGCAGGTCGTCTGGCCTCCGGGTCTCACGCGCCAGCCGTGGGCTCGAAGCGTGGCCGCGGCCTTGGCCGGGTCGTACGGCCAGGCGGCCCGGGTGGCCGCGGCCGACAGGTAGGGTGAGCGCAGCGCTGTTGGGGCAGGCCCGTGGGCCGGGACCGCCCAGCCGTGGTACACGTGCCGGATGATCTTTGCCTGGTCGACGAGCTCGGCCAGCACGCCGCGCGCGTAGGGCTGAGCAATTATCTTGGCGAAGTCGTCGGCCGCGTCGCGAAAGTTGACGACACCCCCGAACCATCCCCACACAGGCCCGCCGAACACCCTGACGCCCCGGCGCCTGAGCCGGCGTATCGACCCGCTCTGCGTGCTCGGATCGAGCGAGCCGATCTCGAGATCGCCACGTTTCAGGGCCTGCAGCATGGTGGCCGAGCCGCTGTAGGTGATGACCGAAATGTGGCTGACCCGAGCCCTGGGCTTGAGCCCATAGGTCGGGTTGGGGACCAGGTCGTACGCCCCGCTGGAGGCCCGGAAGTCCTTGAGCCTGAACGGCCCATCGACCACCTTCCACAGCGCGTTGGCACTGAACCGGGACCGTTCGGCGCCCTGGCGGCTCAGGTAGTCGTAGATCTTGAGCGCGTCAGCTGGATTGGTCGCCCAATCGGTGACGGGCTCGCCGTGGGCGGAGTCGATGTCCCAGTCCCGGCTCGGCAGCGGATAGACCCCGGCCCCCACGTCCTGGAGCTGATCGGCGGTGAACCAGCTCGGGTTGACGGGGTGGCGAAGGTGGAGCACGACGACGCGCGCGCCCCGCGCCGTCCAGCTCGCCACATTGTCGGGCAGGCCGCCGGCCGAGTACTGGCACCAGTTGGCCGGTGAGACACGGAGGGCTGCCCGGAGCAGGTCGAGGTAGAAGATCACGTCCTGCGCGACCACCGGCTTGCCGTCCGACCACCTCAGGTCGCCCTTGAGCCGGATGGTGACGGTCCTGTCCCCATCCGAGTACCGCGGCCAGGCCGCCGCGCTCAGGCCCTCGTCGATCGCCGGCCGCGCGCCATTCGGGCCGGCGTACAGCGGGATGTACTGGTCCTGAATGAAGTTCAGCGTCGACGTGGTGCAACCGGTCTCGCCCACCAGCGGGAAGATGTCCAGGGGCGTCTGCCCGGCGACCTGGCCGAAGGTGATCGTGCCGCCGCGCCGGGGCCGGCCGATGGGCGGCAGCGCTCCCCTGATACCCCCACCCGGACCGAGGGCCTTGGGGTTCGGGTGCCCCGCGGCCGATCCACCACAGCCGGCCAGCGCGACGCCCGCAGCAACGGTGGCCGCCGCGGCGGCCACCCGTCGGGCGCCGCGCCCCCCACGCCCGTGCCGGTGAACGGCTCGGAGCCCGACAGACAAGGTGGCTCAGCCCCGAACGAGCTTCTTGTACGTCAACCGATGCGGGCGGTCGGCCTCGGCGCCCAACTGCTCGTGGCGGAAGCTCTCGTAGGCCTCGAAGTTGCCCTCGAACCAGCGCACCTGCGAATCGCCCTCAAAGGCGATCACATGGGTGGCGATGCGATCCAGGAACCAGCGATCGTGGGAGACGACCACGGCGCAGCCGGCAAAGGCCAGCAGCGCCTCCTCGAGCGCGCGCAGCGTATCGGTGTCCAGATCGTTGGTCGGCTCGTCCAGGATCAGCAGATTGCCACCGCTGGCCAGGAGCTTGGCCATGTGCAGACGGTTGCGTTCGCCGCCGGACAGGCTCCCGACCTTCTTCTGCTGGTCCGAGCCCTTGAAGTTGAAGCCGGCGACGTAGGCCCGGCTGGCCACCGACTGCTCGCCCAGCACCATCTGGTCCAGACCGCCCGAGATCTCCTCCCAGACGGTCTTCTCGCCGGCGAGCGCGTCGCGCGACTGGTCGACGTAGGCGAGCTTGACCGTCTCACCCACCCGGAAGGAGCCCTGGTCGGGTTGCTCCTCGCCGGTGATCATGCGCATCAGCGTGGTCTTACCGGCGCCGTTGGGACCGATCACGCCGACGATGGCCGCGGGCGGAAGGTTGAAGCTGAGGTCGTCGATCAGCAGCTTGTCGCCGAACGACTTGCGGACGTTCTTGGCCTCCACGACCAGCTCGCCCAGCCTGGGGCCGGCCGGGATGTGGATCTGGACCTGGTCGAGCTTGACGTTGCGATCCTCCGCGAGCAGCGCCTCGTAGGCGTTCAGGCGCGCCTTCGGCTTGGCGCGGCGGGCGCTGGCGTTCATCCGCACCCACTCGAGCTCCTGCTTGATCGTGCGCTGGCGGGCCACATCGGTGCGCTGCTCCTGCTCGAGCCGCTTCTCCTTCTGCTCAAGCCAGCCCGAGTAGTTGCCCTGGTAGGGGATGCCGCGACCCCGATCGAGCTCGAGGATCCAGCCGGCGACGTTGTCCAGGAAGTACCGGTCATGGGTGACCGCGACGATCGTGCCCGCGTAGTCCTGCAGGTGGCGCTCGAGCCAGCCCACCGACTCGGCGTCGAGGTGGTTGGTCGGCTCGTCCAGCAACAGCAGATCGGGCTGGGAGAGCAACAGCCGGCACAGCGCCACGCGACGGCGTTCACCACCGGAGAGCTGCGTGACGTCCGCGTCCGCCGGCGGACAGCGCAGCGCGTCCATCGCGTAATCGAGCTTCGTGTCCAGGTTCCAGGCATCGGCGGCGTCGATCTGCTCCTGCAGGCGCGCGAACTCCGCGGCGGTGTCGTCCGAGTAATTCATGGCCAGCTCGTTGAACCGATCCAGCAGCGCCTTGGTCTCCCTCACACCATCCTCGACGTTGCCCCGCACGTCCTTGTGCGGGTCGAGTTCCGGTTCCTGCTCGAGCAGCCCCACGGTCGCGTTCGGCGCCAGCTGAGCCTGCCCGTCGAAGTCCTGGTCGCGGCCGGCCATGATTCGCAGCAGCGTCGACTTGCCGGCGCCGTTGTAACCGAGCACCCCGATCTTGGCCCCCGGCATGAAGGAGAGCGAGACGTCGGTCAGCACCTGCTTGTCCGGCGGATGGCGGCGCGAGAGCTTGTACGTGGTGTAGATGTACTGAGAGGACACAGCAATTGAGACTAGCGAGCCGAGATCGCAGCGCTCGGCTCACAGCCCCAGCGGGTGCCGCACGACGAAGCCGGCGTCCTCGCGCAGCAGCGGATGCCAGCCGATGCCGTTCGGGCCGTCGCCCGGACCGGCGGCGTCGTGGGTGTCCCAGCGCAGGCCGGCCACGTACATGTACACGTGCGACGCACTGGCGAAGATGGTCACCCAACGGCCGGGCCCGGGCCGGCCCCAGGACTCGAAGTCGCCTGACACGGGGTCGGCGCCCACCGCCAGCAGACCACCGCCGTAGAGCAGATGGGCAACGCTGCTCGAGCAGTCGTAGTACGGCGCCACCACGTCCAGGGGCAGGCCATGGGCGCCCCCGTACACGTATGGTCGGCCCACGATCTGGTTGCCGGCGGCGATGATGCCCCGCACGGACGCGGGCGCGGATGCGGGGGCGGCCGCGGCCCCGTCCGGCAGCAGGGTCGCGCGCGGCCCCGAGGTTGTGGCCAGTGGCCCAGCTGCGGCCGAGCCCGCTGAGGCGCAGGCGTCGGTCAGCGTCTCGATCTTCACGGTGCCTGACCAGCGCCCGTTCTCATAGGGGATACCGAGGCTCCGCGCCAACTGCCACCACAGGTCGATCCCCCGCGGGTGGCCGTCGATCGGACCGCCGCCGAGCCCGATGTCCGCCTTGTAGGCCACCAGGGTCCGGCGGCCGGCTGTGATCTCGAGCGCTGTGCCGTACGGCAGCCCACCCAGCGCGGTGGCGGTGGCGAAACTCGTGCCTCCGAGCTCGGCGAAGCTGGCGGGCTGCCGGAGCAGGTTCACGCCCGAGGCCCCCACGGTGCCGCTGGAGGGATCGCCCGGTCCGCCGTATTCGGTGGCGCCGACCGTCTGTTGGGGGCCACAGGCGGTACCCAGCCAGGTGCTCCCGGTGATCCCGCCGATCGCAGCCAACAGCGCCAGGCACAACCCACAGGCGACCGCCGTGCCCGCGATCAACGCTCGGCCGATACGTGACGCCACGCCCCTTCGTCTGGTGCTCATGGCGGGAAGGTAGGTCCCACCCGCCCCTGGCCCGCGAAATTGACACACCTTCGACACAGACGGTCCCGGCCGTGGCTAACTTATGGTCGATGGCCCGCGTCCTGGATCTCGAACAATCGCTCTTGCTACTCGAGCTGGAGGCGCCGTTTGACAAGCGCCAGGTCCAGCTCGCACGTCGCCGCATGGCCAAGGTGTGGCATCCGGACATCGCACCCCCGGGGCGCCAGCACGAGCACCAGCGTCACCTCCAGGCGATCAATGAGGCGGCCGATCAGCTCGAGCGGTTGGCGGAGACCTCCCGCCACGGGACCGTCAGCCGCAACGCGGTCAAGGTTTCCGCGGCCGCCGCCCGCAAGGCGCGCGAGGAGGAGGGGCGCCGCGCCTATGAGGCCGAGCAGCGCGCTCGTGCGGAGGCGGCCGATCGGGCCAAGTACGACCCGTTCGGCTCCCGCGTGCCTGACCACTCGGTCGTGCACCGCTACGCGCGCTGCACCTCGTACCCGGAATGGGGCGTCGGCACCGTGAGCGGCATCTACTTCTCGGGCGACGGCGACGATGTCCAGCAGTGGGCGCGCATGTCCTTCCAGGTCGGCGTGCGCACGGTGCCGGCCGGCTCACTGCAGTTCGTGGACTTCTCCAAGCCCGACCCCGGCGCCGAGCGGGTCGAGCGTTTCATGACCGCGGCGCAGCATGCGCTCGCCGAGGGCAATCCAGCCCTGGCCGCCCAGCGGCTGATCTACGCGCGCGATGCCGACCCGGCCAACCCGGCCGTGTTGCGGCTGCTCACCGTGGCCTTCTGGCAAGCGGGCAACCTGCCGGCGGCCGGGCGGGCGGTGCGCGACTGGAGTCGGGCCGAGACCGACCGGCCGACGGCGGAGCGCTACGCCTCGCGCATCTATGAGGACATGGGCGCGATCGATCTGGCCGTGGAGGCAGCGCAGCGCGTCGCCGAGCGGTTGCCGGCGGATGCGTCGGCCTGGGCGCGGGTGGGTCGTTTGCGCCTGCGGCTGCTGCAGCGTGACGCCGCGATCGAAGCTCTGGAGCGTGCCCGGGGGCTCGAGCCGTCGATCGAGATCCTGCTCGACCTGGCGCTGGCCTACCACCTGGCCGGCGAGGTCGGGGCGGAGGTTTCGGCGGCCGAGGCGGCGACGATGATCGCTCCCGATTCTCCGCTGGCCTGGTCGGCCTTCGCGCACGCGCTGGCGCGCACCGACCGGCTCCGGGAGTGCATTGCCGCCTGCGAACGCGCCCTCAGCCTGAGCAACGACCTCGAAGTCCGCGACCTGCTGGCGCGCACGAAGGCCGCGCTTCCGCACGAGCTCTCATCGCGTACCGCCGCGTAGCTCAGACCGGCGCGTCAGGCAATTCGGCCAGCACGCCCAGCAACTCGCCCACCCGGCACACCAGCAGCCGCTCCTCGTCGATCTCCACCCAGGCGCCGGCCGAGGCCGGGAAAACCACATGGTCTCCGCGGCCCACAGGCATCTTCACGCCGACGTGGTCCCACCAGTCAAGCCCGGGACCGACCGCGAGCACGATCCCGTGCTGGGGCGGCGGTTCGTCGTTACCGGGAGGCACCAGCAGACCGGAGCGGCGTACGCGATCCGGATCGAGCTCCTTGATCACGACACGGTCGAACAATGGGCGTAGTTCATGGCGCATCAGGAGGCGATGCTAGGGCCTTCCGGTAAAAACGCGTATCTGATGTGATGCGCCTGAGTGCCCGAGGCCGACTTCACAGCGGACATCCCCAGCTTGCTCGAGCCGGTCGCCGACGCCGGGCCGATCACCGTGGCGGTGATGGTCAGTTCGGTCGACGGTCGCACGACGGTGACCGGCCGCGTGGGCGAGCTGACCGGCCCGGCCGATCAGCAGGTCCTGCTGGGCGCGCGGGAGATGGCGGCGGCCGTGATCGTCGGCGGCGGCACGGTGCGAGCCGAGGGCTATACCAGCCTGCTGGACGATGAGGCCCAGGCCAGGCGCCAGGCCAGAGGACTGCCCCCCGAACCGGAGCTCGTGATCTTCACGCGAGCCAGTCCCGCCCCGCCGGAGCTGTGGCGGCAGTTGCGGGAACGCCACCCCGACGGACTGCTCGTGTGCGAGGGCGGGCCCACCCTGCTCGGCCTGATCGTCGAGCACCGCCTGCTCGACCAACTCGTGCTCTGCCTCTCGCCGCAGATCATCGGCGACCAGTCAGAGAAGCGGTTGCTGCAACACGCCGGCCCGCTCAACGTCCGGCTCGAGTTGCTCGCCGCGGCCACCGCCGAGAGCTTCCTCTTCCTCCGCTACGGTCTCGCCTACTGACATGCGCCTGGCGCTACCGAACACCACGCTCGAGCTGCATGCCGGCGCGCCCGTCGTGATGGGCATCCTCAACATCGGACGAGATTCGGTCGCGGACTCGACGGTCTTTACCAGCGTCGAGGCGCAGGTGCAGCGCGGTCTCGACCTGGTGGCGGCCGGGGCCGGCATCATCGACATCGGCGTCCTGTCCGGGCGCACCGACACTCACCCGGTCAGCATCGAGCACGAGATCGATCTGCTCTGCCCCGTGGTCCAAGCCCTCGCCGAGGCCGACGTTGTGGTCTCGATCGATACCTGGCGGGCCCAGACGATCGCCGCCGCGGTGGGGTGTGGCGCCGCCCTGATCAACGACACGAGCGGACTGCTCGACCCCGAGGTGGCCGACATCGCGGCAGGCACGCGCGCCGGGCTCGTGCTCATGCACACCCGCGCCCAGCCCAAGGCGGTGCACTTTCCCAGCTATGAGGACCCCGTACTGGACGTGCTCGAGTTTCTGCGGGAGCGGGTTGCCCTGGCCACCGACCGGGGCGTCGCCCACGAGCAGATCCTGCTCGACCCGGGACTCGACTACGCCAAGGCGCCACTGGAGAGCATCGAGGTGCTGCGCCACCTGGGGGAGCTGGCGGTTCTGCAACGCCCGATCCTCCTGGCGGTCTCGCGCAAGTACTTCATCGGCCTGCTCGCCGACGCCCGCCCCGAGGACCGCCTGGCCGGGACGATCGCGGCGCTCGAATTCGGGGTCAGCGCCGGTGCGCAGATCGTGCGGGTGCACGACGTGGCCGAGGTCACCCAGTACCTGCGGCTGCGCGCGGCCCTGCACGGCCAGGGTGAGGTCGACGTGCTCGGACGGCGCGACGACGAGCGCCTGAAGTGGATCGCGCCGAAATAGCGCCCTCCGACCCGCCCGTTCAGCCGCGTGAAGCCCCGCAGCAACGCCGCCGAGCCAGCGGGCCGGCGGCGGAGGTGAAGCGTTTCTCTACCGGTCCCAGCGGAAGAAGCGAATGGCGATCCGCAGCAGCACCACGGCGTAGGCGGCCAGCACGAGTAGATGAGTGGTGCCCGGCCAGGAGCCGAAGTCCGAGTTGGTGATCGCGGGCACGGCGGCGCCGAGCGGCGTGTACTGGCTGATCGTGCGCAGCGTCGCCCCCATCTGCTGCTGAGGAACCCACAGGCCCGCGAAGAACATCAGCGGAAAGAAGAGGATTCCGCCGATGGCTCCGGCCACGCGCTGGCTGGTCGCCAGCGACGCGATCATCAACCCCAGCGATGCCATCGCCGCCATCGTCAGCAGGATCGAGAGGATGAAGCCGATGACCTGGCTGGGCAACGGCACGGTGTAGGCGAAGTGCGAGACCAGCATGATCAGGACGACGACGGTGATCGACAGCCCGGCGACGATCACCAGCTGCGCGGCCAGCAGCCGCGACGCCCCGATCGGCGTGGTCGAGAGCCGCTTGAGATAGCCCTTGTCGCGGTAGGAGGCGAGGGTGGCCGGCATCGCGCTCAGCGCCAGCAGGGTCAGCGTGAAGGTCATCAGCACCGGCGTGTAGACGACGATGAACGGCAGCCCACCGAGGCCCGCCTGCGGCTTGTCGGAGGTGCTCGAGCCCAGCACCACCAGCAGGCCGAGCGGGAAGATCAGCGCCCAGAACAGGATCATCGGCTCACGCCGGAGCAGTCTCCACTCGGTGATGGCCAGGCTCGGGAATCCGCCGCGCCGCTGCTGCGGCGGCTTGCCGGCGGTGGGCGCGGGCCGAGTCGTCATCTCGGCTCCGTGGGTCGGACGGCGGCCAGCTCGGCGTCGGCCTCGCTGGTGAGCGCGACAAAGGCGTCGTCCAGGGTGGACTGCTCGACCCGCGTCTGCTCCGGGACCAACCGCTCCTGGACGAGCAGCGCGATCACTGCAGCGACCAGGTCACCATCACCCTCGATCAGGATGCGGCCCGCCTGCTCCCGGACCTCGCGCACCTCGGGCAGGGCGCGAACCCTGTCGAGGTCGAGGGCCGGGGTGGCGCGGAAGCTGACCCGCTGCCCGAGGCCGGCCCCCAGGGTGGCGGGGGTGCCGATCGCGCGGATGCGACCGTGGTGCAGCAGCGCGACACGGTCGCAGAGGTACTCGGCCTCCTCCATGAAATGGGTGACCAGGATCACCGTCAGACCCTGCTCGCGGATGCCCTCGATCAGCTTCCACGTTTCGCGCCGCGACTGCGGATCCAGACCGGTTGTCAGCTCATCGAGGATGGCCAGCTCCGGGCGGCCGACCAGGGCCAGAGCGATCGAGAGCCTCTGGCGCTGACCGCCGGACAGGTTGACGTAGCGGGTCTGCGCCTTATCTTCGAGGCCCAGCTGGTGCAGCAGCTCGTCGGGCTCGACCGGGTTGGGGTAGAACGAGGCGAACAGGTCGAGCGCCTCGCGCACGTAGATCTTGTCCGGAAGCTCCGAGGTCTGCAGCTGAATGCCCACGCGCTCGTGCAGCTCCTTGGCGTCCGCGCGCACGTTCAGGCCCAGCACGCTGACCGTTCCCGAATCCGGTTTGCGCAGCCCGCCGATGCATTCGACGGTGGTGGTCTTGCCGGCGCCGTTGGGTCCGAGGAGCCCGAAGATCTCTCCGCGGTTGATGGTCAGCGAAATGTCGTCCACCGCGGCGGTGTCGCCGTAGCGAACCTTGAGGTGCTCGACCGAGACGACCTCGGTGGCGGTGGTGGGAGGCTTGACCGTCGTCATATTCGGTTCACTGTCGGTTCACTGGGTAGGCTCTGTGCACGGCAACTCGATTCGGACCGGAAAGCGAGGCGCAGTGACCACTTTGTCAGGTCGGACCAACACCGCGCTGTTGGTGATTGACGTTCAGAACGGGGTCCTCGATGGTGCCCACGACCGAGACGGCGTCGTCTCCCGGATCGGCTCGCTGGTGCAGCGCGCCCGCGACGCCGACGTGCCGGTGATCTGGGTCCAGCACACCGACGAGGACCTGCCCGAGGGCTCCGAGGCCTGGCAGTACGTGCCTGAGCTGACGCGGCGGGGCGACGAGCCGATCGTGCCCAAACATTACGGCGACTCATTCGAGGACACCCAGCTTGAGCAGTTGCTGGCCGAGCGGCGCGTGGGGCATCTCGTGGTCGCCGGGGCCCAGACCGATCAGTGCATCCGCAGCACCCTGCACGGCGCGATGACCCGCGGGTATGACGCCACCTTGGTCGGCGACGCGCATACGACGGTTGACTTCACCGCACATGGCGCCCCCCCGCCCGACCAGGTGATCGCCCACACCAACCTGTACTGGCAGTATCAGGCAGCACCGGGACGCACGGGGGGCGTGGTCAAGGCCGCTGCACTCGAGTTTCAGGCGGACGTGGTCGAGTCGCCGTGACCCGGTCGGTCGGTGTGGTCGGGCCAGACGAGCTCGAGTGGACGACGCGCCCGCACGAGGCGGGCGAGCCGGCTCGCCACGTGGCCGAGTTGACCGAGGCACTCGGATCCCGGCACGTGGCCGCCAACGTCTGGCGCTACGAACCCGGCGCCAAGGGGCGGCGGCACGTGCATGCCGAGCAGGAGGAGACGTTCGTCGTGCTCAGCGGTGCGCTCGCCATCTACGTCGGTGAGCCCCCCGTGCGGGTGGATCTGCCGCCTGGCGCCGTAATCAACGTACCGGCCGGGACGCCCGTACAGAGTGCCAATCACGGCGCCGAGGATCTTGTCCTCTACGCCTACGGCTATCCGCGGGACAACGGCGCCGAGCTGCTCGAGCCAGCGGTCTGAGCGCAGTCGGCTGATTTAGCTGAGCTAGCGCTCAGTAATTTGTTACAGTCCGTTGGCGTTCCCCGGACGATCGCTCGTTGGTCGGGAGACGCGCACGCACGCCCCCACACACTCTCTCCTGCAGGAGGCGCCGGAAACATGATCGGGCTGAGCCGTTGGTGCATGAGACATCGCCGCTGGGTGATCCTCGCCTGGCTGGTCATCGCGGTTGGCACCAACGTCATCGCCGCTGCCGTCGGCCGCGACTACTCCACCAACTTCACCCTTCCGGGCACGCAGTCCCAGCGGGTGGCGGACCTCCTCACTCACCAATTCAAATCCCAGAGCGGTGACGTGGACACCATCGTCTTCCGTTACGCGAAGGGGAGCTATGACGCCGGCACGGTGAAACCCGCCATCGAGGCGCTGCTGGCCAAGGTGTCGCGCGACCCGGCCGTGGTCAGCGTGCAGAGTCCCTATTCGCCGGCCGGGGCCGTGCAGCACTCCAAGGATGGGCACATCGCCTTTGCCACGATCAACTACACCAAGCGGGCCAACCAGCTGGCCGACAACACCGGCAAACCCGTGCTCAGACAGATCGAGCAGGTCCACATACCTGGGCTGAAGCTGGCGGCCGGCGGACAGGTGATTGAACAGGCGGAGGGCTTCAACATCGGTCCGGCCACGATCGTGGGCGTGCTGGCCGCCATGGTCATCCTGCTCCTGACCTTCGGGTCGCTGGTCTCGGCCGGCCTGCCGTTGGTCACCGCCGGGTTCGGCCTCGTCAGCGGAACGGCGCTCATCGGGTTGGCCACCCGGATCACCAGCATGTCGAACGTCGCCCCCGAGCTGGCCTTGATGATCGGCCTGGGTGTGGGCGTGGACTATGCACTGTTCATCGTCACCAGATTCCGGGAGGCCTACCACCGCATCGGCGATGTGGATGCTGCCGTGATCGAGGCCATGGACACCTCCGGCCGGGCGATCCTGCTCGCGGGCTGCACGGTGATCATCGCCCTGCTCGGCATGTTCGCCACCGGCGTCGCGTTCATGTACGGGCTCTCGATCGCGTCAGTCATGACCGTGCTGCTGGTGCTGCTCGCCTCGCTGACGGTGGTTCCGGCGCTGCTCTCGCGCTTCGGACATCGGGTGGTGAGGCCCTCCCGCGCCGAGCGCAAGCGCATACAGGCGGGCAACGCGCCCCACGATTCGGCGTGGCGTCGCTGGAGTGAGCTGGTCCAGTCGCGGCCCGTGCCTCTGGCCGTGCTCTCACTCGCCGTGATGGTGGCCTGCCTGATTCCGTTCTTCGCCCTGCGGCTGGAGAGCTCGGACGCCGGGAATGATCCGTCGGGCACGAGCAGCCAGGTGGCCTTCAATCTGCTCTCCCAAGGTTTCGGTCCGGGCTTCAACGGCCCGTTGCTGGTTGCCGTCGAGCTGCCCAGGGGTGCCGGGCCGGCGGCCAGCGCCGAGGTGCGCTCAGCGGTGATGCGCACCGCTGACGTGGTTACCGTGACCCCGCCGCGGCTCTCCCCCTCGGGCAAGGTGGCCGTGATGGAGGCCTACCCCCACTCCGCACCGCAGGCTCCGGCCACCTCGAACCTGGTCAACACGCTGCGCCAGCAGGTGTTCCCGCCCCTCAATCGGAAGCTTGGGGTGCTGGTATCGATCGGTGGCTTCACCGCCGGGTCGATCGACTTCTCGCATGTTCTGTCGGTCAAGCTGCCGCTGTTCATCGCCATCGTCGTGGTGCTCTCGGCCCTGCTCTTGCTGGTGATCTTCCGCTCGCTGGTGATTCCCATCCAGGCCGCGGTCATGAACCTGCTCAGCATCGGCGGGGCGCTCGGCGCCACCGTGGCCGTGTTTCAGTGGGGTTGGCTGGGCAGCCTGCTGGGCATCTCAGGCGGCCCGATCGAGCCCTGGATTCCGGTGCTCATGTTTGCCGTCGTCTTCGGCTTGTCCATGGATTACGAGGTGTTTCTGATCTCCCGCGTGCGTGAGGAGTGGGTGCACCGCGGCGATGCATCGGCGGCCGTGGCCGACGGCATCTCCTTCACCGGCCGGGTGATAACGGCGGCCGCGGCGATCATGGTCTGCGTGTTTCTGTCGTTCATGCTCGGAGACGAGCGTCCGATCAAGGAGTTCGGTTTCGGTCTGGCCATCGCGGTGTTCCTGGACGCCCTGGTGGTGCGCTGCGTGATGCTCCCGGCGGTGCTGCAGCTGCTCGGCGGCCTGACCTGGAAGCTGCCCAGGTGGCTCGATGCGCGTCTACCCGAGCTGAACATCGAGGGATCGTCCCCCGCGTCGACCGAGCCGGTGATCGGAGCGAGCGAGACCGCGCCGGTGGCCTAGGCTAGGCGGCCTATGCAGCCGCGGGTCTTGGCCTACGCAGCCCGATTGCCCGGGCGATGGATCCTGTGCGGGGCGGGCGTTGCGTCGGTCCTGCTCTCCGTTGCCCTGAGTCCGACCGACACGGGCGCCGCCGCCGGGCAGGACTGGCCGCCGTTCGTACTGGTGTCCGGTCTGCTCATGGTGGGGCTGGTGAGCGAGACGGACGGGTTGTTTCTGGCCGCCGGCCAGCAGCTGGCCCGCCGGGCACGAAACGGTGTGCTCCTGTATGCCGGAGCCGTGGCGCTGATCGCCGTGGTTACCGCGGTGCTCAACCTCGACACCTCCGTGGCCTTCCTGACGCCGGTGTTCGTCTACACCGCGCGCAGCCGGGGCGAGGGCGAGGCACCGCTGCTCTATGCGTGCATCCTGCTCGCCAACGCCGGGTCTCTGATCCTGCCGGGGTCCAACCTGACGAATCTGATCGTGCTCGGCCACGCGCACCTGAGCGGCGGTGACTTCTTTCGGCGGATGGCTCCCGCCGGCGTCGCCTCGGTGCTGGTCACCGCGCTGGTGATCGGGCTGTGCCACCGGGCCGACCTGCGAGCGGAGGCGGAGGCTGAGCCGGCAGTGGAGCGGCCCCGTTTGGGGGTCGGTCTGGTGGCGATAGTGGCCGCGACGGTCCTCGTCGTCGCCCTGCCCAACGCCGCTCTACCCGTCCTGGGCGTGGGCCTGGTCGCTGTGCTCTGGCGGCTCGGGCCGAGGCGAACAGCCCTGGACCGAGCCGTCGATGTACTGGGGCTCCCGGTCTTGATTGGACTGTTTGGCATCGCCGTGGGCCTGGGCTCACTCGGGCGAGCCTGGTCGGGACCGTCCTCGCTCCTCGGCCACCTCGGTCCGTGGGCCACCGCCGGCGTAGCCGCCGGCGCCACGGTCGTGGTCAACAACCTCCCCGCCGCGTCACTGCTCTCCGCACGAGCCCTGGCGCATCCGTTCTCATTGCTGGTTGGGCTGAACATCGGCCCCAACCTGTTCATCACGGGGTCGCTGGCCTGGGTGCTCTGGTGGCGATCGGCTCGGACGGTCAACGCCAGGCCATCGCTGTCCGGTGCCGTTCGGCTCGGGGCGCTCTCAGCGCCGGCGGCCATCGCGGTGGCCATGTTGGTCCTCACGGCGTCGGGGTCGCACTGAGGGCGCCGCGCGGTCGACGCTTGGCGTGCGCATTCAACGCTGGCGGGCGCGTTTCAGCGCTGCCGGGCGCGGCTCACCGCTGGCGTGCGCGTTCAGCGCTGCCTGGCGCGGCTCACCGCTGGCGTGCGCGGCTCACCGCTGGCGTGCGCGTTCAGCGCTGCCGGGCGCGGCTCACCGCGTCGGCCGACAGCTCGTCGCCGGCATCGCGCAGTCCGGCGATGATGCCGTCGATGTCCTCGGCCGGCTCGCGCTGCTCGAGCTTCGCCTTGGCCTCGATGTGGCTGATCCGCACCTCGACGCCGACGATCGCCCGGAGCTGCCCGTCTATGTACTCGCGCGGGGCATCGTCGACGCTCCACGGCTCCGGCCGCTCAGCCTCGTGGCGAGTGGTCAGCCGCCGGACGAGGGACTCCAGCCAGACGGGATCGTCGTGAACAACGAGTTCTCCGTAGATGTGAGCGGTGATGTAGTTCCAGGTGGGCACGACACGGCCCGTGGTTCGCTTGGTCTCGTACCAGGACGGAGTGATGTAGGTGTCAGGCCCGTGGGCAATGACCAGTGACTCGCCGAGTGCCTCCAGGCGCCAATGATCGTTCTTGCGGGCCACATGCCCGAGAAGCCGGCCGAATCCGTCATCGCTCTGATCGTGGAGCAGCGGCAGGAAGGTCGCGTAGAGCCCCGATGCCGTTGCGGTGATCAGGTCCGCCGCGCGGAGACCGGACAGCAGAGCGGTGGTCTCGCCATCATCGGCACGCAGGTGCTTCGGGAGGTACATCGTGACGTCAAGGCTACCGATGGGCTAAGTGGCCAGAGCAGGCAGGGCCCGCAGGTCCGGCTCGACCACCGCCGAGCGTGCCGCGTCGGCGAAGAGCCGGGTCGGCGAGTAAAAGTGCTCCAGGAGCTTCGGATCGAGCAGGGCCGGATTGCGCTCGATGAACGCGCCGAAGGATTCGGCCGGCCAACGCTGCCGGTGGACGGCGACGCAGTGCACCCAGGCGCGCGTGATCGTGGCGTGGTACTTGTCGGGCGCGCCGTGTGCAGCCGCCACCTCGCGGATGCCGTCGCCCACGATGGCGAGCGCGGCGTCCGGATCGTGATCCTGGAGAGCCCGCCAGGTAAGCTCGAGGTGATGGCGGTGAGCGAAGCCCTCGCCGCGGGCCAGGATCTCACTCAGGATCGAGTGTCCGGTCATGCGGCGAACGCTACCTCCGACTCGTTCTGCGTGCCAAAACTTCGTAATGACGTAGTAACGGCACAGAGAAGGCGACGCCGCCGTTGATCGATCACCCGGCGGCGACCGGCTCCGGCTCGCCCTTGGGAAGCACATAGCGCAGAGCCTGCCGGGCGTTCGGGTGCTCGCCATCGTTGATCCGCGAGCCATGCAGACCGAGGCTCTTGCTCGAGGGAATGGCCGTCTCGGGAGTTCCCTCGTGACTGAGGATCCAGTCGATCACGGCGGGATAGTCGGTGCCGGCCGCCTGGATGGCGGCGCGCTCGATGACGATGCCCCCGGACTTGTGCGGACGTCCGAGCCGGGAGACCAGTGCGGTGATTTCGGTGTCGTTCAATTTCCTCACTCCGTAGATGCGGGTTGGGGCGTCAGTCGATTGAGGTCCCGACTCAGCGAGACATGCGAATGGCCAGGCAGGTGGATTTCAGCATGAGCGTCCTGCGGCGTGAGACCGAGCAAGGTGGTCAGCAGGAGCAACGGAGCTCCGGCGGCCCAGGCCTGGGGACGCGAAGCGGTGGGGAATCTCACCGGGACCGTGGTGAGCTGGGTCGGGAAGCCGGCAAAGACCTCGGGCAGGCGATGTTCGAAGTACGTGGCGGCCGCCAGCGTCGCCGTGCCGATCGTGCGCGCCTCTTCGTGATGGCCGTAACGGGCCAAGCCGGCCACGATCAGCGAGCTCTCGTGCGGCCAGACGGTTCCCGTGTGGTACCCGAGTGGGTTATAGCCGGCCTCGCGGGCGCCCAGCGTGCGGACGCCCCAGCCTGAGTACATCTGCTCGTCGAGCAGTACCCGGGCGACGGCAGCCGCCTCGCCGGCGTCGAGGATCCCGCTCCAGAGCAGATGCCCGATGTTGGAGGTCAAGCTGTCGACCTGGCGCTTGTCGCCGTCCAGGGCGAGTGCGTGACAACCGCGTTCGGGCATCCAGTAGTCCCGGAGGAACTGCGCCCGCAAGGCGCGGGCGCGGCGCTCAAGCTTGTCGCTGAGGCTGTCGTCGCCCCACACGTCGCGAGCCAGGCGGGCCGAGCGCAGGTAGGCGTCATAGACGTAGCCCTGGATCTCACACGTGGCTATCGGCCCCCGGGCCAGCGTGCCATCGGCAAACTGGATGGCGTCCCAGCTGTCCTTCCAGCATTGATTGATCAAGCCGGTGGTCAGGTTGCGGCGTTCGTATTCGACATAACCGTCGCCATCTGAGTCGCCGCTGTGCTCGATCCAGTCCAGCGCGGCCCGGGCGTTGGCCTCGAGCTCACGGACCAGGGCGCCATCACCTGTCCAGCGGTGGTACTCGTCCAAGAGCACGAGGAACAGTGGTGTGGCGTCATTGCTCCCGTAATAGGGTGAGTGCGGACGCTCGCCCAGAGCGGTGAGCTCACCGAATCTGAGCTCATGCAGGATCTTCCCTGGCTCCCGTTCATGGAAGTCGTCGCGCTCGGTGGCCTGGCGGGCGGCCAGAACGCGCAGTGTGGTGGCCGCCAGCGTGGGCACATACGGCAGCGCCTGGAAGCTGGTGAGCAGACTGTCGCGACCGAACAGGGTCATGAACCAGGGCAGCCCGGCGGCGGGCAACGTCGCCTGGTCGCTGAGATCAGGATGAATCCGCAGAGCGCCCAGATCGCTCAGGCTCGCGCGGTAGGTCCGCATGATTGCCGGGTCGTCGGCTTGAAGCGCCGGTGCCCCCTGCAGCCACGCCTCGAGCTCGGCGGTCCGGGTCGCCCGCACCGCGTCGAGCGAACCTCGGCACCGGCGGTCGGTGAACGGCACGCCCGCTTGAGCAGCCTCCGGCGTGACCGTCAAGGTGGTGCCCCACTGCTCCCCTGGAGCAAGCTCCAGGTCGTAGCCAAAGCCGGTACGCGTGATCGTGGCGGCGGAGGTGCTCGCGATGGTGACCGAGCGGCGAAACGCACCGTTGGAATAGGCCAGAGTCAAGCTCGCCTCGGTGTTCGTGAACCTGATCGCGCGTTCGGCAATCGTCCCGTCCTTGACCTCGAAGAGATCGGCGAAGTCGGTGTCCGTCTCAAGCTTCAGGCGGACTCGGCTCGGCACGTGGAGATGGTTGGTGAAGGTGATCTGTTCCATCCAGACGTGGTCCACCAGCCGGTGACGTACGACCGAACTCGGGGCTTGGTCCTCGACCCCGACCCTCGGCGTCAGGAAAAACTGCGCGTCGAAGTGCGTGCCCTGGTTGAAGCTGAGCAGATCGAGCGGGGTGGACTCGCCAACGCGTAGGACCCAGCGCGAGATGAAGCGGGTGTCGTCGGCATAGAACCCGTGGGCTCGCCCTTCGCCGGGGATGACGTCACCGTGGCCATCGCTCACCACGAACGTGCTGCCGTCCAGGACGCTCACGGTGGCCTCAGACACGCGCCAGCACCGTTTCGCTGTGGGCCGACAGCTCAGCCAACGGAAGCTCTATGTCCAGCAGCGGCACATCGGTCGTGGCCGCCAGCGGGATCCCCGTCCGCGGCTGGCGAACCAGGACCGACCGGTACGCGCGTTCATAGGCCTCGGCCACCACGTCGCCGTCACAGTGCTCACGCACCCAGGTGCGGCAGTCGCTCGGCCTGATCTGGGGCAGAGCGCCTATCGCTTCGGACATCGCCCGGACGTCCGCGACGAGAAAGCCGGTCTTCCCGTGCACGACAAGCTCGCGGACGGCACCTTCAGGGAAGGCGATCACCGGCGTACCGCAGGCCAGGGCCTCCACGACGACCATTCCGAACGGCTCGTTCCAGCGGACCGGCATGAGCAATCCGCGGGCGCGAGCGAACAGCGACCGCTTGGCCGAGCCGCCGACCTCACCGATGAAGCGCACCCGATCGCCGTCGATGTGAGGGGCGATCTCACGATCGAAGAACTCCTGCTGGCCGGCTTGGATCACGCCGGCCAGCACGAGCGGTACGTCCACCGCGCGGGCGGCCGCGATCGCCCGCTGCGGCCCCTTCTCCGGGGTCATACGTCCGATCCAGAGCAGGAAGTCGCCCTTGCGCTGGTCGCTCGGCCATTCCCGAAGGTCGATCGGGTTCGGAATCGGACCAATCGCCCTGACTCCGTCCGGAGCTGAGTCGAGCTGCGCCTGGCTGATGCCCACGAGCGTTGCCTTGTGCCCATGCCGGGCATAGAACGCTGAGGTCTCCTGAGTGAACGGGCCGTGCAGCGTATGCACGAGCGGCGTATCGATCCGGTTGGCGAAGGCCAAACCGGCGAAGCCGCAGTGGTCGTGGATCACATCAAAGGCGCCGGCGCCAGAGGCGAGACCCACTCGATCGAACGCCTGCGCGACATGGTCGACCTCGTAGAGCGAGCGCTCGATCTCGTCGGGGTGCGACCGATCCAGGAGGGTCAGGACCGTGGCTTGCGAGCGGGATCCGGGTGCGGCGAACAGGGTGACGTCATGTCCTCGGCGGACCAGCGCCTCGGTCAGCGTGCTGACGACCGATTCCACGCCTCCGTAGCCCGGCGACGGCGTCGAGATCCACGGCGGAGCGAGCATCGCGATCCGCAGCACATCGGCCCCGTCGGCGGGGTCCGACGCCCGCCCGTCCGACGGTTTCCCAGACGGCCGTCCGTTAGACGGTCGTCTTGCCTTGTGCTCAGATCGCCAAACGCGTTCCTCGGCAGAGGTCGCTGCGCTCACAGTGTCCATCACGGCTCCTAGCGGATGCCTCTCAGGCAGAGCGCTCACCGGCAGAGAGGTCAAAAGGACCGGGCGAGCACGATCGCCAAACCGCGGATGCGAATGCGATGGACCGTCTCTACTCTAACAGGCGACCTCCCATCTCCGACTGATTTGGTCGGAGATGTCGGGTTCACGCGATCCGGGGGCGTCGGCCGCCGCCAGACCCCCGCCCCGCCTGCGCCGGGACGGTGAGATCGTAGCTCCGGCGCATGTACCGGTCGAATTGAGGAACAGTGAAAGCCGCAAGCCCATGAGCCGGCGTGTACAGCAGGCCCTTCTCGATCAACCGCGCCCGGGTAGGCCCAAGCTGCTCCGAGCTCCGGTTCAAAAGCCTTGCCACATCCTTGGCGGGCTGTGCGTTAGCCCCAAGCTCCGCCATCGCGCGCATGTATTGAAGCTCCAACTCAGTGACTCGATCCGTGCGAACTCTGAAGAAGCTTGAATCGAGTTTGGCCTCGACGGTGGCCCTGGCAACCTCTACATCGGCAACCGTGATCGTAGGTCCGCTGGCGAGGTCCCAGACGATCTTCCCGTACTCCTGGAGGAAATACGGATAGCCCTCGGTGTAATCGATAATCGCCCGGATCGCTCCGTCCTCGTAGTCAACCCCCAGCTCTTTCGCGGGGTCGATGACGGCGGCCCGAGCTTCCACCTCTGATAGTTCGCCGATCCGGGGAAATTGGAAGAGCCGCTCTGCGTACGACTTCGCTTCGCCCGCCAAGCGCGGGATCTGAGGCAGGCCAGCACCTACGAGGGTCAATGGCAGCTGCCGTTGAACAGTCTTGTGAAGGGCAGCTATCAGGGCCTCAAGCTCAGGAGCGGAGAGAAACTGGATCTCGTCCAGCAGAAACACAACACCGCTGTGCTGCTCCTGCGCAGCTTCGCCTATGGCAACGAACACGTCGGTCAGGTCGTCGCCCAGACTCCCGCTGTCGGCGAAGCCCTCAAGCGCATCGACGTCTAGCCCGAAGGTGAGCTCACCCTGAGTCGAGACAGTCAGCTGAAACGACTTCAGGATCCCAGCTGCACGCTGGGCGCGCTCCTTCCATCTGGCTCTCGGCGCTACCTGGAATAATGCGCGCCGCGCCAGATGACTCATGCGCGGACCGAACTCGATGTTCTTGGTTATCTCGGCGTCGACGGTTGTCCAGTTGTGAAGGCGTGCCTGACCCTCGAGCGCGCCGAGCAAAACGGTCTTCCCCACACCGCGCAGGCCGGTGATGAGCATGGATTGCTCTGTCCGGCCGCGGGTGAGTCGCTCCAGCAAGACACCGAAAGACTCGAGCTCGGCGTCGCGACCGACGAGCGCCGGCGGGCGGGCTCCAGCGTTCGGGGTATAGGGGTTGTCGATCTGGCGCGTACGCTGATCTTATCCGTCTTATCAGCCTTTATCAATCTGCCATAAGCCATGATAAAGCTGAAAAGACTGAGTGTCTTTGGTTCCGCCGGCCGAAGCCGGCCGCGCTTCTCATCTGGAAGGCGCATACCCGTGCTGACCGCACCGCGCCGCCTGCCGGCTGGTACGCGGACCCCGACGTTGGCACGCATCGCGCTGGTGGGATGGGGCCGTTCGGACAAGCATCGCCAGAGCGGCGCTTCGGTGGCCGCCACCACCTCCGCCAACCATCCTCGGCACCGAGGAGAGCAGCCGCTGGATTTTGGGGACCGGACGAAGCCGGGGGTGGAAATGAGGACCGCTCCCTCCGTGTCAGATCGCGGTACGACCGCCATCGACGGGAATGATCGCGCCGTTGATGTAGGCGGCCGACGGGGTCGCGAGGAACGTGATGACGTCCGAGAGCTCGTGCACGTCAGCGACTCGGCCAAGCGGAATCGTCTTGGCGAACTCTTGGGCCATCGCCAACCTAGGCTCCAAGGACGGGGTCAGCGTCGGGCCGGGAGCGACCGCGTTCACGCGGATGTTCTGCGGCCCGTATTCGGCAGCCCACGCCTTGGTGAGCAACTCGATCGCCGCACGCGACGCGCCGTACGCAGCCAAGCCCGGCTGGCCGTAGCTCGCGACCATCGTGGAGACATTGATGATTGATCCGCCGCCGCGGGCAGCGATCTTCGGGGCGAGCGAGGCGACCAGAAAGAACGGTGCCTTGACGTTGATCTGGAAGAGAGTGTCAAAGTCCGCCTCGTCCGTCTCAGCCGTTGGGCCCATGGCAGCAAAACCGGCACAGTTGACCAGAACATCGATCTCGCCCGCCGCTTCGGCAACGCGCCTCACCTCGGACATCTCCGAGAAGTCAGCGGCAATGAACTCCGCATCGTGTCCAGCGGCCCGAATCTGCTCCACGGTGCTCGCGCCGCGGGTCTCATCTCGGCCGGTGATGATCACCGACGCGCCCTTCTCGGCCATCGACCGCGCAGCCTCCGAACCCATCCCGGACGTGCCACCGGTGATCAGAGCCTTCTTGTCATGCAGATCCATTGTCGACATCCCTTTGTAGTTGGAACAAGCAATCCACTCTGCTCCGATCGGAGAGTACCAGAACTGGCTGAGTCAATCCATTACGGTGCCGTCCGACACACCGCGCTTGCTTCCAGGAGGCGGCCTCGACGGCTGATCGCCGACTCTGCGCTCGCGTTCGCGTACGGCCAGCGAGGTTCGGCCGCGCTCATGTTCTGAAGAGTTAGTGCGGGCCGCGTCCATCACAACCGTGGTCACCGGGACACGGGGGCACCCAGAACCTCGATCACCCGGTGGCGCAGCCGCTACTGCCCCCGCGCACCGACTGACGTCGGTCCGTCCGGCTCAGCTGTCGAGCGAAGTGCTCGTGGTGCTGCTGAGCGTGCCGATCAGTATGAGCATCACGTCGAGCGCGGCCGCGAGCGGCTCGGCGTCACGCTGGACCTGAGCGAGCAGGAGGCCGCCCTGAAGCGCGGCAAGCGTGGCCAGCGCGAGCTGGCGCGGATCGGCCTCCGGTGCGAGTCGGCCCATCGCGTGCATCCGCAGGAAACCAGCCATAATGCTGGCCTCCCAGCGTTTGAACGACGCCGCAACGATCGCCCTGGCCTCGGGCTCGGTTTCGGCGAGAGCGGAACCGAGCGAGCCGACCGGACAACCACCGAGCCCGCTCGTGTCGCGGTTGTGATCGACCACGAAGTCGCGCCACTCCCGTAGGCCCTCGAGGGTGCTGAGGTCAAACTGCTCCTGTGTGCCGACGGCCCTGTCGGCCTGGCGCTCAATTACGGCGCGGACCAGCGCCGGTTTATCGTCGAAGTAGTGGTAGAGCTGTGAGCTGCTCACGTGCGCTTCATCGCGCACTTCCTCGATCGTCGTGCCGGCAACGCCCTGCTCAAAGATCAACTGAGCTGCGGCGTCAACGATGCGCGCGCGCGTCGCTTCGCCCTTCCGCGTCAACCGCGGTCGACCAGAACTGGCTGAAGACATCTGGATAAGTATATCCATCGAAATGGCTTTGACAATCCAGGGGTGATCTGCCAGAGTGGATCAGCAATTCCAGTTAGTTAGCTCATTCTCTAGGCTGCTGCCGTGGATCTCAGAAGCCCGCTCTGGTTGGCCGGCCAAGCAGAGCCTGCTCTCGTGATTGCTCGGCGGCCTGTGCACACCGTCCAGCCAACCCTGGCTGGACCCACGAAAGATGGAGGCAATGCTGATGAGTGCACTTCGAGGAAAGACCGTGTTGATCACGGGTGCCAATGTCGGGCTCGGAAAGGAGATAGCCCGGCAGATGGCATCACGTCCCGAGATCGCCCACATCTACCTAGCGTGCCGGAACAGAGACAAGGCCAAAGCGGCGAAGGCCGACCTCGAAACCGCGACCGGCCGGTGCATCTTCGAGATCGTTCTCATGGACGTTTCCGATCCGGCCTCGGTTCGCGCGGGCCTGGCCGGGATTGGCGGATCGATCGATGCGGTGGTCATGAACGCCGGCGGGATGGGCGGCAAGACGCCAATGGCCGTGACCGCCGACGGGGTCACTTACATGTTCGCGCAGAACGTTCTTGGCCATATCGTCCTGCTCGAGACGCTCCTGGCCGAGGACCGCCTTGGCGAGGTCGCGGTCTTGGCCGGAAGTGAAGCTGCCAGGGGACTTCCGAGGATGGGGTTCAAACGGCCGTCGTTTGTTTCGAAGTCCGCCGACGAGCTCGCCACGGTCATCGACGGCAGCTATTTCGCCGACCGCAAGACTGACGTCAATTTGGCCTATGGGCAGGCCAAGTTGCTCGGGGCACTATGGATGGCCCACCTGGCCCGCCGATACCCGGAGCGGCGATTCATCACCATGAGCCCCGGCAACACCACCGGCACCGAAGCGCCCAAGGACCTCGCATTGCCGGTCCGTCTGGCGGCCAGATACGTAATGCCTCACTTGGGCATCTCCCACAGCCTGGACGTGGGCGCGAAGCGACTAGTCGACGCAGTCACCGACCCGACCCTGTCAAGCGGCGTGTTCTACGCCAGCGCGGCCGGAAAGATGAAGGGGCCCATCGTCGACCAAACCGACATCTACCCCGACCTGGCCGATCCGTCGTTTCAGGACCACGCCAACGACGCCATCCACCGCTTCATCACCTCGAGAACGGTCGCGTGAGTCGCTGACTAGCTCCCGGCAATCGAGCGCGACCGACATTTGGTAGCGGCGCTAATGCTGCTGTGCGATCTGGATGAGGTTGCCGCAGGTGTCGTCGAACACGGCGGTGGTCACCGGACCCATCGCCGCTGGCTCCTGCGTGAACCGCACGCCGAGCTCCCGCAGCCGTTCGAACTCTGCGGTGATGTCGCTTACAGCGAAGGAGGTGAACGGGATTCCGTCGCTCACGAGGGCCGCTTTGAACGGCTTGACCGCTGGATGGGAATCCGGCTCGAGGACAAGCTCAGTTCCTTCTGGTTCCTCGGGTGAGACGACAGTCAACCAGCGATACTCGCCGAGCGGGATCTCAGTCTTCTTCTCGAAGCCCAGCACTTCGGAGTAGAACCGCAGAGCCTTGTCTTGGTCGTCGACGAGGATGCTGGTCAGGTGAATTCTCATCTGTTCTCCTTCGAGTTGGGTTGGAGCCATCGATCGACGATGCGCGCCAGCGGCTGAGGGTTGAAGTGATGGAACTTGTAGCGGCCTTCGCGGGTTGTCTCGACCAGACCAGCGGCCTCCAGCAAGTCGAGGTGTTGGGAGATCGCTTGGCGCGAGGAGGTCAGCTGGTGCTTGGTCGCCAGCCGCGAGCAGATCTCAAACAGCGTTTGTCCGTTGCGCTCGGTCAATTCGTCGAGGATCCCCCTCCGCGTGGGATCGGCCAAGGCCTTGAATACGTCGCCCACGCGGACAACAATAGGCAAGTATCTGCTTGCATGTCAACCCTGCCTCGACCGGACGGCACTGGCCCCGGCCCCACGAAACGAACCGACCTACATCGACGTGCGGCTCTCCAAACTCAGGCGAGGCGAATGTCTACCTTGCCGAGGGTTCAGCAGCGGAAGAAGGGACGAGCCGTAGCGTCGCGGCCACGGCTTCCTCGGTCGTCATCCCACCCGAACCTCCGCCGCCGTACTTGGCCACGTAAGCGCGATTGATGGCCTCCGTGGGAGCGTGGTCTCCGAGATCCTGAACGCGGACATCAGCCTCGAAGCGGGGAACCCGAATGCGGGCAGTGCGGGTCTCGACGGCCCGCCCGAACCATCCTGCCGAACGCCGGTACCACGTGCGAACGTAGACCTGACCGTCGACACAGACGACCCAGATTCGCAGCCAACGTTCTGGGTCCGCATCGCTCGAGCCGCTGGAGATCTCGAGCTCGTGTGCTGCGTCTATGAGTTGGAGCTGCTCAATCGCCCAGGCCAATGCCACCGGGCCGATCCTGTCACAGCAATCAGAGCCGGCGAAGAGCTAGGACTCGTCAACCGGCGTGGGTGGCGGGAGGCGCCACGCCGACTGACACCGATGGTCGGCAACGCGGTAGCGGCTCTTGGGGCCGCTGGATCACGGAAGCCATCGCGGCTCGCCAGTCGCGCCTGGAGCCGGCTGGTGTGCTCAGTCGCCGATGCCGAGACGACGGCAGGCTTCGCGAACCGTGACCGCGGGCGGCTGCAGTCCGGGGTGCTCGAGAAGGTCGCGGTCGCCGGTGACGATCACGTCAGCGCGCGATGAGGCAGCCAAGGCGACAAGGTAGTCGTCGGCCGGGTTGCGCAGTACCGGTGGAGGGTCAAGCGGATCCGGGTGAGCTGCTCCGATCGTGCGTATCAGCGAGAGATAGGCGATGCGCTCCTCGGCGGTAACGCGCTGTGTGAAGTATTTACCTGCAAGCGCGGGCTCCACCTCGTCGAGGAGCTGCTCGCAGGTGACCATCTCCACCTCCCCCGCACGAACAACCTCCAGCAGTCTCGTCGGCCGGCTGTCCGGGTGTGCGACGGCTGCCGATACCAGCACGCTGGCGTCGATGACCAGGCGGGTCAACTACGCGCTGCGGCGTGTCTCGTGGACTGCCTCGAGCGCCAACGCCATCGCGTCGTCCTCAGTCATGGCGTTACGCGTTTGTGCGTCATGCAGCGCGGCGAACCCGAGCTCGACACGAGCGAGGTCCTCGATCAGCGCCTGGTCAGGCTTGCCGGGATGACGCGACCGCAGGTCGTCAAGCAGATCGTTGTCGATCTCGATCTTCGTCGTGGCCATGAGAGCCAGTCTACGACCGCCATCCATCTCATCAAGCCCGAGAACCCAACCTCACCGGCCGGACATCACCGATCCGAGGCACCACCTAATCACTGAGTGGCAACGCACTAGTGACGGACCGCCGGTGTCGGACGAGTGCTGTTCGATCCGATCGGCGCTCCCGTCGCACCCCAGTCGGCTCCTGCTTTCCGCGCGAAGCAGGTGTCTTAGCAAGGTTCGCGGGGGATCGAATCGAAGCGACGCGCCGTAGCGAGCTGCTCGGCAGGGCGGTCTGGCTTCAGGCTGGTGAAGTCGGGAAGCTAGTACGCCTGTACCCCGAGCATGCCGGCCAGGTGGTCGGTGATCGTTCGGACGTCGGTGGACTGGAGGTTGCTGAGAACGACGATGATCATCCTTTGGTGTGGGAACATGGCGTTGAAGGACACGAACCCGTTGATCAGACCATCGTGGTCGCGTTCGGCGCCGTGTTGGTCGATGAACCACCCGTCGCCGTAGGCGCCCGCGGACGGTGCGCTGGGATCGATCGCGGTGTGCGGTGCGAACATTGCCGCGAGTGATGCGGGTGAGAGGATTTGCGGATGGCTGCCCATCAGCGTTGTGTCCCACCGGGCCAAGTCCTTGACGGTGGAGAACATTGCGCCCGCCGCGTACGGCACGGACATGTCGATGAACGGGGCTGGGACTCCGGGGCGTAGGTATCCGATCGCATGACTCATCGGTGACGGATGGTCACTGTCATAGCCGGTGTTCTGCAGATGCAGAGGCGCGAGAAGTCGTCCGATGTAGTCTGCGTAGGATGCTCCCGAGACCCTCTGGATCACGAGGCCGAGGAGGACGTAGTTGGTATTGGAGTAACGCCAACGTGTCCCGGGTGCGAACTGCAAGGGGCGATCAGCGACCAGCGCCAGCAGCGAACGCGGTGACACCTCACGCCCCATGATGCGGGCGTATCCGGCTGTGTTCGTGTAATCAGGGATTCCCGATGTCTGGTCGAGCAGTTGCTGAATGGTGAGGGCTTGCCAGGCACGGGGACACGAACCGACGTAGCTGCACGCGCGTGCCAACACGGAGATACGTCCGTTCTGTGCGAGTTGCAAGATGGCGGCAGCTGTGAACGCCTTCGTCAAGGAGCCGATCCGGAAGCGTGTATCTGGCGAGATCCGCACGCCGGTCGCCGTGTCCGTCAAGCCAAACCCGGCCGAGAGCAGGGTACGTCCGCCCCGAACGGCGATCACAGCACCACTGAACCGTTGTCGCCGTGCAAGCTGCGCCAGGTACTCACGCGCACGAGACCCAAAGTTGAGGGCCGCGTGGCCAGACGCAACGGTGGCAATCTGACGCGCGCGGCTGGCGGGCGCCGTAGACCCGGCAGCGGTTGACGCCCATGCGCAGACGGCGAGCACCGTCGGTATCACAGCTGCCTTCAGAAAGCGCGATCGGCCGCGAACCATGTCCAGGTGTTTGTATACGGCGAGGGGTCACACGACGGCAACAGCATTCGATCCGATGGCCGCGTGCGTCCCCCACCAGCAGCGAATGCCGTGTCGGCCTGGACGCATATGGGCCATTGCGCTGGCCTGGTGAGTCGACTGCTCGCTGTTCGAAGCAATAGTGCACACGGGGGCTGGCACGGCAACTGCTAACGCAGTGGGCCCGCGGGCGCGTCGACAACAGCACCGAGCTTCCGTCTCGGCGACTGGCTGATGTCTCCGCGTTCTCGCAGCTGCGGGGCTCTCGAGGCGTGCCGGGCCAGGCCGATCCTGCGTTCGCAGAAGTCGTGTCTCGCGAGCCCGCACGCAGAGGACTACCTTACATGAGCTCTCCACGCGGATCGCTCACATGACCGCCCTCTTGACCAGCTCCGCGATCTTCTCCTCGTCCCCGGGGCCCAACTTCCTGAGAGCGAACGACGTCGGCCACATCTCACCATCGTCGAGGTTCGCCTTATCGGTGAACCCGAGCGTCGCGTACCGCGCCTTGAACTTCGCGGCGCTTTGAAAGAAGCAAACGACGTTGCCGTCCCTGGCGTAGGCGGGCATCCCATACCAAGTCTTCGGAGCAAGGTCTGGTGCCACCGAGGCGATGAGCTTGTGCAGCCGCTCAGCCATCTCGCGATCGGCCGCTTGCATCTCCGCGATCTTCGCCAGGCAGTCAGCCTCCGCCTCAGCCTTGTTGCGAGTCGCTTTTCGCTCCTTGGCCAGCTCCTTCATCGCCGCCTTCTCCTCGGCACTGAATACCGTCGAGGCGGCTCCGACGGACTTCCTGGCAGTGGGCATTTGACGCCTCTCCTTGTCGATGTCGAGCTATCGCAGGCCGTCGCCGTACCCCGAGACAGCGATCACGACCCACGATGCCACGCACAGCAACCGGTCCGTTCCAATCGAAGGACTGACACAAGGCGCTCCTCGCCAATCCGGAGCCTCTCCCCGCCCATACCGACCGTCGCCAGACCAATAATGCAGCGACGCGTATCGCCCACACCGAAGCAATAGCGAGCTCGAGTTCGCGAGCTAGCCTGCGCGAGTGGAGATTCACGACTACGGCGCAGGCTTGACCGACGAGGAGAAGCTGGCCAAACGCACTCCGATCGCCAACTCGCTGGAGTTGCTCATGCGAGGCTGGTGGCTAGGCATGATCGTCCCTCACGACGACTTTGACCGCGAGATCTACGACGCGATCGCCTCAAGCATCGATCCACCACCCGAGACGCCGACGACCAAGGTGCCGATCGGCATCCGGCTGCCAACGCATGCCGATCGAGATCAAGCGCCGGCCGACTCCGAAGGGCATCGGCGGGGTCAGCGATGAGGACTTCTTAGCCGCCTTCAGTGTCCTCATGCACAGAGCGGATCTTCTGCACGGCGCTCACGCTCGGGGGATGTTCGTGGCAACGACCGCCGAGCAGCAGGAGTACCTCGACTACGTCAACACCGAGCTCAGCCGTTAGAGGGCTACCGGACGCGAGCCCGGACGCCTTAACTCTCGAGCACCACTGTGCCGACACGCGCACCTCGTCGCCAAAGCGCTAGCGGTGTTCTGGTGGCGCTTGTCGTGGAAGCAATCGCGAGCGCAGGTGGCCCGGCGGAGTAGGCCGCTCGAGGTTAGTCGGCGTACGGCGACAAAGCTACCTTGTAAGCGTACGGCGACATGATATCTTTGTAGGCGTACGGCGACACCGCTTCGATGTCTCCGTACGCGTACATCATTCGCTTGTCAACGAACGCCGACAACATGCCTACTGAAATCAACTCTATTCGCGACGTAGCCGCCGCCGTCCGCGGGCGTCGCCAAAAGCTCGGATTGAGCCAAGAGAGCGTTGCGCAGCACGCGCGTGTGTCTCGTCAATGGCTAAGCGAGTTTGAGTCCGGCAAACCGACCGCGGAGCTGCAGCTTGTAATGCGCCTGCTCGACGCGCTCGGGTTGAGTGTCTTCCTCGACGTGCGGAATGAGACACAGCGGAGCAAGCGCGCATCGCCTCCGGAAACGGTGGACCTAGACATGTTGCTCGACGAGTACCACCAGCCGTGAGCGACTCGCTTCTCGTGATCCTCGACAACGTCGTCGCAGGAACCCTGACTCGCCTCAGCGGCGGCCGCTTGCGCTTCGACTATGAACCGAGCTATCAAGCGCAGCCTGGGCACACGCCGCTGTCGTTGTCGATGCCAACGTCTGTGAGATCTCACGGCAATCAGACCGTGACCCCTTGGTTGTGGGGGCTACTACCGGACAACGACGCCGTGCTTGCTCGGTGGGGGCGCGAATTTCATGTCTCCACATCGTCCCCCTTCTCCCCGTTGGCGACCCCGATCGGCGATGACTGCGCGGGCGCGGTCCGGTTTGCGCCGCCCGAGGAGCTCGACCGCGTATTGGGTCGTCAGGGTGAGATCTCCTGGCTCACCAACGCAAAGGTCGCTCAGCGGCTCAGAGAGCTGCGTGAGGATTCGACAGCGTGGCTGGGTCGCTCGTTTACGGGGCAGTTCAGCCTCGCTGGCGCACAGGCCAAGACGGCCCTACTGCTACAAGGCAAGCGGTGGGGGGTGCCCTCCGGGTCGATCCCGACCACCCACATCCTCAAGCCGGCGATCGTGGGATTTGATGACCATGACCTCAACGAGCACCTGTGTCTAGATGCCGCCCGCCGGAGCGGTTTGATCGTGGCGCGCTCGAGGATCTCGCAGTTCGCCGATGAAACCGCTGTAGTGGTCACACGCTATGACCGCGTACTCGGGTCCGACGGGGCCATCATGCGAGTGCATCAAGAGGACATGTGTCAGGCACTCAGCGTGCCGCCAGCCCGCAAGTACCAACGCGAGGGCGGTCCCACTCCCGGTCAGATCGCAAAGCTGCTGCGCGATTCGATGGACCCGCGGGCAGGCGAGCAGGCGGTAAACCGTTTCGCAGACGCTCTGATCTGGAACTGGCTCATTGCTGGGACGGATGCGCATGCCAAGAACTACTCGGTCCTGTTGTCCGGGACCCAGGTGCGCTTCGCGCCGCTGTATGACATCGCGTCCGCCCTGCCCTATGGAACCCATGAGCGAAAGCTGCGGCTATCAATGAAAATCGGCTCAGGCTACGAGGTCTACCCACAGCGCAACCGCTGGCCCATCGCCGCTCGGGATCTCGGGCTGAATCCGGACTCACTCGTGCAGCGGGCGCGCGAACTCGCCGCCGGCGCTGCGGATGCCTTCTCGGCGGCCGCGCGTGCGCCGGAGGTCGTCAGGTTGAGGCGCGAGCTTCCAAAGAAGCTCGTGGATCTCGTCGCCGACCGTGCAGAAAGGTGCTTGAAAGTACTCGACGCTCCGGCCCCCGTTTCGAGGCCGCGTTCACGTAGCGCTCGTTCGGCTGCCGGCTCTCCGCGCGGCTGACCGTCCGCGGGCGCAGGTCTCCAGATGTCGCCAAACCACTCGCCTCCAGCGGCCGGGGAATTTGGTGGAAGCGATCGTCCTACCGCTGACGCGGCTGGCGCTTCGGCGCGGCGTATGAGCCGAGCGGTTTGCTGCAGTGAGGGCAGACCACTATGTATGCGCCCCAACCGGCAGCGATCCCCATCGCGGCGACCGGAGCGATGTCCGGCAACTCGTCACCTCCGATGGGCTTCTCGCAGTGCGGACACACGAAGCTCTTGGTGAACGGCACGGACAGACCTTCGACGCTGTCTGGTTGAGCCCTGCGCGCGAGCCGGCGCAGTCTCGGCCACCGCCCGGTTGTCGCCAAGGCAATAGCGGTGCGTCGGTCGCTTCATCCAAGAATGCGATCGTCCGCGAACCACCACACGTGCGCGCCAAGGACCGAACTCGTGGGCCGTGGTCTTTCCCCGGTTCCCGTCGCGCGTGCCTGCAAGTGCTGGCGATGGATGCAAACTCCGGCTCGCGCAGTCCGCGCCAAGTGGTGTCGCCGCATGGTCTCAGCCATGCCTGCGCTGGAGCGGTGCGCGACCTGAGGCCACGCAGGCGTCTCGGTCACCGCCGTGTAGTTGCGGGGTCTGTCATGTCCCGCCTCATGCGTTCGTCACTTCGTGGTGGTCCCGTCGTGCGCTTGGAAGCCGATGTGAGCGTGCGTCCCATCGCAGAACGGTTTGTTGCCTGACTGTCCGCAGCGGCACAGCGTCACCCGGTTGCGCGTTTCATAGGGGAACCCGTCGGCGGACCGTAGAGTGATCCCCCCGCGCGCCCAGATCGGCCCACTGGCCTGCTGCTGGGGATCCTCCAGTAGGACGATCGATGGGTCATAGTCGGGTTCGACCGGCTCGGTTGCGCGATGCTCGGTCACCACCAGCCGCCCGCTGGGGCAGTGAGTTCCCTGATGCTCGACTATCGCGCGTTTGACCGGATCGTCGGTCTCGAACACCGTATTCCAGACTCGCCCGTGCCCGTCACAGATCCGGGCGAACGCGCAAAGCGCACGATCGTCGGCAAGGTCGAGTCCTGGTCCCTCGCTCACCTCGGCAGTATCGGCGAACGGGAGGCGGCTGGCGGTCTCGCTCCCGTCGAACCCGGCCTTCGCGTGGGTGCCGTCGCAGAACGGCTTGTTGAGAGACTGTCCGCAGCGGCACAGCGCATAGGTCTCGCTCGCCGTTGGCAGCGCGGCTCCGGTATCGGCAAAGCCCCATGTGTTGCCCGTCTCATCGACGGTGAGCGCCTGTTCGGTCAGCGGAACCGAACCGGAGACCAGATAGGGCCCGTTCTCGGTGATCAAGATGGATGGGTCGGTCATTGGCGTTGCCTCCGGGTCGGAATACAGTCAGGTCAGGTGCGGTCTCGGGTCAGGGGCGGGCTCGGGCCGCTGCGGCCGTGTACGCGCGGCGCAGCCATAGCGTCAGCGGCTCGTACTCGCTGAGGGCCAGGATGGTCAGAACTCCGGTGACGCAGAGCGCCAAGGCCAGGATGGAGAGCGTGCCGCCGAGCGCAGCGAGCGCAACGATCACGAAGATCGCGGTGACCCGCTTGGCGCTGGCCGACGCGATCATTCGCAGCCGAAACAGCGACTCGCCGATCAGGTAGATCGCGGGCCCGCCGACCAGCATCGTCACCACCGCTCCCGTCGGCACGTCGCCAGAAGCGGCGATTAAGAAGTCGTCGGCAACGGCGACCATGATGATCCCGGCAACGATCGGCAGGTGAAGGTAGGTGTATGCGTCGCGGGCGAGCCGGCCGGGATCCTCCGCGTGAGTTAGTTCGCGCCGCGAATGCTCGGCCACCTCGCCGAAGTACAACCACCACAGTGCTCCGCTCTGCAGAAAGGCAACGGAAAGGGCGACCAGCGCCCAGCCGCGCAAGCTGCCCGACGCCGCCGTCAGGCCGGTGACGGCGATCGACTCTCCCAACGCGATGATGATGAACGCCTGAAAGCGCTCAGCGAAATGGCTTCCCTCGATGGCCCAGTCGTCTGTGCGGACGCGACCACGACCGGGCAGCCAATAACCCGCGGCTGGAGCGACGAGATCGAGCGCGAGGGCCGGACCCCACCACGCCATTCGTGTCCCGGGATCACCGAGCGCGCCCGCCAGCCATAGCGCACCCGAGGCAAGGCTCCAAGCCGTGATTCGCTCAAAGGTGCCGCGCAGTCGGTGGCCACGCTCGAGCAAGAGCGCACCGGCAGCATTGCGGCCCACCTGCAGCGCAACGTAAGCGGCGGCGAACAGAGGGGCGTCCGCACCAAACGCACGCGGCAGTGCCGCCGACATGAGCAGACTGCTCAGCCCGCAGAGGATCAGCACGAGGCGCACCGCGCCCGTGTCGGGGTCAAACCAGTTGACCATCCACGTCGTGTAGATCCACGCCCACCACACGACGAGCAACAGGAAGGCCGCCTGGGCGACCGAGCGCAGGCTCACGCCATGGCTGATAACGAGGTGCGCAAGCTGCGTGACCGCGATCACGTAGACAAGATCAAACAGAAGCTCGACCGGTGTCGTCGGCTGCTCCGAGCCGTCGCGCGGACGGAGAACCTGGCCGCTCCCACTCACGGCACGACCACGTGATCCAGCGATAAGACTAGTTGCGTCACGACACTATCCGGCACGCGGGCAGAGTAGGAGAAATAATGTCGCAACGCAACTATCTAGCACCGCGAGCTACTCTGGCGCGATGACGCCCGGCTCCCGTACCGCCTGGTACCACACGCTCAGCGCTATGACCGCTCTGGTCGAATTGATGGATCGCGAGCTCCAAGGATGCTGCGGCAGACCGCTCGCGTTCTACGACGTCATAGTCGAGATTTACCACTCGCCCGGCCACTCGATCCGCATGAGTGAGCTCGCCGACCGCGTGCTGCTCAGCCGCAGCTGGATCACCCGGCGCGTACGCCAACTCGAAGATGCCGGCCTGATCCACCGGGGCGCGGCAACCGACGACCGCCGCGGCATCACCGCCACCCTCACCCCTTCCGGCCTTGACACCTTCCGCGCGATGGAACGCTCACACGCAGCCTCGATTCAACGACACTTCGGCGCCCACCTATCCGCCGAAGAGACCCGTCTGATCAGCCGCACCTTCGCCACCATCGCCAGCCACGCCCGCGAAGCCCTGTCAGATGATTTCGGGTGACCCGCGCCCGCGCCGACGCAAAAGGGGGCCTCGGGCCGCAGGCAACCCGAATCGCGCAATTCGCCAGAAGCGCCGCCTATTGGCGGAAGACCCTTGGTCGCCAATGGGATAGCGAGCGCCGAGGCCGCAGAACAACCGAAGCGATAGCCGGGCCACTGCCTCCGTTGGTCGGCATTGGCTTGGCACTCTGGTGCGACTCCGCACGCGGGCTGGGCCCGCCAGGTCGCGGCTAACTGCCGCCGGGTTCGAGGCCGAACAAAGCTTCGCGGACGAGATCGGGCCGGTCCGGAGACAGGCTCGTGATCCTGACTCCGCTCCCCGTGCCGGTAGGTCCAAAGCACTCACCAACGAGAGCAGGGATCCCGAGGGCGTCGGCCTCTTCACGTGAAGGCGTGGCCCGCTCTTCCGCATCTCTCGTCTCGAAGGTGAAGCGCCCCTCAGTGACCAGGACGAGCGCGACCCCGTGAGTTTTGGCGTAGTTAATAGCGCCTCGCTGGAGCGAAGCGGTGGCGATGAGGACAGCCTTCTGAGCGCCGACACTCACAGCCTTGCGATGAAGTATCTGCACAAGCTCGCGCTTAATCGGGTAGGTGTGATGCTTGGCCTCAACAACGATGAGGAAGTCCAGGCCGAAGAGTCGAAAACGGACGGTTGCATCGAAGATGTAACTGCCATCGACTCCGTCGATCTGCTCAAGGGTCTGGACCCCAAACTCCTCGAGTTCGGGCTGCCCGCTTTTGCCGGCGGTGAGGAGTTCAACAGCGAACTGTTCGAACTGAGCCGCAGTGATCTCTGCGGGCGGATAACGCGCCATGAGCCGTTCGGGAATGGCTTCGTTTTCGAGCACGGGGGTCCAAGCCTCCTCGAGTGTCAGCGTAACGTGGCGACCGGCGAGAGACTCCTCAGCGACGGAGCGTCGCCAGAGCCCAAGCGGGTACTCCTGGCTCCCAAGCTGAAAGCAGCCGTCTGTTGCTCTCCCGGACACTCCAGCAGCAGCCCCACCGGATGCTCGGCTGACGCTCTCCGCACTGCGTCTTGAACTGTCCGCGTGCTTGGGAACTCAGCGTCCCAATACTCAACAACGGTCTGTTGTGCCTGCTCCACCGACCGGAATCAGGCGATGATGTGCAGCAAGTGAGCATGACTCGTGATCGCTGCGCACGAAGCGCCATAAGAGTCGGGGCTTCTGGGCTCCGCCGCATCTTGAAACAGTTGAGGTCAGCGCTAGGATTTCCACGGGCGCAGGCGACTGGTGTCGCTCCCTGGGGCGACCCGGGGCCAGCCGGGTTCGATTCCCAGGGCGCCAAGGTTCATTGCGTTACTAATGGGTCTTGGCGCCCTGGGAACAGATGCATGCCGGTCCCCCCTGATCATCCGTACCGCAGGCATTCAAGCAACGCACGAGAGGTCCTCAAGGGACTGACTCAAGCGGAGCTCTCGCATAAGGCCGCGATCCGGGGTGGCTAGCCTGTAGCGATCGCGTTTCGCAGCGAGAGTTCACCACATGACGGTCGGTCTACTGGCCGAGACTCTTCTCCGCAAACTTGTCGCTGACCCCGCTGGGTTCAACGTGCGGGAGAGGACTCTTCTCGCTCAGGAGCGCAGTCAGTTGAGTCGATGGAAACGCGCAGTCGAACTGGCATTTCGTAGGCACTACGCGATCCCGATTCATCTGGATATCGATCCTTCCGCCACGACGCTTATCGTCGCGCGGCAATTCAGTGCTCTCGAGGATCTACTGGAACAAGATCTTGCGGAGGTCATCGAGGACCGCAACAAGATCGCCCACGGGCAGTGGGCTTGGCTCTTGAACAGCAAAGAAAGTGCCGTTACGCGAGCAGCTCCACAACCGCTTAATTATCTCGCTATCAAGACGCGCTCGGATTTGGTGCGCGAGATCGCTGAGCTCATCGAGGACTTGATCGTTTCGGAGCCGACGTTTGCGCGTGACTATCAGGCCCGCTTCAATCGTGTGCAGAGCCTGCAGGCGGGCCTTCCCGGTACTGACTACCTACGCTTCGTGCAACAACTCAAAGCCCGGCGCCGCTGACGCCGGGGTCTTCGATCGGCATGCGACCTGACGACTTCTTCGGCGGTGGCCGACGATTCCGACGTGATGTGGTTCGGGAACTCCGAAGCGAACCACTCGATGGCATTGGCGACGCCGAGGCCGCTGTGGCTCTTGCCCGTTTGGTTCACGATGACCTTGAGGCTTTTGGAACAGGGGGCGGTGAGCTCCTCACAGACGAAGACATGCGTGAGTCACTTCTTGCCCTCAGTTCGGTGACCAAGCGTCTTGGCTTGACTTTCGACGCGCCATTCCGCAATTTCACGACGTTCAGGAGCTACTGGCTCAAGAACGACGGCTATGGGTCGTGGCAGGCGCGCCGAGACATTCTCGCTGAGATCTTCGATGAGCTACACGATGAACTGGCCGACCTCCAGACTCGTGGCCTAACTTCAACGCTTGCGGAGCCAATCAGCCCACGCGGCAGAACCGGCTGGTCGCGGGTCGATGGTGAGATCGCGGAGCTTCGACGACACTTTCAAATCGCGCGGACTGCTCAGGACTACCGGAACGTTGGGAACGACTGCGTCATTGTCACGGAGGCGCTGAGCGGGGTCGTGTATCGACCAGCACCACACTTCCGCCCGGGTGAAGTCGAGCCGCCGGTGTCGAACACGAAACAACGACTCGACCGGTTCGTTGAGGACGGGATGCCCGGAGCCGACAACGCCGCGATTCGCAAATTGGCAAAGGCGGCTATTGAGGCAGCCCAGGCCGTGAAGCACAGCACGACCCCCACACGCCGGGAGGCTGGAATAGCGGCTGATGCCGTGATCCTTCTCGCGAATATGCTGCGTCGGATTGACGGCTCAGAGAGTTAGGGATCGACCCGCACCCTTCATGGCCTCCCTGCATGGCTAGCTCTCATGGGGCGAAGACGATAGCCACCGGCGCCGGCATTCCGAGGAGCCGGGGCAGCGCGCGAGCATGATCGCTTTTGCCATCCAAGCCGGCAGCGGCTCGCTATTGCAATGGCGACATTTGGATCGCGCGGGCCGTCGCCGCCCGACAAGGCTGCCGCCCATCCGTGATTTCACCCGCTAGCCGGAAGGCATCGGGCTGGGGCCGAACATGCCCGTAGCGGGAGCAATGGGAAGAAGCGCCGGCCCGCTCTGCCGCCAGAATTCGGGAATCCGTTCCAAATTCCGAGCTCATCTCCGATGTGATGACAACCCCGTCCGCCCGCCTGCATAGCCTCGGCGGGATGCGACTTATTGTTGCCAGATGCTCCGCCCAGTACTCGGGGCGACTGGACACGCATCTCCCGGAGGCTCTCCGGCTGATCATGATCAAATCCGACGGCAGCGTGCTGCTGCACGCCGACGCGGGTGGCTTTAAGCCCCTGAACTGGATGACGCCGCCCACCGTGATCCAGGAAGATGGGGCGCTCCAGGAGGACGGGAAGCTCCAGCGAATCCTTGTGCGCAAGCATGCTGGTCGGACCGAGGATCGGCTGGAGATCACGCTGACCGAGGTTCTCTCCGACGTGACGCACGACATGGGCCCGCCGGAGGTGGACGCGGGCCTGGCCAAGGACGGCGTCGAGGCCCATCTGCAGGAGTTGCTGGCTGAGCAGCCGCACTGGTGCGGTGAGGGACTGCGGCTGGTGCGGCGCGAATGGCCAACCGACATCGGCCCGGTCGACCTGATGTGCCGCGACGCCGATGAGGAGTGGGTCGCGGTCGAGATCAAGCGCGTGGCGACGATCGAGTCGGTCGAGCAGATCACGCGCTACCTGGAACGGTTGCGCACCGAGACACAGTTCGTCACCTGCCGCGGGATCCTCGCCGCCCAGACGATCAAGCCGCAGGCGCGTGTGCTCGCCGAGGCGCGTGGCATCGCCTGTGTTGAGGTGGATCTGGCTGTTCTGCGTGGCGAGCGCGAGCCGGAACTGCGACTGTTCGCGGCATGAGCGATCCAGCAGCTGTCCTAACCGAGCGCCGCGAGCGCGTCCTTGTCATCACCCTCAACCGGCCGGAGCAACGCAACGCGATCAACGCGGATGTGGCGAGCGGCGTCGCCGAGGCGCTCGACCAGCTCGACGCGGATACGTCGCTCTCGGTCGGCATAGTCACCGGAGCGGGTGGGTTCTTCTGCGCCGGCATGGACCTCAAGGCGTTCGCCTCTGGACAAATGCCGTGGGTCGAGGGCCGCGGCTTTGCCGGCATCGTCGAGCGGTCATCCGACAAGCCGCTGATCGCCGCGATCGAGGGCTTTGCCGTCGCCGGGGGGCTCGAGATCGCCCTCGCCTGCGACCTGATCGTCGCGGCCACGGGCGCCAAGCTCGGCATCCCGGAGGTCAAGCGTTCGCTGGTGGCCGCCGCCGGTGGGCTGTTGCGGCTGCCCCGGATGCTGCCGCGCAACGTCGCCAATGAGTTGGCGTTGACCGGTGATCCGATCACCGCCGAGCGCGCCCACGAACTCGGTCTGGTCAATCGCGTGAGCGAACCCGGTCGGTGCGCTGGCCACGGCCCTCGAGCTGGCGGCAACGATCGCGGCCAACGGCCCACTCGGCCTCGCCGGCAGCAAGCGGATCCTGCGCGAGTCGCCCGACTGGTCGCAGTCCGAGGCGTTTGAGCGCCAGGCATCGATCTGGCAGCCGATCTTTGCCTCGCAGGACGCTCACGAGGGAGCCACCGCCTTCGCGGAGAAGCGCGCCCCGGTGTGGACCGGCCAGTGATCAGCTGGCGGCCGACCGAAGGGGCGCGGAAACAACCAGCGTCAGGACTCGCCGAAGGTCAGGACTCGCCGAACGCAGTGGCCACGATGGACCGTGGCCCGCCGCGCTCGCGGTGCTCGCACAGATAGATGCCCTGCCACGTGCCCAGCGCCGGGCGACCGTGCGCGATCGGCAGCGTCAGCGTGGGACCCAGCAGCGACGCCTTGATGTGGGCCGGCATGTCGTCCGCGCCCTCGTCCGTGTGCGTCCACAACGGCGCCCCGTCGGGGACCGCAGCGTTGAACCAGGACTCGAAGTCCCGCCGCACGTCGGGCGACGCATTCTCATTCAGGGTCAGGGCAGCCGAGGTGTGCTGGATGAGCAGATGCAGCAGGCCCACGCGAAGCTGACCCAGACCATCGACGCCGTCGAGGATCTCGCCGGTTATCAGGTGAAAACCGCGCGGCCGGGGGGCCAGCGTGATCCGTCCCTGGATCCAGAGCATCCCGTCAGCATAGGCACCACCCGACCGCCCGGCGCGCGTCCGGCATCCGCCTATGCGCAGCACGCTAATCTCGCACGGTCGGTCGCCGCCATGGCCGGGATGCGGTGACCGGCTCTATGACTGATGGGAGACGACGACATCTGTGGTGGATCGCTGTCGCCGGGCTCGCGGCCTGTGCGTCTCTGTTGCCTGCGCTGACCGCAAGCGCGACCGGGAACAGCGTCACGCAGCTGCAGAACAAGCTCGGCAGCGCCCGCTCACAGCTGCGCAGCACGACCCAAGCCGAGCAGAGCCTGTCTGACCGCATCGCCACGTTGAACAGCCAGGTTGCATCTCTGGCCAGCCAGATCGAGTTGGTGCGCTCACGCGAGGCAGATGCGCGCGAGCAGCTGGCCGGCTTCCGGGCCAAGCTGGCTGACACCAAGGTCGCGGTCGCGGCACGAGCGGCACCATCTGACACATCTGCGGGATGTCCTGCACCGTGCCCGGCGGGCCCTCGCCGCTGAGCTCGTCAGCCAGTACGAAGAGCCGCCGCCTTCGCTGGTGACGGTGATCGTCAGCTCGTCCGGTTTCCAGGACCTGCTCGACTCGGTGCAATACCTGTCGGCGGTCAAGCAGCAGGAGCAGTCGATCATAACCGCCACCCGCGCGGCCCGCGGCCATGCCCGGGCGGCCGCGACCCGGCTGAGTGCCCTGCAACGCAGTGACGCCGTCGCGGCAGGCGACGCGCAGACGCAGGCTCAGGCCTTGGCCGGCATGGACGCCCTGCTCAACTCTCGGCAGATCGCTCTGGCCGACGCTCGCGCCGCCCAGAGCGCGGCTCTGGGGGCGACACGGGAGCGCGGCGCCCATCTGCAGGCGGCGATCGCCACCATCCAAAAGCAGGTCAAGGCGGCCGACCAGGCCGAACACTCGATCAACGCCGGCGGCCCGAGCGAAACCAGCCCCACCGGCCCGAGCGAAACCAGCCCCACCGGCCCGAGCGAAACCAGCGCCAGCGGCGGGGGCGGACTCGGCGGGAGCGGACTCGCCGCCGGATCGGGCTGGTCGATTCCCTACCCCATCGTGCTGTGCGAGTCGGGGGGCCAGAACCTGCCGCCCAATGCCGCCGGCGCCTCGGGTTACTACCAGATCATCCCCAATACCTGGCATGACTTCGGCGGTTCAGGACCGGCCGCCTATCTCGCCCCCAAACCGGAGCAGGACGCGGTGGCGGCCCGCATCTGGAACAACGGAGCTGGCGCGTCGGACTGGGCCTGCTCCGCCCTGGTCGGCGGGACCTGACGCTCGCACCTAGATTACTGACTATCGTTAAGGGACGATGAGATACCTGAACAGAGCCGGCGCCCGCGGCGTTGGCCTGAGGCGCTGGGCCCCGTGCGGGCTGCTGGCGGTCTGCATCCTGGTGGCAGCCGCGGCGCACGCCGACCGAGCCACTGCGGCCCTGACCCGGAACCCCGCGCCGCTGGTCCTGGACAAAGGAAGCGCCCTGAGCCTGGTCAGCTGCCCGTCGGCATCACTGTGCGTTGCCTCTTCCGGGTCACAGGTGATCGCGTTCAACCCGAACAGGTTCAGGCCGACGCAGCCGCATGCGGTGTTCACCGGCCGCGGCCTGATCGTCAACGGCCTCTGGTGTCCGACCAGCACCCGCTGTACCGGCATCGACTTCCAGAGTGAGGTCAGCTTCAATCCGGCCAAGCCCAGCCCAGCCGCCAGCCAGCGGATCGAGCCGGTGAGCGGCGAGGGCCTGGTCAGTGTTCGCTGCCCATCCCGAGCGGAGTGCGTGGCGATCGACGGGTTCGGTGGCGCCATGACCTACGACCCGCTGACCCGCAAGATGCTCAGGCGACGCATCAGCATCGACGGCAACGAACGCCTCACTGCGCTGGCCTGCCCCTCCCTGTCGCAATGTACGGCGCTGGACGACAACGGCAGCCAGGTCACCTTCCAGCCGCGAACGGGACGACGGCTGAGCGGCTTTCCGATCGATACCGCGGTCGGCCTGGACGCTCCGTCGGGTGACTCGAGCGACGAGTTGGACGCGATCTCGTGCCCGACCCCGAAACTGTGCGCCGCCGTCGACACGCTCGGCAACCTGATCACCTTCCAGCCGACGGTGAGCGCCATCGCAGCCTCCTTCTCGACCACGACCATGCCGGTCGATCCGGGCAATTCACTGTCCGCGATCAGCTGCAAGCCCAGTGGCCTATGCACCGCCGTCGATCGTCGCGGCAATGCCATCGCCGGCTCAGCGCTGAGCCACTCGTGGCAGCTGCAGGGGATCGATGCGGGGCACGCGTTCGACTCGGTCGCCTGCCCGACCAGCCACGAGTGCATCGCCGTGGACAGCGGCGGCAGCGCGTTCCGGCTCTACCCCACGCCGAACTAGGCGCGCGATCCGCGGCTCAGCGGTCGCCCGGAGTGGCCAGCGGGAACTGGGAAACCGGACGGAGCAGATCGAGCGCGGTGGTGACGATGCGGTTCTGCTCGCGCGAGTGCGCCGCCGGGTATCCCTCGCCGGAGGCGGCGCGCTCGGGCCGGCCCACGTAGCCGAAGCGCAGCGGCTCAGGCAGGATCTGCTGCAGCCGGGGTGACATATGGGCCCGCGCGCCCATGTTGCGCGGTTCCTCCTGCACCCACACGACCTCTTCCAGGTTCGGGTAGCTCTCGACCAGCGCGAGGATCTCCTCCTCGGGGAAGGGATACAGCATCTCCACCCGGCCAATGGCCACGCCGGGCGTCTGGGCCCGGACCGGGTTGCCGGTGATGTCGTAATAGATCTTCCCGCTGCACAGGATCAGGCGCCTGACCTCGGCCGGCTCGACTCCCGGCTCGGCCAGCACCGGCTGGAAACGGCCGCTGGTCAGATCCTCGACATGCGAGGCGGCCGCGGACAGGCGCAGCAGGCTCTTCGGGGTCATGATGACCAGCGGGCGCTGCTGGGCGATGCGCGCCTGGCGGCGCAGCAGGTGGAAATACTGGGCGGGCGTGGTCGGGTTCGCCACGCGGATGTTGCCCTCCGCGGCCAGCTGCAGAAAGCGCTCCAGGCGCGCCGAGGAGTGCTCGGGGCCGGCGCCCTCGTAGCCGTGCGGCAGCAGCAGCGTCAGGCGCGAGGTCACACCCCACTTGGCCAAGCCGGGGGCGATGAACTGGTCGAACATCACCTGGGCGCCGTTGGCGAAGTCGCCGAACTGGGCCTCCCACATGACCAGCGTTTCCGGCGCCTCCTGCGAGTAGCCGTACTCGAAGCCGATGCAGGCCACCTCCGAGAGCGGGCTGTTGTGTAGCTCCATCGTCGCCAGTGCGCCCGGAAGATGCTGGATCGGACTGTGCTCGCGGCCGGTCTTGGCATCGTGCAGCACCAGGTGACGCTGGCTGAAGGTGCCGCGCTCCGTGTCCTGGCCGGTGAGCCGCAGGGGGATCCCCTCGCTCAGCAGCGTCGCAAAGGCGAGCGACTCGGCGTGCGCCCAGTTGATGCCGGCGTGCTCCTCGCCGAACGCCTTGCGGCGCTCCGCCAGCTGACCGGAGAGCTTGCGATTGATGGCAAAGTCCTCGGGCGTGGCCAGCAGTTCCTCGTTCAGGATCTGCAGCTTCTCGGCGTTGACTGCGGTGTTGACCTCGGGCGCCACACCGCTGTCCACCTTGTACTCGCCGGTGGCATGCTCGCTGACGCGATCCTTGGCGGCGGCCAGCCGCTCCTTGATGCGGTTGTGATGGTCGGTCAGGACGGCCCAGGACGCGTCGGTCATCGCCTTGGCGTCCGCTTCGGTGATCACGCCCTCGGCGATCATCTGCTGCGCGAACAGCTCGCGCACCGGCTGATGCTGCTTCACGTGGTTGTACATCTCAGGCTGGGTGTAGAGCGGCTCATCGCCCTCGTTGTGTCCGTGCCGGCGGTACCCGATCAGGTCGATCATCACGTCGTGGCCGAATTCCTTGCGGAAGGCGAAGGCCAACCGCACCGCGGTGATGCAGGCCCCGACGTTGTCGGCGTTGACGTGGATGATCGGCACGTCGAAGCCCTTGGCCATGTCCGAGGCGTAGGTCGTGGAGCGGGAATCCTCCGGATCGGTGGTGAAGCCGACCTGGTTGTTCTGGATGATGTGGATCGTGCCGCCGACGGTGTAGCCGTCGAGCGCCTGAAGGTTGAGCGTCTCGGCCACCACACCCTGGCCCGGGAACGAGGCGTCGCCGTGCAGGACGATCGGGACGGCTGCGTCGGTGTCCTGGTTGGCGTGGGCGCCCTGCCGGTTGGTCTGCGCCGCGCGCGTGGCCCCGGACACCACGGGCGCCACGAACTCCAGGTGGCTCGGGTTGGATTCGAGCCGGACGATGAGCGACTCGCCGCTCGGGAGCTGGAAGGTGCCTGAATACCCATGGTGATACTTGACGTCGCCGGTACCGCCGTCCGGGATCGTGGTGATCGCGTCGAGCGTGTTGGCCCCCTCGAACTCAGCGAACAGCGACTCGTACGGACGCCCGAGGTTGTGCGCCAGCACGTTCACCCGACCGCGGTGGGCCATGCCGACGACCACCTCACGCGCGCCGTGCTCACCGGAGAGCCGCACGATCTCGTCGATCATCGGCACGGTCATGTCCAGGCCCTCGACCGAGAAGCGCTTGGCCCCGAGATAGGCGCGGCCCATGAAGCGCTCGAAGGAGTCGACCGCGGTGAGACGCTCGAGCAGCTGCTTCTGCTCGTCCACGCTGAGCGGCTTGCGGTAGGTCCCGGACTCGATCGCCTCCCGCAGCCATAGCCGCTGCCGGTGCGAGGCGATGTGCTCGATCTCGTAGGCGATCGGTCCGCAGTAGGTCTCGCGCAGGTACGGGATGGCCTCGGCCAGCGTCGCCCCGGGCACATACATGCGCAGGATCCGGGCCGGGATCATCGCCATCAGCTCAGGCGTGAGTCCGACGTTGGCCGGATCCAGCGCCGGGTCGCCGCCGGGGGCCGTTCCGAGCGGATCGAGCTGGGCCGCGAGGTGGCCGTGCATGCGATAGGCCTTGAGCACGGAGGTTGAGGCCTGAACCGCCTGCAGCAGCTCCTCGCTGGGGACTGCGGCTGCTGCTGTTCCGCCCGCTGGCGGAGCAGCCGCCGGCGAGGTGGTGGGCACCGCGCCCGGTGCCGTCCGGGCCGGCAGCGCGGGCAGGCTCACGCCGAGCGCGCTGAAGACCGACTCGTAGAAGCCGTGCTCGCCCTGCAGGTACGCCTCGACCAGCTTCAGGAAACGACCGGACTCGGCCCCCTGGATGATGCGATGGTCGTAGGTCGAGGTCATGGTCATGACCTTCTCGGCGCCGATCTGCGCGCCGATCGCCTCGAGCCCGACCGGATAGGAGATCGAGCCGGTGGCCACGATCGTGCCCTGGCCCACCATCAGCCGCGGCACCGAGGCGACCGTGCCGATGCCGCCGGGGTTGGTCAAGGAGACGTTGGCGCCGGAGAGATCGTCGGCACCGAGCATATTCGTGCGGGCCTTCTCCACCAGCGCGTCGTAGGCGTCCAGGAACTTCCGGAAGTCGAGCCGCCCGGCATCGCGGATCACCGGGACCATCAGCGTGCGACTGCCGTCCTTCTTCTCGACGTCGACGGCAAGTCCGAGGTTCACGCCGCCGTCGTCCACCCGGTACGGGATCCCGCCCGACTCGACGAAGTGGTGGGCCATCACCGGCATCTCGTCGGTGGCCGCCTTGGCGATCGCGTAGGCGATCAGATGCGTGAAGGAAACCTTCTGGCCCGAGCTCTTCAGCTGCTTGCGGCGCGCATCGAGCGCGGAGACGGCGAAGGTGCGGAAGGACGTGGCCGTGGGAATCGAGCGGCTCTCGTCCATGTAACGCGCCAGCGCTGCGCCCGCGCCCTTGATCTTCTCGGCGCCGGCGGGCAGTTCCACGACGGTGGCCGCCGCGCTGAGCACGTCGTCCTTGGTGACGCGCCCGCCGCGGGCGCTGCCGGCCAGGCCGGCCAGGTTGACGCCGAGGCCGGCCGCCACGCGCTGGGCCACCGGGGTAGCGGCCTGAAAGGACTGGGCGGTGGGGGCCGAAGGGTCGGGCGCGTTGGCCGCGGGCTGGCTCTGCGCCGGGCCGGCATCGACTGTCCCCGCCGCGCCGATGGCGAGCCGCGCGATGACCTGGCCGACGCTGACGGTGTCGCCCTCCGCGTAGAGGATCTCCGTGATCGTGCCGCTGGCCGGCGCCGGGAGCTCCATGTCGACCTTGTCGGTCGAGATCTCGACCACGGTGTCGCCGTCCTGGACGGTGTCACCGACCTTGACGGTCCACTCGAGGATGGTGCCCTCGGTCACGCTCTCGCTGCCGGCGGGGGTGATGATGTCGATGACCTGGGCAGCCTCGGTCGCGGGCGTCTCGGCCACCGGCTCAGCGACCGGCTCGGCGGCGCCATTGGAGGCGGAGCCGTTCGTGCCGTTGGCGGAGATCGCGATCTCGGCCAACGGGCCGCCCACGCCGATGGTGTCGCCTTCAGCGGCGTACAGCTTGACCACGCGGCCCGAGACCGGCGAGGGCACCTCGGCGTCGACCTTGTCGGTCGAGATCTCGACGAGCGTCTCGTCGGCCCGGATCGAGTCGCCTTCCTGCTTGTGCCACTCCAGGATGGTGCCTTCGACGACGGAATCGCCCATCGCCGGCATCACAACCTGGTAAGTGCCTGTCTCAACGGCCATCGAAGCTTCCTCGTAGGTTAGCCAGTCGGCGAGCGCTCAGCCCGCCCCGCGCGCCGACGCGTCTCGTAGAGGAAACCGGCAGTGCCCAGGAATGGTCCCAGCCCGCCGAGTACCGCCACGGTCACCGCCAACCAAAAGGGGATGACGCGCCAGCGCACGGCAGCGATGCATACGAGCGACATGGCGATCCAGAGCACCCCATGCGAGAGGCCGAGGATGAACGTCTCCGGCTCCGGGTTACCCAGGGCGAAGGCGCAGAGCAGCAGGGCCAGGTAGACGCACGAGTGAAAGCACGACACCGCCTCGAGCCGGCCAAAGGTCACAGCCCGCGCGAACATTGGTTGCCGCGCCGACGCCATCATGGCCTAGACGCGGGCCAGCAGCGCGGCGATGCTCCGCAATGCGCCATCCGCCTCCTCCGGCCAGCGCTCGATATCGGAGGGCCACCAGGCGAACGCGTCGTGCTCGGCGTCCGGCGTCACCGTGGCGCCCGAGGCCAGCCGAGCCTGCCCGACGAACATGACCATGCGGTTGGCCAGGCGAACCAGTGCCTCCACCTGCAACTGCTCGGGCCGGACGCTCCATTCCTCCTCGAGCTCCCGAGCCAGCGTGTCGGTGGGATTCTCATCGAGCTCGACCGAGCCGCCGGCGCCGAGCGCCCAGCGGCCGGCCCAGGAGGCCACCCAGGCGGCCCGGCGGCCGGCCAGCCAGCTGCCCTGCGCGTCGCGCACGACGCACAGGGCCGAGATGCTGTCCCCGGCATCGACCGAGAGCAGCCTCAGGGCCCAGCGGATCGGCTGCAGCTCGAGCCGCAGACCGCCATCCGCCTGCTCGAAACTGACCATCCGGGCAGCCAGCCCATCATGGGTGGGCGAACCGCGTTCGCGCAGCTTCTCGAGCAGGCGGTCGGCCTCAGCGCTGGCCGCCGCGTTGGGCTTGAACGGATCGTGGCGCCAGGTGATCTGGATATCGCCCGGCTGCCAGGGGCCGCGCGCCAGGATCTCGGCAGAGGGGGCCACGGGGCTAACGGTACCGCGGCCCGCCGCGCCGAACCGGCCTTCGGGTCAGGTGATGATCTGGCCGGCCGGACCGAGCGCATCCCACTGGTCGCCGAACTGCCTGACTCCGATGTTGAGGATGGAGTTCCGCGCGCTGTAGGCAAACCGGTAGGTGTGCAGCGGCCAGCCGGCGTAGGTGACGGCCCGCAACTTTCCCCGGTAGGGGGTGGTGCCGAGCAGGTTGACGTCGACGCCCGGCCCGGCCACCACCCGCCCGGTGGTGGTCACGGGCGGCCAGTCGCTCAGGCAGGATCGGATCCGGATGCACAGAGCGAGCGAATTCTCCTCCCGGGGGAACATCATGAGCACGTAACCCCGGCCGTTGGTCAGCACCTGACCGGCCGGCGTGTAACCGATCCGGATGTGGGCGCTCCCGGCCTGCGCCACCGCCGGCGTCACGAGCCAGGCCAGCAGCGCAGCGACCACAGCGGCCCAGATGCTCTTGCTCCTCCCTCCAGCCATCGGTCGGATAGCTTAGCCCTCACCCGACATGCACCAGGACAACTCTGCAGCGGCCAGCAGTCTCACCCGACGCCGATTCCTGACCGGCGCCGGCGCGGTGGCCATGGCGGGCCTCATCACCGCCGCCTCCGCGCGTCGAGCCTCCGCCGGAGCGGCGCCTGGGCACGTCGCCCTGGGAGGCCAACCTGCGGATCTGCCGGCCCGCCAGCACGCGTGGAACCGATGGCTTCGCCGCGACGAGTTCGGCAACCCGCTGGCCCCGAAATTCGACCGGCTGCTGTTCTTCGACGTCCGCGGACGGCCCAACCCAGAGGGCGCGGAGCTGCTCGAGTCACGCCTGCGCACGCTCGAACGCAGCTTCGGCTGGGGCCCCGAGGGGTTGCTCTTCACCATCAGCTACGGGCCTGAGTACTTCACCCGGGGGCTCGGCCTGGCCTCGCCGGTGATCCGGGCGACCCGGCTCTCGAGCTTCGAGTCGCCGGCGATCGATGCCTTCCACGTCTGCCTGCATCTGGCCGGCGACAATGAGCGGCGGCTGCAGCAGATCGAGGCGGCGCTCGTGCACGGACACCCGCTGGCTGCGGCTCGAGGCGCGGACGTCTCGCTGGCCCCGATCCTGATCTGGCGCGAAACCCGCTCGGGCTTCACCGGTCCGGGGCTGCCGCATGCCCGCCAAACCGGGGCCGGAACGCCCTCCGGAAGCCCGGTCCCGGTCACCGCGCCCCTATTCATGGGCTTCAAGTCGGGGCTGCGGCGAAACCAGGCGAGCGAGGACGACGTCACGATCGAGTCCGGCCCCTTCGCCGGCGGGACCACCCTGCATGTGAGCCAAATGCGCCTGGCGCTCGAGGACTGGTACGGAGGCCTGTCCCCAGCCGACCGGGTGGCGCGCATGTACTCGCCCCAGACCACTGTGCAGGCGGCCGCCCGATTTACCACCGACGCCTCCGGCCACCCGGGCCAGATCATCGAGGCGATCACCCGAGACGGCCTGGTCGGCCACGCGCAGGCGGCCGCCCAGGCCCGGCGACATAACCGCCCGGTGATCCTCCGCCGCGACTTCGACACGGTCGACGGAGGCTATGCCGGCGTCCACTTCGTCTCGCTGCAGCGCTCGATTGAGGACTTCGTCGCCACCCGCAATGCGATGAATGCGACCGGCGCCCACAACATCAACCGGCAGATCACGCAGACGGCGAACAACGGCATCAACGCCTTCATCGACGTGCGCCGACGGGCTAACTACATCATGCCCGCGCGCGCGGGACGGGCGTTCCCGGGACTGGCTGCGCTCCGGTAGGCGCGCGGAGCAGCGGCGAGCGCGCCGAAGCGTCCGCCGTCTAGAAGGGCGGGCGAAGCGGAGGTGGGTACTCCTCGTCGCCGCCGCCCGGCCCGACCACCTCGAGCTCTCGGGTCTCCTCCGCCACGGCGTGGACGACCTCGGTCTCGGCCTCCTCCTGCTCGCGTTCGTGGTCGCCGTCGCAGAGCACCCGGAAGGCACCGGTGACGCCTCCGTCGGCCTGCAGGACGATGCCGGGGAGGATCTGCTCGCCCTCCTCGAGCCCGAGGCGCTCGATATCGAAGTGGGACATGCCGACGCCCCAGGTGTGATGGCCGGGGTTCTCGCGATCGTGGGCGGCGACGCCCTGAGCGAGCCGCTCCAGCAGGTAGGCGATCTTGTTGGATCCGGTGGTGGCCATCGCTCGACCAAGGCTAACGCACGCGCGTCAACGGCAAGTGCCGAGCGGCCAAGTGGTTACGCTCTCTCCTGGTGATCATCGAGCAGTCAATGAGCCAGCCGTGGCTGTCCAACACGTATCTGGTGGCCGATGAGGCCGGCTCGAACGCGGTGCTGATCGACGCGGGGGGCCCAGTCGAGCCCCTGCTCGCGATGATCGAGCAGCGTGGCTACGCACTTTCCCACGTGCTGCTCACCCACCACCACCACGACCATGTGGCCGAGCTCGAGGCGGTCATCGCCCGCCATCCGGACGCTCGGGTCCTGATCCACCCGTTGGAGCGCGAACTGGTTCCCCAGGCCACCGGCGACCTGCTCCCCGGCCAGGAGCTGCTGGTCGGCGCTCTGCGAATCCAACCCCTGCACACGCCCGGCCATACCGCCGGAATGGTGTCGCTACTCATCGACGGCACCGATCTGTTCACCGGCGACACGCTGTTTCGCGGCTCGGTCGGGGGCGTGCGCGCACCCGGCCACACGACCTACGCCGATCTCAAGTCGTCGATCATGGAGACGCTGCTCACGCTGCCCCCCGGGACGCGCGTCCACCCGGGCCATACCGACTCGACCACTGTGGGCGACGAGCTCGAGACCAACGCGTTCGTGCGGATCTGGCGCGGGCTCGACCCCGAGGGCAACCGCCCGTGCACCGCGCTGGGGGAGCCCGCCACACTGATCCTGCTGGGTGATGACTACGACGGCGGCCACAAGGCCTGGGTCCGCTGGCCCGACGGATCAGACGACATCGTCCCCGGGTCGCGGGTGGAGATGGACCCGGCCCCCTCCGCGCCGCCGGTCGGCTGACCGGCGTCTCCGATTGACCGCCTGAACCGACAGCGAGGACGAGCCATGGCGGACAGCGACAAGATCCCCAGGTCGAGGGTTCGTCGGACGGCGAAGATCGGCGGCCTGGCCGCGGGACAGGCGATCCGCCAGGCCGGCACCGTCGCCACCAATGTCGTGCGCTCCAAGGAGGGCCGGGAAGTGGCGCTCGAGCGACGCAACCTGGAGGCCGCCGAGCAGATCGTCACCGCGCTCGGGACGATGAAGGGCGCCGCCATGAAGGTCGGGCAGGTGCTCTCGTTCCTCGATACCGGCCTGATCCCGCCGGAGCATCGCGACGAGTTCCAGCGCAAACTGGCTCGGCTGCGCGACGCGGCGCCGACGGTGGCCTTCAAGGAGATGCGCAAGGTAATGGAGCAGGAGCTCGACGAGCCGCTGTCCACGGTCTTTGCCGAGTTCGACGAGGAGCCGATCGCCGCGGCGTCGATCGGTCAGGTCTACCGGGCGCGGCTGCCCGACGGGCGCGAGGTGGCCGTCAAGGTTCAGTACCCGGGGGTGGCGGCGGCCGTGCGGGCCGACCTGCAGAACCTGGGCATGATCCTGCGGTTGGCCAAGCGCATCGCCCCCGGCCTGGACCCCAAAACCGTCGGCGCGGAGATACGCGACCGCATCGAGGAGGAGCTTGACTACGAGCTCGAGGCCCAGAACCAGCGCGCGCTCGCCCGGCTCTACCGCGGACATCCGTTCATCCTCGTGCCCGACGTGGTGACCAGCCTCTCACACGAGCGGGTGCTGGTCACCGAGTTCGTCGAGGGCATCGGCTTCGAGGAGATCAAGGGTTATCCCCAGGCGGAACGCGACCGCGTGGGCGAGATCCTGTTCCGCTTCTACTTCGGCTGCATGTACCGCCACCACCAATTCTCGGGGGACCCCCATCCGGGCAACTCGATGCTGCTCGCGGACGGCCGCCTGGCCTTTTTCGACTTCGGCCTGTTCAAGCGCATGCCGGCGGGAGCGGTCAACCTCGAGATCGAGATCGCCCGAGCGGTGATCGAGGGCGACAAGGACACGATCATGCGCCTGGGCACCGAGATCGGCTTCTTCCCGGAGCCGGGGAAGTTCGACCCGGATCGGGTCCTCGAGCACTTCCGGGCCGCGAGCTCGTGGTACACCGTCGATGAGGAGATCGAGCTCACGCCCGAGTACGCCACACAGGTCCTGATCGACATGAGCGACCCGCGCTCGGAGTACTTCGGCCAGCTTCGGCACGAGTCGGCGCCGCCCGACCACATCTTTGGCCGCCGGATGGAGGTCCTGACGCTCGCCGTCATCGCGCAACTGCACTCCCGCGGCAACTTCCACCGCATCGTGCGCGAGTGGTACTACGGCGACCCGCCCTCCACCGAGCTGGGCGAGCAGGAGGCGGCGTTCTATGCCGAGCGCCCCGCCCGCAGCTGAGCCAGGGCGGCCGGCCGAGCCAGGGCGGCCAGCCGAGCCAGGGCGGCGAGCCGAGCGAGGTGCCGCGAGCCGTCAGACCCGCTGGATCTGCAGCAGGCTGGTCGTGCCGGGGCGGCCGCTGGGCAGTCCGGCCGTGATCGCCACGCGCTGACCCGGCTTGACCCAGCCCAGCTCGACCACGCGACGGGCGGAGTCGGCGATCAGCGCCTCGGTCACCTCATGGCGGCGCATGGACGCCGCGCGCACTCCCCACATCAGGCCGCAGCGACGGACGGTTTCGCGGCCGGGCGACAGGGCGTAGATCGGCACATTCGGGCGATGCGAGGCCACCAGGCGGGCCGAACGCCCGGACAGCGTCGGCGTCACGATCGCCGCCAGATGCAGCTCGCGGGCGGCGGCGCAGGCGCTGTAGGCGACGGTGTAGGCGGGGTCGCGCGCATCGCGCCGCACGCGCCCCTCGTTCCACTCTCGGTAGGGAAGGCCCTGCTCGGTGGTGGTGGCGATCGAGGCCATCATGGCCACGGTCTCCACCGGGTACTGGCCGACCGCCGTCTCCTGCGAGAGCATTACGGCGTCGGTCCCGTCGAAGATCGCGTTGGCCACATCGGTCGCCTCGGCCCGGGTCGGTCGCGGCGAGGAGACCATCGAGTCGAGCATCTGCGTGGCCGTGATCGATGGCCGGGCGAGCTGACCGGCCAGCTTGAGCAGTCGCTTCTGGGCGAGCGGCACCTCCTCGATGGGCAGCTCGATACCCAGATCTCCGCGCGCGACCATCACGCAGTCGGCCGCGCGGATGATGTCCTCGGCGGCGGCCATCGCCTGCGGTTTCTCGATCTTGGCGATCAGCGGCTGGCGGGTGTGCCGGCGCACGCTGGTTATGTCCTCGGCGGTCCGCACGAACGAGAGCGCCACGAGGTCGACGCCGATCTCCTCGCCGAAGCGCAGCATCTCCAGGTCCTCGGCCGGCACCGCCTCGAGCCCGCGGGTCGAACCGGGGATGTTCAGACCCTGACGCGAGGCGACAGCGCCACCGACCTCGACCCTGGTCTCCACCTCACCCGCGCCGGAGCGCACCGTGTCGACGCGCAGCCGAATCTTGCCGTCAGCCAGATAGATCACATCGCCCGCATCCACGGCGTCGGCCAGTCCGGCCCAGCTGACCGAGAGCTGCCGCTCGTTGCCGACCGCGGTGGAGCCGCACATCAACACCAGGGTCTCGCCCGGCTTCAGATCGGCCAGATCGTTCTCGATCGCGCCCACGCGCAGTTTGGGACCGGGCAGATCCTGAAGGATCGCCACCTGTCGTCCGGCCGCGTCGGCGGCGGCGCGAACGCGCTCGGCGTTCTCCGCGTGCAGCTCGAGGTTGCCGTGCGAGAAGTTCAGCCGAGCGACGTCCATTCCGGCCTCGACCATGCGCGCGAGGACGTCGGGCTCCCGCGAGGCTGGACCGATCGTGGCGACGATCTTGGTGCGACGCATCTACCGACCGGGTTCCGGGCTTTTGTTCGTCAGCACGCAAAACACCCTACTGAAAAGTCGGCGGTCAACGCTGGCCAGCCGGCCCTATCCAACGAGGTTCCCGTCCTGGATCAACAGCTCACCGTCTACGGTCACGCGCCCGCCCTTGCGCAGGTCGCAGATCAGGTCCCAGTGCAGGGCTGAGCCGTTGCTGCCCCCGGTCTCGGGGTAGGAGCGGCCCAGCGCCAGGTGCACCGTTCCGGCCATCTTCTCGTCCAACAGCGTCGACCCGGTGGCTCGGTCGATACCGGTGTTCGTGCCGATCCCGAGCTCGCCGAGAAAGCGCGCCCCGGCGTCCGTGGCCAGGGCCGCCTGCAGGTGCTGATCGCCGACGTGCGCGTGCGCGGCGACCACCTCGCCGTCCTTGAGGGTCAACTCGATATCGGCCACATCCACCCCCCGTCCCGTGGACGGCACGTCGAAGCGGATCGTGCCGTTGGCGGAATCCTCGTGTGGGCCGGTGAAGACCTCTCCGCTGGGCATGTTGCGGCGCCCGTCGGAGTTGATCCAGGTCCGCCCCTCGACGTTCAGCCGCAGGTCCGTGCCGGCCGTTTCGATGTGCACCTCGCGCGCCGGCGTCAAACGCTCGATCACACGCGCCTGTCGATCACGCAGCCGGACCCACGCACCCACCGGGTCGGGCTGGTCCAGGAACAGGGCCCGTTGCACGAAGTCGGTGTAGAGCGCCTCGGACATACCGGCCTGCTCCGCCAGCGCCGGCGTCGGCCAGATGGTCAGTGACCAACGCTGGCGCGAGCGGGCGTCGCGCAAGGGCGCCTGAGCGCGCGCCGCGCGCGAGAGCACGGCCGGATCCACGTCGGCCAGGGGGTTCAGGCTGGCCGGCGCCATGATTCGCACGTTGGCGTCGGCCGCCTCGGCCTCGGCCATCTGAATCGGCGCCACTTCGTCGAGATGCCGATCGTGCGCGTGGCGGAAGAAGTCCGCCTCGAGCCCAGGGGGCGAGAGCCGCAGCAGGGGCCACGCGCCGCGCTCCAGCACCGCTCGGTGCAACGCCACAGCCGGCTCCTGGGCCAGCGTCGTGGTCTCGATCATGATCTGCTGCCCCGGCTGCACCTCAAGGCACCAATCGGCGATCAGCACGGCGAAGGCATCGGGATCGATCAAGGTGCCTCGACCTCCGGAAAGTGCTCGGCCAAGTGGGCGCGCAGGCTGTCGCGGACAAACCGGCGCTCCGCTTCGCTGGCCAACCGGTAGCGCCCGAGCAACTCCTTCTGCTTCTCCATCCTCAGCCCGATTATCGTCCAGGACACCGTCAGCCGCTCGAACAGCAGCTCGGCGGCGCGCTGCCAGGCGTCCTCCCGCTGAAGGCCGCCGCTGAGGGTGGCTGCGTACTCCCGGCGCGCCTTCACGGTCAGGGAACCGCGGAGCTCGAGCGCGTTGCCCTCGGCGTCGGTGTAGATCGTCGACGGTGCTGCCGGCTGGGCGCTGGATCGGCTCCCGCCGCCCACCTCCGCCTCTCCGGCCGCGCTGCTCGAGCGCTTGCGTGCACGCTTGCCCATCTCGACGGCAGCCTAGACGGCAGCTGAGGCCGCTCGCTGCAGTTGCAGCTCGACGTCCCCGCCGGTGACCGGCCTGGCGTGTCCCGGCCAGACCACCGTCGGGCGCAGCGTGGCCAGCCGCCGGATGGCCTCGCGCGCCTGGTTGGTATCGAGGTTGAAGGCCGGGTGGGGAACCTGCGCAGCGCGGCGGATCCCCGTCTCGGGGTTGAGCGTGGACAGCAGATCGGAGACCAGCGCGAGCCCATCCTCCTCCCGGTACAGGGCGATCAGCCCCGGGGCGTGCCCCGGCAGATGAAGCACGCGAAAGCCGGCGACCACGTCGCCCTCCTCGAGCGTCCCGGCGATCTCCACGGCGCCGCCGTCCCACGAGGCCAGCATCCGGGTCAGCACGGGCCGGGCCCACGGGCTCAGCCGGCTCAGATCCCAGTAGTCGCGATAGGGGGAGGGTGATTGGGCCGCCGAGCGCTCGAGCGTGTGGCAGTAGATCGGCGCCTCGAGCCCGGCCGCCGCCCCGCGATGGTCGGCGTCGGCGTGACCCAGGACGATGCGGCGGATGCCCCCGAAGCGGACGGCTGCCGCGCGAATCGCCCCGCGCATCTGACGGGAGCCGCCGTCATAGACGGTGACGCCACCCTCGTCCTCGATCAGGAAGACGTTTGTGCGGCCGGGCAGGCCACTGCGCAGAAGCCATACCCCGGCGGCGATCGCCTGGGGCTCGGCGCCGTAGCGAACTCGCGCGATGTTCGTCCGCGCGTTGGCCAGCGCCATCAGGCGGCGCTCGGCGTCGGAGCCGGTCGGCGGCAGGAGCCCGAGCTGCCGGGCCACCTCGCCGCTGTCGAGGTAGGCCGCGTTGGCGGCGATCTGATCCTCGCGAACCTCGAGCACGTCACAGCCCTCGATCGCGATCCGCTCGCCGTTGGGCCTGAGGCCCTGAAAGCGTCCCGGTCCGACGAAGGTGGCGGTGGCTCGCCAACGGACCGTGCAGCGCTCACGCTGCGTCGTGGTGTCGATCAGCTCGAAGTGGAAATCCGGGAACGCGGCGAACAGCGCTGTGAAGTATTCGCGCACGCCGTCGGGGGCGACGAGCTCACCCTGGCCGATCAGCCGCTCGACGGCTCCCGGCTTCCAGCAGCCGACCGCCGCATCCAGGTCGCGCTGGTTCAGGGCAGCGAAGTAGCGCTTGGCGATCACCGAGCTGGAGGCCATCGTGAGCGCGCAGTCTAAGCCGTCGGGGTATCGCGCCAGCGCAGCGCGAGCTCTCGCAGGCCGACGGTGGAGCGCAGCCACGCCTCGGCCAGCTCGGCGGCGCGCGGCTCGTAACCGCGACCGCGCAATTGCGGCACGACCCAGACCTGGACGTTGGCGCTCCCCCGCTCCCAGTCCAAGCCGTCCACCTCGACGCGTCCCACGCAGTGATGGCCACCCGGTTCCACGATCGTGAGCTTGATCCCCGTGCCGTTCACCCGGTGCGCCTCGGCCTGCTCGACCTCGGTGCCGAGCTGGGCAGCGGTCGGCGGCTTGGTCAGCCCCAGCCAGTGGTGCAGCTGGCGATCGTCCTGATGGGCGATCAGCACCTCCGGAATGTCCCATTCGGCAATCGGGCGCAGCTCGATGAGCTCGCCGCCCAGGCGCTCGGGTGGCTGGGGGATCGAGGGCATGTCGCGACTGGACCGTACCCTTTCCGGTCGTGCCCCGGCCCGCTGACGATGGATCACTGCTCGGCTACCGCGTACGCCGCTCGGATCGCGCCCGCCGCGTACGCGTCACGGTGGATCGTGGCGGCGTCGTCGAGGTGGTCCTGCCCCGGCGCGCGCCGGAGCGCTCCGCCGAGGACGCCGTCCGCGAGCTGCGGCCGTGGATCGATCGGAGACTGGCCGAGGTGGGCCGCCAGCAGGCGGCCGTGCTGGCCCGGGGCGACACGCTCCCCTACCTGGGTCAGGCCATGACGGTGCACGCCGAACCCGGCCGCGCACGTGTCACGCGGCGAGGAGACACCTTGCTCGTGCCGCTGGGCCCACGCCGCCTGGAGGCGATCGAGCGCTGGTATCGGCAGCGAGCCCGCCTGGAATTTCAACCGCGGCTCGACCGCGCCTGCGCGCTGGCCGGGGTGACCTACGCCAGGCTCTCCATCCGCGACCAGCGCACCCGCTGGGGCAGTTGTTCGCGCAGCGGCTCGATCAGCTTCAACTGGCGACTGCTGTTGGCGCCCGAGGCGGTGGCCGACTACGTCGTCTGGCACGAGGTCTGTCACCTCGCGGTCATGGATCACTCCCCCCGGTTCTGGGCCCTGGTGGCGCGTTACTGCCCCGATCACCGCCAGCACGCGGCGTGGCTGCGGCGCAACTCGGGCACGCTGGTGCTGTGACGCCCGGGGCAGCGGAGATCGTGGCAGCGATCCGCGGCTGGCAGACCGAGCATCCGGGGTCTCTGGTCATCGCGATCGATGGCTACGGGGCCTCCGGCAAGTCAACCATCGCGGCCGAGGTCGAGCGGGCAGCGGACGCCATGGTGGTGCACACCGACGATTACTACGAGGCCCTCAGCCAGGTCGACGATCCGCACCCGATGGCGCCGTACTACCGCTGGGAGTCGCTGCGCCGGGAGGGCCTGGAGCCGATCCTCGAAGCCGGCGCCGGGCTGATTCTGGTCGAGGGCGTCTCCTCAGCCGCAGCCGCCCTGGCCGATCTGATGACGCACACGGTGTTCGTCGCCACGCCGGAGCCGGTGCGGCTATCGCGCCTGCACGAGCGCATCAGCGATGCGGAGTGGGACGAGGCGTGGCTCGCGGCCGAGCGTCGCTACTTCGCGAGCCGGCCGCCTGACTGGTTCAACCTGGTGGTTCCGGGCGCGTGAGCCTCGGGCCAGCGGGGGTCCCGGGCCCTCGGGCCAGCGGGGATCCCAGGCCCTCGGGCCAGCGGGAATCCCGGGCCGCGCCGATGGGCCTTACGTGCGGGTTTCTGCACATTAGGCCCATAGCTTCCCGGTCGGCGCCCACGTGGCTCGGCTGACCGGCGTAGACTTTCCGACGAATAACGCGGGAGCCCAAGGGGCTGAGAGGGCGTCGTACGGCGCCGACCGTAGAACCTGATCCGGGTCATGCCGGCGGAGGGAGAGAGCAGTGATTCGCAATTGGCGAGTTGTCGGGGCGGCGGTGGCCACCGCACTGGTGCTGGCCGCGTGTGGCTCGTCGGGCCGGGGCCCGGGCTCGAGCGCGACGCCGGGCGGCTCCAGTGGTTCAAGCCTCAGCGGTGGGTCCCAGACCGGCCACGTGATCGCCTCGACCGGCACGCCGGCCCGAGGCGGGACCGCGTACTGGGCCGAGCAGCCGCTCTCTCCGCCCAACTACATATTTCCCCTCGTCTCGGGCGCCTACTACTCAAATGAGAACGTCTACGACTTCCAGACGCTCATGTACCGTCCCCTGTACTGGTACGGCGACCAGGGCAAGCCGGGCGTGGACTATCCGCTGTCCCTGGGTGAGCGGCCGCGCTACAGCGACCGCGGCCGCGTGGTCACCATCCGGCTCAAATCGGCCGTCTGGTCTGACGGGGAGGGCGTCGGCGCGCGCGACGTGATCTTCTGGATCAATCTGCTCAAGGCCAACCGGGGCGAGTGGGCGTCCTACGTGCCCGGAGGCTTCCCGGACAACGTCGTGTCGGCACGGGCGATCGGGAAACGCACGGTGCGGCTGTGGCTCAACCGCGCCTACAACCCGATCTGGTTCACCGACAACGAGCTGTCCCAGATCACGCCGCTGCCGCTCGCCTGGGACATCACCTCGCTGCCCGGCGCGGGACCGCCGGCCACTGCGGGGCCATCGGGGCTGGCCGACACGCGCCCGGCGGGCGCTCGCGCCGTCTACAGATTCCTGGCCGCGCAGGCCAAGGACGTGTCGGGCTACGCCACCAGCCCGATCTGGTCGGTCGTCGACGGCCCCTGGCGGCTCGAGTCGCTGACCAGCTCGGGCCAGGCCACCTTCGTCCCCAATGCCAGTTACGACGGCCCCAACCGTCCGAAGCTGGCCCGGTTCGTCGAGCTCCCGTTCACCAGTGAAACGGCCGAGTTCTCCGTGCTCCGCGCCGGCTCGGCCCACGGCAACGCCGGAGGCCCGGCGCCCCAGATCTCAGTGGGCTACGTGCCCGACACCGATGTCCCCCAGAGCCCCGCCCTGAGGTCTCAGGGCTACCGCCTGAGCGCCTTCTACCCGTGGGGCTTCGACTACTTCGAGCCCAACTTCAACAACCCCGTCGTCGGGCCGATCCTGCGCCAGCTGTATTTCCGTCAGGCCTTCCAGCACCTGGTCAACCAGAGCGGCTGGATCCACGCCTACTACGCGGGGCTGGGCGTGCCCACCTACAGCCCGGTGCCGGCCGCGCCACCCAACCCGTACGCGGACGCGCGGGCGCGGGCGAACCCGTACCCGTTCAGCGTGCCCGCGGCCGCCCGGGCGCTGGCGGCCCACGGCTGGAAGGTGGCGGCCAACGGGATCAGCCGCTGCGTCCGCCCGGGCAGCGCGGGCGGGGAGTGCGGCGCGGGGGTCGCCGGCGGCCAGCCGCTGCGCTTCACCTTGATGTACCCCACCGCCGCCTCCTCCACCGACGGGGCGATGCTCGACCTGCAGTCCGCGGCCCGGCGGGTCGGGATCGAGATCACTTTGAGGCCGGCCACGACGGCCACGATCACCGCCGAGATCGAGCCCTGCGCGCCCCACACCGCCGCCTGCGACTGGCAGCTCGGCCAGTACGGCTCGGCCTGGGTGTTCGCCCCCGATCACTATCCGACCGGCGAGGAGATCTTCCAGACCGGTGCGCTGGGCAACGTCGGCAACTACTCCGATCCAGGCATCGACCGGCTGATCCGGGCCACCACCACGACCACCGCTCGGGCCGCCCAGCGGGCGCTCGATGCCTACGCCGACGCGGTCCGCCGACTGCTTCCCGACTTCTGGCAGCCGTCGCCGGGCACGCTGGTGAGCTTCCAGGCGAACCTGGCCGGCGCCACACCCAACGCCTACGGATACCTGAGTCCCGAGGAGTGGTACTTCACGCGGTGAGAGGCTTCATGCTCAGGCGTCTGGCCCAGGCGCTCGGCGTGCTGGTCGGGGTCACGCTCGTGGTCTTCATCCTCGAGCGGCTGACGCCCGGGAGCCTGGCCCACGCGATCCTGGGTCAGCGGGCGAGCCCGCGCGCGGTGGCCGCCTTCGACGCCGCCAACGGCCTCAACCACCCCGTGGTGGTCCAGTACCTGGACTTTCTCCGGCGCCTCTCAGCCGGCGATCTCGGCTACTCCTACAAGCTCAACCAGAGCGTCGGATCGCTGATCGCCCACCAGCTCCCCAATGACCTGATCCTGGTCGGCCTCGGGTTCGCCTTGGCCCTGGTCATCGCGCTGCCGCTGGGCATCGCCCAGGCGGTGCGCCGCAACCGCCCACTCGATCACATCGCCAGCGCTGCGGCATTGGCGCTCTACTCGATGCCGTCCTACTGGCTCGCGCTGCTGCTCATCGCCGCGCTGAGCGTGGGGGCTCACGTGCTCCCGCCCGAGGCCGGACAATCCGGCGGCGTGGCCGGCATCCTGGCCGATCCGCGGGGACTGGTCCTGCCGGTGCTGACGCTGACGCTCGTCAACATCGCCTGGTTCAGCCGTTACATGCGCTCGGCGGCGATCGACACGCTGGCTCAGGACTACGTGCGGCTGGCTCGGGCCAAGGGGCTGCCCGAGCGGCTCGTGCTGGCGCGTCACGTGCTGCGCAACTCGTTGCTCGGCGTGGTCACCCTGCTGGGCCTGTCGGTGCCCATGCTGCTGAGTTCCGGGCTGATCGTGGAGTATGTGTTCAACGTCCCGGGCGTCGGCCTGAGCTACTTCACGGCCGCGGCCAACGCCGACTATCCGGTGGAGCTCGGGGTGACGGTGACCGTCGGCGCCGCGACGGTGCTGGGCAGCCTGCTTGCCGACCTCGCCTACGCGCTGCTCGACCCTCGAATCCGGGTCCGATGAGGGTCGCCTTCGCTCGAGACTTCGCGCGTCACCGCCTGGGGCTGGCCGGACTGAGCATGCTCGTTCTGCTCTTGGCCTTCTGCTTCCTCGGCCCGTTGGTCCACCCGACCGACCAGATCCACACCAACCTCGACATCACCAACCTCGGGCCCGGCCGTGGCCACCCCCTGGGCACGGACGCCAATGGCTATGACGTGCTGGGGCGGTTGATGGTCGGCGGGCGCGCCTCCCTGGAGATCGGACTCGCCGTCGCCGGCTTGGCGACGCTCGTCGGGGCGATCTGGGGCGCGGTGGCCGGCTTCGCCGGCGGCGCGCTGGACGCGCTGATGATGCGCGTGGTCGACACGCTGCTGGCCTTGCCCGCGATCTTCGTGCTGATCTATCTGGCCACCGTCGTCCAGCCGAGCGTCCCCCTGCTGGTCGGCGTGATCGCCCTGCTCTCGTGGCTGGGACCCGCGCGGCTGATCCGGGGGGAGACGCTCTCCCTGCGGACCCGTGAGTTCATCGCGGCGGCCGGATCGATGGGCGCGAGCCGGAGCCGCACGGTCCTGCGCCACGTGCTGCCCAACACGGCGGGAACGCTGGTGGTCAACGCGACCTTTCAGGTGGCCGACGCGATCATCCTGCTGGCCACGCTCAGCTTCCTCGGCTTCGGGCTCCCGCCCCCCGCCGCCACCTGGGGCGGCATGCTCTACCAGGGAACCTCGTATCTGCTGGACGGGTACTGGTGGGAGGTATATCCGGCCGGGGTCACGATCATGGTCACCGTCATCGCCTTGCACCTGGTGGGCGAAGCGCTGCGTGACACGCTCGACGCGCGGGCGTAGGAGGCGAACCCTTCCGCCGAGGTTCGCGCTGGCAGCCGGGTGGCCGAGCCAGCGGGCCGGCCGCCCGGAGCGGAGGTTCAGGCGAGTTCGGCGGGCGGCAGGTCGTTGGGCAGGGGCACCGTTTGGGGCGTCCCCGGCTCGGTCTCGGCCCAGTCGTTGAAGGCCTCCGCGTCGCGCGGCTCATGCTCGGAATCGACATAGCCGCCGAGCGCGAGCAGGCTGAGCGCCGTCGGATGGCGGTTGACCAGTTGCCGCCGGACGCTGGGCGGCACCCGGACGAGCTCGCCGACGCCGTACTCGTGCGCCTCGCCCTCGACCAGCAGGGTCAGCGTGCCCTCCATCACCAGGTAGACCTCCTCCTGGCGGGTATGGCGGTGGATGCGGTTGCGCTGCCCGGGCGTGAGCACGATCTGATTGATCCCGAAGGAGCTCACGCCCAGCGGGGCGCGCAACCGATTGAAGCGCTCGGCCGGCACCGGCTCCAGGCGGGCCGAGCTCACTGCCGCGTCAGGCGCTTCGGCCATCAGCGCCGGTCCATCGGCACGTAGTCGATGCCGCGGCCGCCGGTGTAGATCTGGCGCGGTCGGGCGATCTTCTGCTCCTCGTCGTCGATCATCTCGAGCCACTGGGCGATCCAGCCGCTGGTGCGACCGATGGCGAACAGCACCGGGAACATCTCGACCGGCATGCCGAGCGCCTCATAGATCAGGCCCGAGTAGAAATCCACGTTGGGGTAGAGCTTGCGCGAGACGAAGTAATCGTCCTCGAGCGCGATCTTCTCCAGCTCGGTGGCGATGTTCAGCAGCGGGTTCTTGCCCGTGACCTCGAACACGTCGTCCACGGCCTTCTTGATGATCTTCGCGCGTGGGTCGAAATTCTTGTAGACGCGGTGACCGAAGCCCATCAGGCGCTCGTTGCCGGACTTCACGCCCTCGATGAAGTCGGGGACCTTGTCCTGCGAGCCGATGCGGCGCAGCATGCGCAGCACCGCCTCGTTCGCGCCGCCGTGCAGCGGCCCGTAGAGCGCCCCGATCCCGGCGGCCACGGAGGAGTACGGATCCACCTGGGAGGAGCCGACACTGCGAACGGCGCTGGTCGAGCAGTTCTGCTCGTGATCGGCATGGAGAATGAACAGCACATCCAGCGCGTGTTCCAGGCGCGGGTCCGGCTGATACTTCAGCTCGGCGATCTTGTAGAGCATCGACAGGAAGTTGCCGGCGTAGGTCAGATCGTTGTCCGGATAGACGTAGGGCATGCCGCGGTTGTGGCGGTAGGCAAAGGCCGCGAGGGTCGGCATCTTGGAGACCAGGCGCACAACCTGCATCATCCGCAGCTCGTGGTCCTTGATCTGGTTGGCCTCCGGATAGAAGGTCGAGAGCGCCCCGACCGCCGCCAGCAGCATCCCCATCGGATGCGCGTCGTAGCGGAAGCCCTGCATGAAGTCCTTGATGTTCTCGTGGACGAAGGTGTGCGTCGTGATCAGGTGCGTCCACTCAGTGAGCTCAGTCTGGCTGGGCAGGTTGCCGTGGATCAGGAGGTAGGCCACCTCGAGGTAGCTGGACTGCTCAGCCAGCTGCTCGATCGGGTAGCCGCGATATTCGAGAATGCCCTTGTCACCGTCGATGTAGGTGACGGCGGAGCGGCAGGACGCGGTGTTCATGAACGCCGGGTCATAGGTCATCAGGCCAAAGTCATCGTCGTGGACCTTGATCTGGCGCAACTCGATGGCGCGGATCGTCTCATCGACGATCGGCACCTCGTAGGTCTTACCGGTGCGGTTGTCGACAATGGTCAGCGTGTCGTCGCCTGATACGGGCGCTACGCCGGGGGTCTGCGAGGTCTCAGTGGTCATGGCGTTCCTCTCAAGCTCATTCTCTGGTCTGTGCCCAGCACACCCTCTCGCTGCAGGGTAGTACCCGCGGTCATCCCGAGGGGGCCTGCCAACTCCCGGGATGGACCACTCAGGTCGCGTTCCCGGGGTCGGTGGCGGCCGGCCCGCCCTCGTAGCGACTCTCGGTGGCGGCTCGCTGTCCCTGGTAGTGGCTGCCCAAGCCTGGACTCCCATAGGGCCGCTGGGCCGGCCGGTCGAGCGTCATGAACGAGAGCTGCGCGATCGGCAGGCCCGGATAGAGCCTGATCGGCACGCGGGTCAGGTTGTTGAGCTCGAGCGTCAGCGTTCCCTCGAAACCCGGGTCGCAGAATCCCGCGGTGGCATGCACGATCAGGCCAAGCCGTCCCAGACTCGACTTCCCCTCGATCCGGGCCACGATGTCATTGGGGATCTGCACCCACTCCAGCGTGCGGCCCAGGCAGAATTCGCCCGGGTGGATGACAAAGGCCTCCCCCTGGGGCATGACCACTTCCTCGGTCAGGTTGGACGGTGGATCGCGCAGATCGATGGCCGTGGCCCGATGGTTGTGGAAGACGCGGAACGAGTCGCCCAGCCGCAGGTCGATGCTGGCGGGCTGCACCATCGACGGGTCCCACGGATCGATCTTGATCCGTCCCTCCTGCACGTGCTGGAGGATCGTCCCGTCGGAGAGGACAGAGGCCGGCGTATTGCTCATCGGCGCAGCAGTCTGTCAGCCCACGGTCGCGCGCGGGTCCGTGACCGCCGGCGCGGGTCCGTGACCGCCGGAGCCAGTACTGAACTACCGCCGGGGCTAGTACTGAACTATTCATCATTTCGCCCGTCGCTGACGGCACAGACCGGGCTGGCGCCAAAGGCTCGGCTCCTATACCTTCCAGGCTGCGCGCGGCCCGGCCGGGTGCAGCGCAGCAGACGCTAGGGGAGTGGCCGGTGGAGCTCGAGGCACTGAGGGCGGGGGTCGATGCGGGCGAGATCGAGACGGTGGTGCTCGCTCTCACCGACATGCAGGGCCGGCTCCAGGGCAAACGGCTGACCGCCAAGTACTTCCTGGACGAGGTCCTGCATCACGGCGCCGAGGGGTGCAACTACCTGCTGGCCGTGGATGTCGAGATGAACACCGTCGAGGGCTATGCCATGTCGTCGTGGCAGAAGGGCTACGGCGACTTTGTAATGCGCCCGGATCTCTCCACGCTGCGGCCGATGCCATGGGAGACCGCGACGGTGCTCTGCCTGGCCGACCTCGCCTGGGCCGACGGCAGCGACGTCATCGCCTCGCCGCGGCAGGTTCTGCGAGCGCAGCTGGCGCGACTGGCCGAGCGGGGCTGGACCGCCAACGCCTCGACCGAGCTTGAGTTCCTGGTCTTCCGCGACAGCTACGAGCAGGCGTGGCGCAAGGGCTATCGCGACCTGGAGCCCGGCAATCTCTACAACGTCGACTACTCGCTGCTGGGAACCTCGCGAGTGGAACCGCTGATCCGTCGCATCCGCAACTCGATGACCACCGCCGAGCTTGAGGTGGAGAACTCCAAAGGCGAGTGCAATTACGGTCAGCACGAGATCAATTTCCGCTACGCGGATGCGCTGCGCTGCGCCGACCATCACACGATCTACAAGAACGGCGCCAAGGAGATCGCTGCCCAGGAGGGCATGGCGATCAGCTTCATGGCGAAGTTCAACGAGCGCGAGGGAAACTCGTGCCATATCCACTTCTCCCTGGCCGACGCCGAGGGCGCCCTATTCCATCGGGACCGGGCCAGCTTCGAGTCGTTCCTGGCCGGGCAGCTCGCGTACGCGCGCGAACTGACTCTGCTGCTGGCGCCGAACATCAACTCGTACAAGCGCTTTGCGGTTGGATCGTTCGCGCCGACCACCGTCGCCTGGGGCAACGACAACCGCACGTGCGCCCTGCGCGTCGTGGGCCACGGGCCGTCGCTGCGCTTCGAGAACCGGTCGGGCGGGGCGGATCTCAACCCCTACCTGGCTCTGGCGGCGATGATCGCGTCAGGGCTCGAGGGCGTGGAGCAGGGCCTGCAGCTGGAGCCCGCTTATGAGGGCAACGCATATGTGGCCCAGGACAAGCCGCGACTGCCGGCGACGCTGCGCGACGCCCGTGATCTGTTCGCGGCCAGCGCCTTGGCCCGGCGGGCGTTCGGCGAGGAGATGGTCGAGCACTACCTCAACATGGCCGCTGTGGAACTGGCCGCCTACGACGCCGCCGTAACCGATTGGGAACGCGTTCGCGGCTTCGAGCGCCTGTGAGCGCAGCCCGGCGGGGATGACCACCACGAGCGATCCCCCACGAACCCTGGAGTCCGCGGCATCGCTCGATTCGATCTTTGCCCCGGTCCGCTCGCAGACCGCGTTCGAGGAGGCCGTCGATCGCATCGGCACCGCTATCCGCCTGGGGTTGCTGCCCCCCGGCACTCGGCTACCCGCCGAGCGCGAACTGTGCGCCAAGCTCGGGATCGCCCGTTCCACCCTGCGCCAGGCGCTCGTGGCCCTGGGCCAGAGCGGCCACCTGCACGCCGTTCGGGGTCGCGCGGGCGGCACCTTCGTGGTGGATGAGCTGCCCCCGGCACCGCCCCCACCGGCGGACCTGATCGGCCGCTGGCACGAGATGTGGGATCACCGCGTGGCGGTCGAGGTCGGCGTCGCGGTGCTGGCGTGCCGCCGGGCCCGGGCGCCGGCCATCAGCTCGCTCAGCCAGCTGGTCACGGCCATGGAGGGCTCCAGCCAGGACTTCAGCACGTACCGCCAGCTCGACGTGCGTTTCCACATCGGGTTGGCCGAGGCGACGGACAACCCGAGCCTGGTCACGATGGCCACCGAGGTACAGGGAGCGGTGACGCGACTGATCGCGTTGATCGCCCACCCGGCCGAGGTGCTCAGCTCCTCCAACACGCAGCACCGGCGCCTGCTGGCCGCCGTGGCCAGTGGCGACGAGGGCGCGACGGCGCGGGAGATGGCCGAGCACCTGCGCGGCACCGAGCACGTGCTCGAGGGGCTCCTGCCCCGTACCTGACCGGTGGCGCGCTGCGGCGTGCTCCGGGCCAGCAGGCCGGTGCGCCCGAGCGATCTACGGGCCCGCGGGCCAGTAACACCGGGCAAACCAAGGGACCCAACCGTCCAAATGGATGAACTTTGCTCTGCGGTCTTGACTTGTCGCGAGAGCTTGTTCAGGATCGCGTCGCTAAGGGCCGACGACCGAACCTTTTGGGGGTTGGCTGAGGCCGAAAACTGGCACCAGGGGTGGGAGCAGAATGGCTACGGGGACGCTGTCCGCTGACGAACAGAAACTTGCGGAACTCGGGTACAAGCAGGAGTTGCGGCGCGGCTGGAGTTCGTTCTCCAATTTCGCCATCTCGTTCTCGATCATCTCGGTCCTGTCGGGCTGCTTCACCACCTACGGGCAGGCGTTCAACAACGGCGGTCCCGTCGCCATCTCGATCGGCTGGCCGTTGATCAGCGTCCTCATCCTCTGCGTGGCCTTCTCGATGTCCGAGCTCGCCTCGGCAATGCCGACCGCCGGCGGGATCTACTACTGGGCGTCGAAGCTCGGTGGGGCGGGATGGGGCTGGTTCACCGGCTGGTTCAACCTGATCGGCCTGATCGCCGTCGTGGCCTCCGTGGACTACGGCGCCGCGAACTTCCTGTTCTCGCTGTTGGGCCTGTTCAAGGTCAACTTCATCTTCAACTTCATGTCATCCAACGCCCATTACTACGACCACAGCGTCTTCGCCATCTTCCTGGTGATCCTGGTCATCCATGGGCTGATCAACGTCTTCTCGAGCCACCTGGTGTCGCTCTTCAACGGCGTGTCCGTCTGGTGGCATGTCGCCGGTGTGGCGGTGATCGTCATCGTGCTCATCGTTGTGCCGAGCCACCACGAGAGCATTGGGTGGGTCTTCGGTCACCGTGTCAACAACAGTGGCTTCGGCAGCCACATGTACTGGTACTACATCCTGCCCGTCGGCTTCCTGCTGACGATGTACACGATCACGGGCTACGACGCTTCGGCCCACGTTTCCGAGGAGACCCACGGCGCGGCGGACTCCGCCCCCAAGGGCATCTGGCGCTCGGTGTTCTACTCCGCTGTGGTGGGCTACATCCTGTTGCTGGCGCTCACGTTCGCCGTCCAGAAGTCTGCGCTCAAGGGCATGTCGCTGACGACTTACGCCATCCCGCTGGTTTCGGCGCTCGGGACCTTCTCGGCCAAGTCCATCCTGTTCATTTCGACTGTGGGACAGCTCTTCTGTGGCATGGCCTGCGTGACCAGCGCTTCGCGCATGACCTTTGCCTTCTCACGTGACGGCGCGATTCCCGGCCATCGGCTGTGGCGCCAGCTCGGCGCCAACCGGACGCCCACCTACGCCGTCCTGTTCGTGGTGGTGATGGCAGCATTGGTAACCGTTCCGGCCTACTTCCCCAACAGCAGCGGCGTCACGGTCGCCTTCACCGCGGTGGTGTCGATCTCGGTGATCGGTCTCTACATCGCCTACGCGATCCCGATTTTCCTCCGCTGGCGGATGGGGGACCGCTTTCAGGCCGGCCCCTGGACGCTGGGCCGTAAGTACAAGTGGGTCAACCTGATCGCTGTCGTGTGGGTTGCGCTGTGCGTGGTCATCTTCTGCCTGCCGGTCGTCCCGGGTGGCGTGTTCTTCAAGAACGGGTTCAGCTGGAACTACGCCAACTACGCGCCATTGGTGACCATCGGTGTGATGCTCATCGTGACGGTCTGGTACCTGGTGTCGGCTCGTAAGACGTTTACAGGTCCGGTCAGGACGATCGACGACGCAAGCTTCCCGGAGATGGCGGGGCTTCCCGGCATTGCGCCGGGTCCAGCCGCACCTTGATACAAGCCAGGAAGGCCCAATGACAGATGTACTTACCGTGCTCGAGCCCGCCACGGAGGCGGTGCTCGAGCAGGTCCCCTGCGCGGGGGCCGCAGAAGTGGATGAGGCGGTTGCCCGTGCGCGGGCCGCGCTTCCCGCGTGGCGTGGGCTGGCTCCCGCGGCGCGTGCGGGCCAGCTGCGGGCGCTGGCGGACAAGGTCGAGGAGCACCTCGACGAGCTTGCGCTGCTCGAGGCCCGCAATGCCGGCAAACCGCTGGCCTCAGCGCGGGGCGAGATGGGGATGGTGGTGGACACCTTCCGCTACTACGCGGGCACGCCTGAGCGGCTGATGGGGGACACCATTCCAGTGGCCGGCGGTCAGGCCTTCACCGTGCGTGAGCCGCTGGGCGTGGTCGGGCTGATCGTGCCGTGGAACTTTCCGCTGACCATCGCCGCCTGGAAGCTCGGCCCGGCTCTGGCCGCCGGCAACACGGTCGTCCTCAAACCGGCTGAGTTGACGCCGCTCAGCGCCCTGCGTTTCGAGCAACTCGTGCTGGAAGCGGGTATCGCGCCGGGCGTGGTGAACGTCGTGGCCGGTCAGGGTTCGGTGGCCGGCGCGCGGCTCGTCGAGCATCCCGACGTGGCCAAGATCGCCTTCACCGGCTCGACCGCGGTGGGCCGGACGATCGCGGCCAGCGCGGCGCAGAGCATCAAGCGTGTGACGCTGGAGCTGGGCGGCAAGTCGGCCAACATCATCTTCGCCGACGCGGATCTGGAGAAGGCTGCCGCGGCGGCCCCCTGGGCCGTATTTGACAACGCCGGGCAGGACTGCTGCGCGCGCTCGCGCCTGTTGGTCGAGGCCACCGTGGCCGATGAGTTCCTGAGCCTGCTGCAGCCGCATGTCGAGGCCTTCAAGGTCGGTGATCCGCTGGACCCGGATTCGATGATGGGGCCGCTGATCTCCGCCCAGCAGCGTGAACGGGTCGCATCGTTCGTGGGAGCCGACGCCCCGGTGGCCTTCCGTGGCACCGCTCCGGAGGGGCCCGGCTACTGGTTTGCGCCCACCGTGCTCGCCCCGGTGGACCCTCACGCACGGTCGGCGCGGGAAGAGATCTTCGGACCGGTCGTGGCCGTCATTGCGTTCCGCGACGAGGCGGAGGCGGTTCGGATCGCCAACGACACGATCTACGGACTGTCTGGTTCTATCTGGACGAGGGACGGCGGCCGCGCTCTGCGCGTCGCCCGGGCGGTCGAGTCCGGGGTGCTGTCGATCAACTCAAACTCGTCGGTGCGCGTGAGCACGCCCTTCGGGGGCTTCAAACAGTCCGGGTACGGACGCGAGCTCGGGCCTCACGCCACCGACGCCTACACGGAGACCAAGACCATCTACTACGCAACCACATGAACCGTTTACAAGACAAAGTTGCCGTGATCACCGGCGCCGCCGGCGGGATCGGCCTGGCCAGCGCCGAGCTGTTTGCCGCCGAGGGGGCCCACGTCGTCGGCGTCGATCTGCGCGAGCACACGGTCGGCGAACTACCGGTTCAGGCTGACCTGACCGACGAGTCGGCGGTGATCGAGCTCTACCGTGCCGCGCGCGAGAAGTTCGGCCGGATCGACGTGCTCTTCAACAACGCGGGCATCTCACCCACAGACGACGATTCGGTGCTGGTCACCGAGCTCGATGCCTGGGATCGCGTGCAGAACGCCAACCTGAAGAGCGTGTTCCTCTGCTGCAAGTACGGCATCCAGCATCTGCTGGAGACCGGGGGCGGCTCGGTGATCAACACCGCGTCGTTTGTGGCCGTGATGGGCGCGGCAACCTCACAGATCTCCTACACCGCATCCAAGGGGGGTGTGCTGGCGATGTCCCGCGAGATGGGGGTTGAGTTCGCCAAGCAGGGTGTGCGGGTGAATGCGCTGTGCCCAGGCCCGGTGAGCACGCCGCTATTGATGGAGCTGTTCGCCGCGGACCCGGAGCGCGCGGCGCGCCGCCTGGTCCACGTGCCCATGGGCCGTTTCGGGGACGCGGAGGAGATCGCCAAGGCCGCATTGTTCCTGGCCAGCGACGACTCGTCGTTCATGACGGCTTCGTCGCTGCTGGTCGACGGCGGCATCAACGGGGCTTATACGACACCGCTCTGAACCGGTGGCCGCGGGTGTTACGGGTCGCTGGGAGATCCGAATCCGCGAGGCGGCTTGCGCCGCAGCTTCCCGTGAGCTTTGCCGCGGAACCGTATAAAACTCCATTGGGCATGACCGCAGTCACTCACCCGCGAAGCCGAACCTTCGACCGCTCGCTGTTCAGCGGGGCGCGCGTCTACCTCTGGCTGACCGGACTCGCGGTTCTCCTGGGCATCGTCTCGCTGCTCTGGCCCACGACCCCGAGCTATGACCCGTGGTCCTGGCTGATCTGGGGGCGCGAGATCCTGCACGGCCACCTGGTCATCGCCGGGGGGTCGAGCTGGAAGCCGCTCCCGGTGATCTTCACGACCGTGCTTGCCCTGTTCGGATCGGCGCAGCCCGATCTCTGGCTGCTCGTGGCCCATGCGGGCGCCGCGCTGGCCGTGCTGATGGCCGTCAAGCTGACCATGCGGATCACGTGGAGCATGGTCTCGCGCAGCCGGCCGGGCCTGCTCCTGGGCGAACAGAGCTGGCGGGACCGGGCCGTGGCGCTTGCCCCCGTGGTGTTCGCCGGCGCCGCCGCACTGATCTGCACCACGTTCACGCCTCACTACCCGGGCAACATGCTGCTGGGGTATTCCGAGGGCGTCATGACCGCCGCGTTCCTGATCGCGGTCGAGCGCGCGTGGGATGGCCACCACCGGCAGGCCTTCGTGCTGGGAATCATCCCCTGCCTCGATCGGCCGGAGGTCTGGCCGGTGTGGCTGCTCTACGGCCTGTGGCTCGTGTGGCGCGATCGCGCAGCCCGCCGACTGGTCACCGGGACGGTGGTCCTGATGCTCGCGCTGTGGGTGGTGCCCCAGAAGCTCGGTGGGGGGGCCATCAGCGGGCTGGTCACCCATCCCCGGCACAACCACTCGCACACGAGCGCGGTCAACAGTTCCTTCCCGTTCTGGAACGAGCTCCGCCATACCCTGCAGCCGCTGGTCATCGCCAGGCTCGAGCTGGCCGCGGTGCTGGTCATCGCAGCCACCGGCTTTCTGCTCGTCCGGACGCGGCGGAGGCTCGGCGGCTGGCGCGACTCGCTCAGGACGCATCCGGGCCCCGCCGCTGCCGCGCTGGCCGCGCTGTTCGGGTTCCTCTGGTGGCTCGGAATCGCCGTCGAGACCCAGGCGGGATTCGCCGGGAACCCGCGCTACGCGGTGATTGGCGTGATGTTGGTCTGCATCAGCGGCTGCGCCGGGTACGGCTGGGCCTGCATCGGGCTCGCCGGCCTGGGCGCGCGCGGGGTGGAGTGGCTGCGTCGCCGAAACGTCGGCGTTGAGCCGGAAGCCGGGAGCCGGTGGCGCTGGCCGGTGGCCGCCGCAACGCTCGTGATGCTCGTCGTGTTCGCCATCGTCCCGGCCGCCTTCACGCGGCGTATGCCGGCGGTGAGCGCCATCCGCTCCAACCTCAGCTACCAGGCGCACCTGCGCAACGAGGTCGCGGCGCTGATCCAGCGCGCCGGGGGTCCGCAGAAGCTCATCGGGTGTGGCAGCGTGATGGCCAACAATCTGCAGGTGCCGATGGTCGCCTGGTCGCTGGATGTGAAGATCCCCTGGATCCAGGCGCTGCCCAGAAAGCCATCAACGAAGCCCGGCCCGAACGTCGTGTTCCAGGACGGCGCGACGAGCGCCTACGCCAGCGATCAGCGCCCGACGACTCAGCAGATGCAGACCTGGGAAGCGGCGTGGAGGCAGAAGAACGGCTCGCAGTACAAGATCATCAGCGAGGCGGCCGTGACGCTGTACATGGACTGCTCCGCCTACAGCTCGACATAGACCCTCGAGCGTGTACCTACCCGATCACTTCATGGCGGACGAGCGCGAGAGGCACGAGTTGCTCAACGAGATCCGCGTGGCGGATCTGATCACACCGACGAGCCATGGTCTGTTTGCCACGTTCCTGCCGTTGATCCACGATCGCGCCCGCGGCAGCCACGGGTCACTGCTCGGCCACGTCGCCCGCAAGAACGAGCATTGGCGGCTCGTGCCGAGCGATGCATCGCTGGTGATCGCCCATGGGCCGGGCGGTTACATCAGCCCGGGCTGGTACGCAGCCAAGCGTGAACACGGCCGTGTGGTGCCCACGTGGAACTATCTCACCGCTCACATCTATGGGGAGCTCGTGGTTCACGACGATCCCGTATGGCTGGAGAACATCGTGCGCAGACTGACCGATCGCCACGAGGCGGAGCGCTCCGAACCGTGGGCTGTGGAAGATGCGCCACGGGACTACACCGAAGCCCAGCTCAAGGCGATTGTCGGCGTCGAGCTCCGCATCACCCGGGTCGAGGCCAAGGCCAAACTCGGTCAGAATCGCTCATCGGCCGACATCGACGGGGTGATCGACGGGCTGCAGGCGCGCGGCGATCAACCGCTCGCCGCGGCCACAGCGCGCGGCCGCCGCGATCGCGGTCTCTGATCGACTACCCTGCCACGCATATGTCCCCCGCGAAGGTCGCGGTGGCCTGCGGGTTGATGGCGCTCGGAATCAGCGCCTGCGGCATCCCGGCCAAGCCCGAAGCAGGCACCGCCAATCTCAGACACGATGCAGGCTTCTACGGACTTAAGGATGATCCTCGCATTCCGCAGGCCAAGTGCCTGAAGCGCGACAAGCTGCGCTACCGCGAGTACTTTGCCGACGCAGACCCAGGGCCTGCCGGCGATCCAGGTGGGCTCGCCGCCGCAGGGGCCGACCATGGTCTACTACGCCACGCCCGGTATCGCCCAGGGCATGCAGATTCAGGGCAAGGAGACGGCCGCTGAAGTGATCGGCAACTGGCTCGTCTACCCGAATCAGTCTTCCAGCAAGGTGCTGAAAAAGGTCGAAGCCTGCGCGGCGATCGGCGTGGCGGGCTGAGGTTCCGGAATATGGCCACGACCATCCCCCGCGATAAGCACCTCGCCTCAGAGCCGAAGGATTCGGGTTTGATTCGCGAGTTCACCTTCCCGCTGCCCCGCGTTATCAGGGAGCGACCCGACTGGGCGCGGACCGCGCTGATCCTCTTCGCCCTGGTCGTCGCCTCGCTCTTCATCCGCACGCGCACCGTGGGTCAGCAGTTCTGGATGGACGAGGCGATCACCGTCGGGATCTCCTCTCACCACCTCTCGGCGATCCCGGGCATCCTGCGCCAGGACGGCTCGCCACCCCTGTTCTACCTGCTCCTGCACTTCTGGATGCTGATGGTGGGCAACGGTACGGCGGCGACCCACTGGCTGTCGGAGATCGCCGCCGTCCTGACCATCCCCGTCGGCTACTGGGGCGGCCTCAGGATGGCCGGCAAGCGCGCGGCGCTGATGACCGCGACGCTGATGGCGGCCAGCGCGTTCCTGGACTACTACAGCCAAGAGACGCGCATGTACGCACTGATGGCACTGCTTGGGCTGTTCGGCACGATCGGCTTCGTCCGTGGCTTTGTCCTCCGCGAGCGACGCTACGTGATTCTCTTCTCGCTGGCCCAGGCGGCGATGCTCTACACCCACAACTGGGCGCTCTTCTTCGGCGCCGGGTCGGTCGTGTCGCTGGTCGTCCTCTACTACATCGGCGACGAGGCGACCCGCGAGAACCTGATCCGCGACGCGGTCTATGCCTTCCTCGGCGCCGCCATCCTGTTCGCACCGTGGGTGCCCAACTTCATCTTCCAGTCCCTGCATACCGCGGCGCCGTGGAACACCTCGCCGCGCTTTGGCGCTCCGATTCAGATCGCCCAGAGTGTGTACGGGGGCGCCACCGTGGCCGCGATCCTGCTCATCGGCGCGGGCGCCGGCTTGGCCGGTCTGTTCGCCAAGGCGGAACGGGCCAGCACTTCTGCCAAGATCGCGCTCACACTGTTCACGCTCGTCTTCTTCGCGCTCGTGTTCGGGTGGCTCGCATCGCAGATCACGCCGGCTTGGAACCCCCGGTACTTTGCGCCGATCGTCCCGGCGATCATGCTGCTGACGGCGATCGGCACGTCACGAGCCGGCCTGATCGGCGCGCTGACGCTGGCCGTCGCGCTCATCTTCCTCGCCCGCCCGACCATCTACTCGCCCTACCACAAGAGCAACATGCAGGAAATCTCCGGAGAGATGCGTTCGCTGCTGCACCCACACGACCTGGTCATCGTCGGGCAGCCCGAACAGACTCCGCTGGCCTACTATTACCTGCCCGGCGGCTTGGAGTACGCCAACACGGTCGGGCCGGTGAAGGATCCGACCTTCGTGAACTGGATCAACGCCATGGCACGCTACCGTGACGCGAAGCCGGCCAAGGTCTTGACGCCGATCCTGAACAAGTTGAAATCCGGCCAGCAGGTGCTCTACATCCGGCCCCTGACCGAAGGCGCGGCCGGCTGGAAGGCGCCGTGGACCGCCGAGATCCGGACCCGCTCAGCCCAGTGGGGCGCAATCCTCGGCGCCGACAAACAGTTCAAGATGGAGGCCTGGGCGCCCCACAACTACCGCGGCGCGTGCTGCGTCGCGAACTCCGCCATTCTCTACATTAAGAAGTAGGTCTAGATACGTGTCTGAAACCTCGGCGGTCCCAGCCGCAGCGCCCGCACACGGCGCCGACATCACTCAAGATCGCCCGGTGGTCGTCCTCGGCGGGGGACCGGCTGGCCTGACCGCGGCGTACCTGCTGGCCAAGCAGGGCAAGCCGGTCATCGTCCTGGAGTCCACCGAGATGCTCGGTGGCATCGCGCGCACCGAGGTGCGCGATGGCTACCGCTTTGACCTGGGCGGCCACCGCTTCTTCACCAAGGTCAAAGAGGTCGACGAGCTCTGGCACGAGATCATGAAGGAGGAGTTCCTCAAGCGCCCGCGCCAGAGCCGGATCTACTGGAACGACAAGTTCCTGGAGTACCCGCTGGAGGGTATGGACGTGATCAAAAAGCTGGGGCTTGTCGAGCTCAGCCGCTGCATGGCCTCCTACCTGTGGGCGCAGGCCAAGCCCAAAGGGCGCGAGGACACGTTTGAGGAGTGGGTCTCCAACCGGTTCGGCAAGCGCCTGTACAACCACTTCTTCAAGACCTACACGGAGAAGCTGTGGGGTGTCCCGACCAACGAGATCCGGGCCGAGTGGGCCGCTCAGCGGATCAAGGGACTGTCGTTCTTCAGCGCCGCCAAGGCGGCCTTCTTCGGCAACAAGGGAAACAAGATCAAGTCGCTGATCTCCGAGTTCAACTACCCCCGCTTCGGCCCCGGCCAGATGTGGGAGCAGATGGCCAAGGACATCGAGGAGCACGGCGGCGACATCCGCCTGAACGCGCCGGTCACCAAGCTTGTGACCGACGGCCACGGCAAGGTCGTGGAGGTGCACGCGGGGGGCCAGACGCTGACCCCGTCCCACGTGATCTCCTCGCTGCCGCTGCGGACCACGGTCGGCATCGCCGAGCCGGAGGCGCCGGTCGACGTCCGCGACGCCGCCCGCGGCCTGCGCTACCGCGAATTCCTCACGGTGCTGCTCGTGATCGAGGGCCAGGATCTGTTCCCGGACAACTGGATCTACATCCATCAGCCGGGCGTCCGCGTCCTGCGCATCCAGAACTTCAAGTCGTGGAGCCCGTGGATGGTGCCCAACGAGAGCGACGCGTCGATCGGCATGGAGTACTTCTGCTTCGAGGGCGACGATCTGTGGAACATGGACGACGACAAGCTCGTCGAGATGGCGGGCCAGGAGATCGAAAAGCTCAAGCTGGCCAAGGCCTCGGGCGTCAAGTTCGGTTTCGTCGCTCGCGTCCACAAGGCGTATCCGATCTACGACGAGAAGTACGCGGAGCGCGTGGCAACGATCCGCGGCTGGCTCGAGTCGAGCATGACCAACCTTGCCCAGGTCGGACGCAACGGGCTCCACCGCTACAACAACTCCGACCACTCCATGCTGACGGCCATGCGGGCGGTCGACAACATCCTGCTCGACAGCCACCACGACATCTGGTCGGTGAACGTGGAGAGCGTCTACCACGAGGAAGTCCACGACAACGAGAACCCGTACGCCAAAGACCCCGAGCCCCCGGCCATGGGTGGCCCGCTGGCGTCGGAGCACTAGTCGTCGCGCGCGTTCTCGATCATGGTCGCGAGGGGTCTCATGCGTCGAACGCTTGCACTCTGGTGGATTGCCTCGTCGCTGGCTTGCGGTTGCGCCGCCGGGCTGGCTGCTCCGGCGGCGCTGGCCACCGGTGCCTCGGGCACCGGCCGCACGACAGCCGCCAGCCCCTCCACCGGCACCACCACGCAGCCCAGCTTCAACCTCAACAACGCTGCGAGCGACGCGCTGACCCCCGTAAAGACGGTGGCCTCCTCGGGTACCAGCACCACGTCGTCGGGCGGTGGCCTGTCCAGCCTGGACGGCGTGATCATCGCCGTGGTCGCAGGGGTGCTGCTGGTCGGGATCGCCGTCTTTGTCCGCAGTGACGCCCGCCGGCACCTGGCCCAGGCCGCCCACGGCGGGCGCGACGAAGCGCTGTTCGGAGGCCGTGCGCACGCGGGATCCAAGGCTCCGCAGAAGCCGCGCAAGCTGAAACCGGCTGAGCGCAAGCGGCGCCGGCGGGGCCGCGCGCGCTAGCCGTGAGCCGTTTCTCACCCGTCCGTTAGGTTGTCTTGATGCCGCGCTCCGTAGACTCACGCGCCGCATGAGTACCCGCCCGTCCCCATTGAGCACGACGTCGGGTCCGATCGATTGGCGTCGCGCCGAGTTCGTCCTGACCGGACTCGCGTTCCTCGGCTTCATCACGGTCGGTATCCGGATGAAGACGATCTACTCGGGGCTGCCGGCGCATCCGTTGTTCATCCACGTGCCGGTGGTACTCATCCCGCTGAGCGTGCTCGGCGGGTTGGCCTGCGTCGCCCGCCCTCGTTGGTTCGACCGCTACGGGGTGCTGCTCTGCCTGTGCTCGATCGTCGCCATGTCCTCGATCTTTTTGGCCATGCAAGCCGGTTCGGCGCTGCGGGGCGCGCTCACGCTCAACCCCACCCAGTCTCACCTGATCAACCGGCATTCGCATGCGGCACACATCCTGGCCATCGACTTTGTCCTGTTCACGGCCTGCCTGATCCTGACCTTCTCGGCCGATCGGATCTCCGGAGGCATGCCGACCGGTTTGGGGATCGCCGACACGCTCCTCGGTTCCCGAGCCATCTACCTGGCCCTGCGTGTCGCGCTGGTTGTGCTCGCGCTGGTGGCCGCCTACTACGTCTACCGCGTGGGAGACCTGGGGGCCAAGGCTGTGTGGGCCGGCCGCGTGCACTGATCCGCCGCGAAGTCGCCGCTCCCGTAGCGTGCGCCCGTCGAGCTCCCGTGCTCGGGATGGCCGTCACGCCTCCTTGGCCAGTTGCGCCAGTCGCTGCCTGGCCCGGCTCAACTGCCGGGCCACCGTACGCCGCGTGTCACCCGTGACCGCGGCAATCTCCTCATACGCGTAGCCAAACCCGTGGAGCATGACCACGCGCTGCTGACGCACCGGAAGCCGCTTGATCTCGGCCAGGCGCTCGCGCAGCTCGACCGCACGTTCGGGGTCCGGCTCGGGGCGGCGATCGTCGAGCCACACGGGCTCGGGTAGCTCAGCGAGCGGATCGGAGAACTGCTCGCGACGCAGCATCCGCAGCGCTCTGCGGGTGGCGGTGGTCGACAGCCAGGCCAACTCCCGACCCGCAGCCGGCTCAGGGCTTTGGACCAGTAGCGAGGCCCACGCCGCCTGGCAGGCCTCCTCGATCACCCACTGCGGCGCCTGCAGGTTGCCCGCGAGGATCCGCACAAGTTGTGGTTGCAACTCCACGTAGAGCGCTTCCAGGCGCCGTCCTTGGCCATTGTCCTGAGTCATCCTTCTCCAATTGAGTCTAAGTTGACACAACTCACCCTAACACTAGGGGCAACAGAGTCGTAATATTTTGCCTGTGTTTGACTCAATTGCATAGGAGCAGAACCGTGAGCATCTCCTTCGCCGACATAAGCGCGAATCCGAATCCGGCCGGGCTCCCCGGCAGCAACGTCCTGCAACAACTGGTCAACGGAGCGGACGCCTGGGCCTTGGCGATCACCCTCCTGGGTGCCTTCGTCGGCGCCGCCACGTGGGCGATCGCTTCGCACACCAACAGCCACCAGTACGCGGCCCGCGGCCGGATGGCCGCGTTGGTCTCGGCGGGCTCGGCCCTGGTCATCGGAGCCGGCCCCGGACTGGTGAACTTCTTCGCCCACCTGGGGGCCACCGCCAGATGAGCATCCTCGGAACCTTCGAGGGCGCCCTGGCCGGCGTGACCACCGGTGACCCGATTCCGGGACTCGTCTCCGGAGCAGCCAGCAGCGCCGCCAACCTCGTGTTGCAGGGTGTCTCATCGTGGGTGCTGAACGGAACCAAGGGCGCGCTTGAGTCGGTGGCCGGCGCGATCGGCGCCACCACGGCCCCGAACCTGGAGAGCACGTGGTTCTCATCGACCTACTGGAGAGTCGCCGCACTGGCGGCGATGCTCACCATCCCGTTCCTCTGCGCGGCTGCCGTGCAGGCGATGGCCCGGGGTGATCTTGGCCTGCTGGCTCGAGCGGCCTTCGGCTACCTACCGCTCTCCGTCCTCGGAGTGAGCCTGGCGGCGCCCCTGACGATGCTTTTGCTGGCTGCCACCGATCAGATGTCGTCGGTTGTCTCGGCTGGCGCCCCCGCCGACGGGGCCCGCTTCCTCGATCATGCGGCACGGGTGGCGGGGGCGCTGGCCGGGGGCCCCGGGGGCTCGGCCTTCTTCGCCGTAATAGTCGGGCTGTTTGCCGTCATGGCCGCCCTGGCCCTGGCCATCGAGTTACTGATCCGCGCCGCAGCCGTCTACGTGGTCGTGATGATGCTGCCCCTGGCCTTCGCCGCACTCGTATGGCCGGCCCGCCGGGTGTGGGCCTCGCGCCTGATCGAGCTGCTCGTCTCATTGATCCTGTCGAAGTTCGCGATCGTGGCTGTCCTCTCGCTGGCTGCGGCGGCGTTTGCCGGCGGCAACGCGGGGATCGGCGAGCTGCTCGTGGCCATGTCGCTGCTTCTGCTCTCAACGTGTGCACCCTGGGCGCTCATGCGCATCCTTCCCTTCACCGAGCTCGCGGCCGGAGCCGCGGGGATCGTCGGCGCTGACCTGCACCACCCGCGCAGGGCCCGGCGCGGCCGCCGCCCGCCAAGCAGCAAGCTCGAGCGAGCCTGCACTGGCCCGGCTACGTGACCAGGCCGCCCGAGCGATGGGGGCGGGAGCCCAGGCCCGGGCCGGAGCAGGCGGGGACACCGCCCCGCTCCGCTTCGCCGTGCCCGCGGCCCAGGACGATGACACGCCTACGCCAGACTCAGATACGCCCTCACCAGTTGACGCGGCAACAGCCGGGACGGCCGCCCACACGGCGTCCGGTCCCCCGGATCAGCCGGTCGAGGGGACGCCCTGGGTACTTCCGGACGCCTGGCAGCGCAGCGGAGCCCGGAGGCTCGACGAGCGGCGCCTGCGTCAACCCGACGAACCCAACGACGACTCGGCGGACCAGCAATGAGCGGCGATCGTCTCAGCTACCGCTTCGGCCCGCTCGAGCGTCGCGGACTGCTCGGACCACTCCGGGTTGGTCAGGTGGCCACGATCGGATCCGCGCTGGCGCTTGGGGTCGAGCTGCTGGATCGCATTGGCGGCGGGGGCGGGTTCATGGCAGCGGTCCTGCTGGTCCTGACCGCGGTGGGGCTCGTCACCGCCCCCGTAGCCGGCCGCACGCTCGAGGAGTGGGCGCCGCTGGCGGGTGCCTTTGCCGTCCGCTCGACCGGCGGGCGGCGGCGCTTTCGTTCCCGGCTGCCCATGGCGGGCACGAACACGGCCGACCCCGCTCAACCACTCGATCTGCCGGCCAGCCTGCGCGGTGTCGAGCTCGTCACGGTCGAGCACAACGGGCGGGAGCTCGGCGCGCTCTCAGAGCGACGCGGCCGCCTGCTCACCCCGGTGCTCGCCTGCCAGGCGCTCTCGTTCACGCTGCTGGATCCCGAGGTGCAGGAGCGCCGACTGGCCGCATGGGGAACCGTGCTGGCCACGGCAGCCCATGCGCCGGTCAGACGGCTGCAATGGATCGAGCGTACGGCACCCGCCCACGGAGACGAGCTGGCCCGCTGGCTGCATACCGCGCGCGATCCCTCGCTACCGGCGCGTGGCGTGCCGGTGGTGGAGTCCTATCTGGAGCTGATCGGTCAAAGCACCCAGGTGGCTCATGACCACGAGATTCTGCTGGCCCTTCAGCTCGACACCACGCGGCTGCGCGGCCGCAGCGAACTGGCCCCCGAGCAGGTCATCGAACAGGTCGGCCAGGTTGTCCGCGGCCTCGAAGCCGCCGAGGTGAAGGTGCTCGGCGCGTTGAGCACCGGCCAGCTGGCGCGTGTGGTGCGTACGGGCTTTGACCCGTATGCGCGCGCCGATCTGGCCGCGCTGGACGCCGTCAGCGGAGGTGGCCGCGCCCTGCCGGTGAATGCCGCCGGGCCCCTGGCCGCCACGGAGGCGTGGGATCACCTCCGCTGCGACGGAGCGCTCCACGCCACCCACTGGATCAGCGCCTGGCCGAGGATCGACGTCTCCCCGATGTTCATGGATGCGCTGCTGGCAGATTCGGGAGCCGTGCGGACGCTGGCGGTGACCTTCGAGCCGGTGGCGCCAGAACGCTCGGCCCGGGAGGTGGAGGCCGCCATCACCCGCGATCGCGCGGACAGCGAGTTGCGGCGGCGCTTCGGCCAGTCGGAGACCGCTCGTCAGCGCCAGGCTCAGGAAGCGGCGGCCCGTCGAGAAGCTGAGCTGGCGGCCGGTCACGGCGAGGTGCGCTTCAGCGGGTTCGTCACGGTCAGCGGCCGAGATGAGGGCGAGCTCCGCCGAGCCTGCGCTGAGGTCCACCGCCATGCGGCGCGGGCCCGGTTGGAACTGCGCCGCATGTACGGACAGCAGGCGGAGGCCTTCACGTTCACGCTGCCCCTGGCCCGGGGGCTGCGATGAGCGCAGCCCGGCCGGGCCACCGGGTGACCACCCGCCACGCCCAGGCGATCTATCCGTTCACCGATAGCGGCGGGCTCGGCGGGCGTGGCACGTTCATCGGCCGTGACACGAGCGGAGCCGCCTTCTGCTTTGACCCGTGGGTGCTCTACGACGAGGGCGTGCTCGACGACCCGAATGCGATCGTGATCGGCAAGCTCGGCCAGGGCAAGAGCGCCCTGGTCAAGACGCTGCTCTGGCGCATGCTGCTGTTCGGGCGGCGGGCCTTCGTGCTCGACGTGAAGCGCGAGTACGGACCCCTGTGCGCGAGCGTTGGTGTGGCGCCCGTCTCGCTGTCACCCGGCGGCGGAGTCAGACTGAACCCGCTCTCCGCCCGACCCGAGGAGCATGCCCAGATCGAGCTCCTGCGCGCGATCGCCACCACCGCGATCGGCCAACCGCTGGATCAGGGGGAGGCCGCCGCGCTGCGTGAGGCCCTGCGGCTGGTGCGGTACCGCTCGCCGGAGCCGACTCTCCCTCAGATCGCCGCGGTCATGTTCGATCCACCCGCCGAGATGGCCGCCCGTCTGCAGACGACTCCAACGCAGCTGGCGGCCGACTCCCGGCGGGCCGCGCTCGCCCTCCAGGACCTGTGCGAAGGGCCGCTCAAGGGCATCTTCGATGGACCCACCAGCCCAGGCATAGACCTCGACGCCCAGCTCCTGGTGCTGGACCTGCACGCCGTGCGTGACTCACCGGCCGTGGGGATCCTGATGGCCTGCGCCACCGCGTGGATGAGCGCTCAGCTGGCCCGCACGGCGGATCGGCCCGACCGCGGACGGCTGATCAACGTGGCCGACGAGTCCTGGAAGATCATCCAGCACGGCGGCCTGGGCGAGTGGTTTCAGTCCAACTTCAAGCTGGCCCGGCAGTTCGGGGTCATGAACCTCGTCGTGCTGCACAAGCTGGGCGATCTGCAGGCGGCCGGCGACGCCGGCTCGCGGGCCGCTCGGATCGCCGAAGGGCTGATCGCCGACGCCTCGACCCGGATCATCTACCACCAGGACGAAAGCCAGATCGCTCTGACCCGGGAGCTGCTCGGCCTATCTTCGAACGAGGCGCGAATCCTGACGCAGCTGACGCCCGGACAGGCCCTGTGGCGGGTTGGCTCGCGCTCCTTCGTGGTCCAGCACTACCGCTCGCGGATCGAGCGGCGGCTGACTGACACCGACACGGGTATGCGTCTCGATGTTCGGTGAGCTTCTGCCACTGGGGGGCCTGTTGCTGGCTCTGATCCTGTTCGCCCTGGCCGGTGAGCGCCCCCGGTCCGGTCGCGCCGACCGGGGTGCGCGCTGGGCGAAGCAGCGCGACCTCGCGGTCCTGAGCCGCCGGGGGCAGACCCGGCGGGCGGCGGCTGACAACAGCCGGCCAGCGGGCCGGCTGGCGCCTGGGCTACCACGGCCGCCGCCTGCTGTGGGCAGAGCACCGCCATGCCCTGGTGGCCTTTGGTCCGCCGCAATCGGGCAAGTCGGCCGGCCTGGCCATCCCGGCGCTCCTCGAGTGGCAGGGGCCGGCCGTCGCATCCTCGATCAAGACCGACCTGCTGGGAGCGACTCTGAAGCGCCGGCAGCAGCTCGGACAGACTTTTGTCTTCGACCCGTTCGAGCTCTCCGGCGTGGCCGGCCAGACCTGGTCGCCGCTGCGCCGGGCTGCCACCTGGGACGGTGCGCTGGAGGTCGCGTGGCGCCTGGCCGCCGCCGGTGAACTGGACCAGCGAGGGGTGGAGGGTGGCGACTTCTGGGCGATCGCCGCCGAGCAGCGGCTGGCCCCGTTGCTATACGTGGCCGCCCGGGCCGGAGGACGGATCGAGCAGGTGGTGGCCTGGACCTACGGACAGGACCGGCGCACACTCGACTCGGCCCTGGACGGCCTTCTGTCCGGGGCGGCATCGGAGCAGGAACACCTCGATACCAGAGCCGCCTACGACGCGGTGCAGGCGTTCGACGCCCAGGCCGACCGGACCCGCAGCTCTATCGAGGCCACCGCCCAGGCGCTTCTGCGGGCCTACCGCTTCACCCGCGTGGCCCGATCGGCAGGCGGCTGCGACATCACCCCCGAGCGCCTGCTCCACGCCAATGCGACGCTGTACCTGATCGGCGATGCCAAGGCCTCAAAACTGCTGCGCCCGATCTTCCTGGCCCTGCTCTCCGAGGTGGTGGATGCTGCCTACGAGCTCGCCAACCTGGGCGGCGGACGGCTCGAGCGACCTCTGCTGATCTGCCTAGATGAGGCCGGCAACGTCGCACCGCTGCCGAACCTCGCTGAGATCGCCTCGACGGCGCCCAGCCACAACATCCAGCTGATCTCGATCTTCCATGACCTCGCGCAGGCGCGCAGCCGCTACCGGCAGCAGGCGGAGACCGTCGTCAACAGCCATCGCGCCCGCATGCTCCTGCCCGGCGTCGCCGACCTGGACACCCTGCGCTACTTCTCCGGGCTGGTCGGCGAGGAGGAGCGTCGGGAGCTCACGCGCACGAGCGGGCAGGGCGGCGCTACCCGCTCCTACGGAACGCGGCGCGCACCGCTGATCTCGCCCGAGGCGCTGCGGCAGCTTCCGGAGGGACACGCTCTGCTGCTCTACGGCCGTTTGGCCCCGGTGCAGGTGCGGCTGCGCACCTGGTTCGGAAACCGGCGACTGCGCAAGCTGGCCGGTCCGCCGTGAGGCCGCCGATCGAAGACCCGGAGCGCTGCCGCGGGTGGTTCGAGGACCTGTGGCTCGACGTCTGCCGGCTGCGCGAGCGTTACCTGCTGCCGGTGCGGACGCGCTGGTGGGAGAACCCGCTCCAGGTCGAGGCTCTGGCCGCCCTGGCCGCCTGGGTGGAGCGCTATGACAGCGGCGAGTGGGACGACCCACCGGGCAAGCTCGCGCTGCTCTATGACATTGAGCGGGTGGCGGCGCTGCTGCGCGACGGCAACGATCCGTTCCACCCGGATCGCGACCGCCCAGAATTCAGGCGGTTTTTGGCCGCGCTAGTCAAGTCGGGCCAATGATCCCTGCCTGGCAAGCCCTCGGCTGGGCGAGCCGTGGCACGCCCGGCGAGCCATGCCTCGGCCCCGCGAGCCATGCCTCGTCCAGCCGTGTAACGTCCCTCACCGGCTATGGCGCTATCGACCCACGAACGGTCGGCACCACCGCAGCCACCGGCGGCATCGGTCCATCAGCATCACCCCGAGGCGCTGATGCCGCTGCGGACGCTCCCCGCCCACGGGCTCGGCGAGCAGATGAGCCTACGAGCTGATCAGCAGCGAGCTGCTGCTCGACGGTCAGGCCCGGCTCAATCTGGCGACGTTCGTCACCACCTGGATGCCCTCCCTGGCCGGCGCGGCTGATGGACGAAACGGCCGACAAGAACATCATCGACAAGGACGAGTACCCACAGACGGCGGAGATCGAGGCGCGCTGCGTGAACATCCTGGCCAACCTCTGGCACGCCGACCAGTCCGAGCACGCCACCGGCTGCTCGACCACCGGATCGAGTGAGGCGGCGATGCTCGCCGGGCTGGCGCTCAAGTGGCGCTGGCGCGAGCGTATGCGCGCCGCTGGGAAGCCGACGGACCGACCGAACCTGGTGACCGGCGTCAACGTCCAGGTGTGCTGGGAGAAGTTCATGCGCTATTGGGACGTCGAGCCGCGACTGGTGCCGATGGAGGGCGACCGGTTCCACCTCGAGCGCCGACGAGGCCGTCGGCCGGTGCGATGAGAACACGATCGGGGTGGTGGGCGTGCTGGGCTCGACCTTCGACGGCAGCTACGAGCCGATCCAGGAGATCGCCGCGGCGCTCGACGAGCTCCAGGCCGCACAGGGCCTCGACATCCCGTTGCACGTCGATGCCGCCTCCGGCGGCTTCGTCGCCCCCTTCCTGCAGCCCGAGCTGGAGTGGGACTTCCGCCTGCCTCGCGTGCAGTCGATCAACGCCTCGGGCCACAAGTACGGCCTGGTCTACCCGGGCGTCGGCTGGGCGATCTGGCGCAACCAGGCGGCGCTGCCCCAGGACCTGATCTTCGATGTCAACTACCTCGGCGGCCACATGCCGACCTTCGCCCTCAATTTCTCGCGGCCGGGCAGCGAGGTGATCGCCCAGTACTTCATGTTCGCAAGCCTCGGGGAGCGAGGGATACCGACGCGTCCTGCAGAACGCTCAGGACGTGGCGCTGCGACTGTCGAGCGGGATCGAGGCAGCATGGGGCCCTACCGCCTGCTCACCCGGGGCGAGGACCTGCCCGTGTTCTCCTTCACGCTCAAGGACGAGGTGACCAACTACTCGGTGTTCGACGTCTCAGACCACCTGCGCCAACGCGGCTGGCTGGTGCCCGCCTACACCTTCCCGGAGAACCGTCAGGACCTAAATGTCTTGCGGATCGTGGTCCGCGCCGGGATGACGCTCGATATGGCCGACACGCTGCTCGCCCAGATGCGTGAGCGAGACTGACACGCTGGAGTCACTCGACGGACCGCTGCCCAAGGACAAACGCGGCGGGATGCAGGCGTTCCGGCACTGACCGGCCGGGAGCTCAACCACCGCGGGCGGACTCCGCCCGAAGCGCGTCACCGAGCTCGGCGCCGGCCGCCTCGAGGGCCGGGAGCGTCGTGGCCTCCAGCACGAGTTGCAGGTCGAGGATCCGCAGGTCGAAGCGGTCGAGCGCGTTGGAGCCGACCACGGCGTGACACGGCACGCCGGCCTGACGTGCTCGGGTCGCCACCTCGGAGACGATCTTGCCCACGAGGCTCTGGCCGTCGAGGCGCCCCTCCCCCGTGACCACGGCCCGCGCCGCCCGCATACGCGCGTCGTAGTCGAGGGCGGATAGGACGAACGAGGCACCGCTGACCAGCTCGGCCCCGAACTTCGCCCAGAGGCCGCCGGCCAGCCCCCCGGCGGCGCCCGTCATGGGCACACCGCGGGGGTCGCGCGGCAGCTCACGGGCCAGCCCGTCGAGCCGGCGCTCCAGCTCCGGAATCTGTGCGGCCGTCGCGCCCTTCTGGGGCCCGAAGGTCTGCGGTGCGAGCTCGTAGGGGGTGCGCACGTCGCAGAGCACCACCAACCTGGCCGCCCCCACGCCGCCCCGTTCCGCGAGCGCCTGCAGAGCTCCGCGCGCCACCGTCGCTGGTGGCGCTGCCGCCTACGGCGACGTACACCGTCTGAGCCCCGCCGGCGATCGCCGCCGCGATCAGCTCTCCCGTTCCGTAACTCGACGCGCCCACCGCGTCGCGCTCCCCCGGGCGGACCAGGGTCAGCCCGCTGGCCGCCGCCATCTCGACACCGCGACTCCGCCGCGGCCCGAGCCCGAAGGCCGCCTCGATAGGGCGCCCCAGCGGATCGCTGGCCGACACGGTCGCCGTTTCCAGCTCGAGCGCCGTCCCGAGCGCGGCGAGCGTGCCCTCGCCACCGTCGGCCACCGGGCACACCTGGGCTGGCTGCCCGCTGGCCGCCAGCCCGCGCTGCAGCGCTTCCGCGACGGCCGCGCCGAGAAGGTGCCCTTGAAGTTGTCGGGCGCCACCAGCACCTCGGTTGGGACGCCGATTGCGGCGCTGGCTGCTCATGCGCGGCATCCTGTCAGGCAGGATGCCTGAGCACATCGGTGGAACTCGAGGTCGCCGGGAGACCGGTCCGGATCACCAGCCCGGACCGCGTCGATCTACGAGGCCACGGAGCGGACCCCGGCCGATCACGAAGCTGGAGGTGTGTCGAGTACTTCGCGGCGGTCGGCGAGCCGCTGATGCGGACGATCGGCCGAGCGGCCGACGACGATGGAGCGATGGCCGAAGGGCTATCGCGAGGGGATGCGGCTGTCCACCGGCTACGGCGATGACGGCGACGGCTTCTACCAGAAGCGCCTGCCCAAGGGAGCTCCCGACTGGATCGAGACCGCCACGATCACCTTCCCGAGCGGCCGCACGGCCGACGAGCTGTGCCCGAGCGAGCCGGCGGCGCTGGTCTGGGCGGCTCAGATGGGCGCGCTGACGCTTCACCCATGGCCGGTCCGCCGAGCCCGACGTCGACCATCCCGGACGAACTGCGTCTCGACCTGGACCCGCAGCCGGGAACGACGTTCCGGATGCGCAGCGGGTCGCCGAGGTGGCCCGCGAGCTGCTCGAGGAGCTGGGCCTGCGCGGCTATCCGAAGACCAGCGGAAACCGTGGCATCCACATCTACCTGCGCATCCAGCCCCGCTGGAACTTCGAGGAGGTCCGCCACGCGGCCATCGGGTTCGGCCGCGAGCTGGAGCGCCGCGACCGCGGCGTAACGACCAACTGGTGGAAGGAGGAGCGCGGGCGCGCGCATCTTCCTGGACTACAACCAGAACAACCGGGATCGAACCATCGCCAGCGCGTGGAGCCTGAGGCCCCGACCCGGCGCACCGGTCAGCACGCCGATGACCTGGGATCAGGCTGGCCGAGATCGAGGACCCCGCCGACTTCAACCTGAGCACCGTCCCCGAATACCTCGCGGGCGGTGACCCGTGGGACGGGATGGACGACGTCGCCCATCCGCTCGAGCCATTGCTCGAGCTCTGGGAATCGCTGCCGGGCGGAGAACTGAACTTCCCGCCCGACTACCCCAAGATGCCGGGCGAACCGCCCCGGGTGCAGCCCTCCCGGAAGGTGGCCGAAAACTGGCAGTGATGCACGTCAGGGCGTCGGGCTCGCTCCGCGTCGGACTCGATCCGCGTCGGGCTCGCCCCCGATCCGACTAGCTCACTCCTGCATCTGACTGAGCTCACACTCGCGCGGACCCTTGTCCTCCCGCCACCGCAACAGCTTGGTGCCGTGCCGGATGCGTCCGCCGCTCGTCTGGTCGAAGCTCACCTCCACGACCAGTTCGGGACGGAGCTCGATCCACTCGAGCTCCTTCTCATTCTTCCACCGGCTCGGATCACCCCGGCCCCGTGTCCCGGTCTCGTAGTCGCTCAGCCGCTGCCGCAGCGTCCGCTTCTCGGCCGCCTTGATGCCGGAGCAGTGACCGACGATCCGCAGCGCCCCGGATTCGTCGTAGAGGCCGAGAATCAACGAGCCGACCGTCCCCGCCTCCTTGCCGGGCCGGTAGCCGGCGATCACGGCGTCGATCGTGCGCATGCGCTTGACCTTGATCATCGCCGTACGCTTGCCGGGCGAGTAGGCCGCCGCCGCGTTCTTGGCCACCACTCCCTCCGTCCGGCGCAGCCACTGCTCGGCTTCGACCGCGGTGCCGACCGTCGGAGCCAACGAGACCGGCCCGAGCTCAAGCGCTTCGAGCCGCCGGCGACGTTCGGCAAATGGCTCGGTCATCAACGACTGATCCTCCAGAGCCAGCAGATCAAAGGCGATGTACCGGGCCGGCGTCTGCTTCGAGAGCAGCTCAATCCGCGATGCCGCCGGATGGATGCGCTGCGATAGCGCGTCAAAGTCCTCCGGCTCATCCGAATCGGGGTGGGCATCGATCACGATCTCCCCGTCGAGCACATAGCGCCCGGGTGGAAAGGCCAGCTCCGGAAAATACCGCTGCAGCGGTTTGCCGCCGCGCGACTGCAGCCACACCTCCTCCCCGTCGACAAAGGCCAGCGCACGGAAGCCGTCGTACTTCGGCTCGTACGCCCAGCCGTCACCAACCGGCAGGTCCGGCTTGCCGCGGGCCAACTGGGGTTCGATCGGTGGTTGCAGCGGGAGAGGCATCGGGGCTGATGCTAATAGCTACGATCAGCTCCCATGGCAGCCGGCGCGCAACAGGCCACCGAGGCAGAGCAGGAATATCTGGAGAGTCTGTTCTGGCTGTTCGAGGCCGGATTGCCGATGACCGCAGCCAACCTCGCCCGCGCCATGCGCCTTTCGGCCCCTACCGTGTCAGAGATGATCGGCCGGCTCGAGCGCGACGGCTACATCAGGCGCGACTCCGATCGGGCCATCAGCTTCACCGAATCAGGCCGCACCGACGCCGAGCGGATCGTCAGCCGCCACCGCATGATCGAGCGCTTCCTGACCGACGTCGTCGGCGTTCCCTGGGACGAGGTACACGAGGAGGCGGAGCGCCTGGAGCATGCCATGACGCCTCGGTTCGAGGCCTACGTGCGCTCGAGCGTCGGTGACGCCACGACCTGCCCGCACGGGCATCCGATCCAGGTGGGCCGGCGCATCGACGGGGTTCCCCTGGCCGATTGCGCGCTCGGGTCCACCGTGACCATCCTGCGCCTGGAAAACGAGGCCGAGGATCTGCTCCGTTATCTCCGCGCCAGCGGAATCTATCCAGGGCTGAGTGGCGAGATCTCGGCAAAGGACGACGAAACCATCACCGTCGCCGGTCCGGACGGCCTCGCCACTTTGACCATCAGCGTCGCTGAGACCGTCTCGGTCACAGCCAACCCGTCACCGCCGCCCCGCACCGCCCTGCCCGAGCAGCTGGTCCTCGGACAGGGTCGCTACGGGCGGTAGGCGCCGTCAGACGGGGGCCGCCTCCGCGGTGACCTCGCGGTAGGCCTCGGCCAGCCGCGAGACCCCCTCCTCGATCTGTGCCGGGGTCACGCCCGAGTAGGCCAGGCGCAGCGTGGACTCGTAGCCCTCCAGCACGAAGTCCTGGCCTTTCACGAACTGGACGCTTCGCGCGGCGGCGGCGGTGAACAAGGCGTCGACGTCGGTGCCGTGGGGCAGCTCGACCCACATGAAGTAGCCGCCTTCCGGCTTGACGAAACGGGCGGCGGGCAGCTCGCGCTCGAGAGCTGCAGCCAGCGTGTCGACGCGCTCGCGCAGCGCGCGGGTGACCGTGTCGATCGACCGGTCAATGGCACCGGAGCGCGCGAACTGGTTGACGATGCCCTGGGCGACCATGTTGGGCGAGATGTAGGTGTTGGTGGCCAGCCGTTCGATCTGCGCGATCACCGGCCGCGGTCCGACCAGGTAGCCGACGCGGATGCCGGGCGCCACGGTCTTCGAGAAGGATGAGGCGTAGACCACGTTCTCGGAGTCCATCGAGTACATCGTCGGCAGGCGGTTCCCGGTGAAGCGGAGCTCGACGTAGGGGTCGTCCTCGAAGATGATGAAGCTGTGCTCGGAAGCCAACTCGAGCAGTCGCTGCCGCTTGGCCGGCGAGAGCGTATACCCGGCCGGGTTCTGGAAGTTCGGGATGATATGAGCCAGCTTCGGCCGCGCTCCGGCGACCAGAACGCGCTCGAGCGCCGCGACATCGATGCCGTCGGGCTCGAGCTCGACCATCCGCACGTCGGCGCCGCGGGTACGCAGCGCGAGCAGCGTGCGGTCATAGGTCGGCAGCTCAACCACCACCGTGTCACCGCTGGCCACCAGCGCGTCGAACAGAAACGCGTCGGCCTGCATCGAGCCGTTCGTGACGATCACGTTCTCCACGGCGACCCCGTGCTTGTCGGCGATCCACTCCCGCAGCGGCGGGTATCCGACCGATGTGCCGTAGGCGGTCAGTCCGCCCGGATCGTTGGTGAAGGCGGCCTGCGCGGCCTCCTTCAGTCCCTCGATGTCGACGATGTCCAGAGATGGTGCGCCGCGGGCAAACGAGATCGGCTTGGTCGCGGTCATGGGCTGCCCTCCAGGCTCATGGCTTACCCAACCTTGCCATGGCGATTTCGGCCACTTCTGTGGGGGTGCGCCCGACGGGCACGCCCTTGGCTTCCAGGGCGGCGGCTTTGGCTGCGGCCCCGCCGGATGATCCGGAGACGATCGCGCCGGCGTGTCCCATCTGTTTGCCCGGGGGGGCGGTGAACCCGGCGATGTAGCCGACCACCGGCTTGGTGACATGTTCGCCGATGAAGTCCGCGGCGCGTTCCTCGGCGTCCCCGCCGATCTCACCGCACATCACGATCAGCTCGGTCTCGGGGTCGTCCTGGAACAGTCCGAGCACATCAATGAAATCGGTGCCCGGGACGGGGTCACCCCCGATCCCGACGATGCTCGAGTTGCCGAACCCCTGCAACGCCAGCTCGTTACCCACCTGGTAGGTCAGCGTCCCCGAGCGGGACACCACCCCCACATTGCCCTCTTTGAAGAACGCGGCCGGGATGATCCCGACGTTGGCCTTGCCCGGGGAGAGCACCCCGGGGCAGTTCGGGCCGATCAACCGCGAGCGACCGTTCTTCTGGATGATCTGGTAGGCGCGCAGCTCATCATGCGCGGGGATCCCCTCGGTGATCGCGATGATCAACTCGATCCCCGCCTCCTCGGCCTCCAGGATCGAGTCGGCCGCGAACCTGGGCGGCACGAAGATCATCGCCGTGTTCGCGCCCTGCTTCTCGACGGCCTCGGCGATCGTGTTGAACACCGGGACGCCGTCCACGTCCTGACCGCCCTTGCCCGGCGTCACCCCGGCCACCACCTGGGTGCCGTAATCCCGGTTACGCAACGTGTGAAACGTCCCCTCGCTGCCCGTGATCCCCGTCGTCACCAGGCGCGTGTGCTCATCAACCAGGATGCTCATGCCCGACCGCTTTCCTGAGCGGCCAGCTCAACCACCCGGGCGGCCGCCCCGTCCATCGTCGACTCAGCGTAAACACCGGGCAGGTTGGCCTCAGCCAGCAGAGCACGGCCCTCCTTGTCGTTGGTTCCATCCAAGCGGACCACAAACGGCACCTGCGGCCGGATCACGGCGAACGCCTCGATCAACCCGCGGGCGACCTCATCACAACGCGTGATCCCACCGAAGATGTTGAACAACACAGCCTTGACCTTGGGGTCAGACAGGATCACCTCGACCGCTGAGACGATCGCGTCAGACTTCGAGCCACCGCCGGCGTCCAGGAAGTTCGCCGGCTCACCACCCGCGCCCTTGACCACATCCAAAGTCGACATCACCAGCCCGGCGCCATTACCCAGAATGCCGATGTTCCCGTCCAGCTTCACATAGGTCAAACCACGATCGTGCGCCATCCGCTCCTGCGGATCCTCGGCCGAGAGATCACGCAACTCGGCGTTCTCCGGATGCCGGAACAACGAGTTGTTATCCAACGTGACCTTGGCATCCAAAGCCCTGACCTGACGATCCGGCGTGATGATCAACGGATTGACCTCAACCAGCGTCGCCTCCTCCGCCGTGAACACCGTGTAAAGCTTCGCCAGCATCTCACCCACCGGACGCACGACATCAGCGTCGATACCCGCCGCAAAGGCCAACCGGCGACCGTGAAACGGCTGAAAACCCAGCAACGGATCAACATGCAAACGCGCGATCGCGTCCGGATCCTCCTCCGCCACCGCCTCAATATCCATGCCGCCCTTGGTCGAGAGCATCACCAACGGCGCCTTCGCGCCACGATCGAACACCACCGACGCGTAGTACTCCGACGCGATGTCAGACGCCCCCTCGATCCAAACCTCAAACACCGTCAAACCCTTGATGTCCATCCCGAGGATCGCGCCGGCCTGCTCCCGCGCCTCCGCGGAATCGTGGGCGATCTTGATCCCCCCCAACTTCCCGCGTCCACCAATCTGCACCTGCGCCTTCACCGCACACGGATAACCGATCTCATCCGCGGCCGCCACCGCCTCCTCCACCGTCCGCGCCGGCAAGCCCGCAGGCACCGGAACACCATGCCGCGCAAACAACTGCTTGCCTTGATATTCGAGCAGGTCCATACCGGCAATCTATTGAAAACCCGTTTCCGCGGGCCGGTGCCCCGCCGCGCCCGGGCTCCCGAGCCCGCCTCGCCGGCGCTCCCGTGCCCGCGTCGCCCGCGCTCCCTGCCCGCCTCGCCCGGCGCTCCCCTGCCCGTGTCGCCCGCGCTCCCTGCCCGCCTCGCCCGCGCTCCCTGCCCGCCTCGCCCGGCGCTCCTGGGCCCGCGTCGCCCGCGCTCCCTGCCCGCCTCGCCCGCGCGCTCGAGGCTGCTTAAACCGAAGAATCGTGCCCCTCAACTCCGATTCGCTCAAAAGCGCTCGATCTGCGGAACGCAATGGAAGAATCGGGAAAGGCCCGTCCGATTCTTCTAACCAAACACCCCAGAAGTCGGAGCTAGGAGCTTCGCAGGCGGGACACGGCCCCACGACGCGGCCCCACACCGTCAGCTGTGGCCCTGACCATCGACCCGTGGCCTCAGACGTCCGGCTGCACCCCCTGGCCGCCGACCGGTGGGCCCGCCACTCTCCCCCCAGGCAAAAAATGGCATCATGGCCGCTCCATGGCCATTCCCAAGCAGATCACCTTTGTCACCTTTGATGTCTACGGCACGCTGATCGACTGGGAGTCGGGCGCGGCTGACGCCTTCGTCAAGGAGGCGGCGCGTGATGGCTTCACGCTCGACCCCTCCGAGATCATCCCGCTGTTCCACTCCGTGCAGCAGCAGATCCAGGCCGGATCCTACGAGCTCTATGCCGAGGTTCTGCGCCGCACCGCGGTGCAGATCGCCAAGGACCTGGGCTGGCCGCTCGAGCCCTCTCGCGCCGGGTTCCTGCCTGACTCGGTGCAGCGCTGGCCCGCCTTCAAGGAGACCAACCCGGTCCTCACCAAGATCGCCAAGAAGTACAGCATCGGCCTGATCTCCAACATCGACGACAAGCTGCTCGGCCAGACGCGCCGACATATCCCGCTCGACTTCGACCTGGTCGTGACCGCGCAACAGGTCCGCTCATACAAGCCGGATCCCGCGCACTTCACCGAATGCGAGCGGCGGATCGGCGGTAAGAAGGGCTGGGTCCATGTGGCGGCCAGCTACTACCACGACGTCGAGCCCTGCATCAAGAAGAAGATCCCGGTGATCTGGGTCAACCGCCACGGCGAGGTGCTCGAGGCCAACCAGAAGAAGCCCGACATCGAGGTCAAGACGCTAAAAGAAGCGGCGAAGCTGATCGACGCCGCGTAGAGCCACGCGAAGTGGCTCCCGGCTCGGCCCGCTCAACCCTCATCGCTTTGGTCCCCCCACCGCGAGGGCGGCGCCTCTTCCAGCTCTACGCCGGGCTGCTGCTGTTCGGCGTCAGCAGCTCGATGCTGCTCCTGGGTGCGCTGGGCGTCGATCCCTGGGACGTATTTCACCAGGGCCTCTCCCGCCGGATTGGACTCGGCGTGGGTACGTGGGCCCTGATCGTGAGCGCGGCGGTACTCGTGTTCTGGGTACCGTTGCGCCAGCGACCCGGACTGGGCACCATCAGCAACGCGATCGTCGTCGGGCTCACGATCGACGCCATGCTGACGCTGTTCCACACGCCGCACTCGGAGCTCCTGAGATGGCTGCTGATGCTGGGCGGGGTGTTGCTGAACGGCCTGGCCACCGGCGCCTACATCGGGGCTGGGCTCGGCCCGGGACCACGGGACGGTCTGATGATGGGCTGGGCCGCCCGCGGTCACCAGATCCGCGTTGTCCGTACCTGTATCGAGCTCACCGTGTTCGCCATCGGCTGGGCCCTGGGCGGCAACGTGGGCCTCGGCACGGTCATCTACGCGCTCGGCATCGGCCCACTCGCGCACATCTTCGTGCCGCGCTTCGCCATCTCGGGAGCTGTGGCGGAGCCCCAGGCGCTAGAGGGACACTGACGCGAGGTTGCGCTCGTGGATCTGCTTCTGGGTGGCCGAGCGTCGGCCGTCCGGAAGGCTCACCTCCCCACCCGCGGCCAGGCCATCGAGGTAGGCCAGATCCTCGGCCAGGATCTCCAGCCCCCGCTCTGCGGTGATCGGAGCGCCGTGTCCCGGGATCACCGTGGCCGCCCGGTTGACCAGGGGCGAGAAGCGGAACAGGGTCTCGCGGTAGGTCTCGAGCGAGCCACCCTGGCGGGCGGAGATCATGGGGATCTCCACCGGCGAGAGGTAGTCGCCGCAGATCAGCACCTCGGCCCACGGGAGCCAGAAGGCGATGCCGTCGTGGGTGTGGCCGTCGGCCGGGTAGAGCTCGAGCTCGTTCACCGTTTCCGATCCGATCGAGATGCGGCCCGGAACCGGCAGGCCCTGGAACTCGCTGAGACCCAACGGCCGGCGACCATCCACGTACCACTCGGAATCGAACTCGCGCAGGCGCCGCTGCGGCTCGCCGAGCTCGCCCGTCAGACGCGCGGCCGTGAGCTCGCCAACCCCCAGCGAGCTCTCCGGAAAGGCCAGCTTGCCGAGCAGGTGATCCCAATCACCGTGCGTCGCGAGCAGCCCACTGACCGGAAAACCCGCCTGCTCGAGCAGCGCCGGCAGCGCCTCGAGCTCCTCGGGCAGGACCGGCGAGTCGATCAGGAAGCCCTCATCGCCTGAGCGCACCGCCGTGCAGGTCGTCTGCCACACGCCCGACACGACGACGATCACATCCTCATGGACGGCCAGGGCTCGCACGGCGCGGGAGGTCGCGGACTAATCCGAGGCGATGACGGCGAGTGTGTCGCCGATCGAGACGGCCGCGCCGACCGCGGCCGTGAGGTCGGTCACCACGCCGGTTTTGTGGGCGGTGATCTCGTTTTCCATCTTCATGGCCTCGATGACACAGATCAGCGCTCCCTCCTGCACGGTCTCGCCCTTCTGCACCGCGACCTTGAAGATGGTGCCCTGCAGCGGCGAGGTGAGCGTGTCACCCCCATGACCGTTAGCGGCCTGACTCGAACCGCCCCGGGCCGAACCGGCGCGAGCCGAACGACGCGGCGCCCCACGCGAAGCGGGCGGCGCCACGGCCCCGGCCGGGCCCGGCGAACCACCCTCCCCGGCAGGGCCGATGACCTTGACCTCGAAACGCTGGCCGGACACCTCGACCGTGTATTCCTGCTCCTGCTTGGCCGGCTCATCCTCGGTGGTGTTCTCCGTCTTGGGGAACGCCAGGGTCTTCAACCAGGCGCGATCCTCGATCAGATCCCGGCACGTCTCCGCCCGGGCCCACTGATCCGTTTGCAGGATCGCCTCATGAAAGGGCAGAAGCGTCCGCAGCCCACCGATCTCAAACTCCCGCAGAGCCCGCACCATACGCCGCGTGGCCTGCTCCCGATCCGCGTCCCACACGATCAGCTTGCCGATCATCGGGTCATACATCGGGCTGACCTCACTACCCGGCCCGACCCCCGAATCGACCCGCACCCCCGGCCCGGCCGGCTCCCGGTAGTTGGTGATCGCGCCCGGCGCGGGCGCGAAGTTCTTGGCGGCATCCTCCGCGTTGATGCGGCACTCAATGGCATGACCGCGCAACACCACATCCTCCTGACGGATGGAGAGCTCCGCCCCCGCCGCCACCCGAATGCCCTCCTTGACGATATCCACCCCGGTCACCATCTCGGTCACGCAATGCTCTACCTGCACCCGCGTGTTCATCTCCAAAAAGAAGTACTCGCCATCCTGCAAAAGACCCTCGATCGTCCCCGCCCCGGAATAGTTGACCGCCAACGCCGCGTCAGTGCCGATCCGGCCGATCCGCTCCCGCAACCCATCCACCGCCGCAACAGCCGGGGCCGGAGCCTCCTCGATCAACTTCTGATGCCGGCGCTGCAACGAACAATCTCGCTCCCCCAGATGAACCACATTCCCGTGCTTATCAGCCAGGATCTGCACCTCCACATGCCGCGGATCCGGGAGATAGCGCTCCAGATACACCGTCGCGTCAGAGAAGAACTTCTCACCCTCCCGCGCCGCGCCCGCAAACGCCTCCTCAAGCTCCGCCTCCGACAGCGCCACCCGAAAACCCTTACCGCCACCACCCCCGGCCGCCTTCACCGCCACCGGATAACCAATCTCCGCATCGATGATCCGCCGCGCATCCGCCACCGTATCCACCGGCTCGGTGGTGCCCGGCACGATCGGCACCCCCGCCGCCGCCATCAACTCCCGCGCCCGCGTCTTGGAACCCATCGCCTCAATCGCCGACGCCGACGGACCGATGAACACAACCCCCAACTCCTCCAACCGCGCGGCAAACCCGGCGTTCTCGGCCAAGAACCCGTAGCCCGGATGCACCGCCTCAGCCCCCGAGGCCTGAATCACCTCAACCAGCCGCTCCACATTCAGATACGACTCAGCCGCCGGCCCCGGGCCCAACAAAAACGCCTCATCAGCCCGCCGCACATGCGGCGCATCCCGGTCAAGCTCCGAATACACCGCCACCGAGCCGACCCCCAACTCCTCACACGCCCGCACGACACGCACCGCGATCTCACCACGGTTCGCGATCAGAATCTTCGAGAACATGCGGCGCCGCACTTTACAGTCCTAAAATTCCGCATGTGACGACGCTTCAGGAGGCGCATCCCGCCCAGACGCGCCGCTGGAACCTGGAGGCCGTCCAAGCGGGCCTGCGCGGGGCCTCGCGGACACGCTATTCGGTCTACATGTACCTCGCCTCGCGCCTGCTGTACCTGGTGATCGCCGCGATCGCCATGGCGCTGATCGACACTGTGGGGTCGCACACCGCGCTGTCCCACGCGCACAACTGGCAGGGCCATCCCCTGGACACCTCGTCGCTGGGCACGATGATGTCCAACTGGGACGGCAAGTGGTACCTGCTGACCACGCAGACCTGGTACTACCACCACGTCGTGCCGCACGTCGGTGCGTACACGACCCTGGGCTTCATGCCGCTCTATCCGATGGCGATGTGGCTGGTGGCGCACATCCTCCCCATCGGTGACCTCGGCGCCGGGCTGGCCATCGCCATGGTCAGCGGCGGCGTCGCGACGGTGCTGATCGGGCAGCTCGCCGAAGACTGGTGGGGCGAGGCGGTCGCTCGCCGGGCCATCCGGTTCTGGTGCTTCTTCCCGGGCACGATCGTCTTCTCGATGGTCTACAGCGAGGGCCTGACCCTGTCCTTGATTGCCGGGTCGATGCTGCTGCTGGCGCGCAAGCGCTGGCTTTGGGCCGGGGTGCTGGCCGGCTTCTCCACGGCGGTCGCCCCAACCGACCTGGCGGCCGTGCCGATGTGCGCCGTGGCCGCCGTGCTCGAGCTGCGCAGTCGCGGTTGGCACGATGGCCAGGCCCGCCGGTCGCTGATCGCGCCGATCCTGGCCACCTTCGGCGCGATCGGGTTCGGCATCTACCTATGGATCTGGACCGGTTCTCCGCTCTCCGACTACCGCGCACAACGCATCGAATGGTCCGAGAAGAGCACGCCGCTGGCGATTCCGCACGTGGTGCTCCAGGTGATCCGCCAGATGTTCGTGTCCGGAGTCGGCTCCCATGGCCCGGGCGGGATCGATCTCAACGACATCCTGGCCCTGTTTGGTACCGCCTTCCTGATCTTCGGCCTCAAGCTGCTCTGGGACCATCGCTCGCGCGTACCCGCGACGGCCTGGGTGTGGACGGTATGCGTCTCGGTACTGGCGCTCACCTCGGCCAAGACACCGCCGAATCCGCGCCTACTGATCCTGGCCTTCCCACTCGTGATGGTGGTCGGTCGGGCGCTCAGCGACCGCAACTACCGCAGGGCGATGAAGTACAACCTGCTCGTCACCCTGGCCGCGTCGCCGATCACCTACGTCGGCATGTGGCTGCGGCCCTGAGGCCGCCTTCAGGAGCTTCGCCACAGCAGGCGTACGTGAATGGGCGCCGCCCAGCCGAAGGTGCGCAGCGTGGTGTGCGGGTAGAGCCGGCGGAGATCATCCTGCAGGCGCTCATAGCGCCGAATATTGATCCGCGACTCACGCGTGCCATGTGCCTGGCCCTCGTGGCTGGCCACCAACCAGAGTCGGGGGCATTGACGTGCGATGCGGGCCCGCTGGCCCGCATCTGGAGCGCCGTAGTCCTCCACGTACGGCCTGACCGATGGCCAGGGCAGTGAGGGGAGCACCGGATGCAGGCGCGGGGCCGGATTGCCGCCGGGGCTCCCCGCGGTGCGCAGCAGGTAGTAGTCAAACACCTCACGGCCATCCTGGGGGTAGAAGGCGATGCAGGCCGGTCGGTCGGCCAGCGTCGAGCTCATCACGTACGCCGTGGCCGCGTTCCACGGCTCCGAGGAGACCCCGTAGCTGGGGATGACCTGAAGCAGCCGCAGCGCAAGCAGCACAGCCACACCGGCGACCCCCAGCACGGGCGGCACGGCGGGACGCAACAGCAGCCAGGCCATCAGCAGTGCCAGAGCCGGTAGCTCGAGGATTGTCACGCGCGGCAACTCGATCGGCGCGCCCGCCGCATAGGCGAGCAGGGTCAGCGCCATGGGCACGAGCAACCAGCTCAGCACGAACACGACCGGCCAGGAGTGCGTGTCGAGCCGGCCGCGGCGCAGCACGCCCCCCACCACCCGCCCCGCGATCAGAAGCGCCGCGAGCGCCGCCAGGCCGAGCACGATCACCGCCACGACCGTGGTCGCCGTACGGTGGAAGTCGGGGGGGAGCGCCGCCGATAACAGCGTCACGGTGGCCTGTCCGGCGATTGGCCAGCTCAGCGGCGTGACCCAGAAGAGCTGCCCGGACCCGCGCTGCGCTGCCAGTACGAGCAGCGGCAGGCAGAGCACGGCGATCAGGGCCAGACAGGCGATCACCAACCGGGCGCGCTCGCGGAACAGCAGCAGCAGCGCGAGCTGGGCGGGGATCAGCAGGGCCACGTCATAGCCGACGTACAGAGCGGCGAGTGTGGCCAGGACGTAGCCGGCCAGCGCCGGACGCGATGGCGATTGGCCGAGTGGCGTCTGCAGTATCGCGATCAGCCCCAGGAACGACCCGACACTCAGTGCGAGCAGCCAGGCGTAGCCCCGGGCGTCCTGACCCCAGTAGATAAACGGCAGGCTGACCACGGTGAACAGGCCGGCGGCGGTTGCCAGGCGCCGGTTGGATGAGAAGAGCCGGAGTGCGGCGGCGGCCACCAGGCCGCCCGTCGCCGCACTCGCCACCACCGACGGCAGCCTCATCACCCACGTGGCATCGCCGAACCAGGCGACCACCACGTGCATCACCAGGTAGTACAGGAGCATGTTGCCGCCGTCGTGGTCGATGGCGTGCCATAGCCCGGCGCCATGCTGGGAGACGACCGCGAAGGTGGATCCCTCGTCCAGCCACAGGCTGCGGGTGCCGAGCTCCACGGCGGCCAGCAGCGCCCCCACGCCGGTGGCGATGGCAATGGGAACCAGGTCGAGCGGCCCGCGGGAAGGCCTCTGGGCTCCCAGGGCGCTCCTCTCTCCCAACGTCAAGACGCGACTACCCAGCGGCCGGTTCACCGGCGGGAAGCTAGCGTCCGGAACGGATCATCCCAGCACCGACGGTGTCATTGGTCGACTCGTCGATCAGGATGAAGCTACCGGTGGTGCGGTTGCGCGAGTACGGATCGACGACCAACGGCGTCGAGCTGCGCAGATGCACGCGGCCGATCTCGTTGAGTCCGAGCTCCCCGGCCGCGGGGTCACGGTCGAGCGAGTTCACGTCCACACGGTATTCAAGCTTGTCGATGATCGCCCGGGCCGAGCGCGTCGTGTGGTGGATCACGTAGCGCCCACCCGGCCGCATGGGCTCCTCGCTCATCCAGCAGATCATGGCCTCGAACTCGCGCGCCACGGTGGGCGCCTCATCCGCGTCGACGATCATGTCGCCGCGCGATATGTCGATGTCGTCTTCGAGGCGTAGCGTCACCGACATGCTCGGGAAGGCAACGTCGAGCTCGCCGTCGTAGCTGTCCACCGACTTGATCCTGGTCTTCCGCCCGCTGGGCAGGACGACGACTTCACTGCCCGGGCGGATCACGCCGGCGGCCACCTGGCCGGCGTAGCCGCGGTAGTCGTGGTGATCGTCGCTCATCGGCCTGACCACCCACTGGACCGGGAAGCGGACGTCATCCATGTCGCGGTCGGTGGCGATGACCACATGCTCGAGGTGGTAAAGCAGCGAGGACCCTTGATACCACGGCATGTTGTCTGCGCGGTCGACGACGTTGTCACCCTTGAGCGCTGAGATCGGGATGAAGACGACGTCAGCCAGCTGCAACCGCGTGGCCCAGTCGGTGAACTCGGCCACGATGTCGTTGAAGACCTCCTCGGAATAATCGACCAGGTCCATCTTGTTGACCGCCACGACCAGGTGCGGGATGCGCAGGAGTGAGCTGATGAAGGCGTGGCGCCGGGTCTGCTCGCTGACGCCGTTGCGGGCGTCGATCAGGACGATCGAGAGGTCGGCGGTCGAGGCGCCGGTGACCATATTGCGCGTGTACTGCTCATGGCCCGGCGTATCGGCGATGATGAACTTGCGACCCCCGCGGAAGCCGCCCTCCGGGGCGTCCAGGGTGACGTTTCCGTTTCCGGTCACGGTCGTCGCGGGGGCCGATCCGGCCGCGGCGCCGGTCTGGAAGTACCGGTACGCCACGTCGATCGTGATCCCCTGCTCGCGCTCCGCCCGCAGGCCGTCGGTCAGCAGTGCCAGGTTCAGGTAGCCGTCTCCGCGGCGCTGCGAGGTCTCGGCCACGTGCTCGAGCTGGTCCTCGAGAATCGACTTGGTGTCGTGCAGCAGCCGCCCGATCAGGGTCGACTTGCCGTCGTCGACCGATCCCGCGGTGGCGAGCCGCAACAGCTCACTGACGGGACTCACTAGAAGTAGCCCTCACGCTTGCGATCCTCCATCGCGGCCTCGGTGACGCGATCGTCGGCGCGAGTCTCACCACGTTCGGTGATTCGAGTGGCGGCGATCTCGGCGACGACCTCTTGGAGCGTGAGCGCGGTGGAGCGCACGGCGCCGGTGCAGGTCATGTCGCCCACAGTCCGGTAGCGCACCGAGGCCTCGAAGGGGGCCTCGCCGTCCATCAGCTCGATGTGCTGGTTGAGCGCGTAAAGCATGTTGTCGCGCTGGAACACCTGGCGCGTGTGGGCGTAGTAGATCGACGGAACCTCGAGCTGCTCCTGGGCGATGTACTGCCAGACATCCATCTCGGTCCAGTTGGAGATCGGGAACGCCCGCACATGCTCGCCCTTGCGGATACGGCCGTTGTAGAGCGACCACAGTTCCGGTCGCTGGTTCTTGGGGTCCCACTGGCCGAAGTCGTCGCGGAACGAGAACACGCGCTCCTTGGCCCGAGCACGCTCCTCGTCGCGGCGGGCGCCCCCAAAGGCGGCATCGAAACCGTGCTCGGTGAGCGCGTCCAGCAGCGTGATCGTCTGCAGGCGGTTACGGGACGCCCGCGGCCCGGTTTCCTCGCGCACACGGCCCCGGTCGATCGACTCCTGCACGCTGGCCACGATCAAACGCTCGCCGAGCTGCTCGACGAGCCGGTCGCGGAACTCCATCACCTCGGGGAAGTTGTGACCGGTGTCCACATGCATCACGGGGAAGGGGAAGCGGCCCGGGCGGAAGGCCTTTTCCGCCAGGCGCATGAGCACGATCGAATCCTTGCCTCCGCTGAACAGCAGCACAGGGCGCTCGAACTGCGCAGCCACCTCGCGCATGATGTAGATCGACTCAGCCTCGAGCGTCTGGAGGTGGGAGAGCTCGTATTTGGGGCGGGTGGTCACTTCAGGTTCAGCCTGGGTGGTCATGGTCGCGGTTCTCGCTGGCGCTCAGAGATGAATACCGCACTCGGTCTTGTCCTCGCCGGCCCAGCGGCCTTCTCGGCCGTCGCCGGGCAGCGTGCAAGGAGCGCAACCGATCGAATCGTAGCCGTGATCGTGCAAGGAGTTGTACGGCAGATCGTGCTTGAAGATGTAGTTCCAGATGTCCTGGTTGGTCCAGTCGGCCAGCGGACTGAGCTTCCAGATGCCCCGCTTGTCATCCCGCTCGAGCTTCTGCGTGCCCACCCGAGTGGGCGACTGCTCGCGGCGGATACCCGTGATCCAGGCCAGGGTGCCCTCCAGCGCGCGCTCCAGGCCGTCGACCTTGGCCTGGCCGCAGCAGTTCTCCCGAGTCCAGGGGGCACCCGGGCTCGAGGCATCGATCACCTCTATCTCGAGGCCGAAGCGCTCCTCGAAGCGCTTCCAGGTGGCCAGCGTCTCGGGGAACAGCACGCCCGTGTCGATCGTGAACAGCTTCGCCTCTGGACAGATCTGGCTGAGCATGTGCGCCAGCACTGTTTCCTCCTTCTGGAAGGAGCAGGCGGTCTTCAGTCGCGGGTGAAAGTGCTCGATGCCGTAGGCGAGCACCGCCTGGGCACTGGCCTTCTCGAGATCCGGGGTGGTGGCAGACATCGCGTTGTTCAGCGTAGCGATCGAATTACCCAACAGTGCTGTGCCCTGCGAGCTCGGTAGCCCCCCGGCGCGAGCATCAAACCGCGCACTCGCCTTCGCCGCGTTCCACGTGGAACGGTTGATGTTTGGACCAATCGATGAACTGGTGCATGTTCTCCAGCGAGAACTCCACGGGCATGGCCAGGTCCTTCACGCACGCCTCGAAGGCCTGGGTCCCGACGCGCGCCGCATAGGCGTTGAATTCCTCACCGGGCTCTCGCTCGGACTCGTAGAGGCGCACCCAGCGCTCAACCGCCTCCGGCACGCGCTTGGCCGGCAGCCGGCTCTTGAGCCGGTCGCCGAAGCGCACCTTACCGTTCTCGTAGGAGCCGCCGATGTGGGCGATGTAGGCCGGGATCGTATGCTCGCCAACCTTGATCGAGGCTCCGTAGAAGCCGATGTTGGCCAGGTGAAACTGGCTGCAGCCGTTCGGGCAGCCACTCATCTTGATGTGAATCCGGCGGGTGAGCGGATCATCGATGTCCATCTCGGCCAGGCGCTGGCTGACGGCACGGTTGAGGCCCATCGAGCTGGTGATCCCGAGCTTGCACGAGTCGGTGCCGGGGCAGCTCACGACGTTGGTTATCTCGTCCGCGCCGTGGTCGCCGAGTTCCAGCTGCCCGAGCCGCTTCCACACGTCGTAGACCGACTCATCACGGACCCAGCGCAGCACCAGGTTCTGGTGCAGGGTCGTCCGGGCGTATCCCCCGGAGTAGTCGCGCATTATCTGGCCGAGCCCGCGCAGCTGCTCGGGGGTGACGTCGCCCAGCGGAACCCTGACCTCAACCGTGGAGAAGCCCGCCTGCCGCTGAGACTGGACGTTGCTCTCGAGGAAGCGATCGTAGGCCCGCTGGTCGCCATTGGGCGAGCCGGGGCTGAGCGACCGGGCGGGTGCGTGCGCCTGCTCGTCGTGCTCCCAAAGCAGATCATCGAGCGAGAAATCCCGCTCGGCCACCCAGTCGCCCTGAAGCTCCTCCTCGACCATCTCGCGGAAGGCATCGATGCCGATCTTGTCGATCAACACCTTGATGCGCGCGCGGGCGCGGTTCACGCGGAGGAAGTCCTGACGGTCGAAGATGCGCAGGACCGCCTCGGTCACCTTGAGATAGTCGCCGTTGTCGAGCTCGACAAACTCGTACAGCACGGGGGCCAGACGGGGCATGATCGCGGTGCCGCCGCCCACCCGAACCTCGACTCCGCGCACGCCGTCACGCAGACGGGGGGTGAAGGCGACGTCGTGGATCTGCGTGATCGCGTTGTCGGCGTCGGTGGCCGTGAAGGCCGTCTTGACCTTGCGGGGCATCATCTGCGTGGTCGGGTGACGCACGAAGTAGCGCACGTAGGCGGCCGCGTAGGGGGTGATGTCGAAGAGCTCGTCGGCCAGGGTGCCCGCCCGCGGGTCGCCGGTCACGTTGCGGACCGTGTTGCCGCAGCCCTCACGACTCGAGAGGCCCGCCTCGCCGAGCTCGCGCAGGACCAGCTCCATGGTCGGGAGCGGCACGTGGTGCATCTGGATGTTCTGGCGGGTGGTGATGTGGCCCTTGCGCAGCGGCACGTACTTCTCTATCACCTCGGCGAAGGCATCGAGCTGGTCGGGGGTGACACCACCCATGGGCAACTTGACCCGGACCATCTGCACGTCGGGCTGACGCTGGCCGTAGACGCCCTGGCGCAGGCGGAACTTGATGAAGTCGGTCTCCTCCAGCTCGCCGCGCAGGAACTTGCCGGCTTCGGTGGAAAAGTCGTCGAACTCCGCGGCCAGGATGGGGATCACCTGGCCGGGCACGTTCTGCATCAGCTCGGGGTTCTCGAGCGAGCCTTCCTTGGGGAGGCCATGCCCGTGCTTCTCAGCTTCCAGCGAGGCGTGCGGTGCCATCTGTGTTCCTCTGGACGGGGGCGGTCAAGATCGGGTTTCCCGGCCGAGGCTAGCGGCTGGGCACTTGGAAAATACCAAAACCGGACTGGGTTATATGTATTTCTCGTCCAGTGCGTGCGGATTGCGCCCTGGCACCGGGTCGCGGACCTGCGTGATCGCTGACTGGGTGTGCCCTGTCGCGGCTAGGGCTGCCGGGACACGCCGTCTTCCAGTGCGGCGCGCTTCCACGGGCTGAGCACCGGCTTGAGCCCCGGCTGGCTCACCGGTGTGGTGTCGCGCAGAAACTGCTCGATCGCCGCGATCAGTGCGGCGGCCTGCGCCGGAGACGGTTCAGATGGCGGGCGAAGCCCCGGCGAGCCAGCCATGTCAGAGCGGGATGTTTCCGTGCTTGCGCCGCGGGCCGGGCTGGCGCTTTGTCTCGAGCATGCGCAGCGCCTCGATCAGTTTGGGCCGCGTTTCGTGCGGGATGATCACATCATCGATATAGCCGCGCTCAGCCGCGATGTAGGGATTGGCGAAATGCGCCTTGTACTCCTCGATGCGCTGTGCCCGCAGGCTCTCCGGATCCTCGGCGGAGCTGATCTCGCGGCGGTAGAGCAGACTCACCGCGCCCTCCGCACCCATCACCGCCACCTCGGCCGTCGGCCAGGCGAAGTTCATGTCCGCCCCCAACTGCTTTGAGCCCATGACCAGATGCGCACCCCCGTAGGACTTGCGCGTGATCACCGTGAGCTTCGGCACCGTCGCCTCGGCATAGGCATAAAGCAGCTTGGCGCCGTGCCGGATGATCCCGTTCCACTCCTGCGTGGTGCCTGGCAAAAAGCCCGGGACATCACAGAAGGTGACGATCGGGACGTTGAACGCATCACAGGTGCGAATGAACCGGGAGGCCTTCTCCGCAGCCTCGATGTCCAGCACCCCGGCCAGCTGGGCCGGCTGGTTACCGACCACCCCGACGACCTGCCCGTCCAAGCGACCGAACCCGCACATGATGTTGCGGGCAAACAGCTCCTGCACCTCGAGAAACTCACCGTCATCGACAACCCGGACCACCACATCGCGCATGTCGTAGGGCCGGTTCGGGTTGTCCGGAACGATCGTGTCCAGCTCCGGATCCTCCCGCCGCGGGTCGTCCCCCGAGACCACCCGCGGCGGCGTCTCCAAGTTGTTCTGCGGCAGAAACGACAACAGATAGCGGGCATCCTCCAAACACTGATCCTCATCCTCAGAGGCGAAATGGGCGACCCCGGACTTGGCGTTATGGCTCACAGCGCCGCCGAGCTCCTCCATCCCCACCTCCTCACCTGTGACCGTCCGGATCACATCAGGACCGGTGATGAACATGTGCGAGGTCTCCTTCACCATGAAGATGAAATCCGTGATCGCCGGGCTATACACCGCACCCCCGGCACACGGACCCATGATCAAACTGATCTGCGGGATCACCCCTGAGGCGCGCACATTGCGAAAGAACACATCCCCGTAGCCGGCCAGGGCCACCACGCCCTCCTGAATCCGGGCGCCCCCCGAATCATTGATGCCGATCATTGGGCAGCCGATCCGCTCGGCCAGATCCATCACCTTCACCATCTTCTCGGCCACCACCTCCCCCAACGACCCACCGAACACCGTGAAATCCTGGGAGAACACACACACCCGCCGCCCATCGATCAGCCCATGCCCGGTGACCACCGCGTCGGCATACGGTCGCGTGCCCTGCATCTCAAAATCCGTCGTGCGATGCCGGACAAACCCATCCAGCTCCTGAAACGACCCCGCATCAAGCAGCTTCTCCACCCGCTCCCGCGCCGTGTACTTCCCCTTCGCATGCTGTTTCTCCACCGCCGCCGCACTACCCGCATGAACCGCCTCGAACTTCAACACCTCAAGCTGCCGCAACTTCTCAGCGTAGGTCTCGAGCGCGTGCTCCTGGGTTTCGGGGTGAACGTCTGCCATGCCGAGCGCGAGTTTATTGCTCGCCGAAAAGCGGCGGTGGCGGGCCTGACCAAGGCTGACCAACACCGCATCGAGTGCGACGCTCGAATCAGCGGTGACGGTCACCTTGGTACCCCATCCCGATGGCTCGATCCGCACCGTGCCGCTTGCGCGCTCGCCCTCCCAGGCGACGGTGAACTCGGACTCGACCTCATCTGCTCTGGGTTTCGTCCCACGACGGTGGGTCTCCTGCGCATGGGCTCAGTCATGCAGCCCGGATCCAGCCGAGCGAGCGCTTCTGAGGTTGCTGCGGCGGCCGGGCCCGGGTGCTACTGCACGACCATCAGGAACGTCGTTACGACGACGATCACGGCGAGGAGCGCGTTGACCTGATCCGCGCGGCTGCGGGCCGTCCCGTAATCGCTGCTCCAGCTTCCCTCCGCATCCCCGAAGAGGCCGACGTCGCGCTCGGCCAGGGCGACCAGCGCGACTGATTGCCGGGTGACCAGCGCACCCTCAAGCCCGCCCAGGGCCAGCGCTGCCGCGATCCCCCACCAGACGTAAAAGTCACCCCACTGATGCTGCTGCGCGGCCAGGTAGACACCGCTGATCACGACGATCAGCAATCCCGGGTTGACGAGGCTGCGGCCGAGCAGCATGCGCACTCGGAGGATCACCGGCAGCGACCGGCGGTCGAGCCGCTCGGCGGCGATCGTGATCAGCGGGTAGGCGAGCAATAGGCCAAAGGCGGCCACCACGAAGACGACGTGCACGGCCAGGACGATCTGCCAGAAGAAAACGGCGGGTACGAGCACAACAAGCCCCCTTCTGTCAGTTGGTGGGTTGGTAGCGGCCGAAGATGTCGCGCATGGCGCCGCACACCTCGCCGAGGGTGCAGCGGTCCTTTAGCGCCAGGCGCAGCGCCGGGAGCAGGTTCTCGGTTCCACGCGCGGCGTCCCGGACATGGTCGAGGCGAGCCGCGACCAGGGCCTGGTCGCGGTTGTCTTTGAACGCGGTCAGACGCGCGACCTGCTCGCGCTCGGCGGCCGGGTCGACCCGCATGATGTCCGGAACCTGAACGTCATCCTCGACGAAGCGATTGACCCCGACGACGACGTCCTGTTCGGTGCGGTAGCGCTCGTGGTAACCGAACGCGGACTCCTCGATCTCGGCTTTGATGAAGTCGATGGCCGAAACCGCACCTCCGAGCTCATCGACCTGATCGATCAACTCGCCGGCGCGCAACTCGATCTCATCGGTCAGGGCCTCGATGAAGTACGAGCCCGCGAACGGATCGACGGTGTCGGCCACCCCGGACTCGTAGGCGAGAATCTGCTGGGTCCGCACCGCGATCTTGGCCGCCCGCTCGGTGGGTAGGGCCAGCGCCTCGTCAAACCCGTTGGTGTGCAGCGACTGCGTCCCCCCACACACCGCGGCGAACCCCTGCAAAGCCACCCGCACGATGTTGTTCTCGGGCTGCTGCGCGGTCAGCGTCACGCCACCGGTCTGGGTGTGAAAGCGCAACTTGCACGAGCGCTCGTCCTGGGCGCCGAACCGCTCGCGCATGACCCGGGCCCACATCCGCCGCGCCGCCCGGAACTTGGCCACCTCCTGAAAGAAGTTGTTGTGCGCGTTGAAGAAGAAGGCCAACCGGGGGGCGAACTCATCCACGGCCAATCCCGCATCGATCGCCGCCTGCACATAGGCGATTCCGTTGGCCAGCGTGAAGGCCACCTCCTGCACCGCCGAGCAGCCCTTCTCCCGAAAGTGATACCCGCTGATGGAGATCGTGTTCCACCTCGGGACGTTCTCGTGGCAATACGAAAACAGATCGGTGGTCAACCGGATCGCGCCACGGGGTGGGTAGATGAAGTTCCCGCGCGCCATGTACTCCTTGAGAATGTCGTTCTGCACCGTCCCCCGCAGCTGCTTCGGCGCGACACCCTGCTCCTCACCCACCAGCTGATACAGCAGCAGCAGCACGCTCGCGGGCGCGTTGATCGTCATCGACGTGGAGACCTGATCCAACGGGATCCCGTCAAAGGCGGTGCGCATGTCATCGATCGTGTCGATCGCCACCCCCGTGCGTCCCACCTCACCCAAACAGCGCGGATCATCGGAATCCAGACCCAGCTGCGTGGGCAGATCAAAGGCCATGCTCAACCCGGTCGAGCCCTGCGCCAGCAGATACCGGTACCGCTGATTTGACTCCCGAGCCGACGCAAACCCGGCGTACTGACGGATCGTCCACAACTGCCGGCGGTACATCTCGCCATGCACACCACGCGTGAACGGAAACTCCCCCGCCTCACCCAACCGCTCGCCCAGGTCCTCCGGCAGATCCGCCGGACCATAAACCGGCCGGACCTCAATCCCCGAGTCGGTGAAACGCCGCGGATCATCAGAACCGACGATCGGCGCGGTTGATCTGAGTTCTCGCTCGGCCATCCAGGGAGCTTAAAGCGAAACCAGGCAGGCTGTGCCGCGCCGGGGCGGTCGAGCCTATAAGGTCACCCGCGTGGCGGCAGGAGACCAACTGCGGAGGGCAGCGGCAGTTCGCGTGATCGAACTCGGGCGCCGACTGTTCGCTAACACCCCGATCCAGCGCTGGCCGGTGACGACGCTGGTCCTCAGGCGCGTGTTGCGGGTCGGTTACGGCACTGGTGATGTGGAGGTCGCCTTCCGAGGCCTGCGGATCGTGGCGCCGGCCACCGATGTGACGGTCGCCCCGGGGGTTGTCGGAGGCTTTTACGAACGACTCGAGCTCGATGTCTTCTCGACCGTCGCGCGCACGTCTGAGGCGGTGGTCGACGTGGGTGGCAACATCGGGTTGTTCACCTGCGTTGCGGCGTCACAGATGAAGCAGGGCACCGTCGTCACCTTCGAGCCTGTGCCGACAAATCTCGAATACCTGCGCCGCAACCTCGATATCAACGGCTTGACGGAAAGCGTCGAGGTGGTCGCTCGGGCGGTCAGCGACGAGATCGGAACGGCGCCCATCTATCTGGCGGCCGGAACCGGCACTCACTCACTGGCATCGAGCGTGGCGGCCAGTGCACGCCGAATCGAGGTTGAGGTCACCACGCTCGACCATTGGCTCGGCGACCGCGTTGTCGATCTGCTCAAGATCGACGTCGAGGGGTTTGACGGTCACGTGCTGCGCGGCGCAATGAAAGTGCTCGAGCGTGACCGGCCCACATTGTTCGTTGAGTACAGCGCGCCCGCGATGAGCGCCGCGGGGTTCGAGCCCACCGAGCTGCTCCGGCGCATCTTCGAGTTCTATGAGACCGTGTTCCTCATCGACGAACCCAAGCGTGTCTTCCGGCCCGTGCATCCAGAGGAGGTACCCGCGCTGTCCGGCCCGAGTGCCTACTGGAACCTGATTGCCGTTGCGAATCCCGCCCATCGTGAGTTGGTCGAGAACGCCGCTGCGCGGTTTGCCACCCAGCCCGCCGCCACGAAGTAGACCGGCCTGCGCTAGAGAACCTTGGAGAGGAAGGACTTGGTGCGCTCGTGCTTGGGCGCGCCGAGCACCTCGGCCGGCGGACCCGATTCGACCACAACGCCGCCGTCCATGAACACCACGGTATCGGCCACCTCGCGGGCAAAGCCGATCTCGTGCGTGACCACGATCATGGTCATGCCACTCTTGGCCAGGTCGCGCATGACGTCCAGAACCTCACCGACCAGTTCAGGATCGAGTGCGGAGGTGGGCTCGTCAAACAACATCAGCTTGGGGTCCATGGCCAGCGCGCGAGCGATCGCCACGCGCTGTTGCTGACCGCCGGAGAGGGCCAGCGGGTAGGCGTCGCACTTGTCGCTCAGTCCGACTCGGTCGAGCAACTCCCGCGCCCGCTGGGCGCACTCGCGACGGCCGCGCTTGAGTACCTGCGTGGGTGCCAGCGTCACGTTCTCCAGCGCCGTCATGTGCGGAAACAGGTTGAACTGCTGGAAGACCATGCCGATCTCCTGGCGTTTCTGGGCAACCACTCGCTCGTGCAATTCGTAGAGCTTGCCGTTGCCCTCGCGATAGCCGACCAGCTCACCGTCGACCGAGAGGCGCCCGGAGTTGATCTTCTCCAGGTGGTTGATGCAGCGCAGGAAGGTCGACTTGCCTGATCCTGAGGGGCCCAGCAGGCACATGACCTCACCGCGGTTGACGGTCAGGTTGATGCCCTTGAGCACCTCGTTGGTGCCGAAGCGCTTGTGCACACCCTGCGCGCTGACCATGACGTCGCTCACCGATTACCGCTCCCGATGGCGAGCCAGCGCTCTCTCATCGTGGCCTGCTGCGAGCGGGAGAATCCCTGGCCGAACTTCCGCTCCAGGAAGTACTGACCGACATAGGCCAGGCTGGTCAGAACCAGATACCAGATGCTGGCCACGATGAGCAGCGGGATCGTCTGGTAATTCTGGGCGTAGATGTCGGAGGCCTGGAAGTAGAGCTCGCCGAAGCCGATCACCGAAGCGATCGACACGTTCTTGAGCATTGAGATGGTCTCGTTGCCGGTCGGCGGGAGGATCACGCGCATCGCCTGCGGCAGGACAACCTTGCGCATGGTCTGCAGGCGGTTGAGCCCCAGCGAGGCGGCCGCCTCGGACTGCCCCTCGGACACGGAGATGATCCCCCCGCGCACCACCTCGGCCATGTAGGCAGCCTCGTTGGTGCTGAGCGTGATCAACGCCGCGCCGAACACCGTGATCAGGGCATTGGGATCGGCGTGGATGAGCGATGGACCAAACGGCACGCCCAGGTCGATCGTCGGGAACAGCGCCTTGATGTTGAACCAGAACACGAACTGCACAAGCAGCGGCGTGCCGCGGAAGAAGAAGATGTAGAGCCAGGAGGCGGACTTCAGCACCGGGTTCGGCGAGAGCCGCATGATGGCCAGGATCGTTCCGAAGATGGCACCGATCGCCATCGCCATCGCGGTCATGTAGAGCACGGCAATCGCGCCATGGATGATGCGAGAGTCGAACAGATACTGACCCACCACGCTCCACCCGAAGCGAGGGTTGGTGACAATCGCGCGCACAATCGACGCGGCGATCACCAACACCACGAAGGCTCCGACCCACCGGCCGGGTCGGCGCACCGGAACGGCCCTGATGTCGTCAGGCCGTTCCGGTGCCATCTGAGTCAGCTCCGATTGATCCATGGCGGAGCCAACTCTGACCGATCCTGCGCTGCTGCGCTACCGAACTTTGGGGGCTCAGCTGGTCGCGCCGTTGACCTTCACCTTGGAAGCGGGGATCTCGATGCTCTGGACGCCCCACTTCTTGAAGATCATGCCGTAGGTGCCGTGCTTGACCAGATACACCATCGCCGCCTTTACCGCATTGGTCAGCCCGGTCTTCTTGCCGATGGCGATGCCGTACGGAGCGGGCGCGTACGCCGCGCCGACGAGCTTGAACTTTCCGTGAGACTGCTTGATCTGGTAGGCAGCCACCGGCGTGTCGGCGAACCCGACCTGTGCGTGACCTGACGCCACCGCCTCGTTGGCCAGGTTCTGGTTCGGATAGGTGGTGACGTTCACGGCCTTCTTGCCGGCCTTGGTGCACTTGGTGCCCTGGGCCTTGGCGTCGGTCTCCTCTGTCGTACCGGTCTCGACCGAGACCGTCAGGCCGCAGATGGCGCTGATGCCCTTGATGTTCGTCCCGCCCGACGCGAGCGTGTAGAACGACTCCCCGACGCTCGCATAGTCGACGAAGTTGACCGTTTTCTCACGCAGCTTGTTATCGGTGAACGACGACGCACCGATCATGTAGTGGCCCGCGGCCATGCCCGGGATGATGTTGTCGAAGGTGACGTTCGCGATGCTCACCTTGAGTCCCATCACCTTCCCGAGGGCGTTGACCAGGTCAGCGTCCATGCCCACGACCTTGCTGCCCTGCATGAACTCATCCGGTGCATAGGACGCGTCCGCTGCGACAGTGAGTGTTCCCTTGGCCTTCACGGCAGCCGGCACGAGCTTCTCGACCGAGGGCACGCCCCCGCCCGACGCCATCGCCGGCACAGCCCCAAAGGCAGCGAGCGCGGCGGTTGCGCCCGCCATGGCGAGCGCCCTTTCCATCATGTTGCGACTTAGCATCAATGCTCCTCCAAGTAGACGGGCCCGGCGGTGCGGCACGAGCCAACGCGGAGCATACGAGAAGCCGGGCCGCTCGCCCTCTACGCTTGGCGCATGCGCGTGCAGATACGCCTTTTCGCCTCCCTGAAGGAGCGCGCCGGGACCGGATGGCTGACGCTCGACCTGCGCGAGGGAGCGAGCGTGGGCGACGCGCTGAGCGAGCTCGGGTGGATCACCGGAGACCTGTGCGCCGTGCTGGCGGTGAACCGGGAGTACGCCTCCGAGTCGACTCCGCTGCACGCCGATGATGAGCTCGCGCTCATCCCCCCCGTGTCCGGCGGAGCGGCCCCGGCGGCCGTTCATGTCGCGATCGGCACCGACCCGCTGTCCGCCGACGCTGTGACCGCCCGCGTCTCGGATGCCCGCGCCGGCGCCGTGGTCACCTTTCAGGGTGTGACGCGCGAGGTCCCGGCCCTCGAGTACGAGGCGTACGCCGAAATGGCACAGGCCAAGATCGAGCAGATCGCGGTAGCCGCGGCCGAGCGCCACGGACTCTGCGCCGTCGCGGTCGAGCACCGGATTGGGATCGTCTCTCTGAGCGAGCCGTCGGTGGTCATCGCGGTCTCGGCGCCGCACCGCGCCGAGGCGTTCACCGGAGCCCGCGAGATCATCGACGCGCTGAAGGCCACCGTCCCGATCTGGAAGCGCGAGGAGGGCGAGTGGGTGGAGGGGCACCCGGTTCAGGCATTGTGAGGCCCGTGGGGTAGATTGCCGCCAGATGCCTACCTCACTCGTCACGGGCGGCGCCGGTTTCCTGGGTTCTCACCTGTGCGACGCGCTCCTGGCCAAGGGGCACCGCGTCATCTGCGTGGATAACCTGGATACCGGGACGCTGAACAACATCGCGCACCTGCGGGGCGAAACGTTCGTGCACCTGAACCTCGACATCGTCGAGCCCTATTTTGTGGCTGAGCCAATTGACTTCGTCTACCACTTCGCCTCGCCGGCCTCGCCGATCGATTACCTGCGGATGCCGCTGCACACGCTGAAGGTCGGCTCCTACGGCACCCACCACACCCTTGGTGTGGCCAAGCGGCACCGGGCCCGCTTCCTGACCGCCTCGACCAGCGAGGTCTATGGCGACCCGCAGGTTCACCCGCAGCCCGAGAGCTACTGGGGACACGTCAATCCGATCGGTCCGCGCGGGGTCTACGACGAGGCCAAGCGTTTCTCGGAGGCATTGACGATGGCCTATCACCGCCAGCAGGGGGTCGACACAGCGATCGTGCGGATTTTCAACACCTACGGCCCACGCATGCGCCCGCGGGACGGGCGAGCCATCCCCACCTTCCTGCGGCAGGCTCTACAGAACCAGCCGATCACGGTGTTCGGCGACGGTTCGCAGACCCGCTCCTTCTGCTACGTCGACGACCTCGTTCGGGGGATCATCCTGCTCGCCGAATCTGGCCATCACGACCCGGTGAACATCGGCAACCCCAATGAGTTCTCGCTGCTGGAGCTGGCGGAGACCGTCATCGACGTGACTGCGTCGCAGTCCCAGATCGTCTACGAGGAATTGCCCACCGACGATCCACAGGTGCGTCAGCCCGACATCGCCCGGGCCCGCGAACTGCTCGGCTGGGAACCTACGGTGGAACTCCGCGACGGACTGACTCGCACGCTCGAGAACGCCGGCCGCGACGCGCTGATCGGTTTCCAGGTCTGATGCCACCCACCGACCGCTTTGTGATCAGCTTCGCGGCCGAGCCGCCGCAGCAGGCTCTGCCCTCCGGCCGCTGGGCCGACGTTCTGCGCGAGCAGTTCCTCGCCGCCTGCGCCGACATCGACTCCGACGGGGAGGAGATCGGGGATCCGGGGGTGATCCGTTGGTTCCCCGACCGCACCCTCAGCGGCGTCACTTACGTTCCGGCCGTAGCCCGCACCAGTCTCGGCTACGAGGTCTTCGGTTACGTGTCCTTCATCGATGAGGGCGATGCCGGGCCCGACCACTTCGAGGCGCGAGCCGACTTCACGGGCGACGTCGCCGAGGGCAATCCCGACTGGCAGCTCGACCTCAACGAGATGGTCCTGGGCAGCTGGCGCGGCGAGACGGGCAGCAGCGCTGAGATGACGCTCATCTGGGGCGTGCCGCTGATTCCCGCGGGAGCCGTCGCCACCGCCGAGCTGGCCGACCACGCGGTCGATCAGTGCGCCCTGACCGAGCAGCGCTTCACCCTGATCGCGCCGGACAACTACCGCGGCGATTACCTCGACATCAAACTTTGGGGCAAGCGCGGCGAGGAGCTCGCCACGGAATCTCTCTACGTCGAGGACGACGAGGCCCTCGAGGAACCGCATCATCAGGCCAACGGCACCGCGGACCCGGCCGGCGACGCGCCGACGCCATAGTCGCGTCGCTACGCTGGCGCCCGCCGGTTCACGCCCTCGTAGCTCAATGGATAGAGCACGCGCCTCCTAAGCGCGGGATGCAGGTTCGATTCCTGCCGGGGGCACTCCCATCCCGCTGCTCCTACCACGACTACGGCTACTTCAGGCAGGCCGTGGGACCCTGGCCTGGGGCGCGTGGCCCATATCTGATGTTCAGGTTGCCCGAGTCGCTGTAGACATAGCCGGTGTTGGTGAGCTGTGCCGTGTAAGTGACCGGATCGGGGTTGGTCCTGGTGCCCTCGACCGTGAACGTGGCGATCCCCTTGTCGTTGGTGCGGACTGACATCCGCTTACCCACCCGGCCGCAGTCGATCCGCGAGTGCGACTTCCTGGGGCCTGAGTTGGTCCAGTACAGCTGGGTCAGCCGGACGCGGATGCCCGCTCGGTGAAGCACGCCGCCCGCCCGCGTGTAGACCTGGATCTTGATGGTCACCGGAGTGCCCACGGGGATCGTCTGGTCGATCGCGCTCGGCGTGAACAGCAGGTGGTAGAGATTCGGGTTGTACGTCGAGCTGACGGCGAACGACTCGGGGGAATCCACGTAACCAACGACTGAGAACCCACCGTAGACAGATGGCTCGGCGTCGTTATTGACCGCCACGAGCGTGTAGTCCACGGTCTGCCCGGCGCGGACACCGGTGGGTCCCTGGGTGATCTTCCAAAAGGTCGAGTTGTATCCGTTGCGGAGCACGTCAAAGGAGGGACTGACCTTGTGTCCCGTCGTGTTGGTCACGCGCAGCGACATCTGCTCGATATGAGTCGTGGGACCGGTGGTCTGCACGTCGGTGATCTTGATCTTGAGCGGTTGCGGAGCGGTCACCGAGTAGATGATCACGGCGGCGCTGGCCAGCGCGAGCACGGCCGCCGTCACGCCCCAGCGCCGCGAACGGAACCAACCGCCCAGGCAGAGGGCGCTCTCCACCGCATTACGCAGACCGGACCCCGCGTAGGCGACAGGCCGGCGGAGATTGACTGCGGGATGGTCGACGCTCGTGGCGGCGATGAATCCGATCGGGATCAGCGAGATGAAGTAGTTCATGTTCGAGCGGTCGGCGAAGAAGAAGGCCAGGGCCGGCAGGACGAAGAATCCACCCCGCAGCAGCGGATAGGTACCGATGAAGACCACGAGCAGCAGCAGCACGACCAGGACTGCGGCCACGCTGAACGCCATCACCGAGCCGCCCCCCATGTGCAGGTAGAGGCTGAGGGAGATCGAGCCCTGGCCAGTCGGCACCGCGTTGGCGAAGAAGGGCGTGACCACGCCGTGGAACCACGCCTTCGGCGCGGTCACCAGGTAGGGGAGATTCGGAATCAGTAAGGCGGCGGCGGTGATACCTAGGTAGCGCGCCGCCCGTCTCACCCCCGCCTGGATACCGGCGCGGGGAGCCTCGTCCAGACATAGCGCGATGAGCATGAAGGGCAGGGTCGGCCACGGGTTCTGCTTGATTCCCATGGCCATGCCGAACATGATCGGACCGATGTAGGACCAGCGACTGGAGCCGAACCTGTCCCACCGGTAGGCGGCCAGCAACATCAGCGGCATGAACACGACGTCGGTGACCCCGCCGATGGCGAACTGGGCCCAGATGCTCACGCCACCCAGCACCAGGGCGATAGGCCGGAGATGCCGCGGCGCCAGCGCGAACATCATCAGCACCGTCACGCCCCAGGCGAAGACGTTGATCAGCGGCGCGAGGTTCTGAGTCCAGCCGATGGCCAGGAATGGGATGTAGATCAGGAAAGACTGAGCCGGATAGGACAGGCTGGTGACCGCCACACCCTTGAAGGAATAGGTGTAATAGCTGGTCGGCGTGCGGAACAGCGCAAACGCCGGCGCCATGGAGTGCGCATAGGGGTTCGCACCGTGTTGGGCGATCTGTGCGGCGTACTGGTTGAAGGCCATCGCGTCAGTTCCGTACGGTGAGAGCCCTCCGGTGGACACCACACCCCAAACGACCAGGCCGGCGACCGTAAGCAGGGCCGTGGCCCACTGGAACATCTCCAGCAGCCGACCGTCAAGCTCCCACGCGCCCGCGGGCAGCCAGGCCACCAGGATGATCATCAGACCCCAGAGGTTGCAGACGACCAGGAACGGAACGGTCCAGGCGAGCGCAGAGCTGCCGATCAGCTGCCAGGACCACCACAGCAGCCCGATCCCGACCAGCATCCACACCGCGCGGTGCTCGGTGAAACTCGAAGCCGGCCGCTCCTCGATCCGGAGCGCGGGAATCTGGGGCCGCCCCCCCGCGGACGCAGGCCCCGTGGGCGTCGCTGCGGTTTCTGTGGAGTCAACCATCGAGTGGAACCCGGTACGAAGCACTGTCGCTGTCACGCGATTCAGAGAAGCCACGGAAACCGGTCGACCAGCACAGTCGCTGCCTGACAACAGATGCCGGGCACGACCTCGTCGCCGAGTCACGGGCCAGGGCAGCGCCCCGAGTGTAGCGGAGCCCGGAGACCTGGAAATCGGACTCGCATGTGCGCATGGGCCTGTTCATGTCCGTTTGAAGCGAAGGTCGACGATGTCGATGAAATACGGGATCGTGCCGGGACCGGCCTTGACCGAGACGGGGGTCACAGCGGTTCCCGAGACGGTGACGCCGATGTGGGTATAGGTCCCGGTGAGTCGGACGGGCACCGCGAACTTCTTCCAATGGTTTGGCACATGGAGATGCACTGCTCGCATGGCTTCGGTCCGCAGCGTCATGTCGTGCGGGTTGGCCAGACCACCCGCCATGAAGTACAGGACTCCCCTGCACCCGCCGGCACAGTTGCGCGTGCGCAAATCGATGGTGCCGTCTTGAGCCTCCAGCCACCACTGCGGCGTGGCCGGCGGCGGCGCGATCCGATCGAACCCGTTGCCCGGCGCGATGAACTCCCGGCACAGCGGTTGCCCGTGGAAGCTCAGGTATTCAGCCTCTGCGCCGCGCACCACGCCGGCTCGGTAATACGCCGGCCACAGGTTGGAGATCCAGTAGCGCAACGTCGCGCATCTCGTGGGCTCGGGGACTTCGGCCGCCAGGACATTGTCCAGCGCCTGGTTCTCCGGAATGCCGTTGTTCAGTGTGTCCTTCAGGTGGCTGTTGAAGGAGTTCTGCACCGAGATAAGCGCCACCACGCCAATGGCGAGCACGATCTTTGCCATGAGCCATCCGCGCCGTCGCTCGCTGAGGAGCCGCCAGGCCACCGCCGCCAAGACCAATGCGACAGTGGCGGACCCCACGGCGTAGGCCGTATAGACGTAGCCGATCTTGAGGGCTTCCTGTTGGACCTTGACGGTCGCTGCCTCGAGCCCGATGGCGAAGACGGCATAGATCACTACCGCCGCCGCGACCGCTCCCAGCATCAGGTTCGAGCGTTCGGCTGGGGCCGGACCGGGCGCGATGGGGTCGCGGCCGCCAGTCCGCAGCCACAGAGCGGTCGCCACCACCACCACGATGCCCGTAATTACCGGCAGGACGAGGATCGCGTCGTTGCCGCCCAGGATCTGGCTCGACAACGACCAGGCCGCCCCGGGCAGGCTGCTGACGAGACCGATGAGGAGCGAGTGGAACGTGCCGGAAAGCTGGACGGAACGGCCGCTGTAACTCGCCCCGGAGTTCTGCGCACCGCTCGCCAGCAGCCAGATCACCGGTGCCAGGAACACCGCGGCGGCACCGATCAGGCGCACCAGCCACTCCCGTCTGCGCCGGCGATGCTCCCAGGCGCTCGCGGCAAGAATGAGCGCAGCTCCCAACACGGCGCCAAAGTTGAACTCGTAATAGGAGACGGTCAGGACGGCGGCCACAGCCGCGAGCAAACAGAGGACCGGCGTCGGTCGCCGGGCTACCCAGACCGCCATGGCCAGGAAGGCGAAGCCAACCGCGGCCGCGGCGTACCCCGCCAGTGGATAGCTCTCGACTGGATCGTTGGACCAGCTGCCGTGCAGTTGAACGGTCCCGAACAGGGCCACCGAGCTGAGCAGCACCGCCGTCGACCACCGGATGGGGCGGTAATAGCTACGGGCCGCGATCCACCAAACCGATGCCAGCGCCGCCGCACAGGCCACCAAGCAGGCGAACCTGGCGATGGCGAAAGTGTCGAGCACCGAGATGCCGAAGGTGTTTGCGGACCAGAGCCACAGGTAGTTGAAGACCGCGCCGGCAAAGCCACCAAAGGCTCGTGCGCTGTCACCCCCGACCACCGTGTTGGCCCAGGCCCAGCTGAAGGTGCGCGACAGGCTCGTGGCCCCTGCCGCAAATTGGGACAGCGGAGCCTGGAAGTCATCGGCGATCACGTAGGTGCGCAGGATGGGGCGCAGGAGCAGGTAGCTGATGCCCAGGTAGCCGAAGGCGGAGGCGATCCAGATCGCCGTGCGGTCCAGCGAACTCCGCGCGGCCCGGCGAGCCGGCGCCCGGAGGGTCTGCGTGGTCATCCTCTGTTCATCGCCGGGCACGCGGCGAGTCTATTTAAACCATTCACAGCCGAACCCCAGTCACGATGACGCCGCTGGCAAAACACGCGAGCACGGGGACTAGTTGCGGTGAAGCGCGCAACATCGGGCGGCTAGCATGGCCACAAATGGTCCCTCGGCTCTCAGTCGTCATTCCGGTTTTCAACGAACCAGACTGGATCGGTAGCACCGTCGCCGACCTCGTGATTGCTGTCCGGAACTCCGGTCTCACTGATGTCGAACTGGTGATCGTCGACGACGGATCCGACACGCCGACCCAGGTTGTCTTGGCCGAACTCGACGTGCCATTTGCCAAGAAGGTTCTTCGCCAGGAGAACATGGGGCGACTGCTCGCTCGCAAACACGGCGTCGACGCGTCTACCGGAGAGCTGATCCTGCTGCTCGACTCGCGAGTGTCGCTTCACCCGCACGCCTTGGAGTTCGTCGTCTCGCAGATGACAGCGGCCGACCGCCTGCCGATCTGGACCGCCCACGTGGAGTACGACCACGGCCGGAGTCCTTACGGGCGTATCTGGTCGGTCCTCGAATTCATGGCGTGGCGCGACTACCTCGCGGATCCGCGACCGGTCACGTACACGATCGCCGATTACGACCGCTTCCCCAAGGGGACGACCTGCTTCATCGCTCCCCGCTCGCTGCTCTTGGAGGCGATGTCCGCTTTCGAGTCCCACTATGAGAACCTGCGAGAGGTCAACGACGACACGGCGGTGCTGCGGCCACTGGCGGCAAAACAGGAGTTCAACCTCGCCCCTGGGTTCTCGTGCACGTATCACCCCCGAGCTACGGCGCGCAAGTTCTTCCGTCACGCGCTGCACCGCGGGGTGGTCTTCATTGACGGTTACGGACGTCCGGGCTCACGCTTCTTCTGGGTCATCGTCGCGTTCTACCCGCTCAGCGCGCTCTCGGCGTTGGTCGCGCTGAAGCGTCCGCGGATCATCCTGGGAGCGTTGCCGGCGGCACCGCTCGCCGGGCTGTGGGTTCGCTTCAAGCTGCGACGCCCGACCGCGGATGCCGCCGCCGTGGGCGTGTTGGGCCCCGTTTGGCTGGTGGCCTACGCCATGGGTATGTGGCGGGGTGCGGCGCTGGCCGCGGCCAAGCGCATACGCCCGGCCACCCGCCGTTAGCGCCCGTCAGGAGGGCCTGGTGAAGCCACGTTGCCGCAGGTCGCTCACGATGACTTCACTTGGCGATCGCGCTTGCGTCTCCATGGGCCGGCGATATCGGGTCGGGTCGGTGAGGAACGCCTCGAGCGCGTTCACGCGCATCCCTGACAGGACAACCGGTCCGTCTTCCAAGCCGTCCTGGCGCTCGGTCGCCGCGCGATGCACCAGGCAGGGAATGCCGAGCGCGGCGCACTCCTCCTGGCTGCCTCCCGAGTCAGTCACCAGGAACTGCGCAGCCTTCAGCAGCCCGATGAACTCGAAGTAGCGCTGGCGTGGAACCCGCACGAGCCGCTCGTCGAAATAGCGGTCGAGCTGGGCCTCGCGTAACGCGGCAGCGGTAACCGGATGGTCGATGAAGACCATCGGCAGCGCGCGTGACGCGCGCTGCACGGCGGCGACCACCTCCTCCAGCTTCTGCCGATTGCCGAGCAGCTCGAAGCGGTGGATCGAGACTAGGCCGAACGGCCCGTTGGGAAGCTCGAGAGAGCTGCTGCCCGCCGGTACGAGCGTCAGCGCGTCTCGCACCGTGTTGGCTCCGGTGTCGACCACCTCTCCGGAGACCCCGGCCCGGTGCAGGTTGTCGGCCGCCCACGCCCCCGGTGCGTAGTGCAATGTCGCGAGCTTCGACGTCATCAGACGATCGAGCTCCTCGGGGAATGGGTTGCGCCAGTCGCCTGATCGCAAACCGGCCTCGATGTGCGCGACCGGCGCTCGCAGTGTCCGTCCGATGGCTGCTCCGAGGACGGTGGTCATCGTGTCGCCATGCACGAGCACCAGCGACCGGGTGGACTCCGACCGCATCGCTCGGCGGATCCGAGCCCAATTGCGGGGGGCTCGACGGATCATCGCGCCGAGCCAAAACGGCACGTCTTTGAGCACCTCGAGATCGCGACCGGCTCGGCCGTCCGCCAGCGCGACCGCCGGCGGCTGGAGGTTGAAGTCGGAGAGCATCGCCGGGATCTGCGTTACCTGCTGATTGGTGCAGGCCAGCAGAAACTGGTCGCCTCCCTCCTCGAGGCGGCGAATCACCGGGGCCAGCTTGATCAGCTCGCCCGTGGTGCCGAAGATCACGACGATCACGGCGGGAAAGCCTAGCGGCGGGCACGATAGGGTGGCCCTCAGTGTCACCAGAAGCCGGAGATCTACGCTACCTCCTGATCGCCAACGGATTCGTGGATGGTCCGCCCGCCGGGCCATTTCGAGAATGGTTGGTGAGAGAGGGGGCGGCGGTATCGGTCCTGCTGCACCCGCTGACGGCTGAGGGCGCGGGAGAGCACCTTCGATTTGACTACCGAGGCGGGGAACTGGTCAGGCAGCGGCGCCTGCGCTTGCCGTCACGTCCACCGCTCACCTACCCGCTCGACCTACTTGTGCCGCCGCTGCTGCCCCCGGCTGATATCACGGTGGCCTTCAACAACATGCACGCAGCCCGGGCGATCATCTCGCGACCCCCGCGCACTGTCGTCTATTGGGCGGTCGACTTCGCGCCCAACCGGTTCGGCGCGGGGACGCGCCTAACGCGCGCCTACGAGCGCCTCGACCGCTGGGTTTGCCGCAATGTCGACGCCCGGTTCGAGCTGTCACGGGTGACCTTGGAGGCACGTAACGCGGCGCTCGGGGTCGCTGACGGCAGTCCAGCTCACGTAGTTCCGATCGGCGCCTGGCTGAATCGCGTGCCGCAGACCGGTGAGCACGCACACGCCCAGAGACGGATCGTGTTCATGGGCCATCTGGTTGCCCGTATGGGTGTCGACACGCTGATCGACGCCTTGTCACTGCTCCGCGGCAGGGGTGTGAGCTTCGCCGCTGACATCGTCGGCGGCGGCCCGCTCGACGCGGAACTGCGACTGAGAACTGAACAGCTGGGGCTGAGCGACGCCGTACGCTTCCACGGGTTCGTCCCTGCGCACGAGGACCTCGAAAAGCTCCTGGCCCAGGGCACGCTGGCAGTCGCTCCCTACTCGACGCGAACCGAGTCGTTCACCCGCTTTGCCGATCCGGGCAAGCTCAAGAGTTACCTGGCGGCGGGCCTGCCGATCCTGCTCACCGACGTGCCGCCCAATGCCCACGAGTTGGCCGACCACGCCGGCGCGGAGATCGTCGAGGATTCACCCGAGGCCCTCGCCGCCGCGATCGAGCGGCTGTTGGCTGATGAAGCAACCTGGCACCGGCGTCGGGCAGCCGCGTTGGACTATGTGCAGCAGTTCGACTGGAACGTGATTGTCCCCAAGGCGCTTGCCGCCCTGGGCATCACTCGGCGGCAGTCAGACAAACGAGGCTGAACCGTTGGGCGTCGCCGCCCCGCCGTATCCTTCCGAGGATGGCCGCGGAGGAGCAGTCGTCGTCATGACGGAACCGCGCACGGTACGCCAGCGGTTGGCGATGTCCACGATCCGTTTGGCTCGTCGTGCGTTCTTTGGCACGCCGGTGGAGCGCCTTCCGATTGTCGGCAGGCTGCGAGGCCTGGTTTACCGATACGGCTTCGGCGGCGGAGATCTCACGGCAACTATCCACGGGCTGCAGTTCAGGCTGCCGCCCGGGGACGTTTCGCTCGGACCTTCGTTCGTCGGCGGGTATTACGAGGAGCTCGAGCTGGGCATATACGAAGCTCTCGCTCGCGAGTCCTCAGTCATCGCCGACGTCGGCGGCAACATCGGGCTCTACTCATGCATCGGCGCGGCGGCGATGCCCACCGGACGCGTCGTCGCCTTCGAGCCCGCCCCCGCCAACCTCGACTTCCTACGTCAGAACGTGGCCGGAAGCCAGCTCGAAGAGAGGGTTGCGGTCGTTGCTGCCGCCGTGAGCGATGAGCCCGGCCAGGCACGCCTTTATCTCTCCACCAGCATCGGCAACCACTCGCTCGCCGCCGGGAGCGGCGGCACCGGCCGCCACGTGGACGTCCAGGTCACGACGATCGACGACTACTTTGCCGGTGAGCGAGTCGACGTGCTCAAAGTTGACGTGGAGGGCTTCGAGTTCCACGTCCTCAAAGGAGCCCGGCAGACGCTCGCGGCGCACAAGCCGGCAGTGTTCATCGAGCTGATCTCGGGGCGGCTCGAGGACAGTGGGGTGATCGCGTCTGACCTGATCGAGCTGCTCACGGACCTCTACGACCATATCTTCGTGATCGACGAGATCCACGGAACCGTCAGCCCAACGACGCGCGAGGACCTGCAGAAGCTGGCCAACGGGTACACGCACACGAACCTCGTTGCCGTAAGCCGCGCAGAGCACCGGGCGGTGCTGGACAGCTTCGGCGGCGGCCGCACCCGCCCGTTCGGTCCGGCTCGGACCATCCGAAAACGCGGGTCGAGACGCTAGGATCGCCTGGAAGAGCGTTCCGTCGATACGCTCGGCAGTGCCTGACGGAACACGGTCGGAGAACACAAATGTGGCGCGCTTACGGCCGAATTCACTCGATTCGGTGAGAGTAAGACCAATTTACGCACTTATGGTCGTTGCAGAACTAGATCTGATTTCACGCCAGACGGCGCATGGGCGCCTGTCCGCCCATCGGAGAGCGGGAACGTGACCCCGGTGGCGGAGGAGGCAACCGAGGCACCACGTCAGGCCGTTGAGGGGCGCAGCCGTGGCATAGCAGCGCTGGGGCGTGCGACGTCGGTCATGGTCGGACTCTCACTGCTGGCCAACATCTGCAACTACGCATCAAATGTGATCTTCAGCCACATGCTGACGACGGCGGCGTATGGCGATCTCACCGCGTTGCTGGCGCTGGCGACGCTCGTGGCCATACCGACGGGCGCCGCGCAGACCGTGATCGCCGAGCGCGTCGCGACACTCACGGCCGACGGCAACCGTGACCGGCTGCGCTATCTGATCCGCTACGCATGGGCTCACGCGTTCACGCTCGCGGTGATCGTGGGGCTCATCTACACGGCTTGCATTCCGCTGGTCAGTAGCGCGCTCGGCCTGCAGGCGATCGGATCGGCGCTGGCCATGGCGCCCCTGATCGTCCTGGCGTTCGTGTTACCGGTCTTCTACGGGGTGCTGCAGGGCATGGAGCGCTTCGCCGTGCTGGGCGGGGTGTTGCTCATCGTGGCCGCCTCGCGGATCCTCTTCGGTGTGCCGTGGGTGCTGGCCGGCGGCGGTGCCGGCGGACCGCTGGTCGGGCAGGCGCTCGGAAGCGTGGTGGCGCTGGTTGTCGCCATCGGTCTGCTGCGCTCCTACATGCTCCGCAGCGGGACCGGAGCGGCGGCAGCAGGAGTGCGGCGCTTTCCGGACCGGCGGACGGTGGCCGCCGCTGGCGCGTTTGTCGGCTTCGCGCTGCTCTCCAATCTTGACGTGCTGCTGGCCAAGCTCTTCCTGGCCCCCCACGCCGCAGGTGAGTACGCCGCCCTGGTCACCGTCGAGAAGGCGATCATCTTCCTGCCCAGCGCGGTGGCCATCGTCCTGGTGCCTGCGGCAGCCAAGGCGCGCGCCGCCGAGGGTTCCTCGGCGAGGATCCTGCGCGTCGCCGCCCTACTGGTGGCCGCAACCATCCTGATCAGCCTCATTCCGCCGATGGTCGCGCCCCACCTCGTGCTCCGAGTCATGTTCGGAACCAAGTACCTTGGGGCCGCTGCGGGCATGCGACCGATCGCCATCGCCGGAGCCGCCCTGTCACTTCTCTACCTGTTGGTGGTGTACACGGTGGCGATCCAGGACAAGCGATGGTCCTGGTTGTTGCTCGGCGGCGTTCTGCTGCAGGTCGCCGCGATCTCGGCCTTTCACAGTTCGCCGAGCCAGGTGGCAGTCGCCCAGGCATGCGTCGTCACCGCGATACTGCTGTTGAACGAATTGCTCTTCCACCCGCTGTTGCGGGGCGAACGATGGTTGGTGCGACGCGTCACGCAGTCAGACGGAGCATCCCGCGTCGACCGCCTGTGAGCGCCACCGGTGAGCGACACACTCCACCTGAGCCTGATCCTGCCGGCATACAACGCGGCGCCCTATATCGAGGAGAACATCAGGGTCGTGCTTGCCGCCCTGGAGTCGACCGGTCGGCCCTTCGAGGTGCTGGTGGTCTGCGACGGTGCCAACGACTCGACCGGTGAGCGGGCTGCGGCCGTAGACGATCCTCGCGTGCGAGTGTTCTCGTACGTGCAGAACCACGGTAAGGGCTACGCGATCCGCTTCGGGATCGAGCAGGCGAAGGGGCGTCTGATCGGATGGCTTGACGCAGACCTCGATATCCATCCAGAGGTCATAGTCGAAGCGGCACGCCTATTCGACGAGAGTGACGTCGACGCGGTGATCGGCAGCAAACGCCATCCGGACAGCGTGATCGATTATCCGTTGGTGCGGCGGGTGCTGAGCGGCGGTTACTTCCTGCTCGTGCGGTCGCTGCTTCGGGTGCGCGTTCGCGACACGCAAACCGGCGCGAAGCTGTTTCGCCGAGAGGCGCTCGACACGGTTGCGCCGTTATTGCTGATCAAGCGTTATGCGTTTGATCTCGAGGTGCTCGCCGTTGCCGCCGCGTTCGGCTTCGATCGCGTCCACGAGCTCCCGATCAACCTCAGCTATCGCCGATTCACGGGGACGGGCATCAACAGCCAGGCGGTCCGCAACATGTTCGTCGACACGGTGGCGATTGCCTACAGAATTCACGTTCGGCACTGGTACGTGCGCCAGTTCGCCCAGCACCAGCGCCAGCGGATGGAAGCGGTCGATGGGGCCCCGGCCATGGACGCCCTCAGGGTGGGGTGAGGGCAAGCCGGCGCTGCGCCCACGAGCTCAGTAAGAGCTGAGAACGTCGCCCAGGAGCTCCAACTGCTCGTCCAGCGGGAAGTGGTGGTTCCCCACGAACAGCCCGCGTTCGTGCAACTCGTCCGCGACCGGCAGGGGTCCGAGTGGGGCATGCGGCAGATGCGCCATCACGGGATTGCGCGTGAAGTTGCCGGCCACGATCGGCCGGCACTCGATGGCGTGCCGGGCCAGGTCGTCGGTCAGCTGGCGGCGGGATACCGGGGCGTCCTCGGCCATGACCATGCCAAACCCGAACCACGAGCTCTCACCGCTGGGGGCCTGGCCTCGCAGCCACGGGACAGTCGCCAGTAGCCGCGTGAAACGAGTGGCGTTCTGCCGTCGCTGATCAAGCATTCCCGGCAGCTTCAGGAGCTGTTCGATTCCCGTCGCGCCGGAGAGCTCCAGCGGCCGCAGGTTGTATCCAGGCAGAGCGAATGTGAATGTGTCGAGGAACGGATCGCCGGAGAGCGGATGAACATGGTTGTCGGGGCCCAGACCGCGCAGCCACCCGTGAGCGCGAAGGCTGACCATGAGATCGCGAAGCTCGTCATCGTCGGTGGTGACCATGCCTCCCTCCATGGTGCAGATGTGGTGTGAGAAGAATGAGCTGTGCGTGCCGGCCAGTCCAAAGCTGCCGGTCATCCGACCGTCGAGTGTCGCGCCGAGTGACTCGCAGTTGTCCTCGATCAGGAGAATGCCAGCGTCGGCACAGATGCGCTCCAGGGCCGTCAGCGGGGCAGGAGATCCAAGCAAGCTGACGGCACACACTCCCACCGTGCGCTCGCTGATTGCCGCCCGCACCTGATCGACGTCGATATTCCAGTCAGTGGGCGAGACGTCGACGAACCGCAGCGTCAGCCCGTTCTGCGTGGCCGGGTAGTAGGTCGTGCCCCAACTGACGGCGGGCACGATCAGCTCTGCGCCGGCGGGCAACCGCCAGCGGCTGTGAAAGCGCAGAGCCGCGAGCAACACCAGGTTCGCCGATGACCCTGAGTTGACCATCACAGCGTGCTTGGTGCCGATGTCACGAGCAAACGCCACCTCGAAACCCGCCACCTGTGGGCCCATGGTGAAGCGGCCAGACTCCGTCACGCGCCGCATCGCCTCCAGTTCGCGCTCGTCCCACGTCGAAGACGCCAGTGGGTAGCCCTTGCCTTCGGTCATCCCGGCACGACCTCCTGTCGGTAGAACTCGACCGTGCGGGCCAGACCTTCGTCCAAGCTGGTGGGAGCGTTCCAGCCGTGGGCACGGGCCCGGCCGGAGTCCATGAGCTTGCGGGCCATACCGGCAGGCTTGGAGACATCGAAGCTGAGCTCTCCTGGGTAACCGGAGATTCGGCTTATGTGCTCGTAGTACTCGCGCACCGTGTAATCGACCCCCACGCCGGCATTCAGGCGGAGAGGCAGATCGTCGAGACCATCCATCGCCACCTCAGCGATCCAGCCGGCGACGTCGTCGACATAGGTGAACTCGCGGCGCGCGGTGCCATCGCCCCACACCTCGACTGACGGCAGTCCGGTACGTCTGGCCAGCTCGACCTTACGGATGGCATTTGCCACCAGGTGACCGCGCTGCTCGTCGAAATGGTCGTTCGGTCCGTAGAGGTTGGACGGCACGATCGTCCGGTAGAAACGTCCTGCGGTCTGCGCGATGTAAGCGCAGAGACGGTCACTCGCGATCTTGGCCAGCGCATACCCCTCGTTGGTGGGTTCCAGCTGCCCGGTCAGAACATCGTCCTCGACAAGCGGACGCTGCAGGTCCTTGGGATACATACACGACGAACTCACGTTGATCAGCCGCGGCACATCCGCGTCGTGACACGCGGTGATCACGTTCATGCCGATTGACATGTTCTGGGTCAGGAAACCAACGGGATCAGCAACGTTGGCGGCAATACCGCCGACGCGCCCGGCCGTGTGGACGACGGCGTCGGGCGTCGTCGAGGCGACGAACGCCCGCACCGCATCCTCGTGGGTCAGGTCGAGTTCCGCGCTCGTCGGGGCCAGGGGTTCAATCCCGTGGGCGCGTAGGGCGCGTATGACAGCGCGGCCCAGCATCCCCCGGCCGCCGGTTACCCACACGGTCATGTGTCTCTTCCGAGTGTGCGGAAGACCGGCTTGTCGATCGTGCCGCCGGGGGTCGACAACGCTTCGATGTCGGCCTCCACCATGATCTGCGCGAGCTGGTCGGTGTGGATGGTTCCGACCCAATCGAGCTTCTCACGTGCGCGGGCCGCGTCGCCAATCAGCGAGTCGACCTCCGTCGGGCGCAGGTAGCGCTCGTCCATACGCACGTACTGCTCCCATTCGAGTCCGGCGTGGGTGAAAGCAGCCTCCAGAAACTGACGGACCGACCAGGACGTTCCGGTGGCCAGCACATAGTCGTCGGGCTCGTCGACCTGCAGCATCCGCCACATGCCCTCGACGTACTCGGCCGCGTAGCCCCAATCGCGGATCGCGTCAAGGTTACCCAGGTACAGTTCCTGCTGGAGCCCGGCCTTGATGCGGGCCACCGCCCGGGTGATCTTGCGGGTCACGAACGTCTCGCCGCGGCGAGGTGACTCATGGTTGAAGAGAATGCCGTTGACGGCGAATAGCCCGTAGGCCTCACGGTAGTTGCGCGTCATCCAGTACGCGTACACCTTGGCCGCGCCATATGGAGAACGCGGGTAGAACGGCGTGAACTCGTTCTGCGGCGGCGGGCTCGCGCCGAACATCTCGGAACTCGAAGCCTGGTAGTACCTACAGTTCGCCCCCGCCGCACGAACAGCCTCCAGGAGCCGCACCGCCCCGACACCGGTGCTGTTACCTGTGTACTCCGGCTCGTCGAAGCTGACACGAACGTGTGACTGCGCCGCGAGGTTATAGACCTCGTCGGGTTGGATGCTGTCGACCAGTGTGGTGAGCCGTGCCCCGTCGGTCAGATCGGCGTAATAGAGCAATAGATGAGCGGCCGGATCGTGCGGATCCTCGAAAAGGTGGTCAATGCGTGCCGTATTGAACGTCGAGGCCCGCCGGATCAGGCCGTGTACCTCATAGCCCTTCCCGAGGAGGAACTCCGCCAGATAAGACCCGTCCTGGCCGGTGATGCCCGTGATCAGCGCCTTCCTGGGGCGGCCCTGGAGCGCGTCAGTTGAGAACTGCATGGTCAGAGCCTCTGGTCAACCGGTGCCATCTCCAGCATTCTCGCAGTCGGGCGGGAAACTGGCTGGGCCAGAGAGACCATCCCGGTCGGCTAGCGGTCCGGACGCTCGGGGTAGACCTCGTCGATCGTGGTGAGCGCCAGGTAGGGCGCGCCGGCGGCCGCTTGGATGGCCTGCGCGCCACCGGCCAGCCGGTCGCAGATGGCCAGGACACCGACCACCTCAAGCCCTTCCGCCTGCACGGCCTCGAGCGCGCGAACGGTCGAGCCGCCGGTGGTCACCACGTCCTCGACCAGCATGCAGCGATCGACTCCGGGCACCAGCAGCGGCCCCTCCACCCGCCGCGACAGCCCGTGGGTCTTGGCCTCCTTGCGCACGAAGAAGGCCTTGACGTCAGCCCCACCGGCCAGGGCCGAGCAGGCAATGGGGTCGGCCCCCATCGTCATGCCGCCCACGGCGGTGGCTCCCCATTGGGATGCCTGTGCGGCGACCAGCTCCCCCAACGCGGTGAAACCATCGCGCCGCAGGATCGCCCGCTTGGCATCCACCAGATACTGCGCGACGGCACCGCTGGTGAGCACGACCTCCCCGATCACCAGCGCTTCCTCACGCAGCACCCGCAGCAACCGATCGCGGGGGTCGGCCTGTGCCTGGAGAGCCGCCACTACGTGTAGTAGGTGTCGACCCAGTCGCCCATCTGGATCCAGTCGTAAGCGGGGATCGCGTCGACGATCGGCAGCCGCATGCAGCCGTGGCTGGCCGGATAGTCGGGTGCCGGGTCATAACCGTGGATCGCGTAGCCGCCGGTGAAGAAGTCGGAGTAGTACATCCCGTCCGGCAGATAGCCGGGCTGCTTGCGATACACCTGGTAGTTGCCGAGGATCGTGGGCGTCGAAGGCTTGCCCGAGCTGATCGGGAACAGCCAGTGCACCTGAGAGCCGTCGGTCAGGGCCAGTACCTGATCGGACAGGTCGCCCTCGGCGTGGGCGCCCTGTCCGGGATAGCGCACGTGAAACTCTCCGACACCGTTGAGCAGGTCGGTGAGCGTCACCGGATCAAGTGCAGTGTGCCCCTCACCCCAGCCGAGCAGGCGGTGGTAGGCGTCGAGCGCGAGCTCGGTGCCCGCGTCGTAGACGCCGGTCTGGGGCAGGTAGAGATGGAGCGCGGCCAGCCGCTCCTGCACGAGGGACACGAACTGTCCGGTCGCTCCCGGCTCCATCTGATTCTCGAGCACGGTGTAGCCGGTCCAGCGCTCAAAGCTGAGCATCCGCTTGTTGCGCGCGTGGTAGAGCCGGACGCTGATGTGGCCTGCCCGCGGCGCCGAGAGCGTCGTCTGGAAATGCGCCCGCGGACCGCGGTGAGCCATCCAGAGCAGCTCACGCTTGAACACCTGATGACCGACGCTGGCCACCAGCAGGACCTTCTGCCCGGGCACGAACCGGGCCAGCGTGCCGCTCAGGACCACGGAGCGCCGGGGTACGGTGACCTTCGTTCCATGCACGGAGAACAGCCCCTCCAGATCCAGTGCGACCGGCGTGGCCGAAACCGGACGGACCACATTGGCGGGTGAGCCCGCGGCCAGAGCGCCCGCTGGCGCACTGGCCGCGCCGAGAGCGAGGACCGACACGGCCAGAACCAGCCGGGTGATCACACGATGCTTCATCGGCGACAGTAAACCAGCAGGTGGTTAAACCGGCGAAACAGGCTTTGCGCGCTGCGCCGACAGCGGACCCGTGATCAGCGCGATCAGAACCAGCGACCCGACGATCAGCGCCGCCACTCCACCGGCCCCCCAGCCCAGATGCTCGTTCACCGAGAAGGCGATCGAGTTGTTCAGCGAATGCAGCGCCATGCCGGGGTAGAGCGATCGGGTGCGCCAGCGCAGGAGGCACAGGACAAAGCCGAGGAACCCGAGTGGGATCAGGAACTCCGGCTGGGCCGAGTCGAAGTGCGCCAGGCCGAACAGGATCCCCACTATCACCGCGGCCACCCAGGGTCCGACCGGGCGACCGGCCACCGTGATCCGCATCCGGCGCAGGATGCCGAAGAGGAAGCCGCGGAAGAAGAACTCCTCGGCCATCGGCGCGACCGCGCACACGTAGACGGCGACGACGATCGCCCAACTGGTCTGGTTGACCCCGAGGCCGGTGGGCAGACGATCGGTGCCGTGCAGATTGAACACCAGTGAGTAAACCAGCGAGACGGCGTAGTACGCGGCACCGGCCGCCAGCAAAGCGGCCACACCGCGGCGCCACGGGATGCGGCGATACCCGAACTCGACCCGGCGCCTCAGCCGGCTGGTGGTCGTGAAATAGAGCGCCGATCCGACGAAGGACAGATCCAACAGGTAGTTGTCTGCACTGTTCATCGCCGGTGTCGGATGCGCCGCCGAGGCACCGGATGCGCTGCCGATCGCCTGGACGATGAACTGGAAGAAGATCGCGCCGGCGAAGCCGAACAACACGGCGGCCAGCGCGATCCAATACGGGGTGCGCTCCGCTGTCTCCTCGGCCGGCTCGATGCTCATCGGCGCCGAGGTTACTTCCGCAGCACCGCTGATCGCCTAGACGCGGAGAATGGCCGGAAGCTCGGCCAGCGTCCGGATCGTGATCAGCTCCGGCATCAGTGGCTCGCCGCTGCCGTATTCAACCTCTCCCGCGCGACCATCCCGGGAGAGCAACACGGGCCGGATGCCGGCGCCCAGGGCGGCGCCCACATCCTCGCGGAAGCCGTCGCCCACGTGCACGGCGTCGCCGGCGGCCACCCCAGCCAGCCCCAGGGCGCTCCTGAGCAGACGCGGGTCGGGTTTGGCGTAGCCGACCGCTGCCGAGGTGACCACCCCGTCCAGCCGGCCGAGCAGCGCCGTCCGCTCGAGCACCGCGGGAAGCGTTGCGTCCCAATTGCTGGCCACGATCAGCCGCAGCCCTGCGCGGCGCAGGCGCGCGAGCACGTCCGGCACCTCGTCAAACACCTTGAAGCGCAGCGTGTCGAGCAGGATCCGCGTCATCAGTGCGGGCTCCGCCTGGGTGAGCGCCGGCTCGGCGGGCAGCGCGTGGCGCAACACCTCAGCGCAGCGCCCGTGCAGCGCCGCCACGCGCTCCGTGTCGACCCCCTCATGCATGTGAGCGCGGTAATGGGCGACCTCCACCGCGAGCGCGTCGGCCGCCTGTCCCTCGGTCACGTGTACGCCCAGCCGCTCCGCGAGCAGCGCCCGCAGCTGCGGCGCGGGCGCGTCCAGGGTGACGAGCGTGCCAAAGGCATCGAGCAACACCGCCGTGCAGCCACCGGACAGCAGGCGTGGTCCGGTGCGCCGCCGGCCGATCAGGCGACCCATCGCCAGGTGGCGAACTCGACCGTGAAGACACCCAGCAGCACCGCCAGGGCCGGGACGGCATACGGCGTCAGCCGGAAACGGGTGAGCAGCTTCGCGCCGCAGATGAACAGCGGGAAGATCATCAGCTCGTAGCGCGGCAGCGAGGCCAGAGGCTGCAGGCTCACCGGATCGGCCAGGGCCAACACGAGCAGGGCCAGCGTGTACAGGCCATAGGCGGCTCCCAGTCGCCAAAGCACCAGGATCAGCCCTATCACCCCGAGGACCAGGAATCCGAACAGGTAGATGTCCTGCAGCGCGGCGCTGATCACATTCTGGGCGTAGGCCGGCACGCGGTCGGGCGCCACCGGACCCTGGAACAGCTGCCGCACGCCGTCCCAGGCCTGCTTGGCCCCATCCCAGGCGGTGCTCAGCGGGAAGCTGGTATGCCGGTACCAGACCGACTCCACCCGGAAGGGCGCGAGGGCATCGCCGTAGCGCAGGCCGAGGTAGGCCAGATACGCCACGAGGCCCGCGGGAATCAGGGCGAGCCATAGCATCTGAGGACCCGGCCGGTACCGCGGCAACAGACGACCCAAGCCGCGACGATCCAGCCCCCAGCGCGTGAGGGCGGCCTGCGGCGCCCCGCGCGGGCCGTAGAGATAAATCATCGCGGTCGGCAGTATCAGCGCGATGCCGCCGTTGCGCGATGCCGACGCGAGGAAGCCGAGCACTCCGCAGAGCAGCCAGCGCTCGCGCCGAGCCGCGTAGATCGCGCCGACGGAGAGGGCGAGGAACAGCGACTCGGTGTAGACGGCCGACAGGAAGAAGGCCACGGGACAGAAGGCCACCAGCACCACCGTGGTGGCGGCGATCTCCTCGCCATGGTCCAGAGCCACCAGCCGCTGCAGCAGGCCCAGCGCGACCGCCAGGGCCACCAGCGAGATCAGCACGCCGGCAACCAGGTCCGAGCGGGTGAGCCAGGCCAGGCCGTGGATCAGGCTGGGATACAACGGATAGAACGCCATGCGCTGGCGAATGTGCTGGTAGCCGTACCGGGCGATGGTCAGATACCAGAAGGAGTCCCAGCGGGCAAAGGGAGCCGCCACGGCATTGGCCAGGTACCCGAACGGCGCGGTCAGACCGTTCGGGTCATAAGCGGTCGTGGCCCCGGCCGGAGTCCCAATCTGGACCACGCCGGCCAGCCCGGCGAAGAGGATGACCAGCCGAGAGGTCCACAACGCGGTCCAGACGGTCCTCTGGGTGGCTGCCAGCCGCCGCATCACCCACCCAGTGTTCCACTCAAAGGCAGGACCGGGGGTACCTGGGCCGAAAACCGCTCGAAGGTAGCTCCTAAGCTCCTACACTGACCAGGCGCGGGACTCTGCAGCCTCCGCCCGCACTCGTCGCCGGTCTCCAGGCACTGTTATGACGCGACGCGAACGACAGCGGCGACGCCGCAAACCCACCCACCCGGTCCGCCGGGCCGTCCTGCTCAGCGGGGGCCTGCTGGGGTCCGGCGTCATCATCGCGGTCGTCGTGTTCGCGCTGTGGGTCGTTTCGACGGCCAACAGCGCACCCAACATCAGCCAGCTGCATCCGCGCGTGCCCGGGCAGATCTCGGAGATCTTCGCCAACAACGGCAAACACTTCGAGCGTCTCAGCTACATGTCCTCCGATGTGCTGCGCACCCAGCTGACGCAGGCGCAGCAACCGAAGCTGCTGCGCGAGGCCACCGTCGCGATCGAGGACCGGCGGTTCTTCCAGCACGGCGGCGTCGATTACGTGGGTCTGCTGCGCGCGGCGATCAAGGACGTGCTCCACGGCGGCAGCTCCGGCCTTCAGGGCGGCTCGACGCTGACCATGCAGCTGGTGACCAACATCTACCTGCCCAAGAGCATCAGCGAGTCCCACAACCTGCGCTACAAGATCGTTCAGGTCAAGCTGGCCAACGAGCTCGAAAGCAAATTCAGCAAGGAGGCGATCCTCACCGATTACCTCAACGACGTTCCCTACGGAACGACCTACGGGCAGACGGCCATCGGGGTGGCGGCGGCATCGCAGATGTTTTTCAATAAACCGGTCCAGGACCTCAAGCTCTCGCAGATGGCGCTGCTGGCCGGGCTGCCTCAGGCGCCGAGCGATTACAACCCGTTCCTGGATCAGAAGCTGGCGAGGTTCCGCCGTGGAGAGGTGCTCCAGGCCATGGCCCGTGCGGGCTACATCACCGCTGCGCAGGAACGGAGCGCCGAAGCGGCGCCGCTAGGGGTGAAGCTGAACGACACCTACCAGGAGGTCCGCCAGCCCTACGTCTCCGAGTATGTCAAGCAGCAGCTGGCCAAGCTCATCCCCCAGTGGCGGCTCGACCAGGGCGGTCTCAACGTCTATACGACGATCAACCTGGCCGACCAGAGATATGCCGCCGAGGCGATCCAGGCCAACGAGGGGCATCCTGGCGACCCGGCGGTCTCGCTCGTATCCATCGATCCCGGCACGGGCGACATCCTGGCCCTGCAGAACTCGACCAAGTACGGCACTGGCAAGAACGAGACCACCTTTGACTACGCCACTCAGGCCGAGCGCCAGACGGGCTCGTCCTTCAAGCCCTTTGTGCTGATGACGATGATCCATGACGACGACGGCGATCCCAACCAGACCTACTACGTCTCCAAGTTCCTGCCCAAAGGATGGCTGCCCGGCTATCCCGACTATTCCGTCCAGACCGCGGAGCTGAGCTACCAGGGCTCGATCAACGTCACGCGGGCCACAGCGCTGTCCGACAACACGGTGTATGCGCAGCTCGGTGTCGACGTGGGCATGCAGAACGTCGACAAGATCGCCCACGCGATGGGGGTGACCGCGCCGCTCACGGGCAACCCCGCCGAGGCCATTGGCGGCCTGCATATCGGGGTCGACACGCTGCAGATGTCGGACGCGTACGCCACGCTGGCCAACGGCGGCGACCATGTCGCGCCGACGATCATCTCCAAGGTCACGCAGGGCGGCAAGACGATCTACACGGCCAATCCGCACCGGACCCAGGTGTTCAGCCCGGGCGAGGCGTACGCCGGAACGCAGACGCTCGAGACGGTCCTCCAGTACGGGACCGGCACGGGCGCCTCTTACGGGTGCCCCGCGGCGGGCAAGACCGGCACCACCAGCAACTACACGGATGCCTGGTTCGTCGGTTACACCCCGAGGCTCTCGACCGCGGTGTGGGTCGGGTATCCGAAGGCGGAGACCTACATGACCGACGTCAACGGTCTCGGCCCGGGTTACGGCGGCACGCTCGCTGCGCCGATCTGGAAGCAATTCATGGTCGACGCCTCCGGCATGAACAACCCCGCGACCGGCTACTGCGGCGACTTCACCCCGCCGTCCACGTACTGGCACGGCAGTCGAGTACTTCGGCCAGCACGCGGTTTCCGCCTACGTGCCACCTCCGGCCGCGCCGCCTCCGACCACCACGACGACCACCTTGACGACAACCTCGACACCGACTCTGCCGGCGAGCCCGAATCAGACCAGCCAGGGCAGTGGCCAGACCGGTGGTGCCGGCGACAAGAACGGCAACTCGGCGCCCGCACCACCCTCCGCAAGCGGCGGCGCGGGGTTCTGACATAGAATCCCCAGGCGATGCCAAAGGAAGAAAAGGTCGAGTTCGAGGGCGAGGTCGTCGAGGCCCTGCCCAACGCGATGTTCCGAGTGAAGCTCGACAACATGGACCGTGTGGTCCTGGGTCACGTCGCCGGCAAGATGCGCCGCTTTCGCATCCGGATCCTTCCGGGTGACCGTGTGCGCGTCGAACTCTCGCCGTACGACCTCGATCGTGCGCGAATCGTTTACCGCCACCGGTAGCCCCCACTAGCGAAGGCGCGCCGTGAGAGAGCTCGAGCTGATCGCCGAGCTGCGCTCGCTGCTTGGCCAAGCCTCACCGGTTCGGGATCGGCTGGTCCGCGGGCCTTGGTGATGATGCCGCGGTCGTGCGCGCCGGCGCCTACGCGGTCACCTCGGTGGACGCGATGATCGACGGGGTCCACTTCCGCAGCGGTCAGTTGCGCCCGGATGAGATCGGCCGTCGCGCGCTCGCCGGAGCACTGTCCGATCTGGCGGCGATGGGCGTGGCCTGCGGGCCGCCGCGGCGCGCCCGGCGGCCCCCACAGCGCTCAGGCCTACATGGCCCTCGGACTGCCCAGCGGTTCCGATCTGGAGGGTTCCCGAGCCCTCATCGCGGGCGCCGCCGAGCTGGCGGGCGAGCTCGGAGTCACCATTGCCGGTGGCGACGTCACCGCAGCGCCGGTCCTGATCGTGTCCTTCACCGTGGTGGGATGGGCCGACGACGCCGGCGAGCTGGTCGGGCGCGATGGAGCTCGGCCAGGCGACCTCGTGGGCGTGACCGGCTCGCTCGGCGGCTCAGCCGCCGGACTCGCCGTGATCGAGCGACGCGTGAGTGGCCTGACGCCCGATCTCGCCAAGCAGCTGCACGATCGCTACGCGGCACCGCGGCCCCGGCTCGCCGAGGGTCGAGCGCTGGCTGCGGCGGGGGCGACCGCAATGCTCGATATCTCCGACGGGCTGGCGACGGATGCGGATCACCTGGCTCGGGCCAGCCAGGTGGCGATCGAGCTCGATCTCCGAGCCCTGCCGCTCGCCCCCGGCGTCGCCGAGGTGGCCGTCGCGCTCGGCCAGCCGCCGGCCACCCTTGCCGCCGGGGGCGGTGAGGACTACGAGCTGTGCTTCTGCGCCGGCCCCGCCAGCCGCGCTGCGGTCGAGACCGCGCTGGCCGAGCTCAGCGACGCGACCGCGGTCACCTGGATCGGCGAGGTGCGCGGCTCGGGACCCGTGGGAGCCCGGTTCCGCGAGCTCGACGACCCGCCGGTAGGCCTGGCCGGCTACGAGCACAGCTTCTAGCTTCGGCGCCTGCCAGAGCAGCTCGGCCTCGCCGACCCGGATTCGGGGCGGTGCGTGCCGCCCTCTCAGATCCCGCCCACCGCCGGTCGCGAGTCTGATGAGGCGCCGCGTCCACTGTTCGCCAGCAGCATGATCCACAATGGATTACGCAGGATGGCTTCGGCCACCTTCGTGGCGTCGACGTCGTACTGCCCTTGTTCCAGCCGTTCCTTCAGCGTCATAAGTTGGGACTCCGCATCCGTGGTCATCCTGGCCTTCTGATCGGCAGAAAACCGGTGAGGCCTTATCGGTTGGCCCGCGGATCGACCAACGGTCCAGACGGGCGGTTCATCGCCGTAGCGCCGACTTTGTCCCGCCCAGCGAGCCAGGGCCGGCGTAGCTGGCCGGACCGCGCACCGTCACCGGCGCCTCGGCGGCCGTTGCCGCGGCCCGCATCGTGCGCAGCCCGATGACCACCGCACTGGCCAGACAGCCGAGCGCCAGCGACCAGTACAGAGCGGCGGCGACGGACATGGCGCCACCCGGCATCAGGGCCAGGCTCCAGGCCAGCTCCACCGGCGAGAGTCCATAGGCGTTGGCGTAGTAGAAGAGCACCAGCCCGCCGGGCAGCACCCCGACAAGCAGCAGAAGCGCGATCGACCAGCGGCGGCTGCGGGCCCCCGGCTGGGCCAGCCACAGCCACAGATGCAGCGCCGGAACCAGCAGTAGAGCAGCGAACGGGTTCAGCGCCCACACGATCAGGGTGAGCAGGCACAGCACGACGCTCAGCGACACCGCCGCCGCATCAGCGGCCGGGCTCTCGGGCCGGCGGCCGCTGTCCGGAAGCTGCTGCGCCAGCCCGCGCAGGCAGAGTGGACGCAGGAAGAGGAAGCTGAGCACGACCAAGGCCACGATGCCCAGCATCACGGCCAGATCGCCACCGGTTCGGGGCACGCCGACGCTGCCCACCGCACCGGCGGGGGTGGCCGAGAGCAGTCCGGCGGCGCGCGCTACCAACAGCGCCATGAGCCCTACCACGAACGGCACCGCGCCGGTCAGTACCCAGGCCAGCCAGCGCGTCAGCGTGTGTCCGCGGCGACGTGTCCGGGCCACGGCATCGAGGTCGGCGGCCGCCACCGGCAGGATCAGCGCGAGCACCAGTAGCCGGATCGCCCACATCGGCACGAGCTGCCCGCTCAGCTCCAGATACCCGCGGGGCGCCCCGACCAGCGGCCCATGATCGAGCGCGTTGATCGTCTGCAGCACGGCGGTGGCGAGGTTGGCTGTGCGGGTGGCCGATCCGATCGCGATGTTGCCGGCGATCGGCCGGTCTCCGGACAGAGACAACAGCACTGCGGGAATGCCGCGGACGGCAAACGGCGCCTGTTCGGTGATGGCGAAGGGAAAGGCCAGGCGGGCCACCTGCCCCGCCAACCCGCTGCTCGCGTTGTGCAGCCCGGATCTCCGATGCCGACAAAGCCGGACAGGGTGTTGACGAGCAGAGGCGGCGCCAAGCGCGTCGGTGCTCGACCACGGCACCACCACCGGGGGGCGGGTGGCGCTGCCGGCCAGATCCCCCAGGACGATGACCCCGTCGACCGGCTGGCCGGCCAGCGACTCGGCCAACCGGCTGGCGCCTGCCGACCCGATCTGGCCGCTGGTGGAGACGAGCATCACCGAGCGGCTCAGCGTCTCGCCGGAGAGGGCCCGGGCGAGATCCAACAGAATCGCCGTGCTGTAGAGATCGGCCTTGCCCGGGCGAGGCCAGCGCGTCGCGGTGGCTGACGACCACGATCGTGCCGCTGCCGAGGCCGGGGCGCGTGGCGAGGACGTTCTCCAGCGTCTGCTGGCCGCCCGCGGTCTGGGCGGTGAAGCGGTCGGTGCGGACGCTGAATCCGCTGATGCCCGACCCGGGCGCGCCGGACAACTGCTTCTCGACGTAGGCGGCGAGGGCGCTGTCACCCGGCGCCCCGGCGCGAACGATCGGCAGAACTTCGCGACCTCCAGCGAGGCCACGGTGGCCGGCAGGTTCGTGAAGAACTGGCCCGGCGCGATCGTCGTCCCCAGGCCGGGCGGCTGACTCTGGAGCGAGAAGCCGAAGACGATCACCGCGAAGGCGACCACGACGAGGAAACCTCGGTAGATGCGAGGGTCGACCATGCTCGCCCCAGGGTACCCCGGCGGCTGTTCTCCGGCGAGGCGAAGGATGAGAAAGCGCTAAGTGCGCGCTTCAGTGGGTCGGGGGCACCTCGCCGTCGTAGTAGTCGAGGTGGGCGTCGGCCCCGCGGAACATCCACTTGTCGCGTTCATCGCCGCTCCACACCCCGACCTTGTCGCCATCCGGGTAGACAGCAACCGATGGCTCGGTTGTGGCGGAGAACATCACCACGCGGGCGACCTCATCGCGGTCGTTCCAGAGGCTGTGGGCGCCCTCGCGCTCCGGCCGGGAAGCACACGACGTCACCGGCGCGGGCCGGCGCCGACACCGGCGGGCGTGCGCACCTGCACCTCGCCGACCATCACCAGCAGCCACTCCTCCACGTACTCGTAGTGGTACGGGCAGAGCGTCTGACCCGGCGGCAGCTCGAACAGCCGCACCGCCAGCTCCTTGCCGCCCGCCTGCTTGCCGAACGGCCCCTCGCCGCAGCGGTAGCCGTCGGGATCCTCGTCCGTCGTAGCCGCCTGAGCAGTCCGCGTCGAATGCGTTCGGTCGTGTCATGCGCGGATCATCGCACTGGCGACAGCCATCCCGCTGGACGTGACAAGCTCAGTGTCGACGGTCGCAGCACCGATCCAATGAGCGACGAGCCTTCCCATCAGGAGCTGGTACTGGCGCTGGCCCGCCGCCTGCGGGAGGTCGTGCTGCCCGAGCTCGGGTCCCACGCGGGCGAGGACCGAGCTCGGCGGTGGCGCCGGCGGCGATGTGACCTTCTCGATCGACGAGACCGCCGAGGCGGCGCTGGCCCAGTTCGTCGCCGACCACGCACCGTGGCTGGCCTTCTACTCCGAGGATCGCGGGCTGGTCGCGCCGGCCGGCGACGAGTCGCACGTGCTGGTCGTCGACCCGATCGACGGCACGCGCCCGGCGATGGCGGGCCTCGAGTCGGCCTGCGTGGCGGTGGCCCTCGCGCCGCTCGACGGCGATCCGAAGATGACGCGACGTCGAGGTCGGCCTGCGTGCTCGAGATCAAGAGCGGAGATTGGTTCCTGGCCCGCCGCGGCGAGGGCGTGCTCTCGACCCGCCAGGTGAATCTCTCGAGCACCACCGACATCGGCTCGATGTTCTGGGCCTACGGCTTCCGCGGCCGCCCGGCGCGCGAGACGACCGAGCTGCTGGCCGACGCTGATCGACGCCTCCTCGGTCGGCGGCGGGACCTTCGAGCTCGGCTCGCAGGCGTTTGTGATGACGCGCGTGGTCACGGGCCAGCTGGATGCCGTGATCGAGGTCGGCTCACGCATGATCGACGACGTTCCGGGGATGGAGGAGGAGTTCCTGCGCGTCGGGCGAGGCGCGATCCTGAACAATTCGCCGTACGACCTCGCCGCACCCTGGCTGTGCCTGGTCGAGGCCGGCGGCGTCGTGACCGACGGCTGGGGGCGGCCGCTGGACGACCGACCGCTGCTCGGCACCGGCCATGACTTCCAGATGTCCTCGATCTCCGCATCGAACCCGGACCTGCACGAGCAGCTGGTGCGGGAGATCGACGACGGCATCGAGCGCCTGAGGGCGATGGCGAGGTGAGGCCGACATGACCGATCCACTGATCCTCGTCTCCAACCGCGGGCCGGTGACCTTCCAGCCGGACGGCGAGGCCAAGCGCGGCACCGGCGGGCTGGTGACCGCGCTGATGGGTCTGGCCCGGCACCGCGACGTCACCTGGATCGCCTCGGCGATGAGCGACGCCGACGTGGCCATGGCGGGCCGCCACGGCGGACGCGCGTTCCCCGTATCGGGCCCGGACGGGACCGACTACCGCGTCAAGCTCGTCGCCTCCGATCCCGATGCCTACTTCCGCTTCTACAGCATCATCGCCAACCCGATGCTGTGGTTCATCCAGCATTACCTGTGGGATCTGTCCAACGCCCCGGACATCCGGCGCAACGAGACCGAGGCCTTCGAGTTCGGCTACAACGTCGTCAACGAGGATCTGGCGCGCGCCGTGCTCGAGGAGATCGAGGGCATCGAGCGCCCGGTGGTGATGGTCCACGACTACCACCTCTACACGCTGCCGGCGTTGATCCGGCGAGCGCGACCGGACGCCTTCATGACGCACTTCGTCCACATCCCCTGGAGCCAGTCGGACTCGTGGCGGGTGCTGCCATCGGTGATCCGCGAGGAGATCTACCACGGGATCCTGGCCAACGACATCGTCGGCTTCCACACGACCGCCTACCGCCGCAACTTCCTGCAGTGCTGCGAGGACCTGCTGGGCCTGGACGTGGACCACGAGACCGGGCATCGTGCGGCTCGACGGGCGCGACGTGTGGGTGCGGGCCTACCCGCTGCCGATCGACGCCGAGGCGGTCAAGCGGGCGGCCGAGCGCCCCGGCGTGCGCGAGTTCGAGCAGGAGATCCTGCGGCGCCGCCGCGACCATCTGATCCTGCGCGTCGACCGCGCCGACCTCTCCAAGAACGTGCTGCGCGGCTTCTCCGCCTTTGATCTGTTCCTCGAGCAGCACCCCGAGTTCCGCGAGCGGGTCACCTTCATCGCCCAGCTGATGCCGTCCCGTACCGACGTCGCCGAGTACGCCGAGTACCTGGAGCGCATCGAGGCCGTCGTGGCCCTGGTCAACCACCGCCACGGCTCGCCCGACTGGATGCCGATCCAGCTGAAGCTGCGCGACGACCTGGAGGAGGCAGTGGCCGCCTACAAGCACTACGACGTGCTGATGGTCAACGCGATGTTCGACGGCATGAACCTGGTGGCCAAGGAGGGCCCGATGGTCAACAGCCGCGGCGGCGTCTCGATCCTCAGCGAGAACACCGGCGCCCACGAGGAGCTCGGCGAGTACGCGCTATCGGTGAACCCGTTCGACATCCAGGAGCTGGCCGACTCGATCCACGCGGCGCTGACGATGTCGCCCGAGGAGCGGCAGCCGGCGCCTGGCCGGGCTGCAGCAGCGGATCACGGCGCGCAACCCCGGCGACTGGATCGACGAGCAGCTGCGCGACATCCACGACAAGGAGCGCGCGGCGCAGTCGGGCTGACCGCTGGGCGGCGCGGGGGCCCGGCGTCCCCCTCAGTGGGCGAGGAGCTTGGCCGTCAGGTGGCCGCGGAGCTTGGCCGTCAGTGTCCGACGAGCTTGGCCTGCTGGCGCTCGGGCGCGATCCGGATCACGTTCCAGGCCAGGCCGAGCTTCTCCATCACGCGGATGACGCCGGCGGAGATGTCGAGCTCCCACCACTTCAGGCCGTGCTCGGCCGAGCGCGGAAAAGCGTGGTGGTTGTGGTGCCAGGACTCGCCGAGCGAGAACGGCGCGAGCCACCAGACGTTGGTCGACTTGTCCTCGATGTCGAAGCGGCGCCGCCCGAAGATGTGGCAGATCGAGTTCACCGACCAGGTCACGTGGTGGACGAAGAAGATGCGCACGAGGCCGCCCCAGATGTAGCCCTCGAGCGCGCCCTTCCAGGTGAACCCGTGCAGCACGAAGCCTGCGACGGTCGGGATCAGCAGCGAGAGCAGCCACCCAGTACGGGAACAGGCGGCCGATACGGCGCATCGCCTTGTCCTCGTAGAGGTCGCCCGCGTACTTCTTCCAGTCAGCCTGACCCTGGGTCTCCATCAGCCAGCCGGCGTGCGCGTGCCAGAAGCCGCTGAAGCCGTGCCCGTGGCCGACATGCGGGCTGTGCGGGTCGCCCTCGACGTCGGTGTGGGCGTGATGCTTGCGGTGGTCGGCGACCCAGTCGAGCACCGAGCCCTGGACCGACAGCGAGCCCAGGATCGCGAAGGTCCGCTCGACCCACGGGTAGGTCTGGAACGCCCGGTGCGTGAGCATGCGATGGAAGCCGACGGTCACGCCGGCCGCCGTCAACAGGTACATCGCCGACCATGATCCCGATGTCGGTCCAGTTGACCAGGTTGTTCCAGAGCAGCACGATCGCCGCCAGCACTCCCAGGAACGGCACCACCACCCCGGCCAGGTTGGCGTTGCGCTCGGTCGCGTGACATTCCGGCGGTGTGGCCGCTCGGTGGCGGCTGGGCGTGCGGTCGTGGTCATGTGCTGAGGATTGCAGCACGATGAGCGCAAATTCTTGTTGCGTGTGCACGGTCGTTGACGGCCAAACTTGTGCGTTTTGTACAAGTTCTGCATTCGGGGCAAGCTCGCGCCATTCTCAGTTCAGCGTCTTGCCCTCGGCCAAGCAGCGCGACGAACTTCTCGATCCGGCTCGCGCGCGTCTGCGGACGCTTGGCGTCCTGGATCCGGTAGAGGAAGGCGTAGCGCCGGACGCCGGTGAGCGTCGCGAAGAACGCCTCCGCCTGCGGGCTGGCGGCCAGCGCTGCGGCAAAGTCGGGCGGCACCGTCGCGGTCGACTGCGGCTCGTAGGCCGCCTCCCAGCGACCGTCGGCCTTGGCCTTCTCGATCTCTTCGAGTCCGGGCGGCCGCATCAACCCGAGCTCGATCAGCCGCGTCACCTTGGCGCAGTTGAGCTGCGACCACTTGCTGCGGGGGCGCCGATGCGTGAAGCGCTGCTTGTAGAAGTGCTCGTCGTGGCGGCCGACCTGCCCGTCGATCCAGCCGAAGCAGAGCGCCACCTCGAGCGCCTCCGCCTGCGTGACGGTCGAGCGCGGCGCGCCCTTCTTGGCGATCATCAGCCAGACGCCCGCGGAGTCGTCGTGGTTGAGCTCGAGCCACGCCGCCCACGCGCCGCGGTCGGCGAATTCGATCAGTGGCAGTTGGGTAGTCACCGGGCGCCGTTCAATGTCCGTTGCTATATTCGCTCGTCGCCTGCAGTCCGGTGAAACATCACCGTCGAAGCGGGCCTCTCATCATGTCTAAAGATCCCATCCTTTACGACCTCGTGCTTCTGCTCTCGCAGAGGCTGACGAGGACACACGCAACAACCTGGTCGGCGAAGTCGAGGCGATGATCGCCGGTGCCGGTGGCAGCGTCTCCCGCAAGCAGGCGTGGGGACAGCGCCCGACCACCTACCGCATCAACCACCAGACCGAGGCCGATTACCACCTCCTGCAGTTCACGGGGCCGACCTCCCTGCTGGAGTCGCTCTCGCACACGCTGCGGATCGCCGACTCGGTGCTCCGCTTCCGGATCATCAAGGTCGTCCCGGGCACGCCGGAGGCTCCGGAGAGCGCGCCGCCGATCCTGGCCGGCGCCGCTGGCGTGACCGCCGCCGCTCCCGAGGGCGAAGCGGCCTGACTCAAGCCGCCTGACTCGGGTTCGGCTGACGTCCTGCGTCCATGTGGACGCGCCACTCCGTGGTTGGCACGCCATGTGGGCGCGCACCGGTGCGCTGCACCCCAGTTCACCGGTGCCCTGCACGCCGTATGTCATGAGAGTGTGGCGGCGTGTCACGGCGCCGTGCCGAGTCTGTGACGAATCTGTGCCAGTTTGCGGGCGTCCGAGCGTGGGCTGTCCGGAGCCGTGCATAGACTCGACGCAAGGCATTCGAACTTGTCGAAAGGAGCCCCGAAATGGCGGGCAATATCAATCGGGTGATCATCACCGGCAACCTCACACGCGACCCTGAGATCCGCACACTTGCCCAGCGGTACCAGCGTTTGCGAGCTGCGCGTGGCCTGCAATGGGCGCCGCGACGCACGGCTGAGGGACAGTGGGAGGACGACCCCAACTTCTTCAACGTTTCGGTCTGGGGCCAGCAGGGTGAGAACTGCAAGCGCTATCTTTCCAAGGGTCGCGGTGTAGCGATCGACGGGCGTCTGCGCTGGCGCGAATGGGAAACCGACGGACAAAAGCGCCAGGCGGTCGATATCATCGCGGAGACCGTGCAGTTCCTCGGCGGTGGTGGCGACGCTCCGAGCGGTAACGGGAATGGCTTCTCCAGCAGCGCGAGCGCTGCGGCGAGCGACATCCCGGTCGATACCGCGGACTTCGTTCCCACCCCCGTGGGCTCCGGAGTCGCGGACGACGACATTCCGTTCTGATCTTCGGCGACGGACCAGCAAAAGAGACTTCGATAGGTGATGCCAAGTGGCGAAGCAACGTAGACGGCCGGTTCGCCGGCGCGACAGGAAGGGCGGCCCGTCTTCGGGCCGGCGCAAGCCCTGCCCGTACTGCCGCGACAAGGTCGAGCAGGTTGACTACAAGGATGTCTCCGCCCTGCGGCGGTTCATCTCAGATCGCGGAAAGATCCGCTCGCGCCGGATCACCGGCGCGTGCCGTCGGCACCAGAGCCAGATCGCCCGTGCGGTGAAGCGTGCGCGCGAGGTGGCTCTGCTGCCGTACGTGGCCGAGGGCGGAAGCGATCACCGCGAGGGCCGGGGCGGTCGCGACCGCGACCGTGACCGCGATCGCTAACCCAGGAGGTACGAGATGCCACAGGCAATCCTGCTCGAGGACGTGGAGTCGCTCGGGGAGAAGGGCGCGATCGTCGACGTCTCCAACGGCTACCTGCGCAACTACCTGCTCCCGCGCAAGCTCGCGGAGTCGGCCACCAAGGGCTCGATCGAGGCGGCCGCCAAGCGTCGTGAGGCGGCGGAGCGGCGAGGCGCGCGAGGCGGTCGACCGTGCGCGCGAGAACGCCGAGCTGCTGGGCAAGACCGTGCTGACGATTCCGCAGCAGGCGGGCGATGACGGCCGCCTGTTCGGCTCGGTCACCAGCCAGGACATCGTCGACGCGATTCGCGATGCTCGCGGCATCCGCATCGACAAGCGCAAGGTGCAGCTCGAGGACCCGATCAAGAGCGTCGGCACCCACATGGTCACGGTCGAGGTCGCCGATGGCGTCACGGCCACGTCAAGACCATGGTCGTCGCCGCCTAGCTCTAAGACACTCGCCGCCTAGCGCTAAGACGCTGGGCGGTTTTCGGCGCCCTCGAAGATCAACCAGCCGTTATGACGTCCGCGAGGCCCGCTCCGGTGGGCCTCCATGCGTTCAGCGCGGAGCGGGACCGGTGTAGGTCGCCCGGGGGCGGAAGCGGAGGCGGTGCGGGTATTCCTCGAGCGCGTGAGCGATCAATCCGACGATCCGTGCCACTGTGAAGATCGTGCTGGCCGCTGCCGGGCGCAGGCCCATCGCGTGTCCGAGCGCGGCCAGGGCGAAGTCGACATTCGGCGGGGGCAGGCCGAGCGAGCGGGCGGCATCCAGAGTGGTCTCGACGGTCAGGCGCGCCGACTCGTCGTCGGCGGCCGCCGGCAGACGCTCGAGCAGGAACACGGCTCGCGGGTCCTGGGAGCGGTACACCCGGTGGCCAAAGCCGGGCGCCAGCCCGCTCGCCACGAGCGCCTCGAGCGCGGCGAAGGCACCGCCGGCGTGCCGCGCTGTTCAGCATCGTCTCAACGGCCAGGGAGGCGCCGCCATGCAGGCTGCCGCCGAGCGGACCGAGCCCGGCGAGCACGACCCGGTAGGGTCGGCCCAGGCCGAGGCGGCGACACGCGCCGCCAGCGTCGAGGCGGCCAGCTCGTGATCGGCAAGCAGCACCAGAGCCGCGTTCAGCGCGCGCGGGCTCGGCGCCGGCCGTCGGCCGCCGCGGCCGGCCGGTGGCCGCGACCGCGGCAGCCGCGGCGCCACCAGGCCTCGTCGGCGCGGCCTCGCGGCCCCACAGTCGTCGTCGCTGCCCCGGCGACGCCGGCAGCGAGGTTCAGCAGCGCGAGCGAGCCGGCAAGCATGCGTGCCCCGGCCCGCCGCACAGCGTCCGGGCGGCGGTCGCCGCGATGCTCATCCGCGGCGCCGAGGGCCGCGATCGCGACCGGGATCAGGTCGGTTGCGCTGGTCGCAGCGGGCAGCAGCGGGCGCAGCGCCGCGATCAGTCGGCGGTCGTCGTCGGCGAGCTGCCACGGAGCCAGCGGAGTCGCCGTCCCAGAGCAGCGCGGCCACATCCTCGAAGCTGCGGAAGCGCGCCAGCTCCGTGACATCGCGCCCCCGGTAGTGCAGGCGCCCGTCAGGGTCGAGCGCCGTCAGCTGTGTCTCGATGACGACCTCCAGCGCGCCTGAGCGGCTCGGTCGCCGTGCCCGGCCGGCGGCGCGCTCCACCTCCTCGGCGGCGAACACGGAGCGGCGATGCGTGCTCGAGGCATGGCGGCTGAGCAGGCCCCGGCTGACGTACGCGTAGACGGTCTGCGGCTTGACCCCAAGCCGGCGGGCGGCCTCGGCGGTCGAGAGCAGCAGTCGAGGTACGTCATCGGCGCGTCGAACTCATAGATTGACGTGATCAACATTGAACCAGGCGCCCACGGCCGCGACGCTGTCACGTGACTCGAAGACCTCACGGAAGGAGCCTCTGATGGCATCACTCGCCGACGTACAGGACGGACTGGAGGGCGTACTCGCGTTCGCCACGGAGATCGCCGAGCCCGATCGTGACGGGGGCTCGCTGCGCTACCGCGGGATCGACGTGGAGCAGCTAGTCGGCACGCTTCCGTTCGAGGCCGTCTGGGGACTGCTGGTGGATGACCAGCCCGAGCGCCCGCTTGGGCCCACAGGCCAGACAGTCGCCCTGCCGCTGCACACGGGCGATACCCGCGTCGATCTGCAGGCCGCCGTCGCCGCGCTGGCACCGGCGTGGGGGCTTGCCCCGCTGGTCGACACGTCCGTGGCGAGGCGCGAGCACAGCTCGCGCGCATCTCGGCGCAGGCGGTCGACTTCGTCGCCCAGTCGGCGCGCGGCAGCCGATCTGCCGCCCGTGCCAGAGCGACGATGTGGCACGCGGGGCCAGCACCTGGCCGAGCGCTTTCTGCTGCGCTGGCGGGGGAGGTCGACCCGACGCGGGCGGCGGCGATCGACGCGTACTGGATCACCGCGGCCGAGCACGGCATGAATGCGTCGACCTTCACCGCGCGAGTGATCGCGTCAACGGGCGCCGACACCGCCGCGGCACTCAGCGGCGCCATCGGCGCGCTGTCCGGGCCGCTACACGGCGGTGCACCGGCCAGGGTGCTGCAGATGCTCGATGACGTCGAGCGCAGCGGTGATCCTGACCGCTACGTGTCCGACCTGCTCGATCGCGGAGAGCGGATCATGGGCTTCGGACACCGCGTCTACCGGGCCGAGGATCCCCGCGCCCGCGCGCTGCGCCGGACCGCCGAGCAGCTCAACTCACCGCGGCTGCAGGTGGCAGCAGAGCTCGAGCGCGCGGCGCTGGCCGCGCTGGCCGAGCGCAAGCCCGACCGCGTGCTCGCCACCAACGTCGAGTTCTGGTCGGCGGTGATCCTCGACCACGCGGGCGTACCCCAGTCGCTGTTCACGCCACTATTCGCCTGCTCTCGCATGGCCGGCTGGTCGGCCCATATCCTCGAGCAGCGCCGGACCGGCCGCCTGGTTCGGCCCAGTGCGCTGTACGTCGGCGCCGGCGAACGAACCTGGGCGCCCCGCCGGGGCGTGACACGTTCCAAATCATTCGTCCGCTGAATGCGGCATGCCGGCGCGAACGTCCGCCTGGGCGGTGCCTATCCTCAACAACCCCATGAGCGCGACCACGGCCCACCCGACCCCCCACAACCTCGTGGCCGAGAAGTCGGTGCTGGGGGCGGTGCTGCTCGACGAGCAGCACCTGCACGCCCTGCTCGTCGACGAGCAGCTGCGGCCCGAGCACTTCTACGTGCGCGAGCACGGTGCGGTGTTCCAGGCGATGCTCGAGCTATATGAGGGCGACAAGAAGATCGACCATCTCACCGTCGCCGAGCAACTGCGCGAGAACAACCGGCTCGAGGAAGTCGGCGGGGCTGACGTGGTCGAGGAGCTGGTCGCCTGGGTGCCGGCCACCGGCCACGCCCGCGACTACGGCCGGATCGTGCGCGAGCAGGCGCAGATGCGGGCGCTGCTCGAGGCCACACGAGAGATCCAGGCCGACGTCCTGGCCCGCACGGCATCGCCCCGTGAACTGGTGGAGCAGGCTGAGCGGGCGATGCTCGAGGTCGCCCATGACGAGCGCCAGAAGGCGATCCGCCCGATCGCGGAGGTGCTTCATGAGGAGACCGACCGCCTCCACCACCGTTCCAATCAGAAGAGCCCGCTCACCGGCACGCCGTCCGGCTTCCGCGACCTCGACGACATGACCGGCGGCTTCCAGGCCGGCAACCTGATCGTGCTGGCCGCCCGGCCGTCGATGGGCAAGTCGGCCCTGGTCTGCAACATGGCCGAGAACGCGCGCTCTGGCCGGCTTTCCGGTGGCGCTGTTCTCGCTCGAGATGTCCGAGTCGGAGCTCGCGCAGCGCTTCGTCGCCTCCCAGGCGAAGGTCCCGGGTGACGACCTGCGCCGCGGCCGCGTCGCCGAGTCGCGCTGGCCGAAGATCCTCGAGGCCTCCGGCCGGCTGTCCGACTCGCCGCTCTACGTCGACGACTCCAGCGACACGGGCGTGCTGGAGATCCGCGCCAAGTCCCGCCGCCTGCACCACCAGCTCGAGGAGCGCGGCGGCCTCGGCATGATCATCATCGACTACCTGCAGCTGATGCGCCACGAGGGCCGGGTCGAGAGCCGCGTCGAGCAGGTCGGCCAGGTCAGCCGTGGCCTCAAGAGCCTGGCGCGCGAGCTCAAGGTACCCGTGATCGCGCTGTCTCAGCTGAGCCGTAACGTCGAGCAGCGCGCCGGTGACAAGAAGCCGATCCTCTCCGACCTACGTGAGAGCGGAGCAGATCGAGCAGGACGCAGATCTGGTGATGTTCATCTACCGCGAGGAGTACTACAACCGCGAGTCGACGCGGCCCGGGGAGGCGGACATCATCATCGCCAAGCACCGCAACGGTCCGGTCGGGGAGATCACGCTCACGTTCCAGAGCCAGTTCCCGAAGTTCATGAACTACGCGCCGCCGCAGTTCGCCGGCTGAGCGCTGAGGGTCGACTGATGGCAACCTGCATTCTCGGCATCTGTGACGGCTCAGGCTTCCTCTACGACGAGGAGAGCAACACCGCCCGCGACTGCGCCTGCCGGCCGCAGATCATCGCCCGCAACAAGGCGCGCAGCCTCTCGGCGGTGATCCCGGAGCGCTACCGCGACGTGGCCTTCGAGCGCTTCCCGGTGACGGAGATCGACCCGAAGATCGTGGCCGCCACGCGGCGCTTCGTCGACCGCATCGACGCGAACCTCGACGCCGGCCGCGGGCTCTGGTTCATGGGGCCGGTCGGCACCGGCAAGACGACGCTGGCGATGCTGGTGACCAAGGCGACGCTCGAGGCCGGCCGCTCGGCGGCGCGCTACTCGCTGCCCGGCCTGCTCAGCCAGATCCGCAAGACCTTCGACACCGGCTCGCACAACGACCTGCTGGAGCGGCTCACCGCGGTCGATCTGCTGCACATCGACGACATCGGCGCCGAGCAGACGACCCCTGGGTGCTCGAGGAGCTCTACTCGATCATCAACGCCCGCTACGAGGAGCAGCGCGTCGATCGTGATCACCACCAACATCCTCGACCGCGAGACGCTCTGCCAGCAGATCACCGAGCGAACCGTCTCGCGCCTGACGGAGATGTGCGACGAGCTGCCGCTCGCTGGGCCGCGACCACCGCATGGACCTGCGGATCGCTTGATCTGACCCGGCGCTGCGTCGCCTCCGCTCGCTCGCGCACGTCAGGCCCCTACACTGGAGAAGAAATGCCTGGAATCGTGATCGTCGGGGCCCAGTGGGGCGACGAAGGGAAGGGCAAGATCACCGACCTGCTCGCCGAGCGCGCAGACGCGGTCGTGCGCTTCCAGGGTGGCAACAACGCCGGCCACACCATCGTGCACGGTGGCGTGACCTACAAGCTGCACCTGATGCCGTCGGGCATCCTGCACCCGGGCAAGCTCTGCGTGATCGGCAACGGGGTCGTGATCGACCCGAAGATCCTGACCGACGAGCTGGACGACCTGCGGCGGCGCAACATCGACACGAGCGCGCTGCGGATCTCCGCCAACGCGCACCTGATCATGCCCTACCACATGCTGCTCGACCACGCGGGCGAGATCAAGCTGGGCAAGCTGCAGATCGGCACGACCCGCCGCGGCATCGGCCCCTGCTACTCGGACAAGGCCGCGCGACTCGGGCATCCGCGTTCAGGACCTGCTCGACGAGAAGATCCTCAAGAAGAAGATCGTGGCCGCGATGGAGCCCAAGCGCCTGTCGCTGCGCGAGTTCGCGCGCGACCCGCGGCTCGACCTGCAGACGATGACCGAGGAGTACCTGACCTACGGCCACCGCATCAAGCAGTACATCGCCGACACCAGCCGGCTGGTGCTCGAGCGCCTCGACGACGGGCGACATGGTCGTGTTCGAGGGCGCTCAGGGCACGCTGCTGGACATCGACCACGGCACCTATCCGTTCGTCACCTCCTCGAACCCGATCGCCGGCTCGGCCACGATCGGCGCCGGCGTCGGGCCGCGCGACATCGACGAGGTCTGGGGCATCACCAAGGCCTACAGCACGCGCGTCGGCGCGGGCCCGTTCCCGACCGAGCTCGAGGGCCCGCTCGGCGACGAATTGCGCGAGCGCGGCGCCGAGTTCGGCACCACCACCGGGCGCCCGCGCCGCGTCGGCTGGCTCGACCTGGTCGCGCTGCGCTACGCCGCCCGCCTGAACTCGTTGTCGGCGCTCTGGCGATCACCAAGCTGGACGTGCTGTCCGGCCAGAAGACGATCTCGGTCTGCACGCGCTACCGCGCCAACGACGGCCTCGAGATCGATCACTTCCCCTACCACCAGACGGTGCTGCACCACTCGCCGGCGAGTACGAGGAGCTGCCCGGCTGGGACGAGGACATCACCGAGTGCCGCAGCGAGGACGAGCTCCCCGACACGGCCCGCAGACTACCTGCAGTACATCTCGGACTTCGTCAAGGTGCCGGTCGCGCTGATCAGCGTCGGCCCGGCCGCGAGCAGGTCATCTGGACCGAGGCCGGCAGGGGCATGTACGGCTCCGGTCTCGGCGTCGCCGCGTTGCAGCGACGCCTAGCGGCGCGATTCCGCTGACTCGTGCTCGGCGCCGTTTCCGCTGCCGTTGTGGCTTGGCGGAACGTCGGCGCTGAAGGGCAGCGCCTCGAACAGCATCAGGGTCAGCCCGACATCCAGCGCCGAGTCGGGATCCCGTCCGACGCGCTGCGCGGCCTCCCGCTCGATCTCCCGGGCCCGGGCGAGCCACTTCTTCGACTCCTTGGCCAGCTCCTCGAAGCCCTGACGGTCGAGCTTCAGCGCGTCGGTGGAGATGTGCGCCTCCTTGGCGTCGAAGCCGCCGGCGGCTGCCGACCTCGTCGCGTAGTCGGTCGCCTTGGCGATCAGCGCCGTGAGCAGGCGCTGCTTGGAGATCGCATCGAGCCCCTCCCACGCCTCCTCGGAGCCGGTGGGGTGCCCGGTCGTCTTGTAGTAGTGCTCGGTCGCACCGCGCCGCTGGCGCGTGCTGACCAGCTTCAGCAATCCAAGGTCGTAGAGCGTGCGCACGTGATAGGCGATCGTGCCCAGCGGCTGATCGAGCTTGGAGGCGAGGATCACGGGGCTGGCGGGCTCCTCGTCCAACATCGCCAGCAGACGGATGCGGATCGGGTGCGAGATCGCGCGCAACCAGCGTGGATCGGTGATGTTGGTGACTGGTTCTTGGTTGGGCATTACTGTGATGGTAGGAAGCCGAAACGCCCGCATCCGGGGTGCTTCGATCGGGCATCCGAGGGTTCCGAATGGGCAGCGCCCTCAGAACACTTCCCTCATCACATATATCAACGCCATCTTTCGATCAGCTCAGTTGCGTCAACCTGACGGACCAGCCGGGCCGGCATCCCGACCACAACCTCGCGCGGCCCGACGTCGCGAGTGACCACCGCGCCGGCACCGACGAACGCCTCCTCGCCGATCTCCACCCCGGGACGAGCACCGTCGCGCCGCCCACGCGCGCCGCGCGACGCACGATCGGGGCCTGCCAGCGGCTCGCCCTTGGGGTGGCGCCCCATCGTGTTGTCGTTGGTCATCAGCACGCCGGGGCCGAGGAACACGTCGTCCTCGACGACCGCCCAGCTGGTCACGTACACGCCGGTCTGGATCGAGACCCGGTCGCCGACGACCGCGTTGAAATCGACGCACGAGGCGCGCCCCACGACGGACCGCTGGCCGATGCGCGAGCCCTCGCGCACCTGCGCCTGATCGCCGATGATCGAGTCCCGCCCCGACCACCGCGCCGGCGTAGACGACGGCGCCGCAGCAGACGGTCACGCCCGGCTCCAGCTCGAGCGCGCCGAGCTCGACCGCGGCAGCGCTCGAGCCGCGCTTCAGGCGCGGCCGCTTGCCGAGCACGACCAGATCCTCGATCAGGCAACCCGCTCCGATGCGCACGCCCGCGTGACGACGGAGTTCGCGCCGATGGTTACCCCGTCTCCGAGCGTCACGTCGGCGCCGATCACCGCTCCGGGGGCGATCGACACGTCGGCGCCGATCACGGCGCTCGCGTCGACGTGCGCCGCCGGCGAGATCTCAGCCATCGCGCGCGCCCGCCGGATACGGCGCGCTCGGACGCCTGGAGCGACTTCTGCAGCCGCTCGAGCACGCGCACCACGCGCAGGCCGCTCTCCCCGTCAGAGCGCGGGCGGCGCGCCTGCCGGATGCTGTCGAGGAACTCCTGGCACTCGAGCCGCAACGGCTCGACGTTCGGCAGCCGCGGCGAATAGATGTCGCCGCTGCGCGTGACCCACTCGCCGTAGCCGCGCGGCGCCTCGTCAAAGCCCTTGTCGTAGACGGTGATCTTGCCCTCGATCGCCATGTCGTCGAAGGTCGCCATCTTGTGCGCGCCGACGACCGTGAAGCGGCGCTCCTTGTGCGGGTCCAGCCAGCTCAGGTGCAGGTGCGCGGCGAGCCCCGAGGGGAAGCGCAGGTAGCAGAAGACAACGTCCTCGACGCCGGGGCGAACGTAGGACTCGCCGTGCGCCACGGCCTCGATCGGCTCCTCGCCGGCGAGCGCGAGCACGACCGAGACGTCATGCGCGCCGAGCGACCACAGCGCGTTCTCGTCCGCGCGCAGCTTGCCGAGGTTCAGCCGGTTGCCGTAGATGTAGTAGATGTCGCCGAGCTCGCCGCTGTCGGCCAGCTCCTTGAGCTTGCGCACGCCCGGGTGGTACTCGAGCAGGTGTCCGACCATCAGCAGCTTGCCGGCCTCGGTCGGCCGCGGCCACCGCGCGCTCCGCGTCGGCCACCGACTGCGCCAGCGGCTTCTCGACGAAGCAGTGCTTGCCGGCCTCGAGCACCCGCACCGCGTGATCGGCGTGGCTCGGCACCGGCGTGGCGAGCACCACAGCATCCAGCTCGGGGTCGTCGAGCAGCTCCTGGAGCTCGGCCGCCACCCGGGCGCCCGGGAACTGCAGCGCCGCCCGCTCGCGCGCGGCCTCGGACTCGTCGCAGACCCAGCGCAGCTCGCAGTCCGGGAGGCCGGCGAAGTTGCGGGCCAGGTTGGGGCCCCAGTAGCCGAGTCCGGCGACACCGATTCGAATCAGGTCTTCAGCCATGCGACGGGCCAGTCTAGTTGCTCGAACGCGGTCGAGAAGCGCGGCGACGACCCGCTCGCCGGCTGTCCGTCCCCGTACAGCTGCAGGCCGCTCGGCGGGCGTCGGCGCCGGCAAGCGCCGCACGGGCGGCCTCGAGCGTCGAGGTCGACCAGCGTGTTCCAGCCCGACTCGACCGTCTCGACCCATTCCGTGCTCGGTGCGCAGCGTCACGCAGGGAACGCCGGCCAGGTACGCCTCCTTCTGCAGGCCGCCGGAGTCGGTCAGCACCGCTCGGGCGTTGCAGAGCAGCGCCGTCAGCTCGAAGTAGCCGAGCGGCTGGGTCACCCGCACCAGCGCCGGCCGAGCCAGACGCTCGAGCAGCCCGGCCGCCTCGAGCCGCGCGCGGGTCCGCGGGTGCAGCGGCAGCACGACCGGCTCGCCGATGCCGAGCAGCAGCTCGACCAGCGCCGCCAGCCGCGCGGGATCGTCGACGTTGCCGGCGCGGTGGGCGGTGGCCAGCAGGTAGGTCCCCGGCTCGACACCGTGGGCCTGCACCAGATCGACCCGCTCCCGCGCGCGCGGCTGAGCCTCGAGCGCGACGTCCACCATCACGTCGCCGACGCACTCCGCGCCGCGGATTCCCTCCGCCGCGAGGTTGGCGACTCCCACCTGCGACGAGCACAGCAGCAGCGTGCTCAGATGGTCGGTGAGCACGCGGTTGATCTCCTCCGGCATCGCTCGGTCGTAGGAGCGCATGCCCGCCTCCACGTGCGCCACCGGGACGCCCTGCTGGACGGCGGCCAGCGCGCCGGCCAAGCGTCGAGTTGGTGTCGCCGTAGACGAGCACGCAGTCCGGCGCGGCGTCGGCGATCACCGGCTCCGAGCGCGCTGAGCATGCGGGCGGTCTGAGAGGTGTTGGAGCCGCCGGAGATCGCGAGCTGGACCTCCGGCGCGGGCAGCCCGAGCTCGGCGAAGAACACCGCTGAGAGCGCATCGTCGAAGTGCTGGCCCGTGTGCACGAGCAGCTCCTCGCCACGAGCCGCGCAGCCGCGGCGAGACCGCCGCCGCCTTGATGAACTGCGGACGGTTGCCAACGACCGTGAGGGTCCGTAGAGGAATTGGCTCTCGACTCCCTCAGCGGCGTGTCCAGGCCTCCGCGAGCCGCACGATCACCGCTGCCGCAGGCGGCCATGTCCTGCAGCGACGCGAACTCCCGCACCGAGTGGTACTCGTGGCCGCCGTCGAAGATGTTGGGCGTCGGCAGGCCCATCTCGGACAGCCGCGAGCCATCGGTGCCGCCGCGGATCGGCTGGCGGATCGGCTCGATGCCCTCGGCCGCGAACGCCGTCCTCGGCGGCGGCGACGACGTCGGGGTCGCCCTCGATGTACTCGCGCATGTTGCGGTACTGGCGGATCACCTCGAACTCCACCTCGGCCCCGGGATTGGCCGACGCGACGCGCTCGGTCGTCTCGCGCAGCAGCGCCACGTGCGACTCGAGCAGCGACTCGTCGAAGTCACGGACGATCCAGCGCGCCTCGGCCTTGTCGGTGGCGCCGTGCAGAAACGTCGGATGGATGAAGCCCTCGCGGCCGGAGGTCGTCTCCGGGGTCAGCCGGTCGGTCGGGCAGCGCGGCGACGATCTGCGCCGCGACGCGCAGCGCGCTGACGAGCTTGCCGGTGGCAAAGCCGGGGTGGACCCCGACGCCGGTGACCTTGACGCGCACCTCATCGGCGCTGAACGACTCATCCTGCAGCTCACCGCGCTTGGATCCGTCGATCGTGTAGGCGCAGCGCGCGCCGAACCCGGGAATGTCGAACAGCGTCGCGCCGTGCCCGATCTCCTCGTCCGGGGTGAACGCGATCGCGCAAGGTGCGGGCGCGGCAGCTCCGGGTGCGCCTGCCAGGTGGGACGACGGCGGCCATGATCGCCGCCACGCCCGCCTTGTCGTCGGCGCCGAGCAGCGTGTCGCCGCTCGAGGTGACGAGGTCGTGGCCGACCATGGCGGCCAGCTGCGGGCATGGTGGCCGGATCGAGCCGGGTCCCGTCGTGCGGGAGCTCGATGACACCGCCGCCGTAGTCACGGTGCACGAGCGGCTTGACGCCCGCGCCCGGCGCGTCCGGGCTGGTGTCGACGTGCGCGACCAGGCCGATGACCGGCGTGTCCGGAACCGTTGCCGGGCAGCGTCGCGTACACGTAGCCGTGCTCGTCCAGCTGAGCGTCAGTCAGCCCGATCGCCTGCAGCTCGTCGACCAGCAGCCGACGCGAGGTCGAGCTGACCCGGGGTGCTGGGCGAGCGCTCGCGATCGACGCGAGACTGGGTGTCGATCTGGACGTAGCGGGTGAAGCGCGCGAGCAGATCGGCGCGACATGGCCTCCGCCAGCGGATGAGGTGAAAGCGGCAGGCACGCAGCCGATGAAAGCAAATGGCCCGTTGGGCGGCGGCTCAGGCGCCGAAGCTGCGCTTGAGCGTCAGGTGACCGCCGAGCGCGATCGACGGTCCGCACCTGCACGCTCAGCTGCCGCCGTGGGCCGCCCGCGTCGCGCGCAGCAGAGCCCGAGGGGAAGACGACCCGCACCGGCGAGTCGGGCGAGGTCGAGCGTGATCGTGAGCACGCGGCCGCTGAGGTGGGCGCGGTGCGCCAGCGGTCGGCCGCCCGGCGTGTCAGCACCCGCACCTGGCGCGCCGCCGTCGAGCCGTGATGCTCCCCGGCAGCTCGATGATCACCTGGCGCAGACCCGGGCTCGAAGGCGCCGGACGCAGGCCTCGATCGGTGATGCGCCGGCGCCGAGCGTCGTGCCCCGGACCGCGGCCCAGACCCGCGGGCGCCGCTCGACCGCCCAGGTGAACTGGATCGAGCCGTAGGTTCCGGACGAGGCTCGACGCGGTGATGGTGACGGTGCGCACGCCGGCGCGTGCGGACGGTTCCGCTGATCACGCCGGTGGCCGCGTTCATATGCAGCCCAGCGGGCAGCCGGCGGGCATGGAACGTGATCGGGCCCGTCTGCCCGGCGGTCAGCGCGGCGCGCAGCCTGAGCCGTATGCGCTGGTCGTAGAAGGTGTAGACCTGCGCCCGGGTAGGTGACCTTCACCGCCTGCCGACAGAGCGCCGGCACGAGCGCCGCGGCCTTGGGCGTGCCCAGCCCGCTGGCCATGTCGTAGCCGGGGGCCGCCGCATACAGACCCGCTGTGTTGCCGGTTGGCGTGAAGTCGTTGTTGCCGGTGGTGATGTCGTTGAAGTAGGTGGTCTGGGCTTGGCCGGCCAGCGCGTAGAGCGTCTGATCGGCAAAGCCGACCCGGGTGCCCGCGGCAGGCGCGGCTGGCATCGGCCAGCGCGAACAGGGCAGCCCAGACCGGGGCGGCGCCGCTGGTGCCGCCGGTGCCCTGCCAGCCAGACTCGGCGTGTGTGGAGCTACCGGCGCCGTTCCAGTAATCGAGATACGGGGTCAGTGGGTCGGCGTCGGCGGAGACGTCGGGCAGCTCCCGGCAGTAGCTGCCCGGGCGGCGGCGCCACAGGCGGTCCGGCGACGACTGGGTGCTCACGACCCCGAGCGCCGGAGGCGGCCGTTGACTGGAAGCTCGGCATCGCGCCACAGCGACGAGATCCCGCCGCCACCGGCGCCCTGCTGGACGCCGAAGCGCGAGTAGTTGATGTTCGGGTTGTCGTCATCCCACACCCATTCCGTCGGGGGTGGCCCGATCTCCCGTCAGCGTGTGCCGCCCACAGCTATGGCGAACGGCTGGCTGGCCGGGTCGTCGACCGTCAGGGCGTTGTTGGTGTTGCCCCCGGGCGGCGGGCTCCAGCAGTCCTCGGAGCCCGAGTCCCCGGCCGCCGAGACGAAGGTCTGGCCCTGGGTGGCGGCCTCCTCGAGCAGGGTGTTCTCGGCATGAGCGTCGGCGGTGCCCTCGAGCGTCTCGCATTCGCCCCAGGAGTTGGAGATGACCTGCACCTTGTCCTGGCCGATCATCGCCGCGAGCGTGTCGTAGGGGCCGGTGCCGGGATTGTCCGAGTTGTTGTTCGGGCCCTGGTACACGATCAGCTTCGCCTTCGGCGCGAGCCCGATCAGCTGCTCGATGTCGAGCGCCGCCTCGCCCTGGCCGATGCCCTTGCCGGCGCCGCCGTCGACCTTCACGTAGCTGACCGTCGGTATCGGTTCCGTAGCACTTCTGGTACGCGGCGATGTCGGCCGGCGAGTTCGGTTCGAGCTCGTAGGCGCCGATCGTCACGCCCTGGCCGAGATCCCCGGTCCGGTAGACGCCGGAGAAGCCGTAGGCGCTGGCGATCTGGTCCGCGGTGTAGGCGCCCTGCCCTGGGGCCACCTCGGAGGCCTTCAGGCACGGCTGCGGTCCATCCGGTAGCGGTGTGCGCGGAGCTCGCGCCGGAGCGGTGAGCACCCGTCGCAGCGCCGCGGGCACGGCCGGCGCTGCCCGAGGATCGGCGGCTGATGTCGAGCCGCTGCATCACGGCGACGCTGCTCAGCCCGACGACGGCCTGGATATCAGGCGCCACGCCGGCGCCACCGCAGGGGCGCGGGAGTTGTACATCGCGTCGCGCCCGTCGCGCCAGGCGCACGTGCACAAGCGACAGGGAGAAAGCGTGCTCGATCGCGCCGGCGCTCGCGCGGACGTGGATCGGCGAGGCCGTTGGCCGTGACCGTGCCGGGTGGAGTCCGTGACCGCCGCAGCTCCGCCTCCACCCGCACGAGCGTGCTCCGCGCGGGGCGAAGCGCGCGCGAAACTCACTGGGGGTCAGGTAGTGGCGGTACTCGGGCGAGCTCGGAGTCTCCGACGGCGGCGGCGTAGCTGGAGAGCGCGGCGGGATCGCGCGGGGCCAGCGCCACGGTGAGGCGCATTGGCTTGTTCGCCGCGGTCCCGGCCACGAGCGTCGTACCGGCGGGCAGCTGGGGCGCCAAGCCGATGCGGGCCTCGGGCGCAGCGGCCTCGGCGGAGGCGGCGCCGGCCAAGGCGAGCCCACCAATGGCGACCGAGCAGGCCGCTCTTGTCAAGACAGCTGAACCACGTGATCTGCGACGGTAGCGGGCCTCGATAAGGGCCCGGTGATTGGCGACTGAAGTCGATACGCGCGCGGTTGCCTCTGGGATCACTTCGAGCCCGAGCTCGGCAGCGGCGAGGAGCAGCGTCTCCACCGGCGGCGGGACGACCGAGGTGATAGCCCTGCCCGTAGTCGACGCCGAGCTGCCGCAGCAGCTCGACCGTGGCGTCGTCGCCGACGAACTCCGCGACCGTCTGGGTGCCCAGACCGCGGGCGATGTCGACCACCGCCTGCACCAGCAGCCGGTCGGTGGCGCTCCCGACCAGGTTGACGATGAACTCACCGTCGATCTTCAGGTAGTCGAACTCGAGGTGCTTCAGGTAGTAGAACGACGAGAAGCCGGACCCGAAGTCATCGAGCGCGAACAGGCAGCCCAGCTGGCGCAGCTGGCGCGCGAGCTCGCGCGCGCGCTCGATGTTCACGATCGCCGCGGTCTCCGTGACCTCGACCACCAGCCGGCCCGGACGGGATCGGCGTGCGCCTTGAGCATCTCCCCCAGGTCGCTGGCCAGCTCGAGGTCGTTCATCGTCTTGCCGGAGAGGTTCACCGAGAGGCTGATGTCGTGGCCGGCACAGGCGTGCTGATGCAGAAGCGCGATCGCGTGCTGCAGCATCCAGCGATCGATCTCGCCGATCAGGTCAAAGCGCTCGGCGTTCAGCAGGAAGGCGCCGGGGGGCACGATCTCCCCGCTGTCGTCGACCATTCGCACGAGCAGCTCATAACGCGGCAGCCCTGCGCTGCAGATCGGCACGATCGGCTGCGCGTAGATGACGAAGCGATCCTCATCGAGGGCTCGGCGCAGCCGCGAGAACCAAGAGTCGCGCTCGGCGCCCTCGGCGCGCGGCTGCCCGTCGGGTGAGTACACGGCGTAGCAGTTGCGGCCGTCCGCCTTGGCGTCGTACATAGCCGTATCGGCCCCCACCGCCCACTCGTCGGTCGTGTAGTTGCAGCCCGGCGGGTAGAGGGCGATGCCGATCGAAGTGGTGACGCGGGCCGTGCCCTTCGGGCGTGACGACCAGCCCGCGCAGTGCGGATCGCCTCGAGCACCTTCTCGGCCACCGCCGTCGCCTCGGCCGACTTGCAGTCGCGCAGGATGATCGCGAACTCGTCGCCCCCGAGCGCGTGCGATGAAGTCGCTCTTGCGCACGCTCTCGACGCAGCAGGCCGCCCGACGTGGGTGACCAGGTCGTCGCCGACGGAATGGCCAAAGCGATCGTTGGCCACCTTGAAGCCGTCGAGGTCGAGCACCAGCAGCGCGGCGCTGCCGCCGGTGGCCCGCGCTGTCCGAGACCGTCCGCTCGAGCTCGGCCTCGAACCGCCGGCGGTTGTGCAGGCCGGTCAGCGGATCGTGGTCGGCCAGGTAGTGCAGCTGCTGCTCGAACTGCGTGGCGCTCGCTGATGTCCAGGACCTGGGTCACCGAATAGGCGGCCGAGCCGCCGTGCAGACTGGGCACCGGCGTGGAGCTGACATAGGCCCACACGTAGCTGCCGTCCTGGCGGGTGAAGCGCTTCTCCACCACGATCGGCTGCTGATGGCGCAGATCGCTCGAGGAAGCCGTTGGTGTGACCGCGATCCTCAGGATGGGTGACGTCGTCGATCAGCCGTGCCATCCAACTCGCCCGGTTCCCAGCCGAGCATCCGCGCGAGCGCCGGATTGGTCTGCGTCCAGCGCCCCGCGGTCGGCACCCTCGAGCGAGGTGATCGCCAGGCCGATCGGCGCATGCTCGAACGCGATGCGGAAGCGCTCCTCGGCCTGCATGCGGGCCAGCTCGACCCGGCGCAGCTCCGACACGTCGCGCCCGAAGGAGATGAATCCCTCGATCTCGTCGAATTGGTTGAAGATGGCGCGGATGGTCAGCAGCACCTCGACCCGGGACCCGTCCTTGCGGATATAGGTCCAGACGCCCTCGTCGAGCTCGCCGGTGCGCGCCCGGGCCACGGCGCTGGTGCCCCCAGCGGCTTCGGCCCGGCGCTCCATCTCCTCTGGGTCGACCAGGATCACCCCGTTGCGCAGGCCGACGACCTCCTCGCCCGTGTAGCCGAGCAGCTCCTCGGCGCCGCGGTTGAACATCGGTGATCAGGCCGTCACGATCGGTGCCGATCACCGCCACCGTGTCCGTCTCGCCGACCAGGCGCGCCATGAACTCGTGCTGGCGCTCGCGCAGGAGTTGCGGCGGATACGTCGCGCGCGACGCCGATCGAGCCGACGATCGCGCCGGTCGGCGTCGCGCAGCGGAGCTGAGCGTCATCGCGACCCCGCGAATCTGCGCCCGACCGCGTCACCACATGCCCGATCAGCTGTCGGGTCTCTCCGGCCGAGCACCCGGCCGCGCTCGACCGCGGCCCGCTCGGGCGATCGCTCCGGGGCGAGCATGAGCGAGGTCCCGACCGACGAGCTCCTCGGCGCGGTAGCCGTAGAGCGCCTCGGCGGCGGCGTTGCAATAGTGATCTTTCCGTCGAGGTCGGCCGCCACCACGGCGTCCCCCAGCTGATCGATCAGATCTGTCGTATCGAGCGCGGGGCCCGACACCTCAATGGCCATAGGTTGAGTGATCGGCCGGAACCCTCGGCTGGTTTAGGCCGAAGGGGGTCAGAGCAGACGCTTTCGTGCCCGGCAGCAGGGGGAATGACCGCTCAGCGCGCGACGGCAGGACGTAGTTCGCGCGGCGCAGCACGAAGATGAACTCGTTGATCCCGTTGTTGACGGTGGCCGTGATCGCCGGGTTCTTCAGCTGCGCGCCGGCCTGGTTCATCGCCGTGCGCGTGGTCACGAAGTCCGCGATCGTGCGTTGCAGCGAGACGAAATGCAGTCCCGCCTGGCCGCCGTCGACGGTGTCGAAGTCGCGCCGCAGGATCAGCGGCCTGCCGTCGCGACGTGCCCGCGCCGAGGCCTGCGCATGGCCGATCACCCCGTGCTTGATCGACTGGTCGATCAGGCCCGGGTTGGACTCGGCATCGGTGGTGAAGCGCGCCACCTGCGCGGGGCTCGTCTGCGGCGAGTACATGCGCGCCACGCGCTCGCGCATAGCTGAGGTCCCCGTACCAGCTGTCGAGGCTGAGCGTCATGTAACTGACGGCCATCGTCGTGCCCTCGCGAACGGCCCCGTCGGGGATCGTGACCGCGTCCTCGCTGGCCTGGTTCTTCTTGAGCGCGGACTTGAAGCCCATGAACAGCGGCGTCGACTGGCTGACGTGGTTGCCCGGCCGGGATGCCGCCCACCCGCTGGTGGGCGGCCGGCAACCCTGCGCCCGCGAACCCTGTGCGGACCTGGCGAAGGCGCAGGATCGGCGCAAGCGCCGGCTTCAGCTGCGCGCTGGCAGGCTGGCGAGCAGCGCCTGATCGTCGGAGGCCAGGTGCAGGCAGAGGTGGAAGTCGTCGATCGTCGGCTGCTCGAACTCCGACAGTCGCCGTGGCGCGCGGGATCGGGCTGGCGCACGCCGAGCACCCGCTCGAAGTAGGCGGGCGACCAGCCGGCGGTGAAGAGCAGCCCGGCCGGGCCCCAGCCGTGGGCGTGCTCGAGCCGTGCGCAGCTCGGCCTCGAGCAGTCGCGCGTAGCGCGGGTCGGGCGTCCCGCGCACGTCGAACAGCAGCAGCCGGTCATGGCGCGGCGGCGTCGGGTTGCCGAACTGGTCGGCGGATCAGCGCCGCGTTCCAGGCGTGCTGGCGCGCGGGTAGGCCGGGCACCGGGGCGGGCAGGTCCGCCAGCGGCACAGCCAGGCCGCTGGCGGAGTGATCGATAACGACCCCCGCGGCCACCGCCGCTGCCACCAGCTCCGCCTGCGCCCGTCAGGAAGCGGCGGCGCGTGAACACGCCGCGGCCGCTCATGTCGCCGGCTTCCAGGTGAAGTCGCTCGACGACGGTGTGCTGCTTCTGCCACACGTGCGCGTACTCGAGGTGGCGCGCGGAGGCCGGCGGGCTGATCAGCAGCTTCAGCGTGTAGCGCCGGGCGCGAGGTGCGGCACGTTGTTGCCGTAGTGCGTGCCCATGTACTCGGAGATCATCGGCCACTGCTGCTCGTTGTAGACGACCTTTCCGGCGCTGTTGGTGATCGTCGCCCAGACGCTGGCGTAGGGGATCTGGAAGTGCGTGTGCCGGTCGGTCAGCATGATCATCAGGTGGAAGCTCGCGTTCTTGGGCGGCTTGAACGTGCTGCTCCTTGCCGTTGCCGGTGAAGACCACGAACGAGACCGGGGTCATCGTCTGGGCCTGGATCTCCATGTCCTGCCAGTAGGCGGTCGCGAGCGTGCGGATCGCCACCGGCTTGATCCCGTTGACCGTGGGCACGCTCGTGGAGGCGCCCATACCCGACATGTTCATGCCGGCCATGCTGCTGTCGGTGGCGCTTCGTTGGTCGTGGTCGTCTGCTTCTTGTCCGCGCTGGCGCACCCGGCGAGGGCGAGCGCCGAGTACCAGCGGCGGCAGCGCATGCTTGGCGCGGACGGTCATGGCGGGCGGGTTCGGGCTCGCGCTGGGCTGGACAGCCGGTACGGGCTCAGCGGCAGCAACGTGTAGGCAAGCAGGATGAACAGCGGGCGCCGCATTCGGGTCGGTGGCGCCGCCCTGGAAGATGCCGCCGAAGCCCTGGCCGACCAGCCAGTAGAGCAGCTGCAGCGCGACCGAGACCATGAGCAGCTGCCGGGCGCCGCGGTTGAAGCCGACGCCCAGCCCGATCCAGCGCGGAGCCGGCGGCCAGGACCAGAGCGACGATCAGTCCGTTGCCCTGGGTCACGCTGGCGAAGCCGTCCTGCAGGCTGGAGAGCCAGCTCATGCCGGAGGGCGCGGCATTGATCGCGTCGTGAATCGCATTGGCGCTCGAGGACGCCTGGAGCAGCCAGAGATAGGCGCAGACGAGCCAGAGCGCAGCCCACGTCGATCGCGCGCGCCCCGGATCCCGAGCAGGCCGCCGGGACGCTCGGCCGGCCAGACCACCAGGCCGACGATGGCGTAGAGGATCACCGCCCCGGGTGCCCCGGTGAGCGGCTGGGCCATGTTCATGAACAGCATGCCGAAGGCCTCCCCGAACCACCACACGAACAGCGACCAGGCGAAGCTGACGACCAGCGCCGCCTTGACCGACGGCCGGTAGAGCAGTCCGAGCCCGATCCCCACCTGCACCAGCGCGAACAGGGTGTTGTAGACGGTCAGGTCATGGCCGGTGAGCCGGGCACCCCAGTCGATGCTCGATGCCAGCCACTGCGGCTGGCCCGCCGCCATGGTCCTGAGCATGTCGATGAAGCCGTGGGAGTACATGAAGGACTGGAACTGCAGCCCTCCGTCGAGCAGCCAGATCAGTCCGAGCACGGTCTGGGCCGTGCGCGTGGCGTCAGAGAAGAAGTTCGCCCGCAGCCGTGAGCGGACTCGCCGGCCGTTCAGTGTCGGTGGCCAAGCCCGCGGAAACCCCTGCGCTGCTCGTGCTCATCGAGAGCGACGATAGCTGCTTGACCTGAGAAAGCGCTGCCGTTTCGGCCGTTCCCGACCCCGGCGGAGGGCTATTCCGGATGCCCGGTGAGGACCGCCTCGGGCTGGTTGGGGTGGGCGGGCGGAGCCGGATCCAACCGGCGGGCCAGGTACGCGCCGGCCAGCGCCGATGCGGAGGCCAGCGAAAGCGTCCCGAGGAGGGCGCGCTGGCTCATCTGCGACCGCGAGAGCAGGCTGGCGACGCAGTCCGCTGTGTCGGCCAGGGCGGCGGCCTCGAGCCATCCCCGCACCGGAGCGCCTCGGTCCAACGCGATCACCGTGCCCAGACCCAGCGTGAGGTCACGGGCGCCCAGCATGCGCGTGAGCAGAGGCTCAATCCCGGAGGCGGAGCGTCCGCTCAGCGCCCGAGCCCCGAAGCCCGGCGCGGCGACCAACGCGACGCCGATCCCGATCCGGGCGCGGGCGAGAAGCAGCGCGATATTGGCGTCATCCATGCCTACCTCCCTTCCCAGGAATGCCGCTGTCGATTCATGATCATTGGGGGGTGGTGACCGTCAAGCGGCTGGGGTCAGCGCCGTGAGTGGCTAAAACCTCTGGGATGGATCGCGACCTCATCGGCCTTTGGGACAGAGCGGCGGCCGATTTCGATCAGGCTGCGGACCACGGGCTCACCGACTCGACCATCCGCGCCGGGTGGCGCGAGCTGCTGAAAACGGCGCTCCCGCCCGCGCCCGCGCGGGTGGCAGACCTCGGCTGTGGCACCGGCACGCTTTCGCTGCTGCTCGCCGAGATGGGTTACCGCGTCGACGGGGTCGACTTCTCGTCACGCATGCTCGAGCAGGCGGTGAAGAAAGCCGCGGGACGGACTGGCGTGGCTTTTCACCTGGGCGATGCGTCCGCTCCCCCGCTTCCGACCGGCCGCTATGCGGCCGTCGTCTCTCGCCACGTTCTATGGGCGCTACCGCAACCGGCCCAGGCGTTGAAGCGTTGGACGGCTCTTCTGAGCCCCAGAGGACGACTGGTCCTGATCGAGGGACGCTGGCACACCGGCGCTGGCCTGACCGCCGATCAAGCGCGCGCCCTTCTGGCCGAGGCCGGACGGGAAGCGACACTGGCCAAACTCGACGACCCGACGCTCTGGGGGCACGAGATCCACGACGAGCGATACCTGCTGATCAGTACCGGGTGAGCCGAGAGGCCGCTTGCGCTGGTGTGAGTCCAGCGAGATCAACCGGCGAGCGCCTCATGACCCACGGAGGCGAGAGGCGGTCCGCCTCGGAGCCTGCGGATGTCAGGCACCAGAAGCGTTACGGCTTTGACACTGATCGCCGCGGCGCTGCAGGCGATGAGCGCAGACGACAGGCCGATGGCGTGCGATAGCGGGCCGGCCAACGCGGCACCGGCCGGCATGATCGAGAGGGTCAGCGCGTACTCGTAGGAGATGACGCGTGACATCGCCTCCCGGGGAACGTTCTGCTGCATCGCGGTCCACCACAGAGCGTTCGACGCTGTCATCCCCGCTCCGGCGGTGATCTGGAGCAGATCGACGATGTAGATCGGCGCGTGGAGGCCCAGCGCGATCCCGGATGCCAACGCCGGCCCGCCGATCAGGATCCCCGCTCTGAGCGGGTAACGGGGCTTGACCCTGAGCAGCGCGCTGCCTCCGATCAGCATGCCCAGCGCAAAGCACACCCATAGGGACGCGTAGGCGGTTGCTCCTCCGTAGTGCTGTCGGCAGATCACTGGCGAGAGCACCGGGAAGGCTGCGGCGAAGAGGTTGCCGAACATCATCCCGATGATCGATGACCACAACCACCTGCGACTCGTGACCTCACCGAACCCACCGTGGAGATCGGCCAGGAATGTCGATGGCTTGGCGTTCTGCTGGATGGCCGCCGCTGCGGCGATGCTCATCCGACCCAGCAGCAGTGCGCTCACCATGTAGCTTGCCCCATCGAACACCAGCGCCCACCTGGCGCCGACCGCGACCACCAGCACCGCGCCAAGCGCCGGCCCGAGCATCGAGGCGCCCTAGCTGGCGATCACGTTCAACGCGTTGGCCTCCTGGATGTGCTCACCGGCGACCGTCTGCAACAGACCGGTGGAGGCAGGAATGAAGAACGCGCCGCCCACGCCCACGAGCACCTGTGAGACCGCCAATTCGAGCACGGTCCCACGCCCTGAGATCAGCAGCACACCGATGGTTAGCTGACCGGCGAACCGCGCCAGATCGGCCCCCATCATCACCGTCCGTCGGCTCATACGATCGGCGACGACGCCACCGATCGGCATCGCCAGGATTTGGGCCACGAGCCGTGCGGCGACGATCAGGCCAAGGTCGGTGACCGACCCGGTGAGATCGAGTACCGCAAACGCCAGGGCGACAGTGACGGCCCCATCACCGAGGTCCGAGGCGAGCGTCGAGGCGAACACGTACCGCAGATCGCGAACCCGCAACACCGCGAAGCGACTCGCTGCACGCGCCACCGGCTCCTGAATCGGACCACCGCCCACGTGGGGAGCATGGCAACGGGCCAGTCGGGGCGCAACCAGGGAGCGGGCGGATGATCAAAAGCGCCGTCCGTGATCAAGTCTCCTCGGGTGTGTCGATCGACAAGCCGGAAGCCTAGACCGCGGCGGCTGCCTCGGCGATGAGGTGCTGGGCGAGTGGTGCGGGGCAGCCGAGGAAGTAACCCTGTCCGTAGTCGACGCCGAGCTCAGTGAGGACATCGACACTCTGCTGGTCGGCGACGAACTCAGCGATCGTGTGTTTGCCCATGCCTCGAGCGATCTGCACGACCGCGCCGATCAGGATCCGGTCGGTTGCATTGGTGGCGCAGTGGCGGACGAATTCGCCGTCGATCTTGAGGTAGTCGAACGGCAGGTGCTTGAGGTAGTAGAACGACCCGAAGCCGGCGCCGAAGTCGTCGAGCGCGAACCGACAGCCGAGCTCGGCCAGGCGGTTGACGAACGTGGTGGCGCGAGCGATGTTGGCCACGGCGGCCGTCTCGGTGATCTCGAAGATGAGCCGGTCGGGCGGCACACTGGTCTCTTCGAGACAGCGTTCGATCAGCTCGAGGATTTGGGGATCGCCGATTGTGTGCCCCGAGAGGTTGACCTCGAAGCGCAGGTCGCGGCCCAGGGCGCGCTGCTCGGCGAGCATGGCGATGGCGCGGGCGATCACCCAGCGGTCGATCTCCTGGATCAGTCCGAGGCGCTCGGCGATGTAGAGGAACGTGCCGGGCGGGATCAGATCGCCGTGCGCATCACGCATCCGCAGCAGCAGCTCGTACTGGGCAGGCCCGTTCTCGTGGAGGGGCTGGATGGGTTGAGCCAGGAGTTCGAAGCGATCCTCCGCCAGTGCCTGGGTGATCGTGCTGGCCCAGTGCATCTGGCTCTCGATCCGTGGGCGTTCGTGTTCGTCGCTCTTGTATCGCGCGATGCGGTTGCGACCGGCCTCCTTGGCCTCGTACATCGCCAGGTCGGCGTTGACCATGATCTCGTCGCCGGTCAGACGGTCCCCATCGCTGAAGCAGGCAATCCCGATACTGGCTGTCACGCGTCGGCTCTCACCGTGGATGGCGGCGGGGACCTGACTCAGGACGACCTCGAGCAGCGAACGGGCGACCACTTCAGCGCTGGCCGACTCTTCCTCGGCGAGCAGCACAGCGAACTCATCCCCGCCGAGGCGGGCCAGCACGTCGGTCTCACGTAGACGCGATTGCAGCGCCTGCCCGATCCGGACGATCAGGTCATCACCGGCGCTGTGACCCTGGCTGTCGTTGTAGTACTTGAAGTTGTCCAAGTCGACCATCAGCACCGACCCGGTTGGGCCGGACCGCTTCACGCGTGCGACGTGGCTGGTGAGCGCCCGCTCAAAGCTGCGCCGGTTCAGCAGGCCGGTGAGCGGATCGTGGTCGGCCATGTGCCTGAGCTGGGTCTCGTAACGGCGGCGTTCGGTGATGTCCTGCGCCTGAGTGATGAACTGGATGGGCTTTCCCTGCCCGTCGCGGATCAGGGTGACGCTGATCGAGGTCCACGCCGGCGGCCCGGCGGCGTGAAGGAACCGCTTCTCTCGCGTGAACGTCCGCAGCGGGCCGGCCAACAACTCCCGCACGGACTGCGCATCCTCGGCGAGGTCGTCCGGATGGGTGATGGACTCGACGGCCCGACCAATCAGCGCGTCGCGCGAATGTCCCACGATCGCACAGAATGCGTCGTTGACCGCGATGTAACGGCCGTCGAGCCCGGTGATCGTCATGCCGATCGGCGCATCATCAAACGAGCGCCGGAACTGTTCCTCGGCTGCCTGCAGGCGCGCCTGTTCAGCGCGGCGCTCGGTGATGTCGCGCACCGCCGACATGACCAGCCATCCGCCGTCGGTCTGGACCGGGCTGAGCGTGATCGATACCGGGATCTCGCTGCCGTCCTTGTGCCGGGCGGTCAGCTCTCGCTCTCCCATCCGCCGAGCGATCGGGTGTGCGGCGTAGTCTCCCCGGTGCCGAGCGTGGCCACTCTGCTGGCCGTCGGGGACGAGCTGATCGATGGGTGCGCCCGTGAGCTCCTCCCGGGTGTAGCCCAGAAGCCTGAGGGTCTGCTCGTTGACGGTTTGGATGATTCCGTCGGTGTCGGCGATGATCATGGCGTCGGGGGCGCCCTCGAGCAGCTGCCGCAGGCGGAATTCTTCCTCGCGGGCCTGTGCGTGCAACCGAGCTGTCAGGTCGGCGCGCTCTATCGCGGCGGCCGCCTCGGTGGCCAGCAGGCCCACCGCTTCGATGTCGCGATCGGCCGTCTCGGCGATCTCGGTCTTCCACATCACGACGAGCACGCCCAGCGCGCCGGCGACTCCGATAACCGGCTCACAGAGCGCCGATGCGGCGCCGAGCCGGTCCCGCATCCGACTCAACACCGGAGCTCCAGGAGCGTGCGTGTCCAAGAAGACCTGGCGTTGTTTGCTGTTGAAGGCGGTCGCCGTTCCGGACGTTTCGCCGGCGATCGGCACGCGCAGGTCGAGGGCCGGGTCGGTGCCGGTGGCCGCGGTGACGTACAGATCGCCTGCCCCGTCGGGCTCCCAGAGCTGAACGACGTCCGCACCAGCCACCCGGGCCGCCGCCTCGCAGATCGCCTGCCTCGGGTTCTGGTGGGTCGGCAGCTGGCGGGCGACCGTCGCGACGTTGCGGAGGTTCTCCTCGCTGGCCCGTAGCTGCTCCTCGGCCACCCGCTGTTCCGTGACGTCGCGGAAGTGCGACACGACGTGGGTCAGCCGTCCATCGATCGCCCTCACGGCTGTGCCGGTGGTGGATGCCCAAATGACCTGTCCGTCGGGGCGTAGGTAGCGCTTCTCGGCCTGCACCCGGGTGCCCGCTGCCCTCAGCGAATCCATCGCCCCGGCGGTGACCGCGAGATCGTCCGGGTGCGTGAAACCAGCGGAGGTCGAGCCCACGATCTCATTCTCCGGCCGGCCGAGCATGTCGCACAGCGCAGCGTTCACGCGGAGGAAGCGGCCGTCGAGAGCGATCAGCGCCACACCGGTGGGCGCGTCGATGAACGCCCTTTCCATGATCTCGGCCTCCTCGGCAGCCGCACGGAGCGCCGCCTCGGCGCGCCGACGCTCGCTCAGATCGATCGCGATCCCGATAAACCCGCGCGGCCTGTGCGTGTCGTCGACCACCGGAGTCACGGTCAGCTGGACGGGCAGCCGGGAGCCGTCCTTGCGGACATAGGTCCACTCACGTGTATCGGCTCGACCCTTGAGTGCGTCAAAGACGAAGACGTCAAAACCGGGAGCGATCCCAAGCGCACCGGCCCGGGAGGCGACCTCGCTCGCGTCATGCAACAGCGCCGGACTACACACACCGACCATCTCCTCGGCGCTGTATCCGAGCATCCGCTCAGCCCCGCTGTTGAAGACTGTGATCGTCCCGGACAGATCGGTCCCGATGATCGAGCACTCCGTCGCGGCCGCCAACACCCCGCTCACGGTTTGCTCCCGCTCCCGGACCGCAAGCTCCTGTAACCGGCGCTCGGTGAGGTCTCGGGTGACCTTGCCGAAGCCGCGCAGCCGACCATCGGAGGCCCGCAGCGCGGTGATCACGACGTTGGCCCAAAAACGGCTGCCGTCCTGGCGAACCCGCCAGCCCTCGTCCTCCAGACGGCCCACTTCTGCGGCTATCTCAAGCTCGCGGCCGGGCTTGCCCGCCGCCACGTCCTCCGGCGGGTAGAACACCGAGAAATGCCGGCCGATGATCTCCTCGGCGCGGTAGCCCTTGAACCGCTCCGCGCCCGCATTCCACGACGCCACATTCCCCTCGGCGTCGAGCGTCAAGATCGCGTAATCCGTGACCTCTGCGACGAGCAGACCCAGCAGTTCGCTACTGGCTTCGCTCATGCCGTGCCCGCCCAACGCCACGGGCCGCGCCCAGCCGGGGGGACAGCCCGAGGCCATCCGGCGCGAGCGCGAACCACGCGCGAGGAGTCGATACTCGTCGAGCCCGACCAGAGTAACCAGCGACGGTGCTCATGCTCGACCTATCGACACATGCCCCAAAAGCTGTAGGTACGCGACCTCCGCTGGTGGCAATGCTCGAGAATCCGCCGAGACTTCGCTCAGGGCGGCGTCGACTTTGCAGATCAGTCCCAAGCTCGTGACCAACGCCGATGCGGCCAATCAGCGCCTCAGTCGCGATCGCATCGGGCGGCTGGAGGACGGGAAGGAGCCGGTTGTCGTCAAGGTCGAGCAAAACCCGAGTGCTCTCGAGCGGAAGCGAGCCGCGTTGGTCTGGCTTGCACAGACACAGCCAGGCTTGGCACCGACGCCCATCGCTTTCGGTGATGCAATCCTGGGCCCTGAACGAGTTACCTGTCTGGTAACCAACCGCTGCCGCGGCTCGTCTCCCACGACTGTCGCCGGCTGGCGCCGCATGGGCGGCATGGTCGCTCGGCTGGCCGACCTCGGCTATCCCGAACACATCCTGCCCTCGCTCTACCCCGACCAATTCATTCAGGCGCACCGGGAGCGAATCTCAGAGCTCGGGTCACGGCTGGACCTGGTCGCTGCCTCCGTCCCCGACTGGACGGAGCTAGGTCACCGTACGCTGCCTGGCACGACCGCATTGACTCTCACCCATGGAGATCCCGGACCCGGCAACTATCTGGACACCGGCTGGTCCGGGCGGCTGATCGATTGGGAAGAGGCGCACGTGGCGCCGCTTGGCCTGGACCTCGCCCGCCTGATGTTCATCGCGCTGCTGGGCTCGGGGCCGGCCGGCTACGTCGCGCGAGACCACCGAGCTCGCGCGGCCGCGGTCACTGCCGGCTATCTGAGCGCAATTCAGCATCGATGGCTTCCGACCAGCGACGAGTTACGTTGGTGGCTATCGGTGGCGGGAATCCAGTTCATCCACCGCCGGTGGCACCTCGGCGGTCCGGCGCCATGGCAGCAAGCAGCCGCCGTCCTGGCTTCAGCTCTGATGAGCGACCGGGCGCGGAACTAGACAAGCGCCGCAGTTAATCTTCTCCAGCCCCGATCGACCGGCATGGTCCGGAGAATCTGTTTCACCGTCACGATTCCGCGGAAGCGCCTAACACGAACGCCCCTAGTCGCCGCCGGTACGGACACTGACTCTCTCATGCGATCTGCGCACCCGATGCCGATCCGCTTGCGCATTCGACCAGCGCTTGTCCTGCTCGGCCCGGCGGCCGGAGGGGCCGAGCCTCAGCTATGCAGCTCCTAGGCTGCGCTTGCCACCCGGCTCCCCCAGAGCTCATTCACCGGGAATTTGTCGGGCTCCGAAAGCTGAACACCGGCGGCGTCCAGCGCGGGCTTGATGCCTGCGTCCCAGGCCTGCTGCCACGCTTCCTCCGATTCCCAGACCTCGCTTACTCGAAGATCCGACCCCTCACCGAACATGACGTGCAACTGGAGCGCTGAAGGGGGCCCGCCGGGACCGTTCTCCCGAAGAGTCTCGTTGACCTGGTCGTACTGCTCGCGGGTTAGCGAGGACGGTGAGTACCGAATTAGGATTGACATGGAGCGACACTAACCGATGGGAACGGTGTTCGCGGCGCACCATTCTGCGTGCGCGCGTGTTACTACCTGGCAATGATGCTTTCTCAAGTCGCCAGGACCGGTATGTCGGCGCTGTGGCGCGGTCGGCGGTGGGCAGGGACGATGCTGGCCGCCGGAACGGCTGCCCTCGCACTGGCCGCCCCGGTGGCCCAAGCCGGTACCGCCAACGCCGGTCTGCCGGGTGCAGGGCCGAATCCGATTGCACATATGGCGTGGGGCGTGCCGCACGACGATGATCTGTGGAGGGTTTACCAATCCAGGACGGGGTCGGCCCAGGAGCTATTGGGTCGGCTTGCGCGGACGCCGCAGGCGGTGTGGTTCGGATGGGAGAACCCGACCAGGCAGGTGCAGGCCGAGGTGGCTGCGGCGGTGGCGGCTGCCCAGAACGGGGACCCGAACGCGCTCACCGAGTTCGCGACGTTTGAACTGAACCCGTGGGAGAATCAGAAGTCCAACGGGGTCGATAAGCCCGCGGTCCACGGATTCTGGAACGTGAGGGCCGATGAGGCTTGGTATCGCAACATGGCAGCAGGCATCGGGAGCGCGCGGGCCCTGGTCATCGAACAGGTCGACCTGCCCGTCGCGCGCAAGATCGCCTCGACGGCGCCCGAGCAGATCGACACCTATGCCGCGCGGGTGCTGAGCGCCAGACCGCACACCACGGTCTACATCGACGCCGGCACCGCCGGATGGCTGACCGCCGCGCAAGACGCGTCGCTGCTGATTCGCAACGGCATCCGCTACGCCCGTGGGTTCGCGCTCGACGACACCGACTACGACCCTACGGCGACCGAAGACGAGTTCGGGGCGAAGGTCGTCGCAGCACTGGCGCAGCTCGGCGTCAGGGGCAAGCACTTCATCGTCAACACCGACGAGAACGGACAGCCGTACAAGCCCTACCAGGTCCCCGGAAGGGCGATCAACGCCGCCCCGATGTGCCACGGTCGAATCCAGACGGCCTGCCAGCGAACCGGGATCCCGCCGACCGCGGACGTCGCGTCGCCCCTGTGGGGTCTCGGTCGAGTGGCCTCGACGGATGCCAAGCGGTACTGCGACGCCTACGTCTGGTCGGGGCAGCCCTGGAACATCGATGCCGGACCGTTCGTCCCGCAGTATGCACTGTGGCTCGCTGAGAACGGAAAGTATTAGCCGCCCGCGTCGGACTGCTATTTCGGGACTTTCCCGATGCCCTCTGCCCGGTGTCCCGTCGTTATGCTGGTTGGCGTGCCCCTAGAAGGTGAGTACGCGGCCCCGGACCCGGCGGAGTGGGTGCGGGAGCAGATCGAAACGTGGGAGCGCTCGGGCGGAACCGAGGGCACGACCCTGCGCGATACCGGCCTACCGGTCGTTATCGTGATAAACCGCGGTGTCCGCAGCGGCCGGCTGCGACGCACGCCGCTGATGCGCGTCGAGCATGCTGGAAGCTACCTCGCCGTGGGTTCAAAGGGGGGCGCGCCGACAAACCCCGCATGGGTCGCAAACGTTCGCGCAGATCCACATGTCGAGGTCTGGGACGGCCCCAGCCGCGGCGACTATCTCGCCCGCGAGCTCCGAGGCGAGGAGCGCTCAATCTGGTGGGAGCGCGCCGTCGCCGCATACCCGCCTTATGCCGAGTACCAGCAACGCACAGAGCGCCTGATCCCGGTGTTCTTGCTCGAACCGGGCGACTGACCAACCTCCGAGAAAGCCACGGCGTCGTCGATCACACACTCACGTGATCGCTGGTGTCTGCGGATACAGTGAGCAGCGTGACGGGTGTCGAGCGACTGCTGACCGTGGTTGACCTTGACGAGCGGGATCAGACTGGCCGGTCAGCCTGGGCCCACCTGCATGTCATGCTGAGCAACGGCGAGCGACATTTGTTGCTCGATGACCGCGGTTGGAGCGGGTCCGATGAGATCGCTCGGGAGGGTCTGCCCCAGATCGAGGACACCGCCAGGATGGTGGTCGGCCCCGACGGCCCCGGCCCTGGCGAGACCGATGAGCAGATGGAAACCTCGTACTGGGAGCGGATGGAGCACAAGCTCCGCGAGGCCGGAATCGGTGCCGACGCGGGCGCGCTCAAAGCGCTGGTTCACGACGTCGAGATTGGTGAGCGCTTGCGTAACCGGCTCGCCCTGCGCGCCTGATCTGGTCGGCGTCTGGGCGTGTGATCGCCGGGCCCGGCGAGCTCGATGACGTTCAGATGCTCGGGTTCGTCAGTTGCCTTGGCGGTCCGATCGGGGTCCTGGCGTGACCGGCTGCTCGTTGGTGCCGTCAGTTGTCGCCGCCCAGCTGGCGAGGAGGTCGAGGCTCTCAGCAGATCGGGTGCCGGGTTCCGGGGTGTAGGTGAACATCGTTAGCCCGGTGTCGGCCGCGAGGTCGAAGCGTTCGAAGTTCAGGGTCAGCTCGCCGACCGCGGGATGGTTGAAGCGCGGTCCAGAAACAGTAGCGGGCCGAGTTCACTGGCCGGTCAGGGTTGGCAAACACCGGAGCCACCAGCATCGGGTTGATCGTGACACACCCATCGAGGCAACCGCAAGCGCGGTTGGCGAGCTCATCACGGAGGGCAAGGTGCGGCACTTCGGGCTCTCCGAAGCGGGCCCCGACACCATCCGCCGCGCACACGCGGTCCAACCGGTCACCGCACTGCAAACCGAGTACTCACTCTGGACACGTGACGTCGAGGACGAGATCCTGCCGCTTCTGCGCGAGCTCGGCATCGGGTTTGTCCCCTACTCACCGCTCGGCCACGGGCTGCTCGCCGGCCTGGATCCGCACGGTCGATGATTTCGCCGACGACGACTGGCGCAAGACCAACCCCCGATTCACTGGCGAGAACTTCCAGCGCAACCTGGCGATCGTCGACGAGGTCCGGGCCATCGGTCAGGAGACCGGAGCGACACCGGCGCAGGGCACGACGAAGCCAACATGACGACCATCGACAGCTAGACACCGGGGCCGGGCTTCGTCGTGATCCCGCCGTGACGGCTCGTGAAGTCGAGAATGCGGTTGAGGCGATCTTCGGTCTGCGATGGAGGTGCGGCGATGTCGGCAGCGGACATGTGCGATCCGCCTGGGTAGCGCACGTACTCGACTTCTTTGCGGTGCCAGCGCAGGCCGGTGAAGAACGCATCCGCCTGGTCGGGGGGGCAGCGGAGATCGCCCTCAAAGACGTATAGAAGCACCGGGGTGTTCACATCGGGGACGTGCGTGAGCGGCGAGCGCTCCCGCAGGACATCGCTCGGGTCCCACGGATGGCCTCCCGCGATCTCGGCGATCAGGGGGCCCACGTCGCTGGCTCCAAATTCGGCGACGAGGTCGATCACGGGCGCACCCACACAGGCCGCCTTGAAGCGATCGGAGTGGCCAACCATCCAGGCTGACATGTAGCCCCCATACGAATAACCGCCCACGAACTGGCGATCCTTATCTCCCCGCCCGCGACCGACCACGTCGTCCGCGCAGGCCAGCAGGTCGTGGTAGTCCTCGCCTCCCCAGTCCCCGTTGACCGCCATGGCGAACTCCTCTCCGTAACCAATGCTCCCCCGGGGGTTCGGCAGGACGACGGCGTACCCGGCAGCCGCGAGTACCTGATAGCCGAAGAACTCGAGCTCGAACGGGTTCCACGCATGTGGCCCACCGTGAATCTGCAGGAACATCGGTGGTGCGTCTCGGGGGGAACGGGGACTGATGACGAAGTACTCGATCTCCCTACCGTCTCGCGCTTTGACGCTGAAACGCTTGGCCGGCAGGAGGTCAACGACATCCAGCAGGCCTTTGCCGGCCGCGCTCAACTGGCGGCGGCGACCACCGTCCGCGTCGAGGTTGAGACAGAAGACCTCAGCCGGCTTATCGACCCATGTGGCGGTGAACGCCGCCAAAAGCTTGCCGCCGCGCTTGGCAACGGTGACGCTGGTGACCTGCTGGTCACCAGCCACCACGGGCCGCGGGCGACGTTCCCCGAGCTTGGCACGCTGCAGGCTGATGGTCCCATGATCCACGACATTGAACAGCAACTCGCGGTTCGACAACCACGCGTAGTTACCCACGGGGAACCACGCCATGACGGGGCGGTCGAGCTCGGGGGCCACTGGGACCGGTGGGCCGGAACCGTCGGCTGGGACCACCAGCAGCCGGGAATTGCGACCGTGCGCTCGCTCCGAACCGACTGCACCACCAAACGCGATGCGCTTACCGTCGGGCGAGAACACCGGGCCTGCCGACTCGCTCACTCGGGACGCCACCTTCCGCGACCGGCCGCCTCCCGTCGGGATCAGCCAGAGGTCCGCGAACATCCAGTCATCGTTCCGATGACGCGTACGGTCTGAGAAGCATGCGATCGAGGTGCCGTCCGGCGACCAGCTGGGTTGTCTGTGGTCGTAATCACCCGAGGTCAACTGACGCAACGAGCGATCCTCCACGGCGTAGATGAACAGGTGGTCATGGCCGGCGAGGTAGCCGCGGCCGTCGAGCCGGTTAGCCGTGCCGCGGATCAGCTTGGGCGAGTTCTTGACCTTGGGATCATCCTTGCCAGGCATCTCCGACATTACGGTGACTACCACCACCAGCGCGTCACCAGACGCCGACCACGACACGCCGCTCACCGGCCCCGGCGTGTCCACCTTGAGCGGAACTCCACCAGCGAGCGGCGCTAGGTGCAGCGCGGGTGAGTCCTCGACCACAGACACGTACGCGAGATATCGGCCATCGGGGGACCACCTCGGTGCACTGTCCCCCGGCCCTTCGGTGAAACGACGAGGTACTCCGCCTGCGCTTGGAGCCACCATGACGTTGGAGACTGGCCGGTCGAGCTCGAGGTCCAACGCGGTCTCGACCCATGCAACCTGGTCACCGTCTGGTGAGAGCTGGGCGTCACCAGCCCACCGAAGAAGGCTGAGATCTCCCGTTTGCAACGCCCTGTTTCCCATGGCCGGGCCGAGTCTCTCATATCCCTCCGATACCGGAGCGAAAACCGGTCTTCGGCCGGCGGTGCCGATCGTCGACGCGCTCGCTCAGCTCGATGCCCTGGTCTACCCGCAGGAGCCGAGTGACGCGGTGCCCGGCGCCCGACCGCAGACAACGCCCGCCGCATCCGGTGTTGAGTCGGCACCGGACGAGTGGCTTCGTCGGCTCGGCGCGCTGCCGCTCGTGCACCAACCGGGCGAGCACGCCGATCGTACTTTGCTGAGTTTGGCTGGCGGGGCCCGGCGGATCAGAACGACCCGATCCGCCAGGACTTCACCACGGCCGCCCATCAGGCGATCGACGACTAGATTCGACGCAACGCTGTGGGTCGTGGGACTGGGCAGGGCCGGGAACGACTCGCCGTCCCAGTTGCTCAAACAGGGTGACCGTGTCCATCTGAGATCAGTGGTCGGCGGCCTTCAGGCCGGGATGCCGGGAGGGCCGAGGATCTCCAAGCCGTATTCCGCGGCGGTTCTCATCACCAGTTCCATATCAGGAGGCGTTGGCGGACCGGGCGGGAGCTCCGGGCCTGGGGCGGGCTCGGCCAGCGCCCGAACGAAGCCCGCGAAGTCGCCCGGCTCGGTGACAAGGAGAAACCGCGCGATCTCGGAGCTGACGATGAAGGTGTGCGGGATGTCCCGCGGACCGAGGACGAACGAGCCGGCTGGTGCGGAATGGATGTCGCCATCGACCCAGATCGTGAGCTCACCTTCGAGGACGTAGAACCACTCGTCCTCGTTGTGGTGAACGTGAAGCGGTGAGCCGCTTCCGCGGGGGGCGGTCTGCTCGGTGATCATGGCGCCGTCGCCGGCTGCCTTGATCGTCGTCAATCCGCCGAAGAACCAGAGGTGCTCGCCGGCGCCCGGCTGCTGTGCGATGGGGGTGAGAGTTGTCATGTGTGGAGCATGCTCCGCGCGGCACCGTTCCACCATCCCTCACGCGCGGGGATCTTTCTTGCCCAGGATGGGAGACTTGGTTGATGGCCCGGTCCGTCGAAGCACTGATCGATGAGATCGATGTCCTCGCCTCCAGAGGCCTACCGCGCAAGGAGTTCTTTGCCGAGCTCGCTTTGAGGGTCCGCACGGTCGTCGACAACGACGCGAGCTGCTGGCACACGCTCGACCCGCACACGCGCCTGCTGACCAGCGACGACCCTGCTGAGCTGATCGGTCGCGGCATCCTCACCCCGGAGCAGGGTCCCGGCGCGGGCGAGCTGATCATCCGCAGCGAGTACATGGTCGACGACGTCAACACGTTCGCGGGGCTCGCCGCCAAGCGGGTGCCGGTCGGGATCCTCGACCATGCGACACGCGGCAATCCCGAGAGCAGCCCGCGATACCGCGATCTTCTCGTACCGCTCGATATCCCGCACGAGCTGCGTGCCGCGTTCGTCATTCGCGGGCGTGTCTGGGGCGCGGTGCACATCGCTCGGCGCGGGTCAAGCGGGCCGTTCCAGCAACAGGACGCCGATGCCCTTGCCGCAATCACCGCGGCGGTCGCGCGCGGGATCCGCACTTCGCTGCGCTTTGACGCGGCTCGGCGAATCCATGGACTCGATGCACCCGGCCTGGTCGTTCTCGGCCCCGGCGATGAGGTTGAGATGATCACTCCACCGACCCGTGAACTGCTTGCCTCCATCGCCGCCAGCGACCTTCCCTACAACGACGATGAGATGCCCGCTGCTGTGCTCTCTCTCGCGGGGTTCGTGCGTAGCCAACCCCACGCGGCTCAGGGAGGGGCAAACGTCGTCACCGTGCCGGCGCAGGACAGCTGGGTGACCCTTCACGCCTCCCGTCCGGGTTCGGCTTCCGACGGCCGGGTGGCAATCGTGATCGAGCGGGCCAGCGCGGCCCGCTCGGCAACCGTCCGCCTGGAAGCTTTCGGTGCCACCGCGCGTGAGCGCGAGGTGGCCACGCTGCTGGCCCGCGGGCTCTCGCGCGTTGAGATCGCCGAGACGCTGGTCCTCTCTCCGCACACGGTCGAGGACCACACCAAGAGCCTTTATGACAAGGTCGGCGTCGCGTCGCGCCAGGAGCTCGTCGCCCGCGTGTTTCTCGACGAGTACCTCCCCGAGGTCGCCCAGAGCACACCACTCACCTCTCGAGGACGCTTCGACCGCGTCTAGCTGCCCCGCCGGGCGCCTATGAGCCGCGGCGAACGGCGATGATGGCCGCTGTGGTCGCGGTTGTCTGAATCTCGCAGGCAATCAGGTGGGGATCGTTGAGCAGGGCGTCGCGCACCGGATCGCCTTCGCTGGCGCGCCCTGGAGTAAGGTCATCTTTCACGAGCATGCCGCCGTCGGCGAGCATCGAAATGGCCAGTGCCGCCGAGTTCGCGGCATCTCCGGCATCGAGAAAGATGAGATCAAACGGCCCGCGCTCAGGGAGCAACTCCCGCCAGTCGCCCAGCACCATTTCAGCGCGGGTTCCGGCCAACTTCAGGGCGGCCGCTTGAAATCTCTCGGGGTCGTTCTCAACGGTCACAAACGTGGCGTCCGCGGCAAGTACCTCGACCATCGCGCCAGCTCCGTCGCCGAACCCCGTTCCCAGCTCGGCGATCCGACCGCGCGGCTTGGCCGCCACCAGCGTGGCCAGCAGCTGACGCACAGCGCTAATCGACGAACCACCATCGGTCATACCACGTACCGTAATGGCCCCGACAGACTGCCGCGAACCGGGCGCCTGTTGCCACCAGACGGTCGGCCGCCCAAACACAGCACTCAGAGGTGACGTCTGGCGGGGCCCGAGATTCCGGGCATGGACCTACCTTCATGTCCGAGCTGTGGGAGCCCAAACGCCGGCAGCAGGTGCGCGGTCGACGTCCGACGCCGATCCGGGGACATGGGGACCAGGTTCGACCAACGGTCGAGCCCAGAAACGACGGAAGCCCCGATCTACGGGGCCTTCTCAGAGTGGGCCGTGCAGGAATCGAACCTGCAACCTTGGGATTAAGAGTCGCTCATTTGCAGGGCAATTGCCATGAACACGGGTGGCGAAGAGCAGCTGGGTGCAATTTTGTGAGGTCAGAATTGCCGAGTTCGGGACCTATCTCGGGACACGAAATCAGGCCACAGGCTTCAGGCGCGCGCGCAGCGATCCGGCCACGTCCTCAGGTGTCGCGCCAGCGCTGAAGCTGATGATCCAGGAGGCAAGCTCAGGATCGTTGGCGACGAGCACATATCCGTTGACCTCGAGGAACGTAATCAGCGCGATGAGTGCTTCTCGCTTGTTGCCGTCGACGAACGGTTGGGTTTCGGCGATTCCGTGAGCGAGGACGGCGGCCTGAAGCGCGAGGTCCGCCTCCTGATAGTGCGCGTAGGTCGCCGGGCGCCCCAGCGCTCCCTCGAGAGCTTCACGGCTTCGCAGATGGTCCCCAGCCTGCACGGTCGTCAGACCGAAGATCGCGGCGTAGATCTCTAACGCATCGTCGACGCCGAGGTAGACGAAGCCGCCTTCGCCTTGTTCGTCGGTCACTGCGAGGCGTCGTGGCTGGCGAGGATCTCCAAGGCCTCAGCGCGCTCGCTAACGGCGCGTGCAGCGATCTCGCGCACCCGCTCCCGCACCCTGTCGGTAGGCAGTATCCGCAGCTCGCCGTCCGGCAACTCTTCCACCAGCACAGAAGTCCCTGGGACATAGCCGCTCGCCTCGAGCTCACGTGGCAGCGACACGACGTTGCTGTTCCCGACGCGACGTACCTTGACCACTTTCATATGCTCAGTATATACACAGATATACGCCTGGCTAGCATCACACGACCGGCCAGACACTGCCGACCGGATGCGCCGTTTCCGCGCAAAGGGAGACAGCGACTGGGTGCGCGGAGAGCCACGTCCGCACATGAAAGCGGGCGGGCCGGGACGAGCGCTGCGTGGGCGCCGCATAGGTCGGGCTCGAGCGGGCTCTGCGTCGAAAGCGGGCCAGCGGACAGCGGCATATCGCACCCGCGCCGTCGCGCCGGCTGCTCGTCGTGATTGGCGGAGCGGGCGACCTTATGGTCGCCCGCCAAACCTCGAGTCCTTGTTTCAGGGCAGCGACGCGGTGCCAGTCAAGGTGATGACTCCCTGAGCGGCGGCGAAGTTGGTCGAGCAGCTGCCGTGCACGACCTGCTCGATGACCGCGTCACGTTCGGTTGCGCGCCCCGATCCGCTGAATCCCTTGTAGGCGCCTGTGCCGCCGGTGATCGTGTAGCTGAATCTCGAGGACGCGGTCTGCATGCAGGCGGTCGCCGTCTCGGTCTTGGTGACCTGCGGGTGTGGCTTGTTGCGCTCGAGCGTGATCGTGCCTGAGGAGAGGTGCAGCGTCAGCCCGCCCTTGCGCTCGTGGGTGGCGATGCCGCCGTCGATGAAGGCGCCTGTGGCGATGACGCTATAAACCGGCTTCGTGGCGACCGTCGAGGTGGTCATCAGGGTGAACCGCTCGTTCTTGGTCGTGGCGGTCGCGCCGGCGGCGCCCGTAATCGCGATTGCCGCCGCTGCTACGGCGGCCCCTGCCACCGGGATGATATCCCTCTTGCGCATTTTCGACTCCTTATTCTGGCCCGGGGGCCGGTGGTCGGTTGATGGCGAGAAGCATCGCTTCGGGGGAGCTGGCTGTCGTCGGCTTGGCGGCCGATTCGGGGTTCCCCGCGAGCCGATCTGCGGCGGCCGTCTGGTGTAGGTGAACACCCTGCGGTGTCGTCCTCGGGGATGACCCGGATCCTCGTTGCAGACGACGCCAGCGGCACGGTTCGGCGCTAGTTTCCACACATGGCCTTCCGCCGTCGACGCTCCTCGAGATCACGAAGGATCGACTGGGTGCGAGTCGATTACCTGGTCGCGCTGGCGCTGCTGGCCGCGATCGAGCTCCAGGTCTGGCTGTCTAGAGGGATCCCTGATCGGCTGACGGCGACGCTCGTCGGCGTGGTGATCGCGCTGGCGGTGGCGTTCCGGCGCCGCTGGCCGCTGCGCGGGATGCTCGTGCTGATCGCCGTGCTGGTGGTCAGGACGGTTGTCGGCGGCGGCGGGGGGTCGCATCAGCCGGTCGGCGTGATGCCCGCGTTGATCCTGCTGGTCTACGGGATGGGCGCCTTCGCGCCTCCGTGGCGCTCGCAATGGGTACTGGTGCTCTTGGTCGTGGTCAGCGGCGCCAACAACCTGAGCAAGCCGGGAAACGGGCTCACCCAGGCCGTCGTCTCCGCGATCATTGTGGTGCTGGTGCCGTACGCGCTCGGTCGGTGGATGCGCGCCCGCGCTGCCCGGGCGCAGATCGACCGCGGGCACGCAGAGCGCCTTGACGCGACGCGGGAGCTGACGGCGCAGACGGCCGCGTTCGAGGAGCGGACGCGGATCGCCCGGGAGTTGCACGACGTGATCGCGCACAGCGTGTCGTTGATGGTCATCCAGGCTGGCGGAGCGCGGCTGGTGATGGACGCCGAGCCGGATCGTGCCGAGGAGTCGCTGCTCAGCGTCGAGCGCGCGGGGAGGGATGCGCTGGCCGAGATGCGCGCCCTGTTGGGCGCACTCGGCGACAGTCGCGATCCCCGTGCGCTGGCCCCGCAGCCAGGGCTCGCGGAGCTCGACGGACTCCTCGCGGCCGCGCGAGAGTCGGGCGTGCAGGCCGATCTCCACGTCGACGGTGAGCCGGCGACCGTCTCGGCGGCGCTGGATCTGTGCGCGTATCGGATTATCCAGGAGGCGCTGACGAACGCGATCAAGCACGCGGCCCCGGCACGCGCCGATGTCCTGCTCCGCTGGCAGGCGGGCGCGCTGGAGTTGGAGATCTCCGACGACGGCCGCGGGTCGGGCGCGGTCAACAACGCCGGAGGCGGGCATGGGATCGCCGGCATGCGTGAACGGGTGGCCTTGCACGGTGGCCGCGTCGACGTCGGGCCGCGCGCGGGCGGCGGCTTTGCTGTTCGCGCCGAGCTCCCGCTCGCTGTGGAGCTCGCACGATGACCGCGGTGCGAGCCCGAGTTGCTGGGCTTGATCCGATCCGCGTTGACGTGATCCTTGCGGTCGCGGTGATCATCGAGCTCGAGCTCCAATGCTCGCTCGGTCGTGGGATCTCGGACGTGCAGCGGCTTGTCACGGTGGTCGCGTGCGTGCTGTACGCGGGACCGATCGCCGCCCGCCGCCGCGCTCCAGGCCTCGCGCTCCTGTCCTGCGCGATGGTCGCGGCGGTCCAGACGCCGCTCGACGGCCAGCTGCCGTCGGGGTCGTTCAGCGGGGCCGCCGGAGATGTGATGCCGGCGCTCGTGCTGCTCGTGCTCGGCTACGCTGCCGGCGCCTGGCTCGACACACGCCGGGGCGCCGCCGCGATGCTGACCTCCACGGCGCTCGTCTTCATTTGCTCGTATCTGCCGGATGGTGGCGGCGCGCCGGCCGGGTTGGGCGCGACCGCCCAGACCATCTTCTACGCCGCGGTCATGGTCGCGCCCGGCTGGCTTGCCGGGCGCCTCTCGCGCGCGCAGGGCCGCCGCAGCGCTGGCTTCAAGGAGCTTGCCGCTGTCGCCGCGGCGGAGCAGGTCGCGCGGCGGTCCGCAGCGATCGCCTCAGAGCGCGAACGGATCGGAGGCGAGCTCCAGGACATCATCGCCCACAGCGTCAGCGTGATGGTCGTCCAGGCCGGCAGCGCCAGGCTGCTTCTCCGCACCGACCCCGACCGGGCTCGTGCATCGATCCTGAACGTCGAAAACACCGGACGTGGCGCGCTCGCTGACTTGCGCCGACTGCTCGGGATGCTGCGCAAGGACGACGATCCGCGCGCGCTGAGCCCGCAACCCGGACTGAAGCAGCTCCCAGCGCTGATCGAGTCCTGTCGCGAGAGCGGCTTGGCTTGCGAGCTGCGCACCGAGGGCGACCCGATCAATCTGACCCCCGGAGTCGACCTGGTCGCGTACCGCGTGATCGAGGCTGCATTGCGCGCGGCCGCCGACCAGCGGCTCTCCCACGGAGTCCTCACCGTCCGTTACGCGATCGCAGCGCTTGAGCTCGACATCAGTGGCGCCGGCGAGATCCCGGGCTTCGACGCGCGGCTGCGGGCGATCGCCGACCGGGTCGCGCTCTACGACGGCACCCTGCGAACGGCGAGCACGCGTGGGAAAGGATTCGAGCTGCAAGCCCGCCTCCCGACTCGGACCGCAGTAGCGGTATGACGATTAAAGTGCTGATCGCCGACGACCAGGCACTCGTCCGCGCCGGCTTCAGGATGATCCTCGAGACCGACCCCGATGTGCACGTCGTCGCGGAGGCCGACGAGGGCCTGGGAGCGGTCGAGGCGGCGCTGCGGACGCGGCCTGACATCGCGCTGATGGACATCCGGATGCCCGGGATGGACGGCCTCGAGGCGACGCGCCGGATCATGGCCACGCCAAGCCCGCCGCGCGTGCTGATCCTCACCACCTTCGACCTTGACGAGTACGTGTTCGACGCCCTCGCCGCGGGCGCGAGCGGCTTCCTGCTCAAGGACGTCGCCCCCGAGCAACTCCTCGCCGGGATCCGGATCATCGCGCAGGGAGACTCGCTGCTCTCCCCGTCCGTGACCCGCCGGCTTATCGAGTCCTTCGTCCGCGACGGGCGGCAGTCGCGCGAGCCGCCGGCGGTCCTCGAGGAGCTGACGCCGCGCGAACTGGAGATCCTCCAGCTGGTCGCCCGCGGACTGTCCAACTCCGAGATCGCCGAGCAGCTTGTCGTCTCCAGCACCACGATCAAGACCCACGTCGCGCGCGTCCTGATGAAGCTCGCCCTCCGCGACCGCATCCAGGCCGTGGTGTTCGCCTATGAAAACGGGGTCATTCGACCTGGCGCGGAGCCGTAGTCAGGCACCGCAACAGGCGGATCACGTGCCCGTGATCGAAGCGGCTAACCCGGCGCCTGGGATGCGTGCCGGCCGCGACCCGCGGGTAAGCGCTCGACGAGCATCGGCACGAACATTGATGCAGGTCTCTGACCGCGAAACGCGCGCGGACCCGCTCATCGCCAGGAACGCGACCGACGAGTTCAGGCTCGGTTCCGCCGGCGCCGACTTCCCTACTTGCCGCGCATTGCAGGTGCGCGCCCGGTGCGGTGTACGCGTACCGAAGAAAAGGCGGGTCTCAGGAGTGGACGACCCCTCGCGTCGCAAAGGGGGCTGGCCCCCGGACGCCTGCACTCGTGTTTGGGTGGATAGCACTATCCCCTTGCGCTGTCTTTGAGACGGGAGTCAACCTTTGTGGGGGTCGTGAGCCTTTATATGTCAATGAGCCCACCAACCTTCGACAGCTTTGTGGACGAGCACGCCAACGGCCTGCTGCGTACCGCCTACCTGATCGTCGGCGATCTGCATGACGCCGAGGACCTGGTTCAGGAGGCCTTTCTGAAACTCGCCTCGCGGTGGCCGCGGGTAAGTCAAATGGAGAGCCCGGTGGGCTATGCCCGCCGGATTCTGGTCAACCAGGCGCTCCGCGGCCGCTCGAAGCGGTCCCGCATTCGGGGCGAGCTGAACGCGACTCCGCCGGGCGAGACGGCCTCGACCGCCGCCCACCTGGAGATTCACGACGAGCTGTTTGACGCATTGGCGGCACTTCCTCCGCGTCAGCGCGCGGTACTCGTGCTCCGCTACTTCCTCGACCTTCCCGAGGCCGAGGTGGCGGCGGCGCTTGGCTGCTCGCTGGGCACCGTCAAGAGCAGCGGCTCGCGCGCGCTGAAGCGGCTCGAGGAGACGCTTCGCCCTAACAACCACTACCGGAGAATCGCATCATGACTGAGATCGAGCACGACCTTCGGACATGGATGCAGGAGCGCGCAGCACGCGTTCACGCATCCTCGGAGATCCTTGGAGCTGATTACCGGCCGCGAGCTCGTCGCAGTTGGCGACCCAGGTTGGCGGTCGGCGGTGGCGTCGCCGCGGTCGCGGCGACCGTCACCGCGGTGCTGTCGCTCGCCGGTGGGGCGAGCACGGCGTTCGCCGGCTGGAGCGCGCAGCCGACGACGGCAAGCTCCGCACAGTTGCAGGCGGCGCAGAGCTACTGCAGCGCGAACATCCCCGACCCGAACACCACGACGCAGCAGCTGGTCGACAGCCGAGGCCCATACACGATCAGCGTCTACGCAGGCCCGGCCGGGTCGACACAGACCTACAACTTCTGCACCGTGGGGCCCGGCCTGCACAACGCATCCGGCTGGACCAGCTCTCCGCCGGTGACGCCTGCTGACGGGAGGCTGTTCCTGTGGTCTGACCACACCGCGACCGACAACGGCCAGGACTACGGCACCATGATCGCCCAGGCGGGCCCCGACGTGACCGGGGCCAACATGACGCTCACCGACGGAACGGTGGTCACGGCCACGGTCCAGAACGGCTGGGCGGTTGCCTGGTGGCCGGGCAGCGCACACGTCGCCTCGGCACAGCTGGCGACCCCGACGGGAACGCAGACGCAGAAGTTCAACTACCCGTGCGATGTGCACAACTGCAGCGGCGGTCCGCACGGCGGCGCGCCGGGTGGCGGGCCGGGCGGCGGCTGATAGTCGCTCGACCAGGTTCCCCGTATCTGAATGCCTCTGATGTGCGCGGCCGCTTGTGCGGCCGCGCATACGTCATGCAGGTCGGTCAGCAATCCCGCGGCAGAGTCCGCGCCGGCGGGCACGAACGCCGTGTCAGGTCGCGGCCTGCCTCCGATCGCACGCGGTATCCCACTGCACGCTTACCGTCGGCCTCCAACGCTCGCGATTGCATCCCACGAAAGCAGAAGCTTCGCTCCGCTCCTGCTTCGCGACGCAACGGGCCAGCCGCAAAAGGCAGCGGATACCCGCGCCAGCACGAAGGAGGTCGCCACCGCTAGATCCACGAGAGACGTGCTCCTCGCCACAAGCGCCAACGACGCATGGGAGCAGCGGGGGCGCCGAGTGCTGTGCCTTCCGCGCAGAGCAGGGTCCGTGTAGTCGCCGAGGAGATGCCCGTGCAACAACGAAAGGCAGGTCTCGTCGACCATCGCCGAGCCGGCCCGACCGTGACTCCTGCACGCCTTTACGGGTCACGACGATGTGGCTGCTGGTCTGAAGGAGGGGCAGGAGTGCGGACCGTGCCGCCGGCGCGCGCGTGCTCGTGGGCGCATCCGAGCGTCCGCTCTGCTTGACGGATTCGCGGCCAAGCGGCCGGCACGTCAGCTCCGGAGCGCCGCCCCCGACTGTTGCTTTCCGGACTGCTCGTGCTTGCGGGGCGGGCCGCGTGAGAGCTAGTGCACAGGCCGGGACGAGCCTCGGCGGGGCTGATGGCGGCCCTGACGGTCGTAGCCGGAAGCATCTGCGGGCCCGCGCCCGGCCGTCGCTGCTGCTTTTCGAGGAACCGGGCACGAGGCCTTGGCGAGCTCTTGTTGAGGTTCGGAGTGCCTGGCTAGCCGACCGACGTCGTCCGCACGGCTTTCGCGTCGATGGCGTGAACACGGAACCCGGTCACCGCCCCGACGACAGAGGGCGACGAACGTGGAGTCGTCGTCCCCCGGGTGTAGCCGTCGGCCCAGAGCTCGATCGTCACCCCGACACGCAGCTCGACGCGCCGGCGATCCAGAGCGTCAACCCCGGAAACGGACCGTCCGGGACCGACCGTCGCCGCTCAGAGCTTCTCGGCGACGACGTCGATCTGGTGGATCTGCGGCGCGTCGGCGAATAGGTCAGCGGCCTTCTCCATCAGCGCCGCAGCGACCTTGCCGTTGAGATGGGCCTGACGGCCCTCGTCGTCGGGGAAGACGTCGAAGATCCCGAACTGCCCGGGACCCATCTGCACGGCGAACCAGGCGGTCGTGCCGGGCTCGTCCTCGACGAGCGCTTGGCCGGCCTTCAGGAACGCCTCGACCTCTGCCTCCTTCCCCGGCTTGGCCTGCAACGGCACCCACAGTCCCACGGTGACCTTGCTCATGGCGTCTCCCTCATCCAGCATTGATCGGACGGGACCGACCCTAACCGATTTGCGTATGTCCACGCATAAGACTTCCGCCGGGTCCGACCTGAACCGGGGTCGGCCGAAGCCTGCCCGTCGCGGCCGGCGGGCTTGCCGCCACTACGAGTCGGCAAGCAGCCGGGGTCGCAACAGCAACACTCAGGGCGGGGGCCTTCCGGCCAACGGCAGCGCTCTCGCTTGTGCCCCCAATCCGAGCGGCCAGGCCAGGCTGACCGCCTCAACGGTGGCGCCGAGCACGGGCTATCAGCCACGCGGCGATCCACGCGCAGCCGCTGTCCTGCGCCCACCACGTCGCCACGGCCAGCGCCGGCCGCCGCACGAACAGACCCCGCCCATCCAACCGCACCCAGTGTCGATCCGTTGCCGCCCGACGAACGAAGCAGTCACCATGCGCGTCCGGAAACGGCCGCCGCGCGTTGCTGAAATCGGACACAGGCAGCCACGCCTGCGCGCGCCGGCGCGCATACCCGCGCGAGCACGAAGGCAGGTGTCGGGCCGCTCTTCATGAGCGACCTGCTCCTCGCCAGGAGGAGGGGAGTGAACAGGCCAACGTCACGCCGTCCCATGCCGGCTGGCTGACCCTGCTCTACGGCCAGCAACGAAGAGCGCCGTCGATCAGCCGCATCCGCTGTCGCGCGATGGTGACCGCTGCGCTCCCGCTGGGGATCTCGCTGACGCTCGATCAGGTTGACGCGACGGTTCTGGCTGTCGTCCTCGCCAGCGGACGGAGTGGTCCGTTGTCGCGGCCCTCAGCAACCCCGCAAGAGGGCCACACTGTACGCACAGGGTGCTTACGTCCCCAAGCGTCCCGAAACGTCCCAAGACGTCCCAACTCGTCCCGGACCGCAAAGGCCTCTGCAACCAGCGCGGCGTCCTCAGCACGTGGCGCGTAGTGGAGGTAGCGCATCGTGGTCTGAACGTCGGCGTGTCCCATCCATTCCTGCACGCGGCGGATGTCGGCCTTGGCGATCATCCGTGTGCCGAAGGGGTGGCGGAGGTCATGGAAGCGCAGTGGCCGGAGGCTCGCGGCTTTCAGCGCCGACTTGTAACGGCGCCGCAGCGCTGAGCCGTCGAGGTAGCCGCCGGCTTCGCCGACGAAGACGAGGTCGTCATCGCCCACCCAGTCCTGGCGCTGGCCGAGCTGCGCGAGCGCCTCGGCGACGTCAGGCGCCATCGGAACCGCCCGAACCTTGCCGGACTTGGGCGTGGTCAGCGAACCCAGGTAATAGCTTGCCCGGACACGGATCACCGACCCTCCAAAGTCCACGTCACGCCAGCAGAGCGCCAAGAGCTCTCCCATCCGTAGTCCCGTGAAGGCGGCCGTCAGGTAGATGGCCGCATCCTGCGCACTCGCGGCCGCCCTTACCAGCGCCCAGACCTCCTCCGGGGAGTACACATCAATGTCTCCCGCGCGACGCTGAGGGAACTTCTCGACCTCCGTCGCCGCGTTGACAGACAGGCCGTACACCTTCTTGGCCCGCGCAAGGATCCCGTGCAGCTGGATCACCAGCTTGTTGCGCATCCGGATCGAGCCGTCGAAGCCGGCGATCCACCGCTCGATCCTCTCGGTCGTCACGTCCTCAACGGCCATCGAGCCGAACGCCGGCAGCAAATGCGCGTTCAGCGTCGAACGGTAGCCCTGCAGCGTCGACGGTTTGCGGCCGCGGTCGTGCTCGATGTAGCGCAACCACTCCGCGGCAGCATCCGCGAAAGTCGCGCCGGTGCGCACCATCCCCGGCAGCCTCCCGCGCCGCGCCCGGTCGATGACGTCGCGCAACCAATCCTCGGCCAGCCGCTTGGTGAAGTATCCGGCCGCCGGGCGGCCGCGCTCAGTCCAGGCCGGCCCGATCTTCCTCTGGACCTGGCGACCATCGGGCAGCCGATACTTCGCGTACCAGACAGGCCCGCGCGAGCGCTCGACCCGAAAAAACATGCCCCGAGGGAGGCTTGATTTCGACTGCCATGGGCGCATCCCACGCCCGATGCGAGACATATTGGGGACACGTCGACCCCATCGGCGATGCCCCAAGAATGAGAAAAACCCCGATCCTCGGGGCTCTCTGAGTGGGCCGTGCAGGAATCGAACCTGCAACCTTGGGATTAAGAGTCCCCTGCTCTGCCAATTGAGCTAACGGCCCGGGGGGAAAGACGATGTTAGCGGCGCCGGGCTCGGAGACAGTCCGCGACGAGGGTCTGCTGCGCGGTCTTGGTCGATGTCCGAGCCGCTCTGCAGCGCTGACTTCTGGCTCAGGCGCTGAGCCTTGGCGGCGAAGGTCAGGGACTTGGCGGCGGCCAGGTCGCCCTTGGGCTTCTGCTTGGCGGCGTAGGCCGAGAGGGCCAGGCAGAAGTAGGGCTTCAGGCGGTCGGCCGCGGGCGCCTCCTGCGCGGCGTAATTCCAGGCGTTGGTCTCGTCGACCCACTGACCCAGGCTCTGATAGATGCGCGCGGCGAGGAACGAGTTGGCGAACGTGGGCTGCTGCGTGATCAGCTTCACGTACTGCTGCCAGGCGTCGCCGCGCCTTCTGCAGCTGCTGCTTGCCGGCGGCGGTGTAGGCGCTGGTGGTGCTGTTGTAGTTGTTGCCCGTGCCGGCCTCGCTGTAGCGGGCCGACATCAGAGCCGCCCAGTTGGCCGCCGAGGGGTGCTTCTTGACGGCGTTGATCGCGCTGCTTGACCTGCTGGGTGTTGACCGCGTTGCCATTGCCCCCGGAGCCGTTGCCGCCGGCGTTGAGCAGACCGCCGGTGCTGCCGGTGCCGATGCCCAGGCCGACCAGGCCGACCACCATGACGACGGCCAGGCAGCAGGTAGATCACATTTACGGCGCCACGGCGCCGGCGGCTGCGAAGATCAAAGAGCATGCGAGGGCAGGCGGAGTGGGTGGGCTCAGCTCACGCTGGATGAGTCGCTGGGCACGTCGGCGGCCTGGTCGGCGTTGGCCGCCTCTGCGCGAGCGCGCCGGTGGTTGCGAGTTCGACCCATTTCAGTAGCACGATACTCAGGAGATAGAGGGCGACGAGGGGCAGGGTCTCCATCGTCATCGTGACCGGATCCACCCCGGGCAGCGCGGCGACGATCACCGCGATCAGGACCATAGCGTAGCGCCAGTTGAGCGTCAGAGTGCTTGCGCTGATGGCTCCCACCCGCTGCAGCCCGAGGGCGAACAGCGGCACCTGGAACGCCAGCCCGATGCCCATCATCAGCATGATCTCGAACTTGTAGTAGGACTTGGCCTGCACGAGCACCTGGAACTCGCTGCGAGTTGTAGCCCTGCAGGAAGTGGACGGCGGGGGGCAGGACCGCGAAGTACGTGAACACCGCGCCGGTCAGGAACAGCAGCGGCGCGGCGAGCACCGTCGGGCGTGGCAACCCGCCGCTCGTCCCGGCTGAGCGCCGGGATGATGAAGGCGTAGAGCCTGATAGAGCAGCAGCGGCAGCGTGATCAGCAGCGCGAAGTAGGCGGCGACCAGCATCGTCACGACGAACCCCTCGCCCACCCCCAGAACGACGGCTTCTCCTGCTGATCGACGCACGCTCGGGGATCTGCCGCTGCCGGCGTTCAGCATGTCGCTGGAGCGATCGCACCGGCGATCTTGGCTCCGCCCGATGCTTCAGGTACGGCGCCGAGCGTCAAGCGACCTCGACCGAGAGCCGCTTGAAGTCGTTGCTGATGCTCCGCGTTGACGCGCTGCTGGTTCCCGAGCCCGTGCTTGGCCGCAGGGGGCAGCGCGTGGTTGAGCACGTTGAGCAGCGGATGGTTCTGCCAGAAGCAGACGCAGAACGCGACGAGCAGCGCGGCCAACACAGATCAGCACGCGCGAGCGGAGCTCGTCGAGGTGATCGATGATGCTCAGCCGGTCTTCTTGGCCGATCGGCCGAAGCTTCATAGGCTGACCTGCCGCGCGGGCGGTTAGGCGTTGGTGTGCTCAGAGGTGGCGGTGCTGGTCCGCGCCTCGCTCGGAGGTGCTCCCGGTGGTGCTGGCTGCTGCAGGCGCTGGACGGAAGCTCGGACTTGTCCTCCGACTCGCGCCGTGCGTGATCCCGCCCTTGAACTCCTTGACGCTCTCGCCGATCGAACGGCTCAGCGCCGGCAGGCGCTTGGGCCCGAAGAACAGGAGAACGATGACCAGGACGATGACGAGCGTCCTTCCAGCGGGCTGTGCAAACATGCCGGCTTTCCTCGCGATGGCTGGTGGCCCCAAGGTTAGCGTTCACGCCCCCTCGCTGACTAGCGCCAGCCACGACGGCCAGGGCGCTCGGACGCTGGCTCAAGCGCCACTGCGCGCAATCGGCCGCCGATACGGGTGTTTGTCGCACGAAGGCTGTCGCCAGAAGGTCTCAAAATGAACCAGAACCCACACGGAAAACACGCAGTTCGCCGCATCGTCCTCCCCAGCGGACGCACGATCGAGGTGATCCGCTTCAACGACGTCGATGCCGAGAGCCGCGAGCTGCACGTCTGCCCGAGCTGCGAGTCGGATCTGGTCCAGCCGATGAGCTGGTCCGAGACGCCCGACGGGCGGTGGGATCTGATGCTCGAGTGCCCCAACTGCGGCTGGTCCGAGTCAGGGCACCTTCACGCGCCTTCAGGTCGAGCGGCTCGAGGATCACCTCGACGAGGGCCTGACCGAGATGATCGCCGACCTCCAGCGCCTGACCCAGGCGAACATGGCCGCGGACGTCGACCGCTTCGTCGCCGCGCTGGACGCCGGCTTGATCCTGCCCGAGGACTTCTGAGTAGCCGGCCCCGGTGAGTCCGGGGCCTCGCGCTACAGCTGTAGCGCTCGACGACGCCGTCGGCCACCAGCTCCAGCGCCGCGCGCTGCGCCTCCGGCAGCCCAGCCGGCAGGCCGGCCTTGGCGTCGGCGACCACCGCCAGCGCGTGGTCGCGAGCGAAGTCCAGCGCGCCGGTCGCCTCGATCCGGTCGCAGACCGCCGCCGCCTGCTCGGCGTCCTCGACCGCGCGCAGGTCCAGCTGCGCCAGCTCGGGGTCGCGCTTGCGCGCCTCGATCAGCGGCAGCGTGACGGTGCCGTCGAGCAGATCGGCGCCGCGGGGCTTGCCGGTGCGCTCGGGCGGGCCGGTGACGTCGAGGATGTCGTCGAGCAACTGGAAGGCGACCCGATGCTCTCGCCGAAGCGGCCCAAGCGCGTCGACCGGACGCGCCGCCGGCGAGCGCGCCGAGCTCACAGGCGGCGCGGAACAGCACGCCGGTCTTCAGCCGGCAGCGCTCGAGGTAGCGCTCCTGCCCCACCGCGGCGTTCCAGGCGTCCTCGCGCTGCATCAGCTCACCCGGCGGCCAGCGCCGACGCGGCGGCGCGAGAGGACCCGGATCGGCTCGATCTCGCCGCCCGCCGGCCAGCTCGGCAAAGGCGCGCGAGAACAGCAGGTCGCCGGTCGCCAGCGCCATCAGCCGTCCGCCGGAGGCGACGACGGTCGGGCGGCCGCGGCGCAGGTCCGCGCCGTCGATCACGTCGTCGTGCACGAGCGTCGCCGCGTGCACGAGCTCGACCGCCACGGCGGCCCGCACCAGCGCGTCGCTCTCCGTCACCGGAACGCCCGGCGGCGATGCAGACCAGCAGCGGCCGCAGGCGCTTGCCGCCGGCGGTGATCGTCTCGCGCGCCGTGCCGGGCGAGCAGCTGCCCGTGGCCCGAGACGAGCTCGACCATGCGCTGCTCGACGCGCGACATGACCCGCGCGGTGCCGGCGCCACCCGCCTCGACAACGGCTTCGACTGTCGCGGCCCCCGGAATGCTCACGCCACCACGGTACCGACGTGGAGCGCGATGATCCCGCCGGCCGTGAGCACGTAGCGAATGTCACCCAGGCCGACGGCGGCCATGCGGGCCGCGAGCTCCTCCGGCCCGGGGAAGCGGCGCACCGAGTTGGGCAGGTAGGTGTAGGCGTCCGGAGTCGCCGGCCGCGCCGGCCCAGGACCGGCACGACCCGGTCGAACCAGAGCTTGAAGAAGGTCGAGAGCGGAGGCTTCTGCGGCGTCGTCATCTCGAGGATCACGACGCGGCCTCCGGGCCGCACGACGCGTGCGAGCTCGCGCAGACCCTGATCGAGGTCGGAGAAGTTGCGCACGCCGAAGCCGACCGTGGCGGCGTCGAACTCGTCGTTGGCGTGCGGCAGCAGCAGCGCGTTGGCCTGCTCGAAGCGGACCGGCGCGGCTATCCGGCCCGGCGGCACCCGGCCGCTGCCTTGCGGCGCGCGATCTCCAGCATCTGCTCGGAGAAGTCGGCGCCGACGACCTCGCCGCTGCCGGGCCGATCGCCCGGGCGAGCGCAAACGCCAGTCACCGGTTCCGGTGGCGACATCGAGCACGCGGCTGGCCGGGCCCGACCTGCGCCAGCTCGACCGCGCGGTCGCGCCAGCGGTGGTGCAGCCCGGCGGTCATCACCGAGTTGAGGCGGTCATAGACGCCGGCGATGCGATCGAACATCGCCCGAACCTGCGGTTCGGCGAGCGTGCCCGACTCGGGGCGTTCGAGGCTCGCATGGATCGCGCCATTGCCGAGAGAGTACCGGCCGGGCCGCGCAGGCAAGCGGCGCGTGGAGGCCCACCCGCCGCGGCCAGCTCGCGAGCTACTGAAGGTCGGACAGGAACTGGACCAGGTCGGCGAACTTCTTCGGCGACGTCTTGGCCAGGCCCGCGAACGACGGCATCGGCGCCGTCGGGTTCTTCAGCGTCGAGGCGATCGCCGCCGCGGAGCGCTGGGCGCCCGACGTAGGTGAGCGGCGGCCCGGGGCCGTTGTTGCCGTTCGAGCCGATCTCGTGACAGCCCTCGCAGCCGGACTCGCCGACGACGACCTCGCCGGCCAGTGAACGTGCGCCTGCTGCGGCCGTGCGTCAGACCGGCCGGCGGCGGCAGCGTGACCTGGTTCGGGCGAGCCGGTGTTGGCGCCCGAGAAGGTGAGGAAGGCGATGCAGGCGATCGTCGCCAGGCCGGCGGCGAGCGCGATCGGCCGGCGGGTGATCAGCCGCTCGGGGCTGCGGTCGTACAGCGGCAGCAGGAACAGGGCGATCATGCACAGCGTCGGCACGCCGATCGTCGCCATCGGCGTGAACTTCGGCACGTTCCTCATGACGCGCAGAACCTCGAAGAGGAAGAAGAAGTACCAGTCCGGCCGCGGCACGTAGGTGGTGGACGTCGGGTTGACCTTCGGTCCGAGCTCTGCGCCGAACAGCAGCGCCAGCAGCATGATCACGATCATGACGATCACCGCCATGATCGAGTCCTTGGCCACCGCGTACGGGAAGAACGGCTTGCCCTCGTTCTTCAGCAGCGAGTATTCGCGGAGGTATTGCTCCTTCTCAGCCTGATTCATGGCGAGACTCCGCTCAGACCTCGACGATCTCTATGCACGGCCTCGGGCTCGTGCGCCTTCAGCCACGGCGGCGCCGAGATCCCGAGCTTCGTCACCAGGTACAGGTGGAAGCCGATCAGGGCGGCCATCAGCCCGGGGATCAGCATCATGTGGATCGCGTAGAAGCGCGACAGCGTGGTGGCGCCGAACTCCGGCCCGCCGCGCAGGAAGTCACCGATGTACGGGCCCAGGAAGGGCGCGGTGTTGTTGATGTTCACGCCCACGATCGTCGCCCAGTAGGAGCGCTGGTCGAACGGCAGCAGGTAGCCGGTGAAGCCCATCGCCAGCGTCAGGATCAGCAGCACGACGCCGATGATCCAGGTCAGCTCGCGCGGGTACTTGTAGGCGCCGAAGAAGAACACGCGGCGCCATGTGCAGGAAGATCAGGACGATCATCACCGACGCGCCCCACTTGTGCATGCCGTGCACGAACTGGCCGAGGAAGACGTTGTCGTTGATGTTGCGGATCGACTCGTAGGCGCCGCCGTTGACGTCCGGGCGGTAGTACATCGCCAGGAACACGCCGGTCACGGCCTGGCTGAGGAACGCGAACATCGTCGCCGAGCCGAGCGTGTAGGCCCAGTTGATGCCCTTGGGCACCTTGCGGAACAGCAGCCAGCGCAGGCCCGGCGAGAGCTGGGTGCGCTCGTCGATCCAGTCGACGACGGTCAGTCCGGCCTCGGTCGCGGCCTCGATCGGGTGCAGCGGCGGCCGGCTCGCCGGGCGCCGGCGGTGCGGGACGCTTGAGCAGCTTGGGCAGCGGCATCAGGAACCGGTCCCGGGCACGGTCGGGGGCAGCGGCAGGTTGTTGGTCGACGGCCGCACCGCGGTGTCGAAGCGCGACGGGTACATGTACTGGCCGATGCCGTCGAGCGGCTCGCCCGGGTCGCGCGGCGAGAAGCGCTGGAGCTCGGAGTTGACCGAGTAGCGCGGGCCGAGGTACACGTAGCCGTGGCCCGGTGCCGGCCGGCGGGCATAGGTGTAGAAGCGGTCGAGCGGGCGCACCGGCGGGCCGCCGGCGACCTCGCCGCGGAAGTTGTAGACGCCGCCGTGGCACGGGCAGATGAAGCGCTCGGCGGCCTCGACGTAGCGGACCGGGCAGCCGAGGTGCATGCAGCGCGACGACAGCGCGATGTACTGGTTGCACTGGTCGTGCGGGCTCGAGTGTCGATCGCCGGGTCGCGCCTGCGCACGTAGGCGATCGACTTGCCGGCCTCGCCGATGCCCTCGACGATCGTGATCACCTTGGTCGACGTAGTTGGTCTCGGTGAAGTCGGCGGGCGTGCCGATGATCTGCCACTCGAACGGCTGGCGCTTGAAGATCGGGCCGAGCGCGAAGCCCAGCGCCGGCAGGCGCGAAGGCGGCCGCGGCGATGCCGCCGGCGCCGTGGGTGACGAGCCTCCATGAAGCGGCGCCGGGTGACGGTCTCGCCCTCGAAGGCGCCCGGCATTCCGCGGTCGGCGGTGTACTTCGAGGATTGCTTGTGGCGGTCTGCTGGCATCTACTTCAGGTTACTTACATCGCTCTTCAGGGGCGCGGCCCGTAAGCCTACATTCAATCGCGTTCAGGGGCGCTGTCCCCCACCGACCCGCCGAGTCGCCGCTCGGCGGCGACCAGAAGCTCGCGCGCAGCGGCGCTTTCGCCCGTCGGCGTGCAGCTGCGCCACGCGCGAGATCAGGTCCGCGAGCCGCGCCGTCTCCTCGATGTCGCCGATCGCGGCGAGCTTGGCCAGGCCATTCGCGTAGCTCTGGTCGCCGAGCAGCAGGTCGAGGTCGGGATCGGCCGAGTCCGCGTTCTCGTAGTGCAGCCGCGCGCCCCGGGCGATGTCGGCGATCACGCTCGGCGTATGGGTTGCTCGACGCTCACGACGAGCTCCCGCAGCACCTCGGCCGCCGCCTCGACGGTCAGCTCGATGTCGCGCTCGGAATGCGCCAAGCGAGGGAAACCACGCCTCGAACTGTGAAGCGCGGCGGGTAGATGCCGCGCGCAAGCAGCCCCCGGCAGAACGCCCCGTAGGCCTCCTGATCGGTCGCCGCCGCGCCGGCGTAGTCCGTGCACCGCCTCGGCGCCGGTGAAGAACGGCGTCACCAGCCCGGTGACGCTCTGCACGACGATTTGGCGGCCCGCGCTCGCCGCTGCTTCGCGCAGGCCTACGGCGAGCCGCTCAGTGAGCTCGGCCAGCCGCACGTAGGCCTCCGGCGTCGAGCTGCTCGAGCGTGGCCAGCCCGGCCGCGACCGCCAGCGGATTGCCGGACAGCGTCCCGCCTGGTAGACGTCGCCGGCCGGGGCGATCCGCCGCATCAGCTCGCGGCGGCCGCCGTAGGCGGCGGCCGGCAGGCCGCCGCCGACGATCTTGCCCATGATCGTCAGATCGGGGTCGAGCTCGAGCAGCTCCTGGCCGCCGCCGCGCGCGACGCGGAAGCCGGTGATCACCTCGTCGGCGACGAGCAGGGCGCCGTTGCGGCGCGCTCCAGCCGCAAGGCCGGCCAGGTAGCCCGCGCCTGCCGCGGGCACCACGCCCATGTTGGCCGGGACCGTCTCGAACAGCACCGCGGCGAACTCGTGCTGCGGCGAAGGCCGCGCTCGAGCGCCGCCGTCGTCGTTCCAGGGGATCGTGATCGTGGTGGCGGTCGCGGCGGCGGTCACGCCGGGGCTGCCGGGGATGCCCTGGGTGGCGACGCCGGAGCCGGCCTGGGCGAGCAGGCCGTCGACGTGGCCGTGGTAGGCGCCGGCGAACTTGAGCAGCTTCTCGCGGCCGGTGACCGCGCGGGCGAGGCGGATCGCGCTCATGCTCGCCTCGGTGCCGGAGGAGGTCATGCGCAGCATCTCGACCGACGGCAGGCGGCTCGACGATCTCCTCGGCGAGCACGCACCTCGCCCTCGGTGGGCGCGCCGAAGGTGCTGCCGCGCGGCCGCGGCGCGCGTGATCGCCTGCGAGCACGTGCGGGTTGGCGTGGCCGAGGATCAGCGGACCCCAGGAGCAGACCCAGTCGATGTAGCTGTTGCCGTCGACGTCCGTGATGCGCGAGCCGCTGCCCGAGGCGATGAAGATCGGGTCGCGGCCGATCGAGCGCATCGCCCGCACCGGCGAGTTGACCCCGCCCGGGATCACCCGCTGCGCGCGCCCGTAGAGCGACGCTAGACGCCGGCGTTCCGACGTTCCCAGTTGCGGTAGTCATCCGTGAAGTACAGGAGTCGGATCTTCTTGAACTCGGTCGAGGAGTAGAGCGTCGCGCGCTCGGTGATCCCGGTCTGCTCGGCGATCGAGTCGAGGATCGCGTCGCACTCCTCCTTGGAGCGCCCGTGCGCCATCGTGAACACCGAGTAGGGCCAGTCGGCGTAGGTCGGGCGCTGGTAGCAGTGCGAGATCCCGCGGAACTGCGACATCTGCATGCCCAGCTCGATGCACGCGATCCTCCGGCACCTTCCAGACGCCCATGCCGTTGGCGCTGAAGCCGGCGCGGCGGTGGAACAGGATCGCCGCGACGCGGCGCAGCAGGCGGCGCTCGACCATCGCCCTCGCAGGTGCGCGAGCAGCTGCTCCTGCGGGATGTTCAGCTGCTGCGGCGGCCGGCGCGTAGGGCTCCGAGATGACCGGCATGTCGCCCTGGGTGGCGCGGATCACCGCCCGGTCGAACTCGTCGTAGGGCTGGGCGCTCGGTCTCGGCCGGCGCGACCGCCTCGGTCGACCTTGTCGGCGAGCGTCTCGGTGCCCTTCTCCATCTCGAGGTCCATGCGGATCTTGAACAGCTTGAGCGTCGGCAGCTGGCGGATCGACTCGGCGCCGGCGAGCTCACCCAGGCGCGATCAGCGTCTGCTCGAGGCCGAGCGGCGAGTCGGGCTCGGTCGCGATCGTGAACCAGATGTTGAACTCGTGGTTGCGCAGGTAGTTGTGCGAGACGCCGGGGTGCTCGTTGATCACGTTGGCCGCGCGCCACGGGTTCTCCGGATCGACCTTGGCGGCCACCAGCATCGAGCTGTAGCCGAGCGCGCGCGTGTCGAAGATCGGCGTGACCTGGCGGATGATGCGCTCGTCGAGCAGGCGCTGGACGCGCTTCAGCACCTCGTCCTCGGCTGATCCCGGCCTGGCTGGCGACGTGCTGGTAGGGGCGCGGCGCGATCGGGAAGCTGCCCTGCATCAGGTTGAGCAGGCGCTTGTCCAGGTCGTCGAGCGGGATCGCGGCGCCGTCCTTGCGCGAGCGCAGCTTCGGGCCCGAAATTCGGTGTCGGTTACTTCAGCCACTGCGCAGCGTCCTTTGCGTGGTAGGTGATGATGATGTCGGCGCCGGCGCGCTTGATGCCGGTCAGCGCCTCGAGCACCGACTGGCGCTCATCCATGTAGCCGGCCGCGGCCGCGGCCTTCAGCATCGAGTATTCCCCACCCGTGTTGTAGGCGACCAGCGGCAGCCGTGTCGCGTCCTTGACGCGGCGGATGATGTCCAGGTACGGCAGCGCCGGCTTGACCATCAGCATGTCGGCGCCCTCCTCGACGTCCAGCAGCGACTCGCGCACCGCCTCGGTGCCGTTGGCCGGATCCATCTGATAGCTGCGGCGGTCGCCGAAGGCCGGGGCCGAATCGGCCGCGGCCCGGAACGGCCCGTAGAAGGCGGAGGCGAACTTGGAGGAGTAGGCCATGATCGGCGTCTCGGTGAGACCGGCGTCGTCGAGCGCCTCGCGGATCGCGCCGACGCGGCCGTCCATCATGTCGCTGGGGGCGACGACGTCGGCGCCCGCCTGGGCCTGCGAGACGGCGGTGCGGGCGAGCAGCTCGAGCGTCGGCGTCGTTATCGACGGAGAAGCGGGACTCCCGCCCGGACCGGCGACCTCACGGACCACCCCGCAGTGTCCGTGGTCGGTGTACTCACACAGGCACAGGTCGGTGATCACGATCAGCTCCGGGTGCGCCTGCTTGATCGCCCGCGTGGCGACCTGCACGATGCCGTCATCGTCGTCGTAGGCGCCCGAGCCCTCGGCGTCCTTGTGCGGCTGGGATCCCGAACAGGATCACGGCCGGGATGTCCGAGCGCCGCGGCGCTGCCCGCCTCGGCGACCGCTTCGGCCGACCGAGAGCTCGATCGATCCCGGGCATCGTCCAGATCGGCTCGCGCCCGTCGATGCCCTCGGCGACGAACAGCGGATACACGAAGTCGGACGCAGACAGCTGGGTCTCGCGCACGAGTCCACGCAACTGGTGCGTGGCCCGCAGCCTGCGCATGCGGGTCTGGGGAAAAGCCATCGGACTCTCCGAGGATACGCCCCGCTCAGGTTTCGCCATCATTGGTGCGGTGAACACCGACTATGCGGTGGAGGAGCCCCTCCCGCCCGAATGGGTCGCTCACGCGTTGGGCCGCTAGGCTGTGGGGCAATGGCGGGAATCGAAAAGCGAGGCGATTATCGCCCGCGCCGGCAGCGGGAGCAGGAGGCCTACCGGCTCGGACTGGTCGGTGCCGGAACCGGACTGGCCGGCATCGTCACCCTGGTGCTGGCCGTCGTGGGCGTCACCAGCCTGCTCCTGCCCATCATCCTGCTGCTGATCAGCGTCTTCTGCGTGTGGCGCTTCCGCCGGGTGACGGGCTCCTGAGCTCATCCCGAGCCTGAGCTCCTCCTGAGCGCCTGAGTTTGTTCTGAGCCTGCTGCACGTCATCCTTCTGATCGCCGCAGGGCTGCTGGCCGGAATAGTCGGCACCGCCGGCGGCATCACATCGCTGATTTCCTACCCGGCGCTGCTGGCCGTCGGACTGCCGCCGCTGACCGCCAATGCCACCAACCTGGTGGCCCTGAACGCCTGTTGGCCCGGCTCCGCTCTCGGCTCACAGCGGGAACTGGCCGGCTGGGGCAGTTGGTGCAAGCGCCACCTGCCTCTCACCGCGGCCGGTGGCGCGGCGGGGGCCGTGCTGTTGCTGGTCACACCGCCCGGCGCGTTCGCCCGCGTCGTGCCCTGCCTGATCGTGGCGGGCTCGCTGGCCCTGATCGCCGAGCCCTGGATCACGCGCCTGCGGCCAGCCCGGCCCGGACGCACCCCCTGGGGCCGCGGACTGGCCCTGCCCGCCGCGCTGACTCTGCTGGCCGTCTACGGCGGCTACTTCGGCGCCGGTTCGGGCGTGCTCACGCTGGCCCTGTTACTGGTCACGGTCGAGCGCGACCTGCCCACGGCCAACGCGCTCAAGAACATGACCAACGGCGCGATCACCCTGCCCGCGGGTTTGCTGCTCGCGTGCTTCGGGCCGGTGCATTGGGCGGCCGTGGCGGCGCTGGCCCCCGGCGCCCTGGTCGGGGCGCGGATCGGCCCCGCCCTGACCCGCGCCCTGCCCCGCCACCTGACCCGCTGGGCGGTGGCGCTTTTGGGGCTCGGCCTGGCCGGGTGGCTGTGGGTGAAGCCCAGCGCCTGAGCCAGCTCCGAGCCGGTCAGCGGTCAGAGCGGCGGACGACCCGTCGCCCACGGTTCGAGCACGAGGTGCCTGCGCAGGTAGAGCGTTGTCGCCCGAATAATCGTCGCCACCGGCAGCGCCAGCAGCGCGCCGGGTATCCCGTACAGCTGGTAGCCGATCAGCAGCGTCAGGATGACCAGTATCGGGTTGATGCGCAGGGAGATCCGGAAGACCTGCGGCGCCACCAGGTGGCCCTCGAGCTGCTGCAACAGAATGAACACGATAAGCAGCCACAGGGCGGCGATCGGCTGGGTGGCCAGCGCCACCACGATCGGCGGGATCGGGCCGAGGATCGGGCCGATGTAGGGAATCAGCTCCATCAGCCCATAGAACAGCCCAAAGAACACCGCGTAATGCGAGCCGTCGCGGAACACCCCGAGCAGGCCCATCATCTCCATCAGGATCGCCGCACTGCCGCCCATGATGAAGCTGAACAGCAGCTGACCGCGGACGTAGCCGGAGACCGCGTGCTGGATCAGCAGCGGGTAGTCGTCCGCGGGGGTGCCGTCGCCGGGCGGCATCCAGCGCCGCATCAGAGCGCCGATCTCGCGGGCGTAGACCAGCATGTAGACCGACAGGACGAAGGTGAGGATCAGGTCGACGGAGATGGTGACCAGCTGGCCGAGCACGTCGCGGGAAAACGACAGGATCGAGCCCGAGCTCTTGAGCACCTGCTTCTGCAGCGTCTGCAGGGCGCTGTGGCCCTGCTGCGCGATGTGGACCTTGATCCCATGGCGGTTGAAGAAGGCTTGAATGTTCAACAGGTCGCGGTTGGCCCGCCGGATGAAATGGGGCAGGTTGTTGGCAAAGTGGCTCAGCTGGTCGCTGACCGGGGCCGAGAGCAGAGCGCCGATCCCGGCGAAGATGAGCAGGATGGTCACGTAGCTGAGCACGATGGCCAGACCGCGCGGCACGACGCGCTGCAGCCGCTTGGCCAATGGGTTCAGGATCACCGCGATCACCGCGGCTCCCACCACGACGACCACCAGCGTGCCCATGGCGCGGCAGAGCTCCCAGAGTCCGAGCAGAGCCAGGGGGAGCAGGACCAGCTGGATCCAGCGCGGCACCACCGCCGGAGCGGTCAGGTTGGCCGCGAGCGAGGCGGCCGAGTCCTCCGAATCGGGGTCCGGGTCGGCCGCCTCGGAGGCCACGGGCGGGTCCGGCTCCGCGGCGAGCAGATCCGGCTGGCGCTCGGTCTCTTCCATTTTGGAAGAGTATGCGCACATGCGCGACGGAGTCCGGATCCTGTTCGTTGGTGATGTGGTCGGCAGCGCCGGCCGTCGCACGCTGCGCTCAGTCCTTCCGCGCCTGCGCGAGCACACGCCGATCGACTTCGTGATCGTCAACGGTGAGAACGCCGCCGGGGGTCACGGGATCACGTCGAAGATCGCCCGCGAGATGTTCTCGGCCGGCGTCGATGTGATCACGCTGGGCAACCACACCTACCGCCAGAGCGAGGTCTACGGCTTCCTGGATCAGGAGGAGCGGATCCTGCGGCCCGTCAACTTTCTGCGGGGCCAGCCGGGCCACGGAACCTGCGTGGTGACCAACGCGGCCGGTGACGTACGGCTCGGCGTGATCTCGGTGGCGGGCAACCTGTACATGAACAGTTCGCTGCCCGCCTTCTCGGAGGCCGACGCCGCTCTCTACTCAATGCGGGGCCGGGCCGACCACATCCTGGTCGATATGCACGCGGAGGCCACGAGCGAGAAGGTGGGCCTGGGCTGGCACCTGGATGGGCGCGTGACGGCCGTGGTCGGCACGCACACGCACGTTCCCACCGCCGATGCCCGCGTGCTCCCGGGCGGGACGGCCTACATCACCGACGTGGGCATGACCGGGGCCCGCGGAGGCGTCCTCGGCGTCAAGCGCCAGCTGGCCATCGATGCGATGGTGACGCGTATGCCCACGCGGTTCGAGGCCTCCGACGATGACCCCTGGTTACAGGGTGTGCTGATCGAGTGCGGCGCCGAGCCGCTGCGGGCCACGTCGATCATCGGGGTATACGAACCGCTTTCGCCGTCGTCTTAGAGTCTATGTTTGCCCGATATCGGGCAAAATCTGGCACAAGACGCGGAGAAGCTGCCAGACTCTCGGATTGTGGTTGCCGACGAGTTGACCCCGCTGCTCGACCACCTGGAGCACTCGGGCATCTCCCGGGGCGCCGCGACGCGTGTGGTGGCGGAGGTGCTCGCGTACTTCTCGGAGACCAGCCAGGAGTTCGTTCGCCGACGCCACCGCGAACTACAGCTGGCGGGAACGGCCAACCCCGAGAGCTTCGCCACGATCGCTCGTGAGCTCGCCGCCCGGCGAGTGGCCGGGCCGATCCTGTCCGAGCGCCAGGTCAGGCGCCTCATCTACGGCTAGGAAGGGACCTTCATGTGTGGGATCGTCGGCTACGTGGGCCGCCAGGATGCGGTACCGGTGCTGCTGGAGGGGCTTGCCCGCCTGGAATATCGCGGCTATGACTCCGCCGGCGTGGCCGTGGTGCGCAACGGGACGCTGCGCGTCCACAAGCGGGCGGGCAAGGTTCGCGAGTTGGCCGCCACGCTGCCCAAGCGGCTGACCGGCCAGGTCGGAATCGCCCACACGCGCTGGGCCACGCACGGGCCGCCGAACGACACCAACGCCCACCCGCATGTGGACATGACTGGCCGCATCGCCGTGGTCCACAACGGCATGATCGAGGACGCCGCCCTGCTCCGGCAGCGGCTGCTCGCCGACGGCGTCGAGTTCTCCAGCGATACCGACACCGAGGTCCTGGCTCACCTGATCGCGCTCGAGGACGCCGACGACCTGGAGGAAGCGGTCCGGCGGGCCCTGCACAAGGTGCACGGCGCCTATGGCCTCGCGGTGCTGGACGCCCAGCAGCCCGACCGAATCGTGCTGGCCCGCAACGGCAGCCCCGTCCTGATCGGCATCGGCGACCGGCAGATGCTCTGCGCCTCAGACATGTCGGCGCTCGTGCGTCATGCCGAACAGGTGGTTCACCTGGAGGATGGCGAGGTGGCCACCGTGACCGCTGATTCGTTCTCGACGGCCACGCTCGATGCCCGACCGACCTTCAAGACCGCCAGCAACCTGGACTCAGCGGCGGAGGACTACGAGCGCGGGGGCTTCGAGCATTTCATGCTCAAGGAGATCGTCGAGCAGCCCGACGCGATCGACGCCACGCTGCGCGGGCGGCTGGATACCAGGTTCGCCACCGCGCGGCTGGACGGCCTCAACCTGTCGGCCCGCGAACTGCGCGCGTTCCGCCGGGTCCACGTCATCGCCTGTGGCTCGGCCCTGTACGCCGGCATGCTCGGCGCGGGAATCCTCGAGTCGCTCGCCCGCGTCCCGGCCTCCGCGGAGCCGGCCGCCGAATTCCGTTACCGCAACCCCGTGATCGAGCCCGACACTCTCTATGTCGCGGTCAGCCAGTCGGGAGAGACGGCTGACACGCTGGCGGCGGTGGAGGAGGTCGTGCGCAAGGGCGGGCGCGTGCTGGGAATCGTCAACGTCCCCGGCTCGAGCATCGCCCGGATGGTCGACGGCGGCATCCATCTGCACGCGGGGCCGGAGATCTCGGTCACCTCGACCAAGGCCTTCACCTGCATGGCCGTGGCCTTTGCCCTGCTGGCGCTGCACCTCGGCCGCCTGCGCGACCTCGGTCCCGCCGACGGTCAGCGTCTGCTCGGCGGACTGATGGGCCTGCCCGCCCAGGCCGCGCAGATAGTCGGGCGGCAGGCGGAGATCCAGGAGCACGCCGTCTGGCTCAGCCCGGCCCAAAGCGCCTTCTTCATCGGCCGGGTGCGGGGCTACCCGGTGGCGCTGGAAGGCGCCCAGAAGCTCAAGGAGGTCTCCTACATCCACGCCGAGGCCTACCCGGCGGCCGAGCTCAAGCACGGCCCGCTGGCGCTGATCTCGCCGGAGCTTCCCACCGTCGCGATCGTTCCCGACGACGAGCTGCTGGAGAAGAACCTGGCCTCGCTTGAGCAGATCCGCTCCCGCAGCGGACCGGTGCTGGCCATCGCCCACCGCCCGCTCGGGGAGCTGGCCGATCGGCTGGTGCCGGTGCCCAAAAGCGAGCCGGAGCTCGACCCCATCCTGCTCGGGCTTCCACTGCAATTGCTGGCCTACCACGCCGCGGTCGCCCTCGGCCGCGACATCGACCAACCGCGCAATTTGGCCAAATCCGTCACCGTCGAGTAAACGCCCGCTTCCAGGGCCGGGCCAGCGGGCCCGGCGCAACCACAAACGCTACCCAGGCGCCGGCGACATGCCGGCTCGGATCTGCTTGGCCATGCGCACGTCCTCGGGCTCGTCTCGCGGGTCCGGGTGGGCCAGGACCAGCGCGATCACGACGAGCGGGAAGAACCAGACGATGTAGAGGTAGAACCAGTAGGTGATCCCGCACTGCAGGGCGATGATGATCGCCGCACCGAGGGCGGCCACCTCCACGTGCGTGCGTTCCCCGCGCGGGAAGAACGGGGCCAGGAGCCCGATGGCCACGGCCACACCGAGCACAATGTGCTCCGGCAGGTGCAGCGACTGGCGGTAGCCGCCCCACAGGCCCCAGAGCGAGAAGGGCGCCGGACGGCCCGACTGGTATTCGATCGTCTTGCTCCAGAACCAATGCCAGTCGTTGGACAGGAACACGGGCAGCATGGCCAGGCCGATCGTCGCCCCGTAGGCGACCGCGCAGGTGACGAGCCGTCGCTTCGGCGGCCATGGGCCCACGCCCCGCCACAAAAGCGGTGCGAGGCCCAGCGGCGCGAATTTGGTCAGGCCGGCCATGGCGCCGAGCACCCCGCGGGCCGTGGCGAAGCGCATCATCACCAGTGAGGCCACGATCAGGAGCGCCACCAGGGCGTCGTTGGAGTTCGACATCAGCACGAAGGAGGTGAACGGGTAGGTGGCCCACAGGTAGGCCAGGGCCACACCGGCCTTGAGTCCGCGAATCGACCACCCGAGCACGAGCAGTCCCAGCATGGTCAGCAGGTCGAAGGCGAGCGAGGCGGCATGCGCGGCGGGCAGGCTGTCCCACACCCCGCTCCAACCCCAGATCAGGCGGAACGGAACGTAGGCGAAGTAGTTGACCGGTCCGTAGGTGTCACCCGCCGGGTTGTCGAGCGGAAAGTGGCCGTAGAGCTGCAGCCCGTGGATCAGCTTGTCGGCTCCGATGACTCCCGCATAACCGACATCGATCACGTTCGAGTCGACCACGTTGAGGCCGATCCGGAAGCCGATGATGAAGATCAGCGCGACGGCCAGCCAGGGCGTGGGGATCAGTATGCGCAGCGGCTCTCGCGGGCGCCCGCGCCCAAAGGCGAGCAGCAGCATGCGCACCAGCAGGTAGAGCATGAACGGGTAGATCGCCGGCGCCGACAGGCCGAGGTCGGCGTTGTTGAACCAGGCTAACGACGCCGAGAAGCCGAGCAGCATGAGCAGATCCAGGTGCCACAGCGTCGGCCGGCGGCGCCACGGCAGAAACGGCAGCAGAAACAGGGCGCAGAGCGGCAGCCAGATGTAGAGCGCGTTGACCCGCCGGCCGAACGCGCCGGGATATCCTCGCGCCATCGTCCAGGCCACCTGGTAGCCGGTCCACACCTGGGTGACCTGGTCTGAGTAGTCCGAGACGTAAAGCTGCAGCATCTCGATCTGATGCTCGGGGCCGGCCGGCGGCAGTGGAGTGAACAGGCTCACCTGCCAGACCGGGGCTCCGTGGGTGTACACGTAGGCCCACAGATGCGGGTGCTTGCCGAGCTCGTCGATCGCCGTGGCGTTCTTCAGGGCCACGGCCAGCACCTGGTTGCCGGTCAGGCGATAGCCGGAGGGCGGCTTGGTCATCGCCGCCAGGTGGGAGGGCCTGGGCTGACGGAACGGTCGCGTGAGGTGGAACGGGCCGGCCACCAGGACAGCGGTGCCCGGCGGCGCGGAGACCGGCGCCGGCTGGCCCGGCGGGTTACCCGCGGCCAGGGCGCCGGTCGGTGCGGCCAATGCCATCAGCGCGATCAGCCATATGAGCGCGGCGCAAAGCGCCACGCGGGGAACCGCCGGCCTCCCGGCCCGGCAGAGCGGCATCTCGGCTCGCAGCCGAGCCCGGATCAGGCCTTGAAGCTCCAGAGCTTCTGGACGACGAAGGAGAGGGGGGTGGCGATGATCCAGGCGATGCCGTCCGCTGCGGTGTGCTGTGTGATCCCCACCGAGTGAACGAGCAGGGTGTAGATGCCGAACGAGAAGAGCAGTACGACCAACGACACGAAGTAGAACCGCAGTCCCTGGCTGACCGGGTGGGCCTCCTTGGCCCGGAACGTCCAGTGGCGGTTCCAGAAGAAGTTGTTCGTGGAGGCGATCAGCGCGGCGAGGACAAACGCCAGCTTGTCCGAGGCCTGAAGCGGGTGAACCAGTAACAGGAACGACAGGAGGTTGACGACGTACCCTGACGCGCCCACGCAGAGGAAGCGGACCAGCTGTTTGTGGTTCTCCGGATGGCGAACCTCATAGGCCAAGCGCCGGTAGGCGCTGCGTATCCGGCTCAGCGCCCGAGCGGAGGGCGGAAGCTCGAGCAGGGACGTCATTTCGTCAGACACTCTTCTCAATCCTATCGGCAAAGCGGTGTTTCGACACAGAACAGTGTGAGCCTGCAGGGCAAATCCACGATAAGTGGCGAGGCTGCGTCGGTCTGCTCAAACCGGCAGGCGCTCAGAAGTTGCGCTGCTCCTCGAAATGCGCCCGGATCATCGGCGTCACGTCGGCCAGTGACCACTGCTCGCGGGCGGCTCGGGAATCAGGACCAGCCCCGCAAAAGAGTAAGCCCCCCAGAGAGTCGCTCCGGTGCAGCGATCCGTGGCTCCCCCCGCCCACATGGTCCGCACCGCCCCAGTCGACGAACTCATACCCGGGTGCCGCCGAGAGCAGCACGTCGCCCGCGTTCTCGCAGCGCAGCGACGACCAGACGCGGGCCAGAGCGTCCGGATAGTCGGGGCAGAGGAAACGGCCGTCCTCGATGTGCGCGGCCAGGGCGCCGAGCTCACCCGCGACGCTCCAGCGCCCGCCGCGCAGATCGCGGAGCTCCCCGCCGGGGGCGAAGCGCAGCTCGTCTCCTCCGGGCGCCCGGATGACTGCCTCGGGAGCGCTGCCTTCCGGATCCCGCAGCCACATGGTCAGATCCACGCCCTCCAGCTCGGCCACGGCGTCCACCGCACCCCGCAGGAGCTCGTCGCGGCGGTCCGGATCGAGCACGTAGATCATGGCCGAGCGCTGAGCCGGGCTCAGGGCCAGATCGGCGCCGACCGAGGCGCTGGCACTGGGGGTGGCGACATGGAAGTCGGCCAGGGCGAAGTCCAGCCGGATGCGCGCCTCCACCAGCGCCTGCGAGTGGTCCGAGGTGACCACCACAGCGTGCTCCTCGAGGAACCGCTCGGGGCCGCCGCCGGCATGCATCAGCCGCTCGATCTGACGGTCGGCGGCGGCGATCGAGGTCACCTGGGCCAGCGGGCCGTGGCGATGCGACCAAGCGTCGTTGTCGGGCAGCGAGAAGAGCATGAAGTCGAACAGATCGTTCTCGACGAGGTAGGAGCCGACACAGCCCGTGTGCTGATCGCGGGCTCCGGGCATCCCCAGCTGCCCCCGGCAGCCGGTGCGGCGGCTGGCGTAGAGGTCGGCGTAGAACAGCTCCTGCGGCCCGAAGATCGTGCGCCGGAAGAGCGTCGAGGTGACCAGCCGCGCCAGCGCCGACTCCTGGGCCACGTCGTGCTGATGGCGGCCGCGGTAGATCAGGTAGGTGGTTCCCGCCGTGCGCAGACCCATGTCGTCGAGCGACTCGAACACCGTGGGCGTGTCGTTGGAGAGATGCTCGGCATTCATTCTGTAGACCGTGTCGGTCAGCGACCGCACCACCCCGAACTGCCGGGTGGCCGAGAAGCTCGAGCCGTACTCGACGTAGCGCTCCTCCACCCGGTGGTACCAGTTCATGCTCGGGATCAGGTGCTGTTCGGGCCCGACGCCGGTGGCGATCGTCGCGGCGCACACCGGCGTCACTGACGGGAAGGCCGCCACCACGTCGTTGACGTACACCCCCTCCTGCGCGATCCGGGCCAGGGCCGGCGCCCGGCCTGCGGCGATCGCGCGATCGAGCATCTCCGGCTTCATGGCGTCGATGACCACGAGGACGAGCTTCTTCATTGCCGTCGAGCTCCCCCGCCGCGGCCGTACGACATCAGCGGAGAATGCGCAGGCCGGCGTATTTGGCGTCGGCGCGGCCACGGCCGGCGAACAACAGCCAGACGAGCAGCAGCAATGCGATCACGCCGAGCGGCGGCGCCACGACCGACAGCACGGCGATGAGCAGAGCCGAGCCATCGGAGATCAGCGGCAGGCCGACGGACGCAGCTGCCTCGTCCAGGCGTGAACGCAGACGGGCCAGGAACGGGCGGGCGGCGGCGAAACCGACGGCGGCGCAGATCACGCCCCCCACCCATCCGGGCCACGCAGCGTGATGGTCGCGCACCAGCGAGCCGGCGAAGAACAGCGCGCCGAGCGCCACGGAGATGAGGCTGAGGATGCCCGCCAGCGTCCGGGGGCTGAGCCGGGGAGCCATGTTCTCCTGGTCGAGCACGACCAGCAGCGCAGTGCCGATGACCATCGCCAGCAGGAAAGGCACCGACTGCAGGAAACTGTAGGAGGTGTGATCGAAGTGGATCTCGACACCCCCGCCGGCCAGCAGGCCGGCCGCCAGGCTGGGCAGGAAGGGCCGGATGCCGATCGCCGCGGCGATCCCCATGCCCTGGAATATGTCGAAGGCGAGATGCACCGTCGTGTACCGTGATCGAGCGTGACGATAGACGAGCCGGCGCGAAACGGAGCGGCAGGCGCGTGAACGAGCAGCCCCGCCAGCCCCGGTCGGCCGCCCACGAGATCGAGCGCTACGGCGCGCTGTTCGCGCAGCGCACGCGCGTGATGAAGTCTTCGGCCATGCGCGACCTGATGGCGCTGACCGCCCGTGACGACGTGATCTCGTTCTCCGGCGGACTGCCGGACACCTCCACCTTCGCCCCGGGCTTCTTCACCGAGCTGATGGGCCGCGTGGCCACCGAGTCGATGGCCAAGGCCCTGCAGTACGGCCCCACGGAGGGGCTGAGCGACGTACGCGAGGCGATCGCGCTGGTCATGGAGGCCGAGGGCATGACGGTCGACCCCGATTCGGTCCTGCCCACCAGCGGCGGCCAGCAGGCGCTCGACCTGGTCTGCAAGATCCTGATCGACCCGGGCGACGTGATCGTGGCCGAGGCCCCGACCTACCCGGGGGCGGTGCCCACCTTCTGCTCCTACGAGGCGGACGTGATCCAGGTGCCCATGGACCGCGACGGCCTACGGATCGACCGGCTCCGGGAGGTGCTGGGGCAGCTAGACAGCCAGGGGCGACGGCCCAAGTTCATCTACACCATCCCGAACTTCCACAACCCGGCGGGGGTGACGCTGTCGCTGGAGCGCCGTCACGAGCTGCTGCGGATCGCCGGGGAGCGCGAGCTGTTGGTGCTCGAGGACAACCCCTACGGCCTGTTGCGCTACGAGGGCGAGCCGATCCCGTCGCTGTTCTCGCTGGACTCCGACTTCGTCCTGTACGCCGGCACGTTCTCGAAGATCCTGTCCCCGGGCGTGCGCATCGGCTGGCTGGTCGCTCCACCGCCGGTGCTGCGCCAGCTCGCCCTCGGCAAGGGCTCGGCCGACCTCTGCTCGTCGTCCGTCTCGCAGTACTTCATCGCCGAGTACTTCCAGTCCGGTCCCTGGATCAACTATGTGCGCTCGCTGTCGGAGCTGTACCGCCGCCGCCGCGACGTGATGCTCGATGCGCTGGCTGAGCACTTCCCGCGCGAGGCGACCTGGACCCACCCCGAGGGCGGCCTGTTCGTCTGGGCCACGCTGCCGGACTACATCGACACGACCGACCTGCTCGCTCGAGCCATCGAGGAGCAGGTGGCCTTCGTGCCCGGGCGCGCCGCCTTTGTCGACGGCCGCGGCGGCTCGTCCATGCGCCTGAACTTCAGCGGCGTGTCCGAGGACGACATCCGCGAGGGCATCCGCCGCCTGGGCGAGGTGATCTGCGAGCAGGTGGCGCTGTACGGGACGCTCACCGGGGTGAGCTCTTCCCCGCAACGTCGTGCCGCCGGGCTCGGTCCCGCTGATCCGAGCCCGGCCCCAACCGCCCCCTCCGACGAACAGCCGCTGGACAACGTGCGGCATCTCACGCGCAAACGCGCCGGATGAGCCGGGTCGCGGTCCTGAAGGGCGGCCGCTCGCTGGAGCGGCAGGTGTCGCTGAACTCGGGCGCGCGGGTCGAGGAGTCGCTGCGAGCGCCTCGGCCACGAGGTGATCGAGCTGGACGTCGGACACGACCTGGTGGATCGGCTGGCGGCCGAGGACCCGGACCTGGCCTTTGTCGTCCTGCACGGCCGCGACGGCGAGGACGGAACCGTTCAGGAGCTGCTCGAGGTGCTCGACATTCCCTATACGGGCTCGAGGGTCTCCGCCTGCATCCGCGCGTCAGACAAGGTGCTGGCCAAGCACGCCATGCGCGACGCCGGCATACCCACACCCGACTTCTTCGCCTTCAGCGAGACGGCCTTTCGGAGCCTGGGGGCGGCGCAGGCCCTGCCGGCCATCGGTTCGCGGCTGCGCTTCCCGATCGTGGTCAAGCCCGCCTCGCAGGGGTCCGCCCTGGGGATCAAGTTCGCCCGCAGCGAGAGCGACGTGCCCACGGCGCTGATCGCCGCCTTCTCCTATGACCGGAAGGTTCTCCTGGAGCGCTACGTGGCGGGCCGTGAGCTGGCCGTCTCGATCCTCGAGTCCGACGGCGCGCCGCGAGCGCTCCCGATCGTCGAGGCCGTGCCGGAGGCGGACTCCTTCTATGACTTCGAGTCGCGCTACGAGATCGGACGCACCCGGTTCATCTGCCCGGCCGACCTCGACTCGGATGTGGCGAGCCAGGTGCAGGAGTTCGCTCTGCAGGCCTTCCAGCTGCTCGGCTGCTCGGTCTTCGCCCGGGTCGACCTGATGCTCGAGGCCGAAACCATGGAGCCCTACGTGCTCGAGGTCAACCCGATCCCCGGGTTGACCGGGACCTCACTGCTGCCCCAAGCCGCCGACGCGGCCGGCATCGGCTTCGACGAGCTGATCGCCCGGATAGTCGAGCGCGCGACCTAGCGGCGTTCAGCCGAACGGGGCTACTCCTCGCCCAGGAAGTCGTCGGGCTTGACGGTGTCGAGGAAGTCCTTGAACTTCTCGACGACTTCCTCGGTGTCCTCGACCTCGTGCTCGAACTCGATCGCCGACTCGGCGATCACCTCGTCGGCCGCGAAGATCGGAGCGCCGGAACGGACGGCCAGGGCCAGGGCGTCGCTGGGACGCGAATCGATCTCGAGCTCGCGGCCGCCCGAGCGCAGGCTGATCGACGCATAGAAGGTGTTCTCGCGCAGCTCGGTCACCTGGACCCGGGTGCATTCGACCTCGAGCTCGCCGAGCATCTCGGAGAGCAGGTCGTGCGTCATCGGCCTCGGGGTCGAAGCGCCTTGCAGCTTCATCAGGATCGCCGCCGCCTCGGGGTGGCCGATCCAGATCGGGCAGGAACTTGTTGCTCTCAACCGTCTTGAGCAGACGATCGGCTGCTTGCCGACCATGTCGAAGCTCACGCCGTAGATGACCATCTCCTGCACAGGCCGGGCTCCTACTCGGGGTCAGGCGCAAGTATATGTGGCACCGTGGTGTCGGCCGCCCGCCCGGGAGCCGCGTGACGCCCGCCCGCGCGCCTACATTGTCGGCATGTCCGACTCGTCCGGCGAGACCCGGGGCCCCGCCTACCCGCCGCCGCCGCGCAGCGAATGGCATTGGCCGCCGCAGTTGACGGTGTTGGCCACGATCGTGCTACAGCTGCTGCTGCCCACTCGCCTGTACGAGGGTCCCAAGTGGCTGCTACCCGCGCTCGAGGGTCTGCTCCTGATCACCCTGGTGATCTTCTCGCCCCAGCGCCTGCAGGCACCGCATTCCGTGCGGCGTGTCCTGATGCTGGGTCTCACCGCGCTGGTCAGCATCGCCAACGGCATCTCGCTGGTGCTGCTGGCCAACCTGCTGCTGCATCACAACGTGACCCAGGGCCACCAGCTGATCATCGCCGGGTCGGAGATCTGGCTGACCAACGTGCTGCTCTTCGCCTTCTGGTACTGGGAGGCCGACCGCGGCGGCCCCGGTCAGCGCGCTGCCGGCCTCGACGCCCGCCCGGATTTCCAGTTTCCGCAGATGACCGACAACGTGGGTGGCCTGTACAGCGGCTGGCGGCCCCAGTTCGCCGACTACCTGTACGTCTCGCTGACCAATGCGGCGGCCTTCAGCCCCACCGACACGCTGCCCCTCAGTGTCCAGGCGAAGATGCTCATGGGGTTGCAGTCGTTGATCTCGCTGGTGACGATCGGCCTGGTCGTCGCCCGCTCGATCAACATCCTCTAGCGCCTCGGTAACCTCAGTTTCATGAGCGCCGTACTCGGCACGGGCGAGAACCCGTTGCGCGTTGCCATCGTTGGCTCTGGCCCGGCCGGGTTCTATGCCGCGGGGCAGTTGCTGGCGAATGCCGAGCCGGTGGTGCGGGTGGACATGTTCGATCGGTTGATGACGCCGTGGGGCCTGGTGCGTTTCGGTGTGGCGCCGGATCATCCGAAGATCAAGTCGGTCACGCGCGTGTTCGAGAAGACGGCGCGGCTGCCGGGGTTCTGCTTTCACGGCAATGTCGAGGTCGGTGTCGATGTGACCCATGACGAGCTGGCCGCGGCCTACCACGCCGTGCTCTACGCGGTGGGCACTCCGGGGGACCGGCGGCTGGGCATCCCGGGTGAGGAGCTCCCGGGCAGCGAGTCAGCCACCGAGTTTGTCGCCTGGTACAACGGCCACCCGGATTACGCGGACATGGACTTTGATCTGTCGAGCCGGCGGGCCGTGGTGATCGGCAACGGGAACGTCGCATTGGATGTCGCGCGCATGCTGGCGCTCTCGGTGCATGAGCTTCAGGTCACCGATATCGCCGATCATTCGATCGAGCTTCTACGCGCGTCGAACATCGAGGAGATCGTGGTGCTGGGGCGTCGCGGTCCGGCTCAGGCGGCCTTCACCAACCCGGAGTTGCGCGAGCTGGCCGATCTCGACCTGGCCGATGTGATCGTCGATCCGGCGGAGATCGAGCTGGATCCCGAGAGTGCTGCGACCTTGGAGACGGCCGACGGGACGATTCAGCGCAACGTGGAGACGCTGACCCGGTATGCGGCGCTCACCCCGAGCGGCAAGCCGCGTCGGGTGCTCCTGCGTTTCCTGGCCTCGCCGGTGGCGATCGAGGGCAGCGACCGGGTGGAGGCTCTGGTCGTGGAGCGCAACGAGCTGGTGGCCGGCGAGGACGGCACGCTCAAGGCCTGCCCGACCGGGGTAACCGAGCGGATCGAGACCGGGCTGGTGCTGCGGGCCGTGGGCTATGTCGGCAAGCCGCTGCCGGGAGTGCCGTTTGATGATCGCCGCCAGACGGTGCTCAACGAGGGCGGCCGCGTGCTCGACCCGGAGTCGCTTGCGCCGATCCCGGGGCTCTACGCGGCCGGCTGGATCAAACGCGGCCCCTCCGGCGTGATCGGCACCAACAAGAAGTGCGCGCAGGAGACCACCTCCTGCGTGATCGAGGACTTCACCGCCGGGCGGCTGTCAACACCAACCGACTCGCCCGACGCGCTGCTCGCGCGGCTGCGCGAGGGCGGCGTGAACGTGATCGACTATTCCGGCTGGGAGGCGATCGACGCGCACGAGCGCGCGCTCGGCGAGCCCCACGGACGTCCGCGCGTGAAACTCGTCCGGCGCGACGAACAGCTCAAGCGCGCCGTGCCCGCGTGAGCGGGGCCGGGCGTCCCGCGTGAGCGGAATCGGAGGCACCGGCGGCGGCGAGGCCGAAGCGTCGCCCACCGGCATCAGCCGGCGGCTGGTCCTGCTGCTGGCGTTCACGACCGGGGCCGCGGTGGCCAACATGTACTACGCGCAGCCTCTGCTGCACACGCTCGGGCATGCCTTCGGGGTGGGTACCGCCACGACCGGGCTGCTGGTGACCATCGGCCAGATTGGCTACGTCGCCGGGCTCGCCTTTCTGGTGCCACTCGGAGACCTGGTCGAGCGGCGGCGGCTGATCACCGTGAGTCTCACCTGCCTGGCCGCAGGCCAGGCCGTCTCGGCGCTGGCCCCCGATCTGGCCGTCTTCGCCATAGCGGTGCTGCTGGTTGGCGTGGCCACCTTCGTCGGGCAGGTGATCGTCCCCATGTCATCGCAACTGGCGGCGGCCCATGAGCGGGGCAAGGTGGTCGGCACCGTGATGAGCGGGCTGCTGCTTGGCGTCCTGCTCTCGCGAACCCTGAGCGGGCTGATCGCCGAGGTGTTTGGCTGGCGAGTCGTGTTCGGCTTCGCCGCCGTGGCGATGTTGCTGCTTGCCGCGGTCCTACACCGGACGCTGCCGCGCGTCGAGCCCACCTCCGACCTTCCGTACCGGGCGGCGCTGCGGTCGATACTCGGGCTCATCCGCACCGAGCCGGTTCTGCGCCAGCGCATGGTGCTCGGAGGTTGCGCCTTTGGCGCCTTCAGCATCCTGTGGACGTCGATCGCGTTTCTGCTCTCTGGCGTTCACGGCAGCCACTACCACTACGGCAACGCCACCATCGGTCTGTTCGGCCTGGCCGGTGTGGCCGGTGCCTGCGCGGCGCAGGTTGCCGGACGGCTGGCCGATCGCGGCCATGGCGCGGCGGCAACCAGCGCGGCCCTGCTTCTGACCCTGGCCAGCTGGCCGCTGCTCGAGTTGGGCGCTCGTTCTGTCGTGGTCCTGATCATCGGCATCATGGTGCTCGATCTCGGCGTGCAGGGCACGCAGATCAGCAATCAAAGTGCGATCTACCGGCTGCACCCGGATGCCCGTAGCCGCATCACCACGGCCTACATGTCAGCCTATTTTCTTGGCGGGGTGCTGTGCTCATCGGTGACCGGCGCGCTTTACGCCTCCTCGGGCTGGGTGGCGGTGTGCGTGCTGGGTGGATGCGTGTCGCTGGTCGGGCTCGTCGCCTGGCTGGCGACAGCCGCCCGCGTCGGCATCCCCGCCACGGAGCACTCGGTGGCCTGAGCGCCGGGTCGCCGCGATCAGTCGTCGCGGCCCAGGAGGTCGGACAGGCGCCGCGTGAACTGGCGCTTGGTGTCGCTGCGGTCCAGCCGCTGGGCCAGTGAATCGGCCGCGTCGTCGATGATCTTGGTCAGGCTGTCCTCGGTTGTGTAGTAACCGAGCTCCTCGGGCGTGGGCCGCCGAGGCGCCGGGCGAGTCGGCTCCTGCGCCCGCAGACGCTCGGCCGCGCGGATAACTGCCAGCTCACGCTCGAGACTGGCGAGCCGTTCCTCGATGCCCGCCTCGCCGGCGCCGGGGCCCGCCTGGCCAGCGGCGCTGGATCCGGGGCAACCGCCATGGGGCCGGGCCCGCCGCCATGGGGGCCGGGCCCGCCGCCATGGGGCCGGGGCCGGCCGCCATGGGGCCGGGGCCGGCCGTCCTCTGGCTGGCTCCGGGCGGCGGGCAACTCGACGGTCCGGGCCTTCGGTGGAAAGCGATCTCGTCGTACGCTTTGTGAATCTGCGCGAAGTGAGCCGCCGATTCGGCGGAGCCGCCGTTGTGATCCGGGTGGTAGCGCTTGACCAGTGCCTTGTAGGCCCGGCGCAGCTCGATGTCGGAGACATCGCGCGCCACTCCCAGCACGGCATAGGGATCCAGTGCGGCCTCGCTCATTTCCCTCATTATCACGTGCGGCCCCATTGGCCCGAGGTGTCTAAGCGGATGTTGAGTGCCCGAATTAGACCGCCGCCGGCGCCTCGGGAATCTCCGGGTCGTCGGCGGACGCCGCGGAGCTCCCGGTGGCGGCCGCGAACGCGTCGGCCGGGGTGGGAAGCTCCCCGGTCAGGGCAAGCTGCCGATAGAACTGCGCGCTGCGCTTGGGCACACGTTTCCCAGTGCCGAACTCGACGTAGTGCAACCCGAACCGGCGGCGGTAGCCCTCGGCCCATTCGAAGTTGTCCATCAGCGACCAGTGAAAATACCCCGCCACGTTCACGCCGGCGTCGATCGCGTCGAAGGTGGCCTCCAGATGGCTCTGGATGAAGGCGATCCGCTCGTGGTCCTCGACCGTGCCCTCCGGGGTCAGATAGTCGTCGGCCGCGCAGCCGTTCTCGGTTACGTAGATGGGCAGCCCCCCGGTCTCCTCGTGCAGGCGGATGAGCAGGTCGCGCAGTCCCTCCGGAACGACCGGCCAGCCCATCACCGTCAGCGGCAGCTCGGGTGGCAGGTACTCCACAGTTCCCGGATAATCCGGGAGTGCGATCTCGCCCGAGCGCAGATCCGCCGGGTCGCCCTGACGAACGTAGTGCGGCCGGTAGTAGTTGAGGCCAAAGAAGTCGATCGGCGCGGAGATCAGCGCCAGATCGCCATCGTGGATGAGCCCGTCGGGTGGCCGTAGGTCGCTGCGCAGATCGGCTGGATAACTGCCGCGGAGGACCGGGTCCAGGTAGACGCGGTTGAACTCGGCATCAAGCCCCGCGGCCGCCGGACGCGAAGCCTCGTCGAGGGCAATGAACGGCTGCGGGTCCATGGTCGGCCCGAGCGTGGCCTCGGGCAGCTGGGCGCGCAGGGCCTGGAGCGCGTAGCCGTGCCCCAGGAGGATGTGATGAACCGCGGCAGCAGCCAGTTCTGGGTTGCGATGCCCGGGAGCGTGCGTTCCGGTGAGATAGCCCTGGTGCACCGTCTGCAGCGGCTCGTTGATCGTGACCCACATGTCGACCTGGTCGCCCAGGGCCTCTGCCAGGACCTGCGCCAGCTCGCCCAGGTGCTGGGCCGTGTCCCGATTCGCCCACCCGCCGCGCTCTTCGAGCTGCTGGGGCAGATCCCAGTGGTAGACGGTCACGACCGGCTTGATCCCCGTCTGGTTTAGCTGCTCGACGAGCCTGCGGTAGTAATCCAGGCCGGGCTGATTCACCGAGCCACTGCCATCGGGCAGCACCCGGGGCCAGGAGACGGAGAAGCGGTAGGCGCCGACGCCGAGTTCCCGCAGGAGCCGAACGTCGTCCTCGAGTTGGTGGTACGAGTTGCACGCGATGTCGCCGGTGTCCCCGCGGTTGATGTTGCCCGGCGTGTGGGTGAAGACATCCCAGATCGAACGGCCGCGCCCGTCGGCCTCGACTGCCCCCTCGATCTGGTAGGAGGATGTGCCGACGCCCCAGACAAAGCCGTCTGGAAAACACCGTGCGCCCTCCGAGCCTCCGTGAGTGAGGCTGTTCATCTGCTGCTCCTAAGCCTGTCGTATCGGTGGTGGATTCGTCTGCGACGAACCCCAAGAGCCCGGGTCTCGTTTGGTCCCCGCCACGCAGGCGGGGACCGAACGAGCTACCCAGAGAGACTCAGCTCTTGGGCTTGAGGTGCAGAATCACCACCTCATTCGTCGGAGCGCTCGGCTGAGCCGTCTCGTACTCATTCGACGGTGTCGGCCAGCCGCTGAACGTACCGGTGTTGTACTCACCCCATGACACGCCATAAACGGTGGGGATGACCGGCAGGTTGGTGGCCACGTACTGCTCGATCGGGGCCAGGGCCTTGACCTGCTGGCCAACCGTATTGGCGGCCGCCAGGGTGGTCAGCTCCTTGTTGACCGTGCCGTTCTTGAGGCCCTCGAAGTCACCGGCCCGGTTGCTCTTGGTGGCCAGGGCGCCGTTCAGCCAGTCGTTGTAGAGCTGGTACGGAGCGACGCTGGTCTGGGACCAGTGCATGGTGAGCTGGAAATTGCCGGTGGCCATGTTGGCGTTCCACTGGTTGACGGCAAGACCATCGAACGAGGCATTGATGCCGGCGGCCTTGAGGTCGTTGGCCACGATCGCGTCGTCGGCGGCGTAGTCGCTGTAGGCAGCCGGGTCGGTGACCGTGATCTTGACCTGCTTGCCCTTCAGCGCGAAGTACTTGCCGACCTTCTTGTAGCCCGCCTTCTCGAGGACCTTCTCAGCCGCCTTCGGGTTGGCGTTGGGGCTCAGCGTGGACTTCTTGACCGACGGAGCCAGGAACTGATTGAACACAGGCAGAGTCAGGCCGCTGGCGTTGATCGCCACCGGCTGCTCGCCACCCTCGCCCTGCGTGGCGATCGCCTTGCGGTTGATCGCCAGGCTGATGGCCTGGCGGACGGCCAGCTGGTTGGTCGGCCACTCGTGGAGGTTGGGCTCCAGCGAGTTGGTGTTGAGTGGCGGTGACCAGAAGACCAGCGGCTTGCCCGCGAAGGCCTGCTTGACCCCGGCGATGAAGTTACCCGCCCAGTCGACCTGATCGGTCTCCAGCGCCGACAGGGCCGACGTGTTGCTGCTCAGGGCCGGGAACTGCACCGTCTTGACCGCCGGAGCGCCATGCCCGCCGAAGGGCCCGCCCCAGTAGCTGTTGTTCGCGGTCAGCACCAGACCACTGGCTCCGACGCTCTGCACCGTGTAAGGCCCGGTACCCACCGGGCTGGTGTCGGCGTAGGTGGCCGGATTGCCCGCCGATTGCCACTGATGCTGCGGCACGATGTAGACCGTGGTCGCGATCTGTTGGAAGTTCGCGTACTGCGGCGACGGGAAATGCAACGTGACGGTGTCGCCCGACGTGCTCACGCTCGAGATGGTCAGTCCGCCGCCGTTGATCGATGCGTTGCTCTTGATCAGGTTGTAGGTGAACGCCACGTCGGCCGGACCGAACGCTTGACCGTCAGACCACTTCACGCCTTGGCGGATGGTGAAGGTGATCGACTTGCCGCCCTTGCCCCAGGCGTACTTGGTCGCCAGGAACGGGTAGTACTTACCCGGCTTGAGGATGTCGGACTGGAACAGCGGCTCGTAGATCAGCGACGTCGCGCCGACGATCGTCGAGGCCGAGGTGGGCACAAACGGGTTGAATCCGTTCGCCTGCCCCACCGGGCTCGACTCGAGCGTGAGTGCGCTGCTGTTGGCCACGGTGGCGCGGCCCTTGGCCACTGCGGGTGCGGCGCTGGCGGCGGCCACCGCCACCGACGCGCCGACCGCCAAGATGCCGGTGGCTGCCTGGAACGACCTTCTGCTGAGTATTCGCTTCATAGAGCGAGCACCCCCTCCTTTGATACATAGTTATTGCTGGTCAATGGACGTCCGCGCCGTGGTTTCTCGGCCTGACGCGGATACTGCACTGGCGGGATGGGGCGCCCCTGCCTTCAGGGCAGGGGCGCCACCAGCTCCTCTTCTCCTCGTCTACTCCGAGGCGACCTCCTTTTCCAGACCCTCCCGGGCGAGCACTGCCGCCTGTTCTGGCACCTCGGATGCGAAGGTGTCCGGATCCGGGGAGGAGGCGATCAGGAGCTGGGTGTAGGGGTGCGTCGGGTTCTGGACAAGCGCCTCGGCCGGGCCACGCTCGACGATCTCCCCGTGGTGCATCACCAGGATCTCATCGGCGAAGTAGCGCGCCGATGCGATGTCGTGGGTGATGTACAAGATGGCCAGCTGGAACTTGCTGCGCAGCTCGGCGATCAGGTCAAGAATCTCCAGACGGATCGAGACATCGAGCATCGACACCGGCTCGTCGGCCAGTAGCACCCGCGGCTCGGCGGCCAGCGCTCGCGCGATCGAGACCCGCTGACGTTGCCCGCCGGAGAGCTCGTGTGGATAGGCCTGGCGGAACTTCTCCACCGGGCCCAGCCTGACCTGACCGAGCAGGCGGTCGATCTCGGCCACCGATGGCTCACGCCCGGTGCGCGGCGAGTGAACGGCCAGCGCCCGCTGCAGGTGGTAGTGGACCGTGTGCAACGGGTTGAGCGAGGCAAACGGGTCCTGGAAGACCATCTGCACCTCGCTCTTGTAGACGCGGAACTCCGAGCGGCGGGAGGGCTCGATCTCCCTGCCGTCAAGCCGAATACTGCCGCTGGTGCGCTTCTCCTGACCCGAGAGCAGTTTGGCGATCGTGCTCTTGCCCGAGCCGCTCTCGCCGACCAGGGCGACCACCCGCCCCCGGTGCAGCTCGAGCGAGACGCCCTTGACCGCCGAGACGACCTCACGATGGCGGCCGCCGCCGTAGTCCTTGCGGAGATCAACGCCGGCCAGGACGAGCTCGCCGGCATCAGCGACGCTCTTGTCCTCGACGCCCGTCGCCCGGTCGATGGCCTTGGCTGCCTCCGGCAGTGGCTGGTCCGGCGCCACGAATGGGCATGCGGTCACGTGGCCTTTTGCCCGGCCCGGAACCGGCAGCAGCCTCATGTCGATCTCCAGGCAAGCAGCCTGGGCGAAGCCGCAGCGCGGATGGAACGGACAACCCTGAAGCGCGCCGCGCAGGTCCGGCGGGGTCCCCGGGATGCCGGTCAACTGGACCCGCGGTCCCCGCAGGCGCGGGAACGACCCGATCAGCCCGCGCGTGTAGGGGTGGACCCCGCCAGAGCGCACGTCAGCGGTGGGTGCCGCCTCGACCATCCGGCCGGCGTACATCACCATGACCTCGTCGGCGATCTCGAGCAGCAGCGAGAGGTCGTGGGTGATGAAAAGTACGGAGAAGCCGAGCTGCTGCTTCAGATCCAGCACCTCTTTGAGAATCTCCTTCTGGACGATCACGTCGAGACCGGTGGTCGGCTCGTCCATGATCACCACCTCGGGATCGACCGAGAGGGCCATGGCGATCATCACGCGCTGGCGCATCCCACCCGAGAGCTCGTGCGGGTACGCCTTCAGCCGTTCGGGCTTGATCCCGACCATCTCGATCAACTCGCGCGTGCGATCGTGCACCTGTTCGTCGGACATCGACAGGTGCGCGCGGATGCCGTCGGCGATCTGATCCTCGACCCGCAGAACCGGATTGAGGGAGTTCATCGCGCTCTGAAAGACGATCGCGATCTCCCGCCAGCGGATGGCTTTCAGCCCAGCCTCGTCGGCGGCCAGCACGTCGAACCCGTTGGGGTGCTTGGCGGCGAGCCGGCGTCCCGGTAGATCACGCTCCCGGCCGTGATGATTCCGGGCGGTCGGAGCAACCGCACGGCGCCGTAGGCCAGGGTCGACTTGCCGCAACCGCTCTCTCCGGCCAGCCCGACGATCTTGCCCGAGTGCAGAGCGAGGTCGACGTTGCGCACCGCCCTCACGTCACCGCTTTCCGAGCGGTAATTGATGCTCAGGCCACGTATGTCCAGCATCGGTGAGTCCGGGCCCGACCGGCCGGTGGCGCCGGTCGTCACGAGGTTGGGTTCCGCGGTCAGGGCCGCCGACGTCTCGGGCTCGCTCGCCGTGCTCACAGCGTTCCCTCAACGTAATCCAGGATGACCGGGGTTGGGTCGGCGGGACGCCAGCTGCGACGGCCGAGCTTGCGCAGGCTGCGGGAGGAGCGCAGGCGCGGATTGGACAGCTCGTCGAGCCCGAAGTTGATGAGCACCAGGCTCATACCGAGGATGGCCACCGCCATGCCGGGGAACACGTACCACCACCAGGCACCCAGATCCACCGCGCTGCCGCTGTCGGCCCAGTAGAGGATGTCGCCGTAGTTCCAGTCGCTGAAGTTGGTGATGCCCAGGAAGGCCAGAGCCACCGAGGTCAGGATCGCGTAGAGCACCGTGCCGACGAAGCTGGCCGCGATCAGGCCGACCTGGTTGGGCAGCAGCTCGAAGACGATGATTCGCCAGGGTCGCTCCCCGACCTCGCGTGCGGCCAGGACGAAGTCGCGGTTGCGCAGCGACAGCGTCTGGGCGCGGATCACCCGGGCGCCCCAGGCCCAGCCGAGTGCGCTCAGCACGATCGCGGTGGGGATCTCCCCCGTATGGGGCAGATAGCCCAGGATCACGACCAGCAGCGGCAACGCCGGCAGTACGAGAAAGACGTTGGAGACCAGCGACAGGGTTTCGTCGGCGTAACCGCCGAGATAGCCGGCCGCCGTGCCCACCAGCACCGAGAGCACCGTGGCGATAACTCCGGTCATCAGCCCGAGCACGACCGTGGCCCGGGTGCCGATGAGGATCTGCGAGAGCACATCCCCCCCGGTCGCACTGGTGCCGAGCAGATGATGAACGGTCGGTCCGAGCGGTACGGCCTGGGTGGTCGTGGCGTTCGGGTCATACGGCGCCAACTCCGGCCCGACGATGGCGACCAGGATGTAGATCGTGAGGATGACGATCCCGACCTTGGCCTTGAGGGGCAATCGCCGGAAGCTGCCGCCGACGCCGCGCATGACCCGGGAGGGGCGGGCGGATCGGGTGATCGCCGACATCAGAAGGCACTCCTCGAGCGGGCGCGCGGGTCGGCAAACGCGTAGGCGATGTCAGCCACCAGAGACGCCGAGAGCACGGCCACCGAGATGACCAGGAAGATGCCCTGCATCAGCGGATAGTCGTTGGAGGTGACCGCGTTGTAGAGAGTGAAGCCGACCCCCGGATAGGAGAAGACGATCTCCATCACGAGCGCGCCGGCCACGACGAAGCCCAGCGACAGGGCAAAGCCCGCGATGTTGGGCAGGATCGCGTTGCGGGCGCCGTAGGTGAACATGACGCGGCGAGTGGACAGGCCCTTGGCCTGCGCGACCAGGATGTAGTCCTCGGAGATCGTGGTCAGCATCACGTTGCGCATCTGCAACATCCAGCCGCCGACCGAGGTGGCGATGATGGTCAGCGCGGGCAGGATCGAGTGCGTGATCGCACTCGAGATGAACGGCCAGTTGAAACCCTCGGTCAACCCGAGCGAATAGCCCTGGCCGAACGGCAGCCACCTGAGTGAGATCGCGAAGGCCTGGATCATGAGCAACGCGAGGAAGAAGTACGGCGTCGCCTGCAGCAGCGTGAAGGCGGGCAGCACCCGGTCGAACGCACCACCCCGCCGCCAGGCGGTGAAGACGCCCAGCAGCGTCCCGATCACGAAGCTGAGGACCGTGGCCACCCCGACGAGCACGAGGGTCCAGGGGAGCGTCTGACCGATGATTGTCGAGACATGCGTCGGGTACTGGCTGGTGGAAATCCCCAGATTGAAATGCAGCACGTTGTTCCAGTACTGCAGGTATTGGCTGAAGAGGCTGCCCTTGGGGTGGAAGCCGAACTCGATCTCCAGCGACTTGACCACCTGGGGGGTCAGATTCTGAAACTTGCTGATCGCCGCGTCGACGGCGTTGCCCGGCATCACCCGGGGGATCATGAAGTTGATGGTCACCGCCGCCCAGAGGGCGACGACGTAGAACGCCAGTCGTCTCGCGATGAAAGCCATTACCTCTCCGAACTCCTCTCGCCGCGCAACGCTATCTGAAACGTTTCTGACGTGTCAAGCGGAAACTTTTCTGAAACAGTTTCAGTAAATCTGCTTGAATGCCGTCTGTGGCCGAGATAACCACTCGTGAGAACGGCGCCAGCCACCATGGGCGGCCGACGATCCGTGATATCGCCAGCCTGGCCGGCGTTTCACCCGCCACCGTGTCGAGGGTCATCAATGGGCGCCCGGAGGTGTCCGAACCGGTGCGAGAGAAGGTGCTGCGCGTGGTGGCCGAGCACGGTTACACGGTGACGCGCCCGCCGCTGACCGGAATGCACAGCGGGCTCGTCGGTGTGACGCTGCCGCTCATCCATCACTCCTATTTCTCGGAGATCCTCGCCGGCATCGCTGAGGCGTTCTACGAGCACGAAATCCCGATGGTGCTCTGTCCGACCCTGCATGAGCACGATCGAGAGGTGACGCTGCTGCAACGCCTGCGCCACGGCACCACCGACGGCGCCCTTCTGATCCTGCCCGAGGAGTCGCACGACGAACTCGCCGTGCTGCAGGAGCAGGGCTATCCGTTCGTCATCGTCGACCCGCGACTCACTCCAGACGAGCGCGTACCCACGGTATCCGCTTCGCATCTCTCGGGAGCCCGCGAGGCCACCGAGCACCTGCTGCGTCTTGGGCACCGCCGGATCGCCGCGATCACCGGGCCGCACGGCTGGATCGCCACCGAGGAACGGCTCCGGGGCTACCGCGGTGCGCTCGGCGAAGCCGGCATCACACCCGATCCGGCGCTGCAGATCGACTCGAACTTCAGGGACAACGGCGGGCGCGCGGCCACCCAGGAACTGCTGGCGCTGGCGGAGCCACCGACGGCGATCTTCGCGTTCAACGACATGATGGCGATCGGCGCTCTCCAGGCGGTGCGGCAGCAGGGCCTGCGTGTGCCGGAGGACATCTCAGTCGTGGGCTTCGACGATACGTATGAGGCATCGATCACCTCCCCGGCGCTGACCACGGTGCGCCAGCCACTGGCCGAGATGGGCCGGATGGCGGTCGCCCAGCTGGTGCGGTTGCTCCAGAGTCAGCGCATCGAGGCGCTGCACGTGGAGCTGGCCACCAAGCTGGTGGTGCGTGACACGACAGGCCCGGCGCCCAGCTGACGATCAGCCGCGGGCCGGGGTGACGAGCCCGGATTCGTAGGCAAAGACCACGATCTGAACCCGGTCGCGCAGGTCAAGTTTGGCCAGGATGCGGCCGACGTGCGATTTGACGGTCGCCTCCGACAACACCAGTCGCTCCGCGATTTCGGCGTTGGACAGACTGCGGGCGACCAGCAGCAGCACCTCGAGCTCGCGCGCGGTGAGCTGGTCCAGCCGTTCGCGCTGAGCCGGCGGTATGCGGTCCACCGGATCGCTGCCGGGGAGAGCCAGCCGGTGGCCATAGGCGTCAAGCAGGCGTCGCGTGATGCTCGGCGCGACCACCGCGTCGCCACTGGCTACGGCCCGGATGGCGGACAGCAGATCCGCCGGTTGCGCGTCCTTGAGCAGGAAGCCGCTCGCACCGGCTCGCAGGGCGGCGTACACGTACTCGTCAAGGTCGAAGGTCGTGAGGATGATCACGCGCGCATCGCTTCCCGAGTCCACTATCCGGCGCGTCGCCTCCACGCCGTCGAGGTCCGGCATGCGGACGTCCATCAACACCACGTCCGGGCGCAGCGCCTGGACCTGTGCCACCGCGTCGCGCCCGTTGGCCGCCTCCCCCGCGACGGTGAGATCCGGCTGGCTCTCGATGACCATGCGGAAGGCCATCCGCATCAGCTCCTGATCGTCAACCAGCAATACCGACACGCTCATCGGACCATCTCCAGCGTCGCGGGCAGGGCACCTGCATCGGGGCGTAGACGCAGATACACACGCCAGCCGCCGTCCTCGGTGGGGCCGACATCGAGCTCGCCGTCATACACGTGGGCCCGCTCCCGCATGCCGAGCAGGCCCCGGCCGTCTGAGGCCAGCGGCCGCGCCGCCGGTGAAGCGCTCGCGCCCCGGCGGCCCGTGTTGGTCACCTCGAGTTCCACCTGACCCCCATTGCAATGCAGCTGAAGCCGGGCGCTCGTCGGACGTGCGGCGTGCTTGAGCGTGTTGGTCAGGGCTTCCTGCGCCACCCGAAAGACGGCCAGCTGCACCCCGGGCGCCAGCTCGGGCAGGTTTCCCTCCACGTCAACCGTGACCGGGATCCCGGCCGCATCCACCCGGGCGATCAGCTCATCCAGACGCTCAAGCGTCGGCTGGGGCGCGAAGGGCTCCACGGTCGGTTCGCCGCGGAGCATGCCAAGGAGTCTGCGCATCTCCATCAGGGCTTGGCGCCCGGTCACGGATACGCGCTCGATCGCGCCGGAGGCCTGGCCCGGGGAGGCGTCGAGCGCGTATCGGGCTCCGTCGGCCAGCGCGATCATGACGGTCAGGTTGTGGGAGACGATGTCGTGCATCTCGCGGGCGATGCGGGCCCGTTCGGCGGCCGCACCGAGCGCCGCCTGCTGGTCGCGCTCCCGCTCGAGCCTGGCCGCTTTCTCCTGCAGCGATATCAGCAGCTCGCGGCGCTGACGGATCATCAGGCCCAGGGCGGCAGCGGCGACGGCCAGACCGGAGACGGCGAACCAGTACTTGAACTCCTGAGTCTCCCAGCGCAGAGCCAACATGATCGCGCCGGCTTCGGCCACCGTGACGGCAACCAGGATGGACGTGGCGTCGCTGTCGAGGCAGACCCAGTACAGGGCGATGAGGATGGCGACGTCAGCCAGCTGCGGACCGGAGATCAGCCATTGCAGCAGCGCGACCAGGGCCACGGCGGCGTAGCCCGCGCGAGGCGCCCGACGGCCGAGCACCAGCGGCAGGCAGAAGGCAGCGCAGAAGCCCAGCATCGCCGGAGTTATCCGATGCTGGATGTCCAACCCGATAACGCTCGCGGCGGCGGTCGCCGTCGCCACCCCGGCGTGGGTCAGAAGCGGATGGCGGGTGGTCAGGCGGCTGACACGCTGGATGCGCCGGTCCAGCCACCGAAAAAGCCGCTCGTCAGAGTGTGCTGCCATACCTGAATCTTGGCGCCGCCGGCCGGTGAGCGCCAGCCCCCGGCTACTCGGCCTCGGGTGCCAGCACCGGATGCGGGAGCGGATGGGCAGTCCGGTGGATCTCATCCGGATGCTCCGCCGCGTGGGCGCCCTGCACATCGCGTCGGGTCGCGGTGATCCAGCCGACCAGGGCCACGAACACCGCCAGGGCGATCAGGCTGACGGTCGGATCGCCCAGGTTGAGCCCGCCGCCCCTGTGCTTGCTGAAGCCGTCGGCGAACGACGCGCCGAGCGGGCGGGTGACCACGTAGGCGAACCAGAAGGCAAAGATCGGATTCCAGTGCAAGCGCCACCAGCCAACCGCGGGCATCGCGAAGATCCCGGCGAACAGGATGGCCGACGGCCAGAAGCCCCAGTTGAGCGAATAGGCGGTGAGGTCACCCGCCGCAGTGCCCAGGGCGAAGGTGCCCAGCACCGCCGCCCAGTAGAACTTCTCACGGCGACGGGTATCGATGCTGTGGATGGAGAGCGTGCCCTCGCTGCGGTACCAGCGCAGAAAGATCAGGCCGGTGATCGCGGCGAAGACCGGCGTGGTGATGGAGTAGGGAATCGAGGTGCCGTCGTGGATCCCATCCGCCGCCATCGTGCCGAAGATGGCCACCATCATCACGGCAAACCAGTAGTACGGCGCCCGGTATTCGCGCTGGCGCAGTTGCAGCCACAGGGCCAGCCAGAGGCCGAAAATGCCGATGGCCGCCGCGATCGGAACGCTCTTCTGACCCATGGCGTCGGACATCGCCTCACCCATGCCGGTCGTCAACAGCTTGAGCACCCAGAAAACACCGGCGATCTCGGGGACCTTGGTGGCCAGGGGACGCTTGTTGTCGGTGGTCGTCATACGCTCGCTGTCGCCTCGCAAGGGGTCGGGCGAGGCAGCGGCCGCCGTCGCCTCGTCCCCCAAGGGTAGAGGGCCGAATTTGAGTGCACTGCGAACGTTTGGTTGATTTTTGCCAGGCCGAGTTCAGTCTCAGGTCGCCGGAGAGCTGCTACCTGAGGAGGAGTCCGCCTCGTCGAAGACCCGCTGCGCGATGGCAAATGCGCGGTTGGCGGTCGGCACCCCGGCGTAGACGGCCGTGTGCATGAACACCTCCGCTATCTCCTCGTGGGTCAACCCGTTTCGAAGGGCGGCCCGCACGTGCATGGCGATCTCGTGCTCACGACCCAGCGCGGTCAACACCGACAGCGTGATGGCGCTGCGCGTCCGGCGGTCAAGGCCGTCGCGCGTCCACACCGCTCCCCAGGCGTGGCGCGTGATGAACTCCTGCCACGGCGCCGTGAAGTCGGTGCTGCTGGCGTTGGCGCGATCGACGTGATCATCACCGAGCACCTGGCGGCGGGCCCGCATGCCCCGGTCGTACAGCTCGTCGTTGCTCATATCCTCAGATGCTCCTCGATCAGGCGGTTGATCGTCTCCGGCTGCTCCGCGCTGGCGATGTGGGCCGCCGGCTCGATCAGCTCCAGGCGCGCCTCCGGTACCGCCTGCGCGATCAGCCGCTGATGCTCGGGGGTAGGGCCAAGTCGTTCAGGGCCCCGATCACGAGCGTGGGAGCGGTGATGCGCGGCAGAGCGTCGCGCAGGTCCATGCTGGAGATCGCCTCGCAGCAGCCGCAATAGCCCTCCGGGTCGGTGGCGGCGACCATCGCGCGATGGGCAGCCACAGCTTCGCGATGCTCCAGCGCCCACCCCGGCGTGAACCATCGCTCGACCACCGAGTCCGCAATCACCCGGGTGGTCTTGGCCGCGCGAACGGCAGCGGCCCGCTCCAGCCAGCGGGAGGCCGGTGGGGCGTGGGCGGAGGTGCACATGAGCACGAGCCGGTCGAGACGGTCCGGAGCGTTCGCCGCGAGCCACATTCCCGCCATGCCGCCGATCGACAATCCGGCGTACGAAGCGCGCCGGATCCCCAGCTGGTCCATGAGCGCGACGACGTCTGCCCCGAGCTCGGCCATGGTGTAGGGCGCCGGCGGCACCGGTGAGCCTCCGTGACCCCGGTGGTCGAAGGCGACCAGCCTGAAGTGTGACCCGAGGGCCGGAATCTGCGGCTCCCACATCGACAGATCGGTGCCCAGCGATCCTCCCAGCAGCAGCACCGGCGCGCCCTCCGGGCCAAACACCTGGTAGTTGAGCCGCACGGCGCTCACCGGCCCACCTCGGCCAGCGCGCGGTCCACCAGCTGGGCGGCATCCGCGATCTGCTGGCTGGGGTCGGCCGCGGCGTTCACGCCGGCCGCCGCGAGTCCGGCCAGGTTCTCGCGCATCCGGTCGGTGTCGACCTCCAGGTTGCCCAACAGGTCCGCGAGCCAAGCGGTGACCGAACCGGTCAGGGCCAGAAGCTCGGCGAGGGTGCCCCACTCCGCCTGCCACGCCCCCGCCGCCCGCTGGTGCTCCTGCGCCATGCCGGCAAAGAGCGTGGCGATCTGGCCGGGCACCCGGTGCGCGCAGGCCAGCACGGAGACGCAGGCCACCGGATTGCGCTTATGCGCCATCGCTGAGGAGCCGCCGCGCCCCGGGGTGCCCTCGCGCGCCTCGCCCACCTCCGTCTGGGCCAGCAGCGAGACGTCACGGGCGATCTTGGCGCCCACGCCGGCCAGCCCGCCCAGGGCGGCGGCCAGCTGCACGATTCGCGTGCGGTCGGTGTGCCACGGCAGCACCGGGTCGGCCAGCCCGAGCGTGCGGGCCATCTGGCCGGCCACCTGCGGCCCGCGAGTCCCGACGGGCCCGCCCATCTGGACCGCCAGCACGCTGTCCCGGACACGCTCCAGCTCGCCGCAGGCGGACTCCAAGGCGACCAGCCAGCCGGCGGCGACAAGTCCGAATGTGGTGGGGAGGGCCTGCTGGAGCAGGGTGCGGCCGACCATCGGGGTGGTGCGGTGAGCCCGTGTGAGCCTGGCCGCGGCGGCGGCCGCTGCGGTACCGTCGCCGAGGATCGGCTTAAGTGCCCGTTGAGCGACCAACATCGCCGCGGTGTCGACTATGTCCTGGCTGGTGGCGCCGAGGTGGACCGCGTCGGCAAACCCCGGTCCGACGCGCTCGCGCAGCTGGCGGACGAGTCCGATCACAGGCGTGGCGTGATCACCGCCCTCTGCGGCGATGGCCTCTACGTCAAGTGGCCCCTGCTGCGCCGCGCGCAGGATCGCCTCGCCCGCCTCAGACTGGATCAGGCCCTCGGCCACGCATGCTTCGGCCAGGGCGGCCTCCGCGTCGACCATCGCCCGAACCCACGCCTCGGCGGTGACGGCGCTGGCGGCGTCGCCGCGAGCGTAGGTTCCAGCAAAGAGGTCTGCCCTAGATGTCAAAGAAGACGGTTTCTCCGGCGCCCTGAAGATGGATATCGAAGCGGTAGCCATCGTCGGTGGGCTGCGCGAGCAGAGTATGGCGACGCTCGGCGGGAACCCGAGCCAGCACCGGGTCGCTTGCGTTGGCGTCCCCCTCGTCAGCGAAGTACACGCGGGTAACCACGCGGTTGAGCATCCCGCGCGCGAACAGTGTCACGTCGATGTGCGGCGCCTGCAGCTCGCCGCTGGGGCTGGGCGCGCGGCCGGGTTTGACGGTCACGATCTCATAGGTGCCGTCGCCGTCCTCGACCCCATAGCGACCGAATCCACGGAACCCGTCCAGGGAAGATTGGTCGCCGTAACCGTAGATATCGGCAAACCGACCGTCGCCGTCGGCCTGCCAGAACTCGATCAGGTGGTCGGGGATGACGTCCCCGCGCCCGTCGTAGATCGTGCCGGTGATCCGGATCGCGCCCTGCGTCCCCTCCGGGACGATCAGATGGCTGCCGGGGAACGGTACGCCGATCGCGAAATACGGGCCCACCGTCTGGGAGGGAGTGACCTCAAAGATCATGGTTCAAGCCTCTCCTAGAACGCCTGTTCAAACAGTGTCGCTGCCGGACCGCGCAGGTAGATATCCCAGTTGAACGCCTGCGCCCAGTTCGGCTTGGTCTCGTGAATGTTGAAGGTCGAGACCATCCGGGCCCGTGCCTGCTCGTCCCGCACCGAGTTGAAGATCGGATCAAACGGAAAGAACGGGTCGTCCGGGAAGTACATCTGCGTCACCAACCGTTGCGTGAACGCCCGCCCGAGCAGCGAGAAGTGGATGTGCGCCGGGCGCCACGCGTTGTAATGGTTACCCCAGGGATACGGGCCGGGCCGGATCGTCGTGAACTCATAGCGACCGTTCGCGTCGGTCAGACAGCGACCGGCGCCGTGAAAATTGGGATCCAGCGGCGCCGCCCAACGATCCCACTTGTGGTCATACCGACCCGCCGCGTTGGCCTGCCACACCTCGACCAGGGTGTCCCGCAACGGTTTGCCCTCGGTGTCATAGACATGGCCGGAGACGATGATCCGCTCACCAATCGGCTCCCCCGCCGCTTGGCTGGTCAGATCGCTGTCGGCCGGTTTCACCCGCAGCGTACGATCGAGCTGCGGTCCCGTGATCTCCGTGATCGAGTGGGGCAGGTAGATCAGCGGCTGCTTGGGATGGCGCAACTGCGTTGATTTGTAGGGCGGGAAATCCAGCGGCGGATGCGCCTGCGCCGGGTCACGCCGGTACCGGGCCGGGGTGTCGGCCACGGGGTCATAGATCTGGCGGACCTCGTCTTCTCCGGTCTGCCTGACCTCATCATGTTCGGTGCTGCTCATCTGTCTCCTAACGGCGATCCCGTGAGCGCGCGAAACCCGGTCGCCGGGACGCCGCTCACCTCGACACCAGCTCCCTCAGGGCGGTCAGTTCCTCGGCGGTGGGTGCCTCGGACACCTCCAAGTTAGCTGTCACCTTCAGATCCCAGCCCGTGTTCTCCCGAACCTGCTCGACGCTCACGCCGGGATGCAGCGCGGTCAGCGTTAGCTCACCATCGACCGGCTCGAGGACACCGAGGTCGGTGATCACCAGCCGTCGTGCGCTCCCCCCGGGTGGTCTTGAAATCAAGCTGCTCGACGAACGTGCGCTTCGAGTGCGGGGCGATCACCACGACCTCATCACAGCCAGTGGCAATCTCCGGAGCCCCACCCGCGCCCGGCAGGCGGGTCTTCGGATGCTTGTAATCCCCGATCACCGTGGAGTTCAGGTTGGCCTGCGGATCGACCTGGGCCGCACCCAGGAAGGCCACCTGCACGCGCCCGGGTCCAATCCAGTAGTTGAACATCTCGGGCACCGACACGACCAGGTCCGCAGTCTCGGCCAGCTCACCATCGCCAATCGACAACGGCACATGGAACGGCTTGGCGCCGATCGTGCCCGACTCGTAGACCAGCACCAGCTGTGGGTTGTGGACCATCCTGGCCAGCAGCGCCGCCGTCGAGGGGCGCCCCACGCCGATGAAGCAGGACCGCTTGTCGGCCAGGGAGCGGGCCGCAACGATCGTCTGCAGCTCCCCGTTCGAGTACTCACGGGCGGTACTCATACCTGGCCCTCGGTCACGGCGGGGCGCGCAGCCAGCCCCCGCTCGGCCATCCAGGTTTGGAACCGCTCGCGGTCCCGGCTGATCACATCCCACTCCCGATAGAAATCGTTGTCGCGCCGCGTTAGCCCGAGCGCGTAGGACGGTGACGAGCCCTCGGGCGCGGCGGCCACGTAGTCGATCACCCAGCCTGGGATAACCACCCCACCCGGCCGCGGGTCGAGGCTTTCTACGACCCGCTCCACGGTCACCACCGACCGCGATGCGGCCAATATCGCTTCCTTCTGTACGCCAGGAATACCCCACAGCTGCACGTTCCCGTCCCGATCGGCCTCCTGCGCGTGCACGATCGACACATCAGGCGTCAAGGCCGGCACCGCCATCAACTCCTCGCCTGTGAAGGGGCACTCCACGGGCTTCACGTTTGTGTGCGCCGGCAGGTCGGTTCCGGCGTAACCGCGCATCACCATGAACGGCAACTTTGACGCCCCGGCCACATAGCGGTTGGCCATCCCGGCATGCGAGTGCTCCTCAACCTCGAGCGCTCGGGGCCAAGCATGCTCGACCGCGTCCCGGAAACGGTGCAACGAGCCCACGCCCGGGTTCCCCCCATAAGAGAAGACGAGCTTGCGAGCGGCACCCGCCCCGATCATCTGGTCATACAGAATGTCCGGGGTCATCCGAATCAACTCCAGTTCCCGGCGGCCCTGGCGCAGGACCTCATGGCCGGCCGCGAACGGAATCAGGTGCGTGAAACCCTCGAGCGCCACGCTGTCGCCGTCCTGCACCGTCTCCGCGATTGCCTCGCTCAGCGAAACGAGTTGAGCCACTGACCTACCCTCCTGGCGGCCTATTCAAGGGCGCCCCGACGTCGCTCTCGGCGAGCGAGATCGCGGCTGCCTCCGACTTGCATACATAGCCTATCTGTGAACGCAAAAGCAGGTTGGCGCATGCATCGGAGCATGGGCGGACAAGTGATTGTCTGCGTTCTCCGCCGGGCACGACGGCGTGACGCCGAGTCCGTCGGTGTCACTTTGTGACGACAGGCGATTCGTAGTGCTCCACCTGGGGCGGCGCCGCGAAGTACGAGCCGATCAGCTCACGCCACCGCACGAACAGGTCGGACTCGCGAAAGCCTTTCATGTGCGCCTCGACGCTGTCCCACTCGATCAGCAGCAGGTAGGTCGAGGTCTGCTCGATCCCGCGCTGCAGCCTGAGGGAGCGGAAGCCCTGGGCTTGGCCGAGAACCTCCTTGGCCTCCTCCATGGCAGCCTCAAAGTCCGGCTCCGACCCAGCTTTCACGGCAAAGATCGCGCGCTCGAGAATCACTCAGTTACCTCCGCTTGCGTGGCGGCGGATGATATCGCCGGCTGTAACCCGGCAACGGCCGCACAGCCTCTTGCATCAGAACGGGCCGGAGTGCGGGAGTGCTTGGGCGGGTATCAGGTAGGTGTGAACCCAGATCCTCTGCTGCGGGCAGCGGACACTGAGCTGCTCACCGCTCTGGTCGACTCCGCTCCGGTTGGCGCAGCCGTGCTCGATGTCGAGCTGCACTACCGCTGGGTCAATCAGGCCCTGGCCGAGATGAATGGCCGCAGCCCGGCGGAGCTCGTCGGGCAGAAGCCTCGCGACGTCCTGGGATCCGTCGGAGCGGAGCTCGAGGGACCCCTGCGGCGCGTGGTGCGGGACGGTAGCCCCCTGCTCAACTACCGCTTCAGGGGAGCGCGGCCGGGCGCCAACGGTCAGTGGATGGGCTCCTACTTCCCCCTCCGCGATGAGGATGACCAGGTCATCGGCGTGGGAGCGATCGTCACCGACGTAACCGAGTACGAGCGCGGCCGATCCCGCGAGCGCCACTTCCTCACCAGCCTGGTGCGCGTCGCGCAGGCCGTGGCTTCGCGTGCGGATTCGCATCAGGTCATGTCGGTGGTGGCGCGGGAGGCAGCCGGCGTCCTGGCCCTGGACGGCGCCGTCGTGGCCCGGTTTCGGCCAGAGGGTCTGACCCTGGAGGGACGCTGGGGCAGCGTGGCGGCCGTCGCGGTCCCCGGCGAGGAACTGCGGGCCGACACGACGCCGCTCACCGAGTTGGTACGCCAAACCGGCCACCCGCAGCGGCTGATCAGTCAGACGCCCGATGCTTTGGGTTTCCGCAGCCGAGTGGCGGCTCCGATCACCGTCGGCGGCCAGCTCTGGGGAGCCGTCAAAGCCGGCACCCATGAGCTCATGGACCTTCCCGACGATGCCGAGATGCGGCTGGCGCGGTTTGCCGAGCTGGTCGGAATGTCTGTCACCAACGCCGAGACCCAGCGTCGGCTGATCGAGCAGGCCTCCCACGACCCGCTGACCGGACTGTGCAACCGACGCGCCTTCCAGGAGCGGATGCAGAGCGAGGCCCAGCGCGCGCTGCGTCACGGAGGAAGCTTCAGCCTTGTGTTGCTTGACATCGATGAGTTCAAGGCGGTCAACGACAACCACGGTCACGAAGTGGGCGACCAGGTCCTGGTGGAGGCCACACGACGCATGGCGCAGGAGGTCCGCCGCGAGGACATGCTGGCCCGAATAGGCGGTGAGGAGTTCGCCTGGCTCCTGACCGATATCAGTGGCATCGACGCATTCCTGGCCGCCGACCGCGCCCGCCAGCTGATAGCGGACCTGCCCTTTGACGGAGTGGGTCGGGTGACCGTGTCGGCCGGAGTGGCCAATTTCAGTGAGGCCGGCGACCCCGACGAACTGTTCCGCCAGGCCGATCGGGCGCTCTACGAGTCCAAGCGACGCGGACGCAACCGCGCGCTCACCCACCGGGAGCTCGGCGGCGCCACGCGATCGGACGTACCAGCCAACGAGGCCCAGAAAGCCCGAGAGGCCGAGCAGGCCCGCGCATTGCCAGCCCTGCGCGCATTGGCCCGAGCGATCGATGCCAAGGATCCAGCCACCTTCCAGCACTCCGAGCGCGTCGCCCAACTGGCCCAGGATCTGGCGCAGCACCTCGGGTGGCCGCGAACGCGGGCGCTGGCGCTGAGGGACGCGGCCCTCCTGCACGATGTCGGCAAGATCGGTGTCTCTGAGCAGATCCTGCTCAAGCCAGGGCCTCTCACCGATGAGGAACACGCCCTGATCAAGGCGCACGCCCGACTCGGCTGTCAGATTGCGCGCGAGGTCGTCTCGCCCGAACAGTCGCAATGGATCCTGCACCACCACGAGCGCTGGGATGGCTCGGGCTACCCCGCGGGACTGGCCGGCGACGAGATCCCCGACGGAGCACAGGTTCTCGCTCTGGCCGACGCGTGGGATGCCATGACCATCGCCCGTCTCTATGGTCGCCCGCTCTCCCACGACGAGGCGATGGACGAATGCCTGAGCCAAGCTGGACGCCAGTTTGCCCCAGCTTGCGTGGCGGCCCTGCGGGCACTGCAGCATGAGGGCCGGGAAGAGAATGGCCAGCCCGGCCCGATCCTCGCGCGCGATGCCCGCGGTCTACCCAACCGGTGATGCCCCGAGTCCAACCGGTGATGCCCCGAGTCCAACCGGTGATGCCCCGAGTCCAACCGGTGATCCCCCGACTCACGCGCCGCTGGGGGCCTCGGCGTGCCGAAGCTCCGGCGAAAGTATGCAGCTTTTCGCATACTGCGGCCCCGCCCCGGCCCCCTGACGCTCGCAGCTACTGATCTGATCTGAGCTGAGCTGAGCTGAGCCGGGCGCCCAGCCGTCAGATCGGTATCGCGCCCGGTGTCGCCTCGGAGGCGCCGAAATGCGGCCGGGACCTGGGCAGGGTGAGCGAGCCGATCAGCGCGACACCGAGGAGCACGCAGGCCCAGACGAACGTGTGGCCGAAGGCGGTCGCCATCGGTCCGGCGTCGCGCGCGCGCTCCGCGGCCGAGACCGCGCGCGCGCCGATCGTGCCATGGCTACCGTGACCGAGCTGGGTGGAGAGCTCGGCGTAGAGAAGGACCGAGAGCACGGCGGTTCCCACCGAGGCACCGGTCTGCTGGATGATGTTGAGCGCGGTCGAGGCGCGGGCCGCCGCGGCACCGGTGATCGACTGCATCGCCCCGGTGTAGATCGGCATCATGGCGAAGCCCATCCCCAGCCCGAACACGAACAGGTCGATGCAGATCGCCACCCAGGAGGTGTGCGCGCCGATCTGCGTCAACCAGACGACCGAGGCGACGACGCCGAGCAGGCCAAAGGGCACGATCCGCCCCGAGCCCGTCTTGTCGGAAAGTTGACCCGCGATCGGCATCGTGATCATCGAGCCGAGACCCTGAGGCGCCAGCAGCACGCCGGCCATCAGCGGCGACTCACCGCGGACCGTCTGGAAGTACAGGGGCAGCAGCAGAAAGGCGCCGAACACCGAGACGCACATCAGCATCAGAGACATCGACGAGGTGGCAAACGGGCGGTTGGTGAACAGCCGCAGGTCGATCAGTGGGTCCGAGGCGCGCAGCGCGTGCCTCACGAACGCGACCAGCAACACGATGCCGGCGATCAGCGGGATGAGCACCCTGCCGGAGCCGAAACCACCGGACGAGCTCGACTCCGCCAGCCCGTAGATCATCAGGGCCAGGCCGGGCGAGACGAGAAGGAGATCGACGATGTCCAGCCGCTGCGAGTGCTGGGCGATGTCCCTGGGCAGGACACGCGAGGCGAGCAGCAGCGCCGCGATTCCGATCGGCAGGTTGATGAAGAAGATCCAGCGCCAGCTGACGTCGGTCACCAGCCAGCCGCCCAGGATCGGGCCGAGGATCGGGCCGAGCAACATCGGTACGCCCATGATCGCCATCACCCGTCCGATGCGCTGCGGCCCGGCCGCGCGCGTGAGGATGGTCATTCCGGCCGGCATGATCATGCCGCCGCCGAGGCCCTGCAGCACGCGGAAGAGGATGATCGTCGCCGAGGACCAGGCCAACCCGGATAGACACGAGCCGAGCACGAACATGGCGATCGAGCCCATGTAGAGACGCTTGGTGCCGAAACGGTCGGCGATCCAGCCGCTGAGCGGGATCACCGTGGCCAGCGCCAGCGTATAGCCCGTCGCCACCCACTGGATCGTCGGCAGGGTGGTGTGAAAGCGAGCCGCCAGCGTGTTGATGGCGACGTTGACGACCGTGGTGTCAAGGATCGACATGACCGCGCCGAGCACGACCACGCTGGCCACCATCAGCAGCCCGCGGCTGATGTGCGTATCTGAAATCTGGGGCTCCGGCGGCCCGGTGATGACAGCGTCTTGGGTGGCGCTCATGGCAGACGGCCTCCTGACATGGACGGGGTTGCGCCCAGGCTAACGAAGCCGCGACGCTGATAGCTTGTGGCCCGTGAGCGAGCGTCAAGCCACCTGCAGCTGCGGGCAGCTCGTACGGCTACCAGGCGCGCTTCCCGCTCGAGCGCGTGCAGATCAGCGGCGACTCGCGCGAGTACGTCCGCAGCTCCGACGAGGACGGCGCCCCCCGACGCATGAGGTTCTGCCCCGACTGCGGCGCGACCGTCTACTGGGGGATCGAGGAAGGGAGATGGCCTCATCGCCATTGCCGTTGGGGCGTTCGCCGACCCGGACTTTCCCGCGCCGACCATCTCGGTCTGGGAGGAGCGCAAGCACAGCTGGGTGCTCGTGCCGCCCGACGCGCAACACATCCGATAATCGGCCCGCGAGGGTAAGCCGGCAGCCGCCCAGGGCTTACCGCGGGAACGCCGCCGGCACCCCCCCGTCGACATTCAGTAGGTTGCCCGTGCTCTTGCCGGACCGGGCCGACGAGGCGAAATGCATGACCGCCTGGGCGATGTCCTCCGGGAGCACGTTGACCCCCAGCACGGTGCGCTTGCGGTAGTGCTCATCGAGCTCCTCCGGCGCGATCCCGTACGCGTCGGCCCGCTCGGTCCGCCAGCTCGAGTCCCAGATGCGCGAGCCCTGGAGCACCGCGTCGGGGTTGACCGTGTTGATGCGAATCGACGCGCTCCCGCCCTCCGCGGCGAGACAGCGGGCGAGGTGCAGTTCGGCTGCCTTGGCGGTCGAGTAGGCGGCGGCATTGGGCCCCGCGACGAGCGAGTTCTTCGAAGCGACGAAGACGATCGAGCCCCCGGAGCCCTGCTGCTCCATCGTCCGGAATGCCTGCCGGGCGACGAGGAAATAGCCGGTGGACAGCACGCTCTGGTTGCGATTCCACTCGGCGAGGGTCGTCTCGCTGATCGGGGCGCTCGAAGCGATTCCGGCGTTGGACACGACGATGTCGACCCCGCCGAAGGTGTCGATCACCGAGGCATAAGCGTCGATCACCGATTGCTCGTCGGTCACGTCGCCGGAGATGGCGAGGCCGGATTCGCCGTAGGGGGCGACGGCCTCCTGCGCACCGGCGGCATCGATGTCGAACCCCGCGACGATCGCGCCGCCGGCCACCAGCGCATCCAGGATGGCGCGGCCGATCCCGCCGGCCGCGCCGGTCACCAGCGCGACCTTGCCCTGGAGCTCGCCCGGGGGCGGAGCCAGCGAGAGCTTGTAGAGCTCGAGCGGCCAGTACTCGATCGCGAAGCTCTCGGCCGCGGAGAGCGACACGAACTCGGAGATCGACGCTGGCGCCGGCCATCACCTCGATCGCCCGGTGATACAGGTCGCGGGAGATGCGCGCGTTCTTCAGCGCCGGCGCGACGGCGACCAGGCCGACGTTCTGGATCAGCACCACGCGCGCGTCGGGGTCACGCCATCTGGTCCTGAGCGGAGGCGTGGTCGGAGAAGTAGCGCTCGTAGTTCTCGCGGTACCGCTCGGCGCCCTCGACGATCCGCGCCCGCAGATCGTCGATGCTGTCGCTGGCCGGCTCGTAGGGGACGAACAGCGGCAGCATCTTGGTGTGCACCAGATGATCGGGGCAGGCGGCGCCGATGTTGGTCAGCCCCGGCGCCTGCTCGGAGTCCACGAACTCGCGGGCGGACGGCGAGAGATCGGCCAGCAGGACCTTGGAGACCCGAGAGGACACGGCGCCGCGCAGGGTCGGCAGGACCTCGCGCAGGGTCTGACGGCGCTGCTCGTCGTCCAGTCGCGCGCTGCGATTGGGGCCCCCGAAACGCAGCGCCCCGGCCGCTTTGGCGTTGACGAAATCGGCCGCCTGATTGCAGACCGCCACGGTTCGTTCATAGGCCTGCTTGGCGGTGTCTCCCCACACGACGAGGCCGTGCTTGCCGAGCACCACCAGCCCGAGCTCCGGGTTGTCGCGAACCGCCGTGCCGACCTGCTTGGCGAGCGTGAAACCCGGACGGATGTAGTCGATCCAAGCCGCCGAGTCGCCGAAGCACTCCTCGATCAGCTTCCGGCCGTCCTTCGCGCAGGCGAGCACGTTGATCGCGTCCGGGTGGGTGTGGTGGACGTGCGCGGCCGGGATGAAGGCGTGCAGCAGCGTCTCGATCGACGAACGCGGGGCCGCCGGGTCGATCTGGCAGCGGGCCAGATGGGCGACCATGTCCTCGTCGCTCATCTCGCTCGCGCTCGAACAGCGGCAGCACCTCCTCGAGGCGCAGCGGGGTGAAGTCGCGATCGGACATGGTGGCCAGATCGCTGCCCGAGCCCTTGACCCAGATCGCCGGGATCTCGCGGCCGACATGATCGATCGGCGGTGCCCTTGGCCGAGGTGTTGCCGCCGCCGAAGTTGGCCAGCGCGCGGTTGCCGCCCAGCAGGTGCGAAGCGAGACACGACCTGTTCGAGCGTCGTACGAGCGTCGGCCGCCGCGGTGTCATCCCACTCATTCGGGATCGGGTTGACAATTTGGGTGGTAACGCTCATTTCAGCCTTTCACAATCGTGGTTGCGGATTTCCGCTCGGCCGCCCGGCGTTCCGAGTAGCCGGAGCTTCGGAATTCGCCCGAGCGGATCAGCGGACGCCCCAGCGGCCGCCCGGGCGCGGGCGCAGATCGGGCGAACGTCGGAGTTGAACGCGTCGAGCAGCAGCTCGTGCCCGCCGAGGACGTCGCCGGCCAGCTGGCGCTCGGCCAGCGCGGTCTGATCGACGAGCCAGCGCCTTGGCGTACGCCTCCTGCAGGTTGACGACGCTCAGCAGCATCGCCTCGACCTTGTTCTCGACGTTGTGCGACTGATCGATCGTCAGCCGCGGCAGTGGCTGCCCGGAGCCGACCAGCTCGCAGAAGACGAGAAACAGCTCGAACGGATTGGTCGAGCCGACGATCAGGTCGTCGTCCGCGTACTTGCGGTTGTTGAAATGGAAGCCGCCGAGGCGCCCGACGCCGGCCAGCATCGCCACGATCTGCTCGACGTTCGTGCCCTGCAGATGATGGCCGAAGTCGACCAGTACCCGGGCCCGCGGACCGAGCTCGTGGCAGATCAGCAGTCGCCGAGCCCCAGTCCGCGATGTCGGTCGCGTAGAACGCCGGCTCGAAGGGCTTGTACTCGACCAGCAGCTCCTGGTCCTCGGGCAGCACCGCGTACAGCTCGCGCAGGCACTCGAGCATGCGCGCGCGGCGCGCGATCAGGTTGTCCTGGCCGGCGTAGTTGGTGCCGTCGGCCAGCCACAGGGACTGAGCCGTGGAGCCCAGCGCGGAGGCGATCTCGACGCACTCGAGCAGGTGGTCGGTGGCGGCCCGGCGCACCGCGGCGTCAGGATGCGTGATCGAGCCGAGCTGGTAGATCGGATCCTGGAACAGGTTGGGGTTGACGGCCCCGATCCGCAGCCCGAGGCCTGCCGCGTGCGCCCGCAGCGCTCCGTAGTCGTCGACGGCATCCCAGGGGAAGTGCAACGCCACACTCGGGGCCGAGCCGGTCAGACGGTGCACCTCGGCCGCGTCCTCGAGCTTCTCGTAGACGTTGCGGGGTCGGCCGGCCTGCGGAAACACCGCGAAGCGAGTGCCGGAGTCGCCGTAGCCCCATGAGGGCGTTTCGATGCTGAGCTCTGAGAGCGCCTGCGCGATTGTCGTGTTCCTGGTTTGTCATATCTAGGCGAGGGTGGGTTCCGGGGATGAGACGCTGAGTCCGGTGACGGCGATGAAACGCTCGTAGACGCGCGGCGGCGCGGTTCTCGACGGCAGGCTCGTAGTGCTCCAGCTGGCAGGCCGAGGAGACCACCTGGCGGATCTCCGCGAGTGAGCCGAGATGGCCGGCCGCACGCGCCTGCACGAGGATGTTGCCGAGCGCAGTTGCCTCGATCGGGCCGGCGATGACGGGTAGCCCGGTCAGGTCGGCGGTCAGCTGACAGAGCACTCGATTACGGGCCCCTCCGCCGATCACATGGATCGTGTCGAATCGGCGACCGGTGACCAGCTCCAAGCGGCGCAGCACGAGGTTGTACTTGCAGGCCAGGGAGGTCAGGATCGCCCGCACGAACTGCCCCGGATCCTGCGGCGCCGGTTCGCCGGCCTGCCTCGCAGAGTGCGGGCGATCCGAGACGGCATGTCGCCCCAGCGGAGCAGCTCGGGATGATCGGGGTCGAACAGCGGGTCGCCCTCGCTCGGCCGGCCGGCCAGCTGCTTCCAGCTCGGCGTAGTCGAGTTCGAGCCCGACCTGCGACCAGTGCCGGCGGCACTCCTGCAGGAGCCACAGTCCCATGACGTTTCGCAGCAGCCGGATCGAGCCGTCGATCCCTCGCTCGTTGGTCAGGTTGAACGCCGCCGCCGTCCGGTCGAGCACCGGGCTGGCGACCTCCACACCCAGCAGCGACCAGGTCCCGGAGGAGAGGATCGCCGAATGGGCAGAGACGACGGGCGCGGCCACGAAGGCCGAGGCGGTGTCGTGGGCAGCGACGTTCCACACCGGCAGCGCCGGCGAGCGTCTCGACCCCGGCGCGCACGGGCCCGAGCAGCGTGCCTGGCTCGACCGTATCGCCCGAGAAGATCCGCGTCGGCAGGCCCAGCGCCTCCGCCGTGTCGCGGGCCCAGCCACCGGTCTGCGCATCGAGCAGCCCGGTGGTGGAGGCGATGGTCGCCTCGTTGACCAGCGTCCCGGTCAGCCAGAGGCCGAGCAGATCGGGGATCAGGGCGATGTGCTCGGCGGCGTGCAGCGCCTGCGAGCCGCGCTCGGCCAGCAACTGGAAGACCGTGTTGATCGGCATCGTCTGCGTGCCGGTGCGCGCATAGCGCTGTTCGGGCGCGAGCCGGCTGGCAGCCAGCTCGACCATCCCCTCGGTTCGGCTGTCTCGGTAGTGGTAGGGGATACCGAGCAGGCGCAGCCGGTCGTCGAGCAGCCCGTAGTCGACGCCCCAGGTGTCGATCCCGATGCCGTCGAGCTTTCCGTGACTCGCCACGGCCTGGCCGAGGCCGAGCGCGGATCTGCTCGAACAGGGCCACCAGGTTCCAGTGCAGGCCGTCGGGCAGCGACACCGGTATGTTGGCGAACCGGTGCACCTCCTCGAGGCTCAGTCGCTCGCCGCTCAGCCGCCCGACGATCACCCGCCCCGACTCCGCTCCGAGGTCAGCCGCGGCAAACGTGGGCGTCGGCTCAGTCAAGGTGGAAGATCTCCGGCAAGCGGCTCGACCGTCGTGTCCGGGGCCGCCTGCACCTCGAACATCGGCGCCATCTCGGCCTGCCACCGCGTGTTGACGTCCTTGTCCTGCATGGCTTCGAGCGCCGTCGGAAAGTCGTCAACCTCGCAGTAGGCGACGATCGTGCCGTCACCGGTGGAATACAGCGAGTAGTTGCGCCACCCGGCTTCACTCAGCGCTGCCCGCATCTCCGGCCAGACCTCGGCGTGGCGGCGCGATGTACTCCGCGAGCGCCTCCGGCCGGACGTGCATGACGAAGCACACCCGCTCACTCATACGCTCACCAGCTCGACATCCAGCAGATCACTCACGGCGCGCAATTCGCGCCAGGCGATGCCCGGTCCCCAGCGCCCAGTGGTGGTTGACCGCGGTAGCACTCCACGCGTCGCACCACTCGCCGGGGTCGCGGCCGAAGTCGACTCGGGATGTCGTGTTGCCGATCTCCAGCAGCGGGCCCGATACCACGGTGCCCTCGGAGGCGACCAACCGGAAACGGCCGTCGCGCAGCTGCGTCAGCCCCAGGGCGGTGACCGGTCCGTGCGCGACGTCGAACTCGACGGATACCCCATAGCCGCGCTTGCCGTGGTAGACGCCGAGCCCGCGGAGCAGCGGACGCCGCTGACTGATGCCGATATGCGCCGGACCGTCGTGGCCCATCTCGACGACGTCATCGGTGAAGTTGAGCGCCTGGATCTCGGTGAACGACCCGCCGGCGCCGAGCCGGTCCATGATCAGCATCGCCAGCGACGCGCGCAGCTCATATTCGCCGCAGGCCGGCACGTGGGCTGCCGTGAGCAGGGAAGCGCCGAGGATCATCCCGGCGCCGAGGCGCTCGTGCAGCTCCCCCTCCAGCCCGCGGTGGTAGTAGGCGAGCGAGTCGAGCTCGAAATCCCTGACCAGTTCGCCCAGGCCCACGGCGACGCGGGCCGCCCACTCCAGATCGTCGGCCGCCGACTGATGGGTCGAGGTCGAACATGGAGCGCACCTGCTCGAGCTGCTCGGCCACGGCGTCGTCCGCCACCTTCGCCACCCGGACACGCAGGTCATCGAACTCGAGGATCTCCACATGCCCGCCCAGCTGGGCGGGCACCAGCGTGATGTCGGTGGCGACGTCGAGCATGCCGGGGTAGAGATGGCCCATCAGGCCGTGGCGCCCGGTGCGGAGCACGCGTCGGACACGCGGCGGCGCGGACCAAGGCGCGCGATCCGCGCCCAGGCCCGCTCGTCGCCGAGGTGTCCGGAGACCGACCGGAACGGGAATGCCGCAGCGCTCAAAGGCGTTGGCCACCTCCGGCAGCGGGCAGGCGCCGCAGTAGGCCAGCCACTTCCCGGTATCGAAGTTCGCGTGGTCCATCGACTCGGTCGGCTGAAGGTTGACAAGCAGCAGCGGCGCGTTCGCGCGCTGGCCGATCGGCACGACCATGCTCGAGGTCATGTAGGTCGTCATGAACACCACGACCAGGTCACAGCCGGCGGCGCGCAGCGTCTCGGCGGCGGCCGCCGCTTCGCGCGCGTCTGAGACGAAGCCGACGTCGACGATCTCGGCGTCGAAGCTCTTCAAGCGCTCTGCGACGACGCTGCGCCGAGCGGCGGAGCGTCGGCAGCAGCTCCGGGAACTGCGGCCAGTAGGCGCCGAGACCGCCGGCCACCAAGCCCACCACGGGCGGCGCCGGACGCGCCGCGACGAGGCGGGGCCGTGAGTGGCTTTTCGGGTGCCTGGTCGGTCACGTTAGTCAGTGTTGGAAACTGGGTGAAGAGGCGAGCCGGCGGCTCCCCGGTCCGGGTCCGGGGAGCCGCTGGTCACAGTCGGTCGTCTAGAAGTTGAACTTCCGGACGTTGGCCTTGTTGAAGACCGTCGGCGGTCCGAGGACCACAGACAGGCCGGTACCCGCCGCAGGCGGCAGGATCTTGTACTTGCCGAGCGTGCCGGCGCTGAACGTCGCGCCGGCCTTGAGCTTCACGCCCGAGGCCAGGTTGGCGGCCGCGTAGCCGGCGAGGTATCCGAGGTTGCCCGGATTCCACAGCTCGAACTCCTTGACAGGTGCCGTCGAGCACGTACTTCTTCATCTGCGAGGGCAGCCCGAGCCCGGTCAGGGTCAGGTGCTTGAGCAGCGACTTGTGGCTGTCGAGGTACTGCGCCGCGGTCGAGATGCCGACGGTCGTCGGCGAGATGATGCCGCGGAGGTCGGGGTAGGCCGAGAGCAGACCCTGAAGCACCGTCAGCGAGGTCGTCGGGATCGTCGTTGCCGTAGACGATCTTGACGAGCTTCATGTTCTTGTACTTCGGACTTCTTGAGCTCCTGCTTCATGTACTTGATCCAGGAGTTCTGGTTCGTGGCCGTCGACTCGGCCGAGAGGATCGCGATCTGGCCCTTGTAGCCGATCTCCTTGCCGAGCAGGTCGACCTCACTGGTCGCCGATCTGCTGCGGTGTTGGCCTGGTTGATGAACAGGTGGTTCTTGCAGGTGACGTCCGAGTCGAACGAGACCACCGTGATGCCCGCCGACTGAGCCTGGGCCAGGTCGGGGCAGAGCGCCGCCGGATCGTTGCCGGCGATGATGATCGCGTTGGCGTGGGCCTGGATGGCCGCCTCGATCGAGGGCTCCTGGGCGGCGGCGGTGTCTGCCGTGCCGCTGCTCACGACCACCTTGCCGCCGAGCGCTGCCGATGCGCCTTCTTGATGCCGTTGTCCGCGATCACCTCGTACGGGTTGATCGTGTCCTTCGGGATCGCGTAGACGAGCAGACCCTTCTTGATGCTGTGCGCTGCGTGGCCGCGACGGCCACGCCACAGGCGGCGAGGCAGACGCAGAGCCGCGAGGCCGATGACCGCGCGTGCCCGGCTGATTTGATGAAACTTCACTTTCCTCTCCTCCATGGTTGTTGACGTATTCCTCCCGGAAGGTGGAGGCGCGTGCGCGCTCCACCTCTGCTTCGACGCTGCGATGAAGCGCGACGCAGCTGGTGGCAGGTTCATAAGCCGCCCCCGGCGCTCACCGGCGCGCTGACGCGGCGCACGCGGCCATGCACGCGGCGGTAGATCTCGCCGGCGTTGGGGACGACGACGCTCAGCAGCAGCAGGCACGCCGAAGATGACCTGCTGCTCCTGCGCGCTGATGTTGATCAGCGTGAACGCAACCTCGGTGAGGCCGATGATCACCGCCGACAGGACGACGCCGAGGACGGTGCCGCGCCCGCCGAAGATCGAGACGCCGCCGAACAGGACCACGGCGACGACGTTCAGCTCGAGGCCCGTGCCGGCCGTGTAGATCGACGAGGAGGACTGAAGCGAGTAGATGATCCCGGTGGCGGCGCAGATCACGCCGGAGACGACGTAGAGCAGGAACTTGGTCCGCTTGACCCGGATCCCCGAGAAGAACGCCGCCTCGGTGTTCAGGCCGATCGCGAACAGCGAGCGGCCGAACGCCGTCTTGTGCACGACGACCCCGTAGATCGCCGCGAGCACGACGAAGAAGAAGAACGGGTAGGCGATGTGCAGGAAGATCGGCTCGATTCCGATGTTCGTCAGCGACGTCGGGAAGCCGGTCACCTCGTTCTGGCCGAGGATCACCTCGGCGATCCCCCGGAACATCGTCAGGGTTCCGATCGTCACCGCGATCGACGGCAGGCCGAGTTGGGCGACGAGGAAGCCGTTGAGGGCGCCGCCGAGGGCTCCGACCGCCAGGGCGATCGCCATCGCGCCGACGATGCCGGTGTGGTGCGCGAAGGCGTAGCCGAAGACCGACGCGCCGAGCCCGAGCATCGACGCGACCGAGAGGTCGATCTCACCCGTGAGGACGATCATCGTCATCGGCAGCGCCATGATCGCCACCTGGCCGATGTCGAGCCCGCCGAAGAGGATCGTCGTGGTCGACCAGAACTCCGAGTTCTCGGCCGACGCCGAAGAGCACGACCGCGATCAGGATCAGGACCAGCGCCGACTCCCAGCGCAGCAGGGCGCTCAGCGCCGACTGGCGCGGGACGCGGTGCGGGCGGCGTCACTCGACATAGCTCACCCCCCGTCTTGGCCACCAGCGCGCGCGCCGCGCGGACGGCCAGCAGCCGGTCGAAGGAGATCGCCGCCAGCAGCAGCGCACCGGCGATGGCCTGGTCCCAGAAGGATGAGATCCGCGCCGCGACGAGCGCCTGGTTGATCGTCTGCAGCAGGATCGCGCCGAGCACCGCGCCGATCACGCTGCCGCAGCCGCCGAAGATCGCCACGCCGCCGACGACCACGGCGGTGATGACGATCAGCTCGTAGCCGGTGCCCGCCGTCGAGTTGACGGTCGCCACCTGCGCGTCGAACAGCACTCCGCCGAGTCCGGCCAGCGCGCCGCTGATCACGAACACCGTGAACACCCGCAACGTCGTGCGGGATGCCGGCCAGCGCCGCGGCGGCCGGGATTCGATCCGATCGCGTAGAGCTCGCGTCCGGCCGGGAAGGCGTACATCCAGAACGCGGCGACGATCGCGATCACCAGCCACGATCACGAACAGCCAGGGGATGCCGATGATCGTCGAGTACCCGAGCGAGACCAGGCCGTGCGGGAAGACGCTCGGCTCGACCTGCACGCCGGTGCCGATGATGTTCACGAAGCCGCGGATGATGTAGAGCGCAGCCAGCGTCACGACCAGGCTGGGCACCCGGATCAGCGTCGTGACCAGGCCGATGATCGCGCCGCAGGCGGCGCCGATGCCGATGCCGACGACGAAGGCCAGCACGATCGAGATGTGCGGGTTGTGGGTGAACAGCTCGCCGACGGTGAAGGCGGAGAGCCCGAGGGTCGAGCCGACCGACAGGTCGACGTTGCGGGTGATGATCACCATCGACTCGCCGACCGCGAGCAGCATGTAGATCGAGCGCGATCGAGAGGATCGCCTGGATGCTCGAGCCGCTGGCGAAGTTCGAGTTGCGGATCGTCGTGAGTCCGAAGATGACGAGGATCACCGCCGCGATCACGCCCGGGCGGAAGCGTGCGACCGTGGCCGCCAGCCGGTGCTCCTGAGCCGCAGGCGCCTCGTGCGTGACCATCTCGGTGTCCGGTGGCGGTCATGCCGCGGCCTCCGCGTACACGCCGGCCGCCGCCGCGATCACGTTCTCCTCGGTGGCGTCGGCCCGCGAGATCTCGCTCGACGAGCCGGCCCTCGCGGATCACGAGGATCCGGTCGGCCAGCAGCAGGACCTCGGGCAGCTCGGAGGAGATCACCAGCACGGCCACGCCCTCCGCCGGCGAGGCTCTGGAGCAGGCGGTGCACCTCCGCCTTGGTGCCGACGTCGATCCCGCGCGTCGGCTCATCGACGATGATCACCCGCGGTCGTGCGGCTCAGCCATTTGGCCAGCACGACCTTCTGCTGGTTGCCGCCCGAGAGCGTCGAGACCGAGTCCGACAGGCGGCCGTACTTGACCTGCAGCCGCTCCAGCCAGGAGCCGCGATCTCTCGCGTGAGACGCCGGCGGCGATCAATCCGCGACGCGTGACGCTGGCCAGGGAGGCGAGCACGACGTTGTGCTCGATCGACTCCTCCATGACCAGACCGTGCTGGCGCCGGTCCTCGGGCACCAGCGCGATCCCGGCACTCATCGCCGCGCTGGGGGATCCATTCTTGAGCGACTGCCCCGCGAGCTCCACCGAGCCGGCGTCGTAGCGCTCGATGCCGAAGATCGCCTCGGCGATCTCCGTGCGGCCGGCCCCGACGAGGCCCGCGAGGCCAACGATCTCGCCGGCGCGAAGATCGAAGCTGATGTCGACGAACTTACCCTCTCGGGTCAGGCGCTTGACCGACAGGACCACGTCGCCCAGCGAAGCCGCGGTCGAGGAACTGACGCTGCTCGATGTCCCGCCCCACCATCGCCCGGACCAGCTCGTCGCTGGTGAGTCCGGCGGCCGGCTTGGACATCACCGAGCGGCCGTCACGCATCACCGTCACGCGCTGGCAGATCGCGGAACACCTCCTCCAGGCGATGGGAGATGAACAGGATCGCCGCACCGCGCTCGCGCAGGGTCTCGATCACGCGCACCAGGCGCTCGACCTCCGCCGCCGAAAGCGCCGCGGTCGGCTCGTCCATGACCAGGATTCGGGCGTCGAGCGTCAGGGCCTTGGCGATCTCGACGATCTGCTGGTCGGCGATCGAGAGCCCGCGCGTGGCCCGGCCCGGGTCGAGCCTGACGTCGAGCATCTCCAGCACCGAAACGACCTGCTCGCGCATGCTCTGGCGGTCGAGCCGGCCCACGCTCTGGGTCGGCATGCGACCCATGAAGATGTTCTCCGCCACGTCGAGGTCGGGGAACATCAGTCGGCTCCTGGTAGATCACGGCCAGGCCGGCATCCCGGGCGGCAGCGGGGCTGCCCAGGGTCACCGGGGTGCCGTCAATCGACAAACCGCCGCTGTCCGGTTGGTGCACCCCGGCCAGCATCTTGACCAGGGTCGACTTGCCGGCACCGTTCTCACCCGACGAGCGCGTGCGCTTCGCCGGCGTAGAGCTCGATCGAGGCATCGCTCACCGCGGCGACCGCGCCGAACGACTTGGTCACATGCGAGACGGCCAGCATCGGCTGGGCCTGTTCCGGCACGGTCTGGTCCGCGAGCGTCAACCGAGCTCCCCGTCGTTTCGAACCGCCCGGCGCAGATCGCGCGGCCGCACCGGTGGGGGCTCCCGGGGACCGGGGTCGACGAGCCGGACCTCTACGCCGGCCTCGCGCCAGGCCTCGACCTCGGCGGCTGGAGCGCTGGAGTCAGTGATGATGCCCGACAGGTCCTCCGCCATGACGAAGGCCAACAGCGCGCTGCGGTGCCACTTGCTGCCGTCGAAGATCCCGTACACCTGTTCACAGGCGTCGGCCATCTCCTGCTTGATGCGCACCTCGTCCGGGCTCAGGTCCATGAGGCCACGCTCCAGGCTGATCCCGCGCGCGCCCAGGAAGCCCTTGTTGATGCGTGTGGTGCGCAGCACGTCGGTGCCCAGGTCACCGACAAGCGACATGGCGGAAAGCCGCAGGACCCCGCCGGTCACCACCACCGTGATACCTGGAGCGTCGGCCAGCGCCGTGGCGACCAACAGGCCGTTGGTGACCACCACGAGCTCGCGCTTGGCGCGCAGCTCGAGGGCCAGGTAATACGCGGTGGTGCTCGCGTCGAGCGCGACCGCATCGCCCTCGGCGACCATGGCCGCAGCCGCGCGGGCAATCGCGCGTTTGCGCTCCACCTCCAGACGCAGACGCAGGTCAAAGCCGACCTCGGCGTTGCCCTCGCGGATTGAGCGCACACCTCCGCGAACGCGGGCAACCAGGCCCAACCGGGCCATCGTGGCCAGGTCGCTGCGCACGGTGACCTCAGAAATCGAAAACAGCTCCGCAAGTTCCGCAACCTGGACGGAATCGCGCGCCTCTAGTAAGCGCAGGACTTCATCCATGCGCTCCTGCTGGGAAAAGTTCGGTACTACCTCTCTCGCCTCCATCCCGCGAGCAATCTAACTCCGACCACCCAGGAAAGTCAAACGGAGATGTTTCAAAGCTACCGAAGGCTTTCGAAAGTGGTTCGTAATTGCGAGACAAATGAGTCAAACTCCGGGCCGATGAGAATCGGGTTGTTCGCCACCTGTATCGCTGACACGATGTTTCCGCAGGCCGTGCGCGCGACGGTCACGGTGTTGGAGCGGCTGGGGCATGAGGTGGTCGTCCCGGGCGAGCAGACATGCTGTGGTCAGATGCACATGAACGCGGGTTACCGGCGTGAGGCGGTGCCTCTGGCCGAGAAGTTCCTGGCCACTTTTGGTCATTTCGATGCGGTGGTCTCACCGTCGTCATCCTGTGTTGGGGCGATCCGGGAGCTCTACGGCCAGCTGCTGGGCCTCGAGCATCCGGTGCTTGAGCGCACGATGGAGCTCTCGGAGTTGCTGGTCCACCGGCTCGGGGTCGAGGATGTCGGCGCGTCCTATCCGCACCGAGTGACCTATCACCCGACGTGTCACTCGCTGCGGGTCACGCGGATCGGTGACGCACCGCTGCGGCTGCTGCGCAGGGTCAGGGGCCTGGAGCTCAGAGAGCTTCCCGACGCCACCGAATGCTGCGGCTTTGGCGGTACGTTCGCGATCAAGAACGCGGAGACCTCGAGTGCGATCCTGGCTGATAAGTGCCGGGCGATCGCCTCCACCGGCGCTGAGGTGTGCACCGCTGTGGACGGTTCGTGCCTGTTGCAGATCGGCGGTGGGCTCTCGCGCGGTGGCCAGAGCGCCCGGGCAGTGCACCTGGCGGAGATTCTGGCCAGCCGATGAGAGCCCCGAACGAGAGCTTTCCCGCCGCGGCCAAGCGGGATCTGGGTAACGCCCAGTTGCGGGCGAACCTGGGTAACGCGACCAGCGCGATTCGCGCCAAGCGAGCGCGGGTGGTCGACGAGCTGCCCGATTGGGACGGGCTGCGGGACGCCGGCGCCGCGATCAAGGCCGACGTGATGGCCAACCTCGACACCTACCTCGTGGCGTTCGAGCAGGCTCTGATCGCCGCCGGGGCCACCGTCCACTGGGCCCGTGACGGCGCCGAGGCGTGCGCCGTGGTGGCCGACGTGGCTCGGGCCCATGACGTCAGTGAGGTGGTCAAGGTCAAGTCGCTGACCACGGACGAGATCGAGCTCAACGACGCGCTCGCGCAGCGGGGCATCCATGCGTTGGAGACCGACCTGGCCGAGCTGATCCTGCAACTCGACGGCGATTGGTCATCCCACATCGTGGTCCCGGCGATCCATCGCAACCGCACGGAGATCCGCGACCTGTTCTCCCGCACGATCGCCCCCGGCATCGACTCCGATGATCCGGCGGGGTTGGCCGAGGCAGCGCGTGTGTACCTGCGCGCACGCTTCCTCGAGGCCAAGGTCGGGGTGAGCGGCGCCAACTTCGGGGTCGCGCAGACGGGCACGCTGTGCGTCGTCGAGTCCGAGGGCAACGGTCGGATGTGCACGACGCTGCCGCCGGTACTGGTCACGATCCTGGGGATCGAGAAGCTCGTGCCCACGTTCCAGGATCTCGAGGTGTTCCTGCAGCTGCTCCCCCGTTCCTCGACCGGAGAGCGCATGAACCCCTACACGTCGCTGTGGACCGGAGTCACCGATGGCGACGGGCCGCAGGAGCTGCACGTGGTGCTGCTCGATAACGGTCGCACCCGGGTGCTGCGCGACAAGGTCGGCCGCCAGGCGCTGCACTGCATCCGCTGCAGCGCCTGCCTGAACGTCTGCCCCGTGTACTCCCGCACCGGCGGGCACGCCTACGGTTCGGTCTATCCCGGTCCGATCGGCGCGATCCTGACCCCGCAGCTGATCGGCATTGAGAACGCACCCAGCCTGCCCTTCGCCTCCAGCCTATGCGGAGCCTGTTACGAGGTCTGCCCGGTCAAGATCGACATCCCCCGCGTCCTACTGCACCTGCGCGAGCAGGCGGTCGACGCGACCGGCCAGCGCCGCGAACGACTGGTCATGCGCGCCATGGCCTGGACGTTCGGGCGGGCCAGTCGCCTACGCGCCGCGCAGCGCCTCGCCCGGATCCTGCAGCGCCCGTTCATCCGCTCCGGACTGATCCACCGCCTACCGCCCCCGCTGTCCGCGTGGACGCGCACACGCGATCTGAAACCGGTGGCCCCGGCCAGCTTCATGCAAGAGCCAGCCCGGCCGGAAGACCAACCATGAGCACCGCCCGCGAGGAGATACTCGGTCGCGTCCGGGCCGCGATCGCCCCGGCCACCGCGACCGCCAACCCCGCCACCGAAGCGACACCCGCGCCGGCCCCGGTGACCACCCCCCGGAGCTACCGGCACACCGACCGGCGGCCCCGACACGAGCTGGCCGCCCTGTTCTGCGCGCGGGTGGCGGACTACCGGGCCGAGGTGCAGCGCATCCGCGCCGAGCAACTGCGGGACGCCATCGCCGCCGCCGCCGCCCGCCACGGCGCTCACCGCCTGGCCATCCCGCCCGGCCTGCCGAAGCACTGGCGCCCAGCCCAGATCGAACTGATCAGCGACGACCACCTGACACCACACGCGCTCGACGCGCTCGACGGCGTGATCACCGGCTGCACCCTCGCCATCGCCGAGACCGGCACCATCGCCCTGTCCGCCGCCCCACCCGAGGGCCGCCGTCTGCTCAGCCTGGTTCCCGATCTGCACATCTGCGTCGTCGCCGCAGACCAGATCGTCGGCAGCGTACCCGAAGCCATCGCGCAGCTCGCCGATATCACCCACCGGGACCGCCGCCCCGTCACCCTGATCTCAGGCCCATCCGCCACATCCGACATCGAGCTGCAACGCGTCGAGGGTGTGCACGGGCCGCGCCGACTTGTCGTTCTACTGATTGAGGAGTTGTCATGAGCGTCGTCAAGATCAACGCCATCACCGTCGGACCGGAGCGCATGGATGAGTTCGCCGAGCGCTTCGCCAACCGCGCCGGCCGCGTCGAGCAGGCTGCGGGATTCGAGTCCTTTGAGCTATTGCGTCCCAATGACGGCCGCGACGTCTGCCTGGTGCTGACGCGCTGGCGGTCCGAGGCTGATTTTCAGGCCTGGGTGAGCAGCGCCGACTTTGGCGCCGGCCACGCGCAACACCGTTCCGGCGGACCGGTCGGGACCGCGAGCGAGCTCTGGTCCTTTGACGTGCTCGAGCGAATCTGAGTTTCAGAGACGCTCGTACAGGCCGACGCCGGCGTCCGCGTCAATCAGGCGCGAGAGCGGCAGACCGCCCTCAACGGTGAGCTCTGCCCCGGTGAGAAGCTCTCGCCAGGTTCCGGGCGGCAGGCCGCCCACGGTGGGGTCGGCGTTCTCCATCGCTCGGGGCAGCCCTACAGCTACCAACAACCGGCCGCCGCGCAGGAATACGCACGCGGCCGGCCCGGCGGCGAGCGGTTCGTAGCTGCCCGCGAAGATCTCCGGCGAGCGGGCGCGCAAACCGAGCAGGCGCGCCATGAGCCACAGCTTGCGCTCGCTGAGGCTGTCGCCCGGGCGACCGCCCCCGAGCAGATAGTCCAGGCTCTCCCGGCGCAACTGCCAGTCCACGGCCCGTCGATTGTCCGGATCGACCAGGGCCCGGAACTCGAGCTCGTCTCCCTGGTAGGTGTCGGGCACTCCGGGCGAGGTCAGCTTGAGCGCCAGCTGACCGAGCGTCGTGCGCGTCACCCGGGGTGCGATCTCGGCCAGGAAGCGTTCGATGTCCGCGACGAACGCCTCGTCGTCCATGAGCGCGTGCGCATAACCCTGCACCGCCGCTTCATACTCAGCGTCGGGCTCGACCCAGTTGGTGTTGCGCTTGGCCTCGCGCAGCGCCTTCTCCAGATAGCCATCGAGCCGCTCGGATTCGATCGGCCACACGCCCACCAGGGTCTGCAGAATGAAGTAGCGCTCGACCAGATCGGGCGCCGGGCGACCATCAATCGGGTGGCAATGCTGTTCGGACAGATCCAGCCAGCGCCTGACCGTAACGCTCCACTGCTCGGGGATCTGCGAGAGCACGGCGAGGCTCGCCCGCGTATCGAGCGAGCGCTTGGCGTCGTGCGTCATGGTCGTGAGCAGCGCCTCCGGGTAGCGCAGCGCCCGCGCCGCATTGCCGGCGTGAAAGTCATCGATGCCGACCCCGAAGCGGCCGGGATCGCCGCCCACGTCGTTGAGGGCCAGCAGCCGGCCGTAGCGGTAGAACGCCGTGTCCTCGACGCCCTTGGCCATGATCGCCGGGCTGGTCTGCTGGAAGCGGGTGACGAACTCGCCCGCGCTGAGGGGGTCATAGGTGCGATACACCGGCAACGAGGACAGGGCCAGGGCAAGCGCCTCCGGTTCGGGGGCCGGGTGGACGGGACTCGAGTCCCCGGCCTGGCCGACCAGCACGCGCTCTCCTTGAGCCACTCGGGCCAGCCGCTCCACCTCCGGCGTGAACGTCGTGTGCGCCTGCTCGAGCTTCGCCTCCAGCGCATAGACGCCGAACGGTCGCGTGTCGCCACTGAGCTCGTGCCACAGATCCGTGAGCGCAGCCTCGGCGGCGGGGTCGACGAACAGGCCGCAGACATCGTTGAGGAAGTCGTAGCCCACGGTGCCGGACACCGGCCAATCAGACGGCAGGCGTTCGGTCGAGGCCAGAATCTTCTCGACCCAGATGCGGCGCACGCCGCCGTCCCATAGGCGACGCAGGTAGCCGGCCGGGTCAGCCAGACCGTCCGGGTGGTCGATCCGCACACCGTCGATCAGGCCCTCCTGCCCGAGCTGAAGGATCAGCGCATGGGTGGCGGTGAACACCTCCTCGCGTTCGATCCGGATGGCGGCCAGGTCGTCGATGTCGAAGAAGCGGCGGTGGCGCCCGCTCACCGGGTCGACGTCGAAGAACCGCTCGCGCAGCTCGGGATCCGCCCAGAAGCGATTGGCGTCGTCGGCCGCCATGTGGTTCGGGACCACGTCCAACACCAGGCCCAGCCCGGCGCCGTGGGCCTGCGTGGCCAGCTCGCGGAAGCCGGCTTCCCCCCCGAGCGACTCCGACAGGCGGGTGGGATCGACGACGTCGTATCCGTGCGTGGAGCCCTCGCGCGCCTGCAGCGACGGGCTCAGATAGAGGTGCGAGATGCCCAGGTCCCGCAGATAGGGGATCAGCTGGGCCGCCTCTCGGAAGCCGAAGTCCGGGGTCAGCTGCAGCCGGTAGGTGGCCCGCAGCTCACGGCCGGCAGGCCCGCTGGGGGAGGCTGTGGTGACGCCGCTCATACGCTGCGCTTGAGGACGATCATCGACCGGGCGGGCACGGTCATGGGCGAGTGCCACTCATGGCGCGAGCTGCCCGGCTGCGCCGCGGGATCGGACGTACAGACCTCAAGGGTCCAGGCCGGAACCATGGGCTTGCGGGGCAGCGTGAATTCGCGGTCTTCGCCTGACGCGTTGAAGAGCAGCAGGAACGAGTCGTCGGTGATCTCCTGTCCCTGCGGCCCGAGGTTGGGGATGGTGTCGCCGTTGAGGAACAGGCCGACGGCCGCTTCAGCGGCGGCCCAATCCTTCTTGGTCATCTTGTGACCGTCCTCCCGGAACCACCACGCGTCCGGCAGCGCTTCGCCATCGACGGCGCCCTCGAGGAAGCGCTCGCGCCGGAAGACGGGGTGCTTCTGCCGCAGGGCGATCAGCCGCTTGGTGAAGGCGTGGAGCTCATCGTCGGCGCTGGACCAGTCGTACCAGGAGATCTCGTTGTCCTGGCACCATGGGTTGTTGTTTCCGCCCTGGGTGCGGCCCAGCTCGTCGCCACCCAGCAGCATCGGGGTGCCCTGGGAGAGCAGCAGCGTGGTGAGGAAATTCCGTTGCTGGCGCCCGCGCAGGTCGAGCACGGCGGGATCGTCGGCCGGTCCCTCGGCCCCGCAGTTCCATGAGCGGTTGTCGTCGGTCCCGTCCTGGTTGCCCTCGCCGTTTGCCTCGTTGTGCTTCTCGTTGTAAGCGACCAGATCGGCCAGCGTGAAGCCGTCGTGGGCGGTGACGAAGTTGATCGACGAGAACGGGTCGCGGCCGTCGGTCTGGTACAGGTCCGACGAGCCCGAGAGGCGGGAGGCGAAGTCACCGGCGTTGGCCTGACCCCGCCAGAAGTCGCGCATGGTGTCGCGATACATGCCGTTCCACTCAGACCACAGCACCGGGAAGTTGCCCACCTGGTAGCCACCGGGACCGACGTCCCACGGCTCCGCGATCAGCTTCACCTGCGACAGCACCGGGTCCTGATGGATGATGTCGAAGAAGGAGGAGAGCCGGTCGACGTCCCAGAACTCGCGAGCCAGCGCTGACGCCAGATCAAAGCGGAATCCGTCCACGTGGCAGTCGATTGCCCAATAACGCAGCGAGTCCATGATCAGGCGCAGCACGCTGGGGTGCTGCGGGTTGAGCGAGTTCCCGGTACCGGTGAAGTCCATGTAGTGATGCAGGTCGTCCGGAACCAGGCGGTAGTAGGCCATGTTGTCGACGCCCTTGAAGGACAGCATCGGCCCCAGGTGGTTGCCCTCGGCCGTGTGGTTGTAGACCACGTCCAGGATGACCTCGATGCCGGCGCGATGCAGCGCCTTGACCATGCCCTTGAACTCCCGCACCTGCTCGCCGCGCCGGCCGGTGGCGGCGTACTCCGAGTGTGGCGCCAGGTAGCCGATCGTGCTGTAGCCCCAGTAGTTGGTCAGGCCGCGGTCAACCAGGAACGATTCGTCGGAGATGTGATGGATGGGCAACAGCTCGACCGCCGTCACGCCCAGATCCTTGAGGTATTGGATGGCCGGCTCCGAGGCCAGGCCGGCGTAGGTGCCACGCAGGTCCTCCCGCACCTCCGGATGGCGCATCGTGAAGCCACGCACGTGCGTCTCGTAGATGATCGTGTCGGGAAACGGGATCCGCAGCGGCTGGTCCCCCTCCCAGTCGAAGCTCGGATCGATCACCACGGACTTGGGTATCGACGCGGCGTCGTCCTCGTCGTCAAACTCGAAGTCGTCCTCGTCAGCGCCCTCGTTGGGCACGTAGGGCAGCACATTGCCGTCGGCGCTGAAGTCGACCAGGCCGTCGATCGACTTGGCGTAGGGGTCGATCAGCAGCTTGGCCGGGTTGAACCGATGCCCCTTGGCCGGGTCGTAGGGTCCGTGGACGCGGTACCCGTAGCACTGGCCGGGACCGACGCCGGGAAGGTAGCAGTGCCAGTTCTGGGCCCGCCGCTGCGTTACCGGGATGCGCTGCTCGACGCCGTCGTCGTCAAACAGGCACAACTCGACGGACTCGGCATGCTCGGAGAACAGCGAGAAGTTCGTGCCATTCCCGTCCCAGATGGCTCCGAGGGGGAAGGGAAGCCCAGGCCAGATCTCCGTCAATTCGCCCGCTCCCGTGCCGTGAGCCATGCACCGCCGAGGCGCGGCAGGGTCAGCCGGCCCCGGCGCAGGCTGACCGCGTCATGCGTGCCGAGGATCATGCGCACCCCTCGCGCGGACAGGGAGAGCTCACCGTCGCCGAAGTTGCCCACCAACTCGTGGGCACCGCGCCGGACGCGCAGCCAGCGCTGCGCTTCGTCGAAGTCGATCTCATCGGCGTCGCCGGCCGGAAGCTGGCGCCGGGCACGCAGCGCCTCGCGGTACAGCGCAGCCAGTGGCGGATCGGCCTGACGGATGAGCTTGGACGCCTCAAAGGTCGCGACGGCCTGCGGATCGGGGATCTCCTCACCGAACGACGCGAAGGCGGCAAATTCAGCCCGCCGTCCCTGCCGTGTCGCGTCGGCGATGCGCTTGTCGATGTGATCGGTGAAGTACTGGAAGGGCGCATTCTCACCGTACTCCTCACCCATGAACAGCATCGGGGTGAACGGTGCGAAGAGCACGCAGAGCGCGGCCAGCGGCCGTGCCGCCGCCGGCAGGCGGTCGCCGAAGGCGCGGTTGCCGACCTGATCGTGGTCTTGGGAGAAGACCACGAAGGCCCGCGGCGGCACATCCTCGGCGGGGGCGCCGAAGCGGCGCTTACGGAACTCCGAATAGTTCCCGTCATGCACATGCGGGCGGTGGAAGGCCTTGGCCAGTTGCCCGACGTGGCCGAACTCGGCGTAGTAGCCGTCGTGCTCGTCGGTGATGAGAGTTCGGAGTGCATGATGGAAGTCATCGGCCCAGGCGGCGTCGCAACCATAGCCTCCCCGACGATCTGAGCGCATCACGCGGGGGTCGTTGAGGCCGCTCTCGGCGATGACCAGCTTGCGGCGTCCGACGGCGTGCACGCGGCGCGCCACGGCCGCGACGAGGTGCTCCGGGTTGGCATCGAAGATGGCGTGGATGGCGTCGAGGCGCAGCCCATCCAGGCCGAAGTCGCGCACCCAGCCCTCGGCCGACTGCAGCACCCACTCGCGCACCGGGTCACTTTCGGCGTCGTCGTAGTTCATCGCCGGGCCCCAGGGTGTCTGGTACTTGTCGGTGAAGTACGGGCCAAAGGCCTCGAGCGCACCACCACCGGAGGGCCCCACATGGTTGTAGACCACGTCGAGGATCACCGCCAATCCGGCCTCGTGCGCCGCCTCCACCAGTTGCTGGAGTCCGTCGGGCCCCCCGTAGGAGGATTGCGCCGCACTTATGTACACGCCGTCGTAACCCCAGCCACGGGCGCCCGGAAACTCGGCCACCGGCATGACCTCGAGCGCGGTCACGCCGAGCTCGACCAATCCGCGCAGGTAGGGGATCGCCCCGGCGAACGTGCCCTCGGAACTGAAGGTACCCACGTGCATCTCGTAGATGACCTGCTGAGCCAGCGGCTGCGGGGTGAAGGGACGCGGCGGTCGCGGGGCGTAGACGCGCGATGGCCCGCGCAGACCCTCGGGCTGCCAGCGAGAGGCCGGATCCGGGAAGCGGTGCCTACCCACCCGGTAGAGGTAGTCGGTGCCCGGCGGGGCGTCGGCGAGAACCTCATAGATCCCATTCCCGGCGTGCTCCAGCGGGAGCTCGCCGGAGCGAGAAGCCTGGGCAGACCCGCGGCCGGGCCGCGGATTCAGGATCAGCCGCGGCTCAGCTCGCGGCGACCACACGCGGAACTCGGTGCGCCCATCCTCGAGCACCCGGGCTCCGAGAGGGCGCTCCCATGGATATTCGCTCAAGGCTCCGGGACCAGCCAAAGCGCAGCGAGCGGCGGGATGGTGATCTCCGCCGAGTAAGGCTGGCCGTGCCAGGGCACAGCCTCGGCCTGGATCCCACCGAAGTTGCCCTGATCGCTCCCGCCGTAGAAGCGCGAATCGGTGTTCACCGCCTCGCGCCAGCCACCGGGCCTGGGCAGGCCGATACGGTAACTCGAGCGGGGCACCGGGGCGAAGTTGCCGACGAAGGCGACCACATCCTCCCCTCCGGGTGATTGGCGGGCGAAGGCAACGACATTGAGGTCAGCCTCGTTGGGCTCGAGCCAGAAGAAGCCGTCGGGTTCGAAGTCCAGCGCCCACAGGGCGGGTCGTTCGCGGTAAATGTGATTCAGGTCGCGCACCAGGGTCTGAATGCCCGCGTGCTCGGGCGTCTCGAGTAGATCCCACGGCAGCGAGCTGGTGGCGTCCCACTCCGTCTTCTGGCCGAGCTCACTGCCCATGAACAGCAGCTTCTTGCCGGGATGGGCCCACATGTAGCCGTAGAGCGCTCGCAGGTTGGCCAGTTTCTGCCAATGATCGCCGGCCATCTTCTGGTACAGCGAGCCCTTGCCGTGCACCACCTCATCGTGGGAGAGGGGCAGGATGAAGTTCTCGGTGAACGCGTAGACGAAGCTGAAGGTGAGCTCGTTGTGGTGGTAGCGACGGTAGACGGGGTCCTGCTGCATGTAGTTCAGCGTGTCGTGCATCCAGCCCATGTTCCACTTGAAGCCGAAGCCCAGGCCGCCGAGATAGGTGGGACGCGAGACGCCCGGCCAAGCCGTCGACTCCTCGGCAGCCGATATGACTCCCGGCTCGTGGGCGTAGATCATCTCGTTGAGCTCCTTCAGGAAGGAGACCGCCTCCAGATCCTCGCGCCCGCCGAACTGATTGGGGATCCACTCCCCGGCCTTGCGCGAGTAGTCGAGATAGAGCATTGAGGCCACCGCGTCGACCCGCAGCCCGTCGATATGGAACTCACGCAGCCAGTACAGCGCATTGGCACTCAGGAAGTTACGGACCTCGTGGCGGCCGAAGTTGAACACCAGCGTGCCCCAGTCCGGATGCGCGCCGCGCCTCGGGTCGGCGTGCTCGTAGAGCGCGGTGCCGTCGAATCGGGCCAGCGCCCAGTCATCGCGCGGGAAGTGCGCCGGTACCCAGTCGAGGATGACGCCCAGCCCGCGTTCGTGCAGTGTCTGGACAAAGGTGCGGAAGTCGTCCGGGGAGCCGTACCGCGGGGTGGGAGCGTAGTAGCCGGTGACCTGATATCCCCACGAGCCGGCGAACGGGTGCGCCATCACCGGCAGTAACTCCACGTGCGTGAAGCCCATGTCCAGCGCATAGGCGGAGAGTTCGTCGGCCAGCTCGGCATAGGACGGCGACTCCCCGTCCGCGCTGTGCCGCCACGAGCCGAGATGCACCTCGTAGATCGACACCGGCTCGGCCAGCGGGCTGCCATGGGCTCGCCGCTCGCGCCACCTCTGCTCCTCGGCGCTCCAGTCGTGGCCCGTACGCGCGATGACTGAGGCCGTCTGCGGAGGCATCTCCGTCTCCTGGGCGTAGGGATCGGCCTTGAGGCGCAGCTCGCCCGTGGGCGTGAGGATCTCGAACTTGTAATGCGACCCCTCGCTCACGTCGGGCACGAACAGCTCCCAGATGCCGCTCGATCCCAGCGAGCGCATCGGATGCGCCTGACCGTTCCAGAAGTTGAAGTCGCCGACCACGCTCACGCTGCGCGCGGACGGGGCCCAGACGGCAAACGCGGTTCCGGCCACGTCCTGATGCACCTTCGGATGCGCGCCCAGCAACTCGTAGATGCGCTCGTGGCGGCCCTCGCCGATCAGGTACAGATCGAGCTCGCCGAGCGTCGGCAGGAACACGTAGGGGTCGACCTGGGTGTGCGTGACATCCTCGCCGTAGGCCGCCTCAATGCGGTAGTTGAGAGGCGCCTTGGCTCCCTTGACCGTGCCCTGAAAGATCCCGACCGGGTGCACGCACTTCAGCTCGAGACGTGACCCGCCGTCGGCGTCGGCCGGTTCGAGCAGGGCGGTGACCGCCGTGGCGCCCGGGCGCAGAGCCCGGATGACCATTCCGTTGCGTTTGGCATGGGCGCCGAGCACCGAGTGCGGGTTCCCGTGTTCGCGATGAGCCAGAGACTCGAGGTCGGCGTTGCGCTTTGTGGGGGTTCGAGCCATAGCCTTCCGCCTACCCGCGACGGCCGGTTGTCATCCCGTTTCCACCAGCCGCAGAATTCCGGCCACCGGAATCGGCACCCACTGCGGCCGATTGTCCAGCTCGTACTGCAGCTCGTACAGCGCCTTCTCCAGCTCGAAGGTGGCCAGCAGACTGGCGACCTGCTGATGCCCGGTGGGCAGCAGACCTGGGTCCACGTCGGCCAAGTAGGCGTCGAGGAAAGCCGCTCGGGCTCGATCCTCGAAGCCCTCGGGGGCCTCCTGCCCACGCTGCAGCTTCACCGCCCAGGTCGCATAGGAGAACGACCGCAGCATGCTGGCCACGTCGCGCAGGGGCGAGCGCTTTTGGCGACGAGCGTTCAGGGGCCTGGCCGGCTCGCCCTCGAAGTCGAGCAGGGTCCAGCCCTCCTCGGTGTGCAGGGTCTGGCCGAGGTGATAGTCGCCGTGGATGCGGATGCTCTTACCGCCGATCGGTCCCTGCGCGGGGAGCGTGATGCGTTCGCGCACCTCCTGCTCGAGGCCGGCGATGGGAGCCACGTTCGGATCGTCGGGAAGATGCCCAAACACCTTCTCCAGCTGATCGTCGAGGGTTGCCTTGAGCAGGTTGAGAAACTCGCTGCTCGGCTCGTGGGGCGAGAACGCCGGGTCGCCGGCGTCGCTGGCCAGCACCGAGTGCAGACGGGCCGTGGCGGAGCCGAGGCTACCGACGCGCTCCAGGAACAGGTCCGGCCGGCTCGGAATCTCCTGCAGCGCCAGCTCCCAGCCATCGGTCGCGCCTGAGACGAACCGCTGGGCGATGGCCAGAGTGGCCGCCAGCGCTTCACCCTCGTACTCGTACCAGCCGTACAGGGGCGCGATGTTGGGGTAGTTGTGCGCGGTCAGAAAGCGCAGCATCTCCAGGTCCGGGTTGATCCCGGGCTCGAGGCGGCGGAAGAGCTTCAGTGCGATGCGCTCGCCAAAGACCACTGAGCTATTGGACTGCTCGGCACCCATCGGCCGGACCGGCTCCTCAGCCTCCGCGCCCCCCGACGGCCTGGCCCACCCGGGCGTGTCACCGTCCGCCGTGGTGACGTGACGGAAGCAGAAGTGACCGTGACGACCCTTGATCTCGACGCTGCGCTCGATCGCTCCCAGCAGTGCGTGGGCCGGCCGGCTCTCGTGCAGCACGTCCAAGCTCTCGACGCTGCGATCCGGACCGACCACCAGCTGGTACAGCTCGTGCTGGCCGGTGGCGAACTCCACCTGCACCATGGCCAGCGCCAGCTGCTCGTCGATCATGGCCTCCTCCAGCACCTCGGCGCCGCAGAGGGTCTGGCTCTTGGCAGCGAACCAGCGCTGCTCGCGCAGCCATCCGAGCAGTTGGTCGCGGTCGAGGCTCTGGGCTATGGGTCCCGGCTCTGACGAAGGGGGCTCAGCCATCCGATGGATCCTTTCGCTCTTCAGCCAGGGCAAACCAGTAGTAGCCCCGTGGCTGGAAGGTGAGCAGGTACGGTAGCTCGCCTATCTCGGGAAAGCGCGAGTTGCCGAACATCTCAACCGGAGAGCGGCCTCGGTAGGCGGCCAGATCCAGCTCCACGGCCTGGGCCGATCGCGCCAGGTTGTGCACGCAGAGCACGATGTCCTCCTGGTACCGGCGGATCAGCGCGAAGATCCGCGGATTCGAGGTGTGGATCGGCTCGTAGGTGCCGAGCCCGAACACCGGGTGCTCCTTGCGCAGGGCGATGAAGCGATGCATCCAGCGCAGCAGCGAGGTCGGTGTGCGCAGGCCGGCCTCCACGTTCACGGCCTGGTAGCTGTACACCGGATCCATCAGCGGCGGTGAGTAGAGCTGGGCGAAGTCGGCTCGGGAGAAGCCCCCGTTGCGATCGACGCTCCACTGCATCGGCGTGCGCACACCATCGCGGTCGCCCAGAAAGACGTTATCGCCCATGGCGATCTCGTCGCCGTAGTACAGAACCGGCGATCCGGGCAGCGAGAAGAGGATCGCCGTCATCAGCTCGATCTCGTCCCGGCCGTTGTCGAGCAGCGGCGCCAGCCGTCGGCGGATCCCCAGGTTGAGCTTCATCCGAGGGTCCTTGGCGTACTCCGTGTACATGTAGTCGCGTTCCTCGTCGGTGACCATCTCGAGCGTGAGCTCGTCATGGTTGCGCAGGAACAGGCCCCACTGGCAGGTCTCGGGGATCGCCGGCGTGTGATCCAGGATCTCGTAGATCGGCGTCGCCTGTTCGCGGCGGACGGCCATGAACATGCGCGGCATCACCGGGAAGTGAAAGGCCATCTGGCACTCATCGCCCTCGCCGAAATACTCGACGACATCCTCCGGCCACTGGTTGGCCTCGGCCAGGAGCACGCGGTCCGGGTAATGGGTCTCGATCTCGTGGCGCACGCGCTTGAGGTAGTCGTGTGTCTCCTTCAGGTTCTCGCAGTTGGTGCCCTCGCGCTCGAACAGATAGGGGACGGCGTCGAGCCGGAAACCGTCGAGACCGACGTCCAGCCAGAAGCGAAGCACGTCGAGCATCGCCTCCTGGACCTCGGGGTTGTCGTAATTGAGGTCGGGCTGATGCGAGAAGAAGCGGTGCCAGTAGTACTGGCCGGCCACCGGATCCCAGGTCCAGTTGGAGGCCTCGGTATCGATGAAGATGATGCGGGCATCCTGGTAGCGCTCCTGGGTGTCCGACCACACGTACCAGTCCCGCTTGGGATTGTCGGGGCTCGAGCGTGACTCCTGAAACCAGGGATGGTCGGAGGACGTGTGGTTCATGACCAGATCGGCGATCACGCGGATCTGCCGCGCGTGGGCGGCGTCGATCAGATGCTTCACATCCTCGACCGTGCCGTAGTCGGGATGGACGGCGTAGAAGTCGGCGATGTCATAGCCGCCATCGCGCAGCGGTGAGGCGTAGAACGGCAACAGCCAGATGCAGTCGATGCCGAGCCACTCCAGATAATCGAGCTTCTCGGTCAGACCCGGGAAGTCGCCCGAGCCGTCGCCGTTGCCGTCATAGAAGCCGCGGATGTGGATCTCATAGAAGACCGCCTGTTTGAACCACAGAGGGTTGGCCTCGAACCACTGACTCGTCTGGGCGAAACCCGGGGTCGGGCCGGCCGACGCCTCCGCCGGGGTGACGAGCGCCGGGGTGGGCTGGAAGCTGGAACTGGACGCGGACATTCAGATCATCCTCGGGGCCATCAGGCGCCCGTCTCGATGCGGCCCAGGTGAGAGCGCCCGGGCGCCAGGCGCACGTAGTTGCCGCCCAGTCGCCACTCGTAGCGGCTGTCGTCAATCAGATCACGTACGGGGAAAACGGGGGGAAGGCCCAGGTGCGCGGGAATCACGATCAGGCCCTCATGGATCTGGTGTGGGTCGATGTTCACGACGGTGATGACGGTGTTTCCCTCCGATTGTTTGGCAAAGGCGATCAGCGCCTCGTTCGCGCTCTCCAGGAAGGTGACGTTGTCGAGCCGCTGCAGCGCCGGGTTCTCGCGGCGGGCCAGGTTGACCCGCTGGACCATGGGCAGCAGGGGGCCGTCGAGCGAACGCTTCCAGATCTCGTACTTCTCGGAGTGCAGGTACTCCTCTGAGCCCTCGTGCGCCGGGGTGTTCTCGTAGTTCTCGTAGCCAGAGTAGATGCCGTAGGTGGGGCTGAGGGTGGCGGCCAGCACCAGGCGAGCCTCGAACGCGGGTGGCCCACCGTGCTGCAGGTACTCATGCAGGATGTCCGGGGTGTTGGTAAAGAAGTTGGGACGGAAGTACTCGCGCTCATCGCTGTAGGCGAGCTCGGAAACGTACTCAGTGAGCTCGTAGCGCGAGTTCTTCCAGGTGAAATACGTGTAGGACTGACTGAACCCGACCTTAGCCAGATGGCGCATCACCACCCGCCGGGTGAACGCCTCAGCCAGGAACAGCACGTCCTGATCGCGCTTCTGCACCTCCGCGATCAGCCACTCCCAGAACGGCGCCGGCTTGGTATGGGGGTTGTCGACGCGGAACACCTTGACCCCGCAGTCGACCCAGTGGAGCACCACCGCCAGCAGCGCATCCCACAGTGCGCGCCAGTCCTTGCTATCCCAGTTGACGTTGTAGATGTCCTGGTAGCGCTTGGGGGGGTTCTCGGCGTATTTCAGGGTCCCGTCGGGACGGTGATGGAACCATTCCGGGTGCTGCTTGAGCCAGGGGTGGTCGGGCGAGCAGTTGATGGCAAAGTCCAGAGCGATATCGATGCCGTGTTCGGCGGCGGTCCGGGCCAGGCTCCTGAGGTCGGCCTCGGTGCCGAGCTCGGGATGAACCGCGTCGTGACCGCCGGTCTCGTCCCCGATCGACCAGGGAGACCCGGGGTCGCCCGGCATGGCCTGCAGCGTGTTGTTGCGGCCCTTGCGGTTGGTGTGTCCGATCGGATGAATGGGCGGCAGGTAGAGAACGTCGAAACCCAGCTCGGCCAGCCTGGGGATCTGCTTCTCAACGCCCTCCAGACCGCCCCAGGAGCGGGGGAACAGCTCGTACCAAGAGCCGAATCGGGCGCGCTCCCGGTCTACCCGGACCGGCAGCGGACCCAGCGTGCCCAGCCCCAGATGGGGCTCGTGCCGACTGGCCATGGCGTAGAGCTCGTCGCCCAGGGCGCTGGCCGGGTCGGCCTCGAGCTGATCCAGCGCGGCCTGGATGGCCGCGCTGGCCGCGGCGTCACCCGCCTTGTCGGTCTGCCCGTGGATCTGCTCCAGGAGCAGACGGCCCTCCGAGAGCTCCCCGGCCAGATCGGACTGGCCGGCGGTGAGCTTGCGACGGAGTTCGTCGCGCCAGGTGCCGTAGCGATCGACCCAGGCGTGGATCTCGAACTCCCAGTCGCCCGTGACGTCGACCTCGAACTGACCCGCCCAGCGGACACCGTCCGCCTGGGCGTCCATCCTGTGCAGGGGCACCTCACGCCATCCACCGGTGCGCGGGCGACGCCGACGGTATACCGCAGCGGCGCGAAGCAGATCGTGGCCGTCCCGGAAGATGTCGGCGGAGACGTGGACCACGTCCCCCACGCAGCGCTTGATGGCATAGCGGCCGCCGTCGACGGTCGGCTGCGGATATTGGATGATGATCCGGCTGGGAGCTTTGGGTGCCATGGCCTTTGTAAGTAAACCCTCCCGACGAGTGGGTAAAACTCCTATCACGTGAACATCTCCGAACGCAGCAGCGGCGTGCTGCTCCACATCACCTCGCTACCCGGTGGCCGGCTGGGGCGTGAGGCTTACAGGTTTATCGACTGGCTGTCGGCCGCGGGGCAATCCTGGTGGCAGGTGTTGCCGATCGTCCCGCCGGATCGGTTCCGCTCACCCTACAAATCCGCGTCGGCCTTCGCCGGGTGGAAGGGCCTGCTGTCGGCCCCGCGCGCCCGGGTCTCCGCCGCGGAGATCCTGGAGCTCCGCGCCCGTGAGGCGTATTGGATCGAGGACTGGGCGCGGCTGGCTTCGGGCCGGCGCAACGAGCTGATCGCCGATCAGGTGCGCTTTGAGCGCGAGTGGGCAGCGCTGCGCACCTACGCGGCGGATCGCGGCGTTCGCGTGATGGGTGACATCGCCATCTATGTCGCGCCGGGGAGCGTCGACCATCGAGCCCACCCGGAGCTCTTCGCTGACCGCTGGCTGGCCGGTGTCCCTCCGGACGCCTTCAGCGAGCTCGGCCAGTTCTGGGGCAATCCCACCTACGATTGGGGCGCGCTGCGGCGGTGCGATTACCGCTGGTGGGTCGAGCGGCTTCGCCGCAACCTGGCCCTGTTCGACGGGATCCGGCTCGACCACTTCCGCGGCTTCGTCTCCTACTGGGCGGTGCCCGCCGGCGCGTCGGACGCGCGGTCGGGGGGTTGGCGGCGCGGCCCCGGACGGCACCTCTTCGAGGCGTTCCAACAGGAGCTCGGGCGGGAGCTGCCGCTGGTGGCCGAGGACCTCGGGATGATCACGCCGCCGGTCGAGGATCTGCGGGATCGGCTCGACCTCCTCGGCATGTTGGTGCTGCAGTTCGGTTTCGGCGGGGCCCGGGCCGAGCGAGTCAGTCCCCACGCCTTCGCCAACCACCCCTCCCGTCGCGTCGTCTACACGGGTACCCACGATCACGACACCGCCGCGGGGTGGTGGACCTCGAGCTCGGCGGCCACGCGCCAGCGGGTCGAGTTGGTGTGTGCGTCGCTGGGGATCGCAGACCCCGAGCCGTGGTGGCGACTCGTGCGTCTGTGCCTCGCCTCACACGCTGCTGTGTCGATCGTTCAGGCCCAGGACCTGCTCGGGCTGGGCTCGGAGGCGCGCATGAACAATCCCGCGCGCCGAGGGGGCAATTGGCGCTGGCGGCTGGAGGCGGGGGCGCTTACCCCGGATCTGGCGGCGCGCCTGCGGGAGGCGACGGCCGCGGTCGGCCGGCTCAGGCCGTGACTACGGCCGTGACTACCGGCAGCGCCCGACGCTAGCCAGCAGGCGAAGATCCTGCTTGGCGTGGCGGTAGGCGTAGGTGAGGTCTCCCCGTAACCGGCCCCGGCGTGTCGTCTCGTAGGCGATCAGCTCGGTTGGGTGGACCTTGGTCGGCAGACCCTCGGCGCCGAGCAGCGCGAGGGCCCGCTCGGCGATGGCCAGCTGACCGAGCGCCGTCGGATGCACGTGGTCGGCCATCATCACGCCGCGCCCGCCGAACCCCCCCAGGTCGAGCAGACTCGCGCCGTAGCGGGCCGCCGAGCGGCCGATCGCCCGGTTCGTCTGCTCGATCAGTTCGGGGTTGCGCGGGCGGCCCATGTCGAGCGGGATCGTGAGCGTGAGCAGGCGGTCGCAGCGGTCGCGCAGGAAGCTGAGTGCCTGCCCGTGGCGCTCCTCGAAGGCCTGGACTGCGAAGCCGGGCAGGCGTAGGTCATTGGTCCCGATATACAGGCAGCCAAGCGTGTAGCGCGCTGGCGGGTCGGCCGTGCGTTGGAAGAGGGGCATCTGGCGGCTGATGACGTCTTCCACGGTGGCTCCATCCACCGCGTACGGGCTGTAGGGAATGCCGAGGCCGCGCGCGGTCCACATCGCCCAGGACTGCAGCGCGACGCCCCACTGCAACTCCCCGCCGCCATTGGTGATCGAGTCACCGAAGGCCAGAAGCCCAAGCCGGCAGCCGTCTGGCCGATCGGCTTGGATCGGCGTCGCGGCGGGGTTCGGCGGCTCGTCTTGCATGGAGATTGCTGATATCAGACGCCGGGCTCCCGCGTGTGCGCGCGCCGTGCCCGTGCGTGCGTGGACCGCCGGAAGCCCTTTCTCAACGACTGGCCGCGCCTTCTCCGTGCCGCTACTTCGTCATGACGAAGTTTTGGCACGGAGAAGGGCTGGGCGATCGCATCTGAGCGGAGCTCAAGCCCCATTGCCCTCCCGCGTCGCCTCGGCCGCACGGTCGGCGTCGGGTGTGGGAATCTGCGCCGGGGTGCGAAATATCCGCACCTCCTGCGGCCAGTCGCAGGCGACGGCGATCCGGCCCGCCCAGTAACGGGCCGACGCTTCATCGGGAACATCGATGGCCGCGAAGCCTCCGAGGACCTCCTTGGTCTCGGCGTAGGGCCCGTCAGTGAATATCGGCTTGCCCCCGCCAGGCTCGACGTGAAAGACCGCCGCGTGGTTGTCGAGTCCTCCGGTGAAGATGTAGACCCCGGCCGCCTGCATCTCGGCCACCACGGCCCGCGCATCGCGTGCCCTCTGTTGCCATCCAGCGTCAGTGGCTTCCGTGACCCATTCGTCGTTGAAGAAAATCAGGTACTCAGGCATCAGCGCTCCTCGGGTTTCAGTGGTCCGGTCGACCCCTTGCCTTCTTTCGACGAACGGGTTCGCGAATCAGGACACGTTAGGTCGGCCGGAGCCGTAGCCTGCCCACCACCATGCGGAGAATCCTGATCACGGGGATGTCCGGAACCGGTAAATCCAGCGCGCTGGTGGAACTCGCGAAACTTGGCTTTCGTGTCGTCGACACAGATTTTGGGGGCTGCAGCGAATGGTCGGATGCGGAAGGCGGCTACCTCTGGCGCGACGACAAGATGACGGCACTGCTGGCCGACGATGCTGGACCGACCTTATTCGTCTCGGGGACGGTTTCCAACCAGGGCCGCTTCTACGACCGCTTTGATGCCGTCGTGCTGCTCAGCGCACCCGCTGAAGTGCTCCTGAGTCGCCTCGAGAAGCGGCTGACCAACCCCTACGGCAAGCGGCCGAGGAGCGAGATCTGATCCTCCGCCACTTGCGGGAAGTCGAGCCCCTCCTGCGCAGGACCTGTACGCACGAGATTGACTCCTCCCAGCCTTTGGCCAGTGTCGTAGGGCAGCTTGCGAAACTCGCCCGTCTCCGGCTATGACCAAGGCGGCCAGGGGCTCGTCAGGGTCATCTCATACTGCGTGGCAAGACGCTCCGCGCCCAGGCCCTCCATGGCTAGAGATGCCGGGTCGTCGAGCGAGACGTTGGCCAGCCTCAGGGTCCGGCCGCTGCCAGCGGCAGCCAGCAAGATGCTGGCGGCCTCATGTTCGTCAACGGCAGAGATTTGCACCACGTCAACAGCCTCTGCGGTCTCACGAATGATGGCAGCCGCAACTGTGTCTCCTCCGCGCTCATGGGCGAGTCCGCGCAGTTCCACTCCACGGCGCTTGAACGCGGCCAGAGTCTCGTCGGCTCGCTGCCATGGCTCGGTACTGCCGCGGTGCGCTGCGATCCATTCCCAGGGCAGACCAATATCAACGCATTCGGCGCCGCTGGGGGTTTCCCGGACCACGGGAGGACACGACCAGACAGCCAGCTCTCGCACTATTTGGAACCCGAGCTTGCTGTAGAGCCGGATCGCAGGTTCATTGTCCACCAGCACTTCCAAACGAATCTCCACACAGCCACAGGCCGCCGCGGCGTCGATAGCGTCGACAAGGGCCCGCTCGCCCAGCCCCCGGCGCCGGTGCGAAAGCACTGTGCCCATACCGCCAATCCAGCCAGTCTGCCCACGCCGACCCACGAGCGAGAAGGCCGCCGGACGTTCGTCGGCGACCACCCGCGACAGAGTCAGGTCAATGTCGTGGAAGGCAACGTGGTCGCAGAAAGCCTCCTCGCTCAGGTGCATCGGAACCGAGTAGCCAGCGAAACCCTCATTGAACAGTCGGGTCAACGTCGGCACATCGAACGCACAGGCAGCGGAGAGGACCATTGAGTCCGCCATGATATTCCCGGAATTCGGGCCGAGCGGCCCTCCGCTCAGCCAGGCTGCCCCCTTCGCGAAGACTGTTGTGACTTATTCGCCTGCCATATATCGATCTTGATATATAATTGGGCCTATGGCACGGGCAGCGACCACGACAGACGCGTTCAACGCTGTGGCCGAACCACGGCGTCGAGAGATTCTCGATCTCCTAGCCGAAGGCGAGCGATCGGTCGGAACGCTCGTCGAGATCCTCGGGCTAGCGCAACCGCATGTCTCGAGACACCTGCGAGTGCTCCGGGAGGTCGGAGCGGTCGACGTTCGCGCCGATGGACGCGAACGTTTCTACCGAGTCAACAGCTCGGCTCTGAAACCAATCCATGACTGGGTAAAGCGGTACGAGCGCGACTGGACCGACCGATTCGAAGCACTCGACGCCGTGCTATCGGACCTAAAAGGCAAGGAGGACGGCGATGACGGCAGGAACCAGTAAGAAGACCGCTCGAGTGACGCTCCCCAGCGAGTCGGAGATTCTGATCGAGCGGGAGTTCGACGCGCCCAGGCATCTTGTCTACGCGGCCTACACGACCCCTGACCTCGTAAAGCGCTGGTGGGCCGGACAACGCGGCGAGGTCACCGAATGCGAGATCGATCTACGCGTTGGCGGCCGGTGGCGCTACGTCATGATCGCCCACGGCCAGTTCGAAGTTGCCTTCAACGGGGAATACCGGGAACTCACGCCCAACGAGCGGATCGTCTCAACCGAAATCTACGAAGGCGTGCCCGACGCACCGGCGATCGCGACGACCACATTCACCGAAAGCAACGGACGCACAACCCTCGCGATCCTCGTGCGCCACACCAACGCAGACACCCGCGACGCACATCTCAGATCCGGAATGGAAACCGGCATGAACGAATCACTCGACCTCCTCGAACAAGTCGTACTGTCGCTCCCCTGAACGTAAAACTGGGGCTCCGCAGACAGCCTCGCAGCTCGTTGCGGATCAGCCGCGCCGAACGCCGTTTCGACACCTCGACGCTGATCAATTTGATCGTGGCCGAGGATCGGCGGAGCCCCGATTCGCTGCGATTGGCGAGAATCATCCGGGTGCCCGGTAACCAGACGATCCTGCTGCTAACCGGCCCGCCGGGGGTGGGGAAAACCACGGTCGCGCGTCTGCTGGCAACACGAGCTGGTCGCGGGGTGCATCTTGAAACCGACAAGTTCTGGGGCTTCATCGCAGGCGGCTACGTGCCACCTTGGCGACCAGAAGCACACGAACAGAACACCGTGGTAATGGACATCGTGTGCCACGCGGCGGCCCGATACAGTGCCGCCGGCTATCTCACGATCGTCGACGGCATCCTGATCCCTGGCTGGTTCTATGAGCCGCTTCGGGACGGGCTCCAAGATCTCGGGTATCGCGTTGCCTACGCAGTGCTCCGCGCACCGCTGGCAGTTTGCGTGGACAGGGCCTGCTCCCGCGACGACTGGCCGGTGACCGATGCGACTGCGGTTGAACGCCTGTGGCGGGCGTTCGTGGACCTTGGTCCGCTGGAGTCCCACGCCATCGCCAGCGATGGTGTAGATCCTGAGACGATCGCGCTCCGGATCGAAGCTGACCTACGGGCGTGACACGCGGTGACGCTCGCCCAAGCGAACCAAACGCCGCCGCAATGCAGGGCTAGGGAACACCCGCGCATTTTTGAACGGGAATGTGGGCTAGCGGTCTGTTGGGAGATGCTCGTCAGCACTCAGCCAGTGGGGAGCTGGACTCGGATGGCGAGGAGCATCTGGCCGTTCGCGTGTGCCCTCGTTGTTATCTGCACGGCGGTCGGGCGATCCAGAGTCGGGGTAGACGTCGGTTTTCATTGTCCGGTCACCTCGATCGAAGGCTTGGAGGCAATCTGCTCGACCAAGCGAGCCAGCTTCATCAGCTGCGCGATGAGGGGCTGCTCGAGTTTCGGCGTGGCAAGGGCATAACCGTGGCGGGCGCCCCCGAACAGGGTCTCGTGCTGGCGCGCGCGAAGAAGTCGCGCTTCTCGGCGAAGGGATCGTTGCGCGGTCAAACACCCTTCCGCGGAAGCAGCGCCCTGAACGCTTGTACGTGATAACGAACGGCGCGGAGTGGCTCCAGCGCACGCCGGATCCAGCTCGCTATTCCGAGCAGAGGGCTCGTCGGTGCACGGGCTGCCAGGCTGGGAGGGGCTCTAATGGTCCGTCGGGCCGGCCGGTAGCCCTCCGATCTGGCGTACGAGTCCGTGACTCACATTGGCCATATACGAGTACGACCGCGACTTCTTGTTCGCCGTGATCTGGAAGGTGTCGAGCAGCGTGTAGCTCTTTGGATCGAAGAGCAGCGCGAACCTTTCTTTCGTCCCGTGAACGGTCGGCGCCAAGGGACTCTGGCCATCCACCTCGATTGCCTCTCGTCCAAGTGTGTCGGTCACCCGGCCTTTGAGGGTCGTTCCGGGCATCGTGGCGAGCAGTCGGTAGATCGCGGAGAGCATCCGGGAAGGCACTCTGGGCTCCAGCAGGATGGTGTTGATGCCCGCGAAGATGAGCTGCTCGCGTTCCCATCCGGCCGGTTTGCGCGGCACACCGCGGACCCCGGGCGGGTGCAAGAGCAGCGATCGCAGGGAGCTCGGGCTCGTTGAGGCATTCAGCATCAGCTTGTAGTGGAAGATGCGGTCGTAGCCGCCGCCGACACCGCTCCATCTGGCGCTGAAGCGTGCTGCCTTCATTGGCACGTCAGGCGGGGCGTGGGTGATGGTTGGTCGCTTTGTCGAGCGGGACAGGACATAGGTGTGCATCGAATATCTACGCAGGCCCACCCACCACCGCAGCAACCTCGTTTCGTAGCAGTCGGTCTTACATGCCGCCGTCGGGGAGCCGTCCACCCATTCCTGCTCGACATACCAGACCTGGCCCGGCCCGAGGTGGACAGGACCGACCAACGACGTCGAGTTCGCAGCGCGGTTAAGCAGTGCCGCCACAGCCGACGCCGGTTGCACCGCGCCGCCGTGCGCGAGGACGAGCACAGCCACCGCCACCGCAGCCGCAACCGCAACCGCCGAGAAGCCACCGACCCCCCACGACCGAACCGCCAGTCGTCGCCGGCCCCTACGGGGCTTCTGCCTGCTGTCCTCGACCATTGAGGGCTCACGCGAGATCATGGTCACCAGCTCCCTGCGCGCGCGTGCGTGACGTCCCGCATCGGGGTCTCCATCAGCGGCCATGACCGCGCGGATCGCCTCGAGCTCAAACTGCTCGCCGATCATGTGCAGGTGCTCCCTTCAGGCGCCAGACGACGTTCCAGGTCGAGCCGAACGAGACGGCGAGCGCGGTTCAGTCGGGAGCGCACGGTCCCGACGGGAACAGATGTCGCGGTGGCGATCCCGACGTAGTCAAGTTCCGTGAGCGCGAGCAACAACACCGCGTCTCGATCCGGAGGTTCCAGGCGGGCAAGCGCGGCCACTACCGCCGGCCCAAGTGATTGCGCGTCGAGTCGGCCTTCAACGTCCTCATCGGTAAACACGCCCACCGAGGGCTGTGCGACCCGTGCGTAGGCTCGCATCTGGCGTTCCTCCCGCCGCGTCTGCTCCCGCAGTAGGTTTGTCGCGATTCCGTATAGCCACGGACGCGGCCCCAGCGGGCTCGGCTCATACCCCGACCGCTTCACGAACGCCCTCAGGAATGCCTCCCCGGCGAGGTCGTCTGCGCCGGTCGGCCCGACGCGCCGGCACAGATACCGCCAGATCGCGTCGTAATGGCGATCGAATAGGACTGCAAACGCTTGGGGGCGAGTCAGTGACGCCTGCACGGCTGCGTTGTCTGTCGCGGCCTGCTCTGCGGTCATCACCTACATATGGCCGATCGGTGTCTGCCGGTTCACGGGAGTTGGCATGGCATCGCCAAGCCTGCCAGCTGACGTGGGCCCGGACTAGCTCGCCAACCGCACGAGGCTTCCATAACGCGTCCATCCAGTCAGGCAGAGATCAAACCCACATGGAACCCAGAGACACGAAACGCCCGCGACCGCGGGCGTCCCTCGCAAGTGGGCGATCCAGGATTCGAACCTGGGACCTCTTCCTTATCAGAGAAGCGCTCTAACCGACTGAGCTAATCGCCCGGATGCAGCCGGGATGTTAGCGGCACTTTGACCGGGAGCCGGCGCTAAGACGCGCTGCTCAGTCAGACAGGCGCTCGGCCAACTCGAGCGCTTCCTCCAACGACGCAAAGCTCAGCTGTGCGGTGAATCCGTGCGGTCCGGTCCGGACCCTGACATCGGCGCCGAGAGCGGCGCCCAGGGCGTCCGATATCTGTTCGATCGCGGCCTGACGGTCAGCCTGATCGGCTGTGGAGGCGGTGGCCTTCGGCTGATTAGCGGGCTTATCGGCTATTCCTTCTGCCGTACGGGCCCGTGCCTCGAGCTCACGCACGGACCACCCCTGCGCCGAGGCCTGTCGCGCCAGATTTCGGCGCATAGCGTGATCGGCGACCAGAAGCAGAGCTCGCCCGTGTCCTTCGCTGAGTTCGCGGCGCTCCAGAAGCTCCAGCGCCTCATCGGGAAGATCGAGCAGGCGAATCAGGTTGGACACCGCCACACGGCTGCGGCCCACCCGGAGGCCGACCTCCTCGCGGGTCAGGCCCAGCTCGTCCACCAGGGCCGCGCAGGCTCGTGCTTCCTCGACCGGGTTGAGGTCTTCTCGGGCCATGTTCTCGATCACGGCCAGCTCCAGCGACTCTGAATCCTCACGCTCGCGCACGACCGCGGGGATCGACTCCAGCTCGGCGATCTGCGCCGCTCGCCAACGCCGCTCTCCCGCGACGAGCTCATAGCGGCCACCGACGACCGGGCGGACGAGAATGGGCTGAATGAGACCTCGGGCCTTTATCGACTCGGCCAGCGCTACCAGAGACTCTTCTTCAAACTGACGTCGGGGCTGCTGCGGGTTGGCCGCGATCAACTCCACTGGGATCTGGCGGAGTTCTTCCGCCCCGTCGTGCGGGGCGGCGGCCAGAATCGCGGCGAGCCCGCGCCCCATCCCCTTGTTTTTGTCAGCCACGGGATGCGACCTCCTTGGCCAGCTCGAAATAGGCAGTGGCGCCCGCGGAGTGCGGGTCATGATGGATGACGGGCTTTCCATAGCTCGGAGCTTCGCCAATCCGGACGTTACGCGGAATCACGGTGTCAAAGACGAGGTCGGGAAAGTGGGTGCGGATCTCCCTTTGTACGTCCTGGGCCAGACGAGTCCTGGCGTCAAACATGGTTACGACCATCCCGGAGATCGTCAGGCGCGGGTTCAGCTCGCGTTGAACGAGCAGGAGCGTATCCAGCAATCCGGCCAGCCCCTCAAGCGCGTAATACTCGGCCTGCACGGGGACGATGACACGGTCAGCGGCGACCAGAGCGTTGACCGTGAGCGGGCCGAGAGATGGAGGACAATCCAGCAGCGTGAAGGCGTAGCGGTCCCGTACACCAGCCAGGCTGTCCTTGAGTCGGCTGTCAGATCCGGCTATCCGCGGCAGTTCGACGTTGGCGCCGGCGAGATCAGGGCTGGCTGGCGCAGCCCAGAGATGCTCGATTGCCGTGGGCACGGCGACCTCCTCAAGCGTCGCCTCTCCACTCAGAAGCTCGTAGACGCTCGGTTGGAGGTGCTTGTCTAGCCCGATTCCCACAGTGGCATTGCACTGAGGGTCGATGTCGACCAGGAGTGAGTCGTAACCGGCCTCGGCGACGCACGCCGCGAGGTTCACGGCCGTTGTGGTCTTTCCGACTCCGCCCTTCTGATTGGCGATCGCGTAAATGCTGCCCATGTGCCTTGGAAGCTAGCGTGCGCCGCACACGGAGCGCCCGGGGGCCCGGTAGATCAGCCGGTATATGCGTGGATCCGCCTCACGACGCGCCCAGTGGGCGCTTTCGTGCAACGCCGTCGCGACGCGGGAAGCGGTCAGGGGTCGGACCAACTTTGACCATGACGTGCAGGTGTCGGTTGCGGGCTCCGGGGTACGGATGCACGCGCACCGCCTCCTCGATCCTCAGGCCAAGCACAGCCGCCGCTCGGCCTCCGGCGGCTTCATCCTCCGGGTCGCGCTGACCGCGCCAGGCCACCAGGGCACCTCCGATCTTGAGTAGCGGCGCCGCGTACTCCGCCACGACGGCGAGCGGAGCGAGCGCCCGCGCGGTGACCACGTCCAGGCGGCCGATGCCCGGGCTCCAAGTCTCCGCCCGAGCGTGGACCACCTCGACATTCTCCAGCCCGAGTGCGGCGGTGGCGAACTGCATGAAATCGCACTTCCGCCCGTTCCCCTCGATGAGCGCGACTCTTGCCTCCGGCAGCGCGATCGCGAGCGGTATCCCGGGGACCCCGGCCCCCGCGCCCAGGTCCCCGATCTCCTTCGCCGTACGTACGGCCGTCCACTCGAGCGCCACCAGTGCGTCGGCCAGGTGGTCATCCCGCACGCCAACTGGATCGCGCACGGTCGTCGGGGCGCGATCATCGTTTATGAGAAGCGCCCCGAAGCCCTGCAGCTGTTTGATCTGGATAGATGTGAGGCCAAAGCGGTCGGCCAGAGTCCCGAACGGAGGAACCACCTGCCCAGCTCTCATGGCCATCCGTTCTGATCAGTCATCACCGGCGTGGGCCAGACGGGCCTGCTCGCGGCTTATGAAGCCCGCATACCGCTGGCGCATATCGTCAAAGCGCTCGGCGGCGTGAGCATCGAGGCCGGGGTCGAGATCTGCCTCGAGCAGAGGCAAGAGGTCCTCGACCAGAGTGCGGCCACGCGCCATCCACTGGTAGTACGAGCGGCCTCCGTGGTGGTAGGGCCCGTAGAGCTTGGCATTGGGAAAGCGCGTCATCAGCCAACGAAAAAGAGCCTCGTGCCGCGTGTGCATGCGCAGCGTCACCTGTGGCTGCTTGCCGTCACCACCGAAAGATCCCTCGCCGATCAGCAGGGCGATCAAAAAGCCGCGGTCGAAGGCAGAGAGCTCCGTCACCGCCGGAACCCTAGCGAACTAGTTGTTTCACCGTCAAGAAAAACGTGAAACACCTGGGGTCGTGGCGACCCACTCCCGAGCGAGCAGCCATGTCACCCTTCCCAACTCGGTTCAGCTGCTCAGCGGCGCCACGACCAGCCGCCGAGACGGCTCCTGCCCCTCGGAGTAGGTCTCGACGTCGAAGCGCGACTTCAAATACTCGTGGACGACCTTGCGTTCCTGGGCGGCCATCGGCTCGAGCGACACCGGACGACCCTCGCGCAAGGCGGTTTCGGCCGCTTGGTCGGCCGACGCGTGCAGCGCCGAGGCTCGCCGCTCCCGGTAGCCCGACGCGTCCACGGTGAGGGGCCGGCGGTCGTCCATCCCGTGGAAGGCGATGCGGTAGGCCAAGTGCTGAATCGCATCGATGGTCTGGCCGTGGTGTCCAATCAGCCGGGCCAGATCGTCACCGACGAACTCGGCGACGATCGTCTCGCCCGAGTCTTCCACTCGGATCTCCGCGTCAACGCCCACAGCCTCGGCGATCGTTTCGAGGATCTCCTCGATGTATTCGATGGTCTCGTCGTCGTCTTCTGCCGGCATCCCGGTCACCTCCTGCGCCCTGAGCGCTTCTTCTTCTTGCGGGGCGGCCGCGGCGGCGTCGCCGGGGCACGGTCCGCAGCGCTCTTGGCTTTCGGCGACGAACTCGCGGCGTCACCGCCCCCTCGCGGGCCGCGTCCCCGCAGCAGCGCCCCGAGTCCGCCGCCGCCTGAGTCGTCGTCGTCGACCTCAAGTCCCTCCACCGGCACAGCCACCGGCGACGGACCCATGGCCCGTTTGATCGTGTATTGCTGAATCATGGTCCAGGCGTTCGTCGTGATCCAGTACATGATCAGGCCGGACGGGAAGCGGATGATGAACAGCACGAACACCAGCGGCAGAAACATCATCATCCGTTGGGTGTTCTTGTCCATCGTGGGTGCGGACATGAGCAGCGTCGACGCCACCTGCGTGCCCACGTAGAGCACGATCAGAGCCACCAGCGTCACACCCGTGGCCTGGCTCGTGATGTCCTTGATGAACAGGAACCCCGCCCCGTGCGCATGGGTGCCGCAGGCCGTCGTCTGACCCAGGGACGCGGCGTGCGCGACCTTGGCGCTTACGTGGTGGCTCGCCTGGTACGCCTTGGCGTACTTGGCCTGGAAGTTCAGCTGCGTCTGCTTGCAGATGTAGTCGCGCAGGTTCTTGCGCAGCATGTAGTAGAGAGAAATGAAGACCGGCAACTGCGCGACCATCGGGAGGCAGGAGCCAAACGGATTGATTCCGTTCTCCCGGTAGAACTTCATCATCTCTTCCTGCTGGCGCTGCTTGTCGTCCTTGTACTTGCGCTGGAGTGCCTTCAGCTGTGGCTGATGTGCCTGCATCAGCCGAATCGAGTGGAACTGCTTGATCGCCAATGGCACGAGCAGCAGCCGCACGGACACGGTCAACAGCACGATCGACCAACCCCAGGAGACCCCGAGGTTGTCGTGGTAGAACTTGATCACGGACGCGAAGACCGAGATCAGGGGCTGGAAGATGTTGGCGGTGACGAGCATGTTCAGGCGCCTGTCGCCGGCGTCCGCGTCCTGAACAGGCGCTGGTCTTCGACGGGATCAAACCCGCCGCGGCTTAGTGGGTTGCATCTCAGCAACCGCCACCCGGCAAGCACAAGCCCGCGGAGTATGCCGAACTTGCCGATCGCCTGCACCGCGTACTCAGAACACGACGGGTAGTACTTGCAGCGTGACCCTGTGAGTCCAGACACCGTTTTCTGGTAAAGCAGAATTGGAGCGACCACGAGAGTGCGCAGCCGCAGGAGCAGGCCACCCGGCGTCACTCGTCCTCGCCTCCACCCGCACCGGTTCGAGCGTCCTCTCGAGCCTTGATGTCGATGGGCTCGGGCGCGGAATCGTCGCTCCGGTCCGGACTATCGGACAACTTCAGTGGCTCACCCTCCGTCACGCCCTCCACCTTGTCGATCAGTGCGCGCAGTGCCGCGTGTACGCCCAGGAGGCCGTCGCTCTCCGCGAGCTGACGGGCGCCGGGGCGGGCGATCACCACCGCGTCAGCTCCAACGGGCAACCGGTCTGCCTCCTGGGCAAACGCCTCGCGCAGAAGACGCTTCACCCGGTTGCGCTCGACCGCGCCGCCGACCTTCCTGGAAACGGATAGGCCAAGGCGGGGCGGTTCGTCGCTGCCCCGCGGGAACACATACAGCACAAGATCGCGACCGGCATGAGACCGGCCGCTACGCATTACGCGATCGAAGTCAGCGCTTCTGGAAAGCCGCCCACGGCGAGGCGAACGTGCGCCCGCCACGGACCACCTACACCGTCAGGCGCTTGCGGCCCTTGTCGCGGCGCCGCTTGAGCACGTCGCGTCCGGCGCGCGTCAGCATGCGAGCACGGAAGCCGTGCGTACGGGCGCGCTTGCGCTTCTTTGGTTGGTAGGTCCTCTTCATGGCAGATCCTCCCGGCCGCAGCCGGAGTCGGCATCGCAGTATACGCAGGCTCTCGCGAAACGCTCGGGGCCCGAGTCGATGGGCGTCCGACCCATGGTGTATCAGGCTGCAAAGCTTTTTCCCGCGCTTTGCGTCAACGACCCATCTCGAGCAGGCGCCGAGGCCGCCCGCCGGAGCTATATTCGCCAACCCCGGCCCAATCCGGTTGGGTGTCGCCGAATACGTTTTGGACTCAGTAGCTAGGAGCCACCTGGAGTTGCCTGCGCACCTCGAGCAAACCCCTGCCTGGCAGGACATAAAGAACCGGTTGCGCATCGCCGTCGGTGAATCCATCTACGACGTCTGGCTCTCTGCGATCCAGGTCAAGGCCTGGGACGGCTCGGTGCTCGTCCTGCAAGCCGAGCCAGGGACCGAGACCTGGCTGGCCGCTCGCCACGGCCGCATCCTCGAACGCTGCGCCCAGGACGTGCTCGGGCCCAACGCGCATGTTGCCTTTGCCAGTGAACCGGCGGCCAAGGCGCATGCCGCGCTCAGCCCAGTTGGCCGCTCTCCACACTCTCCACAGTCGCATCCCGGCGATGAGTTCAACCCTCGGTACACCTTTGATCAATTCGTCATCGGCGATGGCAATCGACTGGCGCACGCGGCCGCTCTTGCCGTCGCCGAGGCGCCTGGTCAGGCTTACAACCCACTGTTTCTGCATGCCCCGCCAGGGCTGGGCAAGACCCACCTGCTGAACGCGATCGGCAACTACATAAGGGCCTACGAGCCGGCCACCACGGTTCGCTACACCACTGTCGAAGCCTTCACCAACGGCTTCATCGCGGCGCTCAAGGGCGAAGCCCTGGACCGCTTCAAGCACCTTTACCGAGACGTTGACGTCCTGCTGATCGATGACGTCCAATTCCTGGCCAGCAAGGCCAAGACGGAGGAGGAGTTCTTCCACACATTCAACGCCGTCCACGAATCTGGCCGACAGCTCGTCCTGACCTGCGACCGTCTGCCCAGCCAGCTAACCGGCATCGAACAGCGGCTGCGTGAGCGCTTCGAGTCGGGCTTGGTGGCCCACATGACCCCACCGGACTGGGAGACGCGGCGGACGATCCTGCGCAAACGTGCCGCCGTGGACAACGTGCCGGTTGAGAGCGACGGGGTCTTCGAGGTGATCGCGGACCGCGTCACCAACAACGTCCGGGCGCTCGAGGGTGCGTTCATCCGCATCGTCGCCCACCACTCGCTCACGGGCCAGCCGCTCGACCGCGACCTCGCCACCACCGTGCTCGACGCGATCCGTCCCACCGCCAGGCGCACCCACGGATCGCCGGACGCCGGCGGGCCGCCCACCATCGCCGCCATTCAGCAGGTTGTGGCCGACCACTTCAGTCTGGGTGTCAGCGACCTCACCGGAACCAGCCGCCTCGGGCAGGTCGCCTGGGCCCGGCAACTCGCCATCTATCTCGTGCGCGAACTGACCGATACCCCGCTGCAGCGGATCGGAGACGCGTTCGGCGGCCGTAACCACACCACCGTCCTACACGCCTGCAAGCGCGTGTCGGATCGCATATCTGTCAACAATGACGATGCCGCGGACCTCGAGGAACTCAGTCAGGCATTCCCTTGTCAACAATGACGACCGGCGCTGTTGACAGACTGAGCCGTTGGCCCGCGTACAACTTTGCCGCTAACTCCGGAGAAAGCCTGAGTTCTCAACAGCTTCCATGCCCCCTATGACTTCTACCTTCCTTAAAAGGATTTCATCGTGAAGATCTCCCTCGACCGCGATGCGCTTCTGACTCAACTGCAGGCCGTCACCCGTGTGGCCTCGACCCGAACGGCCATCCAGGCCCTTTCCGGTGTCCAGCTCGCCGTCTCCGGCGGCGTCTGCGAACTGCGGGCCACCGACACCGACGTGAGCCTTCGCGTTCCGCTCCCGGCCGAGGTCACCCGTGAAGGCACCGTAGTTCTCCCGGCTCGCCTGTTCCTCGACGTTGTCCGCTCCCTCCCACAGCCTTCGGTGTCGCTCGAGTTGCGTTCGGCCGAAAAGGACGTGGAGCTGCTCTCCGGAAACGCCACCTTTCATATCCGTACGCTTCACGCGGAGGATTTCCCTCCGTTTCCAGAGCTCGATCCAAGCTCAGCCATCTCACTTCCGCTCAAAGCTTTTGTCGAGACGGCCACCAAGGTGTCTGGCTCGGCCTCGCGCGACGAAACCCGCCCGGTTCTCACCGGCATCCTCGTGTCAGCCTCAGGTAGCGAGGTCCGCATGGTGGCCACCGATTCCTACCGGTTGAGCGTCAAGGAAACGCGGCTCGATACTCCGCTCGCCGCCAATTTCGAGGTCAACGTTCCAGCTCGCGCGCTCCAGGAGCTGGCTCGGCTTGCCGCCCACGCCGAAGACGCGCAGCTGACCATCAGCGTGCGCCAGAATCAGGTCGTCTTCGCCCTGGGGGACACCGTGCTCTCTTCGCGTTTGATCGATGGCCAGTTCCCCAACTACCGCCAATTGCTGCCGGAGGCCTTCGAGCACGAGCTGCGTATCTCCGGCCCGGAACTCCGCGACGTCGTCCGCCGCATCAGCTTGCTGGCGCAGAAGAACGCGCCCATCCGCCTGTCGTTTGGACCCGGCGAACTCACGGTCTCCGCCCAGACGCCCGACATTGGCGAAGCCAGCGAGGCCCTGCCCGTGAGCTTCCAGGGTGAGCCGCTCGAGATCGGTTTCAACCCGGAGTTCCTCCGCGACGGGCTGGATGCGATCGACGATGCCGACGTCCTTGTGAAGCTGATCAGTCCGCTGCGCCCGGGCCTGCTCGAGGCGGGCGACGACAGTGGCTTCGTCTACCTGATCATGCCGATCAGGCTCAACGTATAGGCAGCCGAAGGTCGCCGGACGATGCGTGTCGTCTCCGTCAGCGTCCGTAACTTTCGCAGTTATGAGGCGGCCGCCGCCCCGCTGGGCGGCGGCTTGACCGTCGTCTGGGGGCCCAATGGCGCGGGCAAGACGAATCTGCTCGAGGCGGTGTATTTCGGGTGCACCGGCCGGTCGTGTCGTACGGGAAACGACCGTGAACTGGTCCGCTTCGGCGCCGACACCGCCCGCGTGGTCATCACCGCCGACGATGAGCTGGGCGATCATGAGCTGACGGTGGGGTTCACGCCCGGCGAGCCAAAGCGGATGACGGTCGACGGCAGTCAGGTCGAACGCCTGCTCGACGCACCTGGACGCCCACTCGTCAGCGTCTTCCTTCCGGACCGGCTGGAGTTGATCAAGGGCGTGCCGGCGCTGCGCCGTGCGCACCTCGATCAGTTCGTCACCGCACTGTGGCCGGCCCGCACCGCCACTCGCCGGGCCTATGCCCAGGCGCTCGCACAACGCAACGCGTTGATCGCCCGGCTCCGGGCCGGGCACGGCTCGCCGGCCGCGCTGGAGGCCTGGGACAGGCAATTGGCCGACGTCGGACTGGCCCTCATGGCCGACCGTCGGCAGGCCGTGGAACTCGCCGCCGAACCCTTTGCCGAGGTCTGCGACCGGCTCGGCCTCGACGGTGGGCCGGCCATCGCCTACCGCCCACGCTCACGAGCCGCGAACGCCGCCGAGCTGGTCAACGAACTCCAGGAACGGGTGGCCGGCGATATCGAGCGCGGCTTCACTGACCACGGCCCGCACCGCGACGAGGTGGCCATCACCCGCGACGGCCGTTCGCTGCGCACGTACGGTTCGCAGGGCCAGCAGCGCTTGGGGCTCCTGGCCCTGCTGTTGGCTGAGCGCCGCGTGATCGGCGATCAGCGCCCGACCGTGCCGCTCATGCTTCTGGACGATGTGATGAGCGAGCTCGACCGCGACCGGCGCACGGCACTCGTGGGGTTGCTGGCCGACGGTGGTGGGCAAGCCCTGATCACCACCACGGACCTCGAGCACGTTCCCGGGGTGCATGGGCCCGGCGTAGCGCGCATTGCCGTAGAGGGAGGACGGCTCGCCGAGGATGTCACGGCGGAGAGCGTCGTTCGATGAGCCTGCGCCGCCGTTCTCCTCGACCCGTGTCCGGCGCGCTTGAGCACATGCGCAGCGACTGGCAGCCGGCCTCGGCGCTCGGTTCGGCTCAGACCGCCTGGGCTGAGATCGGCCGGGTCTGGGCGGAGGTCATCGGGGCCCACGGTGCCTACATAGTGGAGCGCACCCGGGTGGTCAGCCTGCGCGCAGGAGTGCTCACGGTCAGCTGTTCTGAGTCGGTTGTCGCCGACACTCTGGAGCTCGAATCGGGCACCGTACTGGAGCGCCTGAACACGCGCCTAGCGGGCGATCCGATCACCCGCTTGAAATGCGTCACCGGCAGCGGATGAAGCGGGCAGTGTTTTCTGGCGATTTGCAGGCAAAACGCTGCTGTGTCGGGGGCGGCTCAGGGGGCGTTATGTGCTATTATTCTGTACACCAAGCTTCGACGCCCCGGCACACACGAAGGGATCGCGTGGTCGGGGCGTCTCAACGTCAATCGGAGGATCGTTGACGAACGACGACGGCGCCGGGCGCCCAAATACCGAGCAGCACTACGACGCCGACAACATCCAGGTGCTCGAGGGGTTGGAGGCCGTCCGCAAGCGCCCCGGGATGTACATCGGCTCGACGGGTCCGCGCGGTCTGCACCATCTGGTCTACGAGGTTGTGGACAACTCTGTGGACGAGGCGCTGGCCGGGCGAAACGACGCGGTTGACGTCACGATTCACCCGGACAACTCGGTGACCGTGGTCGACCGTGGCGCCGGCATCCCCGTGGCGATCATGGAGAAGGAGGGCAAGTCCGCGCTCGAGGTCGTCCTCACGGTGCTCCACGCCGGGGGCAAGTTCGGCGAGGGTGGGGGCTACAAGGTGTCCGGTGGCCTGCACGGCGTCGGCGTCTCTGTCGTCAACGCCCTGTCGGAACGACTGGACGTTGAAGTGCGCCGCGACGGCCACGTGTGGACCCAGTCCTACGAGCGCGGCACGCCACTGGGCGCCATGCAGCGGGGCGAGCCGACCACGGATCACGGCACAACGATCACGTTCCTGCCCGACGCCGACATCTTCGAGACGCTCGACTTTGACTTCAAGGTGCTGGAAGAACGGCTGCGGGAGACCGCGTTCCTGACCCGGGACCTGCGCATCTCAATCGTCGACGAGCGGGGCGAGGGCGCCAGCGCCCAGTTCCACTATGAGGGCGGCATCACCGACTTCGTCGGCTACCTGAACGAGAACAAGGAACCCATTCACGGCAAGATCATCAGCTTCGAGGGCGAGTCCGGGGAGGGCTCCGTCGAGGTGGCCATGCAGTGGAACGGCTCCTACCAGGAGTCGGTCTTCTCGTTCGCCAACAACATCAACACGCACGAGGGCGGCTCGCACCTCTCAGGCTTCCGTTCGGCGCTCACCGGCGTGCTCAACAAATACGCCCGCGATCACGGCGAGCTCAAGGAGAAGGACGAGAACCTGAGTGGGGAGGACGTGCGCGAGGGGCTCACCGCGGTCATCTCGGCAAAGCTCTCGGATCCGCAGTTCGAGGGTCAGACCAAGACCAAGCTGGGCAACCCCGGCATGGCCGGCTTCGTGCAGTCGATCGTCAATGCGCGCCTGGCCGAGTGGCTGGAGGAGAACCCTCAGGACGCACGGCGGGTGATCCGTAAGGCCGTGTCCGCCGCGCAAGCGCGCGCGGCGGCCCGCAAGGCGCGCGACCTGACCCGCCGCAAGACCGTGCTGGGCAACTCGACGCTGCCCGGGAAGCTCTCGGACTGCTCGGTCAAGGATCCCTCGCTGGCGGAGATCTTCATTGTCGAGGGCGATTCCGCCGGTGGCTCTGCGGTCGATGCGCGCGATCGCAACACGCAGGCGATCCTGCCCCTCCGCGGCAAGATCCTCAATGTCGAGAAGAGCCGTATCGACAAGGTGCTGGCCAACACCGAGATCCAGGCGCTCATCACCGCGATCGGCACGGGTGTGAGGGACGAGTTCGATATCGAGAAGGCGCGTTACCACAAGATCGTGCTGCTGACCGACGCCGACGTCGACGGGGCACACATCCGCACGCTTGCGCTGACGCTGCTGTTCCGTGAGATGCAGCCACTGATCGAGGCGGGCTACGTGTACATCGCCAAGCCACCGCTCTACCGTCTGACCCGCGGGCAGAAGCATCGCTACATCGAGCGCGACTCCGAGCTCGAGGAGCTTCTGCTCGGCGACAAGTTCGACAAGATCGAAGTGACCGACCACGACGGCAAGCAGTTCAAGCTGACCGACGCCCGCTGGCAGCGCCTGACTCGTCTGCTCAAGCAGTACCAGGGCTGGGCGGCCGCGCTGCGCACCGCCCATGGCCACGGCGTTGTCTCGTTCATGCAGCAGGCCCGTCTGCTCGAAGGTGGTGTGACCAGCGTCGACGCGCTGCGCACGCATCTGGCTGCGAATGCCCAGCCCAACGGTCACTCGTACACCACCGAGCTTCTGTCGGAAGATCCGTTCGAGATCGTCGTCAAGACGATCGAGACCAAGACCGGGATGGCGACCACCCACCGGGTGCGCCGAGCCGTGCTCGACGCCAACGAGTACGGCCGCCTGGCCCACGTGCACGCGGACCTGGCGGCGTTGGTCGGCAGCCCGCCGTTCCACATCAAGCTCGGCGATAACGCCTTTGATGCGGTCTCCTTCGAGGAACTGCGCGAGGGGGTGCTCGAGGTGGCCCAGCGCGGGGTCTCCTACTACCGATTCAAGGGCCTCGGCGAGATGGACCCGGAAGAGCTGCGCGAAACCACGATGGATCCGGCCTCCCGCACCCTCGTGCAGGTGACCATGGAGGACGCCAGCGCCGCCGACCGCGTGTTCTCGATGCTGATGGGCGATCAGGTGGAGCCGCGCCGGCAGTTCATCGAGGAGAACGCACGCCTCGTCAGCAATTTGGACGTATAGAAGGGACTGGTAGATGGCCACGATTGACACCCTGGGCGGCGGCAACATCGAGCCCCGCGGGCTCGAAGAGGAGATGCGCTCCGCCTATCTCGACTACGCGATGTCGGTCATCGTCGGGCGTGCGCTGCCCGACGTGCGCGACGGACTGAAGCCGGTCCATCGTCGCGTTCTGCACGTCATGAACGAGAACGGACTGCAGCCGACGCGCAAGCACGTCAAGTGCGCGCAGATCGTCGGCGACGTCATGGGCAAGTACCACCCGCACGGCGACAGTGCCATCTACGACACGCTCGTGCGCCTGGCTCAGAACTTCTCGATGCGCTACAAGCTCGTCGACGGGCACGGCAACTTCGGCAACATCGATGGCTGGCCGGCGGCCGCCATGCGCTACACCGAGGCGCGGCTGGAGAAGCTCGCGACCGAGATGCTCCGCGACATCGACCAGGACACGGTCGATTTCGTCCCCACCTACGACGGCAACACGCGCGAGCCGGTGGTGTTGCCGGCGCGCTTCCCGAACCTGCTGGTCAACGGCAGCTCCGGCATTGCCGTGGGCATGGCCACGAACATCCCGCCGCATAACCTGCGCGAGGTGGTCGCCGCCACGATCGCCTTTATCGACGACCCCTCCATAGACCTCGAGGGCCTGATGCAGCACATCAAGGGCCCCGATTTCCCGACGGCCGGCACGATCCTCGGGCGAGACGGGATCCGTGACGCCTACGCGACCGGCCGTGGCCGTGTGCGCGTGCAGGGCAAGGCCCACATCGAGCCGATCGGCCAGGGCAAGGAGGCGATCATCGTCACCGAGCTCCCCTACCAGGTACGCAAGGGTGGCGACGGCGGCCTGATCGAGAAGCTGAGCAATCTGGTCGAGGAGAAGAAGATCCCGGAGATCAGCGATCTTCGGGACGAGTCCGACCGTCGCGGCATGCGCATCGTGATCGAGCTCAAGCGTGAGGCGATCCCCAAGGTCGTGCTCAACAAGCTCTACAAGCACACGCCGCTGCAGACCACCTTCGGGGTCAACATGGTGGCGCTGGTCGACAACGTGCCCAAGACGCTCTCGTTGCGCGAGGTGCTCGGGCATTACGTCGACCATCAGCGCGAGGTGGTCGTACGCCGCTCCAAGTACGAGCTACGCCATGCCGAGCAGCGCGCCCACATCCTCGAGGGGCTGTTGATCGCGCAGGACAACCTCGACGAGGTCATTGCCCTGATCCGCGGATCGCGGGATCCCGAGCAGGCCCGTATCGGCCTGATCGAGCGGTTCGAGTTCACGGTCGTGCAGGCCGAAGCGATTCTGCTGCTGACGCTGCGCCGCCTGACTGCGCTGGAGGCGGACAAGATCAAGCAGGAGCATGCCGACCTGACCGAGCGGATCCGCGAACTGCGAGAGATCCTCGGCGACGAGGCAAGGGTCTATGGGCTGATCAAGGACGAACTGTCCGAGATCGCCGAGGCCTACGGCGACGACCGCCGGACCCTGATCACGCACGCCGAGGGCGAGATCGACATCGAGGATCTGATCGCCGACCAGCAGATGGTCATCTCGATCACGCACTCGGGCTACATCAAATCGCTGCCGCTCTCGACCTACCGGCAGCAGCACCGTGGGGGTGTCGGGATCACCGGCATGGACACCAAGGATGACGACTACATCGAGCACCTGTTCGTGACCTCGACGCACGACTTCCTGCTGTTCTTCACCAACCGCGGCAAGATCTATCGACTCAAGGTCTATGACCTACCTGAGCAGTCGCGCACCGCTCGCGGTCGCGCCCTGGTCAACCTGCTGCCGCTCCGCGAGGGCGAGCGTGTGCAGTCCGTGTTGAACACGCGTGACTTCACCGAGGGCAAGTACCTCGTGTTCGCCACGCGCAAGGGCATGATCAAGAAGACCGAGTTCCTCGCCTACAACACGCCGATCAAGGCCGACGGCATCATCGCCATCAACATCCATGATGACGACGAGCTGATCGCGGTGCGCAAGACCAGCGGTGAGGACGACATCATCATGGTCTCGCGCTCGGGCCAGGCCTCCCGCTTCCGGGAGGATAAGGTCCGCTCAATGGGCCGGGACACCTCTGGCGTCCAGGGCATGAACGTGAAGCAGAAGGGCAACTCCGTGCTCGCCATGGATGTGGCTCGCGACGACCAGGAGCTCCTGGTCGTCACCGAGAACGGGTACGGGAAGCGCACGGCAATCTCCGAGTATCCGGTCAAGGGGCGCGGCACGATGGGCGTCAAGACGATCATGCTGACCGAGAACAAGGGCGCCCTGGCCGGAGCGCTGGTCGTCCGCGAGCACCAGGAGCTTGTTTTCATCTCCCAGAACGGCATGGTGCAGCGCACCTCGGTCCGTGGCATCAGCCGCTACGGCCGATCCTCGCAGGGCGTCCGTGTGATGAACATCCGTGATGACGACCAGGTCAGCGCCGTGGCGCTCGTGGTCGAGAGCGATACGGCTACCGATGCCGACGTCGAAGGACTGGCCCCCGATGGACTGGCCCCCGAGGATCTCGGGGCCGACAGCGACGCTGCGAACGGCGGCGCCTCGGATGGCGTGATCGCGGTGGGTGAGGACGGGGTCGATCCGGTCGACCTGGCCGGTGACGAGTCATTTGAGGACGAGTCCCCTGATCCCGAGTCCTCCGAGGACGAGTCCCTCGAAGACGACGAGTAGATGAAGGCGGCCGCCGCGGTGGATTACGCGGCGTAGCGCTGGGCGGCCCGCGCCCGCGCCTTCGCCGCCTCGACCTCGCGGTCGCGCTGGGGCGCTGCCGTCTGGAGGTCGGCCAGCAGGTGAGCGGAGATGTGGGCGATCTCGTGGACGGCGCGGTGGAACGCCTCCTCGTTGGCCTTTGACGGCTTGGTGAAGCCGCTGATCTTGCGCACGTACTGGAGCGCGGCCGCCTGGATCTCGTCGCTCGTCGCCGGCGGATCAAAGTTGTAGAGAGTACGAATGTTTCGGCACATGCCCCTCAGGCTACCGCCGTCGAGGCAGGTTCACCAGGGCACCCCCGTCGCTCAGAAGGGCGGGCCGTGCAGGTGGATGACGCCGGGCGGCCAATCAGCCGGCCGGATGGGCCGCCACATGGCGTGGATGGGCATGGTTATGGGTCCCGTGGGCTGGTCGACCCAGACCTCATCGGGCAGCTGGGTGTAGCCGCGGCGGGTGTACATCGCCGTCAGGTGAGGCTCGCAGAACAGCATCGCTCGGTCCGGGCCCCATCCGGTGGTGATCTCCCGGATCCGTTCCATCAGCTGGCTGCCCAGCCCGAGTGCCCGCGCGTCCTTGCGGACCATGAGCCCACCGATCCCCACGACCTCGAATGAACCGTGGCCTTCCACCGTCACCTGAGCGATCGCTGCGCCGATGACCGCGATCAGGCGCCCGTCATCGTCGCGCACACCGACATAACGATCCTTCTGGCGGACCTGAAGGCCCTCGGTCCCGCCGCCGAACGCGCCGGGGTCAGAACGCATCAGCCCAGCCCAGTCGGGCAGCGACAGTGTCTCGAACTCGAAAAGCTCCATGTGGTCTCGGCGGCCGGGGGTGATGAGCGCTGAAAAGATGAAGGGCGCCGTCGGATAACGGCGCCCTTCATCACTGCTTGGCTGGCATCGCTGATCTGGCACGTCCTTCGCCGAAGGGACCAATGCCGGCACCAGACCAGTGGTGTCACGGTGGGACTCCGCACAGGGCGGTCAGCCATCCGACCTAGCGGCCGGACACCTCCAGGGTCCCGCAAGTACTGTCAGACAGGTGGACCACCTCCTTTCTCTGGTGGTACACAGAGTACACCGCCGGGCGGCAGATCTCGACCCAAAAAGTGCATGCGCCGACCCTCGGAGTGAGCGCGCGGGCCGACGGCGTCAGGCGGCCAGTGTGCCGATTGCGCCGGAGGAGAGGTATTGCTTCCAGGTGGCGGGAATGGTGGGGCTGGCCACCTGGATGAAGACGTCCGGATTGGGCGTGCGGGGGGATCGCGCGAGGGTCATCCCGGCTTGGCGCGGCAGCGCGTCGCCCTTGCGCCGGTTGCAGGGCGCGCAGGCGGCCACGATGTTGTCCCAGGTCGACCCGCCGCCCTTCGAGCGGGGCACCACGTGGTCTACCGTGAGCTGCGTGCGGGAGCCGCAGTACTGGCAGGTCCAGTCGTCGCGCGCGAACACGGCGCGCCGGGTGATCTTGCGCCGTTGACTGTCCCGCGGCACCTTCACGTAGGTCATCAAGCGGATCACGGCCGGGCGGCTGAGGGTGGTGTTGGCCGAGTGCAGCTGTCGCTCGGTCTGCTCGATCACCTCCGCCTTCTCCTTCAGAAGAAGGACGACGGCGCGCCGCACCGTGCAGACATTGATCGGTTCGTACGTTGCGTTGAGAACGAGCACCCGGCCACCATCAGGTCCGCGTCGGTGGTGCTCATGGAGCGACGCGGACCGTGGCGGGACTGGTATGGGGGAGCCCATCGGGCGATAAGTCTATCGGTCCCGCGGACGCGTGTTCGTCACCGCAATGGGCAGATGCAGCCGAAAACGGTGTATCGCAGAGACGCCGCTATGCAGCCGGGAACGAGCCCAATGTGCGCAGCACATTGACACGGCCGCGCAAGCCGGCGAGGCCGTCGATCACCTGAGCGTCGCTGTCCCGGCCATCCAGGTCCGCGAAGAACATGTACTGACCCAGGCCGGCACGTAGCGGCCGCGATTCGATGCGCGTGAGGTTGACCCCGCGGAAGGCCAGCTCCGAGAGGCAGCTGACCAGCCAGCCGGACGAATCGGTGCCGGTTCCCCAGAAGACGATCGCCGTCTTCCATCCGGCGTCGGGCGGGATCGTCGCTCCCGGTATGCCGGGCTCGGCGCCGTCGCGAGCGAGCCACACGAACCGCGTCTGATTGCCGGTCACATCCTCGATCCCCGCCTGCAGCACGACGCAGTCGTAGAGATCCGCGGCCAGGCGGGTGCCGATGGCGGCCCAGCGGTGGCGGATGCGTTCGGTGACCAGACGCACCGCCTCGGCCGTGGAACTCGATGTCATCACCCGCGCCTCGGGCAGGTTGGCCCGGATGTAGTCGCGGCATTGCGCGGTGGCCTGCGGGTGTGAGATCACCACCTCGATCTGCTCAAGGGGAATGGGCTCCTGGGTGATCAGGCACTGCTCGACCCCGAGCACCGCCTCGCCGATGATGCGCACATCCTCAGCCTCGAAGACCAGCGCGTCGAGGGTCACATTGACCGAGCCCTCCAGGGAGTTCTCGATGGGCACCACGGCGAGATCCACGGTGGCGTTGTGTACGGCCAGCACCGAGTCGTGGATGGTCTCCTGGGGAACCAGCTCCAGCCCCCGCGCGGCCGCCGCGCTCAGTGCCGCGGCCTGGGTGAAGGTCCCCTCGGGACCCAGATATCCGACGCGCACAGGTCCGCTCAACTCGCTGCGACGTCCGGTGGGTGGGCCACACCGCCAGTTTCTGGCGCAAGCGCCAGCCGCACGGCCTCGTTCTCCTCCGGCGAGAGCTCGAGCTCCGGCTGGCCGTGGCGGATCTGCTTGGCGTACCAGCCGCGCCGTGTCGCGGTGGTGGATCGAGGAGAGCACGATCCCGGACTTGGTCGCATCCAGCAGGGCGATCGAGGTGGACTGCTGGCCCGACATCTCGCCGTAGGCGTCATAGCGGACCAGGGAGCGGTGAGCCACGGTGCCGTCGAGTCGCGTCTCCGCGTGGTCCATGCGACGGTCGAGTCGCGTCCCAAAATCCTCCACGTACTGTGCCAGCGACTCGAACGACGAATGCAGGTGCGCGGCGTGGGCCACCAGGTCACGCGAGCTGTCTCCCAGCACGACCCGCTGCGTCGCCTTGAGCCGGCGCACGGCCACGGTCAATGCGATCGACCAGCCCACCGAAACCAGCGCGAGCGCCCCTGAGGCGATGGCGACGATTCCCGCCGTGGTGTTCAGGTTGTCCACGCCCCCAATATAAGCCGAGGGGCACCCGTTCCGGTCAGTTCACGTATCGGTCAGTTGAACGTGACCGAGTACGTGAACGTGTTGTTCTTGAAGTCGTTCTCGACCGGGACCCCGGCCACCTTCGCGATCACCGAGTACGTTCCAGGAGTAGGCGACGCCGGCAGGTGCACGACGCAGTCTGTGGTCTCCCCGGGCCTCGTCTCCGCTATGTACGACGTGCCGGTGTCGCTCAACCCCTCGACCCGCACGATGCAGCCCACGTGGTATTCGGGGAAAGTGCCGTCGTTGGTCAGGTTAAGCGTCCAGGTCTGCGACTGGCTGACCGGTATCGTGCTGGTGCTCGTCGGGTAGATCTCCGTGCCGTCGACCGTGACGTAATTCAGACGGTGACCGTGATTTCCAGGCTGGACATTGTTCGCGTTGGCCTGCGCGGTGGTCTCCTGGGCCCCGATCTTCGAGGCGATCCAGCTCGACTGAAGCCAGCCCAGGTCCGACAGGATCTGCCCCGGGTTGATCTGCTGCTCGCCGGCGGATGTCCCAACCGAGATACCGGCGGCGTTGAGCGCCTTGGCGATATCGGTGGCCACGAAGGTCTTGTAGAGCACATCAGAGGTGTAGAGCTGAGACATCCCGACGGAGATGTTGTAGACCGCGTCTTTGCTGGTGTTCTGGTTGGCCGCCTGGGCAGCCTTGGCCGCGATCGTCGAGATCCCGTCGGCACGCAACTGCATCACCTGGGTAAGCGCCGTCTGCGCGTCGGCCATCTGGCTCGGTGGGTGGTAGCCCGCGGCCTGGCGCTGCTCGGACTCCGCCGTCTGCACCGCGGTGGCCAGTGCCTGGCTCGTCCGGGTGCTGCTCGGGCTTCCGTTGGTGAGCGCCTTGAACACGTTGGCCCCGTTGCTGTCGGAGGCGTTGATCAGGCTGTATACGCTGGCGTTGTAGTTCTTCAGCGCGCTGTTCGTGGCGCTGTTGTCGCAGCCTTTGACCAGCAGGGCCAGCGCGATCACAATGATCACGATGACGCCGGCGGCCACGAGCCGCCGCGTCTGCACCTCCGACTGATGATGGCTGCCCGGCGGCCGGCCCGACCCCCCCGGCGGACGCCCGGACCGCTGCGGCCGCGGACGTGGCACGCTGCGTGGTCGTCTTGCTCGAGTTCGGGGAGTCGGTTGCGGTTCGTCGGCCTCGTCGAAGAACGACAAGTGGTTTTCCTGCTCCTAGCGGGTCTTTAAGTGGGCACCAGTAATAGCGGCTATCCCATCGCCTAGGCAACTTCGCAAGCGGCCGTGCAAGCCGCTGTGTTCTCGCCCGTTTCGCAGGGACCGGCCAAGATGGTCCGAACATCACTTAACACGTGAGAGCGAGCCAGCTTCCCACTCGCCACCTCGGTGAGGAGCCGACGGCGGTCAATTCCTCCCGCGCCGGGACCCAGAGGGACCTCGGCGATGCTCTCACGCGCCCGCTGGCGACCGACCGAGGCGGCGTCGACGCCGAAGCCACGCTGGTGCTGGATCGCTACCGCCTGACCAAGCGGCTGGGTAGTGGCGCGTTCGGCACCGTCTGGTCGGCCCGGGACGAGCGTCTGGATCGCGACGTGGCGGTCAAGGTATTGCCGCGCGAGCGCGTGATCCATGCCCGCTTCGAGCGCGAGGCCCGCGCCGCCGCGCGGCTCCAACACCCGGCGATCGTCACCCTGTATGAGGCCGCGGTCGACGACGAGGGCGCCTATCTGGTCTCCGAACTCGTCCGTGGCCGCACCCTGGACGCGCTGCTCGAGCAGGGGAAGCTGTCCGATCGCGAGATCCTCGAGGTGGGTGTCTGCCTGTGCGACGCCCTCGGGCATGCCCATGCCCAGGGCGTGATCCACCGCGACGTCAAGCCATCCAACGTGCTGGTGCCGGGCCGAAGTTCAGGCTCGGGCGACCGAGCGAAGCTGACCGACTTCGGCGTGGCTCATGTCATCGGGGGGGCCACGCTCACCCACACCGGCGACATAGTCGGCACGCTGGCCTACATGGCCCCGGAGCAGGCCGGCGGTCGCGAGATCGGCCCCGAGGCTGACCTCTATTCGCTCGCCCTGGTGCTGTATGAGGCGCTGACCGGGGTCAACCCGCAGGGGGAGAGCCGGCATCTGCGGGCCAGTACGTTCGTGCCCCCGCTGCGCCGTCAGCGTCGCGACCTCAGCCGCCGCTTGGCCACCGGCCTCGACCGGGCGCTGCGTTCGCGTCCCTCTGAGCGAGGCAGCCTGCTCGAACTGCGCGCCGCCCTGCTGGGCTCGCTGGATGCCGCCGACGACAGGCCCGGAATCGTCGCGCCCGGCTGGCGGGGAGGCTACGAGGAGACCGAGATCCAGGACCAGCCCGGCCCCGAATGGCGTGATCGCCGCTCGCCCGACGCTCCCCGGCTGCGTATCTCCGGCGTCGGCCGGGGACCAGGCGCAGAGGCCGATCCCGGGGCGGCTCGGTGGGCGGGAGCTAATCCCGGCAGCCTGGCTGCCTGGTTTCCGCGGGCGGCCAATGCGGCCGGAGCCGGCCTGGGCGCCGCTTGGCTCAGCCAGCACCTGTGGCATCAGGCGCCCGTGACGCCCGCGGCCGTGGCCCTGGCCACAGCCTTGGCCGCCCTGCTGCTGCCGCTGACCGGATCGCTGCTGACCGCGGTGGCTCTGGGTGCCGTGTCGCTCGGCGGCGCGCTGCCCGCGGTGGTGGCGCAGGTGGGGGGCCGCCTGTGGCAGCGCGCGCTCTTTGCTGCCGTCGGCCTGTGTGTCCTGATCGGTGTCTCTCGGGCGACGCACCACAACCTCTACTGGTGGCCCACCCACATTCCGCCTCGGCATCCGCGCGCGCTGGCCGCCATCGGCGTTTGGGCGGTGGCCGCCGCGATCCAGCCGCTGCTGCGCCTGCGCCGATTCCCGATGCTCGACCTGATGCTGTGCGTCGCCTGGTCGGCCGGGCTGATTGTCGGCGTCGAGGCGGTGGGTGCGCGGCCGATCATCGGGGAACTGCCGGGCGCCCTGATCGGCACCGTGATCGTCGCTTGGCAGCCTTTGCTGGCGATCCTTGAAGAAACCCGAGGTTCCGCGGGTATACATAGCGACGTTGCGTAGCATCAGTGGTTGGACCCGCAGGATCTGCGCCCATTCCCACGACCAAGGCCTGCCCACCAAATGCCCGTCCTCAAGAACCTCGAAAGCATGATCGCCGGCGTGGTTGAAGGCACCTTCAGCCGGGTCTTCCGGTCCGAGGTGCGCCCGGTCGAGCTCGCGCGCAAGCTGGCCCGCGAGATGGAGGAGCACCAGTACGGGACGCTGTCTCGCACCTATGTACCGAACGAGTACCGCGTTTATCTGTCGCGCCGCGACCGTGAGCGGTTCAGCACATACGAGGACGCACTGGGCGACGAGCTCGCGGGATACCTGCTCGAGCACGCCCGGCGTGAGCGTTTTGCCCTGCTTTCGCGTCCGTCGATCGAGTTTGAGACCGACGAACGGCTGGGTCTGGGTGAGTTCGGCATCGAGACGTCGGTGGTCCACCCCGAGGAGGACGAGCCGCTTCCGGCCCGCCCGCGTGATGCCGCGCCGGCGGTGGAACCGGAGCCGGTGGGCCGGACGATGGTGTTCAGCGCTGCCCAGCGGATCGCCGAACCGCTGGAGGAATCGCCCGGCGTCCGTCCGCGGCGGGCCCTGCTGATTTACGGCGGCCGCCGGCTGATGGTCGGCCCGCGCGGTGCGGCGCTGGGTCGCAGTCGAGAATGTGAAATCGTGATCGACGACGCGAACGTGTCGCGTCGGCATGCCGAACTGCGGCCCCGTGGCGGAGCCTGGGTGGTGAGCGACTTGGGCTCCACCAACGGCACGCGCGTGAACGGCCGCCAGATCCACGGTCCCGAGGTCGTCCGGCCGGGCGATGAGATCGAGGTCGGCTCTTCCCTGATCACCTTCGAGCTCGAGTAGAGGACCGGATGCTCCAGCCAGTCTCGGTCGGACTCAAGTTCGGCTTCCTCATCGTTCTCTATCTGTTTCTCTTCTGGGTGGCGGCCAGCACGCTCTTCGACCTGCGGCGAGGCCTGGGTGGCGGCCGCGACAATTCTCGAGGGGACGGCGTCGCCGTCGGCCAGGCCACGAGCATCCATGAGACGGTGGATCCTCTGGCCGCGCTGGAGGGCGACTTTGAACCCCGGCTGGTCGTCGACCACGCCGACGGTCACGAGGCGGGTGTGGCCTACGATCTCATGGAACCGGTCACCCTGGGTCGCGGCAGCGTGGAACTCAAGCTCGAGGACCCGTTCGCGTCCACCCGTCACGCCAAGATCACACGCCAGGGTCGTACGGTCGCGATCGAGGACCTCGGCTCGACGAACGGCACGTATCTGAACGGCGAGGCGCTGACCGGACCGCGGCCGCTGCACGACGGCGATCGCATCCGTATCGGCGACTCCGAGTTCACCTACTTCCAGTAACGCCATTTCCAGCTGATGCTCAGAGCCGCAGAGACAACCGTGCGCACAGACGTCGGCCGCCAGCGCCGGGGCAACGAGGACTCAAGCTACGCGCACGCCCCGGTGTTCGTGGTGGCCGACGGCATGGGGGGCGCTCAGGCCGGCGAGGTCGCCTCGCAGATGGTCGTGGATTCCTTCGTCGCGGGGCTGCCCGACGAGGGCACCCCGGAGGAGCGCCTGTCGGTCGTCGTCCAGCGGGCCAACAAGGAAATCCACACCCGCTCGCGCAGCGAGGCGGAGAACGCCGGAATGGGGACGACGGTCACGGCGGCCTACCTCGATGAGGATTCCGTCGTGCTCGCGCACGTCGGGGACAGCCGGGCCTACCTGTTGCGTGACGGCGAGCTCTCGCGCCTGACGGAGGACCACTCGCTGGTCGAGGAGCTGCTGCGCGGCGGCAAGCTCACGCAGGAGGAGGCACTGGAGCACCCGCAGCGCTCGGTGATCACGCGGGCGCTGGGGATCGAGCCGATTGTCGAGATCGATACCTGGACCTATCCGTTGCGGCCCGGGGATGTCGTCTTGCTGTGCAGCGACGGGCTGACCTCGATGCTCAGCGAAGCGCAGGTGCAGGAACTGCTGGTCGAAGGCCCTGACCTGGATGCCGCGGCCGATCGCCTCATCGATGCGGCCAACCAGGCGGGCGGGCGAGACAACATCACCGTCGTCCTGTTTCGTGTGGCCCTGGCCGACGGCGCTGCCGCGGCCGTGGACCAGCCCACGGTGATCACCCCCGCCGGCACGGCGCTGCCGTCGCCCTCGGAGGACCCCGGGCCCGCTTCGCGGTCGGCCCAGCGAGCTCGCGTGCAGGGCTGGAAGCCGCACATGCCGCCTGGATTCGTGCAGCCGGCCAAGAAGGAGCGCCACTTCGGATTGGTGGGTAAGTCGGTCGCCGTCCTCACGGCGTTGTTGGTCGTGCTCTGCCTGATCGGGGCAGGTGGCTACCTGGCCAGCCGCCAGCTGTATTTCCTCGGGACCAACGGCCAGGGCACGGTCGTCCTGTACCGCGGCTTCCCCTACGTCCTGCCCTTCGGCATCCCCATGTATGAGACCTACTACGTCTCCGGTGTGCCCGCGTCGACCATCCCGGCCGCCCGCCGCCACGCGTGGCTCAACCACGCGATGCGTGACCAGACCAACGCGATCAGCATGATCAACGCCTTGGAGCTGGGACAGATCACCAAATGAGAGCGCGTAACTGGGAGCTGTTCGGCCTGATTCCGGCCGCGCTGCTGTTGTCGGCCGGCTTCGCCGCCGTCTACATCCAGCGCTCGAACCAGCTGTCCACGGTTTCGCTCGTCTATGGCGGCGTGTTCCTCGGGCTCTGCCTGGCGGCAAACGTGTTCATCCGGGTCACGCTGCCCTACGCCGATCCCTTCATCTTCCCGCTGGTCGCGGTGCTCGCCTGCTTCGGCATCGTGATGGTCTACCGCATCGATGGCACGACGATGGCAAGACAGCAGGCGCAGTGGTTCGTGCTGGGACTGGCCTTGTTCGCCGCCACCGTGCTGTGGTTCCGGGATTACCGAAAGCTCGAGAACTACCGCTACCTGATCATGATCGTCTCGCTGGTCCTGCTCCTCCTGCCCCGGGTGCCGCATCTGGGCGAGCAGGTCAACGGCGCGTATCTCGGAGTGCATCTTCCGGGATCACCTTTCAGCCCACCGAGTTCGGAAAGCTGGGCTTGGTGATCTTCCTGGCCTCCTACCTGCGCGACCATCGCCAGGCTCTCGCGTCGGGGCGCAAGGTCTTCGGTTACGCCATCCCACCGCTCAAGCATCTGGGTCCGCTGCTCGTGTTGTGGGGAGCGGCGATGCTGGCGCTGATCGTGCTGCACGACATCGGCTCCTCACTGATGTTCTACGGCGGCCTGCTGGCGATCCTGTACGTGGCCACCGATCGCATCTCCTTCGTGATCGTTGGGCTGTTGCTGTTCGCCGGGGGCGCGTGGTACCTGGGCACGCACATCGCGCACATCGACCTGCGCGTGAAGGATTGGCTGCACCCGTTCGACCGTCACCTGTACTGCTGCACGTTCGGCGGCTCCTATCAGCTGGCCAACGCCCAGTTCTCGATGGCGGCGGGCGGGATGTTCGGTCAGGGCTTCGGACAGACCATGGTCACCATCCCCGGCACCCACTCCCTGTTCATCCCGGTACCGGACACGGACATGATCTTCTCGGTGGTCACCGGTGATCTCGGTCTGTTCGGCGCGGCCGGGCTGCTGCTGGCCTACATGCTGCTGGTGGCCCGAGGCTTCAAGACGGCGATGCTCGCCCGCGACTCATTCTCCAAGCTCTTGAACGTCGGCCTCTCCTCGGTGCTGGCGCTCCAGGTCTTCGTGATCGTCGGCGGTGTCACGCGCGTCATTCCCCTGACCGGCGTGCCGCTGCCCTTTGTCTCCTACGGCGGCTCGTCGATTCTGGCCAACTTCGTGCTGGTCGCTCTGCTGCTGCTGGTCTCAGACCGAGCCCGCCGACCGCAGGCCCAGCCATGAAGCCCCCGGGACGGCGCGCATGAACCGATCGATCATCCGCCTATTCGGCGTCGTGATCCTGCTCTTCACGATCCTGGTCGTCTGGACCTCGCGTTGGACCGTGTTCAGCGCCACCGCGCTCGACAACAACCACCTGAACAGTCTCCAGTACTACGCCTCGCTCAAGGTCAAACGCGGCGCCATCTACGCCGACGACGGCACGACGGTGCTGGCTCGGTCGATCAGGCAGCGGGGGGGAACCTGGAAGCGCGTCTACCCCCAGGGCTCGTTGTTCGCGCAGCCGATCGGCTACTACTTCCCGCAGTTGGGGCAGCCCCCGACCGGACTCGAAGCGACGAACGACAGCCAGCTCAAGGGCGCCCCCAACGCGCTGACGAACCTGTTCGGGTCGTTCAACGGCACCCCCAAGGTCGGGGACGACGTCTACACGACGCTGGACCCCAAAGCCCAGTCCCTGGCCCGCCAGCTGATCCGGCAGGTCATGTCCGCGTACGGGGCAACGTCGGGCTCGGTCGTCGCCATGGTTCCGCAGACGGGCGCGCTGAAGGTCCTGTACTCGAGCCCCAGCTACAACGACAACCGTCCGAATAAATGCCAGGCTCCCGGATGCAGCGAGCTCTTCGACGCCATCCAGGGCGGCTATCCGCCGGGCTCGACGTTCAAGCTCGTGACAACGACGGCGGCGCTCAACAGCGGGAGATTCACGCCCAACTCGCTGTTCAACGGCAACTCTCCGGTCACCATCTCGGGGCATTCGCTCCAGAACGACGGCAACGCCAGCTACGGGCAGGTCACGCTGACCAGGGCCCTGACCGACTCGATCAACACCGTTTTCGCGCCGCTCGGTGTCACGCTCGGCGCCCGCCTCATGCAGCAGTACATGCAGCGCTTTGGTTTCTATTCTGTGCCGCCGCTCGATTATCCGGCCCGGCAGATGCTCACCAGCGGTGAGTGGTTCTCGCCCGGGACGTGCTTCCGCAACAAGAAGCTCGTGTTGCTGCGGGTGACCAACCCCTGCGTCGACCTCGGTCGTACGGCCATGGGCCAGGCGAACCTGGCCGTGACCCCGCTGCAGATGGCGATGGTCGTCTCGGCCATAGCCAACAACGGCAAGCTGATGCAGCCGCGCCTGACCAGGAAGGTCGTCAACAACGCCGGCCAGACCGTCCAGACGATGACGTCCAAGGAAGATGACCAGGTGATGACGCCGAAGGTCGCGCAGGAGCTTCACGTAATGATGCGTGACGTCGTGGAGGAGGGGACGGGCCAGAGCGCGAACCTCAACGGTCTGAACATCGGGGGCAAAACCGGCACCGCCTCGACCTTCACCAAGAACGGACAACCCTATGACGACGCGTGGTTCGTCGGCTTTCCGGAGAGCGATCCGAGGGTGGCGGTCGCCGTGGAGCTGACCGGCATCAAGAACGGATTCGGCGGCACCTACGCCGCGCCGATCGCGGCGAAAGTGATACAGACTCTGTTGGCGGAACATCAATGAGCGAATTCGATTCAGGCACCCTCGTCGACGGGCGTTACCGCGTGCTGCATCGCCTGGGCGCCGGCGGTATGGCCGACGTCTACCTGGCCCAGGACCAGCAGCTCGACCGGGAGATCGCCCTGAAGCTGCTCCACCGCCGCTTCGCCGAGGACCCCGGCTTTGTCGAGCGCTTCCGGCGCGAGGCCCAGGCGGCTGCGTCGCTGCAGCATCCGAACGTCGTCAGCGTCTTTGATCGGGGCAGCTTCGAAAACACCTACTACATCGCCATGGAGTACCTGCCCGGTCGGACGCTCAAGCGCCTCATCCGGGAGGACGCGCCACTGGAGCCGAGCCGCGCCATCGATCTGACGATCCAGATGCTCAAGGCGGCCCGGTTCGCGCACCGCCGCGGGGTCATCCACCGCGACCTCAAGCCCCACAACGTGATCGTCGACGACAACGACCACGTCAAGGTGACCGACTTCGGCATAGCCCGGGCGGGGGCCTCGGATATGACCGAGACGGGTTCGATCATGGGCACGGCGCAATACCTCTCGCCCGAGCAGGCCCAGGGCCATGCGGTGAGCGCACCCAGCGACCTCTACTCGATCGGCATCGTTCTCTACGAGATGCTGACCGGGCGGGTGCCCTTCGACGGCGAGTCCCCGGTGTCGATCGCGCTCAAGCACGTCTCGGAGGGCCCGGTACCGCCGAGTCAGATCAATCCCGAGATACCCTCGGCGCTCGAGCAGGTGGTCCTCTGGGCACTCAACAAGGATCCAGCCGATCGCCCGGCCGACGCCGACCAGTTCATCCTGGCCCTCGAGCAGGTGCGCGAGGGCCTGGCCGCCCCGGCCGGCGAGGTCACCGCCAGCATGCGCGCGCTGACCAGCGGGGCGATGGTCCCCCTGACCGGCTATCCCCAGACGACCGTGGTCCCGGCCCTGGAGCCGGTCGGGGCCTACGGCGCCGTGGTGGGCGTCGGCTACGGCGGTGAGCGCTCCGACCGCTACGAGGAACGCCGCGGATCGCCGGTATGGCCCTGGCTCGTGGCTCTGCTGGTTCTGCTGCTGGTCGGCGGCGGCGTGGCTGCCTACCTGCTCACGCGCCCCAAGAAGGCGCTGGTCCCCTATGTCGTTTACCTGATGCTGCCCGGAGCCCAGAACCGAGTGCAGAACGCCGGCTTCACGCCCAACGTGATACCCGAGGTGTCGAACTATCCGGTCAACGAGGTGATCAACCAGAGCCCGCTGGGCAACTCCCATGTGAAGGCGGGCTCGACCGTGACGCTCACGTACTCCACCGGCCCCGGCTCGACCACGGTCCCGACCGTGGTCTCGGACTCGGTCGCCGCGGCCAAGCAGCAGCTCAAACAGAACGGACTCAGGGTCTCTCGCATCGTCACGCAGACGTCCAGCGGCACGCCGCAGGGGGAGGTCACGGGTACCCAGCCGGGCGCCGGCGCCAGCCTCTCCAAGGGCGCCAGCGTTCTGCTCTTCGTCAGCGCCGGGGTATCCATGCCCAATGTTGTGGGCGACGACCTGGGCGCGGCCCAATCGGCGCTGGCGCAGATCACCAACAGTCCGCCCAACGTGGTCTACCAGACGACCACCACCGCGCAACCCGACACCGTGCTCAGCCAGTTTCCTCGGGCTACGCAACCACTGGGCAAGAACGGCGCGATCACCCTCACCGTGGCCAAGGCGCCGGACACGGTCAAGGTGCCGCGCGTGGTGGGCGAGACGCCCAGTGCGGCCGTCGCCGAGCTCAACGCCGACGGCCTCAACGTCAATCAGGTGCCCCAGACGATCCGCAATCTGAGCATGATCGGTTTGGTGGTCAAGCAGTTCCCCACCTCCCTGAGCGTCGTCAAGAAGGGGACGCTCATGACCATCTACTACGGCGTGCAAGCGGGCTCCGGGGGCGGCCAGTCGGGTGCCGGCCAGTCGGTGCCGGCCAGTCAGGCGGCGGCCAGTCAGGTGGGGCAGGCGTCGGCCAGGCGGGCGGCGGCAGGACCACGAGCACGTCGTCGACCACCCCCGGGCAGTCGACAACCACAAACCTGGGCACCACGACGACTTGAGCGGGGCCTACCGAATCGCGGTGCTCGGAGGCGGGCGCTCGTCAGAGCACGACGTGTCGCTCGCCTCGGCGGCATCGGTCGTGGCCGGCCTGCGTGAGGCCGGCCACGAGGTGTTGGAGGTAGAGGTCGGCCGCGACGGTGTGTGGCGAGCAGACGCCACGGAGCTCAGCTTCAGCCCGGGGCAGGGGTGGCCGGGAATCGACGTTGTCTTCCCGGCGCTGCACGGCCCCTTCGGCGAGGATGGGACCGTTCAGGGCCTGCTCGAACTGCTGGGCGTCCCGTATGTCGGCGCGGGCGTGCTGGCCAGCGCCGCCTGCATGGACAAGGTGACCTTCAAGGAGCTCATGGGCCATGCCGGTGTCCCGCAGGTGGAGTACCGCGCGCTGAGGGCGCCTGATTGGGAGCTCGAGCCCGAACGGGCCATGAGCGCGGTCTCCGAGCTCGGCTTTCCCGTCTTCGTCAAGCCGGCTCGGCTTGGTTCGTCGGTCGGCATCGGGCGCGTGCTCGGACTCGATCAGCTACGGGCGGCGTTGTCTGAGGCGTTTGTCCATGACCCGCTGGTCATCGTCGAGGCGGCGGCATCGGGAATCGAGGTCGAATGTTCCGTCCTCGGAAACGACGAGCCCATCGCCTCGGTCCCCGGAGAGATCCTGTTGGCGTCCGGCGAGTCCGGCTGGTACGACTACGCGGCCAAATACACGCCCGGGGCAATGCAGCTGGTGGTGCCCGCGCGGATCTCGGACGAGGCCCGCGAACGGGTGCAGGCGCTGGCGGTCGAGGCGTTCGTCCGCTCAGGCTGCAGCGGCCTGGCCCGGGTCGATTTCTTCGTGGACGGCTCGAGCGTCCTGGTGAACGAGCTCAACACGATGCCCGGGTTCACCCAGACCAGCGTGTACGCCGCGCTGTTTGCCGCTTCCGACATCGGCTACTCCGAGCTTCTGGTCCGACTCGTCGATCTGGCGCTCGAGCGGTCCGCGCGTCAGCGTCACTACACGTTCTGACTCCGGTCGCCCGCAGGCGCCTACCGGTAGAGCTTTATCTCGTTGATGCTCACGTAGTTGTGGCCCGGGGCGAGCTTCGTGATCCAGACCAGGTAGTAGCGGTAGCCCTTCGCGCCGCCGCCCAGCCGGAAGGTGGAGTAGCGGGTCACCGCGCTGCTCGTCGCCAACAGCTTCCAGCCACTCGCGGCGAACCTGCCCGGGTTCGGTTGGGCATTGCTGCCGTAGATCGACCCGGCCCAACCGGGCGTGGCGGTGACCAGCTTGAGGTCGCGCGCGATGGTGGCGGCAGCTGTCCAGACGTATATCCCGACGCCCGGCTTGCCCAGCGTGCCCGAGTAGTACTGCTCCGTGGACCAGGCCGTGCTGATCTTGCCGTCGACGACGTTGAGTTGCTGGGCGTCGTCCTGGGTGGTGTCACCGCCCTGCCCGTCCGGGTTGTAATGGGACGCGCAACTCGAGCACAGGGCTATCGCCGTGAGCCCTGTGGGTTTCCGACCGCCGTGTCTTCCCCGGTGCACGGGGCCGGTGTGTCCGCCCACGACGACGGCGACGATCACTCCGGCGATCACCAGCACGGCGACCAGGAGCAGCAGTACTCGGCTACGGCCGGGGTGGCGGACGGTGAACGGCACCCGTCGGCGGGTCTGGGGAGGCAGCGTGTCGAGCACCGCCGTGACCTGGCCGTCGGCGGTCCCAGCGCGACTGGTCTCCAGGGCCAGCGCACTCTCCAGCTCCGCGATCATCTCCGCGTCGTCGGCGTACCGCTCCGAGAGCTCCTTGCCGGTGGCTCGCTCAATCACCGCGGCCAGCCCCGCGGAGACCTCCGGGCGAAGCTGGCGCACGTCGGGCATGCGCTCGCGCACGTGCTGCATGGCCACCGCCACCTGCGTCTCGCCCCGGTAGGGGAGCTGCCCGGTCAGCATCTCGTACAGCACCACGCCGAGCGAGTAGAGGTCGGACTGGCCGGTCACCGGCTGACCGAGGGCCTGCTCGGGAGAGACATAGTCGGTCGTGCCCAGCACCCGGCCATCGGCCGTCAGGCCCTCCTCTTCAAGGGTGCGCGCGATCCCGAAGTCGGTCACCTTGGCGGTTCCCTCTTGATCGAGCAGGACGTTCTGGGGCTTGACGTCGCGATGCACCACGTGATTGGCATGGGCGCAGCCCAGGGCCCGGGCGATCTCCACGCAGTAGGCCACCGCCTCTGGGACCTCAAGCCGCCCGAGCCGCCGGATGCGCTCCTTCAGCGTCTCGCCGTCGATGTACTCGAAGACGATGTAGGGGCGGCTCTCATCCTCACCGGCGTCGATCACGTGCACGATGTTCGGATGGGAGAGCCGGGCCACGGCGCGGGCCTCGCGTCGGAAGCGCTCCAGCTGATCGGAGTCGCTGGCCACCTCGCGGTTCATCAGCTTGATCGCCACGAAGCGCTCCAGCGTCTCATCGTGCGCGCGGTAGACCGTCGACATTCCACCAGAGCCGATCCGTGACTCCAGTCGGTACCGGCCGCTGAGCGTGGTTCCGAGCAGGCTGCTCATCTGCTCGACCTATTGTGAAACACGGAAGCTGGTTTCTGAGGAACCGACGGTCATTTGCGAAGTCGCGGTGAGTAAACGTTACGGCGGCTACCTACCCCCACGGCGCCTGGTTCAGCCGCCCGGGTCACTGCGCTGAGGAGATGCTCAATATGGGGTCAGCCGCTCATGGCCGGCCTCGGCGCGGATGCGCAGGTCGGGGACCTCGATCACGCCGGACTCCCCGGTGATCTGCCCGATCACGGCGGCGCCGGGGTGGAAGCCCGAGAGCAGCTCCACTGCCGCCTCGGCCTGGTCGGCCGCCACCATCACGACAAAGCCACAGCCCATGTTGAACACCTCCCACATCTCCGCGGCGGCGATCTCTCCGCAGGCGGCGATCAGCTCGAACACCGGGGGGGAGGGCAGCGGGGCGCTGACCCGGTAGCCCACGTCCGAACCGATTCGCCGCAGGTTCATCAGTCCCCCGCCGGTTATGTGGGCCAGTCCTCGGACATCGACGTGGCTGGAAATCAGCGCGAGGACCGCCCGCACGTAGATGATCGTCGGCTCGAGCAGCACGTCGGCCACCGTCTGGCCACCCAGGCTGCCGGGTTTCTGCTCCAGCGACAACTGGCCGTCATCGAGCAGCGCGCGTCGGGCTAGCGTCAGGCCATTGGAGTGGATCCCGGAGGCGGGTAGCCCGATCATCGCGTCACCCGGCCGCACCGCACGGCCATCGATCAGCCGGTCGAGCTCGACCACGCCAAAGGCCGAGCCGACCAGGTCGAAGCCGTAGGGCGACGGGTGACCACGCAGCACCTCGGGTACCTGGCACACCTCACCGCCCGGAATCTCGACACCGGCGTCGGACGCGCCGATGGCCAGGCCGCGGCCGATCGCCTCGAGCAGGGTGGGCTCGGCCTGCTCCACGGCTATGTAATCGAGCAACGCCAGCGGCCGGGCGCCGACGCAGATCAGGTCGTTGACGTTCATCGCCACGCAGTCGATGCCGATGGTGTCGAAGCGGCCGGTCTGTTCGGCGACGATCACCTTGGAGCCCACGCTGTCGGTGGCCAGGGCGATCCCGACATTGGGCGCCAGCGCGCCGGGCAGGCGCAGCACGCTGGCGTAATGCCCGGGCAGCGGCACGGTCAGCGACTCACGTCCGGTCTCGATCGTCTTCAGGATGCCGACGATCGCCGCCACGCCCTGGTCGGCCTGCTGGGTGTCCACTCCCGCGGCGGCGTACGCGTCACTCATCTGGGGCCATTCTCACACGTCGGCGGGACCACAGTCGGTGCAGGGCGAGGCTGCCCAGGGCGACGCGGTAGGCCGCGAACGGGGCCAACGATCGGTCGCGCTCCACCACCTCGATGAGTCGCGTCGAGCCGAGCGTGGAACCAAACGACGCCATCACACCCACCGCGAGCGCGCGCCCCGATCCCTCGGGCAGTCCGCGCTGCCACAGGCGCAGGCACTTCAGGCACGTGGCTCCCCCGATCACCGGCAGCGCGACATGGCGCGACAGCCGCTCGGCGTCGATCCGTGTGAAACCTCGCAGGCGGCCCGCGGTCAGCGTCGCGCCGTTGCGCGAGACGCCGGGGAACAGGGCGCAGGCCTGGGCGATGCCCAGCCAGAGGCCGTCGATTGGCGCGGCCGCCTCGAAGCTCCGCTCCTGCGGTCGGCGATCGGCCCAGGCCAGCGCCGCGCCGCCGACGATCAGGCCGGCGGCGATCGTCCCGGGCTGGCCGAGGTATCGCTCGATCGGCCGCTCGAGGGCAAAGCCGACGATCACCGGAGGCAGCAGCGACAGCGCCATCACGGCGGCCGAGTCGACGCTGAGCTCGCGCGCGGCCTGGATGACCTCATCGCGCAGGATGACGACCAGCGCGGCCGCGGTGCCCGCATGCAGGGCGACCTCGAAGGCCTTGCGCACCTCGGGGTCGGCCGACACGCCGTCCCAGCCGAGCAGCCAGGGCACGAGCTCGATGTGCCCGGACGAGGAGATCGGCAGCAGCTCTGCCGGGCCATGCAGCAACCCCAGCGCCAGGGCTCGGCCGATCCCCACCCGGGGGGATGCCATCAAACTGCGGGCGTGCGCCGGTTGCGCATCCAGCGCAGCAGGAACCACGCGGCCAGGACAACGACCACCGCGACGACGGCGTAGTCGACGTAATCCAGATGGTGCTTCCACTGCGGCCAGTTGTGGCCGACGGCCTTGCCGATCAGCGCCAGGCCGGTGATCCACACGATCGAACCGAGCGTGGCCATCGAGGCGAAGCGCCAATACGGCATCCTGACGATGCCCGCGGCATAGGGCGGCGCCGAGCGGAACACCGGGATGATGCGGGAGACCGCCACCGTGGGCGAGCCGAAGCGCTCGAACCAGCCGTGGGCCCGATTGATGTTGCGCTCGTCGATATGCACGGGGCTGCCCGAGCGCGCGAGCACCTCATGCAGTCCGAAGTATCCGATCGCGTAACAGATGCTGGCGCCGAGCACGTCGCCGATCACGCCGGCGACGATGATCCCCAGGAGCGTCAGGTGATGTGTATCCACGTTGAAGCCGGCGAACAGCATCACCACCTCGGTACCGGGAACGATGATGACCTGTGAGACCGTGATCATCAGGGCCACGCCGGCGTAGCCCAGATGCTGGACCACGTGGGTGGCCAGTGTGGCCAGCGAGTTGGTGATTGACGCGTCTAGAAGCACGCCGTGAGTGTACGGTTGTCCGCCCCGACTGTCTGTGCGTCTAAGGTCGTTCTCATGCCGGTACCTCTGTTTGACACGGAAACACCCATTGCCGACCTGAGGATGACCATCCTCGAGCGCGTGGCTGAGGTGATCCAGGGCGGCCGCTTCATCCTCGGTCCGGAGGTCATGGCCTTCGAACAGGAGCTCGCCGCCTACGTGGGCGTGGGCCAGGCCATTGGCGTCGGCAACGGCACCGATGCCCTGACGATCGCCGCTCGGGCGCTCGGCGTCGAGCCGGGGGATGAGGTCGTCGTCCCCTCCTTCACCTTCTACGCGACCGCCGAGGCGATCGCCGCGATGGGTGCGACGCCGGTGTTCTGCGACATCGACCGCGACACCCGCAACATCACCGCGGACACGGTGCGGGCGGCCCTGACGCCCCGGACCAAGGCGGTCGTCGCCGTCGATCTGTTCGGAATGCCGGCCGAGATCGGCGCCATCCGCGACGCAACCGGGCTGCCGGTGATCGAGGACGCTGCCCAGGCGCTCGGCGCGTCGCTTCACGGGGTCAAGGCGGGCGCCCTCGGCGACATCGCCACCTTCTCCTTCTATCCGTCCAAGAACCTGGGTGCCTTCGGCGACGGCGGAGCGATCACCACCGACGACGCGGAACTGGCCGAGCGCGTGCGTGCCCTGCGCTTCCACGGCTCGCGCGACAAGCAGACCTTCGAGTACGTCGGCTACAACTCGCGCCTGGACGAGATCCAGGCGGCGATTCTGCGCGTGCTGCTGCCGCAGATCGACACCTGGTGCGACGGCCGCCGAGCCGGGGTTCAGGCCTACATCGACGCCGGGCTGGGGGACCACCTTGAGCTGGGTGGCGCCCCGCTGGGCGCCACCCCGGCCTGGCATCTGTACGTGGTGACCCACCCTGAGGCCGATGCCAAGCTCAAGCGGCTCAATGACGCCGGGGTACAGGCCCGCGCCTATTACCGTGTGCCGCTGCACCGCCAGCCGGCCATGGCGCCGTACGTCGGCCACAGCGGCCGCGCGCTCGAGCTGCCGGTGACCGATGAGCTGGCCCGAACCAACCTCGCGCTGCCCATCAGCCCGGTGTTCACCTCCGCACAGGCCAACGAGGTCGTGGCGGCGCTCGTCGCCGCCTGACCGGGTGCAGGCGCCGGCGTGAAGGTCTGGGTCGACTTCACCAATTCGCCCCACGTGCTCGTGCTGGCGCCGGTCATCCGGCGCCTCGAGCAGCAGGGCCATGAGGTGCAGGTCACGGCGAGGGACTTTGCCCAGACGCTTGAGCTGTGCGAGCGGCTCGGCATCGGCTACTACGCGATCGGGCACCACCGCGGGGCTGCGCTGGCAGACAAGGCCCGCGGCCTGTTCGACCGCTCACGGCAGTTGGTCCGCTTCGCCGCGCGCCGGCACTTCGACCTGGCCATCGGGCACGGCTCCAACGACATCAGCGTGGCCGCGCGGCTGCTGCGGATCCCCTGCTCGACGATGTTCGATTACGAGTGGGCGACAGTCCAGCACAACATCAACTGCCGGCTCGCGCAGGCGGTCGTGGTGCCCGATGTGATCCCGGTGGCGCGGCTGTCCCGGTACGGCGCGGCGGATAAGCTGCGCCGCTACCCGGGGCTCAAGGAGGAGTACTACCTCTACGACTTCGAGCCGGACCCGGCGGTGCTCGAGGAACTCGGGCTGAATCCGGCGGAGCCGATCGCGGTGGTCCGCACGCCGCCGGCCGTCTCCCTGTATCACCGTTTCGAGAATGACCTCTTCGGCCAGGTGCTGAAGCGGCTACAGGGCGCGCAGACGGTGGTGCTGCCCCGGACCGCCGAGCAACGCCAGGAGCTGGGCGGGCCGGCGGCTTCCTGATCCCCGAGCGCGCGATCGACGCGCAGTCCCTGATCGCCTACTCCGATCTGGTCGTATCTGCCGGCGGGACGATGAACCGCGAGGCGGTCGCCTTGGGTACGCCCGTGTTCACCGTCTTCGAGGGGCGGCTGGGCGCCGTGGACGAGCGCCTGATCGCCGAGGGCCGCCTGCGCCGGCTGCAGCGGGCCGAGGAGGTCGTGTTGGAGAAACGCGAGGCGGGCCAGCGCGGCCTGCAGCGGATTCGCCGCAACCCGCGGCTCCTGGTCGAGCTGCTGACCGTATCCCGGCCAGCGGGCCGGGATACGCGGGAATAAGGCTTCGGCCGCCCGGAAAATCCCTTAGCTTCCTTTAGTGGTTGTGCTAATAGAATCCGTCGCCGATGAGCCGACGGTTTCGCTCCGCGGCCTTGCCCGTCCACAGACACTCGCTTCTGCAGTTCGTTCTGGACGGTCTCCTGGTCGCCTTTGCCTACCTGCTCGCCTTCTGGCTGAGGTTCGATGGTCTTCCGACGCGGTACGTGAACGCGAGGTACACACACCTCTTCGACCACACGATCTGGTGGGTCGTGCCGCTGACGCTTGCCGTGCTGGCCGCCTTCAGTGTCTACGAGCGGCTGTGGACCTACGTCGGCCAGCGCGACTTCGAGCAGGTGGCCAAGGCCGCGATCGTCTCGACCCTGCTGGTCGTCGGGGTGATCGCCCTGGTGCATCCGTACATCACCGTGTTTCAGCATCAGAACGTTCCGCTGCCGGCCAGCGTCGCCGTGCTCTTCCTGCTCCTCATGTCCGCCATGCTGGCCGGCGTCCGCTTCCTCACCCATCTGGTCACCGAGGGCCGCGTCCGCAGCCTGCGCGTGGCCAAGGGCACGCGTGACGTCCTGATCGTCGGGGCCGGAGAGGGCGCGCGGCTCGTCGTCCGCGAGCTGATGCGCAATCCGGAGCTGCGCATGCGCCCGGTCGGTTTCATCGACGACGATCCGCGCAAACGCCGGCTCAAGGACGAGTACGGACTGCGTGTGCTCGGCACCACGGCGCCGGCCGAGCTCGAGCGGGTGCTCGATGAGGTGGAGCCCGACGAGGTGGTCATCGCCATTCCCTCGGCCCCCGGCGCGGTGCGGGCGGCGGTCGTCGGGGCTTGCCGTCAGCGCGGCATTCCCGTGCGCACCACGCCAACGGTCTTTGAGATGCTGCAGGACGGCGCCGGGCAGCTGCGCGTCACGCGGCAGTTGCGCGAGGTCCGCGTCGAGGACATCCTCGGACGCGAGCCGGTGCACATGGAGCTCGAGCGCGTGGGCGCCTACCTGAGCGGCAAGGTGGTGCTGGTGACCGGCGCGGGCGGCTCGATCGGCTCGGAGCTCTGCCGCCAGATCGCCCGGGTCGGGCCGCGCAAGCTGGTCCTGGTCGATCATGCCGAGGACAACCTGTTTGAGATCGCCCGCGAGTTGACGGAGGAGCGGCATGTCAACGTGACCGCTCCGGTGCTGGCCGACTGCAAGGAGGACGAGCGCATGCGCGAGGTCTTCTCCGAGCATCGTCCGGCCGTGATCTTCCACGCCGCGGCCTACAAGCACGTGGCGATGATGGAGAACAACCCGGTTGAGGCGGTGCGCAACAACTCGTTGGCCACGCTGCTCATGGCCCGCACCGCCGGGGAGTTCGGGGTCGAGACGTTCGTCCTGATCTCCACCGACAAGGCGGTCAAGCCGGCCACCGTGATGGGCGCCTCCAAGGCGCTGGCCGAGTGGGCCGTCGAGGCCATGGCCGCGCGCTACCCGAGCACGCGCTACGCGACGGTGCGCTTCGGCAACGTGCTCGGCTCGTCGGGTTCGGTCGTACCGATCTTCCGGCGCCAGATCGCCGCGGGCGGTCCGGTGACCGTGACCGATGAGCGCATGACCCGTTATTTCATGACGATCCCGGAGGCGGTCCAGCTGGTCATCCGCTCCGGATCGCTGTCCGAGCGCAGCGGCGAGGTGTTCGTGCTGGAGATGGGCGAGCCGATCAAGATCGTCGAGCTCGCCGAGACCATGATCAAGCTGTCCGGACTCGAGCCCGGCCGCGACATCGCCATAGAGGTCGTCGGTGCGCGCCCGGGTGAGAAGTTCCAGGAGGTGCTCTACAACCCGTATGAGCGGGCCCAGCCGACGGCCGCCCAGAAGATCGTCCGCGCGCAGCGGGCCCCGCTGGAGCCCGGCTGGGTGAAGGAGACCTTCGACCACATCAATCTGCTGGTGCTCGAGGGCGATGCCTCCGCCCTGGCCGAGCACGTCTCCAAGCTTGACGCACAGCGAGCCACCGGGAGCGCAACCGCCGCTGCCCGGGCGGCGTCGTAGACTGCGGCGCGTCAGATGACCGTTCCCTTCGCCGCCCTCTCGATCCATAACTTCGTCAACTCGGTGGGCGCCTACGTGGGCCTCGGGTCGATCGTCGCGGTCGCTCTGCTCGTGCTGCTGTACTTCGCCCACGCCCGCGAAACCGCCACCCTGCGCGATCGGCTGGATGAGTCACAACAGCGCATCGGTGGCTTGGAGTCCCGGATCGCCCAGATCATGCAGGCACAGGCCGCCACGGCCCGCCGCGTGCCGGCCCCCGTGCCCTCGCCTGTGCTGCCCGGGCCGGCTCCGGTGCGGGCAGGCGCCGCGCCGGCTCCCGCTCCCGCCGGCGCACAGCGCCGTGGTCCGAGCCCGGCGACTGCGGCGGGCGGCGCCTCCGCACCGGCCGCCGGTCTGGCCGCCGCGGCGGCGAACGCCAACGGCCGCCCCGCGGTCACCTGGGCGCCGGCCGGCACCGCCGCCCCGGCCCTGGCCTCGGCCACCAAGCTGATCCCGGACCCCGCCACGGTTGGTGGCGTCGGCGACCCGGAGGACACCATGTTCGTGTCCGCCGCGACCGTCGCCGCCACCAACGGTCAGACCGCTGCGGCGCGCCAAACGGCCGCTGCGGCGCCCTTGCCAGTGGCCGCCTCACCTTCGCCGCCCGCCCCGCCCGGCGGCGTCCAGGCCGGCCGCCGCCCCGGCCCCGTCGCCCGTCCCGGCGTCCACGCCCGCGCTGCCCGTCGCCGCTGCCGCAGCCCGCACCCCGGGTGCGAGTCCGCGCGGCGCGGTGGCCGCGCCACCACGGATGCAGATCTCAGCGGAGGGCGCCGGCGCGGGAAGCGCTGCCGGCGCGACCGCCGCCGCGGGTCGAGTGCGCCGAATCGGTGGCGCCAAGGGCCCGACGACGGCACCGGTGCTGCCCGCCTTTGACGATGACGCAGCCGGCGGCGGGCGCCCCGCCGGACGCGTGCTGCCGCTGCTGATCGGGATCGTGGCAATCGCCGTGATCGTCACCGGGCTGATCGTGATCACCAACACCGGTGGCGGCACGAATAACTCTCAGGTATCCCACAACTCGACAACCCAGACGGGTGCCGGCCTGCACAACCACAGGAAGGCCGCTGTGCCGTTCGTCGCGGCGAAGGAGACCGTGGCGGTGCTCAACGGGACCGCCCAAGCCGGTTTGGCCGGTGACGTCGGTAGCCAGCTGGCCGTTGACGGCTACAAGAAGGGCAACATCACCAACGCTGCCGCACAGACGCAGGCGCGCACCTTTGTCTACTACCGCGCGGGTAAGGGCAACAAGGTCGCCGCGCAGCACGTGGCGCGGGCGTTGAAGCTCGCTCCATCCCGCGTCCGCAAGGCGGGTAACTCCGTGCTGCAAAGCTGCTCGGTGAGTTCCACCGGCGCGTCGTTGGGGGGCTGCACGGCCAACGTGATCGTCTCAGTCGGCCAGGACCGGGTCAGCCTCGCGTCCGGCGGATCGTCTGGCTAGTGCCACTGTCCACGGGTCCGACGGCATCAGGGGAAGCGCCACGCGATGGACGGGCTCGCCGGGGATAGCGGTCTGCTGCTCGCACGTCACGGGCAGACCGACGACAATCTGGAGCCGCTGCGTGCGCAGGGCTTTCGGGACACCCCACTGAATCAGGTCGGGCTCCAGCAGGCGCACGCGCTGGCCGAGCCGCGTGGCGGCTGAATTCGACGTGCGTGCGCTGTGGAGCTCTGACCTGTCGCGCGCCGCCCGCACCGCGGAGATCGTCGGCCAACGCATCGGCCTGGAACCGCGCCTCGACGCCCGGCTGCGAGAGGGCAACCGCGGCGACTGGGAAGGTCGGTTCTTCGTCGACATCGCCCGGGAGGAGCCAGACGCCTATGCCGCCTGGATGCGCGCCGGAGCCGGCTTTCGCTTCCCCGGCGGCGAGTCGCTGCAGGAGCACTCGGATCGGGTCTGGGCGGCCCTTGAAGAGATCCGCGAAGGGGCGCTGCCGGCGCTCGTGGTCTGCCATCGCGGCTCGATCCGGGCCGTGTTGTGCCGCTTCGATCCGCGCGGGCTCGACGCCTTCCACGAGTACGACTTCCCCAACACGGCGGTGGTGGCGCTGTGAGTCGGCGCCTTCCTCTGATCGGGTTCGGGCTGTTGGTCCTGGCCACGATCGCCGCGTTCTTTCTGATCCAGTCGCTGAAGACGAAGCCGCCGCTGTTATGGCCGCCGCTGAGATCGATTCCCTCCGCGATCAACCCGCTCAAGGGACGTGTCTGCATCTCGAAGTCCGGCATGCCGATCAACTACGGCGAGACGAAGCTCACGCTGGCCATCAGCCATTCCGATTCGGTGGGCGTGTACATCGTCAACGCCGGCGATGCCAACGGACCCACGGTGGACACGCTCACCTCCGGCACGCCGATGGCGGCGGCCCCGGGCCCGATCAACGCCAAGCTCACGGCCAAGGACAGCCGGGTCTTCACCTGGAACGGCCAACTGTCCGACGGCTCGCTGGCGACCAGCGGCACCTACTACTTCCGCATCGTCCTCGCCGGGGAGGACCGGTCCATCGACCTCTCGCAGTGGCCGATTCAGGTCATCACCCGACCACCCCATCCTCGGATCCTGAGCGTTCGTCTGGTCGGTGGCCGCGGCGCGAGCTCCCCGAAGACCACGACGGGCACAACGACGCTGCGCACCACCAGCACCAGCGGCACGAGCGCCACCACCAGCACGACCGTCACCACCGTCACCTCCAGCGACGGCTCCGGTGTCGCCGGCGCGGCCGGCCGGGGAACCGCGGGTCCGGCGGGTCCGGCGGTGCTCTCGCCCGAGCCGGGACGGGCCACGAGCCGAGTCAGGATCACCTTCACCCGCGGGGCGTATCGCCGCGTCTGGATCGATATCTACCGCACCGACGCGGCCGGCCGGCCGCAGCTGGCCGGACCTCCGCTTCCCGTCCCCGAGCCAGGCCGCGACTCGGTGCTGTGGGACGGGAAGATCGACGGCAGCCGGCCCCCGCCGGCACGTATCTCGTGGGGATCACGGCCCAGGACCCGGCCTGTGACCGAGCCAGCTGGCCGGTCGTGCTGCCGCCGTCGAGCGGAACGACGCCACATGCCGGGGTCACGATCCGGTACCTGACGGTGACCCCGCCGCTCACGCCCACCGTCTCGGGCTCGCGGGCGAGTGTCGCCATCAGCTCACCCACCGCCGGCTATATCTGGCGTCTGCGCCGCTCGGGCACCCGCAAGGTGCTCGCCCACGGCTCCGGCCCAGCCGGCAGCTCGGTGATCCAGGTGCGCATGCCGCGACACCGGGCCGGGCTGTACACGCTCGTCGTGCGGACGGGGACGCAGTCAGCGGCGGTTCCGTTGGTCGCGTCGCTGGCCGGGCGGGCGGGCGGGCGCGCTCGCGTGTTGGTGGTCATGCCGATGCTCAGCTGGATGGGGGATACCCCGGTCGATGACAGCGGCGACGGGCTGCCCGACACGCTGCGGGCCGGAGACTCCGTCTCCCTGGACCGTCCGCTGGTCAACGGGCCGCCGGCCAGCCTGGGGGCCGACGCCACGCTGCTGAACTACCTCGACGCCCTGCACTTCCGCTACCAGCTCACCACCGATGTCGCCTTGGCCGAGAGCTACGGTCCGTCGCTGGTGAACCGCTGGGGCGTGCTGTTCCCCGACGGCGAGGACTTCGTGCCCGCGCAGCTGGTCTCCGGCCCCAATGGCGTCGGCGGCTTCGTCAAGGCGGGCGGGCGCGTGCTCATGCTGGGTACCGGGGCCTTCCGGGGCAGCAGCCGGGTCACGAACTTCCCGTCGGCGGCCCAGGCGAGCGCTCCCGTCGCCTCCGCGGTGGACCCCTTCGGCGCGCGACGTGGTTCGATCACTCCCACCAACGGCGAGCTGATCACCGAGCTGACCGACTCGCTCGATCTGTTCACCGGTGCGATCGCCTTCAGCGGCTTCGGCCAGTACCAGCCGATCCAGCCCCCCAGCGGCGCGACGATCTCCGCCGCCGGCGTGGCCAACGGCACACCGGCGATCATTGCCTTCCACGATGGCTCCGGCACCGTGATGGAGGTCGGCCTGCCCAACTTCGGGTCGAGCCTGGCGCACGACGTCGACTCCCAGGAGCTGGTGACCAACGTCTGGCACGTGCTGGCCAAGGAGCGCTAGCCCGCCTCGATGGCCGGTTACCTGAAACGCCTCTTGGGGGCGCTGGGTGCATACCAGATCGCCAGCATCCTGCAGAGGCTCCTGGCCGTGCTGCTGTTGCCGGTGTACACGGGCAGAATCGCGGCGGGAGGATACGGCGTCGTGGAGACCCTGGCCACCTTCGTCATCTTCTCGAGCATCGTCGCCCGCTTCGGGATCATCGAGTCGTTCCTGCGCTACTACTACGCCGACGAGGACCCGGGCGGCGTGATGCGCTCGTGCGCCGGTCCGTGCTCTTCCTGATCGCCACCAGCACGGCGATCAGCCTTGGGCTGGCCATCCCGGCCGGACCGCTGGCCCGGCTGATCACCAGCGAGCACGTGCCCGGCGCCTTTCGCATCGCGGTGCTCGGCATCTGGTCGTTCACCAACCTGGAGCTGGCCCAGGCGGTCCTGCGGGTGGACGAGCGGTTGCGGGCCTATGCGGTCGTCAACACGATCAACGTGCTGGTCACCGTGGCCGCATCGGTGATCCTCGTCGTCGGCCTGAACCGGGGTTACCAGGGCCTCCTGATCGCCAATTACGGCACGAGCACACTGGTCCTGTTGGGCCTCTGGTGGCATCTGCGGCGGCGGTTGCTGCGCGGCACCGCGGTGCCCGAGAGCTTCCGCACGCTGTTTCACTTCGGGCTCCCCACGGTGCCGGCCGAGGCCTCGGTCTACGCTCTCAGCGTGCTCGACCGGCAGTACATCGTGCACAGCCAGGGCGCCGCATCGGCCGGTCGTTACGCGATCGCCATCAAGGTGGCGGGCGCGATCACGTTCATCGTCACCGCGTTTCAGTACGCCTGGCCGCCCCTGGCCTACTCGATCACCGACGACGGTCAGGCCGCCCGGCTGTACGCGCTGGTCACCACCTATTACGCGCTGATCACCGGTTGGGTGGTGGCCGGGCTGGCCCTGGAGGACCGCTACATCATCCGCGTGCTCACCCCGCATCCGGGGTACTTCGGGTCCTACCGAGCCATTCCGTGGGTATCGCTGGGCTGGGCCATGTACGGGCTGTGGGTGGTGCTGCTGGTGGTGGCCGGGCGCGCCAAGGTCACCCGCCGCAACTTCCCGGCGGCGCTGGTTGGGCTGGCCGTCAACGTGGTGCTGCTGATCCTGCTGGTGCCCCGCTACGGGATCGCGGGCGGCGGCATCGCCCTGTGTGGCGCCTACGTGGCGATGCTCGGCGTCATGCATCTGCTCATTCGCCGGGCCTTCCCGGTGAGGTTTGAGTGGCGCCGGCTGACCCAGCTCGCGCTGGTCATGGGCGGGCTGTCGGTGGCGGGAGATCTGCTGCTTCCCACCTCCGGGCTGGGTGGCTTCGCCGCTCGCGCGGCGGTGTTCCTGGCCATTCCGGCCGTGCTCTGGGCGACCGGTTTCCTGCATCGAGCTGAGCTCGATCAGGGTCTGGCCACCTTCCGCCGGCTGCGCGGCCGGATGGGGGCCTCCGCGTGACCCGACCGAGCGTGAGCGTGGTGGTGCCCTTCGCGGGGACCCGCGAGCAGGCGGAGAGCGTCGTCACGATGCTCCGGGCGCTCGACACGCAGCCCGGCGACGAGCTGATCATCGCCGACAACAGCGGCACGGCGGCGGCCGCTCCAGACTCGGTCAGGGTGGTGCGCGCCGCCGGCGAGGCCTCGGCCTCCCACGCGCGCAACGTCGGTGCGGCTGCCGCCGTCAACGGCTGGCTCCTGTTCCTGGACTCGGACGTGGTGGCTCCCGCCGACCTGCTCGGGCGCTTCTTTGCCGCGGCGATCGACGAGCGGACCGGGGCGGTGACCGGCGACATAGCCGGTACCTCGGACTCCCGCACGCTGGCGGCGCGGTACGGGGCCGCCCGCAACTTCCTCGGCCAGCGCTCGCACGTCAACCATCCCGTCCGGCCCCGCGCCTCGAGCGCCAACCTGCTGGTCCGCCGCAGCGCATTCGAGCAGGTCGGCGGCTACACCGAGGGCATCTGGGCCGCGGAGGACACCGACTTCACCTGGCGGCTCCAGGCGGCCGGCTGGTCGCTGGGCTTCAACGAGCGCGCCGTCGTCTCGCACGCCTATCGCACGAGCCTGCGGGCCCTGGGCCGACAATGGCGGGGCTACGCGGCGGGGGCGCGCTGGCTGGCCGACCGCTACCCCGACTTCTCGCCGGACCCGGGCCTGCATCGGGGGATCCGGCTGCTGCTCAAGCGCTTCGGGATCGGCCCGGGGGTGGCCTTTCGGGCAGACGGCCGCAGCTCCGCGGGCTCCGCCCGGCTCCGCCGCCGGGAGCGTCTGCAGTTCCTGTTGGTCCAGATCTATCTGGCCATCGAGGAGCAGATCGGGCTGCGGATGTCCAATGAGGTCGGCCGGCGTAACCGGTGGCTCGGCCGGGGGCTCGGCCTCGAGCCGCTGGCTCGGCCGACGCCGCTGGCTCGGCCGAGGCCGCTGGCTCGGCCGAGGCCGCTGGCGAGGTCAGCGCTGATGCGCGTCGACCTGGTGGATCCTCCGGCGTATTCCCCGCCCTACGATCACGCCCTGGCCTCGGCGCTGGCGCAGCGGGGCGCCGGCGTGCGTGTGGTCACGAGCCGCTTCGCCTACGGTGCTGTGCCCGCCCCCGACGGCTACCAACGAGTCGAGTTCTTCTACCGCCACGCTCGGGGAGCGGCCGGATCCCGACGGCGGGCGCTGGCCAAGGGGGTCGAGCACCCCCTCGACATGGTCCGGTACCGGAGCACCGCCGCCCGGGAGGCCGACGTCGTGCACTTCCAGTGGCTGACCCTGCCGCGCCTGGACCTGCGACTGCTGCCGCCACGGCCCACGGTGCTGACGCTGCACGATCCGCTCGAGCGCGGCCGGGGTCGCCCGCCACTGCCGGCCGCCGCGTTCTCCCGTGTTGACGCGCTCGTCGTCCACTCTTCCTATGCGCGTGAGCAGGTCATCGCCCAGCACGGCTTCGAGCCCGACCGGGTCCACGTCATCCGTCACGGCGCTCTGGGCACGCCGCTGGGAGAGAAACCGACTGTGGGGGTCGGTTTCTCTCCCAGCATCCCGTCTGAGCTGCCCGACGACGGGTCGCCCGTGGTCCTCAGCTACGGCCTGATCCGCCCCTACAAGGGCCTCGAGACGCTGCTGGCCGCCTGGCGCGGCATCACCGGCGCGCAGCTGTGGATCGTCGGACGCCCGATGATGGACGTCTCGGGTCTGCTCGCCGCTGCGCCCGCTGGCGCGCGTCTCGTCCCGCGCTTCGTCAGCGCCGCCGAGGAGGCCGCACTGTTCGCCCGGGCCGACTTGGTCGTGCTGCCCTACGAGCGCAGTGAGCGCTTCGGCTTCTCCGGCGTGCTGGCCACCGCGCTCGGCTACGGCAAGGCGATCGTGCTCAGCGACGTGGGCGGCTTCGCCGAGGTGGGCGACACCGGTGCAGCGCGCCTGGTGCCGGCCGGGGACGTGACGGCGTTGCGCGAGGCACTCGTCGCGCTCATCGCTGACGCCGGCCAGCGCGCCGGCCTGGCTCAAGCGGCGGCGCGGGCGGCTGCCGGCGAATACTCGTGGGCGGCGGCGGCCCAGGCCACGCTCGAGCTGTACGAGACAATCGCCAGGGCATGACCGTTGTCGCCGTCGTCTTCTGGGTGGCCATCGCGCTGCTCGTCTACGCGCAGGTCGGCTACCCGCTGTTGCTGGCGTTGCTCGGCCGCGCCATCGGGTCGCGACGTCCGCCGACCGCGAGTGCGCTGGAGGCGACCCCGCTCGCCGACGAGCTGCCCAGGGTGACAGCGGTGATCGCGGCCTATAACGAGCAGGACGTGATCGCCCAGCGGATCGCCAACCTGCGCAGCCTCGACTATCCCGCGCAGCGCCTGCAGGTGATCGTCGCCTCCGATGGCTCGAGTGACACCACGGCCCAGCGGGCCCGGGCGGCCGGGGCCGACCTGGTCTTGGAGCTCGCGCGCGGCGGCAAGATCCGCGCCCAGGACGCCGCCGTGACACAGGCCAGCGGCGAGCTGTTGGTGTTCTCCGATGCCAATGCGACCTGGCAGCCCGACGCACTGCGCCGGCTGGTGAGCGCCTTCGTCGACCCGGCGGTGGGCTACGTCTGCGGCGACGTCCGCTTCCTCGACGCCGGAGGCACCAATCAGGAAGGCCTCTACTGGCGCTATGAGATGTGGCTGCGGCGCATGGAGTCGGCGCTCGGCTCGGTCACCTCCGGGAACGGCGCGATCTACGCCACACGTCGCGACTCGTACCTGAACGTCGACCCGCTGGCCGGCCACGACCTCTCGTTTCCCTTCAACATGGTCAAGCGCGGCTGGCGCGCGATCTACGTCACCGAGGCGCGGGCGACCGAGAAGATGGCCCCGACGATCGAGGGCGAGTTCGCCCGCAAGCGGCGGATGGCCCGGCGCACCTGGCCGACCGTGTTCACCAGTGGCCTGCTGTCGCCCCGCGGTTACAGTCCGCTCTACGCGCTCATGATCTTCTCCCACCGGATCCTGCGCTACCTGGTCCCGTTCCTGCACGGGCTGGCCCTGGCCGCCAACATCGCCCTCGTCGGCCGGGGACCGATCTACATCGCCACCCTGGCGCTGCAGGCCCTGTTGCTCGTGGCGGCTGTGCTGGCCCCACTCGTCCCGGCTCGCCCGCTGCTGGTGGCCCGGTATTACGTGGTGACCAACTGGGCGCTGGCCGCGGGCCTGTGGGATTGGCTGCGGGGCGAGCGCTCGCCGGTGTGGGAAACGGTGGAGGGAACTCGATGAGCGGGAGTGAGCGCATCAGGCGCGCCCTGGACCTGCTGATCGGGCTGCCGGCGGCCATCGTCACCGCGCCGTGGGTGATCTGGTTCTGCCTGCTGATCCGGCTCGAGTCGCGGGGGAGTCCGATCTTCACCCAGGAACGCGCGGGCCGCGACGGGCGGCCGTTTCAGATCTTCAAGTTACGCACGATGGTGACCGGGGCCGAGCACGTCGGCGCCGGGCTCGCGGTGCTGCAGGGTGATTCGCGCATCACCCGCATGGGCGAGTTCCTGCGCCGCTACTCGCTCGACGAGCTGCCGAACCTGTGGAACGTCGTGCGCGGAGAGATGTCGATTGTCGGACCCCGACCAACCCTGATGGGCCAGATCGAGCTCTACACCGAACACCAGCGCGAGCGTTTGCGGGTGCCCCCGGGGATCACCGGGTGGGCGCAGGTGAACGGTCGCGCGACGCTGCCCTGGTCTGAGCGGATCGAGCTGGACGTCTGGTATGTGGAGCACCGCTCGCTCTGGCTCGATCTCAAGATCCTCGCCATGACGGGGCGGATGGTGCTCGGTGGCCACGGCCTCTACCACGCCGATGAGTCGGGTGGCGTGGACCTGGCCCCGCCAGATCTGGGAGCGCAGGCCACCGCCGACGAAGCTCCGCCGGCGGATGGATAGGATCGCCGCCGTGGAGAAGCGGCAGCTGTTGATCTTCGGGGCCGGCGGCTTTGGTCGCGAGGTCGCGTCCTGGGCGGGTCGAGCCGTGTGGGCGGAGGTGGGCTTTCAGGTGATCGGCTTCATCGATGACCATGCGCCGGCGAGCGAGCTGAATGGCTATCCCGTCCTGTCGCTGGCGGACGCCGCCATGCGCCATCCCGGCGCCAGCGTGATCGCCACCGTCGGCGATCCCAAGCTGCGCGAGCAGCTGATCGACAAGGCGATCGACGCAGGTCTTCGGCCCACCGCGCCGTTGATCCACCCCAACGTCGAGTACGACCATGACTTGGTGGAGTTCGCCCCCGGCGCGGTCGTCTGCGCCGGCTCGATTTTGACCGTCAACATCACCGTGGAGCCGCATGCGCAGATCAACCTCGATTGCACGGTCGGTCACGATGCCGTGATCGGGGCCTACTCGACGCTCTCGCCGGGCGTGCACATCTCGGGGAATGTGACGGTCGAGCCCTACAGCTTCATGGGCACCGGCGCGGTGACCGTCAACGGCCGGCCCGGCAGTCCGTTGAGAATCGGGACCGGTGCGGTGGTGGGAGCCGGAGCGGTCGTGACGAAGGATGTGCCGGCCGGCGAGACGGTCACCGGCGTGCCGGCCCGACCGCGTCAGACCCAGTAACCAGAACCGGAGAGAGCGATGGCGAAGCAGCGCAGGGCTTTGAACGGCAACGTGGTGGCGATCACCGGCGGAGCCCGCGGAATCGGACGGGCGACGGCGGCCGCACTACTGGCCCAGGGCGCGCGGGTGGCCATCGGCGACCTTGACGCGGAGCTCACCCGCGGGGTTGCCGCTGAGCTGGGCGCCGGTGCGGTCGGACTGGAGCTCGACGTCACCAGTCGCGAGAGCTTCAGCCGCTTCCTGAACGACGTGGAGCGCGAGCTGGGGCCGCTGGACGTGCTGGTCAACAACGCCGGGATCGCGCCCACGGGGCCATTCGCCGAAGAATCAGACGCGATCACCGCTCGCGTGTGGGCCGTCAACCTCGGAGGCGTGGCGCTGGGCAGCAAGCTGGCCCTCGAGCGCCTGCTGCCCCGCGCCAGCGGCCATATCGTCAACGTGGCCTCGGCGCTGGGCCGCACGCCCGCACCGGGTGTCGTCAGCTACTGCGCGAGCAAGTACGCGATCGTGGGCCTGAGCGAGGCGCTCCGGACCGAGCTCGAGGGCAGCGGGGTGGAGCTCCACCTGATCCTCCCCGGCCTGGTCAGCACCGAGATGGCGGCCGGTGCCAAGGGGCTGCGCGGGGTGCGCACCCAGACGCCTGAGGATGTGGCGGAGGCGGTCGTGGTCGCCCTGCGGACGGGCCGCCCCGAGATCTACGTCCCGAGGGCGCTCGGCCGGCTCATCGACGCGCGGTTGCTGGCGCCCCGGCGGGTCGTCAGGCTGGTCGAACGGCTGCTGGGCGGCGGCCGTCTGTTCACCGACGTGGATGCGCTCGAGCGCGCAGCCTACGAGGCGCGGATCCAGCCTCCCGCCGAGGCGTACCGCCCCGATCCGGCGCAGACTGTGGCCGACGCGGCGGCCAGCGTTGCCGATGCGCTGCGCGCCGGCACCCCCTCCGCCGAGTGACCGGGTTCTTTACGTCAGCTTGACGGCGGGCCCTATTCTGAGGTCAGGCGATGGTCCACTCCGAGGCTGCCGCGCCCGGCTTTCTGCGCAGGGCAATGGCTGACGTGTGCCTGCATGATTGGCTATGCTCCCGTCAGCGCGCAGGTGTTGTCCCGTACTTTTTCCTCGGCCAGCTGCCCTACGGGGCGGGCGAGCCCCGAGCGCTGGGGCCAAATCGACTTGAAGGTAGCTAGGAGCACCCGTATGCGAATCCTCTGTCCGAATGCCGCCCCACTGGCGGTCGCGTGAGCGTGGGGGCAGGTGCCCTGCGGGGCCAGCGAGTGCTGGTGACCGGCGGTTCGGGCTTTATCGGTAGGTATGTCGTCTCCACGCTGGTGGCGGCGGGTGCGCAGGTGCGAGTGGTGGATCTCCAGGCCCACCCCGACCCCGCCGTGGACATCGTCCGGGGGGACATCGCCGACCCCGAGGTGATCGAGGCGGCCTTTGACGGCGGCTTCGAGGGCGTCGTGCACCTGGCGGCTGTCACCAGCGTGCTGCGCTCGGTCCAGCGTCCTGAACTCACCTACCAGACCAACGTCGCCGGAACCCATCGCGTGCTCGAGGGCGCCCGCTCCGCGGGCGTTCGGGCGCTCGTCTTCGCCTCAACCAACGCGGTGACCGGGCCGATGCTCGACCCGGCCATCACCGAGCTCTCGAGCCTGCGGCCGCTCACGCCCTACGGCGCCACCAAGGCCGCCGGCGAGATGATGATGTCCGCCTACACGGCGGTCTACGGGATCCGCTGCACGGCCCTGCGCCTGACCAACGTGTACGGACCCGGGATGCAGGCCAAGGACAGCATTGTCGCGCGCCTCATGCGGGCCATCCGCCTGGGAAACACCTTCGAGGTTTACGGCGACGGCCTGCAGGTGCGGGACTACGTGCACGTCGCAGATGTGGTCAGCGGCATGCTGATTGCGCTGACCAACGCCAACTGGTCGGGACCGATGGTCATCGGCGCAGGCCGGTCGCTCTCGGTGCTCGAGGTGACCGATGTCGTGCGGAGCGTCAGCGGCGCCGAGCTGCCGATCATCCACGGCCCGGCCCGCCCCGGCGAGATGCCCGCCGTGATCGTCGACCCGGCCCGGGCCCATAGCTTTGGCTGGTCTCCCCAGTTCGACTTCACCACTGGTGTGACGGGTGTGTGGGAGGAGTGGCGCGATATGGAGATCGAGGGCGCGTTGGCCTTCCACGGCGCGGATGCGCCGCATGCGGTATCCGATGGCCGCCGTCCGGCCGTCGCCGCTCAGCCGCTCAAGCGGGCCGCATCACGCCGCGGCGTCTGATTCCGGTTCGGCAACACCCAGGCCCGACACCGCCCGCCGGGCCCTGAGGGCCGCGCGGAACCGACCGCTCTCCGTGAACACCCAGCGGTCGTAGGCGACGAACTTGGCCGCGAACAGCAGCCCCTGGACCACCACATAGGCCAGCGTCACGAGCAGCACGCGCAGCGCCGGGTGATGCGCGAGATGATGGCGGACGATGGCATCCATCCCGCCGGTGCCCGCTGAGGAGGCGAGGAGCGCAACCAGCGAGATCAGCGCATAGCCGACGACCTCTCGCGCCACGTCCATATCGCCCGTGCGCTCCCACGCCCAGCGCCGGTTCAGGATCCAGTTGGGCAGCGCCCCGGCGATGAACGCCACGATCGAGTCGGCCGTGGTACCGACTCCAGCGTCCAGTAACAGCGCGAAGACGATCACGCTGGTCAGCAGCGCGACGGCTGACCCGATGGCGTACCGCGTGACCTTGACTGCGAACCTGGATCGGGCCAGGCGCCGGCCAGCGGCGCGCGAGCCGGTCGTGGTCTCGGTTTCCACGCGTCCAGCGTACTTCGTATCGTGCTCGGGCAATGCGCGTGCAACAGGCGGACGAGCCCATCCTGCTCGACGACGATCTGATCGTCGCCGGCGACAACCTGCCGGTGCTGGGCGCCCTGCCCGAAGGCAGCCTGGATCTGGTCTACATGGACCCCCCGTTCAACACGGGGCGCGCGCAGACCCGAGCCCAGCTTGCCGTCAACCGCGCGGCCGACGCAGCCGGGCCGGGATCACGCACCGGATTTGGTGGGCACCGCTACGCCAGTCGGCTGCTCCAGAGCCTCAGCTACGACGACGCCTTCGGTGACTACCTCGCGTTCCTCGAGCCGCGGCTGCGCCGCTGCCGCGAACTGCTGGCGGCTCACGGAACTCTCTACTTTCACATCGACTATCGCGAAGCCCACTACTGCAAGCTTCTGCTGGACGAGGTGTTCGGCCGCGACGCGTTCCTCAACGAGCTGATCTGGGCCTACGACTACGGCGCCAAGCCGCGCCGCCGCTGGCCGGCCAAGCACGACACGATCCTGGTCTACGTGCGCGAGCCCGGCGCCCATCATTTCGACGCGGACGCCGTCGAGCGTGAGCCGTACATGGCGCCCGGCCTGGTCAGCGCCGAGAAGGCGGCGCGGGGCAAGCGACCGACCGACGTCTGGTTCCACACCATCGTGCCCACCAACGGTCGGGAGAAGACGGGCTACCCGACCCAGAAGCCCGAGGGCGTGGTGCGGCGGATCGTGGCCGCGTCCTCGCGGCCAGGGGCCTGGTGTCTGGACCCGTTCGCGGGCTCGGGCACCCTCGGAGCCGTCTGTCAGGCGCTGGGGCGGCGTTTCGTGATGATCGACTCGAATCCGACGGCGATCGAGGTGATGCGTGATCGGCTGGGGTCGCCGCCGGAGAGCTCAGTGGCGCCCGAAGCGCCGGACCAGCGACTCGACTCGGTCGCGTAGCTCGTCCGTCGAGATCCCAGGGATATCGAAGCTCGCGTCGCCGTGGGGCGTGCGGACGACCAGACGGGCATGCGGCTCCTGGCGGCGGCGCCGGGTGCGCGGGTTCGGCACCTCGAGCGCTTCGATCTCATCCCAGATCAGGCGTCCGATGATGTCGAGTTCGCCCTCCATGATGTCCAGGCCGTCGGCCGACAGGCGCACACCCAGTCCCTCCCGCTTGGTCGGCAGGTTGGCCACGCCGCCGAGGTGGATGGCCGGGATGACCATCTCCTCCTCCACCGCCGGGGTCAACGCCTCAGGTTCGAGCGTCGGCGCCGTCTCCTCCTCCGCAAAGGAGGCCTCCACGTCGTAGGCCGCGGTCTCGTACTCGGTCGGGTCCGGCTCGGGGAGCAGCTCGAGCACGACGTCGTCCGCCTGCACGGACTCCAGCTGGTTGGCCAGTTCCGGATCGGGTTTCGTCACCGGTTCGTCGGCGGACGCGGGCGAGGCGGTGACGAGGCGCCCGGCCGTCGCGGGAACCGGCTGCACAGCGCGCGGAGAAGCCGGGTGGGCGATCAGCTCGGCCACGCTCTGGTCATACGACGGTGCCCCGACCAGTGCCTGCGCCCGTCGCACGGCCGGATGGGTGAGCGCCTCGTTGACGCTGACACCGAGCTCGTCGGCGGCCACGCCGGCCAGAGCCCGTCTCCATTGCAGTCCGTCCGCGTTCCCGGCAGCCGATTGCACCATGGCCTCGATTTGCTCAGCGTCCAGGGCGATCAGATCGGCGTGAGCCGCGGCGGCATCGTCGTAGACGGTGCGCAGCCGTCGCACCAGAGCATCCTGCCCCCGATCGGCGATCCGCTGCGCCAGCGCTTCGACGCTGGTGTCGGTGTCTGTCATATCCGTGCCTCCTCCAGAAACGCCTTGACCTCCCCGAGGAAGGCCGCTGCATGATGTCCGTAGACGATCCGGTGATCGACCGCCAATGACAGCTGCATCGTGCTCCCGGCGACGACTTCGCCGCCGCGCACCACCGGCACGTCGCGAATCGGACCGAAGGCCAGCGCCCCGGCCTGGGGGGGCGGGATCAAGGGGGTCAGTGCCACGATGTCGTACTCACTGGAACCCACCACCGTGAAGGTGGCTCCGGTCAGCTCGGCGGGGTGCAGCTCTGACTGGCCGGCGCGGGCGAACAGCTCTCCCAGCTCCACGCCGAGCTCGGCGGCTGACTTCTCGTCGGCGTCAAAGATCGTGGGCGTGGTGTAAACGCCGTCAGCGATCAGCGTGACGCCGACGTTCACCCGCCCGTAGAGCTCGTAGCGACCGTCGCGATAGGCCCCGTTGACTCGGGGCACCGTGCGCAGTGCGTGGGCACTGGCGGCGACGAGGGCGGCCACCACACCACAGCCGACCTCGCTTTCGCGCCTCAGCAGTTCACCGACCTCGGCGATGGCGCTGAACTCAATGGTTGGAACGGTGGCGCGGCTCTCGGCGCTGCGCCGGGCGTGTGTGCGCTCCTGGCGATCGAGCTCGACCGTCGTGATCTCGCCCTTCAGTCCGCGCTCGGGGCTAGGCGTGGCGGGATCGCTCATCGCGCCCAAGATAACCGGAATCCCAACCCCACGGGGCAGACGCGGACCCCCGCCCCCAAGAGCCTAGCCGTGGATCAGCCAGCCGTCGACGGCCCGGGCGGCTTCCATGACGGCTTCGGACAGGGTGGGGTGACCGTGGATGATGCGGGCGATCTCGGGATAGCCACCCTCCAGGAGCTTGGCGTTGACCAATTCCTGGATCAGTTCGGTGGCTTTGGCGCCGATGATGTGGGCGCCCAGCAGCTCGCCGAACTGCTTGTCGCCAACGATCTTCACCAGCCCCTGCCGGTCTCCGTACACGGTGCCCGCCCCGACCGCCCCGTACTGGACCTTGCCGACGGCCACATCGAAACCCTGGGCCCTGGCCTGTTCCTCGGTCAGGCCGAAACTGGCCACATTGGGGGTGCAGAACGTCGCGCGCGGGATGTCGATGTAGCTGATCGGGTGCGTGGCCCGGCCGGCGGCGTCCTCCACGGCGATGACCCCCTCATCAGAGGCCTTGTGCGCCAGGGCCGGGCCGGGCACCAGATCACCGATGGCGTAGACCCCGGGCACACTGGTGCGCATCGCGCCATCCACCGCAATCAGGCCTCGCTCATCCAGCTGCACGCCGGCGGTATCGAGTCCGAGCCCCTCGATGTCCGGTCCGCGGCCCGCGGCGATGACCACATAGTCGGCCTCGCCGGCCTGCTCGCCGTACTTGAACTTCACCGCGCCATCACCGGTCACCACATCGCTCACCAGCGTGCCGGTGTGCACATCGATGCCCTGCTTCTTGAAACCCCGCTCGGCCAGCTTGGAGATGTCGGCGTCCTCGGACGGCAGCACACGCTCCAACGCTTCAAACAACTGCACCCGCACACCCAGTCGCGCATAGGCCGAGGCGATCTCCGAACCCGACGCGCCCGAACCGATCACCGCCAGCGTCTCGGGCAGCCGCTCAAGCGCCCAGGCCTCCTCGGTGCCGATCACCCCGCCCCCGAACGAGGTGCCCGGGATCGCGCGCGGCACCGAACCGGTCGCCAGAACGATGAACTTCGCCTCATACGTGGCCTCACCGACCTTGACCTTCCCGTCCCCGGCCAGGGATCCCGAGCCCTCGATCAGATCGATCTTGTTCTTCTTGAACAACCCGGACACACCACCGGTCAATGTCGACACAACCTTGTTGCGTCGCTCCATCACCGCAGCGAAATCCACCGACGGCTCGCTCACGCTGATTCCGAACTCCCCGGCATCCCGGATCTCCTGCACCACATCGGCCACGCGCAACACGGCCTTGGCCGGAATGCAGGCGTAATTCAGGCAACGACCACCCACCTTGTCGCGCTCGACCACCGCTGTCTGGAAACCAAGCTGCGCGGCCCTGATGGCGGTGACGTAGCCGCCCGGCCCCGAGCCCACCACAATGACGTCATAAGCTGATTCAGGCACGTCAATGAGGCTAGCGGGAATGCGGCGTCTGGATGCGTCCGAGCACCCGCACGAGCTTCCAGAACAGGTAGCCGCCGCCGCCGATGAACAGCAGCGGGACGATCACGCCGAGCAGGTTGCTGGCCTCGATCAAGAAGAGCGAGAACAGCACCACGATGATGGCCAAAAGCGCCATGAACAGCAGCACGGCCGCGCCGGAGCGCCGCCATAGGCCGCCCGCCAGGATCAGGGCCACCACGACAAAGGCGACCAGCTCCGAGGCCGAGAGCCGGCTGCCGTGCAGCTTGGCGCCGGCCAGATAGGCGACCAGGTTGACCAGCGCGGCGAGCGCGGTGACCGCCACCGACAGCTGCAGCGGCCAGGGTCGCTCGCCGGGCGCGAGTGGGTCCAGGCGCGCCCGGGCGGCGGCGTTCTGCGCCTCGGTCCGGGCCCGGTAACGCTCCAGGAAGTCGGCGGGCGATGTGATCTCGGCCCTCAGCACGGCAGCGGCGCGTCCGGGGTCGCTGGCTTCGGTGATGGCTCGCACCACGGCGATGCGCTGGGCGCCGGCGGCCGCCACCGCGCCGGTGTTGTGCGGCTCGATCCCGCCCACCGCGAAGAACGGCAGCTTCGAGCGGCGCCCGGCGAAGGTGATCAGCGGATAGCCCACGGGCGCTGCGTTCGGCCGGATCGGCGTGGCGTGCACCGGCCCGACGCTGATGTAGTCGAGCGGCAGCTCCTGCGCGGCCATGATCTCCTCAGGCGAGTGCGTCGACGCGCCGAGCAGCTTGTCCGGGCCGATCGTCGCGCGCACCCGGGCGATGTCTGTCCCGGGCCGGTCGATGTGCACCCCATCCGCGCCGGCGGCCGCCACCAGCTCCGGACGGTTGTTGAGCATCAGCAGCGCACCGTGGCGCTCACACGCCGGCCGCAGCCTGCTCGCAGCGTCCAGGATCTGCGGGTCGCTCTGGCCGCCGTCCAGCAACTCGACGACGTCCACGCCCCCGGCCAGGGCGGCCTCTAGGCGCGCGGGATCGATCGCGTCGCACATCAGGCACAGGCAGGCGTGCTCCAGCCGTTGACGCGGATTCTCGATCACGCCGGCCAGTCTGTCAGGCGCCGTGAGGGCAGGTCCGTGACGAGCTACGATCGCCGCTGTGAGCGCACCAAAGGTCGAGCCCCGAGCGGGAACGGTCGACGAGCTGTTCGATGCCTGGGAGGACGCCTGGTCCGACAAGGATCAGGACGCCTTTCGGCAGGTCTGCAGCCCCCATCTGCATTACGAAGATCCCCTGACCAGCGAGCCGCTCGAGGGCATTCCGGCCCTGATCACCCACGCGGAGCGACTCTGGGAGGCGTTTCCCGACGCGCGCTTCGAGCAGCTCGGCCCGCGGCTGTGCGACGGGCGCATGGCGGCGGCACCGTGCAAGCTGCTGGCCACCCATCGCGAGCCGCTCGGGGGGATGCCGGCCACCCAGAAGTTCATCGTCGTGCCCGGGGTCTTCTACTGCGAGCTCGACCGCGGCAGGCTGCTGCGTGTGCGCGCGTTCTTTGACCTGTACGACACCGCCGTCCAACTCGGAGCGCTGCCGGGCCGCGGCACCCTGGGCGAGAAGGCGCTGATGATGCTGCGTGGCTTTGGCCTGCGCGGAGGCCGGTAGGCGCGCGCGCCTGGCTCTACGCGGCCCTTCCCAGTCGCCCGCCCGTCGGTAGGCTCGCCCGAGCGTGGATATCGCGATCCCCATCTTCGACCAGATCACCGCGCTCGACGCGGTCGGGCCTCACGAGGTTCTGTCGCGCATTCCCGGGGCCACGGTAACTTTCCTGGCCCTCGAGCCGGGCCCCAAGCGCACGGAGAACGGAAGGCTGGCGCTGGTGGCCGATCGGGCGCTCCGCGAGTTGCCGTCGCCAGACGTGATCGTCGTGCCCGGGGGCTCGGGCACTCGGGCGCTGGCCACCGACCAGGCCATGCTCGACTGGCTGCGACAGGCCCACTCGAGTTCGACCTGGACCACCTCGGTGTGCACGGGCGCGCTGCTGCTCGCCGCCGCCGGGATCCTGCGCGGACTGCGGGCGACCACGCATTGGTTGCAGTACGACCTGCTGCGCCCCTACGGCGTTACACCGGTCGCCGAGCGCGTCGTGCGGGAAGGCAAGATCATCACCGCCGCCGGCGTTTCCGCCGGGATCGACATGGCGCTGATGCTCGCCGCCGAGATCGCCGGCCCGGAGCTGGCCCACGGGATTCAGCTGGGGATCGAGTACGACCCGTCGCCGCCGTTCGCCGGGGGCTCACCGGCGACCGCACCGGCCGAGATCATCGAGCTGGTCCGCGCGCGGGCCGACGAGCTCGCCTGAGCTAGTCCGCCTGAGCTAGCCCGCCTGAGCTAGTCCGCCTGAGCTTGGTCCGCCGTACCGCGATGCTCGGCCACGAGCCGCCCGAGCGCGCGTAAAACGTCCAGGCACACCTCATCGGACTGTTGGTGGACGAGGGCCCAGTCGTAGCGCAGAACGGTCAGGCCGTAGCCCCGTAGCGTCAGGTCGTTGCGCCGGTCGTGTTGCCGCTGCGCGGCGCTCGAGTGGGCGAGTTCACCGTCGAGCTCGACGACCAGGCCCTGCTGCGGCCAGTAGGCGTCGACCTTGATGTCGTGCACATGTGTGTTGAGGCGCGGAAGGGGGAGCCCCCGGCGCTGGCACAGCGCATAGAAATCCTCCTCAAGGCGCCCGTTGGCATATTTGCGTGTGGGGTCGTAGGCCTCGATCGCCTCACGCAGCCGGGTCGCGCCGCGCCGCCCGCTGCCGCACGCCATGAGTAGCGCGTCGACGTCGAGGCGTTTTTGAAAGTCGAGTTGGCCGAGCGCACGGTCCACAACCCGCGGGCCACTGGTCGCGGCCAGGTCGCGCAGTGTGATGGGAATCGTGGTGACGGGGATCCCGCGGTGAAACTCTCGGCTGAGGTCGCGGCGCCGCGCATGGACACGGCCGCCTGGTGGGGAGTGCACCTTGCGCGGTGTGCTCACCTCGATCAGGCGCGGCGCGTAGTCGATCAACCCACGCCAGTGCGCCGCGGTACCGTGACTGAGCATCGCCCCCGGTCCGGCGTGGAGCACGGCCGCCCAGAGGTCTCCCTGGCGACTCGGAGCCATGTGGCCGAGCGCATAAACGCGAGGTAGAACGGCCTGCAAATGTCCCCGCTCGATCCAGAGCGCAATCGTCCAAGGTGCCATGCCCAGCTGGTGCAGCTGAAGGATCGTCAGCCGGCCCTGTTGCCGTGCTGCCAAGGCTCGCACCCGTTCTATGTCCCTGGCGTCGGCCATGCACCTATAAGAGGTCCAGAGAGCCCCCGATTAACCCCCCAACCACCACGTAGACTGCGCAACTTGCGACCAGACGACTGCCTCACGGGCGAGGAGCTCACCTCCGAGCAGCTGCTCGAGCTGCTGGCGCGGGCCGCCTGGATGAAGGCCAACCCGCACGGCTCGAGCGTGCTCAAGGACCGCACCGTGGCGCTGATCTTCCAGCGCCACTCCACCCGCACGCGCGTGACCTTCGAGACCGGCATCGTGGAGCTCGGAGGCCACCCGATGGTCCTCAAGACCGAGGACACCCAGCTCGCGCGGGGCGAGTCGATCCGCGACACCGCCTACGTCCTGTCCAGGAATGTCGCCGCCATCGGGATCCGCACCGGCCCCGACGAGCTGGTCCAAGAGCTCGCCGAGCATGCCACCGTGCCAGTGATCAACATGCTCACCTCCGGGCACCATCCCTGCCAGGCCCTGGCCGACCTGCTCACCCTCCAGCAGGCCTTCGGTGACCTGGACGGACTGAAGCTCGCCTACGTCGGCGACGGCAACAATGTCGCCCGCTCGCTGGCCATCCTCGGCGCCCGCGCCGGCGTCAGCGTCAGCGTCGCCGCCCCCGACGGCTACCAGCTCGAACCGGTGGCCGGCGCGCAGCTCACCTGGGACCCGTTTGAGGCCGTGAAGGACGCCAATGCCGTCTACGCCGACGTGTGGGTGAGCATGAACGACTCCCCGGAGACCGCCGCCGCCCGCCGCCAGGCCCTCGCCGCCTACCAGCTGAACGACGAGCTGCTCGCCGCCGCTGCGCCCGGCGCGATCGCCCTGCATTGCCTCCCGGCCCACCCGGGCGAGGAGATCACCGATGCCGTGCTCTACGGTGAGCGTCAGCGCATCTGGGATCAGGCCGAGAACCGCCGGCACGTCCAGAAGGCGCTGCTCGAGCTCCTCTGCGCCTAGGGCGCTTGGCCTACGGGCCTTTCGCCGCAGCTTCAAGGCCCTGATCAGAGCGCTCAGGGCCGTCTAACCTCAGTCAAGTCATGGACCAAACGACCACCCCTCGCCCTCGCCGCGGCGACGAGCTGACCCTCACGGTCGACACGCTCGCCTTTGGCGGCGCCGGTGTGGCCCGCCACGACGGATATGTCGTCTTCGTCCAGGGGGCCATCCCCGGCGACACCGTCCGTGTCGAGGTCGGCAAGGCCAAGCGGGCCTACGCGGAGGCGCGCGTGCTGGATGTGGTCACGCCGAGCCCCGACCGGCTCGAGCCGGTGGCTCAGCATCCCGGCGCGCCCTGGCAGGTCATCCCCTACGCCCAGCAACTGGTCATCAAGGCCGCCCAGGTCGATGACGCCCTGCGGCGGATCGGCAAGCTCGACGGCTACAGCTTCGAGCCGATCGTCCCCGCTGTGCAGGAGTGGCGCTACCGCAACAAGCTCGAGTACTCCTTCGGGCAGGACGCCGACGGCCGCCTCATCTGTGGTTTTCACGCGCCGGGACGCTGGGAGGACATCGTCGAGGTGACCGACTGCCTGCTCGCGTCGGAGAAGAGCAACCAGGCGCGTGAGGAGGTCGTTGCCTGGTGCCGTGGCCAGGGTTTGGAGCCCTATGACCGCCGCACCAACCAGGGCTTTCTCCGCAACCTCGTGGTGCGCGAGGGGCGGCGCACCGGGGACATTCAGGTGCGCCTGGTCACCTCGCCCGGGAAGCTTGATGGCGAATCGCTGGCCGAGGCCACCCCGACATCCGACGGGTTGCTGTGGACCCGGCTGGCCAGCGTGGCTGAAACCACCGCGGGCGGCGAGACCGAACTGCTGTCCGGCGTCGAGAGCTACGAGGAACAGTTGGGCGGCCTCTCGATCAGCATCTCCGGCGAGGCCTTCTTCCAGACCAACACCGAGATGGCCGAGCGTCTGTACGCCCTGGCCATCGAGTACGCGGAGCTCAAGGGCTACGAGCGGCTCTACGACCTGTATTGCGGCATCGGCACCATCGGCCTGCTGATGGCGCCGCGGGCCGCCGAGCTGTGGGGCCTGGAGATCGTCGAGGACGCGATCTCCGACGCGATCGCCAACGCCCGCCGCAACGAGATCGACAACGTGCACTTCTTCGCCGGCGACGTGCGACTGGCCCTGCGCGAGCTCGTCGACAAGGCGGGACGCCCGGATGTGCTGGTCGTCGATCCGCCGCGCGCCGGGCTCTCGCAGAAGGTGGTGCGCCGCATCATCGAGGCCGCGCCCAAGCGAATCGTCTACGTCTCGTGTAATCCGACCACCCTGGCGCCCAATGCGGCTCAGCTGGTCGAAGCCGGCTACGTGCTGAACAAGGTGCGGCCCGTCGACATGTTCCCGCAGACGCCGCACATCGAGTGCGTGGCCCAGCTGGAGCGGCGCACGGGGTAAGCGGTCGCGGTGCGGGTAGCTGTTTTACTGAGGCTATGCGCGCGGTGGTCATCCAGGACGGCGGGATCGTGGTGCAGGAGCGCCCTGACCCGGAACCGGCGGCACACGAGGTGCTGGTTCGCGTGCGCGCCGCTGGGCTGAACGGAGCGGACATCCTCCAGCGCGCCGGGCGCTACCCCCCGCCGGCGGGCGTCCCCGCCGACATGCCGGGCATGGAGTTCGCCGGAGAGGTCCGCGGCAATGGCCCGGGCGCGGAGCGCTTCCCACTCGGCGAGCGGGTCATGGGCCTGATCGCCGGCGCCGGACAGGCAGAGCTGCTGGTCGTGCACGAGCGCATGCTCATGGAGGTTCCGCCGAAGCTCGATTGGCCGGCGGCAGGCGGCCTGCCGGAGACCTTCACCACGGCGCACGACGCGCTGTTCACGCAGTGCCAGCTCTTGGCGGGCGAACGGCTTCTGGTCCATGGCGCCGCCGGTGGCGTGGGCACCGCGGCGGTGCAGCTGGGGCGGGCCGCCGGCGCTCGGGTGACCGCCACGGTGCGCAACCCCAAGCACCGTGAGCTTGTCGCCGCGCTCGGCGCCACGGTGCTCTCGCCGGACGACTTCGTCGACGAGGGGCCCTTCGATGTGATCCTCGAGCTGGTCGGCGCCGTCAACATGTCCGACAACCTGCGGGCGCTGCGCACGGGCGGCCGCATCAGCGTGATCGGCACCGGGGCCGGCGCAACCGTGCAGGAGTTCCCGCTCGGCCTGCTCATGGCCCGCCGCGGCCGCCTCCACGGCTCCACGCTGCGGGCCCGCTCGCTCGAGGAGAAGGCGCTGACCGCCCGCGCCATGGAGCGCAGCGTACTGCCGCTGTTCGCCCTGGGCGCGCTGCACGTTCCGATCTACAAGACGTTTGAGCTGGAGCGGGCGGCCGAGGCCTACGACTGTTTTGCCGCCGGAGGCAAGCTCGGCAAGATCGTCCTGACCCTCTGACCGGCGCTCAGCGATCGGCTTCGTCGGGTGTCTGGTACCAGCGTTTGCGACGGCCGATCTTCGCCCGCCTGCGCCAGCCGCCCGACTTCGGGGCCGCGTCGAGCTCGGCGACCAGGGCCTGGGTGCGAGCGTGAACCTGGTGGCGGTGCTCTCCGTGGGGCAGGATCCCGTCGAGCAGGGACTGTGTCTTCTGGAGGTTGTCGGTGACGGTGGTGTACAGGCCCCAGTCCGAGGCGCACAGCTCGGAGACGTGTCGGACGTTCAGCCGGCCCTGCCCATCGGACTGGGTCAGCTCATGGTCGGCCAGCAGCATCGCGGTGTCGGAAGCGTCCTTGTGGTTGAGCTCGGCGATCTGCAGCTTGGTGAGCAGCAGCTCGGCCGCCGGCAGCGTGACCGGCTCGGTGGTCAGCCGCGCGCCGAGCTCGAGTTCGTGCGACATCACGAACTTCTCGATGAAGACGTCGACGTGGTAGGTCCCGTCCGGAGCGTGGTAGTACAGCCGCGTGTCGCCCTGGGTGGCGTTGAACATCTTGTCGGGCACATAATCCAGGCGCTCGAGCAGTTCGCGCAGGCCCTTGGCCTGCTTCTTGGTGGTGACCAGGTCGATGTCGGCGTACTCGCGCCCCAGCGTCTGGCGCATCGGCTCTGATGCCCGCAGCCAGATGGCTATCCCCCCGAGCAGGCGGACGTCCACGCCGCTGGACTCGGCCTCCAGGCACACCCGCTGCGCCGCCGCCACCAGCTCCGGTTCCCCTCCTTGGTGCGACGTCGCGTCGACTCCCATCCTGGGGCCAAGGTTAGAGAGTCCGGGTGGTGGGGGGTCGCGCGGGAACCTATAGGGTCTCGCCCATGAGCCTGAGCCCTGACGATTTAGGGACCCGCCCATGAGCTTGAGCCCTGAGGAGCAGCGCGTTTGCGCGCGGGTGGCGGCCCGTGAGGCGGATCTGGTCGACCTGGCCAAGGTGCTCATCGGCTTTGACACCACCGCCCGCGTCCCCGGCGATCCGCCCCGGCAGGAGGCTGATCTGCAGGGCTACCTGGCCGAACGCCTGGCCGACAGCGGGGCCGAGATCGACCTGTTCGAGCCGGACCCCGACGTCATGACCGGGCGGCCCCTGGTTCCGCCTGGCCTGGACTTCACCGGCCGACCGCAGCTGATCGCCACCCTGCGAGGTGGCGGCGGCGGGCGCTCGCTCGTGCTCAATGGCCACATCGACGTGGTCTCGGTCGAGCCGCGCGAGCAGTGGACCAGCCACCCGTTCGCGGCCGAGGTGCGCAACGGCAGGCTGTACGGGCGGGGCGCCTGCGACATGAAGGGCGGGATCGCGGCCATGGTCCTCGCCGCCGAGGTGCTGGCCGAGCTGCGGGTGGCTCGGCGCGGCGACCTGCTGGTGGCCACCAATACCGATGAGGAGTCCTCCGGGGCCGGCGGCAGTGCGCTCGTGCAGCGCGGGATCCGGGCCGACGCGGGGATCGTCACCGAGCCCACCGGACTCGACACCTGGGTCGCCTGCCGGGGCTCTGAATACGGTGTGATCACGGTTCCGGGTCGGCCCGGGCACGCCGAGGTGCGCCAACCGGAGTGGCGCCGAGGCGGGGCGGTGAACGCGATCGATAAGGCCGCGGTGGTCCTGGCCGCCATCGAGTCATTGCGCCAGGAGTGGCTCGGCCGCCGCGAGTACGACCACCCGTACGTCTCGCCGCCGAGTCTGCTGGCCACGATGGCGCGGGCCGGCGAGTGGGCGGTCACCTACCCGGCGACCTGCGAGCTGACGATCGCCACGATGTACGTGGCCGCCCAGGCTGATGAGCAGGGCTGGGGCTCGCACGTGCGCCGCGAGGTCGAGGAGTGGATTCGGCGCGAGTGCGCCGCCCGTGACGATTGGTTGGCCGAGCATCCACCGACCTTCGCCTGGTGGCCCAACGCGGTCATGCCGATGGACATCGCCGAGTCCGAGCCGATCGTGGCGACCATGACCGGGGCCAGCGCCGATGCCGCCGGCTCCGGGCGGCTTGGAGGCCTCGACTCCTGGTACGACGGGGCCACCCTGACCCAGCTGGCCGGGATCCCGTCGGTCGGTTACGGCCCGCCGCACATCGGCGTCGCGCACATGATCGACGAGTACGTCCCGGTCGACGGACTGGTGGCCTGTGCCCAGGCCCTGGCGGTGGCCGCGATGCGCTTCTGCGGCTAGCCCTCCACCCGCTGGGCGAGCTCCACGCCCTTGCCGCCGATGTCGATCAGGTAGCCGCGGAGGATTCCATGGTTGGCCTCGCTGCCCGGATTGATGGCCAGGGTGTCGCCGATCCGGCGCTCGCCCCCGGACTCGTGGATGTGGCCGTGGACCGAAAGCGCGGGTTGGTATTTCTCGATTATCTGGCGCACCGCCGTCGAGCCGACCGGGCCGCGCAGGACGTCTCCGGCTGAGATCGTCGGGCGCAGGTTCTCGTCCAGCAGCGGTGCCTCGTCGAGCCCCGAGTCGTATGGCGGCACATGGATCATGAAGATCGCGCGCCGAGGGTCGCGTACCTCCTGGGCCAGGGCGTCGAGCCGGGCGAAGAGCTGCTCCTCGCTCTCCTCGCGCGGGGTGGCCCACGGGGTGTGGTTTGACCACCCGCTCGAGAGCAGCTGCAATCCGCCGGGAATGTCCAGCACCCGGCCGTCGCCGTTGACCGGACCGTAGCCGGGCGTGTTCAGCGCCTCGTCGATGCTGAACTCGTCATCGTTGCCCGGGATCAGGTAGAGCGGTGTGCTCGAGTCGGCCAGCCGCTCGGTGGCCAGCGCCATCCACTCATGAACGCGAGCGGTCATCAGCCGCTCGAGCAGCTCGTCGCGCGCCGGCTCGTCGCTCGAGAGTCGTTCGGCCTCGGCGTCGGTGGTTACGAACGAGTAGTAGCCCAGGTCCGCGATGTCCCGTTGCAGCTGAGCCAGCTCGGCGTCGCCCCGCACCCGACGGTGCACGCCGAGGACCTCAGCCTCGTAGCCCCCATCGCGCTCCAGGATGGGCACGATCGCCTTGCCCGTCAGGTCGCCGGCCAGCAGGGCGACGTCGGCCCGGTAGACGTCGGCCTTGATGGCGTTGATGAACTTCCGCCACGCCTTTTCCGCCGCGTGGAGGTCGCTCGCGATGTAGATCCGTGTCGCCATTGAAGTCGCCTAATCGGGCGGCAGCTCGGTGAACAGCATCTTGGCGTCGACCCCGGCGTTGCGTGAGCGGTAGCGCATCACCAGGTATATGGCCAGCCCGATCAGGTAGAACAGCAGCGCGTCGAGCAGCCCCTGGCCCTCGAGGTAGGTCAGCGCGCTGCCGCCCTGGAGGCCGTTCACGATCGGCTTGATCACGGCGAAGATGTAGATCCACACCGGGAAGATGATCCACCCCAGGCCCAGCCAGGGCAGCGCCCGGCGAAACGGTGCGTTGCGCACCAGGTCCGGTCGGCGGTACTTCACCAGCATCGCGTTGACCCCGGGCAGAACCCAGCTGAGCAGGGCCATGGCGATCGAGAAGAACGCTGTGCTGACCAGATTCAGCTTGTGGTCGCTGGTGGCCAGGATCGTCGGCAGATCCTTGAAGCACTGGAAGAACAGGAAGATCCCGGTCAGCACGAGCGTGGCGATGATCGCGTTGAGCGGCGCGCGCAGGCGCTCATTGACCTGTCCAAACCACTCGGGCACCTGGCGGTCGAGGCTCCAGGCCAGCTGCATGCGGCTGAGGAAGTTGATGTAGACCGGGCAGAGCAGGAACGGGAAGACCGTGCCGCCCAGGCTGATGATGGCCCAGAGGGGCCACAGGCTGTGGTTGGCCACGGCCGCCATCAGGGGCATCGAGTCGGGCTGCCCGAGCGGCAGGCCCGGCTTGGTGACAAAGCCCCAGTAGTTGCCGCCCCAGGTGACGTTGGCGCCGAAGCCGAAGTGGCTGGAGATCACGTCGGTGTAGACGGAGTTGGCCAGCACGCCGATGGTCAGAGCTCCGAGCAGGGCGATCAGCACGCCGCGGCGAACGTTGCCGCGAACCTCGCCGGCGATATAGGCCGAGTACTGGAAGCCGATGTACTGGAACAGCAGCACGGAGAGCACCAGCGGGAACGCGCCGGTCTCGAACATGCGGCTGAAGAAGCCCCCGGTGGTCAGTGGCGATCAGGCCGCCGGCCTTGCCCGCCGCGGTCAGCTGCGAGGCGGTGATGCCACCGTCGAGCTTGGGCAGGTTCGCGTTGAAGCTGGCCTTGTGCGTGAACAGCAGGCCGAAGACGAACATCGCCGCGAAGCAGGCGACGCCGAAGCCGGCCAGCAGGGTGACAACCCGGTGGAAGGAACGCGTGGGCAGCACGCAGATCGCACCGATCCCGAGCAGCACGACGATGCAGGCGATGAACCCCGGCATGCCGGTGATGGCCCCGGTCGCGTCGGTGAACCAGCTGTTGGCCCCGGTGAAGAAGCTTCCGCCCACTCCGATACCGACGATGCGCGCGGTGATCTGCAGGTTGCGCAGGACGAGCGGTACCTCAAAGGCGATGATCAGGATCGACGCGATCACCAGGGTCCACGACTCCATCCAGCCCAGGAACGGGTGGATGATGCGGCTGGTGAACACGTAGTCGCCGCCGGAGCGCGGCATCACCGAGGTCAACGACGAGAAGATCAGCGCCAGCAGGATGCAGAACAGTCCCGTGATGATCGCCGCCCAGCCATAGTCCGAGAACGGGCCGATCTTCCAGTTGGCCACGTCGGCCAGCGAGTAGAAGGCCGGATACAGGGTCAACCCCACACCGACGAACGCCGCGACGTTGAAGAACAGGGCGTTGGTCACGCTCACGTTGCGGACCAGGCCCGAGGACTGCCGCACGAACAGCTTGGGCGTGGTGCTCTGCTGTGCGGCAGATCCGCCTACGTTGTCAGCCACTGCTGCCTCCCTCTCCGAAGCTCGAGTGCCATGCCGGTGGAACGCGAGAGCGAGCCCCGCCCCACGGGCCGCGCGATCCTAACAGCGAGGTGCCGGATTCGCCAGACCACGTGGTGGCGGGGCCGGTCAAACAGGTTGGAGGATCCGGGGGTGAACCGTTGGACACCGGGTCCAGTCCGTCTGGCTATAACGTGCCAGGGATGACCGCCAACAGTGATACGCGTTTTTGGCACCCGTTTGCCGACATGTCGACCGTGCGGTCGCGGGAGCTGGTCATCGAGCGCGGTGAGGACGTGTGGGTCTGGGATGCCCAGGGCAAGCGCTACCTCGATGCCACGGCCAGCCTGTGGTATGCCAACGTGGGCCACGGGCGGCCGGAGATCGCGGCCGCCGTGGCCGAGCAGTTCAAGCGCCTCGAGTCGTATTCCGCCTTTGGTGACTTCGCCAGCCGTCCGGCGCTGGAACTGGCCAGCACGCTCGCCGATCTCGCCCCGATGCCCGCCCGGGTGTTCTTCACCACGGGAGGCGGTGAGTCGGTCGACACCGCCGCCAAGATCGCTTGCCGCTACTGGTCGGCTCTCGGCCAACCGGAGCGCACCGTGCTGATCAGCCGCACGGCCGGCTACCACGGCACCAACGGTTTCGGCACCGCTCTGGGCGGCATTCCGGCCAACCGGGATGGCTTTGGGCCACAGGTGGAGACCGTCCAGGTGCCCCATGACTCGCTCGAGGCGCTGGAGGATGCGATCACGCAGACGGGCGCCGAGCGCGTGGCGGCCGTGTTCGCGGAGCCGGTGATCGGCGCCGGTGGCGTCTACCCGCCGCTGCCCGGCTACCTGGAGAGCCTGGCCGCCGTCTGCCAGCGCACCGGAGTCCTGTTCGTCGCCGATTCGGTGATCTGCGGGTTCGGCCGGCTCGGCACGTGGTTCGGCGTCGAGCGCTTCGGTCTGAAGCCGGACATGATCACCTTTGCCAAGGGCGTGACCAGCGGCTACCTGCCGCTGGGCGGCGTCGTGGTCTCCGAGCGCGTGGCAGAGCCCTTCTGGGACGCGCCCGAGGCCCCCATCCTGCGCCACGGTGCCACCTATGCGGGCCACGCGGCCTGCTGTGCCGCGGGTCTGGCCAACATCGCCCTGCTCGAAAACGAGGGGCTGCTCACCCGCGGCCGCGACCTCGAGGCCGATCTCCTTGGTGCGCTCCAGCCGCTCCAGAGCGACGAAGCCGTGGCCGAGGTGCGCGGCGGTGTCGGCACTATGGCCGCCGTGGAGCTCAGCCAGGCCACCCTGGAGCGCCGGCCGGACGCGGTCAACCGTTTGGCGATGGGCGCGCGGGCGGCCGGGGTGCTCGTCCGTGGCCTCGGGCGGGGCGTCGCGGTCTCGCCTCCGCTCAGCGCCGATGCCGACCACTTCGCCCTGATTCACGACGCGGTGGCCGAGGGTCTCGCCCAACTTTGACGCACGGCCTTGGCGGCGACCAGCGGCTCTCCGTGGTGCAGACAGACGGGTGAACGCGCCAGCCCACGGTCGAGCCGCAGGTCAGAACGCGCCCGGAGCGGTGCGGCCACCCTCGCGCACGAGCGCCTCGAGCTCGCGGCGGCCGTCGCCGACCAGGGGCAGGCCGTGCGCCAGCAGCAGGTGCGAGAACTCGTAGTGCTCGAGCACCCGGCTGAACGCCTCGAGCAGGCCGTGACGGGTTTCGCCAGGGTCGTCCATGAGCGAGTCAGGCACCCAGCCGATGCGGCTGGATTCCTCGCTCGGCGAGCGCACGACGGTGTCGCCCACCCAGAGGGCCCCGGCGGACGCCAGGTGCAGCCCGTGCTCGTCTGGCGAAAGCGAGCCGATCAGAAACGGCCGCAGGCCCCCGGGCAGCTCGTCGTCGGGCCGATAGCCGACGACCGGCTCACCTTCCGTGAACCGGTGCAGGCCGTTCTCCGGGCCGCGCACCCGGCAGTCGAAGTGCTCGGCGATCCGACCGCTGTCGCGGTAGTGATGTCGATTGGTCAGCACCACGGCCTGCGGGCGGGTGGGGCGGGATTCGAAGAAGGCGATGCCCGCGTCCTGGGGCAGCAGCGGGTCGATGAAGACGCCGGGTCCGTCGAGCCAGTAGGAGGAGACGAGGGTGTCGCCGATGTGCGGGTTGGGCGTGGTCCAGTGCCAGATGCCGGGGAGGATCTCGTTCATATCTACGAGCTCCTACCCGGATCGCTACGAGCTTCTACCCGGATCGCCACTCAGTAAGGCGGCAGGTCAGACCACCAGCGGCCCAGGGCCTGAAAGGCCGACCAGAAGCCGCGCTTGGCCGACTCCTCGTCGAGCGACTCGTCGATGTTGGGCACGTACAGCGCCTCGCATGAGGGCGTGAAGGGCTGTACGACGCCCGCCTCGTCGGTGAGGTCGCGGCGCAGCGGGAGGTCCAGATCGTTGATCACCCCGAGCGCTTCCGGCCCCATGACCACGATGATCTTGGGCGCGACGATGGTCAGCTCGTCGGCCAGGCGGCTCACGCACTCCGGGTCGGCCATGACCGGATCGAGCACGGGGCACTTGACGCACAGCGTTCCGTAGACCGCCAGCGGATCGATGTTCAGGCGCTTGAGCGACTTCATCAGCGCATTGCCGGCGCGTCCGTAGAAGGCCACGCCCTCCTCGATCTCCGACGGCCGGGCCATGTACTTGACCATGACGATGTCGGCCTGCGGGTGGCCTGAGCCGAGGACCGGCATCAGCTGGCCCCGCGGGCAGTGCTCGCACGCCTGCAGGTCGCGGGACAGGTGGTTGAGCTCTCGTATCGCCCGCTCCAGGTATTTCTCGCGGATCTCGTCGTCTGTTGCGGGCACCACTTGCGAATTGGACACCCCGGCCGCTTGTCCTTGCCCGTGCACCAGGACTTGCGGCCGCTGCATCAGGACTTGCGCGTGGCCCGACGCACTCGCCGCTCGCGCGCGGCCTCCCGGCGGCCCGGCGACCGCGCCTTGGTCTGCAGGAACTTGAGCGCCTGCACGTACAGCAGGCTGGCCGGATTGCGGATGATGTCGGCGGTCCGTAACGACTCGAGAAACTGCTCCGGCCCGTCGAAGTCATGCATGCGGATCCGGACCGAGCCCAGGCCCTGGGGCACGTGCGCGTCGGAGCCGGCCCCGGCGATCATCCGGTACTTGGCGGCGAAGCGCACCGCCTCCTCGTTGAACTCGGAGATGGCCACGCGCGGGTTGAACACCTCGATCAGGTCGATGTCGTCGAGCACGTCGAGCAGGTGCCGGTAGTCGGGCACCGAGTGCATCCGGTCGAACGGATGGGGCACGTAGACCAGCCCGCCCTGGCGCTTGATCTCGGCGATCGTCTCCTGCAGCGTCATGCCGCGCGGGATCTTCTCCTGGATGAACAGGCCGATGACCTCGCCCTGCGAGGCGGTCTTGACCTCTTCACCCACGATGACCTTGATGCCCTGGGCCTTCTCGGCTGCCTCGAGCGCGCCGGAGATCTCGTTGTGCTCGGTCACGGCGATCGCGCCCAGGCCGCGGGCCCTGGCCTCGGTCAGGAGCACCTCGACCGGCGTGGCGCAGTCGTAGGAGTGGTCGGTGTGCATGTGCAGGTCCACGTCGATCAGCGGCCGTCCGGCCACCACCCGAGCCGCTGGGAGGTTGGGCGCGCGGCGGTCGTGCCGGCGGGCCACGAGACGCTGGTACACCGGCTCGAGGTCATCGGCCACCCGGGCGAAGCTCAACTCGGCCCGCAGCGGCTCGGCCTGGGTCTGCAGACGCGCCAGCGCGGCCGGATCGTCGAGCAGGTGCAGCAGGTTGGCGGACAGCGTCTGCGCGTCGCCCGGCGGATACTGCAGCCCGCGCGCGCCATCCCCGAGCAACTCCGCGTACACCGGGATGCTCGAGGCGACCGGCACGATCCGGCTGGCCAGTGCCCGCACGAGCACGCCGGGCGTCGGCATCGCGCCGTCGGAGCCGAGCACCATCACGTCGGCCTGCGCGAGCACCTCGTCCATGGCCACCGTCTCGGCGTCGGAGAAGCGCACTCGTTCGGCCAGCCGCCCCCCCAGCGCCGCCGGGGTGGCCAGCGGGCGGGAGGACCAGATCGTCGCCCGCCAGTTCGCCTGGGCCGGCAGCAGTCGCAACGCGCGCAGGAAGGTGCGCAGGGCCGCGCGCTCCTCCTCGGCCACCAGCACCACGTGGGTCGCACGCCTGTCCTCGTCGTCCTGGCCCGCTGGCCCGGACGACGGCTGGGGCGCTTCCCTCGGCACGGGTTCCGCCGCCGGCAACACCACCCGGTAGTCGGCCGGGAAGTAGCGCTCCATCAGCGTGCGGGTCGCCTCATAAGAGGCGATGCGCGCGTCCAACCGGCTGAACAGCAGTTGCGACAGGGGGCGGCCGAGCTGGGTGGAGAGCAGTCGCTCGGTCGGATTGTGGAAGGTGCCCACGCTCAGGGCCCGAGCGGTGCGCAGGGCCGAGCTCGAGGCGCTGGGAGCGAAGGGCTCATGCACGTGCACCACGTCGAGCGGCAACGCGGTCAGGGCCTCTTCGATGGTTCGGGCGACGTCCACCGGCAGCGAAGCCGCCCGCCGCCGCGTGGGTGAGAAGGGCAGAACCTCGCCGACGCCCAGGACCAGCGGTTCCGCGTCGGCACGCTCGAGCAGCGTCTCGCCGGCCCGGCTGTCACGCAAGGCCTTGCGGCTCTCCCGGACGAGCTCGGCGGAGTTCGACGGGGCGATGATCAGCACGCGGTGGCCGCGCTGGTGCAGCTCGCGTGAGAGCAACCGCACGTAGTCGCCGATCTCGGTCTTGGTCTCCCAGGCGAACGGGCTCACCTGCGCGATCGCGAGCCGCTGTTCTGGCACCTGGAGCAGTCTACGCAGGCGGTGCGCGCTCAGCTGAGCGTGAAGCTGGCCTGCGCCTGCTGAGCCCGCTGCCGGCGTGGGGTGAACTGGGCGATGACCGACACCCGCACGCGCTCGGCCCCCGCCAGGGCGCTCGTGCCGGCCCGGGTGAGGCGCAGCGGCAGCTTGGCCCCTCCCGGCGCGTCGACGTGCACCCGGCCGCGGGCGATCAGCACCCGCCGGCTGTTCCGCGTGGCGTACCACGATGCCGTGGCCGTGCCGGCCTCGACCGCCTGGTACTCGTACACGTACCGGCGCGAGCGGCGGATCTCGGTCAGCCGCGCCGCCCGTTTCGCCGGGGCGAGAATGGCGGCCAGGGACAGCTTGGCCTCGGCCGCCGTGGGCGGCGGCAGGACGAGCTCCGCCGGGCGCCCCCAGGCTCCGTTGGCCTCGCTGAGCATGTAGCCGAGCACATCACCGCGGCGATCGTTGTACTGGCCGATGACCGTGCAGGCCCCCACGCCGGTGCAGCCGGCCTGGTCGGCGGCGGCGTACTGCACCCGACCGGCGCCGGCGGGCAGCGGCGACTCCACGCCGGCCTGCCAGACGCCGCCCACCTCGGGCACCAGCAGAGCCTGTGAGTTGTAACCCAGGTCGGTGTACACGCCGGTGGCCAGGCAGTTGCCCAGCGACGCGCAGGAGATTGAGTCCAGCCCGGCGGACTGCTTCTCCAGGCCTCCGACGGCGTTGCTCGGCAAGGTCACCTCGGCGCCGGTTTGCCACGTACCGCCGACCTGGGTGACGAGCAGCCCCTGCCCGTTCTCGTCGTTGTCGAAGTACCAGCCGACGGCTGTGCAGCTTCTCGCCAGTGGGCAGGCCACGGAGGACAGCACCACGGTCTGGTCGCCGACCGTGGTGGCCGGCGCGGCACCCGCCGGCAGTGTGGCGCCGGTACCGCTCTGCCAGGCCCCGCCCGACTCGGTCAGCAACAGGCCGAGGGAATTCTGCAGGGGATTGACGTAGGTGCCCACCGCGGCGCACTCACCCGCGCTGGCGCAGGCCAGCGACGAGGGCATGACGTTCGGATCCGAGTCGGCGTCGCCGGGCGGGGTGGGCGCCGGCGCCGCCGTCCAGTGGTTGCCGGCGCCCGTGACGAGCAGCGCCTGCTGGTGCCCCGAGCCGTCGACGTACTCGCCCGAGGCGGTGCACGCGCCGGAGGGATCGCAGGTGACGCTCTGCAGGGCCGCATTCTGACCTTGGATCGGAGCTCCGGCCGGCATCGGCGCCTGGATGGCGCGGGTCCAGTGACCGCCGTGCTCGACGAGGATCATGGCCTCCCAGACCTCGGCGGTGCTCTCGTAGGTGCCGACGGCCACGCAGTCTCCGACCGAACGGCAGGCGATCCCGGCCAGACCCAGGACGTCGACGACTCCGGATTTGTGCCGGGGCGACGCGACCATATTGGCGGGTAGTTGCGCCTGTACTCCGCGCGACCAGCGGCCCCGGCTCTCGGTGAACAGCACACCGTGATCGGTCTGGCTCGCGTCCGTGTAGCGACCCACGGCGCTGCAGTCACCGGGGGCCGGACAGGAGATGCCGTCCAGGCCTCCGCCGTCGGAGGCCTTGAACGGATCGACCGCCGCACCGGCGGGTGCCTGGGCCTGAACGGCGGTCCCCCACCTGCCGTGCGACTCGGTCACCAGCAGCGCCTGGCTGTTGCCGAGGCCGTCGTCGTAGCCGCCGATGGCCCCGCAGTTCCCGCTCGAGGCACAGGACAGAGCCTGGAGCTGGACGGCCGGGTTGATCTGCGCGGCGGCGGACGACGCGGCCATCGTGGCCAGAGCAGCCAGCACCGGGGCCAGCAGCCAGACGCGGGGGGCGCGATGCACGAGGCGGGCCTCCAGCGCCTAGGCGACAGCCACCTTGGCGGCGTCCGGCTGGGCCGCCTGCACGCGTGAGTACTTGGCGATGAACTCCTCGGTCGCCTCGCGCGCCTCGTCGTCCGGGCGCTGATTCTTGGGCGACTTCATGAGGTAGGAGCTGGGGCCGTCCAACTGCCCGCCCAGGCCATGGTTCATGGCCAGCTTGCAGCAGCGCACGGCGTCGGTGACGATGCCGGCCGAGTTCGGGGAGTCCCACACCTCGAGCTTGGTCTCCAGCTGCAGCGGCACGTCGCCGAAGGCCTGGCCCTCCAGGCGGATGTGGGCCCACTTGCGGTCGGTCAACCACGGGACGTAGTCCGACGGACCGATGTACACGTCGTCCTTGGGCAGCGTGTGGCCCATGATCGAGGTCACCGCCTGGGTCTTGGAGATCTTCTTGGACTCGAGGCGCTCGCGCTCGAGCATGTTGTAGAAGTCCATGTTGCCGCCGACGTTGAGCTGGCTGGTGCGCAGCAGCTTGACGCCACGGTCGTGGAACAGGCGAGCCAGCATGCGGTGGACGATCGTCGCGCCGACCTGCGACTTGATGTCATCGCCGACGATGGGCAGGCCGGCCTTGACGAAGCGGTCATTCCAGTAGTCCTCGCCGGCGATGAACACCGGGATGCAGTTCACGAAGCCGCAGCCGGCCTCAATGATCTGCTCGACGTACCACTTGGTGGCCTGCTCGGAGCCGACCGGCAGGTAGGACACGACCACGTCGGTCTTGGTGTCCTTGAGGATCTGGACGATGTCGGCCGTGGGCCCGGGCGCCTTGGTGATCTTCTCCTTGAGGTACTTGCCCAGCCCGTCGTGGGTCATGCCGCGCTGCACCGGCACACCCAGGTGCGGCACATCGTCGACGAACTTCAGGGTGTTGTTCTGGCCCGAGAAGATCGCCTCGCTGAGGTCCTTGCCCACCTTCTCGACGTCGATGTCGAAGGCGGCGGAGAACTCGATGTCACGCACGTGGTAGCCGCCCAGGTCCACATGCATCAGGCCGGGGACCTGCTCGCGCGCATCGGCGTTCTTGTAGTACTCGACGCCCTGAACGAACGAACTGGCGCAGTTGCCGGTGCCGATGATGGCGACGCGCACCTTCTCATGCTGGTAACGCGCGGCGCTGAGGGAGGAGCCGTTTGTGGAGGCCGGTTCGGTGGTCACTGTCGAAGTCCCTTCTCGAAGTTTCTGGCCGGCGCGAGCACGCCGGCGGATACCGATAGTACGCCACCAGGACGCATCGGTTACACCGATCGGTACCCAAATCCAGCGCGCGAACGCATCTGCCGGCCAGAGGTAAACCGATCGGTTCCCAAAGTAGTCAGTCGATCGCCTCGCGCAGAATCAATGTCGCCATCAGATACGCGTCGGCCACCACGGTGGCGACGTCCTCCACCAGCAGCCGGCCGCAGGCGCCGTCGTAAAGGGTGACGAGCCGCCGGGCCGTCCGGGCCGGATCCCTGGCCCCGGCGCCACGCGCCAGCTCGGCCAGCCGGTCGCTGAACCGCTGGGCCCGCTGGCTGGCCTCTCGGTGCACTGCGTGGGCCCGGTCGGGGAACTCGATGGTGGCGGCCAGCAGGGGATCGGGCACGACGGTGTGCGGATCGGCCAGCGCCGTGAACAGCTCCAGGAGCCGCGTGCGCGCGGCCAGATCCTCGCGGCCGAGCACCGTCTCGGCGGGGCCCGTGCGCCCATACGCCGCCAGGTAGGCCAGGATCAGGGCGTCCTTGGAGGGAAAATGCTGGTACAGGGTGCGCTTCGACACGCGCGCGCCGGCGCGCAGCTCGTTGATGCTGGTCGCGTTGAAGCCCTGACGGGTGAACAGGTCAGCCGCGGCGTCGAGGATGCGATCGCGCGCACCGCGGCCGAGTGACCCTGGGCGCCCGGCCGCCGCCAACGCGATCCCTAGAGCGCTTCGCCGGCCGGCTCACGCAGCTCCCGGCGGACGTGCCAGATGCGCTGGCCGACCGTCACGAGGCTGAGTGCGGCCAGCACGTACACGGCCGGGATGAGCAACTCGAAATGGCCGATCGAAGCGCCGCGGGCCAAGACCAGGCCGATCGACAGGATCACCACACGCACGGGCCGTGTGGCCAGGCCCACCTTGCATTGGACACCCAGAGCCTCCGCCCGGGCGCGGGTGTAGGACACCATCAGCGAGAACAGCACGGCGGCAACCACCGCGGCCACCGCCAGCTGGTCGTGTTGGGACGCGAAATAGGCGCCCACCGCGGTCAGCACGATGCCCTCCTCGAGCCGATCGAGCGTCGAGTCCAGAAACGCACCGAACTCGGTGCCCTTGCCCGACATGCGGCTGTAGCGGCCGTCGAGCGTGTCCATGATCGAGCCGACGATGAAGGCGACGCCGGCCAGGAAGAACAGCCGCCCGACGACCAACCCGGCAGCGGCCAGGTTGAGCGTGAATCCCGTGAGCGAGATCGCGTTGGGCGTGAGCCTTGACTCGATCAGCCGGTTGCGGAACATGTCCTGCGTCCTCAGGCGATCCCCGGCCACGCCGCCGCGGCGACGCGCCCTGGACCTCGGCGCTTTGTGCTGGGTATCAGCCATCAGGGGCGACGCAGAGAGTAGATGATCGGGTGGCGGAGGACCGGAGCTCCCTGGTCAGCAGCGCAGACGCCCCCGCGGTGAGCCCGCCGAGCACGACATCGGTGAAGTAGTGGTTGGCCGTCACCACCACGACAAAGGCGATGAAGACCGGATAGCCCCGCCAGAGCAGGCGGGCCGGACGGCTGTGCACGAGCCGCGACATGGGCAGCCCGATCAGCAGGGCGATGCATACGTGCATCGAGGGCACCGCGGCATAGGGATTGAGCAGCAGGCTGGTCGGTCCCTGCTCGGCGTTCACGCCGGTGAAATGCTGGATCGAGTCGCTGAAGCCCCACTGCGGCATCAGCCGCGGCGGCGCCGTCGGATAGACGGCGTACCCCACCAGGGCGATCAGCATGGCGACCATGAACATGTTGCGCACGGAGTGGTAGGCGTCGTTGCGGCGCAGGTAGATGAAGGCCAGCGCCCCCACCGACAGGGCGAAGTGCGCGTTCACATAGGTCCAGTCGGCCAGGTCGAGCAACCAGTGCGCCTGACCGGTCACCCACCGCTGAAGGTCGGCCTCGACGAACAGGTGCAGCGCCCGCTCGAGCTCGATGATCCGGGTCGCGTCGGCGAAGGGGCGGGCACCGCTGCCGGCGACCAGCCCGCGCACCACCTGATAGCCGGCGTAGGCCAGGGCGAACAGCGACAGCTGGCGCAGCACGTCGAGCGGCCCGTGGGGCAGGATCCGCCGGCAGCGTCTGGTCAGGGCTCCGCGCATCGGCTGCAGGCTAATCGCAGCGGGGAGCCCGCGAGTCGATCCGGCTCAGCGTGAAGCTCATGCGCAGGTGGGCGGTGCCGCTCGTGCGCGCCTGCACGGCGGTGAAGCCGCCGCGCGCCGCCACGCACCCGCGGACGCCACTCAGCTGCCACAGCGGCGAGAAGCGAACCTGCAGCCGAACCAGCCCGGGATGCCTGACCGCGACGGTCAACTGGTTCGGGCCCATGGAGACCAGGCGCCCGGCGCCTGAGGCCAGGGCCGTCGCGTCGCGCACGCGGTACACCGTCCAGTGCCTGAGCCGGGCGACGACGGGCAGGTACGGGAGCCCGCCCCGGACCAGGCGCACCTCGGCCCGCGCCGAGGGGTCCGTCGGCGCGTCGGCCACCGCCACAAAGCGCACGGCCAGCGCGTGCAACCATGCCTCGTAGTCGGCGGACCTCAGCCGGCCGACGTAGAACGGGCGGTCATCGGCCATGTCAGTCTGCCGCTCCCAGCCGCGGGCCAGCGGGAAGCGAGGCGCCAGCGTAGTAGCTCTCCCAGTGTCCCTCCGTGAAGGGCACCTCCACCCGCCAGATCCCCGGCTGCCGCTGCAGAAAGGCGATCAGCGGCCGGTAATAGGCGGCGGTGCTGGCCGGCGATCCGTGCTCCAGGTCGGTGATCGCGTCGTGGGCCTGCAGGTAGATCAGCGGCCCGGCGGCCAGGGCCAGCAGCAGCCAGGCGCGGCGCGGTACCAGCAGTAGAGCGGCCAGCGGCCCGGCCACGAGCTGGCCCAGGCGCACCGCATTGCTGCCCACCGGCGTGGGCACGAAGTAGGCCAGCAGACAGCCCGCGAGATAGAGGACCACGGCGAGGCTGACCCGGGGGCGGCTGCTGCGCTGAGCCACCACCGCGAGCAGCGACCCGGCGACGAGCAGCGGCCAGAGGCTGGCCGAAGGCAAACGGCTGCTCCCCGCTCTGCGGGAAGGCGACAGCCAGCGCGATCGTTGGCAGCAGGGCGGCGAGGACCACCGAGGGTCGCCGGCCCACGACTCCGGCCAGCGCTGCGAACAGAGCCGCCACAGGACTGGCCAGGGCGGTGGCGCAGGCCATAACGGCGGCCAAGCGGGGCCGCCGTCGCTCAAGGAGAAGCGCGGTGAGCGCGGTTCCGTACAACCCCAGCGCGAAGGTCAGCCGGCCACTGAGCAGCTCGGTGACCGTGGCCGCGCCGAGCCAGCAGGCGGCGGGCCAGGCGTCCTCGCCCCACAGGTCGTGGGTGAGCGCCTCGAAGGCGGCCGCCGTGCCCACACTGGCCAGCGCCGCCACGAGCCGCGGGCCGAGCAGCCAGCCCAGGGGCGGGAACAGCACGCTGTAGCTCATGACGTACTGCCCGCCGTACCACCAGTTGTTCCACAGGCCGAAACCCTCGGCGCCGAACAGCTTGGCCCGCAGGAGCGCGGCCGGCAGGTCCGCGCCGGCCGGGGCCACGATCAGATAGGCGGCCGCGAGCCCGGCGGCGATGACCGTGGGCGCGAGCCGGCGGATATGGTGCGCGCTGATGACCGTGGACAGCGAGGATATGCGGACATCGGCGGTGCGGCCGCCCCGGCGGCGCGTCTACGCCATCCGCGACCGGCTGCGGCTCGTCTACGGCATCCCGATCCTGCGGCCCCACGGCGACGGGCTGGCCGAGCTGATCCTCACCGTCCTGTCGCAGTCGACCAATGACCGCAACCGCGACATCGCCTATTTCGGGCTGCGCCAGCGCTTTCCGAGCTGGGCCGAGGTGCGCGACGCGCCGGTGGACGAGGTGGAGGAGGCGATCCGCCGCGGCGGCATCTCGAAGGTGAAGTCGGCACGGATCAAGGCGATCCTGGCTGCGGTGACCGAGACGGGCCCCGCCCCCGGCGCGCTCGAACTCGACTGGCTGTCGGGGGTGTCCGTGGCCACTGCGCAGGCGTATCTGTGCTCGTTGCCGGGGGTCGGGCGCAAGACCGCCGCCTGCGTGCTGCTGTTCGCCTACGGGATGCGCGACGTGCCCGTCGACACGCACGTCTCGCGCGTCGGCACGCGTCTCGGGCTGTTCCGGGCCCGGGCGCCATTTGAGGAACTGCACGACGTCATGCTCGAGCTGACGCCGCGCGGGCAGGAGTGGGAGCTGCATCTGAACCTGCTGCGCCACGGCCGGCGCACCTGTCATTCGCAACGGCCGGAGTGCTCGGCCTGCGCGCTGCGGCGCATGTGCCCGAGCGCCGGCACCTTCATGTAACCGCGGGCCAGGAAGGCGGGGACTGCACGTGCCAATTTCTGCACGTTTGGTCCACAGCTATAGGCCGAGCAGCGGCGGGATCTCGTCCGGGGTGGAGACCAGCGCGGCGGCGCCCGCTGCCCGCAGTTCCGCCTCGCTGCCGGCGCCCCACAGCACGCCGATCGTGGGCAGGCCGTGCTCGCCCGCCCCCTCGACGTCGTAGAGGCGGTCGCCCACCATCACCGCCGCGCGCGGTCCGCCCAGCGCCGCGAGCGCCGAGGCCACCGTCACGGCCTTGGGCTCGGCCAGCGCCGAGGCCAGGGGTCCGCTGATCACGTCGAAGCAGGCGGCCAATCCGAAGTGCTCGAGCAGCATCGTCGCGCTGGTGCCGATCTTGGAGGTGGCCAGGGCGATCGGCACCCGACCGTGCAGCTCCCGCAGCAGCTCGCGCACCCCGTCATAGACCAGCGTCGTCTCGGCGCTGGTTCGTGCGTAGTGCTCGCGATAGGTGGCCAGGGCGGCGTCGATCAACGATTCGTCGTCGCCGAACATGTCGGTGAGCATGATCCGGGTCGGCGGGCCGAGGTAGGGGAACAGCTCCTCGGGTTCGCGCGGCCGTTGGCCATGGGCGGCCAGCGTGTAGTTCACCGAGGTCACGAACGGCACGCGCGAGTCGATGATCGTGCCATCCAGGTCGAACAGAACGGCGTCGGGAGGCGTGGGCAGCGCCCGGGGAGCGTCAGACGACATGACCGTCACACGACCGTCAGACGAGGTGGCCGTCAGACGACATGATGCTAGGCGGCGGCCAACCGCGTCCGCAGTTCGGCGCGCAGGGGCTCCTCGCAGAAGGCGGCATCGATCGCCGTGCGGGTGACCTCGCGCAGCTGCTCGTCGTTCCAGTGGAAGTGCTCGGAGCAGACCGCGTACTCGCCACCCAGGGTGGCGCCGAAGTAGGGGGGATCGTCGGAGCCCAGGGTGATCCTCACTCCGGCGGCACGCAGGTGCGGGAGCGGATGTTCGGCCAGTGACCCGTAGACCCCGAGCACCACGTTGCTGGTGGGGCAGGTGTTGAGCGTGATCCCGCGCGCGGCGATCTCATGGACCAGGCTGGGATCCTCGATCGCTCTCACGCCGTGATCGAGGCGGGTCACCGGCAGCTCCATGGCGGAGCGGATGCTGTGCGGGCCCTGCCACTCGCCGGCGTGAACCGTGCAGCCGAGCCCGGCGTCGGCCGCGATGGCAAACGCCTCGGCGAACTGGCCGGGTGGCACGCGTCTCGTCGCCCGCAAGGGCGAAGCCGACGACGTACGGGTGAGGCCGCTGCGCCGCCTGGCGGGCCACCCGGACGGCCTGCTCGGCGCCGAAGTTTCTGACCGCGGAGACCAGGATCCGGGCCTCGATGCCGTGGTCGCGCCGGGCGTCGTCGATCCCGGCGGCGATGCCGGCATAGTGCTCCTCGTCGCTCAGGCCGACCAGCGCGGCATGGTCGGGGGAGGCGGTCAGCTCCACGTAGATACCGCCGTCCTGGGCCACTGCGGCCAGGTAGTCATAGGTGATGTCGCGATAATCCTCGGCCGTGCGGATCACGCTGGCGGCCAGGTCGTAGGTCTGCAGGAAGTGCAGGAAGTTCGTGTAATGGAACTGCCCGTCCTCGGCCAGCATGCCGTCGGGTAGCGCGACACCGTTGCGCTGCGCGATGCGCGCGATCAGCTCGGGCGGCGCGGTGCCCTCGAGGTGGACGTGCAATTCGGCCTTGGCGACCATGGCTGCACTTTCGCACATGCGCCGCAGTTCGATCGTCCCGAGTCGGTAGCCTCGACAGCTGCATGACTCGCAACGTCTCACCCGGGAGCTACTGGCCGGAGTCGAGGGCCTGGCGCTGTTGCGCAACCTCTATGACGGCGACGACGCGGACGCGGCCAGGCGCCTGGCGGAGTTGCGCGCGGTGCTCGACGATCCCGGCCTGGCGGTGGCCGAGCCCACGCCGGAGATGGGCGCGGCGGCGGGCTACGCCATCTGGTCCGATTCCTACGACGAGCCCGGCAACCCGATCATCGCCATCGAGGAACGGGTCATCGGCCAGCTGATCGAGCCGCTCCCAGCGGCTCGCGCGCTCGATGCCGCCTGCGGCACGGGACGCCACGCGCGGCAACTCATCGCGCGGGGCCACACGGTGTCGGGCATCGACCTCACGCCCGAGATGATTGAGCGCGCGCTGGTCAACGTTCCCGAGGCCTCGCTGGCCGTGGCTGACCTGCGGGAGCTGCCCTACCCCGACCACAGCTTCGAGCTGGTCGTGTGCGGGCTGGCCCTGGCCCATCTGCCGTCGCTGGAGGTCGGGGTGGCCGAGTTGGCGCGTGTCCTGGTGCCCGGCGGTCGACTGATCGTCTCGGTGCTGCACCCATTTCAGGCGCTGCTGGGCTGGCATGCGCCGTTCTCCGGCTCTGACGGCAGCCGTGGCTTCGTGCGCGAGCACCCCCACCTGCACGCCGATTACCTGAGCGCGTTTGCCGCCTGCGGGCTGCGGGCCATCGGCTGCTTCGAGCCGACCATCACCGAGTCGGAACTCGCCGCCAAGCGCCGCGCGTTCCGTCACATCCCGGAGGCGACCGCCGCCGCCTATCTGGGCCTGCCGGCTGTGCTGGTCTGGCTGGCCGAGAAGCCCCAGTTGGCGTGAGCCAGCCCTAACGGATCGCCTCGAGCACCGGCGATGTCGCGGCGGCGCCCGGTGCCGCCTCCGTGAGCGTGTAGGCCGAGCGGATGGCCCCGGCCGCCTGGGCAAAGGACGACTCGTCGCGAGCGTGCAGCAGCGCCAGCGGTCGGGTGTCGGGGCTCACGGATTCGCCCAGCGCGGCGACCTCGCTCAGCCCGACGGCGTGATCGACCGGGTCGGTCTCGCGAGCGCGTCCACCCCCGAGCGCCACGATCGCGACGCCCACCGCGCGCACATCGATCGAGCTGATCGTGCCCGGGGTGTCCGGCCACACCGGGCGGACGATCGGGGCCGTGGGCAGAATCTCCCGGGGCTTATCGAGCAACTGCGGCGGACCGCCGAGCGCGCTGACCATGGCGCTGAACACCTCGGCCGCCGCGCCGCTGGAGAGCGCTCGCTGGGCCGCGGCGCTGGCCGTCGCCCGATCGTCGTACAGACCACCCAATACGAGCGCCTCGGCGCTCAGGGCGAGCGTCACCTCGATCAGCCGAGCGTCGGCGTCGCCGGGGTCGCTCAGTGCCTCGATCGACTCCAGCACCTCCAGGGCGTTGCCCGCCGTTCGGCCGAGCACCTGGCTCATGTCGGTGAGCAGAGCACTGGTGGCCAGGCCGTTGCCGCGGGCGACCTCCACGATCGCCACAGCCAGTTCGCGCGTCTCTCCATACGACGGCAGGAACGCGCCCGAACCGGCCTTGACGTCCATGACCAGGCCGTCCAGTCCGGCGGCCAGCTTCTTGGACAGGATCGAGGCGACGATCAGGGACAGCGACTCCACCGTTGCCGTCGAGTCCCGGATCGCGTAGAGCCGCCGATCGGCCGGCGCCAGCGCGCCCGTCTGTCCGATGATCGCGCACCCGGTTTCGGCGACGACCTGGCGAAACCGCTCCGGACTCGGCTGGACGTCGTAGCCCGGGATCGACTCGAGCTTGTCCAGGGTGCCGCCGGTGTGGCCGAGGCCGCGCCCAGAGATCATCGGCACCGCGCCACCACAGGCGGCCACGACGGGGGCCAGCAGCAGGCTGACCTTGTCGCCGACGCCGCCGGTCGAGTGCTTGTCCAGCACCGGCCGATCCAGGTCCCACCGCAGGACGTCGCCGGAGTGCATCATCGCGCCGGTCAAGGCCACGCGCTCGGGCCGGCTCATCCCACGCCAGACGATCGCCATCGCCATCGCTCCCACCTGGGCATCGGTGACGCTGCCGTTGGTCAGGCCAGTGACGAAGTGCTCGATCTCCGCCGCCGTCAGTTCGCCGCCGTCGCGCTTCTTGCGGATCAGCTCAGGGGTCAGCATCAGCCCTCCGCCAGCCGCGGGATGAATGCGGTGAGCAGCCGCACCAGGTCCTCGGCCGCGCCGGCGGCGTCGGCCAGCGTCTGCTCGTGGCTGAGGGGAACCTCGCTCATGCCCTCGGCCAGGTTGGTGATGGCGGAGATGGCCGCCACGCGCAGCCCGCAGTGCCGGGCTACGACCGTCTCGTGCACGGTCGACATGCCCACCGCGTCGCCGCCCAGGACGCGGATCGCCCGGATCTCGGCCGCCGTCTCGAAGGCCGGACCCGACCAGCCGGTGTACACGCCCTCCGCCAGCGCCAGGCCCAGCTGCGCAGCCGCGGCGCGCAGCTGGACCAGAAGCTCCGGGTCGTAGGCGCCGCCCATGGCCGGAAAGCGCGGACCGATGCTGTCGTCGTTGGGACCGATGAGCACATTGGTGCCGGTCAGGTTGATGTGGTCGGTGATGGCCATCAGGCGGCCGGGCCCGACCTCCGGGCGCAGCGAGCCGGCTGCGTTGGTCTGCACGAGAATCTCGGCGCCCTGTGCCTTCAGCCAGCGCACGGGCGCCCGGATCTCGTCCACCGGACCGCCCTCGTAGAGGTGAGCGCGACCCTGCAGGATCGCCACCGGCACCCCACCGATCAGCCCTTTAACCACCTGGCCGGCATGACCCGCCACGGTCGGGCGCGGGAAACCGGGAAGCTCCTCATAGCCGATGAGGAGCGGATCCTCCACCGCATCGGCCACCGCACCCAGACCGGAACCGAGGATCACGCCCACGCGCGGGCCGCGCGCGCCGGTCATGGCTCGAGCGCCCCGGACTCGAAGGCCAGCGGCAGGAGCTCACCCAGCGTCGTCGTGCGGGGCTCGGAACCCGGTCGGCCAAGGTACACGGGCGTCTGCGCCGCGGCGAACTCGCACAGGCGCTGGCGACAGCCGCCGCACGGCGGGCAATGCTCGAGGCGCTCGGCGACGATGGCCACGGCCGTGATCCGGGTTTCGCCGGCGGCGATCATCGCGCCGATGGCCGAGGCCTCGGCGCATTGCGTCTGGGAGTAGGAGGCGTTCTCCACGTTGGCGCCGAGGTGAATCGCGCCGGCCGCTCCGCGCAGGGCGGCGCCGACCCTGAACTCGGAGTAGGGCGCGTGCGCGTGGCGCATGACCCTCGCCGCGGCGGCGAGCAGCTCCTGTGGATCGTCTGGCATGGCGGCATCGTAACGGCGGCCGCCGCCCGGTAGGATCGCCCGCCATGGCGCCACGCTTGACCGTCGTTGAGCACCCCGTCCTGGCCGACCGGCTCACCGTTCTGCGCGACCGCGACACCTCGTGGCCGAACTTCCGCCACGCCCTGTTCGAATGCTCGGCCATCCTGGCCATCGAGGTGGCTCGTGAGCTTCAGGTCGTGGACACCGAGATCCAGACCCCGCTCGAGCCGACGCGCGGGTCCCGGCTGTCCGAGCAGGTCGTGGTCGTGCCAGTGCTGCGCGCCGGCCTGGGCATGGTGGACGGCTTCCTGCGCCTGCTGCCCGACGCGCGCGTCGGGCATCTGGGGATGGCCCGCGACGAGCGCGCGCACAAGCCGGTCGACTACTACTCCCGGCTGCCGCCCGGTCTGGCCGACGCGCGCGTGTTCGTGCTCGACCCGATGCTGGCCACCGGCGGCAGTGCGGTGAACGCCCTGCAGCATCTCAAGCAGGCGGGCGCCCAACGGCTCGGGTTGGTCTGCCTGGTCTCCGCCCCGGAGGGTATCGATGCGGTCACCGCCGCCCATCCCGACGTTCAGATCTGGACGGCCGCGGTGGATCGCGGGCTCGACGAGAACGCCTACATCCGCCCGGGGCTGGGCGATGCCGGCGACCGCGTGTTCGGCACGCTCTGAGCGCGCACGCGATGAAGCGCCCGTGCGCTCAGATCCGCGAGCGATCGAGCCACTGGCCGAGCACCGGCGGCTGATACCGCGCCATGCGGGCCAACAGATCCGGCGCACTGTCGCCGATCAGCAGCGCGTCACGCTGCTGTGCGCGCAGGAAGCCCTCGGTGACCATGAAGTCGATGAAGCCCAGCAGCTGATCCCAATAGCCGGCCACGTTGAGCAGGGCGACCGGCTTGGCGTGGATGCCGAGCTGAGCCCAGGTGGTTATCTCGAATAGCTCTTCAAGCGTGCCGAATCCGCCCGGCAGGGCGATCACGCCGTCCGCCAGTGACTCCATCAGAGCCTTGCGCTCATGCATCGTCTCCACCACCCGCATGTCGGAGACCCCGGTGTGGGCGACCTCCTTGGCCAGCAGCAGGCGGGGGATCACGCCGATCACCGTGCCACCTCCGGCCAGGGCGGCGTCGGCCAGAGCCCCCATCACCCCGATTTGGGCTCCGCCGTAGACCACCTCGATGCCCTGCGCGGCCAGCTCGCTCCCCAGGGCGGTCGCCGCCTCGACGTAGACCGGCCGCCGGCCGGGGTTGGATCCGCAGAAGACGAGTACGCGCTGCACATCCAGCAGCGTATTGCCACCTCTGCGCCGGCGCGCCGGGCGTGTGGAAACGGGTCTCGGCGTGAGCTAGCCTGAGTGCTCAGATGAGCCGCCGGCTGGCACATGTCGACCGGGTCGGGATCGAGGAGCGCGCTGCCCAGCTGGGCGCCCGTTCGATCAAGACGACCGCCAAAGAGCAGGGGATCCGCCTCGCCGTGTCGCTGCTCGACCTGACCACGCTCGAGGGCGCTGACACGCCCGGAAAGGTGCGCCAGCTGTGCGCCAAGGCCGTCTGTCCCGCGCCGAGCGTGCCGGAGATCCCCTCCGTGGCGGCGATCTGCGTATACCCGGCGATGGTGGCGGTCGCCCACGAGGCACTGGCCGGGACCGGTGTGGCGACGGCGTCGGTGGCCACCGGCTTTCCCGCCGGCCAGGTGTCGCTCGACGCCAAGCTCCGCGACACGGAGGACGCCATCGCCGCCGGCGCCGATGAGATCGACATGGTCATCTCGCGCGAGGCGTTCCTGGCCGGTGACGACGCGCGGGTGATGCGCGAGGTGGCCCGGATCAAGGAGGCCTGCGGCGACGCCCACCTCAAGGTGATCCTCGAGACCGCCGAGCTCGGGTCCTATGACCACGTGCGCCACGCGTCGATGCTGGCCATGGAGGCCGGCGCCGACTTCATCAAGACCTCGACCGGCAAGGCCTCGGCCGGGGCCACGCCCGGCGTCTGTCTGGTCATGCTCGAAGCCATCCGTGACCACGCCGAGCGGACTGGACGCATCGTCGGTTTCAAGGCGGCCGGCGGCGTGTCGACCAGCAAGGCGGCGCTGCACCGGCTCGTGCTGGTCAAGGAGACCCTGGGCGACGAGTGGCTCACGCCCGATCGGCTGCGCATCGGCGCCTCATCCGTGCTCAATGACCTGCTCCGGCAATACGCCAAGACGCAGTCGGGGCGCTACGGCCGTGGTGAGGACTTCTCCGTCGAATGACCGTCGAACCTCGCCAATCGATCGTGTGGGATTACGCGCCCGCGCCGGAGGCCACCGACCATCTGCGCCTGGCCGAGCGCTACGGCCTGTTCATCAACGGATCGTTCTGCGAACCCGCCGAGGTGCGCTACGTGCCAACGGTCAACCCGGCGACCGAGGAGCCGATCGCCGAGATCGCCTGGGCCGGGCCGCAGGATGTGCAGCGGGCCATCGAGGTCGCCAGGGATGCGCAGCCCCGCTGGGCTGCGCTACCGGACCGTGAACGGGGCAAATACCTGTTCCGGATCGCCCGCCTGATCCAAGAGCGCGCGCGCGAGCTGGCGGTGGTCGAAACGCTCGACGGTGGCAAGCCGTTGCGCGAGTCGCGCGACGTGGATGTTCCGCTGGCGGCCGCCCACTTCTTTCACTACGCCGGTTGGGCCGACAAGCTCCGCTACGGGGTGGTGGCGCGCGAGGTGGAGCCGCTCGGAGTGGTGGGCCAGATCGTGCCGTGGAACTTCCCGCTGCTGATGGCGGCGTGGAAGCTGGCGCCGGCCCTCGCGTGTGGCAACACGGCGATCCTCAAACCGGCCGAGACAACCCCGCTCACGGCGCTGCTGCTGGCCGAGATCTGCCAGGAGGCCGAGCTGCCCGACGGAGTCGTCTCGATCCTCCCGGGCGACGGGGCGGTCGGCGCCGCGCTGGTGCGCTCGCCCGGCTTGGACAAGATCGCCTTCACCGGGTCCACTGCAGTCGGCCGGGACATCCAGACGGCGCTGGCCGGCCGCAGGGTGGCGCTGACGCTCGAGCTCGGCGGCAAGTCGGCCAACATCGTGTTCGAGGATGCGGCCATCGATCAGGCGGTTGAGGGCATCGTCAACGGCATCTTCTTCAACCAGGGCCATGTCTGCTGCGCCGGCTCCCGGTTGCTCATCCAGGAGAGCGTGCTGGACGAGGTGGTGGCCAAGCTCTGGGCGCGGATGGGCCGGTTGCGCATCGGCGATCCGCTCGACAAGAACACCGACGTCGGAGCCATCAACTCGGCCGAGCAGCTCGAGCGGATCGAGACCTTGGTCGCGGCCGGTGAAGCGGAGGGCGCGGTGCGCCGGAGCGTCTCGTGTGCGCTGCCCGATCGGGGGTACTGGTTCGCCCCGACGCTGTTCACCGACGTGTCGCCGGCGCACCGGATAGCGGTCGAGGAGATCTTCGGGCCGGTCGTCTCGGTGCTCACCTTCCGCACTCAGGCCGAGGCGATCGAAAAGGCCAACAACTCGCGCTACGGTCTCGCCGCTGGAATCTGGACCGACAAGGGGGCCAAGGCGTTCGAGGTGGCCCGTGCCCTGCGGGCCGGCGTCGTCTGGCAGAACACCTACAACCACTTTGATCCCACCGCCGCGTTCGGCGGCTACAAGGAGTCCGGGTTTGGTCGCGAGGGCGGCCCGGCCGGCCTGCGCCCGTACCTGCGGGTCCTGCGATGAGCGCGACCGGCCGCATCCCCGTACGCAAGACCTACAAGCTCTGGATCGGCGGCGCCTTCGTCCGCTCCGAGTCGGGTCGCTCGGACGTCGTCGGTGACTTCAACATCCCCCGCGGATCGCGTAAGGACGTCCGCGAGGCCGTCGCCGCCGCGCGCCAGGCGGCCGCGCCGTGGGCAGCTCGGACCGCGTACAACCGCGGGCAGATCCTGTACCGCGCCGCCGAGGCGCTCGAGTCGCGTCGCACCCAGCTGATCGCCGTGCTCGAGGCGGCTGAGCCCGGCTCGGGGACGGCCGGTGCCGTGGGGGGGCTCGATGCGGCGGCGGAGGTCGATGCTGCGGTGGACGTGCTGGTCCACTACGCCGGCTGGACCGACAAGCTCCAGCCGGTGCTCGGTGGCATCAACCCGGTGGCTGCGCCGTTTTTGTCCTTCTCGCTCCCGGAGCCGACCGGCGTCGTGGGTGTCGTCGCGCCCGGTCAGCCGTCGCTGCTCGGGCTCGTGGCCGAGGTGGCGCCGGCCCTGGCCGCGGGAAACACCGTTGTGGCGGCCCTCTCGCCTTCGGCCCCGCACGCCGGCCTAGACCTGGCCGAGGCGCTCGGCGTATCCGACATCCCCGGGGGTGTGGTCAACCTGATCTCCGGACGGCGCGGTGAACTGGCCGTGGCCCTGGCCGGCCATCGCGATCTCAATGCGATCGTGGACGCCTCGGGCGACGAAACGCTGGCTGCCGAGCTCGACCGGCTGGCCGCCGAGACGATCAAGCGCGCCAGCCACCACGATCCGGCGGTCTCCTACGACCAGGCGGTCGATGATGCGCTCGAGCGTCTCGCAGCGGTCACCGAGCTGAAGACCGCCTGGCATCCGGTTGGCGCGTAGTGCTTCATCGACGACACGACGCACCGGCACCGCTGCGAAATTAGGCCCGGACGAGGCGTCGCGAGGTTAGACTCGCCGCGGCTTGTTGCTCTTCATCACGGCGCACTTCTCGAGGCCTGAGGAACTCCCCGACCTTCACCGCGGCCTCCGGCAGGCGATTGCGCTCCTACCCTGGCACGAACCCGGCAGTGTCGAGTCGTGGGGGAGCTCGAGCGGCAGGAGCGCGGCCGTCTGGAGCCTGCCGACCAATCTCACCGCCACAACCGGTCACCACGTTTACCGGAACGGGTCCAACGCTCTGATGTTGTACGCCGGACGCCCGGTCATATGGGAGGCGGACGGCCGGTGCGCCGGCTTGCCCTCCGCTGACCTCGTCCGACGGGTCAACGACCCGCATTGCGATGTCGATGGGCGGTACGTCGCGATCTGCTGCGAGGACGCGACACTGCGAGTGCGTACGGACGGTCTCGGTGCCTACCCGGTCTACGAGGTTGCTTTTGAACACGGGACGATCGTCAGCAATTCGCTGGGCGCGCTCCGTGCTCTGGGCGGCGGAGGCGCGGTCAACTCGCTGGCCTTGAGTTCCTTCGCCGGCTTCGGCTGGTCCCTGGGCGGAGCCCCCCTCGACGCTGCCGTGCGAAGGCTGGATCCGGCCGCGATGCTCGAGTACAGGGAGGGGACATGGCGGCGCTTGGCGGCGACCGGGCCGTCGGATCACGAGCTGGCCGAGATGGAGTCGCGTGGGCTCGATCAGGCTGCGGCCGTGCGCGATCTCTCCGCCCTCACCGGCGCGCTCATCGACTGGCCGGGCCGGCCGGTCGAAGTGGCGGTGACCGGAGGACGGGACTCCCGTGTCACCTTTCTGGCCGCAGTGGCCACCGGTAGCACCTTCACCGCCAAGACACTGGCGATCCCCGGAGAGGCGGGCTTTCCCAACACCCCAGATGTGCGTGCCGCCCGCCGCCTCGCCGGACTTGCAGGTACCGACCTGGCCGTGGAGATCCCCAACGCGGATAACGGTCCGCCGGGCATTCCGGCGATCGTGGACTGGGGCGGAGGTTTGGCGTCGCTGGGCGATGTTGGGTCGGTGCTCCCAGCCTCGCCGCGCTTTGAAATACACGTGACCGGACAGGGCGGGGAGATCGCTCGCGCGTTTTACGGCGCAAATACCGGCGACACCGTCAAAGGCATCACCGACACCCTCTGCTCTCACCACCTGCCGGGCTGGCCCGCACCCCTCCTGACCGATGAGGGACTCAATATGCTCACCGCGGCGACGGGCGCCTGGGTGACCCAACGCCGTGAGTCCGACCTCCCGTGGCACCTGCTGCCAGACCTCTTCTACATCAGGGAACGGATGGGTGGGTGGGCAGCCGACTGTCACAGCGTCTTTGAGCGGTGGGCAGATACCGTCTCCCCACTCTGGTCGGTCCGGATGCTCAGGCACATGCTGGCGCTCGATCTTCCCGAGCGCGCGGCCGACAGCTTCCATTCCAAGGTCACGCGCTCCCTGAGCGAGCCGGCGTGGAGTCTCCGCTTCGCGGGGAGCGAACCGCGCTGGAGGCCCGTCGCCCCGTCGCGTGCGGATCAACTGGCCAGACGAGCGAGACGCCTGGCCGGGAAGGGCGGCACCGAGGCGCGCCGCCGCGTCAGACGGCTCACGCGTGGTCCGGCCACCGGCGTCGACCCGCTCCTCGAGGCCCAACGGACGCTGCGTCAGAATGGTCTGACGGATCCCGGTCACGATATGTGGCAGATCGTCTCCCGTGCTCGCGCCGAACAACTCCTGTCCCGCGATGCCGCTCTGTTCGACCCGCGCAGCCGACAGCAGCTTTGGCGACTCGTCACACTCACCACTTACTTTGACGGAACGTGAGGTACCTTTTTCACTGTTGAGCGAGCAGCGCGAGATTCTCGATTGGGCCGACGTGGGTCCGGCCACCCGTGCGCTGGCCGAGAGCATCAACGCTGACGGCTTCCAGCCCGACGTGATCCTCGCCATCGCGCGCGGTGGCCTGATCGTCGCCGCGAGCTTGGGTTACGCGCTCGGGGTCAAGAACACGTGGTCGATGAACGTGGAGTTCTACACCGGGGTTGACGAGCGTCTCGACCTGCCCATCATCCTGCCGCCCGTTCCGGATCTCGTGGATCTCGAGGAGGCAAAGATCCTGATCGCCGACGATGTCGCCGACACCGGCGCCACGCTGTCCCTGGTCAAGGGATTCTGCGCTCCGCGCGTGGGTCAGATCAAGATCGCGACTCTCTACGAAAAGCCGCGGTCGGTGGTCAAGTGCGAATACGTGTGGCGGCAGACCGACCGGTGGATTGTCTTCCCCTGGAGCGCCGAGCCGTCATTGACGCCAAAGAGAGCCACCCCAACTTCCTCGATGTAGGATCACCGGCGGTGAACTACCAACTATCGCGTCGGCGCGTTCCAGCCGCGGCAGCGGTGGCCCTGGGGGCGGGCGCCCTGGCGTTCGGCGGCGGTCTCGCTCTGCGGCAACAACCCGGGCTGACTCCTGCGTTGCCATCACCGCCCCACGCACGCCGGGATCTCTCGGTGGCCTGGCACATCGGGCCAACGCTACGTGAGCTCCAAGCGAACTTCGCGGTTCTGAGGCGCCCGGCGACCGGGCCGGAGCACGCCTTGCTTGCCACCTACACCGCGGCCACCAACGACCAACCGGAGGTCCCCGAGTACGTCCGGCAGGCTGGCGTGGCCAACGGAATACCCGTGTATTTCGTGGTCTATCCCATCTTTCGCCACGGCGCATCGGGTCCCGTGGTGGGTTACAAAATGAGCGTTATCGCGGACGGGGGTTACTCGTACGGTCCGGCTGACTACCTGATCTTCCCAGCGGTGGTCAGTGACAACGGGCAGAACGGTCTCGCGCAACCTGTGGACTATTTGAGCGTCGTTCCGGATGGAGTCCGCAGGGTGCGTTGGCACTTCATCTGCCGTCAGGCGCGGGCTGACAGTGGCTGTGGACTCCCGGCCACAACGGTGTCCGTCCCGGTGCACGACAATCTCGCCGTGCTGCCGATTACCAACGCCGGCGACCCTCCTACGGTGAATCGAGTGACCTGGTACCGGGCGGGCGGCTCGGGCGCCACCTTCAACGACCAGAACGCCGCGGTCCCCTTCCCCGGCGCGCCGGCCTGGCCTACCGGATAGCGCCTGCCCATACCCGGCCGACGACGCGGGAAGGGCCCTGACGCGAGTCAGCCCGGACTCTGATGAGTCGCTCCCGCACATCGGTTTGGTCGGCGACACGTACACGATTCTCCTATCGGCGCTGACACCGGCGGCCGCTACACCCTGATTGACATGCACGTCCCCCCGGGCGGCGGACCGCCTCCGCACCGCCATGACTTCGAGGAGATGTTCACCGTCCTGGACGGCGAGGCTGCTGTGCCTCTGCTCGCCGGACGGTCCTGCCCGACCGGCGCCTCCCGGCGCCCTTCTCCTTCGCGGTTCATCCATGCAGAGGCTGGATGAACGACTCGCCGGGCAGCTCGGGCGCGTTGCGCCCCGTAAGCCAGCTCAGGACACTGGCCCCCACGTCGGCCAGCGGGCCGTCATGACGGCGGCCGCCGTGTCCGGCGAAACGGGCCAGTAGCGGTGAGTACTCCCGCGTGTGATCGGTGTGCCCAGCTGTCGGGTCGACTCCGTGATCGGCGGTCAGGATGAGCAGGTCACCGTCGCCGAGCCGCCCCAACCACTCGGCCACGGCGTGGTCTATCGCGCGCAGGGCTTCGGCGAAGCCCGCCACGTTGTGGCGGTGGCCAAAGATCTGATCGGTGTCGACGAGGTTGACAAACACGAACCCCTGATCCAGCGATCTCACCAGCTCGGAGGTTGAGGCGATCGCCTGCTCGTTGGTGGCGCCCGGGTGGCTGACATCGACGCCCACGCCGGCGAACAGGTCGCTGATCTTGCCGACCCCGTGGACGGCGACACCCGCCCCGCCGAGCTCCTGCAGGTAGGAGCGCGCGGGGGGAACCAGGGCGTAGTCGTGGCGTCCGGCTGTGCGCACCCAGGCACCGGGCGTTCCCACAAAGGGACGCGCGATCACCCGGCCCACCGCGTGGGGTCCACGCATCAGCTCGCGCACCGCAGCGCACAGAGCCTGCAGTCCCGGCTCGTCCAGGACGTCGTGGTGCGCGGCGATCTGGCACACGGAGTCGGCCGAGGTGTAGAGGATGAGCTCGCCGCTCTGTAGGTGATGCTCGCCGAAGTCCTCCAGCACCTCGGTGCCGCTGTAGGGGCGGTTGCAGCAAAAGCGCGCACCGGTGACGATCTCGAGTTCGCGCACCAGCTCGTCCGGAAAGCCGGCTGGATAGGTGGGCAGGGGCGCCTGTGGCACAACACCCATCAGCTCCCAGTGACCGGTGACGGATTCCTTTCCGGGTCCGAGCGGACCAAGCCGCCCGTGCAACACCGGGGACGGAACCGGGGGGATCCCACGCAACGGCTCGACGCAGCCGAGTCCCAGGGCACCTAGCGTGGGCAGATCGAGTCCGCCGGCCAGCTCGGCAACGTGCTCCAACGTGTTCGACGCCGGGTCGTCGCCATAGTCGGCGGCGTCGGGCAGCGCCCCGACCCCGCAGGCGTCCATCACGATCACGAAGGCACGGGGCATGAGCAGCTACACCGGCTGTTTCAGGATCCCCTCGAGGCGGAGAATGCGCCGCAGGATGGCCAGTGACGACGCATAGGTGGAGTCCATCCCGTAGTAGGAGAGTCCACGGGCGCCGAGCGTGCGCGCTTGCGTGTAGGGGGTGTCTGAGGCGTAATGAATGATGCCCAGGTCGATCGGCAGCTTGGAGAAGTTGACCGCCTCCCCGACCGGGAAGCGCTCCGGGTCGGCCAGCTCGTAGACCGCGTTCAGAAACGGGCCGGCCTCCATCTCGACGACCGTGAACGCCTCGCGGTAGTAAAAGTCCAAGTAGGCGCGGTTCTGCAGGAACGTCGACTTGACCGTGACCGCGCGCTGGTTATCCAAGCCGGTGCCGAAGCGTAGGTCGGCGGCCAGGTCATCGACGCTGAACGCGTTGTCCAGCCAGTAGGTCGAGCGCGAGTGCTCGTCGTGGACGACGCTGGAGATGAGGACGTCGCCCACGTCGGCGTTGAGCGTGGCGGCCTTACCCAGCACGTAGACGCCGCGCAGACCGGCGCTGTCCACGGCGACCTCGCGCAGGATGTTGTAGGCGGCCACGCCGAGCGGATAGTCGATGTTGACGATCCGCGCGCTCGGCTGGCGGCCAGGGCTTCGGCATGACCTCGCCCAGACGCGGGTCGAGCGAATCGATGCTGAGCGCGTCAAGCGGGATCACCTGCGCGGACACGCGCAGCGCGGTGGAACTCCGCAGGTGCTTGATCCCATAGGCACCCTCGGCCGCGCGGCGCTCGGAGGCGCCTTCCTCCCCGCGGCTGTCGAACCACTGCCGGGCGACGAAGTACAGGAAGTTCTCCCACGAACCCTCGCTCTCGCCGGCCCGGAAACGGATCAGCTCCTCGTGCAGGATGTCGCTGGCCGGCAGCGACTCGACGAACTCGATCAGCTGGGGTTCGCGCTCGCGCGCAACTCCCGTGGCGATGTTGACGAGGCTGTGGGTGTTCGACGAGACGAAGTACAGCGGCCGCTGCTCGTCGCCGCCCACCTGGGCGATGTGGTCCGCCCGAAGCGCTGTCGGCCCCAGCCGCGTCCAGCTCCGCCTGGATCGGCGCCCACCACCGCCGCGTCATGCGCGCGTAGCCGGTGTTGCTGCCCCCCAGCATCCGGATCCGCAGCGACAGATGATGTTGGCGGATCAGTTCGAGCCGATGGTCAAAGTCGGGGTCCCATACCTCGCTGAGTCGCTGCCAGTCCTCGGCGCTTCCGCCCAGCAGCTCAGCGCAGCTGTCGGCGTCGGGATGATCGCCGAGCTCCCCCGCGGCGCCCACCAGATGCAGGTGGATCTTGTTCCACTCGATCTGGTAGGCGACCAGCGTCGGCACCAGGTCGTCAACGTCCGACGCGCTGGCCAGTAGCACCGCGAGCATGCCGTCGGGTCCCACATACCACCGGCGTCGCCGGGCCGGGGATTCGGCCACGGGCCACTGGCTGACGTCAAGCCCGTCGGCGATCAGCGCGCCGGCCGACTGGCCCAGCACAACGTGCCCGGCCCCCGCGATCGCCTGCGGCAGACGGCTGACCGCATAGAGAAAGGCGCCCAGGTCGAGCTCCTCGCTGTCCGCCAGCGAGTGCAGGCTTGAGCGCATCGTCCGATGGGACGGCTCCAACACACGCAGGCGGGTCTCTCCGCTGGAGCGCAGCAGCGTCGAATAGGTGCGCTGGTAGAGCTCGACCTCGTCGGACAGGCGCTCGCCGGTGTCGGTGAGGCTGGTGATTGAGAGTCGGGCGACCGACACGTCTATTCCTTGACGTACGGAATGCCGGAGGCCGCGGGTGGTCGGGAGCGCCCGATCAGACCGGCCACGGCGATCAGTGTCAGTACGTAGGGCAGCGCCTGGAACAGGGTGGCCAGCGTCTGCGAGAAGGTCTGCAGGCGGAAGGCGAGCGCGCTCGAGAGCCCGAACAGCAGCGCCGCGGCCAGCGCCCCGAACGGGTTCCATTTGCCGAAGATCACAGCAGCCAGGGCAATGAAGCCGCGGCCCTCGGTCATGTCGAAGTTGAACGACCCGTCGAACCCGTCTGCCAGATAGACGCCGCCCAGGGCCGCCAGCACGCCGGACACTGTGACGGCCACGTAGCGCGTGGCGATGACCCTGAGGCCGACCGTTGATGCGGCCAGGGGCTGCTCGCCGATGGCGCGCAGGCGCAGGCCGGCGCGCGTGCGGAAGAGGAACCACCAGACGACGGGGACAAGGAGCAGTCCGATCCACGTCAGCAGGTTGGTGCTACCGATGGCACCGCCGAAGAACGCGACATGATCGATCCCCGGGAGGGTGACGTTCGGCACCTGAGGAAGCGTTCCGGGAGACCCATTGTTGCCGTAGTAGGAGACGAAGAGAAAGCCGGTGAGGCCGAGCGCCAGGAGGTTGATGGCGGTGCCCGAGACCACCTGGTTGGCCCGCAGGTGCAGCGAAAAGTACGCGTGAACCAGCGCCGCCAGGCCGCCCGCGAGCATTCCGATCAACGCCCCGAGCACCCAGCTGTTACAGACGTTCGCGCCGAAGATCCCGAAGTAGCAACCCATCAGCATCATGCCCTCCAAGCCGATGTTCACCACCCCGCTGCGCTCCGAGATGATCCCGCCGAGCGCCGCGAAGATCAGTGGAGTCGCGAACGTCAGACCCGGAGGCGATCACGCGCGGACCAGGTGAACACGGTCTGCACGTTCGCCGATGTCTGGTCGGTCATCGCCAACGCGATCGGGATCGCGATCAGCCCGACGCACTATCGCGCAGCCGCCCAGGCGTCGATGCTTCGGCTGCAGCGCCACGAGCAGACCGGCCGCGGCCGCGGCACCAGCCCGAGCACCATCGATGGCACGGCGGTTCGAGCCATGATCGGCGGCAGGGTCAGGATCCACGCGATGGCCGCCAGCACCAGCGCGGCGATGCCGATCCGCCGGACGGGCAGGCTGGAGCCGAGCGCCGTGGGCGCCGGCGGTGGTGTTGTGACGGTGGTCATAGTCCCGGGCTCCGGTCTGAGTGCCTCGGCGGCATCCAATGAGGGATCGTCGGGTTCGAGCTCCTGAGCCAGGTTGGCGCCGGGCTCAGGTCCGCCCCAGCCGAGCTTGCGCGGCAGCCCGAGCAGCCGGATGGCGATCAGGTCGGTGGAGACGAGCAGCACGACGAGTCCCTCGATCACGAAGGTGAGCTGCGGGGCGAGCTCCGGATTGAGCGTGGTCGAGTTGATGTTCCCGGGCGAGGTTCCGGTCTCCAGTGCGCCGAACAGCAGCGCTGCGAACACCGTCCCGAGCGCGGTGTTGCGGCCGAGCAGCGCGACCGCGATGCCGAGAAAGCCGACCTGCGATGTCGAGATGTCGGCGCTCGACACCTGAAACTGCCAGCCGAGCACGTCGATCGACGCGGCGAGCCCGGCAAACACGCCGCAGATGGCCATCGTCATGATGTAGTTGCGGGCGACGCTGATGCCGGCGCCGCTGTGCTGCGTCGGGGTTGTGCCCCACGGCCCGCACCTCATAGCCGAGCGTCGAGCGGTTCATGATCGCCCAGAACGCGACGGCAGCCAGCGAGCGAGATGAAGATCCCCACGTCAAGGCCCTGCAGCGCGGGATTGCCCCAGATCACCGGCAGGTGCATGTTGCCGGCGATCGTGCTGGACACCGGATTGCCCAGCGCATGCCTTGCCCTGCAGCGGGCCGCCCTCCTGGAACAGATACTGGGCGATCCAGATCGCGATCCAGTTGAGCATGATCGTCGAGATCACCTCGTGGGTGCCGACGGTGGCCTTCAGCCATCCGGCGATCGCCGGCCCACAGCTCCTCCGACGAGCGCCGCCAGCCAGGATCGAGAGGACGATGTGGAGCACCGGATTCATGCCGTTGAACGAGGTGGCGACCCACACGCCGATCACCGCGCCGACCGTGTATTGGCCCTGGGCGCCGATGTTGAAGAGCCCGACCCGGAAGGCGAAGGCGACCGACAGGCCGGTGAGGATCAGCGGCGCGGTAGCCACCAGCGTCTGCTGCAGGTCCTGGGCGGCGATCGTGCGGGACTGGCCGGCCACCCACGGGAACAGCCAGTTCAGGCCGGTGCCGTCGAAGATCGCCCCGTAGGTCGCTCAGCGGGTCGGTGCCGGTGACCAGCATCACCAAGCCCGCCACGATGAACGCGAGCACCACCGTGGTCGAGCGGGATCATCGCGCCACGGCCGGCCCGCGCGAGCCTGGCGGTTCATGCTGTCGCCACCGTACCGCCGGTCATCGCGATGCCGAGTTCCTCCTCGGTGGCGTCCGGCGGGAACTCGGCGACGATCCGGCCCTCATAGATCACGAGGATCCGGTCGGCCAGCGACCTGACCTCCTCGGACTCCAAGCGAGACCAGCAGCACGGCCTTGCCCGCATCTCGCTGCGCGATCAGCTGGCTGTGGACGAACTCGATCGCGCCGACATCCAGCCCGCGCGTCGGCTGGTGCGCCACGAGCAGCTTCGGGTCGCGAGTCGATCTCGCGCGCGATGCAGAGCTTCTGCTGGTTGCCGCCCGAGAGGGCGGAGGCCGGCGTCTCGGGCCGGCCGCCGCGCACGTCGAAGGCGTCGAGCAGGCGATCGGCGAGCGACCTGAACGCGCTCAGGTTGAGCCAGCCGCGGCGGCTCAGCGGCGCCCGGCGGTAGCCGCGCAGCGCGAGGTTCTCGGCCAGCGTGAACGGCAGCACGAGCCCGACCTGTGGCGGTCCTCGGCGATGTGCGCCACGCCGGCAGCGCTGGCCGCGCGTACGCCGCGACCCGTGATGTCGACGCCGTCCACCTCGATCCGTCCGCTCGCCGGCGCCCGGATGCCGGTGATCGCCTGCACCAGCTCGGTCTGACCGTTGCCGTCGACGCCGGCGAGCGGCAACGATCTCGCCGCCGCGCACCGTCAAGCGAAGCGCCGCGGACGGCCTCGAGGTCACGGTCGTCGAGCACGTGCAGATCCTCGACCGTGAGGATCGGGCTCCCGCGGGTGCGGCGGCGCCCTTGTCGACCCGGAAGATCACGTCACGCCCGACCACCATGCGGGCGAGCGACTGCTCGGTCGCGCCGGCCCGCGGGACGGTGCCCATCGACTTGCCGCGGCGCAGCACGGTGATGCGATCGGCGATCTCGAGCACCTCGCCGAGCTTGTGTGAGATGAAGATGATCGAGGTGCCGTCCGCCTTCAGCCGCCGCAGCACTGCCATCAGCTCGGTGATCTCCTGGGCGGTCAGCACCGCGGTCGGCTCGTCCAGCACGAGGATGCGGGCGTTGCGGTAGAGCGCGCGGAGGATCTCGACGCGCTGCTGCATCCCGACGCTCACGTCCTCGATGCGGGCGTCCGGGTCGATCGCGAGCCCGTAGGTGTCGGAGAGCTCCTGAACGCGTTTGCGCGCGGTGCGGCGGTCGAGCATGCCGACCGCCCGTGCCGGCGCCGGACTTCACCGGCTCGTTGCCGAGCACGATGTTCTCGGTGATGGTCATCACCGGGATGAACATGAAGTGCTGGTGCACCATGCCGATCCCGAGGTCGATCGCGTCGTTGGGGGAGTTGATGCTGACCGGCTTGCCGTCGACCAGGATCTCGCCCGACGTCGGGCTGTACAGCCCGTACAGCACCGACATCAGCGTCGATTTGCCGGCGCCGTTCTCACCCAGCAGCGCGTGCACCTCGCCGGGCCGCAGGTCGAAGTCGACCCGGTCGTTTGCGACGACCGGGCCGAACTTCTTGGTGATCCCCCGCAGTTCCAGAACTGGGGTTATCCATTACCTGCTATGGACGTCACTGGCTTGCAGAGCGCCGAGCCTTACCCCTTGAAGACGCTCGGGACCTTGATCTTGCCGCTCTTGATCTTGGCGAGGACGCTTCGCGAGCTTGCTCGCGTACGGCTTGGCCACCGCGTCGAGCTTGCCGTAGCCGGTGCCGTTGTTCTTGACCGAGTAGACGAGGTCTCCGCCGGCGTCGAACTTGCCCGTGCAGCAGCGATGCCGCCGCCTGCTCCACCGCGACGTCGACCTTCTTGAGCGCCGAGGTCAGGATGTAGGAGCCCAGGTAGCCCTGGTCGGCATCGACGCCGATCCCGTAGTCACCGTGCTGCTTGGCGGCCTGGAGCGCGCCGAGGCCACAGCCGCCGGCCACCTGGAAGACGATCTTGCTCCCCTGGCTGATCTGGTCGTTGGCGATCGTCTCGCACTTGGCCTGATCGGCGAAGTCATCCGAGAAGCCGTTCAGGAACTTCAGGCTCGGATCCGCGGCCTTGCCCCCTGCCTGGTAGCCGGCGATGTAGCTGGTCACCGACGGGATGTTCTGGCCGCCGACGCTGGAGATCGTCTTCTAGCCCTTGGCCTTGGCGACCAGGCCGGCGAGGTAGCCGACCAGGTAGCCGGACTGCTGCGACTGGAACGTCAGACCCTCGACGTTCTTCGGCTTGCCTCGATGGCCGAAGCCGGCGTGTCGATGATCGCGAAATGCGTGTGCGGGAACTGCTTGGCGACCTGAGCCAAGCGCCGTCGATGAAGTCGAAGCCGACGGCGACGACGAGGTTGTCGCCGTCGCTCTGCTTCCTTGGTCAGGCAGCGGAACGTACTGCGAGCTCGACTGCGCCTGCGTGACATGCGATCTTGACGCCGAGCTTTGCCTTGGCCTCGAGCGCTCCCTCGTAGGCGAGATGGTTGAAGCCGTGGTCGTTGAGCCCGCCGGTGTCGGCAACGATGCCCAACGTGAACTTTGACGCCTTCGTGCTGGCGCGCGGAGCTGCCTGCGGCCCCGAAGGCCGCCACGGCCAAGGCCGCTACGAGGGCGATTACCGCCGCCCATCGAACAAATACCTTCACAACGCCTCCTTTGGCGACTAATTGGTCGCCTGAACGTACCTTTTGGCACCGCTGTCGTGTATGGTCCCTGACTCAGTGACGGCGGTGCGTGCGATCCGCGAAAGCTAACGCAGGCACCGGGTCTGGACAAGAAGAATTCGTTAGCGCGGGTACGGCGCCTCGTCCCATGCGGTCGGACGGCTCGTCCCCATGCGGTCGGCGGGCGCCCCCCTCGTCCGATGCGGGCTGGAATTCAGCGGATTTACAGCGACCGCCCGCGCGTCCCGGCCCTCCAACCGCCGCCAACTCCAAAACTTCCCCAGCGATCCCCCGGAATGGGAATTCCGGGTGCCTGAACCGCCCGGATTCCCTAAATCACGCGAGCTCCACCACCCGCCCACAAATCTGCTACGCTCTCGCTTAGATTTTTACGACCTAAGAGGAGCAGAACGAACACGATGGGCAAGACAATCGGCATCGACCTCGGCACGACCAACAGCTGTATGGCTGTGCTCGAGGGCGGCGACCCGACGGTGATCGAGAACGCCGAGGGCGGCCGCACCACCCCGTCCGTGGTCGCATTCACTCAGGGCGGCGAGCGCCTGGTCGGCACCGTCGCCAAGCGCCAGGGCGTGACCAACCCGCAGAACACGATCTTCTCGATCAAGCGCTTCATGGGCCGCAAGGAGGCCGAGGTGCACGACGAGGAGGCGATCGTCCCCTACAAGGTCGTCTCCGGACCCGGCGGCGACGTGCGCGTTGACGTGGAGGGCAAGCAGTACTCCCCGCCGGAGATCAGCGCGATGATCCTCGCCAAGCTGAAGGCCGACGCCGAGGCGTACCTCGGTGAGACGGTCGACAGCGCGGTGATCACCGTCCCCGCCTACTTCAACGACGATCAGCGCCAGGCGACCAAGGACGCCGGCACGATCGCCGGCCTCGAGGTCAAGCGCATCATCAACGAGCCGACCGCGGCGTCGCTCGCCTACGGGCTCGACAAGGAGACCGATCAGACGATCCTCGTCTTCGACCTCGGCGGCGGCACCTTCGACGTGTCCGTGCTCGAGATCGGTGACGGCGTCTTCGAGGTCAAGTCGACCGCCGGTGATAACCACCTCGGCGGCGACAACTTCGACAAGGCGATCGTCGACTGGCTGGTGGCCGAGTTCAAGAAGTCACAGGGCATCGACCTGGCGGCCGACCCGATGGCGCTGCAGCGCCTCTACGAGGCGGCCGAGCGCGCCAAGATCGAGCTCTCGACCACTCAGGAGTCGCAGATCAACCTGCCGTTCATCACCGCCGACGCCAGCGGCCCCAAGCACCTCGACATGCGCCTCACGCGGGCCAAGCTCAATGAGCTGACCTCCGCGCTGATCGAGCGCACGGTCGCCCCGGTCCGCCAGGCGCTCGACGACGCCAAGGACAAGGGCGCCGAGCGAGATCGACCACGTCGTCATGGTCGGCGGCATGACCCGCATGCCCGCCGTGCAGGAGAAGGTCAAGGAGCTCACCGGCAAGGAGCCGCACCGCGGCGTCAACCCGGATGAGGTCGTGGCCGTCGGCGCCGCCATCCAGGCGGGCGTGCTGGCCGGCGACGTCAAGGACGTGCTGCTGCTCGACGTGACCCCGCTGACGCTCGGCATCGAGACCAAGGGCGGCGTCATGACCAAGCTGATCGAGCGCAACACGACGATCCCGACCCGCAAGTCGGAGGTCTTCTCGACCGCCGAGGACAACCAGCCGAGCGTGGAGATCCACGTCCTGCAGGGTGAGCGCGAGATGGCGAGCTACAACAAGTCGCTCGGCAAGTTCCAGCTGACCGGCATCCCGCCGGCGCCGCGCGGCGTGCCGCAGATCGAGGTCGCGTTCGACATCGACGCCAACGGCATCCTCAACGTCTCGGCCAAGGACCTCGGCACCAGCAAGGAGCAGAAGATCGAGATCCGCTCCGGCTCGGGCCTGTCCGACGACGAGATCAAGAAGATGGTCCACGACGCCGAGGCGCACGCCGACGACGACAAGCGTCAGCGCGAGCTGGCCGAGGCGCGCAACGAGGCCGAGCACGCCGCCTACCAGGCCGAGCGCCAGCTCAAGGAGCTCGGTGAGCAGGTCGACGATGCCTCGCGCAGCGAGATCGAGGCCGCCATCAAGGCGGTGCGCGACGCGCTCACCGGCGAGGACCCGGCGGAGATCACCAGCCGCAAGGACGAGCTGAACGCCTCCTTCCACAAGGTCTCCGAGGCGATGTACCAGCGCGCCCAGGAGCAGGCCGGTACGCCCAACTTCGACGGTGAGGCACCCTCCAGCAACGGCGCCTCGGATGCCGCCGAGGAGGAGGACGTGGTTGACGCCGAAGTCGTTGACGAGGGCAAGTAACGATGACCGCAGCAGCGTCCCGAAGACGCCCAACCGGCGCCGGATCAGATCGTGGCCCAGGACGCTCCCGAGGAGGCGCCGCCCGGCGCCTCCTCGGTGGCAGCAGCCGCAGCGAGCGGCACGGCCGCAACGCGCCGAGCACCGGCGGTCCGAGCCCGAGGAGCCCAGCCGGACCGGCCGAGCGCAGCCGGACGACGGGACAGCAGGTGCAGCAGGACCTCGACGAGCTCGCGGCCAAGGCCGAGAAGGCCGACGAATACCTGCAGCTCGCCCAGCGCACCCAGGCCGACTTTGAGAACTACCGCAAGCGCGCGGCGCGTGACGCGGCGCTGGCGCAGGATCGCGGCATCGCCAAGCTGGCCAAGGAGCTGCTGCCCGCGATCGACAACCTCGACCGTGCGCTCGAAGGCGGCCGCCGAGGAGGAGTCTCCGCTCGCCGAGGGCATCAAGCTGGTGCATACGGATCTGCTCTCGGCCCTGCAGCGCGTCGGGCGTCGAGCCGTTCTCACCCGACGGCGAGCCGTTCGACCCGCAGCTCCACGAGGCGGTGGCCCAGCAGCCGGTCGACGGGGTCGAGCCCGGCATCGTGGCCGAGGTCTTCCAGCCGGGCTACCGGCTCGGTGACAGCGTGCTGCGCCCGGCGCGCGTGCTCGTGGCCGGCTAGGACAGCCGGGACAAGCCAGGACAAGTCGGCGCCATGCCAGAGCGGCCCGACTACTACAAGATCCTCGGGGTCGGCAAGAACGCGACCGACGAGGAGATCAAGAAGGCGTACCGCAAGCTCGCGCGCAAGTATCACCCGGACCGCAACCCGGGCGACAAGCAGGCGGAGGAGCGGTTCAAGGAGATCTCGCAGGCGCACGACGTCCTGTCCGATCCGGACAAGCGCAAGGAGTACGACCGCGGCGGCATGTTCGCCGGCTTCGCCGGCGGGCCGGCGGCTTCGACCCGTCGCAGTTCGCCAGCGGGCGGCTTTGGCGGCGGCGGCTTCGGCGACATCCTCTCCAACCTCTTCGGCGGGGCGGCAGCACCGGGCGGCCCGGGGCCGCGCCCGGCGCGGGCAGCGGCCGCCGCAGGCGCGCGGCCGCGATCTCGAGACCGAGGTCTCGCTGAGCTTCGACCAGGCCGTCCACGGCACCCAGGTGTCGCTCTCGGTGCCGACCTCCAAGCCGTGCCCGACCTGCAACGGCTCGGGCGCCCGGCCCGGCACCTCGCCGAAGGTCTGCCCGGTGTGCAACGGCCGCGGTGTCGAGGCGCAGAGCCAGGGGATCTTCTCGATCAGCCAGCCCTGCTCCAACTGCAAGGGCTCGGGCACCGTGATCGAGCACCCCTGCCCGACCTGCGAGGGCACCGGCGCCCAGCGAAGCGTCCGGCGGCTGCGCGTAAATATCCCGGCCGGCGTGCGCGACGGCAGTCGCATCAAGCTCGCCGGCAAGGGCGACCCCGGGGTACGGGGTGTCCCGCCCGGCGATCTCTACGTGATCACGCGCGTGTCCGAGTCCCCGATCTTCAAGCGCCACGGCGACAACCTCGAGGTCGAGGTGCCCGCTGACGATCCCGGAGGCGATCCGCGGGGCGGTCGATCGAGGTCCCGACGCTGAGCGGCTCCAAGCGGCTGCGCGTGGCCCCGGGCACCAAGCACGGCACGGTGCAGCGGCTGCGCGGCGAAGGGCCGCCGCGGCTCGGTGGCAAGGGCAACGGCGACCTGCGCTACCGCTTCGTGATCGACGTGCCGGCGAGCCTCTCGGCCGAGCAGAGCGAGGCGGTCGACCGGCTGTCGCAGGTCATGAACGGCGACCCGCGGGCGAACCTGTTCCCCGACGGCCAGCAGCCGGCCCAGGCGGGTGAGAGCTGATGGACTGCCGAACCGCCTGGCCGCCCCGCATCCGCGCCACCGCCCGCATCGAGGTCGCCTCCGACGGGGCGTGTTCATGATCTCGGTCGCCGCCGAGCTCGCGGGCATGCATCCGCAGACGCTGCGCATGTACGAGTCGCGCGGCCTGATCGAGCCGAAGCGCTCGCCCAAGGGCACGCGTCTGTACTCGCACGCCGACGTCGAGCGGCTGAAGCGGATCCAGGAGATGACCGCGGAGCTGGGCTTGAACCTGGCGGGCGTGGAGCGGGTGTTCGAGTTGGAGACGATGCTCGAGGGAATGTCACGCAAGGTGCAGGCGCTGGAGCGCCGCGCGACCGAGCTGAAGGCCGAGGTCGAGCGCCTCGAGGCGCTGCGGCGCGAGCTGCGGGCGGAGATCGTCCCCTACGCCCGCGGCGGCGCGCTGGTCCGCGTATCCGACTTCACCTGAGGTCGGGGCCGCCGACAACCACCCGAGCGCACGCCGGCCCTCGCGCTTTCCGTCAGCGCTGCAGCGGGTTCTTGCGGGTGCGCAACCAGGTGCTCAGCTCGTGAGCTGGAACCGGCCGGGACAGAAAATATCCCTGGGCGATGGTGCAGCCGAGCTCGCGCAGCCGGTCCCAGTGCTCGATCGTCTCGACGCCCTCGGCGACCACCTCCAGGCCGAGGTTGCGGCCCAGGTCGACCGTCGAGCGCACGATCACCGCATCGCCCGCCTCGGTGGCCATGCCCATGACGAACGAACGGTCGATCTTGATCTCATCCACGGGCAGCTCCCGCAGGTAGGCGAGCGACGAGTAGCCGGTGCCGAAGTCGTCGATCGAGAGGCGGATGCCCAGCTCCGACAGTTCGCCGAGGATCGCCTTGGCGCGCGTGGGGTTGGCCAGCATGGAGGATTCGGTGACCTCCAGCTCGAGCGCTCCGGCTTGACCTCCCAGCGCCGTAACAGGAGCTCGGCGACCTGATGCGGGAAGCTGCGGTCGAGCAGGTTGCGGGTCGACAGGTTGACCGCCACCGGCAGCTCGATGCCCTCCTCGAGCCAGACGCGAGACTGGCGCAGCGCCTCCTCGATCACGTACAGCGACAGCGGCCCGATCAGGCTCGTGCTCCTGGGCAAGCGGGATGAACGAGTCGGGCAGCACCAGGCCTCGCTCTGGATGCATCCATCTGATCAGCGCCTCGACCGAGGTGACGACGCCGCTCTCGAGCGCCGCCTTGGGCTGGTAGTACAGCACCAGCTCCCGCTCCGATAGCGCGCGGCGCAGGTCGCGCCACCAGCGTCAGGCTGGTGACGTCGTAGTCGTGCGCGCGTCGTCGTAGAAGACATAGTTGAAGCCATCGCGCTTGGCCTCGTACATGGCGACGTCGGCGCGCTGGATCAGCGTCTGTGCGTCGTCACCATGGTCCGGGTAGATCGCGATGCCGATCGATGCCTCGATGCCGATCGGCAGCGACTGCACGTGGATCGGCTCCTCCAGCGCCCCCTGCAGGCGTTCCAGCACGGGCAGCAGCGCATCGGCGTCAGACAGCTCGGTCAGCACCAGGCCGAACTCGTCGCCGCCGAGCCGGGCGACCGTGTCGGAGGCCCGCAGCGCGGTGCCCAGCCGTTCGCCGACGCTGATCAGCAGGTGATCGCCGGCGGTATGCCCGAGCGAATCGTTGATCTCCTTGAAGCGGTCCAGATCGATCAAGCGCGACGGCGAGCTTGGTCTTGTGGCGCTGCGCCTGCAGGATCGCGTGACCGATGCGGTCGGTGAACAGCATCCGGTTGGGCAGGCCCGTGAGCGGGTCGTGCAGCGCCTGGTACTCGTTGATCTCCGCCTGGCGCATCAGCTCGCTCTCGGCCCGCTTGCGGTCGGTGATGTTCTCGATCATGGCCACGACGCACTGAGGCGCGCCGGCGACATCGCGCTCCAGCACGGCGCGCAGAAGCACCCACATCTCCGTGCCCGAGGCATCGCGGCAGCAGAGCTCGAGCTGGAAGGCATTGCGCTTCCCGGCCACGATCTCCTCGAACATCGGTGTCGAACCGCCAGCGGTCGGCGCCCACGAAGTACTCCGAGAACTCGGCGCCGCCGATCTCCTCGGGGACGACGCCGAGCATCCCGGCCAGCTCCGGGTTCACCTCGAGGGCGCGGCCCGCGAGGTCCAGCCGCAGGATTCCGATCGATGCCTCATCGAACAGCGTGCGGAAGCGATTGATGGCGACCGCCTGCGCTGCGCGCGCTTCGGCCTCGGCGGAACGCGACACGACCGACGAGAGCACAACCGAGATCATCTCGAGCGTCTCGCGGTCCTCCTCGTCGAGCGGCTCGTCGGCCGTCGTGCGCATCACGCTGAGGGTGCCGATCACCTCGCGGGCACGGAAGAGCGGCACGCAGATCAGGGACTGGTCGCCGACACAGGCGTGCATCGTGGGGTCGATGCGCGGATCGTTGGCGCAGTCCTGAATCAGGATCGGCTGAGCCGCCGGCGATCGCGAAGCGGGCGATCGAGCCGGACAGCGGGCGCCGCTCATCCAGGGCTCCGACGGCGCAGCCGCTGGCGCCGACGGTGTGCAGCACATCGCCGGTCAGCAGATTCGCCATCGCCCCGTCGGCCCCGGTGATCGCCTGGGCACGCTCCGCGATCAGCTGCATGGCTGCGGAAAGCCCCTGATCGCTGGCGAGGATCTCCCGCTGCGTCTCCATGATCAGCGACAGGCGCTGATCGCTGCTCAGCCTGGCGGCACCCATTGGGGGCTTATCGACCAGACGCACCGGGCAGCTTGAGCCCTGCGGCACCGGCGCAACGTAGTGTCGCCTGCGCTGTCGGGCCCGTTCTTGCCATGCGGCCTCAATCGTGTCATAATCTAAGTCACATACGACTTAGATTTCACCATGGGCGGCCCGAGCTGGCGTCCGACACAGAAAGCCTGTCACTATGCAAGCCGACCGCTTCACGATCAAATCCCAGGAGGCGCTCGAGGCCGCCCAGCGGCTGGCCGCGGAGCGTCGCAACCCGCAGACCCGCCCCGAGCACCTGCTCGCCGTGCTGCTCGAGCAGGACGGCGGCGTCGTCGTGCCCGTGCTGCGCAAGCTCGGGGTCGACCCGGCCGCGGTACGCGCGGCGCTGAGCCCGGCGCTCGAGGCGCTGCCGCGCCTCACCGGACGAGCTCGAGCCCGGAGCCGACCGGTCCATCCAACGAGCTGATCGAGGTTCTGCGCGGCGCCGAGGAGGAGATGCGGGAGCTCAAGGACGAGTACATCTCGACCGAGCACCTGGTGCCTCGCACTGGCGAAGTCCCAGGGCACCACCGGCGACGTCCTGCGCTCCGTCGGGGCCGGCTACGACCCGCTGCTGCGGGCCGTGAGCGAGGTGCGCGGCGGCCAGAAGGTCACCGACCAGAACCCCGAGGACAAGTTCCAGGCGCTCGAGAAGTACGGCCGCGACCTCACCCGCGCGGCGGCCGACGGCAAGCTCGACCCGGTGATCGGCCGCGACGACGAGATCCGCCGCGTGATCCAGGTGCTGAGTCGCCGCACCAAGAACAACCCGGTGCTGATCGGCGAGCCGGGCGTCGGCAAGACGGCGATCGCCGAGGGCCTGGCCCAGCGCATCGTGTCCGGCGACGTTCCCGAGGGCCTCAAGGACCGCCGCGTCGTCGCGCTGGACATCGGCTCGCTGATCGCCGGCGCCAAGTACCGCGGCGAGTTCGAGGACCGCCTCAAGGCGGTGCTCAAGGAGGTCCAGGACGCCGGCGGCAACGTCGTGCTGTTCATCGACGAGCTGCACACGATCGTCGGCGCCGGCGCCTCGGAGGGCGCCGTCGATGCCGCCAACCTGCTGAAGCCGATGCTCGCCCGCGGAGAGCTGCGCGCCGTCGGCGCGACCACGCTCGACGAGTACCGCAAGTACATCGAGAAGGACGCCGCGCTCGAGCGCCGCTTCCAGCCGGTGTTCGTCGAGGAGCCGAGCGTCGAGGACACGATCGCGATCCTGCGCGGTCTCAAGGGCAAGTACGAGGTGCACCACAAGGTGCGGATCACCGACTCCGCGCTGGTGGCCGCCGCGACCCTTTCCGACCGCTACATCGCCGACCGCTTCCTGCCCGACAAGGCGATCGACCTGGTCGATGAGGCCGCCTCGCAGATCCGCATGGAGATCGACTCCAAGCCGACCGAGATCGACGAGGTCGACCGCCACATCCTGCAGCTCGAGATCGAGCTGCAGTCGCTCGGGCAGCCCGGAGTCCGACGACCCCGGCACCGCCGCCCGCCGCGAGCAGCTCGAGCAGGCGCTGGCCGAGGAGCGCGAGCGCTCGGCCGCGATGCACGCCGAGTGGCAGCAGGAGAAGCAGACGATCGGCGCCGTCGCCGCCCTGCAGGAGCAGCTCGAGCAGGCCAACGTCGAGCTCGACCAGGCGCGTCGCGCCGGCGACCTCGAGCGCGCCGCCGAGCTGCAGTACGGGACGATCCCGGACCTGACCAAGCGGCTGGACGCCGCGGAGCAGGCCGCAGGACGACGCCGGTGGCCAGCGGGCCACCGGCGGAGGGCATCGCTACCTCAAGGAGGAGGTCGACGCCGAGGACATCGCCGAGGTCGTCGCCAAGTGGACGCGGATGCCGGTGTCGCGGCTGCTCGAGGGTGAGATCGAGAAGCTCGTCAACATGGAGGCGCGGCTGCACGAGCGCGTGATCGGCCAGGACGAGGCGGTCAGCGCCGTCGCGAGCGCGCTGCGGCGCTCGCGCGCCGGCCTGCAGGACCCGGACCGGCCGATCGGCACGTTCCTGTTCCTCGGGCCGACCGGCGTCGGCAAGACCGAGCTGGCGCGGGCGCTGGCCGAGTTCATGTTCGACTCGCCCGAGGCGATGGTGCGGATCGACATGTCCGAGTACATGGAGCGCCACTCCGTCAGCCGCCTGGTCGGCGCGCCTCCCGGCTACGTCGGCTACGACGAGGGCGGCCAGCTGACCGAGGCGGTGCGCCGCCGCCCCTATGCGGTCGTGCTGCTCGACGAGATCGAGAAGGCGCACCCGGACGTGTTCAACACGCTGCTGCAGGTGATGGACGACGGCCGCCTGACCGACGGTCAGGGCCGCACGGTCAGCTTCAAGAACGTGGTGCTGATCATGACCTCGAACATTCCCGGCGGCCGCGAGGGCGCGGAGGGGCACTTCAAGCCCGAGTTCATCAACCGTCTCGATGACATCGTCGAGTTCCACGCCGCTCGACGCGTGAGCAGCTCACGGAGATCGTCGACCTGCAGGTGGCGCGGGTGATCGAGCGGGTGGCCGAGCGCGGGATCGAGCTGGTGCTCACCGATGACGCCAAGACGCTGCTCGGCAACCTCGGCTACGACCCGACCTACGGCGCCCGGCCGCTCAAGCGTGTCATCCAGAAGCGCCTGATCGACCCGCTCGCGCTGGCCCTGCTCGAGGGCCGGTTCGTCGACGGCGACATGGTCACCGCCGACGCCGTCGACGGGGAGATCGCGTTCACCACGGCCCGCGAGGTGGCCTCGGTGGCCTAATCGCTGAGCACGGCCCCGACCCACCTGCTTAACCCGAAGAATCGGAGCATGGTCGGCCGATTCTTCGCTACAGGCCCGATTCTCGGAACGGGATCGAAGAATCGGCGGGGCACCAGACGATTGTTCGGTTTAAGCAGGGCGGCTGCTGCGAGCGGAGTCCGAGCCGCTGAGAAATCGAGTCCGGGCCGCTCGTTACACTCGGGCGCGTGAGCAGCGGGCCCCAAGATCCTGGTCGTCGGCGGCGGCGCGCGCGAGCACGCGATCCTGCAGGCGCTCGCGCGCTCTCCGCAGCGGCCGCAGCTGCTGTGCGCGCCCGGGAACGCCGGAATCGCGCGAGTTGGCGCGGACTGCTGCCGGTCGGCCGTCGAGGACATCGCCGGGCTGGTCGGGCGCAGCGCGTGAACGAGTCGGTGGACCTGGTCGTGGTCGGTCCCGAGGCGCCGCTCGTCGCCGGTCTGGCCGACGCGCTGGCCGAGGCCGGGGTCGCCTGCTTCGGCCCGTCGGCGGCGCGGCGCACGGCTCGAGGGCTCCAAGGCCTTCTGCAAGGAGGTGATGGACGCCGCCGGCGGTGCCGACCGCCGCCTACCGGGTGGTGACGACCGTCGAGGACGGCATGGCCGCGATCCGGGAGATCCAGGACGACCGCTACCCGGCCGTGATCAAGGCCGACGGCCTCGCGGCCGGCAAGGGCGTGATCATCGCCGCCTCCGACGACGGAGGCGCGCGACGCCTTGACCGACCTGCTGGTCGAGCACCGCTTCGGCACCGACCGGGTGGTCGTCGAGGAGTTCCTGGTCGGCCCCGAGGTCTCGCTGCTGGCGATCTGCGACGGCGAGCGCGCGCTGCCGCTGGCCTCCGCCCAGGACTACAAGCGCATCTTCGACGGCGACGCCGGGCCCAACACCGGCGGCATGGGCTCCTACTCGCCGGTGCCGGCGATCGACGCGGACGCGGCTGGCACGAGCTCGCCGCGCTGGTGCACCAGCCGGTGCTCGACTGAGCTGCGCCGCCGCGGGATCGAGTTCCACGGCGTGCTCTACGCCGGGCTGATGCTGACGCCCGGCCGGGCCCCAAGGTGCTCGAGTTCAACGCGCGCTTCGGCGACCCGGAGACGCAGGCGATCCTGCCGCGGCTGCGGACCGACCTGGTCGAGCTGCTCTCGGCGGCCGCCGGCGGGCGGCGATCCGGCCTGGACGGCGTCCGCCTCGAGTGGGACGAGCGCAGCGCCGTGACCGTGGTGCTGGCGAGTGCCGGCTACCCGGAGAGCTCGTCCAAGCGGCGACGTCGATCCGCGGGCTCGACGACCGTGCCGGGCAGCGTGTTCGTCACGCACGCCGGCACGGCGCGCGACGCCGACGGGCGAGGTCGTGACCGCGGGCGGACGGGTGCTCAGCGTCACGGCGCTCGGGGCCGATCACCGCGGAGCCCGGGCCGCAGCCTACGCCGCCGCCGATGAGATCGAATTTGCCGGGCGGCAGCTGCGCCGCGACATCGCCGAGCGAGTGGTGGGCGGATGACCTCGCTGGAGCCCGAGGAGATCGAGCCGACGCGCCTGGCTCGCCGCCCGAAGCGATGCTGCCTGGCGCGCCGCCCGAGCCCGAACCCGAGGCGGTGTTCGAGGAGCTGCCCGTCGACGCTCCGCGTGGTGGGGATCGTGATGGGCGCCAAGAGCGACCTGCCGACGATGGAGAAGGCCGAGAAGGAGCTGACCGAGCGCGGCATCCGCAGCGAGATCCGGGTGATGTCGGCGCACCACGATCCCGACGTCGTCGCCGACTACGCCAGGAACGCGCGCATGCGCGGGCTGCGCGTGATCATCGCCGGCGCCGGTCTCGGCGGCGCGCTGCCGGGCGTCGTCGCGGCGCACACCGACCTGCCCGTGATCGGCGTGCCGCTGACGATCGAGCAGCATCGGTCGGCGGTGGCCTCGATGCGCTGCTGGCGATCGCCCAGATGCCGCCCGGAGTCCCGGTCGCCGACCGTCGGGGTCGATGCCGCGCGCAACGCGGCGGTGCTCGCCGCGCGCATCCTCGGCATCTGATCAGGGTGATCGTGATCGGGGTGATCGCGGCCGCTGACGCGCGCGTCGGCGGCCCGGGCCGCCTGCGCCTGAGCTTCCATGAAGCCGTCCAGCCGCTCGCGCAGGTCCGGGTCGCTCGACCGCCAGGATCCGCGCCGCCAGCAGGCCGGCGTTGCGGGCACCGTCGATCGCCACCGTCGCCACCGGCACGCCCTTGGGCATCTGCACGATCGAGAGCAGGCTGTCCAGTCCGTCGAGCTTGCTGAGCGACACCGGCACGCCGATCACGGGCAGGCTCGTGACCGCGGCGAGCATCCCCGGGAGGTGGGCGGCGCCGCCCGCTCCGGCGATGATCACGCGCAAGCCCGCGCTCCGCCGCCTGCTGGCCGTAGGCGATCATCTCCACCGGCGTGCGATGCGCGGAGACCACGCGCGTCTCGGCGGCGATCCCGAGCTCGGCGAGCACCTCGGTGGCCTGGCTCCATCACCGGCAGGTCACTGTCGGAGCCCATCACCACGCCGACGATCGGCTCAGTCATGGCGCTCGAGCCTATCAGCGGCCTCGCGGGCCAGCTCCAGGGCCTCCTCCGGCGTGCCGGCGCAGACCGTCACGTGCCCGAGCTTGCGGCCGGGGCGCGCGCTCTTGCCGTACAGGTGGACGCACGCGCCGGGCACGCGCAGCGCCTCGTCCAGGCGCGAGGCGGGGTCCGAGCCGTCCGGCGGCCCGACGACGTTGACCATCGCGGCGGCCGCGGCGATCGGCGTCGTGACGCCCAGCGGCAGGTCGAGCACGGCCCGCAGGTGCTGCTCGAACTGCGAGGTGGCCGACGCCTCGGTGTGCAGATGCCCGGTGTTGTGCGTGCGCAGGGCCAGCTCGTTGACCAGCAGGCGCTCGCCCGGGGCGAGGAACAGCTCGATCGCCATCAGCCCCTCGAGCCCGACGCTGCTCGGCCAGATTGCTGCGCCAGGGCCTCGACCTCGATCCGGATGGCCTCGGGGCACGCGCGCCGGCATCACCACCCAACGGCACATGCCGTCGACCTGGCAGGTCTCGACCGGCGGGTATACGGCCACCTCGCCCGACGGCGAGCGGGCGACCAGCACGGCGAGCTCGGAGCCGATGTCGACCGCCTGCCTCGACGTAGAGCTCGAGGCCGGCGCCGTGGTCCCTCGCTGAAGCGCCGCGTCGGCGGCGCTCGATGTCGGCGCACATCCAGACCCCGCGGCCGTCGTAACCGCCGCTGCGAGCCTTGAGTACCACCGGCCAGCCGTGCTCGGCCGCAAACGACTCGATGTCGGCCAGGCCGGCGACCGGGGCGTAGGCCGGCACGCTCGACGCCGTCCATCGCCGACAGCGTCTGGCGCTGGTGGAGCTTGTCGACCGCCAGCGCGAGCACCGACCGCGGAGGGCCTGACGCGCACGCCGCGCGCCTCCAGCTCGGCGAGGGCGGCGAGGTCGACGAGCTCGTGCTCGAAGGTCAGCACGTCGGCTGCGCGCGGCCAGCTCGGCGAGCGCCGCGGCGTCGCGCCCCGAGCCCTCGAGCAGCGGAGCGCCCGCCCTGGCCGCTGCGTCGCCGGCCGCGCCCAGGCACAGCAGGTCCAGGTCGAGCGAGATCGCCGCCTGCCAGCCCATTCGCGCGAGCTGGCCGGCGCCGACGATCCCGATGGTCATTGCCTCATCGGCACGGCAGACGCTAGCGGATCGAGCAGGCGGCCGATCTGGGCGGGATCGGCTGCCAATAGACTCGGCCGGTGGATGATCGAGCGTTACACCCGCAAGGAGCTCGGCGAGCTCTGGTCTGACCACGCGCGCTTTGAGGCGATGCGCCGGGTCGAGGTCGCCGCCTGCGAGGAGATGCGAGGAGTCCGACCACGCCGGACGACCTCGAGGCGATCCGCGCCGCCACGTTCACGGTCGAGGCGGTCAACGAGCGCGAGCGGGTCACCGATCACGACACCGCGGCCTTCGTCGACGTGCTCGCCGCCTCGGCCGGCCGAGCCGGGCGCTGGATCCACTACGGGCTGACCTCCTCAGACGTGGTCGACACCGGCCTGGCGCTGCAGATCAAGGCGGTCGGCGGAGCTGATCCTGCCCGACGTCGCGGGCGCTCGTGGACGAGCTGGCCGCCAAGGCGCGCGAGCACGTGCACACGCTGTGCGCCGGCCGCACGCACGGCATCCACGCCGAGCCGACGACGCTTCGGCATCAAGCTGGCCGGGTTCGCCTTCGAGGCCCAGCGCAACGTGGAGCGGCTGGAGCGCGCGTTCGCGCAGGCCGCGGTCGGTGCGCTGTCGGGCGCCGTCGGGACCTACTCGGCGACGTCGCCCGAGTTCGAGCGGCGCGTGGTCGCGCGGCTGGGGCTCTAGCGTCGAGTCGGTCTCCACGCAGGTGGTACCACGCGATCGCCACGCCGAACTCATGCAGGCGATCGCCCTGGCCGGTGCGGGACTGGAGCGGCTGGCGACCGAGATCCGGCACCTGGCGCGTACCGAGCTGAGCGAGGCGCGCGAGCCGTTCGCCGCCGGCCAGAAGGGCTCGAGCGCGATGCCGCACAAGCGCAACCCGATCAAGACCGAGCAGATCACCGGCCTGGCCCGACTGCTGCGCGGCTATGCGCAGGCCGCCGTGGAGGATGTCGCGCTCTGGCACGAGCGCGACATCTCGCACTCGAGCGTCGAGCGCATCGTGCTGCCCGACGCGACGATCCTGCTCGACCACATGCAGCGGCGCATGCTCGGCGTGATCCGGGGGCTGGTGGTCGATGCGACGCGCATGCGTGAGAACCTCGACCTCACCTACGGCGCGCTGTTCTCCCAGCGGCTGCTGCTGGCGCTGGTCGGCGCGCGGATCGAGCCGCGACGACGCCTACCGCGTTGTGCAGCGGCTGGCTCAGCAGGCGCTCGACACGCGCGTGCACCTGCGCGAGCTGCTGGCCGCCGACCCGGCCGGTGCAGGGCCTCGATCTGGACGCGATCTTCGACTTCGCGCCCTACGTCCGCTACGCGGATGAGATCGTCGAGCGTCTCGACGCGATCGCGTGACCGAGTTTGATAAGCACAGCTTATGGCTCTCGTATCAACTGCGCCTTTGACTTATCGGCCGAGGTGGCCGACAGTAGTCATATGTTCAACTTTCGCAGAGTCCAAAATGAGCTAGATACCAGCCTGTTCGATCCCGAGCAGGACATGGATCTGGTCGTCTTGATCAACGATGCCCGCACGGACCGGGAGATTCAGTCGGTTGCGCGTATGAGTCGTGCGCGGATGCGCGCACGGCGTGCGCAGCTGCGGTCGGCCCGCCGGCCGTTGGCCTCCGGCGCCTCCCGGGTCAGGCGCTCCTCGTTGGCCGCCGCGCTGCGACGCGGCTTCTAGCGCCCGTCGCGCGCTACGCGCGTCCGCGCGCGTCCGCGCGTCTGTCGCGCGGCGTAGCATGGCGGTATGACCGCCACCTTCCTGCACACGATGGTCCGCATCACCGATCCCGAGCAGAGCCGCGCGTTCTATGAGGCGCTCGGCTTCCGCTTCGAGCGCGACATGGACATCGTCCGCAACGGCGAGAAGGAGGCGACCAACTACTTCTTCTCCCTCGGTGACCAGACCGTCGGTCCTGGAGCTGACCTACAACCACGACGGCCGCACCTATGACATGGGCACCGGCTTACGGCCATATCGCGGTCGGCGTCGACGATCTCGACGCCACGCTCGCGCGTCTCGGCGAGCAGGGCATCGAGCCTGAGAAGCCGCCGTACTCGGTGCGCGAGGGCGGCTCACGGCTGTGCTTCGTGCGCGACCCCGACGGCTACCGGATCGAGCTGATCGAGCAGGGCGGCTGACCCGCCCCGGCCGCTTACGCCGCGGCCGAGTAGCGGCTCTCGTAGCGGCTGATCCAGCGCATGAACTCGATCGGCGGGATCGGCTTGGAGAAGTAGTGGCCCTGGGCACGGTCGCATCCGATCTCCTCGAGCCGGGCGAGCGTGACCTCGTCCTCGACGCCCTCGGCGATCACCTTCAGCCCGAGCGCGTGGCCGAGCTCGATCGTCGAGCGCACGATCACGCCGTCGGACTCCTCGTTGAGCATCGGCGTCACGAACGACCGGTCGATCTTCAGCTCGTGCACCGGCAGCCTGCGCAGGTTGGCCAGCGAGGAGTGGCCGGTGCCGAAGTCGTCGACGGCAAAGCGCACGCCGATCTCGCTCAGGCTCTCGACAGTGGCGAGCGCGCGCTGGGGGTCCGACAGGATCATGCTCTCGGTGATCTCGAGCTTGAGCGCGTCGGGCGGGAGGCGATGGCGATCGAGCATCTGCGCGACCTGCGAGGAGAGCATCGGATCGTGCAGGTTGCGGACCGAGAGGTTCACCGACACGGTCAGGTCGCGACCGGCGGCGTGCCAGGCCGCGCACTCGGCGATCGCCTTCTGCAGGACGCACGTGGTCATGTCCCCGATCAGGCCGGTCTGCTCGACGATCTCCAGGAACGCCGCGGGCTGCAGCAGGCCGAGCTCCGGGTGCTGCCAGCGCACCAGCGCCTCGGCGCCGTGGACCTGGCCCGTGCCCAGGTCGACGATCGGGTGGAAGTGGACGATGATCTCGTCGTCCTTCTCCAGCGCGCGGCGGAAGTCGCCGACCATGCTCAGCCGCGAGACCGAGTGCCGGTCCTGCCCGTGCGCGTAGAAGCGGTGGCCGTCGCGGTCGGCCTTGGCGCTGTACATCGCGATGTCCGCGCGCCGCAGCAGCGTCTGCGCGTCGTGCGCCGTCGTGCGGGTAGCGGGCGACGCCGATGCTGGCGTCGACCTGCAGCGTGATGTCGTCGAACTTCACGGGCTCGCGGATGCAGGCCAGCACGTCCTCGACGATCGCCGTCAGCGCCGCCATGTTCTCGGTGCGCACGGCCGGCAGGATCGCGAACTCATCGCCGCCGAATCGAGCGACCAGCCCGCCCTCGCCGATGCGCTCCGCCAGCCGCGGCCCGAGATCCGCCAGCAGGTCGTCGCCGTACTGGTGCCCGAGCGTGTCGTTGATGTCCTTGAAGTGGTCGAGGTCGATCAGCAGCACCCCGAACGCAGCGGACGTCTCCGTCGGCCGTGCGCGATCTCGCGCGTCGACGCGGTCGTTGAAGTGCTTGCGGTTGGCCAGGCCCGTGAGCTCGTCGGTGGTGGCCATGCACCGCGAGCTCCTCACCGCGGCGCTGGGACAGGAGCAGCTCGCCGACCAGGTACTGGAAGACGACCAGAACGATGGCAAAGAGGAGCAGCCCCAGGTCGTGGGGGATCTCGTTGGTCATGTAAGCGGCGACCAGCGTCAGCACGCGCTGAGGAGAGCTCGGCGGCCAGGATCGGCTTGAACTCGGTGAGCTTCTTGAACAGCGACACCCGCTTGAGCACGAGCTCGTAGACCGCCGCCATCGAGAAGTTCAGGACGAGCGCCACGAGGAAGATGGCGAAGACGAGCAGGTAATAGCCCAGGTCGCTCTTCCCGACATGGGCCAGATCGACGAGCCCACCAGTGGAACAGGATCCCGCTGAGCAGCGGGAACCAGATGTACATCACGAGGTTCTGACGGAAGAAGTGGGCGCGCTCGCGCCAGCGCAGCCAGCCGACCGAGATCGTGACAGCCCCCACGATCGCGGCTGGCGCGCCGCCCAGCACCACCGCGGCGAGCACGACGCCGAGGAACGCACCGGAGACGTTCATGCGGCCGGACAGCAGCGGGGTCGAGGTCAGGTTGCTGATGACCGCGAGGACGATCAGGATGGCGAGCTTGCGCAGGTCCCAGTCCGCCGCGGGGGCCACCTGGACCGCCAGCACCACTGCCACGGCCAAGAGCGCCGTGTGGACGACCGCGACGGCGCGGGAGGCGCCGGCATCCGGCTCGCCCTCCGCGGCGGCCAGGTCTGGATCGACGGCTGGAGAGATCTCGGTCATCCGCTGGGTCACCGTTTGTGCGTTGACGTTCTCCCGCATGGTCTCCCGCATGGCCGTGGACCGCTGCGGGAGCTCCTGGTCATCCGGGTCGCCGGCTTCTGCCTCGGCTGGCTCGAGCTCGATCTGGTCGATCGGCCGGACGACGAAGACGCCCATCAGGATCGCGACGCCGACGGCGGCGATCCCGTAGGCCACCCGCGGAGACCACGCTGCCGTCACGAGGCCACCCGACGACGAAGCCCAGCGCCGGCATGACCTGATTGACGCCCTCCAGAACGGCCATTACCGCGCTCTGCCGAGTGCAGGGGGATCCGCTCCTGGAGGGCGGTGACGGCCGCCACCCAGCCCGCGCCGTTCCCGATTCCTCCGATGACCGATCCGAGGCAGGCGAAGGCCAGCGTCGGCGCGGCGGCCAGCACGCCGTAGCCCAGCGCCACCACGAACATCCCGGCGACGAAGATCTTGGTCAGGGGCAGCCGGCCCAGTCCGGCGAAAATGGCCCCACCGATCACCATGCCGACACCCCAGCTGCTGATGAGCAGGCCGTACCCGGAGTCACCGGCGTGCAGCACGTGCTTGGCGAACACGACCTCGATCGGGAGCGGCACAGCGCTGAGCAGCATCACCAAGCCGAGGGCAAACAGCAGGCGCCGGATTGGGCCGGGGCGCCTGATAAGAGCCAGCCCGCTACGCAGCCGCTCCATGAACCCGGCGTCGCGATCGCTCTCGACGTGAATCCCCGCCGCCGTGCCGATGATCGCCGCGGCGATGAGGAAGGTGGCCGCGTCGACCAGCAGCGCCGCCTGGGCGCCCTTCCAGGCGACCAGCCCACCCGAGATGAGGGGCGCGCAGGCGGTGGAGCCCATCCAGCCGAGATTGACGATTGCGTTGCCCTCGCGCAGCAAGCCCTGCTTGAGCAGCCCGCGCGCGGTGGCGCTGCGGGTCAGCGTCTTGGCCACGATCGCGAGCGCTCCGTCGAGCGCGGCGAGCGCGAGCACGGCGGGAATCCAGGCCTGGTGGGCCACCAGCAGCGCCATGCCCGCGAAGAGGACGGCCTCCAGGACATACAGGATCGGGAGCACCCGTCGAGCCCGCATTGCCTCGACCCGAGCGGTCAACAGCGGCGCGAGGAGGGCCGGCAGGAAGCGCAGGGCGAGGAACAGCGCTGCGGTGATCAGCGGGCTGTGCGTGCGGTCGTAGACGAGGATCGTCAGCGCGATCTCGCCCGACCCAGGTGCCGAACTCGTTGACCCAGTAGGCGGCGGCGAGATGGCGGAAGTCGGCAGAGCGCAGCGGCCGGAGGTCAAACATGGTCTAACGGCTGGTTATGCAAGGCATAACCAGATCGGATCTACCGGAACGGCGGGCTCAAAGGCAATCTTCGCCACGCGCAGAGCAAGACCTTTCAAAAGAAGCACGACCCGACACAAAGGAGGCTGCAATGGGCGTCAGTCTTCCGTTAGTTCAGGTGTTTGTGGGGCGCCGGGGAGCCTAGACCAAGTGGGCTCCCCGGATACTCGACTTAAACCGCTGACCCCCGCCTGATCGGCATTTCCCGCAAATTCCTTTACAAAAGCCTTGCAGGAATTCTTGCAGGGGTTCAGTTGTGTCTGGGTAGTCCGAGGCGTCGCATATTCTGCGCGTCATGTCGGCTCTGCTCGTCGTGACCAAGGCAGGGACGCTGCAGTCGGGGGATTTCGTCGAGCCGCGGTCATGTTCCGGTGCGCGACCTCGAGGTGGGTGAGCTGCGCGCCTTCTGCGCGGCCGCGACGCTCGGCAGCATCGCCGAGGCGGCGCGGGCGATGAACGTCAGCCAGCCGGCGATGTCCAAGCGGCTGCGTTCGCTCGAGCACGTGGCCGGCGCGGAGCTGTTCGAGCGCTCGAGCCGCGGGCGTGACCCTGACGCAGGCGGGCGTCCAGCTCTACAGCGCCGCTCGCCGGCTGCTGCGCAGCGCCGACTCCGTTCAGGCGCTGATCAAGACGCCGCCGGCGATGCCGGTCCGGATCGCCTCCAGCCCGACGATCGCCGAGCTGCGCCTGCCTCAGGTCCTGAGCGAGCTCGCCGGCCGCGAGCGCGGCCTCACCGCCGAGCTGATCTCCGCCAACTCCGAGCTCGTACGCGAGCTCGTCCGAGACGGGCGCTGCGACCTCGGCATCGCCAGCATCGATCCCTACGCGCTCTACGCGGACGGCCTCGAGGAGCGGATCGTGTGGCGCGACGAGCTCGTCATCGTGGTGCCGCCCGGCCACCCCTGGGAGCAGCTCGAGGAGATCCCGGTCGAGGAGTTCGCCGTCGACGCCGGTCGTGCAGCGCGACCCCTGGTCGAACTCGAGCCGCATCGTCACCGCCACGCTCGAGCGCCAGGGCTTCGAGCGCGTCCCGCCGAAGCCGGCGATCGGCAGCACCGCGGGGGTCCTCGCGCTGTCGCAGGCGACCGGCACGCCGGCGCTGATCTCGATCATGGCGGCGCGCGCGAATCCGGAGCAGCACCTGGAGATCCGGCGGGTCGAGGGGCTGCGCTTCGGGCTCGAATACGCGCTGGTCTGGTCGGGCCCGATGCTCGATCTGCGGCGCCGAGGTGCAGGCGGTCGCCGGGCACATCATGCACCTCCCGTTCGCGCGGCTCGATCGACTCCGCCGGGCGTCGCGCCAGACGGCCCCCCCGGTCTGCCCGCCGCAGGCCGTCACAGGACTCGTCACACACCGTCGCACCGACTGACCTGAGCCGGGCCGCCTAGCGGGCTCACCCGCTAGGATCGCCGCGATGGCCGCCATCACAGACCTCAACCTGATCGCCTCCGGCAAGGTCCGTGAGATCTACGACCTCGGCGACGATCTGCTGCTCGTCGCGTCCGACCGGATCTCCACCTACGACGCCGTGCATCCGAATCCGATCCCGGACAAGGGCGCGGTGCTCACGGCGATCTCGACCTTCTGGTTCGAGCAGACCGGACGACCTCGTCCCCAACCACCTCGTCTCCGTCACCGACGGGGTCCCCGACCGAGGTGCGCGGCCGCGGGATGGTCGTCAAGAAGCTGAAGATGCTTCCGGTCGAGGCCGTCGTCCGCGGCTACATCGCCGGCTCCGGCTGGAAGGATTACCAGCGGACCGGCAGCGTCTCCGGCGTCGAGCTGCCCGACGGGCTGCGCGAGTCCGACCAGCTGCCCGAGCCGATCTTCACCCCGTCGACCAAGGCCGACCTCGGCCACGACGAGGCGATCGACTTCGAGCGGGCCGCCGAGCTGATCGGTGACCGCGAGCTGGCCGAGCGGCTGCGGCGCCGTCTCGCTGGCTCTGTATCAGTTCGCCGCCGACCACGCGCGCGCCCGCGGGATCATCCTGGCCGACACGAAGTTCGAGTTCGGGCTCGACGCAGACGGCGTGCTCACGCTCGGCGACGAGGTCTGCACGCCCGACTCCTCGCGCTTCTGGCCGGCCGACACCTACGAGCCCGGCCGCAGCCAGCCCAGCTTCGACAAGCAGTTCGCGCGCGACTGGGCCACCTCGACCGGCTGGGACAAGCTGCCGCCGGCCCCGGAGATCCCGGACGACGTCGTCGCGCGGACCCGCGAGAAGTACATCGAGGCCTACGAGCGCATCACCGGCAACTCATTCGCCGACTGGGTCGCCCGCACCAGGGGTGGTGAACTAGATGCGTGCGCGCGTCCTGATCCGACCCAAGGCCGGGATCCTCGACCCGCAGGGACAGGCGGTCGAGCGCGCGCTCCCGGCGCTGGGCTTCAGCGGCGTCGTCGGCGGTCCACGTCGGGCGGCTGGTCGAGCTCGACGTCGAGGACGCGAGCGCAACTGCCGGCGATGTGCGAGCGCCTGCTGGCGAACCCGCTCATCGAGGACTACGAGATCATCGAGAACGCGTGAAGTTCGGCGTAATCCGTTTCCCGGCACGTGTGACGACGTCGATGCGCAGCTCGCCGCCGCACCGGGTCGGCGAGGCCGAGCTGCTCTGGCACCGGGACCGCGACCTGAAGGGCGTCGACGCGGTCGTCGTCCCCGGCGGCTTCTCCTACGGGGACTACCTGCGGGCCGGCGCGATCGCGCGCTTCGCGCCGGTGATGGAGTCGGTGATCGAGTTCGCCCAGCGAGGGCGGGCTCGTGCTCGGGCATCTGCAACGGCTTCCAGATCCTCTGCGAATGCGGGCTGCTCCCGGGCGCGCTGCTGGTCAACGACCACCTCAAGTTCGTCTTCCGCCAGGTGCAGCTGGACGTCGTCGACCACAACACCCCGTTCACGCGCAACTGCCCGCCGACGCTCTCGATCCCGGTCAAGCACACGACCGGCCGCTACTACTCGCCCGAGCCGGTGCAGGTGGTGCTCAAATACGCGCCGGGCCACAACCCCAACGGCTCGCAGGACGACATCGCCGGCGTCGTCAACAACGCCGGCAACGTCTTCGGTCTGATGCCGCACCCCGAGCACGCGGTCGACGCCGCTCACCGGCTCCACCGACGGACTCACGATCTTCGAGTCGATCCGGACTGCTGTCGGCGAGCGCGTGCGGGTAGCTTGACCTCCAGGACAGAAGATGAGCAGCACCGACGCACAGCCCAGAGTATCGTGAGCTCGGCCTCACGGATCACGAGTACGACCTGATCGTCGAGGGGCTCGGCCGCGAGCCGGGCGACGTCGAGCTGGCGATGCTCTCGCTGATGTGGTCGGAGCACTGCGCCTACAAGCACTCGAAGAAGCTGCTGCGGCGGCTGCCCGACCGAGGGCACCCACGTGCTGGTCGGGCCCGGTGAGAACGCCGGCGCCGTCGACGTCGGCGACGGCCTCGCGATCGCCTTCAAGGTCGAGTCGCACAACCACCCGAGCGCGGTCGAGCCCTTCCAGGGCGCGGCCACCGGCGTCGGCGGCATCCTGCGCGACATCTTCGCGGTCGGCGCCCGGCCGATCGCGGTGCTCGACAGTCTGCGCTTCGGCGAGGTGGGCGAGTCGCAGCGCTCGCGCTACCTGCTCGAGCACGCCGTCGCCGGCATCGGCCACTACGGCAACTCGATCGGCGTGCCCACGATCGGCGGCGAGATCTACTTCGAGCCCAGCTACGAGCAGAACTGCCTGATCAACGCGATGGCCGTGGGCCTGGCTCCGCACGAGCGCCTGACCAGCGCCGCGGCGGCGGGCGTCGGCAACGTCGTGATCCTGTTCGGCGCGCTCACCGGCCGCGACGGCATCGGCGGCGCCTCGGTACTGGCCAGCGCCGAGCTCGGTGAGGGCGACGACGCCAAGCGCCCGACCGTGCAGATCGGCGACCCGTTCGCCGAGAAGAAGCTGATGGAGTGCAGCCTCGAGCTGCTCGATCGCGAGCCTGCTCGCCTCGCTGCAGGACCTCGGCGCCGCCGGGCTCACCTCCTCCGCCTCGGAGATGGCCAGCAAGGGCGAGGTCGGGCTCGACATCGACGTCGCCAAGGTCCCGCTGCGCGAGGCCGACATGGAGCCGTTCGAGATCATGGTCTCCGAGTCGCAGGAGCGGATGCTCTGCGTGGTCGAGCCGCACGCTGGCCGATCAGGTGCTCGCCGTCTGCGAGAAGTGGGAGGTGCTCGCGACGGTCATCGGCGAGGTCACCGACACGGCCACCGGCCGATTCCGCATCTTCAAGCGACGGCGAGCTGGTCGGCGAGCTGCCGGTGCTCGCTGCTGGTCGACGACTGTCCGCTCTACGACCTCGAGCCCGAGGCGCCGACCACCGCGCTGTACGTCGGTGGCGAACAGCAAGTCGCCACCGACGCTGACTCGGCTCACGACGCTGAAGGCTCTGCTCGCGAGCGCCAACATCGCCTCGCGCCGGCCGGTCTTCGAGCAGTACGACCCGGTCGTCCAGTCGCGCACCGTGCGCCGTCCCGAGCAGGCTGACGCCGCGGTGCTGGCGCTGCCGGTGCTGTGCGCGCGCAGCGGCGCCGACGACGAGCCGATCCCGGCGATCGCCGTCTCGATCGACGGCAACGGCCGCCGCGTCGCGGTCGACCCGCGCGCCGGCGCCGCCGAGGTCGTCTACGAGTGCGCCGCCAACCTCGCCTGCGCCGGCGCCGAGCCGCTCGGGCTGACCAACTGCCTGAACTTCGGCAACCCCGAGAAGCCGCACGTCGCCTGGCAGCTGAGCGAGGCGGTCGACGGCCTGGCGCAGGCCTGCCGCGACCTGGACGTCCCGGTGGTCGGCGGCAACGTCTCGCTCTACAACGAGTCCCCCGACGGCCCGATCCTGCCGACGCCGGTGATCGGGATGGTCGGCAAGCTGCCCGACGCGCGCCGGGCCGGGCGCCTCGGCTTCCTGAACCAGGGCGACCGCATCGCCCTGGTCGGCAGCTTCAACCCGTCCCGCGATGGTTCGGAGATAGCCAAGCTTCACGGCAGCGCGCCCGCTGGCGCACTGCCTGACAAGGACGTGGCAGCGATCCGCGCGGCCCACGAGCGCGTCCGTGCAGGGCGTGCGCGACGGGCGCTTCTCAGCGCTCATGACATCGCCGAGGGCGGGCATCCTGGTCGCGCTCGCCGAGTGCTGCATCGCCGGCGGCATCGGCGCGATCGTCAACCTTCCGAAGGGGCTCGACCCGTTCGGCGAGGACTTCGGGACCGCCTTCATCGTCAGCGGCCCGACCGAGGGTCTGGCGGGCTGCCGACCATCGGTGCCGTCGGGGGTCGCGAGCTGAACGTCAAGGGCCTGCTAAACGTCCCAGTTTCCGAGCTGGCGGCCGCTCAATGCGCGGGGACTGTCCGAGCTGCTCAGCTAAGCTGCGGAGCGGGGTTCTAGCCAACCGGTGTCCTCTGCTCTCGATCAACGTGACGGACCGCGCGACGAGTGCGGGGTGTTCGGCATATTACGCGCCGGGCAGCGAGGTCGCGCGCCTGACCTACTTCGCGCTCTACGCGCTCCAGCACCGCGGGCAGGAGTCCGCCGGCATCGCCGTCGCGCCGCTGGACGGCTCGATCATGGCCACGCGCGAGCAGGGTCTCGTCTCGCAGGTCTTCGACGAGCACATGCTGCGCTCGCTGGTCGGCGATCTGGCGATCGGCCACGTGCGCTACTCGACCACCGGCTCCTCCGAGTGGGAGAACGCCCAGCCGATCGTGCGCGACGACCATCGCATGCTGGCGCTGGCGCACAACGGCAACCTGATCAACGCCGTCGAGCTGCACAGCGAGCTGCGCGGGCGCGACGTCCCGTTCCGCTCCACCTCCGACTCGGAGATCATCGCGGCGCTGCTGGCGACGCACCCGGCGGACACGCATCGAGGAGGCGGTGGCCGACGTGCTGCCGAAGCTGCAGGGCGCCTTCTCGACCGTGGTGATGACCGAGGATCGAGTCGTCGCCTTCCGCGATCCGCACGGGCTGCGGCCGCTCGCGCTCGGCGTGATCGAGGATCCGGAGACCGGCCTGCGATGTGTACTGCGTCGCCAGCGAGTCGTGTGCCTTCGACCTGATCGGCGCGCGCTACGTGCGCGAGGTCGAGCCCGGTGAGGTCGTCACGCTGGATGCCGAGGGCGTGCACTCGCAGATCGTGGCCAGCGGTGAGCGGCGCGCCTTCTGCGTGTTCGAGTACATCTACTTCGCGCGGCCCGACTCGCTGATGAACGGCCGCCGGCTGCAGGTCTCGCGCGCCAAGATGGGTGAGATCCTGTGGCGGGAGGCGCCGGTCGATGCCGATCTGGTGATCGCCGATCCCGGATTCCGGCAACGCCGCCGCTCGCGGCCTGGCCCGCGCCGCCGGCATGCCCGCAGGACGACGGCTTCATCAAGAACCGTTACGTCGCGCGCACGTTCATCCAGCCCGGTCAGCAGCTGCGCAAGAACGGCCTGCGGCTGAAGTTCAACCCGCTGCCCGAGGTCGTGCGCGGGCAAGCGACTGATCGTGGTCGACGACTCGATCGTGCGCGGCAACACGATGCCGCAGATCGTGCAGATGCTGCGGGACGCCGGCGCCAGCGAGATCCATCTGCGGATCTCCTCGCCGCCGATCAAGCACCCGTGTCACTACGGGATCGACATGTCCGCGCGCGAGGAGATGATCGCGCACAACCGCTCGGTCGAGGAGGTCTGCCGCGTGATCGGCGCCGACTCGCTGCACTACCTGTCACTGGAGGGCGTCTACGAGGCCGTCGAGGGCCAGCGTTCCATGCACTGTGACGCGTGTTTCAGTGGCGACTATCCGCTGGCCGGCACAGAGGAGTCCGGCGGCAAGTTCGCGCTGGAGCGGCGTCGAGCTGCCGCTGGTGCCCGCTGCGCCGGCGCGATGACCTGCCGCCGCTGACTGCGATGAGCGCCGAGAGTTCGTTGAAGGTGGCCGTGCTGGCGTCGGGTACGGGCACCAACCTCCAGGCGCTGCTCGACCAGGTGCACGGGCGCGACGGCATCAGCATCGTCGCGGTCGCCTCCGACAAACCGGAGGCCTGCGCGCTCGAGCGCGCGGCCGCAGGCGGGCATCCCGACTGCCGTCTTCCAGCGCCGGGAGTTCGCCGGCGACCGCCGCGCGCGCGACCGCGCGATGGCCGCCTGGTTGCGTGAGCAGGGCACTCAGCTCGTGGTCATGGCCGGCTACATGCAGCTCGTCTCCGAGGAGATCCTCGACCGCTTCCCCGACGCCGTGATCAACATCCACCCGTCGCTGCTGCCCGCCTTCCCGGGGATCGATGCGGTCAGCCAGGCGCTGGCCTACGGCGTCAAGCTGTTCGGCGTGACCGTGCACTTCGCTGATGCCGGCCTGGACACCGGGCCGGTGATCATGCAGCGGGCCGTCGAGCTGCCCGACGCGCGCGAGCTGGACGATGTGCTGCCGCACATCCACGCGCATCGAGCACCAGATGCTGCCCGAGGTCGTGCGACTGTTCGCGCGCGGCGCCGTGCGGATCGCGTCAACGCATCCGCGGCGCGTGCTGGTTGGCCCCGCTCGCGGTCCTCCCTGAGCGATAGAGTCGCGGCCCAGATGACGACGGGAGCCAACGCCGAACAGTCGCTGCAGCCCTCTGCGCCCGGTGAGGTGCAGGTCGCCCGGGCGCTGCTCTCGGTGTCGGATAAGGCCGGAATCGTCGAGTTCGCGCGCGGGCCTGGCGGAGCTCGGGATCGAGATCGTCTCGACCGGTGGCACCGCGCGTGAGCTCAGCCGAGGCCGGGCTGACGGTTCGCTCGATCACCGACCTCACCGGCTTCCCGGAGATCATGGACGGGCGCGTCAAGACCCTGCACCCGAAGCTCTACGCCAGCCTGCTGGCGGTGCGCGACGATCCGGCTCACGTCGAGGCTGCGGTGGCCCATGAGGTCGAGCCGGTGGACCTCGTGTGCGTCAACCTCTACCCGTTCGAGCGGACCGCCGCGACCCGCGGCGTCAGTGACGACGAGGTGATCGAGAACATCGACATCGGCGGCCCGACGATGATCCGCGCGGCGGCCAAGAACTTCAAGTTCGCGGTGCCGGTGGTCTCGCCGGCGAGCTACGACGCGGTGCTGGAGGAGCTGCGCGGCTCCGAGCGGCGGCTCTCGCTGCAGACGCGCGAGAGCCTGGCCGCCGAGGCCTTCGCCTACACGGCTCGCTACGACACCGCGATCACCCGCTGGTTCCAGGAGAAGAACGAGGACTTCCCGCCGCTGCTGGTGCGCGCCTTCGAGCGCGAGCTCGAGCTGCCCTACGGCGAGAACCCACATCAGCGCGCCGCCTTCTACACGCAGATCGGCGCACGCACGCACGTGCTCTCGCAGGTGGCGCAGCTCGGCGGCAAGGATCTGTCGTTCAACAATCTGCTCGATCTCGATTCCGCCCGGCAGCTGCTGGCCGAGTTCGTCGTGCCCGCCTGCGTGATCGTCAAGCACAACAACCCGTGCGGCGTGGCGGTCGGCACCACCACGCTCGAGGCCTATCAGCGCGCCTTCGCCTGCGACCCGACCTCGGCCTTCGGCGGCGTGATCGTTCTGAACCGGCGCGTCGACAAGGAGACGGCCGCAGGCGATCCACGAGCAGTTCGCCGAGATCGTGCTGGCGCGCGGCTTCGACGACGAGGCGCTGGAGATCTTTGCCGACAAGCCCAACATGCGGATCCTCGACGATCGCGAGCGGCGGCTGGACGTCCTCTACGAGCCGGCCTTCCGCCAGGTCATCGGCGGCCTGCTGGTCCAGGACCGCGACACCTCCAACGAGGACCGCGACGACGATGGAGGTCGTCTCCGAGCGGCGCCCGACCGAGGAGGAATGGTCGGAGCTGCTGTTCGCCTGGCGCGTCTGCAAGCACGTCAAGTCCAACGCGATCGTGCTGGCGCGCGACGGGGCCACGATCGGGCTTGGCGCCGGCCAGATGAGCCGCGTCGACTCGGTGCGGATCGCGCTCGAGAAGGCGCAGGCGCCGGTGGCGCGGCGCTGTGCTCGCCTCGGACGCCTACTTCCCGTTCCCCGACGGGCCGGAGATCGCGCTCGAGCAGGGCGTCACCGCGATCATCCAGCCCGGCGGCTCGATCCGCGATCCGCTGGTGGTCGAGGCGGTCGACCGCGCCGGTGCGGCGATGGTGTTCACCGGCCGCCGCCACTTCCGCCACTAGGTCTGGCGGCGGCTCGGACGTCCGATGGCGTTGTCCTCCGAGTCAGCCTGACGTGAAGCGGCTCGGAGGCGATCCGCCCTCTCCGTGGGAGGGCTGTCTCGGCTACAGCCGCACGGTCGCGCGCGGGCCAGTGGGTGCTCATCGGCGGCACCACCGTCGGTCGATCCCGACCGGCTGCGTCGTCGGGTCCACGCCCTACGAGCAGGCCGCCGAGATCTTCCGCAAGCTCGCTGCACGAGCTCTCGCGCGTGGGCCTCACGGCGGCCGACGTGGTCCAGACGCGGATGTACGTCACCGACATCTCCCGCTCGCGACGAGGTCGGCCGCGCCCACGGCGAGGTCTTCGCGCGACGTCGGGCCGGTCACCTCGATGGTCGAGGTCAGCGGCCTGATCGACCCGCGCATGCTGGTCGAGATCGAGCTCGTCGCCTACCGCGGCTGACCCACCCCGCCAGCCGCGCGCTCTTCGGCGTCGCGAGGCTGCCATCATCAAGCCCACGCCGGCGTAGCTCAGTTGGTAGAGCAGCGGACTTTTAATCCGAAGCGCCCGGGTTCGAGTCCCGGTGCCGGCACTGACCGAGAATGCTGAGCAAGCATGGTAGGGCCCCGTCAGCGGATGGTGATCTGGCTGCGTGTGGTGTGCGTGCGGCCGTGCAACGTCTGGCGGGTGATCAGCGTGTAGGTCCCAGCCCGAAGGTGGCGGCTTAATTTGAGCAGCAGCAGCGTGCGATGGTGGCGATGGCTGAGGACTTCCCCGCGCGCGTAGACGGTGTGTCCGCGCACGACCGACGCCCGCACGGCGGCCGTGAGCTTGACCGTGCGTGACACCGCTTTGGTTGAGCAGTGCTGCTTGCCCTTGACCGTCGTGCAGGTCACCAGTTCTACTCTGCCTGACGGTCCCTTTGGGCCGGTCGTTCCGGTGCCGGTGCCGGCGCCGGCACCTGCGCCGGCTGTCTGTGCCGTGATAATGATCGTTGCGCTGGTGGCCGTCTCGGTGACGTTGAGCAGCGGGTAGGTCACGGTGATCGTGCAGGACAGCGTGTCGCCGACGTTTGCCGTGAGCGGCGTGTAGGTCTGGCTGGTGGCTCCGTTGATCGCCGTGGCGTTCAGCGACCACTGGTACCCATCCCAGGCGTTGAGACTGTAGGACGGCGTAAGCCCTGCCCACGGTGACCACTGGGCGCCCTGGCAGACCTGCTGCTCACCAGGCTGGCCGGAACCGGTGACGCTCGGTGCGCTTAATGACGCAGGCTGCACGCCGGTACCGATCACTCCGATCTTGTCGGCGCTGCTGTTCTCGGTGAACCAGAGGTTCCCGTCAGGTCCGGCAGTGATGTCCCACACATCGCTGCCGACCGTGGGGATCGGGTATTCGGTGATCGCCCCGGCCGGGGTGATCGACCCGATCTTGCCGTTGCCTAAGTTCTCGGTGAACCAGAGGTTCCCGTCAGGACCGACGGTGATCCCCATGGGGCCACTTCCTCCCGTAGGGACCGCGTATTCGGTGATCGTTCCGGCCGGGGTGATCCGGCCGATGTTGTCGCCGCTGTACTCGGTGAACCAGACGTTGCCGTCAGGTCCGGCGGTGATCCCATACGGCGTGCTGTGCCCTGTCGGGACCGTGTATTCGGTGATCGTGCCGCCTGTGGTGATCCGGCCGATCTTCTCGCCGACGGCCTCGGTGAACCAGAGGTTCCCGTCAGGACCGACGGTGATCCCCATGGGCCCACTTCCTGCCGTGGGGATCGCGTATTCGGTGATCGCGCCGGCGGGGGTGATCCGGCCGATCTTGTCGCCGCTGTACTCGGTGAACCAGAGGTTGCCGTCAGGTCCGGCAGTGATCGCAACTGGGCTGCTGCCGCTCGTGGGGATCGCGTAGTCGGTGATCGCGCCGGTCGGGGTGATCCGGCCGATCTTGTTGCCGTTCTCCTCGGTGAACCAGAGGTTTCCATCAGGTCCGGCCGTAATCTCGGCCGGGATGCCGCCGCTCGTGGGGATCGCGTAGTCGGTGATCGCGCCGGTCGGGGTGATCCGGCCGATCTTGTCGCCGTAATACTCGGTGAACCAGAGGTTCCCGTCAGGTCCGGCAGTGATCCCAGCCAGGGAGCTGGGCGCCGTGTATTCCGTGATCGCACCCAGCGGTGCGGGCGACGCGGCCTGCGCAGCCACCGGTACCGGCCCGATCGCTGCGGCCGCACAGACCACACCGGCCGCGCACATGAAACGCATGGGTCGCACGGAACCCCCCCCGAGTTGCTTGGCCCTCGACGATCTCCACCTTACCGACACACCGCTCAGTGCGCCAACGAATCCGGCTGGGGGCTCGTGCGCATGTTCCGACGGGTCCCTGGATCAGTCGCTGAGCTATACGGCCCTAATGGAAGAGGCCGCCGTTGTCGCTCCCCTGTGGGCAGCCAGGGGTCGGGCACCTCTGCTGGGTAGTTGCCGGGGCGGTCGTGCCGTTGTGCCGCGTCGCGGCAAAGGTGACCGCTGCGATTGCCAAGCAGAGCAGCATGACCAGCCCGACGATCCGTAGTTTGCGCATCAGGGTGCGATCCGGCCGTTGTCCACGAGCGCGGCAGATGCGACGGCGGCCAAGCCCGTGCCACCCAGGACGACGCGCTTGGTCTTGGTCCGCATTGTGCCCCTCGGTTGTTCGATTGGGTGTGGACTCTCGAGTGAACGATCGCCACGGAACCCCGCGCCACCCGACGCCTGTCCCGCCTGCACTTGGGAAGCCGACGCTCTACCAACTGAGCTACACCCGAGTGTGCATTCTAGCCCGCGACGAAGGGGTGAGCACCTCCGCGGCCGGTGCCCGGGTGTCGAGCACTACAGCCGCGCTTCAGTCCCTGAGCATGGGTGAACTGTCGCACTCAGGAGACCTCTCCAGAAGGCCCTAGCCGCGCGATCGGGTGAGGACCAGCCACTCGCCGTTGTGATTGGTGAGCGGCGCCGGATCCGCAAACCCCAGGCGGCGTGCGGTGGCCTGTGACCGCTCGTTCCAAGCGGCGATGACTACGCGTTGCGTTGGCGCGCGAAGCCAGTCACTGAGAAGCTCAAGAACGGCGGGCATCCATCGGCTGACGATGCCGCGGCCGGTCAGATCCGGGCGAAAGCCCCAGCCGATGTCGTCCATAGCGGCGTCCGGCCGTTGTCCGGCCACGCGCGCGTCGGGTCCCACGCATACATAGCCGACGAACTCGTCTCCGGCGCGGACGGCGAAATAGCGGTTGACCGGGTCCAGCATCACCGCCACTTCAGCTTCGGAGCCGTCATAGAAGTCATAGGGCGGCTCGTATCGCCACAGCGCTACACGGCGCGCGTCGGCCTCGGTCATGGGAGCCAGCTCAATCATCGGAGAACACGAAACCAGGGCGCGCGGAGCGTGGCTGGATTGTCACGGCAGCTCGCCCACCGTGCGGACTGCCGCTTCTGATGGCGAGCCATAGCCGACGCGATATCGTGCTCCCGCCAAACGAGAGCGCACGCCCCGATGACCCTGACCACCAAACCACTCGACTCCTCTACCTGGGCAGCGTTTGCGGAGCTGGTTGAACGCAACAACGGAGTGTTCGGCGGCTGCTGGTGCATGGGCGGCTATCCCGAAGGCCTCTCCCGTACTGACGCAGGGCAGAATCGGGCCAACAAGCATCGCCGAGTCCATGAGGGGCGCGCTCACGCTGCTCTGGTGTTCGATGAGGAGGGCCGTGCGCAGGGGTGGTGCCAATTCGGCGATCCCGACGAGCTGGCGCGCGTCAAGCACCGGCGCGCGTACGAACAGGCGCCTCCACCCCGCCCGGATTGGCGGATTCAGTGCTTCTTCGTCGACCCTCGCCACCGGGGCCAAGGGATCGCCCGTGCCGCCCTCGAAGGTGCGCTCGCGCAGATCGCCGAGCGGGGCGGCGGCCGTGTCGAGGCAATCTCCGAGGCCACGGCCGGCCGCCAGGCGCCCGGCCGTTTTCTCTTCAGCGCAACCGTCGAGCTGTTCGAACAGTATGGCTTCACGCGTGGGCGCCAGCTCGGCAAGCACGCCTACCTGGTCACCCGGCTCATCCAACCGGCCAGGCTCGGCTGACCACACTCCCGCAGCGCAAGCGTCGAGCCCGCGGGCCCGAACCCCCGCCCGTACCCGTGCGCGCCCCCGGCCGGCGTGCACGGCGAGTAGACCGTTAGCTTGACGATGCTCGGCGGCGTCGGCTGGAAAGCCTCGGCACCGGGTAAGTGAATTGTCACTCACCGCTAAAGGAAAGGGAGTTCTCAATGCCTACGGAAGATGAAACCGGAGCACACGCCGGCACTAACCAGGAAGACCGTCCCGAGGAGGCTATTCGGCGTCGGGCGTATGAGATTTCGCAGTCGGACGCTGCCGGAAGTCCAACGGAGAACTGGGAGCGCGCGGAGCGAGAGCTCAAATCTGGAAATTGACGTCATGCGTCAGCGAACACAGGAGGCGCAGCTCGTACACGGCGTTCGTGGCGCTAGAGACCGTTCTCTCCTCACTGGCTTCTCTCCTCACTCGCGGGTGAAGGCTTCCAGCATTCCAGTCAGCTCGAAGAGTCGTTGGACCTGGCTGGAGCTGTAACGCACGGTGAGACGGTGACCGTTGAGTTCGGCGGCGTTATGGGCGCCAACGACCGCTGCCAGGCCGGTGCTGTCCATGAACTCCACACAGTCCAGATCGAGCAGCAAGCGGCCGGGGTGAGCAACCGCCAAGCCGTCCAGTACGCGCTCGAGTTCTGAAGCTGTGGAGATGTCCAGTTCGCCGACCACCCGGACCCTCACTCCCGCGGGGTCGCGCTCGACGGTAATCGACGCCCCACTTGCGCCCGACAACTCCTCCGGGACGTCTCTATTGACTTCAGGCATCAGATCACGACCTTCTACGAACCGGGGGGATAGGGCGAGGCTGACCCGCGACCGTTCCGGTCGCCGGTATTCCTTGGTTTGATCGTGAGCCGCCCTATTGGTCCCTGGTGTCCCAGGCGGGGCGAGCGGCCGCGATCCTAGCACCCTCCGCCGGCACAAAACGCGGGCTCGAGTCGGATGCTCTGGTGGGGTATGTATTCAGGGCGCGGACGGGTGCACTGGCAGCTCGGCCCAGACGCGGTATCCATCGGGTCGCTCGGAGCCCCAACGCACGGACAGCTGCTGGACGATCCGGAGCCCTCGTCCGCCCGCGTCAGAAGCCGCGTCTGGTTCTTCAGTCTTGGCCACGTCCTGAGAGAGCCCGGGATCATGCACGGAGATCATCAGGTTGCCGTCGTGACGCCCAACTTCAACCGTAAGGCGATGCTCGCCGCCGCAGCCCGAATGTCGGACAGCGTTTGTGACCAGCTCACTGGCGACCAGAAGCCCATCATCAAGCGCCCAGGCGCCGTCGTGTACCGCGGCCAGGGTCTTCCTGACCACCCCGGGGGCGTGCACATCACACGGCACTTCGAGGTGCAGGACATCGTCAGCGTGAGGCATCACGTCCGAGCTACCCAATTTTCCGGGCCCTCACCAGTTGAGCTCAGGGGGACCGGAGAGGGGTTGGTGGTTGTTTCACCGTCATAATTCCGCGGAATCGTCCCTGGTCGCCTCGTTCTCGTGCAGGTTCAGCCTCGTGTAGCGTGACGTCGGTGCCGCCTCCCAATCGTCTCCGGCCCAGGGCGCGATCGCTTCCCGTTGCGGCGCTTGCCGTCATCGTCGTGGTAGTACTTCTCATCGTGCTGCGCGGGTCGTCGCCCACGATCGGCTACGACATCTCGTATCCGCAGTGCGCTGGTTCCTACCCGTCGAACCCGCTGTTCGGCATCGTCGGCGTCAACGGCGGATTGGCGCACAACACCAACCCTTGCCTCGGTGGGGAGCTGCAATGGGCCCGCGGGGCGCCCGGGCAGAAGGGGCCGAACCAGCCGCCGCTGTCGCTGTATATCGACACCGGCAACCCTGGCGATCACATTTCGTATTGGCCACGCCGCGGCGCCGTCCCGGTTTACGGGACCTGCAACGGATTACTGACCAACGCCTGCTCTTATCTCTACGGGGAACAGCGGGCGGCTCACTCCTATCACCTCGTGGCCATGCTGAGACCCGTCGCGGCCCGGAGGGCGTCCTGGTGGCTCGACGTCGAGCTGATGGAGAGCTGGGCCGGCACCTATCAGCTCAATCAGGCCGCGTTGAAGGGCTATGTGGCCGGCCTGCGCCAGGGGGGCGCGACCGGATCGATAGGGATCTATTCCACCAGTGCGCAATGGAAGGAGATCACGGGGCTTACGGCGCAGACAACGGAGGGCGCCTTCGGCGGCCCACTCGGCGATTGGATCGCCGGTACCGGACTGACGCTTACCCAGGCGCGGCAGAACTGCGTCAGCGGTGGCTTCACCGGCGCAGCACCCACCCTGTCGCAATATCAGGTCGGCGGGCTCGACGCCGACCTGCGCTGCCCGGGCACTGGCTGACCGCCCCCCCGGCGATCCATGCGCCGTCCCCCGCGCGCCACCCAGGCATCGATCAGCATGCGCGCGATCGACACCTCGCCGGGCAACTGCAGCCCGCCCGTGGCCGCGCCGGTCACCCCGTGGCCATCCGATCGCGTCGCGGCCTGGCTGATCTCCTCGAGGCTGAACCAGCGCACCTCGACCATCTCCCCAGGCTGCGGGATCGGCTCGGTCCCCACGGCTGCGGCGCTGGCCTCGTAACCCAACATCAGCGAGGCCGGGAACGGCCAAGGTTGCGAGGCCACGTAGGCCGGCGAGTGTGCATGGACCCCGGATTCCTCGAGCACCTCTCGTTCCACCGCCTGCTCGGGGGTCTCGCCGGGCGCCACATACCCCGCGAGGATCGAGAAGCGACCATCCGACCAGCCGATACGTCGCCCCAGCAGCGCCTGCCCGGCGCCGTCGTCCACGAGCATGATGACGACCGGGTCGGTACGCGGGAAGTGCGTCCGACGGCAGGCTGGGCATCGTCGCGAGAGCCCCGCTTCAGATACCCGTGTGGGCGAGCCGCAGTTGGCGCAGAACCGGTGGCTGCGGTGCCAGTTGAGCAGCGCGACCAGGTAGGCGGCCACACCGCCCTCGGGCTGCGCGAGCAGCAATCCCGCCTCCCGCAGCGACACCAGCCGGCCGGCGCCGGTTTCGGCGAGCTGATTCTCCACTTCAGGATCGTCCAAATCCGCGGCGAACAGCGGGGCACCGTTCTGAAGCCCAAGAAGGATCGGCTGGTAAGGGTTGACATGTCCCGCCACGGGCCGGCGCAGCAACCTCGGCTGCGGCTCTTCGTCGATCAGCACGCTGTCCGCGCTGGCTCCCAGGACCGCGGCCTGAGGGTGTCCGAGCAGCCGCTCGATCTCGCCGCGGTCGCTGCGAATCTGACTCGCGCGATCGATCGTCGCGCCGGTGAACGCCGGCGCCAGGGGGATTGAACGTGTGCTGCCCGAGATGGCCATTGGCTACCCATGGACTGTATCCAGGGTCGCTGTTTGGGAACCCACCCGGGCCTGGTCGATCCAACCTCCGTTTGAAGCCGGACGCTGAAGCTCTGGAGGAAATGTGCAGATTCCTGCATGGTCCCCCCCTCGCTTGGTGCCGGAGCCCGTCGCCTGCCGTAGCCGGGTCCATACAATGAGCCGCGAGCCCCCATGGTCTAGTGGTTAGGACGCCTCCCTTTCACGGAGGAGATCGCCGGTTCGAGCCCGGCTGGGGGTACTTACTTACTTACTAGTACTACTACTACGACTACTTAGTACCACTACTGAGTTTTGCGTTGCGAGCTACGGGTCCGTCCCAATGTCGCAGGAGTACGTGGTCGAGTTTGGGTGCCGGGGCGGGCGTCCGTAGAGATAGCCTTGAGCGAGGTCGCAACCGGCTGTCTGCAGGAGTTCGTGGTCGGCCTGTGTCGAGACTGTGTCTTTTTGCCGACTTCGCAATATCTCGCTTCATAGTCCGGCGGATGGCATGGGAGATTGAGATCAAGCCCCAGGCAGAGCGGTGGCTACGGGCGCTCGGTGCTGAAGACAAGCACCACGTGGCACAGGCTCTGGACCGACTCGCTCAGGTGGGTCCACATCTGGGAGCGCCCATGGCCAAGTCGATCAAGAGCTCACGACACCACGAGATGAAGGAGCTGCGCCAGGGCCACTACCGGGCGCTGTTCGCGTTCGACCCACGGGGGCGCGCCGTTGTGTTGGTCGGTGGTGATAAGACGAATGATTGGCGTGGGTGGTACGAGCGCAACATTCCGGTCGCCGACCGGCTCTACGACCAGCATCTACGGAGCATCGGAGGAGGTGGGCAGCAGTGGCAACAGGGAAGAGTTGGCGCGAGATCCGCAGCCAGCTCGCGCTGAACGAGACTCGCGTGGATACCTACCGGCGCGTCGTGGATGCCCAGATCCAAATCGCCGAATCATTGCTGCGGCGGGGCTCCGTTAGCCAGGAGCAGCTCGATGAGGCGATGTCTGCGTCGCAGACGATGCCCGCTCGAACGGGGGACGAGGATGGGGTCTACCTGTCATCTCTCGCCCGCTACGTTTCCGCCCTGGGCGGCCGCTTGGAGCTTCGGGCGGTCTTCGGCGAGCAGATCGTCACTGTTCTGGACGCGAACATCGACGTGCCCGATCCACCGGTCGGCGGCGACAATCAGTTGCCCGGGTCCGAGGCCGGCTGACGAGTAAGTCCGACGACAGGAGGGCAAAGACAGGTTTACCCGCTGCGACCGAAGCGCAGCACGGGCCGGGGCCGAATTCGCGTCCGCTCGTCACCTAGAGTGGCGGCGTGGCCAGGGTGCGCAGCAACGTGATCGCGGTGGAAGACGGGCTGATCGTCGAGCGTGATCCGGACCGACCGTCCGGTCGACTCCTGCGCCAGGATGACATGGACGCGTCCTACGTCGACCTGGCTGATGTACGTCATCTCGAGTTCGACTACCTGCGCTGGACGCGCCTGATCCTGGGGGCCTATGCCGCACGCCGGGTGCTGCACGTCGGCGGTGCGGCCTGCACACTGGCGCGGGCGCTGCTGGCGGAGGATCCGGGCTCCCGTCACGAGGTGTTCGAGGTCGACGAGCGGGTGCTGGAGGTCGCCCGTCTGCACCTGGGGTTGCGTCGGCAGCCAGGCCTCAGGGTTCGCGTGATGGATGGACGAGCCGCGCTCTCAAGAGCCGCCGACGGAAGCGCTGACGCGATCGTGGTCGATGCGTTCGTCGGCGCCCGCGTCCCGCGCCATCTGGTCACCGGTGAGGCCTGCGTCGAATACGCACGTGTGGCTCCGCTCACCGTGGTGAACGTCGTGGACACGGCGGGATGGCCAGATACGCGCGCCGTGGCGGCGGCCCTTGGCCAGGCATATGCCCACGTGGCCGCACTGGGATCGGGCGTCCGACGTGGCGGCAACGTGGTGCTGTTCGGCGCCGGGGAGCGTCCCAAGGAGCAGCTTGAGAGCCTGGCCGCCGCGGATCCGTCTCCGGCTCGCCTCTTTCCCAGCGGCGATCTCGAGGGAGGAAGGGCTTGGCACGATCCGCCGACGAGCGACCCGCTTGACAACTCCTATGGTGCTAGGCAAACTAGCACCACCGAAGGTAACAGTGGAGACCGAAGCGATGACTCCAGCAGCTCTGCAAGTACACGAACGGCTTGAGTCCGCTGCCGAGCAGGAACTCTCGCTGCTGATCGAGCAGGCGCGCCAGCGCCAGCGGCGCCGACAGGCCCGCCGAGCCCTCGCCGGGCTGGTCACCTCGGTCGTCGCGGCGGTCGCTGCGCTCGCCGTATCCGGTGCGTACTCACCGGCAGCCGACCTGCTCGATGGCGGACGGCCGGCCTCGGCCACCGCCGCGGGCTGCCCAGCCTCGCCGGCCCGGTTCGTCGCCAACGGCACGTTCGTCGCCACGGTCCTGGGCCGCGGTCCGGTTCGCCTGGCCATCGGCAACGTGTATCTGAAGGCGCGCCGGCGCATCGTCCTGGGTGCCACAGATACCCCCGGATGGTCGGCGATCGAGGTGATCTGGGTCCGGCAGCCGGGCCATGCGGGGACGCTGGCCGTGCGCGGTGCTCGCCTGTACCGTCGCGGGTCGATCGCGGTGCAATCCTCCGATAGCGGTCCGGGTAGCGGGGCGCTCACGCTGGCCCCAGCCGCAGCCAACACCGCCCCGGGCGGGCTGCAGTTGTACCCCGGTGTGGTCTGGGTTCGCTCTGGCGGGTGCTACGCGCTGACCGTCAGCGGGCGCAGGCTCAGCGAGAGGCTCGTGTTCGCCGCCCAGGCCCGGTAGCCGGGATCGGAGGGTGGAGCGCGGCGACCAACTAGGCTGCGCTCATGCTGACCGGCCTGGCAGAACTCGACGCACAGTCGGCCCTGGAGATCGGCCCCCGCCAGCTGTCCTACGGTGAGCTGCGCGACGCGGCCGGGGCTGTGGCGACCAGCCTCACTGACTCGAGCCGGGTCGCCGTCTGGGCCGAGCCAACGGTCGAGTTCTGCGTGGCCGCGGTGGCCGCGGTGGCCACCGGGCGTGCTCTCGTGCCGATCAACCCCCGACTCGGGCGGGCCGAGCTCGAGCACGTGCTCGCGGACAGTCGGCCCGACGTGCTGGTCGGCGCACCCGAGTCATCGCTCCCCGCACTGGAGTGGATGCCTCGTCGATTGACCGTCGATCTGTCCGCGCGCGGCCCTGAGCTACCGCTGACTGCGGCCGACGAGGCGGCACCGGCGCTGATTGTCTACACGTCCGGCACGACCGGCCGTCCCAAGGGCGCCGTGCTGTCACGGCGCGCCATCGCCACGAACCTCGACGCGCTGGCCCAGGCCTGGGAGTGGACCGCCGATGATGTCGTGGTCCATGGGCTGCCCCTGTTCCATGTCCATGGCCTCGTGCTCGGCCTGTTCGGTCCTCTGCGCCTAGGTGGCGCGCTTCGCCACCTAGGCGGCTTCACCCCCGAAGCCGCCGCGGCGGCGCTTCGCGCGGGCGGCACGATGTTGTTCGGCGTGCCGACCATGTATCACCGCCTCGGGCGCGAGGCCGAAGGCAACCGCGAGGTCGTCGACGGGCTGCGCTCGGCCCGGCTCCTGGTCTCCGGTTCGGCGCCGCTGCCTGCGACCGACTTCGAGCGTATCCGCCGCCTGACGGGCCGGGAGATCGTCGAGCGCTACGGCATGACCGAGACGCTGATGAACCTGGCCGTTCGGGTCGATGGCGTGCGGCGGCCCGGCCGGGTGGGGATCCCGCTGCCCGGGGTAGATGTGCGGCTGGTCGATGACGACGCCCGTGAGCTCGATGCCTGTGACGGCGAGACCATGGGGGAGATCGTCGTCCGCGGACCCAACCTGTTCACCGAATACCTGAACCAACCTGAGGCGACCACAGCGGCTCTGCGCGATGGGTGGTTCCACACGGGCGATCTGGCCACCCGCGACCCGGACGGCTACTGGCGGATCATCGGGCGCCGCGCCACCGATCTGATCAAGACCGGCGGCTACAAGGTGGGTGCCGGCGAGGTCGAGGTTGCCCTGCTTGATCATCCGCGCGTGCTCGAGGCGGCGGTCACCGGAGAACCGGACCCGGACCTGGGCGAGCGAATCATCGCCTGGGTAGTGCCAGACGGGGACCGTCCGGATCTGGAGCGGGCGTTGATCGATCACGTGGCGGCTGAACTGGCCCCGCACAAACGTCCGCGTGAGGTCCGCTTTCTCGGCGCGTTGCCGCGCAACGCGATGGGCAAAGTCGTCAAACAACAGCTGAGGAGGTGATCGGGGTTTGAGCTTCGGTGACACAGAAACGACCCGCATCGGGTGGATCGGCACGGGTGTGATGGGCAGCTCGATGTGCGGTCACCTGATCGACGCGGGCTATCGCACCACCGTCTACTCGCGCACGCGCGAGCGCGCCCAGCCGCTGATGGATCGCGGTGCGGCTTGGGCCGACACGCCGGGTCAGCTCACGCGCGAGGCCGACGTGGTCTTCACCATGGTCGGCTACCCGGCCGACGTGCGTGAGGTGATCCTCGGCCAGCACGGGGTGATGCTCGCGGCCCGCCCCGGCCTGGTCATCGTCGACATGAGCACCAGCGAGCCGTCACTGGCCAACGAGATATCTGAGTCGGCGCGCCGGAACAGCGCCGCCAGCCTCGACGCGCCGGTCTCCGGCGGCGATGTCGGTGCGCGGAACGCCACGCTCTCGATCATGGTCGGAGGCGACACAGAAACCGTCGACGCGGTGCGACCGCTATTGGAGGTGATGGGACAGACGATCATCCACCAGGGCCCGGCCGGGGCGGGCCAGCACACAAAAATGGTCAACCAGACGCTGATCGCCACTGGGATGATCGGGGTGTGCGAGGCCCTGCTCTACGCGTACCGAGCGGGCCTCAACCTGGAGACTGTGCTGGAGGCGGTCGGTGGAGGGGCCGCCGGCTCCTGGTCGCTCAGCAACTACGCGCCACGGATTCTGAACGGCGATTTCGCGCCGGGCTTCATGGTCGAGCATTTCATCAAGGACATGGAGATCACCCTCAGCGAGGCGCGGCGAATGAACCTCGCCCTGCCGGGGTTGGCGCTTGCGCACGAGCTCTACCTGGCGCTCCGCGCCCAGGGCGGGGGCCGGGACGGAACCCAGTCACTGATCAAAGCCCTGGCCCGGCTCTCTGACGTCGACTGGAACCCCGGCCGCGCCTAACTGAGCCTCAGCTCGTAGTAATCATCGGTCGCCATCGGCGCGAAGCCGACTGAGGAGTAGAGGGCCAAGGCGTGATCATTTTCCACCTCGACCTCCAGGTCCACGTAGCCGACGCCGGCGTCGAACAGGTTCTGGCAGACGGTGCGCAGCACCTCGCGGCCGATCCCGCGACCTCGCCAGTCCGCGCCGACGACGAAACCATAGATGGCGCCACGTTGGTCCTCGCGGGCCACCGCGATCGTACCCATGGTCTCGTCGCTGCGAGCGATCATCAGTGTGCGCGACCGCTCGCCAAGCAGCCGCTCAGGATCCACGTGTCCGTGGCCGAACGCTTCGAGGTAGAGAGCCGACAGGTACGGAATGTCGTCCTGCGTCGCCTGGCGGAGGCCGAGGTCAGAGCCGCCATCCGCCGCGTCGGGGCGCGCGGGCAACCTGAGCGCGTGCTCCGAGTGCTCGTAGGTCATGCCCAGCGACTGGGCAAACTCACGTCCTCCCGGCGACGTGCGCGGCACCACCATGAGCAACTGATCCTTGCCCAGCCCGCGGCAGAGCGGGAGCGCAGCAGCAACGAGCTCCCGGGCGATCCCCCGCCGTCGGGCAGCCGGGTCGACCATGCCGGTGAGCTCCAGGTGCTCCCAGTTGAACCCATAGATCCCGAGAAAACCGAGCAGGCTTTCACCATCCCACCACAGCAAATCGCTGACCTGGCTGGGAGGCCGGCTGTTCAGGAGACCCCATTCGAGCTTCAGGCGGCCACCGTCAGCGGCCACCACTCGGCGCTCGAGGTCCGCGATGGCCTCGAGCGCCGAGTTGGTGAGACCGTGTGCCTGCTCGATCATGAGCGCCGACCATAGCCGTGGCGCTCGGTGTAGCGCGTCCGGTGCTCTTCGGCTCGCTGCTGCATCAGCAGCGAGCGCCGGCGGGAGCCGGCCAGGTGCAGCCGTACCGAGCGCCATCTCGGTACGGCCGCGCGCAGTCGCCGCCCGCGCGGCATGACGCTTGCGGCCAACGTTCGAGTCAACATCTCAGGCTCCTCTCTTGTATGCGTCTGGTGTATGAGCAGCAGTGAGTAACTCGACCTGAGCGTGTGTCACTGACACACCTGCTGAGGCGAGTTCGGGGGTGCTGCTTGGTCACTTCGGTGGGGGGTGGGCGGGTTAGCTCATCGCGTGATGTCGGTTGGCGGGATCCTTCTCAGCTCTTCCTGTGGGCGCATTTGGGCATGAAAAAAGGGCGGCCCCTATGGGGTCCGCCCTCGCTGAATCGGTTATGTGCGCCTGATTTCAGCGCAGCGACCTCTCAGCGAGGGATCCATCCGTGAAGTCGGCACCGCTCGCGCTGTTCACGCACGCAGCGGCACGCCGCTCGGACACGAGGCCGGCGGGCATATTCACGTTGAGCTTGTGCGTAGCGATGGTCATCATGGAAAACCTCGGGGGTTCGAGTACCTGCCCGCCACCGTAACCGAACGTGCGGGTTATTGCAAGTGAATCCGGTGAATTTCTTGTGACATCCCGTTGCCAATGCGGTGACCCCCCGGCCGGCCACTGCTTTGTCGTATCGTCCCGCCCCGATGCGTGTCTTGACGATCGTCCATGAGGCGGACGCCGGCCCGGGTGTCTTCGGCGCCGCGCTCGCCGCCGCCGGTGCCCAGGTCGAGACATGGCTGGCCGCCGAGCAGCCCAAGCCGCCTGCGGCGGCCGTGGACTTCGACGCGATCATGACCTTCGGCGGCTCGGCGCATCCGAACCAGGAGGACCGTCATCCGTGGCTGGCCGCCGAGAAGCGCTTCCTCGCCGGCGCGCTGGATGGTGCGGTACCCCTATTGGGCATCTGTCTCGGCGCGGAGTTGATCGCCGAGGTCGCGGGCGCCGGGCTGACTCATATGCCGGAGCCAGAGATCGGCTGGTCCGAGGTCAGGCTCACGGACGCCGGCCGGGTCGACCCCGTGCTGGGCGCAGCCGGTGAGAGCTTCGAGGCGCTCGAATGGCACAGCTACGCGATCGAGCTGCCGCCGGGCGCGACTGTGCTCGCGCGGGGCGCCCGGTGCGTGCAGGGCTATCGCCTCGGTCACTCGGTGTGGGGCCTTCAGTTCCACGCGGAGGTGACGCCGAGGGATTTCCAGTCCTGGCTCGACAACTACGCGCTCGACGACGATGCGGTGCGCGTGGGCCTGGATCCCGCGGCGATCGCGCGTGAGACCGCCGGCCGCATGGACGCCTGGCAGGATCTCGGCCGCGGCATTTGCGAGCGCTTCCTGGGGGTTGTCCAGAAGCGCCGATCTGCGGAGGGCCATGTACGAGCCGCTCTTTGATCTGATCCTGAGCCGCCTCCCGCCGGAGCGAGCGCATGCGGCTGCCTTCGACGTGCTCGACAGGGTCACCGCTCGCCCGCGTCCCCGCAGATGGTTGCGGCGACTCACGCACGTAGACGACGAGCTCATCCGGATCAACGCACTCGGCCTCACTTTCCCCTCGCCGCTTGGAGTTGCCGCCGGACTCGACAAGGACGCCGAGCATTTCGAGGGCCTGGGCGCCCTCGGCTTCGGTTTCGTCGAGGTGGGCACCGTCACCCCGCGGGCTCAGGCGTCGAACCCGACCCCGGTTCTCGCCCGCGTCAGCCGCGACCGCGCGCTGCTCAACCGCATGGGGTTTCCCAACCAGGGCGCCGAAGCCGCGGCGAGGCGCCTCGCTCGGCGCCGCTCGACCATCGTCGGCGTCAATGTCGGCAAGAACCGCGACACGCCGCTCGATCAGGCAGCCGATGACTACGCCGAGGCGGCGCGGACGGTCGCCGCCCACGCCGACTACCTGGTGCTCAACGTCAGCTCGCCGAACACGCCAGGGTTGCGCGACCTCGAGTCTGTGGCGCGGCTGCGGCCGCTGGTCGAGGCGGTGCAGCGGGCGGTCCCGGGCAAACCGCTGCTGGTGAAGATCAGCCCCGACCTGAGCGATGAGGACGTCGATGCGGTCGCCGAGATGGCTCTGCAGCTGGGGCTCGACGGGATCGTCGCGACCAACACCACGGTTCGCCGGGAGACCCTGCTCACGCCGGCGGCCGAGGTGGCCGACCTCGCCTGGCCGGAGGGTGGTGGGGTGTCGGGCGCGCCGCTCAAGCCGCGCGCGCTCGAGGTGTTGCGGCGTCTGCGCGCCCGCGCCGGACGCGAGCTGGTGCTGATCTCGGTGGGCGGCGTCTTGACGGCCGACGACGTGTGGGAGCGCCTGCTGGCCGGGGCGACGCTGGTGCAGGCCTACACGGGATTCGTTTACGGCGGACCGGGCTGGCCGCGGGCGGTGAACCTCGAGCTGGCGCGCCGCACCTGGGATTCCGGAGTCCCGTCGATCCAGGAGCTGGTGGGCAAGCACAGCACCAGGCTGGGCAGCGATCAATAAGCTGGCGAGTCAATAAAAGACTGAGGAGGCGTAGTCATGCAGCTGGGAATGGTCGGGCTCGGGCGCATGGGCGCCAACATGGTGCGCCGGCTGGTTCGCGACGGCCACGAGCTGGTCGTGTTCGACGTCTCGGCTGATGCGGTCAGCGCGCTGGCGAAGGAGACCGGCGCCACGGCGGCCGGTTCACTCGAGGACATGGTCTCCAAGCTGCAGCCGCCGCGAGCGATCTGGACGATGGTGCCGGCCGCCTTCACCGATGACACGATCCGAGATCTTGGCGACCTTGTCTCGAAGGGCGACGTGCTCATCGACGGGGGCAACAGTTACTACCGCGATGACATCTCGCGGGCGGAGAAGCTCGAGCCGCGGGGGATCCATTACGTCGACGTCGGCACCAGCGGCGGCGTCTTCGGACTCGAGCGCGGCTACTGCCTGATGATCGGTGGCACCGATGAGGCGGCGAGTCTGCTGGATCCGATCTTCAAATCGCTGGCCCCGGGCGTCGGCAGCATCGAGCGCACCCCCGGGCGTACGGGAGAGCCACTGCAGGAGGAGTACGGCTACCTGCACTGCGGCTCGGCCGGCGCCGGACACTTCGTGAAGATGGTCCACAACGGGATCGAGTACGGGCTGATGGCGGCCTACGCGGAGGGCCTGAACATCCTGCACAAGGCAAACTTCGGCCAGGAGCAGCAGGTCCACGACGCCGAGACGGCGCCGGTCCCGGACGCGGAGCGCAACTACGCCTACGACCTGGATATCACGGCGATCAGCGAGCTGTGGCGGCGCGGGAGCGTGGTCGCCTCCTGGCTGCTGGACCTGACCGCGATTGCACTGGTCGAGTCACCCGAGCTGGAGGAGTTCCGGGGGCGCGTCTCGGACTCTGGCGAGGGTCGCTGGACGGTTGATGCCGCGATCGACGAAGGGGTCCCGGCCTTCACGCTCAGCGCTGCCCTGTTCACCCGCTTCAGCTCACGCGGGAACGCGGAGTACGCCGACAAGCTGCTCTCCGCGATGCGCAAGCAGTTCGGCGGCCACGCCGAGAAGGACAAATAGCCCTCAGCTGTCGGCCGACACCTCTGGCTGTCCGTCCTGCGCCCAAAGCGTGTGAAAGCTACCTTCCCGGTCGGTTCGCCGGTAGGTGTGGGCGCCGAAGTTGTCGCGCAGGCCCTGGATGAGCGAGGCCGGCAGATGCTCGCGACGCAGCGCATCGAAGTACGCCAGCGATGAGGCGAAGGCCGGCGCCGGCACGCCGGCCGCGGCCGCCGTGGCGACGACCCGGCGCCACGCTTCGGCGTTCTTGCGTACGACGTCGGCGAAAAACGGCGCGGCGAGCAGGGTGGGGAGATCGGGCTGGTCGTCGTAGGCCTCCCGGATCCGGTTGAGGAACCGCGCGCGGATGATGCATCCCCCGCGCCAGATGGTCGCGACCCGACCGAGGTCGATCGCCCAGTCGTGCTCCTGGGAGGCCGTTCTGATCTGGTCGAAGCCCTGGGCGTAGGCCACGATCTTGGAGGCGTAGAGCGCCTTGCGCACATCCTCGATGAAGGTGTCGGCGTCGACCGACTGGGGTGGCTCGACCTCACTGCCAAACGTGTCGCGCGCGATCGCTCGCTGCTCGGCGTGTCCGGACAGTGACCGGGCGAATGTCGCCTCGGCGATGCCCGTGACCGGGACGCCGAGATCCAGCGCGCTCTGCACCGTCCAGCGACCAGTGCCCTTCTGTTCGGCCTGATCCTCGACGATGTCGACGAACGGCCGGCCGGTCTCAGCGTCGGTGTGCGCGAGCACCTGCATCGTGAGCTCGATGAGGAATGACTCGAGGTCCCCCTTGTTCCACTCGCCGAAGATGCCGGCCAGTCGCTCCGGCGAGGCCCCGGTGATCTCGCGCATCAGGTCGTACGCCTCGGCGATCAGCTGCATGTCCGCGTACTCGATGCCGTTGTGCACCATCTTCACGAAATGCCCGGCCGCGCCCGGTCCCACATGCATGCAGCACGGCTCCCCGTCCACGTGAGCCGAGATGCGTTCGAAGATCGGTCCCAGTTTCTGGTAGGAGGCGTCGGTCCCTCCGGGCATGATGCTCGGGCCGTTGAGGGCGCCCTCTTCCCCTCCGGAGACTCCAGTGCCCACGAAGTTCAGCCCGCGCTCGGACAGAGCCTTCTCCCGCCGAGCCGTATCGGCGAAGTGGGCGTTGCCGGCGTCGACGACGATGTCGCCCTCTTCCAGGAGGGGAACCAGCTCATCGATGACCGCGTCGGTTGGCGCACCGGCCTTGACCAGAATGATGATCGCTCGCGGCCGCTCGAGGCTTGAGACGAACTCCTCGAGTGAGCCGGTGGGGACGAAGTCTCCTTCACGGCCGAACTCCTCGACGAGTGCGTCGACCCGGCTCTGGGTCCGGTTATGCAGCGCCACCCTGTATCCGTTGCGCGCGAGGTTCCGGGCCAGGTTGCGTCCCATCGTGGCCAGGCCGGTCACGCCGATCGTGGCGCCGCCTCCGTCCGATGAGCCCGTGCGTTGCCTGTCGCTGGTGTCATTCATGATCAGCTCCGATCTGCGGATGGATGATGACGTTCCGCTCACCGAGCGCTGCCGCGCAGACCGATCTCGGAGATATGTTCGTCAGGACGGGAGCCTAGATGACTTCCACCGGCAACCTAAACTTGCACGCCGCAGTCCCAGGGCGGTTAGCTCAGCTGGTAGAGCGCCTGCTTTACACGCAGGATGTCGGGGGTTCGAGCCCCTCACCGCCCATCATAGAAATCCCTGAAAATCAGCATTTCTTGTGCGAGTTGCCAAGAGAGAAGGCGGATCCGCTACCAAAAGTCTGAGTCGGCCTTCCAGGCGATCACGTAAAGGTTATGTAGGTTCATGCGCGTCGCTTCAGGTACCTCGCACCGGCAGCAAGGAGGATTGCTCTGAGCTCTCCTGCTCGAACAGGGCGGAAGCTGTCTTGGCCCCTACGGGGTCAATCAGATTGAGGAATGACGCTGATATGGCCGTTGCGTTCGAGAATTGCCCAGCGGATGTCGCTGATCGACGCGACCTGCTGCTGGCGTGCTTCCTCTTCAACATCGGCGCGTGTGAGCCGCTCCCGGCGCAGGTTGGGCTCGATGAGTTCACCGTCCTTGACCAGGACGATCGGTTCGCCTCCGGCGATCAAACGTATCCGGGCGGACCGGAACGACAGCCAGCTCACCAGGACCGACAGCAACGCGATGGTGGAGATGACAACGAACGTGCCGGTGACTGAGTTATCGCTCTGGGTGATGCCTTGCTGTACGAGGTCGCCTAGCACTACGAGCAGAATCAGGTCAAACGGCTCCATCGACCCAAGTTCACGTCGTCCCGAGATCCGGGTGACCAAGAAGACGAAGAAGAACACGACGGTGGCGCGAATTACGAGGTCCATGGCTCAGGGGAAGATCGTCATGGATCGATGGACGCGAGCGATCGGAGTGTTGCCGTCTTCTAGAACGACGTCCTCACGGCGCCTGCCAACGTTGGTTGGGTTGACCTGGAAATAGATCCATGACACCAACGTCTGTCCCGCAGGAAGCTTGCCGTAGGAGAGGACGACGCTACCGTTTTGCGTGCTCTGATTGGTGGGATTCGGCACAATCGAGTTCACGCTCATCGACTCCCACCAGCCGCGATCGAGAGCCAGCTGTAGATTCTTGATCATTCGGTGTGCCGTCACCTGGATGCGGACCTGAAAGATCAGCCCACCCCGCAACCGCGCCGGGGCGCTAACTGTCAGCTTGGCAACCGCTGTCTTCGCAGTACTCACGGTCGGGTTCTGACCAAAGACGTTCAATAACGCCAGTACCGGAAGCACCGTGATCAGACAAAGCAAAGCCCGCCGGTACCAAACATAACCCGACCGACCGCGCAAGTCCAGACTGCGCTCGACAGTCAACCCATCCGGAAGCAGCCCCGACATGCACCCCTATTCGGGACTCCGACGATCGCTCCTGCTCTCAGCGGCGGCCGGCAGCGAACCGACGCCTGATCTGTAAAAGATCGGATGCGTGGAGCTCGCTGCGAAGCACATTCTCGTCAGGTCCAAGAGTGGACCTGCTTACTGGACGCTGGGCTGCATGTTCCGCTTCCTGATCGCCAGCATCGACGCCGACGGCAGCTACACGACAATGGAAATCATCGTCCCACCGGGGGAAGGCGCCAACCCTCACTCGGACAGTGCCGAAGAGGAGCAGTTCTATGTCCTTGAAGGCCACCTTGCCTTCGAGGTGGGCGGAGAAGAATTCTCGGTGGGCCCAGGCGATTTCGTGCACATCCCGCGAGGCACGCTTCACAGCTTCAACGCGGCCGATCAGCATGCGCGTCTGCTAGCGACCTTTGGGCCCGGCACCGGAATCGAACAGTCCTTCATTGACGCCGGCGAGTTGCTTCCGCCGGCCGATGCCTATGACTCCGCGCACCCGATGGCCCCGGCGGGAGCGCCCCGTCACGCGCCGAATAGAGCTCGTGCAGCCGCGTTCGCTCACGGGGCGACGCGGCATAACGCTGCGAGCAGTCCCTGGCTGCGCACGGCCTCGTTGGACCCGGAAATGTTGAGCCCGATCGGGCGCTAACCCCGGCGCCCCCAGGCCTTAAGTTGCCGTCCAGATTCTTGCCGAGGTACCGCTACGAAGGCGCGCGACCGAGCGCGAGCGCGAACACGTGCATCGGAAAGTCACCTGGCAGGGTCGCCACAGATGGCAGCGTGACGCTCGCGACCCTTTTTCCAGGCTCTAGCGCAATCGACGTCGCAAAGACGTGGGCCGCCTGGGTGCGCTTGCCCGAACCGTCAAGACTGCCGGATCGGGTGGTTTGGTTGGCGTAGGGCACGGTCTTGACCGTCTTGTCGGGCGGGCGGGCATTCCTGAACCAGTTGTCGAGTGTGAGGACGTATGGCTGATCGGTTCCGTCGGTGTACTCGATCACGCCGATGCCGGCCTCGTCGCCTCCGCTCGTCTGGATGCCGCCCGATGCGCCGACGAACGTGAGCTGCGTGGCCTTGGGCGTCGCGGGCATCACAATCGTCTGTCCACGGAGGGTGACGTTGTCAGGCGCACCCGCGGGGACGTCGGGCCACACCAGCCTCGTCGCACCGACGGTGAACTTGGTGCCTTGACGGAGTCCGGCTCCGGACAGAGCCTGATCGGAATAGCTCATTCCGCTGCCGTCGAAGTTCGCTGCCTTGACATTCCGGTCGTCGCTGATCGCGCGATCGTCGTAGGCCGCCTGGAGCGAGCGGTACGGGACGTCGACGATGAGTGCCGTCGCCGCCATCGGATAGCGCGTGTGGCGGTAGGTGAAGCTCGGATTCAGCGCCACGTTGTCGGATCGCGGCGTCGTTCCCGACGCGACCGACACGGTCAGCTGCAGCGTCGCGGCGCCGTTCCCCGGCACCGTGATCTTTGAGGGGCTGAACTTGATCCGTACTCCCGCCGGGACGGATGGCCTCAGATCGACGACCACGGGGTTCTGCATTTGGCTTGTAACGACGACGTCGACCCTGGCTGAGCCACCTGCCGCAACGACAGCCAGGGAGCTCGCGCTCGCGCTGATCGGATCAGGCACGGAAACGGTCGAGGAGGCGCTGAGATCGCCAGCGCCAACGGGTCCCGCCGACGAGAGCTCCGCAGTCAAGCTCTCGGTCGTACCCTCGGCTTGTTCGGGAACGGTGACGCGGAAAGCGCGAGTGGCGCTCTGCCCGGCCGCCAGCGAGAGCAGCGCGGACGATCCCACCGGAACGGCCTTCCACCCCGCCGGGACGCCGAACCGCACCGTGCCGTGGACGATCGGCACGTCTCCGTCGTTGAAGAATCGCGCCTGGGCTGTGACCGTGGTGCCCGGATTGGGCGCCGCGGGTACGACCATCTGGGCGTAGCGGTTGCCGATCGACTTTGTCACCTTCAGTGTCCCGCGCAGCGGTAGCGAGGACAGCGCGGAGGAATCGCCGACGTAGATCGAGTACCGGCCGCCGGGCAGCGTCCATCCGCCAGCCGTCGGGTTGAAGTACGAGAGTTCGTGTCCGGTGACTGTGAAGGTCACTGTCTGCGATCGATGTGGCTTCAGCGTCACGCGAGAGAAGCCCTCCAGCTGGCGGGGAGGCTCACCGGCGGCCGTCGGATCTCCGATATAGAGCTGCGCGACGTCGCTGCCACGGACGGCGCCGGTGTTCGTGATCACGGCGGTCACCTTGACGACCTTGGCGGCTTGGCCCTCGGCGGTCTCCGGGCCGGAGGAAAGGTTGACGACCGAGCCCGGCGTCACCCTCAGGCGCGAGAAGCGAAAGCGCGTGTACGACAGGCCGAAGCCAAAGGCGAAAAGAGGCTTGACGTTTTTGGCGTCATACCAGCGGTAGCCGACGTCGAGTCCCTCGGAGTAATCGACCTTGCGGCCGACGCCCGGGAACTGTGCTCGCGAGGACGTCGGCGTCTTGGACAGGCTCATCGGGAACGTCTGCGGGAGGTGCCCGCCCGGATCGACATCGCCGAACAACACCGCCGCGATCGCGGTGCCGTCTTCCTGGCCCGGGTACCACGCTTCGACAACGCCCTCGACGCGGCTGAGCCACGGCATCAGCACCGGACCGCCGGTGTTCAGCACCACGATCGTGTGGGGATTCGCGGCCGCGACGGCGGTGATCATGGCGTTCTGCTGGCCGGGCAGCGCGATGCTGTCCTGGTCAAACTGCTCGCGCTCGAAATAACTTCCGAACACGATTGCCACCTGAGCCTTGGCGGCGACCGCCGCGGCTCGGGCCGGATCGGTCCCCGAATACGAGGTGACCTTGGTCCGTGGCCCAACGCGTGCCTGGATGCCGCTGAGCGGGCTGATCACCGATGACACCGTCACGTGTGAGCTGCCCCCTCCCGAGGTGATCGGATGCGTGCTCGCGGCCCGGCCGATTACAGCAATCGATTTGGTGCTCGAGATGTGCAGCGGCAGTGCCCGTCTCGTGTTTTTGAGCAGCACGGTGCCGCTCTCCGCTGCCCTCAGAGCAACAGCCCGGTCGGCGGGTGTGGTGGCGGGGCTCGAGAGGGACCCGGTCGGCGGGTGGTTGAACAGCTCGAACCGAAACATCTGCGTCAGGATCCGCCGGACGGCAGTATTGATCGTCGAGGGTCTCACGGCCCCGTCGGCCACGGCCGCCGCGAGCTGACCGTTGTCCCACCAGAAGCTGCCGCGCTCCTGATCGAGTCCTGAATTAGCGGAGTCGACGGTGGAGGCGTTCGCGTTGCTGTCGCTGCGGATGAAGCCGTCAAAGCCCCACCGCGCTTCGAGAAGTCCGGTGATCAGACTCGGGTCCTGACATGCGTACACACCGTTCAGCAGCGGATAGGCGCACATGATCGACGCGACCTTGGCGCGGACGACCGCGCTGTAGAAGGGCGGCAGATAGATCTCGTGGAGCGCTCGCTCGCTGACGATCGCGTCGTAGCTCGGCGGAGTGCGGTACGTCTCCTGACCGTAGGCGACGAAGTGCTTGGCGTCCGCCATCACGTGCTGGCTCTGAATGCCATTGATGTCGGCCGTGCCGAGCGCGGAGGTCAGCAGCGGATCCTCGCTGAACATCTCGAAATTGCGGCCCCAGCGCGGGTCACGCTGGATATTGATGCCCGGCCCGAGCACCATCGCCGTCCCCGTGGCGCGATGCTCCTTGCCATCGACCACGCCGTACCGGTAGGCAAGCGCCGGGTCCCAGGTCGAGCCGAGCGAGACCTCTGACGGCAGCTGCGTGGCGCCGGGGGATCCGAAGACCCCCATGGATCCGTCCTGTTCGACGAGCTTCGGAATGCAGAGAGCCGGCTGGGCGCGGACTATGCCCTCGGGACCGACCCGCAGCACGGCAGCCTTCGACGCCACCACGTACATCTCGGCGATCTTGTCGGTCAGGCTCATCTTGGCCAGCAACATGTTCACGCGTGTCTGGAGCGGCAGAGACTGATTCAGCCACGGGCATCGAGTCGTGGCGGCCTCCTCGGCGTGGCGCCGCGGAGCCTTCGACGTGGCGTATACCGGAGTCAAACGACTTGGCGGCGTCCCCGTCGATGACCCCGCGGCTGCGGCGGTGCAGCAGACTGCGAGCAGCGCCGCAATCGTCATGGCCGCAGCCCGGGTCGCGAGGGCTGAGCGCTGGCACAGGCTCACTGCCGATCGCCGAAGGGAAGCGCCCGTCACGCCGGCGGTGGAGCGCAACGGCGACAGTCCGGCCTCGCCAACGTCGCGTGACCTGGTCGGACTCACGGCCAGGTCATCCACTTGGACGTCACGAGCGCAAATCGCCTCCTGTCCGCCCGCAAGAACCTCATCACTTCGGTGGTAAACCCGCAAGAAGGTCAAACGATGCGCACGACGGGCAGCGCCAGCCGAAGCGGCAGCACGCTGATGGTCATCGATCTGAGCCACTCTCTCGTTTTTCTGCGCTTGAGGCTGGCTTCCGCCGCCATGGCGCGCTGAGTCGTGAGACACGCTGGGCGCTTGGCTCTGGATCTGGGCTTCTAGCGCTCGGTATCGAGAACCAACTCGACCTCGACCTCGTCGCCTGCCCCTCGACCCGTGTTCTTCCGGGTGTCCGCATTGAACGAAACGAGGTAACGGCCGCCCATGACTCCGATGGTCGTCTTATACGTATAGGCACCGTCAACCGTCACGACAACCGGCACGCGTTTGCCGCGATCGAACGAGAGGACTGTTTCCTCTGGGACGACGATGCCGACGTTATTACCGCCAGTGGCTTCCAACACGGTGCGAAATGTGGCCACGCGAATCTCCTCAGGTTCAATTCAGTCACAGAGCCCGTCGGCCCGGCAATGTCACTGCAAGCTACCGCAGACCGCCCAGAAGACGCCCTTCATCGCTGCGGCAAAGGGTCACCTGCATCACCCTGCCGTTAGAGGCTGAGGTCAATGAGTGTGAGATCGACGATTGCGTGTGGGCGGCCTGCCGCCTCCGAATCCTGGGGGTTCGGCAAGCACGCGAGCGCTTGCGGAATCCGACTCACATCAAACCGACCCTGCCCACTCCTACGACCCTGCCCATTCCCTGCTCGCAGGATGTCGGAGTCCGAGCTCCCCATCGGCCATCCTGGACGCCGGGTTTCTCGCAACGAAGGCCGCCGATTCGGGGGCGGCGACAAAAAGATCGAGCGTCGGTCTCAATGAGCGTAGGATGAGCAAGCCGGCGTCTGACTTCGACCCTTTCCCCTCGAAGCTCACCTTGCTGGCAGTGGCTCGCGGTAGCGATGCGCACACCCCTCCCCCCCATAGCCGAAGGATCACTGCGCCGACGTAGGGCGTCGCTCGTCAGCGCGGGCGCCGGACGGACCGGCCATCGCGGGCTGCGCCGCGGGTTGCTCATGGCGATCCTGGCGCTGGGCCTGCTGGCGAGTGCGTCCGAGGCGGACGCGGCCACGTGGAACGTCACCACGACGGCTGACACGGCGCTGGGCGATGCCAATTGTCTGCCCAGCTCGTGCTCGCTGCGCCAGGCGCTCGACGCATCCTCGCCGGGCGACACGGTGGTCCTGCCGGCCAGCAGCACCCCCTACCTGGTCTCCAGCGGACAGCTGGGCGTCGGGGACGCGATCACCATCGAGGGCTCCAGCCAGGCTGGCAGCGTGATTGAGGCGACGGCGGGGAATGACAACCGGGTCATGCTGGTGTACGGCAACGCGGCAGCCGTCACGCTCAAGAATCTGACCATCACGGGCGGTGACACCGCGACGTCGGGCAAGAGCGGCGGCGGGATTGCCGTGGGCGGTCCTGGCGCGCTGGTTCTCGACCATGTCGCGGTCACCGGCAACACCGTCGATACCACGAACGCTGCGCCCGATTTCAACCAGGGCGGTGGCGGCATCTACAGCCTCGCGTCACTGATCCTCAACGGCAGCACGGTGAGCGACAACACCGTCAACGTGCCGACGTCAGAAGGCGATGGCGGTGGCGGCGGGATCCTCATGGCGCAGACCACCGACAACAGCGACAACCTGACCATCACCGACTCCACCGTGAGCGACAACACCGCGACCGTCGCCGCCGGGGGTGGGGCCACCGATGCCAACGGCGGGGGCGGCATATATGCCGACGGCGGCAACCTCACGATCAGCGCCAGTCGGATTGAGGACAACACCGCAGCGGTTTCGTCGGCTACGACAAACACGTCGACGCCCACCGACGGCGGTGGCGGGATCTTCCAGTTCGGCAACCTGCTCGTGCTCAGCAACAGCACCGTGGACGGAAACGTGGCGCACGGTCCGGGGATAGACCGCGGAGGGGGCGGCGGCGTCCTTGATAGCGGGAATGGGAGCCAGTACCTGAACAGCACGGTCACCGGCAACAGCACCGACGAGCCGTCCACGGGAGACATGAGCGACGGCGGCGGTGGCATCCTGCTCAACAACGTCAAGGACGGCGTGACCATCGCCAACATGACCATCACTGGCAACAGCGCCTCTGCGGCGACCGGCGGCGGCATCAACAATGAGCTCAGCACCACCGCTGACGTGACCGATTCGATCATCGCGGGCAACACCGCCGCAGACACGAACGGCAACTGCGCCGGAGGGGTGGTCTCCTACGGCTTCAACTTGACCGACGACTCGACGGGCAACAACAGCTGCGCGCTGACCGCGACGGGGGACATCCTCGGCGCGGCTCCGCGTCTCGGCGCTCTGGCTGACAACGGGGGCCCGACGCCAACGGAGGCGCTGCTGGCGGGCAGTCCGGCGATCGATACCGGCGACCCTGTCGGCTGCACGGATCTGCTCGGCGATCCCCTCACCACCGACCAGCGTGGCGCCGCCCGTCCGGCGGGGGCCAGTGGACGCTGTGACATCGGCGCGTATGAGTTGGCCTTGCCGGCGGTGTCCACGAGCACGGCCACGGTGGCCGGGGGTGGCGTCACGCTCACGGCGATGGTGCGCGAGCCGGACCCGCGGCCGGCCACCGTCACCTTCCAATACGGGCCCACGGCGGCCTACGGCTCGAGCACAACGGCGCAGACCGTGGTCGGAGTGTCAGGACCGCAGACGTTCAGTGCGCTGGTCTCCGGCCTGGCCCCGGGGACCTATCACTTCCGCGTGGTGGCGACCAATCCAGACGGGATGTCAAGCGGAGCCGATGGCGTGTTCACGATCGCCTGGCTATCACCGGTGGCCGCCGCGCACAAGCCGGCTCGCGTCAGGGCTCGCTCGGCGACCCTCGAGGGCACCGTCAATCCCGAGAGTCAGCGCACCGGTTATCACTTCGAGTTCACGACCAGGCTCACGGGCGGGTTCCGAAGGAAGACCCGCACTCGCTGGGTCCCCGCGGGCTCAGCGGTCATCGGTGTTGCCGCACCGGTGACCAAATTGGAAGCGGGGAAGGTCTATCGCTACCGCCTGATCGCAACCAATGGCGGAGGTACGGCGATCAGCGCCAGCGGTGTGTTCCGCACGCCGCGCCGCCGTCGCGCACGCATCGCCACGTCGCTCATCCGCTGACGAGCGACACCCAAGGGTCTCTTTGTACGCGGGCCTTGGCCGCTCAGGCGCCGGTGGTCAGCACCATGCGGAACCGGGCCTGTCCCGACATCATCCGTTCGAACGCCTCCCCGGCGCGCTCGAGCGGGAGCGTTTCGATCATCGGCCGCACGCCCGTGATTGCGCTGAAGCGCAGCGTGTCCTCGGAGTCGATTGCCGTTCCAGAGGCATGGCCTTCAATCACTTTGTCGCCCCCGATCAGCATCGCGGCTGGCACGGGCAGGGGATCCATGGACGCGCCGACGATCATGAGCTTGCCGTTCGGTCGAAGGCCGCCGAACACCGCTCCCATCGCCTCGGAGCTGGTAATGGTGGACAGAATCAGGTCAGCCCCACCGAGCGCCTGAAGCTTGGCCGCCGGGTCGCCGTCAGTCGAGTCGATGTAGTGGTGCGCCCCCAGCTGCCGGGCCAGCGCCTCCTTCTCGGTGCCGCGCGCGATCGCCACCGTCTCGAATCCGAGGTGGCGGGCGAACTGAACTCCCAGATGCCCGAGGCCGCCGACCCCCAGTACCGCGACACGACCTCCGCCGGGCGCGCCGCTGGTGCGCAGGGCGTTGAAGGTCGTGATCCCCGCGCAGAGCAGCGGACCGGCTTCCTCGGGAGTCAGGTCATCCGGCATGAGCGCCAGGGCCGCGGCGCGCACGACAACGTAGTCGGCGTAGCCGCCGTCCATGGTCACGCCTGGGATCCCCATGTTCTCGCAGTCGATCAGCTGGCCACGCCGGCACCAATCGCAGTAGCCACAGTTGCCGCCGAACCAGCCCACGCCGACGCGTTGGCCGACCGACCAGCCCTCAACGTGGTCGCCCACGGCGGCAATCTCACCGGCGATCTCATGTCCGGGCACGACCGGCCAGCTCACGCCCGGGTAACCCTCCTTGGCGAACACGTCGCTGTGGCAGACCCCGCACGCGTGAACACGGACCAGCACCTCACCAAACGCCCGGCTCCGGGACGTCCCGCTGTTCGAGGACGAAGTCCCCGCCCTGTTCCTTGACCACCATTGCGCGCATCGTCGTCATACGAGTCTCCTTTGAGCTGCGGGTCACGTACTCGGGTTCGCCGGCGGCGGACCGTGGTGACCCACAATAGACCCGGCGCCTGAAAGCAGCATGAGGCGTCCGGCGACGACTTCCGCCGATGACTTCATCGGTTGGGACCTGTCGGTCAGCGAGAGCCGTATAGAACATATGGGCAGAATCCGTCTGGCTGCGGTGCTGGCTGGTGTGGTGTTTGTGGCATGGTCGGGAGCGGCCGGCGGCGCTCCGGCGGCGCTCCGGGCCGACAGCGTGCTGATCCCGACGCGGGCGGGATCAAGCTTGAGTCGGGTGGTGGTGCCGGAGCCGGCGGGGGTTATTCGGCTGTTTCGCGTGGTCGCGCCGGCTGGGGCGCGCCTGCGGGTCACCGGCGTGATCGCGGGGTTGGCGGGGGTGAGCATTTCGCTCCCTCCGGCTCGCCTCGCCAACGCTGAGAGCTGCACGGGTCGGAGCGGCTCCGTCGTTTGCCTTCAGGGGGAGGAGGCTTGCCCAATGCCTCCAGCGAACTGGCATTTTCGGGTACGCAAGGTCTCGGGCCCGGCCGGCCGTATCCGGATTGACTTCATAGTCGGCCCGGAGCATTCCAGGTGAGCGACTCGAGGCGGCATGGCTGAGGTCGGTTGCACAAACCGGACGAGGCCCGGGACGATGGGCTCACATCATGTCCCCTGCTGGTGAGCCGATGTCGAGCGCGGCCGATAGCTTCGCGGTCGGCGGTCGAATAGTGCGCGTGCGAACGCACCGCCCGCGCAGCGACCGCTCGTTGATCGTGGGCGCCCTTGCTGGAGCTGAGTCCGATGTCGAGTTGCTCTTTCGCCGCCACTGGCCTCGGGCATACCGAGCGGCGTTCATGATCGTTCAGGATCACGCGGCGGCAGAAGATGTGGCCCAGGAGGCGTTTGTTGCCGCGATGCGCCGGTTGGATCGTTTTGACCGACGCCGACCGTTCGCTCCGTGGCTCAGGGCGATTGTCGCCCACCGAGCGATTGATTTGATCCGGGCACGCAGCGCTCGCCGTGAGGCCTCCGAGCCCGAGTTCGAGCGTGGCGCCGAGTCCGCATCCGCACTCGGTCGCTACTCGGATGAGGTTCTGGAGGCATTGTCCGCGCTCTCACCCGAGCAACGCGCCGTCGTGGTGATGCGTCATGTACTGGAGTACACCCCGGGTGAGATCGCTCGTGCACTGGAGTTGCCACGAGGAACGGTCAACTCGAGGCTGCGTCGCGGGCTGGATGTACTTGAATCCCGAGTTGCGGGAGGCTGATCTGCCGTGAAGTCAATGAAGGCAAAGGACGGGCTCGACCGGTTTCGCGCACCCGGGGAACGAGAGGCCGAGGACCGCGCCTGGGCGGCTGTTCGCGCGGCGTACCAGCGACGCGAGCCGGCTGCTCGGGACAAGTCCTTGCGTCGGCCGTTTGTTGTAGCCGTCACCGCGGCCCTGATCATCGGAGTGGGCGCGCTCACGCCAGCCGGAGCAACTGTTGGGCACCTCGTCGGCCACGCCTTTGAGAGACCGCACGCTCCGCGCTCGCTGACCGTCGCACGCGAACCATCACCACAGGCGCTGGTCACCGACGAGGCACAGAATCGATTGCTCTGTGGTCGACCTGCCATCCGGACGAGTCGCCAGGTCCGTGCCGGTGCCTCCCGACCCCGAGGACATCGCGGCGTCCGCGAACGGTGGCGTCGTGATAGTCGTCAGCTCGCAGGCAGGGAAGGTCACGATCCTCAATCGGAGGACGCTGCGGACGATCAAGACCTTCTCCGGCTTCCAGCAGCCCCACATAGCGGCGGTCTCTCCAGACGGGTCCTACGCCTACATCAGCGACGACGCGCTGCGGCACGCTCACCGTCATCCGCCTCAGCGACCTGAGGGTGACCGACACAGTGGCGGTCGGAATCGGGGCCCACCATCTCGCCTTCAGCCCCACCGAGCGGACGATCTGGGTCGCGCTCGGCGAGAGCGCACAACAGATCACGATCCTCAGCACGGTGGTGAGCCGATCGTCCGGGACCGCCCCGGTTGCCGACCCCGGTCGGCCCCACGTGATTGGTCACTTCGCCCCCGGATTTCCCGCTCATGACCTCGGCTTCAGCCCCGACGGCCGGACGATCTGGGTCACCTCAGCCGCGGGGCCCGATGTCACCGCTTTCAATGCCCGAACTCACCGAGTGCTGTTCCGCATCCCTGTAGGAGCCCCGCCACAACACATCGTCTTCGCGGGACGCTCCGCATACCTCACCAGCGGCTACGGCAGCACCATCGAGAAGGTCAATGAGCGCACCGGCGCGGTCATCGCCCGAGCGAGCGCACCGTACGGATCCTTCGAACTCGACGCCGCCGACGGATACGTGGTCAGCGCCTCACTTCTACGCGGCACACTCGCCGTCTACACCCAAAACCTAAAACTCCTCCGCGTCGTCAAGCTGGCCACCGCCACTCGCGAAGTCGCCATCTCACGACCGTAGGGTCGGGGTAATCGAGCAGCTGCCCGCGTCAGCCGGCGAGGGGGCAACTGTCAGCTTGAACAGGCGATGATCAAGGGTCACGTCTTCCTGCCCAGATCGAGCGACGGGTGAGCAGAGAGCCTGAGCCGGTCGTGCGCCGGTGCCGGCTTGCGATCTGGTTCTGTTCAGGGCATGGCCTCCGGACCGACCATCGGGCGCTCACAACGCAACGTCGCGTTGCTGGTGGCCGGCGTCTTCTTCATGGAGATGCTCGACGGCACGATCGTCACCACCTCGGCACCGAAGATCGCGCACGCCCTGCACGTCTCGGTTGGCAGTATCGCGCTGGTCATCACCGGCTACCTGGTGACGCTGGCCGTATTGATTCCGCTGAGCGGCTGGATGGCCGCGCGCTTCGGGGGTCGGGCGACGTTCCTGGCGGCGATCGGGCTGTTCACGCTGGCGTCGGTGGGTTGTGCCGCGTCCGCGAGCTTCCCTGAGCTGGTCGGCATGCGGGTGCTGCAGGCCGTGGGCGGATCGATGATGGTTCCGGTGGGCCGCCTGCTCGTGCTGTCGCGCGCGGACGCCTCGAACCTCATGCGGTTGACCGCGCTGCTCGTGTGGCCCGGGCTGATCGCTCCGGTCGTCGCGCCGCTGGCCGGCGGCCTGATCACGACCTACGCCAGCTGGCACTGGCTGTTTCTGATCAACCTCCCGCTCGGGGGGCTGGCACTGCTCCTGGCCGTGCGGATGGTGTACCCGCCGGCGATGCCGGCGCCGGGGCCGCTCGACGTGGTCGGCCTGCTGCTCACGAGCTCCGGGCTCGGCGGGCTCACGTTCACCGCTGATCTGCTGGCCAAGCCGCGCACAGATTGGCCGCTCGCGCTGGGCATCGGTGGGGTCGCCCTCGTCTGTCTGATCGGCGCCCTGGTGCATCTGGGGCGGGTCCGGGATCCCCTGATCGAGCTCCGCCTGACGCGGATACCCAGCTTCCGCTCAGCGCTGACCGGATCCGCCTTTCACTTCACCGCGCTGAACGCGGTCCCGTTTCTGACGCCTCTGCTGTTCGAGGAGGTCTTTCACTGGAGCGCGGTCAAGGCCGGCTCGGTCGTGCTCTTCGTCTTTCTGGGCAACATCGGCGCCAAGACGATGACCACATATCTCTACTCGCGTCTTGGCTTTCGTCGCGTCCTCGCCGGCTCGACGGCAGCGCTGGCGCTCTCTCTGATCCTGCTCGGGATCGTCGGCACCTCTACGCCAGTCGTCCTGCTCGCGCTGATCCTGCTGCTCAGCGGCGCCGGACGCTCCGTGGGCGCGACCGGCTATTCGACCGTGATCTTCACCGACGTCCCGCGGGCCGACATGCGTCATGCCAACACGCTGTTGTTGACCGTTCAGCAGCTCTGCGCGAGCTGGGCGGTGGCGGTGAGTGCCGTCGCTCTGCGTGTGGGCGACCCCATCGGCCGCCTGTTCGGCGGGGCCGCGGGCACGCACACCGCGTACACCGTCGCGTTCATCCTGGTGGCCTGCCTGGCACTGCTCGCCACGGCTGAGGCGCTGCACATGCATCCGAGCTCGGGTGACGCGCTGCGTGGAGACCACGCGCCCGCGGGTGAGCCGCAGCCGACGGCCCAGGGCTAGGATCGGTCTGTGGTCACGGTTTGCCTACCCGAGCCGGAAGCACTGCGGATGGTCAGTCCGCTCCCCGCTGGCGTCGAGGCGTTGATCTGGGACGGATCGACGGTGCCCCCCGGAGGCATCGAGCGCACGGAATTCCTGGTTGTCCGCCACGACTCCCGGCACGCGGCCCTGCTCGAGGCGATGCCCGGGCTCCGGGTGGTGCAGACCCTCAGTGCCGGCGTCGACTATCTGCTCGGCCGGCTGCCTGAGCAGGTCATCCTCTGCGACGGGCGGGGCGTCCACGGAGGTTCGGTGGCCGAGTGGATCTTGACGGCGATCCTGGCCAGCGTGCGCGAATTCCCCCACTTTCTGCACGCACAGGCGCGAGGGGAATGGGCGCATGACGTAACGGGCGAATTGTCCGGAAAGCGTGTTTTGGTCGTGGGCGCCGGTGATCTCGGCGCGCAGACGGCGCGGCGTCTGCGCGCCTTCGATGCCGAGCCCATCTTGGCGGCGCGCCATGCGCGGCAGGGAGTCCATGGGACCGATGAGCTCCCCCGACTGCTGCCGTCAGCTGATGTCGTGGTGCTGGTCATCCCCTTCACCGACGAGACGCACCACATGGTCGACGCGGCCTTCCTGGCCAAGATGCGCGACGGCGCCTTGTTGGTCAACGCGGCGCGCGGGCCTGTGGTTGTCACAGAGGCGCTGTTGGCCGAGCTGCAGTCCGGCCGCCTGCACGCCGCGCTCGACGTCACCGAGCCCGAACCCCTGCCGCCGAACCATCCCCTGTGGCACGCGCCCAACCTGTTGCTCACCCCCCACGTCGCCGGGGCGGTCCATGGTTTCCCGGGCCGCGCCTACAGGCTGGTGCGTGCGCAGCTCGAGCGATACGTCAGCGGCGAGCCGTTGATCAACGTGGTTGAGGGCGCGTACTAGCCCGGCCCACGGCGATCCGTCTAAATTCCGCAGCCCGTGGAGCTAGCGACTCAGCCGGCACCCGAACCGGATCCGATGGTCCCGACGCCCCAGCAGGGGCGCGTGTTCTGCATTCACCGGCGGCCGCAACTGGCCGACTGTGCGCCGTCCGGACGGATCCGGCTTGATGCGCTGGCTCGCTGGATGCAGGACGTGGCCTTTGCCGATGTGGAGGACGTCGGTCTCGAGCGGGTCGCGATATGGGTGCTGCGGCGCAGCCGTATCCGGGTGGACCGATTTCCGGTCTTCGGCGAGCCCTGCGAGGTCCGGACGTTCTGCAGTGGGATCGGGCGGATGTGGGCCGAACGCCGGACCGTGGTCGGGCTGAGCGGCGCCGGCGGGGACGCCACCCCGTTGGTCGACGCCGTGGCGCTGTGGGTTCATCTCGATCCCGAGCGTCGGCTCCCGAGCCCCGTCACGGCTGCCGAGCACGAGGTGTATGGAACCGCAGCGGGGGGTCGCAGGGTTCTCGCCCGCCTGCGCCACCCGCGGCCCGGGCCGATCACGTCCGAGTGGGACTGGGATTTCCGCCGAACGGACGCCGACATCGCGGACCACATCAACAACGCCGCCTATTGGGAGCCGCTCGAGGACGAGTTGCTCAGCTCGCCGCAGCATCTCGAGCGGATCGACGCCGAGCTCGAGTTCCGCGTTCCGGCGCAGCCCGGAACCAAGCGCATCCTCGCCAGTGGCGGGCGCCGGTGGATCACCGCGCCCGACAGCGGTGAGGTCTATGCCTCGATTGTGCTGATGAACGCGGAGACCACCTCCGGGTCAAACTGAGAGCCTGCTCCTTCCTCGAGTTCGCGAAGCGCCGCATCCCGGCCCAGCGCCTTGCGGTACGGCCGGTCGTAGCGCATCGCGTGCCACGCATCGCAGACCGCGACGATGCGTGCCTCAATGGCAATCTCCGTCCCGACCAGGCCGTCGGGGTAACCTGTGCCGTCCCATCGCTCGTGGACGCCGCGCACCAGTGGCGCGATCTGTTCGAGCAGCGGGATCCGAGCCAGCAGCGCGTAGCCGATGTCAGAGTGCCGCTGAACCTCCAGGTACTCCTCCGAGGTCAGCCGCGCAGGTTTGGTGAGCAGCTCGCTGCGGACGCCAATCTTGCCGATGTCGTGCAGCAGGGCGCAGTAGCGAAGACTGCGCTGCTGCGCCACGGGCAAAGCGAGCCGTGTAGCGATCGTGCCGGCCAACTCGGCTACCTGCTCAGCGTGGTCGGCCGTGTAGGCGTCCTTGCTCTCCAGCGCGTCGCACAGCACTCCCAGGGTCGTCAAAAACGTGCGCTCAACTTCGTCCACCAGCCGACAGCGGTGCAGCGCCGCGCCGGTCTGGGCCACCACCGCCTCCGCCAGCATCACGTCGTACTCGTCGAAGCTGTGCGTCGCCAGCTGCTCGAGGTTGAGCACTCCCCACACCCGGCCGGCGACGTGGATCGGCAGCGACAGCTCCGAACCGGGATCCACGGATGGACCGGCCCCGACGTAGTCCTTGTCGAGTCTGGTGTCGTCGACCAGTGAGCGCAGGCCGCTTCGAGCCACACGGCCGTTCACGCCCCGATCCACCGGTTGCTCCCAGGCCAGCCACTGAAAGCCCTCCTCAGCCAACTGGCCGGCACCCGCCACGGCCCGCAGCACGCCGTCCTCATCCAGTCGGTGGATGGCGGCGAGGTAATAGCCGAACGCCGAGTGCAGTTCGTCGACGACGGCCTGCGCGATCTCCGCTGGCTCATGCAGGGTGGTCAGCCGCGTCGCCAGCTTGCTGGCCACCTCCAGGCGTCCGCGGGCGTCCCGTCGCAGGAGCGAAGCGCCCTGGCCGCGGTGGCCCTTGCGTGCGTACATGCTGGAATCGGCCACTGCGACGAGGTCCTCACGCGTGATGGCGTCAATGGGGATCGTCGCCACCCCCCAGGCGGCACCGGATGAGCCCTCGAGTCGCGTCACCGCGTCGGCGGCGCGCGCTGCGATCGCCGCCGCGTCCTGCGCGCCGCACTGCGGCAGCAGCAGGGCGAACTCGTCTCCGCCGATCCGAAAGGCGGCATCGCCGGCGCGGCACGCGGCGGTCAGCGCGGCGCCGGCGGCGCGCAACAAACGGTCACCGGCACCGTGCCCACAGGCATCGTTTACTTCCTTGAAGCGGTCCAGGTCGAAGACCGCCAGGCTCAGCACCTCCTCGGGGTGACGGGTCGTGCGCGCCACAGCCGTCGCCAGCCGGTCGTGAAACTCCCCACGGTTCAATAGCCCGGTCAGCGGGTCACGCCGTGCCCGGCGCTCATGGTCCTCGAGTATTCGAGCGTTGTCGAGCGCCAGCGCCGCGTGGTCCGCGAACGCCGCCAGCAACCGGTGCGTCGGCTCGTCGGCTCTGAGTGGGCTGGCCAGCCGCAGATGGCCCAGGCTTCGGTCGCGGGCGTGCAGCCCGACCCATCCGTTGGGGCCGCCACCGTTCCGCACGTGGGCGTCCGCGCTCCGATGGAGGGTGGGCGACTCGAGCACCAGCTGCGGTGTCAGGCCCCCGAACAGGCGCTCCAGGTGCGCCTCGATCCGGGCGACGCAGTCAGCGCGCGTGGTCGCCGAGGCCAGATCACGCAGGCTCTCGAGAAGGTCGTCGGGCACGGCCGCGCGCATCAGCGCATGGATCGACCGAATTCAGGTTGGTCTTTCCATCCAGACGGAGCAAGTTGATGCTCCAGCGGGCCAGTCGTGCGATGTACAGGCTCCTGGTGGGGAAGTCTGGACAGCTGGCTAAAGGCTTCTGCCGGTCCACCCGAAATCATCTGATAAACCTTGCAACGGGGAGGCAGGGATGAATCCAGAACGAGCTCACGCATACAGTCGTGTCATCCATACGCTTGCCGAGTTGGGGCCGATCAAGCTCCAGCCCATTGAGCAGGAACGGATCCGCTACACGGCGGACAGCCTCATCTTCTGTGCCGACCTGATCGTGGACGACACCGCCCGCGACTCGCTCGAGGACACCGAACTGCTCTGCGAGGTGCTCGTGCAAAGCGGGCGCTGGGAGCGGGTGACCGCGGACCGGCTGATCGGTGACCTGCGCGCGTGCGGTCCCGAGCTTCCGCTGAGCTTGTCCCAGGCCGCCTGATCCGGATCCTCCGCCCGGCAACGCGCTCTGCGTCAACGTAGGTTGAATCAGCTCAGGGCGGCTCGGAGCTCTCGCAGGTCGGCGGCGCTCGGCTTCCAGCTGGCGGCTGCGGCGTTGCTGGTCAGCTGCTCGGGCTTGGTCGCGCCCGCGATCACGCTGGTCACCACGGGTTGGGCGAGCAGCGCTCCGATCGCCACATCGGTCAGCGGCAGGTTGCGCTCGTCGGCGTAGTCGGTCAGCGCCTCCACCACCCGCCACTGGGCATCGGTGGCGATCTGCTCGCGCGAGGACAGGCGAGCGCCTTCCGGTGCCGCCTGATCCCGCCGGTATTTGCCGGTCAGTAGGCCCGAGGCCAGCGGGTAATACGGGATGAAGGCCAGTTCCAGCTGCTCACACAGGGGCAGCACGTCGGACTCGGGCTCCCGGTGCAGCAGGCTGTACTCGTTCTGGATCGCGGTGAACCGGGTGAGTCCGCGCTCCTGCGCGGCCCGCTCCGCCTCCCGGATCTGGTGGGCGCTGAAGTTGGATGCGCCAATGGCGCGGACCTTGCCCGCCCGTACGAGCTCATCGAGCCCCGCCAGGGTATCGCCGATGGGCGTCACGCCGTCCGGGCGGTGGTACCAGTACAGGTCGATCACGTCGGTCTGCAGACGCCGCAGCGAGCTTTCAGCGGCGTGGCGGATGTATTCGGGGGCGCCGCGCGGACCGTCCCAGCCGTCGCCCAGGTCCATGCCGAATTTGGTGGCGAGGATTACCTCGTCGCGCCGGCCCTGGAGAACCTGGCCGATGAACTCCTCGCTCTTGGTGTTGCCGTATCGATCGGCTGTGTCGAGGAAGGTGATGCCCTGAGAGATCGCGCCGTCGATCACGGCGCGGGTGCCTTCGAGGTCGAGGCGGCCGCCGAACTGATTGCAGCCGAGGCCGACCACCGATACTTGGATGCCGCTGTGCCCGAGCGGGCGGGTCTCGATGTTGGTCATGTCTCTGATGCTCGCATGCCGGGACGCTCGGGCGTACCCTGAAAGAATGGATTAACCAGTAGCTACAATCGGCTTGGCTGCGAGCTGGGCGGTGCGCGTCCGAGCGCAGGATGGCGACGTAGTGCTACACATCCGTCGCACGTTCGTTTAGGTTTACGAAATGCTCGGTAGAGGATTCCAGGCGCGTGGGGAGCGGGCCGGCCACCGCCGAAACACCCCGACACCGATCCAGTGATACCGACCCGCTACCAGCCCTCGATGGAAATCCTCGCGGAGTTCATCCGCCGGCACCCATGGTGGCAGTGGCTGACGCGCACGCCGTTCTCGGCGAAGATGACCAAGTACGCGCTCAGCTCCGTGATCGCGTTCATGCTCTCCAATATCGCCTTTGCCTTCTGCTACTGGCTGGGCTGGGGCACAACCGCTCCTTCGATCATCGCCTTCTTCGCCGCGGCGATTCCGAACTGGATCATGAACCGCCGGTGGGCATGGCAGCAGACCGGTCGCGCACCGATCAAGCAGATCGTGTCCTACGCGTCGGTCTCGGCCATGGTCCTGCTGGTCACGACCGTCGCCACCGGGCGGGTCAACTGGTGGGTCAAGCATGACGCTCACGTGGCCAATCACCAGGGGATGCGGCTGGTGATCGTCACCGCCGCGTTCGTGGTCATCAACGTAGTGCTCTTCTTCACCAAGTTCGCGATCTACGAGTTCGTGATCTTCCGAGGTGATCATCGCCGGCGTCGAGGCCGAGTTCGCCCCGTCACCCCACCGGCGGTAACCGGAGACTCGCTGGTGCCCGGTGAGCCCCCGGTCGATCGCGCTCCGGCGCTCAGTTCGACCCCGACCGCCTAGCCAAGCTCAAGGCCCAGCGCCGGGTCCGAATCGCTGCCCCGGTCGGGTGCTAGTTCGAGGCGGCGGATCCCCGGTCGGGCGCTAGTTCGAGGCGGATCGCTGGCGCTTGAACTCGCGCACGAAGGTCATCATGATCGCGCGGGCAAAGCGCAGCCCGTAGAGCAGGTTCGGACCCTTCTTGGTCAGGGTCGCGCCGTCCGGGCGGTCGCGCATGGTGGTTGCGACCTCGACGATGCGGAAGCCGTTCATGGCGGTGGCGATCAGCAGCTCGGAGGTCTGGTACTGCGTCTGCTCGAGCTTCACCACGCGCGGAATCACGGTGCGAAAGGCCCGGATGCCCGACGCGGGGTCGGTGATGCGCTGACGCAGGAGCAGGCTGATCAGGCCGCCGAAGAAGATCACACCGGCGTGGCGTACCGGATCGGTGGTCAGTTCCGTGCCGAGCCGGCGTGAGCCGTTGACGAAGTCGGCCCGGCCGGACAGGATCGGCTCGAGCACACGATCGAATTCGCTCTCGTTGTACTGGCCGTCCGCGTCGGTCGTGGCGATCACGTCGGAACCGCGCTTGAAGGCCAGCCAGTAGCCGAGCATCAAGATCAGGCCCTGGCCTCGGTTCACCGGCACGTCACAGACGAGTGCTCCGGCGGCGCGCGCCTCATCGGCGGTCCGGTCATCGGAGCCGTCGACGACGACGACGACCTCAACCGCTTTACCGGCGATCTCCCGCGGGATGCCGCGCACCACCGCGGCCACGGTCGGCTCCTCGTTATAGGCGGGGATCACGACGGCGATGGGCGCGCCCGCGTCAGGTGGGTGGGCGTTAAAGAACGCGCGCACGGCCTCGCGCTCCTCGACCGGGCGGGCGAGGATCTCCTGTTCCAGCGTTGTCGCGCCCTCGGTTGCGGCCGTCACAGGGATCCACCCCGCCGAACATGTTGATGCATGCGGTCCATCGAGTCTCCTTTTGCGACTGGGCCGGGCATGGCGCGGATACAACGCGCTCGAACGGCCCACAGTCCGCGCCTTCAGTTACCAAAGCTTTGGATCTGCGCTCCCCGGCGGCGACACCGGAGACGGCGACGGGCCCGCCGCCTGTCTACGCAGACGGCCGATGGTAGCGGGCGCAGAAGACGATTGCGTGGTGGCCGCACCGCCGTCTGCCGCCCCTCGCCGACCGCGCCCGCGGGACCGCGCCCGACACCGCCGTGGGGTTGCATGCAGCACCCTCCCTTGCATGCAAATGGTGGAGCTGAAATGTAAGCTGCAGGGGACGGCCAACCCGGAGGAGGACTGCGATGGCAACTTTGCGTGAGAAGCTCAGCGCGCCCGACGCGTTCGTGATCGGCGCCGAGCTGGTGACCAGCCGCGGCGTGCTGGAGCAGCGCAGCGGCCAGGCGCTGGTGGAGCTGGCGCACCAGTTGGCGGAGAACCCGCGGATCGATTTCCTCTCGCTGACCGACAACCCGGGCGGCAATCCGATGATCGCGCCGGACATGCTGGCCAATCGCATGCGTGAGGTGGGGCAGGAGGTGGTCCTGCACTTCGCCTGCAAGGACATGAACCGCAACGGCATCGAGTCGCGGGCCTGGAAGGCCGCGTCGGCCGGGCTGGACAACATCCTGGCGCTGTCCGGCGATTATCCGATCGCCGGCCAGTCGGGCACCGCGGCGCCGGTGTTCGACATCGACTCGGTCGGTCTGCTGCAGCCTGTTGAGCGACATGAACGATGGGCGTCGAGGAGCTCAGGGCGCCGGACGGGCGTCTGCTGGGCACCAACTTCTTCCTGGGTTGCGTGGTCACCAACCACAAGCTGCATGAGCGCGAGGTGATGCCGCAGTACTTCAAGCTGGAGAAGAAGGTGCGCGCGGGCGCGCAGTTCGTGATCAACCAGCTCGGCTGGAACGCGCGCAAGGATGATGAGCTGCTGCGCTGGGTGCGCGCGGCGCGAGCTGCCGGTGAAGATGATCGCCAACGTGTATCTGCTGACTCGCGGCGTCGCGCGGGTGTTCCACGCCGGCCGCATCCCGGGTTGCGTGGTCTCCGATGAGCTGCTCGCGCAGGCCGAGAAGTACGGCGCCGGCGAGGACAAGGGCCGGGAGTTCTTCGTCGATCTGGCCGCCAAGCAGGTCGCGGTCGCGCGCGGGCTCGGGTTCGAAGGCGCCTACATCGGCGGGCACATGCCGATCGAGACCTACGACGAGATCCTCGATCGCGCCGCGGCGATCGGCGAGCGGTGGCCGGAGGCGGCCAGGGACCTGCACTACGACCGCCCCGGCGAGTTCTACCTGTACGGCCGGGATGCCGCAGACGGGGCTCTCGGACGGTGCAACCGCGCGAGGAGTATCTGGAGAGCCGCCGGCGCAAGCGCGACCGATCTGAAGGTGCCGGCTCGCTACCGGGCTCAGCCGGGTGATGCACAGCGCGGTGTTCGCGCAGGACGCGCCGCTGTTCCCGCTCGGCACCAAGGTCTATGCGCAAGCTGGAGCAGTCGCCCAAGCGTGTGCAGCGCGCCGCGCATCTGGTCGAGCAGGCGGCCAAGGTGCCCGATGTTCAAGTGTCAGGACTGCGGCGACTGCTCGCTGCCGGACATCGCCTACGTGTGCCCGGAGGGGCCGTGCGCGAAGAATCAGCGCAACGGGCCGTGCGGCGGCACCCGTGACGGTATCTGCGAGGTCTACGACACCGAGTGCATCTGGGCCCAGGCGTATGAGCGGCTGAAGGCCTATGGCGAGGAGGAGGGCCTCGTCGACGGCCCGGTGGTGATCAAGAACAACGCCCTGCGCGGCACGAGTGCTTGGGCCAACACCTTCCTGGGCCGCGACCACAACGCCCAGAACGCACAGCAGCATGCCCACAACCTGAAATCCGAGAACAAGGACAACTGAATGTGACTCGATCGAACGTCGCACGGCTGCTGGTGTCGTGCCGCGACCGTGAGGGGATCGTCGCCGCCCTCTCCGAGGCGCTGCGCGATGTCGGCGCCAACATCATCACCTCCGATCAGTTCTCCAGCGATCCGTACGGCGGCAGCTTCTCGTTGCGCATGGAGTTCTACGTGCCGGTGGCCGACGAGCGCTTCCCGGTGCTCGAGCAGCGGCTGGCCGAGATCGGCGGCCGAGCTCGAGCTCGACTACAAGCTGATCGACGCCAAGCGCCGCAAGCGGGTGGCCCTGTTCGTCTCCCGCTACGACCACTGCCTGCTTGACCTGCTCTGGCGGTGGCGCCGCGACGAGCTCCAGATGGACGTGGTGGCCGTGGTCTCCAATCACCCCGATCTCCAGGAGGAGGTCGCGCGCTTCGGCGTGCCCGTACCACCACATCCCGGTCAGCAAGGACACCAAGGCCGAGGCCGAGCAGGCGCAGATCGATCTGCTCTCCGGCGAGGTCGAGCTGGTCGTCATGGCGCGCTACATGCAGATCCTGTCCGACGATTTCCTCAAGCGCATCGGCTGCCCGGTGATCAATATCCACCACTCGTTCCTGCCCGCCTTCGCCGGAGCCGGCCCGTATCAGCGCGCCCACCACCGCGGCGTGAAGCTGATCGGCGCCACCGCGCACTACGCCACCGAGGACTTGGACGAGGGCCCGATCATCGAGCAGGACGTCGATCCGCGTCACCCATCGCGAGGATGCCGCCGAGCTGGAGCGCATCGGCGCCGACGTCGAGCGCCTCGTGCTCGCGCGGGCGGTCTCCTGGCATCTGCAGGATCGCATCCTGCTGCAGGGTCACCGTACGATCGTCTTCTAGTGGGCGTGGCCGGATGGGCATGGCGAGTCAGGCGATCTGAGGGGAGCGGTGGATGGCAGCGGAACTGATCGACGGCGCAAAGGTCGGCGGCGCGGGTGCGCGAGGAGGTCAAGCAGGCCGATCGAGCGGATGCCGGTCAAACCCGGCCTGGCCACGATCCTGGTCGGCGAGGACCCAGCGTCGGCCATCTACGTCGGGTCCAAGCGGCGCACCTGTGTCGAGCTCGGAATCCGCGACCTGCACCAGCATGTCTCCGCCGATGTCACGCAGGAGGCGCTGGCCGAGCTGATCCTTCGCCTGGGCGAGGACCCCGAGGTCACCGGCATCCTGCTGCAACTCCCCCTCCCGCACCACCTCGACGCGCAGGCCCTGATCGAGCTGATCCCGGCCGACAAGGACGTCGACGGCCTGTCGATCCTGTCCGGCGGACGGCTGGCCCGGCACGTCCCCGGCCTGTACCCGTGCACCCCACTCGGGGTGCTCGAGCTGCTGGACTCCTATCACGTGCAACTGGTTGGCACCGACGTCGTGGTCGTCGGCCGATCGAACCTGGTCGGCTGGCCGCTGGCCCAGATGCTGTTGCAACGCGACGCCACCGTGACCAGCTGCCACAAGGGCACCCGCAACCTGGTCCGGGTCTGTCGCCACGCCGACGTGCTGATCGTCGCCACGGGCGTCTGCGGGCTGGTCGACGCCGACTACATCCGGCCCGGGGCGACCGTGATCGACGTCGGCATCCACCGCACCGAGCACGGTGTCCGCGGCGACGTGGTGTTCGACGAGGTGGCCGAGGTGGCCGACCTCATCACCCCGGTCCCCGGGGGGGTCGGTCCGATGACCATCGCCATGCTGATGCGCAACACGCTGCGCGCCGCCCAGCTGCAGGGGTATGACCTGGGCGAGCCCGACTGGGCCGCCGCCTGAGCGGATTTCTCCCATAGTCGACGTCGCTTGCATACAATGACTTCCACTGCATGCAACTAGACGAGAAGGAGAGAGAGTTGGCACCTTCCAATCTCCAGGAAGTGCTGGACGCCGCCGGCAATGCCGTCGAGCACCTGCGCAACTCGCAGCTCGGCACCTACATCTATCCGGTCGTTCCGGCCGAATTCAGCAACTGGCGTCGGGAGCAGAAGGCCTGGCGCGAAAGCGCCGTCCTCTACGACCAGTCCCACCACATGGTCAACGTATTCCTGAAGGGCCCGGACGCCATCAAGGTGATCGAGCGCACCGCGATCAACTCGGTGGCGAACTTCCCGGTGGGTCGCGCCAAGCAGTACATCCCCACGGCCTCCAACGGTGGCGTGATCGGCGACGGGATCCTCTTCCACGACGCTGAGGACAGCTACATCTTCGTCGGACGCGCGCCGGCGTCCAACTGGCTGCAGTACCACGCTGAGACCGGTGGTTACAACGACCTCGACGTGCGTCTACGACGACCGCTCGCCATCTCGGCCCTACGGCAACCAGGTCACCCGCCGTCTCTGGCGCTTCGAGATCCAGGGCCCGAACGCCTGGCCGGTGATCGAGAAGCTCAACGGCGGACCGGTCGATCAGCTCAAGTTCTTCCACATGGCGACGATGAACATCGCCGGCGAGACCTACCCCACCCTGCGTCACGGCATGGCCGGGGCGCCGGGCCTGGAGATCTGGGGCCCGTACGAGAGCTACGAGCGCGTCCGCGAGACGATTCTCGAGGCGGGCCAGGAGTTCGGGCTGCTGCCCGTCGGCTCCCGGGCCTACTCCTCCAACACTCTCGAGTCGGGCTGGATCCCCTCGCCGCTACCGGCCATCTATTCCAGCCAGGCGGAGCGCGGCTACCGCGAGTGGCTGCCGGCCAACAGCTATGAGGCCATCCAGGTGCTGTCGGGGAGCTTCGTCTCCGACGACATCGAGGACTACTACACCAACCCGTACGACCTCGGCTACGGCCACATCATCAAGTACGACCACGACTTCATCGGTCGCGAGGCGCTTGAGCAGCTTGACCCCGAGCAGCAGCGCAAGAAGGTCACGCTGGCGTGGAACGCCGAGGATCTGGGCGAGGTGTTCGCGTCGCTGCTCGACGTCGAGGGGCCGGGCTATCAGGTCTTCGACCTGCCCAATGCCAACTACGGCTCGTCGAACTTCGACTCGGTGATCGACGCTGACGGGAACGTCGTCGGCCTCTCGATGTTCACCGGCTACAGCGCCAATGAGCGCCGCGGCCTGTCGCTGGCCACGATCAACCCGGAGATCCCGGAGGGCACCGAGTTGCGGGTGCTCTGGGGCGAACCGAAGCCCACGAAGAAGACCAACGTCGAGCCGCACGTCCAAAAGGAAGTGCGCGTGATCGTCTCGCCGGTCCCCTACGCGGTCACCGCCCGCACGGAGTACGCCGAGGGCTGGCGTACCGCGGCCAAGTAGTCGCGGTCACATCGATGGTCGGCCGGGGCGGGGTCCAGCGGGACCTCGCCCCGCGTCGGCTGACTAGTAGTCGTCGGGCTCGGGCTCGCGCAGGCCAAAGCGTTGCTCGAGCAGCTCCGGGACCATTTCCCGCGCGACCGGCTCGCGCTTCGAGCCGGACGGCGTCTGCACGCTCAGTCCCATCTCGCCACTGAAGTCGCTCAGCGTGGTCCGGGTGCCGTCCTCGCTGTGCTCGGTGACCAGCAGCCGGGTGACGAACCGCGACTCGGGATGCGTGCACGTGAACCAGTTGCTCAGCTCGATATCGATCGCCTCGGCCGGCTCGGGCCGGAAGGCGTAGAGGTCGAGCCAGCCATCCTCGCGCTCGGTCTGCAGCACGAGCAGGTCACCCTCGTTGATGACGCGGTACACCCAGCCGGACTGCTCATACGGGCCGCCGGGGCCGAACGGGATCGGCTCGAGCAACGTGCCCTGGCCAAAGCCAACGTCGGCATGCCAGACGCTGCCCCGGTGCTCGACGCGCAGCAGCACGTGGGTCAGCGGTCCGGGGGGCGACGCGGGCCGGCCGTTGCGCACGCGGGCGAGAATCGGCTCGACCCGGGCCCCCAGCGCCTCGAGCGCACATTGGAACAGCCGGTTGTGCTCGAAGCAGTAGCCGCCCCGGCCACCATCGACCAGCTTGCGCGCCAGCGCATCGGGCTCGAGCGACACCGGGATGCCGACCAGCGGGTCGAGGTTCTCAAACAGGATGCGCGTGACGTGGGCGCGGTGCAGGGCCGCGAGCGACGGGGTGCCGCTCAGGCCGATCCGGTCGAGATAGCGGGACAGCTCGAACACGCGGGCGAGGTTAGTGCCTCGCCCGCGTAGCAGAGAGAGATGAAGCGGGTTAGGCGGGGCGCCTGGTCAACCGCGATTGGCGGGTCTTGGCCGGCCAGTGCTTGGCCATCGCCCGGGCTGAGGTGGTCAGCGACGGTCGCGCGTGGAACTCGCGGGCGCTCAGGCGAGTGCCGGCCGGCCGCGCGTCCTCATACGGACGGAACGGCTGGGCGGCAAGAGTGGTTTGCGCGGAGGAAGAAAGCATGTGACGAATGATCACCCAGAGCGATTCATATGTCCAATACGAACATACGACATCAGTCATGCTTCGTAGTTATAAGTTCACATCACCCCAGCCCAGGGCCGGACTTCCGGAGCTGCTCGGTTGGAAGAAGTGCGCGGGCCTTTTCCGATTCTTCCAATGCGTTCCGAAGATCGGGCGCGGTTAAGCGAATCAGGATCGAGCGGGTCGATTATTCGGTTTAAGCAGCCTCCAGCACGCGCTCGAGCGCCCGTTCGAGCCCAGCGTTCCCCACGGGCCGCACCTCGAGCGGCAGCCCGACGCGGGCGGCGGCTCGCTCGGCGGCGGCCCGGTTCTCCGGGGTCTCGCGCTGGGCCAGCCACAGCACCCGCGTGTAGTGGCGGAAGTAGTCGCCCAGCAGCTCGGGGTGGCGGTCCAGCCCGAGCTCGCGCACCACCGTGTGCTCAAAGGTACGGGCCAGGAAGTCGGTCAGCAGGTAGGTGCCGGGCTGCTGGGCCAGGGCCTCGCGCACCTCGTCCCGGGCCAGCACGTCGTAGCAGTTCTCGCCGGCCAGGCGCTCGACGCCGAACTCGGAGAGCACGGTGTCCAGGGCTCCGTAGGTGCCGCAGTCGCCGTAGGCGATCGCCACTCTGTCGTACTCCCCGTCGAGCCGCGCGAGCTCAGCCGCGACCGCGTCGGGGATCTGCGCCGGGCGGTTATGCAGGGGCGCCGGAACCGGATACAGGTCGACCGGCCAGCCGCGGCGCCGCGCGATCGCCCGCACATCCAGGGCCAGGGCTCCGCAGGCGATCACCGCGACGCGACCGTTCATCCCGGAAAGGCCAGCTGGTCGATGAACAGGTCATTGAAGTCCGAGCGGCCGGAGAGCTCGACGTACTCCACCTCGCGCAGGATCGCGTCAGCCTCGGCGCGCTCCCGGGCCGACAGGGCGGCGATCTTTGCGCCCTCGCCCGCGACGTTGCCGGCGGAGATGATCCGCGGCAGGGCCAGCTTGGGGACCAGGCCGATCCGCACCGCGCTGAGCGGCGTCAGATACGCGCCAAAGCTGCCGGCCAACAGCACCTGCTGGATGTCGCCCGGCTCAACGCCCAGGTCGCGCAGCAGGAGTTGCCAGCCGGTGGCGATCGAGGCCTTGGCAAACTGCAGCTCGCGCACGTCTCGCTGCGAGATGAACACCGATTCCTCGACCGAGTTCCCGCGCGGGTGCAACACGAACACGCGCTCCTGGCCGATCATCCCGAAGCGCTCGGCCAGGCCCGGGCGCCCGGAAGCGTCGATGTCCTCCGCTGGGGCGAAGCGCCCCGAGTGATCGAGCAGACCGCTGTGGACCAGCTCGGCCACGATGTCGACCACGCCCGACCCGCACAGTCCGATCGGTTCGACGTCACCGATGACCTGCAGACTCAAGCCATCATCCGCGATGCGGACGCCCTCGATGGCGCCGTCGGCGGCTCGCATGCCACAGCGGATCTGCGCTGCTTCAAAGGCCGGGCCGGCCGGGGCCGCCGTGGCCAGCACCCGCTCGTTGGAGCCCAGGGCGATCTCCGAGTTGGTGCCGACGTCGATGAACAACCGCAGGCGCTGGTCGCGAGTCATGCCGGTGGCCAGCAGGCCGGCCACGATGTCGCCACCCACGTAGGCCCCCAGGGAAGGGAACACGAAGGCATGGGCCCGCGGATGCACCGGCACTCCGAAGTGCGCGGCCCGCGCGTCCGGGAAGCGGTTGGTCGAGACGACAAAGGGCGCCATCGACAGCGGCTCGGGGTCGATCCCCAGCGCCATCTGCATCATCGTCTGGTTACCGCAGACGGTGATCTCATAGACCTCGCCCGGCGCGACGCCGGCCTCCTGGCACACCTCGCCGGTCAGTTCGGCAAAGGTCGCGTGAGCGTGCTCCTGCAAGCGACCCAAGGCCGCCGGGTCGAGCATCGTGGCCGACACGCGCGTGATCACGTCGGCGCCGAACGGCTGCTGGCGGTTGAGCATCGAGCGCACCGCCACCGGCTGGCCGGAGTCCAGATCCAGAAGCGTGGCCACCACCGTCGTGGTGCCCAGGTCAAAGGCGATGGCGAAGCGCCGCTGCGTCGTGTCCCCGGGCTCGACGTCGATCAGCTCCTCATCGACCACCACCGCCGTGACATCGAAGCCGGAGGAGCGCAGGACCCCGCCCAGCACGCGCAGGACCTCGACGGAGGCCGTCGGCTCCAGGTCGTCGATCGCGTCCAGCAGGCGTCGCAGATCGGGCCGCTGATCCTCGAGCGTCGGCTCCTCCAGCACGACATGGCGCTTCTGCACCGACGGGCGCAGGATCACGTGACGGCCGACGCCGGCCAGCGCCGCCTTGGGCCGCGTCTGCAGCGGCGGGACCTCGACGGTCAGATCCTCGCGAGCCATCGCCCGGCAGGCCAGGCGCCAGCCGTCCTTCAGCTCGGCCGCGGTGAACGCCCGCGGGTCCACCGACCCGACCGGCAGCTCACCTGACACCACCCGGACCTTGCATTTCTTGCACGTCCCATAGCCCCCGCAGGTCGAGTCGATGGCGATCCCGTTCCAGCTGGCGGCGTCGAACACGGGGGTGCCACTGGGCACGCGCACCTCGGCGCCATCGGGCAGGAAACGCAGGCGGACGCGTGCGGCGCCGTCGCCAGGCTGCCCCTCCTCCTCCACGGCACGCAGCTTGTCGCGCTTACCGACCGCCCGCTGCGGAGCCGTGCCGCTCACGAGGCGGCGGCCCCCTCGGCTGCGGTCTGGGCCTCGGCCTCGGCGGCGGCTAGGCGGGCGCGATGGGCGGCGATCCAGTTGGCGCCCCAGGCGTCGCGGCCGAGCAGCAGGTCAGCGGCGCGGGCGCTGCGCACGCAGACATCGGCCGTGGACATGATCGCCGCGGTGAGCCCCGCCGCCATGGCGATGGGCAGGAACGCGGCATTCAATGTGTGGCGGTCGGGCAGCCCGAAGGAGACGTTGGAGGCGCCCACGCACATGTTCACCCCAAGCTCGTCACGGATCAGGCGCATCGCCGCGAACGTGGCCATGGCCAGCTCGGTATCGGCGCCGACCGGCATGGCCAGCGGATCGATCACCACGTCCTGCGGCTTGATCCCATAGTCCTGGGCGACGCTGACGATCTTGCGCGCGTGACGCAGGCGCTCCTCGGCGGTCTCCGGGATGCCGGTCTCGTCGTTGGTCAGGCCGATGACCGCCGCGTCGTACTTGGCGACGAGCGGCAGGACGGCTTCAAGTCGATCATCCTCCGCGGTGACCGAGTTCACCAGCGCCCGTCCCTCGTAGACCGCCAGCCCCGCCTCGAGCGCCTCGATCACCGACGAGTCGATGCAGATGGGGACCTCGACCGTGTCCTGTACGCGGCGCAGCATCTGCGCCAGCAGCTCGGCCTCATCGACCAGCGGGATGCCGGCGTTGACGTCGAGCATGTCCGCCCCAGCGGCGACCTGGGCCAGAGCGTCGACCTCGACCCGCGACAGATCGCCGGCCCGCAACTCCTCGGCAAACGCCTTGCGCCCGGTCGGATTGATCCGCTCGCCGATGATGCAGAACGGCTGGTCGGAGCCGATCGTCACCGTCTTCGACCGCGAGCGCAGGACGGTATCCATCAGGCGAGCACCTTCGTGCGGCGCAGCTCGATCAGCTCCTTGGCCTTACGGACCGCGGTGGAGGCGTCGGAAGCGAACCCATCGGCGCCGACGGCGTCGGCGTACTCCTGGGTCACCGGCGCGCCGCCCACCATCACGATCACCCGATCGCGCAGGCCCGCCTTCTGGAGCGCGTTGATGTTGGCCTTGAACATCGGCATGGTCGTGGTCAGGAACGCGGAGAAGCCGACCACGTCGGGGTTGTGCTCCTCGATCTGCGCGATGAAGGTCTCCGGCGCGACGTTCACACCCAGGTCGATCACGTTGAAGCCGGCTCCCTCGAGCATGATGTTGCAGAGGTTCTTGCCGATGTCGTGCACGTCGCCCTTGACCGTGCCCATCAGGAACGTCCCGATCTGGGCGGACTCGTTGTCGGCCAGCAGCGGCCGCAGGATGTCGAGGGCGCCCTGCATGGCGCGGGCCGCGATCAGCATCTCCGGCACGAAATAGTCGCCGCGCTCGAAGCGCGCGCCCACCTCTTCCAACGACGGGATGAGCGCCTCGAAGAGCATCCGCTCAGGCGGCATGCCCTGCTCGAGCCCGTCGTTGACGCCGCCGGCCACCGCCGGCGCGTTGCCGGTCAGCGTCTCTTCGTACAACAGTTGCAGAATCTCTTCGTCGGTCATGCCGCGTGTGCTCCTCCCTCGATGTATCCCAGCCGGCCGCTCAACCGGTCCGACTCCTCCACCAGCGCCCGGCTCAGCTCACGGATCCGCCCCGGGGTCATGCGGACGGTCGGGCCGGTGATGCTCAGGGCCGCCACAACCTCGCCACTCACGCCGCGCACCGGCGCGGCGATGGCGGCCAGGCCCGTCTCCAGTTCATCCACCGCCACGGCGAATCCGTCAAGCCGCACCCGCGCGAGCTCAGCCCGCAGGAGGGCCGGGTCGGTGACCGTCGCCGGGGCGTGTGCAGTTAGCGCGCTTGCGCCAGCGGGCGCCAGCGCGCGCCCGTAAGCCAGGAATACCTTGCCGTTCGCGCTGCAGTGAAAGTCCACGGTGCGCCCCACCCACTGTCCGGTGCCCAGGAAGTGACGGCCGTCCTCCTGGAGCAGATGCTCGACGCCGGCGGTTCCGGGGACGGCCAGGTTGATCGTCTCGCCGCTGCGCTCCGACAGGGCGGAGAGCGCGGGACGCGCCATCTCGACGACGTTGCGCTCGAGCATGCCCCGCTCGGCGACGCGCAGGATGGCCGGGCCGGGGCGCAGCCTCCCGCGCTCACCGTCCTGCTCGACCAGGCCGCGCCGCTCGAGCGCGGAGAGCAGTCGCGAGGCGGTGCTCTTGGGTAGGCCGGCGGCGCTGGCCAGATCGGTGAGCGCCATCGGCGCGTCGGCCTCGAGCACGCGGACGAGCAGATCGGCGCCCCGATCGATCGCGGTGGTGCCGGCGGAGACCGGCCCGACCGCCCCCTCGGAAGAAACTTGAAACTGCTGTTCCACGGGCGTTAGGATACGCCGCCGACCATGTTCGTCAACTCAATGCCCCGCTACGAGATCCTCAGCGAGGACGCGCTCGAGGTACTCGATCGCGGCTGGCGCCGGATCGTCTCCGAGATCGGAATCGAGTTCCTCCTGCCCGAGGCGGTCGAGCTGCTGCGCGCCGCCGGCCAGACCGTGGAGGAGGAGAACCGTGTCCGCTTCGACCCCGAGTTCATCCTCGAGCAGGTCGCCCTGGCCCCCAGCCAGTTCCAGCTGCAGGCCCGCAACCCGGCCAAATCACTGACCGTCGGCGGCGACAACATGGCCTTTGCGCCGGTGTATGGCTGCCCCTTCATCCGTGAGGGCGACGTCCGCCGCGACGCCAAGATGGCCGACTTCGAGAACCTGGTCAAGCTCTCCCAGGTCTTCGACGAGCTCGACTCGCCGGGCGGCACGATCTGCGAGCCGGAGGACCGTCCGCTCGACTCACGCCACCTCGACATGGTCTACGCGCTGCAGACGCTGAGCGACAAGCCCTACATGGGCTCGGTCACCAGCGGACCCAACGCCGCCGACACCATCCGCATGGGCGAGATCCTGTTCGGCGGACGCGAGAACATAGAGCGAGAACCCGTCTCGATCTCCCTGATCAACGTCAACTCGCCGTTGCGCTACGACGACCGCATGCTCTCGGCGATGTTCGAGTACGTGAAGGCCAATCAGGCGGTGGTGATCACGCCCTTCCTGCTCATGGGCGCGATGTCGCCCGTCTCGCTGCCCGCCACGCTCGTGCAGCAGATGGCCGAGGCGCTGGCCGGCATCGCGCTGGCCCAGCTGATCCGTCCCGGCGCCCCGGTGGTCTTCGGCTCGTTCTTGTCCAACACCGACATGCAGTCGGGCTCGCCGTCCTTCGGCACCCCCGAGTCGGGCATCGGGGTGCTCTGCACGGGACAGATCGCCCGCCACTTCAACCTGCCCTGGCGCGGCGGCGGCGCACTCAACTCGTCGACCACGGTGGACGCCCAGGCCGCGTACGAGTCGCTCATGACCTTCCTGCCCACGTTCCTGGCCGGGGCGAACTTCGTCATGCACTCGGCCGGCTGGCTGGAGGGCGGCCTGGTCTCCTGTTATGAGAAGTTCATCGTCGACATCGAACTGCTGCGCGAACTGCGCCACGAGTTCACGCCGGTGACCTTCGACGATGCCGCGCTGGCCTACGACGCCCACACGGAGGTCGGTCCGGGGGGCCACTTCCTCGGCGCGGCCCACACGCTCGAGCGCTTCCGCGAATGTTTCTACCGGCCGCTGCTCTCCACCACCGACAACTTCGATCGCTGGACCCGCCGCGGCGCCAAGGACACAGCCGAGCGGGCGTCGGAGATCTGGCGCGAGAAGCTCGAGTCCTACGAGGCCCCGCCCCTGGACGAGGCCATCCGCGACGAGCTCAAGGAGTTCGTCGACCGCCGGCGCGTCGAGCTCGGGGACTGACCGTCTCGGGGATTGACCGTCCGGATAAGCTCAGATCTATGAGTGATATATCAGCGCTCGGGCAAGCTCATCCGCCCCCACCAGCGCTGCTCGCCGACCGCGCGTATGAGGAGCTGCGCGACCGGCTGGTCACGCTCCAGATCAAGCCGGGCGAGCCGATCGACGAGGACCGGCTCGGGCGCGAGCTCGAGATGGGGCGCACGCCCATCCGCGAGGCGATCAAGCGCCTGGCCCTGGAGAACCTGGTCACCGTCTTCCCGCGTCGCGGCACGTTCGCGGCCGAGATCAATATCACCGACCTGGCCCACATCACCGAGGTCCGCCAGGCGCTCGAGGGGCAGGCCGCCCACCGCGCGGCGCAGCGGCTCACCGATGCCCAGCACGCCGAGGTGATGGAGCTGCTCGAGGAGCTGCGCGCCAGTCGCGGCAGCGATGACCTGCCGGCACTGATGGCGCTGGACACGCGCGTGCATCGCTTCATCTACCGGCTCAGCGGCAACCCGTTCCTGGAGGAGACCCTGTACCGCTACTTCAACCTGTCGCTGCGGATCTGGTACCTGGTGATCGACCGGCTGCCCCACATGTTCCAGCGCGTGCACGAGCACGAGCCGCTGCTGCAGGCCATCGCCGATCGCAACCCCGAGCTGGCCCGAGACATCGTCGCCGGACACGTCGCCACCTTCGAGAGCGAGATCCGGAGCGTTCTGTGAGCGAGCTCCGGGACCGCTACGACTACGTGATCGTGGGCGGCGGGGCCGCCGGCTGCGTGCTGGCCGCCCGGCTGTCCGAGGATCCGTCGACGCGCGTGCTGGTGCTGGAGGCCGGGCGTCCGGACTACCTGTGGGACCTCTACATCCACATGCCGGCGGCCCTCTCCTTCCCGATCGGGAACCGCTTCTACGACTGGAAGTATCAGTCCGAGCCGGAGCCGAACATGCACGGCCGCCGCATCTATCACGCCCGCGGCAAGGTGCTGGGCGGCTCGAGTTCGATCAACGGCATGATCTTCCAGCGCGGCAACCCGCTGGACTACGAGCGGTGGGGGTCCGACCCCGGCCTCGAGCACTGGGACTACGCCCACTGCCTGCCCTACTTCAAGCGCATGGAGACCTGCCTGGCCGGCGCCGACGAGTGGCGCGGAGGGGAGGGGCCGCTGAAGCTCGAGCGGGGCCCGGCCACCAATCCGCTGTTCCAGGCCTTCTTTACGGCCGTGCAGGAGGCGGGCTACGAGCTGACCAACTGACGTCAATGGTTACCGGCAGGAGGGCTTCGCCGCGTTTGACCGCACGATCTTCCGCGGCCGCCGGCTCAGTGCGGCCCGCGCCTACCTGCACCCGGCCATGTCGCGTCCCAACCTGGACGTGCAGTGCCGCGCGTTCGTCTCCCGGATCAACTTCGAGGGCACGCGCGCGACCGGCGTCGAGTACTCGATCAGCGGCCTGCGCCGCGGCGCGACGCAGCGGGTCAGCGCCGGCGAGGTGATCCTGTGCGGCGGTGCGATCAACTCGCCCCAGCTGCTGCAGCTCTCCGGCGTGGGCAACGCCCAGGAGCTCGGGCGTCTCGGCATCCGCACCGTGGCCGACGTGCCCGGGGTGGGCGAGAACCTCCAGGACCACCTGGAGGTCTACGTCCAGTATGCCTCCAGGCAACCGGTCTCGGTCGCCCCGGCGATGAAGTACCGCAATCGCCCCAAGGTCGGCCTGCAGTGGCTGCTTTTGCGCTCCGGTCCGGGCGCCACCAACCACTTCGAGGCCGGCGGTTTCGTCCGCGGCGACGACCAGGTCCCGTACCCCAACCTGATGTTTCACTTCCTCCCCCTGGCCATCCGCTACGACGGCACCGCGCCCCAGGGTCACGGCTATCAGGTGCACGTCGGACCCATGTACTCCGACGCCCGCGGCTCGGTCAAGATCATCTCGGTCAACCCGCGCAAGCATCCGCAGCTGCGCTTCAACTACCTCTCCACCGACCAGGACCGGCGCGAGTGGCTCGAGGCCATCGCCTGCGCCCGCCGGATCCTCACCCAGCCGGCCTTCGAGCCGTTCAACGCCGGCGAGCTCTCGCCCGGCTCGGCCGTGCAGTCCGAGGCGGAGATCCTCGACTGGGTGGCGCGTGACGCCGAGACCGCTCTGCATCCCTCCTCCACCTGCCGCATGGGCACGGGCCAGCTGGACGTGCTCGACCCGGCCACGCTGGCCGTGCGCGGCACCCAGGGCCTGCGCGTCGTCGACGCCTCGTCGATGCCCTATGTCACCAACGGCAACATCTACGCCCCGGTGGTGATGCTGGCCGAGAAGGCGTCTGACCTGATCCGGGGCAGCACGCCGCTTCCCCCCTCTGACGCGCCGTTCTACCGCCACGCCTAGGGCGCGGCCAGCGGGCCGCGCCCAAACCACAGCGAAATCAGCTCAGCCGATGACCACCGTCTGCAGGTCGGTCAGCGCGTCGAACGGATAGCGACCGCCCACGCGGCCGACGCCACTGAGGGTTCCGGCCCGGCCGCCGAAGGGCAGATGGTTTTCCCAGTAGTTGGTCGTCTCGTTGATGTTCACCAGTCCGGTGCGCGCCTCGTCGGCGAACCGGAGTCCACGCGACAGGTCGCGCGTGAAGATCGCGGCGAGCAGGCCGTAGGGCGAGGCGTTGGTCAGCTCGATGGCCTGTTCGAGCGAATCGATGGCCACGATCGGCGCGATCGGCCCGAACGTCTCCTCGGTGGCGGCCAGGGCATCGGCCGGCACGCCGTCCAGGATGGTCGCCGGCCAGTAGAGGTCGGTAGGGAAGCCGGCGGCCCGCTGGCCGCCGGCGACCACCCTGGCGCCGCGCGCGACCGCATCGTCCACGTGTTCGTCCATCTTGGCCGCCACGCCCTCGTTGTTGAGCGGCCCGAGCACGGTCGATTCGAGCCGCGGGTCACCCAGCTGCGCCCCGGACGCCGCCCGGGCCGCCAGCCGCGCGACGAACTCCTCGCGCACCCGCTCGTGCACCAGGAGCCGCTCACCGGCCGTGCAACTCTGGCCGGCGCACAGGAAGCAGCCGACGAGGGCGGCCTCAGCCGCTGCGGCCAGGTCGGCGTCGTCGAGCACGACCAGCGGCCCGTTGCCGCCCATCTCCAGCAGCAGCCGCTTGCCGGCGGCTCGTCGCGCGATGTGCAGCCCGGTCGCGGTCGAGCCGATGAAGCCCACGGCCGCAACGTCCGGATGGCCCACGAGCTCATCGCCGACCACGGGACCCGGTCCCGTGACGAAGTTGAAAGTGCCTGGGGGAAGATCGGCCTCAGCGATGCACTGCGCCAGGAGCGCCGAGCAGTAGGCGGTGCTCGGCGCGGGCGTCCAGATGACGGTGTTGCCGGCCGCCAGGGCCGGGGCGACGATCTCCGCCGGCATCGTGTAGGGCCAGTTCCAGGGTGTCACCACCGCCACCGGGCCGACCGGCCGGCGCAGCACCAGCACGCGTTTGCCGGGCGAGGCACTGGGCGGGATCGTGCCCTCCAGTCGGATCCCATCCTCCGCGGCGCCGTGCCACATGGCGATCAGCTCGTCGACCTCATCGAAGGACTCGGTCAGCGGCTTTCCCTGATCGAGCGTGGCTGCCTGGGCCAGCTCCTCGCGCCGGTGGGCGCACTGCTCGGCGATCCGGTGCAGGGTGCGGCCCCGGGCAAAGGCCGTCTCGGACGCCCAGGGGCGAAACGCCCGGGTGGCGGCGGCCACCGCCGCGGCGGCGTCCGCCCGCGTGGCCTCGGCAACCGAGCCGAGCAGCTCGCCCGTGGCGGGGCTCCGTGCCTCGACGGTGGCTTCCCCCTCCGCGGCGCGCCAGCGGCCGCCTATCAAGAGCTCGGTTGACCCTCTGACCAACACAGTGATATATAAGTCTAATAACAGCTATCGGCGAGGGTTTTTATCTCGCGGAAAGGTGGCCGGAAGCGGTGTCCCTAGGCTGGCGGCGAGGAAATCGAGGCCCTGAAGCAGGTGAGGCTTGAGCGCGATTCTCCCCGACCTGGTTGAGGAGGGAGAGCGCCTGCTGGCGCTCGCGCACGCGCAGAATGCGACCTTTGCCCTGCTCGGCGGGGTGGCCGTCCGGCTCCATGCTCCAGAGGTTCCGGGCGTGCTCGACCGCGAGTACAAGGACCTGGACTTCGCCGTACCCAAGGGCGGGAGCGGCGCGGCCGGAAAGCTCTTGAGCGAAGCGGGTTACGAGGGTCATGTCGCCTTCAACGCGATGAACAGCCGGGAGCGCATGCTGTTCCACGACAACCAGCACGGGCGTCAGGTCGACGTCTTCGTCGGGGCCTTCCGCATGTGCCATGAGATCCCGCTTTCGGACCGGCTGAGGCCGGGAGAACGCACGGTGCCGCTGGCCGAGTTGCTGCTGACCAAGCTGCAGATCGTCGAGCTCAACGAGAAGGACATCCGCGACACCGTCCTGCTGCTGCACGGTCACGAGGTCGCCGAGCACGATGACGACGCCGTGAACGCCGCTCGCATCGCCGAGCTGTGCGCCGCCGACTGGGGTCTGTGGCGGACGATCACGGCCAACCTGGCTCGCTGCAGCGACGACGTCGGCCACTACGCGATTCCCGCGCCGGACCAGTCTCGCGTCCGCGACCGGCTGAAGACACTGCTGGCCAAGATCGAGGCGGCGCCCAAGACTCGAGCCTGGCGGATGCGAGACAAGATCGGCGAGCGCAAGCGCTGGTATGACCTGCCTGAGGAGGTGGAGCGGTGAGGATCTTCTTCGCCACCGACGTGCACGGCTCGGACACCTGCTGGCGCAAATTTCTGAACTCCGGCAAGCACTACAAGGCCGATGTGATCATCCTCGGGGGCGACATGACGGGCAAGGCGCTCGTGCCGATCATCAACGACGGCGGCGGCAACTACCACGCGACGCTGCTGGAGAATCGCGAGGTCCTCCAGGGCGAGGAGCAGATCAGCGCCTTTGAGCTGGCCGTCAAGCGCCGCGGCTACTATCCCTTCCGCGTGGACCCGGACGAACTGGCCGAGCTGAGCCAGGACGAGGCGCGCTGGCACGCGCTGTTCGACGAGCACATGCTGAACACGGTGCGCGAGTGGATGGAGATGGCCGACGAGCGGCTGGCCGGTACCGGGATCCGCTGCTTCGTGTGCCCCGGCAACGACGACCAGCTCGAGGTCGACGAGGTCATCCTCGAGGCCCGCACGGTGGAGCTCGGCGAGGGGCGCGTGGTCGAGTTCGGTGGCTATCAGATGGTCTCCAGCGGCTGGGCCAACCGCACGCCCTGGGACACCTACCGTGAGGAGGACGAGCCCCAACTGGCGCAGCGCATCGCGCTGATGGTGGACCAGATCACCACTCCGCCCGAGCGCACGGTGTTCAGCCTGCACTGCCCGCCCTACGCGACCGGCCTGGATGACGCGCCCGAGCTGACCGAGGACATGGACCTCAAGAATGCCGGCCACTCGGTCAAGCCAGTCGGCTCCACAGCGGTGCGTGAGGCGATCGAGCGCTTCGGGCCCGCGCTCTCGGTGCACGGCCACATCCACGAATCACGTGGCACCAAGCGCCTGGGCAAGACGTTGTGCGTGAACCCCGGCAGCTCCTACGAGCAGGGTCAGTTGCTGGGAGCCGTGATCGATCTCGAGGACGGCAAGCAGGTCAAGAAGTTCGTGCTGACAAGCGGCTGAGGGAGGGGACGGGACATGACGGCTACGGCAACTGGCGGGGGAGCGGGGTTTGAGGAGCGCGCCGTGTTTGTGCGCAAGGCCACCGGCCTGGTGCGCGGGTGGTCGGTGCGCGACGCGTTCATCTACGCGGTCTTTGCCATCAACCTGATCACGCTGGGCTGGTCCACCTTCGACGACGCCCCCTTTGTGCCCCGGGGCGCGCTGTTGTGGGCGGTGATCGTCTCCGGCCTGTATCTCGTCTTCCAGGCGATCACCTACGCGGGTCTGATCTCGGTGATGCCGCGGGCGGGCGGAGACTACGTGTGGATGAGCCGGGTGCTCGGCGGTGGCATCGGCTTCGTGCTGGCCGTCGCGGGCTGGTGGTTCATCCTGTGGTACTGGGTCCCGATCTACGCGCACATCTTCAACATCGAGGTGCTCTCGCCGCTCTGCGCGATCATCGGCTGGCACTCAGGGGCCAACTTCTTCAACGGGCAGAACGGCATCTTTGTGGCGTCGGTCATCACCGCGCTGCTCGCCTCTCTGTTCACCGCTCTGGGCATCCGCACCTACGCCCGCATTCAGAAGATCTGCTTCTACGGCGGCGTGTTCGCGCTCATCGTCCTGGCGGTCACCCTGCTGGTCACCTCCAAGGGCTCGTTCATCAACGACTTCAACAAGGAGTCGCACACGCTGTACGGCACGACCGGCAACGCCTACGCGGCGAGCATGGCGGCCGGTGGCAAGGGCTACGCCGCCGCCAGTCTGGGCAGCTTCCACTTCGGGTCGATCCTGACGCTGATCCCGTTCATGCTGTTCTTCAACCTCTGGTCGAACTGGGGCGCGACGCTGTATGGCGAGGTTCGCGGCGCCTCGGACTTCCGCAAGAACATCTACGCGATGGGCGGGGCGCTGCTGGCCACGACCCTGGTCGGCGTGATCTTCTTCCTGCTCTTCGCCAAGACGTTCGGCTGGGGCTTCTACAACAACGTCAACAACGCGTTCTGGGCGGGCAGCGGGCCATTGGGCTCCAACTTCCCGTATCCCGCCATGCTGGTGGCGATGATCTTCTCGAGCCCGGTGCTGCAGTTCATCATCATCCTGCTCATGTCGCTGTGGTTCTTCGGCTGGGTGGGCTCGGTGTTCCTGTCCTCGACCCGGGTGATCTTCGCCACCGCCTTCGATCGCATCCTGCCCGAGGCCGCCGCCGGCGTATCCAAGAACGGCGTGCCCTACTGGGGCCTGGCACTGATGCTGCTGCCGTCGATCCCGCTGGCGGCGCTCTACGCGTACACATCGAAGTTCGCCTCCTACACCTATGACGCCACGCTGGTGATCGCTATCACGTTCCTGGGCACCACCGTGGCGGCGGCGATCCTGCCGTGGCGCAAGCCCGAGATCTACAACGCCTCGCCGATCGCCAAGTACAAGGTCCTGGGACTGCCGTTGATCACCTTCTCGGCCATCCTGTTCGGGGTCATCCTCGTGTTCTCGCTGATCAAGTGGTTCACCAACGACGTATACGGCGTCAACAACACGGACTCGTACTACCTGATGGGTGGCATGTACCTGCTGGCCTTCGCCATCTACTTCGGCTCGCAGATCGTGCGCCGGCGCCAGGGGATCGACCTCGGGATGGTCTACGGAGAGATACCGGCGGAGTGACTGTCAACCGCGCCCTTAACCGCCCGCCCGCTCGCCCCGCTGGGCGGCGGGCGGGGGTGCGCGTTTGGCCGGTGACGTATGACTGTCAGTGTCTTTGATCTGTTCTCCGTGGGGGTGGGCCCGTCCAGTTCCCACACCGTGGGGCCGATGCGCGCGGCGCTGCGCTTCGTTGACACTCTGAACCTGGCCGGCAGGCTCGAGCAGGTGGCGAGCCTGAGGGTCGAGCTCTACGGCTCCCTGGCCATGACCGGCAAGGCGCACGGCACCCACTCGGCGGTGCTCATGGGGCTGGAGGGCGAGCACCCGGAATCGGTCGACGTGGAGTCGATCCCGGCCCGCGTCGATTCGATCGCCGAGCAGCGCGAGCTACGGCTGCTCGGACGCCATCCGGTCGCCTTCGACCCACGCGGCGACATAGAACTGCGGCGGGGCGAGCGCCGGCCGGAGTACTCCAACGCGCTGGCCTTCACCGCGCGGGATGAGTCAGGAGCGGTGCTCGGCGCTGACACGTACTTCTCGATCGGGGGTGGCTTCATCCTCAACGAAACCGAGCTCGGCCAGGTGCCGCCGCCGCCGCCGAAGCTGCCGTACTCGTTCACCAGCGCGGCTGAGCTGATCGAGCATGCCGAGGCAGCGGACCTGACCATCGGCGAGGTGTCGCGCGCCAACGAGTTGGCGGTGCGCAGCGAGGCCGAGATGGAATCCCGGCTGCGCGTGATTTGGACCACCATGCAGGACTGCGTGCAGCGCGGCCTCAAGCAGGAGGGCGAGCTGCCCGGCAGTCTGCACATCCCCCGTCGGGCCTCGAAGCTGCACGCGCAGCTGTGTGCCGAATCGGAGAGCCAGCCGCTCAAGCAGCTCGAGTGGGTGAATCTGTTCGCGCTGAGCGTGAACGAGGAGAACGCCGCCGGCGGGCGCGTGGTCACCGCCCCGACCAACGGCGCCGCCGGCGTGGTGCCCGCGGTCCTGCATTACTACGTGCGGTTTGTCCCGGGTGCCGACGAGGAGGGCGTCTTCCGCTTCCTGCTCACCGCCGCCGCCATCGGCAGTCTGTGCAAGGAGAACGCCTCGATCTCCGGGGCGGACGTGGGCTGCCAGGGGGAGATCGGCTCGGCCTGCTCGATGGCGGCCGCCGGATTGTGTGAGGTCATGGGGGGCACCCCGCGCCAGGTGGAGAACGCCGCCGAGATCGCCATGGAGCACAACCTCGGGCTGACCTGCGACCCGATTGCCGGACTCGTCCAGGTGCCCTGCATCGAGCGCAACGCGATCGCCGCCGTGAAGGCCATCAACGCCTGTCAGCTGGCCCTGCGGGGCGACGGCAGTCACTACGTGTCACTCGACGCCGTGATCCGCACCATGTATGCCACCGGCCGCGACATGAGTGACCGCTACAAGGAGACCTCGCTCGGCGGGCTTGCCGTCAACGTCGTGGAGTGCTAGGGCGCGTTGTCTCAGCGGTAGACGAGCCTCAGTCGCAGAAGCGCGGCGACGGTGACGAACCGGTAGCCCTCGCGGCGAAGGGTGGCGATCTCACGGGGGAGCGCGGCCAGGGTCTCGCCGCGGGAGCCGCCGCCGAAGTGCTGGATGACGATCGCGCCGGCGTGGGCTCCGGCCACCACGCGGCGGTAGATCACCGCCGCCCCGGGCTCGGTCCAATCGGCTGGGTCGACGTCCCACATCACTGTCAACAGCCCCATCGAGCGGGCCAGCGCGATCAGCCGCGGGTTGACATCGCCGTACGGCGGGCGCCACAGACACGGCGTGAACCCGGTGCGATCCCGGATCGCGTCGATCGTCCATCGGAGCTGTTGGCGCTGCGCTCGCGGAGACAGCTTGAGCATGTTCGGGTGGATCCACGTGTGGTCGCCGATCATGTCGCCGTCGGCGAGCATCGCCCGCTCGACGCTTCCGTCGGCGTCATAGCTGGGGATCTGACTGCCGATCTCGAAGAAGGTGGCCGGAACGTGCTCACGGGCCAACCGACGGACGAAATCGATGCTCGGGGGGTCATACCACGGCCCGTCGTCGAAGGTCAACGCGAGCTCACGCTTGGCGGCTGGACCCTGGAAGACCTCGGACCGTCCGCTCGCCACGCATGTGAGCAGCCGTGGCGGGTGGAGGCGATACAGCCGCGGGCGGGCCGGCCAGTTGATCGAGCACGTCGTGGAGCCCGACGCCGGTGAGCGGCAGCCGGGCACCGAGTCGCTGCTCGAGACCTGCCAGCGCAGGGCACGGTAACCCAGGCCGAGGGCCGACGGTAGGAAGCTCGCCTCCAGCCGCTCGGGCCCGCGCCGGGTGACGGCGGCGCCAATCACGCGGCCCGGCCCCGGCTGGGCGCTGGTTTGCGCCACGATCTCCGCGCGACCATCGAGCCGGCTGGCCACGCATGCCTCGGTCCTCAGGCCGCGGCCGGGCCAGGGGCCGAGCGTCAGGCACAGTTCGCGATCGCCCGTGGCCAGGCCGGCCGAGGAGAACGGCACGGCGAGCTGAACCCGCCAAACCAGCCGCCGCCCCTCCTGCCGCAGCGAACTCGAGCTCACCGGCAGCGGCTGACTGGCCGCGAACGGAGCAGGGGCGACAGTCGCCCCGGGGCTGGCCGCGGGGCTCCCGATCAACCCGGCAGCAGCCGCTATCGCGGCGACTGCCGCCAGCGGGCCGGCCAGCGCCGACGCCTGCCTCAGGCGCGTTGCGTGCTGTCCTTTGACGACCACCGGACAAGCATCGCGGCCGGCCGCGCCGGCGGCAACCCGTAACCCGCCACTCGGGCCGCCGGCCGCTCCGGATTCAGTGACCATCAGGAGTTACCGCCGCCCAATCAGCTCTGATATATAAGTTGTATGAGTAGCTCCGGTACCCCTCTGCCCGCCCGCCAGAGCATCGTCATCATCGGTGCGGGGATCGTCGGCAACAGCCTGGCCTACCACCTCACCCAGCTCGGCGAGCGCGACGTCACCCTGATCGACAAGGGACCGCTGCCGAACCCGGGAGGTTCCACCGGGCACGCCTCGAACTTCATCTTCCCGGTCGACCACTCCAAGGAGATGACCCAGCTGACGCTCGAGAGCATGCGCCAGTACAAGGATCTCGGAGTATTCATCGAGTGCGGGGGCATCGAGGTGGCCCGGAACGAGGCCCGCATGCAGGAGCTGCAGCGGCGTGTCTCCTCAGCCATCTCGTGGGGGATCGAGCCGGTTTCGATCATCACCCCCCAAGAGGTCAAGGAGCTAGTTCCCTACATCAACGAGGAGCTGATCGTCGGCGGCTTCTACACGCCCGGCGCGGGCGTGGTGGACTCGCTGCGGGCGGCGACGATCATGCGCGAGCGGGCTCAGGCGGCCGGTCTGACCGTGTCGGCCAACACCGAGGTGCTCGGCTTCGACGTGGCCGGCGGCCGCATCCGCGGTGTCCGGACGACCCGTGGCGACATCGAGGCCGATCGCGTGGTCATCGCCTGTGGCTGCTGGAGCCCCAAGCTGGCCAGGCTGGCCGGCGCATCGATCGCCCTGACCCCGGCGGTCCATCAGATGATCGACATCGGCCCGGTCCCCCGCTTTGCCAACTCGACCGGGATGATCGAGTACCCGATCGTCCGCGACGTCGACACCAACATGTACGAGCGCCAGGAGGGCACCGGCCTGGAGATCGGCTCCTATGCCCATCGCCCGATCATGATGGACGCGGAGGAGATCCCTTCGATCGAACAGTCGGCTCTCTCCCCGACCGAGCTGCCCTTCACGCAGGACGACTTCGACCCGCAGATGGAGATCGCCCTCGAGCTGATGCCCGAGATCGTCGGCGACGAGTCCGTCGGCGTGAAATACGCGATCAACGGGCTGCTGTCGGTCACCTATGACGGCCTGCCGCTGCTGGGCGAGACGCCCGAGGTGAAGGGGCTGTGGTCAGCCGCCGCGATCTGGATCAAGGAAGGTCCGGGCGCAGGCAAGACCGTGGCCGAGCTGATGGTGCACGGCGAGTCCGAGATCGACGTCTTCGAATCCAATATCGCCCGCTCCTATCCCTCGCAGAAGACCCGCCGGCACGTGCAGGCCCGGGCCGGCGAGGGCTTCAACAAGATGTACGGGATCGTCCACCCGACCGAGCAGTGGGAATCCGATCGCGGAGTCCGGGTGCCGCCCTTCTACGAGCGCGAGCGCGAGCGCGGCGCCGTCTTCTACGAGGCGGCCGGCTGGGAACGGCCCGCCTGGTACGAGTCCAACGCGGGCCTGCTGGACGAGTACGGCAGACCGCGTCGGGCGGGCGCGAATCAGAGTGGGAGGCGCGCTGGTGGTCGCCGATCATCAATGCCGAGCACCTGGCCATGCGCGACCGCGCGGCGATCGTCGATCTGACCGCCTTTGCCATCTTCGACCTCAGCGGCCCGCGGGCCCTCGACGTGGTTCAGCGCCTGGCCATGCGCCAGATGGACGTGCCCGTCGGCCGCGTTGTCTACACGCCGCTGCTCACCCCCAGCGGCACCTTCAAGCAGGACCTGACGATCATGCGCATGGCCGACGACGTGTTCCGCGTGGTCACCGGAGGGGCCTACGGGATGTCGGACCTGAAGTGGTTCAGGGACCATCTGCCCGCGGATGGCTCCGCCCAGGTGCACGACCAGACCAGCGCCTGGACGACGCTCGGCCTGTGGGGTCCGCGGGCGCGCGACATCCTCGCCTCCGTGGCCCGCGGCGACGTTTCGCACGAGGGCTTCCCCTTCGCGCAGTGGCGCAGCCTCGAGCTCGGTCCGATGGAGGTTCTGGCCTCGCGCATCTCCTACGTGGGCGACCTCGGCTGGGAGCTGTACGTACCGATCGAGCAGGGGGCCAGGCTGTGGGACCTGCTGGTGGAGGCCGGCGAGCCGCACGGCATGATCGTCGCCGGCAGCGGGGTCTACGGCACCACCGGCCGGCTGGAGAAGGGCTACCGCGCCTACGGCGCCGAGCTCGACGGCGAGTACAACGTGGTCGAGGCCGGCATGGCCTGGGGCCAGGTCAAGGATGAGGACTTCATCGGCAAGGCGGCGCATGTCGCCCACCGCGCCGAGCCGCCGGCGGCCGTGATGTGCACCTTGACCGTGGAGGACCACACGTCAGCCTCCGGCGTCAAGCGCTACATGCTGGGTAAGGAGCCGATCCTCACGCGGGACGGCCAGCCGATCACCGATGCCAAGGGCCGGCGCTCGTTCGTGACCAGCGCCGGGTCGGGCCCGTCGCTCGGTAAGTACATCCTGATGGCCTACGTGCCGCCCGAGCACGCGCGGGTCGGTGAGCAGCTGCTGGTCCAGTACATGGGCGAGCGGTATCCGGTCACCGTCCGGTCGATTGACGCGACCTCCCTGTTCGACCCCGAAAACAGCCGCATCCGGCGCTAGCGAGTAGGAGGCTGGCACATATGCACATATGTGTATGCGTCAAACGTGTGCCGCTTACCGGCGGCAAGATGACGCTGGCCGATGACGAGCGCGCGATCTCGACCAAACACCTCGGCTTCACCGTCAGCCCGCACGAGGAGTGCGCCATCGAGGAGGCGGTCCAGATCGTCGAGCGTGAGGGCGGCTCGGTCACCGTGCTCACCCTGGGGCCGGGCGAGGCCGAGGAGCAGCTGCGCGACATGATGGCCATCGGCGCCGACCGCGGGATCCACCTGCTCTCCGGTGACGAGGAGTGGGACCCGCAGGCCACGGCCGCCGCGATCGTGGCAGCCATCGGAGCCGACGAGCTGTCCTATGACCTGATCCTGTTCGGCAACGAGTCAGCCGACGCCGGCAACTATCAGGTGGCCATCCGCGTGGCCCACGCGCTCGGGCTGCCCTGTGTGACCGGGATCAAGAAGCTCTCGTTCGACTCGGCATCCGCCCCACCCAGAGTTCGCTGCGAACAGGAGGTGCCGGGCGGCCGCGACATCTATGCCCTGGCGCTGCCCGCGGTGGTCTCCGTGAAAGAGGGCATCAACCTGCCCCGTTACCCATCGGTGCCCGGACGGTTGCGCGCCAAGCGCAAGCCCCTTCGAACGTCGAGCCCGGAGCGTCCCGCCTCGCAACTCGAGATGACCCGGCTGGTGCTGCCGCCCGACTCCGGCAAGCAGGTGCAGGTGCTCGGAACCGGGGCCGAGGCCGCGCCCGCGGTGGTGTCCCGTCCTGAGCGACCTGGGGGTGCTCTGATGAGCGTGCTGGTCTTCGTCGAGGACCCCGCCGACGAGCTCGCGCAGCAGGCGGTCGGCTTTGCCCGCGGCGATCGGCGGCGACGTCGTCGCCATCTCGATCAGCGGCGACTACGCGCCCGCCGCCTGGGGCCAGACGCTCGCCGACCAGATCGCCGCGCGCTCGCCGCACGCCGTCGTCGCGGCCGGAACCGAGCGCGGCAACGAGGTGCTGGCCCACGCCGCAGCGATCCTCGACCTGCCGCTCTCGGCCAACACCATCGCCTTCACGCCCGGCTCGCCGCCGACGGTCACGCGCGTGCGCTGGGGCGGGAGCCTGCTCGAGCAGGCGCTGCTGCACGGCTCGACGCTGCTGATGACCGTCGCGCCGCATGCGGTCGCCGCCGACCGGGCCGCGCGTGCGAGGCCGAGGTCGTCGCGCCCTCCCAGCACGCTCTGGCCGTCGCGCCGACCGAGCGGGTCGGCGAGACGAGTGGCGGCGTCTCGCTCGAGGACGCCAAGGTCGTCGTCTCCGGCGGGCGCGGAGTCGGCTCGGCCGAGGGCTTCGCGATCATCGAGGAGCTCGCCGGGCTGCTGGGCGGCGCCGTGGGCTGCTCGCGCGCGGTGACCAGCGCCGGCTGGCGGCCGCACACCGACCAGGTCGGGCCAGACCGGCACCAAGGTGGCGCCCGACATCTACATCGCCTGCGGGATCAGCGGCGCCACCCAGCACATGGCCGGCTGCAAGGGCGCCAAGCGGCTGCTCGGCGATCAACGAGGACGGCGAGGCGTCGATCTTCGCGCACGCCGACTACGGCGTGATCGGCAACCTGCACGAGGTGGTGCCCGCGATCGCGGCCGAGATCCGGAAGGCGAGGGGCGCATAGTCTCTCCGTTTGAGGCGGTTGCGCTGGCTGCGGCGCTGGGCGTCAGCGGCACGCTGTTCGCGCGCCGGGTCTCGCGCCTGACGGCGCTGGTCAAGGCGGCGCGGCCCGACGCGAGCGTTCGGGCGACGTGCCGCGCGCGTGTGCGCAACGAGGTCACGATCGTGCTCGGCCAGCGCAAGCTGCTGCAGCGCTTCTGGCCCGGGCTGATGCACGCCTTCGTCTTCTGGGGCTTCCTGGTGCTCGGCGCCGACGATCCTGATCGCGATGATCGGGATCGTCGACCGCCACCAGACGCTGCCCTGGCTCGGCCACCAGGGCTGGTATGCGCTGATGGTCGACATCTTCTGCGTGCTCGTGCTGGTCGGGGTCGTCTCGGCGCTGTACGTGCGCAAGGTCGTGCGGCCCCAGCGGTTCGAGGGCAGCCACCTCGGCGAGGCCGACCTGATCCTGGCCCTGATCGCGACGATCGTGATCTCGCTGCTGCTCTGGCACGCGTCGCGGATCGCCCTGGGTTACAACGAGTGGCCGGCCGCATGGTCGCCCGTCTCGCACGCTGCTCTCGCACCTCTTCGGACGCGGCGGCGGCACGCGCGTGCTGGAGCGTGTGTTCGTCTGGATCCACGTCGGCCACGATCCTCTCCTTCCTCGCCTATCTGCCGCGGTCCAAGCACCTGCACATCGCCACGGCCGCCATCAACGTGTGGTTCGGGCGCACCGCCGCCGCGGGTCGGCTCGAGCCGCTGCGCTTCGAGCCGGAGGAGGGCGAGAGCGAGGACGACCTGCGCTTCGGCGCGGGCACGGCCGCCGACCTGACCTGGAAGCAGGTGATGGATACCTTCTCCTGCACCGAGTGCGGGCGCTGTCAGGACGCCTGCCCGGCGAACCTGACCGGCAAGCTGCTCTCGCCGAAGCTCGTGATCATGGGTCTGCGCGACCAGCTGTTCGCCGGCGATCGGGAGTCGCCGCTCGTGCCGTCCGGCGGTACCCGAGGAGTCGATCTGGGACTGCGTCACCTGCGGCGCCTGCGTCCAGGCGTGCCCGGTGTCGATCGAGCACATCGACCACATCGTCGATCTGCGCCGCCACCTGGTGATGGTCGAGTCGAGCTTCCCAGCCGAGGCCGAGCCGATGCTGCGCGACATCGAGCGCAGCTCGAACCCGTGGGGGCATCCGCAGGCCCAGCGAGCCGACTGGGCGGCGGAGCTCGGGGTGCGCGTGCTCGAGCCCGGCGAGCCGGCGCCCGAATACCTCTACTGGGTCGGCTGCGCCTCGTCGTTCGACGAACGCGCCCGGCGCACCGCCGGAGGCGACCGCCAAGCTGCTGCAGGCGGCGGGGGTGGAGTTCGCCATCCTCGGTCCGCGGGAGAGCTGTACCGGCGATCCGGCCCGCCGCATGGGCAACGAGTACGTGTTCCAGGCGCTGGCCGAGGAGAACATCGCCACGCTGAACGAGGCCGGCGTGACGAAGATCATCGCCAACTGCCCGCACTGCTTCAACACGCTCGCCAACGAGTATCCGGACTTCGGCGGCAGCTACGAGGTGGTGCACCACTCCGAGCTGCTCGCGCGCCTGGTCAGCGAGGGAAGGCTGCAACCGGCGCGCGACGAGAAGCTGATGGTCACCTACCACGACTCGTGCTACCTGGCCCGGCACAACGACGTGCTGGCCGCGCCGCGAGAGCTGGTCGGAGCCGTGGGCACGGCGCTGCCGATGGCCCGCTCGGGCAAGCAGACGTTCTGCTGCGGCGCCGGCGGCGCCCACATGTGGATGGAGGAGCGGGCCAGCCCGATCAACCTCGAGCGCGTCCGCGAGGCGGCGGAGACCGGTGCCGGAACGCTGGCGGTGGCCTGCCCCTACTGCACGGTGATGCTCGACGACGGCGTACAGACCACGGGCGATCAGATGCGAGTGGTCGACGTCGCGACGCTGCTGGTCGAAGCGCTCGACGCACCGCCCGCCCTCGACACCTGAGCCCGTCCCGTCTGCTGAGCCCGGCCCATCTGCGCGGCCCGGAGGCGGAGCAGCTCGAGCGTCTCCGCCGTCATCCGGAAGGGGTCGGCAATTGCCGAGCCGTCGGCCATGGAAACCGCTGCGACCAGCGACCCCGCGTGCTCGGCCAGCAGCTTCGGGCCACCGAGCGGACGCGCGCTGTCGAGCTGCGCGAGCCGCCGCAGGGGTGCTTCGTCAGCTGCGACGGCCAGACGGATTACCACAGGACCCCAATGGGGGCTGTCTGAGACTGAGACGATCGCCATCGGGCACGCTCCAAGATCGAGTTCGGCAGAGTGGTCCGTTGCCACTCCCTGAACCGATACTGGGCTAAGACTCGTCGACCTACATCGGGAAGATGGAGCCGTTAGTCGGCCCCGACCCCTTAGGCCGGACGGACTCCTTCGGTCCGCTCAGTCCGGCGCTCGCCGGGGCCGGCCCGGCAGCAAGGTCTTGGCCCGACCGTCAGTAGGGGAGTTCGGCCCAGACGCGCTTGCCGGCCGGCCGCGGCGTGATGCCCCAACGCGACGCCAAGGCGGCCACCAGCCCCAAGCCGTGGGGCGACCGTGCCACTACCTCGTCGCGATCGCTGAGCGGGGCGCCGTCTTCCACGGCGATCCAAACGGACTCCTCCTTAGGCTCCACGAGCAGACGAAACGGCGTCCGTGCATGCACGACAGCGTTGGCGGCGAGCTCGCTGGCCGTTAGTGTGCCGCGCTGGATCAGATCCTCACTGAGTCCCAGGTCGCTGAGCGCCGAGCGAAGCGTCCTCCGCACGCGGCTCGGAGCTTCCAGGCTGGCATCGAACTCCGCGTTCAGCGGTGACATAACAGGCATCGCACACTCCTGTTTCTCTGAAATGCTGTTTGGGGAACGCTCGCCGGCTTTCCCCCGAATGGGTTGCTCGTCTTCTCGTCTACCTAAGTGATGCTCAGATGCCCGGTGCGCGGAAACGCAGCTGTCTCGTGCGGCTGACGTAGCGTGGCTTTCCGTCGCACCGATCGCCGCCAACTAGCCCCTCGAGACTGGGGGGGTTCCACGCAGTCACCGGGGCAGAGAGGGCAATATGCTCGGGGTGGTGGATATGCTCGGGGCTCGTCTGAAGCTGCCGGATCCATCCGCCATCTGACCCGCCCTCGCCGTGCCCACCGATCCCGGAAACAAGAGCCTCCACGAAGCGGGGCATAAGGCGGGCGTGGCCTGGAAACGGCCCAGCGCCGGCGCAGCATGGTCCTAGACGTAGTTCAACGAGGCGGCTCACAAGCTCGGCTCCTGGCAGGTGCGCCCCGCGCCGTGCCGGGCAGAACTCCGGCGTGGAGCTCGGCGGCCGCCGACGAAGAGCGGGACGTCGTTGCCCACGGCAGCAAGGTGGTGCTGGGCGCTCGGCGCACTCGGGGTCGTCTACGGCGATCTCGGCACGAGCCCGATCTACACCATGCAGGTGCTGTTCACCCAGCACAGGGATGCGGCTCACGCCACCACGGCCGGCGTCTATGGCGTCGTCTCCCTGATCTTCTGGGCGATGACACTGATCGTCTCGATCAAGTACGCCGGCCTCCTGATGCGGGCCCACAACCGCGGCGACGGCGGCGGCATGGCGCTCGTGGCGCTGATTCAGCGCCGTGGCATCGGTCGCACCGCGGTGCTGGTCACGCTCGGGATCTTCGGCGCCGGTCTGTTCTTCGGCGACGGCATGATCACGCCGGCGATCTCGGTGACGTCCGCTGTCGAGGGACTCAAGGTCGTCGACCACGGCCTGGCGCACCTCATCGTCCCGATTTCCCTGGGAATCCTGATCGGTCTGTTCGCGGTGCAGCGGAAAGGCACCGGCGCGGTTGGCTGGCTGTTCGGTCCGCTGATCCTCGTGTGGTTCGTCGTGATCGCGCTGCTCGGCGCTGCGCCAGGTGATCCAGCACCCCGGCGTGCTCCAGGCGCTGTCCCCGACCTGGGGGGCCCGCTTCATGGTCGATCACGGCGCGGCGGCGTTCCTCGCTCTGGGTGGCGTCGTGCTCGCCCTGACCGGAGCCGAGGCCCTCTATGCCGACCGCGGTCACTTCGGCTCGCAGCCGATCCGTCGCACCTGGTTTGGCATCGTCTTTCCAGCCGTTCTCCTGTCCTATCTGGGACAGGGAGCACTGATCCAGGCGCATCCCAACTCGATCGCCAACCCCTTCTTCCTGCTCGTGCCCTCCGGCCTGTTGATCCCGATGGTGGTGCTGGCGACGATCGCGACGATCATCGCCTCCCAGGCGGCGATCACGGGGTCGTTCTCGATCACCCGGCAGGCGGTGCAGCTGGGCTTCCTGCCGAGGCTGAAGATCTCCCATACCTCGGAGCTCGAGGGTCAGATCTACGTTCCGCTCATCACCTGGGTGCTGGGCCTCGGCGTGATCGCGCTCGTGCTGATCTTCCGCCGCTCGGGAGCCCTGGCCGACATCTACGGCGTCGCGGTGACCGGCACGTTCTGCATCGACACGATCCTGTTTCTGGCCGTCGCCCGCTCGATGTGGAAGGTGACGCTCTGGAAGCTCGGTCTGCTCGGCACGGTGCTGCTGATCGTCGAGGTCTCGTTCTTCTCCGCGAACGTGAGCAAGGTCAGCCACGGCGCCTGGATCCCGCTCTGCGTAGGTCTCGTGACGGCGCTGCTGATGGTCACCTGGCGCCGCGGCTACCAGATCGTCACCCGCAATCGGACCGAGGAGGAGGGGGACTTCGCCAGCTTCCTCGAGCAGCTCCAGGTCGGCTCCAACTCCTGTCATCGCGCCCGCGGCGTCGCGATCTACCTGAGCCCGAACAAGAGCACGACGCCGCTCGCGCTAAAGGCCGACCTCGAGCGTCACGGCATCTTCCACGAGCGGGTCCTGATCGTGTCGGTAGCCCAGCTGAGCGTCCCCATGTCGGACCTCGCGGAGCAGTTCCTCATCGAGGTGCTGGGCAGCGGCACCTTCAAGGTCAGGCACGTGACTCTGCGGGCCGGATATCACGACGTGACCGACATCCCCGCCGCCTTGGCCCTGGCCCGCAAGCGCGGCCTCCTGGAGCGCAACCTCGATCTCGAGCACGCCTCCTACTTCCTGTCCCAGATCAGGGTGACCATGACCAACCGACCGGGCATGAAGCGATGGCAGAAGCTTCTGTTCATCGGAATGGCGCGCAACGCGGCCAGCCCGATCGACACCTACCGCCTGCCGGTCGATCGCACCGCCACGGTCGGCGCGTTGATCGGACTCTGATCATCCTGACGATGTATCACCGTCGGCGTTCGGAGGGGGGTCCTCAACGCCGCTCAACTGGGTTATGGCAGGTCGAGCGTGCGGCCGGCTGGTTCTGAGGAGGTTGTTGGCGCCGCCGTCGCAAAGGGCCCGGTTCGGATGAGGTCGTCGATGAACGCGAGCTTCTCGACTACCGTCCCGGGCAGCACGAACGGGTACGGGTCAGGCAGTCCGAGGCTGCGGTTCATGGCGTTCAGCGAGATCGACAGCCGCTGCCATTCGGCGATGACCGTCTGCAGCGGCGCCTGGACATCCACGCTGGTCAGCCCATAGGCCGAGGCGGTCTGAAGGGCGTCTCGGATATGGAGGTAGTGGGCGAATGTCTCGGCCCAATCCTCCCACGGGTGCATCGTCGCGTAGGCGCTGACAAAGCGCTCGGGCCACGCGGGATTGGGTCCGGTCGCGTAATAGCGCTGCATTGCCTCGTCGTAGTCGCTGCGGTCATCGCCAAACAGTCCGCGGCAGCGGCTTCGCGCGTCGCTACCTTCCGGAGCTAGGAGGTCCTGGTAGTAGTGGCCGACCTCGTGGCGGAAGTGTCCGAGCACCGTCCGGTATGGCTCGGCGAGGTCTCGGCGCATGGCCTCGCGGTGGACGCTGTCAGCCTCAGCCAGGTCCAGGGTGATGCGGCCGTTGGCATGCCCGGTGGTGACACTCTCCCGTGCGCTGGAGAGCAGGTCGAAGGCCAGTCCGCCGGGCACATCCTGGGCCCCGGCGATGGGTAGGTTGAGTTCGCCCAGCTCGAACAACAGCCAGCGTTTGGCCAGCTCGGCCGCTGGGAGCTCCTCGAGTCCGGTCGAATCGGCGTCCGCGGGCCGAGTCGTGGTCAGACGACATGAAGCACACATATCCCCGGCCGTTTCGACCAACCAATTGCAGCCCGCGAGTTGGCGGTTGGCGCAACGCGCCGGCGGATTGGCGACCAGCGCCATCTCCCGCAGGGGCCAAAGCAGCCCAACGTCCGCGTTACAGGTCAGGCAGCGGTCATTCTCGAAATGAACGTGGGCTCCGCAACGCGGACATGAGAACAGGCGCATCGGTGTCCCAGGATCGCAGGTCGCGGGTTGGTCGCGTCCGCTTGTCCGCCCGACGAAGGCCCGGGGTCTCGAGCCGAACCGCCTGATCACCCACTGGCTCACCACGAGACTCGCCCGGAGCTCGAGCAGGGCTAGACACGCGCCCGACCACGGCGGCCATGATCCCGCGCCCGTCTGAGCTAAGCCTGGGATCCCACAGACGCAAGATGGGCCGAAAGCCCGATGGCACGGCGCGGGCTTACTCATAGGTTGGTCACATCAATCACCTGCTGCCCCGGAGGCGACGATGCACAACCACAGCCATTACATGATCGCCAAGCAACATCATGCGGAACTCAGGCAGGTCGCCGAGCGCGCTCGGCTGGTCGCCGACGCCAGGACGCCACGCCCAGAGCCGCAGCCCAAGGAAGGACGGAAGCCCTTTCAGCAGCGGATCAGTGCTGCCATCGCGCACCTGGCACCGGGTGCGAGTCGCGAGGCTTGGTAGAGCCTTCGACCGAAAATCTCCGCAGGCCTCCGCTAATGCTCCGCGCCGGCGCTGCCGATACGAGCCGGTGACGGGTGAACGGGTCAGGTTGACCTGGATCTCCACCCGCTTCGATACGTGCGCGCAGTCGCCGTCCTCATCGACGGCGGCCATTCCGCACGGCAATCCTCACGAACGGACCCAGATGATGCCGCGCTCTTGCCGGACCCCCGACGCTGTCGCCTTTAGCTGATGGCTCACACGCGCTTGTCATGCCCAAACAGGTTCCTGAGAGCCCGGCGGTTCCTCGCGCTAGCTGGCGGACTGGTGGCGGCCGCGCTGGCCTTCGCTCCTTCTGCCTCTGCGTCCCCGCCGGCAGTCAACCTTGGCCAGGCGGCCGGCTACGCCATCATCAGCGGAGCGTCGGTGGCCAATACCGGGAGCTCGACGATCCGGGGTGACATCGGCGCACCCGCGGCGCCGTCGGGTTTCGGACCCGGCGTTATCGTCGGCACGATGGAGGTCGGCTCGGCCGACACCACGGCATATAACGACTTTCTCACGGCCTACAGCCAAGTTCAGTCTCTGACCGGTGGTACGGCGCTTCCCCCCTTGGCCGGAGCGACGCTGACCCCAGGCCTGTACACAACCGGGGCTGCCGCCGGTATGGCCGCGTCGACCGTCCTGACCCTGAACGCCGGGGGTGACGCGAACGCCGTGTTCATCATCCAGGTCAATGGTGCCCTGTCATTGGGCGCCGGAGCGCAGGTCCAATTGACCGGCGGCGCCCAGGCCTCCCACGTGTTCTGGCAGGTCACCGGCGCGTTCTCCCTAGGCGCGGCAGTCGGGCCGACGCCCGCCGAGTTCGCGGGGACGGTGATGGCGAGCACCACAGGCACGATCGGTGCCGGCGCCATTGTCAACGGACGGGTGCTCGCCGAGACCGCGGTGACCACCAACGACGATGAGTTCTACTCTGCGCCGCCGACGATGACGCTCACCGGTGGTTTCGCGCAGGACATCAGCAATTCCACCCCTACGATCAGCGGCGTGACCGATGTCGGTACGGCCGGAGTGGTCACGGTGACGGTCGCTGGACAGACGCTGACCACGGCCCCGGCAGTGGATGGCAGCTGGTCGGTCGCTCCCGCCATCTTGGCCAATGGCACCTATCCGGTGTTGGCCTCGACCGCCGATGGGGCGGGGAATATCGGTAGCGCCACTCAGCAGCTGACCATCGACACCGTTCCACCGCTGATCACTCTGGACGGCGCACCGACGGTGTTAGCGAGCAACCCCACGGCACTCATATCGGGAACCACCGACGCAGCGCCCGGAACTCTGATCACTGTCAACGTCGCCCCGCAAACGCTGACGGCGGTGGTCAACGGCACACCGATCACCGAGGACGTCGGCGCGCAGACGCTGATTGCCGTCGTTCAGTCCACACAGACGTGGAACGTGACGACGGCACCCATGGGCCAGGGTGTCCACACAATCACGGCATCGGTCACCGACCCGGCTGGCAACACCAGCACGGCTACCGAGCAGCTGACCGTCGGCGCTGTCGCTTCGGCGCCCGCCCCGCCCGTCGCCTTTCCCAGCTCAGCCGTCCCGCCCGCCGCTCCGCCAGCGCCGACACGCCTGGTTGTCAGCTCGCACACGCTCACTGTGCAACACCCGATCAAGGTCGATTTCGGGCTGACCAAGCCTGGCACCGTCCGGCTCAAGCTGGTGGAGACGGTGCACGGCAAGACCAGGACCGTCGGCAGCGTCTCGATCAAGGAGCACAAAGCCGGCAAGCACAGCTACAAGCTGACCGACCGCTTCGCCGGTCACAAGCTGAGCAAGGGCACCTACGAGCTGATCGTCGAGACCACCAACGGTAAGCGTCACTCCAAGACCGTCACCGAGAAGATCTCGGTCGCCTGAGTCAGTGCTGAGAGCTCCCACTCAGCCCGGCATGCGCTGAGTGGGAGCCGCACCCGGATTCGCGGCTCGCGCAATGTGCTAGCTTAGTTGGCACATTGCTTGAAGTCAGGCTAGACCGTCAGGACCCAGCTCACCTCCACGAACAGGTGGCCGCGGAGATCCGTCGTGCGATCGCCGAGGGTGAGGCCAAGTCAGGTGACCGCCTCCCGCCCGCGCGGCACCTCGCCGCCGTCATGGGGGTGAACACCAACACGGTGCTTCGCGCACTCCGCGCTCTGCGTGACGAGGGGCTGCTCGAGATGGCCCCACGCCGCGGCATCCGGGTCGTCGGCACACCCGCCCAGGGCGAACTGCGCAGCAAGGTCGCGGAGCTTCTGCGGTTCGCGCGCAAGCAGGGCTACACACGCAACGACCTTCAGAAGATGATCGCCGACGCCTCCTAGCCCGCACATGCTGACCGACCAGTCCCCTTCTGCGCGGCCCATCGCTCCTTCCGGTGTTGAGTCCTGGGTGATCGAGGACGCACGCCGCCGGCAGCGCCGGCACCGTCGTGCCGCCGGACTCCTGGCCGGCGCGGCCGCCGTGGCGTCGCTGGTCCTCTGGCTCGGCGGGGGTGGAGGCGGCACCGCAGGGCCGAAGGACCGCTCATACAGCGCGGCGCATCGCATCCACGCAGGCGCGTTGACGGTGTCGTTGCCCTCGGGATGGCGGCGGGTGGTCGAGCGCGGTAACTACCGCGGCTGTACCAACCCGATCATCCGTCTTGACCTTGCGTCCTACCGGCTGCCGGTCGGGTTTGGCAAGCACGAGGGACCGATCGTCGTGCCTGCTAGCGGCATCCTTCTCGCGATCGTCTCAGCGCCGGTGAGAAGCGTCGCGCGTGAGTGGCAGCATTGGCGGCTCCCGACCGATGCCGTGCAGTCCGCGCGCAGCCTCGGCCCTAACCGCTACGCCGTGGAGGTCACCCTGCCGAACAGCGCTGCCGCCGGAGCAACCGCCTGGCTCGGCTCCAATCCTCCCGTGCCACGCGTCCTCGCCGCGGCAAATCGCCTGCTTCGAAGCGTGCGGATAAGCCAAGCATACGGCTGCAATTGACGTCGGTCCCCCGTCGCTAGTCCAGGAACGTATTGAGACCCGCCGTCACTGATAGTCGTCTGCATCGGCGCTCAGCCCGTGTCCTGTGGCGGGAGCTCGCATCGCCGCTTGCCGGGGCACTCGGTCGTGTCTGATGCGTGGAGAGCCACTGGAAGGGGAAGGCGGCTCGCCCGACGCGCAGGTCAAGGCGGTGGGCTGACTATTACGATCCCGCAAAGATGTGTAACCACCGATCACGGTCCGACACTGACTGTGTACGCGATAGTGACATCCGCATTGTGTCAGACCGGCCTTACCACCGCGCGGCGCCATCCGGATGCAGTCGCCGCCGAACCGATTCAAATGGACGCTCTAGGAGACGCCACGACAACTCCGCGCACAGGAAAGTGGCCAGGACCGCGAGAGGCACAAACGTGAACGGGCCAAACGGTGTGACCAGGAACATCTGTTGCCAGAGGTACAGGCTGTAGGAGGTCAAGCCAATGTGTACGAGTAGCCGGCTGTTCAGGAACCGTCCGAGCCCGCGATCTGCCGCGGCGATACCACCAGCGATGATCGCCGCTAATGCGGCAGCCTGAACTGTATAACCAACGAGCAGCTGGAATCCGTCGGTGGTCAGGTCCGCGGCCACGACCTCGGTAGCGGCCAGGGCAGCCACCCCACCCGCCACTAAGGGATAAGCCCACACCCGAACCAACCGCTGCAGACGCTCATCATCCCAGCAAAGCGCGAGAAGACAACCCACTGCCGGCAGGTCGTAGCGGTTATGGAACTGCCAGAAGCTGTGGTCTCGCCAAGCCGGAATCAGGAAGTAGCATGCAACACGGATAATGGGGGCGGCCAAGATTGCGCCAGCGACGACCCGACGGCCGCGCATGAGGCCGAGGGCCAACAGGACCGGAGGCCAGATCAAATAGAACTGTTCTTCAACCCCAAGCGACCACGTGTGGAACAGTGCCTCCGAGTTCGGCCCTGGCGTGTAGTCGGTTACGAATAGCAGTGCGGCTGCAACGTCCTTGACATGCGCCTGTAGCGCACCCACTGCCGTCAAGAGCACAGTGACCATCACCATGACCCACAGGGCTGGCCACAATCGCACGATACGCCGTGCGTAGAACCGCACCAGATAGATGCGTCCGGTCTGCTCGATCTCCCGGATCAACAGCCTCGTGATGATGAAGCCGCTGATGACGAAGAACAAGCTAACGCCGAGCAGCCCAGTCTCCGCCATCAAATCGCTGACAGTGCCTCCCGGGCCCAAGCGGTTTCTAATTGAGACGTGACCGAACAAGACCAGAAGCACGGCCAGCGCGCGCAGACCGTCCAAAGAGGGCGTCCGCTGACGTTGTGCCTCTGCCATGCGGGCAAAACACTACCTGCTGCGTTGCTCCACCAACAACCGAGGTGGGCTGTGCGAGTGTCACGCTCCGAGAGCCCGTCGACCGATGCCGGCAGCACCCTGAAAGCCGCCATCACCTATCTCCGTGGTCACGGTTGCGAGGGCCAGAACCCAACACCGAACGGACCCATGATCTACGCGCGAGAAAGGTGATGTGCGAGTAGTTAGCGGTATTGAGCCTGCTGACCGACTGCCCACGTAAAGCGGTCCGTGTGTACCGCGTGCGCTACGACACGGTGGAGCCCCCCTTTACATGAGTGGCTTCCCGGAATGGAGCCAGCCGGGATCGAACCGGCTGACCTCCTGCTTGCAAAGCAGATCAGTTTGTCCACTCGTGTCTCGTGGTGTCGCGTAAATACCTGCAAATGCCGCATTTCTGTTGGCCACGGGAGGACACGAAAGGACGGCACGAGACAAACTGGTGCCCCCCTGGTGGCCCCTCGGCGGTCGTGACTTGGGGCGGCGGGAAGAGGGCAGCCCCCGCTTGCCCGGCTGCGTCAGCTCGAGGATGCGGCCGCGGCCAAGGCCGCTCTTGCGTCGGCGATCGCCGTCTGCGCGTCGAGCCGCGGCATATCCTCAAACTCGTCCATCACGTGGCCATACGGTGCTGAGGGTGAGCCGCGCGTCGTGGCCGAGCTGGCGAGCGACGTAGATCACCGAGCGCCCCTCGTGGAGCAGCAGCGAGGCGAACGAATGCCGGAGGTCGTAGGGACGGCCGTGCTCCAGCCCCGCCGCCTCGATCGCGCGCTTGAACGCCCGCCTGCGCCACGACTGGTACGCCGCGAGCGTCCAGGGCGTCCCGGCCGCTGACGGGAAGATCAGCGAGCTCTCGGACGGCCGGCCGCTTCTCAGCCGCCATTCGCGCAGGTCTACGGCGAGCGGCTGTAGGACGCGCACCGTCCGGTGAGCGGCCGTCTTCGTGTCCTTTTCCTCGCCGAGCGAGATCGCGCGCTCGACGAGGATCGTCTGCTCGCGGACGTCGCGCCACTGGAGCGCCAGCGCTTCACCGGGCCTGAGTCCGGCGTACGCCAGGACGCTGATCAGCGCCGCGTCGCGCGGCGAGCTTGCCGCTCGCATCCGTTCGATCGTCGCCGGAGCCAACGGCCGGACCTCAGTCCGTCGCGGAAGCGCAGCCTTGCGGACGGCACGCGCCGGGTTCGATTGGATCTGCCCGTTCTCGAACGCGCGCTGAAGGATCGCTCCGAGCAGGGTGAGCGCGTAGCGGACCGAAACACGGCCGTGGCCGGCGGCGAGCCGCTGCGCCTGCCAGCGCGCGATCGTCTCAGGCCTGATTGCGCGGAGCTCCAGCGGGCCGAGCGACGGCAGGATGTGCTTGTTCAGAAGTTGCCGGTAGTGCATCCATGTCTTTGGCGAGAGCTGGGACGCATACGCCTCGCACCACGTGCCGACCACGTAATCGGCGAGCGTCACCCGGCCCATGTCCATCTCGGTGAGCGTGCCGAGCTGCTGCCGCCGCCGGAGCTCGGCACTGAACGTGACGGCGTCCCCCTTCCGGTCGAACGCTTGGGACCGACGCCGGCCTCCTTGTCGCCAGCGAACCCGCCACTGCACCGCTCCGTTCTTCAGGATTCGTCGCTCGATCTCCACGCCGCTACTCCCTGGCTCTTCTTCGTTGCCTTCAAGGATGCCACCGCATCCCGATGGTCACACTCGCCCGCGCTCCAGGTCCACCCCCGGACAGCCCCGCCGCACCCTCACTGGGAAGCCATGGGCCAGACTACCCGCACCCTTTCTGGTGACTACGTGGGGGGCGGGTAGTCTGGCCCATCGGCGAGCAAAAACCCCAGGTGCGGCGGGGCTGTACGGGGGCTCAGGTGTGTAATCGGATTACAACTTCGTTACACACTTTCCTACACACCTGAACGGGTCCGCCGCGGCTCCGGACGCGCTCTGCGCCGCTCAATCGCGCTCCCGCCGCCAGCAGCTGATCGGCGGATACGCCTTTGGGACTGGAACCCGCGCCGATAGACTCGACTCATGAGCGTGACCGTGCGACTCCCCGATGACCTCGCCGCCCTCCTAGCCGAGGAGGCGGCGCGCCAGTCCGTGACCGCGGACGAACTCGCTGCGCGAGTGCTGGCCGAGCACATCCCTGCCCGACGGAAGCTCGGGTTCGTCGCGATTGGCGCGTCGACCTCCGGTCGCACCGCCGCGGAGGCGGAGGACATGCTCGCCGAGGGGTTCGGTCGCTGACGCTGGTCGTCGACACCGGCGTGCTGCTCGCTGCCGCCGATCGAAGCGACCCCGACCACACGGCCTGCCGGGAGCTGCTGGAGGCGCATCCCGGACCGCTCGTCACGACCGAGCTCGTGATCGCCGAGACCGGATGGCTGATCGACCGGCAGCTCGGAGCGGCGGCCGAAGCCGCGCTCTACGAGTCCGCAGCCGCCGGCGAGATCCGCGTCGAGCCGCTATCGGCAGCCGACTGGACTCGAATCGCCGCGCTCACCATTCAGTACGCCGATCAGCACCTCGGCGGCGTCGATAGCAGCCTCGTCGCCATCGCTGAGCGACTCGGCGCAACCAGCATCGGCACCCTTGACAGACGCCATTTCGGCCTCGTCCGCCCTCAGCACATCGCCGGCTTCGAGCTGCTTCCGTAATTCATCGCCGCGGCCCCCGACTGCATCCTTCGCTGGCCTGCACGAGCTCGCTTCCCTCGGGCATGGACCAGCCCCGCCGCACCCCTTCAATCAAGCAACGACCCCGACTACCCGCACCCTTCCCTCGTGACATACGTGGGGGGCGGGTAGTCGGGGTCGTAAGCGAGCTGAAAGCCCAGGTGCGGCGGGGCTGTTCGGGGGCTCAAGGGTGGACTCGAAGTCCACCCATCCGTCCACCCTTCTGTCCACCCCTTCGTCCTCACCTTGAGCAGTCCGCCGCAGCGGACTCCGCGTCAACTGGGACTGGGCCCACGCCCACGACAAACTGGCCGCCTCGCTGGACCCATCGCACGAGAAAGCGAGGTGTGCGGCCGCAAGCCTGCGTCGCCGGACACCTCAGGCCCGACGTGCGCAGGTTTGGCGATTTGCGAGACTCACGCCGTTAGCGATGGCTAGACCTGCCTTCGTCCTGGCGCGAGTACCTGAGCTTGCGCCGACTCGTGACCCCTGCTGTCCGGCACCAGCAGTCTCCGGCACGTCCCGAGCGTCGAGATCGGAGACGGCTTTCCGCGAGCGAGCGGCACTTTTCACGCGCCGGCGACGATCCCAGCCGGGTGCGCTTCAGACCATCTCGGCGATCAGCGCCGCCGCTCGCGCGGCGCCGTCGGACTCCACGGGGCGGTAGTCGACCTCACGGCCGAGCTCGGATGCGATGGCCGCGGCGATCGCATCCGGGGGCGACTCGTCGAACTCCATCCGCCGCCCGGCGCCGTACCGCGATAGCCGGTGGTGGACGTGGAAGTTCTGCTCGAAGTGGTGCTTGAGCGGGAAGTAGATGAACGGCCGCCGGGTGGCGGTCAGTTCCATGGCGGTGGTGAGCCCGCCCTGGACGACGGCGAGGTCGCAGGCCGCCAGGTGCTGGTAGAGGTCGGGCACGAACGCACGGACGTCCAGGCCGTCGTGCCCGGGGAGCGACTCCGGGTCGATCCGCGGGCCAGCGACGGCGATCATCCGCAGTTCGGGGACGAGGCGCTTCGCCTCGGGGAAGCTCGCGATCACTCGGCGCAGGAGGTCGCCGCCGACGCCCGACCCGCCGACCGTCACGATGCACACGCGCTCGTCGGGGCGGTAGCCGAGTTCGCTGCGCAGCGCTGCGCGATCGGCGAAGGCCGCGGGGTCGATGCCGGTGACGTAGCCGGCGAAGCTGTAGTGCTGCTCGGTCCAGTCCCGGATATCGGGCAGCTCGGGGCCGAATCGCTCCGGGACGATGTCGTCGGGATCGCCGACGAACACGGCCCGGTCGCGAACGCGCGGGGCGCGTGCGATCTGCTCGATCATCTCGGCGTTGTAATCGGCGGTGAGGAACTCCTCGCGCGCGCCGCCCTCCTGCATTGGCAACCACCCGACGAAGTCGGTCAGCCACACGTACGCGGCCGTCTTCAGCTCCGGGTTCTCGTGCAGGAAGTAGTCGAGCTCCCATGCTTCGTCGCCGATCCAGAGGTCGTACGGCTCGGCCGTGACGAGGTCGTGGAAGACCATGAAGTTCGCGACCAGGATCTCGTCCATGCGCCGGATCGCCTGGAAGGCGTGCAGGTCGTGCTCGGCCGACTCGGACTCGATGTGGCCGGACTCATTCGCGAGCTCTGCGCTGGCGGGATGGATGCGCTCGCCGCGCGTCTCGAGCACCTTGGTGACCGGGTGCTGGGCCAGCCAGTCGATCTCCAGGTCGGGGTGGAGCTTGCGCAGCTCGTCGGCGATCGCCACGTCGCGCTGCGCGTGGCCGAGCCCGATCGGAGACGAGATGTAGAGCGCGCGCCGCCCGCGCCCGCGGGCGCGTGTCCACGCGGAGGAGGGGCGGCGGCGGCCGATGAACTCACGCAGTAAGAGGTTGACCTTCACGGATCTCGGGCGAGCGGCATGTGCCCCGAGCCGTGCAGCGTGACCATCTCTCCTCCGGTCACCCGCGCCAGGGCCTCGCCCTGGAGATGCGGGCGGAGAGGTCGCGGTCACCGTGGATCACGAGCGTGGGGCAG
>CAVZTL010000010.1:0-12738 GCA_963778215.1 uncultured Actinomycetota bacterium
TTGCGGTGGCTGGCCGAGGAGGACCTCCTCTACGAGCCCGCGACCGAGACGCCGCACCGTCCCGACCGCGGGCGGCTTGTCAGCCCCCAGACCGCCCGGGCGCTCCCGGCGGGCACAGCGCTCGAGCGGATGACCGCCCCGCGGTTCTGCGAGTGCCGCCCCGACGTGACGACGACGCTGAGCGCGCCGCGGCTTGAGCGCTAGCTGAGCCGGCGCAGGCGCGCCAGGCGCGCGTGCATCTCGTAGGGCTTGCCGGGCTCGCGGTCAAAGACGGCGGTCACCGCTGGGCCCTCGGCGGCCATGATGGTGGCCACGCCCCGGCTGGGATGCTCGACGCGATCACCGGCCGACAGGGCGAGCTCGAGCTCGGCGGGGGCCGCGACGGACGGGACGCTGGGAGGTGCGAGCGGCTCCGCGGACGCGGTGGGGGAGGGGAGGCTGGCGATCGGCGGTGGCGGGGGCGACCTGCGCCGGCCGCACCGGGGGGGCAGCGCGAGCTCGTCAAGGAACCGCGAGGGCTGCGTGATGATGACCTTGCCGTAGAGCACGCGTTTGCGGGCGTGGGTGATGTGGAGCTCGGTCTGGGCACGGGTGATGCCGACGTAGCAGAGGCGACGCTCCTCCTCGATCGCGTCCGGGGTGCCGCGCAGCGAGTACTCGTGGGGAAATAGCTTCTCCTCCATGCCGGTGAGGACCACGATGGGGTATTCGAGGCCTTTGCTGGCGTGCAGCGTCATCAGGGTCACGTGGTCGCGCTGGGTCTGCAGGGCGTCGGTGTCGCCGGCGAGCGACATCGTCTCCAGAAGGTCGCTGAGGGTGCCGCCGTTGGGGTGCTTGGCGTCATAGGTCGCGGCGACGCTGAGCAGCTGCAGCAGGTTCTCGCGGCGGCTGTTGGCGCGCTCGTCGCTGGTCTCCTCGGGTACGAGTCCGGTCCGCTCGTAGAGGCGGTCAAGCAGGGGGGCGATGCCGGGGTGCTCCTGGGCGTAGGCGAGCAGGTCGTCGAGCAGCTCAAGCAACGCGACGAGGCTGGCGGCGCGCGCGGTCCCGAGCGTGCCCGCGGCCGCCCGGGCACCGGCCAGCAGCGGCGTTCCGGTCTCGGCGGCGACGATGCGAATGCTGTTGAGCGCGGCGTCGCCGAGATTGCGCCGGGGGACGTTGAGGATCCGCGCGAACGCCTCGTCGTCGGCGGGGTTGGCGAGCAGGCGCAAGTACGCGATCGCGTCCTTGACCTCGGCGCGCTCGTAGAAGCGCAGCGCGCCCGCCATCTGGTAGGGGATGCCGGCGGCGGTAAGCGCCTCCTCAAACGGCTGGGACTGGCTGTTGGTGCGGTAGAGGATCGCGACGTCGCCGAGCCTGCCGCCGGCGCCGCGGTGGTCCACAGCGATCTTGACGGCGAGCTCGGCTTCGTCGTCTGAGGTTGCGAGCTCATGGACGCGGATTGGGTGCCCGCCGGTCTTGTCAGTCCACAGCGTCTTGGGGCGCCGCTGGGTGTTGTGGGCGATGACGGCGTTGGCGGCGTCGAGGATCGCCGCGGTGGAGCGGTAGTTCTGCTCGAGCTTGATGACAGCGGCGTCGGGGAAGTCCGCCTCGAAGCTGAGGATGTTTCGGATGTCGGCCTGGCGGAAGCTGTAGATGGCCTGGTCGACGTCGCCGACGGCGGTGAGGTTGCGCTCGGGCCGACGAGCTGCTTGAGCAGCTGGTACTGGGCGCGGTTGGTGTCCTGGTACTCGTCGACGAGGACGTGAGCGAATCGCTGGCGGTAGTGCTCTGCGATGTCGGGGTGTTCGGCGAGCAGCCGGTGGGTGGCCAGCAGCAGGTCATCGAAGTCAAGAGCGTTGGCGCGCCGAAGCTCAGTGTCATAGGCCTCCCACACCTGAGCGGTCGCCTCGGCGGTGCCGGCAACGTCAGGGTGCGGCTGGCGGGCGAGCCATTGCTCAGCGCTGAGCATCTGGTTCTTGGCGGCAGAGATCGCGGCGTGGACCGCCCGCGCCCCACCCGCCTGATCGCTGTCCTCGCCGGTGGCCGCGCCGAGGAGCCGTTTGATGACGCGGCGGCTGTCGGCGGTGTCGTAGATGGTGAAGGCGGGGGTGTAGCCGAGCGCCTGGCCGTCGCGGCGGAGGATGCGAGCGCACGCAGCGTGGAACGTCATGAGCCAGAGCCCGCGCCCGGGATTGCCGGTCAGGGCGCTGGCACGCGCTCGCATCTCCTCGGCGGCCTTGTTGGTGAAGGTGATGGCGAGGATCCCGTGGGGCTTGACGCCTCGGGTGGCCAGCAGCCACGCGATTCGGTGAGTCAGCACCCGCGTCTTGCCCGACCCGGCGCCGGCGAGGATCAGCAGCGGCCCGCCCGGGTGTTGGACCGCTTCGCGCTGGGGCGGGTTCATCCCGGCGAGAAGCTCTGACCCGTCAAGGACAGCCGCCGCGGCGGGGTGGGGGTGGGGCTCAGGCATGGCGAGTGGTGAACTCGTCGATGGTTGTCTGGCTGCGGGCGCGGATGGCGGCGTCAACTTCGAGCTCGAGCTGCTCGGCGGGCAGGGGCGGGCACAGCTCGTCAAACGACGGCGGCTCGACCGGCGGGGGTTCAAACAGCTGCTGCTGGCAGGCGAGAACCCCCGAGCCCGGGCTCGGTTGACGGGAAGCGGCCACGGCTACTTGTGGTGCCTTGCGTGCATGACGACGTGCGCTGCGGCGGCGACGGGCGCGGGTCCGGGAACGTCGAGCACGGCGATCCCGGCGACGACGAGGCAGAGCACCGCGGTGACCGCGAGAATGCGCGGCAGCCGGGTGGTGAGCGACGCGGCCGCGAAGCCGACGGTGATCAGTGCCAGCCGCGAGCCGAGCCGGGCGTCGACGACGACGACCGCGACGGCGATGGCCAGCAGACAGGACAGGGGCAGCAGCAACGAGGGGGCGGGCTCGACGTAGCCGACGTGCTCGTCCGTAGTGGCGAAGGGGAGTCGCATTACGCCGCCACCGCCTGCTTGGGGTTGTCGGCGAGCTGGCGCAGCTTCGCGTCCTTGTAGTAGCGACGCTGCTTGAACACGGCGGGCGGGTACCTGGTGTGCACGAGAAGCCCCTGTTCCTCGCCGAGGCGCTGCATGGCCTGGGCGGTCTGGATCTCGGGGTTGTAGGTCTGGTCGCCGGCGAGCTGGCCGACGAGACGATTGACCTCACCGACCGTTTCGCTGTCGGTGTTGGAGCCGAGATAGATCTTGGCCTGGGATGCCGCGAGGATCTCGCGGGCGGTCTCTGAGCCGTAGCGGTCCTGGATCTGGGAGACCGAATGCCAGACGGTGATGAACCGGGTGTTGGGCAGCGACGCCGACATGATGCGGTTGAGGTCCTCGATCGGCGCGATCTGCGCGGCCTCGTCGAGCGCGAACATCGCTGAGACGGGAAGCTCACGCTGGCGGTTGCCCTGCTGATCGAGGTGATAGATCATCTCCGAGAGCATCATCACGATGATCGGGGCGAGCTGCTTCTGGTCGTCGCGATCGGCAATGAGGTACAGCGTGTTGGCGGGCTCATGGCCGTCGCTGATGTCGCCGAACACCGCCTGGGGGGTGATGATCCGCCGCCCGGCGTCCTTGGCCCGCCACGTCTCGGCGGTCGCCCGTGCGGCCGGGTTGCCGTACACCTTCAAAAACACCCGCGCGGTACCGATGAGGCCGTCCAGCTGACGCTCGTTGTAGGCAAATGTCCCCTCGAGCTTGGCGATCGCGGCCCCGCACGCCTGCTGAAGCTCGGGCTGGTCGGGGTGGGCCCGCCCGACCTGGTCAAGCAGGCCGATGGCGTCGGCGGGGTCCTTGCGCTCCAGCCAGTCAAACACGTTGACGATGGAGCCCTGCTTCAGCCATGCGGCGGCGAAGATGAACGGAGCGAGCAGGTTCTCGGCCTCCTGGTTGAAGTAGTCCTGGGATCCTCCGGTGGACAGGCTGACTGCGGCGGTGAACCAGCCGGCGACCCGCAGCGCATGCGCCCAGTCCTTGCAACCGTGGATGGGGTCATAGAAGTCGGTGTCGCCGGTGATGCTGAACGGGTCCCACTGAAACACCTTGCCCAGCTCGCGCCGGCGGCTGATGGTGCGGTCTCGCACGTCGGTACGGACCGAGGTGGAGACGACCGGGCCCGTGTGGTCAAGCAGCGCGGGGATGATGATGCCCGCCGTCTTGCCCGACCGGGGCGGCGCGATGACCAGCATGTGCACGTTCTTCTGCACGGCGATGGGTCGGCCCTGGTGCGTGCCGACGATGATCTGGTCAGGCTCGCGGCGGGTCACGAGCAGGTCGGCCAGCGTGTGGGTGCGGCCGTAGGTGCGGGGTGAGATCCCCTTCAGCTGCCACCAGCGGCGGTCAGGGACAGGCTGGCTGGCGATGCGGTCAAGCCAGCGCACGACGCCGGTGGCCAACGCCACCTCCCCGGCGAGCAGCAGGCCGATGGAAAGCCACCACTGCAGGTGGCTGGCGGACGCCTCGCGGACCAACAGCGGCCAGTGGCGGGTGGCGTGGGCGACGCTAAAGGCCGTCCCGACGGCGACGACCAGCGCCTTGCCGTAGGGCAGGTGCGGCCACTGCCCGGTCACCGCCCAGGTCGCCAGGGCCGGGCCCGCCCACAGCGTGAAGGCGAGCCCGGCCAGCAGCGAGAAGCACAGCAGCACAATGGCCATGCGCTTCTCGGCCTTGATGTATTTGCGGTTCTGGTTCACGGCCTGACCTACATGCCCATGCCGAGGCTCGGCGCGAGCGCCGCCGACTTCACCAGGCCCGCCTCCACCTGGAAGTGAGCCACCTGCTGGGCGAGTTGCGACTGCTCCGGGCGGATCCCCGGGTCCGTGTCGTCGGCGACGAGGAAGCGCATACGGTTGGCGGCCAGCTGGCCGGCCAGGCTCTGCCACTGCCTGGCGCCCACCTCCGGGCGCGGCCCCAGCGTTTCGGTGAGCCACTCGGGCTCGCGGGCGACTTCCTCGTCGATCGCCTCGCGCTGCAGCTTCGGGGTGTGGGCGAGGATCGCCTCGCGCGCCTCAGCCAGCGCCACCGCGCGGCGGGTCAGCTGCTCGCTGTCGGGCCCGAGCTCGGCGCGGAGGTGCTCCTGCCATTGGGCGTTGGCGTCGAGGGCTCGGATGGTGCCCTGGTGGCGCTCCCACTCCGCGCGGTCGTGCCGGCGCCAAGCCGAGGGCTTATCGGTGGCGTCGTAGCCCTCGGGCAACGAGGCGGCGATCCTGGTCTGGTCGTGCTCGAGCCGGGCCAGGATAAGCGCCCGGCGCATCCGCGGATCGGCGAGAGCGATGCCCACGGCACCGGCCTGCGCGCGGGCGTCCAGGTAGGCATCGCGCGCCGGACTCGGAGCAGCAGTGCTGCCCACCTCGCGCGGGAGCCCGAAGGGCGTTCGCCGGAGGGCGTGGCCCACAGCGACGCCGAGGTCTCGTGCGGGGAAGGCGTAGACGTTGGGCGCGGTCGGGTCGGGCACGACGTCGTGGTCCATTTCGGTGCGGGCGCCCCGGGCTGCCTCCCGGAGGTACTGGGACGTGTCGCGAAGGACGGCGGCTGCGGGGTCGGCGGAGGTGGCGTGAAGGGCGGTGGTGGTGCTGGGGCTGTCTGACACTTCTGTCTCCTCGTCGCGTGGGGGCGTCATCCCTAGGACGAGGTGGGATGGCGATTTGGGAGAGAAATGGCCGCAACAAAACAGGAGCCGGCGCGGCCCGGCATGGGCGTCGCACGGCGGGCCTCCGGGCGGCGTGGCCCCGAGTGCGCTCAGGAGCGGACAGGAACAGCGGCGATGCGCGCCTCGCGCAGCCCGCCGTCAGCGTCGATGCGGGAGTAGACGACGCTGACGGCATGCCCGATCAGCTCCGGGGCCCGCCCCCCGTGACCGCCCGGACCCAGCGACCGTCCACGTCACAGATCGCCTGCCACTGGCCGTCGCGGTCCTGGTGGACGGAGAGCACGATCCCCTCGGTCGTGCAGCGCGCCTTGTGCTTGACCCACGCCGATTGGCGCCCGGGCCGGTAGCTCGAGCGCGGGCGCTTGAGCACCGTGCCCTCAAAGCCGAGGGCGACCATCGCCGCGTGAGCCTCTGGGGACGCCGCTTGGGTCGTGACCAGCCGGACGCGCTCAGAAACCGGCAGGGCATCACGGAGCGCTGCGTCGCGCTCGCGCCACGGCCGCGGCCGCTCGTCCTCGCCCGCAAGCCGCAGCAGGTCAAAGCCCACGAACGTCAGGCGCGCCACGGCGGCCGGGGCTCCGGTGAACACGCCCCGCGTGACGGCGGCGAAGTCCTGGATCGGACGACCGTCGCGTTCGCTGAGCACGACGAGCTCCCCATCGAACACCGAGCCGGGAGGCGCGGGGAGAAGGCCTCCACCAGCGGACCGACACGATCAGTGAGGCTCGTGCCGTGCCGCGACCAGGCGCGGACGCGACCGTCAGCATCGACGTCGACGAGCAGGCGAAACCCATCCCACTTGGGTTGCAGCACCCACTCGCCGCCTTCGGGCCATCGGCGAGCGGAGGAGCTGAGCATGGGGACCGGGGCAGGCACCCGAGCGAGCGTAGCCCCGTATTCGCAGCGTCTCACGCAGAGCGCTCGGGCCCCTCCTGGCGCGCGCGTGTGGCCGCAGAGTTGATGCGCGCGGCTTTGACCTACGGGCACAACGTCGAGCCCGCGCAGATAGCCCATCAGCGGCTCAAGCGCCCGCCGGGAGCGAAACAGCCGCTCGACCCTCGCGCGCCTGGCCACGATGAACCGCTCCGCCTGCAGCTCGGTCAGCCCCGACGCGTCGAGGCCCTCGCCATCAGGCCAGCGACTGAGCTGCGCCAGCAAGTGCATCTGCAGCCGCACCCACCCGGGCACATACCCCTGCGCTGCCAGGAACCGAGCGAACCCACCCGCGTGGCCTGCCACTGGCCCGCGCACCCGCACCTCCGAAACCAACACGCCGTCACTCACGACCGTCTCCTCTCGTTGACCGCGACAAGGAGACCAAGCTCACTCAAGCCTTGGATTGCCCACTCCCCGAAGGGTTCACAACGTCGCCATCCGTGCGGTTCAGTCCAGATAGAGAAGACATCAGTAGCCCAGATTAGACTCAGTTAGCATGAGCACGGGCTGGGATGACGAGTACCTCACCGTCAAAGAAATCGCCGAACACCTCAAGCTCAACCAACAGACCCTGAGGAACTGGATAGACGCCGGGACCCTCCCCGCCCTCCGGATCGGCCGTCGCGTCCGCGTGCGGCGAGCCGACCTCGACCGCATCCTCGCGCAAAGCGCCACCGTCGCCCCCGAGCCTCAAGCATCACCCGTTGCGCCAGCCGACCCACGCGAGCCGCTCGCCCAAGCACTAGAACGCGCCCAGCGGCTGCTCGGCCGCCGTAGCGCCGCTCGCCGCGCTGAGCTCGCTGAAGGTCTGCAGGACCTCAGCGACGCCGTCGCCGCCGCGCTGGACGCCCTCGGGGACAGCCCAGGCGAACTCACCACTGACGACGCCTAGGCAACCCGCCGAGCTGCCGCTCAGGTCCACGGGCTGACGACGATGGCGAGATCAACGACGAACAGCACGATCACCACGTCTCCCAGCACGGCATCGTCAGGCAAACCTGGCGCGATCTGGGCGACTCCCCACAAGGCGAACGCAGTCACCAGGATCGATCGCGTCAAGAGCTCGCGCCGATTCCGGTGGTGGGCGAGGACGTAGGCGAGATACGCGCCGGCGGCAAGAAACAGCGTCGATCCCTCAAGCGCTCGTGCGGCCAACCCACCCCACGCAGCGCGAACGACAATGGCCACGACGCCGACGAGGACGCTGGCCACGATCAGTCCGCCCGCGAGGTGACGCAGCCGCGCGTCGTGCGTTTTCACCACGCGATCAAGGCTGACAGCGCGCGGAGGGCGTCAGCGCGTGTAGTAGTCGGCGTTGATCGCGATGTACTTCTGCCACTCATCGGGCAGCTGGTCCTCGGCAAAGCACGCGTCCACCGGGCAGGCCTCGACACACGCGTCGCAATCGATGCACTCCTCAGGATCGATGTAGAGCTGGGGCGCCTCGTCAAAGCCCTCCTCGTCCTGACTGGGATGAATGCAATCCACAGGACAGACCTCGACACACGAGAGATCCTTCGTTCCGATGCACGGCTCCGCGATCACATACGTCATGCACTCATCCTCTTGGCAGTCTCAGCTGGCTGGTAGCCATGGACTGTTGCACTTCAACCCTGCTTGAAGTCAAGGAAGGCTGATCGCGCTCGGTTTGGACCGCCGCGCTCGGCTCGTCGCCTGATGCTCGCGGAGCGGCAGCACCCGCTCGTCGAACATTCGACACACGTCGATCGACTCACAATCGCAGCGACTGCAGATCTTCAGCACGCGCCGAACCGACGTCGCCCGATCGATCAGATCGTCGAGCTCGGGCAGCTTCAATATAGCCAGCTCGCGCAGCCGCTCGTGCGCCAGCTCGTCGCGGGAACCCAGCAGATCGCGGATCTCCTCCAGCGAGAATCCCACCCGCTGGGCCGCGTCGATGATCGCCAGGCGACGAAACACCTCCTCGCCGTAGCGCCGCTTCCCGGCAGCGCGCTCCGCCTCGGGCAGCAGGCCACGCGCCTCGTAATACCGGATCCGCGACGTGCTCATCCCCGCTCGCTCGGCCACCTCTCCAATTGCCATCTGCTCCGGCATGCCGCTCTCTTTTCCCGAGGCGTTTGACTTCAACCCGACTTCAAGCGCAAGGGTATCGCCATGAGACGCAGCCCCCTCGTCAAACCTGCCGCCAACCAGCGCTCCGATCGCCAGCAGCGCAGCACCGGCCGGCGGACATGCTCATGAGCCGAGAAGCGCCCGCCGTGCTGGTGGCGGTCAGCGGCAGCACGGCCTCGCAACGCGCATGCCAGACCGCGGCGGAGCTGTCTAGCACCTTCGATGCCCAGTTGACCGTGCTCCACGTCATACCCCCGCTCCGATACCGCGTCGGTCGGCTTGCACCCACGCTCCCCGTCGTCGAACTCCTCGACGACCCCCTCAGCAGTTCGGTTCTATCCGAGGCACGGCGGCTGGCGTGGATGCGCGGCGCCAACCCAGCCGCGATCTTGGTCGCGGGCGAGCCCGAACACGTCATCGTGAGCATCGCGACAGACCTCAATGTCGACCTCCTGCTCATCGGCACCACACCGCGCGTCCTCGCGCACAGCCTCGCCCGTCGACGCCGGCGATGGATAGAGGCCCACGCCCCGTGCCCGGTCCTGGCCGTCACAGCCACTCGACCAGAACCGCCCAAGCGAGGGCTCGCTCCGATCCTGGCGCAATGAGCACACCGACGCTCGCCGCCATCCGCCACGCCTCCAGCGGCAGAGACATCAGCCTCCATTACCGCAAGCCAAGCCGCCTGCGTGACAGGTAGTTAGGCGAACCCTAACGCCAACACCAATGCGACAGCCGCGTCCACGGACCGCACAATCCACATAAGCCTGGAGTCCAGATAATGAATTTAATCCGGCATTCGGGATTAGATCCAGTTCCTCACGGTCTGTTGGCTGACCTTCAGGGTCCGCGCGATGTCGGCGAGGGTCAGGAACTCCTCGGGTCCGCTGCTCATGTTCACCCGCCGATTCCGTGGCCGCGGTCGACGTCCGCGCCCGGCTGCGGCTGGTCAAGACCGGCGTCAAGGCGGAACTGGCCGATTGCGCGCCGCAACGACGTGTCTGCGCGGCTGTAGCCGTTGTCGATCGCGTCGGTGATGCTGTTGCTGTCGCGCAGCGCGATCATCGTGCGCCCGAGGCGGTCCCACCGCTCCGCGAGCGTGGGGTCGACGGGCCGCTCGCCGACGGTGGCAGTCAGCCACTGCGGCCGCGAGTCAAGCTCGATCTGCTCCGCCGCGCGCTGCGCGTCAAACGAGGCCTGCAGCAGCGACGGGTCGTCGGGGTCGGCCAGCAACGCGGCGAACCTCGCCCGAGCCTCCGCGCGCGCCTGCGCCAGGGGATCACCCGCAGGCTCCTGCGCGCCGCGCGTCGTTTCAGCGATCGCTACCTCGGCGGCGCGCTGCAGCTCCGTCTGGGCCCGCGCGTCGACGTAGCGGCCGGCGAGGTCCTCGACGACCTCATTCCACGTGTCGCACAGCTTGCGGCCCGTCGGCTGCGTGCCGACGACGGTCACCCACCCCGGCTGCGCGGCGATGTGCTCACCGACCGCCGCCGCCCGAGCGCGCGCAGTCTCGCGCTCCAGCGTCCTGACTGACTGGTCGTGCTTGGCCTTCATGTTCAGGATCCCCTGCGGGTCGGGGTAGCGCGCGGTCACGTCATCGCGCGCAGTGACCAGAGTCTCCAGGCTCTGGCGCTGAGCGAAGTCCAGATCGCTGGCCCCGGCTTGGCGGTGAAGCTCGTCGATCATCTCGACCGCGCGCTGCCAGTCGCGCGCCGCCCCGAGCGCGTCCTGCATCTGCTCGCTGTCGAAGGTCCGCTCGACGGTCTGGCGGTGCGCCAACAGATCGGTGTACGCATCCAGCTTCGGGCCACCGACGGGCTCACTGCGCTGCATGCGGTAGAACGCCTCGCCGGCGAGCTGGTAGCGCCCGGCGCGGTAGCGCTCGATGTCCACCTGCAGCTCGGTCTCCGCCGCGGCGTCGAGCTCGTCCTCGACGCCCAGGTCAAGACGCCCGTCGCGCGCGCGCTGCAGCAGCGCCGCCTCCTCAATGTCCCGCTTGTCCATCCGCGCCGCCATCCGCGCGATCACCTTCTCGCGGTCAACCTCGGGCTCCATGACGGTGGCGTACTCCTTGCGCTCCTCCTCGGCCTGCGTGTGCCCGGAGATCACATAGACCCTCGTGAGCTGCTTGGCGCGCGACAGCGACGTGTACGCCCACTCGCGCGAGAACTCGCCCGGCAGGCCGACCACACCGGCCCACTGCAGCGTCGCGCCCTGCGTGCCGTGCGCCGTCAGCGCGTAGGCGTGCTCGAGATGCTCGCTCACGTAGGCCGCGTGCTCGGGGTCAGCCGCATCGAACCGGCGCGTGTTGCCGTTGTCGTCGGCGAGCGTCATCCCGCTCTCATCCACCTCGATGATCGTGCCGAGCGTCCCGTTGTCCAGGTCATAGCCCTTGTGGTTGCGCCGCGCGATCACACGGTCGCCGACGGCCCACTCAAGGTCCTGATCGTCAAAGCGACCCATCGTCGTGTGCCCGGTCAAGACGCCCTGCTCGGTCAGCTGCTCGCGGATCATGGAGTTCAACGCCGCGCGCCGCGCGTTGTCCTTGGTCACCAGCGCGAGACTGTTCATCCCGCGCGCATGCGCCAGCGGCACGGCACGGCCCTCGAGCGCCGCCTGCTGCGCACGGTCAAGCATGTGCTCGCGCATCGCCATGAAGTCGCCGACCGCCTGCGCCATCGCCGTCTCGTGGGCCTGCTCGCCGGTGAACACCTCCAGGTCGGGACGGTCCGCCCACGCCGCAAACCGGCCCTGGGTGAACTCCGCGATCGCGTCCGCGCGCGCCGCCGCGTCGAGGACCTCCTGGCTGCCGAACCGCTCCTCCAGGTAGGTCTCAAGCGTGTGCTGCTTGAACGCCAGGTACGCGTTCGCCTGGCCGCGGCGCAGCTTCTCCAGCGCGTCGATCTCCAGCCGGTTGAGCTGGCGACGCACGTGCGAGAGTTTGTAGGCGCCCAACTGGCCCGACAGCGCGGCGTGCATGCCACCGGCGCGCACCGACGTCAGCTGGTAGCTGTCGCCGATCAGCACCACCTTGACGCCTGCGTCCGCCATCTCGGTGGTGATCTTCGACAGCAGCCGCGTGTCGGCCATGCCGGTCTCATCGACGAACAGCACCGTGCGTGACGGGTCCCCGAACGTGCGACGGATGGCCTCGCGCGGGCCCATGATCTCGAACTTGACCTCCCAAGCAGACAAGGTGCGCGGGCGCTGAAACCCTGCGCCAGCGAGCTCGCGCACCGCGCGGCCGGTCGGACCGGCGGCAAACGCGCGATACCCGCCCGCCTCAAACACTTCGCGCATCGCGCCCGCGGTCGTGGTCTTGCCCGACCCGGCCAGCGCCTCGATGCTCGAGATCGCGTTGCCGTCCGCGGCGACCGCGTGCAGGACGCCCAGCTGGTCCTCGTTGAGGCTCTCGACGCCCGCACCGCCGGCGTAGAAGTTCTCAAGGCCCTGCTCGATCGTGTCGGCGTCCAGAATCGCGCGGCCGTCGGCCAGACCCTCGACCGCGACCTCGATGATCCGCTGCTCATGCTCAAGCAGCTCCACGGTCGTCTTCTTCTCGCGCAGCTTCTCGGTGCGCACGTCGACGACCTGGTCTGAGTCCATCACCGCATCGACCACCGCGTCGATGTCGGCCAGCCACGGCCCGACGCCCTGCGGGGCGGCGTTGGCGACCTCGATCACCACGTCCTTGCGCTCAAAGGTGTTCTGGTTGGCCGTCACGCCGTTGGGCCCAAACGCGCGGGCCTGCACGCTGGCGACGGGGAAGCTCGCGACGTTATCAAACGCGGGCATCTCCCGGTAGGCCGCGACGTCGGCGGGGGTCAGCCACTCGCTGGAGCGGGTGACGATCTCATCGTTCCACGTCTGCCCGAGATCGGCGTTCATGTCCTTGGGGTTGCGGGTCTGGCGCCACGTCGCGTCGCGCAGCGCGCGGCCGGCGTGCATCCCCTGGGCCACGAGCTCGGCCTCCACTTCGAGGATCTCGGCACGCCGCTTGGACAGCTCCGCCCGCAGCTCGGCGGGGACCAGCTCCTCCGAGACGTCC
>CAVZTL010000011.1:0-15241 GCA_963778215.1 uncultured Actinomycetota bacterium
GGGCATCAAAAGTGATCGATGCGATCGCTACGGACGTATGCGTTCGCCTCGCGCGGGGCCGGACACTAGGCGACGTACGTCGCCGGCACGTAATCCATGGCCAGCTTCTCGTCGGCGGCGGGCACGTAGGTCTCGGGCAGACCGTGCTCGCGGCGGACGATATTCGCGCCCGATCGCCAGAGCGGCGGCCTTGAAGAAGGCGTGTCCGCGGCTCAGCCCCTGCCGTCCGAAGCCGCAGTCGGAGGAGACGATCAGCTTGTCGAGGTCGATGTGCCTGGCGGCATTGCGGATCGACTCGGCAACCTCCTCGGGCCGCTCGACCTGCAGCTGACGATGGCTGACCGCGCCGATGGCGATCTTCTTGTACAACGTCTCGCGCCAGTTGCCAAACAGCTCGAGATCTGCCCCGCCTCGATCCTTCATCTCGACGGTCCACACGTCGCAGTTGACCCGGTCGAGATACAGCTCGATCGCGTCTCGATATGAGGTCTTGTCGTACACCCGCTGCATCATCGGGTTTCCCCAGCAGGTGTGGATCCAGACCTCGCAGTCCTCGAGCCCCGAGATCTCATGGTTGAGCGCCTCAACCAGGAACTCGAGGGTGTCGCGATCCTCGGGCGTGTAGGCCGACGTGAAGTGGATCGTCGGCTCCTCGACCTGGATGACCTTGCAGCCCGGACGCGGCCAGCTCACGCAGCTCCGTGTTGATCGCGCTCGCCATGTCCCAGACGATCTGCCGCCACGCGTCCTCGCGAGGGTACTCGGGGGTGTGCGAGTCGACGAACTGCGCCATCACCTGACCTGACACCGTGCCGAACTTCACCGGCTTGCGCCGCACGGGCCTGGGCCATGCGCCAGATCTTCGCGTACTCCAGCGGGTTGCGCGGGTTCGGCTGGATCTTGCCGGTGACGATCGGCCACCGCCAGGACGTGTAGATCTCCTGAAGCAGGGTGCCCTGCTCGGCGCCGAGCCCAGCCGGACGCGTGTCCGCGGGCTGCAGCTCGTCATGCTCCAAACCAAGCCAGCGCTGCAGCGGATAATGGTGCCATGAGCGTCCCGCGAAATCGGAGTCCAGGAAGTAGTCGCCGTTGGTGAGGATGTCGAGCCCGGCCCGCTGCTGATCGGAGACGAGAACCGCGAGCGCGTCCTGGAACTGCTCGCGGTACCTCGTATCCATCATCGCCGTATCGAGGGGACGCCCCCACATGCTCTCGGTGAACCACGACGGACGCGGCCAGGATCCAATGACCGTGACCGGCAACATCAGGTCGGTGGTAGCGGTAAACGCCATGGTGACTCCTTATCGTTGGCTGGTGGACGTCCGCGGCTGGTCGAACATCAGGCCACGAGCGGCCGAAGCGTGCGGTAGGCGATCTCGAACCCCCGTTCGACGCGTCGCTGCTCGCCCTCGAACTGGCGGTCCTCATGCTCGACGCTGATCACGTGGTCGTAGCCGACGGCGTAAAGGGCGGCGACGAACCGATTCCAGCGCACCTCGCCGAGGCCCGGGAGGCGCGGGACCTGCCAGCCCATGCCCCGCGTCATCACGCCGTGCTGGTAAAGCCCGTCACGGTCGATTTCGACGTCTTTGGCGTGCACATGGAAGATGCGCGAGCCGAACTCGTACACCATGCGTGTGTAGTCGATGAACTGCCAGATCAGATGAGAGGGATCGAGGTTGAGTCCGAAGTTCTCATCGGGGATCAAGTGAAACAGCTCGCGCAGGATCGCAGGTGAGTACGCGAGGTTCAGGCCCCCGGGCCATTCGTCGTAACTGAACAGCATGGGGCAGTTCTCGATGGCGAGACGTACGTTGTGCTCAGCCGCGAAGCGCACCAGCGGCGGCCACACCTCTCCCACAAGGCGAAAGTTGTCAGGCTCGTTGAGCTCAGGGTGACGGCCGATGAAGGTGCACACAACCCCGACGTCAAGCCGTTGTGCCGCCACGATCACCTTGCGCAGGTGCTCGTTGTACTGCGCGCGGGCGCTGACATCCGGATCGAGGTTGTTCGGGTAGTACGCCAGCGCCGAAATCGAAAGCCCGAGTTGATCGAGCAGCTCGTGGGTCTGGCGAACGGCGACATCGTCCAGCGAATCGCAGTCGAGATGACTCACGCCGGCGTAGCGCCGGTCGGGTTGCGCACCAGAAGGCCAGCAGGCGATCTCAAGCGCCTCGAAGCCGGCCTTCGCGGCCCAGCCGGCGATCTCGGGCAGCGATAGGTCCGGGAAGGCTGACGTCAGCAGGCCGAGTTGCATCGCACTCCTTCGGGTTCGATTTCGATCCACCGCTGCTCGCGCGCGCTCTTGGCGATCGCCTCGCCAATGAGGACGGCGCGGTGCCCGTCCTGCACCGTGGGGTACTCGGCTCCATCAGGCGCAAGGCCCGCGGCCAGTGCGCAGTAAAGGGCTTGATTGACGCCCCGGTGCGCCTCGTGGAAGCCCTCAATGTGGCCGGCCGGAAGTGAGGTGTAGCGAGTGGCCGTGGCGCTGAGCAGCGCAGGATCACGCCACAGCAGCTCGTTTGCCTGCCCGCGGTGCCCGAGCCACAGCTCATCCGGACGCTCCGACTGCCATGCCACCGAGCCGCGTGATCCCGCGACCTCGAACGTGAGCGCATTCCTACGCCCGGCATTCACCTGCGAGATGGCGACCAATCCGCGCGCCCCGCCGACGAAACGAAGCAACACGTGAGCGGCATCCTCGGTGCTGACCTGCACCTCCTCGCGGTCATCACCGCTCGCGCCCGCCGAGGCGAAGGTGCTCGCTGCACCGGAGGGGCGCACGCGGGAAGGGAGGAAGGTCATGAGCTCCGCGAAAACCGCTTCAACCTCAAGCCCGGTCACGAACTGCACGAGATCGATCCAGTGCGAGCCGATGTCGCCCACAGCCCTCAGCTGACCGCCGAGCGCCGGATCGACACGCCAGTTCCAGTCGGTCGGGTACAGCAGCCAGTCCTGCAGGTATGACCCGTGGACGGTGAAGATCTCCCCGAACTCATCGCGCGCGCACCGAGCGCGGGCCTCACGGGTCTGGGGATAGAACCGCATGATGAGATTGACCGCGCACGCGCAGCCGGTCTCCCGGCTGAGCGCCACGAGTTCGGCCGACTGCTCCGCGGTCACCGCGAGCGGCTTTTCGCATAAGACGTGCTTGCCGGCGCGCAGCGCGTCTCTGACCTGGGCGTGATGCACATGGTTGGGCGTGGCCACGTGGACGACGTCGACTCTGGGGTCGCCCAGCATCGCCTCGAAGCTCGGGTAGGGCTCTGGCAACGGCGGCCACGCATCGTGCCCGCTGCTGCCCACCACGCCAACCACCTCAATTCCAAGCCGGCGCAGGGCCTCGACATGAACCTTGCCGATGAACCCGGTGCCGACGACGGCAGCTTTCAGATCGGTGGTATTTCGTGTCAACTCGGAGGTCAGCTCGCAGCCTGCCGCGAGGCCTTCACGTAAAAGGCGGCGAGAAGCACGACGATTGCGCCGTAGAGCATCTGCTTGATGGCCTCGGACGCGTTGAGCACAACGAGCAGGTTGTTCATCACCGTCAAGATCAGCGCGCCAACGATCGTGCCACCGTAGCCACCGCTGCCCCCGAAGATCGACGTGCCACCGATGACCACGGCGGCAATCGAGGGCAGCAGATATGGCTGGGCGAGCCCGAGGTCAGCAGCATTCGTATAGCCGACCAGCAGGATGCCGGCGATCGCCGCGAGCAGCCCGCACAGCGTGTAGACGAGTACGAGCGCCTGCCAGACCTTCACGCCCGCGAGCCTGCAGGCGATCCGGTTGTCGCCGATCGCGTAGATCGCTCGGCCGAAGCCGCTCGCTCGCAGGCCGACGATGATCACCAGTGCGATCGGGATCCAGACGACGAGGTTGTTCGGGATGTAGCTCAGCTGACGGCCGGCGCCAAGGTGCTGGATGAGACTCGGTACGAGCGGGACCCCGTTGATGAAGTTCTGCGCATTGATGGTCAAAACGCCGATCAGGATGCTCGAGATACCGAGCGTCATGATCAAAGGCTGCACGCCGAAGATCCCGACTCCGATCCCGTTGACCACGCCGACGATGACGCCAACGGCGAGCCCGACCAGAATCGCGGTCACGGTTCCATGGGATCCCTGACCGGCCATGATGTAGGCCGCTGCGGTGGCCGTTCCGGCAACCGAGAGATCGATGCCGCCGGTCAGCATGACGAGCGTCTGACCGGCGCCGAGCAGCGCCAGGGGGGCGGCGAACAGCAGCATGTTGGAAAGCTGGCCGCCCGACAGGAAGTTCGAGCTGGCGAGCTGGCCGCTGGCCAGCAGCGCGACCAGCACGACCACGAGGGCGTACGCCGGACGATCGGCAACGCGCCGTCCGACGCTGTCGAGAAACGCCCGGCCAGAGCCCGACGTGGGCTCCGGCGGGATTGGGCTGGCCAGTTCGGGGTTGGTCGCCATCAGCGCCTCCTGTCCTTGGTGAGGACACTCGCGAGCATTACCACCACGACGATCAGCGCGCCTTGGACGATCTGTCCGTAGTTGCCGTTGATGCCGAGCAGGACGATGATGCTGTCCACCAGGGCGAGGACGAACGCCGCGGCGATCGGGCCGATCATTCCGCCCTTACCACCCGTCAGCGCGACCCCGCCGAGCACCGCCGCGCCGACGCTCTGCAGCGTGTAGTAGTCACCGCCGGTGGCGTTGCCGCTACCGGCCGTTGCGGTCAGCGAGAGGCCGGCGACCGCGGCCAGCGCGCCCCCGAGGGCGTAGGCGGCGATGCGCGTGCGAGTCACCCCGATCCCGCTCAAGAACGCGGAGTTGCGATCGCTGCCGAGTGCGTAGAGCGCCAGCCCCGGACGGCGCCGGCGTATGGGGACCCAAGCGATGAGGAATACCACGACGAGCACGATCAGGGCGTTGGGGATCCATCCACCCGCGATCGCGCCCGAGGCGAGGTTCTGGAACTGTTGCGGCGCGCCCCCGCCAGGCTGGGGCATGATGGCAAGCGCCAGACCACCCCAGAAGAACAGCATGGCCAGCGTGACGACGATGTCGGGAACCCGGAAGAACGTGATCATGGCCCCGGTGAGCGCTCCACCGACGCCTCCCGCGATGATCAGGCCAAGGGAGAGCGCGAGTGCGGTGCCCATGCCGTGATTCATCATGTATTTCGCGGAGATCACGTTGATCAGGCTCATCATCGAACCGACCGAGAGATCGATGCCGCCCGAGATGATCACCACCGACTGCGCCATCGCCGCCAAGGCGAGCGGGAGCGCGGCAAGGAAAAGCGATTGGAGGGTGAACGCCCCGAAATTGACCGGCAGGGTGCTCCAGTACAGAGCGAGCACCACCGTCAGGATGCAGATCGCAACCGTCCATCCATGACGGCGCACAAACCGAGCACCTCGGCGCTCGGACTGCGTCACGCCCGTGACCGATAGCGTCGTTTGCGGCGTCACGCTCATCTGCACCACACTTTCGGAGTTCGCGACAGACGACCCAGCGTTCGCAGTGGGCAGTTGACTCATACCGACAGGACCTCCTGCCCGAGACCGTGGGCCGCGTGCAGGAGGCTCGCCTCCGTGGCCTCGTGCGCGGGCATCTCGGCCACGACCCTTCCGCCATAGAGAACGATCGCGCGGTCACATACCAGCGGTATCTCGGTCAGCTCGCTCGTGAACAGGAGAATTGAGCGCCCCTCGCCTGCGAGCTCGCGCAGGAGCCGGTAGATCTCTCGCTTGGCGCCGATGTCGATGCCTCGCGTGGGATCGAAGCACAGCATGGTGTGAAACCCGGACGCCAGCCAGCGGCCGATCGCGACCTTCTGCTGGTTGCCACCGGAGAGCCTGCGGACCTCGCGCTGGGCACGCATGTCGATGGCGAGCCTGGACACGGCGTCCGCGACGCGACGGCGCTCTTCACGCAGATTGATCGGGCCCCAGCGCGGAAGGTGGTTATACCGCGGGCTGGCGAGGTTCTCAATCACCGAGCGCTTGGGCAGAAGGGCCTCGAGCCGGTCGCCGGGGACCAGCACAACGCCGGCCTTGATCGCGTCGAACGGGCTGCGCGCCTTGAGCGGCTCTCCACGCACGAGGATCTCACCCGAATCGGGTTTCTGCAGTCCAGCCAGGCACTCGAAGAGCGCCTCCTGGCCCTGGCCCTCGAGCGCGGCGACCCCGAGTACCTCGCCGTCGGCAAGTTCAAAGCCGAGACCGTCGAGGATGCCGTCGAGGGTCAGGTTCGTGACCGCGAGCGCGGGCGTCGCAACGGGCCTGTCTCGCGCGGTCCTCTGCGCCTGCGTAACGTCTGTACCCGATGGCGCCGCTGCGACGCGTGGCTGCTCGATGTCGTGGGCACCGGGCCCGAGCATGGCTTGCACGATGCGGCTGCTGCCGGCTTGAGCGGGGTTGAGCGTCTCGACGGTCACCCCGTCGCGGAGGATCGTGGCACGGTCGCAGAGCGCGACGACTTCCGCCAGCCGGTGGGTGATGAACAGCGCTGAGCGTCCCTGCTCACGGTAACTCCGTACGACGCCGAAGACGCGCCCGGCCAGGTCGGCCGGAAGCGCGGCCGTGAGCTCGTCGAGGATCAGCAGCTGGGGATCGCGCGCCAGGGCGACAGCGAGGTCGAGCATGCGCACGGTGGCGAGCGGAAGCAGCGCGATCTGCTCGCTGAAGTCGGCCGCTACGCCAAGTTCATCGAGCCAGTGCGCCACGGCGCCGACGGGCGTGCGTGTCAAGCGCAAGTTCTGGGCGACGGTGAGATCGGGGATCAGGGCCGAGTCCTGGAAGACCGACGCGATGCCGATACGACGCGCTGACGCCGGCGAGGCAATCCGAACCGTTGATCCGTTCACGCAGACGCGCCCCGCGTCTGGGCGCACGACGCCGGTCAGCATCTTGACCAGGGTGCTCTTGCCGGCGCCGTTGGCTCCCAGCAGTGCATGAACCTGCCCGGCCTCGACAGTCAGGTCGGCACCGCGCAGCGCGATGACCTGTCCGTACCGTTTTGCCAACCCTTGTACTTCGAGCATTGCCATGTTGATCAACCTCCGCGTACGCGGGAGCGCCCGGACCCCAGGTCACTCCGCAACGCGGGGCGACACCATGTCGCCCCGCGCTCGTGGACGGATGGGTGCTTACGGTCCCTTGCAGGCCTCCAGCTGCGCCGGCGTATACGTCGTGTACGGCGGCACCTCGATGACGTCGGACTGGTCTGGCGCTGCGCTCGGGCGGTAGAGCTTCTGGAGCTCTGCCGTCTGATCGGAGCTGATCAGCTGCGGCTCGATCTGCGTGACCTTCTGCGGATTGCCTCCGGTCAGCTTCTCGATCGCCACGTGCGTGGCGACGCCACCGATCACGGCCGGGTTGGTGACGACCGCACCGGTCAGGCCCTGGCCCTTGAGCGTCAGGAGCTGATGGATGAAACCGTTCCCGTCGGTTCCGACGATCGGCACGTACGGCTTACCGGCGGTCTTGAACGCATTGACCACGGTGTAGTCGATCCCTGAGGTCCAGACGCCGTCGACCTTGGTGCCTGAGTTCAGGATCGCGAGCATGTCACTGGCCGCCGGCGCGTACTCCCAGCCGGTAAACACTGACTTGACGAGGTGGATGCCGGGATTCTCGGACAGCGCCTTCAGCACTCCTTGGTGCCGCGCGGCGTCGGCCGGTGCGCCCGCGAGTCCGCGGAGCTCGACGACGTTTCCGTGGCCGCCAAGCTTCTGGGCCAGCCACTTCATGCCGATGTAGCCGTACTGGAACTGGTCGTTGTAGGCCTGGTTGGCCTGCGGCGCGCCGACGTGCTGGTCGGCGGTGACCATGACCACGCCCTGCGCCGCGCCCTGGGCGATGACGTTGTTGAGCGCGTTCGGGTCCGACGGGTTCATGACGATCGCGTTTGCGCCCGCTGAGATCAGGTCGCGCAGCTGAGAGACCTGCCCCGCCGCCGAGGTGTTGGCGTTGTCGACGATGACCTTGCTGATCTTGCCGCTGGCCAGAGCCTCGGCCTTGGCCGCACAGATCATCTCCTCGCGGAAGCCGTTGCCGACGAGGGTATTGCTGATACCGAGCACGTACTTCTTGCCGCCACCGCCCGAGGCGTTCGAGCCGCTGGAGGCGCTCGAGCCGCTGGAGGCGCTCGAGCTCGATGATGACGAACCACACGCCCCGAGGGCGACGCAGACAAGACCGACACCCGCCGCGCTGAGGGCGCGTCGTGCGATACGTGACGGCGTTGCCCTCACACGGGCGCGGTGTCCTGTTGACGTGAACTCCTCCACTATGTGAACTCCCCAACTAGTAGTGATGTACCGCGAAGGCGCAAAGCGCTTCGCGAGGAGGGTGACTGCGCCCCGGGACCAACGCGGCCCGGCGACGTGGGTCTGCACGATGCGCTGGCGCGACGCCAGCGAGCGCGCTGTGGCCCGATGGCCGAGCGCTCCACCTGTGGACAGCATGCAGTCTTGAACCGGCGGCGCGAGCGGACTGGCGCCACGCCCAGTCGGCTGCGCGGCGATGCCGGCTGGTCAAAGGCCTGAGTGAGCGCCATCGCGTCCATCAGAACGGGAAGCTCTGCGCCGTGTCGCGGATGGTGCACCACTGCCATTGCGTGAACTCCTCCACGTTGGCCAGCGTTCCGAAGCGACCGCCGTTGCCTGAGGCCCCCATGCCTCCGAACGGCGCGGCCGCCTGGTCGTTGATCGTCGTGTCGTTGATGTGCACCATGCCGGTGCGCATCGCGCGGGCGATCTCCAGGCCGCGGCCGACGTCGCGTGTGTAGATCGCGGCGGTCAGGCCGTACTCGGTGCGATTCGCCAGCGCGATTGCTTCCGGCTCGGAGCTGAACGTCGTCACCGGCGCCACGGGCCCGAAGATCTCCTCCGCGAACGCCCGCATCGACGGCGTCACGCCCTCGAGCACCGTGGGGCGGTAGAAGAGGCCCTCGTGCGTGCCTCCCGTCCTGAGCCTCGCGCCTGCGCCAACCGTGTCTTTGACGATGGCGTCGAAATGGTCAAGCTGGCGCTGGTTGATGATCGGGCCCAGGTCGACGTTGGCGATCGATGGGTCGCCGACCCTGAGCGCCTCGGCGCGGGCGCTCAGCGCATCGAGATAGTCGGCCGCGATGCGCTCGTCGACGAGGTGCCGGCCGGTCGAGAAGCACAGCTGGCCTTGATGCAGGAAGGAGCCCCACGCCCCAGACGAGCTGGCGGCGTCGATGTCGGCATCGCCGAGAACGATGAGCGCGTTGTTTCCTCCGAGCTCGAGTGACACCTTCTTGAGATGGCGGCCGCCCAGCTCGCCCACCCGCCGGCCGACCGAGGTGGACCCCGTGAACGAGATCACCTTGACATGCGGGTCGACGACGAGCGCCTCGCCGGCCTCCGCAGCGCCTGGAAGCGCGTGCAGCACCCCCTCGGGCAGCCCCGCATCTTCAAACAGCTGTGCGAGCAGGAGCCCTCCGGTGACGGGCGTCTGGGCATCGGGCTTGATGACGACGGCGTTGCCGAGCGCGATCGCCGGCGCGAGCGCCCGTAGACCCAGGATCACGGGAGCGTTCCACGGGGTGATGACGCCAACGACGCCGACCGGCACGCGCTGGGCCATGCTGATCCGTGCGCGCTCCGGCGTCGGGAGGAGCTCGCCCAACGGCCGGGCGCTCAGCGCCGCCGCCTCACGAACCTCATCGGCGCTGATGCGAACCTCATGCTCGGCGCGCCGGCGGATTTCGCCGGTCTCACGGATCAGCCACGACACGAGGGTGTCGCGACGCTCGTCGATCAGGTCAGCGACGCGCCGCAGGATGGCCGCCCGCTCCAGAAACGACACGTTGACCCAATCGCGCTGCGCCCGGGCGGCGCGCTCGGCCGCCTGCGCGACATCGCTGGCCCCGGCCAGCCCGACGGTGGCGATGCGCTCGCCGCTGGACTTGTCGAGAACGTCGACCGTACCGCCGGCTGCGCCGCGCCAGCCGTTGCTGTAGAGCTGTCCCTCCCAATCGGGGCTCGTGACCGTTGTCGTCATGCACCGTCCTCCGGCTCGGGAATCCGGCGGTAGATGGGTCCCCGCTCGAGAACCGGGTCGATGAGACCCTCCTCGACGTAGTTGGGAATGATCTCCGGCCGCACCTCAACTGGCTGCTGCCCGTCGTAGGCGAGTCGCTTGCGGACGTCCGGGTGGGTGTAGTAACCCCCCACCACCGTCATCAGCAGTGCATCATGGGCTGCGGGAGCGACTGCCTGGATGCGCGTCAGCGAGCCTTCGACATCGAGGGGATCGGCCTGCGCCAACGCTGCGACCATCGGCTCGAGCAGATCCGGGCGCGCTCGCAGCACCTTGTCGAGTTGGGCGTCAGCGACTCCAACTTCGCTGGCCGCCGGCATCCCGTGCGCCGCCGGGATCAGTGCATCCGCGAATGCCCGCAGGCGCTCGCGCACGTCCGGCGCCACTTCGACGCCTGCGGTGGAGGTCATGCCGGCACCTTCTGCAGGTTGCGGGTGCGGACGAGATGGTCGGCCGTGCGCAGCGCAAACGCCGCGATCGTGCTGGTGGGGTTGCACCCACCCGACGTCACGAACACGCTGCCGTCGGCGATGAACAGGTTCTCGACCTCGTGCGTGCGGCCGAAGCCGTTGACGACCGAGTCGTGAGGGTCGTCGCCCATTCTCGCGGTGCCGAGCAGGTGCCAGCCTGAGTAACGCATCAGCGCCGCCTCTTCGACCTTGTAGGCGCCGGCGGTCAACAGCGACTCCTTCGCTCGCTCGATGTGCCAGTCCAGCAGCCGCCGCGAGTTGTCCGAGACGCGATAGGTCATCTTGGGCGCGGGAATCCCCGAGGAGTCGGTCAGCTCGGGATCGAGCGTGACCCGGTTCTCGGGATCGGGCAGGTCCTCGCCGAAGATCCCCCAGCTGACCCCGCGTCCGAGGAATGACCGCGACGTGGAGGTGGTGATCCGGCCCCCACTTCGACGAGCCCGCGCGCTGCGGCAGGGCGGCATCGATCGGGCCGCCGGTGGGCAGCCAGGCTCCACTTGGCGCCGCGCACGTGGCCGCGCGACTCGTCGGACTCGTAGAACTCGTAGCTGACGATCTTGGACCCGACGGGCCCTGCCACGCCTCGAGCTGGTCCTCGAAGAGGCCCATCACGTTCGCGAACGGGTGCACCATCAGCCGCCGGCCGACCATGCCGCTCCCGTTCGCGAGCCCGTCCTCGTGACCGGGGCCGTCGGAGAGCAGCAGCAGCCGCGGCGTGCCGATCGCGTTGGCGGCGAGGACCACGACGTCGGCCTCCTGGACGTGCTCGCCGCCGTCCTCGTCGACCCACTCGACGCCGGTCGCGCCAGGCCGCGTGCGTCGAGCGACGACCTGCCGCGCGCGGGCGCGGGTGATGAGCTTGGCGCCGTCGCGGATCGCCGACCGGCCAGTGCGTGCGATCGGTCGTGGCCTTGGCGCCCTCCGGGCAGCCCCACAGGCACGTGCCCCACTGCGCGCAGGGTCGCCGCCCGTTGTACGGCGTGGAGAGCACCGAGTTCGGGCCGGGCCACCAGTGCCAGCCGAGCTTCACGTGCGCGCGCGCGACCTGCGAGCGCGCCCGGCCCGATCGGCAGCGGCGGCAGCGGCGGCTCGGCGCCGGGCGGGAAGGCCGGGTCGCCGCCGAGGCCCGAGATGCCGAAGTCGACGTCGGTCTGCTCGTAGTAGGGCGCGAGATCGTCGTAGGTGATCGGCCAGTCGTCGGCGACACCGTCGAGCGACCGCACGCGGAAGTCCGAGGGATGCAGCCGCGGCCACTCGCCCGCGTACAGGATCATGCCGCCGCCGACGCCGTTGCACATCAGCGGCGTGAGGTCCGAGTCGGAGTCGTCGATCGGGTAGTCCTCGGGCAGCCGTGCGCTCGTTGGGGCCCCACGTCCACTGCTTGCGCGCGATGAGCTCGAATTCAGCCTGCCGGCGCCGGGAACTCGTCGAGGTCGTGCCAGTCGTCCCTGCTCGAGGCACGACGACGTTGATGCCCGCCGCGCGCCAGCCGCGCCGCCACGACGCCGCACCGAGCGGCACCCGCGCCGACGATCAGGACGTCCGCTCGCTCAGTCACGAGGCCGGCCCCCCGGCAGTGGCCGCGCCATTCATGCCGGGACCTCCTCGAGCAACCCGACCTCCTCGAGTGTCTCCCGCAGCAGGCGCCGCTCATCGTCTGAGACCGGCTGCAGCGGCGGACGTACGTCGGCCCGGCTAAGTGCACCGAGCATCACGAGCGACTCCTTCAGGCGCGCCCGGTAGTTGGCCACCGGAGCGGCGAAGACGACGTCGGCCAGCCGCTGGACGCGTGCGCCGAGCGTGCGCGCGTCGTCGATGCGCCCGTCCCGCCACGCTTCGATCATCGCGACCTGCTCGCGGACCATGATCGCGCCGAAGCCGATCAACGCGCCGGTGGCGCCGAGCATGAACGACTCGAGGATGAAGTTGTCGTTGCCGGTCAGATACGTGAACTGGCCCGCCTGGTACTTGGGCGTCTGCTCGATCATCCGGAAGGTGTCGAGGTAGCGGCGGGCGTCGAACGAGGCCTCCTTCATCGCCACGACGCCGTCGATCTCGATCAGCCGGCGCAGCGTCTCGGTCTCGAAGTTCACCCCGCCCAGCGCGGGCTGCAGCTGGAAGAGGATCAGCGGCAGGCCAACCGACGCGATCGCGCGGTGGTACTCGAGTGGAATCGTGGGATCCAGGGGCGAGGAGAGGTACGCCGAGATGGGGAACACGAGCAGCGCCGAGGCCCCAGCCGCCTTGTAGTCGCGCGCCTGCGCCACCGCCTGGGCGGTGAACGGGCCGGCAAGCCCGGCCACGATGGGCAAGTCCGACTCCTCGCCGACGACTTCGATGACGCGCACCTTTTCCGCGTGCGTCAGATGCGGTCCCTCACCGGTGTCGACATTGATCGCCAGCGCAACCGGCCCCTGCGCGGAGATCCAGCGGATGTATCCGCGCAGTGCAGCCTCGTCGATCTCGCCCTGCGCCGTCATGGGTAGCACAGTGGCGGGGATCAGCCCGTTCAGGTTCAGGTTCATACGGTGCTCTCCTCCGGAAGCGACGCAGATAGACCCGGTGTCGCGCTCCCGCCCGGTGCGAACACGGCGGGGTGGCCACCGGAATGCCAGAAGACTATATCTTCATTCATCGAGAATCGATTATCTTAGCGAGGCCCAACAAACCGGCCAATGCTTTGCCCGTGTATGTCCGGTCGAGGACGAGCGCGGCCGTACGCGCCGCCCAGGCGACGGCCTCGTCGCCGGCCGCGCTCGGTACCGCGTAGGCCTCCCCGGTCCAGTTGCCGTCGACCTCACGAGACTGGGGTCACGTGCACATCGATCAGGCCGATCAGCGCGAGTGCCTGGTTGGCGAGCTCGGTGGCGTGGCCGGCGAGATCATCGGACTCCTTGGCGACGTCGATGGCGATGATGTCGGGGGCGGCTTCGCCGCAATCGGCCCATACCGCGCGGCCGGCCAGCAGGCCCGCGTGCGTACCGCCGGTCGAGCTCGCATGCACGATGGCCGTCGGCCGCAGTCCGGCCGCTGCGCACTGATCGAGCAACTCGATCCACGCGCAGGCGAACCCGAGTGCACCCACGGGCGTGCTGCCGCCGAGCGGGACGATGTACGGTCGGCGACCGTCGCTCCGGCGCTCATCGGCGAGGTGCTGCAGCGCATGCGTCAGCTGCGCCCAGTCGTCGGTGCCGGCGTGGTGCAGGTGCGCGCCGAAGAGATGTGCGAGGAGCTGGTTTCCGGCCGGCGGGCGCTCGGGCTCGCCGCCGAGCACAAGATGTGTCTCGAGCCCGAGGACTGGCACCCGCTGCAGCGGTCATGCGAGCATGGTTGGACTGGGCGGCGCCGACCGTGACCAGCGTGTCCGCGCCGGCTCGACAGCGCCGGCGCGCAGAGGAACTCGAGCTTTCGCGCTTTGTTGCCTCCCAGGCCAAGCCCGCTGAGATCGTCGCGTTTGACGTACAGGCGGGCGCCGCCACCGAGCTCGGGCCCACGCTCCAGGGCGGTCGGCAGCGTCGCCAAACGGGTGCGGGGCTGGCGCCCAGGGCGCCGGCGAGCCGGTCGCGGGCGGTCAGCTTCCCTCCTGGGCGCGGCGGTCGACGCGCGTACGACGAGCTCGGTCTTGTGCATGTTGACCAGGCGGCCGCGGCCGGATCGCCCGCCAGCATCGAGGGTCGAATTTGGCTCTCCGGCGAGCAGCCCAATCAACCGCCGCATTGCCGCCGCGCCGATCTCGGCCATCGGCACTGACACCGTTGTCAGCGGCGGGTCGAGCGCACTGACGAGGGGGATATCGTCAAAACCGACGAGGGACATGTCGGTGGGGATCGCCAGCCCGCGCCGGCGCAACTCCTTAACGCATCCGATCGCCATGGCGTCGTTGGACGCGAATACGGCGGTGAAGTCCCGGCCGCGATCCATCAATGTCTTCAGCGCGTCCTGACCGCCGGCCACGCTGTATTCGCCGCGCTCAACCAGACCGTCGTCGAAATCGATGCCCGCCGCGGCCAGCGCCTCGCGGTAGCCGGCAAACCGCTCCTGGCTCGCGAACAGGCCTGCCGGACCGTCGATGTAGGCGATGCGCTGGTGACCGAGTTCGATGAGGTGCTCGGTCGCGCTGCGGGCTCCACCGACGTTGTCGGGAAGTTCGGCGGGGAGCCGGTCGCGGCGCGGACTCAGGGCCAGCGCGTACGCGCCGTAGTCCCGCAGTGCATCCACCTTGCGCTTGATCTCGGTCGGTAGCGGCGGTTCTCAAAGCCGCTGCCGGCGAACAGGACGCCGGACACACGCTGCTCGTAGGCGAGCTGGACGTAGCGGAGCTCCTTGTCGGGGTCGCGGTCGGAGTTCCCCCTTATGGACCGCCCGAAAACAGACCTTCTGCTCCATAATGGGCCTCGCTGTGAAGGCCGTCGCAACATTCCAGCACGCGAACGCCTGGAAAGGCTTCTGAGATATCTGCAGCGGTTGTGAACCGGGGCAGGCCATGAAGTCGGGGCAGGCCATGAAGTCGAGGCAAGGATGTGTCGGAAGGGCTCATGGTGGCTTGCATGAGGCGCCTTAAGCAGGAGTTCTGAGTTGCTATCTTTGTTCGGCGCGAGGAGTGGAACGTCGGGATGTTCTACGGCTGTGTCTATATGTGTGGTTGCTTTTGGCGCTGGAGAGTATCGCGTCTGGTAGTTGTGACTGCAGCCAGAGTAGTAGTCGTCATCTACAGCTCCAG
>CAVZTL010000012.1:0-71371 GCA_963778215.1 uncultured Actinomycetota bacterium
ACGGGTTCAATCTTGGCGCCGCCGCTCGATCGGCTCCCGAATGAGCTGTCCGACGACGGCGTCGAACCTGGACACACTCTCGGCCATTGGCAGGCCGAGGTGCGCATGCTGTTGAGTTTTCAAAGACCGTCGCCTCCGGGAAGAAGGGGTTTCCTTCTAGAGGATGCGCCGAGGCCTTGCGGCGCTCGGGGCAGACGAGTATAGCCACTTCTCTCGCTTGGGGGCGCAAACTCACCCACTTGGGAGGCGCGTGGCCGCGCTCACTGCATGCAGAAAGGTAGCGCACTCGCGGACAGATTGCGGTGCGGTTGACGCGTTGAGCTCCTCAGTCGACCAGAACCCTGGCAAAACGTCGCTTTCCGAGCTGCAGGACGCGCCCGGTCACCGCGTCCGCCGGCAGGTCGAGCACGTCGCCGGCGAGCGGCTCGCCATCGAGCTTGACGCCTCCCTGCCCCAGCGACCGGCGCGCCTCCGAGGTGGAGACGCCAAAGGCCGACGCGAGCAGGGCCGGCAGATGCACGACGCCGGCGCCGGCGCTGAACCGCACGTCGGGCACATCCGCCGGGATCTCGCGGGCGATGTGCACCCGATCGAAGGCCTCCTGCGCTGCGGCGGCCGCCGCAGCGCCATGAAAGCGCTCCACCAAGTCTCGGGCCAGCGCTCGCTTGGCGTCCCGCGGGCCCAGCTCGTCCGGGACCGGCCGACCCAGGAGCAGGCCATACCACATCTCCAGCGACGTATCGGGGATGCTCAGGGTCTTGCCATACATCTCCTCGGGGGAGTCCGTGAGGCCGATGTAGTTCCCGAGCGACTTGGACATCTTGCGCTCGCCGTCGGTGCCGGTCAGCAGCGGCATGGTCAAGATCACCTGCTCGGGCTGCCCGTAGGCGCGCTGAATGTCGCGGCCCGATGAGGAGATTGAACTTCTGGTCGGTCCCGCCCAGCTCGACATCCGCCTTGACCGCGACCGAGTCGTAGCCCTGCAACAGCGGATAGAGCAGCTCGAGCATGGAAACCGGGGTTCCCTCGCCGAGCCGCTTGGCAAAGTCCTCGCGCTCAATGACGTGGGCGACGGTGGTCGTTGCCAGTAGCCGGAACAGCTCCGCCATCGACAGCTCGAGCCAGTCGCTGTTGAAGCGGACCTCCAGGCGATCCGGATCTAGCACCTTCATGGCCTGCGCCTGGAAGGTGGCCGCGTTGGCCGTGATCTCCTCATCGCTCAACATCGGCCGCGTGGACGAACGCCCGCTGGGGTCGCCCACCCGCGCAGTCCCACTGCCGATGATCAGCACCACCGTGTGGCCGGCGTCCTGAAACTCCCGGAGCTTCTGCAGGACCACCGTGTGCCCGAGCGTGATGTCGGGAGCGGTCGGATCGACTCCGAGCTTGACGCGCAGCGGCCGGCCAAGCTTGAGCTTGGCCTCCAGCCCTCCCTCGGGCAAACAGTCGACCGCGTTGCGCGACAGCCACGCTGAGCTTTCCGAAGGTGGGCCGGCCATCGCCGCCATCGTAATGCGCCAGCCACGCCCGCCGCTTCCTGGTCGGCGCCTGACCCGAAACCGGTGTGACAGCTCCGGTGGTCGCTCGCGGAGTCCCCGTGCGACCCGGTTAGGACTAAACTGGCCCAGCCGGCAGCTCCGCCGACGCGCTTGCCCAACGCGAGGCGCCGGGTGCGACCGGCACGCGTTGCCGTGGCGCCGCAGGCTCCGGCGCTTGAGGCCTCGATCGCATGAGCGTCGATAACGACACCCGCACAGATGGCGAGCAGCGTCCCGCGCCGATCGTCGTCGCCCCGCGACAGCGCCGCCGCTTCGGCCGCACGCGCAGGCCACGGCGATCACGCCCGCGCGTGCGCAAGCTGCGCCTGTTGTTCGTGCTCACCGCGTTTGGCGCGCTGGCGGTCATCTCCACCCTGTTCGGCGCGCTCACATCAATCGCCTCCGACCTGCCGCGATTCGAGAACCGGATCCAGTTCAACCGCAATCTCGATTCCTACATGTATGACGTCAACGGCAGCCCCATCGGCCCGCTGGCCCCCGCCAGCACGCCGGCGATCGACAACTGGGACCAGATCTCGCAGCAGATGGTCCATGCCATCGTCGCTGTCGAGGATCGTGGCTTCTGGAGCGAATCGGGCATCAGCGTGCGCGGGTTGGTGCGGGCCGCGTACGCCGACCTCACGGGCGGGAAGCTTCAGGGCGCCTCGACCATCCCGGAGGAGTTCATCAAGAACGTTCGCGCCGAGGAGGGTGACCGCACCGTCGCCGAGAAGCTGGTGGAGGCCGGGATGGCCTTCCAGCTCTCCCACCACTGGAGTCACGAGCGGATTCTCACCGAGTACCTGAACACGATCTATTTCGGCAACGGCGCCCTCGGGATCGAGGCGGCCGCCCGCGTCTACTTCGGTTGGGACCATGGCTACAACCCGTCCGACCCCACGGGCGGCCGCGACGACGCCTGTGGGGACGCGAACCCCGAGCACCCGCGTCGCCGGGAGTGCGCCAGCGTGCTGAAACCAGCCGAGGCGGCACTGCTGGCCGCGATGGTGGCCAACCCGAGCGCCTTCAACCCGGCCGGTACCCAGGCTGAGCGGGCGGCGGCCAAGGCTCGACGCAACGACGTCGTGCTGAAGGACATGTACGAGCAGCACTACCTCAGCTACACCCAGTACGTGGCGGCCCGCGACACGCCGCTGCCCACCCGGTCGGAGATCAGGCAGCCCCAGCAACAGCCGTCCGCCGCTCCGTATTTCACGAGCTGGGTCGAGCCGCTGGTCGTCCGGGCCCTCGAGAAGGAGGGCCTCTCGCCCCGCGAGGCGCAGTACGAGGCGTACTACGGGGGCCTCAAGATCAAGCTGAGCATCGATCTCAAACTGCAGAATGAGGCCCAGTCGGTGATCGACTCGGAGCTGTTCTCCAGTCCGGGGCTGCCCAGCGCCTCACTGGTGGCGATATCCAACAAGACCGGCGAGGTCCGTGCCATGGTCAGCGGCGACGGAGACTACGCGCAGTTGCCCTTCAACCTGGCCACTATGGGGTACCGCCAGCCGGGCTCGTCCTTCAAGCTGTTCACGCTCGCGGCGGCGCTGGCCCGGGGCCGGATCACGCCCTATACCGAATTCGACTCCCACCAGCTCACGATCCACTTCGTGAAGAAGGGCGGCAACGCGTTCGCGGTGGCCAACGGCACCGGCCAGTTTCCGGTGCACAACTTCGGCAACGTCTACGGCGGTGAGATTCCCATGACGGTGGCCACGGCGACCTCCGACAACAGCGTCTTCGCCCAGCTGGGCACCGATCCGAAGATCGGAACCGCGGCCGTCGCCCACTACGCCAAGCTCCTGGGCATCCGCTCCCCGATCTCTCGGAACCCATCGATGATCCTCGGCGGCCTGAGCACCGGCGTCTCCGCGCTCGACATGGCCCACGCCTATTCAACCGTCGCCAATAACGGCGTCAAGGTCACCAACCCCACACTGGGGGACATCGGCGGCGGCCCCATCGGCATCGACAAGATCTCCAACTGTGACAAGTGCCGTCACAGCACGATCACCAACTGGGGGACCATGAAAACCCAGCCTGTACTCCGGCCGACAGTCGACGCCACATTGACCCAGCTGCTCCACGGTCCGGTCGACGACAGCTACGGCACGGGCACGGCCGCGGCCATCCCCGGCGTCGACGTGGCCGGGAAGACCGGCACAACCTCCAACTACGCGGACGCCTGGTTTGTCGGGTTCACCCCGCAGATGACCGTCGCCGTCTGGGTCGGCTTCCCCGACGGCGCCAAGTCGATGTCCGACCTCTACTACGGCAAGCCGGTGGAGGGGGGAACCTTCCCGGCCGTCATCTGGCACAACTACGTCACCGGTGCGCTGCAGATCCTGCAGGACGAGGCACAGCACAAGCAGTCCGCCGCCAATACGGTCACCAACCAGACGCCGACCTACACCGGCACCACATCAGCTACCGGCACCGGGACGTCCACGACGTCGACCCAGACGACGCCGACGACCGACACCACGGGCCAGACGAATGCCGCCAGCGGCCAAACTACGCCGGGGCTCAGCGCCCCTGGTAGCGCCACGACCCAGACGCCGACGTCCGGCGGGTCCGCCAACCAGACGGAGACGCTTCCCCAGTCGACCGCTCCGACCACTCCCGTCGGCACCTCGACCGCCGGGAGCAACGGCGGATCCGGGCTCTAAGCGGCTCACCTACTCAGAGCGGATGGCGCACCGGCACCGACAGGTACCGGCTGCCGGCCAGACAGAAGCGCCAGGGCAGCTCGACGGCCTTGGTGATCCCGATCCGGCGGTCCCGCTGGACCACCGGATCGCTGTAGCGGGCCGACCGGCCCGAGATGACCACCGCTCCCCGCTCCAGATCGGAGCCATTGTCGGTCAGCCCCACCCCCAGCGCCTGGGTCAACTTGCCCGGCCCCGAGCAGAGTCGCCTGTCCGATCCGGGCCCGAGCCCGCGACGCTCGGCCATCAGCTCGATCCCCGCGAGCGGCTCGAGCGCCCTGATCAGGACCGCGGCGCCGACCCCCTCCGGCTCGCAGACGGCGTTCAGCAGCGCGTGCACGCCGTAGGAGAGATACACGTAGGCCCGCCCGGGCGGCCCGAAGAGCGTCTCGGTCCGCGGCGTCAGGCCGACGAATGCGTGACAGGCCGGCTCGCTGTCGTGATAGGCCTCGGTCTCGACGATCACCCCGCTGCACGGGCCGTGGGTGACGACGCAGCCGATCAGATCCTCGGCGACCTCGAGCACCGGACGGCGGTAGAAGGCCGGCTTCACCGCCCGCTGCGCGCGCGGTCCAGTGCCGCACGCGCGTGGCCCAGCTGCTGGGCCACCGCGGCCGACCCGGTGCCCCCGCGGGACACCTTGGCTTCCAGCCAGGCTCCGTTGGCCAGCAGCGCGTGGTAGCCGTCGGGGTCAAGCAGGGGCGACGCGCCCTGAAGCTCGGTCGGCGTCAGCTCCGAGAGCTTGCGCCCGCTCTGCACGGTCAGGCGCACCAGCCCGCCCACCACGTGATGGGCGCTTCGGAACGGCAGGCCCCGCTTGACCAGATAGTCGGCCACGTCGGTGGCCGCCAGCAGCTCATCGGCCGCGGCCGCGGCCAGGCGCTCACGCTTGAAGGTGATCGTGCTCAGCATGCCCTGGGCTGCCGCGAGCACCAGCTCGAGCGAATCTACGGCGTCGAACAGGTGCTCCTTGTCCTCCTGCATGTCCTTGTTGTAGGTCAGGGGCAGGCCGTGCATCACGCCATGCAGCGCCCCCAGATGCGCAGTGATGCGGGGGGCCTTGGCGCGCATCAGCTCAGCCGCATCGGGGTTCTTCTTCTGGGGCATGATCGAGGATCCCGACGCCCAGGCGTCCGAGACCTCGCAGAAGCCGAACTCCTCGCTGGACCACAGGACGATCTCCGCACCCAGCCGCGAGAGGTGCGTCGCGCACGTGGAGGCCGCGGCCAGGTAGTCGAGGACGAAGTCTCGGTTGGAAACCGCATCGATCGAGTTCTCGCAGACGCCGGCAAAGCCCAGCTCCGCGGCGATCCGCTCACGGTCGGTGTCGAAGTTCACGCCGGCCAGCGCTCCCGCGCCGAGGGGCAGCGGGTCGGTCCCGCCAAGGACCGCTCGGAAGCGCCGCTCATCGCGCAGCAGCATCCAGACATAGGCGAGCAGGTGATGCCCCAGGTAGACGGGCTGGGCCCGTTGCAGATGGGTGTAGCCCGGCATCGGCCAGTCGACGTGTCGCTCGGCCAACCCGATCAGCGTTTCCACGAGCTCACATAGGCTGCCCGCAGCGTCCAGCGCGGCATCGCGGGTGAACATGGCCATGTCGGTGGCGATCTGATCGTTGCGGGAGCGCGCGCTATGGAGCCGCCCCCCGCCTCCCCGGCGAGTTCGGTGACTCGCCGCTCGATCGCCATGTGGACGTCCTCGTCGCTCTGGTCAAAGGCGAACGTGTTGTCGCGGACCTCTTGGCCCACTCGGCTGAGCGCCGCGTGGAGCGCGTCGCGATCTTCGGCGCTGATGATCCCGGCGGCCGCCAGCATCGACGCGTGCGCGACGGACTGCTGAACGTCGTAGGGGGCCAGCCGCCAGTCGAACGACAGCGAGTCGTTCAGGCGCCGGAACACGTCGTCCTGGGGCACCGCCATCCGCGGGCTGGACATCAGGCGACGGGGGGAGCTCATCCGGCGCGCGAGGCCAAGGATCCGCGGGTACCGGACGCGCCGTGCAGCACACTGGTGAGCTCTTCGGCGACGCGAGCCACCTGACCCTCGACCATCTCAGGGAAGAACGGGATGGCGATGGAGCGGGCGGCCACGTCCTCACAGACGGGGAACTGGCCGGGCCGATAGCCGAACGTCTCCTGGTAGTAGCTCAGAAGATGGATGGCCGGGAAGTACGGCTTGGCCGCCACGCCGCGAGCCCCGAGCGCCGTCACCACGGTGTCGCGGTCCACTTCGCGGGGCAGCTGGATCACGTACACGAACCAGCCGCGCCGGGCCTGCCCGACGTTCTCACAGGGCAACGTGACCTCGTGGAGTGGCTGCAGAGCCTCCCGGTAGAGCGCCGCCACGCGCTCGCGACCAGCCAGCAGATCGTCGAGCCGTTCGAGCTGCGCCAGGCCCAGCGCACACGCGATGTCCGAGAGCCGGTAGTTGAAGCCCAGCCTGTCGTGATCGAGCCAATCCATATCGGGAGCCCGGCCCTGGTTGCGTTCGGAGTCGATCCGCTGCTTGACCGAAGCCTCACCGGTAACGACCATCCCGCCCTCACCGGTCGTCATCTGCTTGTTGGCGTAGAAGGCGAACACGGCGGGGTGGCCGCGGCCGCCGATCGGGCCGCCGTCGGCGTAGCTGCCGCCCAGGGCCTCGCAGGCGTCCTCGACGATCGGCACGCCGGTCTGCTCGAGCCGGGCCATGTCGACCGGATAGCCGAATACGTGCACCGGCAGCAGCGCCGAGGTACGCGAGCTCACGGCTGCCGCCGCGGCCTCGGCATCGAGGTTCAGCGTCACCGGGTCGATGTCGACGAACACCGGGCGGGCACGCTCGTAGATGGCGACGTTGGCACTGGCCACGAAGGAGAAGGGCGTGGTGATGACCTCCGTCCCATCCCTGACGCCGACAGCCCGCAGACCGAGGTGCAGGCCGGCGGTTCCCGAGGAGACGGCGCTGGCGCAGCGTGCACCGACGCGCCCGGCGAAATGGCGCTCGAACTCGGGCCCGCGCGGACCCAGCGAGAGCTGACCCGAGCGCAGCACATCCAGGACCGCCCGCTCCTCGGGTTCACCGAGTACCGGCCGAGCCAGCGGGATGGGGACGCGCGAGACCGGCCCCACCCGGCCTGACGTGTCATAGGCGGTCACGAGGAAGCGCGCGCCTCGTCCGCGCGCGCCGACCGCCGGCCGGTCTGCATCCCGAGCTCCAGCGAATCGACCAGCGCCTCCCACGAAGCTTCGATCACGTTGTCGGAAACGCCGATCGCGCCCCACTCGTGCTCGCCGTCGGAGGAATCGAGCAGCACGCGCGTGATCGCGTCGCTGGCCTTGGCTCCGTCGAGGATGCGCACCTTGAAGTTCACGAGCTTGATCGTGTCGAGCTCGGGATACACCCGGGCGAGAGCTCCGCGGAGCGCCCGGTCCAGGGCGCTCACCGGACCATTGCCCTCAGCGGTGAAGACATAGCGTTCGCCGTCGGGCGGGGGCGACCAGATCTTGATCGTCGCCTCGGTCTCGACACGGCCGTCGGCTCGCTTCTCGGCGAGCACCCGCCATGACTCAAGCGTGAACAGCGGCGTGTAATCGCCACTCTCCTTGCGCATCAAAAGCTCAAAGGAACCGTCGGCGGCCTCATAGTGGTAGCCCTCGTGCTCGCGCTCCTTGACGCGCTCGATCAGCCGTGCAGCGCCGGCGTCGTCCAGGGCAATGCCCGCCTCGGCAGCGCGCGCATGGATCGTGCCCTTGCCCGACAGCTCCGAAATCAGCACTTCCCGATGGTTGCCCACCACCTCTGGGTCGATGTGCTCGAAGGTGCTTGGGTCGGCGGTCACACCGGCCACGTGCATGCCGCCCTTGTGCGCGAACGCGTTGCGACCCACGTATGGCTGGTCGTGGTTGGGGGTGAAGTTCAGAAGCTCGTCGAAGAAATGTGAGCTCGCGGTCAGCGCGTGGAGCTGGTCGGTGCTCACACACTCATAGCCGCCCTTCAGCTGCAGGTTGGGGATCGCCGTGGTCAGGTTGGCGTTACCGCAGCGTTCTCCGTAACCGTTCTGCGTCCCCTGGATGTGCGTGGCCCCGACGCTCACCGCGGCCAGCGTGTTGGCCACCCCGCAGCCCGCGTCGTCGTGGCAGTGGATGCCGATTCTCACGCCTGTCGGCCCCAGGTCGCGGACGACCGTGTCCATCGCGGCAGCGATCCCGTCCGGGAGCGTGCCGCCATTGGTGTCACAGCAGGTGATCGTCTCGGCGCCGGCCTGAGCGGCGGCCCGCAGGCAGGCCAGAGCGTATTCCGAATCGTCGGTGAACCCGTCGAAGAAGTGCTCAGCGTCGTAGATGACCCGCTTGCCGGCCGCGACCAGAAACGCGATCGAATCGGAGATCATGCGCAGGTTTTCGGCCCGGTCGGTCTTCACGACCTTCTCCAGGTGCAGGCTCCAGGTCTTGCCCACGAGCGTGCAGACCGGCGCGAAGCACTCGGCCAGGATCTGGAGCGCCGGATCGTCCTGGGCGCGAACGTCGCGCCGGCGGGTCATCCCGAACGCGGCGATCTGCGCGTGGTGAAACCGCTCGCCGGCCAGCAGCTCGAACAGCTCGAGCTCCTTCGGGTTCGAGCTCGGGAACCCCGCCTCTATCAGATCGATCCCGAGCTCGTCGAGCATGTGGGCGACCCGCACCTTCTCGTGCGCCGACAGTGACATGCCCTCACCCTGCATCCCATCACGCAGGGTGGTGTCGTAGAGCTCGATCTTGGTCATCGAAGCTTTCAGACTGTCGGTGCGGGCACTTCGACGTGGTCCAGCCACTCCGCGTAGCGCGGCTCGCGGCCACGAATGGCGTCCTCGAAGACACGCTGCAGCTCGGTTGTGACCGGGCCTCGAGTGCCCCCGCCCACGGTGTGGTCGTCGACCTCACGGATGGCGGCTACCTCCGCCGCCGTTCCGGTGACGAACATCTCATCGGCCATGTACAGCTCGGTGCGCGTGATGTCGCGTTCGACGATCTCGTAACCGAGGTCGCGGGCAATGCGCATGAGCGAGTGGCGGGTGATCCCTTCCAGGATCCCGCCGGACAGGCTCGGGGTATGCAGTATCCCGTCCTTGACCAGAAAGATGTTCTCGCCGCTCCCCTCGCCGACGAACCCGCGCTGGTCAAGCAGGATGGCCTCCTCGTAGCCCGCCTTGGTCGCCTCGATCTTGGCCAGGATGCTGTTCAGATACTGACCCGTGGCCTTCGATTCCGGCACGAACGAATCGCCGTTCATCCGCCGCCAGCTGGCCACCTTGGCCCGAATGCCGACCTGCTTTGAGTCCTCGCCGAGGTAGGCGCCCCACGGCCACGCGGCGATCGAGACGTCGACCGGCGCCTCCAGGGGGTAGAGGCCCATCACGCCGTAGCCACGGAAGGCGATCGGACGGATGTAGCACTCGCGCAGGCCGTTGGCGATCAGCAGCTCGTGCCCAGCCCGCCGGAGGTCCTCTGGGCTATAGGGGATCGGCATGTAGTAGAGCTCGGCCGAGCGAAACAGCCGCGCGATGTGATCCTGATGTCGGAAGATCGCCGTGCCGCTGGTGGTCTCATAGGCACGAACCCCCTCAAAGACGCCGGTGCCGTAGTGCAGGCCATGCGACAGCACGTGCACCTTCGCGTCCTCCCAGGCAACGAGTTCTCCGTTGAGCCAGATGAGGTCCGCCTGATCCACTTGGTGCTCCTTACAGATTGGAGAGAACGGCCTGGGTGGCCTCGCGCGTGTCTGCGCTGCCCCCGAGGTCACGTGTGCGCAGGCCGGCCGCGAGCGCCTTGTCAACGGCCGATTCTATCGCCGCCGCCTCGCTCTCCAAGCCCAGTCCATGACGCAGCATCATGGCCGCGGACAGGAACATCGCCAGGGGATTGGCCACGCCGGTGCCCGCGATGTCCGGCGCCGAGCCGTGTACCGGCTCGAACAGGCCCGGTTGGCCGGGATCCCCCAGCGAGGCGCTTGGGAGCATCCCGATCGAGCCGGTCAGAGTGGCGGCCTCATCGCTCAGGATGTCACCGAACATGTTCTCGGTGACGATCACGTCAAAGTCGGCGGGGTTGGACACCAGCTGCATCGCCGCGTTGTCGACCAGCACGTGCTCGAGCTCGACGCCGGAGAACTCCGCGGCATGCACTTCGCGGACGACCTCGCGCCAGAGCCGACTGGTCTCGATCACGTTGGCCTTGTCGACGCTGGTCACCTTGCGCCGGGCGGCCTTGAACGCCACGCGAGCGATGCGCTGCACCTCGGCACGGGTGTAGACACACAGATCGGAGGCGGCGTCGGCGGTGCGGGTCTTCTCGCCGAAGTAGATCCCCCCGGTGAGCTCGCGCACCACCAGCAGGTCGGTGCCCTCGATCACCTCGCGCTTGAGCGGACTCGCGTCGTACAGCGCCGGCAACGGACGCACCGGCCGCAGATTGGCGTACAGACCGAGCCCCCGGCGCAGCCCCAGCAGACCCTGTTCGGGCCGGGGCCGGTGGGGATCGGTGGTATCCCACTTGGGTCCGCCGACGGCCGCCAGCAGAACCGCGTCGGCTCCCCGGCAGGCGGCCAGCGTCTCATCCGTCAGCGCGGTGCCGTGAGCATCGATCGAGGCCCCACCGAAGAGGAATTCCTCATAGTCGAAGTTGGTTCCCACAGCGGCCAGCAGCTCGAGCGCGGGAGCGATGATTTCAGGGCCGATCCCGTCGCCGGGCAGCAGGATGATCTTGGAAGCCATAGGCGCTCCAAGCTACCGAATCGGCTGATTTCGGGGCGCGCAGCGCCGGGCGCGGTGGCCAAGCGGGCCAACCGCGAGCGCATCACACGCGATCGACAGCGTCCGTGCCGCCGATCAGGTCCGCAGGTACCGGCCCTGAGCGAAGATCCGGTAGTTCAGCGCGAAGAGCGCGGCCGTAGCCAGGGCCAGGAAGCCAAAGGCCAGGGCCATGTTCGTGTCGTGGTAGCCGATGAACCCGTAGCGCACCAGCGCGATCATGTAGTAGACCGGGTTGAACTTCGTGAGCGTCTGCCACGGCTGAGGCAGAAACGACGCGCCGTAGAAGACACCACCCAGGAAGATCAGCGGCTGCAGGACGAAGGTCTGGTACAGCGCGACATCGTCGAACTGCTCAGCCCGCACTCCCACCAACACCCCGCACTGGGCGAAGAACAGGCCCACGAGAATCAGCGAAGGGATGAGAACGACGGGATGGGTCACCGGCAGCCCGAGCAGGATCGCGGCCACCAGGTAGGTCAGCAAAGAGACCATGAAGCCACGGATGAAGCCGCCGAGCGTGAATCCCAGCAGGAGCTGCAGTGGTGAGGCCGGCGAGGACAACTGATCGTCGATCGAGTGCGTGAACTTCTGCTGCAGGATCGATGACGAGTTGTTGGAGAACGAGTTCACCGCCCAGGCCATCATGATCAAACCCGGGATGACAAACACGATGTACCGGTAGCCGTGGATCTGGTGTATGCGCGTGCCCAGCGCCGCTCCGAACACGGAGATGTACAGGAACGTCTCGAGCAGTGGGCCGCCCAACGTCTGGCGCTTGATCTTCATGAAGCGGCTGACCTCTCGCCGAATCAGCGAGAGCAGCCTGATCTGGGCGGCCGTCACGCGGCGGTCTCCTCGACGTGAGCGCGTGAGAGCTCCTGTCGTCCGACCAGCGCGAGATAGGCGTCCTCGAGCGAGCTCACGCCGTAGCGCGCGGCCAGCTCCGGGATCGTCCCGTGCGCCGCGATCTCACCGTGGTTGATGAAGGCGATGTGATCACACAGGCGCTCGGCCTCCTCGAGGTAGTGGGTCGTGAGCATCACGGTCGTGCCCTCGCCGTTGATCTTCTCGATGTACTGCCACAACTCGAGCCGGAGCTCGATGTCCACGCCCGCTGTCGGCTCGTCGAGGATGAGCAGGCGCGGCCGGTGCATCAGCGCCCGGGCCAGCGTGAGCCGGCGCTTCATCCCGCCCGAGAGCGTGCGCGTGCGCTCTTGACGTTTGCTGGTCAGCGAGAACACCTCGAGCAGCTCGGCCGTCCGCTCGCGCCGGTCCGCCTTGGTCATGCCGAAGTAGCCGCCGTGCAGATCGAGTGTCTCCTCGAGGGTCAGGAACATGTCGAGGTTGATCTCCTGGGGCGCCAGCGCCACGGCCTCACGGGCCTCGCGATAATGGTGGACGGCGTCGTGGCCGAAGACCTCGACGCTGCCCGAGCTGGGCCGGGCCAGGCCGGTGATGCAGTGGATCATCGTCGACTTGCCGGCGCCATTGGGGCCCAGCAGGCCGAAGAACTCCCCCGAGCCGATCTCCAGAGAGACGCCCTTGAGCGCCTCCATTCCGTTCGGATAGCGCTTGACCAGGTCGCGCACCGACAGCGCGGATGTCACCGGGTCTCCCCCGCCCGGCGGGCGACAATGTTCAGGCGCACATATCCGAGCACGAGCGGGGAGCCGGCGCGCGCCAGGACGGCGCGGATGAAGCCGTCCTTCAGGTCGTCGGGCAGCAGATCGAGGTGGCGCACCAGACACACAGTACGCACAAAGGCTTCTGGGTCAGCGAGCGTCGTCGGCCGCGGCTCCAGCCAGGTATCCACCTCGGCAAAGCCGGCCGCGCTCAGGCGTTCCGCCGTGATGTCGGCGCGCGCGTAATTCCACGGGCCCTTCCAGTCGGTGAAGTACGGCGCGAACTCACCGCTGCCGGCCACCTCGTCGGCCAGCACCCGGAACGCGTCGATGTTGCCGAAGCCACCGCATTGCGCCACCAGCTGACCGCCCGGTTTGAGTGCCCCGGCGAGGGCGGAAAACAGCTTGGGGTGGTCGGGGATCCAGTGGAACGTCGCGTTGGAGAAGATGGCATCGACCGGCTCAGGCAGGGCAAGCTGCGTGAGGTCCTGACAGAACGCGGTCACCCGCTCGCCCAGGGCCTGCCGGGTGTGCTCGACCATCGAGGGAGCCATGTCGACCGCGTAGACGCGGCCGTCGGGCACCAGGTCGGCGAGCATCGCGGTGACCTTGCCCGAACCACAGCCGGCATCGAGCACGACCTCGTCGCCCCGCAGGTGCAGACGCTCGAGCTGCTCGCGCGCCCAGGCCTGCTGGGGCGTGGAGATCTGGTCGTAGGTGGAGGCGTCCCAGTCGCGCGCTGGGGCGGAGCCGCCGGCCAGCGGGCCGGTGGCTTCAGGATCCAGGCTCATAACGAGTTGGTCACAGGCCCAGAACGCTCCCGCTCCGACTCATAGGCAGCGATAGCCGATTCCTGCTGCAGCGTCATCCCGACGTCGTCCAGGCCGTTGAGCAGTCGGTGCTTGATGCTTGAATCGATCTCGAACTTGGCGCTCCCGCTCGGCCAGCGCACCTCCTGGTCAGCCAGGTCGACCTGCGCGCTGCCCGCCTCGGCAATCGCGTGGCAGGCGTCGGCCGAGAGCGCGATCGGCAGCAGTCCGATCTTGGTGCAATTGGAGTAGAAGATGTCGGCGAAACTCGGGGCGATGATCGCCTGAAAGCCGTAGTCCTCGAGCCCCCAGGGGGCGTGCTCGCGACTCGAGCCGCAGCCGAAGTTGCGACCGGCCACGAGAATCGGGTTCCGCGGGAGATCCCAGTCGGCTGCCTTGGCCCAGTCGTAGAACAGGAACTCCCCGAAGCCGGTCCGCTCGACTCGCTTGAGAAACTGCTTGGGCATGATCTGGTCGGTGTCCACGTCATCGCGGTTCAAGACCGACACGGCACCTGTGATGGTTTCGATCGCCTTCATCGCTGTGAGCTCCTCTAGACGGTGACGGGTTCGGGGTGGTAGCTGCGGATATCGACGAAGTGGCCCTCCAGCGCCGCGGCGGCCGCCATCTGCGGTGAGACCAGATGGGTGCGGGCGCCCCGGCCCTGGCGGCCCTCGAAGTTGCGGTTCGAGGTGGACGCGACCCGCTCGCCCGGGGCGGCGATGTCCGGGTTCATGCCCAGGCACATCGAGCAGCCCGCCGCCCGCCAGTCGAAGCCGGCCGCGCGGAAGACCCGGTCGAGCCCTTCAGCCTCGGCCTGCTCCTTGACCTGCACCGAGCCGGGGACGACCATGGCATAGATGCCGTCCGCCACCTGTCGGCCCGAGACCACCTCGGCTGCGGCGCGCAGGTCGCCGATCCGTGAGTTGGTGCAGGAGCCGATGAACACCCGGTCCAGCTTGATCTCCTGGATCGGCGTTCCGCCCTGGAGGCCCATGTACTCGAGCGCGCGCTCATCCTGTTCCCCGCCGGGCTGCGGCACTGTCTCGGCCACACCCACCACCATCCCGGGGGTGGTCCCCCAGGTCACCATCGGGCTGATCAGCGCGCAGTCGATGGTGATCTCCCGGTCGAAGTGCGCACCGTCGTCGGTGCGGAGGTCACGCCAGTCGTCGGGGACGCTGGCCGGCGCCCCCGGTCGGCCGATCACGTAATCGAACGTGGTCTGATCGGGCGCGATCATGCCCGCCCGGCCGCCGCCCTCGATCGTCATGTTGCAGACGGTCATGCGACCCTCCATGGACATCTTCTCGATCACCGGCCCGGCGTACTCGACCGCGTACCCGGTGGCCCCGGCCACGCCCATCTGGCCGATCGTGTAGAGGATCAGGTCCTTCGGCGTGACGCCGTAACCGAGCTCGCCGACGTAGTTGATCCGCAGCGACTTGGGCTTCTGCTGAACCAGGCATTGCGTGGCCAGCACGTGCTCGACCTCGCTCGTGCCGATGCCGAAGGCCAGGGCGCCAAAGGCGCCATGCGTGGCGGTATGCGAGTCACCACAGACGATGGTCATGCCCGGCTGGGTGACGCCGAGCTCCGGTCCGATGACGTGCACGATGCCCTGGTGCTCGGAGCCGAGCGAGTAGATCGGGATCCTGAACTCCTCGGCGTTGCGCTCGAGCGTCTCCACCTGGATGCGGGAGAGCTCGTCCTTGATCAGCCGCGCGGTGGCCGTCCCGTCGGTCGGGGTGTTGTGATCGGCGGTGGCCAGTGTGCGGTCCGGGCGCCGAACCCGGCGGCCGGTCATGCGCAGGCTGTCGAAGGCCTGGGGGCTCGTGACCTCATGGACGAGGTGCAGGTCGATGTAGAGCAGACCGGGCGCCACTTCATGGCGTTCCCAGATCTTGTCGAACAGACTCTTGGACATCTCTCTCCTTCTAGCTCCGTCTCAGGCCGGCGCTCACCACGGCGAGCAGCACGGCGTCTTGGGTTCCAGGGTTCTCGAAGTGGTGGGGTAGGTCCGCGTCGAAGGTCACGCAGTCGCCGGCGGCCAGTTCAAAGCGGCGGCCGTCGCAGTGCAAGGTCACCCGGCCCGATTCGACCAGCGCCGTCTCGCGGCTGCCGGGCTCGTGAACCGGGGGATCACCGAAACCTCCCGTGGCCGCGCCGGCGGCGAGCCTGTGGCGGGATAACTCAGCGCGCTGACCCGGTAGCGGCGGGCTGAGGATCTCGTAGGTGTGCCCCCTGACCGCGCTCGGCCCCTTGCGCCGCTCCTCCTTGCGGACCACGGTGACCGCACCGTCCTCGTCCAGCCGCAGCAGCTGAGAGAGGCGCAGGTCCAGACCGGAGGCGATCCGGGTGGCCAGCTGCAGGGTCGGCGAGGTCTCCCCTCGCTCGACCTGCGAGAGCATCGGCGCGCTCACACCGGACCGCTCGGCCAGATCGCGCAGGGAGAGGTCCATGGCCTCGCGCAGGGCGCGCACGCGGGCCCCCAGTATTTCGGGCGAGGTGGCCGCCTGTTCCACGGTCGTCATACGCGCGTATGTTATCGCATACAGCTGTACGCTGTTCGGGCCTATGTTCGTGCCTCCCGACATCCTCGTGCTTGGCGGCGGCGGCCGCCAGGGCGACGCCTGGATGACCGGTGTCCTGGCCGGCCTGGAGGACGCCCACGGGCTGTGCTTCGCCGACTGTGACTACTTCATAGGCACGTCTGCGGGGGCGATCGTCGCCGCCAAGCTGGCTTCAGGAAGGGTGTTGCGGCGTCCGGCCGCGGACGACGCGGCTACTTCCTCCTCCTCTGGCTCTGGCTCTGGCTCTGCTCTGTCTCTTCTCTCTCTCTCTCCTGCTCTGGCTCTGGCTCTGAGGAAGCATCGTGGGTGCCCGACTGGGCGGCGGCTTCGGCGCTGACGATGGCCGCGCCCTTCGCTCAGTTCGGCCTGCGCTTTGGCCGAGCGCCCGGCGAGATGGTCCGCGGCGCGGCGCTGCGGGCGATGCCGGCAGGCGCCAACGCTGCGCCCGACTTCCATGAGGCCTTTCCGCCCGAGTCCGCGAAGTTCGATGGGCGCCTGCGCGTGGTTGCCGTGGACCGGCAGTCCGGCAAACGAGTCGTCTTTGGCTCGCCCGGCGCACCGGGCGCGGCGGTGGCCCAGGCGCTGACCGCCTCGTGCGCGCTTCCTCTGGTCTTCGCGCCGGCGCTGATCGACGGCCGCGAGTATGTGGACGGCGCCGTCTGGACCCCCACGAACGCAGACGTGACGCCGGCGGGCCGGGATGCACGCGTGCTGATCCTCGCCACTATGGCCAGTCTGCATGGGCCGTTCTACGCCCCGCTCAGGGCTGCCTCACGCGCCGCGATGCTGCTGGAGGTCTCTGCGCTCAAGGCCCGCGGCGCCCGCGTCAGCGTCATCTCCCCCGATCGGTCCTCCTCGGCCTCGATCGGGGAAGATCTGATGTCGACGCTGCACCTGGCGGAAACGCACGCGGCGGGTTACGCCCAGGGCCTCGCGGTCTAGCCGAAATCGCGGCCCCAGCCGCCTCGGGACCGCCGAGAGGCGACCTGGCGCCCGGAGGGGCGGCTTCTGGCCTCCTCGGCGCGGGCTCGGGAACCCGACCGGTTGCCTGTGGCCTCGGGCGGGTGCCTCGCCCCCAGGACCCACGCGCGCCAGAGCCCTGTTACGGCGTGCCGGCCAGCGTCGCCTCGTCCCGGTCACCGTCGCGACGGCGCACCGCGTTGGACAGCGCCCGCACATAACCCCGAGCCGCCGCTTCGACGATGTCCGTCGAGACCCCCTGGCCGGAGCCGCTGAAACCGTCGACCTCCACGACGATCGACGTCTCGCCGAGGGCGTCCTGGCCGCCGGTGACAGCACCGATATGAAATTCGCGCAGGCGAGCGTCGACCCCGGTGGCCACGTTGATGGCGTGGAAGATGGCGTCGATCGGGCCGTCACCGCCGAAGGATCCCTCGAGCTCCTCCCCCTCCGGGGTACGCACTCCGACCTTGGCGTGCGGCGGCCGGCGCGTCGAGGACTCCACGTCGAACCACTCGAGCGTGTAACCGAGCTCCTCGGCCTGCTCGCGCAGCTCGTCGGTGAGCAGGGCCTCGAGGTCCATCGCGGTGACCTGCTTCTTCTTGTCCGCGATCTCCTTGAAGCGCTTGAACGCCTGATTCAGGGTCTGGCCAGACACCTCGTAACCGAGCTCGCTCAGCGCCTGCTGCAGCGCGTGCCGCCCCGAGTGCTTGCCGAGGACCAGCTGGTTGGAGTCCAGGCCGATCGTGGTGGCGTCCATGATCTCGAAGGTGCTGCGCTCCTTGAGCACTCCGTCCTGGTGGATCCCCGACTCGTGGGCAAAGGCGTTGCGCCCGATGATCGCCTTGTTCGGCTGCACCGGATAACCGGTCAGGCGCGAGACGATCCGCGACGTGCGAGCGATCTCCCGCGTTACGGCGCCCGTGTGCACACCGAGCTCGGCCTGGCGCGTGGCGATCAGCATGATGAGCTCCTCAAGCGCCGCGTTACCGGCCCGCTCGCCGATGCCGTTCACGGCGCACTCAATCTGGCGGGCGCCGGCCATCACCCCGGCGATCGAGTTGGCCACGGCCAGACCCAGATCGTCGTGGCAATGGGTCGAGAGAACCACGTCGTGCAAACCGGGCGCGAGCTCATACAGCCGCGTCAGAAAGGCCGCGTACTCCTGGGGCATCGCATAGCCGACGGTGTCGGGGATGTTGATCGTCGTCGCACCCTCATCGAGGGCGATCTGCACGATCTCCGCTGTGAAGTCGACGTCCGAGCGGGTGGCATCCATCGGCGAGAACTCGACGTCCTCGCAGAGTGACCGGGCGTGCGCCACCGCGGCTCGTGCCATACCGCGTACGTCGTCCCGAGTGTTCTGCATCTGGTGCTGGATGTGGATGTCCGAGGTCGAGATGAATGTGTGGATGCGGGGCCGCTCAGCGTCCCTGAGGGCCGCCCACGCCGTGTCGATATCGCCGGGGAAGGCGCGGGCCAACCCGGCGATCACCGGACCGTCGACCTTACGGGCTATCCCTTGGACCGCCTCGAAATCCCCGGGAGAGGCGATGGGAAAGCCCGCCTCGATCACGTCGACGCCGAGCCTCGCGAGCTGCTGGGCGATTTCGAGCTTCTCCTGGGCATTCAGGGAGATGCCGGGCGACTGCTCGCCGTCCCGCAGCGTGGTGTCGAAGATCAGTACTCGGTTGGGGTCGGTCGATGGCGTCACTTACGTACGTCTCCTTTGCTCTCGTCCTGCGTCTTCTCGGGCTTGGTTCGCGGCTACGTGCGGCCGCCGGCGCGCTATTCCCCCCGGAGGGGGAGGAGAAGAAGTCGAAGGTTGAGGGCGTACGCCATCGCGCGGAAGGCTAGCGACTGTGCCGGTTGGTCGCAAGGTTGGGGCGGGCTGGCTTTGCCCGCCCCTCCCGTAGGCGGTGGTCAGAGCGTGACGGTGACGCCGGCAACGAACCCGTCGCTGGTGGCGATCTCACGCACGAGTGCTTCGGGGACGGGCACATCCGTGGTCAACACCATCGCCGCGAACGGCTCCGCTCCGCCGCCCTCCGGCTGCCGGCCGACGATCGAGGACGCGATGTTCACGTCATTGGCCCCGAACAGCGTTCCGACGCGGCCGAGCATGCCCGGACGGTCGTGGTAGCGGAACATCGCCACGTTGTCCTCGAGCTGAACCTGGAAGCGCTGGCCCCAGGCCTCAAGCAGATGCGGGCGATGCAGGTTGCCGATCACCGTCCCGGCGACGCTGGCGGTATGGCGGCTGCTGGAGACGGTCACGCGAATCATGTCCGTGTAATCCCGCACCTGCTCCTGCCGCGCGTCCTCGGTGACGATGCCGCGCTCCTGCGCCAGGGCCGGCGCGTTGACCTCGTTCAGGTCCTCAGCGCCCTTGGCGGCGAGCACGCCCATCAACACGTTCAGCCCGAGCAGACGGGTGTCGCGCGAGGCGATGCCGCCCAGGAACTCGACCCGGACCCGCTCGATCGCGGCCTCCTCGTCCAACGACGCCGCGATCTTGCCCAGCGCACGGGCCAGCGGCAGGAAGGGTGTCAGCGCCTCGCTGTCCTCATCGGGGATGGCCGGGATGTTGACCGCGGTGGTGACCGAGCCGCCCGTCAACGCCGCGACGATCTGCTCGGCGGCCTGAAAACCCGCCCGGTCGTTGGCTTCGGCCGTCGAGGCCCCCAGGTGCGGGGTGACGATCACGTTCGCGTAGCTGAACAACGGGTGATCGGTGATCGGCTCGCTCTGAAAGACGTCGAGGGCAGCTCCGCCGACCTTCCCGCTGTCGAGCGCCGCCTGCAGGTCCGCGTCGACGACCAGCGGGCCACGCGCCACGTTGAGCACGCGCACGCCGTCCTTGCACTGGGCCAGCACGTCGGCGTTCAACCAACCCGCTGTCTCCGGCGTCTTGGGCAGGTGCAGCGAGAGAAAGTCCGCCACCACGTACACGTCCTCGGGCGCCGCAGCGCGCTCGACTCCGAGCGCCTTGTAGCGCTCGTCGCTCACGACGGGGTCGTAGGCGATGACGTGCATGCCGAAGCCCCGCGCTCGCTCGGCCACGAGCTGGCCGATGCGGCCGAAGCCGACGATGCCGAGCGTCTTCTCGTACAGCTCGACCCCCGAGTACTTTGCGCGATCCCAGCGGCCGGCGATCAGTGAGGCGTGGGCTTGCGGGACGTTGCGGGCCAGGGCCAGCAACAGAGCCATCGTGTGCTCTGCCGCCGTCACGACGTTGGAGAGCGGGGCATTGGCGACCACGATCCCGCGCTTGCTGGCCTCGGGGACGTCGACGTTGTCGACGCCGACCCCGGCCCGACCAATCGCCTTGAGACTCGTACCGGCCCCGAGGAGTTCGCTGTCCAGCTGGGTCGACGAGCGGATCAGGATCCCGTCGAACTCGGGCAGGCGCTGCTTGACCTGCTCACGGTCCCAATCGAAGCCCAGCTCGACATCGAAATGCTGCTCGAGCAGGCTGATGCCCGAGGCCCCGACCTTCTCGGCGACAAGGACACGCTGACGGCTCATCAGTTCTGCTCCAGGACGAAGTCGATGCAGGCGGTGAGGGCCTGCACATCGGCGGGATCGGTGGCGGGGAACATCGCCACGCGCAGCTGGTTGCGTCCCAGCTTGCGATACGGCTCAACATCGACGATGCCATTGGCTCGCAGGGTCGCCGCGAGCTCGGTGGCGTCGACCTCGTCGTCGAAGTCGATCGTGCCGACGACCAGGGAGCGCTTGTCCGGGTCGGCGACGAACGGCGTTGCGTGCTGGTGCGCGTCCGCCCAGCCGTACAGATGTGACGAGGACTCGGCCGTGCGCTTGACCATTCCCTCGAGGCCGCCGCCGGCCAGCATCCAGTCGATCTGGTCCGCGAGCAGGAACAGGGTGGCCACCGCCGGGGTGTTGTAGGTCTGATCCTTGAGCGAGTTCTCGAGCGCGGTGGTCAGCGACAGGAATTCCGGGATCCAGCGATCCGGGCCGACCGTGGGCCGATCGGCGTCGATCTGGGCGATGCGCTCGAGGGCGGCCGGGCTGGCCAGCGCCAGCCAGAGCCCGCCGTCGGAGGCAAAGCCCTTCTGCGGAGCGAAGTAGTACAGATCCGCGTCGGCCGCATCGACCGGCAGACCGGCCGCGCCGGAGGTCGCATCGATGAGCACCAGCGTGCCGTCATCGAGACCGGCGGGGCGCACGACGGGCACCATCACGCCCGTCGAGGTTTCATTGTGCGCCCAGGTGATGACGTCTGCCCCGCTCTGCGCCGCGCTGTGCGGGTCCGGAGCGTCGCCGGCTGGGGCATCGACCACGATCGGGTCGGCCAGGAACGGCGCGGCTTTGGAGCCGGCCGCGATCTTCGAGGAGAATTCGCCGTAGGTCAGGTGCAGCGCACGCTCACGGATCACCCCGGAGATGAGCGCATCCCAGAAGGCCGTGGTGCCCCCGTTGCCGAGGATCACCTCATACCCGTCCGGCAGGCGGAACAGCTCGCGCAGGCCCGAGCGCACGCGCCCCACCAAGAGCTTTACCGGCTTTTGCCGGTGTGAGGTGCCCATGACCGAACTTCCGGAGGCGGCCAGGGCGGGCAGCTGTTCGGGCCGAAGCCGGGAGGGCCCGGCGCCGAAGCGCCCGTCGCGCGGCTTGAGCTGGTCGGGGATGACGACTTGAGTCTGAGGCACGATCGCTCCTCGAGTGTCCTCGGGGTCAGAGAGAGATGAGAGTGCCCAGGCGCGCGGCGACGGCAAGCCAGCCCGTCGCTCCCCGGTGGTTTTCGTCCACCTTCTCGCGCCAGTCACGGCGGGCCCGGCGAACGATAGCGAAGGTGTCGCCAATGGGCCCGGCGACAGTGGCCGGCCGGTTCCGGACGGTCCTACGCTCGCGGCGTTGCACCCCTTTTCAGAATCGCCGCCAGCTGCTTGAATGCTTGATTCTGACCACTGGGGACCGGGATGGTGTCACCGTGACGTACAGCGTAATGTCGCAAGCTCAGGGGCTGGGCAGCGACCTATTTCCGCAGCCACTGGAAGTGGCCGGCAGTGATCGCGCGGCCAGCCTTCATCAGGTGCCGCACGTACTTTGGCTCACCGGGCTCTCGGGAGCCGGCAAGTCGACGATTGCCCGCGGCGTCGACGCCGAACTGCACCGCCGTGGACTCCACGGCTACGTGCTGGACGGCGACCGCCTCAGGCATGGGCTCAACAGCGATCTGGGTTTCAGCGACGAGGACCGGACAGAAAACATCCGCCGGGTGGCCGAGGTGGCCAGCCTGATGGTCGACGCCGGCTTGATCGTGATCTGCTCGTTCATCTCCCCGTTCCGAGCCGATCGCGAGCTGGCGCGGGTTCTATTTGCCCCCGGGCGGTTCTTGGAGGTCTACGTGGACGCGCCGGCCGCCGTCACCGAAGCTCGGGACCCCAAGGGCCTGTACGCCCGCGCACGACGCGGAGAGATCCCGAACTTCACGGCCGTGGCCTCCCCGTACGAGCCGCCGGAGGACCCCGACGTGCATCTCGAGACTACGTTGGCGGCGCCCGATGAGAGCGTTCGCAAACTCGTCGCCGGGCTGGAAGCCCGCCAGTTGATCCCGGCCGTCTGACCGCAGCCCGCGGGTCTCGAGGCCACACGGCGCACGAGACCCGCCCATGGGTCGCTATTCGTGAAAGGCCGTATCGATCCAGGCCATGTGCGAGCGCAGATCCTGGCCGACGATCTCCACCTGGTGGCCCGCCTGCTCGTCTCGCATGCGCTTGAAGTTCTCCTGGCCGGCGCGGTTCTCAGCGATCCACTCGCGGGCGAACTCGCCGGACTGGATCTCAGTGAGGATCGTCTTCATGGCAGTCCGCGTCTCATCCGTGACCACGCGCTTGCCGCGCGTGTAGTCGCCGTACTCGGCCGTATTGGAGATCGAGTAGCGCATGCCCGAGAGACCCTTCTCGTACATCAGGTCGACGATCAGCTTGAGCTCGTGGAGACATTCGAAATAGGCCATCTGCGGGTTGTAGCCCGCCTCCACGAGGGTGTCGAAACCGGCCTGAACGAGCTCGCTGACGCCGCCGCAGAGCACGGCCTGCTCTCCGAACAGGTCGGTCTCGGTCTCCTCCTTGAAGGTCGTCTCAAATACCCCTGCGCGCGTGCAACCGATCCCTTTGGCGTAGGCCAGGGCGAGCTTCTGAGCGTTGCCGGTGGCGTCCTGGTGGACCGCGATCAGGCCGGGGATGCCGGTCCCTTCCAGGTACAGGCGTCGCACCATGTGGCCGGGTCCCTTGGGGGCCACGAGCGCCACGTCGATGTCCTCGGGAGGCGTAACGGTGCCGTACAGGACGGAGAAGCCGTGGCTCGTCAGCAGTAGATTGCCCGGCTCGATCGCACCCTGCACCTCCTCCCAGACGGCGCCGTGCAACTCGTCGGGCACGAGCAGCATCACGACGTCGCCCTCGGCAGCGGCGGTGACCGGGTCGGTCACGCGCAGGCCGTGGCTCTCCGCCTTGGCCACGCTGGCCGAGTCTCGGCGCAGACCGACGACGACGTTTACGCCGGAGTCCTTGAGGTTGTTGGCGTGGGCGTGGCCCTGTGAGCCGTAGCCGATGATCGCGACGGTCTTGCCGTCGAGCAGGTGAAGGTCAGCATCGTCGTCGTAGAACATCGGCCGAGCGTACCTGAGGATCCGCTCCGGGGCGGCCGGGCCTCAGGCCGCCGAGCCGGAAGGGCGGCCGCTATCCGCCGAAGCGCTGAGCCAGCGCCATCACATCAACGACGTATTGCCGGGTGCTGGCGTACATCCCGTGGGCCTGCACAGACGCCAGGCCCTGGTAGTAGCCGGCCGCCGCCAGTCTCTGGTTGCCACCGGTCATCTGCAGCAGTTCACGCAACAGCAGAACTCCAGCTCGGATGTTCTCGGAGGCCGACGCTGTGCCCAGCGGCGCGCTCGGAGTCAGATAGCGATCGATCCAGGTCCAGGTGGCCGGAACAATCTGCATCACTCCCACCGCGCCCACCCCAGAAACCTCGTCGTTGTTCCAGCCGCTCTCCTGCCAGCCTATGGCCTCGGCGAGCCCCGCCGGTACCCCGTTTGCCTGCGCGATGTAGGCGATCTGGCTGGCCGAGGCCCGCTCCAGAGTCGGAACGGGAGCCGAGACCTGCGTGGCGGCACTCGACTGCGACGACGTGCCGGCCGATTGAGTGGTGGCGGTCGACTGAGTTTGCCCGGTCGCGGTGCTCGCGCGCTGGCGGGTGCTCGAGCGAGCTGCGCCCTCGCGGCTGCCCACCGAGTCGGTATCCGAGTCTGCGTCCGGGTCCGACGTGGCCACGGACTGCGTGGTGGCAGACTGGGTGGTGGAAGACTGGGTCGTGGCAGACTGGGTCGTGGCAGACTGGGTGGTGGCTGCCGCCCCGGCACCGGCCGTGGCGGCCGAGCGTGGCGGGATCCACAGGATCTGACCGGCCACCAGCTGGGCTTGGGAAGAGATGCCGTTGGCGCCCGCGATCGCGGAGACGCTGAGCCCGTCCAGCGCAGCCACAGATGTCAGCGTTTCGCCGGGCGCCACCACGTGGGGATAGTTAGCCGCGGCTGTGGCCGGAAAGGCAACCAGGACGAGCCCGGTGAGGAGAATTGAACGCAATCGCATGGGCTCAGTCTGCCCCGCGGCACGTGATGACAAAAGCCCTGCAAAGCACGGCCCATTTTGGCGGTTACCTTGCGCCGAGAGGAGTTCGGACCGTCCCGTTGTACAGCGCAGGGGCCCTGTGTATTAGGCCCCGGCGACTGCCGCGAGCGAGCTGCCCGGCAACTCGAGCCGACCGTCGGCGGTGAGGTAGTCGGCGCACGCCGCGGCCAGGTGATCACGTAGCTCGCGGCGCTGCCCATCGGTCAGCGTGGCCCAGACCGTGGCCAGCGAACGCATCAGGTCGCGAGTCTCCCCCAGCCAATCGAGCACGTTGTCGTAGGGGCGCACGATTGGGACGGCTTCGACCTCGACGTCGAAGAAGCCCGCATCCTCCAGCATCGTGTTCAGAAGCCCGGGCGCGGAGAGCGCAAACATGCCAGGCCCGCCGGCCGGAGCCGGCTCGAGGTGCCCGAGCTCCACCAGGGAGCGCTGCGCGATTGTGGTCCAGGGATTGCGCTCAGGCACATCCCATACGGCGAGAGCCATACGACCGCCTGGTTTCAGGACACGACGGCACTCGCGCAGGGCGGCGGCCGGGTCGAGCGTGAGCATCACTCCCCAGCGGCACAGGACGACATCGAGGGTGCCCGTGGGCAGGTCGATCCACTCGAGCTGCAACTGCTTGAACTCGACGTTCTCGATCCCCTGCTCCTGCGCTCGGTCGCGGGCGACGTCGAGCATGGCCTCCGAGGCGTCGCTGCAGATCAGCGTCCCGCCCGGCTCAATCAAGCGCGCGGCAAGGAAGCCCGTATCGCCAGGGCCGGCGGCAAGCTCGAGCACCCGCTCCCCGCGTGCCGGCTTCACGTGGTCGATCATCCACGCCGAGATCGGCAGCGCCGCCGCCTGCAGGCGGTCAGCCTGGCGTCCCCAGCCCTTGGCGGCCTCGTCCCAGCCGTCCAGCAGGCGCTCGCGCTGTTCCTCGATGTCGTCGGCCACGTGACCGTCAGACTAGCCCGCGGCGCAGCAGCTTGCCGGAAACGGTGCGCGGCAGGCCCTCGGCGAACCCGATCTCCTTGGGCACCTTGAACCGGGCCAGCCGCGCGGCCACGAACTCCTGGAGCTCAGCCGAGGTGACGGACTGCCCGTCGCGCAGCACCACGCTGGCCACCACGCGTTCCCCCCAGTGATCGTCGGGACGGGCGAAGACGGCGGCATCCGCGACGGCAGGATGCTCGAGGAGCACCCCCTCCACCTCGGCCGGCGCCACGTTCTCGCCACCGGTGACGATCGTCTCGGACCGCCGGCCGACGATTCGCAGTCGCCCGCGCTCATCGAAGTCGCCGAGGTCGCCGGTGTACAACCAACCCTCAGCGTCCACCGTATTGGGCGCCAGGTTGGCGCCGCGGACCACGACCTCCCCCTCGTCCAGGCGCAACTCCACCCCGTACAGGGGAAAGCCGAAGGTGGCGATCTGCGAGCAGCCTTCCGTCATCCCGTAGGTCGGGGCAACCGGCACACCGGCGGATTGCGCCCGCTCCAGGAGCGTCGGCGGGATCGGCCCGCCCCCCAGCAGCACCCAACGCAGCGTCGCCGGGTGCTCGAGGCCGGCATCAAGCAGCCGGGCGAGCATCGTCGGCACGAGCGAGACCAGGGTCACCGCTCGAGCCGGATCCATCAGCTCGCGCAGGACGGCCTGCGCGTCGAAGCGCTCATGCAGGATGACCGTCGTCGCGTAGAGGGTCGAGCGCAGCAGGATCGACAGCCCTCCGACGTGAGCCAGCGGCATCACACACAACCAGCGCTCGCGGGGATCGAGGCCCAGGGCCAGCGCCGAGCCGATAGCGTTGGCCTCCCAGTTGCGCAGCGTGAGATGCACCGGCTTGGGTGCCGAGGTGGTGCCCGAGGTGAACATCACCGTTGCCACGTCCGGATACGGAAGTCCCGCCGAAACCCAGCGCAGACGCTGTTCCTGCGCTGAGAGCCGGTCGTCCACCGGCACGACCGGCACGCCGGCCGACAGGGCGCCGTGCAGCCGCACGGCAAAGCCCGCACCCGCCCCATGCAGGTACGTGGGCTCGCCGGCCGTCCCGCCCTCTGACCGGACCTGCTGCGCCGCTTGCCGGGCGGCGGCCAGCAGCTCCCGGTAGGTCAGCCGGCGATCGCCCACGGCGTCGAGCGCGATCGTGTCGGGTCGGCGCTGGGCTGCCCGCTCGAGCCAGTCGTACATGCTCAGGAACGGTAGTCTCAGACGCCGTGAGCGTGATTTGGCAGCCGGCAGCCGAGTACGAGGACATCCGCTACGAGCTCGCGACGGGCGAGGAGTGGGAGCCATCCGGCTCGACCATCGCCAAGATCACGATCAATCGCCCCGAGGTGCGCAACGCCTTCCGGCCCGAGACGGTGATGGAACTGATGGACGCGTTTGAGCGGGCCCGCGAAGATCCCGCCGTCGGGGTGGTCATCCTCACCGGCGAGGGACCGCTCGCCTTCTGTAGCGGCGGAGATCAGCGGGTGCGCGGCAGCCGGGGCGGTTACGTCACGGGCGCGGATCCCGCCCAGGCCGGGCAGCATCAGGCCGCCGGTCGCTTCCACGTGACCGACCTGCACGTTCAGATCCGGCGGCTACCCAAGCCGGTCGTTGCCATGGTCGCCGGATACGCCGTCGGCGGCGGCCATGTGCTGCACGTGGTCTGCGACCTCACCATCGCCGCCGACAACGCCCGCTTCGGCCAGACCGGCCCACGCGTCGGCTCCTTCGACGGGGGTTTCGGCGCGAGCGTCCTGTCCCGCCTGGTCGGACCCAAGAAGGCCAAGGAGATCTGGTTCCTGTGCCGTCAGTACGACGCCCAGGAGGCGCTCGACATGGGGCTGGTGAACACGGTTGTGCCATTGGCCGAGCTGGAAGTCGAGACCGTGAAGTGGTGCCGGGAGATGCTCGAGCTCTCGCCCATGAGCCTGCGCCTGCTCAAGGCGAGCTTCAATGCCGACGAGGATGGCCTGGCCGGCATCCAGCAGCTGGCCCACGACGCCAACTACCTCTTCTACATGAGCGAGGAGGCCGCCGAGGGGCGCCAGGCCTACCTCGAGAAGCGCCGGCCCGATTTCTCGAAGTTCCCGCGCCGGGCCTGATGACCGCCAGCCGCCCGAACCCGGCCCGCATCTGGGTCATGGCCGCGCGACCGAAGACGTTGCCGCTCGGCGTGGCGCCCGTGCTGGCGGGCACGGCGCTGGCCGGTTATCTGCACGTCTTTCACCCGCTCCGGTTTGCCGCCGCGCTGCTCGGATCGGTCTTCATCCAGATCGGCGCGAATCTCTCCAACGACTATTCCGATGCCCGGCGCGGGGCCGATACCGAGGACCGTCTCGGCCCCGTCCGGGTCACGGCCGGCGGTCTGGTGCCGCCGCGCCAGGTGCTGCTGGCCACCTACGTGACCTTCGGGTTGGCCGTGCTGTGCGGCGTCTACCTCATCGCCGTGGCCGGCTGGCAGCTGCTGCTGATCGGTGTGGCCTCCATCGTCGCCGGGGTGCTCTACACCGGCGGTCCGCGACCCTATGGGTACGAGGGCCTCGGCGAGGTGTTCGTCTTCCTGTTCTTCGGCTTCGCCGCCGTGGCCGGTTCGTACTTCGCCCAGGTGCGCGATTTCAGCTGGGAATCGCTCGTGCTCTCCGTCCCGATCGGCCTGATCGCTGCCGCGGTTCTCGTGGTCAATAACACCCGCGACATTGACACCGACCGGCGCGCCAACAAGCGCACGCTCGCCGTGCGCGTCGGTCGCGCGAACTCCAGGCGGATGTATGCGGCCATGGTGCTGATCGCCTATCCGGTCGTCCTCATCCCGTGGGTCTTCGGACCGCTTCGCGCTTGGCTGCTGCTGCCCTTGCTCTCCCTCCCGCTCGCCCAGACGGTCATCCGGATCGTCGCCACACACACCGACGGCCTGTCCCTCAACCGCGCGCTGGCCAGGACCGGACAGCTCCAACTGGTCTTCTGCGTACTGCTCTCCGCGGGCCTGCTCCTCAGCCGATGAAGGCGTGGGCGTCGGTTCACGCCGTCCCCCTGACCGACCCCCTGCGCCCCACGGCGGCCTCGCCGCGGCTTCGGCCGCTCATCCGGTTCACGATCGAGACAGCCGACGGGATGCTCGGGCGGGGCGAGGGAGCTCCCCTCGAGGCGTACGACGGCGTGAGCGTCGAGCGTGTGCTGAAGGCGCTCACGGCCCACACGTCCGTGTTGGCCAGCTACGCGACGCCAACGGATCCGGAGGTGCGAGCGGCGTGCGCCGAGGCGGATCCACTCCCCCAGGCCCTGGCGGCACTGGATCTGGCGTTGTGGGACCTCGCGGGACGCCGCGCCGGTCGCAGCGTGAGCCAGCTGCTGGGCCAAGCCGAGCCACCGCCTGTCGCGGTCAACGCAACGATCGGGGCGGTTGAGCCACGAACGGCCGCGTCGGAAGCACGCGAGGCCCTGGAGGCGGGCTTTCACTGCATCAAGGTCAAGGTCGGCACGCCGGACGACCGCCAGCGCCTGCAGGCGATCCGTGACGCCGTCGGCGCCGAGATGGTGATCCGCGTCGATGCCAACGGCGCCTGGGATCAGCTGACCGCTCCCGAACGGATCCGGGCGCTCGTCCGCTTCGAAATCGAGCTGTTCGAGGAGCCGGTGCACGGCGCCGAGGCCATGGAAGCCGTTACGCGCTCGGTCCCCCAGGTGACCCTCGCCCTGGACGAGAGTGCGAGTGCGGTTTTGCGAACCCGAGCGCGCGGTGTGGGTGATGCCGTCTGCTTGAAAATCGGAAGTTCCGGCGGGATCACCGGGCTCGTGGCCGAAGCGAAGCTGGCCCGCCAGCTCGGCTATGAGGTGTACGTCGCGTCGACGCTGGATGGGCCCCTGGGCATCGCTGCGGCGTTGCACGCCGCCGCCGTGGTCGGGCCGGATCGGCCTTGCGGGCTGGCCACGCTGGGACGCTTCGGCCGGGCGGTGCCCGAGACCCTGCGCCCGGCGGGCGGGCAGATGCGCCAGCCCGCCGGTCCGGGACTGGGTGATGGGTTAATCGACTGGTATGGCGAGTAGTGCGTCGATGACCGCACGCGGCCGCTCGAGGTGTACCGCATGGCCGGCGCCGGGCACGAGCGTGACGGTCGCGCCCGGAATGCAGCGGGCCATCTCCCCGGCCAGCGCGGTGAACTTGGTGTCGCGCTCGCCGACCAGCAGGGTCACCGGCATGCGCAGCTCGGACAGGCGCGGCCAGAGCGAGGGCAGCGCCCCGGTACCCAGGTTGCGCAGTGCGGCGGCCAGGCCCTGGGGGCTGCTCTGTAAGCGATCCTGATGGGCTCGCTCGGCGACCTCGGCCGGGATATCGGACAGGATCGGTGTCTGGGCCCACTGTCGCGCGAACTCATCGATCGTCAGGCACTCGATCCGCTCGGCCAGCCGCTCGTCGGCCAGGCGCCGCTGTTCGCGTTCGGCATCGTCTGAGAGCCCGGGGCTGGCGCTGATCAAGACCAGACGCGTCACCCGATGGGGCAGAGCCAGGGCGACGTGCAGAGCGATTCGCCCTCCCTGCGAGTAGCCCACGAGCGTGAACGGCTCAGGCGTGAGCGCGGCCACATCGTCGATGACGGCCCTCAGCGTGACCGGCTCGGCGCCGCCCGCCGAGGCATGTCCGCGGATGTCCGGGGCGAGCGCACGGTACCGTTGGCCCAGCCCCGAGATCACCGGCTGCCAGCTGGCGCCGCTGTTGGTAAAGCCGTGCAGCAGCACGAGCGCGGGTGCATTCTCCATACCCGCATCATGACCGCGTCCGCCCTAGACAGCTACCTGGTGATCCGCGCAATGCTCGACGAGTTCGTGCGCTGCGGGATGCAGCACGCCTGCACCTGCCCGGGGTCGCGGAACACCCCGATCGTGTTGACCATGGCCTCTGACCAGCGGCTGCACGCGTGGTCCCATGTCGACGAGCGGTCCGCCGGGTTCTTCGCTCTGGGTGCGGCGAAGGCCAGCGGCCGGCCGGTGGCCGTGACCTGTACCTCAGGGACGGCGGCGGCCAACCTGCTGCCTGCCGTGATCGAAGCCCGCGAGGCGTCAGTGCCATTGATCGTGCTGACCGCAGACCGGCCACCGGAGCTGCGTGATGTCGGCGCCGGCCAGACGATCGACCAGATCAAGCTCTACGGAGACGCGGTCAAGTGGTTTGTCGAGTTCGGCGTCCCCGAGGCCACCGCCGAACGCATGCGATGGGTCAGATCGCTTGCCTGCCGGGCCTATTGGACCGCGGTCAGCGGACGACCCGGCCCGGTTCACATCAACCTCCCGCTGCGCGAACCGCTGGTGCCTGAAACACCGCTCCCGGACCAGGAGCCGGGTGGCGGCGGCCGACCCCACGGCCATCCGTGGTTGGTGCAGGAGCGCCCGTCGCCCCAGACGCCGCGGGCCCTTCCGCATCGCCACGAGTTCCACCGGACCGTGTTCGTGGCCGGTGACCTGGGTCCCAACCCGGAACTCGGCCGGCGGCTGGCGGCCTTTGCGGCACGAGCGCGCGTACCGCTCTTGGCCGATCCGCTGTCCGGCGCCCGCCGGGGGCCGGCGGCCATCGCCCACTTCGACCTCATATTGCGCGACACCGACACCGCAGAGGAGCTCTTGCCCAGCGTCGTGTGCCGGATCGGCGATCTGCCGACATCCAAGCCACTGCGCAACTGGATCGCCCGGGCCAGCAGCGCTGAGCAGATCCTGTTCGCACCGGACGACCGCTGGAGCGACCCGGGGTCGATCCTCGGGCAGCGGATCGTCGGGCCGCTCGAGGATCTGCTCGACCGCGTCGAGAGCGATGAGGTTGTACCGGACGACAGCGGCTGGCTCGAGCGCTGGACCGCGGCCGACGGCGCGGTGGCGCATGCCATCGCCGAGCCGCTGATGGGGGCGGGACTGAGCGAGCCGGCCACGATCACCGCCCTGGGGCAGTTTCTTCCCGCCGAGACAACCCTCTTCGTCGGCGCCTCGATGCCGATTCGCGACGTGGAGGAATTCTTCCCCGCGCTGCACCAGCCGCCGCGCGTCATGGCCAATCGTGGGGCAAACGGAATCGATGGGACCGTCTCGTCGGCCTTTGGCGTGGCCGCCGACGGTGGCGAGGTGGTACTTGTCCTCGGTGACGTCACGCTGGCCCACGACATCGGCGGGCTGCTCGCGGCGCGCCGGCTCGGTCTCAAGCTGACGATCGTGCTGCTCAACAACGACGGCGGAGGGATCTTCAACTTCCTGCCGGTGGCCTCGCAGGGGGCCCCGTTTGAACAGCACATCGCCACTCCCACCGGCCTTGACTTTGCTCACGCGGCGGCGCTCTACGGATGCCAGCACGCGCGCGTCGCCACGCTCGACGAGTTGGCCGGCGCGCTGGCTAACGCACTCGCGGGATCCGACACCACGATCATCGAGGCGCGCACCGACCGCTTGGCCAATCGCCGGCTCCACGCGGACGTGGAAGCGGCCGCGGTTGCGGCGCTGCGCCGTCTCGATCGTCCCTGAGCGGCTCTACCCGGAGAGAACGGGGAGCAGCGCCTGGAGCTTGACCTCGGTTTCGGCCAGCTCGGCGGCCGGCTCGGAGTCGGCCACGATCCCGCAACCGGCGTAGCAGGCGGCCAGCGATCCGCGCAACAGCGCGCAGCGCAGCGCGACGCAGAACTCGCCGTCACCGTTGGTGTCGGTCCAGCCGAGCGTGCCGGCATACCAGCCGCGATCGAGGCCCTCGAGTGCGGGGATCAGACGCTGGGCGATGTCGCCCGGCTCTCCCCCGACCGCGGGCGTCGGGTGCAGCGCGCCGGCCAGGGTGAGAGCTCCGACGGCGTTCGTCAGCTGGGCGCGGATGGGCGCCGCCAGGTGCTGGATGTTGGCCACCTTGATCAGCACCGGCTCGGAGGCCACTGTCACCCACACCGAGTAGCGCGACAGCGCCTGGGCGATCCGATCGGCCACGACCCGATTTTCGTGACGGTTCTTGTCACTGCGCAGGAGGCTCTCTCCCAGGTGATCATCCACGGCCGGATCCGCACTTCGCCGCGTGGATCCCGCCAGGGCAACCGTGCTCGCCCGCATACCGTCACGCCGCACCAGCAACTCTGGAGTGGCGCCGATGAACGTGCTGTCCCCGCCACCCACCGCGTAGATGAAGCACTCGGGAAAGCCGCTCCGGAGCACGTCGAAGACCGCGCCGGGATCATGAGCCTGCGGAGCCTGGACCTGCACCTCACGGGCCAGCACCACCTTCTCCAACTCGCCGGCCCGGATGCGCTCCACGGCTCTTGCCACAGCTTCCTCGTAATGGGCCGGGGGCATCGGGCTATGGACCGCGAAGTGCCCGATAGGGGCAGGATCGAGCATCGGCAGGGGGCTCTCCCTCAGATCCGCCACGATCCCGACCATGCGTTCCCACAACGCTTCAAGATCGCTCTCGTCGTGCTCGACCAGCCCATTGCACGTGATCCAGGTGTCCGGCCCGCGACGAGCGAGCAGCAGGGCCGGCACGGTCAGGCGGGCCGCACCGAACCCCTGCCAGGCCGGGCTCGATGCCCCGTCGTCGGCGAAGGCGAATCCGGCCATGGCCATCAGGCCCGCACCGGGGGGCGCGTCGGGCGAGTCGCACAACGCCCGCTCGCTCAACCCCCGCCAGCGTCGCTCGAGGGTGGTGAACCTCTCGGGACCGTGCGTCTCGAGCGTCAGGGCCGCGCCCAGGCCAGCGTGGGCCGTCGAGTCGCGCGCGGGTTGCTCGATGCAGAACCACGGCTGTCCGGCCGCCCGCGAGGCGACGACGATGGCCGACGGATCGTGGGATCCGCGCAGCCTCTCGCTGACGCTGACGAGCACCGGCGACCCGGGGCCGCCTGCCGGCGGGCGCTCGCCAGCCGCGCCCGCAGACGCCCCTGCGCCGCATCGGACAGCCACGGGGATGGCGGCGCCCGCCGGGTCCCGGCGTCCGGGGCCGAGCGCCGCACTCTCATCGCCGCGCCTGATTTCAGGTCTCGGTGCGACCGCGGGCGATCGCGATCTCACCGGTTCGGGCCATCTCCACCAGACCGAACGGCCTGACCAGGCGCTCGAACGCGTCGATCTTGTCCTGCGTCCCCGTGACCTCGGCCACGAGCGTCCGCCGGCTCAGGTCGACGATCTTGGCGCGGAAGATCTCGCACACCTGCATGACATCGGCCCGGTTGGCGCCGTCCGCCGAGATCTTGAAGAGCGCCAGTTCCCGGGCCATCGTCTCGGACGGCTCGAGGTCACGGATCTTCAGGACGTTGACCAGTTTGTGCAGCTGTTTGGTCACCTGATCGATGGACTGCACAGCGCCATCCAACGTGAGCGTGATGCGGGAAACCGTCTCGTCGTCGGTGGGACCCACCGCCAACGTGTCGATATTGAAGCCGCGGCGGGCGAACAGGCCCGTGATCCGCGTCAGGACACCGGGCTTGTTCTCGACCAGGATCGACAGAATGTGCTTGCGGCCGGTCCGGAAGCTGCCCGCCGCCTCGAGTTCCTCGAGGGACAGAATCTCTTTGGTGGCTGGTTCACCCATCGCGCTTCCCCTAACCGACCATGTCCCGCGCCGCCTGACCGGGCGCGATCATCGGATACACGTTCTCCTCGGCCGCGACCCGCACGTCCACGACGACCGGGCCGTCCGTGCTCAGGGCCTGCTTCATGTCCTCGACGAGCGTGTGCTTGTCGGTGAGCCGCAGGCCGGTGGCCCCGTAGGCCTCGGCGAGCTTCACGAAGTCCGGGAACTGACCCATGTCCACCTGGCTGTAGCGCCGGTCCCAGAACAGCTCCTGCCATTGGCGCACCATGCCCAGATACCCGTTGTTCATGATGAAGACCTTGACATCGATCCCGTTCTGCGCGCAGGTGGCCAGCTCCTGCGCGTTCATCTGGAACGAGCCGTCTCCGGTTATGCACACGACGGTCGCCTCGGGGCAGCCCACCTTGGCGCCCATGGCGGCCGGGAGCCCGAACCCCATCGTGCCCAGACCGCCCGAGTTGATCCACTGACGCGGCCGCTCGAAGTGGTAATGCTGCGCGGCCCACATCTGGTGCTGGCCGACATCGCTGCAGACGATGGCCTCTCCGGCACTCGCCTCATGCAGCGCATGGACCATGTACTGCGGCTTGATCTCGCTGTCGGTGCTGTCGGTGTAGCTCAGCGGGTAGCGCTCGCGCCAGGCGCCGATCCGGTGCCACCATTCATCCAGGCGACTCGGGTCGGGTTCCAGCGCCCGGTATTCGGCCGTGAGCCTCGGCAGGATGTTCTTGGCGTAGCCGACTATCGGGATGTGCGCAGGCACGTTCTTGGAGATCTCGGCCGGATCGATGTCGATGTGCACGAACTTGGCGTGCGGCGCGAACTCGGACAGCTTGGCCGTGACCCGGTCATCGAACCGTGCGCCGATCGCGACGATCAGATCGGCCTCGTCCATCGCATAGTTGGCCGTACGGGTGCCGTGCATGCCAAGCATCCCGAGCCACTGGGGGTGACTGGCCGGGAAAGCTCCGAGACCCATGACCGTGCAGGTCACCGGCAGCCGGTCGGAGGTGGCCAGCTCGACCAACTCGGCCGAGGCGCTGACCGTTCCGCCGCCCGCGTAGATCACGGGGCGACGGGCGTTGGCGAGCGCCTTGGCAGCCAGTCGGATCTGCTTCTGGTTGCCGTCGGTGGTGGGCTGATAGCCCGGCAGGTGCACGTCGGTGATCGGCTCGTACGGAATGTCCGCGCGACTGAGGTCCGTGGGGATATCGACCACGACAGGGCCGGGCCGCCCGGTCCGAGCGATGTGGAAGGCCTCGTGAATCGCCCGCGGCAGCTCGAGCGGATGCTGGATCATCACGCTGTGCTTGACGATCGGCATCGTGATGCCGATCGTGTCCGCCTCCTGAAAGCCGTCGGTGCCGAGCAGCTCCGTGCGGACCTGGCCGGTCAGGAAGACGACCGGAACCGAGTCCATCATCGCGTCACAGATCGGTGTCACCAGGTTGGTCGCTCCGGGACCGCTGGTCCCGAGCGCGACGCCAACCCGTCCGGTGGCCTTGGCATAGCCCTCGGCGGCATGGCCGCCGCCGGCCTCATGGCGCACCAGGATGTGTCGGATACCCGCGTCGTAGAAGGCGTCGTAGGTGGGGAGGTTCGCGCCGCCGGGCAGGCCGAATACCACATCCACACCCTCTGCCTTGAGACATTCCATCAGTGCGTCGACTGCACGCATAGCGCTCGCCTCCTTTCCTAAGAGCTCGCGTCGTGGTGCGGCCAGCCCGCACCGAGAGGTTTCGAGTCTAATAGCTCAGCCGCTGTTAGCCGTGCGCCGCGCGCTCGGTGCGATCGCCACGTCCGGGAACTCCAGCTCATAGCCGCAGCGCATGCAGACGGCGTCATAGAGCTTGAGGACCTTGTGACAACGCGGGCACTCGCGCCGGAGTTCCTGATTCTCGTACCGGTAGAGCACGGCCGTCAGCAGGCCGATGAAGGGCACGCAGAACGAGATCAGGAACCACAGCGTGAATGAGCTGCCCTTGACTCGACCGACATAGCCGCCGGCCAGGCCGAAGCAGAACAGAATCACGAGCAGCCCAAGCCCGTAGCTCGACATCGGTCTGCCTCAGAACAGCTCGCGGGCGGCCCAGATCACAGCGGCGATCACCGCGATCACCGCAACGATCCAGAAGACCGCGATGACCAGGTGAACAACGATATGAAAGACCAGCACTGCGGCCGCCACGAGGACCAGTGCGGCCACCGCCCGGCGCATGACCGGCGGGCGGGAGCGAGTCGGTTCGATCTGACGTGCCATTAGGGCAAGCCTAGCGCTCCGTCCGGCATCGCCGCCAACGCGGTCGCTTCAGGCACCGCTTCAACCGGCGCCGACGAGCTGCCTCTGACTACGGCCGCCGGCTCTGGGCCGGCGCATGCGTCTCCGTCCGGTACTCGGGCAGAAGGCGGGCAATCCGGAAACGTCGTACCGGGACCGCGTGGCTGTCCTCGCCCCCGGTACGGCCGTCAACCACCAGCAGGACCTTGGAAGTTGTGCGTCGTGGAGTCATACCTGCATGGTGAAGATCGTCCACCGCGTTGGCACTGGCCCCGCGTCCAAGCTTTGTCCTCCAGGCCCCGCCAGGCGTCCAGACCGGAAACCGGGAAGGTTGGTCCTATCTCCCGTCAGATTCCCGAACTGTTCCCGAATCAGGCGGTTGATCTCGCCGCCGTCAGCCCGACCCTGGGTCTCGCGCATCACGTAGCCGACCAGCGGCCCCACGGCCTTATGGTTGCCTGCGCGCACCTTCTCGGCAGCGTCCGGGTCGGCGGCGATGGCCGCGGCGACAATGTCGGCCAGGCCACCGTCGTCGGTGGAGAGCGAGCCGAGGCCCTCCCGCTCGACGATCGTCGCCGGCTCGCCCCCTTCGGAGACGAGCATCCCCATCACCTCGCGACCGGTGTCGCGGCTGATGGCCTTGTCGGCGACCATCCGCACGAGCTGGGCGAAGGCGGCCGGGGTGACCTTGGACATCGCCCGGATCCGAGCCCCTCGTCGAGCCGCTCGACCAACGTCTGGATCCAGTTGGCCGCCAGCTGCGGGCCTCCAGGCGCTCCTCCGACGCGCAGCGCGGCCTCGTAGAAGTCGGCCAGCTCGGGACGGAAGGCCAGCTCGCGAGCCCGCTCGACCGGAAGTCCGTATTGGGCGGCAAACCGTTCGGCCCGCGCCGCCGGCAGCTCCGGAAGCTGGGAGCGTGCCGCCTCGAGCATCTCAGTCGGTCGCCACGAGCGGCACCAGGTCTGGCTCGGGGAAGTAGCGGTAGTCGTGCGCCTCCTCCTTCGACCGCATCGAGGTGAGCCGACCGCTGCCCGGATCGAAATGCAGCGTCTCCTGCAGGACCGGCGGCGCCGGCGCGCAGCAGTTCGGTCTGACGCTCGACCTCCGCTTTGATTCCCTGGGCCAGGAACCGGAACGAGTTCATGTTCTTGAGCTCGGTCTTGGTCCCGAGCTCGGTGGTGCCCACCGGCCGCACCGAGACGTTGGCGTCGCAGCGCAGCGACCCCTCCTCCATGTTCACGTCTGAGACGCCGATCGCACGCAAGCGTCGTACGCAGCAGATTCAGCCACTCCCGAGCGTCGTCGGCGGAATGCAGATCCGGCTCGGTGACGATCTCAGCCAGCGGTGTTCCGCCGCGGTTGAAGTCCACAGCGCTGCGGTCAGCGCTGTGGATCCGGCCGCTCGCTCCGGTGTGGACGAGCTTCGCGGCGTCCTCCTCCAGGTGCACCCGATGGATACGGACGTCCCCGAGGCGACCGGCGCTGCACAGCGGCACGTCGTACTGCGAGATCTGGTAGCCCTTGGGCAGGTCGGGATAGAAGTAGTTCTTGCGATGGAACTGGGACCGCGGCGCGATCTGGCAGCCCAGGGCCTGGCCGATCATGATCCCGTAGTGCACCGCCTGGGCGTTCACCACAGGGAGGGTTCCGGGCAATCCGAGGCAGCGAGGGCACGTGTGCACGTTGGGGGGATCACCGAAGGAGAGCTCGCACCCACAGAACATCTTGGTCCGGGTCTTGAGCTGAACGTGGATCTCGAGTCCGATGACCGGCTCGTACTCGGCTGCGGTGCTCACACCGCACCTCCGGTCCGGGCTGGGCTGCCGTCAAAGCCGAATGCCTGCTCGAGCGCGTAGGCGGCATCGAGCAGCCGGTTCTCGCTGAAAGCCGGGCCGGCCAGCTGGAACCCGACCGGCAGCCCATCGCTCAGGCCGCTCGGGATCGAGATCGCCGGGATTCCGGCCAGCGACATCGGGCACCGTGCAGAAGTCGTTCAGGTACATCGCAAGCGGATCATCTGACTTCGGCCCCAAGCTCGAAGGCGGTGCTCGGGTGCGGTCGGGGTGACGATGAAGTCGACCGCCGCAAAGGCAGTGCGGAAGTCCTCGGCGATCCGCGTGCGGACGCGCTGCGCGGTCCCGTAGTAGGCGTCGTAATAACCGCTTGACAGCGCGTATGTGCCGAGCATGATGCGGCGCTTGACCTCCGGCCCGAAACCCTGCGCGCGCGTCCGGCTGTACATCGTGGTCAGATCGACGTCACCGCCGACCCGCAGGCCGTAGCGCACGCCGTCGAACCGAGCCAGGTTCGCCGACGCCTCGGCCGGGGCGATGATGTAGTACGCCGACAGCGCGTGTGGCGCATGCGGCAGGGTGCACGGCTGCACGGTGGCTCCGAGCTTCTCCGCCAGGGCCAGCGCGGCGTCGAAGCTGGTCCCGCACGCCCGGATCGATGCCGCCCTCGGCCCCGATCAGCTCCTCCGGCACGCCCGAGGCGCACGCCGGCGAGATCCTCCCGTGTGGGCAGCTGCACCTCCTCGGGAAAGGCCAGCGACGTGGAGTCGTTCGTGTCCTGGCCGACCATGTGCCGCAGTAACAGGGCGGCAGTCGGTGACATCGCGGGTCAGCGGACCGGCCTGGTCCAGCGACGACGCGAACGCGATCATGCCGTAGCGCGAGCACGCGCCGTAGGTCGGCTTCAGTCCGACGATGCCGGAGAAGGCCGCGGGCTGGCGAATCGAGCCTCCGGTATCGGTTCCCAGCGCCCACGGGCGCAAGTCCGGCCGCCACCGCGGCCGCGCTGCCCCCGGAGGAGCCGCCCGGCACGCGCGAGCGATCCCACGGGTTGAGCACCGGCCCGAAGGCCGAGTTCTCGTTCGAGGAGCCCATCGCGAACTCGTCCTGATTGGTCTTGGCCAGCAGCGTCGCGCCGGCCTCGCGTGAGATTCTGCGACGACGGTCGCCGTGTACGGGCGGCCGGTAGCCCTCGAGGATCTTGGAGCCGGACTGGCTGGGAACGCCCGCCGTGCAGAACAGATCCTTGACCGCCAGCGGCACACCCGCCAGCGGCGACCCGGGCGCCACTGCCGTGGGAGCCTCAGTCGGCGACCCAGATGAATGCGTTGAGCTCGTCGGCCGCCGCTCGGGCCCGGTAGAAATCGAACAGCTCGGCGGCGATCGAGCTCGCCCGCACGGATCGCGGCGGCCGCCGCGGCCGCGCTCAGGTCCAGCATGTCGACGCTCATTCGGCGGACGCGCCGGGACTGGGAACGCCGAAGCCGGCGGGGTGGGCTCGGGTGCCGGCAGCGAGCGCCACCGCGGGGTCCAGGGACGGCTCGGGCACATCGGCTCGCAGCGCGTTGACCACGTCGACGATGTGCGACGGTCGGCTCCACCCCGTCGAGATCGAGCTGCTGGATCGCCTCGATATGGTCGAGGATCTTGGACAGCTCGACCGCCATCTTGTCGCGCTCGGCGTCCTCAATTCCAGACGAGCCAGGCGCGCAACATGATCGACTGCCTCGCCGATGAGAGCATGACCCGATTCTAGGCTTTGGGCGTCCCGACGGCCTGCGCGCGCCCTGGCTAGACGCGCAGCGACTCGATCGCGGCGGGGGAGTCCTCGGCGGCCACGCCGTCGCGGCGCAAGGCGCAGATACAGCCCGGCGAAGATCGCCAGACTCGCCGACCAGGCCGACATAGGCGCCCGGACCGGTCTGGACCACATTGGCTCCGCCCGGCCTGCGCCAGGTGCACAGACGGCTGGGTCCAGCAGCACGCGGATGGCCACCAGGACGACCAGGACCAGAGCGACCGGCGTCAGCAGCGTGGTCGCGACAACCGGCAGCGCCGGCGAGCGGCGAGCGGCGGCCAGCCCGCAGATGGCGACCCCGACCGCGCAGACGATCAGCGCCAGCGGTCCGATCACCTCGAACGTCTGCCATCCGTTGGCGCTCACCCGCTGGCCGAGCATCACCTCGCTCCGGCGTGGTACGTGCGCCTTGTACGCGAAACCAGGTGACCCCGAACAGATCGACCAGGAGCAATGCGCGAGCCGATCCGCCAGCCAGCCACTCCCCCGGGCCGCAGACGTGTCGGCTGGAGCTCATCGCCGCCAACCTACAGCTTCCTCGCCGTCAGCGTCGGCTCGGAGCGTCAGCGCCTGGTCAGATGCGCGTACTGGCTGAGCAGCTTGCGCTCCGAGCCGTCGCGGCTGAAGCGGATCGACCACGATCCCGCCAGGCTCGACACCGATCACCGTGCCTTCGCCGAACTTCGCGTCGCTCACCTCCTCGCCCAGCCGGAAGTCGGGGACGTCGCTCTGCGGGCGCGCGCGGCCGATCCGGATCGTGCCGGACATGGCGTCGGGCTCGCGTCCCGGCGGTGGACGCTGGGCCGGCTGGCAGAGCTCGGCCACGAGGTGAGCCGCTCACGGAAGCCGCCCGACTCCGCGCGGCCGCTGCTCCTCGCGGTCGGTCAGCTCGCTGGGGATCTCCGCCAGAAAGCGGCTCGGGATCGCGTAACCATGCGCGCCGAAGACGGTGCGCTGTCGCGCGCAGGTGATGTAGAGGTCGCGCTGCGCGCGCGTGATCCCCACGTAACAGAGGCGCCGCTCCTCCTCGAGCTCGCCCTCTTCGAGCGCGCGTGAGTGCGGGAAGATCCCGTCCTCGCAGCCGATCATGAAGACGATCGGATACTCGAGGCCCTTGGCGTTGTGCAGGGTCATCAGCGTCACCAGCCCCTGCGTCGTCGTCGCGTGTGTCGGCGTCGGCGACGAGCGAGACCTGCTGCAGGAAGTCCCCGAGCGAGTGCTGTCTCGCCCTCGCCGACGTCGTACTCGGCCGCGACGTTGACGAGCTCGTCGAGGTTCTCGATCCGCCCCTGCGCCTCGATCGTGCGCTCGGCTCGCAGCGCGTCCAGATAGCCGGTCTGCTCGAGCACACCGCTCAGCAGCTGCGCGACGGCGATTCCGGACTCAGCCGTGCTCGCGCAGCGCGACCATCGTGTCCATGAAGCGGCCGACCGCCTTGACCGCCGCCGCGCCCAGGCCGGGGACGCTGCGGGCTGCGCCGCCACCTCCCAGACGCTCGCGCCGATCGTGTTCGCGTAGGCCAAGGATCTTCGCCACCGAGGTCGCGCCGATCCCGCGCCGCGGCGAGTTGACGATCCGCGTGAACGCGCCCGCATCCTGCGGGTTCACCAGCGCGGTCAGATAGGCGATCGCATCCTTGATCTCGGCCCGCTCGTAGAAGCGCGTGCCGCCGATCACCTGGTAGCCGATCTCCGCCCGCACGAGCGTGTCCTCGAGCACTCGCGACTGCGCGTTGGTCCGATAGAAGACGGCGACCTCACTGCGGGAGGTGCCCGGCGTCCACCAGCCGCTCGATCTCACCCGCGACGAACCGCGCCTCGGCGTGCTCGTCGTCGAGCTCGCGGATGTGGATCGGATCGCCCTCGCCGAGCTCGGTCCAGAGCTCCTTCTCCTTGCGCCCGCGGTTGTTGGAGATGACCGCGTTGGCCGCGTCGAGGATCGTCTGCGTCGAGCGGTAGTTCTGCTCGAGCTTGACGACCTTGGCGTCGGGGAACTGCTCCTCGAAGCTGAGGATGTTGTGGATGTCGGCGCCGCGGAAGCCGTAGATCGACTGATCGGGATCGCCGACGACGGTCAGGTTGCGGCGCTCGCCCGGCGAGCAGCTGAGCCAGCGGTACTGCACCGTGTTGGTGTCCTGGTACTCGTCGACGAGGATCTGCGCGGAACGCCTCCTGGTAGGTCGCGCGCACCTCGGGAAACAGCTCGAGCACGTTCACCGCGCGCACGAGCAGGTCGTCGAAGTCCATCGCGTTCATGCGATGCAGCTCGCGCTCGTAGCCGGCGTAGACGTCGGCGACGGTGCGCTCGAAGAACGAGCCGACCAGCTGCGAGTACGCCTCCGCGTCGCGCATGCGGTTCTTGGCGTCCGAGATCTGGTTGTGGATCGACGCCGGGCGTGAAGCGCTTGGGGTCCACCCCGTTCTCCTCCATGCAGCGCTTGATCAGCCGTCGCGAGTCGGCCTGGTCGTAGATCGTGAACTGGCGCGTGTAGCCGAGCTTGTCGGCGTGGGCGCGCAGCATCCGCGCGCAGGCCGAGTGGAAGGTCATCACCCACATCGCGCGCACGCGGCGCCCGACCAGCAGCTCGGCGCGCTCGCGCATCTCCGCCGCGGCCTTGTTGGTGAACGTGATCGCGAGGATCTCGCTGGCCTGCACCGCGCCGGTGGCGACCAGGTAGGCGATCCGGTGCGTCAGCACGCGCGTCTTGCCGGAGCCCGCGCCGGCCAGGATCAGCAGCGGCCCCTCGCCGTGGGTGACGGCGTCCCGTTGCGGGTCGTTCAGGCCCTCCAGCAGCGCCTCGACCTGTTCGCTCGCCTCGATCATCGTCTCATCCCTACGGTATCGGGCGTCGATGGTCGTCACCGACGAGCTTCGAGAGGTGTGCGCGTGGGTCGCCGACCGGTCCACGCATGGTTCGGGTGCTCGAGGAGCGGATCGCCGCGTATGCGCGCACCGTGTCGCGTGAGGCTGAGGACGCTCGCTCGGTGGCTGAACCGCGAGCGGCGTACCTCCGAGAGCGCCCCAGCCCACGCGCGAGGTCGAAGCGGCTTTCTGGCTGACGCTCGATGCGGTGAACTTCGGTTCCGGGTGGTTCCCCACGCTGCGCAAGCGGGCGGAGAAGACCGGCTATCGGCACGATCGCGGCGGGGATCAGGCGGCGGTTCGAGGCCGAGGGCAGGTGGACGGCGGCCGAGCTGGTGGATCTCACGACGAGCTGAGCTGGCCGGATGGCTCGACCAGGACGCCGGAGCACGAGCTGGTCGGACTGATGGTCGAGCTCGCTCCGGGACCTCGGCGAGAACGTGCAGCGGCTCTACGGGCGGTCGTTTGCCGCCGTGGTGGATCGGGCCGAGGGATCGGCGGTTCGGCTGGTGCGAGACGCTGGCCGAGTGGCGCTGCTTCTCAGACGTTTCCGCCTATGACGGTCGCCGGGTGCCGTTCCTCAAGCGCGCGCAGATCGCCGCCGCCGATCTGCAGCGCGCGGGCGTCAGCCGACTTCAGGGACCTGGAGCGGCTGACGATGTTCGCCGACAACCTTGTGCCCCACGTTCTGCGGCTCGACGGAGTGCTCTGGTTCGATCCCGAGCTGGTGGCGAGGATCGAGCACGAGGAGCTGATCGAGCACGGTTCGCCCGAGGAGGTCGAGATCCGCGCCTGTGCCGTGCACGCGGTCGAGCGCTGGTCGGTGCGGCCCGAGGCCGGCGCGACTGCACGTCACGGCGGCGCGGATGGATGAGATCCTGTGGAACCGCGGTCAGGCTGGTCAGTACAAGGCGGTGCCGCGCCACCGCAGCGCGCAGCACCGCCTACTGACGTTACTTGACGGCCTTGACGCGTTCCTTGGCGATCGCCTTGGCGCCGCCCACGCCGACCAGCAGCTCGGGTCGCAGCGTGCCGCTCGCCGACAGATCGACCGCTGGGTAGCGGCCGCTGATCGCCAGCGCAGCGTCGAGCGCGATCACGGTCGTCTCGCCGCCGAACGGCTTCGAGCTCGTGGCGATCACCGTGAGCGAGCCGCCGTCGCGTCAGCTTGCGAGCCGCCGCCAGCGCCTTGCGGGCACTCAGCGGGTGCAGGCCGTCGAGCGTGTCGATCAGCACGACGGCGTCGGAGCCGCGGGCCGCGAACCGCCGTGCCTGGTCGACGACCAGCTCGACGGCGTTGTCCTGCGCCTCAGCGGAGGCGGCGAAGCTGACGGCGGCCACCGGCTTGACCGGGCCGTCGGCCCACTCCCCCAGCTCCTCGGGCCGAACCCCGGCCAGCGCGGCGAACACGGTCACGCCGTCCTGGCCGGCCAGGATGCGGCGCGAGCTGTCGCAGGAGGTGGGACTTTCCGGCCCACGTGCCGCCGGTGATCGTGACGCGCGAGCCACGGCCAAACGGGGTCAGGAATTCAACGGCCTTCAGCGTCGCGTCGTCGGAGCCGAGCTCGAAGCGCTGGCTCGGGAACTCCGCCGGCAGGTCGTCGAAGCGTCCGCGATCGGCGAGCTCCTCCGCCGGGCGGCCGTTGACCGTGTCGATCCTCACCAGCGACGGGAAGCGCTCTGATCGGTGCGGAGGACGGCGCGGGCCCGGTCACCCGGTCGCCGTTGACGAGCTCACAGCGCTTGACCTGGGCGGCAGAGATGTACACGTCGTCGTCGGAGGGCTCAGGCGGCGATATGCGAACGAAGCCGGAGCCGTTCGGCAGCAGCTCCACGATGCCCTCGACGATCCGGGGCTCCTCCTGAGCCGGAGCGGGAGCCGGAGCGGAGGCGGAAACCGGGGCGGGGCCCGGTTCGGCGTCCGCCTCCTCAGACTCCGTCGGCCGCGGCGCGGCTGGACCGTCCGCGACCGCCACGGCGTCCGCGGCGGCGCCGCGCCGAGCCGTTGCTGGCCTCGTCGTCTTCGCCGGCCGGCCTGGTCCCTCGTCTCCGGCAGCTCCTCGCCCCCCTGATGGGCGACGATCTTGTCGATCAGGTCGCCCTTGCGCAGGCGGCGATAGCCGTCGAGGGAAAGCTCTGACGCGATCGCGTGGAGGTCGGCGAGGGTGCTCTCCTCGAGCATCGAGCGATCAAGTACTGACATGTGTTCTCCTTCGGATGGATCGGTGGGCTCCGGCCGCGTTGCAGGCAGCTGCCGGCGATTCCTTTGCGCCCTCTAGTCAAGCACAGGACCCGGCGTCGAGCCCTTGTATGCCGCGGCATTCGCCGGCCTCTGCGCAGCGGGCACGCCCGGCCGGCGACGGATCAACCCCTGGTCAAAGGGCCGCGAGCAGGTCCTCGACCCGGGCCTTGGCGTCACCGAACAGCATCGCGCTGTTCTCCCGGAAGAACAGCGGGTTCTGGACGCCCGCGTAGCCCGAGGCCATGGAGCGTTTGAAGATGATCACGTTGCGCGCCTCCCAGACGTGGAGAACGGGCATCCCGGCGATCGGGCTGCCCGGGTCGTCCATCGCCGCGGGGTTGACGGTGTCGTTGGCGCCGATCACGAGCACGACGTCCGTGTCGGGAAAGTCGTCGTTGATCTCGTCCATCTCGAGCACGATGTCGTAGGGAACCTTGGCCTCGGCGAGCAGCACGTTCATGTGACCGGGCAGACGGCCGGCGACCGGATGGATTCCGAAGCGCACCTCGACCCCGCGCTCGCGCAGCCTGCTGGTCAGCTGGGCGACGCCGTGCTGTGCCTGCGCGACCGCCATGCCGTAACCCGGGGTGATGATCACCGACCTGGCCTCCCTCAGCAGCTCAGCCGTTTCCTCGACGGTCACCTCGCGGTGCTCGCCGTAGTCCTGGTCGTCGCTGGTCGGTGCCTCGATCCCGAACCCTCCGGCGATGACTGAGATGAACGACCGGTTCATGGCCTTGCACATGATGTAGCTCAGGTACGCACCGGAGGAGCCGACCAGCGCGCCGGTGACGATCAGCAGATCGTTGTTGAGCAGGAAGCCGGACGCAGCAGCCGCCCAGCCCGAGTAGCTGTTGAGCATCGAGACGACGACCGGCATGTCCCCGCCGCCGATGCTGGCCACCAGGTGCAAACCGAGGGCCAGCGCCACCACCGTGACGACCACCAGCAGGGCCAGCTGGGGCTGAGGCGATGAACCACGCGGTGAGACCGGCGAACACCACCAGCGCACCGATGTTCAGCCAGTTTTGGCCGGGCAGCATCAGCGGCGCCGATTTGATCCGGGCCGAGAGCTTCAGGAAGGCGATGATCGAGCCGGTGAAGGTGACGGCGCCGATGAACACGCCGATGAAGACCTCGGCGTGGTGGATGCCGTACGTGCCCGAGGACCTTGTAGCTGAGGGCCTCCGCGACTGAACGGCCTGCGCTCGACGCTGAGGTAGCCGTCCCAACCGACCAGCACCGCGGCCAGGCCGACGAAGCTGTGAAACAGCGCGATCAGCTCGGGCATGCCGGTCATCTCGACCACCCGCGCGCGGTACAGGCCGATCGCTGGCGCCGATCAGCACCGCCACGACCAGCAGCACCACGCCCAGTGCGTTGATTCGGTCGTGCGCGGCCAGCACGACGGTGGCCACCAGCGCCACGGCCATGCCGGCGATGCCGAAGTAGTTGCCCGCGCTGGCCGTCTCGTGCCTGGAGAGCCCGGCCAGCGCGCGGATGAACAGCAGCGCAGCGATCAGATAGGCGGCATCGGCCGCGGTATTCACACTCACGATCGCTCAGCTCCTCGAGAACATCGAGAGCATGCGGCGGGTCACTGCGAAGCCGCCGAAGATGTTGATGCTGGCCAGCAGGATCGCCACCGCCGAGACGATCGTGACGAGCGTGCTGTAGCGCCCGATCTCGAGGATGCCGCCGACGAGGATGATCCCGGAGATCGCATTGGTCACCGACATCAGCGGCGTGTGCAACGCGTGATGGACGTTGCCGATGACGTAGTAGCCAATCACGATGGCCAGCGCGAACACGGTCAGGTGCGGCACCAGCGCGGCCGGCGCGATCGCCACGAGGATGAAGAACAGCAGTGCCCCGAGCGCCGTGTACGCGTACTTGCGCGAGGCCGACATGGGTGGTTTCTCCGGCGCCCTCAGGGGCAGCGGGGAGCGGCCGCGGCCGCCGCCGGGGCCGCCGAGACCTGCACCGGCGGCGGCGGCCAGGTCAGCTCACCGTCGCGGACCACGCGTGATCGAGCGCTGGACCACGTCGTCGAAGTCGAGGACCAGCTGCCCATCCTTCTCGGGCGTGAGCAGCTTCATCAGGTTGACGAGGTTCTGGCCGTAGAGCTGGGAGGCCTGGGTCGGAAGTCGGCCCGCCAGGTCGGTGTAACCCAGGATCGTCACGCCGTTGGCGGTGACGGTCCGCTCGCCCTTGACCGTGCCGGCGACGTTGCCGCCGTTGGCGGCCGCCAGGTCCACGATCACACTGCCCGGCTTCATCGAAGCGACCATCTCCTCGGTGACCAGCCGCGGGGCCGGACGTCCCGGTATCAACGCTGTGGTGATCAGGATGTCGATGTCCGGCAAGGTGCGTGCGTACAGCTCCTCGGCGAGCTTGCTGTAGTCCTGGCCCATCTCGCGGGCGTAGCCGGTGGCTGAAGCCTCCTCCGCCTGGCCGGTATCCACCTTGAGGTACTCGCCGCCGAGCGACTTGACCTGATCGGCCACCTCGGGTCGGGGATCGGTCGCATAGACGATCGCGCCGAGACTGCCGGCGGCGCCGATGGCGGCAAGGCCCGCCACGCCGGCCCCGGCGATCAGCACCTTGGCCGGCGGCACCTTGCCCGCAGCGGTGACCTGCCCGGTGAAGAAGCGTCCGAACTCGTGTGCCGCCTCGATGACCGCACGGTAGCCGGCGATGTTGGCCATCGAGCTGAGCACATCCATCGACTGCGCGCGGCTGATGCGCGGGACCGCGTCGAGGGCCAGGGCGGTGATTGGTCGCTTGGCCAGGTCCTCGACGAGCGCCTGGTCGAGCATCGGTGAGAGCCAGCTGATCAACGTCGCGTGTGGCTGCAGCCGATCGAGATGCTGGCTGTCGGGGGCGTTGATGGCCAGCACCACCTCGCACTGGTACGGATCACCGAGGCGGGCCCCGGCTGCCCCATAAGCCTCGTCGGTGAAGCTGGATAGCCGGCCGGCTCCGGCCTCGACGACCACCTCGTAGCCCAGCTTCACGAGCTGCTCGACCGTCTTTGGCGTGGCGGCGACCCGGGTCTCCCCAGTCTGGGCCTCCTGCGGGATCCCGATCCTCATGGAGAGCAGCAATCTATCCGACTGACCAAGACCGGCAGGCCCCGAGGGCGATGGGACAGAGGTCGTTGAACGCTCGCTCGACCTGTGCGGTGACCCAGACGGGCGTCTGTGAGATCCCGCGCGCGTACTGAACAGCACCGTCGGGCGCAATCAGCGACAGAAGATATGAGAGCGGCGATGGGCGACCCGGCCGGGCCATCTGGAACGGCAGCACGTTCGCGGCAGCCAGGCCTACGGCCGCGAAGGCCGTCGATTGGGCATTCGAAGGGCTGCCCGGCTCCACGCCGAAACCCCCGTCCCGGTTCTGATGCTCTCGAATGAAGTGAACGGCGCGAGCGATCGTCCGGGCCTGGTCGCTCCCGTCCAGCGCCTGCAACACCGATCCCGTGTCGTCCAGGTCGCTGGACCCTCCGCGGGTCGCGTAGTTGAAGCCGCCGTCTCGGTCCTGCTGGCGGGCGAGCCAGTCGATCGTGCGACTGGTGACGCGGATGCCGCCGGCCTGCCGGGCGGCCAAGACCCAGAACGCGGTGAGGTTGGTTTGATCCAGCACCGAGCCGTCCGGTCGCACGAGGCGCTTGAGCGCCGCCAACAGGTCCCGTCCGCCCACATTGCTGAGCGGATGGGGCATGAGGCCGACGGCCAGCACCGTGCGCTCGATCGCCCCCGCCCCGTGCTCTCGGGACACGGTACTCGCCAGGTAGCGCTCCGTGCGCCCGAACGCCGCCCACCGCTCGCTGTCGGAGCCGCCGAACAGAGCCATGGCAGCCCAGGCCGAATCCATCAGGTCGGAAGGCTGGCCGGGAGCGCTTCCGAACCCGCCGTTGCCGTTCTGCGCCCTGAGCAGGTAGCCGACCGGCGAACCGCGGCGGACGGTGGCCGCCGCGCGTGGTGCGCGCGCGGCTCCGAACCCGGCCAGCGCCAGGGCCATGGCCAGCACCAGCAGCAGTGTCGCCCCGCTCAGCGGTGGCACCCACCTCACCTGGATCCGGGTCCTGAAGCGCATGAGCGTGCGGATCAGCGCCGGGCCGAAGAGCATGGCGAAGCCGAAGCAGCTGACCGCGTAGACGAGGTCGAACCCGATTCCCTTGCCGACATAGATCCCGAGCTGCGCGAGGCTGTGGTCGCTGTAGGTCACCCAGTCGCCGGCGTCCTGCAGGGCGGTGAAGGCGAAGCCGAGGCCGAAGCTCGCCAGCGCGAGCGGCAGCCGGCCGACGTGGCCCCGCGTGATCCGCCCGAGCACGGCGCCGGCCACGCCGGTGAGCCCCCAGCCGGCCATCTGCCATGGCGTCCAGGGTCCCTGCCCGAAGAAGAAATTCGATGTCAGCGCCGCCACGGCGCCGACCACGTAGCCGGGCGCACCACCCAACGCAAACCCTGAGATCAGCACTATGACCGTGGTCGGCTTGACGTTGGGTACCGCCGCAAAGGCGATGCGACCCAGGGCGGCGAAGGCTGCCAGCGTGCCGACGAGCGCGACGATGCGGGCATCCGGGCGCGTGCGCTCGTACCAGGCGAACCCAGCCAGCAGTCCGAGTCCCAGGGTCGCGAAGGCGCCGATCTGCCAGCTCACACCGGCACCTCAACGTCGTTTCCGCGCAACAGCGCGACGCCCTCGGACGGAAGCAGCACACCACCGGCACCGCCGAGTATGCGCGCGGTCTCGGTGGCGAAGTAGGTGCCGCCTGAGAGCACCTCGCCGGTCGTGCCGTCGGCGATCACTCGTCCGTCGGCCAGCAGCACCACGCGCTGCGCGAAGGCGGCGGCGAACTCCGGGTCGTGGGTGGCCACGATCACCGCCATCTCCAGCTCTCCGAGCAACGCGACGAGCGCGTCCTTGGCGGCGCGATCCATGCCGCGCGTCGGTTCGTCGAGACACAACACGGCGGGTCGCGAATCCGCTGCGGGCTCGCCGAGAACGATGGCCAGCGCCAAGCGCTGCCTCTCGCCGCCGCTCAGGTCGCGCGGGTGGCGGTCAGCCAGGTGGGACAGCCCGACTCGCGCCAGCGCACCCTCCCCGGTCTCCTCTCGCACCGTTTCGTGCACAAGGTAGTCGTTGGGGTTCTGAAGCAGCAGAGCGACGCGCCCGGCGGTGTCCGTCTTGCCTCGAGTCGCCTGGATCAGCCCGGCGGCCTGGCGCAGCAGCGTCGACTTGCCGGCGCCGTTGCGCCCCATCAGCGCCATGCGCTCGCCGGGCTCCACCGTCAAGTCGACACCGCGGAGGATGGCCGGGCCGTCCTTGATCTCGTACCACACTCCTTTGAACCGCAGCGCGGGCCGCTCCGTACCCGCCCGGCTCCGGACCCGCCGGCGGGAAGGAAGCTCATTCCCGGAACCCGGCTCCTTCCCAGTCTCCGGGGCCAGGCCGGCGCCGCGCAGCGCCGCGCGGGCGCGCTTGACACCGACCACCGCGGGCAGCTCGAGCCCGGCCAGCAGCCGCGCCCCCGGAGTGACCAGGGCCGGGTTGACGTCCAGCGCCCAATCCAGGAAGCGCTCGGGCGTCCCGTCAAAGGCCAGCCGACCTTGGTCCATGGCAATCACACGGTCAGCGGCGGCCAGGCAGCGCTCGAGCCGGTGTTCGGCCAGCAGCACCGCCGTGTCGCCGTCCTCGTTCAACCGGCGCAGGAGTCCGATCAGCTCGTCCCCCGCCACCGGATCGAGCTGTGAGGTGGGCTCATCGAGGCAAACCAGCGCCGGCCGGGCGGAGAGCGTCGCGCCGAGCGCCACGCGCTGAAGCTCGCCGCCACTCAGCTCGTGCACCGGCCGGTCGAGTAGGCCCTCGACCGCCAGGGCGAGAGCTGTCTCCTCCACCGTGCGAGCGACCTCGGCTGCCGACCAGCCACGATTCTCGGCGGCAAAGGCCAGCTCGGCCCGCGGCGTCCCCAGCACGATCTGGGTCTCGGGGTCCTGGAACAGCGAGCCGACTGACTCGGCGATCTCCCCCGGTCCATGCTGGCGGCTGTCGTGCCCGGCGACGATCACGCGGCCGGCCATGACCCCGCCGTAGAAGTGCGGCACCAGACCGCTCACGGCCCGCAGCAGCGTGCTCTTGCCGGAGCCCGAGAGCCCGGCGAGCACGACGAACTCGCCGGGCGCAAGCGTCAGATCGACGTTCTCTACCGCCGCGAGATGCTCCCCCGGATAGGTGTAGGTCAGGCCGGAGATCTGCACCAGGCTCACGGCCGAATACCTCGCCGGTCGAGGAACGGCGCGAGCGCAGCCGCGAGCAGAACCACCGCCAGCCCCAGAGTGCGCGCGCCAGCGGGCGCGCGCAACGACGGATACGCATTGAACGCAGCCCAGCCGGTTACTCGGGCCAGCACTGCCAGCCCGAGCACGACGCCGGCCGAAGCCAGAAAGCCGAGGTCGTGGCGCGACCGGGGCCCATGAGGATGGGGTCTACCGCGCGCCCGCTGGCGCGCGGCTCCGTACCCGCGGACCTCGAGCGTCGCGGCGATGTCCAGCGCGCGGTCGAGCACGCCGGCCGTGCTGGCCCTGAGCAGTTGTGCGCGGCCCGGCGGGTCGCCCGGGCGACAGCGTTGCGCTTCGACCAGGCGCCGTGAGTCGCGCACCAGCACCGGCACCATGCGGGTGGCGATCGTGGCGCTCAGCGCCGAGCTGAAGGACAGCCGCCGGAACAGACGCAGGACCTGATCGGGATCCACCGCCACCGAGTAGAGCGTCCCGATCAGCACGAGCACGACGGCCCGCAGCCCGAGCATTGCGCCCCAAACGGTCGCCTCGAGCGTGATGTTGGTCTGACCCAGCACGGGCAAGTCGCCGAACCGCCAGATCACGGTCAGCCCGTTGTGGGACACCAGCGCGTTGATCGCGGCAATCGTGAACCACAGAGGGACCGACCAGATCAGACTGCGGCGCAACTCATGGCCGACGCCGGCGAGCACGGCGGCGGCGACCACGGCCAGCGCCACGCCGCCGAGCACGATGGGGTTGGACTCGATCAGGGCGGCCACCGCCAAGGCGGCACACCAGGCCATCGCGGCGGCAGCGCGGGCCGCGTGGAGCGGACTCGCCCGGCGCCGGTAGATCATGATCCGGGGGCGAGCGGGACCGGGATCACCGTGCTGCCGTCAACCGCGACGGCGAAGTGGTGCTCCAGCCGGGCGGCGGTGAAGGCGTGGGCGGCGGCTATCACGCCGGTGGCGTCAGTGCCGGCGACCAACCAGGTCGGCTGACCGAGTCGGGCATCGCCGGTGGCGGCGATCAGGCCGACGCTGCCGTGCAACGTACGCACGACCTGGCCTTTGGGGTTGTCGAGTTCGAGCGACGAGGGTCCGGCGAACTGCGCGTACACCCCGCTGTCGCGGGGGCCCGAAGCAATGAGCTCAGCGGCGATGACGCCCTTGATCTGGCTCCAGGTGCCGATCACGACAGCCAGCGAATCGGAGCCCGAGCCAGTCCCCAGCACCTGGTCGGCGGCCTTCACCCCGTATCTGTGAAGCGCCGTGCCGACCTCGTCGCAGGCCTTTTGCACCCCCGAGCCGCAATTCAGCAGAGTGGGGAACTTCTTGCCACCCAGGCCGCTGGTGAACGGCTCCGGGTAGGACCCGACGACGGCTGGAATCGTCTCGGTGGCGCTCCAGTCGTGGAGGTCCCACCAGATGTGGTCCCCCCGGTGCACGGCGGTGGTGGCCGCGCCCTGCGCCGCCTGCACGCCGTTGACGAAGTAGAACCAGTCGCGGTGGTCGCCACCGCCCGTGTGTCCGTCGATCGATTCGACGAAGCCGCCGCCGTACCGAGTGTCCACTCTGAAGTGACGCTCCAACAGCGACATCACGGTTTCGGAGCCGGGCACCTTGCGCTCGGACGCGGTTCCGTACGCCTTCGAACCGAAGTTGGCCGTGACGCGGACGCTCGCGGCGCTGGTTCCCGGTCCCGCACCGAGGCCGCACCCGGCCAGCAGCGCGGCCGCCACCAGGCCGGCGGCGGCCGCGGAGACCGATCGGGTGCGGCGGTGCATGTCTGGCTGAGCCTTAGCTCTTGGTGACCTTGAACAGCAGCTTGGCGCCGCTCGTCAACCTGACATCGCAAGCGCCCTTCGAGGCGACCTTGCCGTTGACGTAGAGGCTCCAGTAGTACTTCTTAGTGGTCTCGGTGTCACCGAGGATTCCAGTGATGTAGTACTCCTTGTAGCTCGAGTACCACTTTCCCTGCCAGTGTCCGTGTGTGGCGACGTTGAGGGCTCCCTGGGCGCTGTCGGCCGGGCATTTGCCACTCGACACGCCCCCACGGGTGATCCACCCGGACCGGCCCTGCACCGTCTCCGTCGCCAGCAGGGTCTTCGTCCGGCCCTGAACGCTGATTGATACCTTCGGCCCTGTAACGGCAGCCGGGTGCGCCTGCGCCGCCATCGCCACCTGGGCCGTACCGAGCGCCAGCATCGCACCGAGTGCTGCCACGCCGGCCTTGATCCCGTGATTCTTCTGCATGAGCCATCCCTTCCCCGAGGGTCGTATTGGCTTTGTGGTCGGAGCTGGTCTCCTGGCTCTCGGGCCCTACCGGCGATGCCTTCCCAGCGCCTTGGCGGCGCCAGTGGCTTAGATATCGCCGTCCTTCCCGATTACAGTGGCGGGTCCGCTCCGGATTCGCACCGGCTTCCCATCACTACCGACCTTGGACCAACCGATCGTATCGGGGAATGGGGCGCGGCGGGGACTCACGGCCGAGGCGCCACGAATTGAGCCTTAGACTCGAACGTCCAATGGTGAACCTGACCCGCATCTACACGAAGCTCGGCGATTCCGGCGAGACCCACCTCGGAGACATGAGCCGGGTGTCCAAGACACACCCGCGGATCGAGGCCTACGGCACGGTGGACGAGCTGAACTCATACATCGGGGTGGTGCTCACGCTGGGCGAGTTGTCCGACGAGTACAGGCAGTGGCTCGAGCGGATCCAGAACGACCTGTTCGACCTGGGCGCCGACATCGCGGTTCCGGACGATTCCCAGCGCGAACGCCTGCGGGTGCTCCCAGCGCAGACCGAGTGGCTCGAGCAGCGCTGTGACGAGGTCAATGCTGTGCTCACACCGCTGAAGTCATTCGTCCTGCCGGGCGGCAGCGCCGCCGCGGCGCATCTGCACGTCGCACGGACGGTCTGCCGGCGGGCTGAGCGCCTCGCCGTGGCCTGTGGCGACGACGTCGGCAGCGAGGTGGTCCGCTACCTCAACCGCCTCTCGGATCTGCTGTTCATCCTCGCGCGTGGCGCCAACGCGGACCGCGAGCCGCTCTGGCAGCCTGGGCGCTTCCGCGAGTAGATCTGATCGAAGCCGGCCGACCGGCCTACAGTCGGCTGACCGTCATCTCCGGCGCCACGCCGGTCCGCCGCACGTGGTCGTAGTGCTCGATGTCCTCGGGCGCCCCGACCTCGACCGAGACCTCCGCGGAGACTCTGAAGCGGACAGCCTCGTACAGCAGTTCCTGGTAGCTCGGGGCACCGTCCGGGCGACCCTCGATGTCGAGTTCGTGGTCACCGCTGCGCAGCTCCCAACGTTCGGGACGGATGAGCATGCTCGCTGTCAGTTTGAGCGGTTGGCCGCTGGTTATGGGCCGCGCGCCGATCAGCGTGACAGGCGAGCGCTCTTGGACGCGTGCGGAGTTCAGAGCGTGAGCGAGTCGGTCGAGGTTTCGCCCGTACGGAGCGGGCACTATGTCCACGGGGCCCCGGCTGCCGGCATCCCCACGGATTGAGCGAGCGACGGCGCCGACGAGGACGAAGTCAACGCCGGAGGCGGTCAGCCAACCGATGACCGCGATCGAAGAGGCGCCCAGGTGCTCGTACCCCTGGGCGGGGGTGGTGGTAACGGCATCAATACTCGGAGCATGGTTACGAAGCAGCATGGGACTGCCTTTCGCTCCTCTGACGCGCTTTCCTGCTTCAGCGTCCTCGGTCGCGGCCAAGGCCGCAGGCACGGCCTCCGACCCAATCCGGTCTGCGTTCAGACGGTGCGCGCACTCCTGGGTTTATCCCTCCGTCATAAGCTGATCGCCATGGCCGGACCCGACCAGGATCGCCCCGCCGGGGGAGCGCCCGCCGAGGGCGGCGAGCCGGCCGTCGAAGGCGAGCAGCCCGCACAATCTCCCGCGGTAGCTCCGCCGCCCCGCCGGAGCTTCCATGAGGCTGCCCACAAGTTCCCTCAGAACCGGCCACGAGCCGGCTCGGCCGATGACTTCGACGATACGGAGCACGCGCCGGAGCCCTCAGCGCCAAATGAGCACGAGATCGACGTGGTCGCCCACGCCAGTCGGGCGGTGCTGGCCCTCGGCGCACTCGGGGTGGTGTACGGCGACCTCGGCACCAGTCCGCTCTACACCGAGCAGGTGACCTTCGGATTCAAGGCCGCCCAGCACGTGAACGTGGCCGGTGTGTACGGCGTGATCTCCCTGATCTTCTGGGCGCTGGCGATCGTCGTCTCGCTCAAGTACGCGGGTTTCATCATGCGCGCGCACAACCGCGGAGACGGCGGCATCATGGCGCTGGCGGCGCTGTGCCGGCGAAACAAGGTGGCGCACGTGGCGGCGCTGGTCACGCTCGGCATCCTGGGCGCGTCACTGTTCTTCGGGGACGGCATGATCACGCCCGCGGTCTCCGTGCTCTCGGCAGTGTCCGGGCTGGAGATCGCCGCGCCCGGGGTCTCGCACCTGGTCGTGCCGATCTCGGTCGCGATCCTGGTGGGGCTGTTTCTGCTTCAGCGGCGCGGCAGCGGCGCCGTCGGATGGGTGTTCGGCCCGGTCATGCTCATCTGGTTTCTCTCGATCGCCGTGATCGGAATTCCAGAGGTCATCAAGCATCCGGGAGTGCTTCAGGCGATCTCCCCTGTCTGGGGTGTGCGTTTCTTCATCGACCACGGCGTTGAGGCGTTCCTGATGCTCGGTGGCGTCGTGCTATGCACCACCGGAGCCGAGGCGCTCTACGCCGACCGCGGCCATTTCGGCCCCGGCCCGATCCGCATCGCCTGGTTCACGCTGGTGTGGCCAGCGGTGCTGATCAACTACATGGGCCAGGCCACCTGGATTCTCGACCACCCAAGGGCGCCCCACCTGGCGAACTTCAATCCCTTCTTCTCGGTGGTCCCCAGCTGGTTCCAACTTCCCGAGGTGGTGCTGGCGACGATCGCCACCGTGATCGCCTCGCAGGCCGTGATCTCCGGCTCCTACACGGTGGCCCGCCAGGCGATGCAGCTCGGATACCTGCCGCGTCTGCGTGTCGTCCACACCAGTGAGATGGAGGGCCAGATCTACGTCCCGATCGTCAACTGGATCCTGGCCGCCGGGGTGATCATCCTGGTTCTCGTCTTCCGCAGCTCGAGCAGTCTGGCCAACGCGTACGGCCTGGCCGTCACCGGCACCTTCGTGCTCAACACGATCCTGTTTCTGTCCGTTGCGCGGGCGATGTGGAAGACGCCGAGATGGCAGCTCGCGGTGCTTGGGGTGATCTTCCTCACGGTTGAGCTCGGCTTCTTCCTGGCCAACGTAGCCAAGCTGCTCCATGGTGCGTGGATCCCGCTGGCGATTGGCTTTGCCGCGTCGCTGGTGATGCTGACCTGGAAGAAGGGGCAGGTGATCGTCACCGACAATCGGCTCAGGGAGGAGGGAGATCTGCACGAGTTCCTAGACAAGTTGGCGGTATCCAGGCCTCCGGTGGTCCGAGTGCCGGGCACCGCCGTGTTCCTCAACGCCAACGGTGAGACCACCCCACTGGCGCTCCGCAGTCTGGTCGAGCACACCAACGCGCTGGCCGAGAAGGTTCTCATCGTGTCGCTGGTGTCCCGCAGCGTTCCGCACATGACGCGCGACCGTCTCTTCACGGCGCGGCGCATCGGTCCTGGCCGATGCCCGGTCCTCCATCTGGTCGTCCGCAGCGGTTACCGCGACATCACGCACGTGCCGGAGCTCCTGCAGCTCGCCCGCAAGATGGGTTTTCTGGAGCGCAACCTCGACCTCGAGCATGCTTCCTACTTCATCTCGCGCATGACCATCACCGACAGTGGACAGGCGGACATGCCCATCTGGCGCAGGAAGCTGTTCTTGCTCATGGCCCGAAATGCCGCGAGCCCGATCGAGCACTTCGGACTGCCGAACGAGCGCACCGTGTTGATGGGCTCACAGGTCAGCCTCTGACGCGACTGGCACCATTGCGCTCTTGAGCGCGTGGCACATAGTGGTCATCTTCGCGGCGGGCATCGCCGCCGGCACGATCAACACCGTCGTCGGCAGCGGCACGCTGATCACCTTTCCGACCCTGCTGGCCTTCGGCTACGCCCCGGTCATCGCCAACGTCTCCAACACGATCGGCCTCGTGCCCGGTTCAGTCTCGGGGGCCATCGGCTACCGGAGCGAACTCATCGGCCAGCGCGACCGTGTAGTCAGGCTCGGCCTGGCGGCGGTAGGCGGCGGAGCGCTCGGTTCAATCCTGCTGCTGGTCCTCCCGGCATCGGCTTTCCAGGCGATCGTGCCGTTCTTCATCGGCCTGGCGCTGGTGCTCATCCTGCTGCAGAAGCAGATCAACCGTGCGCTAGGTGATCGCCGTCGGGGCCATGGCGAGGGCGTGGCTATCGGCGCGATCGCCGGCGCCTTCGGCTGCGGTGTCTACGGCGGCTACTTCGGCGCCGCCCAGGGCATTCTGATGATGTCGATACTGGGCCTGAGCATCAACGACAGCGTGCAGCGGCTCAACGCGGTGAAGGTCATCACCACCGGCCTGACCAACCTGGTGGCCGGAATCGTGTTCGTGGTCGCCGCGCACGTGGCCTGGGACGTGGCCGGGCTGATTGCCGGCGGTTCGATCATCGGCGGCGTGCTCGGAGCGCGTTACGGCCGGCGGCTCTCGCCCGGTGCGCTTCGAGCGCTGATCGTGGTGGTCGGAATCGTCGCGATCGTGCGGCTGGTGTGAGCCGTCACCGTTGCGTTCGGTCCCAACGTGGCACCCCTTGCCGCCTGGTCGCCGGAGACAGCGTTATCGATCAACAGCGCCACCACCACGATCACCAAGAGGGCCAGGGGTAGCAGCGCCCCCGGCCGCACCCGGATGCCCCGACGCTCGCCGCGCGGCCTGGTTGCGCGAGCGGCGCCCAGCAGCTGCCTGAGACGCCCCGAGCGCCACCCGACGTAGAGCAGAAGCAGGATCGCCAGCAGGGCCAGAAACCATCCGGTCGGCATCTGATGGTGGTTGGCGCGGGTGCTTTGGGCCGATGCGCCGGACGCCAGGGTCAGACCGGGCAGGGCACCGCCAGGGACCACCGCCAGCAGCAGCGCCAGGAACATCGCGACCAGCGCCCGCCGCCTCACGTTTGGGCCCTCCGGGAGATCTGCAGCGGGCGGGCGCGCAGGCTCAATCCCCAGCAGATCGCGATCATCACCGCGCCGACCAGCAGCGCGATCACGACGCTGGGAGAGAAACCGACCGCTACGGTCGGTTTCTCTCCCAGCGCCCCGGCCCGATCGGCGGCAGCCAGCGCGGCGGCCGGGATGGGATGGCCGGCCGCCCGAGCCAGCAGCGGCACCGCCGAGAACGCGGCCGCGGCGAGTTGCTGGCCTGAGCCGGGGGCTGTCGCCCGCACGCCGAGCTCGGCCGCGGTCACAGCGTGCGCGCCGGTGCGCCTGCCGTAGAGGCCAAAGCCGCTGGGCATGACCACCAGGACCTGACCGCCGTAGAGCTGCGAAAGCTCAATCCACAGGTACTGGGCGTAGTTCTTGGGATTGCCCCACAGCGCGGTGGCAGTCCCCAGATCCGATTGGGATGCGATCATCGCCACCCGGATGGGAAAGCCGGCCTGCGCGCTCGCACCGAGCAGGGCCTCGAGACGCGTCTGCTCGGTCAGCGGAACGCCCGAGTCGACCGGATTGAACAGCGGCTCTGGACGAGTACGTCGCTGGCCGGGTCGCCGTCGGCCCGCGCGCTCGGCGCCGCGGTCAGCGCCAGGCTCGCCAGAATGGCGGTGATGACAGCCAGTAGCCCCGAGCGGCGCACGAGGAGCCAGTTTAGGCGCGCGGCCTTAGCGACCGCCCTGCTGATCGCGGCGTTCGCGGCGCTTTCTTCCCTGCCCGCGCCAGCGCTCGCCGACGGGCCGGTTACGCCGACGGCGACGGACTATCAGGCGCGCATCACCCACGTTCCCGCCGGCATCGACGCGCAGGTGGTGAACGCCTACCTGAACCTCTGGGTGCAGGTTCCGGCCGACGCAGCCGGGTGACGATCCTCGATTTCCGTGGCGCTCCATGGGTGCGCTTCACCCCGCAGGGCGTGGCGGTCAACCACAACTCGCAGGAGTACTACCTCAGCCAGGTTCCGGTGCCGGCGGTCCCGCCGAGCGGGCTCACGCGCCACACACCGCCGCACTGGGTCCAGGTCTCCCGCGGCCACGCCTACGCGTGGCGCGAGGGGCGCCTGCACGCGCTGGCGACGATCGCGCTGGCTCCGGGACAGAGCTACGTGGGCTCGTGGCGGATCCCCGTGATCGTGAACGGCAGACACAGCACGATCGCCGGCAGCGTGTGGCACCGCGGCGCGCCCTCGATCGTCTGGTTCTGGCCGGCCTGGTCGTGGTGCTCGCCTGCGCCCTGGCGGCCTGGCGCGTGCGCTCGCCCGAGCTCGACCGACGGCTCTCGACGGGTCTGGCCCTGCTGCTGCTCGCGCTCGTCGCGGTCGGGATGGGCGGCAAGTACCTGCACGGCAGCCCGAGCGTGACCGTCGGCGAATGTCGTGCTGCTGCTCGTGATGCTCGCCGTGCTCGGCGCCGTCGCCGGCCGCCTGCTCGGCGGCCGCTCCGGCGGGCCGCTGCTGCTGGTCACCGCCGTGATCGCACTGTGGGCCGGGCTGACGCTGCTGCCGGTGCTCACGCACGGCTATGCGCTCGTCGTGCTGCCGCTGTTCCTGGTGCGGAGCGATCGCCGCGTCACTGCTCGGCGGCGCGCTCAGCCTCGCGCTGTTCGGGGTGCGGATGCTCGACCGCCTGCCGGTATGAGACGCGTCGCGCTGCTGCTCGGGCTCGCGCTGCTGCTCGGCGGATGCGGCCCACGGCCCCGTCGCGAGCATCGCAGCGAGCGGGCGGCGCCCCATCGGCGAAGCAGCGGCGAGCCGATGGCATCCCGAGGAACGCTCTTGCGGAGGTGCGGCCGATCGGACGCGGCCCGCGCTTCGAGCCCCCGGTCCGCGGACCGCGTGCCCGGCGCCTGCACCGCGCCGCTCGGCACCGCCTGGAGGCCCACATCGAGGTGTTCGGGGCCGATCGCGTCGTGCTGCTGCCGGCCGGGATCGGCACGCAGGCCGCCGCGGGTCATGAGCGACGGCCGGCTCACGCGCGCTCGCTGCTTCGGTGCTCTGGTCACGCTCGATCCCACCGGCATCGTCTACTTCCGAGCCGGCCTGCGGCTGACGCTCGGCGACCTCTTCAGGGCCTGGGGCCAGGCGCTCAGCGCCACGCGGATCGCCTCATTCAGCGGCAGCGCGTGCGCGTGTACGTGAACGGCCGGGCGCACGGGCGGGTCGCCGCGCGCGGTACCGCTCACGCGGCGCGCGGAGATCGTGCTCGAGGTCGGCGCCGCGGGTCCCGCCGCATCCGCGTTTCAGCTTCCCGCGCGCCCGCCGCCGTCCTGCCTGAGCCGCGCGTGGGGCCGATGGATACCCTGACTATGTGAGCTCTGAGCCGCCGCAGCGCAGGTGCAGGCGCCGCGAACGACCATCGCTGGGTGGTGCTCGGCGTGTGCTGCCTGAGCCTGCTGATCGTCGGTGTGGACACGACGATCGTCAACGTCGCGCTGCCCGCGATCCACCGCTCGCTGCACGCGTCGCTCGGCCGGGCTGCAATGGATCGTCGACGCCTACACGCTGGTGCTCGGGAGCTTCCTGATGCTCGGCGGCTCCACCGGTGACCGGCTCGGCCGCAGGCGCGTGTTCCAGACCGGCCTGGTGACATTCGTTTCGGCTCGGCGCTGTGCGCCGTCGCCCCCAGCCTGGGGGTGCTGGTCGCCGCCCGCGCGTTCCAGGCGCTCGGCGGCGCCATGCTCAACCCGGTCGCGCTCTCGATCGTGCGCAACGTCTTCCACGACCCGCGCGAGCGCGCTCGAGCGATCGGCATGTGGAGCGCGACCTTCGGCGTCAGCCTCGGGCTCGGACCGGTGCTCGGCGGCGTCTTCGTCACCACGATCGGCTGGCGCTACGTCTTCCTGGTCAACGTGCCGGTGGGCCTGCTCGCCTGCCTGCTGACGGCGATGTACGTGCCCGAGTCGCGGGCCGAGCATCCGCGGCGACTGGACCCGGTCGGCCAGGTGCTCGTGATCCTCGGGCTTGGCGAGCCTCACCTACGCGATCATCGAGGGCCAGGCCTACGGCTGGACGTCGGCCACGATCCTCGGGCTGTTCGCGGTCGCGCTGTGCGCGTTCGGCGTGCTCGTGCCGTACGAGCTGCGCCGCCACGAGCCGCTGATCGACGTGCGCTTCTTCCGCAGCCTGCCGTTCAGCGGCGCCGCCGTCAGCGCGGTGTGCGCGTTCGGCGCGTACGGCGCCTTCCTGTTCCTGAACACGCTCTACCTGCAGGACGCGCGTGGGCTCTCGGCGCTGCAGGCGGGCCTGTACACGCTGCCGCTGGCGGTCTTCACGGTGGTGCTGGCGCCCATCACCGGCGGCTCGTGGCGCGGATCGGAACGCGCCGGCCGCTGCTGATCGCGGGGGTGGCGCTCGGCATCGGCCCGCTGCTGCTGACCAGCTCACGCCGCACACCTCGTCTGGCTGCTGTTCGCCTCCTACGTGATCTTCGGGATCGGCCTCGGGGCTCGTGAATCCGCCGATCACCAACACGGCGATCTCCGGCATGCCGCCGGCGCAGGCGGGTGTGGCCGGGGCGATCGCCTCCTCCAGCCGCCAGGTCGGCTCGACGATCGGGATCGCGCTCGGTGGGCGCGATCGTCGGCACCAGCGCGGGCGTCAGCTTCGGCCCGCAGTTCGCCCAGGCCACCCACCCGGGCTGGTGGCTGATGGTCGGCCTGGCCAGCGGTACTGTTCCTCGTCGGCGCGTGTCACGACCACACCGGGGGCGTTTGCGAGCGCACGCGCCACAGCAGCGCGTCTGCAGGCTGAGAGCGTCGCCGGTTAGTGGAGATGATGCTTCAGCGGGTCGTGGACCTGACAACCTAGTCGCCCTTGACCCAGCACGCTGTCACCGCCTTCGCCCCCGGTCGCATCAACCTGATCGGTGAGCACACCGACTACAACGATGGTCTGGCCCTTCCGTTCGCGGTGGCCGCCGGCGTCACCGTCACCGCCACTCGCCTCGACGGTGTCTCGATCGAGGCGGTCGCGCATGACCTGGACGAGCGCGATGCGTTTGACCTGCGGGAACCGCGGGCCGCAGAGGGTTGGCGGGCCTTTGTGCGTGGAGCCGTGGCGGAGCTGGGGAGACTGGGGTATGAACTGCCGGGAGCGCGGATCGACATCACGGGTGACCTGCCTCGGGGGTCCGGAATGTCCTCGTCCGCGGCACTCGAGCTGGCCCTATGCCTGGCCCTGATCGCACTGACCGGGACCGAGCCGCCGGAGCTGATCGAGCTCGCGCGACTGGGTCAGCGGATCGAACACGACTGGGTCGGTGCCCAGACCGGGCTGCTGGATCAGCTGGCCTCGCTCACTGGCCGGGCCGGGCAGGCTGTGCTGATCGATTTCCGCACACTCGAGCTCGAACCGCTGCCGCTCGAGCTCGACGAGCACAGACTGGTCACGCTCTCCTGCGGCGAACCGCACGCCAACGCCGCGTCGGGCTACAACCGCCGACGGGAGGAGTGCATCGAGGCGGCGCACCGCATGGGCGTCGAGTCGCTGCGCGACGCACTGATCCAGGACCTTCACATGCTGCCGGACGAGTTGGCCCGCCGAGCTCGGCACGTCATGAGCGAGAACGGCCGGGTACTCGGCGCCGTTACGGCGCTGCGCCGCCGCGACTTCGCCAAGCTCGGCCGTCTGCTCGATCTGTCGCACGCCAGCCTGCGCGATGACTTCGAGGTCTCCACCGACGGGATCGAGCAGACGGTGGCCCGGCTGAAGGCATCCGGCGCGCTGGGAGCACGGCTGGTGGGCGGGGGCTTTGGCGGCAACGTGCTGGCGCTGATGCCACCGGGCACGGTCGCGCCCGCTGGCGCAACCGTGGTCTCCCCCGGTCCGGGTGCTCGCGTGCTCGCCTAGCTTGTCGGGATGGCTAGTCTGCAAGGGTGCTTGAGGTTTCTGGTGTAGGCATTGGGTTCGGCTCCGTTACGGCGCTCGAGGACATTGACCTCAGCGTCGGCAGCGGTGAGATCGTGGCCGTGACCGGCGAGCCTGGGGCCGGCAAGACGGCGCTCGTGCGCTGCCTCGGCGGCGACCTGCAGCCGACCAGCGGCAGCATTCGAGTCGACGGCTCACTGCTCTCGAGCAGCCTGCGCGCCGCCGATCGGCAGGGCGTGGCGGTGGTCTGGCAGGAGATTTCCCTCTGCGAGACGCTCGACGTCGCCGGCAATCTCCTCCTCGGCCGGGAGACCCGGGGCCAGGTTCTATCACCCAAGCGCTTCTACGAGCGCGCCACGCAGATCCTGGATCAGCTCGGGATCCCGATGGCGAACGTCATGCAGCGCGCGGACACCCTGACCGGCGGCCAGCGCGGCCTGCTCGCCTTGGCCATGGCCCTGCTCCGGCAGCCGCGCGTGCTGGTACTCGATGAGCCAACGGCCGCCATGGGACTTTCTGAAACCGCCCAGCTGGAGCGGCTGCTCGAGCGGATCGGCCAAAGCGGTGTGGCCGTGCTGCTGGCCACGCGCGACGTGGACCAGATGTTCCGGATCGCCGACCGCATCGTCGTGCTGCGTCACGGACGCGTGGTGGCCGAGATTCAGCCGCAGAACTCGCATCCCGACGATGTGGCGGGCTTGCTGGCCGGTGGCACGATCGACGGCTCGGCCCGGCGTCAGCTGACCCGCCTGCACGGACTCGCCGACAGCCTGGCCGTGGCCGATCCCAGCTCAGGATTGAGCTCTGATCATTTCGGCCCTGGCCGCCGCCTTGAGCCTGGACCGCGGCCGCATCGACGTCGTGCGGGTAAACGCTCCGGTGCCCTCCGGCCAGCGCGTGATCGTCGACGGTCAGACGTGGCTCGTACCGGTGGTGGGACCGGGCGGAACCAGCGCCATGATCACGATCGGCCGTGACTCTGCCGTGCCGCCGACGCGCGACGAGCTTGACCTGCTCGGCCTCTACGCGGGCTACGCCGCGGCGGCGGTCGAGCGTCAGGAAGCTGAGGAAGCCCAGCGCGAGGCGGCGGCGCTGCGCCGCTCGCGCGAGCTCCAGCGGCAGTTCCTGTCGCGCCTCAGTCATGAGTTGCGCACCCCGCTCACGGCGATCCGGGGCTACGCCTCCAGCCTGTTGGCCCCTGACATCACCTGGGACGAGGCGTCCCAGCATCGCTTCCTGGAGACGATTGCCACCGAGTCTTCGCGTCTCGGCCGTCTGGTTGACGATCTGCTCGACTTCTCGGCAATCGACTCGGGCGTGATGCGCATGCAATTCGACTGGTGCCAGCTCGACCTCGTGATTGAGGCGGCGGTGGCCTGCCTCCCGCATGATTGGCGCGACCGCGTGAGCTTCAGCCCGGATTCCCACATGCCCCCGATCTGGGCCGATCACGATCGCCTCGAGCAGGTCTTCGTCAATCTTCTGAACAATGCTTTGCACCACAACCCGCCGGGCACCCGCGTGGCGATCGCCGCCACGCACCAGCCACGCGGCGACATCGAGGTCATCGTCAGCGATGACGGCCGCGGACTGCCGCCGGAGATCCGCCGGACGCCCTTTGACTCCACGCGCAGGCACCGTTCGGCGACCGCCGGGGCCGGGCTCGGCCTGTCGATCGCCCGTGGCATCGTCACGGCCCATAATGGGTCGATCGGACTCGTCGAGCGCTCAAGCGGTGCCACGTTTCGAATCGTGCTGCCGCTGGAGGTGCCTGAGGCCGCGCCGGAGCCGTCCCATCCGGGGTCTGAGGCCCCATCGGAGCCGGCGCATCCGGCGCCGGCGCTGCTGCGCACCAGCCGGGTCGCGGTCGATGGCTGACGCGCAGGAGCCCACGCGGGCACTGCTCGTCGAGGACGACCCCAACATCGTCGATCTGATCCGTTCCAACCTGGCGGTGCGAGGCTTCGACACGGTGGTTTCGGCCGACGCCGAGCGGGCCCTGCGCCTGCTCGAGACGGAATCGCCGGACATCGTCCTGCTCGACCTGATGCTGCCCGATGCCGACGGCATGGAACTCTGCCGCCAGATCCGCGAGCGATCGTCGGTCGCGGTGATCGTCGTCTCCGCGCGCGGCGGGGAGCGCGACAAGGTCACGGCGTTGAACATGGGCGCCGACGACTACATGACCAAGCCCTTCAGCGTCGAGGAACTGCTGGCGCGGATCACCGCCACACTGAGGCGGACCCGGGCCACCGTCCCCGTCGAACCATCGGCGCTCGACGATCACGGCCGGCGAGGTGGTCATCGACCTCGCCCGTCAGCAGGTGACGCGCGCGGGTCAGCCGATCCACCTGACGCCGACCGAATTCGCGCTGCTGCGCGAACTGGCGCTGAACCGAGGCAAGCTCCTGACCCACGCGCACCTCCTGCGCCGCGTGTGGGGATCCGCCTACCAGACCGAAACCGAGTATCTGCGGGTCTACGTCAGACGACTGCGAGCCAAGCTCGGCGATGATGGCGCGCAGCTGATCCTGACCGCGCCGCGGGCCGGATACCGGTTCGCCCCGGAGTGAGCGGGACGCACGCGACGGGCGATGAGCCGGCCGAGAAGCCAACCGCGGGCGAAAAGCCAAAGCCAGCGTTAACGCGGTGTTTATGAAGAGACAGCCTTTGTTCATGCCTCGTTCACAGGCCGGCCCATAACGATCGAGTACGTCAGGGGAGAGGCGGGCGCCAGCCTGCTGGCTCCCAACGGAGAGAGGACCTAGGAGGTACTCGTGAACTTGCTGCGCAACAGCAAGGTCGGAGTTGTTTCGGTTGCGCTCGCAGCGAGCGTCGGTGTCGCGGGTCTTACCGCGAGCGCCGATGCGAAGGCCACTGGCCACGCCGCTGCCGGCATCTCGATCAATTCCTTTACCAACAGCTTCAGCGGCATGAAGGTGCTGAAGCCCATCGCCATGGCCGGTTCAGGCAAGGTCGCAGCGATCATGCCCGACACCACGAGCTCGACGCGTTACGAAGAGTTCGACCAGCCGGACATCAAGAAGGCGCTTTTGGCCGCGGGCCTGTCCGGCCTCGGACATCATCACCCCGCAGAACGCCCAGAAGTCCGACACGACGTTCATGACCGACGTCAAGGCGGACATCTCCAACGGCGCCAAGGTCATCCTGATCGACCCGGAGGATCCGGGCACCGGCGTGCAGGCCCAGGTCTACGCCAAGGCCCACGGCGCCAAGATCATCCAGTACGACCGCCTGAGCTCCGGCAAGGGCGCGGTCGACACCGACCCGTACGTGTCAGCTTCAACAACGTCACGGTCGGCAAGCTGATCGGCCACGGCTTCGTGAGCTGCGCAGCCTCGTGGCTGAAGGGCAAGAAGGCTCAGTTCATCGAGATGCACGGCGCCCCGACGGACAACAACGCGACGCTGTTCACCAACGGCTACAACAACGTCCTGAATCCGCTCGAGAAGTCCGGCAAGATCAAGCTGCTCGGCGAACACCGCCGGCACGTGGAACCCGACGACTCGCCGTCGCCGGACGCGCTTGACGAGTTCGAGGCCGCCTAACCAGGGACCGGCCAAGAGAGGCCGCCGAACTCGGCGGTCATCCCGAACGACGAGAACGGCGCGCCGATCATCACGTAGCTGCAGAGCCAGGGCGTGAAGCCGCGCACCTTCCCGATGACCGGCCAGGACGCCACGCTGACCGGCCTGGACAACATCCTGTCCGGCTACCAGTGCGGCACCGTCTACAAGCCGATCTACAAGGAGGCCGGAGCGGCCGTCGCGCTCGCGCTGTACCTCCGTGCCGGCAAGGCGGCCCCGGCCAGCCTGCTCAACGGCAAGACGCAGGATCCGACGCACGAAGAAGATGGTCGCGTCGGTGCTCGAGACGCCGGAGTGGGTGACCACGGCCAACATGAAGAGCACGGTCGTGGCCGACAAGTTCGTCCCGGTCGGCCAGCTCTGCGCCAAGAGCTACAAGGCGGACTGCACGAAGTACGGGATCAAGTAGTAGTACCGATCCCCTGATTGGTGGGACAATGCCCGTTCGCCGGACTCCTCGGAGTCCGACGGACGGGCCTCCCCATCCACGACTTCTGCCCCACGACAGGTGACGCGACGAGATGAGCACATCAGAAAGCAACGGAGCGCTGCTGTCGTTGCGCGGGATCCAGAAGCGGTTTGGACCTGTGCAGGCCCTCAGCGACGTGACCCTCGACATCCCCGCCGGCCAGGTGACCGCCCTGTGCGGGGACAACGGCGCCGGCAAGTCCGTGACGATCAAGACCATCGCGGGCCTCTGGTCACCCGATGGGGGCCAGATGCTCTGGGAGGGCAAGCCGATCGTCCACACCAACCCGCGCGAGGTCGAGCATCTGGGCATCAAGACGATCTACCAGGACCTGGCTCTGTGCGACAACCTGGACATCGTGCAGAACATGTTTCTGGGGCACGAGGAGCTGCGTAACCGCCTCCTGGATGAGGATGCCGATGGAGACCGCCGCGCGTCAGACGCTCAAGGACCTGCGCGTGACCACCGTGCGGTCGATCCGTCAGCCGGTCGCATCGCTGTCGGGCGGCCAGCGCCAGTCGGTTGCCGTGGCCAAGGCCGTGATGTCCAACGCCAAGCTCGTGATCATGGACGAGCCGACCGCGGCGCTCGGCGTCTCGCAGACGCGCCAGGTGCTCGACCTGATCAAGCGGCTGGCCGCCAGCGGCGTGGCCGTCATGCTCGTCTCGCACAACCTGAACGATGTCTTCGAGGTCGCCGACCGGATCGCCGTGATGTACCTCGGCCGGCTCGTCGTTCAAGGCCCCGTAGCCGAGTTCAACCGCCAGAGCACCGTCGAGTACATGACCACCGGGACCTCCGGCCAGCCCGCCGCCGCGTGATCCGATTCGCGAAAGAGATCTTCTGTGACCACCGAACAATCTGACATCCCGGCCCGACGCCGGCTCGGAATCCGCGCTCAGCGAGACCGAGCTAAAGACCGCCGCCCCCGAGGTGCTGGCCACCTCCCTGGCGGAGTACCTGGAGGCGTGGTGGCGCCGGATCAAGAGCGGTGAGAGCGGCGCGCTGCCCGTGCTGGCCGGCCTGGTCCTGATCATCGCCTTCTTCGAATCGGCAGCGGTCCGCCTTCCTCACCGATCAGAACCTGGTCAACCTGTTCGAGGAGGCCGCGATCTACATACTGCTCGGCGCGGCCGAGACGTTCATCCTGCTGCTCTCCGAGATCGACCTGAGCATCGGCTACGGCATGGGCATCGGCGGCTTCGTCATCGCCGAGCTGATCGCCCCGCCGGTCAACCTGCCCTGGTGGCTCGGCATCATCTGCGGCGTCCTGGCCGTGGGGTTCCTGGGCATGGTTCAGGGGACGCTGATCACGCGGCTGGGGTTGCCGTCGTTCATCGTCACGCTGGGTGGTCAGCTGGCCTTCCTCGGCATCATGCTCGAGCTCGCCAACGTCGACTCGACGGCGGTCGGCGGGGTGATCCAGGTGGACCCGACGAGCCCGATCTACAAGCTCGTGAACAGCAACATGAGCCCGGCCCTCGGCTGGATCGCGCTGGCCGTCTGCGTGGCTCTGTTCGCCGCGGTCACGCTGAACCGCAATCGCTCGCGCCGCGCGCGCGGCCTGCACGCCGCAGCCGATGGGCGTCACCGCGCTGACGATCGGGCCGTGGCGCTCGCCGGCATCGTGCTCGATGTACGTCTGCAACAACAACCGCAGCGGCCTCGGCTCTGGGGTCGAGGGATGCCGTGGGTGATCCCGTTCGTGCTGATCATCATCCTCGCCTACTCCTGGTTGCTCGCCCGCACCCGCACCGGGCCGCTACATCTACGCGGTGGGCAACAACACGGAGGCGGCCCGGCGGGCCGGCATCAAGGTCAACTGGATCGTCACCTTCGCCTTCATCATGTCCGGCGCCACCGCGGCGCTGGCCGCGTTGGTCTACATCTCCCAGCAGGGCAACATGTCCACCGACATCGACGGCGGCGGTCTCGTGCTGTACGCCGTGGCCGCCGCGGTGATCGGCGGAACCACGCTGTTCGGGGGCCGCGGGCGCATGGTCAACGCGCTGCTCGGCGGCTCTGATCATCGCCGTCGTCTTCAACGGCCTCGGGCTGATGGGCGTCAGTCCCCGGCAGTTCAGGACATCGCCACCGCCGTCGTGCTGCTGGCCGCCGTCTCGCTCGACGCCATCGTGCGGCGCCGAGGGGCCAGTGCGCTGATCTCTTCCCTGCGCGGGCCGGCCTGATCGGCCGGCCCCCGCGAGGTGCTGTGGCGTCGACCCCCGTACCCTGGGTAGAAGATGTCCGAGCATGACGCCGTAGACGAGGCCTCGAGCGCCTCGAGTGGGCAGACGGGAGATCCGGCGCGGTCTCCCGCGCCGCCCAGATGACTCGACGCACGGCGCTGACCGGCGGCGGGGCCGGCCTGGCCGCTGTCCTGCTCGAGGCCTGCGGGGGTTCGGGTGGCGGAGGCACCACCACAGCCCAGGCGGCGACGTCCGGCTCGACCGCGGTGTCGTCGATCTTCGGAGTGAAGGGCGGCTACAGATTCACTTTCGTCAATCACTCGGTCCACGACACGTTCTTCACCCCCACGATCAACGGAATCCAGGATGCGTGCCAGCTGCTCAACTGCTCGTATGAGTGGACAGGGTCACGCTCGGGAACGCCGGCCAGATGGCCAGCGCGATCAACACGGCGGTCAGCGCCGGAGTCGACGGCATCGCCGCCAGCCTGATCTCGCCGTCGCTGGCCACAGCCGTCGACGCGGCCACGAGAGCCGGAATCCCAGTGATCGCCTACAACGTCGACGCGCCCGCATACCAGTCGCCTGGCCTACATCGGGCAGGATCTTCCGCGCAGCGGGCGAGAGATGGGCAGTCAGATCAAGAAGCTGTTCCCGCACGGAGGCAGGATCGTGGTCTTCATCGCCACGCCGGGTGCGGCCAATCTGCAGCCCCGCCTGCAGGGGATCGAAGCTGAGTTGAAGGGCAGCCGCATCAGGCTGCAGGTGCAGGCTTCCGGCGCCTCGGCCGCCCAGGAGCGGACCACGATCGAGGCGTTCATCGGCCGGCACCTGGCCGCCTACGCTGGATACTTCGCGGTCGATGCGGGCAGCACAGCCGCCGTCGCGCTGGCCCTAGAGAAGTACAGCCTCAAGGGCAGAGTGGTCGCGGGCGGTTTCGACCTCACGCCGGACACCGAGCGACTTCTGGCCAACGACACGATTCAGTTCGCGGTCGACCAGCAGCCCTACCTCCAGGGCTTCCTGGCCACGCTCGAGCTGTTTCTCTTCAAGGGCACACGACGGCCTGACCGGCGCGGCTGACGTGGATACCGGCCTGCGTTCCTGTACCCGCAACGATCAAGCCGTACGTGAAGACGACGAGTCGCTACGAGGGCACATCGACATCGCCCGGCGTGCAGAGGGTGTCTGACCGAACGGACCCTGTGCGGGCTACCAGCGGTCGTGGACATGGGCGCGCATGAGGCGGTCATAGACGGCGGCCACCCCATCCAGCTGCTCGTTCGGTCCGGCTCGTTGCTGTCAGAGTACGAACGATGGCCTCGTTGAGCGAAGTCAACCTCGCCTTGAAGCTCCCCAAGGAGGAGGCGCTCGAGCGGCTCGAGCAGGCTCAGAAGCGGCTCCTCGCCCTGCGGCTGCAGTGTGGTGGATTGATCGGCGACGGCACCATCGGGCCGCCGCTGCTCATCCTGTTCGAGGGCTGGGATGCGTCGGGCAAGGGCGGGGCGATCCGCCGCCTGACCGCCCCACTCGACCCACGTCACTTCAAGGTGGCCGAGTTCACCGCACCCAGTGAGCGGGAGAGACGCCACCCCTTCCTCTGGCGGTTCTGGCCCCATGTTCCCGGACAGGGTGGGATGTGCATCTTCGACCGAACCTATTACGGGCGCGTGCTGGTTGATG
>CAVZTL010000013.1:0-11110 GCA_963778215.1 uncultured Actinomycetota bacterium
CGACCCGATGCTAGCCGATCTAGGCAAGAGCTTGACAGAATCTAGACAGAATCTGTACAGTGAGGACCATGACCAAGGCACAACTCACCGAGCTCGAAGACCACGACCTCGTGCTCCGGGTCGCCAGGGGCGACGTCCGGGCCTTCGAAGCGATCTACGACCGGCACAGCGCCCAAGTGTTCGGGCTCGCGATGCGGGTCACCGGTCGTCGGAGAGCGGCCGAAGAAGCGACTCAAGACGCGTTTCTCAGCGTATGGCGAGGCGCACGAAGCTACGACGCGAGCCGGGGAACGTTCAAGACGTGGCTCTTGTCGATGGTGCGAAACCGAAGCATCGACGGCCTGCGCCGCGAGGCCCGGCACGATCGTGACGTCGAAATCGATGACGCGCTCGTCGCACAGCTCGAAGCCGCAGAGCATACCGAGCAACAGGTGGCCGACCGCGAGGAATCATTCCAGGCCCGCCAACTGCTGGTCAGCCTCCCGGACAACCAACGCCAGGTGATCGAGCTGGCGTACTTCAAAGGGCTGACCCAAAACGAAATTGCCGAGAAAGTGGGGGCTCCGCTTGGGACCATCAAGGGCAGACAACGCCTCGCACTCACAAAGATGCACCGAAAGCTGACCAGCCGTCCCGAGCTCGCACTGACCGGATGACAGGCGCCGCCTTCGAGAGATGACCGAACGGCTCGCCGGCCGCGGTCAATGCGCGGCAATGGTCGAATCATGAGGCCTCGCCGGGCATCTCGACGCGCGCTACGAGAAGCCCCGCCACGCGGGGTTCTTTGCTGTCGGTGACAGTTCTGCGGAAGTGGGGATGTCCTGCCGGGGCGCGCGATTCCGTATGACGTGCCACCATCGTCGCTTGGTACATCTCCGTGACGGATGATCCCCCCGGGGCCGAGTGAGCGTGTGCCGCGAGGTCGGTTAGCCTGGTTCGGTCGGCAGGACGCATCGGCGAGTGAGAGAGGGTCGTAGACGCGTGAGAGGCGGGGCGAGGTCCGTGCTGGTCCGCGGCATCCGCTGGCGCCTGATGAGCTCGCTACTGGTCGTGACTACCGCCGCGATCGCGGTTGGGGCGGCGATCGTCGGCCCGCTCTTCCTTCGAGCCGGCGGTGATTCCCTGGTTCGGCGGGCCGTGGCAGATGCCAGCGTGCTTGACACCCGCTTTGAACTCGTCCCGGTGGCTGGTGCGGCGACGCTTGACGGGCTTGCGGCCGAGCGTCGCGCGTTGCTGGCCAGCGCGCACCTGACCTGGCTCTACGGACCTCGGGTGGTGCAGACGATGCTCACCCCAGTCCTCCTCACCACGATGACCGGCCCGCCGTATGCGAGCCGACTGACCTACCGCAGCGGTATCTGCTCGATTCTCCACTTCAGTGCCGGCGGATGTCGAACCGGTCTCCGGGATGCGGTCGTGAGCAACCGGACGGCACGACAATTTGGGCTCGCCGTCGGGTCGACGATCACCGTAAAGGACATGAAGGATGAGCAGCCTGTCCGGATCCTGATCACCGGCGTGTTCGATCTCCCGAACCTGCACAGCGCCTACTGGTTCGGCGACCCGAAGCCCTACTTTGCCTTCGGGCAGACGACCCCCGCGGAACCGCGGGCGCCCAGTTATCGCGAGGTCGACGATCTGTTCGTGGGCAGCCCCGCCGCCTTCGCGCTCCCCTCTGGTTACGTGCGCTCACTCAGCATCCAGAGCGGGTTGCGGTCCGGGGTGCTGGGCATCGGAAATGCTTCGGCGGTCATGCAGGACATGCGTGCGCTGGAGCGGCACGCCGCGGACGCTGGTTTAAAGGTCGAAACCGGTCTGCCGGCCCTGCTCTCCGGCGCGCTGCATCAGCGGAGCCTGATGGGCACGATCGTGGTGGTCGCCGCGCTTCAGCTCGTCCTGTTAGCGATCTGGGTGCTGGCCTCGGTGCTTATGCGCAGCGCCGACCTCCGACGGGCCGAGCTGCGGGTCGCCCGCCTGCGCGGATTCCCGCCGCGCACCCTGCTCGCGGTGTTGATCATGGAGCCGGCGGCTCTTTGCGCGATCGGGGCGGTGCTGGGCATCGCCGGTGCTTGGGCCGTCGTGCGCGTCGCCGCCTCGATCTTGTTCGCGCCGGCGACCACCGTGGGGCTTGACACGTGGACGTTCGTCGGCTTCGGAGCGGTGCTGTTGGCGATCGGCGCCGTCCTGGGGGTCAGCGCGATGTGGTTGCTGCGCAAATCCGGGCTCGCGGCATCGTCCTCGCAGGCCGCGAGTAGCCGTTCACGAGTCGTGATCGACGTCTCGATCCTCGCCGTGGCCGGTGTTGCGCTGATCGGTGCGTCCACCAGTGGGGCGCTCAGCTCCCACAGCAATCCGATCGCGGCCGCTGCCCCTGCCGTGGTTGCACTCGCCACCTCCGTCATCGCAGTGCGCATCGTTGGATATCTCTGCCGTCGGCTCACCGCGGCGACGCTCGATTCCTCCGCTGTGGCCACCTTCCTGGCCGTCCGTCGGGTCGGTCGGCGGCCTGGCGCTCTGCGAGAGGGGCGGACCCTGGTGATCGCGGTCGGTCTGGCTTGCTTCGCGGTGTGCGCGTGGTCGGTCGCGCGAGCCAATCGGCTGATGGCTGCGAGGTTCGCGATCGGTGCGCGCACGGTCGTCACCGTCAACGCCGACGATCGGCAACTCGAGCAGGTGGTCGACCGAGTGGACCCACGTGGGCGCTTTGCCATGGCGGCGATTGAGACGCACCCCTTGGGCACGCCGCTCATTGGCGTCGATGCCACGCGTCTGGCCAGCGCCGCGGAATGGCCTCGCGGCACGACGCACGAGAGCATTGGCGCCGTCAGCCGGGCGCTGACCCCGAGGGGGGTCTCCGAAGTCAACTTGGCCAACGGCGCCCTCGTGGTCTCGGCCAACGTGTCAGCCTCCGGGACGGCGCGTCGAGATCTGGCGCACCTCTACCTCGCGGCCTGGCTGTTCGATCCGGCGGACGGGACGCGCATTGTCGGGCTTGGAAGGTTGCGTTCCGGCACGTCCACCTACCAGGGGGGAGCGCAGATTGGCTGCCCCTGCCGATTGGTCGGCCTCGGGGTCCTGCCGAGCGCCAAGCGAGTGCCGAGCTCCGGTCAGATTCAGCTCGGTCTCAACACGCTCACCTACCACTCCAGCACGGGCGTGCCACAGAGCGCCCGGGCTGAACTCACGCCAACGGCCTGGCGCTCGACCACCGCCGGCGTCCGTGTCATCGCAACCCACTCGGGGGTGGGATTCGACATTCCGATGACGGTAGTGGCCGGCGATAGCGGCCGGTACGAGGCCGACTCTCCGGTGATGGCCTCACTCGCCGGCCAACCCTCGGTCCTACCTGCCGTCGCCGGCAGCGGCGCCGGTTCGCTCGCCGTCGGCGGCGCGCAGCCGGGCACTCTGCCCGTGCAGGGCCTGGACAACTACACGATCACCGTGCGCCCAGCGATCGCGGCGGCCTCTCTGCCACGGATCGGGCCCGGCGGAGTGTTGGTCGATCTGGACACGCTCGAGCGCGCCCAGGTAGGCCCGACCCTTGCCGTGACCAGCGAGGAGGTGTGGCTGGGCCCACAGGCGCCGCCGGACGCCGTCAGCCGGTTGCGGACGGCCGGGCTGCATATCGACCAGGTGCAACGCTCATCTACGCTGATCAGCGAGGCCGAGCACACCGGCCCGGCCCTGGCCTACGACTTCATGCTGTTGGCCACGCTCGTCGCATTGCTCGTCGCGGCGGTCGGCCAGTTTGGCGCGCTTGCCGCCGGTGGCCGTCAACGCGCCACGGAGATGGTCGCGCTGGAGGTCACCGGGGTCCGGCGTCCGATCCTCGCGCGCTCGCTGGGGATCGAGGCCGGAATTCTCGCGCTGACCGCGCTGTTCGGGGTGCCAGCCGGCGCGGGCATTGCCGCGATCGTCCTGCCATCGCTGCCTCAGCTCGCCGCGGCCACCGGCGCGCCTCTGTCCTATGCGCTGCCGGTCTTCCTGATCCTGGCAGTGGCGCTGGGCGCGGTGCTCGTGGTCATGGTTGCCAGCGCACTGGCGGCGCGCGGCATCCTGACGAGTATGTCTCCATCCCTTCTGCGTGCGGCGGCCGATGACGTCGATTGAGGCGCAGACATCGATCGGAGCGGAGGTGGTGTGCGCTGGACTGCTGCACGTCTATGAGAGCGAGCAGGGATCGGTTGCTGCCCTGCGCAACGCCGACGTCGTCGTCAAGGCGGGAGAGATGCTTGCGATCGTCGGTCCCTCGGGGTCGGGCAAGACCACGCTGATGTTGCTGCTCAGTGGCCTGCTCCAGCCGACCGCGGGCTCGGTCTTGATCGGCGGTCAGGACATCACTGCGCTCGATGCGGCCAGCCTCAGCCGACTGCGCGCCACCGAGCTCTCGCTGCTGCTCCAGGACCCGTTGCGCAACCTCCTGCCTTACGCCACGGTCACCCAGAACGTCAGCTTCGCCGCGCGCGGCGCCCGCCGGCGCGGCTGGCCGCTGCGCTGGTCGAGCGCGGAACTCGTCGAGCGGATGGGTCTGGCCGAGCTCGCCGACCGGCCCGTGTCCCGGCTCTCGGCCGGACAGCAGAACCGGGCGGCGATCGCCGCTGCGCTGGCGACATCCCCGCGCGTGCTCCTGGCTGACGAGCCGACGGGCCAGCTTGATCCCCACAGTCGCGACTCCGTGATCGCGGCGCTGCGCGACGCGCGTGAGCTGAGCGGCGCCACGGTCATCGTGGTCACCCACGACCGGGCCGTCTCCGAGGCGCTTCCCCGCTCGCTGGCCATCGAGAACGGGGCGATCGGCGCTGAGGGCCGGGGCGCGGAACGCTTCGCGGTCGTCGGCGGCTCCGGGACGATCCAACTGCCCCCGGAAGTCCTCGCCCGCTACCCGAGCGGAACCCTGCTGGCCGTCCATCTCGACGCCGACGGGATCGTCCTGCGGGCACGCCAGGCCAACGGCGGGGAGGACGGCGATGCTTGAAACGTCGCACTTCGTCATCGAGGACGTGACCGTGCGCAACCTCGACATTGTGCTCGTCAGCGGCCTTTCGCTGCGCATCGAGCGCGGCGAAGTGCTTGGCATCACCGGGCCGTCCGGCACCGGCAAGTCCAGCCTGATCCACGTGCTCGCCGGACTGGTGGAGCCGAGCTCCGGTCGCGTGCTCCACGTTGGGCGCCCGGAGACAGCGCACGGCGGCGCCGCACTCGGGCTGATCCTCCAGCACCATCACCTCCCAGGGATGCTGACCGCCCACGAGGCCGTCGGCCTGCCGTTGCAGGCCCGAGGTCTCGGCCGCTCGGAGGTCGCCGAGCGCAGCGACCGCATGCTCGTTGCCCTGGGCTTGGGCGATCAGACCCATCAGCTGATCTGGGAGCTCTCCGGCGGACAGCGCCAGCGTGTGGCGGTCGCCAGAGCCCTGGCCGGAGATCCCGAGCTGATCCTCGCCGACGAACCTGCAGCCAGTTTGGACCCAGAGTCCCGCAGCACCGTCCTGCACCACCTCCTCGATGCCGCACGCGCCGGCGCGATCGTGATCATCGCCAGCAGCGACCCCGAGCTGATTGACCACTGCACTCGCCTGGTCACACTCTCGGACAGCTGATCACCTGAGGGGCGTCGGGCCCGGACCGAACTTCTGGCCGCCATCTCGCACAGCGCGATTGCGTGATCGCTGAGCGGGCCATCCACACGGTCCGGAGCGGATTGGGCTCGTTGTGTTGGGATATGTTGTGCGCAATGGCGGCTGACCTTGTTATCTCCTATGACGGCACCTCGAACGACGACGATGCCCTCGCTCTGGGGAAGCTCTTGGCTCCGGCCGGAGCCTCGGTCGCGTTGGCTTATGTGCGGCACTCCAGGGAGTTCGATCCTCGGCGCGAGCAGGTGGCCCAGCACGACGCCGAGCAGCGCTTGGAGCGGGGCGCCGCACAGATGGATGGTGCCGTTGCTCGTTACGTCGAGGTCGGAGCGGCCACGGGAGACGTCCTGGACAAACTCGCGCAGCGAATTGGTGCCTCGATCATCGTATTCGGCTCGGATTACCGCACGCCGCTGGGCCGCGCGGAACCCGGGATGTCTGCGCAGCGTCTGCTCGAGGGCAGCCGCGTCGCCATCGCCGTCGCGGCGGCCGGGCTACGCGCCAAGACAGATTTTGCGATCAGGTCGATCGCGGTGCCGTTCGCCGGTCCGGTCAACGATGACGCGCGGGCGACTGCCGCCGCGCTGGCTGCGAGGCTCGGAGCCGCGGTGGTCGACGCGAGCTCCGAATCGGTCGATCTGATCGTGGTCGGCTCCCAGGCCGGCGCGCCGAAAGGTCGTGTGGTCGTCGCTGGGGAGGTCCGCAACGAGCTCAACAGCGCACGTAGCTCTGTGCTCGTGCTCCCCGCTGAGAGCCGCATCGAGTTCTGAGCGGCTCAGCGCAGCGAAGTCGACGGGTGCCTGCGCCGGTCGAACCCGGCCTCATCGGCTGCCACTGCCGCCGTGAATGCGTTGACAATCTGAGCGACCGGGCAGACAGCAAGCCTGGGCCGTGATGCGCTGACAGGCGCCGATCCCCAAGTCATCCTCGTCAACAGCAGAGGCGGCGTCCTCGATGACGGCGACGAGCCCGACCGGCGCCTGACCGCGGACGGTGGATCAGCTATGCCGATGTACGGGTCAACGCACAGGTCATTTCGGTGCAGGTCTCCGACCGGCGGCTGACCGTCCCCTGGCACGGGCACGTCCTGCTCGTCTGGTCGGGAGGCTCTTGAAATGCGATCGAACCCGGCCCAGCCCGGGGCCCGTTGCGCGGCTGGTGCACGCGCTGTAGGGTCGGCGCGAATGGGCGCCGGAGCGTTCTCAAGCGCGGTTGCGGCGGCGGACGTGGCGACCGAGCGATCGCCGGTGGGTGCATCGCGGCCCAGGCCGGTGGAGGATCGACTGCTGTCGCTGCAGCGCACCGTAGGCAATGCGGCGGTGACGCGGCTGGTGCGTGACCGCCGGCTCCTCGCGCGGTGTGGAGGAGGTCGGTGCTCATGCGGCGGGACATGCGGCCAGCGCGACCGAGAGGTGGACGAGGAGTTGTTTGGCGCGGAACGGAACGCGCTGAAGCGCGCTGTGGCCGCACGCGCGGTCCAGCGTGATGCCACGACCGAGCGGGTGGCCCCTGCGCGCCGGCGCCGGCAGCTTCAGCGGGTGCCGAGTGTCGCGCTGCCGTTCTTCTCGCCCACGTACAACCCCGCCGCGGCGAGCGCGTGGACGCAAAGGGTGCCCTGCACTGGCTTGAGAGATCCGGACGCCATCGAGCGGTGCCAGAGCGATTGCACCCCATACGGCGACGCTGTCACAGCGTCCTTTTGGTGGCACACGGTTGCCGAGGCGATCGACGCGATCTTGGAGGGAAGCATTCCCCAGGCGACCAACGGCGCCCACTTCCTGCTCTGCTCGGACGTCCATTCGGCGTTCCACGCCTATCTCACCGGGACGGGGAGCCCCCGCTTCCACTGGCAGGAGCCGGCCGACTCGACCAGCTGCGTCCTGCAGAGCATGAAGGAGGACACCGTCCACCACCCGGCGGCCGAGAATCCGATCATGACCGCCATCAAGGACCACCACCTCGCAGAGCTGGTGGCGCACCCCGGCGCAGCGGTTGCGCTCGGCACGCTCGGCATTCCGCGGGATCAGCGGCCCGGCGCGCCGGGAGGCTTGCCCGGCCTCAATTTGGCGTTCAACGACGGGCCCTACGGTCTGTTGTTCGGCGGGACCGGGGACGGTGTGGCATTCGACAGTGAGTACGGGCCGGATCTCCGCGAGCTCACGGGCTGGGTCACGGCCACCCCGGACCCCGCCGGACCCTCCGGGGGATGCACGCGGTACGTGCTCCAGTTCGAGTTCGACTGGCATGTGAAGGATGCGGTCGACTTCTGTCCCGGTAACACCGAACCGTGGAACGCCTTCGTCCACGATGCGGGGATGCTCGGAACGATGAGTCGACTCGAAGCCAGCGGCATGGCCCGCGACATCTTGGTGGAGGCGACCTACCGCCGTACCCGCACGCTCGATGCGGTGTTCTGCCCGCCGGCACCCCCGGCGCCATGCCGGCAGGTGGTGCTGCACGAGGACACCTTCCACTTCCCGTTCGGGGCATCGATCCCCGACACCGACGACAGTGCCGTCTACGCGGAACTCGAGCGGGCCTACGGCGGCCCAGGCCTGCCTCAGCTCGACAACAGCGTGACCACCCTGAACGTGGTCGGTCACACGGACTCACACGGAGAAGACCGCGGCTTCGACAACGTCGGGTTGTCCAGGGCGCGGGCTCAGTACGTCGCTGACCTGCTCGCCAGATACCCCGCCGACCACTCGACCCCGCCGGTGCTCGCCGCCCGCGGCATCCGTACGGTCGTGGTCGCGATGGGCGCCGCCGGAGCGGCGGCCACCGACCGGGATCCGCCAGGCGACATCACCGGCAGGTACCTGGGACCTGGGCCCGGCACGCCCGCATACGCAAACCGAAGAGTCGAAATTCAGCCCGTCGGCCCCGCTTGCCCGCCGTAATACTCCTCCGCTGAGCCCGCAGCGAACGACAGCGCCGCCACAGACGACCGTGGGTACGCGCTGGCCCGCGCGGAGCTCTTGCCGGGGTCACACCCACGCTCGGTCAGGAAGCCAGGTGGGGGTGTCGCGGGCGTAGGGTGCGGGTGGCCCCGGCCAGCGGAGCGGTCGGCTGCCGAGGCGTCCTGGCGGTGCCACTGCGGTGACGTGCGGGTCGAGGTCGACGAGGTAGGGCGCTGCGTCGACGTCGGCCTGGGCGACCGGCGCGCGGCGTAGGAGGTCCTCTGCGGTGGCGGTGAGGGAAACGCGGGCAAAGTGCGTCCCGCCGCTTGAGCGCTGAGCGGCGATGCCTTCCAGGGCGGCGGCTGCGATGAGATAGCCGGTGGTGTGGTCGAGCAGTTGGCAGGGCAGGGCCCCGGGTTCCCCGTAGGCGAGGGCGATGCCGGTGGCGGCCTGGACGAGTGAGTCGAAGCCGCGCCGCTCGGCGAATCCCGGGGTGTTGCCCCAGGCGGAGAGTGTGACCACGACGAGACCGGGGTGGCGGTCGGCGAGCATCGCCGGCGATAGCCCGAAGCGGTCGAGCGCTCTGGGCCGGTAGCCAGTGACCACGATGTCGGCTGAGGCGAGCAGTTCGTGGAGGTGACGGTCGGCCAGGTCGAGGGTGGCGCTGCGCTTGGCGAGCAGGCCGTCGTACTGATGCAGCGTGAGCTCTGGGCGGCCGGGAGGGTCGATCCGGAGCACGTCGGCGCCGAGCGCTCCGAGCATGCGGGTGCCGACGGGGCCGGCGATGACCCGGGTGAGGTCAAGCACCCGCAGCCGGCCTGCGGGCCGGGGCGCTGCCCCAGGGATCGTCTCGGTGGCGATCAGTGGGGCTGGATCGCCGGCCAACTCGCGCCACTGCCGGGTGGTGCGGACAGCGACCGCCAGGCCGCCCGCCTCGTACACGCGGGCCTCGACTTCAGCGGCGGGGAGGGCTTCGATCGCCGCCTCGACGCCGGCAGGGGCGACGGCGAAAGCCGCCAGCAGCGCCTCCCGGTGCCAGGGATAGTTGGCGTGGGTCCGGACCCATCCATCAGCGGCACGCCAGAAGCGCGACAGCGGGGCAAAGCCAGGCAGAGCTTGGCCGTCGAGGCGAAGCAGGCGTTCGCTGCGGATCGCCGCGGCGACATGGAGAGGATCAACCTCGACGGAGACCGCGCCTTGCAGGCCAGCCGCCGCTTGCAGTGCGCGCTCGACCGCCTCGACCGCCATCGTCTCGCCGCCGAGGGGCTCGGATTGGTCCCGCTGTCGGTGCGAATCTGGTGGTGACGCTGGCTCACTACTTGGCATGGCGCTCCCGGTGTCGTCGCGCCTTGGCCACGTTGCCGCAGCCTCGCATCGAGCACCACCGGCGCTGTCCGTTGCGGGAGTGGTCATAGAAGCGCGCACTGCAGGTGTCCGACGCGCAAATCCGAACCCGCTCGCGCTGCTCGGTCCCGAGCATCTCCGCCGCGTCACGCGCGATCAGACCCAGCGCATGACGACCTGGATACGCCGGCGCGCCGGCGCTGAGAACCGGCCCCGAACCGTCCTGAGGGATCACGAGTCGAGCAGGGAGCTGTGCTTCGGGCAGCCAGCTTTCGATGATGCTCAAGGCATCGCCGCTCGCGGCGGTCCGCGCGAGAACCGCGTCGGTTGTCAGGCTGATCGCTTCGCGCAACTCCCGCGCGTCCAGGAGCAGCCCCGTATCGACGGGCGGCGGCTCGGTGAGCAGCCCGGCCTGGACGACCCATTCGGCGAGGTCCTCGGGGATGACGAGTGTTTCGACGTTTCGCCACCACCGCTCGCGGTGGGTGTTGACGAAGTCCAGCGCGGGCCGTCCGGCCAGCCAGTACCACCACGGAGCGCCGCGATTCAGGGGCAGGGAGAGATCTTCAGGAAGGTCCATAACCGGCTATTGACGCCAAACAGGTTACGGACTAGCGTAGCGTCCTGTGACCTACAGCTACCTCCCCGCCGCCGACGCGTTCTGGCGGCCCTCAAATCAGATGGGCGTCGTGAACACCGACCTCGCCAAACAGCTCGGAACATCACTCTTCGGCGCCCGGCTGTGGCGGCTGACACCCAGCCAGGCCTCGACCAAACACCGCCACCAACACCAGACCGAGCTCTACGTTCTCCTCGAAGGCATCGGACGGATCCGCGTTGAGGACGAGGTCCTCACGCTCGCGCCGCTGTCGGCGCTCACAGTCGATCCCACGACCGTCCGGCAAATCTTCAACGACACCGACCGCGACGCGCTGTGGCTCGTCGTCGGCACCCCCGCCGAGGCGGCCAACACGCTGGAGATGACCCCCGAGAAACTGTCCGAGCTCTACCCCGACGGGCCCAAAGCACTGCCGCCCGAACTCGCCCGATAGCCCCAAGCCCGGCAGCTGGCGGCGGCCGGCCGTGGGGTTAGGAGCTGAGCCGGTGATACAGCGCAGCCGCCTCGAGCTGGTGATCGCCCCACCACAACAGGCCCCCCGCGTCAAACGTCGGGACGCCGTAGACGCCGGTGGCGATCGCGGCGTCGTTCGCCGCTCTCAGAGCACCCTTGAG